>NZ_CM142679.1:0-3873679 GCF_054889255.1 Acinetobacter sp. X9 | reverse complement strand
GTGTATCCCCTATTTCTGCGTTTTTAAATTCAAATAATCTAAAGATTAACCCTTCCTGATGAGAAGGGGTCGCCATTCTAACCAAGTTATCCACATCTGTCATGACGATTTCAGTTGATTTTGTCTAAAAAGAAATCTCTTGTGAATAAATTTAAATTCAAAATGGCTTGTGTATAACTTTTTGCACAACCTGTGGATAAATTAACACATAAACTTATCCACAATCCATAAATATAGTAAAAACAGAGTTATCAACAACTCAAATATATGTTTTTTAAATTTAAAAGTGCGAAATCCACAGAAAAAGTTATCCCTAATAAGAATAAATTTAAATTTCTAAATTTGAATTTATTTAATAGGGTGGTGATCTTTTGTGGATAACTGCAAAATATGAATTTAAATTCAAATACAGCAAATCCAAACCAAGATGGTATCTTGTTTTGTTGATAAGTATGTATATAAGGTGTGTGTATATTAAAAGTTCTAATAAAAATAGACAATTACTTTGTGTATAACTTTTAAAGCTATATATTGCACTGAATTATGACCGTGATAAAAAGAAGAGAAGAGATTAAAAATTTGGGTTAAATACAAAACTTTCTTGGTTTTTCATTGACAGCGTAAACATTGCACAATAAAATCGCGGACCTTTATAGAAAGATCATTTTTGGGAGTTTCAATATGAAACGTACTTTCCAACCATCTGAATTAAAGCGTAAACGCGTTCATGGTTTCCGTGCTCGTATGGCAACTAAAGCTGGTCGTCAAGTATTAGCTCGTCGTCGTGCAAAAGGTCGTCATAGCTTAACTGTTTAATACTGTTACGCTGACCAGACTTGGGTGTGATGACACTTTACAGTTTTAGCACAGACGTGCGAATACGCTGTGCTGCAGATTATAAAAGTGTATTTGATGGTGCGCTTTTTAAAGTGCATCAACCCCATTTTTTATTTCTTGCAAAATTAACCGAACAGCCTAAAAGCCGTTTGGGTATTGTTGTTGCTAAGAAAAAAGTGCGCCGAGCGCATGAAAGAAATCGAATAAAACGTCTTGCTCGTGAGAGCTTTCGTCTACATCAGCCGAATTTTGGATCAGACATAGATGTTGTGGTGATGCCGAAAGTTGGTATAGAAACGATTACGAATGCTGAGCTATATCAACAATTAGACTTTGCTTGGCAAAAATTACAGCGCTTAGCAAAAAAACATTCTAAAGTTGGCACAACCTCGCAGAATTAAGAGATAGCCAATGGTCCGTTTTCTACGTTGGTTGATTCGACTGTATCAAATTGCGATTAGTCCGCTTCTTGGACCCCGTTGTCGTTATATCCCGACTTGTTCCCAATATTCGATAGAAGCATTGCAAACTCATGGTGCGATAAAAGGCGTTTGGTTATCTTCTAAACGGATATGTCGTTGTCATCCGTGGGGAGGATCTGGATATGATCCGGTACCGCCAAAAGCAATTCGTTTTATTTCGTTTCATCAAATAGATTCTCAAACGCATCATGTTGCTGTACCCTTTCGTGATCGTTTACTGAAGCAAAATCTCTCTAACCATTTGGGGTAATAGATATGCAACAATGGGCCAGGTTTGCAATTCTCGGGGCCATGTTTGTCACCGCATATTTGCTCATTTTGGCTTGGCAAAAAGATTATGGAAATGCTGCAACTGCTCCGCAACAACAAGCGGCAGCTGTAAGTTCGCATGAAGTATCTGCTGATTTGCCAAATGCTAAAAATGCAACAGTGGCTTCCGATGTGCCACAAGCAAATATTGCGCAGTCACAAACCACAGATGCAACTGCACCTGTGAATCAACAGCTTATTTCAGTACAAACTGACCTTTACCATATTTGGATTAATCCAAAAGGTGGTGATATTGTTCGTATTGAATTACTCTCACACGACAAAAGCAAAGACAGCGATCAACCTTTTGTTATGCTTGAAAATGATGCCAAGCGTACATATGTTGCTCAATCTGGCTTAATTGGTTTGAATGGACCAGATAGTAGTCGTGGTGGTCGTCCATTATATGCTGTTGAAAAGACATCATATACTTTGGCTGATGCTAAAGGTGTACAGGACCAAAAGGGTCAATCTGAAAAAGTTTTAAACGTTCCAATGGTATTTAAAACACCTGAAGGCGTTGAAATTATTAAAACTTTTACCTTTACTCAAGGTCAATATCCAATTGTTGTAAAACATCAAGTAATTAACCGTAGCCAACAAAGTTGGCAAGGACAGATGTTTGGACAATTAAAGCGCGATAATTCTGAAGATCCAGGTAAATCTTCTCAAGGTATTTTCACTCTAGGAACTTTCTTAGGTGGAGCTTGGGGAACGCCTGATGCACATTACAACAAGCTTAAATTTGCTAATTTCTCAGAAGAAAAAGTAAATACTGAAGCGAAAGGTGGATGGGTTGCGATTGTTCAGCATTATTTTGTAAGTGCTTGGATTCCTGGAAACCTTAAGCTGACTCAAGCGAATGGTCAGCCTTATGTAGCTAAGCTTGAATCTCGTCAATCTGCTGATCACATGAATATCATTGGTTTTACCTCACCAGTGATTAATGTTCCGGCAGGCACTTCAATGGAAGTGGATGCAAAACTTTATTCAGGTCCGAAAGTACAATCTGAATTAAAAGATTTAGCTGTTGGTTTAAATCAGACTGTTGATTATGGTTGGTTATGGCCGATTGCTAAACTCTTGTTCTTAGGTCTTCAATTCTTCCATAGCATTGTTGGTAACTGGGGATGGTCAATCATCTTGCTTACCATTATGGTGAAGATGATCTTGTGGCCTTTATCTTCAAAAAGTTATCGTTCTATGGCGAAAATGCGTGTGATTGCACCAGAAATGCAACGCATGAAAGAAGAGTTCGGTGAAGACCGTATGCGCTTCTCGCAAGAAATGATGGCTTTATATAAGCGTGAACAAGTAAATCCACTTTCAGGTTGTTTACCATTGTTGCTACAAATGCCAATTTTCCTTGCTTTGTACTGGGTACTCATGGAAAGTGTGGAATTACGTCACGCACCATGGTTAGGTTGGATTCAAGATTTGTCAGCAATGGATCCTTGGTTCATCTTGCCGTTAATCATGGGTGCTACCATGTTTGCGCAGCAAATGTTGAACCCACAACCCGCTGATCCAATGCAGGCAAAAGTGTTCCGCATTATGCCGATTATGTTCACGGTATTTATGTTGTTCTTCCCTGCCGGTCTCGTACTATACTGGATTGTGAACAACAGTATTACTATTTTACAGCAGTCGTTTATTAATAAGAGCGTTGAGAAAAGTCGTATCAATAAGACTGAATCAGCTTCTTAATCGTTGAACTTTTGCTGAATAAATCCGCTTAAGATGGTAATCTTAGGCGGATTTTTCTTTGGCTGGATTTTAGGTTTTTAGGTGAATAATATGCAAAGTCAAACCACGATTGCCGCAATTGCAACGCCACCTGGGCGTGGTGGTGTGGGCGTGATTCGCCTATCTGGACCTAAGGCTTATGAAATTGCTCAAAACCTGACACAAAAAAACTTGCCAGAAGCGCGTATGGCAGGTTTCCGTAAATTTTATGATGCTGATGGCAGCATTATGGATGAAGGGATTGTTCTATGCTTTCCCAATCCTCACTCGTTTACAGGTGAAGATGTTGTAGAGCTACAAGGCCACGGCGGTCCAGTCATCCAAAATGCCTTGCTTGGGCGTCTATTTGAGCTTGGTGCAATTGCTGCAAAAGCCGGCGAATTTTCCATGCGTGCTTTTGAAAATGGCAAGATGGACTTGGTACAAGCGGAAGCGATTGCCGACTTGATTGATGCGACTTCGCAAGCTGCGGCACGCTCTGCGGTTCGCTCTTTACAAGGCGCTTTTTCAACAAAAATTAATACTGTTTTAGAAAAACTGATTCATTTACGCTTGCATGTTGAAGCAGCAATTGATTTTCCTGAAGAAGAAATCGATTTCTTGGCAGATGGTAAAATTTTAGCTTTACTTGAAGATGTTCAGCATTCGGTACATGCTGTTCAAACCTCTGCACGACAAGGTCAATTATTACGTGAAGGTTTGCAAGTCGTTATTGCTGGTAAACCAAATGCGGGTAAGTCGAGCTTGTTGAATGCACTTGCTGGTGTTGAGCGTGCAATTGTGACCGATATTGCTGGTACTACTCGTGATGTTTTACATGAAAAAATTAGCTTAAATGGTCTACCAATCACCTTAACCGATACTGCGGGTCTTCGTGAAACAGGTGACATCGTTGAAAAAGAAGGGATTCGTCGTGCAATCAAAGAAATTGAACAAGCTGATTTGTTATTGCTGGTTTATGATTTAAACCAAGGTGATGACCCATTAAAACTTGCTCAAGAGTATTTTGCGGAACATATTGAACCGCGTCGTTTAATGTTAATTGGTAATAAATGCGATTTAACTGGTCAATTAGCTGAAATAAGTGATTTTCAAGGTTTCCGTCATATAACCGTTTCTGCAAAACAAGAGATGGGCGTGCAAAGCCTCGTAGATGCGATTACAGCGCATGCGGGCTTCCACCCTGAGGAAGACACCTTTATTGCAAGAACACGTCATTTAGACGCAATGAAGCGCACACAGCTCTATCTTTCAGAAGCACGCGAGCAACTTGTTGTGTTTAACGCAGGTGAACTGGTTGCTGAGTCACTACGTCTTGCCCAAAATGCTTTAGGTGAAATTACCGGTGACTTTAGTGCCGATGACCTATTAGGCAAGATTTTTGGTTCATTCTGTATTGGAAAATAATTACAAAATTCTGAATGATGCACATGGCTGTGTCATTCAGTCACCTCGTTAACCGTATCTTTTTAGAACCTTTAAAAACTCATCTAGCTCATTTTGATCAACTTGTGCGTCTTTGAGCACGTGGTGATGTAAATGCTGTTCCATTAATTCACTCATCAAACCGTTTATTGCCCCTTTAATTGCAGCAACTTGTTGTAGTATTTCTATGCATGAAATATCTGGTTGTTCAACAGCATGCTCAATGCTGTTGATTTGTCCTTTTAGTCGTTTTACACGATTAAGTATTTTTTTATCCTGACCAATGTGACTCATCTGGGTTCTCTTGTATAATTCAATATACTGGTAGGGAGTATATTGGGTTTAAATATTATGCAGGATCATAGTGTATCACGTCATCATCAACATCAGTTTGATGAAGGAAATCCACTTGCACAAAAACGTATTTTGATTGCAACAATTTTAACGGCATCCATGATGGTGTTAGAAATATTCGGTGGATGGTTTTTCAATTCAATGGCACTACTGGCTGATGGTTGGCATATGAGTTCCCATATGTTGGCTCTCGGTTTAGCCTATTTTGCCTATCGCGCGGCTCGTCATTATTCCAAAGATCGTCGGTTTAGTTTCGGAACTTGGAAAATCGAGATTTTAGCGGGTTATAGCAGTGCAATTTTGTTGATGGTTGTCGCCATTTTTATGGCGTTTCAGTCGATACAACGTTTATTTAATCCAGTTGAAATTTTTTATAATGAAGCGATTCCGATTGCAATTTTAGGTTTGGTCATTAACTTGATTTGCGCATGGTTACTTCACGATGATGGGCACCATCACCATCACCATCACCATCACCATCACCATCACCATCACGAGCATGATCATGGGCATCACCACCACGATTTAAACCAAAAAGCTGCATTTTTACATGTGGTTGCAGATGCAGTAACTTCTGTTTTTGCAATTATTGCGCTTTTCGCAGGTAAGTATTTCGGATGGGATTTTTTAGATGCACTTTTAGGAATTTTAGGTGCTATTTTGGTTGCAAAATGGTCTCTGGGATTAATGAAAGAGACAGGAAAAACCCTTTTAGACGCAGAAATGGATCATCCGGTAGTTGAAGAGATCCGTGAAGTAATTGCTGAGTTTCCTAAACATATTGAAATTACGGATATTCATGTCTGGAAAGTCGCGAAAGGTAAGTTTTCTTGTATTTTGGCACTCGAAACTGATGATATTTCTTTAACCGCAGATCAGATTCGTCATGCTTTGTCCATTCATGATGAAATTGTGCATATTTCAGTAGAAATTAATACTCTAAAACCTATTTATGTTCCACGTGAAACATTGGCATAAATGAGTGGAAGTTTGGTTATAACTCGGTAATCAGTTCTGTTTTAAAAAGCTGAACTGATTAAAATGATCTCCTCTCCAACGCATGAGTCGGTTTTATGCTTAAAAAATTAGGAATATTGGCATTATTTAGCCTAACTGCAAGTGTGAGTTTCGCTAATGTAGATACTGTTAGGGAAAATATTAAAAAACAATATCCTAATTTGAAAATTAGCAATATTCAGAAAACTGAAATGCCCGGGCTATATAGCGCTAATCTTGATCAGCAAATCATTTATGTTGGTGAAGATGGGCAACATATGTTTGTAGGCTCTATGATTCGGTTAAAAGACCAAAAGAACTTAACCAAAGATCTAGTTTTAGGACAGAACTCAATTGATTGGAAACAACTGCCTTTAAAAGATGCGATTAAAACAGTCAAAGGTAATGGCCAGCATGTTTTAGCAGTATTTTCTGATCCAAATTGTCCTTATTGTAAGCAGCTTGAACCTGAACTCGATAAGCTTAAAGATGTGACTATTTATACGTTCATCTATCCTTTAAAACCTCAGTCTATTGTGGTTTCTAGACAAGTTTGGTGTGCACCAAATCAATCTTACTCATGGAAAAAACTGATTCAGCAAGGTGTTAAACCAACAGTTACGAGCTGTGCAAACCCAATTGACCGTAATTTGGAATTAGGAAAAAAACTCGGCTTTAACGGCACCCCTACCCTAATTTTTGCGAATGGTTTCAAACTGGTTGGCGCACGCTCTGCTGAAGAAATTCAGGCCGTATGGAAAGAGTTAGGTCTTTAAAATAAATTAAAAAAAGCACCATAAGGTGCTTTTTTTATAAATGAATTAAAGTTTAGCTTTTTCGTGTAATCAAGTTGTAGATAAAAAGAATAACGATGGCACCAATCACGGATGCGATAAAGCCTGCAGCTGAGTTTTCGCCGTAAAGTCCAAGTAAACGACCACCATAAGTAGCTAGAAGTGAACCTGCAATACCAATCAAGGTCGTTACGATGAAACCTGCTTTATCATCCCCAGGATGCAAAGCACGAGCGATTAAGCCAGCAAAGAAACCAACTACAATAGCAACAATAAGTGACCACATATTTGTTCTCCAGTTGTTTTTTTGATGAAGTTAATGATTTTGCTTCATATTCTATCGTGCGGTAGAGCTGTCTATTTTGTCTGTAGCAGATTGCGATTTTTTGTGTCTTTTTTGTTCAAAGCTAAGGCTTTATATAAAAAAATAGCACCTTGCGGTGCTATTTCTCTGAAATTTATAAACCAATTTCACCAATAAATGGCAAGTGGCGATATTTTTGATCGTAGTCTAAGCCGTAACCCACAATGAATCTGTCTTCAACTTCAAAACCTAAAAATTTCACTTCAAGATCAATTTCACGGCGAGATGGTTTACTCACTAATGTGCAGAGTTGAATTGAATTTGGCTCGCGAGTTTGCAACATTTCAACGACTTTGCTTAAGGTATTGCCTGAGTCGATAATGTCTTCAACAACCAATACATCTTTACCGCGAATTTCACCGTCAAGATCTTTTAAGATTTTGACATCTCGACTTGAAGTCGTACCGCCGCCGTAGCTAGACACTGTCATGAAGTCGAGTTCATGCGGTTTAGTAATTGTACGGCACAAGTCTGCCATGAAAATAACAGAACCACGAAGTAGTCCAATAAGAACTAATTCTTTATCACTATTTGCATAGTGAGCGTTAATTTGCTCGCCGAGCTCTTTGACTTTTGCTTGAATTTCTTCGGTTGAAATCATGATGCTCATTGCAACAGTCATGGCAGATTCCTACAAGATATAAAAGAAAAAATAAAAAAGGTGTTGACCTGCAACACCTCGAAAATCTGAGTTAATGGTAAAATTTTAAAGCAAAATGACGTTTCATGCACCCTTTGATGGCTGTGAAATTTTATCATTTTGCGGATTATGTCGATCACGCTTTAATGCAAGAGCACATATTCCAAATAATAACAAAAACTTAACAATGACTTTTTTATTTGGCTGTTTCTTTTTGATAAGCACGGTTTCCATAAATATAAGTCGCCTCAATATTACGGTCATCACCTAAAGTGAATAATGCAAACAGTGAGTCTTCAACAGATTTGGATTTAGACTGGCGAAGTTCCTGTAATGCTGTTGGCTTGAGATTCAGTACCACAAAGTCTGCTTCTTTACCGACATTGAAGTTGCCTAACTGATCTTGTAAATCAAGCGCTTTTGCTCCACCTAAAGTTGCATGATAGAGCGCTTCATAAGCTGAAAGTTTATCACCTTGTAACTGCTGAACCTTATAAGCCTCGTTAACGGTTTGCAGCAAACTAAATGATGTACCAGCACCGATATCTGTCCCTAAGCCTACTTTCACTTGTTTTTCCCAAGTTTTTTTCAGTGGAAATAAACCACTGCCTAAGAACAGGTTTGACGTTGGGCAAAATGCAATAGCCGATTGTGTATCATGCATACATTGCCATTCTTGATCTTCTAAGTGAACGCAATGAGCAAATACAGAACGTTTACCAGTCAGGCCATAATGTTGATAAACATCTAAATAGCCTGCTTGTTCTGGAAATAAAGATTTCACCCAAGCGATTTCATCTTTGTTTTCACTTAAATGGGTATGTACATAAACATCTGGAAATTCTTGTTTTAACTGCCCTGCTCTTTCTAACTGTTCAGGTGTAGACGTTGGTGCAAAACGTGGAGTAATCGCATAGAGAGCACGGCCCTTACCATGCCATTTCTCAATCAGTGCTTTGGTGTCGCTGTAAGCTGTTTCTGGCGTATCACAAAGCGCTTCAGGTGCATGGCGGTCCATGAGTACCTTACCAGCAATTAAACGCATCTGAACGTGTTCTGCGGCTTTAAATAAGGCATCAACAGACTCGGGGTGAACCGTACAGAAAACCAATGCTGTGGTTGTACCGTGTTTCAGTAGCTCTTGAACAAAGAATTGGGCAATTTCACTTGCATATGCTTTGTCCTGAAACTGGATTTCAGTTGGGAACGTATAAGTATTGAGCCAGCTCAAAAGTTGTTCGCCGTATGCTCCAACCATTTCTGTTTGCGGGAAATGAATATGGGTATCAATAAAGCCAGGTACAATCAATTGTTCTGGATAATGTTGAATCTCAACCCCAGCAGGTAGATGCTGCTCTGCATCTTCCCATGCACCAAACCATTTGATTTTTCCATGTTCACTAACCAATACACCATCTTCCAAATAACGCACTTGATTTGGAATATCAGTTGGCTCAGAGACGGTTTGCTGGATATCTAAAAAACGACCACGCACAACGGTGGTATTTGCGATCAATGACATGGAAAGCCTTTATATTTTCACTTTTTTCGATTGATTGTACCCCAGTTAGCCAATATTTAAACGGTATAACGTTTACTTAGTCCCCATTCAGCCAAAATCCGTCGATAAGTCGTTGATGAACGGTCTGCTTCAAAATGTGCTTCCATCATTAAATCAAGCGGCAGTTCTTCTGGCTTTTGTGATTCGACCATATCTTGGTCTTCGGCAAAAATTTGGGCATTAAACGCATATACCTTTTCTAAATCACCTGTCTGATCAAAGTTACGGGTGAGTGGAACAAATAAACGGGTTTTATTGATTGAAATAGGACAGCACGCATTCAAGATTTTTAAGACCCCACCTTCTGG
Organism: Acinetobacter sp. X9; assembly: GCF_054889255.1. Taxonomy (NCBI): domain Bacteria; kingdom Pseudomonadati; phylum Pseudomonadota; class Gammaproteobacteria; order Moraxellales; family Moraxellaceae; genus Acinetobacter; species Acinetobacter sp. X9. The sequence goes on along the minus strand of NZ_CM142679.1, from coordinate 3,863,863 downwards.
AAAATCGACTGTAAGGACGGCTGAAAAAGGTGGATAGACATCAAAGGTGCGCTTCCACAAAAAGCCTTCTGGCTCGAGATGTTTTAGTTCATGTGGATAATTACTGACATTACTGATATAGACCGTTTTTAAACCATAGTCGGTACGTTCAGTATGATATTTAGGGACGACGGGATTATCACGACTCGCAAAGGCATTATGATGTACCCACGCAAAATGAGCGACATCTATAAACCCTTCAAGTTGACGTCCGCTAGAACCGCCAATATCTACAAAAGGCGGTAAAATTGATTGATGCTCTGCGTGGTCCCAAGTATCTAATATAGGAATATTGGCTTTAGCAATATCACGACCATGAATACTGGTCCAAATGAGACCATATCGTTCAACAACTGGAAATTTGGTCAGAGAAAAACGATCAGAAATTTTGGTTAACTCGGGTTGAGCTGGTATTTGAGTACATTTCCCTTCAGTGTTATAGCGTAGACCATGATAAGGACACACAATCTCCTCACCATCCACCCAACCTTTGGTTAAAGGAACCCCACGATGTGGACAAATATCTCGAACTAGATGAATTTCACCACTTTCTGTTTTATATAACGCCATATTGACGTCTAGTAGCGTGACTCGTTGAGGTGCAGTAGAGACATCTTGAGTACGTGCGACGGGATACCAGTGAGTAGATAAAATTTCCCAATCTTTTGCTTCAAAACTACTGTTACACGGCATGGCAAGGGGCGTTAAAGTTGGAATCGCATTCATGGCATCACTCCTTAAAAAAATCAGGGCTCTCACGAGCCCTTAAAATCTAGGCTTTTTTCTTTTTAGGAGATGCAAAGAGCTTGCCAATATTGATTTTTAATTGAAGAAATAAGAATAAAATTATTAAATTACATAAGATTAAGTCATTATATTTTTGAATTTTTGTTCTAATTTAGCTTTAGAAACTAAAGTTCATTATTCGCTATATACGTAAAATGCACTGTTTGATTGCGAATCAAGCATAATAAAAAAGCACCTCAAAAGTGCTTTTTTAAATACCTCTAGGTACTTATTACTCGACAAAATAATGTGCTGCAAAGTGAGCATCATTACCAATAATGTCATAGCAATCTTCACGAATAGACATACCTGCACATTGATGTCCGACCATCCATAAACCGAGTGTAGGCAGTTGTCCTGAAAATAATGGGGTATCTACCCATTTCTGTGCGACATAACCGTATTTGTCATAGTCATCAAAATAAAAGCTACCAGAAGCCGCACCTTGGTCATGGCCGTCTTGTAAAACTCGAATATTGGCCCCTTCCCTTGCCAAAATCGGCTTTTTCACCCATTTGCCAGACAAAGCTTGTTGCGGTTCATACGCATGGGTTTCAATCAACAATGGATGGTTTGGATAACGCTTCCAAAGCTCAACCAGAATCGCTTTATTTGAAAGTAACATTTTCCAACAAGGTTCAATCCACTGTGTTTGTGGATGGATATATTGAGAAAAGGCTTCTTCCCAGATCCATTCCCATGGGTAGAGCTTAAATATGTTTTGAATGGGCTGATTATGGAGATCAACAAAATCTTGCCCGTTCCAGCCTATGTTTTCCATAGAAAGCTCGGAAACTTGTAGATGAGCTTGATAAGCCGTATCCATCAAGTACTCTAAATTACCCCAGTCTTCCCTTCCAGCCTCCTGACAAGCAGCAAAATGCACATGGCTACCACGCGGTAAAATTGTTTTCCAGCGTTTAATCAGGTCTTCATGAATGCTATTGAATTGATCTCGGTTTGCAATGCCTGAGACTTGTTCTATCCACAGCCACTGCGCGACAGAGGCTTCGAGTAAGCCAGTCGGCGTGTCGGCGTTATATTCCAGCATTTTGATATTTCGCCCATCGTAAGCGAAATCAAAGCGGCCATACAGCATCGGAGCATTTTGTTTCCATGAATGTTCAATATGGTTTATAGCGACTTCAGGAATTTGAAAATAAGCAGGATAGTCGCCCCGTTGAATAAGGTCTCCTACTACCAATAAACACATCTGATGCAGTTCATTTGCTGCATCTTCAAGTTGTTCAATCTGCTTAAGGGTAAACTCATAAGCAACTCCTTCAGACCAGTAAATTGAGCCATCAAGAGAAGGTAAATTAAAATAATCAAAACCAATATTTTGATGCTCCACTTGCCAGTCTGGTCGTGGAGTAAATATTTTTCTTTTCATATTGAGTGAATGCCTAAAGACTTAGCCGCCGAAAGAAAAACCGCTACGGCCAAAACCACCACGAATTGGGGATGAAAAAGACGAACTTTTCGCTGTGCTTGAAATAATTGGTTGGCCTACACTCAAATTGCTGTAAGGATGTAAGGTATTGCCGTGATAAGAAACTTCCCGATTATTTCGATAATACGCAGGACCTAAATAGCGACTACCAACATAGCTAGAACCATGTCCACTGGAGCTATTTTCTTGTTTACATGTTTCATTATTCCAGTCGCGAGCACAGTCATATTGGTTGTTATATACGTCTTGTACTAAAGGACCATCATTATGACTACATGCCGTGATTAATAGAGGGACAACGACAAGATTAATTTTTTTAGAACGCATGAGACTCCACACATTTTAATAAGTATGTTCGGCATAAAATACCGAATAGCTGTTATCTATTATGTTTCTGATTAGGAAAGATAAATTTTAAGTTGGCATATAATATTAATCTGTTTTTTTAAAGTACAGTCTATTTTGAAAATTTAGATAACAAGGCATCTCACGTGTAGATGCCTTGTTGTGATGAATTAAGACTGCAATTGCTTTTTGTTGTGTCGTAGAGAAAGGTAAGCAGTGATTGCTAACACTATTACGATAAAGCTTAACGAGATCCAGATTGGCATGTGGAATACATCAAGCAACAACATTTTCGCACCAATGAACAATAAGATGATGCCTAAACCGTATGGTAAGTAATGCAATTTAGTCGCAGCGCCAGCAAGTAAAAAGAACATTGCGCGTAAACCTAAAATTGCCATTAAGTTCGCCGTTAAAACAATAAACGGGTCGCTAGTTACCGCGAAAATAGCAGGAATAGAGTCTACTGCGAAAATCACGTCTGAAGCTTCAACCAAAATCAAAACTAGAAATAACGGCGTTGCCCACAATAAACCGTTTTGACGTACAAAGAATTTGTCACCTTCAAGCTGTGGTGTAATGCGCATATGGTTACGTAACCATTTTAAGAGCTTGATATCTTCAATATTGGTTTCTTCATCTTGGCCTTTTAAGAACTTAAAGCCTGTATATACTAAGAACGCACCGAAGATATAAAGTACCCAAGAAAACTCTTGAACGAACCATGCACCAATAAAAATAAAGAGGGTACGTAGTACGATGGCACCTAATACGCCGTAGAGCAAAATTTTACGTTGTAGTGCAGCTGGAATAGCAAACGCTGCGAAAATCATTAACCAGACGAAAACGTTGTCAATTGCGAGGGACTTTTCGAGTAAGTAACCCGCAAAGTATTCCATAGTTTTTTGGTTTGCTAAGGTCACCCCAACTGTTTGTTGTAGGTAAAGCCATAAACCACCACCAAATAGGGCTGCGACGCTTACCCACGCCACACTCCAGTAAGCAGCTTGCTTAATTGAGACATCCTGACCTTGCTTTTGCTTAAAGCCTAAAAAGTCAATCAGGAGCATCACAATGACTATGCCAAAGAATGCTATGTACAGCCATAAATTGCCGATCGATTCCATAAATCCTCCATACATCCGGCAATTGGGCATAAAAAAACCTCGACCAGTTGCCAGATGAATTAAACATCTGTATCAACATGATCAAGGTCTTGCCTACATCATGAATTTCACGATGCTCAGATACCGACTTTTTAATAAAAGCGTATTGACGATATCTGACACATAACACTGCTGTTATGTTTGGAGGAGGCTACTCCCCTTGTCAAACTAAATTCTGTTTTGGATAAAACATATCCAAGTCGACATAGAATGGCAGATTTTTTTGTATTACGCAACTGAACTTAATGTCGTGGTTTGAATGCAAAAAAAGATCTATAGGTTATTTAATTAAACCGCGGTCTAAAAGTGGTTTGCAGATAATCTGATAAATATGAATACAGAATGCCGTCAAACTTGTACCGTAAGCATTCCAGAAGTAATAACCTGCTGTATTGACTAGTAGTGCGACAATAAAAGCCCCTAACATGTCTAAAGGGAAATGCACACCTAAATAAATACGTGACCACGCTACCACAAATGACAAAAATAACAGAATGATTCCAATCATTTTGCGCTGAGCAAACAAATAAGATAAAGCAATGGTGCTGAAAATCAGCATATGATTACTTGGAAAAGATGCCGTTGGTGCATGTTCAATAAAAGTCGTACCCACACCCATGACAAACGGTCTTGAGTGATGGTAAAACAGAGAAATAACGTAACCTACTAAAAGTGATACGCAGGTTAAAAAGACAGATTTAATGACCCTATTTTTTAAATCTTGATCGCCATAAAACCATAAAAATGTAAGGATGAATAAGAGAATATAGAGGAGATCATTAGCAAAAAAGATAGCAAGACGAATGATAAATTGACTCGCATCCTGAGCCCCATTAATCACATGGAATAAGCTAAGGTTGAGTGTTTCTAAAGACATTCATATTCCAAACAAGAACAAAAACGTGAGCTATGATAAAGAATTAAGCTTAAGGTCTTGATAAAGAATTGTCACAAAAATGAAATATAGCTCGCTGATGGGTAAAGATTAAACAACAGGTCTAGATATTTTTTAATGCGTGTTCTGGGCGTTAATATTAAAGTGTTAACGTGTTGGCACTTTATTCGAGAACGTTATTTTATGACTACTCAAGAAAAACAGAAAAAATTAAGCTTGAGGCCCCTATCCCCAAGAGATCCTGATCAGCAGCATAGAGCAGCGACTCCACTCGAATTATTGTTCGATTTAATTTTTGTGGTCGCGATTGCAACAGCGGGTCAGCAGTTACATCATGCAATTATTGAAAATCACCTCTGGCATGCATTACCAAGCTACCTGATGGTATTTTTTGCGCTGTGGTGGGCATGGATGAATTTTTCATGGTTTGCCTCGGCTTACGATAACGATGATGCATTGTATCGATGTCTTACCTTTATACAGATTGTAGGGTCATTGGTGATGGCAGCGGGTATCCCTGATGTGTTTCGTAGTCAGGATTTTGATGTAATCATTATCGGTTATGTGATCATGCGCATGGCCTTGGTGACTCAGTGGCTCAGAGCAGCAAAACATGATCCTGAAAGGCGAGTTACGGCTTATCGCTATGCAATAGGTATAGTCTTAGTACAAATTGGCTGGCTTGTGGCTAACTTTGCTCATGTACTTTCAATACCTCTATTTTTATTTCTGGTTGTAGTGGAGTTATTTGTTCCAATCTATGCAGAAAAATATTCACCAACGCCGTGGCATCCTCATCATATTGTAGAACGTTATGCCTTACTCACAATTATTGTGTTGGGTGAGTCGATTGTCGGTAGTTTTAATACCATACGTGATGCTTTAGCCGCTCAATCAATGAATATCCCTGCCATTTTCTTGATGGTGGGTGGATTGATGCTCATGTTCGCAATGTGGTGGGCTTATTTTGATCGTAGTGAACAACACCATCATGTAAAAGGTGTACGCCCATTTGTTTGGGGATACGGCCATTATTTTGTTTTTGTCAGTATTGCTGCGGTAGGTGCTGCGCTTGCTGCTGCCGTGGATGTTACAACCCATCATGCGCATATTTCTGATTTATATATGGGAATAGTTGTTGCGGTGAGTGTAGTGCTTTATACCACCTGTATTTGGGTACTTTATGAGTTCCAATGCTTATCTGGAATCACGAAATGGTTTTACCCAATCACAGCGCTCATTATTTTATGTATTCCGTTTATTTGTAATAACGTGGGATATAGCGTTTTTGCGATGGGCATTGTCTATAGTTTACGTTTAATGATTTCTACTAAATTTATGACCAATATAAAGCCAGAAAAGCTTTAAAAGGCACTGATAAAAAAATGGGTTTCAATTTGAAACCCATTTTTTATTGAATCATCTAAAGCGAAATTTAAGCAGCTTTTGCTTTTAATGCACTCATTAATTTTTGATGTAAGCCACCAAAGCCACCATTAGACATAATCACAACGGCATCGCCCTCACCTGCTTCATTGACAATACGCTCAATAATTTCATCAAGTGAACGGCTCACTTGAGCATGGTTAGAAGCAGCTTCAATTACAGGTTGTAAATCCCAATCTAAGCCTTCTGGCTGATACCAGATCACTTCGTCTGCTAAGCGTGCTGAATGTGCTAAGCCATCTTTATGACTGCCCATACGCATCGTGTTTGAACGTGGTTCAATAATGGCCCATAAACGGCGTTCACCTAAGCGTTTACGTGCGCCATCTAAAGTCGTGTCAATTGCTGTTGGATGGTGAGCGAAGTCATCATAAACCTCAATACCATTGACTGTGTCGAGTAATTCCATACGACGTTTCACGCCACCAAAGTTAGACAAAGCTTCACAAGCTGTTTCAAGCGCCACACCCACATGCTGAGCGGCTGCAATGGTTGCTAAAGCATTCGCTACGCTATGTTGCCCTGTCATGGTCCATTTAACTTCACCAACGGCATTGCCATTTTCGAGTACTTTAAAATGACTACCATCAATTGAGATTAATTCGGCAGACAATGCAGCTTTTTCATTCGCTTCTAAACTTGTACGAATCACTGGTGTCCAGCAACCCATTTCAAGCACTTCATCAATATGAGTTTCAGTAATTGGCGCAATAATACGACCTTCACTTGGAATGGTACGCACAAGATGATGGAACTGTTTTTGAATCGCTGCTAGGTCATCAAAAATATCGGCATGGTCAAATTCAAGGTTATTTAAAATCGCCGTTTTTGGGTGATAATGAACAAACTTAGAACGTTTATCAAAGAAAGCGGAGTCATATTCATCGGCTTCAACGCAGAAATATTTGCCACCGCCTAAACGAGCACTTTCACTAAAACCAAGTGGGACACCACCAATTAAAAAGCCCGGATTTAAACCAGCTTGATCAAGTACCCAAGCTAACATGGTCGTAGTTGTTGTTTTCCCGTGAGTACCTGCTACACCAAGTACATGTTTACCTTGTAAAACATGATCGGCAAGGAACTGTGGACCAGAAATATATGGCAGACCTTCGTTTAGCATGTATTCGACAGCATCAATACCACGTTTCATAGCATTGCCGACAATAACCAAGTCCGGATGAGGCTGCAAATGACTACGGTCATAGCCTTGCATGAGTGTAATGCCTGCATTTTCTAACTGGGTAGACATCGGTGGGTAAACGTTTAAATCGGAACCAGTTACCTTATGTCCTAAATCACGAGCCAAAAGTGCTAAAGAGCCCATAAAAGTGCCACAAATACCCAAGATATGCAGATGCATTGCTCGCCTTCTCCACTGCTTTTGTACACAACATTAAAATGAATTGCTGTGTGTGCATTATTGATAAATTTGCCAGCAACGATAGCAAGGCTAAACTCGAAAAGATAGTCAAAAATCGTTGTTGTTCTATGTGTTTGAGACCCTAATAAAACTACAGCTTTATTTTTTAGATTTAAGCTGAATTACAGTTTTATCTTTTATAATGTTTTGTATCGTTAAAATACTTAAATCATCGTGATGATGAAGGATGTGCCTTTGAGCCCAACGGTTTTAGCTTTTACGCTATTAATTATTTCTAACTGCTTTATGACACTTGCATGGTATGGGCATCTTAAATTTTTGCACCACGCTCCACTTTGGCAAGCGATTCTATTCGGTTGGATTATTGCCTTACTTGAATATAGTTTTATGATTCCAGCCACTCGTATGCTAAGTGCACAAGGCTGGTTACTCGGTGAAATGAAGATCACTCAGGAAGTGGTTACATTGGTCGTGTTTGTACCTTTTATGATTTTCTTGTTTAAGCAACCCTTTAAACTCGATTACTTATGGGCGATGTTATGCCTATTCGGTTGTGTTTATTTCGTATTTAGAAGCCAGTAAGCTCCTATGGCTTGTGAATTAAATGATTTATTCTATTTAATAACAAGCCATAGTTAGTAGACATAACTATTTATTTAGCTGAATACTTACATGCTTTTTTTAGAATTTTAGAAAATTGCTGATCTCTTGGCGTTGGGTCTTCATAGTCAAAAGCATAATTACTGTCTGTTGTAGTTAAACTTAAGGCGCCATCAGGCTCAAAATTAGACATGGCAAAACCATAGGTCTGATCGTCACAGTAAATGCGATATTCAGTAATTGAATATAAATTTCCTACTTCAGTCGCACCAAGATAATAACCAGTCATCAGAACTGGTTCTCTCTCATCAGTAGCAGATGTTCCAGTAACAATAAATTTCTCTTGGACTTTGCCAGTTAATGCTCCACTTTTGATTTCTCCGTTATAACCCTTTTCTTTATTTAAAGTTTTAATGGTTTTTTGAAATTCATCGATGTTTAAATTTACTAAAGCCGCGTAACTCGTTGTTGTGCAAAGTGTGAGTATTAGGACTCCAAGAAATTTTTTCATTATTAAGCTCTTATTGATTTGATTAAGTGCGTTATATTAATAAAAATTGAGAATGTGTCACTGTTAAAGCATGACATTTTTTGATGATATTAAAAATATTCGCAGAGCTAGTCAGTTAAATTTTCGTGAGATGAAAAATCAGTCTATAATAGTGGGCTTCCGAACCATTTAAAACTTGGCTCTCGTCGAGATTTATCTTCTTTTACTTTTGTCTCTGGAACATTAGCAATGAATGCGGCCGCAGCACAAGACGCTCAACCTCTCGTTGGAATTATTATGGGTTCTCAATCTGATTGGGCAACTCTCGAAAACACAGCCAATATGCTTAAACAGCTTGGTGTCCCATTTGAAGCGGAAGTGGTATCTGCTCATCGTACTCCAGATCGTTTATTTGAATATGCAGAAACTGCACGTGATCGCGGTATTCAAGTGATTATTGCCGGTGCAGGCGGTGCAGCGCATTTACCTGGAATGTGTGCCGCAAAAACTGATTTACCTGTTTTAGGTGTGCCAGTTAAATCATCAATTTTAAATGGTGTAGATTCTTTGCTTTCAATCGTACAAATGCCAGCAGGTATTGCAGTGGGTACTTTGGCGATTGGTCCAGCTGGTGCGACGAATGCAGCAATTATGGCTGCACAAATCTTAGGTTTAACTCGTCCTGAAATCGCAAAAAATGTTGCTGATTTCCGTGCTGCGCAAACTGATAAAGTGGCAAGCAAAAATATTCCGGGTCAGGTGTAAGAGGCTGAGATGGATAAAACTATCGGTATTTTTGGTGGTGGACAACTGGGCCGTATGATGGCTCAAGCAGCGTTACCATTAAATATTCAATGTACTTTTTTTGAAGCAAATACAGATTGTCCAGCAGGTGTTTTAGGCCAAGTCTTTTCTAGCCAAGATGAGCAAGGCTTAAAGCAGTTTATTGAAAGTGCTGATGTTTTCAGTCTTGAATTTGAAAATACGCCAGTTGAAGATGTTGATGTTTTAACACAAACCAAAACATTGCACCCTCCCCGTGTTGCTTTAGCGACTGCGCAAAATCGTTTGTCAGAAAAAGCATTGTTTGATGAGCTTACTATTCCTGTTGCGCCGTATCGTGCTGTAGATAGCTTAGAAAGCTTGAAAAAGGCTGTTGCTGAGCTTGGTTTACCGATTGTACTTAAGACTGCAACTGGTGGATATGACGGTAAAGGTCAGTTTGTACTTCGTTCAGAAGACCAGATTGATACTGCTTGGGCTGAACTTGGTCCTGCAAAAAGTCTAGTTGCTGAAAGCTTTGTTAAATTCTCTCGTGAAGTTTCAATTATTGCGGTGCGCGGCCAAAATGGTGAGGTAAAAACTTGGCCACTGGCTGAAAATCACCACCATAATGGTATTTTATCGCATTCAATTATTCCAGCACCGAATAGTGAAGCTTTGCAACCCGTTGCTCAAGACTACATTACTCGTTTGTTGAATCACCTTAACTATGTTGGTGTGCTGACTCTCGAGCTATTTGTAACAGAACAAGGTTTATGTGCAAATGAGATGGCACCACGTGTGCATAACTCAGGCCACTGGTCAATTGAAGGCGCGGTTTGTTCTCAGTTTGAAAACCATATTCGAGCTGTTGCAGGATTACCATTAGGCTCAACAGAAGTTATTCGCCCAACAGTTATGATCAATATTATTGGTCAACATCCTAAAACTGAGGATGTACTTGCCTTAAATGGTGCTCATCTGCATCTTTATAACAAGTCAGAACGTGCTGGCCGCAAATTAGGCCATATTACTTTAATGCCTGTGGATAGTAATGAATTGACGAATTTATGCCGTCAATTGGCAGAAATTTTGCCAGAACCACTTGCTTTAACAGCAGATATGACCCTCTAAAAGTATTTTTAATTCTCTAAAAAGCGATCTTCGGATCGCTTTTTTTATCTTTAAATTTAAAAAATGATAGAACATACATATTTTAGGGTTGTGGATAACTTTTTATAGGAATTTTTGAATTTAAATATTGATGGTATTTTTTAAATTTAAAAAGTGAAGCTTGATTATTTTGAATTTAAAGTTAGTTATCCACAAGAGAGTTTGATTTGTAGCTGATGATAGAGCTCATGTTTTTTGAATTCAAAACTAGTGGTGTTTGCTAAAGTGTTTTAAATTTAAAATAACGCGGTAAGTTTGAATTTAAATTATGCGTGATTTTTGAATTTAAAAATATAGATTGTTTGGTTGATTGGATTTTTCGTGTCATCAAGAATAATGAAATATAGAATGGAATCAATAAATAGAGCTGTTTTTGCTCGATTGTGGATAAGTTTATCCACAGAAACGCCTGCGTTATAGTTTAAATTTAAAGAAGTACTTTTGAATTTAAACTTGAGTATCGGTTTTGAATTCAAAAACAATAATTTTGATCTAGAGAATTTTAAATTCAAAAATAAAGTAGAAAATTTGAATTTAAAACATGGGAAATGAATTTAAAGTAGAGATTATGAATTCAAATTTACGTTTTCTCTCTGAAATTTTGGACTCATAATGGTATGGTACTTACAAATTTAAATTTAAAAATCGAACTAGGATAATATGCGACGTTTTTCTTGTATTGTTGGCTCTGTATTTTTAGCGATGACTCAGGCTCAAGCAGAGCTCGTAATTAATGGTTCTACAATATCTAGCAGTGCTACTGTTCCAGTAGTGACGAGTGAAGATTATACGCCTAATAATAATTTCCAAAGCTGTTTGGCAAATTTACGTTCTCAAGCAATTGCTGCTGGAGTATCTGGTACAACTTATGATCGTTATACCCAAAACTTGACCCCAGATTATTCAGTTATTGATAAATTAAACTATCAACCAGAATTTTCGACACCAATTTGGGATTATCTTTCTGGTCTAGTTGATGAAGAGCGCGTTGAGCTTGGTAAACAAAAACTGGCGCAACATCGAGATGTTTTAAACCGTGCTTCTCAAATCTACGGTGTGCCGCCGGAAACAATTGTAGCAGTGTGGGGTGTTGAAAGTAATTTTGGTGATATTTCTGGTAAATATCCTTTATTACAAGCACTCGGCACTTTAAGTTGTGAAGGGCGTCGACAAAGTTATTTCCGCACCGAGTTTTTTGCCACTATGCGTATTTTACAACGTGGTGATTTAACCGAAGATCAACTGAAAGGTTCATGGGCTGGGGCATTTGGTCATACTCAATTTATGCCATCTACCTATGAACGTTTAGCTGTTGATTTTGATGGAGATGGTCGTCGAGATTTAGTGTCGAGTACAGCTGATGCACTGGCTTCAACTGCTAATTTCTTAAATAAAGCAGGTTGGCAAACAGGAATGCCGTGGGGTTTTGAAGTCAAAGTTCCCCAAGGTATGTCAATTGATGGAGAAGGGCGACGTTCAAAGAAAGCTTTAAGTAGCTGGAGTGCACGAGGGGTGACCCGAATTGATGGTTCTCCACTTGTTCAAGGAGCTTTATCTGGTAATACTTCAGCGGGTTTAATGGCACCTGCAGGTATAAATGGTCCAGTATTTTTAGTATTTAAGAATTTTGATGCTATCTACAGCTATAACGCTGCGGAAAGCTATGGACTTGCGATTGCACATTTATCTGATCGTTTAAAAGGTGCTGGTCCATTTGTTGCGTCTTGGCCAACTGATGATCCGGGAACTTCACGTGCAGAACGTCGTGAAATCCAACAATTTTTGATTAATCGTGGCTATGATATTGGTGCAGTTGACGGCCTTATTGGAGATAAAACCCGCGTAGCTATTCGTCAGGAGCAGACTCGTTTAGGTTTAAATCCAACAGGACGGGCAGGGCAACAAATTTTACGTGCATTCCGTCAAGAACAAGCTCAGAAAATGATGCAATAAACTGGAAATAATAAAAAAGGTCTGCTCATGCAGACCTTTTTTATAGGTACTTATATAAGATAATCACTCTAATTTAACTGCTTCCAAAATATCAAAAATAACTGACGTAACATCTTGGCTTAAATCACGATCATTAAAGATTTCATACGCAGTGATCGTGACATCAGTATCACTTGGTAATTGCTTTTGCTCTTCTTCAATTAAATGTTCAATCGGTAACAGAGTCTGTTTTACTTCAAGATGGAGAATATCTTTATATTCGATATTTTCATCCTCAAGCTCGATTTCATGCTCATTGAAAAAGGGAATTAAAATAGAATGGAGGTATGGTTTAATTTCAATAATATCAAACAGTTCAATATCACGAGTTTGTTCAATCGTGCTGATATGATCATTTACTTCAATCAGGATATGATAATAACTCATCTTGATCTCCATTCTATTTTCGTTAGCTCTTATGACCACAATAACATGACTTTGATATCAATTTCGATGTATCTACATAGAAATAGATACATCATTTTATATCAAGCTTTTAATTATTGAGGTAAAGCATTTAATAGATCACGGTCAGCATCAGTAAGTCCAGTGATTTTTTTGTCACCATCTTTACGTACTGAGTACATTAATGCATTTGGTTGATCACTATGTTTTAAACCAAGTGCATGTCCTAACTCATGAGCAATCGTTAAGCGTAAATCATCAATAGACTTAAACTCATAAATCACAATTTGTTTGCCGTTATAGATACCTTTTTTAAAGACATCCGCTTGAGCATTTTGCTTAAATTGGTTCAATGAATTATTAAACTCATTATTAATCTGATTAAAATGAGTCACTTTGACATTTAAGTCTTTAGCTTGCTGATTATATGCAGCAATTTCTTTCTTTAAAGCAACAGTTTGTTTTTGCAAATCTTTCTGAGTTTTAGCCAAAGATTTAGCGCTGTATTCAGGTGCTAATTTGCCTTGGTTAAGCTCCATCATTAGTTGGTCAAGATTTTTCAATTTGCCATTCAAAATCTGCTTCTTATTTTCAAGCTCAGACTGAGTTTGACTAAGGGTTTGCTTCAATTGCTTAATTTGTTGCTGTTCATCAATTACACGTTGCTGTTCTCGTTGGAACTGAGCTGCGATTTTTTGACGCTGTTCAGAACGGCTTTGGCTATTATCGTAAACTAAACGAATTTCTAACTTTGCATTTGGATCATAAGTAAAATAATCCTGTCCAGTACCTTGTTTCCAAATGTCTGCAGCTTGTTGACTAATTTGAATTAATTGGTCTTGGCTTAAACCAAAACGTGGATCAATATCAGCAATTTTGTAAGTCAAATGTTGACCTGCTTTTTGCTGGATTTGAGTATGAGCTGGAGTTGCAAGATTAGCATTAGCCTGAAAATTAGAAAAAGCAAAGGCTACGCCTAATAACAAAGATGTTAAACGCATAATCGAAGGGGAGATTTAAAAAAAACGTATTATAAGAATGTAAAATGAAAAATCAATCAAAAAACGTACAATTTGGATAAATAAATGAGACTTTAGTCTCATGATTTTTTACCAAATACTAAATTATTTTTTAGAAAAAATTTAATATTTTTGGTTTTGTGTAGTTTTTTTAATCATTTAACTTTAATATTTTTTAATTGGATCTATAAATTGAACCTAATAAATCTAAATCTGAATCTGTTAATTTAAAGTTATGAATATCTTGCTCTTTTAAATAGGGATACATTAAAGATTTTGGGTTGGTAGTATGGTTTAGTCCTAAAGCATGCCCAAGTTCATGAGCAAGGGTCAAACGTAAGTCATTTAAAGAAGCATAGCCGTAAATCTGGATTTGGTTTTGACTGAATAATCCTTTATGGAAGGGTTGAATACTCGTTTTCTGCTCTAGTTTGAATTGTGTTTTTAAAGCGCCTAAGTCACTTTGCTCTCGATTTAGCTCTTTAATTTTTAAGTTAAGTGATTGAATCTTAAGATTTAGACTGTTAGATTCATTTCGTAAATTTTCCGATTTTTGCTCTAGTTGTTTTTGCCATTCTTTTAAATTATTGGCACTAGAGTACTGCTGTTCTCCTTGATTAAAGCGCGTTACATCTTGTTGATATTGTTCAAACTCCGCTTTTAGATTGGCCTTTTTCTTGTTCAAATCAGTTGATAGTTTAGCAACCTCTTGTTTATTTGAAACAATTTCTTCATTTTTAATGTGCCAAGCTTCCTGCTTTTGCAAAAGTGCATCCAAATTGTTTTGCTGTTCATCTTTAACCAGTTGATGATCATCATAGATTAAGTTAATTGACAATTGAGCCTGTGAATCATAAATAAAATAGATCTTCCCAGTTTCTTTTTGCCAGATTTCAGCAGCTTGTTGGCTTACCTCAACTAATTGTTCTTTAGTGAGTTGAAATCGAGGATCAATAAAAGCAATTCGGTATTTTAAAGGCTGATGAGATGAATTAATTGGCAGATTGCTTTGAGCAAAAAGTGTTGTTTGTAAGCCCATGCATAAGCATAAGCTCAATCCCCACCATAGAAATTTTTTCATGGCAAAATAAAAAATATAAATAAATCTTATTGTTAGCTACTTAATTTAATTCGTCAAAACGATAAAAATCTCAATAGATTAGGTGAGGTTTGTGATATTGGTCGAAAAATTAAAAAAGATGTTCTTAGACTTGGCAATAATCAAATAATTAATGTAGTAAATAACAGTGATTTTTTAGCAAAAAAATATTATTTAAAATTAAATATTTAGTTTTTATCATTGATCTTTCTGACAGAAACATTTGAATAATATCATTAAAAAACTTATTGTTACTTTTTGTAAACAATAAAAAACCGCGCCTAAGCGCGGTTTTTTATTAAAGAAACAAATTATTTTTTGTCATCTTTAACTTCAGTGAACTCAGCGTCTACAACACCATCATCTGCTTTTTGTTGACCCGCATCACCACCTTGGAATGCATTTGGATCAAAGCCTTCAGCACCACCAGCTTGTTGCGCTTGTTCATAAGCACGTTGAGTGATAGGCATCAAGATGTTTTGTAAAGCTTCAGTTTTTGCTTTGATATCTTCTACATCATTTTCTTTTGTTGCTGCTTCAAGTTCAGAAACGGCAGTGCTTACAGCTGTTTTTTCATCTTCAGTAACTTTATCACCAAGATCTTTAACAGCTTTGTTCGAGCTTGAAATTAATGCATCAGCTTCGTTACGCGCTTTTGCAAGTTCTTCAAACTTACGATCTTCTTCAGCATTCGCTTCAGCATCTTTAATCATTGCTTCGATTTCAGCATCAGACAAACCTGAGTTCGCTTTAATCTGGATCGATTGCTCTTTACCAGTGCTCTTATCTTTAGCAGATACTTTCAAGATACCATCAGCATTGATGTCGAAAGATACTTCAATTTGTGGCACACCACGTGGAGCAGGTGGAATATCGCCTAATTGGAAGTTACCCAACAATTTGTTTTGTTGAGCCATCTTACGTTCACCTTGGTAAACTGAAATGTCTACGGCAGGCTGGTTGTCAGCAGCAGTAGAGAACACTTGTGATTTCTTCGCAGGAATCGTCGTGTTTTTCTCAATGATTGGTGTTAATACACCACCCATTGTTTCAATACCTAAAGTTAATGGAGTTACGTCTAATAAAAGAACGTCAGTTTTGTCACCAGACAATACCGCACCTTGAATCGCAGCACCGATTGCAACTGCTTCGTCAGGGTTCACGTCTTTACGTGGCTCTTTACCAAAGAACTCTTGTACTTTTTGTTGTACAAGTGGCATACGAGACTGACCACCAACCAAGATCACGTCAGAGATGTCTGAAGTCGAAAGACCAGCATCTTTAAGTGCGATTTTACAAGGCTCAATAGTGCGAGCAACTAAATCAGCAACCAAACCTTCAAGTTTCGCACGTGTTACATTGATCACTAAGTGTTTAGGACCAGTTGCATCAGCAGTGATGTATGGAAGGTTGATTTCAGTTGCATTTGATGAAGAAAGCTCGATTTTTGCTTTTTCAGCAGCTTCTTTCAAACGTTGTAACGCAAGTGGATCATTTTTCAAGTTCACACTTTGTTCTTTCTTAAATTCTTCAACTAAGAATTCAATTAATGCGTTATCAAAGTCTTCACCACCAAGGAAAGTATCACCGTTTGTTGATAACACTTCGATTTGTTGGTCGCCATCAAGGTCTGCGATTTCAATGATTGATACGTCAAAAGTACCACCACCTAAGTCGTAAACTGCAACTTTACGGTCGCCTTCTTTTTTGTCCATACCGAACGCAAGCGCAGCAGCAGTTGGTTCGTTAATGATACGTTTAACGTCTAAACCAGCGATTTTACCCGCATCTTTAGTTGCTTGACGTTGAGCATCGTTAAAGTAAGCAGGAACAGTAATAACTGCTTCAGTAACTGTTTCACCTAAATAGTCTTCTGCAGTTTTCTTCATCTTTTTCAAGATTTCAGCAGAAACCTGTTGAGGCGCTAATTTTTTATCGTTTACTTCAACCCAAGCATCGCCATTGTCTGCTTTGATGATTTTATAAGGTACAAGACCGATATCTTTTTGTACCGCTTGATCTTCATAACGACGACCGATTAAACGCTTGATAGCGAATAATGTATTTTTCGGGTTAGTTACTGCCTGACGCTTAGCACTTTGACCTACTAAGATCTCGCCATCTTTATAAGCAATGATCGATGGAGTTGTACGTGCGCCTTCAGCGTTTTCGATTACTTTTACTTTATCGCCTTCAAGTACAGCAACGCATGAGTTGGTAGTACCTAAGTCAATACCAATAATTTTTGCCATGTGACGTTTTCCTCAAAAATTCTTTTGCAATGTTTTTGCTTGTTATCCGATATGAGAGTGAATCTATTTTTTTCAAGCGTTTTAGCGAAAAAAAATCTAAAAACTCTCAAAAAATTATTTATTGACCAACCATAACCATAGCAGGGCGCAATAAGCGACCATTTAATGTATAGCCCTTTTGTAAAACGCTACCGATTTCATTTGCTTTAGCATTTGGGTCAATACCGACAGCTTGATGTAAATCCGCATTGAAGCCATTTTTCGTATCAGCTTCTACAACACCAAATTTTTCAAGTGTGGTTAACAGCGACTTCAAGGTCAGTTTAATACCTTCAAGTACTGGCGTTTCTTCATCGCCAGCTGCTTGAATTGCACGCTCTAAATTATCAACAGAATCTAGTAATTCTTTTGCAAATTTTTCAAGCACAGTCTCTTTATGCTTGTCAGACTCACGTTGAATACGCTCTACACTTTTTTGTGCTTCGTAAACTGCATTCGCAGTACGTGCTTTTTCAAGTTTTAGGCTTTCTTCTAATTTGGTGATTTGCGCTTGTAAAGATTCAACGGTAACGTCGTTTGCATGCTCTACACCTTCAGCCTGAGTTTGCTCATTAGATTGCTCTGCTTGCTCGTGTTGAATGTCTTGAGCTTGCTCATTTTGCTCATTAGCCATTGATGATCTCCGTTTAAATGGGTTTTTAAACATGTACAGTCCTTTTGGCATCAGCATTTACTGGGTAAAACCTGAACTGCCATGCATATGCTGTAATTCATTAATAGGGATGAAGTATGGGCATTGCCTAAAAATTCAAGCGTACACGGCAATTTAAAACTTTTAATTTTGCGGTTTTAAGTAAAAATCTAAATTTTCGATCATAAAAGCAATAAATTCCTGGGTTATTTTGGGCAAATGTTGTCTTGAAGCATATACCACCGACAAACTTAATTCGGGAGCCGAAAAGTTTTTAAATAAAGGCACTAACCGTTTTTCTTTTAAATCTTTATTAACTAATAAGGTCGGTAACATTGCCACACCTTGAGCATGTACACACATGTCATAAACAGCATTTACATCATTACTTTTAAAGGTGACGTTTAAAGGATAATTCTGCGGTTGCTGTTCAGTATCAAAAAGTGTCCAAAATTGATGTTGGCTATGGTGAGCTAAACATTCATGTTGAATCAGTTGCCTTGGATGGGAGAGGGGGCTGTGTTGCTTTAAATAATCAGGATGAGCGCAGAAAACGGACTCGATTTGACAAACAGGTCGTGCAATTAATCCATCTGCAACTTTTTGCGTTATACGTAAGGCTAAATCGACCTGAGCATCAATTAAGTCCATTGTATTTTCAGTCAGATATACATCAAATTGAATATGCGGATGTTGCTGTTTAAATTGGCGAATACATTCTCCAACCCCTAATTGAAATAAAAATAAACCGCAGGTAAAACGAATCGTACCATTATGTTGTTCAGGTGCGGCTAACTCTTGTAGAAGTTGCTGTTGTTGTAAAATATTTTCGCAGTAGAGGAGGGCTTTTTCACCTGCTGGTGTGAGAGATATTTTTCGTGTATTTCTTTGAAATAGTCGAGTTGAGAATGTGTGCTCTAGGTGCTCAAGATAGCGTGAAACCATCGCACGGGAATAATTTAGATGTTCTGCGGCTTTGGTTAAATTGCCATGTTGAGCAATAGAAACAAAGACGTGTATGGCTTTTAATGTGTCCATATACTTTATCATTGTTACAATATGTGCAACAGTTTATCTTAATTTAGTGCATTTACCTTACAAGAATTGCAATTTAAAGTATTTCTCATGAATTTGGAGAATACATAATGAAATTTTTTAAATTAACTGCTTCAGCCCTAGCAACTGCCACTGGTTTAACGGTAGCTTCCTCAGCTTTTGCGCAAGATTTGAAGATCCAAAGTTTTCTGGCTAAACCCGAACATTTCGGCGTGACTTCTACTTTAATTGAAGGCGATAAAGAAGTTCTGTTGGTGAATGCACAATTCTCGAAATCTGAAGCATTACGTATTGCTGCAGATATTCTCGATAGTGGTAAAACACTAAAGACAATTTTCGTAAGTTATGGCGATCCGGACTATTACTTTGGCTTAGATGTATTTAAACAATACTTCCCAAATGTACAAATCATCGCAACACCAGAAACTGTTAAACATATCCAAGATACTCAAGCACTTAAAGTGAAATATTGGGGCCCACAAATGGGTGCAAATGCGCCTAGCCAAATTATTGTTCCTCAAGTTTATACCGCTAAAACTTTAAAACTCGAGAATGAGTCGATCGAGATTAAAGGTAAGAAAGAACTTACTTATTTATGGATTCCTTCTTCAAAAGCAGTTGTAGGCGGTATTCCAGTCTCTTCAGGTATTCATTTATGGGTGGCAGATACACCAAAAGTTAAAGATCGCAATGAAGTGATTCAAGCTTTAGAAAGTATTAAATCACTCCAACCTCAAACAGTTGTCCCAGCTCATATGGTTGAGGGAGCTCCACAAGGTTTAGATGCGGTTAACTTTTCTATCGACTATCTCAAGAGCTATGAGAAAGCGGTCAAAGTAAGTAAAAATGCGAGTGAGCTAAGTCAGTTCATGCAGAAACAATATCCAACATTGAAGAGTGTGGATAGCCTAGAGCTAGGTGCAAAAGTTGTAAAAGGCGAGATGCAATGGCCATAATTAAAATCGAAACACCATAAATTTTCTAAAAAGCCGTGGTCTATCCCCGGCTTTTTTTATGAAATAAGGCATTTTCAAGTAAAAAGTCTCTGTAACATTCTACGCACGTTATATAGCGTTTCTATGAAGAGAAAATTTTTAACGAGAGTAAAAGGCTAAGATAAAAATTAGAAATTGATAAAAATAAACAAAAGCTTAAGTTATAGCTTCTATATAAAAGGTAGAGGTGAGGCTAAGGAAGAGGTTTTAATAAAAAATTGCACAATTTGTACTTCTATTACTACAAAAGACAACCAATGATACGCACGCCAGAAAAAAAAATTGTGAATTATAGGCAGCGCGAAGATGAACTTTGCATTTAAATATTTGTCGTAATGAAAGGAAAGTGATTATGAAAAAATTAGGTCTTATCTCTGTAGTGCTTGCTGGTGTTGCTTTTACAGCTGTTGGTTGTGCATCTGAAGCTGGCTTAAATGCATCAGGTTCAGCTCAAACTAGCGCTAGCCCATCTGGCGTGCAAGCTGGTGTTGGTGTAGATGCAGGTGTTTCTGGTCAAGCACAACCAGGTCAAGTTGATGCTGGTGCTTCTGGTTCTGTTTCAGGCTCTGCAACTGCTCAGTAATTCTTAGCGATAAGAACAGTTAAAAGATTATAGAGTACATATATTCAAGATGCCGATTTATATATGAAATGAGCTGCTACTCATTATTCTATAGTCAAGAGAATGTGGATTTCTCAACAAAAAAGCCCCAAGAGATTTTTTCTTTGGGGCTTCCATATTCCAATAGATTTTAGTCATCATCATGATAATCTTTATGATTGTGATCACGATCTTCTAATCTTTTCTTCTCCCATTCACGGTGTCTTTTTTCCCACTCACGACGATTTCTATCCTGTTCGCGAGCATCTTTACGTTGTTGTTCGTATATTCTCTTACGCTCTTCCCAACGTTTTCGTTCCCAGTCACTATAGCGACGTCCATCATTGCGGTCATAGCGATCATCATCATGATCATGGTAAGCATAACCACCGCGGTAATAAGGATCATCTGTATAAGCAACACAACCTACAGTTAAAAGACTGGTTGCTAATAAAGTAACAACTAGTTTTGCTGACATAGCACAATCTCCTTTTGTCTGTTAACAATAATTGGCAAAAAAGTCCTGTTTTAAACGACAGATTTGTTAATGACATTTGCTATAAATCAGATTAGCGTAGATTGGTTTTTACCTTTGTATCTTGATTACATGAGTTGTATGCGAATATAGTCAAACAACAAAGAATTCTGTAGAAAATATGAAGGATAAGAGGAATTCATGGAGATAGGCATGACAGCATTTAATCAAAAAATTCAAACATTGCTAGATAAGGGCCAAGGGCCTGCTGCTCGAGCTCTTGATAAGTTACCTCGATTAGCTCAAGAATCACTTGCCAAAATCCTTGGATATGCCTACCAATACCCAGAGCTCGACTCGTTTACTAAATGTATGATGGCCGTACAAATTAAACAGGGACGTATTGGTTTCATTGGTTCAGATCCTATTGAGTCTAGACGGCAGTTTGATACACAAATGTTGGCTATACGCCAGAAATCAACTGAAATTGATTCAGTAGAAGACATTCGTTTGCCGCTTCAAAGTGGAACTGTTTTCGCAAGACACTATCATCCGTCACCGAATAAAAAATTACCTCTGATTGTTTTCTATCACGGGGGAGGGTTCGTTGTGGGTGGTTTAGATACTCATGATGAGGTTTGTCGTATATTGGCAAAATATGCAAAAGTACAAGTACTCAGTATTGATTATCCACTTGCACCTGAGGTCTCACCTCAACATTTAATCCAATCATGTGAAGATGCATTAGCTTGGGTATATCAAAATCGCAGACAACTAAAAATATTAAAAAATCGTATTGCTGTAGCAGGGGATAGTGCAGGCGGCAATATCAGTACGGTTGTGGCTCAACGATCAGTAAACAAACCTTATGCTCCACAAGCACAGCTTCTCATTTACCCTACAGTTGATTTTAAAAGCCGACATCCTTCTTTCTATGCCTATAATGAAGGATTGGTTTTAACAGATAATGATATCAATTATGTTACCCAATATTATGCAACTCAGCATAATGTAGAATTAGATGATCCAATTATTTCTCCAACCTATGGTAATTTGAAAAAGAATCCACCAGCTTTTGTGATTACGGCTGGTCATGACGTATTGCATGATGAAGCGAAAATTTATAGCTATAAGCTAAGACAAAATGGCGTCAAAATGCATTATGAAGAATATCCAGATCAAACCCACGGTTTTATAAACTTGACACCTATTTCGAAAAAGGCAAAACGCTATACCATCGAGATCAGTAAGAACTTCAGAAAGTTCTGGGATAAAAATAGTTAAATAAAAGTTTAGTCCATGTTTCACGTGGAACGTGGACTAATACTCAAATCTAAAATATAAAGTACTAAATAAAAGATAATAAATACTCACTAGAATTCTTTTATATAGATGATTAAATTTATCCTTCATTAAGTTTTGCATTTTATTGTAGGAAGATATGAAAAAATTATTAATGTTATGTTGTTTGGGTATAAGCAGCCATTCAGTCTGGGCTGACACTTTAGTTGAAATGCAAACAAATTTAGGCAATATTGAAATACAACTTTATGATGATAAAGCACCAAACAGTGTGAAGAATTTTAAAGACTATATAAAGTCAGGTTTTTATAAAGATACGATATTTCACCGCGTAATTCCTGGTTTTATGGTGCAGGGCGGTGGACTTACTGCAAATATGCAGGAAAAGACTACGCGAGCACCTATCAAAAATGAAGCTGGAAATGGAATTGCTAACACACGCGGAACGTTGGCGATGGCTCGTACTGCAAATCCTGACTCAGCTACTAGTCAGTTTTTTATTAACGTTGCAGATAATAATTTTTTAAATCGTTCTGCTGGTAATCCGGGTTACGCAGTTTTTGGAAAAGTAATTAAAGGAATGGATGTGGTTGACCGTATTGTTCAGGTCCCTACATCAAACTATGGCATACATCAAAACGTACCAAAACAGTCTATAAAGATAGTAGATATAAAGTTTAAAACTCTTCAAAAATAAATTAACTATATAAATCAAACGCTTGTTTGTTTTTGAGATTTTTTTTGGCTGAAAAAGAACCGGTCGAACGTGCATATTTATAAAAGTGCTTGCGTACCAGTTTTTTTTCCCTATAATGCACTCATCCCGACGCGATACACGAGAATATCTTAGCTTACAGGGTTGAGATGAAAGCTTAGTATTGCGTTGAATTCTGTCTCTGACGAAGAGCAGAAAAATCATTAAGAGAATTGAAGAACAACTTGTGTGGATTTTTACTGATTGATTAATCGAAATAATTTTCATTGATTGATTGGTTTAAATTACTCGAAGTTTATTTGAGCGAAATTTAAGTCAGTAATTGATGAGCCAGAATTGGCACCTTGTCTTTAATAAGGTGCAAAATGATTTTAACTGAAGAGTTTGATCATGGCTCAGATTGAACGCTGGCGGCAGGCTTAACACATGCAAGTCGAGCGGAGAGAGGTAGCTTGCTACCGATCTTAGCGGCGGACGGGTGAGTAATGCTTAGGAATCTGCCTATTAGTGGGGGACAACATTTCGAAAGGAATGCTAATACCGCATACGTCCTACGGGAGAAAGCAGGGGATCTTCGGACCTTGCGCTAATAGATGAGCCTAAGTCGGATTAGCTAGTTGGTGGGGTAAAGGCCTACCAAGGCGACGATCTGTAGCGGGTCTGAGAGGATGATCCGCCACACTGGGACTGAGACACGGCCCAGACTCCTACGGGAGGCAGCAGTGGGGAATATTGGACAATGGGCGCAAGCCTGATCCAGCCATGCCGCGTGTGTGAAGAAGGCCTTATGGTTGTAAAGCACTTTAAGCGAGGAGGAGGCTACTTTAGTTAATACCTAGAGATAGTGGACGTTACTCGCAGAATAAGCACCGGCTAACTCTGTGCCAGCAGCCGCGGTAATACAGAGGGTGCAAGCGTTAATCGGATTTACTGGGCGTAAAGCGCGCGTAGGCGGCTAATTAAGTCAAATGTGAAATCCCCGAGCTTAACTTGGGAATTGCATTCGATACTGGTTAGCTAGAGTGTGGGAGAGGATGGTAGAATTCCAGGTGTAGCGGTGAAATGCGTAGAGATCTGGAGGAATACCGATGGCGAAGGCAGCCATCTGGCCTAACACTGACGCTGAGGTGCGAAAGCATGGGGAGCAAACAGGATTAGATACCCTGGTAGTCCATGCCGTAAACGATGTCTACTAGCCGTTGGGGCCTTTGAGGCTTTAGTGGCGCAGCTAACGCGATAAGTAGACCGCCTGGGGAGTACGGTCGCAAGACTAAAACTCAAATGAATTGACGGGGGCCCGCACAAGCGGTGGAGCATGTGGTTTAATTCGATGCAACGCGAAGAACCTTACCTGGCCTTGACATAGTAAGAACTTTCCAGAGATGGATTGGTGCCTTCGGGAACTTACATACAGGTGCTGCATGGCTGTCGTCAGCTCGTGTCGTGAGATGTTGGGTTAAGTCCCGCAACGAGCGCAACCCTTTTCCTTATTTGCCAGCGAGTAATGTCGGGAACTTTAAGGATACTGCCAGTGACAAACTGGAGGAAGGCGGGGACGACGTCAAGTCATCATGGCCCTTACGGCCAGGGCTACACACGTGCTACAATGGTCGGTACAAAGGGTTGCTACCTAGCGATAGGATGCTAATCTCAAAAAGCCGATCGTAGTCCGGATTGGAGTCTGCAACTCGACTCCATGAAGTCGGAATCGCTAGTAATCGCGGATCAGAATGCCGCGGTGAATACGTTCCCGGGCCTTGTACACACCGCCCGTCACACCATGGGAGTTTGTTGCACCAGAAGTAGCTAGCCTAACTGCAAAGAGGGCGGTTACCACGGTGTGGCCGATGACTGGGGTGAAGTCGTAACAAGGTAGCCGTAGGGGAACCTGCGGCTGGATCACCTCCTTAACGAAAGATTGACGATTGGTAAGAATCCACAACAAGTTGTTCTTCATAGATGTATCTGAGGGTCTGTAGCTCAGTTGGTTAGAGCACACGCTTGATAAGCGTGGGGTCACAAGTTCAAGTCTTGTCAGACCCACCATGACTTTGACTGGTTGAAGTTATAGATAAAAGATACATGACTGATGATGTAAGCTGGGGACTTAGCTTAGTTGGTAGAGCGCCTGCTTTGCACGCAGGAGGTCAGGAGTTCGACTCTCCTAGTCTCCACCAGAACTTAAGAGAAGTTCGGATTACAGAAATTAGTAAATAGAGATTTAGATCTTGGTTTATTAACTTCTGTGATTTAAGTATCACGGTATTAAGCATGACCTGACGAAGGCGTGTTTATTCATTAACAGATTGGCAAAATTGAGTCTGAAATAAATTGTTCACTCAAGAGTTTGGATTAAGCAATTAATCTAAATGAATTGAGAACTAGCAAATTAACTGAATCAAGCGTTTTGGTATGTGAATTTAGATTGAAGCTGTACAGTGTTTAAGTACACAGACAACAGATAGTAGCGATGAAGAATCGCACGGACAACACTCACTTGTAGGTGTTGACGACTGTTTGGGGTTGTATAGTCAAGTAATTAAGTGCATGTGGTGGATGCCTTGGCAGTCAGAGGCGATGAAAGACGTGATAGCCTGCGAAAAGCTCCGGGGAGGCGGCAAATATCCTTTGATCCGGAGATTTCTGAATGGGGGAACCCACCTACTTTAAGGTAGGTATTGCAACATGAATACATAGTGTTGCAAGGCGAACGAGGGGAAGTGAAACATCTCAGTACCCTTAGGAAAAGAAATCAATTGAGATTCCCTCAGTAGCGGCGAGCGAACGGGGATCAGCCCATTAAGTTATGTGTGTTTTAGTGGAACGCTCTGGGAAGTGCGAACGTAGAGGGTGATATTCCCGTACACGAAAGGGCACACATAATGATGACGAGTAGGGCGAGGCACGTGAAACCTTGTCTGAATATGGGGGGACCATCCTCCAAGGCTAAATACTCCTGACTGACCGATAGTGAACCAGTACCGTGAGGGAAAGGCGAAAAGAACCCCTGTGAGGGGAGTGAAATAGATCCTGAAACCGCATGCATACAAGCAGTGGGAGCACCTTCGTGGTGTGACTGCGTACCTTTTGTATAATGGGTCAGCGACTTATATTCAGTAGCAAGGTTAACCGTATAGGGGAGCCGTAGGGAAACCGAGTCTTAATAGGGCGTTTAGTTGCTGGGTATAGACCCGAAACCAGGCGATCTATCCATGAGCAGGTTGAAGGTTGGGTAACACTAACTGGAGGACCGAACCCACTGTCGTTGAAAAGCCAGGGGATGACTTGTGGATAGGGGTGAAAGGCTAATCAAGCCTGGTGATAGCTGGTTCTCCCCGAAAGCTATTTAGGTAGCGCCTCGGACGAATACCATAGGGGGTAGAGCACTGTTTCGGCTAGGGGGTCATCCCGACTTACCAAACCGATGCAAACTCCGAATACCTATGAGTACTATCCGGGAGACAGACTGCGGGTGCTAACGTCCGTAGTCAAGAGGAAAACAATCCAGACCGCCAGCTAAGGCCCCAAAATCATAGTTAAGTGGGAAACGATGTGGGAAGGCATAGACAGCTAGGAGGTTGGCTTAGAAGCAGCCACCCTTTAAAGAAAGCGTAATAGCTCACTAGTCGAGTCGGCCTGCGCGGAAGATGTAACGGGGCTAAAACTATGTGCCGAAGCTGCGGATTTGACATTAGTCAAGTGGTAGGGGAGCGTTCTGTAAGCCGATGAAGGTGTATTGAGAAGTATGCTGGAGGTATCAGAAGTGCGAATGCTGACGTGAGTAACGACAAAACGGGTGAAAAACCCGTTCGCCGAAAGACCAAGGGTTCCAGTCCAACGTTAATCGGGGCTGGGTGAGTCGACCCCTAAGGCGAGGCCGAAAGGCGTAGTCGATGGGAAATTGGTTAATATTCCAATACTTCTGTGTAATGCGATGAGAGGACGGAGAAGGTTAAGTCAGCCTGGCGTTGGTTGTCCAGGTGGAAGGATGTAGGTATGTATCTTAGGCAAATCCGGGGTACTCTATACTGAGATCCGATAGCAAGCTGTACTTGTACAGTGAAGTGGCTGATACCATGCTTCCAGGAAAAGTCTCTAAGCTTCAGTTACACAGGAATCGTACCCGAAACCGACACAGGTGGTCAGGTCGAGTAGACCAAGGCGCTTGAGAGAACTCTGCTGAAGGAACTAGGCAAAATGGTACCGTAACTTCGGGAGAAGGTACGCTGTTGTTGGTGATGGAACTTGCTTCCTGAGCTGACGACAGCCGCAGAAACCAGGCCGCTGCAACTGTTTATTAAAAACATAGCACTCTGCAAACACGAAAGTGGACGTATAGGGTGTGATGCCTGCCCGGTGCTGGAAGGTTAATTGATGGGGTTAGCGTAAGCGAAGCTCTTGATCGAAGCCCCAGTAAACGGCGGCCGTAACTATAACGGTCCTAAGGTAGCGAAATTCCTTGTCGGGTAAGTTCCGACCTGCACGAATGGCATAATGATGGCGGCGCTGTCTCCAGCAGAGGCTCAGTGAAATCGAAATCGCTGTGAAGATGCAGTGTACCCGCGGCTAGACGGAAAGACCCCGTGAACCTTTACTGCAGCTTGACACTGAACTTTGACCTTACTTGTGTAGGATAGGTGGGAGGCTTTGAAGTTGGAACGCTAGTTCCAATGGAGCCGTCCTTGAAATACCACCCTGGTAATGTTGAGGTTCTAACTCTGTCCCGTTATCCGGGACGAGGACCGTGTCTGGTGGGTAGTTTGACTGGGGCGGTCTCCTCCTAAAGAGTAACGGAGGAGTACGAAGGTGCGCTCAGCGTGGTCGGAAATCACGCGTAGAGTATAAAGGCAAAAGCGCGCTTAACTGCGAGACCCACAAGTCGAGCAGGTACGAAAGTAGGTCTTAGTGATCCGGTGGTTCTGTATGGAAGGGCCATCGCTCAACGGATAAAAGGTACTCTGGGGATAACAGGCTGATACCGCCCAAGAGTTCATATCGACGGCGGTGTTTGGCACCTCGATGTCGGCTCATCTCATCCTGGGGCTGAAGCAGGTCCCAAGGGTATGGCTGTTCGCCATTTAAAGAGGTACGCGAGCTGGGTTTAGAACGTCGTGAGACAGTTCGGTCCCTATCTACCGTGGGCGCTGGAAATTTGAGAGGATCTGCTCCTAGTACGAGAGGACCAGAGTGGACGAACCTCTGGTGTACCGGTTGTGACGCCAGTCGCATCGCCGGGTAGCTATGTTCGGAAGGGATAACCGCTGAAAGCATCTAAGCGGGAAGCCTACCTCAAGATAAGATTTCCCTAGGAATTTATTCCTCTAAAGAGCCGTTCGAGACTAGGACGTTGATAGGTTGGATGTGGAAGCATAGTGATATGTGAAGCTGACCAATACTAATTGCTCGTGAGGCTTGACTATACAACACCCAAGCAGTTGTATATGAAGCATCAATCGATTCATAAATATGCAAAGCAACTTGATTTAGTTAAACACTTAGCTAAAATGAACAACGAAAAATCAGATTCAATCAGCCCATCTGTAAAGATTTGGAAAACGCAACGTATCACACAGTGAATAAAACGAAGCAAGTATCCATAAACAGTTGTGCTGGCGACCATAGCAAGAGTGAACCACCTGATCCCTTCCCGAACTCAGAAGTGAAACCTCTTAGCGCTGATGGTAGTGTGGGGTTACCCATGTGAGAGTAAGTCATCGCCAGCTCATTATTACAAACACCCCCGTTCTAACGAATGGGGGTGTTTTTTATTGGGGGAATTTAATTTTTAATAAAAGATAGATCCAAAATTAGATTTGTATTCTGGCTGTATTCTATGAATATAATGATGAACTCTATTATTTTTGGGTACGTCCATGAAAATCAATTCTTTCTCTCCAATACCTGAAGATGATGAAGAGCTATCTTTGCCTGCATTGATTTATTGGGCATCTCTAGGTGATATCGATCAAGTAAAAGAATTACTAATAGAGGGAGAAGATCCTAATCAGACAGATGATGAGGGGTATAGTGCTCTACAAGCAGCTGCTGAAAATGATCATTTAGAGATAGTAAAGCTCTTAGTTGAAAAAGGTGCACATGTCGCTTACAAAACTGAATACACAGCATTAGAGCTTGCAGAAATGGCAGGTAATACTGATGTAGTGGAGTATTTAAAGAGTTTATAAAATTAAAAAGGCCTCTTTTGTTTAGAAAAGAGGCCTTTTGTTCAATTAAGGCAAATGATATTTCTGTAGTTTCTCAACAATGGATTGAAGACCTTTTACTTCAAACTCATTAGCTTCGAATTTTTCATCTTTATTACGTTTAAATATATCTCTTATCTCTATTACAGCGTTGGGGTCAATGATATTTAAACTTGAGGTGACTTGACGTATTTGGCTAATAGAGCGAGAGCCATTTGTTGAACCATAACCAATAAATGCAGCAGGTTTACCACCCCATTCCTTACCGACATAATCGAGTGCATTTTTTAAAGCTGGACTATAACCATGATTGTATTCTGGGCTAATAAAGATAAATGCGTCTGCTTGAGCAATTTTGTCTGCCCATTCTTGTTGTTTAGGTTGATCATAAATCCCGGTAGCAGGTGGATGAGAACCTGAAAATAACGGTAAATTCCATTCTTTTAAATCAATTACTTCTGTCTGAAAATCTTCTAGATTAAATGATGGAATTGTGGATTCTAGCCAATTGGCAACTTTAATTGCTGTACGTCCTTCACGAACACTTCCTACGATAATATAGACCAGCATGTATTTTCCCTAAGAATTTTTATCTTTATAACTTAATTCATTATATAGGTAGGAGAGAATATAGAATTTGTAAGGATTCTTATGTCACTAATAAAAATTGAATCATAAAAAAGCCCTCATTTAGAGGGCTTTTTATTTACATTAGCTTAATGCCTTGTTGGCCTTCAGGAGTAACCTTGAATATTTCTACTTCAAAGGTAATATTTTTCCCAGCTAATGGGTGATTAAAATCAATTTCTGTAATGTCATCATTAACTGATTTTACTACACCGAATAAGGTGGTTTTTGCCTTATCTTCAAATTCGATCATGTGACCAGGAATAGGGCGTTGTTCAAACTTAACTGTATCGAAAGTTTGAACATTTTCTGGATTCCACGGACCAAAAGCATCTTCTGGTGGAAGGTGTACTGTACGGCGGTCACCTGCACGTAAACCGAATAATGCTTTTTCGAAACCTGGTAAAAGGTTTCCGTCACCAATAGTCAGACTAACTGGCTCTTCACGGCTACGTGTATTGTCAATTTCTACACCATTTTCGATAGCTACAGAAAAGTGTAGGTCGACTTTAGAGCCTTCTTGGATACGAATTTCTTCGTTAGGTTGAATAATTTCGGTCATATTATGCATCCGAATTTTGGTTACGTTGCTTCTCAAGGAAGAATGTATCAATGAGTAGCAAAATCGTACCTAGAGTGATGGCACTGTCCGCAATATTAAAAGCTGGAAAGTGATGATCTTGGTAATAAACATGAATGAAATCGACCACATAACCTAGGGTAATACGGTCAATTAAATTGCCTAAAGCTCCACCTAAAATTAAAGCGATGGCTACAGGTAGCACCACCATTTTTTTAGGCATACGCATTAACCAAAATACAAAAAGTACTGAAACTAAGCCCGCCAAAGATGTGAAGAAATAGCGCTGCCATCCTCCTGCATCAGATAAAAAGCTAAAAGCTGCACCATAGTTATGTAATAGTGTCCAGTTTAAAAATGGAAGTACAGGTACAGGATCTGCATAGTTTAGATGTGTACTCGCAATCCATTTTGTCCATTGATCCAATACAATGGCAAGGACTGAAAGTCCAAGCCAAATCAGATTATGTGGATAAAACTGGAATAAGCCTTTTTTAGCTTGTGAATTAGGCATATTTTCTCACTTCGCCACGACCAGTGACGTTCACAATACAACGACCACATAAACCAGGATGATCGGCATGTGTATTTACATCTGGAAGAACGTGCCAGCAACGTGCACATTTTTCACCTTCAGCTGCAGATATTTGTACACGTAAGCCTTCCATTTCAGTTGCTTCACCTTGCTCAGCAAATGGATGTACTACTACTTGCGAAGTAATAAGAACAAAACGGAGTTCATCAGCCAGTTGGTTTAAAACTGTTTGTAATGATTCACTTGCCCAAAGTTCAACTTTGGCTGAAAGATTACTGCCGACAAGTTTAGCGTTACGCGCTGCTTCAATCTGTTTATTTACTGCAGATTTTACGCTAATCAATGTTTGCCAATCTTCTTCAGAAAGCAAGTTTGCTTTTGATGAAACAGGCAAGTCATACCATTCTGATGTAAATACATACTTTTCAGTTTGTTCTGGAATCAGTGGCCAAGCTTCTTGAGCGGTAAAGCTTAGGATTGGGCTCATCCAACGAATAAATGCTTGAACAATATGATAAAGCGCTGTTTGTGCAGAACGACGTGCCTGAGAATCTGCTTTAGTGGTGTATTGACGGTCTTTGATAATATCTAGGTAGAAACCACCTAAGTCATTAATACAGAAGCTTGTTAATGCACTACACACCACATGGAAGTTCATTTCTTCGTAAGCAGTGATAATAGTTTGTTGTACTTCATTCGCACGCTGCAAAATATATTGATCAAGAGCGATAAGGTCATCTACGTCCAAAGCATCAGTACTTGGTTTGAAACCATTTAGGTTCGCAAGCAAGAAGCGTAGGGTATTACGAATACGGCGATAGCTATCACTTACACGGCTAAAGATTTCTTTCGATGCTGCGATTTCATAACGGTAGTCGCTAGACGCTACATATAGTCGTAAACCATCTGCACCAAGCTGTTTGATGATTTCTTCAAGCGGGATATAGTTGCCTAAAGATTTCGACAATTTACGACCGTTTTCGTCCACTGTAAAACCATGAGTTAACAAGGCTTTATATGGCGCACGATTGTGAATTGCCATAGATGTTAATAAAGAAGATTGGAACCAGCCACGGTGTTGGTCTGAACCTTCTAAATATAAGTCAGCAGGGCTTTCTAATTCATCACGTTGCTCAAGTACAGCGTAATGCGTTGTACCAGAGTCGAACCATACATCGAGTGTATCGCGAACAGCATTGTATTGTTCAGCATCTTCACCAATGAAATCTTTTGCTTCACGTTTGAACCATGCTTCGATACCTTCTTCTTCGATCAGTTGAGCAACTTCTTCGATGAGTTCAGGTGTACGCGGGTGTAATTCGTTCGTATCTTTATGAACGAAGAATGGAATTGGAACACCCCAAGTACGTTGACGTGAAATACACCAGTCCGGACGACCTTCGATCATTGATTCAATACGGTTTTTACCCCAGTTCGGTACAAACTCGATATCATTTTCAATGGCATTAAGCGCACCTTCACGTAATCCTTTTTGATCCATGCTAATGAACCACTGTGGTGTAGCACGGAAAATAATTGGAGTCTTATGGCGCCAGCAGTGTGGGTAGCTGTGTTTAATTGGTTGATGAGCCCATAAACGGCCTACAGCGCCCAAAGCTTCGATGATCTTTGGATTGGCTTTATAGATGTGCTCACCAGCATAGATTGGAGCAGTTGGGAGATAAACACCGTTACCACCCACGGGGTTATCTACTTTAAGGTTGTATTGAAGACCTACTTTATAGTCGTCTGCACCATGGCCAGGTGCTGTATGTACGGCACCTGTACCGCTTGTTGCGATAACGTGTTCACCTAAAATAACCGGAACTTGACGATCAGTAAGTAGAGGATGTTGTAGGGTAAGGTTTTCAAGAGCCGAACCTGTAAAATCAGCTAAAACAACTGGGTTTTCAAGCTTGTAACGCTCAATCGCTGAAGCAACTAGGTCTTTAGCAAGAATGAAGTTTTGCTTACCGCGCTCAGTAGATACTTGTACCAATTGATATTCAATTTCTGCATGCAACGCAACGGCTTGGTTAGCTGGTAATGTCCAAGGTGTAGTGGTCCAGATCACGATATCTGTCGGATCTTGAACTTCTACGTTTAAGCGGGCACTTAAATCTTTTAGATCTACAACGCCAAAGCCAACATCAATTGCGTCAGATTTTTTATCTTCGTATTCAACTTCTGCTTCAGCAAGCGCTGAACCACAGTCCATACACCAGTTCACTGGCTTTAAGCCTGGCTGGATATGACCATTTTTCTGGATAAGACCTAGAGCACGAACGATATCGGCTTCTTGTTTGTAATTCATGGTGAGATAGGGATTATCCCAATCACCTAAAATACCAAGACGTTTAAAGTCAGTACGTTGTAAATCAATTTGTTTTAGCGCGTATTCACGGCAAAGTTTACGGAAAGTTGCTGCGTCAACTTTCTCGCCCACTTTACCCACTTTTTCTTCGACTTTTAGTTCGATTGGTAAGCCATGACAGTCCCAACCCGGAACATATGGTGCATCAAAACCTGAAAGCGTACGGCTTTTTACAATAACGTCTTTGAGTACTTTATTGACCGCGTGACCCAAGTGAATTGTACCGTTCGCATATGGAGGGCCATCATGCAAAATATATTTTTTCTTGCCAATACGCGATGCACGAATCTGCTGATAAATGTTGTCGGTATACCACTCTTCTAACCATTTCACTTCACGTACTGCCAAATTTGCTTTCATTGCAAATTGAGTATCCGGCAGGTTTAGCGTGGCTTTGTAGTCCACTGCATTCTCAGGAGTTTGCTTATCGCTCATGCAAGTTTTCTTCCAGTTTAATCAGCGTGGGAGCTGACATGTTTTACAATCAAAATTCGAATTAAAAAGGAAATTGTGTCGTGTCGTTACGGTATTGTCGTAACTGTTGCACGTCATTATCAATTCCAGCCTTAAGTGCTTCAAGCGAAGGGTAGTTCAATTCACCATGAAGATAGTGAAGAAAAGTCACCCGCATAAATAAGCCATACAGATTAGCAGAAACATCAGGGAAATGTACTTCTAATCTCCATTCTGGATGTTCTTGCTGAATGGCGGGGCGTGTACCGACATGACCTGCGCCATAGAGGCTATTTTCATGATATCCGGCAATTCCCGGTTTCTCAGGTGTTTCTTGGCACACTTTTTCAGTGAGAGAAGTTGTTTCGCAAATGACTTCAACGCCATAAATACCGTTTAAACAAGGTTTATGGCGATTGAGACGAACATTAATGGTTGGAAAAGCAAGAGTTCGTCCAATTTGGTCACCATATTGGACACGCCCAGTAATACTGTATGGACGGCCTAATAATTTAGCTGCTAAAGCAAGATTACCCACTTGAAGTACTTGGCGAATACGGGTTGAACTTACGCGTTCACCTTCAAGTTCAATGGTATGTAAATTTGTTACTTGGAAGCCATAATCTTTTAAAAATTCACTGTTGCCTTGGCGGTCTTTACCGAAATGAAAGTCATCCCCCAAAACTAATGACTGGGCATTTAATTTGTTTTTTAATAAATCTGCGAAGGCAGATGCGCTCATGCTACGGAAATGTTCATCAAATTTAGCAACCGCAATATAGTCAACGCCAAGCTCAGCTAGGTATTCAACTTTTTCCCGTAATGAATTAATACGAGGAGGTGCATCGTAACCTTTAAAGAACTCAAGCGGTTGTGGCTCAAAAATCATGACCAGTGTTTTTAAGCCTTGTGCTGCAGCAATGTTTTTGAGTTGAGCAATCATCGCTTGGTGGCCTAAATGGACACCATCAAAATTACCAATAGTTACCGCTGTTGGAGGTAACTGAAAATTAGGCGATAACGCATTGAGACGAAGCAGTTTCATGAACTTAAAATATGGCTATTTTTGCAAGGGCTATATATTGCCATAATCTCACAGATTCGTCTTGTTGTTGTGTTTTTACTCAGTTATTTTTCAAAATGAATATCTTTATATTTAAAATACTGATGAATTAAATAAAAATAAATCAATTTTTCTTATTAGTGGTTTGCTCTACTATATCTTTATCCACTCTTTGATTAGAGAACTAAGATGAAAAAACCCTTTTACCAATTAAATCATAGCAAAGATGTTATACGGCATTTTACTCCAAATTGGTTTACAGCGACTATGGGTACTGGCGTGGTGAGTATGATTTTAATCCAGCTGCCATTTGCTCAATCTTTTTTATTCACATTAGCAACTTGGTTATGGCAATTTAATATTGTTTTATTTAGCGTTTTTTCAGTTCTTTATTTATTGCGGTGGTTTCTTTTCCCTCATGAAGCGAAGCAAATATTTAATCATCCAAATATGAGCTTGTTTTTAGGGGCTATCCCAATGGGGCTCGCAACGATATTAAATGGTTTTTTAAGCTTCGGTGTCGGGCTTTACGGTGAAGTGGCTATCCATATTGCTCAAGCTTTATGGTACATCGATGTCTTTTTAGCGCTAGCAATTGCGTGGATCGTGCCATTTTGTATGTTTAGTCGTCAGAACCATCAGCTACATACGATGACTGCAATCTGGCTTTTACCTGTGGTTGCCTGTGAAGTAGCAGCAAGTTCTGCCGGCATGTTGGTTGCACATTTACCAGCAGATATGCATAGCTTTCATTTATTAATGGCTGGCTATGTACTTTGGGGAATCTCTGTTTTACCAGCATTCGCTATTCTGACAATTTTAATGCTGCGTATGGCTTTGCATCAGCTACCTGAAAAAGAAGTCGCTATTTCTAGCTGGCTCTCTTTAGGCCCGATTGGTACAGGTGCATTAGGTTTATTGTTACTCGGGCAGCAGGCACAAAGAGTGGCGCCAAATGTAGGATTTGACCAATTTGCTAATGTCTTTCAAGCTTTAGGAGTTGTAGGTAGTCTCGTGCTTTTAGGTTTTGGATTATGGTGGCTTGGTCTTGCGATTTTAACAACGCTTCGTCACGCAAAGACAGGTATTCCATTTAACTTGGGCTGGTGGGGCTTAACCTTTCCATTAGGTGTATTTATTCTCGCACTATTTAATTTAGGACATCAGGTTGAAATTGTATTCTTACAATACGTTGCTGTCGCATTGAGTATTCTGTTATTGACGATGTGGGGCGTTGTAATGAAGAAAACGCTAGCAGGCGCATATAGTGGTCAACTGTTTTTTTCTCCATGCTTAATCGCTTTACAACAAAAAGTGCAGTAATGATGAAAAGGTGCAAAAAGCTTTTGCACCTGATTTATACTTATTTTCTAACTTATTTAATTTTGATTTGAGCTTTTTGAATGAACACTGATATTGCTTTAATTATGGCACTTCCTAATGAATCTAAAGGTTTGTTTGAACAGGCAGGTGTTGAAGTCCATTACAGTGGTATTGGTAAGATTAATGCTGCCTTTAAAGCATTTGAGGTTATTCAAAAAACTGGCTGTAAAACTTTAATTAATCTAGGTACAGCTGGAAGCTCTGCGTTTAATCGACATGATTTGGTCGAGGTGAAGACTTTTGTACAACGTGATATGGATGTTTCACCCCTAGGGTTTGAAGTAGGTGTAACGCCGTTAGATGATTACTTGCCAGCTGAAATTCATCTTCAACCACATTTTATTGATTTGCCAAAAGCAGTTTGTGGAACTGGTGATTCATTTGAAACTGGTCAGCCAAAAGTAGCTTGTGATGTGGTGGATATGGAAGGATATGCTTTAGCTAAAGTGTGCCACAAGTTAGGTGTACGATTAATCTCGGTGAAGTATATTACTGATGGGGCAGATGACACTGCACATCTGGATTGGGAAGAAAATTTATTGTTAGGTGCCCAGAAGCTCTTAGCCCTTTATCAAAATCATTTCTAAAAAAAAAGATCGGCAAATTTGCCGATCTTTTTTTATTTTAACGAGGCAATACGCCGTAGAGCATCATATGTACCGTATGCTCAATCGAACGCTGGAACATACTGCGGTTACGAAGCGTTTTACCAGTCACCATTTCCATTTGAGTTGCAAAATCTGCATAGTTTTGCGTAAGGCCCCAAATATTTAAGATTAATAATTCTGGGTCGATATCTGGGGAAATCTTTCCTTCTTCTTGCCAAGTCTGAATGACTTTAGCTTTGCGTTTAAATAGCTTTTTCAAAGGCCCTTTCAGTATAGGCAAAATATGTGGAGCGCCTTGAATAATTTCTAGTGCAAACAATCTAGATGCTTTCGGTTGGCTACGAGACAGTTCGATTTTTTGAATTAAATAGTGAGATAAGGCTTCGGTTGGTTCTAATTCAGCTTCTAAAGTTTGTAAGGGGGCCAACCATTTTTGTAAAACGGTTGTGAGCACTTCTACATATAAAGACTCTTTATTTTCATAGTAATAGAAAATATTCGACTTATGCATGTCGGCGAGTTGGGCAATTTCATCCAGACTTGCTCCACTGAACCCATAGACTGAAAATACGTCAAGGGCCGCAGCAAGAAGCTGATTGCGCTTTTGGGTACTCTTTTTTTGTTCCATCTGCTGCATAATTAAAAAAATAATATTCCCATTGTAAGGGAAATTGTTTGATTTGTGCACAGGTGTCTTGCTTTTTTAATCAAAAAACAGCTAGTTATTTGCGTAATAGATATACTATTGTGCAAAAAATAGAGAGATTCACTAGTTTATTGTTATTCTTAAAAATATTTTTTAAATTTCGCCCTAAAAAAGAGCAATAAAACAGCAGTTTTATTGCTCGTAAATTGGGCATTTTTCGGTTGAACAGTTCTCATTACTCATCGCAACCTTAAGTTGCCAAAACCGCATCGAGTACTTGTTGTTCAAGCTGAGCAAAAGTAATACTTTTTTTACGCGGGCGCGGCAAATTAACTTGGAAACTTTGAGCAATCTTGCCCTTATCTAATAAGATAATACGGTCAGCTAATTGCACTGCTTCACTCACATCGTGTGTGACTAAAATTGCAGTAAAGCCTTGCTCCTTCCATAAGCGTTCAATCAAGCTTTGCATCTCAAGCCGAGTTAGAGCATCTAATGCGCCCAAAGGTTCGTCTAGCAACAATATGCGCGGCGTATGCGACAGTGCACGGGCTAGGGCAGTACGCTGACGTTGACCACCTGAAAGCTGGGAAGGCCATTGTCCCGCTTTTTCTTTTAAACCTACTTTTTCTAGTAATTCTTCGGCAAAAGCATGTTGCGATTTTGGTAGCCCAAGTTGAACATTTTGAAGAATATTTCTCCAAGGAAGTAAACGTGGGTCTTGGAACATTACTCGAATATCATCGTTCGTAATGCCTTCACGTAAATGTCGCGCAGATTTAAATTTGATTTCCCCAAAGCTGGCTTTTTCAAGTTGAGCAATTAAACGTAGTAACGTGCT
This sequence comes from Acinetobacter sp. X9, assembly GCF_054889255.1. NCBI lineage: Bacteria > Pseudomonadati > Pseudomonadota > Gammaproteobacteria > Moraxellales > Moraxellaceae > Acinetobacter > Acinetobacter sp. X9. The sequence continues at coordinate 3,825,409 of NZ_CM142679.1, read as the reverse complement.
TTTACCACAACCACTTCGGCCAACAATTGCTAAAAACTCACCCGGCTGGATGTGTAGGTCAAGATCTTCGAGGACCTTTACCTCACCATAAAATTTATAAAGTTGCTCAATCAGAATCTCTGCTCCTAATACAGGTTCTTGAGATTCTGTTGGTTCTTCCGGAATGAGCTGCACTTCATTCTGATTAATATTTAAATTCAGATTTGTCATGTTCTAAGCTCCCTTATTTCTGATATCCAGAGTGCCAACGTAGTAAATAGCGTTCCAAAAGCTGTGCTAAAACATCTGCCAGTTTGCCTAGTAAGGCGTACAGAAGAATACCGACCAGAACTACATCCGTTTGTAAAAACTCACGTGCATTCATGGTCATATAACCAATACCTGCTTGAGCTGAAATGGTTTCAGCAACAATGAGCAATACCCAAACCAAACCTAAAGCAAAGCGTAAACCCACTAAAATAGAAGGCATCGCACCCGGTAGAATAATTTCTTTGTAGAGCTGCCAACGTGAAAGTCCGTAGCTTTTACCCATCTCAATCAATTGAGGGTCAACTGACCGGATACCGTGATAGGTATTGATATAGATAGGGAAGAAAACACCTACGGCGACTAAAAATAATTTCGCTGTTTCATCAATACCGAACCACAAGATGACGAGTGGGATAAGTGCTAAGGCTGGGATGTTACGAATCATTTGTAAGGTCGTATCGAGCAGGGTAGAGGCGAAACGCGAAGACCCGTTGAGTAGACCTAATAACAAACCTAAACCGCCGCCTATCAGAAGGCCAAGCAGTGCACGACCAGCACTGACTTTAACGTGCTGCCAGAGTTCGCCACTCACCAGTAGATGCCAAAAAGCGGAAACTACAGCAGTAGGTGCGGGTAAAATACGGCTTTCTAAAAGACCCGAACTTGAGGCAATTTGCCAAACAACCAATAGAAGAATAGGGAAAATCCAAGGCAGCAAACGCTGCCCGATTTGTTTTGTTCCACGTGAAACAACACTTTCAGCTTTGCTCATGCAGGCTCCTTGACGGAACTATTTAGCTTCTTCTCGTCTGGAACATAATTGTTGGCAATAATTTCACCGAATGGACCGGTTAAATTTGGCTGAGCAAGTTTAGCGCGAGTTTCAATTGGTAATAACGGGAATACTAACTCTGCAAAACGAATTGATTCTTCAAGGTGTGGATAGCCTGAGAAAATGAAAGTATCAATACCTAAATCAGCATATTCCTGAATACGAGCAGCAACTGTTTCAGGATCGCCTACAAGTGCTGTACCTGCACCACCACGAACTAAACCAATACCAGCCCAAAGGTTTGGAGATACTTCTAGTTTGTCTCGATTACCACCATGGAGAGCCGCCATACGTTGTTGGCCTACAGAGTCCATTTGTGCAAATTTTTTCTGTGCCGCAGCAATAGTCGCATCATCAAGATATTGGATAAGCTCGTTCGCTGCTGCCCAAGCTTGTTCGTTGGTTTCACGAACAATCACATGTAAGCGAATGCCATAAGTTAATTTGCGGCCTTTAGCCTCAGCTTTAGCACGAACATGTTCGATCTTTTGTTTAACTGCCTCTGGTGGTTCACCCCACGTAAGGTAAGTATCGACTTGCTCAGCAGCCAAATCGACAGCGACGTCTGAAGAACCACCAAACCAAAGTGGTGGATAAGGCTTTTGAACAGGTGGGTAAAGTAGTTTTGCATCATCCACTTGTAAACGTTCACCGTGGAATGTAAAAGCTTCACCTGTATGTGAGCGTGTCAAAATCTCACGCCAGATTTTTACGTATTCATTGGCAGTTTGATAACGCGTTGAGTGATCTTCATATAAACCATCACCGCGTAATTCAGCCTCATCACCACCAGTCACTAAGTTGAGTAATACACGACCATTCGACAAGCGGTCAAACGTTGCAGCCATACGTGCTGCCAAAGCTGGTGTGGTTACCCCTGGTCGTAATGCAACTAAAAATTTAAGGTGTTGAGTTGCATCAATTAGGCTAGCCGCCGTAATCCAAGGATCTTCACATGAACGACCTGTTGGAATAAGTACACCTTCGTAACCTAAATTATCTACTGCCACAGCAATTTGCTTCATATAGGCATGGTCAACCTGACGAGCGCCTTTACTTGTACCTAAATAGCGACTATCACCGTGGGTAGGAATAAACCAGAAAATTTTCATGTGCATTACCTATATGTCTATTGAAATTACTTGGCACCCCAAACAGCTTGTTTAATGCTGATTGGCTTTGGAATGATGCCTTGTTGAGTAAAAATGTCTGCGAGTTGCTGCTGCTCAGCAATCACTTTGCTGCTGAGTGGAGCTGCCGATGAGGGGCGCGGACGGCGTTTAATAAATAAATCACTGGTTGCAGGTTTAAGACCTGTACTTTGACCAATCGCACCTGCCGTTTCTGCTTGATGGCTTTGAACCCATTTATCGGCTTGATTGATTTGTTTGATGAGCCCTGAAACAGATTTAGGATGTTGCTTAACAAAATTTGGAGCTGCTAAATAAAATGTATAATTCGGGCTTAAGCCTTTACCCGATGCAAGAACACGAGCTTGGTCTTCTAGTTGTGCTGAAGCGAAGTAAGGATCCCAAATTGCCCATGCATCAACGGCACCTTTTTGAAATGCTGCGCGAGCATCGGCAGGGGTAAGCCAGATGGGGGTAATATCGCTCCAGTTTAGGCCTGCTTTACGTACGGCTTGTACAAGTAAGTAATGTGAACTCGAACCTTTTTGCAGCGCAATACGTTTGCCTTTAAGGTCTTTCAGCTGTTTGAGTTGCGAATTTTTTGGAACTAAAATTGCCGATGCCAAGGGCTTAGCAGCTTCATAAGCAATATAATATAAAGGCTTGCCAGCCGCTTGAGCATAGACAGGAGGTGTATCTCCAGTAACGCCTACATCAAGCGAACCGACAGCCAAAGCTTCTAAAATTTGTGGACCGGCAGGGAACTCATTCCAAGTAATTTTTGCATTTGGGAATTCTTGCTCAAATAGCTTTTGCTGTTTGGCAATTGCAAAGTTAATAGAGCTTTTTTGAAAACCAATACGAAGTTCTTTGACAGTTGGGTCAATTGCCCAAGCTGGCGCTGCGATTGTTAAGCCTAATACAGTGAATGCACTGAGGCGCTTAATTAATTGTGTCCACTGACTCTTACTAAATAATGACTGATGTTGCATATTGATATCCTTGTTCCCCTTGAGGTCAGGCACAGCATTTATATGATTATTTAAGCCGTGCCCAAGCTGGGTTTATTTCAGTTTTAAAATGGCATCTTGAATGGTGAGTTTGTTTGGAATGAGCTTTTGTGCATAAAAAGCATCAGCTACTTGTTGTTGTTCTTGTGCAACCTTGTCAGAGATTGGCTGAACTCCAAAACCCATACGTGAAATTGAAGTTTTGAGTACATCAAACTCAAGTGCGGTAGGTTTTTCGAGTAACTTGGCAGCTTCATCCTGATGTGAACTTACCCACTCAGTGGTCTGGTTAAGGGTTTGCACAACAGTGTTGAGTACTTTCGGATTATTTTCTGCAAATTTACGGTCAGCTAAATAGAACTGATGATTACTCACCAAGTTTTCGCCTGTTGCTAAAACTCGGGCCTGAATTTGATGTTCAGCCGCTGCAAAGAACGGGTCCCAAATCACCCATGCATCGACAGCACCTTTTTCAAAGGCAGCACGTGCGTCTGATGGCGGCAAATAAACTGGTTGAATATCACTTAAGCTTAAGTTGTTGGCTTCTAAAACTTTTAACAATAGGTAATGAACATTCGAGCCTTTATTAAGAGCAACACGTTTGCCCTTTAAATCTTTAATAGATTGGATTGGAGAGTCTTTTTGTACCAATAGTGCTTCAGCTTTTGGCGCAGCAGGTTGGTTTGCGACATAGACTAAATTTGGATTGGCAGCCTGAGCAAAGATCGGTGGCGCTTCACCTGCTTCACCGAGTGAAACACTTCCTACGTTTAAACCTTCAAGCAATTGAGGGCCAGCAGGGAACTCAACCCATTTCACTTGCACGCCTTGTTCTTTTAATGCTTTTTCTAAGTCACCACGAGCCTTTAAAATAGGAAGAATCCCATATTTTTGATAGCCGATATTTAAGGTTGTGGTGGCTTGTTCCTCTTTTTTGGCACAACCACTTAACATCATCACTCCTGCAAGGCTGGCCGCGATGACTGAATATTTTGCCCATGAAGTGGTGTTGAAAAGTGCCATGAGATTTCGTGCTCCCCGAAAGAGAAAAAGAAAAAATAATTGGATGAGCAGATACCCTAAATGGATTTTTATTTCAGAAAAAATAAGTATTCGGTCTTTATTTATGCAAAAAAAAGCTAAACACAATAGGCTATAAACTTATGCGAAAAAAAGATTTATCTATTAGAAATATATTTAATGAATTTTGATTAAGTTGATGTAAATAAAATAAAAAATATTAAAACCTTAAAAAATTTAGATTTAAAAAAAGTACAACCATAAATTAATCGTGTTTACGGTTGTACTTTTTGAACTAAGCTTATCTGAAATAAGAATATCTTAAAAAGAGCAAAGGCTAAGGAAGCAGTTTCTTAAAGACTAAAGAATTCCTTTGATAGTTATAAAGCGCCTGACGAGCATTTGGTAAATCATCAACACTCACCTGATGGAAACCGTGCTCTAAGAACCAGTGGGCGGTACGGGTGGTTAAAACAAATAATTGACGAATACCTTGTTCTTTTGCCTTTTCTTCAAGGAATTGCAAAATCTGGCTGCCACGGTTCGATTTACGATAACTTGGGTGTACTGCGACGCAGGCAATTTCTGCTGAACGTGTTTCATTAAATTCGGTTGGAATTGGATAAAGTGCAGCACACGCTAGAATCGTACCATCGCGTTCAATAACAGCGAACTGGCTAATCTCTTGCTCTAAACGTTCACGCGAACGATAAACCAAGATACCTTCTTCTTCTAATGGACGTAATAAATTCATTAAACCGCCCACATCTTGAATGTTGGCCATGCGAACTTCTTCATAATGCGCATCGGTAATCATGGTACCGATACCATCTCGAGTAAATAACTCTTCGAGAAGTGCGCCATCATAGGCATAAGAAATAAGATGAACGCGGTGTACGCCTGATAAAGATGCTTTTTTTGCCTGTTGCAAATGCAAAGTGAGTGTTGGGCTAATGGTTTGGTATTGTTGAATATAGTAGTCCAGTTGATGTGGGCTTAATTCACGTAATATTTGCTCATCTTCATTCAGCAATCCTTGTTGCTCACCTAGAAAAATGAGTTTATCTGCTTTTAAATAAGTTGCAGTTTTGGTCGCAACTTCTTCTGCTCGCAAGTTAAACACCTCACCTGTAGTGGAGTAACCTGTTGGCCCTAGCAGTACAATATTATAGTTGTCGAGGTGTCGATCAATCGCATCTGTATCGATAGAACGAACTTCACCTGTAAGCTGGAAATCCATGCCATCACGAATACCATAAGGTTTAGCAGTCACAAAATTACCTGACACCACATCTATGCGAGCGCCGTACATTGGCGAGTTTGCTAAGCCCATAGAAAGCAATGCTTCGATTTCTAGGCGGATAGAACCTACAGCACTCATGACACAGCTTAAAGATTCACGTGTGGTAATACGGCTGTTGTCATAAAAAGGAGTTTCGATTCCTTTTTCTTTTAGGTTTTGATTAATTTGCGGACGTGCGCCGTACACGAGAATTAAGCGAATACCAAGAGAGTGCAATAAAGCAATGTCGTGAATGATATGTTCAAAATTAGGATGACGGACTGCTTCACCACCAAACATCAACACAAATGTTTTATCGCGGTGAGCATTAATGTAGGGCGCTGAGTGTCGAAACCAGTGTACATAATGCTGGGTATTATTATGCGACTTACTTACAGGCTTACTTGACATACCGATCTCGAATCAACAGCAAAAAGATATAAAGATGATTCTAAACAAAAAAGATTAAAGCCGCATGTTTTAGATAAAAAAACACCCAAATTGAAATTTGGGTGCTTAAAAAGTTTTAAATTAGTAAACCACTCTAATGATTTTATGACTTTGTTCATTCACCAGTACATAATTTCCATTCACTTTATACCATTTTTGGTAACGACCCGGTTTAGTCAATTTTTGGTGTTGACGATAGTCGATCACGTAACGTGAATGTCGATACTCATGCGGTACAACCTGACCTACTCTCCACGCATTACGATGATCATCTTTTTTAATCACTTTAACTGTTTTTACTTCATGGTTTTGGTAATTGCCATGATGATTATGATCATTTGGTGCTGCCATGGCTGTTGTTGCAACTAAACCACTAAGAGAAAGAACAATCGCTGTTGTTAATTTTTTCATTGTAAACCTCGAATGATGAGCTGAATTTCAATAATTAAAGATTAGTGAACAATTGCAGATAAATCGTGGAGGCCAAGAAGAATAAATGTGAAAACTCCCTATGAAATAAGAAGAAATTAAGAAAATTCATCATTTAAGAATATAAAAAATAAAAAAGGATAAAACCCAGAGGCTTTATCCTTTTTATTCAGCGATAGCGAGGGTCTATCGCCTTAAAAACCACGAATACTCACAATGCTATTAGAATCTGTGTCGACTAAAATATAGTCATTGTTGATTTTATACCATTGCTGATTACGGCCTGGTTTTGGCAAGTTACTGTCTTTATAGTCGACTTTATAGCCATTACCACGATAGTGCTGTGGCATAACATAGCCAGGCTGCCAGCGATGTTGTTTTAAGCGTTCAAAGCCACGTTCTTCGCGCATACGGCGTTCGTCACGGATACGATCTTCATCATGATCACGTCCAAATCCTGGCCCACGATCATTCCACTCACCGCGTGGCCCTCCACCTTTAGGTCCTTTGGGACCATGGCCTCGGTCAAAAGGAGGATCGGCAAAGCTTGCCATACTTGTGGTCAGTACGGTTATGCAAAGGGCTAAGATGGTGAACAACTTTTTCATGATGCATCCTCGTTTACATCTGATGTCTCTCATGTTGAATACTCTACGCGCAAAATGCAGAGAAACTGTGAAGATCATTTAATGGTTCAATTAAAATTACGGATAGATCAAGGGTTTTTATCAATAATAAAAAAGGCTTGTATATCTTTTCAGGTATAGGCAAGCCAGATTTGATGATTGGCCGTAATTTAATTTAGCTTTTTCATCTTTAACTTTTTAATCCTGCGCATCAATACTTTGACCATTGAGTGCCAAGCTGTCTTCACCCATTAAATAGAGGTAGGCAGGCAAGATCGACTCTGGTGTAGGTAGCGTTTTCGGATCTTCTTGTGGGTAAGCTTTCGCACGCATTGCGGTACGTGTTGCGCCTGGATTAATGCAGTTAAAGCGGATATTTGGATAAGTATTTTCCGCTGCAAAAATTTTACTCACTGCTTCAATTGCAATTTTGGAGACAGAATATGCGCCCCATAAAGCTCGTGCTTCACGGCCTACACCTGAACTGGTAAATACAACAGAGGCGTTTTCTGACTTTTGCAAAAGTGGTAATAAGGCTTGAGTGAGGGCAAACGGAGCACGTAGGTTAACTGCCATCACATCATCCCATACTTCTGTAGGATAATGTGCTAGCTCTACACGTTCACCTAAAATACCCGCATTATGCAAAATACCGTCTAGACGTCCAAACTGCTTTTCGAGCGTATCGACTAAAAAGTCGTAATCACGGTCAGAGGCACTTGAAAGCTGTAGTGGTAAAATCGCAGGTTGCGGTGCACCTAGACTCTCAATTTCATCATAAATAACTTCAAGTTTATTTAAGGTTCTACCATGTAGGACAACGGTTGCACCATGTAGGGCATAACTTAGAGCCGCAGCTCGCCCAATTCCATCACCAGCACCGGTAATTAAAATAATTCGATCTTTGAGTAGATCCGGACGAGGTTGGTATTCTGAATATTTCATTGGTAAACCTCCTTCTTTTTATATTGATAAAACGAATAGCCGTTAAAAAAGTCTATAAAACTCTGATGTTAACTTATCATACGCTGATTTTCCTGTAGAGCAGGAAGCTTTTGACGTAACATATCGTGTAATTCTGTCACTGTATTTACAATCGAATCGGCCTGCCATGATGCTAAATCATCACGGTGTTCGATAGGTAAATAGCCATAAGCTGCCAAGATGGTATACATATCGGCATTGCGACCAGCATCAATATCACGTGGGTGGTCGCCCACATAAATAATTTGATCTGCTGGGATATTTAACTGTTTAGCAGCCAAATACATTGGTTCAGGATCCGGTTTGGTTTTACTGACATCTTCAGGACATACCAAAACCGCACAGCGTTGTGTCAGATTTAACTTTTCTAAAAGAGATTCACTTAAACCACGTGGTTTATTGGTCACAATACCCCACGGGATTTGCGCAGCTTCTAACTCTTCTAGAAGTGGATACATGCCTTCAAACAGATCTGTATCAACCACAATATTATTGCCGTACAGATCTAAAAAGTTTTGACGATGTGCCAAGAAAATTGGATTGGCTACATCCAACTCTGGATAGACCAATTTCACCATCGCACGTGCACCTTCAGAAACCTGAGTGCGAATAAGATCTGCTTCTACAACAGGGCGTCTTGCATCACGGCACATTTGCTGAATAATACGAATGAAATCCGCAGCTGTATCGATAAGCGTACCGTCTAAATCAAATAAAACAGCTTTCATCATGCACCTGTATTAATCGTATGAACCATATAGTTAACGTCAACATTTGGCGCTAACCAGTAATGCTTGGTCAGTGGGTTGTAATGTAGTCCGGTCATTTCTTTTAATGTAAGGCCTGCATTACGAATATCATGTGCCATTTCAGATGGTCGAATAAATTTATGATAATCATGCGTACCTTTTGGCAACATGCGTAGGACGTACTCTGCACCGATAATGGCAAATAAATAAGATTTTGGGTTACGGTTAATGGTCGAGAAGAACACATGGCCGCCCGGTTTAACCAGAGCCTGACAAGCTTTTACAATAGATGCCGGATCTGGAACGTGTTCCATCATTTCCATACAAGTCACCACGTCATATTGACCTGCTTGTTCTTGTGCTAATTCTTCTACAGGAATTTGACGATATTCAATATTTTGAACATTTTCTTGCTGAGCATGTAAACGGCCGACAGCTAGAGGTGCTTCACCCATATCAATGCCTAATACATCTGCACCACGACGTGCCATACTTTCGGCCAAGATGCCGCCACCACAGCCGACATCAAGTACTTTTTTACCAGCAAGACCGCCTGCACGTTCATCAATCCAGTTAAGACGTAGTGGATTGATCTGGTGAAGTGGGCGAAATTCAGAATGTTGATCCCACCATTTGGCAGCAAGTGCTTCAAACTTTGCGATTTCTTGTAAATCAACATTCAATTGCGACATGGTGCTACCTCTAAACTTGAGTTATCTTTTTGGATGTAGTTCGCCGTTAGTGTAGCGATTATTGGGAAAAAAGCGATAAACCCAATAAAAAACTTCACAGAAGCAAAACGAATTTAGCATATTTGTTTTATATTTAGGGCATAAGCTAATGCATAACAACTTAGAGGAAAAGCTGTAGCAATGAAAAAATTGGTTTTGGGTGGTTTGAGTGCAGCAATTATGGCCGTATCGGGTAGTGCAATGGCAGCAGATTTTGTTGCTGGTAAAGACTACACCGTGATTGCCAATCCAGGCAAAGTGGAAGTTCCGGGGAAAATCGAAGTTCGAGAGTTCTTTTGGTATGGATGCCCACACTGTTTTAAACTTGAACCGCATATGCAAACGTGGTTAAAACAGATTCCTAAAGATGTACGTTTTGTACGTACACCTGCTGCAATGAATAAAATGTGGGAACAAGGGGCACGTACGTACTATACATCTGAGGCATTAGGTGTACGTAAACGCACGCATTTACCACTATTCCATGCGATTCAGGTGAACGGTCAACAAATTTTTGATCAGGCTTCTGCTGCGAAATTCTTTACTCGTTATGGCGTACCTGAGCAGAAATTTAATAGTACTTATAACTCGTTTGCTGTGACGGCAAAAGTTGCTGAGTCAAATAAACTTGCTCAACAGTACCAATTAACAGGCGTACCTGCAGTGGTCGTGAATGGTAAATATGTTGTGCAGGGTGAAGATGGTAAAGTTACTCAAGTTCTTAATTATTTAATTGAGAAAGAACGTAAAGCAAAATAAGTTGTTTAGGCTTTACTTCAAAAATGGGCTTCATACGAAGCCCATTTTTATATTTAATTTATCGTTAATTATCACGAAATAATTCAATTAATTTTTCTGGTTTTCATCTTCAATTTGAAAATTTAAAACGTCAAAATTAGCGGTTTGAGTCGGCAGTGATAATGCTTGATTAATATATAAATTAATTAATTTTTGGCGAGAACCAATCGAACGCTGATAATAAGTAGAATTTAAAAGTAGTGATGCACCATAAGTCAGTGACCAGATATAAGACAAATAATCACGAATCGACATGTCATAATTTAATGATTTTAAATACTTTTCGGTAATATCTTTAATTGCCAAAATACGCTGTTGGCGAATTTCATAAAGCTCTTCGAAAAGATGCTTCAACTTAGACTCTGTCATCGTCAGATTTTCTTCAAGTTGATGCAATAGAATCGTTTTACCTGGTGCAAGCAAATGGTGAAGCATGTAATGAGGAGCATACTCTTTGAAATCTGTATTATATTTTTTAGAAATTTCTAAAATTTGCTTTTCATTTTGAATAATGAGCTCAAGTAGAAGCTCATTTTTACTTCTAAAATGCTTATAAAGTGTGCCTTTAGCAATATCTAGCTCGGCCACCAACTCATCTAGAGTAATTTCCTGATTGTTTTCTAATAACAACTTTTCTGCCACGCTCAGAATTTTTTCTTTACGCATCAAAAACTGTGTATGACGATCAAGATTCATAGGTATTCCCACACCAGTTTGGCCTAACTAATAGTTTACTTCCTGTAAAAAAGAAAAAGACTTTTCTCGAAATTTCTAGCCTTTTTCTTTCTCTCTTTACGTATTACCACATAACCTGTTTTTTGTCATTTGCCGCTTCTATCGTTCCCAGTTTGCAATCCCTCTAAAGAGTAAGCGAACTTGTGTAGAAGCATTTTCAATAAAGGCAGTTTGTTGCAGCTTGAGCTGTTCACCTTGATATTGTTTCGATAGGTTGAGCCACGTCATTGCCCATGTAAATGACATATTAGTCAAAATGGTAGATAAGACATTTAAGTCTTGAGAGTTTTGAATATGTTTAAAATTTTCGAGTTTAGTAAGATCAGTTGTTAGATCTTCAATCAGAAATTCAATTTCTCTGGCAATTGCTGCACGGACTGTTTCTGAGCCACCCCAACGTTCAGCAATCATAAATTGCCATTGCTTAGGGCTATGATTTACCGCCTGCACAAATAGCTCAATACTGGTTTGGGTTTTAGCAGATTTATGTTGTAAATAACTTTGACCAAGTTGATGTAAAACACTTTTTAAATGTAGGGCAACTTGGTCAACCAGTTCTTTGCCGAGCTCATCCATGTCCTGAAAATGGCGGTAGAACGCTGTCGGTACTAAACCTACTTCACGTGCAACTTCACGCAAACTGATACTACTGAACGAACGCCCAGACGTGCTTAGATGCAAGGCTGCATCGAGAAGTGCCTGACGACTTTGCTGTTTTCGTTCATCCCGTATCGACATTAAAAGAACCTATTTAAACCGTGAGCCAAAGTCTAACAAAAAAGAGCAAACTTTCATAAAAAAAATAGTGAACAAGTGTTGACTGAGTGAACAGTTATAAATATAGTGTACATATGTTCACTATACGAACATGTGTTCACTCAAATAAATAGCCAGATACAAAAGAGGAACGTATGAACGCAACACTTAGTTATCAGCCACATTGGGTTCGAGAAGATTTCGTTGATTTTGTCTTGCAGAAAATTAACGTGACTTGGGCGTGGAAAAGGGTACTTGCAGAAGTTACTGTAGTTCAGCCACTTCATACCGATATGGTGCTCATTAGACTTAAACCGAATCGTAATTTTAATTTCGATCAGGTTCGAGCAGGTCAAAGTATTTTGCTGACTTTGCTCATCGATGGCGTTTACCAACAGCGTAGTTATTCAATTATTGAAGTGACTACTCAGGGTGAAATCGCTTTAGGTATTAAAGTACAAGGTTTGGTGTCTCGTGCAGCTCAACTATTACATGTGGGTGAGTGTGTTGAGATTTCACAACCACAAGGTGATTTTATTTTGCACCAAGGTCAGCATCCTGCGATTTTGATTGCGTCAGGAAGTGGCATTACTGCAATTTATTCACTCTTGCAGCAAGCTTTGAAACAGCAGCTTGAACAAATTCATGTCATTTATTTTAATCGTGCGGAAATTTTTCATGCTGAATTAAAGGCTTTGGCAGAACAGCACCCACAGCTTCAATATCACTTTTTTAATACCACCGAGCAAAAACAGCATTTAACTGAAAGCTTACTGCAAAAGCTGGTTCCAGATTTTGAGCAGACAGCAACTTATGTTTGTGGTCATCATGGCATGATGCAGCAAACCAATGAAATTTATGCACAAAAAGCTGCTCAGTCGCAGCTTCATCAAGAGTATTTTCAGCCACTTCAAGTGACTGGTACACATGTAGCACAGCCTGTTATTTTCCGCCGTGCTCAACACGAGTTTTTAGCTGAAACAAATTTACTGAGCAGTGCAGAGCAAGCTGGTTTACGCCCACAACATGGTTGCCGTATGGGTGTCTGCAATAAATGCAGCTGTACCAAGGTAAGCGGAGTTACTCAAAACCTGTTAACTGGTGAAATTGAAGATCAACCGAACCGCCCAATTAAACTATGCGTGAGCCAGGCATTAAGCCCAGTCACAATTGATCTATAAAAAGAATTAAAGAGGATTAACCCTATGAATATGGCATTAGAATTTTCTACTGTTTCTAAATCTGCTCATTTAACACCTGAACAGACTGAAGAGTTTGGCCGCCGTGTTGAACAGATTCGTCAAGACGTTATGCAAAGTCTTGGTGAGCAAGATGCAAAATATATCTACAAAGTACGTAATTTTGTTCGATATACCGAAATCGCATCGCGTGGCATGTTGATGTTTGGTGGTTGGATTCCGCCAGTCTGGCTACTAGGCACAGGCTTATTAGGTATTTCTAAAATTGTAGAAAACATGGAACTTGGTCATAACGTCATGCACGGTCAGTTTGACTGGTTAAATGAACCAAGTCTGAACGGTAATACTTACGATTGGGATACCATTGCCTCTGGTGATGACTGGCGTGAAACACATAACTATGTGCACCACACCTATACCAATATTGTCGGTAAAGACCATGATGTTGGTTATGGTATTTTGCGAGTAAGTGATCAACAGAAGTGGGAACCCCGCCACCTGTTTAATATTCCTCTAGGTCTACAGTTAATGTTTTTCTTTGAGTGGTATGTAGGCGTGCAAAACTTACATCTTGAAGATGCATTAGTTTATAAAACCAAGAGTTGGAAACAGGTGTGGAAAGATTCGGCTAAAGTCCGTAAAAAAGCCACACGCCAAGTTTTAAAAGACTATGTGTTTTTCCCTGTGATCTCTGGCCCTATGTTTTTACCGGTTTTTGCAGGAAATGTAGTTGCGAATATTATTCGTAACTTGTGGTCATCTGCTGTGATCTTTAATGGTCACTTTACTGAAGATGCAGAAACGTTTGAGCCTGATAATACTGATACCGAAACTAAGGCCGAGTGGTACTTACGTCAGATTCGTGGTTCAAGTAATTTTAGTGGTACAGAATGGCTACATTTTATGAGTGGTAACTTAAGCCATCAGATTGAGCATCATTTATTTCCAGATATGCCAGCCAACCGCTATAAAGAAGTAGCACCGAAAATTAAGGCACTTTGTGCAGAATATGGCATTAACTATAACGAAGCGAACTTTATGCGTCAGTTCTGGAGTGTATGGGTACGTTTAGCGAAATGTTCACTGCCAAACCATACCACTGGAAAAGTGATGCAGACATTAGAAAAGTTAAAAGCAAAATTCAAATTTGCATAATCTCAGTTAATCCAAAATAGCTCCTTTTTAGGGGCTATTTTTATTTTTGAGTTATGAAACTTGCAGACTTACATTTGAAAGTAGGGAATAAACTCAACCTGTCAAAATCCTTTGCTATACTATGCCCAAGTTTGTATTTAAGAGAAGTTAGGAAGGATTATGCGTATTGACCAACGTGCATTAGACCAATTACGTGAAGTGAAAATTACACGAAACTACACCCGTTATGCTGAAGGTTCTGTGCTGGTCGAATTTGGTCACACCAAAGTCCTTTGTACTGCAAGCATTGATAACTCAGTGCCACGCTTTTTAAAAGGCCAAGGCCAAGGCTGGGTAACGGCAGAATATGGCATGTTACCGCGTTCAACCCATTCACGTTGTGACCGTGAAGCGGCTCGTGGCAAACAAACTGGTCGTACTCAAGAAATCCAACGTTTGATTGGCCGTAGCTTACGTGCAATGGTTGATTTGAAAAAGCTCGGTGAAAACACGATTACCATCGACTGTGACGTGATTCAGGCAGATGGTGGTACGCGTACTGCTTCAATCACTGGTGCTGCTGTAGCATTGGTTGATGCGATGAATGTTTTATTGTCTCAAAAGAAAATTAAGCATGATCCGCTTAAAGGGTTGGTTGCTGCAATTTCTGTCGGTATGTATCAAGACGAAGTGTTGCTTGACCTTTGCTATGAAGAAGACTCGAACTGTCAAACTGACTTAAATGTAGTAATGACACAAGCTGGCGAGTTTATTGAAATTCAAGGTACTGCCGAAGACAAACCGTTTACCCGCGCTCAAAGCAATGCCATGTTAGAAATGGCTGAAAAAGGGATTGCCGAGCTCATTAAAAAGCAACAAGAAGCTTTAGGCTGGTAATTTTACGCTTTCTAAAAAACGCATCTTTGGATGCGTTTTTTTATGCCTTCATCAAATCGACATAAAAACATCACTTGCCTGTCACTTTTACGCTTTATTAGTAGTTCGCATTTAAACCGTTTGGAAAAAACCAATGCGAAAACTTTCACTTTTATTCATTACATCTTTAGCGCTTATGCTCAGTGCTTGTAACGATGATAACGACTCAGATAATTCATCGCCAACAACACCGCCCACCAGTAATTGCAAAATGCACTGTGCACCATAATAAGAACTCAGGATAGAACTAATGAATCGTCGCGAATTTCTTTTAAACTCTACAAAAACAATGTTTGGGACAGCTGCTCTAGCGAGTTTCCCGCTGAGTATTCAAAAAGCGTTAGCAATTGACGCCAAAGTTGAAAGTGGAACAATTCAAGATGTTAAACACATCGTGATTTTGACTCAGGAAAACCGTTCTTTCGATAATTATTTCGGAACATTAAAAGGTGTGCGTGGTTTTGGTGATCGTTTTACGATACCAATGACGGAAAGCCGAAAGGTGTGGGAACAATACGACGCCAAGAAAAATAAAGTACTGCCTTACCATCTTGACAGCCGTTTAGGAAATGCTCAGCGTGTTTCAGGTACACCTCACTCATGGTCTGATGGTCAAGCTGCTTGGGACAATGGTCGTATGAGTGATTGGGTGGCATATAAAAAACCGCAGTCGATGGGCTATTACAAAAAGCAAGAAGTCGAATATCAGTTTGCTTTAGCGAATGCTTTTACCATTTGTGATGCTTACCACTGTGCTATGCATGCTGGGACCAACCCAAACCGTAAGTTTATTTGGACTGGAACTAATGGTCCTACAGGTGCAGGTGTTGCGAGTGTTGTAAATGAATTTGATGGGATTGGGGCATCAACAGAAGGTTATGAATGGACGACTTATCCTGAGCGCTTACAGCAAGCTGGCGTAACATGGAAAGTCTATCAAAATATGCCAGATAACTTTACCGATAACCCGTTAGCTGGTTTCAAACAGTATCGCCGTGCAAATGAGCAATCTGGTCAACCTGTCAGTAACGACACGCTAACGTGTCCAGCATACGATGAAAAGATTGATGCGCCTCAACCACTTTACAAAGGTATTGCCAATACCATGCCGGACGGTGGTTTTTTAGGAACTTTTAAAGCTGATATTGCGCAGGGTAAATTACCGCAAGTGAGTTGGTTAGTTGCTCCTGCAACTTACAGTGAACATCCGGGGCCATCTAGTCCTGTGCAAGGCGCTTGGTATATTCAGGAAGTATTAAATGCGTTAACTGAAAATGCTGAGTTGTGGAGTCAAACCGTTTTATTGGTGAACTTCGATGAAAATGATGGTTTCTTTGACCATGTTCCTTCACCAAGTGCACCGTCTAAAGATGCAAATGGTGTTGTATATGGAAAAACCACTTTAACGGATCAGCAAGTATCTTATGAGTACTTTAACCATCCAGCAGTAGCGACTTCGAAATCTCAACCTAAGCCAGACGGTCGAGTGTATGGTCCGGGTGTACGTGTTCCAATGTACGTGATTTCACCATGGAGCCGTGGAGGATGGGTAAACTCTCAAGTCTTTGATCATACTTCTATTTTACAGTTCTTGGAAAAACGCTTTGGTGTGCAAGAGCCGAATATTAGCCCATATCGCCGTGCTGTATGTGGTGATTTAACGACTGCATTTAATTTTAAAACACCGAATCTTTTGCCTGTTGCTGAACTAGATGGGAAGAAAACCAAAGCCGAAGCCGATGCGATTCGTGTTGCTCAAGCTTTATTGCCACAAGTTCCTGTTCCGAGCCAACAGCAATTTCCTCAGCAGGAAATGGGAATTAGGCCATCACGTGCTTTGCCATATATTTTGCACACCAGTGCCAAAGTCGATGTCACTCAAAAAACGGTTAAGCTGATGTTCTCTAATACGGGTAAACAGGCAGCCGTTTTTCATGTCTATAACCGATTAGATCTTACGGCAATTCCACGTCGTTATATGGTTGAGGCGGGTAAACAGCTCGATGATGTATGGAATGCTACAAATGGGCAGTACGATTTGTGGGTGCTTGGACCAAATGGTTTCCATCGCGCGTTTAAAGGCGATTTGAGTCAAGCTAACCAGACTCAAGTATTACCGGAAATTAGAGTGTGTGTGGAAGAGTGTGATGCGAATTTGTATTTAAAAGTGCGTCATGATGGTAATAAGTCAGTCAAGCTAAACGTCAAAGCAAATGCTTATCTTCCAAACAAGACATGGACGATTGAAACCAATAGTTCTGAAAAAGAATTAGTTTGGGATATGTCTGAATTTGGTGGCTGGTATGACTTCACTGTGACTTTAGCTGATGATACTACTTTCAGTCGTCGTTTCGCAGGCCGTATAGAAACTCAAGAAGATTCAATTTCTGATCCATATATGGGTTATCTAGAGTCTTAGGTTGGTAAGTTATTTCTGTTAATGAAGGTATTGAAATTTATTCCTCATTAATTGGTGCTAAAAGTCATCTGCAACCTGTCTATAATCTATAAGGATCTTATTTTTGCAACAAAATAGGATAGAGGATGAAAGTGGGCAGGTTTTGCAGATGACAATGCCTTTGGTCTTACGTGGCTTTAGCCGCCACTCAGGGCGAAACCAAAGTAACAGAATGAGCTGTTGGCAAAAAATTCTAAGCGATAAGACTCTGCCGTGTAGGAAAAGAGATATCCATGTCACGATAGTAAATAAAGGGAGTTATGCTGTTGATATAAAATATTATGTGGGAATATGCTGTCGTATAGATGAATAATAAAAATAAAGACTTACCTTTTGTAACAGAATCTCCTAAGCCTGGTCATATTTATCTTTTACCTTGAAACCCTGAATTTTTTAAAGTAATGGGGAAAATTTATGCTACAAGGTTTTATTGTATTATTAGCAGTAGTGACATTTGTTCTAATGGCTGCCGATCCACGTGATAGTGGGGCACAAGCGACTCAGTCAGCGTGGCAAAAAACACAAGCGGCAGACATGACCAAGTCGCAAAAAAATACTAATAATGACGCAGATTTTATCTAAGCATTAAAACGCATAGATAAATCAACAGCTCTAACGTCTTTAGTTAGGACACCCATAGAAATATAGTCAACGCCAGTGGTGGCAACTTCACGCAAGTTTTCAATAGTGATATTGCCAGAGGCTTCGAGTTTACAGCGGCCCGCCACATGTTTTACGGCATCAATCATTTGCTGTTGACTGAAGTTATCGAGCATGACAATGTCAGCACCAGCTTCAAGCGCTTGATTTAGTTCATCCCAAGTTTCAACTTCGACTTCAACAGGTTTGCCCGGTGCGATTTGATGTGCTTTGGCAATTGCTTGAGCAATACCACCTGCTGCCATAATATGGTTTTCTTTAATTAAGAACGCATCAAATAAGCCAAGACGATGGTTTTGTCCGCCCCCGATAGCAACCGCATATTTTTGTGCAATACGTAAGCCTGGTAGAGTTTTACGTGTATCGAGAAGTTTTGTATTTAAACCTTCAAGATGTTGAACATATTCAGCAGTTTTTGTTGCAACAGCAGACAAAGTTTGAATAAAGTTTAAAGCAGGGCGCTCTACAGTCAGTAAGCTACGTGCAGAACCAGCAAGCTTTAAAAAGGCTTCGTTTGCAGCAACACGTTCACCTTCTTGTTTTAGCCAAGTCACCTGAACAGTATTGTCATAAGCTGAGATGAGCGCATTAACCCACGGTTGTCCAGCTAAGACCATATCTTCGCGGCTAATAATGGTTGCCGTGGCTTGCTCATCTTCAGGTGTGAGCATAGCGGTAATGTCACCGTCCCCAATATCTTCTTGTAATGCTTGTTGAATATTGATTTGAATTGATTGTTCAAGCAAAGACTGAGGTATGCTCATACGGTTTCCATTTTGTCGATGACCCTAAAACTTGCGATATATTAGCATCGTCAACCTGAAAAATAAGCTATTTTATGAGATTAATCGCGATAAACAATCGCATTTACTGCTTTGAAAAGCGCATAACTGTTTTAAACTAAAACAATTGGCAAGCAATTTATTGGCGTCTCAATGAAGCAAATCACACCGTATGAAGTTATAGATGGACAATTAAAAGGGGCGAGACAAATCCCTTCTCCAAATTTTAACCAGCGTCCGACTGGCACCGAAATTCAAATGATTGTGGTTCATAATATTAGTTTGCCGCCGTCTCAATTTGGAGGTGGCTATATTGAGCAGTTTTTTCAAAACAAGTTAGATTGGTCAGTTCATCCTTATTTTCAGACTATTAAAGGCATGCAAGTTTCTACACATCTGTTAATTTTACGAACAGGTGAAGTTCTACAGTTTGTTAACTTTAACGAGAGAGCATGGCATGCAGGGCGTTCAAGTTATTTAGCCAAAGTAGAATGCAACGATTATTCAATTGGTATAGAACTTGAAGGAAGTGATGATTTACCTTTTGAAGATGTACAATATGAAGTATTAACTGACGTTGTTACTGCTATTCGCCAAGCTTATCCAGAAATTAAAAACCATATTGCAGGGCATTCAGATGTTGCTCCTGGCCGAAAAACCGATCCAGGCCCTTATTTTAAATGGCAGCACTTTAGACAATTGTTAGCTCAGAAAAAAACTTGAGTTTGTTCATCATTTCACAACGAAAAGATTTTCTAGTTTCATTACAATAGCGTCTTTCGAATATAGCTGTAGGTGAGTGCGATGGCATTGTGGCGATCGACTTTTATTGTCAGTGCAATGACGATGTTGTCACGAGTGTTAGGATTAGTACGTGATGTCGTATTGCTCAACGTGTTTGGTGCAGGTAAAGATTTTGATACCTTCGTCGTCGCTTTTCGTATTCCTAACTTCTTTCGACGACTATTTGCCGAAGGCGCCTTTTCTCAGGCCTTTATCCCAGTCTTAACTGAATATAAAACAGGTCGAGCACACGCTGAAGTACAGATCTTAATTAGTCGGGTATTTGGCTGTTTGCTAACAGTTATGACCTTACTCACTTTTGTGGCTATGGTTTTAGCACCTGCAATCATCTATATGTACGCACCGGGCTTCCACAGCGATCCGGAAAAGTTCGATTTAGCTGTCAGTATGTTCCGTTTGACCATTCCATATTTAATGTTTATGTCGCTCACGGCTTTTGCCAGCAGCATCTTAAATAGTTATGGCTCGTTTGCCTCACCAGCTTTTTCGCCAGTTTTATTAAATGTAGCGATGATTGCAGGAGCGTGGTGGCTTACGCCGTATATGGCTGAGCCAATCAAAGCATTAGGCTGGTCAGTTGTTGCGGCTGGGGTATTACAGTTAGCGATACAAATTCCTGAATTATGGCGTAAAAACCTACTGATTCCACCTAAAGTTGATTTTAAACATGAAGGTGTAGAACGTATTTTAAAATTAATGCTTCCAGCATTATTTGGTGTATCTGTGACTCAGATTAACCTACTGTTAAATACGATTTGGGCATCATTCATGCAAGATGGTTCAGTGTCTTGGCTCTACAGTGCCGAACGTATGACTGAGCTACCTTTAGGTTTAATTGGTGTTGCGATTGGTACAGTAATTTTGCCTTCGCTTTCTGCCCGTCATGCAGAGCAGGATCAAGCAAAGTTCCGTGGTATGATCGACTGGGCTGCAAAAGTCATTGTATTGGTAGGATTGCCGGCAAGTATTGCCTTATTTATGCTTTCAACACCGATTATTCAAGCATTATTCCAGCGTGGTGAGTTTGATTTACGTGATACACAAATGACAGCTCTAGCATTGCAATGTATGAGTGCAGGTGTAATTTCTTTCATGCTTATTAAAGTATTTGCACCTGGTTTCTATGCACAACAAGATACAAAAACACCAGTGCGCGTAGGCTTAATGTCGGTCGCAGCCAATGCAATTTTAAACGTTGTATTTATTGGCTTTTTTAAGCTTATTGATTGGCATGCAGAACATATGGCACTTGCACTAGCATCTTCAGGTTCAGCGTTAGTAAATGCCGGTTTACTCTACTTCTATTTGCATAAGCGTAATATTTTCCGATTTGGTTCACATTGGAAGAAATTAGGACTTCAATATGGTTTAGCGAACCTTGCTATGATTGCAGCGCTTTGGTTTGGGCTCAATTGGTATAACGGAGAGCTTTCACAGTGGTTACGTGTTGCCGAAGTCGTAGGGCTATGTGTAGTTGGGATAATTGCTTACCTGATCGGTTTAATCCTTACGGGTTTTCGACCTAGAGATTTAAAACACTAAAAATAAAAAAAGCGATCTAAAATGATCGCTTTTTTTATACTAATACATTTATTTTGGCAAAACTTGCAGCAATTCGATATCGAAAATTAAAGTGCTATTCGGACCAATCGTGTCACCTGCACCGACTTCATCGTAAGCGAGATTTGCAGGAATAAAGAAACGTGTTTTACCGCCTTCTTTCATGGTTTGTAGACCTTCAGTCCAGCCTGCAATCACTTGGCTAAGCTGAAATTCAACTGGATGATTACGTGCGATTGAGCTGTCAAAAACAGTTCCGTCGAGTAAACGACCTTCATAATTCACTTTAACACGTGATACAGCTTTCGGTTTTTTACCTGTACCTTCTTTTAATACTTGATATTGGAGGCCTGATTTAGTTGTGATTACACCTGATTTTTTTGCATTATCAGCAAGGAATGCAGTACCTGCTTGAGCATTTTGTTGACCTACTTTTTGAAATTCAACAAGCTGCTTAGCTTCTAAAGTTTTTTTATAATCATTAATCGCTTTCGCCATTTCTTCGTCAGTTAAGCGTGCGGTTTTGTTCTGAGCACCTTCTTGTAAACCTTGATAAAAAATATCAAGATTTAGATCAGTTAAAGCATCAGTATTATTACGGCCCATTAAATAGCCATAGCTATAGCTAAACTGTTCTTTCGCCGGGCTTTTATTTGTAATAGGTGCAGCAGCAAAAACAGATAAACTCATCGTTGATGTTGCAATAATTAAACCAATTTTTTTCATGCCGTTTTCCAAAAAAAAGGAGAGTACTGTTTTACTCTCCTGAATGTTTTTATTTCACTGAAATGAGTTCTACATCAAAAATCAGCGTACTGTTTGCTGGAATACCAGGAAGTTCCTGAGGACCATAAGCAAGATTAGATGGAATGAAGAACGTCGCTTTACCACCTTCTTTCATGAGCTGAAGTCCTTCAGTCCAGCCTGGAATAACCTGATTGAGTGGAAACTCAACTGGTTCACCGCGCTTATAAGAACTATCAAATACTTGACCATTAATTAATCGGCCTTCGTAATGTACTTTAACCATAGACTGCGCAGTTGGTTGTTTACCTGTGCCTTCTTTAGTAATGATGTATTGCAAACCAGACGCTGTAGTTTTTACACCAGCTTTTGTTTTATTTTCTGCAAGGAATTGAACATCTGCAGATTCAGACGCTGCACCAGCGGCTTGCTGTGGTTTATCTTGTTGTTGCATTTTTTGCTGCAATTCTTTTTCATAAGCAGCAACAGCAGCTTTTAACTCTTCTTGAGTATAAGCACTTGGTTGCTTATTACGAGCATCATGAATCCCTTTCACAAATGATTTTGTGTCTAGTTCAGGTGGAGTTTGCTGAGCAACTTCGTACCCAAGAACATAACTGATTTTTTCAATTGGAGAGGCATTTTTATTTGCTTTGCTTCCGACTTCTGTGGTCGGATGTTGGCTTGCATAATAAACTGGTACAAGTGCAGCACCGCCTAAAACTACAGCGACAGCAATGGGTAAGGCTTTACTCATAAAAGGTTCCAAAAATAATCATTTGAGTCTAAAAAGGCTGCTTTTGATCTTAGCATGCTTAAGCATAGAATGTTTAAGAAAAAAAACGAGTGGTTTTTTATATATTTTAGTTAGTTTTAGTAGGAATAGACTTAAAAAAATCTTAAATAAAAAAACCGGATCATTTGATCCGGTTCTCTTATCACTTTACGATTAATCTTCTTTTTGTGCTTTATAAGCATAGGCATAGTTGTAACCATAACCGTAGCCCGCACTAGCACGTTGAATGTCGTTAAGAATGAAGCCGTTGACCTTAACACCTGCTTGTTCAAAGCGATTAAGGGTTAATTCAAGCTCTTTCATTTGCGACTTAGCATAACGCGCAACAATTAAGTTCACACCAGTATATTGCGAAATAATAATGCCATCGGTTACCGCAAGTACTGGTGGAGTATCGATAATGATGTGGTCATATTGACTTTGTAGCTGTTCAAGTAGTTCTTTAAATTGGTTAGAGCTTAAAATCTCTGAAGGATTTGTCGGGCTCTTACCACGAGTAATCACATCAAGGTTTGCTACAGGAGTTTTGTGTAATACTTTTTGTAGATCAGCTTGTCCACTTAACAATTCAGAAAGACCTGGTTTTACATCAACATCGAAGTATTTATGCATATAACCACGACGCATATCGGCGTCAATGAGTAGTACACGTTTATCGCCTTGTGCAAAAATTGTTGCAAGGTTGGTCGAAATAAACGATTTACCTACTTCTGGAGAAGGTCCTGCAATCATGATGATATTATTTTTTGCATTTGCTAATGCAAAGTGAATCGCGGTACGGATACTACGTAAGCTTTCAATTGCAATATCATCACTATTTTTAACTGCAAGAATAGGAATACTCTTCTTCTTCTTTAAAATCTTGATACGACTTTCTTGTATTGGAGAGCGTGGAACTGTTGCATAAACAGGCAAATCTAGTTCATTTTCAATTTGGCCAGAATCTTTAATACCCGTACGTAACATATTACGTAATAAGGCAATTAATGTTCCTATAAAACCGCCTAAGAATAAAGATAAAATAAGGACTTGTAACTTTTTAGGTTTAATTGGCTCAACTGGCTCAACAGCAGTATCTACAATACGAACATTCCCAATTTCACCGGCTTTGGCAATACGGAGCTGTTGGTAAGAGTTGAGCAGGGCTGTGTAGAGCTGGGTTTTAACCTCTACTTCACGATACAGCTGTAAGTATTGGCGTTGTACATCTGGTAGTTGCTTCAAAGTACTGTTGAGTTCACCAATTTGTTTATTAATAGCAGTAATTTGGCCATTAATTTCACGCATTGCAGGATGTTCAGCGGTATATTTTGCCGCCATTTCTGCCTGCTTTTGTTCAAGCTCAGCTTTCTTCGTTTCTAAAGTGATACTTTGCGTTAAATATAGTTCTGATTCTTTAGTAACATCAACAGTGTTGTACTGTTGGCGGAATTTGTTGAATTGACGTTCAGCATCGTCTAATTGTTTTTTCAAATCTGGAAGCTGTTCATCCAAGAATTTTAAAGTCTGAGCAGATTCTGCAGAACGGCGTTCAACATTTTGGGCACCGTAAGTTACTAAGATTGAATTTAAGACTTGAGTAATATGCTCTTTGTCATGTCCTTGATAATTTAAACCAAGAATACCTGTTAATTTACCACGTTCAGCTACTGAATAATTTGAACGTATAACCTCTACAGCCGCGGGGATAGATAGTTTTTTAATATTATACTTTGATTCTAAGCGATCTTTAGTAAAAATAGTGACTTTCCAAAGACCATATGGCCCCGTTACTTGATTAATCTGATTAATAGGAACAGTTAAGAGAACTCTATCTGTGTCTAGGTCAATTACATTTAGAGACTGTTTATCAAAATTCAGCAGTAAATCTTTATCCAAGTAATAGGCAGGTACTTCAAAGTCACGAATTTCAAAGCTTTTAAAATCATCTTTAAATAAAACTGATTTTTTAGTGTACTCGGTTTTATATTCAGTATTATTTAATAAGCGATGAGTAAAAGTATTTTCAGTGCTTGAAACTTGTATATCAAGATGCAAGTCTTTAATGACTGAACCCAATACCAAACGTGATTTTAGAATTTCAATTTCAGCTTGAGCTGGAGACTTTTGCTCGATCATTTCAGATAGGTCACCTAAAAGGGCAGCAGAAGCCCCTTTACTGTCTTCAACTTGAACCAAAGCATCCACCGAATAAGTATCTGGTGTTACGCGTAAATAAAGTAGTGCACATACAAGGCTTAAAATAATGCAGAGTGCAATTAGTTTCCACTGAGCAATCAGTGAAAAAAATAATTCCTTTAAATCAATTGTATCTTCGGTATTGGTATTTTGGTTCATAAGCTTAAAATCTGAATGTTAAATATAAGGTTTCCAGTCAGCAATGCACTGTTGAATAAGTTGGCAGGTTTCATCAAAAATAGCCTGATCATGTTGATAAGGGTCAGGCACATTTTTATTTTGCCAATGACCTAAGCGATAGGTTTTACCTTTTGCAAAAGGCCAGGTCTGTTCAATATGTTTTTGCTGGTTGTGACTCATGACTAAAATAAGGTCAGCTCTTTTAATATGTTCAGCATTTAGCTTACGGGCTACATGTGGTTGCATATCAATGCCTAAACGTTGCATGCAAAGTTGGGCCTTTTCATCTGCTTGATGGCCAATAAGTCCAGAAATGCCTGCAGATTCGATATTGAGCTGTGGGTATTGCTTTTTTAAGAAATATTCAGCCATGGGGCTTCGGCAAATATTTCCAATGCAGACCACCAAAATATTCTTAAATTGCATAATTATTGTCCCAAACGGTCTATGTTATATAACGCACTTGAGAATGGAATAATTTGATTGACCACACGCTGCCAACGCGTTAAGCCTGTAGCATCTACATAGACAATATCGTTACTACGTAATTTAAACTGGTTAGCTAAACCAAAGTCACCAATACTTATTAAGTTTAAATGGTAGAGCTCAGTTGTTCTGTCATTTGGATTAGTACGCAATACATAAATGCGACTAGCACTAGCAGATAAGGGGTTTAAACCTAGACTTTCACCTAGAGCATCGCTTAAAGTCATACCTTGATCACGCATTGGTAAAGCTTGATTCTTACCAGATTCACCCATGACATAAATTTTCTGGTTTTCTCGGGTACTGACATAAATTGTGTCATTTGGTTGCACTAAAAGTTTATGTAAAGAGTAGCCCGCTTTTTCTAAATCAATCGTATTTAGATTATAGGTTTTTCCATTACGAATAAGTTGGATATAGGTATTATCACCTTTATCAGTTACTCCTCCAGCAAGACCTAGAGCTGCGTATACACTAACTGGTTGATCACTTAAGTAGAACTGACCACCCTTTATGACGCTGCCTTGAACAGAAAAGCGCTGACCTTCATAAGATAAAACTCTTACGACGACATCTGGATTCTTTAAGAAGCGGGCAAGCTGATTATGAAGTTCTTTATTGACTTGGGCTAATGTCTTTCCGGCAGCTTTGTAGCGCCCTACTAATGGAAATTGAATATAACCAGCCTGATCAATTGGATAACCATTGGCTTGAATGGATTGGTCGCTAGTAATGCTATTTACAGGCGGAGTAATTTCAGGATAAGCCCAAAGTTGAATAGATAGAATATCACCAGAACTTAAACGGTATATAGGCTGTTGGTTCTTAAATAAGGTTGCATAGTCACGTTGATAGTCAACTTGAGCAGGTTGTATAGCTGGTAATGTTTCTTGTGAAATTTTAACCACATTAACCGTAGTTCCAAGGTCGGTTTTATAAACTCCTTCACTCGGAATATCATAAGTTTGTAAACCGGAAGTAACTGCACAACTAGCAGCACTTAAACTTAAGGCAAGAACAGAAAAAAACTGGCAATACTTCACACGCGACCCTTTGTGTATTTATCTTTAATTGATATTGTCCACTGCATAGTAACAAGTGTCTATTAAACGCAGGCTGAACAGATTCTAGCTGAAAAGAAATGAAAAAACATCGAAAAATCGTATAGCTTTGTATGTTTAGTTTATCTGAGTTGTCCTTTTAGACTAGAGTCATTAATCAGAAATATTAAAAATGTACTGTTTTAGCTAAACTAATAAATTCTACTTCTAAGTGTAGTAAACACATTTATACAATTGGTATGCGGTGCTCACTTAAAATCTGATATAGTACGTTGCATTGTAAGTGCCAAAAGCATGATTTATTAGATATAAACTCTAAGGAAAAAGGCTCGTTTATATGCAAATTGCCAATTTAAAAATAGCAATTATTGGGTTGGGCTATGTAGGCCTGCCATTGGCAGTTGAGTTTGGGAAAAAAGTACCCGTAGTTGGTTTTGATATTTATCAAAAACGTATTGATGAGCTCAAAAGCGGTAAAGATCATACCTTAGAAGTGTCTACACAAGAATTGCAACAGGCGGTGCAATTAAGCTATACCGCTGATTTGAGTGATTTAAAAGACAGTAACTTTTTTATTGTTACCGTTCCAACACCGATTGATGATTTTAAACAACCGGATCTCACACCTTTAATTAAAGCATCGACTAGTATTGGTCAGGTGCTTAAAAAAGGTGATATTGTAGTTTATGAGTCGACAGTTTACCCAGGTGCCACAGAAGAAGTTTGCATTCCTGTTTTGGAAAAGGTTTCAGGGCTAAAGTTTAATAAAGACTTTTTTGCAGGTTATAGTCCAGAGCGTATTAATCCTGGTGATAAGCTTCACCGGGTAACGAATATTTTAAAAATCACTTCAGGATCGACATCTGAAGTAGCTGATTATGTTGATGAAGTATACAATCTGATTATTGAAGCAGGAACTCATAAAGCACCGAATATAAAAGTAGCAGAAGCTGCTAAAGTTATTGAAAATACACAACGTGATGTCAATATTGCTCTTATTAATGAATTAGCCCTTATTTTTAATAAATTGGGTATAGATACAGAAGATGTGCTTAAAGCAGCTGGAACAAAGTGGAATTTCTTACCTTTTCGACCAGGCTTAGTAGGTGGACACTGTATTGGGGTGGACCCATATTATTTAACCCATAAAGCTCAATCTATTGGACTGCATCCGGAAATCATTTTAGCAGCTCGCCGCTTAAATGATCGTATGGGGGAATATGTGGCGACTCAACTCATTAAAGAAATGGTAAAGCGTCGAATTCAAGTTGTTGGTGCCCGCATATTAGTATTGGGTCTCAGTTTTAAAGAAAACTGTCCAGATATTCGCAATACAAAAATTATCGACTTTATTAAGGCCCTTAAAGAATACGATTTGGATTTAGATATATATGATCCATGGGTCGATGATACAGAAGTCCAACACGAATATGGTTTAGCACCAGTTAAAGAATTGAAGCAAGGTGTGTATGATGCGGTCGTTATTGCTGTCGCTCATGATCAGTTTAAAGCAATGACTGCGCAAGAGTTTCACGCATTAGGTAAAGCCAATCATGTACTTTATGATTTGAAATATGTATTAGATCAACAAGAATCATCTATACGGTTATAAGGAATTAGTTCAGGTGAAGAGAGTTTTATTGGTATTTGGAACAAGACCAGAAGCAATAAAAATGGCGCCATTAGCCTTAAAATTACAGCAAAATATTGAAGACTTCGAGACTAAAGTTTGTGTAACTGGACAACATCGCCAAATGCTGGATCAGGTTTTAGAGCTCTTTAATTTAGAACCAGATTTTGATTTAAATTTAATGAAGCCCGGTCAAACACTATCTGATGTTACTTCAGGGGTGCTAAAAGGTTTGGAGCAAGTTTTTGAAGAGTGGTTGCCAGATGTAATTCTTGTTCATGGAGATACGGCAACAACTTTTGCAGCTTCATTGGCAGGCTATTATCATAAAATTAAAATTGGTCACGTTGAAGCTGGCCTGCGAACAGGGGATCTTTACTCACCATGGCCTGAAGAGGCAAATCGTCAGCTTACAGGGGTTTTAGCAAACTATCATTTTGCTCCTACACAATCCTCTTATGCAAATTTGGTAAAAGAGAATGTAGATCCTGAAACAGTTATTGTGACTGGGAACACGGTTATTGATGCACTATTACAAGTAAAAGATAAGGTTGAACAAGATGAAGCTTTAATTCATAAGTTCGAGCAAGAATTTAAATTTCTTGATAAAAATAGAAAGCTAGTTTTAGTTACAGGCCATAGACGTGAAAATTTTGGTCAAGGTTTTTTAAATATTTGCACTGCATTAGCGAATCTTGCAAAAAAATATAGTGACATCCAAATTGTATATCCAGTCCATTTGAACCCGAATGTACAAAAACCTGTAAATGAATTGCTATCAGGTATAGATAATATCTTTTTAATTCAACCACAAGATTATTTGCCATTTGTGTATTTAATGAACCGTAGTTATCTCATCTTAACTGACTCAGGGGGGATTCAAGAAGAGGCTCCTTCTCTTGGAAAACCTGTCTTGGTTATGCGTGATACTACTGAACGACCAGAAGCTGTTGACGCGGGCACTGTGCGTTTAGTTGGTACTGATGTGAGTACAATTGAAAAATCAGTATCGGAGCTATTGGAAAATAGCTCAGTATATAATGCTATGGCTGCTGCACATAATCCTTATGGTGATGGTACATCTTGTCAGCAAATTATTGATTTCTTAAGAAGAAATTAATTTTTTATTATTTTATTTTAATTTAAAGTATTGAATATGAATAAGTCATTTAAACATATCTGTGTTATAGGTTTAGGTTATATTGGTTTACCAACAGCAGCAACTTTTGCAGCACATGGAATAAAAGTTACTGGTGTGGATGTCAATCAACATGCCGTAGATATGATTAACCAAGGAAAAGTGCACATTGTTGAACCTGACTTAGATGCATTAGTGCGTGATGTGGTTGCACAAGGTAAGTTATCTGCTCAAACTACTCCATTAGAAGCTGATGCATATATAGTTGCAGTTCCTACTCCTTTTAAAGATGACTATCAACCTGATTTAAAATATATTGAAGCAGCTTCCAAAGCCTTAGCTCCTTTTTTGAAAAAAGGTAATCTCGTTATTCTTGAGTCTACCTCACCTGTAGAAGCAACTGAACAAATGTCAGCTTGGTTGAGCGAAGCTCGCCCCGACTTAAGTTTTCCTCAACAAAAAGGTGAAGAGGCAGATATTTTAGTAGCACACTGCCCAGAACGAGTATTACCAGGTAAGGTTTTGCAAGAACTGATTAGTAATGACCGTATCATCGGTGGTATGACGCCGCGCTGTTCAAAAGCAGCTTGTGAGCTATACAAAACCTTTGTGAAAGGTGAGTGTATAGAAACAAATGCGCGTACTGCAGAAATGTGTAAATTAACAGAAAACTCTTTCCGAGATGTTAATATTGCCTTTGCAAATGAGCTGTCTATTATTTGTGATAAGTTAGATATTAATGTTTGGGAGTTAATCTCTCTCGCAAATCGTCATCCTCGAGTAAATATTTTACAACCAGGCCCTGGTGTAGGTGGACACTGTATTGCTGTTGATCCATGGTTTATTGTGGCTAAAACACCAGAACAGGCGCGATTGATTCGTACCGCACGTGAAGTAAATGATGCAAAACCTGAATGGGTCATCGATCAAGTTAAAATTAAAATTACCGAATTTTTACAAGCTAACCCAAATAAGACAATTCAAGATGTAACGATTGCTTGCTATGGCTTAGCTTTTAAACCTGATATTGATGATCTTCGTGAGAGCCCAGCATTAGAGATTACTAAAAAATTGGCTGAACAGGGGTTAAATATATTAGCGATAGAACCTAATATAAATGAATTACCTGAAGGATTATCAAAAAACATTCATTTAAGTAATATACAATTTTGTACTAAAGCAAATATTCATTTAATTTTAGTTGGGCATAGAGAGTTTAAAGAACAGATTAATCTTCTAAATAAAAAATACTTAATATCTGCTGTGCATATTTAGTAAAAAGGAATGGTAATAATTAAATGAATATTATTTATAAAATAGTGATATTGCTAACGAAGAATCAAATTTTTTCTTCTCAATTACTAAGAAACTTAAGGTGGTGGGCTTACAGAAAGTATTTTAACACTCCTCTTTTATATGTTGCGGAATATGTGAAAATTGTAAAAGCTCATCCACATGATAATACTTTTTTTAAAGTAGGAAATGATGTACATATTGGTGAATATGCTTATATAGATTTTTCAGGAGGGGTTGAAATTCAAAACTCGGTCGCAATTTCACAAAATGTAAAAATTTTTACTCATAATCATAATGTACATGGCGAATTTAAAGATTGGAATAAAAATCCTATAAAATATTCTTCTCTTTTAATTGAAGATTATGCTTGGATCGGTTCAAATTCAATAATTTTAGAGTCTGTTTCTTGTATTGCCGAGGGAAGTATTGTAGCTGCAGGTTCAGTTTTGACTAAAAATACTGAACCATATGGAATTTATGCAGGAAATCCAGCTAAAAAAATTGGCACCAGAGTAGTTGATGAAAATAAATAAAGACCTCACTCTATCACTTTTAATTTATTTAATTAGTGTAGGAGGGTTAACATTATCAGATTTAATAGTGGTTAGCTCATTTAGCCATGATAGTGTTTCACAATGGGCTTTTTTCAAGTCAGTAATATTCGTTTTAGGTGGATTATGTATTTTTGGTTTTGATCAACTATTATTGAGAGAGGCTTCTTACTATATAGAAATTAAAAAACAATTTTGGCTTCAAAGTATATTTTTGTCAGCTGTTTCTTCTTTCTTTTTATTCTTATATTTGCATAGTGTCTTTGAAACAATATTATGCTTTTTTATTCTTGTTTTTTATTCAACTTTTTTGTTTGAGGCTTCGTACTGGAGAGGACAAGGTAAGTTACTAATATCTCAGTTGTATACTAATTTATGGAAACTTTTTCTATTTGCTGTACTTTTTATTATAATTGTTTTAAAGATGAAGGAGAATATATTAAATATTTATTTTAGTAGTATAGTGTTATCTTTTTTTATTCTTATGATATTTAAATTTTTTTTAATTAATAAAAACGATATAAGCTCAGAAAAAGTGACCACTAAGGAAAGAGTAAGTTTTTTTATTTTAGGATTTTATTTTTTTGTACATAATATTAGTTTAGTTATGGCAAATTATGGTGAACAATTTTTAATAAATTTATTTCACAGATCGAGATTGTCTGCAGATATTTTTACTTACATTACTTTATATGCTTCTCTAGCTTTAGCTGCAATCAGTTTTGTAGGTTTTTATTTAGGACCGCTAGTAAGAAATAATAAAAATTTTAATTTAGAGAATTATTATTATTATTTTAAGTATTTGATTTTGCTTTCAGTTGTAACTTTATTAATTAATTCTGTAATTATTGTATTTTTAAAACCTATTTTTTTTAAAGAACTTGAATTTGATCCTATTTTATGGCTTTTGACACTTTTTATGACTTTTTTTAGAGTTATATATATATTACCTTCATTATGTTTAGGAGTTTTTGGTTCAGAAAAAGTTTTAATGAAATCATCTTTTTATACATTTACTGCTGTTATTATATATATTGTTATATTTTCATTGTTGTTACAAAATGATAGCAAAAAAATAGTATATGTTTTAATGTGTTTAATGTCTGTGCATTGGTTATTCAAATTGATTCTGTCAAATTATTTTGTCCATTTAAGTTTAAGTAAATTAAAAAGTGAGGCCTAATATGAGTTTTAAAGTAATAGCACCTTTGCCTTGTGCAAAGAAGAGGATTAGGCTAAAAAAACTAATTGATTTTAAAAGTTCCTTAAATGAAAAAACTTATTTTTTTGGTTGGAATCGCGAAAATAATGAAATTGAATATGATGATGAATTATATCAAAGAAAATTTATTCTTTCTGGAGGTGGTTATGTTAATAAAAAAGCAAGATTAATGTATATTATATGGTTTTTTAGTGTTTTAAAATTATGTTTATCTTTTAAAAAAGGTGATGTGGTGTGGGTATTAGGTTTTGAATCTACTTTACCTGCTTTAATAGTTTCTAAAATAAAAGGTTTTAAAGTTATTTTTGATGATGCAGATCGTTTTAGTTATTTGTTTAATCAAAATAGCAAATTTATAAGGATTGTTCGTTATTTTGAGTATTTAGCTTCTTCAGTAAGCTTATTGCATATTATTCCATGTTTTGAACGTTACGAGTTTAAAACAAAAAAAATGTTTATATTAAAAAATACGCCTGAAAAAAAAGAAGTACAAAAAGCAAAAGAAATAGATATTTCAGAAAATATATTAAATTTTAGAAATAGATTTGAGAAAGTAATTTATATTAATGGGTGGTTAACTAAAACTAGAGGTATGGCTCAAGTTTTACATCTTGCAAAACAAAAAAATATTGGGTTGTTAATTGCTGGGAAGTCAGATTCTGATTATATTGATAAGCTTTCTTTTTTAGAGAATGTACTGTATGTAGGGGAATTATCTTCAATTGATGCTTTGAGCCTCTATAGAGTTTCTGATTTTGTACTAACTTATTATGATCCAGCTATTTATATTAATCGTTTTGCTGAATCAAATAAATGGGGAGATGCCATAGAAATGAATACTCCTATTATTGTTAATAGCGAGGTTGTTACAGCTAAGTTTATTAAAGATAATGGATGTTGTATATCTGTTCCTTATAATGAAACTAAAGAGCTTATCATTCAAATAAATAATACAAATACTTTTTATCTGCGTGAGAGGATGGCTTTTTTATCTAATCAAATAAAGTGCTTTGAAGAGCAGTTGAGAACCCTTTTTAGTAAAGTAGGTATATAGCATGGTTTATACTTTCTATATCATAGTATTTCTAATTTTAATAACTTTTTTTGCTAATTCCTTGAAGGGTCAAGGAATTAGTTTTTTCTTTAGAAATACGATTTGTTTAGGCAGTATTTTCTTTTTTTTAATTCATATTCTAATGCCTATTTTGCAAAAAGAAGTTGATTTTTTTAGATACCCTGTAATTTATACTGATTTTGATTTTATTTTATCTTTATTTGTTTCTTTTTTTATTTTTGTGTCTTTCTTTTCTATTTTTAATATAACTATGCCAAGCTTTAGTCAAATTAAAGTTCAAGAAAATTTTGTTTTTAAATATTTTATATTTTCTTTTTTTATTTTTTTAATTGGCTCTTTTTTTACAATATCAAATTTGCTTGATATTTTTTCAATGGGTTTGGATGTTTATTTGTCAGATAGGATCTCTTTTGGTTATGGAGAGGCGTATAAGATGCTTTTATCTGATTGGGTTTATGTTTCTGCAATTTTATTTTTTATAGGAATTTATATATCGCCTTCAACAAAATGGGGGGGTATTTTTAAGTTTGCTTTTTTAATATCTTTTATTTATACAGTTTTTTACTATTCTATTACAGGGAATAGAAATTCAATTTTTGTTATTTTAGTAGTTTTATCTTCTTTATATTTTATTTTAAAAAAGAAAAATATTTCTTTTTTATTTAAAGTTTTTATTGGTTTTTGTGTGAGTATTGTATTTTACCTATTGCACTATGTTGGCCAACAAAGAAGTAGTGGATTTCAAGGAGGCGAGAAAGAGTCTACCTCATTTAAAGATTTTGTTGAATCATTCAATGGAGCTTTTGGTAACCATGAGAATATTCTTTGGTTAGTTAGTAATACATATGATTATCAATATGGTGTTACTTATTTAGCTGCTTTTACTAACTTTATACCTAGATTTGTTTGGCTTGATAAACCTTTAGGTGCAGGCCCTAGATTGAAAAATTTTATTTATCCCGGCAGTTATATACCCGGTCAAGAGGGTAACTCTTCATTAACAACTGGATTGGTTACAGAAGCATTAATAAATTTTAATTTTATCTTTTCAATCGTTTTTGTAATTATTTTCGCTTTTATTTTAAAATTAATCGTTAAGAAACTAATTAAATCTAATAATTTATTATTAGCCTTATCAGGCGTGATTTTAGCTATATGTATTTCTACTTTAATGCTATATAGCGAATTTTTGGGTTTCTTAAGTAGAATTATCTTTATGATACTTCCTATATTGATTGCAGCAATCTTTTTTAAAATACGTATATTGAGGTAAAAATGTTCAGTGAAAAAACTTTATTAATTACTGGTGGCACAGGATCTTTCGGTAATGCTGTTCTAAAACGTTTTTTAGAAACAGATATTAAAGAAATTCGAATCTTTAGTCGCGATGAAAAAAAGCAAGATGATATGCGTAAAAAGTACCATTCATCTAAGCTTAAATTCTATATTGGTGATGTGCGCGACTACAACAGTGTTTTAAATGCTACTCGTGGTGTGGACTATATTTACCATGCAGCTGCCTTAAAGCAAGTTCCATCTTGCGAATTCCACCCAATGGAAGCTGTAAAAACCAATGTAATTGGGACAGAAAATGTACTTGAAGCGGCAATTCAGAACCGCGTTAAACGTGTAGTATGTTTAAGTACTGATAAAGCAGTTTACCCAATTAATGCAATGGGTATTTCTAAAGCAATGATGGAAAAAGTAATTGTTGCTAAATCAAGAAATTTAGAAAATTTAGATATTGTTATTAGCTGTACCAGATACGGTAATGTAATGGCATCACGTGGTTCGGTAATTCCTTTATTTGTTGATCAAATGCGTAAAGGTAAACCATTAACTATTACCGATCCTAATATGACTCGCTTCATGATGACACTTGAAGATGCGGTAGATTTGGTTCTGTACGCCTTTGAACATGGTGAAAATGGAGATATTTTTGTACAAAAAGCTCCGGCTGCAACAATTGAAGTTCTAGCTCAGGCCTTAAAAGAATTACTAAACGAGAATGATTATCCTATTACCATTATGGGAACCCGCCATGGCGAGAAAGCATATGAAGCTTTATTAAGCCGTGAAGAAATGGCTGTTGCAATCGACCAAGGTGACTATTTCCGAGTGCCGGCAGACCAACGCGATCTTAACTATGAAAAATACGTAGAAGATGGTGACTTAAAGATTACAGAATTTGATGATTATAACTCGCATAATACTGAGCGATTAGATGTTGAAGGAATGAAGAAACTATTACTTAAGTTAGAGTTTGTAAGAGCTTTGACTAAAGGACAATATGTAGATCCAGAGGCATAAATATGAAGATCTTAGTAACAGGTTCAAATGGCTTTATAGCAAAGAACTTGATTCAATTTTTATCAGAAAAACCTGAGATTGAGATTTTAAAAGCTCATCGTGAAACAACAGATCAAGAGTTTGAACAATCAGTTTTAGCTGCTGATTGGATTATACATTTAGCAGGAGTGAATCGCCCTCTAAATGAAGAAGAATTTGCTGAAGGCAATACCACTTTAACGGAAAAGATCGCTCAAATTTTGCAGCAAGCAAATAAGAAAACGCCTGTTATTTTATCGTCTTCTATTCAGGTTGAGCGTGATAATCCTTATGGTAAAAGTAAGTTAGGTGGTGAGCAGGCACTGGTAGCTCTTAATCAAGCACAAGGTAATCCAGTTTATATTTGTCGTTTAGCCAACGTTTTTGGTAAGTGGTCACGCCCTAACTATAATTCAGCTGTTGCGACTTTTTGCTATAACGTTGCAAATGATTTGCCGCTACAAATTCACGATGAAAATGCTGTGATTCGTCTTGTGTATGTCGACGATGTAGTGGAAACATTCTGGAATATTCTGAATGGGCAACAAGTTGAACAAATTTTCCAAGTCGAACCTGAATATCAAATTACAGTAGGTGATTTGGCTAAAGTTTTAAATGGCTTTAAAGCATCAAGAGATACACTTATTACTGACCGTGTGGGAACAGGTCTTACTCGTGCACTTTACTCAACATACTTAAGTTTTTTTAAACCTGAGCAATTTGATTATAGTGTTCCAAAATATGGTGATGCCCGCGGCGTATTCGTTGAAATGCTGAAAACTCCAGATGCAGGACAGTTTTCTTATTTTACTGCTCATCCAGGCATTACTCGTGGTGGTCATTATCACCACACAAAAACTGAAAAGTTTCTTGTTATTAAGGGTAAGGCCCTATTTAAGTTTAAGCATGTCGTGACAGGTGAATTTTATGAGCTTGAAACGCAAGGTAATGAACCAAGAATTGTAGAAACAGTGCCTGGTTGGACACATGATATTACTAACATCGGTGATGATGAGATGATAGTGATGCTGTGGGCAAATGAAATTTTTGATCGTAATAAGCCAGATACTTATGCGATGCCAATAACAAATTAAGAGTATAGATTTGTGAAAAAGTTAAAATTAATGACAGTGGTGGGCACACGTCCAGAAATTATCCGTTTGTCTCGCGTAATGGCTGCGTGTGATGAATATTTTGATCATGTTATTGTTCATACTGGTCAAAACTATGACTATGAATTAAATGAAATTTTCTTTACTGATTTGGGTATCCGTAAACCTGACCATTTCTTAAATGCAGCTGGTGCTACAGGTGCAGAAACGATTGGTAATGTCATTATTGCAGTGGATAAAATTTTAGATGAGGTAAAGCCTGAAGCTTTACTTGTTTTAGGTGATACTAACAGCTGTATGGCAGTATTACCTGCAAAACGCCGCAAGATTCCAACTTTCCACATGGAAGCTGGAAACCGTTGTTTTGATATGCGCGTTCCTGAAGAAATTAACCGCCGAATTGTTGATCATACTGCTGATATTAATTTAACGTACAGTACGATTGCCCGTGATTATTTATTAGCGGAAGGGTTACCAGCTGATTTAGTAATCAAATCGGGTAGTCCAATGTTTGAGGTACTTCATCATTACAAAGCAAAAATTGAAGCCTCAGATGTTCTTGAACGTTTAAATTTAAAAGAGCATGAATATTTTATTGTGAGTGCTCATCGTGAAGAAAATATTAACTCAGATCAGAACTTCTTAGATTTGGTAGAGATGTTAAATGCAGTTGCAGAGAAATATAAATATCCTGTGATTGTATCTACACATCCTCGTACTCGTAAGCGTATTGAAGAGTTAAATGTTGAATTTCATCCTTTAATTCAATTACTAAAACCACTTGGTTTTAGTGACTACAACAAGTTACAGCTTTCAGCAAAAGCCGCTTTGTCTGATAGCGGAACAATTAACGAAGAATCATCAATTTTAAACTTCCCGGCACTTAACTTACGTCAAGCACATGAGCGTCCAGAAGGAATGGAAGAAGCTGCTGTAATGATGGTAGGTTTAAAAGCGGAACGTATTTTACAAGGTTTAGCAATTTTAGAAGGTCAGACTAGAGGTGAAGATCGTCTTTTACGTCTAGTTGAAGATTATAGTATGCCAAACGTAAGTGAAAAAGTTGTGCGTATCATTATGAGCTACACAGATTATGTAAATCGAGTGATTTGGAAGCAATTTTAAGGTTATAAACTGTGAAAAAAGTATTGGTTGTTTCAGAGTTTATTGATCCTGATCAAAATTCTACAGGATACTTTTGGTATAAGATTATACAGAAACTTGCTCAATCCGATGGGGTTGAGCAGTTATCTGTTATAGCGCCTTATTCAGGAGATCGTGAGGAAATACAGAAAAAGTTCTGTAGCAAGATTGGCTTCTTATTATTTTTACATGCTTCTTATGATAAAAATAATTTATTTAAGCGATTGCTTGGTCAATTACAGCAAACTTTTGGTTTTTTTAAGATTTTGTTAAAAAACTTAGCTAAGGATAAGGTTGTTGTTTCTGGAACAAACCCACTTTTTCTCCTAGTTTTATTAGCTTTTTTAAGGGTATTCATTCCATTTAAATGGTATTTGCTCGTTCATGATGTTTTTCCTGAGAATTTAGTTCCTGCAGGAATTTTAAAGAAAAATTCTGTCTTATTTAAAATAATGAATTTTATTTTTAATCGTATCTATTCTAGAGCCGATCATCTGATCGTGATTGGCCGTGATATGAAAAACTTAATGAGACAAAAAACGGGTAGCGATAATATTACAGTGATTCCGAACTGGGTAGATTTCACTGAAATAGAGGTTAGACAGAAACAACAGTCTTCAATTATTAGCTCACTGGGCTGGAACGAAAATATAGTTTTCCAATTTTTTGGAAATATGGGGCGTGTCCAAGGTATCTCTAATTTATTAGCTGCAATAAACTTAATCAATAATCCATCTGCCAAATTTTTATTTATTGGCGGTGGAAATGATGCTCAATTGGTAAAAGAGTTTGCTGAAGAAGAGAACAATAAAAATAAAGTTGCTTATATTGGAGAGTTAGCTGCCCAACAGCGAAGTTTAGGTTTGAGCTCATGTGATATTGCTATCGTAACTTTAGCAGAAGGCATGCTTGGCCTCGGTGTTCCTAGTAAGGCCTATTTTACTATGGCTGCTGATAGACCAATTTTAGCTATTATGGAAGAAGATGCAGAAGTGGCTAATATGGTTAAAGAACATAATATTGGCTGGATCTGTGAGCCAAATGATCCAGTTAGATTAGCGTCATTAATTGATGAAATTTGCAAAACTAAGTTGAACAAAGTGTCTAATTCACCACGTCAAATTTTACAAGATCATTATCATCAGGATAAGTTGCTGCAAAGTTTTGCTGACATTGTGGAATCGTAATATGAAAAATATTTTAGTTACAGGTTCATCTGGCTTTGTTGGTAAGTCTTTGATCCGTTCACTCATTCTAAGTAATAAATATCAAAAGATATATGCTTTAAATAGACAGCAATCGCATATTCTACCTGAAAAGGTGGAGCAGTTAGTCGCGACTTCTGAATCTGTTTTTTCGACACCTATTCCTAATGATATTGATGTAATCATACATTTAGCAGGAAGAGCACATATATTAAATGATAATGTGCAAAACCCTTTAGAACAGTTTAGAGCGGTAAATGTGGAGGGTACATTACAACTCGCTCGACAAGCCTTAGAAAATAATGTTCAGCGGTTTATTTTTATTAGTTCAATTGGTGTAAATGGAGCCGTAACAAATAAAAAAGCTTTTGATGAATTAGATCCACCACAACCTCATGCGGATTATGCAATTTCTAAGCTGGAAGCGGAGCAAGCATTAAAAGAATTATTTGAGAATACAAATACTGAGCTTGTCATAATTAGGCCGCCATTAGTATATGCTGCTGATGCTCCTGGCAACTTTGCTCGATTACTTAAACTTGCTTCAACTAACCTACCTTTACCTTTTGCTTCCCTCAATAATAGGCGCTCTTTTGTTGCTTTAGAAAATCTAGTTTCATTTATCGAAGCTTGTATTGAGCATCCTCAAGCAAAAAATGAATTATTTTTAATTGCAGATAATGAGGTACTTTCTACCCAACAGCTTGTGATTTCAATAAGAAAAGGTATGGGGCGAAAGGCAAACTTAATTTATATCCCTAAGTTTCTTATGAGGGTAGGGGCTATATGTGTCGGTAAGAGTAAGTTGTATGAGCAATTATTCTTATCTTTAGAGATCGATGCTTCAAAAGCGCGTAATTTATTAAATTGGACTCCTCCAATTAATGCGTATGCTGCTCTAGAAAAAACAGGAAAAATATATTTTGAGAGAAGTGAGTAACTTATGCTGATGACTTGGGTAATATTAGCGAGTTTTTTAATTTCATTTTTGCTTACAGGCTATATGCGCCATTACGCATTGAAGAAAAATATTATTGATAATCCAAATGAAAGAAGTTCTCATACAATTCCGACACCACGTGGCGGAGGGGTGTCTATTGTTATCACTTTTTTATTAGTTTTAGTGGGATTGATAGTTAGTCATCAATTAGAAGCAACTACAGGTTCAATTTTAGTTGCTGCTGGATTGGGCGTTGCAGTTTTAGGTTTTCTTGATGATCATGGCCATATCAATTCAATGCTTCGATTAGCAATTCACTTTGTTATTGCCATTAGTACTGTTTTTTTCCTAGGTGGTTTCTCTGAGGTTACATTATTCAATGGAAACCTGCAGTTAGGTTGGTCCGCAAATATTATTGCAGTACTTTTTCTTGTATGGTTACTCAATTTATATAATTTCATGGATGGGATTAATGGAATTGCCAGTGTTGAAGCAATTACTACTGTACTCAGTCTTGGTTTTATTTATTTAGCATTAGGTACACCGTTATCTAGTGAATTATTATTTATTTTAGCGGCATGTGTACTTGGTTTTGTTCTATGGAACTTTCCTAAAGCTCGTATTTTTATGGGAGATGCCGGCAGTGGTTTTCTCGGATTAATTCTAGGTATTCTGGCTTTAATTTCTTTAAAAATAGACCCTGCTTTATTTTGTGCATGGATCATATGTCTAGGTGTATTTATCGTCGATGCCACTTTTACATTAATCCGTCGGGTGATTAATGGGCATAAAATGTATGATGCGCACAGATCTCATGCATATCAATACGCTTCACGCAAATACAATAGTCATACTACAGTAACAATTGGTGTACTGCTGATTAATGTATTTTGGCTTTTACCTATTGCATATCTTGCATCACAAAAAGTAATGATGCCAGAATCTTTATTGTTAATAGCTTACATTCCTTTGATTTTACTTGCTTTATTCTTTGGTGCCGGAAAAACTGAAAATGCTTAAAAAGAATGTTTTATTAGTTTTAGGTGCAGGTGGGCATGGTAAATCTGTTGCAGAAGCTGCTCTCTTGTCGGGCAAATGGAAAAAAGTGGTATTTGCTGATGACAGTTGGCCACAAAAAACAGATATAGCGGGCTTTCCGATTGTTACGAATATAAATAGTATCCCAGATATACTGTCAGATATTTCTGCTGCAATTCCTGCTGTAGGAAATAACCAGCTCAGACAAAAATGGTTTCAACTATTAGAAAATTTATCGATACCTATTGCTACAGTTGTTCATCCATCTGCCATCATAAGCCCTAATGCTGAAATTGGTGATGGAGTAACTATTATGGCTGGTTGTGTAGTGGGATTTGATGTGAAAGTAGGAGATGGAGCAATTATAAACATGGCTGCGTCAATCGATCATGATACTCATATTGGTGAATTTGCTCATCTTAGTGTAGGTGTTAAAGTTGTAGGGAATAAGAAAATAGACTCCTTATCATTTCTACCAGCTGGTAGTGTGGTTACTCATTCAATGTAGTGATAATTTCTTAATTTAGAAACAAAAGATGTAAAAGTGTACAACTTTATAACCCCTATGATTGATAAGACTTTCTAGGGTAAGTAATGTGTTACAGATTTAGTAATAATGGTTTGATATACATTATGTAACCAATGCGTAAAACTTGTTTCTAGTTATATAAGAAATGAGTATAAATATCGCACGGTTACTAGAACGATTAGAAGAGTATTGTGAAAAAGATTATCTATCAATTCGCATCAGCCCCAAGACTTGCGAAACAATGTTTTTTGGTTCTTATAGACCTTTTTGCTGTTCCTGTTATTTTGTGGTTATGTTACGCCCTTCGTTTATTTGACTTAGGTGCAGAAGTTATTCC
This sequence comes from Acinetobacter sp. X9, assembly GCF_054889255.1. NCBI lineage: Bacteria > Pseudomonadati > Pseudomonadota > Gammaproteobacteria > Moraxellales > Moraxellaceae > Acinetobacter > Acinetobacter sp. X9. Next base: position 3,783,106 of record NZ_CM142679.1, on the reverse strand, counting down.
AGGTATCAATTATGGCGTAGCAATTGTTACAATTGTTGCTATTTTAAGTTTAATGATAACTGGAGTTTATCGGTTTATTGTTCGAACATTTAACGAAGCCTTTATTGCTAAATTAGCGATAGCTGTTGCGCTGATGGTCATTGTTTTATATGGCATGAATGCTTTTTCACCTGCATTTGTTCCGACTTCAATTCCATTAATGTTTGGCTTCTTAATGTTTGGTTGGGTTTGGTGTAGCCGTGCATTTATTCGTTTTATTGTGAAAGCTGCATTACAAACGAGTGAAGAGCGTAAACGTGTAGCCATTTATGGTGCGGGTGATGCTGGTCAGCAAATTGCAGCAGTACTTTATCGTTCGGGTGATCATTTACCAATGTTCTTTATTGATGATAATACCTCTTTACACGACCATATGGTTGGCGGTTTAAAAGTACTATCTTTAGAGAAAGCTTTACAACGTTTTGAAAAATATAGAATAGATGAAATTTTATTAGCATTACCTTCTGTAGGACGTGTACGTAAAAGTGAAATTATTCAACAGCTAGAACCTGCACATCTTAAAATTACTGAACTTCCTGGTCTTACACAACTTGTTGATGGTGAGCTCAAAGTTGCAGATATTCGTGAAGTAGACATTATTGATTTGCTGGGACGTGATCCTGTACCCCCAGTAGACCATTTGCTCGCAAAAAATATTCGAAATAAGATCGTCATGGTTACTGGTGCCGGTGGTTCAATTGGTTCAGAATTATGCCGTCAAATTGTTAAGAATCAGCCTAAAATGCTGATTATTTATGAAATTACAGAGTTTGCCCTTTATAGCATAGAAAAAGAATTACGCTTAATGGCTCAATGTGAAATTGTTCCTATTTTAGGTACAGTGCAAGATCAACAGAAACTAGAGCGCATCATTGAGCAATATGGTGTTCAGACCGTTTACCATGCTGCTGCTTATAAACATGTACCTTTGGTTGAGTGTAATCCAATAGCAGGATTAAAGAACAATGCAATTGGTACTGCGAATAGTCTAAATGCAGCTGTGAAAAAAGGTGTAGAGACATTCGTTCTCATCTCGACCGATAAAGCAGTACGCCCTACCAATGTGATGGGTGCATCGAAACGTATGGCAGAGCTTTATTGCCAGGCCATGGCTGAAGCTCAAAAACAGACTCAAATTAGTATCGTGCGTTTTGGTAATGTATTAGGATCTTCTGGCTCAGTAGTACCGTTATTTAAACAACAAATTGCCAAAGGCGGTCCAATCACTGTGACTCATCCAGAGGTAACACGCTACTTCATGACTATTCCTGAAGCATCTCAGTTAGTTATTCAAGCTGGTGCTCTAGGTAGAGGTGGTGATGTATTTTTACTTGATATGGGTGAACCTGTTCGTATTCAGGACTTAGCTCGACAAATGATTTCTTTAAGTGGCTTAACCGTGCGTGAACAAGGTTCAATGCAAGGGGATATCGAAATTCAATATAGTGGATTACGCCCAGGTGAGAAACTTTATGAAGAATTGTTAATTGATCAAGAGAATACTGAATATACCGAGCATAGTAGAATCCTTCGATCATTTGAAAAATTCTATCCTCTTACAGAAATTCAAGAAGTTTTTGATCGAGTAAATAATATGACAGCTGTCCAGCAAGATATTGATTGGGCGTTATGTCAACTTGAACACTATGTTGATGGCTATAAACGTAGTAAAGATATTATGGTTAATTAGAGAGTGAATGTGTGATTAAAAAGGCAGTTTTACCTGTAGCTGGATTAGGTACACGTTTTTTACCGGCAAGTAAGTCAATTCCTAAAGAAATGGTAACGGTAGTTGATCGTCCTGCGATTGAATATGTAGTGCGTGAAGCTGTAGAAGCAGGAATTGAGCAAATTATTTTGGTAACGCACTCATCTAAAGCATCAATTGAAAATTATTTTGATCGAAACTTTGAACTTGAAACGACTTTAGAGCAGAAGAAAAAGTTTGATTTGCTTGATGAGATTACTCAAATTATCCCACCTCATGTAAGTGTAGTGAGTGTAAGACAGCCTCAACCTTTGGGTTTGGGGCATGCTGTTTTATGTGCAAAAAGTATTATTGGGCAAGATGATTTTGCTGTGTTGTTACCAGATGTATTGGTCAAAGATAACTCAGGGAAAAATGATTTATCGCGTATGATTTCTCGTTATGACGTGAGTCAAGCTGCTCAAATCATGGTTGAAGCAGTACCCGATCATTTAGTAGATCAATATGGGATTGTTGATGTAAAACAGAGTCCGGCTGAGGGTGAAAGTATTGTCATGCAGGGTATTGTAGAAAAGCCCGCTGTCGGCTCTGCACCTTCTAATTTATCTGTAGTCGGACGTTATATTTTACCGGCTAAGATTATGCAGCTTCTAGAAAATACTCCGAAAGGAGCGGGCAATGAAATTCAGTTAACTGATGCTATTGCGATGCTTCAAAGTACAGACATAGTGGAAGCCTATCGGATGCAAGGTCAAACTTTTGACTGTGGCAGTAAACTTGGTTATTTGAAAGCTGTACTACATTATGGTGTTGCACATCCTAAATTGGGATTAGAATTTAAACATCTGATTCAAGAACTTAAACTATAAAGTTTTGTAGCTCTGCTTAAGTATTTGTAAAAACTGCTGAATATGGTAGCAGAGCAGTATATTCTTTTCCTGGAAAAGGAATAGAAATCTATAAATCAGGTGTGCAATGAAAATCGCAGTATTTGGAACAACGTTACATGCCGGTGTTATGGCGGCATTATTGGCTGAATATGGTAACCAAATTTATTGGTGTACCTGTGTAAGTTGTGAAGAAGATGTTTCTGTCCTTTCCTATCAAGATCAAGAAGTAAATAATTATTTAAATAAACAAAGAAAAGCAGGTTTTTTAATTGAGAGCCCTTTTTCCGAGATCCCTTTAGATATTGAAGTATATTTATTTTGTTTTAGTCCCACACAAATGGAACTTGCTTTAAAAACCGTACAAAAACTGAGTGAGAGACCAATTGTTCATCCTAGATTAATGATTAATGGTTCAACTTTTGGTTTACACGGTACAGAAAAATTAAAACAGCACTTGCCAAAAGATGATTGGGTTTACTTTCCTGATGTGATTCAGGAGGGTAATGCTATCAATAGTGTATTGAATGTAAAACATGTCATTGTTGGTGTTGAATCTAGGAATGCAAGTGAGACCATGCAAGAACTATTGCGTCCTTTTTTTCAATTTAGCTATCAATATTTATTTATGCCAATTTTAGATGCGGAGTTTACCAAACTTAGTATCTCGGGCATGTTGGCGACCCGCATTAGCTATATGAATGATTTGGCTGTGGTTGCCGAAAAGTTAGGTATTGATATTGCGAATGTAAAGCATGGTATTGCTGCTGATACACGAATTGGTGCTGCATATTTATCGCCAGGTGTAGGATTTGGTGGTGAGAATTTTTCACATGATATTTTAACGCTTTCAAGTACTGTATCTGAAACTGGAACAAAAAGTCGTCTTTTAGAGCAGGTTTGGGCGATTAATGAGCAGCAGAAAGAGATTTTATTCCGTAAGTTATGGAATTATTATCACTGTAGTCTAAATGGTAAAACGGTTGCGATTTGGGGAGCTTCTTTTAAAGAAAATACTTCAAATATACATAACTCACCGATACATATTTTATTGGCTGCGTTATGGGCACAAGGCGTAATAGTGCGCCTGCATGATCCTCAAGCATTAGATGAAATAGCTGCAATTTACGGGCCTCGGGAAGATTTAATTTTATGCACTGATCAATATGAGGCTGCACAAGATGCTCATGCATTGTGCCTCGTTACGGCATGGAAGCAATATTGGAGCCCTGACTTTAAGCAACTACAACAGTTAATGAAACATCCGTTAATTTTAGATGGACGTAATATTTATGATCCAGCATATGTAAAAGCGAAAGGCTTTGCTTATGAAGGAGTAGGTCGCTTATGAGTAAATCAATTGAGCAATTTCCGAAGGAATTAGTCTCGCCTCTAGCTCATCTTCAAACTTTAGGTGAAGAAAACTCAAAATTACATATCAAAGAGTTATTTGCTTTAGAGCCAGATCGTTTTCATAATTACTCAGTAAAGTTTGATCAATTATTTTTTGATTATAGTAAGCACCGAGTAACTAAGGATATTTTAGAACAGTTAGTAGCTCTTGCGAAGAATAAAAATTTAACCCAATGGATTAATCGTCTTTTTTCACAAGATAAAATTAACTGTACCGAACAACGTGAAGCAATGCACTGGGCATTGCGTTTACCAGCTGACTATTCAAAGTTTCCAGATTTAACAGAACAGGTTCATAGTCAGTTAGAACGTATGTATGCCTTAGTGGAAAAAATCCATGCAGGGCAATATCGTGGTGCTACTGGTGAAGTGATCCAAGATGTCGTCAATATTGGAGTGGGTGGTTCTGATTTAGGGCCACAAATGGTGACTCATGCGTTATCTGATTTTAAGGTGAAAACGGCTAAGCCCCTTAACGCTCATTTTGTTTCAACGATGGATGGTAGTCAGTTATCAGAACTGCTCCATCAACTTCGCCCAGAAACTACTTTATTTATTATTTCTTCAAAATCTTTTGGGACAATTGATACCTTATCAAATGCCCAAACAGTACGTCAGTGGTTAGAAAAGACATTAGGGAAACATGCCCGCGTATTAAAAAGCCATTTTATTGGTGTGTCCACAAAAGCTGACAAAATGTCTGAATGGGGTATTGCACCTGAAAATCAATTATTACTGTGGGATTGGGTAGGTGGCCGCTATTCACTATGGTCTTGTATTGGTTTGCCTATTGCTTTGACGATTGGTGTTGACGGGTTTAAGCAACTTTTAGCAGGGGCTCACGCCGTCGATGAGCATTTTCAAAATACAAGTTTTGATCAAAATATTCCTGTTTTAATGGCATTATTAGGAATTTGGAATAATAATTTTTTAAATATTCAGACTCATGCGGTCTTGCCTTATGATGGACGTTTAAAATATTTTGCTGCTTATTTACAACAATTAGAGATGGAGTCTAATGGCAAGTCGGTGCAGCGCAATGGTCAAAAAGTTGAGCTAGATACTTGCCCAATTGTGTGGGGTGAAGTTGGTCCAAATGCCCAGCATGCGTTCTATCAATTGCTACATCAAGGCTCCCAAGCAGTCAGTTGTGATTTTATTGCACCAATTCAACGTTATAATGCAGACCACTTTACCTATGCTGAAAACGCAGATGCCTTAGTTGAGCAACATCATCTTGCTCTCTCTAATTGCTTGGCGCAATCACGCTTATTGGCTTTCGGTAATGAAGCTTTGGATTCAACTGAATTAGAAAATCTGCCAATTTATAAGCAATATGAAGGTAATCAGCCGAGTTCTACCTTATTATTAAAAGAACTTAATCCTTATAGTTTAGGAATGTTAATTGCTTTATATGAACATAAAGTTTTTGTTCAATCTGTAATTTGGAATATTAATCCATTTGACCAGTGGGGAGTTGAAAAGGGTAAACAGATCGCTGATCAGTTACTCCCGATTTTAAGTGGCGTTCAAAATGATTCTTCAAAACTTGACGCTTCAACACGTGGATTAATTAAAATATTGTTAGGAAAAGTAGATGGCTAAAATTCTAGTCACTGGTGGCGCAGGTTATATTGGTTCACACACATGTGTTGAACTTTTGCAGGCTGGTCATGAAGTTATCGTTTTTGATAATCTTTCAAATAGTTCTGAAGAATCTTTAAATAGAGTTCAAGATATCGCCCAAAAAAGTTTAACTTTTGTGCATGGTGACATCCGCAATGCAGATGAGTTGGACCGTGTATTTCAAGAGCATCCTATTGATGCGGTTATTCATTTTGCAGGTCTGAAAGCAGTGGGTGAAAGTCAGGAAAAGCCACTCATTTATTTTGATAATAATATTGCCGGCAGCGTTCAACTGGTTAAATCGATGGAAAAGGCAGGTGTCTATACGCTTGTATTTAGCTCATCTGCAACAGTTTATGATGAAGCCAACATATCTCCATTAAATGAAGAAATGCCAACAGGTATACCAAGTAATAACTATGGATATACTAAACTGATTGTTGAGCAATTATTACAAAAATTGTCCGCATCTAATCCAAAGTGGTCAATCGCATTGCTTCGTTATTTTAACCCTGTAGGTGCACATAAAAGTGGACGTATTGGGGAAGACCCACAGGGTATTCCAAATAATTTAATGCCGTATGTGACACAAGTTGCTGTTGGTCGCCGTGAGAAACTATCCATTTATGGTAATGATTATGAAACTGTGGATGGTACTGGGGTGCGTGACTATATCCATGTGGTCGATTTAGCGAATGCGCACTTATGTGCTCTCAATAACCGATTGAATGCGACAGGTTGTCGTGCATGGAATATCGGTACGGGTAATGGTTCATCTGTTTTGCAAGTTAAGGATACATTTGAAAAAGTTAATGGCGTGCCTGTAGCTTTTGAATTTGCACCGCGGAGATCTGGAGATGTAGCCACATCTTTTGCAGACAATAGTCGTGCACTTGCTGAGTTGGGTTGGCAGCCGCAATATGGTTTAGAAGATATGCTTGCTGATAGCTGGAATTGGCAGAAGCAGAATCCTAATGGATATAATTAAATAGCAATAAAAAAGGAGCTTATAGCTCCTTTTTTATTATGAATTAGTTCTGAATCAATCCAGTCAACTCATCTACATAATATTGCATTTGCTGAGCTTGGCGGTCTGCACGGCTTTCAATATTGAGACGTAATAAGGGTTCAGTATTTGAAGCACGGACGTTAAAACGCCATGCGCCAAAGTCGAGGCTTACACCATCGGTACGGTCAATTTGTGGATTCTGATCGGCATAAAAATCGAAAATCTTTTGAATAGTGGTTTGTGTATCAGCTACTTTAAAGTTGATTTCACCACTACAAGGAAATTTGGTAATCATATTTTCAACGAGTATTGAAAGTGATTGTCCTGTTTCAGAGAGTAGGGCAACGGTCAGTAACCACGGAATCATACCGCTATCGCAGTAAGCAAAGTCCCGGAAATAGTGATGTGCACTCATTTCTCCGCCATATACGGCATTGTGTTCACGCATGACATCTTTAATGAATGCATGTCCAGATTTTGACTGTATAGCCACACCTTTGTATTCATCGATGATATCAAATGTGTTCCAGACTAAACGTGGGTCATGAACAATTTTTTCGCCTGACTGTTTGATTAAGAAAGCTTGAGCCAATAGACCAACAATATAGTAGCCCTCAATGAACTGTCCCTTTTCATCAAATAAGAAACAGCGGTCAAAGTCACCGTCCCAAGCAATTCCCATATCCGCTTTATGCTCAAGTACAGCATTTCGGGTACTGTCACGATTTTCAATTAAAATTGGGTTAGGAATGCCATTTGGGAACGTACCATCTGCTTCATGGTGAATTTTAATAAATTCAACGGGTACGTTAAGCGCTTTAAATTTTTCTTCAATGGCATCAATCACGTGACCAGCTGCACCATTACCTGCGTTTACCACCAACTTTAATGGGCGGATTTTTGCAGGTTCGATATAGGTAATTAAGTGATCAACGAACTCAGGCAAAATGTTATAGCTTTGAGTTGTACCTTTTTGACTAACTTCTTCAAAGTTATTGGTCTCTGCTAAAGCCTGAATTTCTTTTAAACCTGTATCTGCACTAATTGGACGAGCATTTTCTCGAACCAATTTCATACCGTTATAATCCATTGGGTTATGACTAGCAGTAACTTCAATTCCACCTTGTACATTTAAATGAAAAGCTGCGAAGTACACTTCTTCAGTTCCCGTCATGCCTAAATCAAGAATATTTACACCCGCATCATTTAAACCGCGGATGGTTGCTTGTTTTAAAGACTCACTGCTTAGACGAATATCACAACCTACAACCACGGTCTTTGGTTTATAGATTTGCCCGTAAGCGCGGCCAATTTTATAGGCAATTTCTTCATTCAATTCGGTGCCGAGTTTGCCTCGGATATCATAGGCTTTAAAACAGGTTAAAGTAGTCATTATTCAGTTCAATACAAATGATTTAAGTTTTGGGTATTATTATACATTTACCAATAAATGGTTATGTTTATCGTTTTTATATGCAATTTTTTCACTCCATTTCTGTAAGTTATATTTAAATTTATAAAATTTTTTTTACGACTTTAGTCTAATAAGTAAATCCCTAAGTTTGAAGTGTCTTGATTTTACTCAATCATATTGGTCATACCAATTTAAGTGTTTATTTAATTATTGATCTTACCAATAACTGTGTTTATGATGCGACCTGTAGTTAAAGGAATAACATTTACGCTTAAATTTTAATTGGTCATACCAATTTGTGTTAAATGTTTAAAATTCTAAGGTACAAAAATTTCGCCCTAGCATTTCAAGGAGATGACAATGCTCAATATGTGGCAACAACTTTATGACCCTTTAAATAATATTTGGCTGTCTAGTGCGGTTGCGTTAATCCCGATTGTTTTCTTCTTTTTGGCATTGGCTGTTTTTCGTTTAAAAGGTAGTATTGCGGGTACAGGCACAGTCATTATTGCATTATTGATTGCACTATTTTTCTATCAAATGCCGGGTCAAATGGCCTTTGCGTCAATCATTTACGGTTTCTTCTACGGTCTATGGCCAATTTCATGGATCATTATCGGGGCAGTTTTTCTATACAAGATTTCGGTAAAAACAGGCCAGTTTGAAGTTATCCGCTCAAGCATTTTGTCGATTACCGAAGACCAACGTCTGCAAATGCTATTGGTTGGTTTTGCATTCGGTACTTTCCTTGAAGGGGCGGCGGGTTTTGGTGCTCCTGTAGCAATTACCGCTGCACTCCTTGTTGGTTTAGGCTTTAAGCCACTTTACGCTGCTGGTTTATGTTTAATTGTAAATACAGCGCCAGTGGCATTTGGTGCAATGGGTATTCCAATTATTGTGGCGGGGCAGGTTTCCGGTGTAGACACTATGGAAATTAGCCAAATGGTTGGCCGTCAGTTGCCATTTTTAGTCATTATTGTGCTGTTTTGGATTATGGCGATTATGGATGGCTGGCGTGGTGTTAAAGAAACTTGGCCTGCGGTGTTAGTCGGTGGTGGTTCGTTTGCGATTGCCCAATATCTTACATCTAACTTCATTGGTCCTGAGTTACCAGACATTACCGCAGCAATTGCGTCTTTGGTCAGCCTGACTTTGTTATTCCGTGTTTGGAAACCAAAACATATTTTCCGTTTTGAACCTGAAGCTGGCCAAACTTTAACTCAGCAACCAACCACGGTTCAACGTTATAGCATTGGAAAAATTGTGAAGGCATGGTCTCCATTTGCCATCTTAACCGTGATGGTGACGATCTGGAGTATTAAGCCATTTAAAGCATTATTTGCAAAAGATGGTGCTCTTGAACATTGGATTTTTAAACTTGAAGTACCATATTTGCATAAATTGGTCGAAAAAATGCCGCCAATTGTGGCAGAGATGAAACCATATGAAGCGATTTATAAGTTTGACTGGTTCTCTGCAACAGGTACTGCAATTTTTATTGCTGCAATCATCACTGCTATTTTCTTGAAAATGAAAGCAAGTGAGGCAGTAACGACTTTTGGTGAAACACTCAATGAGTTGAAAACACCGATTTACTCGATTGGTATGGTGTTGGCGTTTGCTTTTATTGCGAACTATTCAGGTTTATCTGCAACTTTAGCTTTGGCTCTATCGCATACGGGTCATGCGTTTACTTTCTTCTCACCATTTTTGGGCTGGCTTGGTGTGTTCCTTACGGGTTCAGATACCTCTTCAAACGCTTTGTTCTCGGCATTACAGGCAACTACAGCGCAGCAAATTGGTATTCCAGAAGTATTGCTTGTGGCTGCCAATACCAGCGGTGGTGTGACAGGTAAAATGATTTCGCCACAGTCGATTGCCATTGCTTGTGCCGCAGTAGGCTTAGTTGGAAAAGAGTCTGACTTGTTCCGTTTCACGGTAAAACATAGCATCATATTCACTGTCTTTGTTGGCATCATTATTACGGTTCAGGCTTATCTGGTGCCGTGGATGATTCCATAACTCCAGTGAAGGAAACGCGATGAGAATCTCCGATCAAGTGGTCATGAAATTGCAGGCATTAATTGAAGAGCGTCACATGAAAAAGGGTGACCGTTTGCCTGCCGAGCGCCAGCTTGCAACTAGCTTAGGGGTTTCTCGTCCGTCTTTGCGTGAAGCGATTCAACAGCTCAATAGTCAAGGGGTGCTCAGTAGTCGCCGCGGCGATGGGACTTATATTCAGCAGTTACCTGAACAGTGGCCACAGCAACTGATTGTGAACCCGATTAGCAACCTGATTGAAGAAGATCCACTCTACCGTTTTGATGTGCAAGAGGCGCGGTTATTACTTGAAGGTGGCACTGCTTGGTATGCCGCATTACGCTCAACGCCTGAAGATCGCGTCAAAATTCATCATTATTTTAATGAAATTAGCCGCCATCAAAATGCGGGTGACTCGGCACAGGCTGCGGTGGCCGATGCTGAATTCCATTTAGCGATTGCTGAAGCATCTCACAATGTGGTGCTGATCCAAATGATGCGTAGTCTGTTCGATTTGCTGCAATACAACGTCTTGTTAGGACGTAAAAAAGTTTATAACGACCCCGTAAATGGTGACTTGCTGAGCGAGCAGCATTTTCAGGTAATGGATGCTATTGATCGTAAAGATCCCGAGGCCGCACGCCAAGCTGTCTGCGGTCATATTGAATTTGTGATTAATCATGTGCGTTCTCTGGATGAAGATGAAGCTCGCCAGAAACGTGCAAATCGTTTAAATAGAGTTGATTCAAAATGATTATTTCTTCTGGCAATGATTATCGTGCTGCGGCACAACGTCGCTTACCTCCATTTTTATTTCACTACATCGATGGTGGAGCGTATTCGGAATATACCTTAAAGCGTAACGTACAAGATTTGTCAGAAATTGCATTGCGTCAACGTGTACTCAATGACATGTCAGCGTTAAGTTTAGAGACAAAACTGTTTAATGAAACGCTGTCGATGCCGGTTGCATTAGCGCCTGTGGGTTTAACAGGTATGTATGCACGCCGTGGTGAAGTGCAAGCCGCAATGGCAGCCGATAAAAAGGGCATTCCATTTACACTTTCAACGGTTTCGGTGTGTCCGATTGAAGAAGTTGCACCTGCAATTAACCGTCCAATGTGGTTCCAGCTTTATGTATTACGTGACCGTGGTTTTATGCGTAATGCTTTGGAACGTGCAAAAGCAGCAGGCTGCTCAACACTGGTATTTACCGTAGATATGCCTGTGCCAGGTGCACGTTACCGTGATGCTCATTCGGGTATGAGTGGGCCAAATGCTGCGATGCGCCGTTATATGCAGTCTATGTTCCACCCACATTGGTCATGGAATGTCGGCTTAATGGGCCGTCCGCACGACTTGGGCAATATCTCTAAGTATTTAGGTAAACCGACTGGGCTTGAAGACTATATTGGCTGGTTAGGCTCAAACTTTGACCCATCCATTTCATGGAAAGACCTTGAGTGGATTCGTGAATTTTGGGATGGCCCAATGGTGATTAAGGGTATTTTAGACCCTGAAGATGCGAAAGATGCGGTACGTTTTGGTGCAGATGGCATTGTGGTATCGAATCACGGCGGTCGTCAGTTAGATGGCGTAATGTCTTCTGCTCGTGCATTGCCTGCAATTGCTGATGCAGTAAAAGGTGATTTGGCGATTTTGGCTGACTCAGGCATTCGTAATGGTTTAGATGTGGTGCGTATGTTAGCGCTCGGTGCCGATACGGTTTTACTTGGCCGTGCATTTGTTTATGCCTTGGCAGCAGCAGGTGGGCAAGGGGTGTCGAACTTGCTTGATTTAATTGATAAGGAAATGCGTGTTGCGATGACGCTGACAGGTGCTAAGTCGATTTCGGATATTAATGCTGATTGTTTAGTACAGGCGATGAAGCTCTAACGTTTCCGTATTAACTTTGATGATATTGGCACGACGGAGCCTTATCGGGAAAAGTTCAATGTAAGTAGCTAATTGCCGTTACTTTTTTAAAAAAGTAACCAAAAACTTTAGTTTCGATGACGGTACGTCCTTGCTACCGCATCGAAACGGCGGCATCCATGCCGCCAACCACGATAGTAAATACAGGGCTGATTCACATTAGGGAATGAGCTAATTAAATTATAAATTACAAACGGTAAGATCCCGTCGTGTTGGTCTAATTTGATAAATGGATGACCAAAAGGAAACCATCATGCAAACATTTTCTCCTCAAGCAGTGATTGATCGCTTACAAAATATTGTAGGGCGTTCGCATGTTTTGACCGATGACCAAAGCACGCGTCAGTACCGCCAAGGTCGTCGTTTTGGTGAGGGGAAAGTACTTGCAGTGGTGGTACCAGGGACCTTGCTAGAGCAATGGCAAGTGTTGCAGGCTGCAATTGAGGCAGACTGTATTGTGATTATGCAGGCGGCAAATACGGGCCTAACAGGCGGTTCAACCCCGTATGGTGATGATTATGACCGTCCTGTGTTGGTGATGAGTACACGCCGTTTAAAGGGCATACAGGTCATTCATGACGGTAAGCAAGTGATTTGTTTACCGGGTGCGACCTTAGATAATTTAGAGCAAATTTTAAAAGGTTATGATCGTGAGCCACATTCAGTAATTGGTTCATCTTGTATTGGTGCATCAGTACTTGGCGGTGTGTGTAATAACTCGGGCGGTGCCTTGGTACGCCGTGGTCCTGCGTATACTGAACTGGCGTTATATGCTCAGGTGAATGCTGCTGGTCAATTAGAACTGGTGAACCATTTAGGGGTGAATTTAGGTTCGACTCCCGAAGAAATCTTGACTCGTTTAGAGAGGCAGCAATACCAAGCCGTAGATATTTTAGATGACAGTGAAAAGCAGGCATCGGACCATCGCTATGCACACGATGTGACACAAGTTGATGAAGATACACCTGCTCGTTTTAATGCAGACCCGTCACGTTTGTTTGAGGCTTCGGGTTCGGCAGGTAAAGTTTGTGTGTTTGCGGTACGTCTTGATACTTATGAAAAAGTAGAAAGTAATGTTTTTTATATAGGTACTAATGATGCTGATGATTTAACAGCGATTCGCCGTTATTTACTGACCTCTTTGCCAAGCCTGCCGATTGCAGGTGAGTATATTCACCGCGATGCTTATTTGATTGGTGAAAAGTACGGAAAAGACACGTTTTTGTTTATTGAAAAATTTGGCACAGCCAATGTTCCCAAAGCCTTTGCGATGAAAGATAAAGTCGATGGCTTTTTGGAAAGATTTAAAATTAAAGGTTTAACGGATCATATTTTACAAGCGATTACCTTCTTTTTACCGAGTCATTTGCCGAAGCGTATGACCGAATATCGAGACCGTTATGAGCATTATTTAGTTTTACGCGTTGAAAATAATTCAAAAGCTCAGACCGAGCAGTTTTTAAAAGAATATTTTGCAGTACATCAGTCCGGTCACTATTTCGTGTGTAGCGAAGAGGAAGGCCGAAAGGCTTTCTTACACCGTTTTGCGATTGCAGGGGCGGCAATTCGTTATCGTGATACGCACCGTAGTGAAGTTGAAGATATTGTAGCGCTTGATATTGCGTTACGCCGTAATGACCGTGAGTGGGTAGAGCAACTGCCAGACGAGATGGAAAATAAAATCATCCATAAACTCTATTATGGGCATTTCTTTTGTCATGTGTTCCATCAGGACTATATTCTTAAAAAGGGCAATGACCCATTAGAAATGGAACACCAAATGTGGAAATTACTCGATGCGCGCCGTGCTGAATATCCGGCAGAGCATAATGTCGGGCATCTCTACATTGCCAAACCTGCCTTAGCGAACTTCTACCAAAAACTCGACCCAACCAATAGCTTTAATGTGGGGATTGGACATACCTCAAAACTGAAGTATTGGGGCAAGGCTAAATCTTAATATCGAGACATAAAAAAAGGCGCCGAAGCGCCTTTTTTTATAGATGTCTTATGCAGCTTCTACAGATTTAGCAAGTACTTCTGCAACTGCTTTAGCAACAGTGTAAACATTGTTCATGTTTAAACCTGCTACACAAATACGACCACTACGTACTAAGTAGATTGCATATTCTTCACGCAAGATATCAACTTGCTCAGCAGTTAAACCTGTGTAGCTGAACATACCTTTTTGGTTTACAAGGTAGCTAAAGTCACGGTCTGGTAATGCTTTAGTCAGTTCGTCTTTCAAGATGCTACGCATTTTAATAATACGCTCACGCATCTCTTTCACTTCACCTTGCCATTGTTGGTTAAGTTCAGCGTCATTTAACACTTCATCAACTAACCAAGCACCTGTTGTAGGAGGGCTAGAGTAAATACGGCGTACAGTCGCTTTTAACTGACCAAATGTGCATTGAGCAGCTTCTGCATCGTCACAAACGAAAGTTAAGCCGCCAACGCGCTCGCCATATAAAGAGAAGATTTTAGAGAACGAGTTGCTCACAATGAAGTTTAGACCCGCTTGGTCTAAAGCACGGATTGCATACGCATCTTCTTCCATACCATCACCGAAACCTTGGTAAGCGATGTCTAGGAATGGAATAAGGTTACGGTCTTTTAATACTGCAATTACTTGGTCCCATTGAGCTGGGTTTAAGTCAGCACCAGTTGGGTTGTGGCAGCATGGGTGCAATAACACAATGCTTTGCTCAGGCAAAGTTTTAAGTGTAGAAAGCATACCGTCAAAATCTACACCACGTGTTTCGTTGTCGAAATATGGGTAGAAATGAGTTTTGATGCCAGCGCCATTGAAAATCGCAACGTGGTTATCCCAAGTTGGTTGGCTTACCCAAACGTCTGAATTTGGAAAATAAGTTTTTAAGAAATCCGCACCAACTTTCAATGCACCTGAACCACCAAGTGTTTGGATGGTTACAGCACGGCCAGCTTTAACTGCTGGACTGTTTGCACCAAATAAAAGTGCTTGAATTGCTTCACGGTAAGGTTTGAAGCCTTCCATTGGCAAATAAAGTTTGGTTTTACCGTTTTTAGGCTCGATACGCTTTTGCGCTTCAATAATGGTCTCTAACTGAGGAACAATGCTGTCTTCGTTATAGTAAAGACCAATACTCAAGTTTACTTTTCCAGAACGAGTATCAGCATTGAACTGTTCCATTAAAGAGAGGATTGGATCGCCTGCGTATGGGGGGATATGTTGAAACATCAAAAAAGTCCTTTCATTCAACAATATGCATAGTGCTGGGTTTTTTCTGTCTCGAAAAATACGCCACAACTATGTCGATGCTCAATAATGTATCAATAAAGCTACCGTGAAGCACCTGATAATTTCACTAATATCGATATTTTCTGGATGAAAATGATAAAAAGATTTAAAAGAAATTACTGTAAATAGATACTAATTTATAACTCATGCTTTCATTCAAGCAGATTGTCTACAATCTTGCTGTAATACATTGGTTGTAGACTAAAGTTTGAAACAAAAGATTAGAGACCGAAAAGCAACTAAAAAAGTGCCATAAATCTATAGGTAAATTAATATTAAGTAACTGTTTTATATGTATTAATTAGAAAGTGGTTTAATGGTTTAAATATAAGGTGAGATAACAGGTCATACTATAAAAATTGACCTGATGCGTTCTGTAAAGTGTCAACAATCACCTTGATTTTTTTCATTCATACCGCTATAAAACTCATAATTGATTAAAAATTGTCGACAATATGCAAGATTTGACTTACGCACCAGAGCCATTACAAAGTCAGGGAAGAACACTGACCGAGAATGTATTTAAACAAATACAGACGGCGATTGTTTTGGGTCAAATTCCGGCAGGTAGCAAGATTTCTGAGCCTGAACTGGCTAGGACTTATGGCATTAGTCGTGGGCCTTTGCGTGAAGCGATTCATCGCCTTGAAGGGCAACGTTTGGTTGAGCGTACTGCACACGTGGGCGCGCGCGTGGTTTCGCTTTCACTGCAACAGTTTAAAGAGCTTTACCAGATTCGTGCGTCATTAGAAGGTTTAGCTTGCAAACTTGCGGCACAGCATATTGATAAAAAGCAAATTTTGGCGCTACGTGATGTCTTACGTATGCATGCCGAAGATGAAAACTTTAAAGCAGGTAAGGGATATTACTTACAAGAAGGACAGGACGATTTTCACTACTGCATTATCAAAAGTAGTGGCAATAAAACCCTAGAAAAAATGCTATGTGATGAGCTCTATCATCTCATCCGCATGTACCGAATTCAATTTTCAAACACACCCGATCGACCGAGCAAAGCTTGGGACGAACACATCCGTATTTTAGATGCAATTGCAGAAGGCGATGGTGAACTTGCCGAGCTGCTGATGCATCGACATATCAATGCTTCTTACAAAATTATTGAGCAAACACTGCTACAAGCACAAGGAGAACATAACAATGGCTAAACAATCCGCAGGTCAGCTATTTCGCGATGCAGTAGCCCAAGAAAAGCCATTACAAGTGGTTGGAACCATCAATGCCAATCATGCACTTTTGGCAAAACGTGCAGGTTATAAAGCGATTTACTTATCAGGTGGTGGTGTAGCCGCTGGTTCTTTAGGCTTACCTGATTTGGGAATCAGTAACCTTGATGATGTGTTGACAGACGTACGCCGTATTACCGATGTATGTGATCTTCCTTTATTGGTCGATGCGGACACAGGTTTTGGCGCTTCTGCATTTAACATTGCCCGTACGACAAAAGCACTGATCAAGTTTGGTGCTGCGGCAATGCACATTGAAGACCAAGTGGGCGCAAAACGTTGTGGACACCGTCCGAACAAAGCCATTGTGACTCAAGAAGAAATGGTTGACCGTATTAAAGCTGCGGTCGATGCACGTGGCGATGACAGCTTCGTGATTATGGCGCGTACAGATGCATTAGCAGTAGATGGCTTACAAGCTGCAATTGACCGTGCAGGTGCCTACATTGAAGCGGGCGCAGACATGTTGTTCCCTGAAGCAATTACTGAGCTTGATATGTACAAGCAATTTGCTCAAAAGACAGGCGCACCGATTTTGGCAAACATTACCGAGTTCGGTTCTACACCACTGTTTACCACTGAAGAGTTAGCATCTGCCGATGTAAGCCTTGCGCTTTATCCGCTTTCTGCTTTCCGTGCCATGAACAAAGCAGCCGAAACCGTATATGAAACCTTGCGTAAAGAAGGTACGCAAAAGAACGTGGTTGATATTATGCAAACGCGTAAAGAGTTATATGAACGCATTAACTACTATGCGTTTGAAGACTACTTAGACAACGCATTTGCTAAAAAGAAGTAAACCAACCCTCTTTTAAAAGAAGGGGGAAGCGATGGTCTTGGCTATCGTGAGGGCGGCATGGATGCCGCTACGTTGGACTGCGATATAGGGATATATCGTCAGACCAACAAGGATTTTTGCTTACTTTTCATCCGTGAAAAGTAAGGCGAACGGCAGGTTAATCCAAAAATGGATGAGAACTCGGCAAGAAGCTGTCGCGTTTTTACCCAAGTAAAAATTGAACAAACAACAAATTCTGGTTGATATAAAGGATGATTCTATGAGCTCAAATGAAACAACAACAGGCTTCAAACCAAAAAAATCAGTTGCACTTAGCGGACAAGTTGCAGGCAACACAGCACTTTGTACCGTAGGACGTAGCGGTAACGACTTGCACTATCGTGGCTATGACATTCTTGACCTTGCAGCGGGTAGCCAGTTTGAAGAAGTTGCTCACTTGCTCGTACATGGCAAACTACCAAACAAAGCTGAACTCAAAGCGTATAAAGCAAAATTAAAAGCACTTCGTGGCTTACCAGCAGCTCTTAAAACTGCACTTGAACAATTACCACCATCTGCACACCCAATGGATGTGATGCGTACAGGTGTATCAGTGCTAGGTTGTTTAACACCAGAACACGAAGACCACAATGAAGCGGGCGCAAAAGACATTGCTGATAAATTAATGGCAAGCCTAGGCTCAATGCTGCTTTATTGGTATCACTTCAGCAATAACGGTCGTCGTATTGAAGTTGAAACAGATGACGACTCAATTGCAGCGCATTTCTTACATTTACTTCATGGCGAAAAACCATCTGAAGAATGGATTCAAGCAATGCATACCTCTCTTATTTTGTATGCTGAGCACGAGTTCAACGCGTCTACATTTACCTCACGTGTGGTTGCAGGTACAGGCTCTGACATGTACTCGGCAATTACAGGCGGTATTGGTGCGCTTCGCGGACCTAAGCACGGTGGTGCGAACGAAGTTGCATTCGTGATTCAACAACGTTACGACAACGCAGACGAAGCAGAAGCTGATATCCGTAAGCGTGTTGAAAATAAAGAAGTCGTAATCGGTTTTGGTCACCCTGTCTATACAGTTTCTGACCCACGTAACGAAGTGATCAAGAAAGTTGCACACGACTTAGCAGAAGCACAAGAGAACACCAAAATGTACCTCATCGCTGAACGTTTAGAAGCCGTGATGAAAGAAGTGAAAAACATGTTCCCGAACCTCGACTGGTTCAGTGCAGTGAGCTATCACTTAATGGGCGTTCCAACTGCCATGTTCACACCGTTATTTGTGATTGCACGTACAGCAGGTTGGTCAGCGCACGTGATTGAACAACGTCAAGACGGCAAGATCATTCGTCCAAGCGCGAACTACACAGGCCCTGAAAACCTCGAATTTAAACCATTGGCGGAGCGTGGTTAATGAACACAAAATACCGTAAACCGCTGGCAGGAACCCAGCTTGAATATTACGACGTGCGTCAAGCCGTTGAAGATATTCAGCCAGGCGCATACGAGAAACTGCCTTACACCTCTAAAGTACTCGCAGAGCAATTGGTACGCCGTGCCGATGCCGAGAACTTAACTGCTTATTTAACACAGTTAATTGAACGCCGTCAGGACTTGGACTTTCCTTGGTATCCTGCGCGCGTAGTGTGTCATGACATCCTAGGCCAAACTGCTTTGGTTGACCTTGCAGGTTTACGTGATGCGATTGCTGACAAAGGTGGTGATCCATCTAAAGTTAACCCAGTTGTACCAACACAGCT
This sequence comes from Acinetobacter sp. X9, assembly GCF_054889255.1. NCBI lineage: Bacteria > Pseudomonadati > Pseudomonadota > Gammaproteobacteria > Moraxellales > Moraxellaceae > Acinetobacter > Acinetobacter sp. X9. Next base: position 3,763,946 of record NZ_CM142679.1, on the reverse strand, counting down.
CATTGTCGACCACTCTTTAGCAGTGGAATACGGTGGTGCTGACCCAGACGCTTTTGCAAAAAACCGTGCTGTTGAAGACCGCCGTAACGAAGACCGTTTCCACTTTATTGAGTGGACCAAAACTGCATTTAAAAATGTCGATGTGATCCCTGCGGGGAACGGCATTATGCACCAGATTAACCTAGAGAAAATGTCTCCGGTGATTCAGGCGCGTGATGGCGTAGCATTCCCAGACACTTGCGTAGGTACAGACTCACATACACCACATACAGACGCTTTGGGCGTAATTTCGGTAGGTGTTGGTGGCTTAGAAGCTGAAAACGTAATGTTGGGCCGTGCATCTTGGATGCGTCTGCCAGACATTATTGGTGTTGAGTTTGTAGGTCAGCGTCAGGCAGGCATTACTGCAACAGATATCGTACTTGCCTTAACAGAGTTCTTGCGTAAAGAGCGCGTGGTGGGTGCATACCTTGAGTTCTTTGGTGAAGGTGCTGACAGCATGTCTGTGGGCGACCGTGCAACCATTTCGAACATGACACCAGAATATGGCGCCACGGCTGCGATGTTCTACATCGACCAAAACACAATTGACTACTTACGCCTAACAGGCCGTGAAGATGCTCAAGTGGCATTGGTTGAACAGTACGCAAAAGAAATCGGCCTTTGGGCATCTGACATGACCAAAGCAGAGTATCCACGTGTACTTCGTTTTGACCTATCGACAGTCACACGTAACATTGCGGGTCCATCAAACCCACATGCACGTGTTTCAACTGCGGACCTAAAAGAAAAAGGCATTGCAGGTGTTGTTGAAAACCGTTCTGACGGCTTAATGCCAGATGGCGCAATCATTATTGCGGCAATTACCTCATGTACCAACACTTCTAACCCACGTAACACCGTAGCGGCAGGTTTGTTGGCACGTAAGGCAAATGAACTTGGTTTGGTTCGTAAACCTTGGGTGAAATCATCGTTTGCACCGGGTTCAAAAGCGGCTGCACTTTACCTTGAAGAAGCGGGTGTTCTAAAAGACTTAGAGCAACTTGGCTTTGGTATTGTGGCTTACGCTTGTACGACCTGTAACGGTATGTCTGGTGCGTTAGATCCAGTCATTCAGCAAGAAATTATTGACCGCGACTTGTACGCAACCGCAGTACTGTCTGGTAACCGTAACTTCGATGGTCGTATCCATCCTTATGCAAAACAAGCGTTCTTGGCATCTCCACCGCTTGTCGTGGCATATGCAATTGCAGGTACGATTCGTTTTGACATCGAAAAAGATGCGTTAGGTCATGACAAAGAAGGTAACCCGATTTACCTGAAAGACATCTGGCCATCTGACGCTGAAATTGATGCGTTAGTTAAAGAAGCCGTGAAACCTGAACAGTTCCGTAAAGTCTACATTCCAATGTTTGACTTGGGCGAAGTTGAACAAGCAAAGAGCCCACTTTACGACTGGCGTCCACAAAGTACTTACATCCGCCGTCCACCATATTGGGAAGGGGCGTTGGCTGCACCACGTACTTTGGCGAACATGCGTCCGCTTGCGATTTTGGGTGACAACATCACTACCGACCACTTGTCGCCTTCAAATGCGATTTTGATGGACTCGGCTGCGGGTGAATACCTTCACAAAATGGGCGTACCAGAAGAAGACTTCAACTCATATGCAACGCACCGTGGTGACCATTTGACTGCACAACGTGCAACATTTGCCAACTCGAAACTGTATAACGAAATGGTGGTGCGTTCAGACGGAACCATTAAGCAAGGTTCAAAAGCGCGTGTAGAGCCGGAAGGCGAAGTGATGCGTATGTGGGAAGCGATTGAAACCTACATGAACCGTAAGCAGCCGTTAATCATTATCGCGGGTGCTGACTACGGTCAGGGTTCAAGCCGTGACTGGGCTGCAAAAGGTGTACGCCTTGCAGGTGTTGAAGCGATTGTGGCAGAAGGTTTTGAGCGTATTCACCGTACCAACTTAGTGGGGATGGGCGTGTTACCTCTTGAGTTTAAACCGGGTGTAAACCGCAAGTCTTTAAAACTAGATGGTACAGAGCTTTATAGCGTGATTGGTAATATCGCGCCGCGTTCGACTTTAACTTTAGTGATTGAACGTGCTACTGCGGATGGTAAAGAAGAGATTCTTGAAGTACCTGTGACTTGCCGTTTAGATACAGAAGAAGAAGTTTCTGTATATGAAGCGGGCGGTGTATTACAGCGTTTTGCGCAAGACTTTTTAGAAGGTCAAGTGGCTTAATACCTTAGTTAAAAATAATTGATATTGTTTTAAAAGCCCCGCTTTAGAGTGGGGTTTTTATTTGTTTATACGTAGCTTATTAATTATAAAAAATGACTGTATATATTATATTTTTTTAAATTATTTTGTTTTTGTCATCAAATTCTCTTTAACTTACATTAAGATACGCGGCTCTTACACTTAAATATAAATCACAATAGATTTCTTGGAAAATATCAATGCGTAACTTACTCATTATTTCAATTTGCTCTCTTATATTAACTGCTTGCGGGACTATGCCTTATGTAAGTACAGAATATCCTTTACGTGCAGGCTTAATTCAACCTGTAAAAGTCGTTGGCAAGGCTGATGTGACCAATGCTCAAACTTCAGATGACCGAGTGATTGTATATTCTTATATGGGAACAAAACTGGACTCTAGCATTAAGGCAATTACAGAAACGATGGTACAACAGACTCAAAAGGAACTATTAAAGAATGGTCAACCTGTTGATGGTAATGGATCGAAATCGATTGCGATTAAAGTAAATTCATTACGTAGTACCTACACCAATCTGCTTTTCTGGCGCAGTAAAATTAAATTCGAAGTGACTTTAGGAAATGGACAAACTATTCCATTTACAGTTCCTCATACGAGTGGTGTGTTAGTACAAGACTTAAATGGATGTATTGCAGAGGGGGTAATGACTTTACTCAATGATGCACGTGTAAGAAGTTATTTAGCAGAAAAATAAGAATATAAAAAAAGCCCGACATCCTGTCGGGCTTTTTCGTATTTGGTTGCTAGATATGACTCCTGTCGTATCTCACGCTCCTGGTGCTTGAACCTATTATTGTTGTTTTGTGTTCCGGAACATCCTGTTCCTGTATGAGTTCATATTAGAAAAAAAGCAGAGGATAGCCAATCGGCTAAATCCCTAAATCTATGTAAGATAAATCGTACAAATAACATTTTTTGCATTTATGCCATCATCATCGGGCGAAATGGACAATTGACATTCACTTTAAGTGGGTTATATTCCTGTTTAATATATATACGATTATAGGAATGTAATCATGGTAACAGCTGGCGAAAAACCCGGAACAGGCTTCTATTTCTGTGCTCAGTGCGGACATCGAGTGTTTTTAGAAATTAACACTGACCCTTTACCACCTTGCACGAAATGCTACTGCACACAATTTAAACGTTAAGAATGAAATAATATTTGCGTTCGCATTTAACAAAAAGCCCTGTCACCTGATGGGGCTTTTTGTTAATTTAAAATTAAGACTTATATAACAAGACCCGTGATGGGCATGAAAAGGAAACCGTTATGGAAACAATATTAGGTTTATGTATTGGCGTGGGGCTGAGCGCTGCCTGCGGTTTTCGCGTGTTTGTGCCGCTACTGGTCATGAGCATTGCCACTATGATGGGATGGTTTGAGCCATCAAAAGGTTTTGAATGGTTAGCTCTGCCATCGGTGTGTTTGGCTTTAGGCGTGGCAACGGTGTGTGAAGTTGCAGCTTATTATATTCCTTGGGTCGATAATGCTTTAGACACAGTCGCAACCCCTGCGGCCATGATCGCGGGTACGTTAGCAACAATGGCGGTGAGTAGTGGAGAAATGTCTCAGTTTGCCAGTTGGGCGGCAGCGATTATTGTCGGTGGTGGCACGGCTGGCGTAGTGCAAATGAGTACCGTTGCTGCACGTGGTGTTTCAACTGCAACCACGGGTGGCTTAGGGAATTTTGTTGTCGCTACAGGGGAGTGGATTGGAGCAATCTTACTTTCGGTTTCGGCCATGTTAGTGCCTGCACTTGTTGCTGTAGTGGTGCTGATTGCGGTTATTTTAGCGGTACGTTGGATCCGTCATAAAAAGCAAGAACAGGCGCATAGTCCTCTATAGGTTTAGCCTAAACATCACTTTAAATAGCAATAAAAAAAGCCCAACATCCTGTTGGGCTTTTTCGTATTTGGGTACTAGATATGACTCCTGTCGTATCTCACACTCCTGGTGCTTGAACCTATTATTGTTGTTTTATGTTCTGGAACATCCTGTTCCTGTATGAGTTCATAATAGTAAAGAAGTAGGGTGTCGCCAATCCGCAAAATCCCTAAAAGTTTGTAGGATAAAACGTACATTGAAACATGGTGTGAGGCATTTTGTAGTTACAACGGGGGCGAATAGACGGGGCTTACTTTTATATCTAATCATTTAAGATGTTAAGAAGAATAAGAGTTGCTATTGATAACAATATGTTATGTTTAAGTTTGGTTGTAAAAAGAACAATTTTATCGGGAGTACTCAATAAATGACCGTTATGTTGGTAAAACCTCATTTAAGGTTTAAAGAGAGCTATAACAACTATATTAATGAATTAGCAGATGAAGATCGTCACCCTTTGACAACGGAGTTTGACCATACAAATTTTGAATCATTTTTGAATAAACTGAGAGATTATGAAAAAGGGGAATCCCTAGAAGAAGGGCATGTTCCTAACATTACATATTGGTTAGTAGAGGATAATGAAATTATTGGCGCGTCTAACTTGCGAATTAAACTCAATGAACAGATTGAATATTGTGGTGGACATATTGGTTTAGGTATTCGTCCATCTAAACGTGGACAGAATTTTGGCTCGAAATTGTTAGAGCTTACAATTCAGGAGGCATGGAAGCTAGGCCTAACGGAGTTACATATACATTGTTATAAATCTAATTTAGCTTCTGCAAAAACTATTCAAGCAAACAATGGTCGCCTTCACTCTGAAATTACTCTCAACCAAGTGGTTCAAAGGTATGTTGTGAATAGAACAATATAAGAATTTTCTTTTAGGTTATTTTTAAATGGCAATAAAAAAAGCCCGACATCCTGTCGAGCTTTTTCGTATTTGGTTGCTAGATATGACTCCTGTCGTATCTCACGCTCCTGGTGCTTGAACCTATTATTGTTGTTTTGTGTTCTGGAACATCCTGTTCCTGTATGAGTTCATATTAGGAAAAAATTGGTAAGTCGCCAATCCGCAAAATCCCTAAAAGTTTGTAGGTTAAAACGTACAAGATCGTCTTTTAATTTATTATTATGTTCTCATGGCTTGTTTTAAATCGAGATATATCCATGCTAAGTGGTTGTGAAAAATGTGATGAATGTGGAAGCCAATACTTAAAAAGTAAATCTAGCATGGCATCCTTGTGTCCTGAATGCGCCTCTATAATTTATGGATATACAAATTGTAAGCATGTCTTTAAAGAGGGGCGTTGTAAACATTGTTATTGGGATGGCAGTACAACCACTTATATTGAAGATTTAAAGAAAAACTCATAAAAAATTTAGGACTCCTATTTATTCTTATTTTCTCTCAGCCTCTGTGCCACAACAGACTTTAATTTTTTGCGCTGATTTAAAGTAAAACACCATCGCAACACAGAGATAAAGGAGCTAAGCCAAACGCTTAGCCCAGACTACTTTTGTCACACCGCTGCATGAAGCTAAAAAGTAGGGGCAAAGTCCTGTGGGAGAACAGGACTTTGCAAACTGAAAAACCATAGCTACCTAGAACCAAATTTAAAGCCAAAATAGGTTTATAAATTGTCATATTATTCTCATAATGATTTATATCTATGAGTAGAATAAAAATATAATTAGTTTTGAGGTTTAAAATAATTTTTAGGTAATAATTAATCCTTCCATCTATGTAGGAAAATATAATAATTAAATTTTTAAAATAAAAATAATTTATAAATTAAAAAACTAGGCAATAGAAAACCTAAATTTTAAATAAATAAAATGATTAAGTAGAAGAGGAAATAAGTTTGAAAAATGTCATGGTCAACTCCTTAAAATTATGGAGTCCTACCACCAGATTACCGCGAATTAATTTATGGTGGTAGAACGAAAGGGGGTTGACAGACTGGGATCCATGGAACCAGCACGCACGGGGCGTCCCCCATCCGTCCTACCGCAAAGAAAAGGGGACGCAAGGGTCTAACGACTTATAGATTGTACTATAACCCGCCGTGGATCAACGGTCTGTCAAAACCGACTGGCAATGTGGCCAGCAACGAAATAATAATCGGTGATTTTAATTACGTCAATTTAATATTTAAAATATTTTTGATTTAATAATAAATCTAAATGTATTTTTAAATAAAAATATTATTATTAACTTTTTATTTATATTCGATGAGAAAAAATAATAAATATAGAAATATTTTGCCAGTTCTAAAAAAGAACTTGACTGTTAAGATCTATTTTTGTCGTTTTTATAGAGATAAGAATGGAACGAGTTGTAATAACAGGTATGGGAATCAACTCCTGTATTGGAAATACATTAGAGAAAGTAACCGACTCCTTAAAAGCAGGCCGCTCAGGCATTCGCTATAACGATGTCTATGCACAATTGAATTTTCGAAGCCATGTGAGCGCCACAGCCGAAATGGATTTTGAAAATATTGATCCAGAATTAAAAAAACACATGGGCGTTTGTGCCATGTATGCATACAACTCAGCGGTCGATGCGCTACAACACGCTGAGCTTGATGCAACTGACATTGCTAATAACTCAAAATATGGCGTGATTGGGGGAACAGGCGGCAGCTCGACAGCTTCCATTATCGACATGCTGCATAGCTTAAAAGAAAAAGGCGCAAGCGGAGTATCACCTGATTTAGCACCACGCTATCTTACAAATACGGTGAGTTCTAACTTAGCAAATGCTTTCAACCTAAAAGGTATATCTCAATCCATTGCAAGTGCCTGCGCTACTTCAGCCGACGCAATTGGTTATGCATTTCATCTTATTGCCGCTGGTAAACAAGACTTAATGCTGGCGGGTGGCGGCGAAGAAGACCATTGGTCCCAAACAGCAATATTCGATGCGATGGGGGCTTTATGCTCTAAATATAACGATGCACCAGAAACTGCTTCACGCCCATATTCAGTAGATAACGATGGCTTTGTGATCGCTGGCGGCGGTGGCATGGTAGTTTTGGAATCTTTAAGTCATGCCCAAAAGCGCGGAGCAAAAATTTTGGCAGAAGTGGTTGGGTACGCTGCCAATAGTGACGGTGTCGATATGGTTGCCCCAAGTGGCGAAGGCGCGACTCGCTGTATTAAGCTAGCACTCGCAGAAGCCAAACAAAACGGCTGTGAAACCATCGACTATATCAACACGCATGGCACTTCAACGCCAGCAGGAGACATTCCCGAACTATTGGCCATAGAGCGAGCTTTTGGTGGCGAAAAAGTACCGCCACTCAGTTCGACCAAGTCGATGACTGGACATAGTTTGGGGGCAGCAGGTGTACACGAAGCCATTTATTCTATTTTAATGCTGCAAAATAACTTTATCGCGCCAAGTATTAATATTACCGAGCTACGAGAAGAAGCTAAAAGTTTTGATATTGTTCAAAAATGCAGAGAAACCGAACTAAAAACAGTCATGAGTAATAGCTTTGGTTTTGGTGGCGTAAATACTTGTCTGGTTTTTAGAAAGTGGGAAGGGTAATTTAAAACTCAGAATATATATGGGCTTGAGAAAAAGAATAAATTTAGAAAGTTAAGAAAAGCGTAATTGATTACGCTTTTTCTCTCATAAGACATAGTTTAAGCAGCTTGAATAGCTTCACCACAAAAGGAGACAGTTTCTTGTTTATGCTGGTGTAAGTACCAGAACTGCTCTGCAATAGTTTCTGGATGTACCGTGTAGGTCTTATCTTGTGCTCCAGATGTCCCATCAACGAAACCATTCACAATCACTTGGCTCACGTAAACATTTGAGTCAGCAAGACTATGAGCAAGTAAATTGGTGGTTTTGTATTGAGCGGCAGCGGTGGTTGCTAAGGATGAGTACTCTTTAGCAACCAAGTCGATACCCACTGCATCGAAAGCAAAAATTCCGTTTGTCGATAAAATGCTACCGTGGTTCTTCTCTAAATCGCCTAAGCAAGCTTGTACCGTCGCAATATAGCTCGAAACACGAATATGAAAGCTTTTGGTGAGCTCTAGTGGAGGGGTTTTTAGGATATTACCTTCAATATCATGGAAAGCATTCCAATGAATATTTTTAATCTCTCCTAATCGGTCTTTAATACGATTAATAAGATTTGGTATATCTTCAAGAACCGCTAAATCACATGCAAAAGCGTAAGCTTCAATACCTTGTGTTTTAAGTTCTAAAATGGCTTTTTCGAGTTTTTCAGCATTACGTGCCACTAAACCGATTTTATAGCCTTCTTTACCAAATTTATGTGCTACGGCTTTGGAAATACCTGTTCCATAACCAAAAATTATAATATTGTTGTTCATTATAAAGTTCCAAAAAACCAATCATTTGGTTAGAAATAGTTTATAATATGTTTTTATAATGTATTCAAGCGCAAAAGTTATCTCTAAGAATAGTGCCCAAAGAATAAAAATGCTTAAAAGTGGGGATTAGGGAGTCAGCTTTACATGAGTTATTCGGCTAAACATGCGCTATTGAAAGAATTATTAGTTTGACTTCTCCATGGGTCTGTCATAAATTAATTGGAATGATCGTTCTTGTTAGGTCTGTTTTATGCGAACCAAAGAATTTGAAACTGATGATATTGCTGATGCTGCAATGCAGGTTTTTTGGCGCCGTGGTTATGCTGCAACTTCAGTTCAAGACTTGGTTGACGGTACGGGGCTATCTAGAAGTAGCCTTTACAGTACCTTTCAAAACAAACAGGGTCTTTATCAAACAGCGTTACAGCGCTATGAACTTTTAACTACACTTAATAATGTGAAGCTGTTATCTGGTTCCGGTTCACCGAAGGCACTTATTCGACAATTACTGGTAAATGTGGTCGAAGATGAGCTGAATGATTCAGAACACAAAGGCTGCCTCGTTGCAAATGCTTGTTTGGAACTGGCTGGACATGATGAAGATGTCTCTCAATTCGTTGTAACTAATCTACAGAAACTACAACATGCTTTAGAAAATTTATTAATTAAAGCTCAACAATCTGGTGAAATTGCTTCTACTCAAAACCCGCGTGCGTTAGCAAGTTTCTTTCTAAATACTATGCAAGGTCTGCGTGTTTTAGGGAAAGGCAGTCCTCATGAACAAAGAAAGCAATGTTTAATGGATGTGGTCGAGGTTGCTTTAAACGTTTTATAAAACTCATTTAAACCTTAACTATGGTTGAGCTGGATAGTTAAGGTTTTTATTTAACTTAAATTGGAATGATCATTCCAGAATAATGATTCTAGTTCACATGGAGAACAAATGCCTTCGTACCCTACTAACCTTATAAAACAAGCTTATAGCGATGCAGAGCAGAGTAAGTACGCTGTAAAAGAATGTGAGTGTAAACCTTTATGAATATTAAGAGTGATGGAACATCTCATCAGCTAACTAATGAATTCTCTACTCAATTACCGATTTGGAAATTGTTGGCTTTTACAGTTGCAGGCTTTCTGACCATTATGACAGAAACCATGCCAGCAGGGCTTTTGCCCCAAATCAGTCAAGGCTTACATATTTCAGAAGCTTACGCAGGGCAGCTTATTGCAGTATATGCCTTAGGTTCGGTTCTGGCGGCAATACCGCTGATTAGCCTTACTCGTAGTTGGAATCGGAGACCCTTATTACTCAGTGCGATTGCAGGGTTACTTTTATTTAATGCAATTACGGCCTTATCAAATGATTATATTCTGACTTTGATTGCTCGTTTTATTGCAGGGATGGCAGCGGGTGTTATTTGGGGGCTTTTAGCAGGTTATGTAAGACGCATGGTCTCTGCATCGTATCAAGGTCGAGCTTTAGCAGTTGCTGGCGTTGGGCAGCCAATTGCTTTATCAATTGGTGTGCCTTTGGGTGCATGGTTGGGAACGCTGTTTGAATGGCGCGGCGTATTTTGGATCATGTCTTTATTGGCATTAGTTTTATTTGTCTGGATTCGTTTTAGTATTCCTGATTTTGCGGGACAATCAGTACAAAAAAGATTGCCCATTTTAAAAGTTCTTTTAATGCCGGGTATTAGAGCTGTTTTAGCAGTCGTCTTCCTTTGGATATTGGCTCATAGTATTCTTTATACCTATATTTCACCATTTTTGGCCTCTACAGGGCAGCTATACAAAGTTGAGACTATCCTGTTTATATTCGGCATTTCTTCAATTGTAGGCATTCTCATTACAGGCATGTTTATCGATCGTTCATTAAGAAAAATAACGCTTTTAAGCTTATTTATCTTTGCAATCGCAACAGCACTATTAGGTGTTTATAGTTCTTCAAGTTTTATCGTACTGGCGGGTGTTGTGTTATGGGGAGTCACTTTTGGTGGGGCTCCAACACTATTACAAACAGCTCTGGCAAATACTGCGGGACATGAAGCAGATGTAGCACAGTCGATGTTGGTCACGGTATTTAACCTTGCTATCGCATTTGGTGGAATGATAGGTGGGGGACTGCTTGAAAGTTTTGGAGCAGCTTCTTTTCCGTGGTTTATGCTAGTTTTTGCCCTGATTGCGTTATGTACTGTTTACTATGTCCGTAAACATGGTTTTATTTCTTCATAAAAGATTTTTGCCCTTCATGGTTAAAAAGTGAAGGGTGACTTAATTTTTATAGCTTGATGTACTGTCACTCAAAATAATTAATAACTTGGTAAAATAAACCGAAAAATAAAAACAAAGTGGAATTTAAGTTTAACTAATTATAAGTAAATGGAAATAAATTCTTTTAAATTTATCTAATGGCGTAAAAATTCCCAGAAATATTAAAAATTAGCTTTTCTTAGAAAAACAATCCCGCAGGGTGCTGGCTAAACTATATCTCAAGGGTGTGATAGGGATCGAAAAGAGTAGCATGCACCAAAATGTATAACGTTAGTGTGTACTCACCCAAAAGGTCTCGATTCGGCTTAGGACGCTATAGATCAAAAGTTTATAGGCATAAGGTTCTAACTTACAAAGTTATAATTGTTGAAGTAAACCATAGATGTTTTCCCTTGACACCCTAAAAAATTCTCTATAATAAAAACGATACTTTACAAGAATATAATTTATGAATAAGCCTTATCTTTCCACCTTGCCGCATGACAGTCAAATCTCATCCCAATTGAACAATGCCTACTTCCACGACTCGTGGAGCATTGTGCTTGGTCAACCTGACCTGAATGTATTTGAGCAGCTTATTAAACTGTTCCATCACACTCCACAGTGGGTAGAGTGGAGCATGAATATGCGTAATAAAATTACTTCAAAGATTGGGCTTAAGGATTTAGGAAGTTTTAAGCAAATTGATACTCATAAAAAAGAAAATGAGTATGTCGCAGGCGACCGAATTGGAATTTTTACCTTGTTGCAGCGTACAGAAAATGAATTAGTGATTGGAGACGATGACAAGCATTTAAATGTGACTTTATCTATATACAAGAATGAAAAGACCAAAGTGCTTACCGTAACCACAGTGGTACATATTAAAAATTGGCTTGGGCGATTGTATATGCTACCTGTAATTCCTGCCCATCGAAAAATAGTACCAGCGACTTTACAGATTTTAGGTTAGAACACTCTTTTTATTTACGGTGCGATCAACCAAAATCGTTTATATACTAATCTTATTATCAATTGCGAGCTGGATAATATGGAGAATAAAAACCAGAATCGGCAATGTGCCGTTTGCAGCAAGAATTTTCCATTAAAAGATCTAGTATCTGGTGAAGTCATTCGTAATGTGATTAGTGATGAAATTTTAAAAGACCATCCAGACTGGAGTTACTCAAGTTTTATTTGTCGGGCTGACCTGGCAGATTATCGAATTAAATATGTGCAGTCGCTATTACGCTCAGAAAAGGGCGAACTCTCTAATTTAGAAAATGAAGTGATTGGCAGTATGCAACGCCACGAGCTAATTAGCCGAAATACAGAGTCAGATTTTGATCAGAATTGGACATTTGGAGAAAAGTTAGCAGATAAGATTGCGACATTTGGTGGTAGCTGGCCTTTTCTCATTTGCTTTGCTCTATTTTTGACAGGTTGGATTATTCTAAATACGGTAGTGATGGTAATCCGTCCTGTCGATCCTTATCCCTTTATTTTGCTGAATTTAGTATTGTCATGCTTAGCTGCAATTCAGGCACCTATTATTATGATGAGCCAAAACCGCCAAGAAGCCAAAGACCGCTTACGTTCTCAACATGATTATCAAATTAATTTAAAAGCCGAACTTGAAATTCGCCATTTGCATGAAAAAATGGACCACCTTTTATCGCATCAATGGGAAAGGCTTGCGCATATTCAAGAAATTCAGCTTGATCTTTTAGCTGAAATGAATAAAAAACGATAAAGATTTTCTGAGTTTCACGTGGAACATGAGTAGAGCGTTATAGATTATTTTGCGGTAGGTTCGAAATTTCTTTATGATTTGCCGCCATGCTCCATTGCTGTTTCTACGACCATGCCTTTAAACGACAACTTTGTTTACGCTCCACCACAAGATCCGCTTTCAATTTTATTTGAAGATGACGATTTAATTGTGGTTGATAAACCTGCGGGTTTGTTGTCGGTCATGGGCCGTTTACCAGAGCATCATGACAGTGCTTATTTACGGGTGTTAGAAAAATTCCCTTTAGCGAAGGTCACACATCGTTTAGATATGGCGACATCAGGCTTACTCATATTTGCCAAGCATCGCGATGCAGAAGTAGCGGTAAGTAAAATGTTTCAGGCCAGAACAGTTAAAAAGCATTATATTGCTTTGGTGCAAGGCCAAGTCACACAAGAGGGCAGCGTAGAAGTTCCGCTCATTACTGACTGGGAAAATCGCCCAAGACAAATTGTACATTTTGAATTAGGCAAACATGCTAAAACCTTGTTTCAACCGTTGGTTTATGATGAAAAAACAGATCAAAGTCGAGTGTTACTTGAACCTGTAACAGGGCGTTCACATCAGTTACGTGTCCACATGATGCATATAGGACATCCGATTATGGGGGACAAGTTATATCACCCTGAGCCTAAACGTTTTCACTTAAACCGTATGGCCTTACATGCCGCATATTTGGCTTTTCAGCATCCATTGAAAGGAACAGATGTGGTCATTGAATCGCAAGTGCCTTTTTAAAATTTATATACAATTAAAAATTCAATTTGGTGCAATTGGGAACGGAATATATACCCAAACTGCAATAAAAGTCGGGTATTCTAAGTCCGAATAATATTAATACTGCGACAACAACAAGGATCACTTTATGACTCGTGACTACGAACAATTTCCAGATGACGATAACGGCAATGTACTTTGGCAAATGGCTGAAGATGGGGATGATTTAACCGAGCTGCATGAAATTGAATTTTCTATTGCATTTCAAGATCAAAAAAATGCAGAGCAATGTGCACTCTATTTACTTTACCAAGAACAAAAAGTTTCACTTTTCCAAGATGACTCTGTTGAGCCAAACGAGTGGGTGATCACCATCTTCGTGAATATGGAACCTGAGTATTCAGACATTGTTGACTTAGAGCAATGGTTTGCCAGCATCGCTGAAAAATTTCAGGGCGAATATGACGGATGGGGCTGTATGGCCTATGTCTTTGAGGAAGAAAGTGAAGAAGACGACCTCTTACAATAAGGTCTAAAAAGAGTAGGAGATACTCATGAACTTATCTCAAAAACAAATTGCGGTACGGTTTTTAGAACTTGCTGCAGCAGGCGAAGTTGATGAAGCCTACAGCAATTACACTGCGCCTAACTTCAAGCATCACAACCCTTATTATGCGGGTGATGCAACTTCGTTGAAGGAAGGTATGCGTGAAAGCGCGGCTGAAAATCCCAATAAAGTCTTTGATGTCCAACATGTCATTGAAGATGGGACTTTGGTTGCCGTACATTCGAAACTTGAAATGCAAATGAATGACAAACCTACCATTTTGGCTGTGGTTCATATTTGTCGTTTTGAAAATGGAAAAATTGCTGAGCTTTGGGATATCGGGCAAATGCAGCCTGAACCGCTTGTGAATGAAAATGGCATGTTCTAATAAAAAGCCCGAAATAATTCGGGCTTTTTATTTTATAGATGAATTAAAACTTCCACTGTGCGGAGATTGAAGCATTCAGTGGCTCACCCGGTTGAACCCACAAATCGCTATAGCTTGAAACATAGTAAGTTTTATCAAATAAATTGTTTACGTTCAGTTGATAGCGTAAGCGGTCAGATGGGGCATAGTAAGCATTTAAGTTCACGAGGGTATAGCTTGGTAAATTAAAGCCATTATCAAGGTTATGTCCGCTACGTTCGCCCACATAAGTAAGGTTGGCACCTACACCTGCTTTTGTTGAGCCTTCTTGTAGAAACTCATAATTGGTACTTACAGCACCTTGGTGTTTTGGCACATTGCTCAGACGGGCACCTTTTGGCAAGTCTTGGTCTTTTTCAATTTGAGCATCGGTATAGCTATAGTTGGCATTGACGAACCAGCGGTCAGTGATTTGGCTATTTAAGTCAAACTCAATTCCTTTACTACTCACTTCGCCTGCTGCAGTTTGAAGGTCTTTGTCGATGGGATCGGTTGTCAGCACATTCTGTTTTTTCATTTTAAACAGAGCAACACTCAGTACACTTTGGTCATTCACTTTATATTTGGTGCCTACCTCGTAGCTTTCGCCTTTTTCAGGGGCAAAAGTCTGACCATTTCGGTTCATACCACTATTCATGGCAAATGAGCGGCCATAGTTTGTATAAAACGCCCACTGATCAGAGGCTTTGAAATTTACTCCGAAACGCGGACTATTTTGATGAAGTGTCTGGTTGTCCTCGGTCTGTTTTATATGATTTTTAAAATCTTGCTCGACCTGATCAAAACGGTTGCCAACTAGCACACTCCACTGATCATTAAAAAAGATCTGGTCTTGTACATTCAGTGCAAAATAGCGTTGGCGCTCTTTAGTGTTGGTAAATGGAGCTAAGTTCGGTAAATATTTACCATATTCAGGTTGGTAAATATCAATAGTATTCACTGTAGTGGGAGAGTTTGAATCATGGTTTCGACGCAGTTGATATTGTTTATAGTCGAGTTGACCAAGCTCGGTTGAAAGCAAAATTTCATGGCGCGCCCACGAAGTATCAACCTTGCCAAGTAACTCTGTCTGAGCCAGAACATCTTGACTTGTATAATCACGATAGCGACGTTGACGCTCTAAAGTACGGCCATCGGCTTGCATACGACGAGGTTCGGTTGCAAAGCCGACCATTTTGGCATCTTTATAACTGACAGCACTATTTAGCTTCCAGTCAGGGTTAAATTCGTGACTCAGACGTAATTGGTAAAAGTAATCTTTTATTTTCAAATCGCCGTCGTCAGGTTCACCTGTAAAGGTTTTCGGGTCCATCACAAACTGGTGATTGACGGTGCTGACACCACGGTCAAAGGTTCCTTTATGCTCTGTAAATTCACTATCAAAGTCGAGTTGTGTTTGGTCTGAAATTTTCCATGTGAGCTGCGGTGAAAAGAACCAGCGTTCACTACTGACATGATCACGGAAGCTTTGATTATCTTCATGAGCCACTGCTACACGATAGGCCAGTTCATCGTTAATAGGCGCCGTGTGTTCCAGGCTTATTCGATATTGTTCTTGGGTATTGGCACGTAGGTTAAGTTCACTTTCGCTTTGCCACTGCGGTTTTTTACTGTTGAGGTTCAGCAAACCACCTGTTTCGCCGCGGCCATATAGCGCAGCCATTGGCCCTTTTAAAAACTCTAAAGATTCAATATTTACGACATCTTTTGGCGCATTAATCCCTCGGTTGACACTCAAACCGTTACGGATCATAGATGCACCTAAATTGGGATCAGTACTAAAACCACGGAAAGAGTAGTTATCCCAAAAGCCGCCACCAAAACTGTTTTGATGAAAAACCCCGCTCACCAAGCTTAATGCGTCATCAATCCGTTGAACGTCTTGTTGTTCCATCATTTGTTTTGAAACATAAGCACGGTTAAAAGGTACGTCTAAAACATCGTGAGAAAATTTAGTCGCCGAGCTATTTTGACTCACACCTTCTTGGGTACTTTCAGCCTGAACGCGTATGGTCTCAAGTACCGTTGACGTTTCTTCTGCCCAAGTGAATGTCGATATAAATGATAGACCCAACGAAGACAACAATCCTAATTTGTGTTGCATAAATAATCAGCCATGAAAGACAAAAGAACTATAATGTAATAGTATAACGTTACATTATTTTGTTGATTACTGCTATGTCTTTAGAAAAGAATATTGAACGTTTACAGTCGATTGATGCATTGCGTGGTTTGGTGATCATCATTATGTTGCTCGACCATGTCAGGGAAACTTTCTATTTACATAAACAGGTTACCGATCCAATGGACGTAACAGTAACAGAACCAGCATTATTTGGCAGTCGATTATTGGCACATATTTGCGCTCCGGTTTTTGTACTTTTAACGGGTATTTCTGCATTTTTATTTCAATCAAAAAAACAGGACTTACAACAAACGCGTGCCTTTCTATTAAAACGCGGCTTATTTTTAATTGTGTTAGAGCTTACCCTTGTGAATTTTGCATGGACAGCAACCTTTCCACCCCAAGTCATTTACTTACAGGTAATTTGGGCGATCGGCATTAGCATGGTGGTGCTAGCGTGCTGTGTAAGTTTGCCTTTACCAGTTCTTGCGGGTGTAGCGTTGGTGATTATTTTTGGGCACAACCTGCTAGATTCTGTGCACTTCTCACAAGGCATCCTACAGAATATATGGTTCGTTTTACATGAACGTGGCTGGCTTGAGTTTGCGGGTATCAAGCTTCGCACAAGTTACCCTGTTTTACCTTGGATTGGGGTAATTTTATTAGGCTACGTTTTAGGTCAGTTGTTTAGTTCAAAATATACAGCAAAGCAAAGAGGCCGTGCTTTACTCAGCCTTGGTTTAGCAAGTATTGGGCTATTTGTTTTATTGCGTTTAATCAACGTCTATGGTGACCAGCCGTGGCAGTATTTTGAGTCATTACAACTGAGCCTTATGAGCTTTTTTAACCTCACCAAGTATCCGCCGTCTTTATTGTTTATTTTGCTAAATGTTGGGATCGGACTAATTGTACTGACCGCTTTTGAACGTATGCAGCAATACTCATTTCTAAAACCATTGGTCGTGTTTGGCTCGGTGCCGATGTTCTTTTATTTACTGCATTTATATGTGCTGAAACTGATGTATGTATTTGCACTCAGTATATGGGGAGCTAACTATGGGAGCTATTTGTCGGTCGGCCATGTATGGATGCTGTGGCTAATCACGATTGTACTGTCTTTTGCACTCTATCCAGCAGTTAAATGGTTCTCGAAGTTCAAACATCAAAACAAGCATATCTCGATTTTAAAATATTTCTAATTTTCAAACGTGAGTAAAGCGAGTTCAAGAATGCTCGCTTTATTTACTCACATCTAGATACAGAGTTTCTTTGACTTCTTCCATGACCACATAACTGTGTGACGATGCTGAAGCGGGGAGTTTCTTTAGTAGATCTCCTAATAAGCGACGATATGCACTCATTTCTTTTAAACGCGCTTTTACGAGGTAGTCAAATTCGCCTGAAATAAGGTGACATTCAAGCACTTCAGGAATTTCGACTAAGTCTCTGGCTACCTGATCAAACACATCGCCTGATTTGGCAGATAACTTAATTTCTAAAAAGACAAGCAGGTTACGGTCCACAAAGGCTGGGTTTAACCGAGCGTAATAACCCATGATAATGCCATCGCGTTCTAGGCGTTTTACACGCTCCGAACAGGGGGTGGTCGACAGGTTAACTCTCGATGCCAATTCACTAATCGCAATTCGTCCTTCGCGCTGCAAAATATCCAGAATCATGCGATCTATACGATCTAAGGGGCGCATAGATATTTCCTCTTTTTTTAAAATTCTCGTGAGAAAAACATAAATTTACCTAGATTATAGCCTGAAAAACAGTGAAATAAACTATTGAAGCAGAAATATACTAGTTAAATAAACTGGTGTGCGTGAGGGAATGGAAATGCGCGTAATTGTTTTAGGTAGCGGCGTTATTGGAGTGGCAAGTGCCTATTATCTAGCTCAACAAGGAGCTGAGGTCACTGTTCTTGACCGTCAGTCAGGTCCTGCTGAAGAAACAAGCTTTGGTAATGCAGGTCAAATTTCGCCAGGGTATTCGACCCCTTGGGCAGCACCAGGAATCCCTTTTAAAGCTGTGAAGTGGATGTTCCAACATCACGCACCGCTTGCGATTAATTTAGATGGCAGCATGTGGCAGTTACAGTGGATGGCGCAAATGCTAAAAAACTGTAATCCACAAAGTTATGCTGTGAACAAAGAACGTATGATGCGTGTGGCTGAATACAGCCGTGATTGCTTACGTGAACTTAGAAAAGATACAGGCATTAATTACGAAAACCGCGCTAAAGGTACGTTGCAGTTATTCCGTAAAGACGCGCAAATGGAAGCGGTTCAACGCGACATTAGCGTGCTACAAGAGTGCGGCGTAAGCTACGAATTATTAAATGGCAACGAACTTGGTCGTGTAGAACCAGCGTTGGCAAATGCACAAGATAAACTCGTTGGTGGTTTACATTTACCAAATGACGAAACAGGCGACTGTTATTTATTTACCAATGCTTTAGCTCAAATTGCTAAAGAGTTAGGTGTTAACTTCCAGTTTAATCAGAACGTAGAAAAATTGATTGTTGAAGGCGATCAAATTAAGGGCGTTCAGGTCAATGGTAAGGTCTTAACCGCAGATCGTTATGTACTAGCGTTTGGTAGTTATTCACGTGATTTCTTGAAACCACTTGATCTACAGTTACCTGTATATCCTGTCAAAGGTTACTCGTTGACGATTCCTATTGTTGACCCAGCTTTTGCTCCACAATCTACAGTGCTTGATGAAACCTACAAAATTGCGATTACTCGTTTTGACCAACGTATTCGCGTAGGTGGAATGGCAGAGTTAAGCGGTTTCAATTTAGGTCTAAACGAAGACCGCCGTGCAACCTTGCAAATGGTGACTCAGGACTTGTTCCCGGGCGGTGATATGGCACAGGCTTCTTTCTGGACGGGTCTACGTCCAATGACTCCAGACAGTACCCCAATTATTGGTGCGACTCGCTTTAAAAATCTGTTCTTGAATACAGGTCACGGTACTTTAGGCTGGACCATGGCGTGTGGTTCAGGAAAATTAATCAGTGACATCGTATTGAATCATAAGACTGATATCAGTACCGATGGTCTTTCAATTCAGCGTTATTCACACGCACATGCTGCATAACGGACGTTAGGAAATTAATCATGCCTCGTCCTATTACCGCAGTCATCCACCGTCAAGCCTTACAAAATAACTTGGCGGTGGTACGCAAGGCTATGCCAAACAGTAAGGTCTTTGCCGTTGTAAAAGCCAATGCTTATGGACACGGAATTGAACGTGTTTATGAAGCATTTAAAGCAGCAGATGGCTTTGCCTTACTTGATCTTGATGAAGCAAAACGAATTCGCGCTTTAGGTTGGACAGGTCCAATTTTGTTGCTCGAAGGAGTTTTTTCTCCTCAAGACTTATTTGATTGTGTGCAGTATCAACTCAGTTTCACCATTCATAGTGAAGCGCAAATTGAGTGGGTAGAAAAGCATCCTTATCCGGCTCAATTTGATGTTTGCCTAAAAATGAACAGTGGTATGAACCGTCTTGGTTTTAAACCACAGCACTATGTTCAGGCATGGGAACGTTTAAATAACTTGGCAAATGTGTCCAAGATTACGCACATGATGCATTTTTCAGATGCAGATGGCGATCGTTTCGGCCAGCAAGGCATTGATTATCAAATTACTGCCTTTGAAGAAATTGTAAAAGATTTACCGGGTGAAAGGTCGGTAAGTAATAGTGCGGCAATTTTGCGCTATCAAGACCAGCTCAAATCAGATTATGCACGTAGCGGCATCATGCTCTATGGCAGCTCGCCAGACTACCCGACGCATAGTATTGCGGATTGGGGCTTACAACCGACCATGAGCTTACGCAGTGAAATTATTTCTGTTCAGCATTTAGAACCGAATGAAAGCGTCGGTTATGGCTCAAACTTTGTGGCAGAGCAATCCATGACGATTGGGATTGTGGCTTGCGGCTATGCCGATGGTTATCAGCGTATTTCACCAACAGGCACACCTGTTTTAGTGGACTCTGTCCGCACTCGTACAATTGGCCGCGTCAGCATGGATATGTTGGCAGTCGATTTAACGGGCATTGACAGTGCCAAAGTCGGCAGTGAAGTCGTGCTCTGGGGCCAATCAAGTACAGGCGTCGTTTTACCTATTGATGATGTCGCAGTTTCATCCGGTACGGTGGGTTATGAACTGATGTGTGCCGTCACTGCCCGTGTTCAATTTATTAATCAGGTATAAGGAAATCCGAATGTCTAATTCAGATATACAAAAGATTAACACTAACGAAGTCATGAGCGCCGTGACTGTTTTTAACAAAGTGGTTTATTTGTCAGGTCAGGTACCTAAAAATACCGAGCAAGACGTGGCAGGCCAAACTCGTGAAATTCTTGCAACGATTGATGAACTTTTGGCACTTGCTGATACCGATAAATCTCGCTTGCTTTCTGCGCAGCTCTATTTAAAAAATCTTTCTGACTTTTCAACCGTAAATGCAATTTGGGTTGACTGGTTAAAAGGGTGTGTTGCGCCATCGCGTGCCACAATTCAGGCCGATTTGGTCAATCCAAATTGGTTAATTGAAATTGCCGTGACGGCAGCACAAAAGTAATTCGTTTTTACTCCAAAAATGATGATGTATCTAACAGAAGGAAGATAGATACGGTTTATCCAGTCATTTTTTGGTGAACAGATTCAGTGACCTATGGCATACGGTTCGATTTTCGCCATAGGTTGCTGATCTTAACAAAGGAATTCAAAAAGGAATTTTAATATGACAACGGCTCGTCATTCAGATGCAGAAAATTCTCCTGATCATCTGCAACGAAAACTGTCTAACCGTCATTTACAACTGATTGCTATTGGCGGTGCAATTGGAACCGGCCTATTTATGGGCTCGGGTAAAACAATCTCCCTCGCAGGTCCTTCAATCCTTTTGATCTATATGATTATTGGAGGCATGTTCTTTTTCTTAATGCGTGCAATGGGTGAGTTACTCCTTGCAAATCTGCATTACAAATCTTTTGTTGATATGGCTCATGACCTGATTGGTCCTTGGGCGGGTTACTATTTGGGTTGGACTTATTGGTTGGGCTGGGTGCTGGTCGGTATTGCGGATCTTTCAGCAGTCATTAACTATTTGAGCTTCTGGTTGCCCGATGGAGCAAGCTTCTCTCCAACACAACAAGCCATGATTAGTGCAGGCTGCGTATTATTTGTGATGGGCCTTAACCTCCTAACAGTACGCCTATTTGGTGAAATTGAATTTTGGTTTGCACTCATTAAGATTTTGGCCATTATTGGCCTGATCGGAGTGGGTGGCTATATGATTTTCAGTCATTTCCAAGCTCCTCAAGGTGCTGTTGCAAGCATTAGTAATGTCTGGTCACATGGTGGTTTATTCCCGAAAGGTACAGAAGGCTTCTTGGCAGGATTCCAGATTGCTGTATTTGCTTTTGTCGGGGTGGAACTCGTAGGTACAACGGCTGCCGAAACCAAAGATCCACAGAAAAACTTGCCTAAAGCAATTAATGCGATTCCGGTACGTATTATTCTGTTCTATGTGTTGGCGCTATTTATTGTGATGTCAGTAACCCCGTGGGATCACATTCGTGCAGATAAAAGCCCGTTTGTTGAGTTATTCTTAAATGCGGGTATTCCTGTTTCAGCCATCATCATGAACTTGGTGGTACTGTCTTCAGTGATGTCTTCAATGAACAGCGGTGTGTTTTCAACCAGTCGTATGCTGTTCGGTTTATCAAAAGACGGTCAGGCACCGGGTGCATTTGGGCGTTTATCAAAACGTGCTGTACCTTCAAATGGTTTGATTTTCTCATGTATTTTCATTATGGGTGGGGCAGTGCTTCAGTACTTTGTTCCAAACACCATGGAAGCATTTACTTTAGCAAGTTCACTGTGTGTGATTCTATTCATTAGTGTCTGGAGTCTCATTATGGTGTGCTATTTACGCTATCGTAAATTACGTCCTGAATTACATGAAAAATCGACTTTCAAAATGCCGGGTGGCGTTTGGATGAGTTATGTGGTTTTGGCATTTATGCTTTTTACTTTGGTTATCTTGGCGCTAGAGCCAGATACTTTAAAAGCTCTGTATGTCAGTCCAGTATGGCTAGTCATTTTAGGTGTTACCTATCATATGTTGTACAAACCACGTATGAAAAAGCTAGGACGTGAACTCGTTAACGATCATTAAGTTTTATTAAAAAGCCAATCAATCATGATTGGCTTTTTTTATTTTCATCAGTTTTTTTATCGGAATAATGTTGTTTATTTTTGAATCAATAGCACAGTTTAGAGGGGGGTAGAAAAGCGACATCTTGTATTACCACATGCTACACTCCGGCTAATCTGGAAAATCCAGATATGTTAATTAAAATTGCCGTGAAGGCAGTACATAAATAATGTGACTTAAAAAAACAGGACAAACGATTTATCAATTAAGGAAAAAATATACTTGAACATCTTGTCCTGAGGTATAGACTCAGCAACCCACGATATACGGTTCGTTTTTCTCCCTATAGGTTGCTGATTTTAAGTTAAGCAAAATATAAAAAGGACTTCTAATATGACAATGGTTCATCATCCCGATGAGGCAAGCTCCCCTGATCATTTACAACGGAAATTAAATAATCGCCACTTACAAATGATTGCAATTGGCGGTGCAATTGGAACGGGCCTATTCATGGGCTCGGGCAAAACCATCTCCCTCGCAGGTCCTTCAATCCTCGTGATTTACATGATAATTGGTGGCATGTTCTTTTTTCTGATGCGTGCATTGGGTGAACTATTACTTGCCAACTTACATTACAAATCATTTGTCGATATGGCTTATGATTTGATCGGACCATGGGCTGGCTATTATATAGGCTGGACTTATTGGTTAGGCTGGGTACTGGTCGGTATTGCTGACTTGTCTGCGGTCATTAACTATTTAAGTTTCTGGCTGCCTGAAGGCGCCAGTTTCTCACCAATGCAACAAGCCATGATTAGTACAGGCTGTGTACTATTCATTTTAGGGCTTAACCTTCTTACGGTGAAGTTGTTTGGTGAAGTTGAATTTTGGTTCGCACTCATTAAGATCTTGGCCATTATTGGCCTGATTGGAGTCGGTGGTTATATGCTCCTTACTCATTTTCAAGCTCCGCATGGTGAGGTTGTGAGTGTAAGTAATGTGTGGTCGCATGGCGGCATATTTCCAAAAGGCGTAAGCGGATTTTTGGCAGGATTCCAGATCGCCGTATTTGCCTTTATTGGTGTTGAGCTGATTGGTACAACAGCTGCTGAAACCAAAGATCCAGAGAAAAATCTACCAAAGGCAATTAACGCGATTCCTGTACGTATTATTCTATTCTATGTGTTGGCACTCTTTGTGGTGATGTCAGTAACACCTTGGGATCACATTCGTGCAGATAAAAGCCCATTTGTTGAGTTGTTCTTAAATGCGGGTATTCCTGTTTCAGCCATCATCATGAACTTGGTGGTGCTGTCTTCAGTGATGTCTTCAATGAACAGTGGTGTGTTTTCAACCAGTCGTATGCTGTTCGGTTTATCGAAAGATGGTCAGGCGCCAAGTGCATTGGGACGTTTATCAAAACGTGCCGTACCTTCAAATGGTTTAATCTTCTCATGTATTTTCATTATGGGCGGGGCAGTGCTTCAGTACTTTGTTCCAAACACCATGGAAGCATTTACTTTGGCAAGTTCACTCTGTGTGATTCTCTTTATTAGTGTATGGCTTCTGATCATGGCATGCTATTTACGTTACCGTAAGTTGAGTCCTGAGCTTCACGCAGCATCAACCTTTAAAATGCCAGGTGGGGTGTTGATGGCGTATGTTGTCATTGCATTCTTCTTGTTTACTTTAGTGATTTTGGCACTAGAGCCAGATACATTGAAAGCACTCTACGTTAGCCCAGTATGGTTAGTAGTTTTAAGCGTAACCTACTATGCATTCTATAAACCGCGTATGAAAAAACTAGGCCGAGAAGTCTTTTAATTATCCTTTCTCGATTTACCCAAAAAGCCAATCATGATTGATTGGCTTTTTTATTGAGATGTCTAATCAACCAGTAAGTGTTGATATTTATCGGCTTGTTTACGTAAATAATCCCAGACGAGTTTAATGCGCGGTTCGTGCTGTAAATCAACAAAGGTCAGCATCCAGAAGGTATGCGTGAAACGAACTTGCTGCTCTAATACTTCTTCGAGTTCAGGTTTATCGTCTGCTAGAAACTTGGGCAAAATCGCAAGCCCTGCACCCGCACTGACCGCAATTTGCTGGGCCAAAATACTGCTGCTACGGAAGTTAGCATTGAGTTTCAAAGGTAACCGCTCTAAACAGTACAGCTCAGGGCTATACACCAGATCATCAATATAATTTACAAAGCGATGCTGAGTTAAATCTTCTAAACCGCGAATCGGTGGGTTTTGCGCTAGATAGTTTTGGCTGCCATAAATTTTTAAGCAGTAGTCTGACAAGCGAGTAATGATATAAGGCCCCGAGGTTGGGCGCTCAATCGACACGACAATGTCCGCTTCACGGTGTGAGAGCTTAATCATTTTTGGCACTGGAATCAGATCGATGGTGAGCAGTGGGTATTGAATGGAGAACTCAGCCAGTAAACGAGCTAAAAACGCAGTTCCAAAACCTTCAGGTGTGCCAATTCGCACACGACCTTGCAAAGGTTGATGTGGTTTTTCAATTTGTAAGAAGGCCTGTTCCATTTGCTCAACTCGAGGAACCAGTGCCATGCCTTCGAGTGTCAGCTCATAGCCTGTTGCTTCACGTTTAAACAACGTTGTACCCAAAGCAAGTTCTAGAGCCTGAATTCGTCTAGCCACCGTACTATGCTCGACACCAATAATACGTGCAGCATTGGTTAAGGTTTTAGTGCGAGCTAAAACCAGAAAAAACTGTAGATGATCCCAATCCACTTTCATTTTTGTTATTGTCCCTGTGCATATTTGCACAACAATCGTGCATGAATTTGCGTTGGTGGTCAAAGCTTTCTTTGTTAGTCTCAAATGAAACCTGAATAAAGAAAATACATAGATCAGTATTTTCTAATAACTGAACACAATAAAAATATGGCCTACGGAGAGGTTATGAACACAATCCAAAAAATCGAATTGGAAACCGCTAAGTTACTCATTAACGGACAGTTTATCGAATCTAAAACACAGGAATGGCAAGATATTATTAACCCAGCCACTCAGGAAGTGATTGGTCGCGTACCATTTGCTACAGTTCAAGAAGTTGACGCTGCTATTCAAGCCGCACAAGATGCTTTTGCTTCTTGGCGTCAAACGCCAATTCAGGCACGTATGCGCATTATGCTTAAGTTACAAGACTTAATTCGTGCCAACATGAAGGAAATTGCACAAGTCTTGACTGCTGAACAAGGCAAAACCTTGGCAGATGCCGAAGGTGATATTCAACGTGGTTTAGAAGTAGTTGAGCATGCTTGTTCGATCGGCACTTTGCAAATGGGTGAATATGTCGAAGGTGTAGCACGTGGCGTAGACACCTATACCTTGCAGCAACCTTTGGGTGTCTGTGCGGGTATTACGCCGTTTAATTTCCCTGCCATGATTCCACTTTGGATGTTCCCAATGGCAATTGTGTGTGGCAATACCTTCGTTTTAAAACCATCAGAACAAGACCCGTTATCAACCATGATGCTGGTTGAACTTGCGATTCAAGCAGGTATTCCAGCAGGTGTCTTAAACGTTGTGCATGGCGGCAAAGAAGTGGTTGACCGTTTGTGTACCCATAAAGACATTAAAGCGATTTCATTTGTGGGTTCAACTGCGGTTGGCACACATGTTTATAACCTTGCAGGACAACATGGCAAACGCGTGCAGTCGATGATGGGCGCAAAAAACCATGTGGTTGTCATGCCAGATGCCAATAAAGAACAAACCTTAAATGCCTTAGTCGGTGCAGCATTTGGTGCAGCAGGGCAACGCTGTATGGCATTGTCGGTTGCAGTCATGGTTGGCGACAGCAAACAATGGATTCAAGAGTTAGTTGAAAAAGCGAAAACCTTAAAAGTAAACGCAGGCCATGAGCCAAATACTGACATTGGCCCAGTCATTTCAAAACGTGCCAAAGCGCGTGTAATTGACTTGATTAATAGCGGTGTTGAGCAAGGTGCAGAACTTCTGCTTGATGGTCGCAATGTGCAAGTGCAAGGTTATGAGTCGGGCAACTTTGTAGGTGCAACGATTTTTAGTGGCGTAAATACCGACATGCGTATTTATAAAGAAGAAATCTTTGGTCCGGTACTTTCTATTATTTGTGTTGACACACTTGATGAAGCGATTGCTCTTATCAATGCCAACCCATTTGGTAACGGTGTAGGTCTATTCACACAAAGTGGTGCCATTGCACGTACTTTCCAAAACTTAATTGATATTGGTCAAGTCGGTATCAACATTCCAATTCCTGTACCTGTACCGTTCTTTAGTTTTACTGGTTCAAGAGGTTCTAAACTCGGCGATTTGGGACCATACGGCAAACAGGCTGTCCAGTTCTATACCCAGACCAAAACTATTACCAGTCGCTGGTTTGAAGATAGCCATGAAGTTGGCGGTGTAAACACCACCATTAGTTTACGTTAAGGGGATCACGGATGAATATCGCCTTTATCGGACTAGGAAATATGGGCGGCAAAATGGCCCATAACCTACTAAAAGCCGGAATCAAAGTGTATGGTTATGACCTCAGTGAAGTTGCTATTCAGCACTTCGCCGAGGCAGGTGGCATAGTCTGCGACAGCCCTCAGGCAGCAGTAAAACAAGCTGATGTAGTCATTAGCATGCTACCTGCCGCAAAGCATGTTAAAGACGTTTACTTGGGTGAAAATGGTGTTTTGGAAGTGCTAAAAGCAGGTAGCTTATGCATTGATAGCAGCACCATTGACCCGCAAACCATCAAAGATATTTCGGCTGTTGCGCATAGCAAAAATATTAAAATCTGTGATGCACCAGTCTCTGGTGGAACCATTGGTGCTCAAGCGGGAACTTTAACCTTTATGGTGGGTGCCGATGATCAAACCTTTAACGACGTAAAACCTGTACTCAGCCATATGGGCAAAAATATTGTTCATTGTGGTGATGTCGGTGCAGGCCAAATTGCCAAAATTTGCAATAACCTGATTTTAGGTATTTCAATGGCTGCGGTGGCCGAAGGCATGGCATTGGGTGTGAAACTCGGCATTGACCCACAAGCATTGGCAGGCGTCATTAACACCTCAAGTGGTCGTTGCTGGAGTTCAGATGTATGTAACCCATGGCCGCATATTAATGAAAATGCGCCTGCGTCTCGAGGTTATCAAGATGGTTTTGCCACTCAGCTGATGCTAAAAGATTTAGGACTCGCTGTAGAGGCCGCGGGCCAAGTCAAACAGCCCGTTGTATTAGGTGGTATGGTGCAACAGCTTTATCAGCAAATGTGTATGCGCGGTAATGCCAATCTCGATTTTTCGAGCATTATTCAGCAATACCTGCCACAAGAGGCATAACGGTAAAGCCAAAGGATGGCTTTAAACCAATAAATCAAACCCTGTCGTGAATAACAACAAATCCGGACTGAGGGAAAAGATATGATGGATTATCAAAATGCTGTACAGGCTTTCGATTTGGAAAGCACTGCTAAACAGATGTTGTCAGGTTCACTCGATGCACTGAACGCTTGTTATGAATGCTGTGATCGACATGCAGATGGCGACAAAATCGCGCTGTACTGGCAAGGAAAAGACGGACGAAAAGAGCAATATACCTTCCGTGAATTAAAAGAATGGTCGAGTCAATTTGCCAACTTTTTAAAAGCACAAGGTGTGAAAACGGGTGACCGTATTTCAGGTCTATTACCAAGAACACCTGAACTGATCGTGACGATTTTGGCAGCTTGGCGAATTGGTGCAGTCTATCAACCGTTATTTACTGCATTTGGCCCAAAAGCGATTGAGCACCGTATTCAGCTTGCACAAAGTAAGCTAGTAGTGACCGATATGGGGAACCGTAGCAAGCTTGATGAAATTGAAAATTGCCCTGCAATTGTGACGGTGGCCGACGCACAAGGTACTCCGCTTAAAGCAGGCGATTTTAATTTCTGGAATGAGGTGAAGCAGCAGTCCGATCAATGTGATCTGGTGATGCGTAACATTCAAGATCCTTTCTTGCTCATGTTTACTTCAGGTACTACAGGTCCTGCTAAACCTTTGGAAGTGCCTTTAAAAGCACTGATTGCCTTTGGTCGATATATGCAAGATGCCATTGGTTTAACAGAAGAAGACTCGTTTTGGAATATTGCCGATCCGGGTTGGGCGTATGGTTTGTACTATGCGATTACTGGGCCGTTATTCTTGGGCCACGCTACTTTGTTCTATGAAGGTGGGTTCAGCACAGATAGCCTATGCCAAATTGTGAAAGATTATAAAGTTAACAACTTGGCAGGTGCACCAACGGCTTACCGTATGATGATGGCAGCAGATCCAGCGCAAATGGCGCCGTTAAAAGGTCAGTTCCGTGTGGTGAGCAGTGCCGGTGAGCCGCTGAATCCTGAAGTCATTCGCTGGTTTAAACAAGTCCTTGATGCTCCGATTTATGACCACTATGGGCAAACTGAAGTCGGCATGGTGGTGTGTAATCATCATGGTTTAAAACATGAAATCCATGCTGGTTCAGCAGGTTTTCCAAGTCCGGGCTATCGTGTTGCGATTGTCAATGAACAAGGTGAAGAACTTCCGCCAGACACACCAGGAATTTTGGCAGTCGATATTAGCCAGTCTCCAATGATGTGGTTTGGTGGCTACAAAGAAAGCCGTAAATCGCCTTTTGTTGGTCATTACTACTTAACGGGCGACACTGCCGAGTTACATGCCGATGGCAGTATGAGCTTTGTAGGACGCAGCGATGATGTAATCACCACATCGGGTTACCGCATTGGTCCATTCGATGTAGAAAGTGCTTTGCTTGAACATGATGCTGTCATTGAGGCGGCAGTGATTGGTGTACCTGATCCAGACCGTACCGAAGTGGTTAAGGCATTCGTGATTTTATCCGCGACTACTCAACCATCAGAAACACTTGCTGAAGAACTCAGTCAATTTGTTAAAAGACGACTTTCTGCTCATGCTTACCCACGTTTAGTTGAATTTGTGAGTGAATTACCTAAAACTCCAAGTGGCAAAATTCAGCGCTTTTTATTGCGTAATCAAGAAATTGCTAAACAACAAGCTAAAGCAGGGTAAAGGAAATAATAATGCAATTTACCGAAGAACAATTACTTATCCGTGACATGGCGAAAAGTTTCGCCCAAGAACAAATTAAGCCTAATGCCAGCGATTGGGACCGAGACGGAACTTTCCCAAAAGAGACTCTGGCTCAAATGGGCCAACTCGGTTTTATGGGTATGCTTGTTTCAGAGCAATGGGGCGGTTCAGACACGGGTAACTTAGCCTATGTACTGGCACTCGAAGAAGTTGCGGCGGCAGATGGTGCAACCTCGACCATCATGAGCGTACATAACTCGGTTGGTTGTGTACCTATTTTAAAGTTTGGTACCGATGAGCAAAAAGAACGCTTTTTAAAAACTCTGGCACAAGGTGAAATGATCGGCGCTTTTGCCTTAACCGAACCACATACAGGTTCAGATGCGGGAGCCATTAAAACCCGAGCGGTGAAAGATGGCGATGATTACATTTTAAATGGTGCTAAGCAGTTTATTACCTCGGGTAATAATGCCGGTGTCATTATTGTGTTTGCCGTGACTGATCCGAGCGCGGGCAAAAAAGGTATTAGTGCCTTTTTAGTCCCACGCGAAACACCGGGTTATGAAGTGATTCGTGTAGAAGAAAAACTCGGTCTGCATGCGTCAGATACCTGCCAGATTGCCCTGACAGATGTGCGCATCCATAAAAGTCTTATGTTGGGTAAAGAAGGTGAGGGCTTGAAAATCGCTCTTGCCAATTTAGAAGGTGGACGTATTGGTATTGCTGCACAAGCAGTCGGTTTAGCACGTGCGGCGCTCGAAGAGGCGACCCGTTATGCCAAAGAGCGTATTACTTTTGGAAAACCAATTTTTGAGCATCAAACCATCGCATTTCGCCTTGCCAGTATGGCAACTGAAATTGAAGCAGCGAGACAACTGGTTCACTACGCTGCGCGTTTAAAAGAAGCAGGTCAACCGTGTCTCAACGAAGCTTCAATGGCCAAGTTATTTGCTTCAGAAATGACTGAGCGTGTGTGTTCGAGTGCACTACAAGTGTTTGGTGGCTATGGTTACCTCAGAGATTTCCCTATTGAACGTATTTATCGTGATGCACGTATTTGTCAAATTTACGAAGGCACCAGTGATATTCAGCGTTTAGTGATTGCACGTAGTCTATAAAATCAGAACAAGGAATAAATAATGCAGTGGCACAGTATTTTATTAGAAAAGCGTAATGGGGTTGGACTGATTACATTAAATCGCCCTCAAGCGCTCAATGCTTTAAACAGCGAATTAATTAGTGAAATTAATCAGGCATTAGATCAGCTCGAAAAAGACCGCGAAATTGGCTGCATGGTATTGGCAGGTTCTGAAAAAGCTTTTGCCGCAGGTGCCGACATTAAAGAAATGGCTGATTTAGCCTTTCCAGATATTTATTTTGATGACTTTTTCCATCTTGCAGACCGTATTGCACAGCGCCGTAAACCTCTAATTGCAGCGGTGAGTGGCTATGCATTAGGTGGTGGCTGTGAACTAGCGCTCATGTGTGACTTTATCTATTGTGCTGATAACGCTAAGTTTGGTTTGCCTGAAGTCACTTTAGGGGTAATTCCAGGTATTGGTGGCACACAACGTCTAACCCATGCAATTGGTAAAGCCAAAGCAATGGAAATGTGTTTTACCGCTCGTCAAATGGGCGCTGTAGAAGCAGAGCAAAGTGGTTTAGTCGCACGTGTGTTTAGCAAAGAAGAATTACTTGAACAAACCTTGCAAGCAGCTGAAAAAATTGCGACACGATCTTTAACTGCAAATATGATGCTCAAAGAAACCATTAACCGAGCTTTTGAAGTGAATCTGACTGAAGGCTTGCGTTTTGAAAGACGCATGTTCCATTCAATATTTGCAACATTTGACCAAAAAGAAGGAATGCAGGCGTTCGTTGAAAAACGAAAACCAAATTTTAAAAATCAGTAAGAGATCAATAAAATGAATACAGAAAATCACTTAATGATTGAGCAACAAGGTAAGTTGGGCATTATTACCTTAGACCGTGTGACTCATCTCAATGCATTGTCGCTAGACATGATTAAAAGTATTGGTGCCCAATTGGAACTGTGGCGAAATGATGCTGCTGTTCAGGCAGTATTAATTAAGTCAAATAGCCCAAAAGCCTTCTGTGCAGGTGGCGATATTCGCTATCTCTACGACAGTTATAAAAATGGCACGGCTGATTACAAAGGCTACTTTAGTGCCGAATATAAAATGCTAGATATACTGCGTGAATATGAAAAGCCAGTCATCGTCTTGCTTGATGGCTATGTTTTAGGTGGCGGATTTGGCTTGGCTCAAGCTTGTCACATTGTTGTGAGCAGTGAAAAGTCCAGATTTGCTATGCCTGAAACAGCGATTGGCTTTTTCCCAGACGTTGGCGCAACGCATTTCCTGTCTCGCCTTGATGATATTGGCGTTTATATGGCAATTACGGGCGAGCAGATCAGCAGCAGCGATGCGCTCTATCTCGATTTAATTGACTACCATGTGCCAAGCGAACAGTTACAAGCTTTGCAAGATGCTCTCGTTGAAGCGCCAAGTTTAAGCAAAGAGGGAATTGAACGCATCATTACCCGATTTATTACTCGCCCTGCCGAAAGCGAATTACAACAATTGGCTGAAGGTATTCGTAAACACTTTGGATATCAGCATTTAGATGAAATCGAGCAAAGTCTTGAAAATGAACAAGATGAAAGCTTAAAAACTTGGGCAAGTAAGATGCTCAGCATTTTGCAGCAGCGCTCATTTATTGCCAAACAAACCAGTTTAAAACTACAACATTTAGGTCGAGGGCTCTCTTTACCTCAGTGCATGCAGCTTGAACGTGATTTACAAGATATCTGGTTTGAGCATGGCGACTTTATTGAAGGTGTTCGTGCACTCATTGTCGATAAAGATAAACAACCACAGTGGCAAGAACGTAATTCGAGATTTGAGCCAATTTTAGAAAAATTGAGCTAAACCGAATTACAAAAACATAAAAAGCTTAAGGAGATAAAGCGAGACCTGAACATGCTTATGGTCAGGGCTGGTCATAAGCATAAAAAAGATAAAACAAGAAAATCTAAAAAGGATATTACGATGCAATCAATACATGGAAACGGTTCAAATACTAAAAAGTCGTCACATCGATTAGCAGGCATCTCTAGCATGGTCGGCACCACCATTGAGTGGTATGACTTTTTTATTTACGGTGCGGCAGCAGCGCTCATTTTTAATAAGCTATTTTTCCCAAATCTAGACGCACTTACCGGCGTGCTTGCTGCATTTGCAACCTATGCCGTTGGATTTATTGGGCGACCATTAGGAGGCCTAGTCTTTGGTCACTTTGGTGACAAGATTGGCCGTAAATCGATGTTGCTACTGACCTTGATGCTCATGGGGATCCCAACCGTACTTATTGGCTTATTACCGACTTATGAATCAATTGGATATTGGGCTGCGATTGGTTTGGTTGTCTTGCGATTCATTCAAGGTATGGCAATGGGCGGTGAATGGGGCGGTGCTGTGCTCATGGCCGTTGAACATGCACCAGAAGGCGGTAAAGGATTCTGGGGAAGCTTGCCTCAAGCCAGTACAGGTGGTGGCTTAATGCTAGCCTCAATCGCGTTGGGTCTGGTGTCGTTATTACCTGAAGAAGCACTGTTTAGCTGGGGTTGGCGTTTACCATTTCTTGCCAGTATTATTTTACTGGCAGTGGGTTGGTATATACGTGTAAAAGTGCCTGAGTCGCCAGATTTCGAAAAAGTAAAACAACAGTCTGAAGAAGTCAAAGTTCCTGCTTTACAGGTTTTTAAAAACCATCCAAAGCAACTCATCACCATTATTTTGGCTCGCGCAGCTGAGAATGCATGGTTTTATATTGCCTCAACATTTACATTGGCTTATACCACTGCACAACTTGGAATCCCACGCCAAGAAATTTTATTTGCCACCATT
The DNA here is from genome assembly GCF_054889255.1 of Acinetobacter sp. X9. Lineage (NCBI taxonomy): Bacteria > Pseudomonadati > Pseudomonadota > Gammaproteobacteria > Moraxellales > Moraxellaceae > Acinetobacter > Acinetobacter sp. X9. The sequence goes on along the minus strand of NZ_CM142679.1, from coordinate 3,730,318 downwards.
TGCGGCGCAGCCGTCATTTTATTTATGACGCCGTTATGTGGACATTTGTCGGATAAAGTCGGCCAACGCAATATGTTTATGTTTGGTCTATGCATATTGGCGCTTTACTGCTATCCATTCTTTACCATGCTCAACACAAAAGATCCTGTATTAGTTTGGACAGCAATTGTTTTAGCGATTGGTGTTGTGTTTCCGATTATGTATGCACCACAAGCTCAGCTTTTTGCACGTCAATTCCCCGCGGAAATTCGCTATAGCGGAATTTCAATTTCGGTGCAGTTGGCTGGCGTATTAGGTGGTGGTTTAGCACCAATGATTGCTACTAAATTATTGAGCGTCGGGCAGGGTAATCCATATTTAATTATGCTTTATATTGGAAGTATGGCTGTGGTTGCAATTATATCGACGACATTTATGCCACGCGATTGGAGTCCTAAAACAGATGAAGCTTATTATAAAAAGTCGAATTTAAATTTAAAAACCAAGATTGATTGATAGGCCTTAAGATTCTTGGTCATATTGCTACGTGACTATATAAAGATTGGGACTCATGCAGAAAATATGTAGGAGTCCCAAATAAGCAATTAAACATCAATCAGGCATGCAAACATAGAATATCCGTCAATAACCATGGGTGGACCTGCACGATGAGCACGAAAACCCGCAGCACGTAATAAACGTTCTACACCAAGAGGAGAGGTCGTAATAAGTTGTTTTGCGCCTTGTTCTCTTGCAAAGTTAATAGCTTCTTGCAGAATGGCAATAGAAACTGGCGATGACACTGCTTGGTTAGCTGTTGTAGGTGGATTCGAGAAATCTACAGCTGAAAACCTTGAGAGTTCCCAAATTTCTGGTGAGCAAGGAATAGGCATGCCATTAAGTAATTGAGGAAATATCTCACCAAGTAAATAAGGTTGAGTAGTCGGTAGTAATCTGGCACAACCAATAATATTAGATTCTCTATCTTGAGCGACGACATAGGCGGTATCGACTTTGTCAAACTGATCTAGTTCTTCATTATTAGGACAGTTCAACTCCCAACCTAAATATTCAACAAATACCCTATAGCGGTAATTTTTAAATTTAGTATATAGGCCTTCTGAAAAATTATTTTGAAATCCAGCAATAACATTCATTACAAGTGCTTCCACTTATTTTTCAAGTGACTTTACTTAACAGGTGGGGAAGCGGTAACTGTAAGAATTTACAGGTTTCTAAGAGAAATATGGGGTTAATTTAGCCATTGTTTGGGTTGTATTGATTTGAGCATAAATGAACTGTTCCCAGAACAAAGTATCGATTTTCTTTTCAATTAGTGTTTCAGTAACTTCAAATCCAATATCTGTACCAGATACATCAACAAGCATAATATTGCTTCGAGGCAGTCCAATTCTTTTTATACTCGTGATGCCATTGTACTCAATAAATTCCCAATCCCATCCCGTACTTAAAGCTGGAGTCAGTGATGTTGCCCATTCAGTAAAACCATAATAGAGAATTTGAGAATCTTCTATTTGTGTTGACTCAACAATAGATATGAGGTGTTGGAGCGGATAGTTCATAAGCTGGTTTTCATTCAGTCGAATAAAACCATCTGCTGATATTGAGAAATGAGGGGGGATGGTGACCATGCTACCTGTTCAAGTGACTTGAATTGGGGTTCAATGGATAAATAACATAAATTATTGCCAATAAAATACTGTTATGTTTAACAGGTTGAAGGCAATTTTATGACCAACATCGTTAAGCTGATCTTATTAGAGAGGTATTAGGATATTAAGATTTACTTATATGATAATAAAATGAATTTAGATTTTTAATGAGAAATAACTTCTTGAAAGTTAATAAATAGCACAACCGATCATGAAATTTATATAGCGCACTTGTTCTCATTATTAAATGGATAATGGCTGATAATACAAATTATAATCTAATTAGTTGATTTTTTAAATTATTGTGAATTTTTTTAGTTTGTATATATAATAAATGGTAAAATTACATAACTTCGTTGTTGTGGAAAGTTATTATTTAATTAAATTAACAAAAAATATAATATCAAGAATAAATTCTAGGCTACTTTTATCAATTTAAAAATAATTATTTTTTGGAATAAAATGCATCCTGTAAAATTTTTTTTTCAAGCATAATTTGCACCTGAAATATAACAACTTTAAAAGCTTTCAGAAATTTAGTTTATCTGAATAATTTACAACCATTTAGGCTTAAAAGTGTTGTTAATTGAATGATGAATTCAAAATCTATAATTGAGAAATCAATAAAAGAGGAATAGGTGGTGAAATATTTTAGTAACCTAAAAATCTTTTAGATTCTCGGATCGATCGCTTTATTGAAATAAGGGTAAAAGACAAGGCTTATACTTCAATTTGATCGCTTGGATTTATAAAATGTAAATGAACAAAAAATGATTTTTGGTCGGAGTCTAATGAGAGCAAATGGACAGTTGGCAAGAGGATTTATTATCAGCATTTCTGGTCGTACAAGATGAATACCAGTTATTTGAGATCGTTAAATCTACAGCTTCAAAGCTTGGCTTTGATTATTGTGCTTATGGTATGCAGTCGCCATTATCCATTGCTGAACCAAAAACGATTATGTTGAATAATTATCCAGAAGCATGGCAAAAGCGTTATGTAGAACAACAGTATGTCAAGGTTGACCCAACTGTGCAGCATTGTATGGTATCACTTCAACCTCTTGTCTGGTCGAGCCAATCTGCAAAGACACAAGAAGAAAAAGATTTCTGGGAGGAGGCACGTTCTTATGGCCTTAATGTGGGTTGGGCTCAGTCAAGCCGTGATTTTATTGGGACCAGAGGAATGTTAACACTCGCAAGATCCAGTGACCAATTGTCAGAGAAAGAGCAAAAGGCACAATATACAAATATGTACTGGTTGACTCAAATAGTACATTCCAGCATTGCTAAAATTGTGAATGATGTCGAGTTCTCTCAGTTTAATCTTTATTTAACAAACCGTGAAAAGGAGGTGCTACGTTGGACAGCTGAGGGTAAAACGTCAGCTGAGATTGCCCAGATTCTCGGAGTAACTGAAAGAACAGTAAATTTCCATCTCTGTAACTCAATGCAAAAGTTAAACGTAAATAATAAAATATCAGCAGCTATCAGGGCTGTAATGCTAGGCCTTTTGTAAAACCAAGTTTATAATATGAAGTTGAATAAAGATATTTTGTTTGTATTTTAAACCAAATGTTAAAAATAATATTTATTTTAATAAATATAAATAATTTAATTTTTATTTAAGCTATCTAAAGTTTAATTAAATTTAAATTGTTGTTTTATTTTGATTTAGAATACAATATTTATTGTGATTAAAATATATATTATTACTGCTGCCTTTAATTTTTTAATATTTTTACACAATCTTAAAGTGAAGTTGATAGATTTAAGAAATTAACTTATAACTCTTGGATGATACCTAATTTTGAATCTTGAATTGTTAGTTAAATATGATTAACTCAATTCTTTCCTTTGAATTTAAAGGGTGGTGGAGTGAATATATTTCTGAATTGGATTAAATTTAATCATAGAAATTATAAATGTTATCTCAAGTAAGAACCTAAATTTAAGGATCCATAAAAGAAAAATTCGAACTAAGTAAGTATTTTTTAGATTAGAAAATCTTCAAAATCTTTACTTAAGAGTTTCTGGATCGAGACTATAGAATGAGTTTTTAAATTTAATTAATCAAAAAAACTTATACTCTATGACTGAATAAAAATAATTATAAAAGTAATTTAAATTCTTAATTTTAAATAAAAGCTATCTAACCTGTAAATACTTACAGGTGTAATAAAAAACACCCACACATAAAATATAATGTGAATTTATATTTTAAACAAAAAAGTATATTCATTTTTATTAAACCCCCAGCTAGAAGTTGAGTTTCTGAAATAGCAGGTTTTTTTAAGGGTTAATTATAATTAATCGGAGTAAGTTATGGCTGTAATGTGTACGGATAATATCATTGCAACTTTGGAATCCCACGCGAAATTAAATGGAGCTAAGACCGCTTTCGAGTATTTAGGACGTCAATCTGGTGGTATTCAATCTCTGACGTATGCGGAACTCAATAAGCGAGTTCAACACCAAGCTCAGATACTACTAAACCTTGTAGACAGTGGCGATCGTGCAGTATTGCTATTTGAACCTGGCCTAGACTTTATCGTATCGTTCTTTGCTTGTCTGAAAGCCAAAATTATCGCAGTACCAGTCAGCTTACCGTTTAATCGTAATGGTTTTTCTAATATTTTGAATATTATGAATGACTGTGAGCCAAAGATCGTACTCACAACAAAAAAGATTCTTGAGCTATCAGGTCTGATCACATTAAAGGCTCAAAATGAAAGTTTAATACTGCATGCCGTTGATGCCCAATTGCAGCGTGATTTGGTAGAAAAGGATTTTCCGCTTATTGCAGAACAAGATATCTGCTTCCTGCAATATACTTCAGGATCAACAGGTTGGCCTAAAGGGGTGATCGTTACCCATAAGAATATTATGGCAAATGAAGTCATGATTGCCGAAGCATTTTGTACGCAGCCAGATGATATTGGTCTGACATGGCTACCTGTTTATCATGACATGGGATTGATCGGATCAGTTTTGCAGACTGTGTATGTAGGTCTGACCTGCTATGTAATGTCACCGCTGGATTTTATTCGTAAACCACTGAAATGGCTACAATTTATTAGTGAGAAAGGTGTCACGATCAGTGGTGGACCAAACTTTGCCTATGAATTGTGTTTGCATCGTATCTCTGATGAGGATGCTGCAGCGCTTGATCTGAGTCGCGTTCGTGTAATGTTTAACGGTGCCGAGCCAATCAAAGCTCACGTTATGCAGCGCTTCATGGAGAAGTTTAATACTCAATCGAAATTGAAACTGGATACTTTCTTACCATGCTATGGCTTGGCAGAGGTCACGCTCTTAGTCAGTGGTGTGACTGGTCCTCTCAATGCAATTTCACTTGATCGTGACAAATTAAATGCTCACTTGGTACAAAGCAGTCAAGACCAGAATGCTGTGCAAGTGGTGAGCTGTGGCAAGATATCTGCGCACATAGATTGCCGCATCGTCAATCCGCATACCCGTCAAGAAGTAGCTGATCATGAAGTCGGTGAAATCTGGTTGGCGGGTGAGAGTGTGACAGCAGGTTACTGGCAGAAGCCAGAGGTCAATCAGGAAACTTTTGCGGCGACTATCATTGATGATGCGGGTCAGCCTAGCCAAGTACATTACTTAAGAACGGGCGATATGGGCTTTATCAAAGATGGAGACCTTTATGTGACTGGTCGTCTTAAGGATGTGATTATTATTCGTGGCAAGAACTATTACCCACAAGATATCGAGTGCTCTGTTGAAATGGCGCATCCTGCTGTTCGTAAAGGTTGTGTTGCAGCAGTGAATGTTGCTGATTCTGACGGTGTTACGGTTGTACTTGAGATCAAAAAGAAATCACTAGATAAGACTCTCAATTTTGAAGCTATTAGAACTCAGGTTAAGGAGCAAGTAACAGCTGAGATTGGCTTGCCTGTAGAAGGTGTCTTTTTACTGCATCAAGGCCGAATAAATAAGACCACGAGCGGCAAAATTAGAAGAAGAAAAATTAAAGAGCAGATCGAACGCGGTCAATTGGTCTGTTTAACCCATCCAAACCGTAGAACGATGATTGCTCGAAACTATGTCAAAAACGGTTTAGAAGTCATCCGTGATCGTGAGCAGCGGGGGCAGCTGATTCGTTATAGCTCTAATCTACTCAACTCAATGATCAAGGAACGTGAAGTGCGCAAGCTGATTTTTAATCGTCTGAAAAGTGCTTTGTTTTAACCCTTACCCTTTAATCATTTGAGTGAAAATTCATGTCACTTACATCCAATTTGCGGCAGTTTCAATCTGCTGCTCGTCTGGAGCAAATTTTAGGCTCCGTACATGATACTAACAACGACTTTTCTTGGTCTGCTGCCATCGAGCGTGATGAGAAAGAACAGTACCCTCAGCGTGCTGTTGATTTTCTGAATGCGGTGGGTATGAACCGTTTCTATGTACCTTCAGAACTTGGAGGTCGTATGGAAATTGGTGAAGAATTGCTATATCTGCATCGCGTGTTAGCACGACGAGATCTAACCATCAATTCGACTTATAGCACGAATGCTTGGTCCGTGATTGTATGGATCGGCGGTAATGAGAACCAATGCCAAAATATTGCTAGTCGAATTTTGAGTGGTGCTGCTCCAGCGCTGGCTTATAGCGAGAAAGCTCATGGTGCCGACCTACTATCTAGTGAAGTGACAGCGCAATCTACCGAGAGTAAATATGTTTTAAATGGCGAAAAATGGTCAATTAACCGTGCCACTTTAGGAGACTCTTTAAGTCTGATCGCTAAAACATCAGACGATCGTGGACCACGTAGCCTAAGCGCATTCTGGCTCGATAAGCGTCATATGGCCTCAAAAGGAACATATAGCCTGAACCGACTACCAACAGTGGGTATGCGTGGGCTAGATATCAGTGGTATTGGCTTTAACAATGCTGAAATTCACAAAGATGCTTTGATCGGTGAAGAAGGCCAAGGGTTAGAGCTTGGTCTCAAGACTCTACAGGTAACACGTGCATATTGCAGTAGCTTCTCTCTTGGTGCTGGCGATACCATGCTCCGTATCGCGACCGAGTTTGCTATTGAACGCGAGTTATATAACAAAAAAGTAATAAGCATTCCGTTGGTACGTGAGCAACTCGCGACAGCCTATGCCTACCTTTTAGCTGCTGAGGTGTTATCACTCGTTGGTGCACGTGGGTTACACGTTTGTATCAATCAGTTCAGTACATGGTCACCAATCGTCAAGGTACTCGTACCTGAGTATGTAGAGTCACTCGCCAAGATCACTTCTTCAGTGCTTGGGTCGCGTTTTTTCTTAAGAAATGCATATGCGGATGGTATGTATCAGAAAGCATTCAGAGACCATCTAATTGTTAGTGTGTTTGACGGGAGTAGCACCGTCTGTCTAGACAGCCTGAGTTTCCAGCTCAAATCTGCCAATAAAGGTCGTAGCAAAAAAGCTGACCATCTCAAACAAGCCGAAGCTAAAGCACGCTATCGCCAGTTGTATGACTTGCAGGTAGAGACAGGTGCTATTGATTTCCGCGAGCTTGAAATTTTCAACCGAGATGGTGACTTGGTGATGGAATCACTAGGGACAATCATCGAAATGCTCAACGATGCCGATGTCACAGCAGGGTTGTCTGCTGAGACACTCACCACGCTACGTGAACAAGCAAACCAACTTCTGGTTGAGCAGCATTCGTTGGATCAAAAAATTCAGGATTACTTCTCAAATTCTGAGCAAAGCAAAGAGTTTGAAACGCTGCGCTTTACTCTTGCGCGTAGTTATGCAGAGTTATTTGCTCGCATTGCTGTGCTGGGTTTCTGGGTCTTTAACCGTCAGGGCTTAAGACCTGCTTTACAGGATGGTGCATGGCTGATCATTTTCTTAAATTCCGCTGAAGGGCAGACAGCCCCTCCAATGACGTCATTACGTGAAAGCACATTGGCAGATTTGCTAGACCGAATTTCAACCAACCATATGTTATCTGTCATCGATTTTGCACTGGCACCACGTGATGCCAAACCGGTTAAAGAGGAAATTACCCCATGAATAAAGATAAAGCTTACTGGAGCGCAATCATTCGTACGCTAGTAGCCAAAGAAATGCGTGTAGAGCCTGAAACTATTGATCCAGACCAAAAATTTACCAGTTACGGTCTTGATTCGATTGTTGCTTTGTCTGTGTCTGGGGACCTAGAAGATCTGACAAAACTAGAGCTTGAGCCGACACTATTATGGGATTACCCGACTATCAATGCGTTGGCTGAATATCTTGTTTCTGAGTTGCAACAGGGAGTTGCTTCATGAACAACCTTGCACGACTAGAACCAGAAGTTCTGTCTCGTCATGCGATTTCTGCGGAACAGCTTGGTATTTGGTACATCCAGCGTCTTGAGCCAACTTGCAGTGCCTACAATATGGTGGTGGCCTTTGATGTGAAGGTCAATCAACCATTAGGCAACAAGCCGATGGAGATTCTGGAAGCGGTCATGCATGATTATCCGCTGTTGCGAGTAAGCATGCCTGCCAATGATCAGGGGATTGAGCAACTGATCTGGGATCGCGTCTATCCGAATATTATCTTTTCTGATGCTCGTCATATTGAAGCTTCTGATTTGACGCAATTGGTTGAACAAGATACCAAGCAGCCGTTTGACCTGACTCAGCCACCATTGTGGCGTATCCATTGTTATGAGCGTGGACAAAATCACTATGTGATTGCAGTTGTGATTCATCATGCGCTCATGGATTTTTGGTCAATTGGTCTGTTGCTACGAGACGTCAGCAAACGTTTTGGACTCGTTGCAGAGTCCGATACAGTAAACGGAATTGAGTTTGCACAGTATGCCGATAAGCAGCAGAGCAGCGTAAACAATGATACTGATGAAAGTTTAATTTTCTGGAAAAATGCGTTGAAGCATGCACCACATGTGCATAGCATTCCACTTGATTACCCTCGCCCAGCTGTACAGCAACATAAGGGTAGCTCACTGGCTTTCCGTGTACCTGAGTCAGTGTCATCTGGTCTTGTAAACTTGGCGAAAGATTATGAGATCACATTGTTCGGACTTATGCTATCTGGTTTCTATATCCTGCTGCACAAACTCTCTAATGAAAATAATCTAGTCATTGCCACACCTGTAGCTGGTCGACTTGAACGCTCTTTGCGTAATGCATTGGGGCAGTTCGTCAACACAATAGCTATTCAAATGGACATTGATGCTGATTTGACTTTACGTCAATTTACACAGCAAGTTCAGGAACAATTAAGACAGAGCCTTAAGCATCAAAAAGTTGCTTTTTCTAGAGTAGTTGAGGCTGTTTCACCAAAGCGTGATGGCAGTATTAACCCATTGGCTCAGGTAGGAATGTTCTGGGAACGTCTCGGTGGTATGGATGAGTTTAAAGAACTACTTCTGCCAATCCAGACCCCAGCTACTTTGGTTGGTCAAGATTTAACTTTAGGAAGTTTTCCTGTTCGCCAGCAAGAAGGACAGTTGGATATTACGCTAGAAATGGGCGGTGAATATCAGGGTGAACTTGTTGGTGTGTTGAAATACAACACGGAGTTATTTTCTACGCAGTCTGCTGAGAATATGGTGCAACTGCTGCAAGCTGTACTATCTGAGATGGTGGCTCATCCTGAACGTAAGATCGTTGAGTTAAATATCGCACCTGATTATAAAGATGGCATTCAGTTCGAGGCCCTTCGTGGAAAGACGACTGATTATGCCCAGCATGATCTATTCGCAATGATTTTAAAGCAGATTGATGAGCGTGGTGACAATCATGCTTTGACCTCGAACGATCATGCGGTTAGCTACCGTGAGTTAGGTCAACATATTGCTGGTATTGCTGAATATTTGCGTGAACACGGCATTACACGTGGCGATCGTGTAGGTCTCATGTTAGACCGCACAGCATTATTGCCAGCAGCAATCATTGGGATCTGGGCGGCAGGGGCAGCTTATGTGCCACTTGATCCTAACTTCCCAACTGAACGTTTACAAAACATCATTGAAGATGCCGAACCTAAAGTCATCTTGACTCAAACCGAGTTAATGGATGCTCTTAACAGTTCTGTGCCTCGCTTAGATGTCAATCAAGCTGGTGTTGTGCCACTTGATGAAGTGCGCGAGACGCTTGCTTTTGGTGACATTGCTTATGTGATGTACACATCAGGCTCGACAGGTAAGCCTAAAGGTGTACGTATTGGGCATCCTTCAATCATCAATTTCTTGCTATCTATGAATGATAGATTGCAAGTAACGACTGAAACTCAGTTGTTAGCAATCACCACGTATGCATTTGATATTTCAATTCTTGAATTACTCATTCCGCTTATGTACGGCGGTGTGGTGCATGTTTGCCCACGTGAAGTATCACAAGACGGCAATCAACTCGTAGATTATCTAAATGCTAAGTCTATCAATGTTTTGCAGGCTACACCGGCTTCTTGGAAAATGCTCCTAGACAGCGAATGGAGCGGCAATGCGGGATTGACAGCACTCTGTGGAGGCGAAGCGTTAGATACTATTCTGGCAGAAAAACTGCTGGGTAAAGTTGGTTGTCTATGGAATGTCTATGGTCCGACCGAAACTACAGTGTGGTCTAGTGCGGCTCGTATCACTGATGCAAAGTGTATTGATTTAGGTGAACCACTGGCGAATACCCAGCTTTATGTTCTTGATGAGCAGCAGCGTTTAGTTCCACCAGGCGTTATGGGTGAGCTTTGGATTGGCGGTGATGGTCTGGCAGTTGATTACTGGCATCGACCTGAACTGACAGATGCACAATTTAGAACATTGCCATCTCTACCAAATGCTGGTCGACTCTACCGTACAGGGGATAAAGTCTGCCTGCGCACAGATGGACGTTTGACTCATCATGGACGTTTAGACTTTCAGGTCAAGATTCGTGGATTCCGTATCGAACTAGGTGAAATCGAGAATGTTCTCAAACAAATCGACGGTATCACAGATGCAGTAGTGCTAGTTAAGACTACAGCTGGCAATGACCAGAAATTGGTGGCATATGTAACTGGACAAGAGCTTGATATTGCTGGTTTGAAAAAGACCCTGCAAATCCATCTTCCAGCTTATATGGTGCCAAGTGCGTTTATCCGATTGGATGAATTTCCAATGACGGCCAACAATAAGTTGGATCGTAAGGCATTTCCTGAGCCGATCTTTGAGCAGAGCAATGATTATGTTGCACCGCGTGATCCGATCGAAATCGAATTGTGTACTACCTTTGAACAGATCTTGTCGGTCAAGCGAGTTGGTATACACGATGATTTCTTTGAATTAGGTGGGCATTCTTTATTAGCTGTGAAGCTTGTCAACCATCTTAAAAAGGCTTTCGGTACCGAACTGTCAGTTGCTTTGTTGGCACAATATTCCACTGTGGCGAGTTTGAGTGAAATCATTCGCGAAAATAAAGAAATTAAGCCATCTATCGTAATTGAACTACGCCGTGGAACCTATGAACAACCGCTGTGGCTGTTTCATCCAATTGGTGGCAGTACCTTCTGTTATATGGAGCTTTCGCGTCACCTCAACCCGAATCGTACCTTACGTGCTATTCAGTCTCCTGGACTGATTGAAGCCGATGCTGCGGAAGTGGCAATTGAAGAAATGGCGACGCTCTATATTACTGAAATGCAAAAGATGCAGCCTCAAGGCCCTTATTTCCTCGGTGGCTGGTGTTTCGGTGGTGCAATTGCATATGAGATCAGTCGTCAGTTGCGTCAAATGGGGCAACAGGTCACAGGTATTGTCATGATCGATACTCGTGCTCCAATTCCAGAAAATGTGCCTGAAGATGCCGACGATGCCATGCTTTTGTCTTGGTTCGCCCGTGATTTGGCTGCACCTTATGGCAAAAAGTTGACGATCCCAGCGCAATACTTGCGTGAATTGAGTCCAGATCAAATGTTTGATCATGTACTTAAAGAAGCTAAGGCCATCAATGTTCTGCCTCTAGATGCAGATCCATCAGATTTCCGACTTTACTTTGATACCTATTTAGCGAATGGCATCGCACTCCAGACCTATTTCCCAGACCCTGAAGATTTTCCAATCCTTTTGGTTAAGGCAAAAGATGAACTGGAAGATTTTGGGGAAAGCTTGGGTTGGGATCAACTGGTCAAAGACACGTTTACACAAGTGGATTTGCCTGGTGACCATTCATCAATTATGTACGCTGAGAATGTTGTGGCTGTAGCCCAGACCATTGATCAGATGTACCCAATTCCTGCATAAGAAATACAAGAAGGTAGAACCACTATGGTGACCATAGAACATGCTTTCCTCATACCGGCCGAGATTGACAAGGTTTTCAACTACCTTGCAAACCCGGCCAATGATGCAGGTTGGCAATTGTCGTGTAAGCATTCTGAGCTGCTAGACAGTACTCCGCGTGTGGGTAGTAAGTACGAAATTGGTTTTAGCTTTATTGGGCGTGAAATGTCCTTTAAAGGTGAAATTACACATCTAGTACCGAACGAATTGTATGCGTTTAAAGTAGTGGAAGGACCCTTTCACTACACCGGTACTTACCGTTTCAAGCCACATCCGGAAGGTACGTGGATTGAATGGGTGTTTGAGGCAGAACCAGGTAGCTTTTTTGGTGTATTGCCGCCAGCGCTGCTAAAAAAGATGGTGCTCGCTCAGTTCAAGAAAGATGTTGATAATCTTCAAGCATTGGCTCAGAAGGGTGAAGCCTATGAGTCGGTTGGCAATGAAAATAAACCAACTATCGAGACCAATAAACCACCTCGTAAGACTCAACAAATGATGGAGAAATACGCGCGTTGGATTCTTAGCCATCGTCGTATTGTCTTGACTGTGGTGATGCTCTTAACACTTGCTCTAGCGTATCTGGCATCTGGTGTAAAAATTATTATTGACCCAGATGCACTTGCGCCTAAAGGGCATCCTTATATCACCTCGACCAAGCTGATTGAAAAGAAATTCGGCTCCAAATATATGGTTGTGATCGGTATTACACCGAAGCAGGGTGATATTTATCAGCCGCAAGTGTTGGAGAAAGTCAAACGCATTACCGAAGAAGTTGATAATGCACCGGGCGTAGTCCGTTCCACTATGATGAGTCTGGCTGCACGTCAGGCGAAAGGTATCGAGGCGAATGCAGAAGGGTTCGATGCCAAGAAACTATTGCCGAGTAGTTCAGTCACTCAGGAGGATATTGATCACCTGAAAAAACTACTGGCACTGAATCCAACCTATATGAATTCAGTGGTATCTAAAGATCAACGAACTGCTGCGATTTTGCTTGAGCTTGAGGAAAGTCCAGAGGGCTTCCAGAAAATGATGGGCCCAATCAACAAAATCGTAGAGAGCGAACAATCTAAAGATATGACGATTAGTGTCGGTGGCAATCCTGTGTATCTGGATAAAGCTGAAGACTACTCTAAGCGTATCAATATTTTGTTCCCGATTGCTGTATTAGTGATTGGTTTATTGCACTTTGAAGCATTCCGCAGTAAGCAAGGTTTGATTCTGCCACTCGTTACAGCTTTGTTGGCTGTGGCATGGGGTATGGGCATGATGGGCTTGTTCAAACAGCCAATGGATATCTTTAACTCACCTACACCAATTCTGATTCTGGCCATTGCAGCAGGGCACGCCGTGCAGTTGCTCAAGCGCTACTATGAAGATTTTGATCGTTTGATTGCTCAGGGAATGGAACCTAAAGCTGCCAATAGCGAAGCTGTAGTGCAGTCTTTGGTTCGTGTGGGTCCGGTTATGGTGTTGGCTGGTGGTATTGCAGCGGCTGGATTCTTCTCTCTGTTGACCTTCAACATTCCAACGATTCGTTCATTTGGTATTTTTACAGGAATTGGGATCATCAGTACGCTGGTGATTGAGATGACTTTTATTCCAGCACTCCGCTCAATGTTGCCACCGCCTTCGGCTACAAAGGTCAAACGTAAAGGCTTGCCGATCTGGGATTGGATTCCAAACCGTATTGGTGATGTCATTTTGTCAGTCCGTTCGCGAATGATGTTAATGACTGCAATTGCTGCGATGGGTGTCCTTCTTGCGATCGGCACTAGCCGTATTGTGGTCGATAACGATAGCCGTAATTTCTTCTCTCGTGACCTACCAATGCAGCAAGACGACAGTTTTTTAAATCAGTCTCTTGGTGGCACAAACAGCCTTTACATTATGGTTGATACGAAGGTTCGTGATGGTATTGAAAACCCTGAAATCCTAAAAGCGATTGATAATACAGAAAAGTTCGCGAATTCAATTCCAGAGGTGGGTAAAACCATCTCTATCGTGGACTATATCAAACGAATGAATCAGGCAATGAATGCCGATCAGCCACAGGCATTTCAGGTTCCTGCAACCAAAGATGTCGTTGCTCAGTATCTGCTGTTGTATTCAATGTCTGGTGAGCCGACTGATTTTGAATCTTACGTTGATACCACTCAACGCTATGCCAAGATCACGATTCTTCTGAAAACAGGTAGTAATCATCGAATCAAAGAAATCCTTGAGTCGCTAAAAACGTATATGGCGGGTCAATTGGGTGATAAAGCTGTAGTAAGTTTTGGTGGTGATGTGACGCAAACCATTGCTTTGACTGAAACGATGGTTCACGGCAAGCTCATGAACATTCTACAAATTTCATTTGCTGTATTCTTTATTTCAGCACTGGTCTTCCGTTCGATTTCAGCTGGACTGATTGTCCTGACACCACTTCTGTTCTCAATTCTTGCCATCTTTGGCGTGATGGGCTGGCTCGACATTCCGCTCAATATTCCGAATTCCCTTATCTCAGCCATGGCTGTAGGTATTGGTGCGGATTACGCCATCTACTTCCTCTATCGCTTGCGTGAAATCTTGCGCGAAGAAGAGGGCGATATCAAAGATGCGATTCGTAAAACTTTAAGTACTGCTGGTAAGGCTTCGCTTTTTGTTGCGACTGCAGTCGCTGGTGGGTATGGCGTATTGTCTTTGTCGCAAGGCTTCCATGTCCATCAATGGCTAGCAATGTTTATTGTGATTGCAATGCTTTTCAGTGTATTTGCAACCTTAATTATGGTACCTACAATGATTCTGATGTTGAAACCTCGTTTTATCTTTTCTTCAAAGAAGAAGAGCCTTCCTATTGCACAAACAGTTGTGACAAGCCTTTTGTTGGGTACGGCGCTTACCTTTTCATTGCCTAAAACATCTCATGCAGATGAAGTTCAAGACATTGTTAATCGTAGTAATGATGCGTCTAAGTTCTTGTCTTCAAGTGCTAGCGCCAAATTTATTTTGACCTCTAAAAGTGGTGAGCAACGTATACGCCTGACTAAAAATATGACCAAGCTTGCGGGAAATACTCAAAACAACATGCGTTTGACCGAGTTTATCTCGCCAGCAGATGTACAAGGCACCACAACGCTATTGATTGAGAATGCAAAAGGCAGTGATAGCATGTTTGTCTATTTGCCTGCATTGAAAAAAGTACGCCGTCTTGCATCAGCGAATAAGGGTGATGCTTTTATTGGCACAGACTTTAGTTATGGTGATGTCCTTGGCTATAAGTTAAGTGACTGGAAGTACACGAAACTTGCAGATGGCAAATTTAATGGCAAAGATTGTTACATGATCGAAGCAACGCCAATCAATAATACTGTGAAGAGTGACTTTGGTTATAGCAAACGTCGCATGTGCATACTCAAAGACAACTTTGTTACAGCAACCATCGACATTTGGGATACAGCAGGTAAGCCGTTAAAGCATATTGAGTTCACGGATATCCGTCCTTACGGCAAAGTGAAACCAAGATGGCAAGCCATGAAATCTATGGCGAGAAATCTGCAAACTCAGCATATGACACAAGTGATCGTCAATGATTTTGTCGCAGAAAAAACTTTATCCGATAAGATTTTCTCACCGCAGAGTCTTGAAAAATGACGCAAGGTGCCTATTGGGTATTTGCATGCTGCAGTAGCTTTATGCTACTGCAGCATGCTTATGCAGATGACAGCGAAATGAGTTTTGTGAGCCAGAACTCAGCCAGACTCGATGTCTGGTCATCAGATCGTGATTTAAGTTCGTTAAAAAATATTGGGCAAGCAAGTTTCTGGTCCAATGGTACGCTCAAGTTTAACCCTGAGTTCAAGATCCGTTATGACATAAATATTGGAGATGAAACGGACCATACTGTAAACCCAGATCAGGTGAGTAAGGTAAATCGTAACTTACGTGAGTTGTACGCCTCTTACAACTGGGACCAGACCGTCTATGTCGATGTTGGCCGCCAGATTGTCGTCTGGGGGAGAGCTGATGGGATTAATCCAACAGATAATCTATCGCCTCGTGATTATACGCGTCTAGTACCAGATGAGACAGATCAACGTCTTGGAAATGATGCACTCAAATTGACGTATATTCCTGAATCTGGAACCAATAAATGGACAGCGTTGTGGTATCCGCGTAGTCGTTCAGATGTGATTCCATTGCGTCAGATTGCTGGTGTTCAATATGACATAGACCGTAAGAGCCGACCTGCATTTGCAATGCGCTGGGATTATTCTGTAGATGGTTTAGATGTTGGTGCATCATATTTCTCGGGTTTGGATCATATGCCCGATCTGTCAGTTCTTTCAGCGTCTCCAACAGGAGAGGCCATATTGCAACTGAAAAATAATCCTATGTCTGTTTATGGAGTAGATTTCAGTTATAACCATAACGATATCGTATGGCGAGGTGAGGCGGCCTATACCCAAACTGACTCAGAAGGTAGTGAAGATCTTACGCACAAAAAAAATAATCTGACTGTAGTCATCGGTCCAGAATTAGCATTGAAGAATTCCACCGTGAGTTTGGTCGGCGTGTACAAACATACGGAGGACTTAAGATCTGCCGATAGTCTAATAAATCCATCATTGAGAACAGTTTACCGTTATCAGCAAACCATCAGTAATCAATATGAGCAGGATCAGTACGGAGCTATGTTGCGCTATGCACTTAATCTACTGAATGATAATCTGAAATTAGAAGTAACAGGATTCTATTTTGCACCAGAGCCTAATGAATTATTAAGAGTACGTATTAATTACAACCTCGATGACCACTGGCAGTTTAATGTAGGTGGAGATCGCTTCTGGGGCAGAAATGATACGGTGTTAGGACAATTTAGAGATAATAGTCTGGTATATGGCCAGGTTCGATATAACTTTTAAGACAATTCGCTCCAAAACAATGCTGGAGTGCCCAGTATCTAATAAGGTGATATATGGATAATTTAAATAACGCAAAAAAAGATAATTTTTCACAGAAGACCATATTAGTAACAGGTGCGGCGGGTTTCATTGGCAGTAGACTGATCGTTGATCTTCTGCGTGAAGGTCATCAGGTGATTGCTGCACTGCGCAATGCCGCAACCAAGAAAGATAAGCTGTTAGGTTTTATTGCAACAGAAGGGTTAGTTGATCCATCTATTTCGTTTGTTGAATATGATTTAAACCGTGACTTTAAGCTGGACTCTTTGCTAGCAGATGCTCAGACAAAGATCCATGTGATTTATCATCTTGCTGCATCATTTAATTGGGGCATTAGTAAAGCTGAAGCTGAGCGTACGAATATTAAGTCTGGCCTTGCCTTGATTGAATGGGCGGCAACATTGAAGCAGCTTGAGCGATTTATCTGGATTGGTGGATATCGTGTTGCTACTCCACCGCAAGAGTCGGCTGATGAGTTGTATTGCAAACATGGTGGCTATGAGGCTTCGAAAATTTTAGGACATCAAGCTTTTATTGAGGCTTGTAAGCGTTTAAATGTGCCATGGACCGCAATAAATCCGGCGACAGTCATTGATGGTTTTTATAACTATGGCGATATGCAATACATTGGTGTCGCTGACATGATCGATAAGCTATATCAGGGACGTCTGCTGGCATTACCAGGTGGCCGCGATACATTCCTGCCACTGTGCAATATGCAATATATCGTGAGCTTCTTGATCCGAACGATGTCTTATCCTGAGACGATTGCCCAGGAGTATATGTTGCTTGATCCTGCGACACCAAAACTTCATCGTCTAGTTCATCTCGCTGCTGAGCATTTAGGGGTTAGCTCACCACATTTACAAGTACCCAAAGGTCTATTAGAGAAACTACCTGAGGCATTGCTTGGTGGCTCAAAAGAGCAGCTCGCTTTCATTTCTACCGAGCACTATCATGTTGCTGGGGCTGAGGCGATGGCGGCGAAGATGGGCATCGCAGACCTGATCAATATCATGCCTTATTTTTCTCGCTGGATTGATCGTTTGGTGCTTACACGCTTTGGTCGTATGCAAGCTCCAACACCTAATTCTTTTAGCTATCAGAACCGATATTGGACAGAAATCTATACTAAACAGCCTGTTGGTTCAGAAAAATCTTCCGCACTATTTTTACACGGCATTCCATTCGATAGCGCATGTTGGTTTCCAATCATAAATAAAATTACATATGATCAGGTCGCTATGATGGACTTGCCCGGACTTGGGCATTCAGGTAGTTATGAGGTGATGGAGGACAACAATCATCAGTTTATCGATACTGCTGCAAAGCTTTTAGCGCCAAATAGTGTTGTGATTGCCCACTCGTTAGGATGTCTCTTTGCATTGAGCCTTGCAAAGAAATACCCAGATAAAGTTGCACGCCTTATTCTCATATCGCCTTATTTTGTTCAGGCACAGGCTGCCAAAATGTTTCAGATACAAGCTATATCTAATCTCATTTTCCGTTTTGTGCCAAAAGATGTGATTGCTAAAGACTTACATCCAGAGGGACAAAAAAATCCATCTGTTGGTTATGCGATGGATTCATTACGCCGGGTGTCGGTAGCCAAGCATATTAGTGAGTATATGCACCGTATTAGTTTGCCTCAGCAACGAGCATCTCAAACAGCTTTGTTAAATGAGCTTAGCTCTAAAGTTGAAATCATTGTTGGGGAGAAGGACCCAATTGTTACTACAATAAGTCCTAATATTCCTGTACATATCATTGCTGGCGCAGGCCATAATCCGCACGTTACTCATGTAGAAGCGGTTTATGATTATCTCACACCAGTTCTAACCAAATACATCAGCACCACAGCACAGCTCAGTGATGTCTGATATTTCCAAAGTACAGGTTTATGTCTGCCCAGTTTCACGGGTGCCACAAAACCACTTAATATTGAGTCATTATCTCAGCTTTCTCAATGCGGCAGAAAAGTTGAGATATGATCAATATCATCCTCATGCGGCACGAATTTTCTTAATCTCTCGTGTCTTAACGAAGTTTGTTTTATCAGATAAGTTGGGTATTTCACCCCATGAGGTCAACATTCAATTACAACCTAACGGCAAACCTTTTGTACAAGGCAATAAAGCTGTTTATTTCAATCTTAGTCATTCAGCAGACGTTATTGTTCTTGCGGTGACTGAAGAAGGGGAAATAGGAGTCGATGTTGAACGGGTGGACTGTGAGTTCGATTGGATGCGTGTCGATAGCGTGTTAGCGCCAAGTGAAATTGAATGGATTCAGGAAAATGAAAGGATTGATCCATCCACTGTATATCAACGGTTTTTTCAAATATGGACCTTAAAAGAATCCTATATTAAATGTACTGGCGAAGGAATGAGTCGTCATTTAAAGAAGCTCAACTTTCATGTGTTAGCTGAACATATAGAGTTTCTCGATTCAACGCGTGATATTCAAAAGACAGAAGAATATTATTTCCAAAGCTATGTCTATGATCATAACTTTATCTTTTCAATCTGTTTACAGCAGCTTCTTGCCCAAGAAAGATTTGATCTGGATTGTTTTCAATTAGTGCCATGTATATCTACGCATCGGATAACACCAGTACACTGCAAATATAACTAGATTAACTCGATACAATTAATGGTTTAAAAATCTGAGTCTATTAATGAAATATTCGGCCTTGAGCTGAGCTATTCTCAAAATATGTTGTGAATCGATAGAACGTAAAATCATGGATCGATAAAAAGAAAAAAGCCCCAGTCTTTCGACTAGGGCCTTTTAAATTTGGAGCGGGAAACGAGACTCGAACTCGCGACCCCAACCTTGGCAAGGTTATGCTCTACCAACTGAGCTATTCCCGCATATATAAGCAGTTTTTACTAAAACTTTCTCAAAAAAAACCAATTTGGAGCGGGAAACGAG
The DNA here is from genome assembly GCF_054889255.1 of Acinetobacter sp. X9. Classification (NCBI taxonomy): domain Bacteria; kingdom Pseudomonadati; phylum Pseudomonadota; class Gammaproteobacteria; order Moraxellales; family Moraxellaceae; genus Acinetobacter; species Acinetobacter sp. X9. Next base: position 3,710,494 of record NZ_CM142679.1, on the reverse strand, counting down.
ACTCGAACTCGCGACCCCAACCTTGGCAAGGTTATGCTCTACCAACTGAGCTATTCCCGCGTGCCGCTTATAATACATTAAGCAAAACAAGGGTCAACAACTTTATGCAAATAATTATGCTGATTGCATAAAATAAAAACAGAAATGAGCATTTAGCGGTATTTCTATTGTTAAGTTGCCGAATAAATAGACATTTTGTTTGAAGTCAAAGCATACAAGAGCAACTTTTGTTTGTGTGTAGACAAGGTATACTAGGTTCAAATATACGAATAATCGTAAAAGGAAAAGCTATGAGCCTTGAACAACAGTTGATTGAACGGTTACAAACACTTGCACCTAGCCATTTGGAAGTTATTAATGAGTCTGCTGGGCACGGTGGTTATTTTCCAGGTAAAGAATCTCATTTTAAAGTGATTATAGTGAGCGACGAATTTAATGGATTGCGTTTGGTTCAACGTCATCAAAAAGTATATGCCTTAGCTTCTGATTTGATGAATCCGGGCCAAATTCATGCTTTAGCGATTCATGCTTATTTGCCAAGTGAGTGGCAAGGTCAAGCTCCTGCTAGCCCAGAATGTGCACATGCACCTAAAAGCTAAGGGTTAATTTCATGGATGCACATTTACTCACTAAAATTATTCATATGACTGCGGTAGCTGCCGCACTTATGGTCTTTGTTTTACGCGCTTCAACTCTGTTTATAGGTGTTCAAGGTGAACAACCCAATCCAGCAGGGCGTAAAGTATTAGTTGCCTTACAACATTTGTCATTTACCGTGGTTTTCATTACGGGTGCAATTTTGTTAGTCATGAAAGACTTTCAAGTACAACCGTGGTTTTACGCTAAAATTATTCTATTTTTAGTGTTGTTATCTTCCCTGATGAAAGCCTTTAAAAAAGATGACACTCTTTTATTGGCACAGCGCCGTGCAGGTTTGGTCATTAGTGCGATTGCATTTATTGCTATTATTATCTTAGTGATTGTGAAACCTGTTTTTGCTTAATTGTTCTACATTCTTTGCCTTTTTGATTAAGCTCTAGGTTAAACTGCGTACAGTAAAATAATATGCAGAGGGAAACATGTTAACTCGTGTGGTGTTTAACCAAAAAGGCGGTGTAGGGAAATCAAGTATTACTGTAAATTTGGCTGCAATTAGTGCCAAACATGGCTTAAGAACATTGGTGATCGATCTTGATCCTCAAGCCAATTCTAGTCAGTATCTTTTAGGTGACGAAGCAACCTATTCTGCTGAAAAATCAATTTTAGAGCCAAATATCGAAAATTTCTTTGATGATGTGTTGGGCAACAATCAACAAAAAGGTCTAATCGGTAATGCATTAGGTTCAATTTTAAAAGCTCCAAGAAATAAAGATCTCGACAGTTTTGTTCATTCAACTCCTTTTGCAAAATTAGATGTGCTTCCAGCAAGTCCGACACTGGGTGCGCTTGAACATGCGCTTGAAAGTAAACATAAAATTTATAAATTACGTGATTCGATCCAAAACTTAGTCGGGCGATATGACCGTATCTATATAGACACACCGCCAGCATTTAACTTTTTTACTCTCTCTGCTCTGATTGCGGCAGATAAAGTACTTATTCCTTTTGACTGTGATGTTTTTTCAAAGCGTGCGTTACAAACATTGATTGAAAATGTTCTCGAAACGCAAGATGATCATAATGATCGCTTGGAAATTGAAGGAATTGTGGTGAATCAATTCCAATCCCAAGCAAAATTACCTCGGGAAGTGGTTCAGCAGTTAAAAGATGAAGGGTTGCCTGTACTCAATAGCATGTTACCGCCTTCGATTTTGATGAAAGAATCGCATCAGAAAAATTTACCTTTGGCCCATTTGGCACCCGAACATAAATTGACTCAAGCGTATGAGACATTGTTTGGTGAGATTGAGCCAAAACGATAAGAGAAAAATGATGAAAGGCTTATATATTGCGCCTTTAGTGGCAGCCACTTTACTTCTTGGCGCTTGTGCTACAACGGTAAAACCGACTTATGTGTCTCCGACACAATATCAATCTTTGAGTTGCCAACAGCTACAAAGTGAATATAACCGTATTCAGCAATATATCGACAATGGAGTGCAAACTCCAAAAAGTACAGGTATGGGTGTTGGTCTTGGACTCGGCGGTGGCTGGGGACGAGGTGGTTGGGGCTTCGGTCCATCTATTTCTGTAAATATGGGACAGTCTTCTTCAACGAAAAACACCGAACTTTCACGTGTTTTAGGCCAACAAGAAGCAATTGTTCAGGCTGCTCAGTTTAAGAATTGTCCAATTATTGTTCGTAAAAAGACCAATTAACAGTCAACTTTACATCACAATATGCTAATTAAGGCATGTTGTGATGAATAAAGTTTAGCAAAATGTTTCATAATAAAATCAATATAAATAAATTAGTTATTAGTTTTTAAGCTTCTAAAAACCTGTATTTTCTGTAATCAATAAGCCTCATGAACTTGCTATATTTTGCCTGTTTCGTTTAAGGTGGCCCCATCTTGGATATTATGGAAACTTTATGATTGAGAGTTGGTTTTTTGTATTAGCAATGTTGGCTGTTTTGCTAATTCCGGGGCCGACAAATGCTTTACTTGCAACCGCAGCTCATTCTCAAGGTTTATCTAAAGCTTTTTGGCTTATTCCAATGGAATGGTTAGGCTATGCTTATGGCATTAGCTTCTGGGCTGTATTTATTCATTTGGCAGCTCCAGTTTGGCCTGCGCTATTGCTCATTTTGCATATTACAAGTGTGGCATATGTGTTCTGGATGGCATTCCGATTATGGAAAACTACCCATTTACAACAATTTAGTCAAACTCACCGTAATATTCGCCCACGTCAATTATTCTTCTCAACCTTAAAAAATCCGAAATCCTTACTTTTTGCCGCAGGTATTTTTCCAGCCGAAACATGGAATTCGCCTGAAAATTGTCTAATGGTATTTGGTGTTTTTACATTGACGCTCATTCCAGCTGCAAGCTTCTGGATGATTTTTGGACGTGCACTATTAACGGGTCCAGTACAAAAAATAAAAGCCGATCATTTATATAAAGGATCGGCTATGTTGCTTATTTTATGTATGCTTCCAGTGGTATTCCGTTTCTTCTAAATTAAGCCTTAAGCATTGGTTTTCCGGCTTTTTAGTTTTTCACGTATAAAGCCGATGATACCCGGTAAAACACTAATAATAATGATGCCAAAAATAAGATGAGTGAAGTTGTCTTTAACGATTGGCATATTTCCAAATAGATAGCCTAACGCCACAAAAGAAGCGACCCAACAAAATGCGCCAATCACATTATAAGTTAAGAAAAACTTATAGTTCATGCTACCAGCACCCGCAACAAAAGGGGCAAAAGTACGGGCAAATGGAACAAAGCGAGCAAAAATAATTGTTTTGCCACCATGACGAGCAAAGAATTCTTGAGTTTTAATTAAATGCTGCTTATTAATGAATCGTGAATTCATTTCAAATACACGTGGACCGATAAAACGACCAATATGGTAGTTCACTGTATCGCCTAAAACGGCAGCAATGAAGAGTAGAGCACCCAATAACCATGGATCCATCGCACCTGTAGATGCTGCTAAAGCACCAGCTGCAAATAGTAAACTATCTCCCGGTAAAAACGGCATAACCACTAAACCGGTTTCGACAAAGATAATTAAAAATAAAATGCCATAAATCCACGTCCCGTAATTTGTAATAAACTCGGCGAGATGTTGATCAACGTGTAGAATAAAATCAAGAAGTTCCATGAGATGATTAAGTGGTAAACCGTGCTCAAATCCTAGCAGTGACCCTATAGAAAGTCAGTATAAAACATCAAAAATATACAAATTGATCATCCTGTTTGTGCAACGATATATATGGATTTTGAGTATTTAATTATCAATGTCCCAAACCTAGAATGAGCTCATCAATAAATAAGCATTTAAATAAAGGTGGCAAAATGTTTAATCCAAATGTAGTGGTCAAAAATATCGTAACGCAATCAGGTGCAGACAGTTTCATTAGCCTTATTGCGCGTCTTCTTATGGCTTATATCTTCCTTGTTGCAGGTTGGGGGAAAATTACCGGTTATGCAGCAACTGCTGGATATATGGAAGCAATGGGGGTTCCAGCAGGAATTCTTCCTTTAGTGATCTTGGTTGAGTTTGGTGGTGGTTTAGCCTTGTTATTTGGTTTCCAAGCACGCTTTGCGGCTTTTGGACTTGGAATCTTTAGTATTCTTACTGCATTTTTATTCCACCAAGGTGGTGCTGATGCAGCAGCGCAATATAACAATGGCATCCATTTCATGAAAAACCTTGCAATGGCAGGTGGTTTATTCTTCCTGATGCTTCATGGCGCTGGACGTATTAGTTTGGATCATGCAATCGAGAAATAATATTCAAGACAAAATAAAAACCGGATGATCAACTCATCCGGTTTTTTATTTCTAGGGACGTAAAATTAGAGCATGAACTGAATTTGTAATTCCCCAACAACAAAACCAAGTACTGCACCTACTGCAATAAGTGCCCACTCATCTTCTTTAAACGCAGGGCGTAACATACCTTCAAATTCAGATGGTGTTAGTTTTTGCATACGTTCAATGAGTGTGCTACGAATATTCATAGCATCTTCTGCATAAGATTCTACGTATTTCATCGTCTCTGGAAGTCGTTGCATAATACGTTCAGCAACTTGCGATTTCATATCCTGATATTTTTCTCCGCCAATTGCGTAAACAACAAGTGGACGAATTACACCTGCTTGCATATCAATTTCTTGTTTGACATGACGGTTAACCAGATCAATAACACGCGCAGAATGTGTACCAGAAAATAATTCTTCCATCATATGACGAGAAGTCAGAAGCTGTTTAGAAATGAGCGCAGCATAGTCGGCGGCAACTTCATTTTGACGTTTAATAAACAAACCTTGCCACGTATAGCCCAATATTTTCTTAGGGTATAGTGGTCTAAACATCATTTGTAATGCAATCCAGTCACTGAAAAACCCCACAAAGCCGCCAAACATTGGCAGCATCCAAGGGTATTTACCTTGCGTGATAATCCAGCACAGCATCTGAATCACACCAATACCGAAGCCAAATACAAATCCGACATTACTAAAAAATTTAAATTCTTGTTTACCCACTCGTTTAAAAATATTGTTGAGTAGGCGTTTGTCTTTAAGCAAGTTGCTAATAACAAGATGTTTAATATCAAAATATCGGTTCACATCACGTTGTACTTCACTCATGATGTGTTCAACAATCTCGGGTGCTTTTGATTGCACACGACGAATGAGTCTTTGACGTGCAAACTCTGGCATGCCTTCCCATAATCCCGGCTGATACTCTTGCGCAACATCACGGGTAATATCTTCAGCTGCTGCAAGCAGTGGTTTTTCTATTTCTTTGGCAATACGTTTAGGATCTAGGCGTGCAAAAATTTCTTCAGGTTTAATGAGTTTGGCTGTCATGAGCTCAACAGCAATTGTTGCCATTTTCTCGGCTTTGCGTGGCACGATGCCTTGCCAACCTAGAAATGGTTTAATGCCTTTAAACTCAAGTGGTGAAAACATCATCTGAATGGCGATTACCTTGGTGATGTAGCCAATTAAACCACTCATAAAAGGAATAGAGATATACAACCAAAAATGTTGCTGGAAATCTGCAATCATAGTTTGAAGCATTGTTGTTCCTTAGATTTCTATTGATTTTGATAGGGGGCAACAAGCCATAAAAATGGATAATTGTTTAAGCACAGACAAATATCGCTTATGGTATCTACCTTTCCATGGTAATGCCTGTTTTATCGGCTCATCTTAACATCAAATTCAAGGTGATGTTGCATAGAATGTGATGAATTTATCAATACACATGGAGTTTTTAAGCGTAACCCATACAGTTGATAAATATAAGTAAATTTTGATTTATATCAAACAATCCAATTATAGAAATGATTCTGATATGAAAAAAATAAGATATATGATGATTTGCGGTGCGCCGAAGCGCGAAAAATGTTAAAATGGCGCGCTTAATTCTTTTGCCATTTAGTGGTTTGTCATGACTACCAATACTCAAATTACTGAAGATCGTATCCTGATTCTGGATTTCGGCTCTCAATATAGTCAGCTCATTGCACGTCGTGTACGTGAAGCTGGTGTTTACTCTGAAATGTATGCTTTTGATATGTCTGAAGAAGACATTCGTGCTTTTAAGCCAAATGGCATTATTTTGTCAGGTGGACCTGAGAGTGTGCATGAAGAAGGCAGCCCTCGCGCACCACAAGTAGTGTTTGAGTTAGGCGTTCCAGTATTGGGTATTTGCTATGGCTTGCAAACCATGTCTGAACAGTTAGGCGGTAAAGTTGAGCCGGGTACTGTACATGAGTTTGGTTATGCCGAAGTTGATATCGTTAAACGCGACCAACTGATTGGTAACTTACAAGACCGTGAAAACCAACTTCATGTTTGGATGAGTCATGGTGACAAAGTTAGCCAGATTCCAGAAGGCTTTACCATTACTGCAAGCACACCAAGCTGTCCAGTTGCTGCTGTAAGTGATGAAGCGCGTCGTTTCTATGGCGTGCAATTCCACCCAGAAGTAACACACACGGCAAAAGGTGAAGAGTTACTTGCAAACTTCGTTCATAAAATTTGTGGATGTGGTGGCCTTTGGACACCTGAACACATCATCGATTTACGTGTAGAACAATTACGTGAACAAATCGGTAATGAAAAAGTTCTTTTAGGCCTTTCAGGTGGTGTTGACTCATCTGTCGTTGCTGCGCTTTTACACAAAGCAATTGGCGACCAGCTAACATGTGTATTTGTTGATAACGGTTTACTTCGTTTAAACGAAGGTGACCAAGTGATGCAAATGTTTGCTGAAAACATGGGTATCCGTGTTATTCGTGCAGATGCTGAACAACGTTTCTTAACTGCATTGGCTGGTGAAGTTGATCCAGAGAAAAAACGTAAAATCATTGGCCGCGAGTTTATTGAAGTATTTGCTGAAGAAGCACGTAAACTTGATGGTGTGAAATTCTTGGCACAAGGTACGATTTACCCAGACGTAATCGAATCTGCTGCAAGCAAACAAGGTAAAGCACACGTAATTAAATCACACCACAACGTGGGTGGTTTACCAGAAGATTTAGCATTTGAATTGGTAGAACCTTTACGTGACTTGTTCAAAGATGAAGTTCGTAAATTAGGTACTACACTTGGCTTGCCACATAGCATGATTTACCGTCATCCATTCCCGGGCCCAGGTTTAGGTGTTCGTATTTTGGGTGAAGTGAAGAAAGAATATGCTGATATTCTTCGTCTTGCTGATGACATCTTCATGCAAGAGCTTCGTGACAGCGGTTGGTATGATAAAACTGCTCAAGCGTTTGCCGTATTCCAACCTGTTAAGTCAGTTGGTGTTGTAGGTGATGGTCGTCGTTATGCATGGGTAATTGCGCTTCGTGCAGTTGAAACGGTTGACTTTATGACAGCTCGTTTTGCACATTTACCATACGAATTGGTTGATAAAATCTCAACGCGTATTATGAATGAAATTAAAGATGTATCACGTGTTGTATACGACGTGTCATCTAAACCACCAGCAACGATTGAGTGGGAATAATTTTCCTCTAGTTGTTGTTAAAAAAGGACGCATTAGCGTCCTTTTTTATTACTTAACGATTTTAATAAGAGTAAATTTATTAGCTCAAGGAACTGTATATAGAGGGTTGAATATAATATTTTATAATTTTATATGCTGGATTGGTTTTATCTAATTTTAAGGTCTAAAGGTTATGCCCCTATTAAATGAAATAAGAGCAAAAATTGAAAGAGATTTCCATAGACAACTACCAGATATATATTTTGAATTATTAAAATTTTCAAATGGTTTTTTATTTGAAAGTGGCGTAGTTATTTATTCTTCTGATGAGGTTTTTGAAAGAAATCAAACTTTTGAAGTGCAAAAGTATGCTGGAGATTATTTAGCCATAGGTGATGATAGTGGTGGAATATCAATTCTTATACCATTTCTAGGGACAGGTGTTTTTGCCGTAGATCAAGGCAGCATGGATCCTAATGACATGAGTAAAATTAGTGATTCCTTAATGAACTGGTTTAAAGCTGGATGCCAAATTTAGCTTTTGGCAAATGAATTTTAAATAAGATAAATAAACCAAGGTTGGTTTATAAGAATGGTTTTTAAGAGTGCTTAAGCACTCTTTTTTATTACTTAGCTTTTAAAGCTCAAAATTAATTTTTATAACTATCAAAGCAATAGATCAACTCTTATTACTTTTACTTGATCAAAGATATACTAAGATATATCTTAATAATTATAAATTGATCATTTTGGATCTTAAAAGATGAAACAACAATCAGAACAGCATCATGCTGAACATCATCGTTCGGGACGCCGTGGAAGACTTTTTGAAGCTGGACGCATGAAACTTTTGGTACTCCACCTTATTCAGCAAAGCCCAAAGCATGGCTATGAAATCATTAAAGAAATAAGTGATTTGGTAGGCGATGGCTATACGCCAAGCGCAGGAACAATTTATCCAACATTAACCAGTCTTGAAGAAATGAATTTGATTAATTTACTGGATGTAGAGCGTAAGCAATATCAAATCACGGAATTTGGGAAAGCTTACTTAGCTGAACAACAAGACAAGTTGAAAGAGTTATTAGAAAAATTACGCCTTAGACGTGAAATTCACAGTAATGATGAATTAATCGAAATTCATCGTGCAATGGAAAACCTAAAAACAGCCTTGCGTTTGAAGTTGAACTCGGCAGGTCTCCAACAAGAGCAGATTTATCAAATTGCCGAAAAAATTGATCAGGCTGCTGTTGCTATTGGGCGGCTATAAATCGACCTTAAACAAGTTGAAATTTTTCAAAGTTATTAATTTTTAAAAGAGAATTTATATATGAAACAACATCAATATCATGTCACGGTACAACACTTAAAAAATGCAAAAGGAGAGGCCTCTACTTATACTGAACGCCTTGGGTTCTATGCGGGAAATCATGACGATATTTTTGAAATTGTTGAACGCTTAAAAAAAGCAGATTTTTTTGATGATGAAACAACAAAATCTTTTGGTGTTGGCTTGAAGTTATTTAGTGAAGTCATGTTAGAAAATCGAGACCATCCACTATTTCAAGAGTTTCTCCCACAATTTGGTCAATTTATGAAAAACCTAAAACAGCTCGTTAAAACTCAATCAACTTAAGCTGCTCAGTGCAGCTTTTATTTTTCTATAATTAAAAAATGGATTGTCTCATTCATAGCACCCTGTGTATTACTAAAAGACTATATTGAATAATGAGTGTATTGTTAAGATCATTACAACGACTCATTGCAAAAGCATAGGTAAAAGAGAGTAATATCATGAGCAATAATAATGATTACGATATTTCTGATTCAAAGGATTGCGAAAAATTTGCCAATCAGTTTATTCAGGAATTTCCAATTCGCTCTGCTGAAATTGGACAGGGGACAGTCATTAAGCGGGCTTTACCTAGCCGACAAAAACGAATGATTGGTGCGTGGTGTTTCCTAGATCATGCGGGCCCAGTAACTTTTCCGGCGGGTGATGGTTTAGATGTTGGTCCTCATCCTCATATTGGTTTGCAAACCTTCACGTGGATGATTGAAGGCACCATGATGCATACCGATAGCTTAGGTTCAAAACAACTGATTCGACCTAAACAAGTTAATTTAATGACGGCAGGTCACGGAATTTCACATACAGAAGTTGCACCTGATACAGAAACTCAAATGCACGCTGCTCAGCTCTGGATTGCCTTACCAGATGCTAAGCGCAACATGGATCCGAAATTTGAACATTATCCTGAACTGCCTGTTGTTGAGAAAGACGGTCTAGAGTTTACCGTGCTTGTGGGTGAATATTTGGCAACTACTTCTCCAGTCTTGGTACATACGCCGTTAGTGGGTGTTGACTTAATTGCTACCGAAGATACGAAAACTCGTATTCCATTAAATCCTAATTATGAATATGGTTTTATGGCATTAGAAGGTGTTGCCCATGTAAATGGTCATGAGTTAACTGCTGACAACATGGTTGTTTTGGATACTGGACTGAGTGAAATTGAGATTGAAGTAAAAAAAGGCAATCGTATCCTTTTGATTGGCGGTGAACCGTTTGAAACACCAATTTTGCTATGGTGGAATTTTGTTGCACGTACAATGGATGATTTAAAAGAAGCCCGTGAGCAATGGATTAACCATGATGCACGTTTTGGTGAAATTCCAGATTATGTTGGTGCACGTTTAGAAGCCCCTGTTCTTCCAGATCAAATGAGAGCATCAAAATGACAGCAGTAATCGCAAGCAGTAAAGCAAAGCCCCTTGCTGAACAATGGAAGGGCGAAATCACCAGTGGTCGTCACCAATATTTTTGTGATGAGCCAGAAAAGTTAGAAGGGCAAGATCAAGGCCCAGCGCCATATGATTTGCTCACTGGAAGTTTAGCCGCGTGTACGCTCATTACTTTAAGAATGTACGCAAAGCATAAGGGTTATGATTTTGGTGAGTTTTCGGTTGAAATCGATTTTCATACCAATAGAGAACATGAAGAACATATAGAACGTCGTATTGTTTTTAAAGACTTGCCAAACGAAGAGCTTCAACAAAAAATCTTAGCGGTATGCGGTAAAACCCCAGTCACTAAAACTTTGTTACGTAGTTTAGACATTCATACTGTGCTTGTTACAGCGTAAAAATGCTATTTTGTTGAGGTGGATGATTTTATATCCATCCCACAAATGGAATAAAACAGCATGTTCACATGCTGTTTTTTATGTAAAAAAGAAAAATAAAAGCAGGCAATAACATGATTAGTGTACACCACCTGGAATGTTCGCGATCGTTTCGAATTCTATGGGCTTTAGAAGAGTTGGGCTTAGATTATGATATTCATTATTATCAACGTCTACCTAACTATTCCGCTCCAGAAACATTGAAATGTATTCATCCTTTAGGTAAAGCTCCGATTTTGACTGATGATGAACAAGTCATCGCAGAATCTGCTGTGATTTTAGAATATTTACAGCAGCGTTATGATCAGAAGCAACAATTTAAACCTACAGAGCCACAAGATTTACAGCAGTATATTTACTGGATGCACTATGCAGAAGGTTCACTTATGCCGTTATTAGTCATGACTTTGGTCATGAATAGTGTAAACAAGCATGTGCCATGGTTAATTCAACCAGTAGCTAAAAAAATCACGGAAGGGGTGAAGGCAAATTTTGTTCGACCACGTATGAAAGATCATATTAGTTTTTTAGAAAACTATTTGGCAGAGCATGAATATTTTGCAGGTGATTTTTCATTCGCTGATATTCAAATGAGCTTTCCTTTGGAAGCTTTACAATCTCGCTTACAGGGTAAATACCCTCATATTCAAGCTTTTTTACACCGTATTCAGCAAAGACCTGCGTTTCAAAAAGCGAGACAAAAGGGAATTGGTTCTAATGAAAGGAATTGTGCTGATATTTAAAAGAAAAGGAACAAATATTTGTTCCTTTTTATTTTCATTTTACTTGCGTTTGATTACGATTGAGTCAATACCACTGTGTTGTAAGGTCTGCTGAGCAGCCAAGGCAGCGTCTTGAGTATCATACGGTCCAGAAATAACGCGATACCATGTTTGTCCGTTTTCAGTACTTTTGACTACATCAGCAGATAAGCCATTTAAAATGATTTCTGCACGGCGGGCATCAGCCTGATCAGGATCATTATAACTACGAACTTGTAAAATATAGGTAGGTTGCTGAGGAGTTGTAGCTGACTGATTCGGGTCAATTCCTACACTTTCAGAGGCAGCTGGTTGAGTGGTACTTGGTGCCTCAACGATCATAGCAGTGCCTTGATTTTTGCTTTCAGGGATCGCTTGTTCAGGAATAGGGGTAACCTGTTGTTGAGGCAATAGGTCGTAGAAGCGATAGTCTTTATTAGTATCTTCTTCTTGATAATGTTCAGAAGTAATCTGATTTTTCGCAGGAACAGGTTGCCAAGGTTTCCAAAGCATAAGCATTACAGCGATACATAAGACCGCTAAAATAGCGACAAGTGTCCCTAACCATTTAGGAATTAGGGGCTTTTTAGGCTTATTAGGTCTTTCAGATACACCGCGTTGCGTTTTGCCAAACACGTGGATTATTCCTCTGTATTTTGATTGTTTTTTAATTCGAGTTTGAGTCTCGTCTTACGATGCTAAAAAACAGTGGTTCGTATTGGTATTTTAACTATACAAACCACCGCTTACTATATATTGCATGACCTTTGTTTTGCTGTCATGCAATATATTTATTACATAGATTCTGGTGCAGATACACCAAGTAATTCTAAACCATTACGAAGCACTTGTTGTACATTGATTGAAAGCAATAAACGGGCTTGTGTAAGCTCTGCATCATCGCTTAATACTTTATGTTCATTGTACCAACCGTGGAACAGGGCAGCTAACTCTTTTAAGTAATTACCAACTTGGTGTGGTTCATAGGCATTTGCCGCTCGCAACACTGCATCTGGATAAGCTGCCAGTTTAGCAAGAATCTCGGTTTCTGCATCAAGAGACAAGCGTGCTGCATGTGGGCGAGCAGTGTTTACATCGAATTGTAAGTTTGTGCTTGCTGCTTTTTCTAACATGCGGCAAATACGTGCATGTGCATATTGAATATAGTACACAGCATTGTCTTTACTTTGTGACACAGCAAGGTCAAGGTCAAAGTCGATGTGTTGTTCACTCTTACGCATTACGTAGTAGAAACGAGCTGCGTCATTGCCTACTTCTTTACGTAAGTCACGTAAAGTCACGAATTGACCTGAACGAGAAGACATTTGAACCATCTCGCCGCCACGCCATAAACTTACGAACTGAACTAAAAGAACAGTCAATTTCTTAGAGTCGTAACCCATTGCATCAATCGCCGCTTTTACGCGAGAAATATAGCCATGGTGGTCAGAACCCCAAATATCGATTAGGTCAGTATAACCACGTTGTAGTTTATTTAAGTGGTATGCAATGTCAGATGCAAAGTAAGTCGTTTGGCCATTACGACGCTTAACAACACGGTCTTTTTCATCACCAAATTCAGTCGACTTGAACCAGATGTTGCCATCTTTTTCATAAAGGAAGCCACGTTGATCAAGTGTTTCTAAAGCTTCATCAATTTTTGCACTAAGAGATGCTTCACTAAACCATTGGTTGAACGTTACACCAAAGTCAGCAAGGTCATCTTTAATGTCATCTAAAATGGCGTGAAGGGCAGCTTGATGAAATACGCGGTAGCCTTCACCCAATAATTGTTGTGAGTTGGCAATAAGGCCATCAATATGCTTTTCTTTATCACCAGATAACACAACTTTGTTGCCTTCGCTATCTAGCTCTTCAGCATATTGCACATCTTCTGGTACATCTTTATAAACATTCGCAACTTCACGAACGTAAGCATCACCATCTTTATCAATGATGCCTTGTGCGATTTCTTTAACGTAATCGCCTTGATAAGCATTTTTAGGGAATACAAGGTTTTGTCCAAGTAGTTCCAAATAACGTAAATAAGTAGAAGTCGCCAAAATATCCATTTGACGGCCAGCATCATTCACGTAGTACTCACGGTCAACTTTAGCACCCGTTGCTTCAAGTAAATTAGCAACAGTCATACCGTATGCCGCACCACGTCCATGACCTACGTGTAGGCTAGACGTAGGGTTTGCAGAAACAAATTCGACTTGAATCTTTTTCGCTGCATTTGCTTGGCTACGACCAAAAATTTCTTTTTGTGCTTGAATTTGATCAAGAATAGCAAAGCGCTGATCTGCATTTAAAAAGAAGTTAATAAATCCAGGTCCTGCGATTTCAGCTTTACTGATATCTGCCACTTCTGGTAATGCAGCTAGAACTTTCTCGGCTAAATCACGTGGTTTCATACCAGCAGCTTTCGAGCCGATCATGGCAATATTAGAAGCAAAGTCGCCATGGCTTCGGTCTTTGGTGCGTGTTAAGTTGCTTGTGTTTTTCCAGTCGGAAGGAAGCACCCCTTCTTGTTGAAGAGTTTGCACTGCATGGTCGAGAGCTGCTTGTATTGCCGTATTCATATCAATCGAAAATAGATGTCGCAGAAAAACGTCAAATATAGCAAATTTCCGATGACTTAGGGGAGGGGATTTAATATTCCAATAATTCTTTATGCAAATTACTGATGATTATTTTTTAAATGAATGTCGGTTGATGAATCGCCTTACTATTCTGAAAATAATGAATTACAAGCCTTCTGGGCAGTTTTTGTGAGTAAATTACGTGTTTAATTTAATATTATTTCCTGAGGAAATACCTGATGCCGCTAAATCATATAATTATGGCTTTTAAAGTTGAGAAAATAAAAGAAATTTTTAAAATCATAAAAATATTAAGATACTGATTTTTATTATTTATTTTTAAACATGTTTTAACTAAATAGTGTTTAATTTTAACATCACGGTTTAAAATATCTATTTTGATCGAATTAGGCTTAAGCTTATACGCACAAAGAGTTTTAGAGACCATACAAAACGTGTTTTTCTCTACTCTAAGCTGGAAAATGAGATAGGCAATGATATCAGGACACCCAAGTAAACATCCCCTTTATATTCCATATGCAGGTTTTACACTTTTAGAGTTACCACTCTTAAATAAAGGTTCGGCTTTCACTGAAGAAGAAAGAAGTAACTTTAACTTACACGGTTTACTCCCCCATATTATTGAAACTATTGAAGAGCAGAGCCAGCGCTCTTATCAGCAATATTGCGCTTTTACTGATGATATCAATCGTCATATCTATTTGCGTAATATTCAAGATACCAACGAAACCTTGTTCTATCATTTAATCGAAAATCATCTTGAAGAAATGATGCCGATTATTTATACCCCAACAGTGGGTGAAGCATGTCAGCGTTTCTCCGATATCTATCGTCGTCATCGTGGTGTTTTTATTTCATATCCAGATCGTGATGTGATTGATGATATTTTGCAAAACGTAAATAAAAATAATGTAAAAGTGATCGTCATTACTGATGGTGAACGTATTTTAGGTCTTGGTGACCAAGGTATTGGTGGTATGGGTATTCCTATTGGGAAACTTTCACTTTACACCGCTTGTGGTGGAATTAGCCCAGCCTATACATTGCCAATCACAATTGATGTAGGGACGAATAATCCACAATTGTTAAATGATCCGATCTATATGGGTTGGCGTCAGCCACGTATTAGTGGCGATGAATATTACGCATTTGTCGATATGGTGATTGAGGCTGTGAAGCGTCGTTGGCCAAAAGCGTTAATTCAGTTTGAAGATTTCGCACAAAAAAATGCGATGCCGCTTTTAGAAAAGTATCGAGATAAAATTTGTTGTTTTAACGATGATATTCAAGGAACAGCAGCGGTATCTGTAGGTAGTTTGATTGCTGCAAGTCGTGCAGCAGGCAAGCAATTAAAAGATCAAAAAATTGCTTTCTTAGGTGCAGGCTCTGCGGGATGTGGTATTGCAGAGCAAATCGTTGCACAAATGGTTGCTGAAGGTCTGACTGATTCTGAAGCACGTGCACGCGTTTATATGGTGGATCGTTTTGGCTTGATTACCGAAAATCAGCCAAACTTACTAGACTTCCAACGTAAGTTAGCCCAAAAAGCTGAGGTGGTTGATCAATGGGGCAATATTGAAGAAGTGATTTCACTCCTTGATGTTGTTAAAAATGCTAAGCCTACAGTGTTAATTGGCGTTTCTGGTCAACCGGGTCTGTTCACCGAAGAGATTATTAAAACCATGGCAGCGAATTGTGAACGACCAATTGTCATGCCATTGTCTAACCCAACTTCACGTGTTGAAGCTGTGCCAGCAGATATTGTGGAGTGGACTGAAGGTAGAGCGTTAATCGCAACAGGTAGTCCGTTTGCTCCTGTGAATCATCACGGCAAACTTTATAATATTTCTCAGTGTAATAACTCGTACATTTTCCCGGGCATTGGGCTGGGTGTGGTGGCATCGGGTGCTAAACGAGTTACTGAAAATATGTTAATGGCTTCAAGTAGTGCTTTAGCGAATTGCTCACCTCTACTAAAAGATCCGCAAGCTGATTTATTACCACCTTTAGGTGAAATTCAGCAAGTCTCTAAAGTGATTGCATTTGAAGTTGCGAAAGCTGCTATGGCAGATGGCGTGGCAGTAACGATTAGTGATGATTTGCTACAGCAAAAAATTGATCAATCATTCTGGAAACCTGAATACCGCAAATATAAGCGTATTCCTTTCTAAGGTTGAGAACGTAAAAAGAGGAGCTTAAGCTCCTCTTTTTTATTTTAGTCTTCTAAAACTTCTTCTAGCAATTCTTCGCTAGGTGCAAAGTAATATGCGCCATCAAGTGGAGTCACGAAATGCAATAAGCGATCATGGATACCATCTCCACTTGTACCAAACATACGCTTTAACATGGCATCAATAATGGCGAGGTCCTTAGTATAGGCAATGAAAAATAAGCCCTGATCGCCTCGACCATCGCCATAAGGTAGGCTATGGCGCAAGATTTCCATTTCTTCGCCTTCCTCATCTTCAACGACAGTACGGGCAACGTGAGCATTTTCTGGTTTAACGTCATCATCAAGTTCAATTGACTCAAGCTTAGTACGACCCATGACATTTTCTTGAGCATCAACTTTTAGTTTTTTCCATTTTTCTAAGTCGTGTGCATAGCGCTGTGCAAATATGAAACTACCATCTGCAAATACTCCAGCACTTTCTGGGAGTAGGGCTGTTTCCGCGCGGTCATCTGGAAATTGAGGGTTTTCAGTACCATCTATAAAGCCAGTAATATCGCGACCATCGAAATAACGGAAGCAAACACGCTCATCAAGAACTTCAACTTTATCTTTAATACCTTCAAAAAATGCTTGGCTTAATGCAAAACAAATATCAGAACGCATACTAGCAATATGGATGAGGACATCAGCGGGAACGGCTGGCATGTTGAATGCGCCGTTTTCTGGTTCAAGTTGTTTAAAGCCAGCAGGAGATTGACTGTAAAGTTGCTTCCAAAGTTCTGGACCAAAAGCGACTGCTGTTTTAATTTGCGCGTCTGAATGCTGAGTAATGAGACGGTCGCGTGTTTCAAACAACGCTTCGAGTTGTTCTTTTAATTCATCAATTGATAAGTCTTTTAAACGAAGAACAATAAATCGGGCATGATCTGATGGCAACGGCAAAATGACAGATTGAGCAGTCATTGGAAGGTATCTCCTCAATTATAATTTAGTATGAGCTTTAATTATTGTGCCTGATGCGAAGAGCGGTTAGTAGTCTATTTCTTGATTTTATTGTTTGAATTCTCATCAATATAGTTTTATAAAACAGTATAATTCCACTTTTATTGTCTATTTTTACTATGTCTTTGCAAGTTTGGTTTGCCTATATGTTGGCCTGTTGGGTCATTAGTGTCTCTCCGGGTGCGGGAGCTATTGCCTCAATGTCGAGTGGTCTAAACTATGGTTTTAGACATGG
The DNA here is from genome assembly GCF_054889255.1 of Acinetobacter sp. X9. Classification (NCBI taxonomy): domain Bacteria; kingdom Pseudomonadati; phylum Pseudomonadota; class Gammaproteobacteria; order Moraxellales; family Moraxellaceae; genus Acinetobacter; species Acinetobacter sp. X9. Next base: position 3,692,910 of record NZ_CM142679.1, on the reverse strand, counting down.
TTACTGGAATGCAATCGGTTTGCAAGTTGCCTTGGTGCTTCAAATTATGGTGGTGGCAGCAGGTGTTGGGGTCTTATTTGCCACAACTCCTTTAGCTTTTCAGGCGGTTAAGTGGTTTGGCGTAGCCTATTTATTATATTTAGCCTATTTGCAGTGGACAGCACCTGTAAAAGATATAGAAATTCAACAAGAAAAAAGAGATAAATCTGCTTTAGCTCTGCTATTAAATGGTTTTGTAGTCAATATTAGTAATCCTAAAGCGATCGTATTTTTATTGGCAGTTTTGCCGCAGTTTTTAGATTTGAGTAAGCCTCAATGGATACAATATCTAATTATGGCGGCCACTATGATTACGATCGATTTGATTGTAATGGCTGGATATACGGGGCTTGCATCTAAGGTTTTAAGATTACTTCGATCCCCTAGACAACAAAAATATTTAAATCGGGGCTTTGCTGTGATGTTTAGCTGTGCGGCTTTATTATTGAGCACAGTTCATCAGGCGTCCTAACTTAGGCCGCCTGCGTCTGATTTTTTAGTTTTTGAGTTATAAAAATAACAGCAAAACTTAATGCCATACATAAAACAATACTAAGACCTGTAGAGATATTAAGTGCTGCACTTGACCATAAGCCGACACTAACACCAACCTGGGCCAACACGAATGCCCAAATAACCATTTGCTTTGGTGAGTTTGCCAATAGACGAGCGCTTAAGGCTGGTATTACGAGTAATGCACCCATTAGCAAAGAACCTACAGCACGCAAAGCTAAAACTGTAAATAAAGCCAATAACAGCATAAAAATAAGGCGTTGCCAGTTTGCATTCACCCCTTCACTAATTGCGATATCTGGATCAATTGCAAACTGTATTTGTGGCTGCCAAAAACGGTAAAGAATTACGAGTGATATCGCAATAATTAAAGTGAAAACAGGAAGATCTGGCCAATCAATACTAAGTAAATCGCCAAACAAATAACTTAAAAGCTCTGGCCTTAAACTTGGAACATGTTGAATAAACAACAGGCCACTACAGAGTAATGTTGCTGAACATAAGGCTAGTAGAGCATCATTGGGTAAACGGTTGTCATGTAAAGCCCATAAAACGCCTACCAGTAAAACCGCTGTACCTGCAACACCAAGCCATAATGGAAGACTTAAAGCTCCCGCAATAGCTACCCCAAGTAGTGTTCCGTGCGCCATCGTGTCAGCAAAAAAAGACATTCGTCTCCAAAGCATTAAACAACCCAGAGGTGCCGTTAAAAATACTAGTAGAGTTCCCATAATCCATGCGGGTAACAATAGTTGTAACCATTCCATCATGGCTTAAGCTTCCGGTTCTGGGTGAATGTGAGGACGGTCATTATGAGGGCAGGGGTGTGCAGCATCACCGTGAGCACAATGGTCATGATGATGTTGATAGAAAACCCTTTGAGTACCAAATATTGCCTGATATTCAGGGTGTTGCTGAATATTCTCGGGTAGCCCACTACAGCAAATATGTTTATTTAAACACACTACGCGGTGTGTTCCTTGCATCACCCATTGTAAGTCATGAGAAACAATTAAGATCGCGCAACCATATCGTTCTGGCAGACTGCGAACATAATCATAAAGTTCTGCTTCTGACTGAATATCTAAGCCTTGCATGGGTTCATCAAGAACTAAAATATCTGGTTGGCGAAGTAGAGCGCGAGCCAATAGTACTCGTTGGCGCTCTCCACCAGAAAGTTGTTGTACTTTTGATTGTTGTAACTTTGAAATACCTGTGTCTTGAATAATTTCCTGACGCAGGGCAGGGTTGCATTTTTCTAAATCAAGAAGGTCCTGAACACGTAAAGGAAGGCTGTGTGAAGGATTAAACTTTTGTGGCACATAAGCCATTTTAAGTTTTTTATGATTGATAACACGCCCGCTACTCGGCTGGAGAATACCGAGTAGAACTTTAATCAGTGTTGATTTGCCTGCACCATTGGGTCCAATTAAAGACACAATTTCATTTTGATGTAGGGCAAAATCAACTTTCTTTAATATATCCCGATCATCACGATGAACAGAAACCTGCTCAAGCTGAATTAATACAGGATTTAAGGAGTTGTGCGGCACTGTTGGCATTTCCCCGAAATTTCAATAATGCTGTGTTGAGCCACGAAGTCATCTGAAGCTGCAAGCTGGTCAAGCTGGTGTGTGAGGCCTTGAGAAGAAGCTTCTTTAACCATATGACATTCGGTGCAAATCAGGAATGCTGCTTGATGGCCTTCACGCGGGTGGCAGCAAGGAATATACGCATTAATAGAAGTTAGGCGGTGAATGAGGCCTTTTTCTAATAAAAAATCTAAAGTCCTATATACAGTTGGAGGCGCAGCAGGGCGATCAGTTTGACTTTTTATACGTGCCAATAAGTCATAGGCACCCATTGGACCCGATGCATTTAAAATGAGTTCCAGAACTTCTTTGCGCAAAGGTGTAAGGCGTGCGCCAGTCGCAGAACATAAACTTTCTGCTTCAGCTAAACGGCTTGCGACATTATGGTGATCATGCACACCATGCAAAGAATCATGATGTTCATGCGAGCAGGAACTCATAGGGATAACCTCGAATTTTTAACGGAATATTAGCATGAAGCGATGCTTCATTCGATTAATCTTAGGTATTTTTGTAACTTTGTTATATTATAACATGCTTCGAGCTAATTTAAATTGATGGTCTGTCATGTTCCGTTTTTTTGTTTTCAGTATGTTCTCACTTTTGAGTACGTTAGGGTGGAGTCAGGGTTTGGTGGTTTCTACACACCCGATTTATCTGATTGCAAAAGAAGTCACTCAAGGGGTCGAAGAACCTCAACTCTTATTAAAGGGACAAACTGGGCATGACGTACAATTAACTCCAGCGCATCGTAAAGCAATTAATGATGCGTCTTTGGTGATTTGGTTGGGTAAAGCGCATGAAGCGCCCTTAAATAAATTATTAGGTAATAATAAGAAGGCGATTGCACTATTAGATAGTGGCATTGTTTCTGTTTTACCTCAGCGAAGTACACGCGGTGCAGCTTTACCTAATACAGTAGATACACATGTGTGGTTAGAGCCCAACAATGCAGTTCGAATTGGTTTCTTTATTGCTGCTTTGCGCTCTCAGCAACACCCTGAAAATAAGGCAAAGTATTGGAATAACGCCAATGTGTTCGCTCGTAAAATGTTCCAGGCAGCACAAGCTTACGATAGTTCAAGTAATGGCAAACCGTATTGGGCATATCATGATGCCTATCAATATTTAGAACGCTCACTAAACTTAAAGTTCGCTGGTGCTTTAACAGATGATCCTCACGTTGCACCAACAGCAGCTCAAATTAAGTATCTTAATGATAGTCGACCAAAAAATCAGATGTGTTTGTTGGCAGAGAGTTTTACCACTAAGAGTCAATATCAAAAATTAGGTAACATTACTTTTCAACCAGTAGACGAGAGCATGAATAATGAGGATGATTTCGTCACTGCATGGAAGAAACTGGCTATAAAAACAGATAAATGTGTATTAAGTACGCAAAAGTAAGATAAAAAGTAAACAAAGGCTGACTGTAGCGTCAGCACCACCTGTCATGAAAAACCCCGACTAAAGTCGGGAAAAGATTGCATGTTCAGGGGTGTAACTCTATAATGCCTGCGATTAAAAGCGATCATCAGCTAAACTTGTCAAGCATTTATGCTGTGAGTGGATAAATAATGAGCCAAACTAGTCGCTTGATTGACCGACGATTAGCAAAAGCTTTGGTCTTCTTACAAGCATGTATGATCCCTGTTTCCGCACTTGTGGCGTGGAGCATAAAAGACATGACAGCAGCATTAAGTGCGGCACTTGGTGCGTTGGTCTGCTGGCTTGCTACGGGTTATTTTTCGTGGCAATCCTTCAGAACAGCAGGTGCACGAGCATCAAAACAAGTGCTGTCTAACATGTATAGGGGCATGTTAGGCAAATTTGCAATCATGATCGTTGGATTTATTTTGATTTTGAGCAATGTTAAACCTTTATCACCGTTAGCATTGCTGTTTGGTTTTATTCTCGTTCAGGCAATGTCGTGGGTCGCTCCGTTTTGGGTGTCACGTCTACAAAAACGGGTGTAGAAACAAGAAGAATTGAAGATTTTTTGGAGGGTGGCGAGATATCGACAGTACGCCGATGTTCGTTTCCCTTCTTTTTAGTAATTGACATTGACCAGGTGTGATTTATGGCTGCTGAAGAACATGCCCTCACTTCGACAGAGTATATCAAGCATCACTTGACCAATATGACCTATGGCAAAATGCCAGACGGTACATGGAAATTGGCTGAGACTGCTGAAGAAGCTCATTCGATGGGGTTCACTGCAATTCACTTGGATTCAATGGGTTGGTCAATTGGCCTTGGTGTGATTTTCTGTTTGATGTTCTGGATCGTTGCGAAAGCTGCAAATGCAGGTGTTCCAACTAAATTCCAGTCAGCAATCGAAATGATCATTGAGTTTGTTGACTCAAGTGTCCGTGATACTTTTCATGGCAAATCACGTTTAATCGCTCCGCTTGCACTCACTATTTTCGTGTGGATTTTCCTCATGAACTTAATGGACTTGATCCCAGTTGACTGGATTCCTCAAGTTGCAGCGTTTGTAGGTGCAAACGTATTTGGTATGGACCCTCACCACGTTTACTTCAAGATCGTTCCATCTACAGATCCAAACATTACTTTAGGTATGTCTTTATCTGTATTTGTACTTATCTTGTTCTACAGCATCCGCGAAAAGGGTGTTGGTGGTTTCGTTGGCGAGTTGGCACTTAACCCATTTAACCCAAGTAATCCAGTTGCAAAAGCGTTGCTTATTCCAGTGAACTTGATTTTGGAATTGGTAACATTCCTTGCTCGTCCGATTTCATTAGCTCTCCGACTATTCGGTAACATGTATGCCGGTGAGTTGATCTTTATCCTAATTGCTTTATTGCCGTTCTGGATTCAATGGGCGTTGTCTGTGCCTTGGGCGATCTTCCACATTCTTGTAATCACGTTGCAGGCATTCATCTTTATGATGCTTACCATCGTTTACTTGAGCATGGCAAGCGAAAAACATTAATGGTATTGCCTAACTATCAAATGATGGTTGGGCTGAATTTTTTTAATTTAATTTGGTAATAACCTAACCTCTGAGGAATTTTTCATGGAACTCACTTTAGGTCTAGTTGCAATTGCATCTGCTATCTTGATCGCTTTCGGTGCTTTAGGTACAGCGATTGGTTTTGGTCTTTTGGGTGGTCGCTTTTTAGAAGCTGTTGCTCGTCAACCAGAATTGGCTCCACAACTTCAAACTCGTATGTTCTTAATCGCGGGTCTTCTTGATGCTGTGCCTATGATCGGTGTTGGTATTGGCTTGTTCTTCATCTTCGCTAATCCATTTGTAGGTTAATCATCTTAATTCCTAAATCCACTATTTGAGGAATTGCAATGAATATCAACCTCACATTGATTGGTCAAGCGATTGCGTTTGCATTCTTTGTTGCATTCTGCATGAAGTTTGTTTGGCCACCACTAATCAATGCGATTAGTGAGCGTCAGCGTAAAATCGCTGATGGCTTAAATGCAGCAGAAAAAGCGAAAGCTGACCTTGCCGATGCACAAGCGCAAGTTAAGCAAGAACTTGATGCAGCTAAAGCACAAGCGGCTCAATTGATCGAACAAGCGAACCGTCGTGCAGCGCAATTGATCGAAGAAGCTCGTACTCAAGCTGCGGCTGAAGGTGAGCGTATTCGTCAACAGGCTAAAGAAGCTGTTGATCAAGAAATCAATTCTGCTCGCGAAGAATTACGTCAACAAGTAGCTGCTTTGGCAGTAACTGGTGCAGAAAAAATCCTGAACCAGCAAGTTGATGCAGAAGCTCATAACGCCATGCTGTCTCAGCTGGCTGCTAAACTTTAAGCGAGGCGAATTATGGCTGAACTCTTGACGTTGGCACGTCCGTATGCCAAAGCAGCATTTGCTTATGCTTCTGAGCAAGGTGCAACAGACAATTGGTCGAATGCGTTACAAGTGCTCAGTGCTGCGGTGCAAGACGAAGCATTTTCCGCTTATTTAAATCGCCCTGAACTTACTCCTGCGGAGCAAGTGAAGCTTTTTGCTAAAGTTTTAGGTGAAGATCAATCTCAAGCAGTGTCTAACTTTTTGACACTTCTTGCAGATAACGATCGTTTAATGTTGTTACCTGAAATTGAAGCAGAATATGAACAGCTTAAATCACAGAATAACAACAATGTGGATGTCGTGATTGAATCGGCTTTCCCGTTAACTGCTGAACAAGAGCAACTGTTGAAATCTGCTTTAGAAAAGCGTTTTAACAGCACAGTAACTGTTTCAGTTGAAGTTAAACCTGAGCTTATTGCAGGTGTTGTAATTCGTGCAGGCGATCAAGTGATAGATGATTCTGCGCTTAACAAGCTTGAAAAAATGCGTACTCGTCTTCTTGCATAATGCAAATGATGAAGACTGAACTAATAAAAGATTGAGGAATAGCGCAATGCAACAACTGAATCCATCCGAGATCAGTGCGCTCATTAAACAGCGTATCGGAGATCTGGACACCAGCGCGACCGCTAAAAACGAAGGTACCATTGTTATGGTATCCGACGGTATCGTGCGCATTCACGGTCTTGCTGATGCAATGTACGGTGAAATGATCGAATTCGACGGCGGCTTATTTGGTATGGCACTGAACCTAGAACAGGATTCAGTGGGTGCCGTTGTTTTAGGTAACTACCTAAGCCTTCAAGAAGGTCAAAAAGCTCGTTGTACAGGTCGTGTATTAGAAGTTCCAGTTGGTCCTGAACTTCTTGGCCGTGTTGTCGATGCTTTGGGTAACCCAATTGATGGTAAAGGCCCAATTGATGCGAAATTAACTGATGCTGTTGAAAAAGTAGCACCAGGCGTAATTTGGCGTCAATCTGTAGATGAGCCTGTTCAAACTGGTTATAAATCAGTTGATACAATGATTCCTGTTGGCCGTGGCCAACGTGAGTTGATCATCGGTGACCGTCAAACTGGTAAAACAGCGATGGCGATCGATGCGATTATCGCTCAGAAAAACTCTGGCATTAAGTGTGTATACGTTGCGATTGGTCAAAAACAATCAACAATTGCAAACGTTGTACGTAAGCTAGAAGAAACTGGCGCTATGGCGTATACAACTGTTGTCGCTGCTGCGGCTGCTGATCCTGCTGCAATGCAGTATTTAGCTCCGTACTCTGGCTGTACAATGGGTGAATACTTCCGTGACCGCGGTGAAGACGCTCTTATTATTTATGATGATTTGTCTAAGCAAGCTGTTGCTTACCGTCAAATTTCATTACTTTTACGTCGTCCACCAGGTCGTGAAGCGTATCCGGGTGACGTATTCTATCTTCACTCACGTCTTCTTGAACGTGCTTCTCGTGTATCTGCTGACTACGTTGAGAAATTCACTAATGGCGCAGTAACTGGTCAAACTGGTTCTTTAACTGCATTGCCAATTATTGAAACTCAAGCAGGTGACGTATCTGCATTCGTACCAACGAACGTAATTTCGATTACTGACGGTCAGATCTTCTTAGAAACATCATTATTCAACGCAGGTATTCGTCCTGCTGTGAACGCGGGTATCTCTGTATCTCGTGTTGGTGGTTCTGCTCAAACTAAGATCATCAAAAAATTGTCTGGTGGTATCCGTACCGCTTTAGCACAATACCGTGAATTGGCTGCGTTTGCTCAGTTCGCTTCTGACCTTGACGAAGCAACTCGTAAGCAACTTGAACATGGTCAACGTGTAACTGAGTTAATGAAGCAAAAACAATATGCTCCTTACTCAATTGCTGACCAAGCTGTTTCTGTTTATGCATCTAACGAAGGCTACATGGCTGACGTAGAAGTTAAGAAAATCGTAGACTTTGATGCTGCGTTAATTTCTTACTTCCGCTCAGAATATGCTCCGTTGATGAAACAAATCGATGAAACTGGTGATTACAACAAAGACATCGAAGCAGCAATCAAAGCAGGTATTGAAAGCTTTAAAGCGACTCAAACTTACTAAGTTTAGTTTTAGTTAAGTTTGGTTCACGGATCAACCTTCGGAAGCTCGAAAGAGCTTTCGAATACTAGGTTAAGCGTATGGCAAATTTAAAAGAAATTCGCGCCAAAGTAGCTAGTATCAAGAGCACGCAAAAGATTACTCGCGCGATGCAAATGGTAGCTGCTTCTAAAATGCGTCGTGCGCAAGAGCGCATGGCTCAGGGCCGTCCGTATGCCGATAATATGCGCCGTGTAATTGCTCACTTGGTACAAGCAAACCCTGAATACAAACACCGTTATATGGTTGACCGCCCAGTTAAGCGTGTTGGCTATATCGTAGTGTCTTCAGATCGTGGTTTGGCAGGTGGCTTGAACATTAACTTGTTCAAGAAAGTTGTGCAGCATGTCAAAGCACAACAACAGCAGTCAATTGAAGTTGAATTTGCTTTAATTGGTCAAAAAGCGGTTTCGTTTTTTAAGAATTACGGCGGTAAAGTGCTCGGTGCAACTACCCAACTTGGCGATGCGCCGAGTTTGGAACAGTTAACTGGCTCAGTCCAAGTTATGCTTGATGCATTTGATAAAGGCGAATTAGATCGTATCTATCTCGTATCAAATGGCTTCGTTAATGCAATGACTCAGCAGCCTAAAGTAGAACAACTTGTTCCTTTAGCACCGGCAGAAGAAGGCGATGATCTCAACCGTACTTATGGTTGGGACTATATCTACGAACCAGAAGCAGAAGAATTGTTAAATGGTTTGTTGGTTCGCTATATCGAGTCTATGGTTTATCAAGGTGTGATTGAAAACGTTGCATGTGAGCAGTCAGCTCGTATGGTCGCGATGAAAGCAGCGACAGACAACGCAGGACAATTGATTAAAGACCTACAACTCATTTACAACAAGCTGCGTCAAGCCGCGATTACTCAGGAAATTTCCGAGATCGTTGGCGGTGCCGCTGCCGTTTAACATTATTAAGTTTGAATTGAGGAGACAGCAATGAGTAGCGGTCGTATCATTCAGATCATCGGCGCGGTTATCGACGTCGAGTTTGAGCGCAATAGCGTTCCTAAGATCTATGACGCTCTCCAAGTTGACGGTACTGAAACTACATTAGAAGTTCAGCAACAGCTTGGCGATGGTGTTGTTCGTACCATCGCAATGGGTTCTACAGAAGGTCTTAAACGTGGCCTTAATGTAACTAGCACAAATGCACCGATTTCTGTTCCAGTAGGTCCAGCTACGCTTGGTCGTATCATGGACGTTTTGGGTCGCCCAATTGATGAAGCAGGTCCTGTAGCGACTGAAGAGCGTTTGCCGATTCACCGTCAGGCACCTTCTTATGCTGAACAAGCAGCTTCTACTGACCTTCTAGAAACTGGTATTAAAGTAATTGACTTACTTTGCCCGTTTGCAAAAGGTGGTAAAGTTGGTTTATTCGGTGGTGCTGGTGTTGGTAAAACCGTTAACATGATGGAGTTGATCAACAACATCGCTAAAGCTCACTCAGGTTTATCTGTGTTTGCTGGTGTTGGTGAACGTACTCGTGAAGGTAACGACTTCTATCACGAAATGAAAGATTCTAACGTTCTTGACAAAGTAGCAATGGTCTACGGTCAGATGAACGAGCCACCAGGTAACCGTTTACGCGTAGCGTTAACTGGTTTGACTATGGCTGAATACTTCCGTGATCAAAAAGACGAAAATGGTAAAGGTCGTGACGTATTATTATTCGTCGACAACATCTACCGTTATACACTTGCGGGTACTGAAGTATCAGCATTGTTAGGTCGTATGCCATCTGCAGTAGGTTACCAACCTACACTTGCAGAAGAAATGGGTGTTCTTCAAGAGCGTATTACATCTACTAAGTCTGGTTCGATCACATCGATCCAAGCAGTATATGTACCTGCCGATGACTTAACAGATCCATCTCCTGCAACTACATTTGCTCACTTAGATGCAACAGTAGTATTGAGCCGTGACATCGCATCTTCTGGTATCTATCCAGCGATCGATCCACTTGACTCAACTTCACGTCAGTTAGACCCATTAGTTGTTGGTCAAGAGCACTATGAAATTGCGCGTGCAGTACAAAACGTATTGCAACGTTATAAAGAGCTTAAAGACATCATCGCAATCTTGGGTATGGATGAGTTAGCTGAAGAAGACAAATTGGTTGTTTACCGTGCGCGTAAAATCCAACGTTTCTTCTCTCAACCATTCCACGTAGCTGAAGTGTTTACTGGTGCTCCTGGTAAATTAGTACCGCTTAAAGAAACTATTCGTGGCTTTAAAGGTCTATTAGCTGGTGAATACGATCACATCCCAGAACAAGCGTTCTATATGGTTGGTGGTATTGACGAAGTGATTGCTAAAGCTGAGAAACTCTAATTTAAGGAGATCATCTCATGGCGACTATGCAATGTGATGTCGTAAGTGTTAAAGAGTCTATTTACTCTGGCGCAGTAACGATGTTAATCGCGAAAGGTGCTGGTGGTGAGCTTGGTATTTTGCCAGGACATGCTCCACTTGTAACTTTGCTTCAACCGGGCCCGATTCGTGTTCAGTTGGAAAATGGTACAGAAGAAATCGTCTATGTATCTGGCGGTGTTTTAGAAGTTCAACCTCATGTTGTAACGGTTCTTGCAGATACTGCAATCCGTGCTGACAATTTGGATGAAGCTGCAATTTTGGAAGCACGTAAAAATGCTGAACAATTGCTTGCGAATCAAAAGAGTGATTTGGACTCAGCAGCTGCATTGGCATCTCTATCAGAGATTTCAGGTCAGCTTGAAACTATCCGTAAGATGAAAAACCGCGCACTATAATTGCCGGTTTGAGATTGGAAAAGCCACCGTAAGGTGGCTTTTTTTTATGAGTTAATTTTTAAGATTCAGTTTTGGAATCTGATTTTTCATCTCCTGCCATAATCATGGCAGCAAGCTTCACCATATCCATTTGAATGGTATTAAGTTGCTTTTCAATTTGGTCAAAGTCAATTTGATCCAATTTCCCATTTAATAAAGGCATACTTAGAGCTTGTTGATTGGCATGTAATAAGCTTTGTCGAATATTCTCAATTTCCTGACTTTTGATATCTAAAGTCAGAAGTGCTTGATTTAAACCTTCTAGTTGCTGTTTTAAAGTAGTGACAGTAGTTTTTAGTTCATTCTGATTCTTATCTTGGATGGCTTGTTCAACATCAAGCTGAGTATCTTTAAGTTGTTCAACGTAGTCACCAGCTTTAAGCTGTAAATTAGCAGCATCGCGGACCATATAAAAAATGTTGCCACTTTTAAGTTCGGTTTTGTTGGGGGCAATATCTGACTCTTGTTGTTCAATGTTTTGGTTAGATGCCTGTTCAGCTATTTCAGTCTTTTCTTGTTCGGTAGCATGGTCTTGTGCCTGATCGCACCCGAGTAAAAGCATGCCTGAGGCAAAAATTACAAAAGGAAGAAATGCACCTTGTAAAACTTTTTTCATAACTAAAAACAACATCAAATAAAGCAAATAGATACTATAGGCATAAAATATGAAGAAAAATTGTATTGTTGCAAACGAACAACATTTCGAGGAGAGCATAAAAAAGAGCGTATAAAACGCCCTTTCTCACATTTTAAAATATTATTTTGCTAACTCTGCTTCAACTGCTTTAACGATCTGTTCATCGTCTGCTGTTAGGTTCGGAGCAAAGCGAGCTACGACTTCACCATTTTTATTAATTAAAAACTTTTCGAAGTTCCATAAAACTTCTGGAGCAGGGTTGGTCGGAATACCTAAGCTTTCTAAACGCTCACGGAAGGGACCTTCACCAGTGCGTTCCGGCTGAGCCGTTGTCAAAGCTTGGTAAAGTGGATGCTTACCTTCGCCGACTACAGAAACCTTAGAAAATAAAGGGAAATGAACATCATAATTTAATGAACAGAACTGTTGAATTTCTTCATCAGAACCTGGTTCTTGTTCTTTAAAGTTGTTTGCTGGGAAACCTAAAATTTCAAGACCTTGGTCTTTTTTTGCTTGGTAAAGCTTTTCTAAGCCTTCGTATTGTGGAGTTAAACCGCATTTAGAAGCAGTATTTACGATAAGTAGAACTTTACCTTTATATTGTTCAAGATCGACCGTTTCGCCTGAAATGGCTTTTACTGGAATGTGATATACAGATTGTGTCATGAGTCTTTCCTAAAGATTGTAATTGATATCAAGTAACGCATTTGTTTTAACTGCTATTGAGGGGTAGTGCAATAATATTCGTGTTCAAAAAAGGAAAAGTTTTTAAAGATAAACTGAATTCTAGTTATTTCTGATTTGGATAGGTGTTTGCCCAGTGTAACGTTTAAAAAACTCAATAAAACTTGAGCTATGTTGATAACCTAAATCGTATGCTAAACGCTTGATAGGCGTCCCTTGGCGAATCTGATGAATGGCATAAACAATTTTGGCCCGATTTCTCCATTCGGACAACGAAAGCTGAAGCTCTTGTTGACTCAAACGTAATAAGTGACGATCACTGACCGAAAAGTTTTGTAGCAACTGCTGTAAAGACTGATCAAAAAGTAATGGATCTGAAAGTTTTTCTAAAATAGGCAATAAAATAGGATGTCGTGTTTGCGGTAAATAATGCGAATATGCAGGAGCTTGTTTAAGTTGATCGAATAGAACTTGTAAAAGATGTTCTAAGTATTCAGATTGTCCAGTTTGTTTTTGCTGCTCTAGAATTTGTAAAACTAAGGTTCGAAAGAAAGGTTGAATACTAAAACATTTACAGATATCACCTAAAATAGAACAGAGGTGAGGGTGTAGTCGAATACAGATATAGTGAATTTCATGGTCAATATGAGTAGATTGATGAACAGTTTGAGGTGGAATCCAAAGACCATAGCTAGGTGGAGAAAGATATAGCTGTTCTTCAATCTCCATTTCTAATATGCCATTTAAACTGAAATTAAAATCTCCCCAAAGAGATGCATGAGGACGAACAATATCTTCTTTTTGGTATAGAAATTCATGAACTTCTATACTGTTTAATAATGAAAATTGTTGGTCCTCATTGTTCATCTATATGCTCTGACTCATATTTTAATTTTCACAAGTAGCTTTAGGATTATTTAAACCTTTCGCTAAGGTAAATGTACTTACTAATGCTAGGGCAACGAAGCTTAATACACCATAAATTAAAGTATTTTCATTGAAATGATCAACCACATATCCCCCTAATAATGAACCTGTCGCAATCATCACCTGAAACATACCTACAAAAAGCGGCATACCTTTTTCAACAGCATGTGGTGCGTGGACAAACATCCAGATATTTGCTGAGGTAGGGAAAGCGCCAAATGCAAATCCCCATAACGCGGTTAAGACAATAGCACCAAACTCATGAACGGCAAAAAGAGGAAATCCAAAAAATACGATTGCAAAGCATGTGCCCACAAAAGCTAATGTATAACGGACATTTAGATTGCCACTATATCCGGCAAAAGCATTCCCGAAAATACCTGCAATTCCATAGAGCAATAATAATGAACTAATGGTTGTCCCGTTAAAACCGGCAACATTTTTAAAGAAAGGTGCTAAATAGCTATAGGCACAAAAATGAGCGAGTCCGATCAATAAAACAATCAACATGCCACTACGTGCTTTAGGAGTGCGTAATAGTGCTGGCAAATCTTTCATATGAATTGCCGAGTCTGGTACAAGTTTAGGTAAAAAGATTAATTGTAAGATTAAAACAACTAAGCCAATGCCTGCTGTAATTCCAAAAGCACTACGCCAGCCATAAAACTCGCTTAACCAAGTTCCAATCGGTACACCTAGAACTGTAGCAAAAGTCACACCTGCCATCACGACCGCAGTTGCTTTAGCAATAGGAAGGTGTGAGGGAGCTAATTTTCCACTTAGAGCAATGGCGGTCGCCCAGAAACCACCAATTGAAATACCTAAAATTAAGCGGCTTAACAATAAAATATGAAAGTTTTCAGCAAATGCGGTAATGGTATTGGCAATAACCATAATAGCTGTCAGCAAGATAAGTACATAACGCCGATCAAGTTGTTTTACAGATACAGGCAATAGAGGGGCTGCAATTGCTGCCATAATGCCGGGTACCGTAATAATCAGACCTGCTGTACCTACAGAAATATTTAAATCTGTTGCGACACTATTTAAAACACCAACGGGTAAAAATTCACTTGTAACTAAGGCAAATGCTGCGATAGAAACGGCCAAAATGGCAAACCAGCTTCCTTGAGTGGAGGTCGTGGGTCGCGCTTTAGAGATAGACGATTGGTCCATAGGAAATCCTTACTTGGCTAAATTTGGAGTAAAGAAAGACAATTTATTAATTAACTAACGATCATTATGAAAATAAAATAGTTGATAAAAAATCGAACGTCAATTAATTTAATAACGATTGTTATAAAAATAGATGTGATCTTTATGACAAATAGGCATGAAACGAATTTAGCTGCTGCAGAAGATGCGCTGAAAAAAAAGCGCGGACGTCCTAAATGCTTTGATGAACAAGAGGTTCTGCAAAAAGCAATGTTGCTCTTTTGGGAGCATGGCTATGAAGCAACGTCTATTAGTGATTTAACGCAAGCTTTGGAAATTACAGCACCAAGCCTATACAGTGCCTTTGGTGATAAGGCGGGGCTGTTTTACAAAAGTGTTGATTATTATTTAGCTCATGAAGGATGTCCGATTGACACTATATTTGTAGAAGCAAAAACTGCAAAAATTGCTGTTGAGTTATATCTTTATGACATTGTTAAAAGATTGGTTCAGCCCAATAAGCCAGCAGGTTGTATGGTGGTCGTTGCGGCTATGAATTGCTCTGATGCCACTCAAGATGTACAGCAAAATCTATTAGATAAGCGCATAAAGACAAAAGAAAAATTATTAAAACGTCTTCAGCAAGGGGTAGAGCAAGGGGATTTATCTTCTCATGCACCTTTACAGGAAATGACTGATTTTTATACCACTGTCATTCAAGGCCTTACCATTCAAGCAAGAGACGGTGCGAGTAGCGAGCAATTACATAAAGTGGTAGGTCATGCCGTGAAAGCTTGGACATTATTCTAAAAAGGATAATGTCCTAAGTTCGATATCAATGTCGGAAATACGATATTTCAATTTATTAAGACATTCTTCAAAATAAAATCTCTTTTGTAGATGGTGTATTGCTATGAGTCAGGTCATGAAATATCACAAATGGGCGTTTATTTTTCCCATTTTGGCAGTATTGATTTGGTCTTTAAATATTGTAGTCACCCGCTATGTCTCGGATTATATCTCTCCGGTAAGTATTAGTTTTTATCGGTGGTTAATCGCTTTTATTATTTTGACTCCATTTATGTTTATGTCTGTGTGGAGACAAAGACGACTAGTCATACCCTATTTACCTAAGCTTGCTGTGTTAAGTGCATTTGGGATGGTGCTTTATCAAGGCTTAGCTTATACGGCTGCCCATTATACCAGTGCAACCAATATGGGAATTGTGAATGCATTTATTCCCATCTTTACGATCTTTGTTTCGCTTGCCATTTTAAAAGATGTGCCTAATCGCTTTGCAGTTTTTGGCAGTATTCTATCTTTTGCAGGTTTGTTATATGTCATGTCCCAAGGAAATATTAATAAGCTTTTAAGTGGTGGCGGACACCTTGGTGATGCTTTGATGATTATTGCCGTATTCTTCTATGCATTTTATGGAGTATTCCTTAAAAAATGGCAGTTGCCACTACCAATTATGACAAGCTTATATGTTCAGATTGGATTTTCTGTCATATTTCATATTCCTTTAATTCTCTGGTTTGGACTTGATGCTTTAAATGTACAAAATGCACCAAGTGCTATTTATGCAGGTGTATTTGCTTCACTTATTGCGCCTTTAGTTTGGATGTTAGCTGTTCAACAACTCGGTCCTAATAGAACAAGTATTTTTATGAACTTGGTGCCTGTCTTTACAGCAGTTATTGCAAGCGTCTGGTTATCTGAGCAGTGGACCATTTATCACACGCTAGGTGGGATTGTTATTTTGATTGGTATTATTATGGCTCAGAAGAAGGTGAGTCCTAAAAAGAGCGAATTGATGCAAGAACAAAACTAAAGTTGCTAAAAAAACTATGGCATATTTTGAAAAAAACTCATAAAAATATGCCAATTTTTTCTTAGTTAAAGGTTTTCTATATGATTTATAAATAGTTTATAGAAATAGGTTGTAATATAAATATTAAAAAAGCCGAGTAAAAATATTAATATAATTTTAATTTATAGGCAAAAAACCGCAAATTCCCTACACTTTTCATGCTTTTTTTAGAGAAATAATATATTTCTCTCATTGAATCTCTTACCACATAATAGCGGCCACTACGAAAGGCGCTCTTTTCTTTGTAAATTACCTTTCGTTCCACAGATATCCAAACCCTCTGGATGTGGTATATACCCATCCTTTTTTATGCTCAGTTATCCCTATATAACTGAGCTTTTTTTTGTTTGAAATTAGGCGCGAATAATCTCTCTGGTAAGAGCGTTAATGATTCGGCTTGGTTGTTGACTCTGGCCTAAGTCACCATTCAGATAGTTTAATTGTGAACCAAAGTATTGGCAGGCATCCTGTAGTGAGTGCGCAGGTTCTTGCCCACTTGGGTTCGCACTAGTCGAGACAATAAAGCCATGAAAAGCATTACATAATGCCACACATAAAGGATGTGTAGTGACTCGAACAGCGACAAGAGGATGCTCACCTTTAATCCATGAAGGAATATGTTCACCAGCAGGTAATAGCCAAGTTGTTGCTCTTTCTGAAGGTTGATGATTAGTCCAACAATCAATAATTTCTTGTTGGGTTGTTTGAGGTAGAGAAGTTAGTAGGTGCTCAACTTGGTTAATATGACCTGCTAATAAAATTACACCCTTTTCAATAGGCCTTTGCTTTAGTTCAAGAATCTTTTGAAAAGCTTGCTCATTAAAAGGGTTGCAACCTAGCCCCCAAACTGCCTCAGTTGGATATGCCAAAACTTGACCTTGTTGTAAACATTGGGCTGCTTCGGTAACTGAGGTGGTAATCATGGTAATACTCTTCCTTTCAATCAGACAGAATTGCTATTGTGCGCTCCAATACTAAGAACGACAACGTAAATACAATCCTGATTGTTGCATACATAAACCAAGTAGTTCTAGTTCCATCAGTGAAGAGGTGAGTTCTGCAACAGGCTGAGAGTGATGTAAAACAAGCTGATCAATATTTTGTCCGACCCAGTCTAAAGATTGATAAAGGTTAATTAAATGCTCAGGAATTTCTGGAGTACTAGAAACTACAGCCTCCTCGGTGGAGTTCTGTTGCTGACTTTGCCACTGAGTGGGTAAAGCAAGGTCTTCAATAATTTGTTCAGGATGATCGACTAAAATTGCTCCCTCACGAATAAGTTGATGGCAACCTTGATGAAACTCACTGTAAATATGACCAGGAATGGCAAATACAGTTTTACCTTGTTCGGCAGCTTTGTTCGCAGTGATGAGAGAACCACTTTTTAATGTAGCTTCTACCACTAACACGCCTAAACTCAAACCGCTGACAATTCGGTTTCTACGTGGGAAATGTTGTTGTAATGGAGGTGTTCCAGGCAAAAACTCAGTAATGATGGCGCCGTTTTGAGCCAAAATATGTTCTGCAAGTTTTTTATTTTGAGCAGGGTAGGTACTGTCTAAACCTGTTCCTGTCACAGCAATCGTACGTTGATGTGCTGATGCTCCTTGGTGAGCAGCTTCATCAATGCCATATGCTAAGCCACTACTCACATAAAAACCTTTTTCACTTAAATAATAGGCAAAATCATAAGCAACTTGGCGACCATGCGGGCTTGGTTTTCGACTGCCGACAATCGCAATTTGCGGTTGCAATAAAGCTTGAGCTTGGCCTTTTCCAAAAATTATAGGTGGATGGTCTGTATAAGGTAATAACTGAGTGGGATAGCCTGAGTCATCTTTCGTTAAAATAAAGTCAGTATGTTGATGGATCTGTTGAATTAGTTTTTCAAACTGAGCTAGACCTTGAGCGGTTTGAAACTCAGCTACGCGTTTTAAATGATTAGCATGTAACCCGAGATTGCGCCATTGAGATAATCCAGCAGGTTGGAGCGCCTTTTCACAGCTACCAAAATAATCGACAATCTTTTTAAAGCTGACTAAAGAGTGTTGCACCAAATACCACACTTTAAGCGTGTGGTAATGGTGTGAAGAAAGTTGAGTAAGCATTGTAAAAGGTACATCCAGCATTAATCATTATAGCGGGGTGGCTGAATGCTTGAACCAACTTTAACTGGTAAATCGCTTTCTAATACGTAGGCATAACTCAACTGATCAAAAGTTCTAAAGACCATCAGACTACCAATTTGTTGTCCTGGTAACTGTATTGGTTCTTTGGTTTTAGGATCTCGAATGGTTTCACCTTGTTGCGTAATATCAAAAATTTGTCCTACTTGAATACCTTGTGCCATACCTCGATCTAAAGTCACTACACTATTTTTGGCAGCAGTACCAATTGATCCCATTACACGAATAATTTTGCCGCCATCGGTCACCTGAGTGGCATCTACTGGATAAAATAAAGTAGGCAATGTTGCTTCTTCTTCTGGCATTACCCGATCACCACGACGTACTTCAGAATTGTAGCTATCAGTTAACTCAAGCGTGGTAATGTCTTTTTCAGAAGAGATCGCGATCCCTGAGGCAACTTGTTGTAACTCAATACCTAGACTGTGTTTTTTGCCTTTATTATCTGTGAAATAATAAGGTTCACCTTCACGATAAACTGCATAACGTTGACCATCAATTAAACCTTCTCCGCGCGCATAAATAGTCTGACCTTTTGCCGCCAGTACACGTTGATCGGCAGTACCGACTACATAAGGAGTATGTTGAATTGCATCGATAGGTAGAATAGTGCTGTGTTCTAACCACTGTTTGATATGTTCAAGAGGAATAACAGGTACGTTATTGTTAAGTGACTCCACACGAACTTGAGGTTGTAAATTTGTCATTTGACCTGTGTAACGGCGAATAATGCCGGCACAGCCATCTCCTTCATCTTTTCCAACCAATGGGCGGCCATCTAAACTACACAGCAGTAATCGATCACCTGGATAAATCCAGTGCGGATTTTTGACATGCTGATTGTTTGCCCAAATTTCAGGCCAGCGCCAAGGTTTACTCAGAAAATGACCGGAAATATCCCATAGCGTATCTCCTCGTTTTACAACGTAGACATGTGGTGCATTACTTTTAAGAGAGGGTGGATTATGGTTCGGACTAGCAGCATAAGTCTGTGCTACCGTACTGAATGCAACCCCTGTAAAAAGTGCCAAAGCAAGTAAATGCTTTTTTATCCCCAAAGCATGAAATTGAACCATGCCGTCAAAAACCTTTTTCATTATGATAATTCCTAAAAATTATGCGTGCAGATGCGTTATAATAGGCGGCTAACACACAATTTTTCGATGAAGTATTTCCTTCATTTGGTTTTTCAATCAATGGCATAAGTGAGGACGTCAGTATGGCCTTATTACCTATTTTAAGTTTTCCTGATCCCCGTCTTCGTACCATTGCTAAGCCTGTTGAAGAAGTTACTGATGAAATTCGTCAACTTGCAGCAGATATGCTTGAAACCATGTATGCCGCACCCGGTATTGGTTTAGCAGCTTCACAGGTAGATCGTCATATTCAGCTTATCGTCATAGATTTGTCTGAATCTAAAGATGACCCTATGGTTTTCATTAACCCCAAAATAACTCCACTGACAGAAGATAAGCAGCAGTACGAAGAAGGCTGCCTATCGGTGCCACAAATATACGACAAAGTTGAGCGCCCGTCACGTGTGAAAATTGAGGCAATTAACCTTGAAGGTCAAGCATTTGAGTTAGAAGCTGATGGACTTCTCGCTGTTTGTATCCAACATGAAATGGATCACTTAAATGGCAAATTATTTGTGGATTATTTGTCGCCACTTAAACGTCAGCGTGCTCGAGAAAAAGTCGAAAAAGTTGTTCGTCAACGTGAACGTGAAAAAGTTGCAGTAAAACGTTAAAAATTTCTATTCTTGAAACATTAATGTAGTGTGGATGTGATTTTTGGTTTTTCGTAGTGGCTTACTGCTTGCATGTGCAGCAGTATTTTTACAGGTTGCGGTATTTCTACAGCCGCTATTACCGAAGCAGTATCAAATTGCTCCGGTCTGTGAAACTATTACCCTCGCTTTGCTTAAACCTAAAGCACAGATGGAAACCATGTCACATGCCATGCATTCACATCATGAACATCATGAACATCATGTTGAACAGGCTCAAGCCTCTGAGCAACATGATCATCATGATGCAAATCACCAGTGTCAATATTGTACCGTCTATGCCAATCTGGTTTTGCCACCTGAATTTGGCGTAAAAGAAGTTTTAGTCCGCATACAAGTCCGCTTAGTCGCTTATCAACAAGCATTTAGACATGTCTACTTTGCACTACAGCGACTTTTTCTACTCCCGCAAGGGCGTGCACCACCTCTATTTGCATAAATAAAAGCAATTTTTTGTTGGGGTCTTAACTGACTTCGATATCACTTTATTTATGTTTTAGAGCGTATAAAAATGCCACATTCTAAATTTTTACTACAACCTTTATGGGTTGCGATGTTTGCTGTCTCTCATTCGGGGCTAGTTTTTGCTAATTCAGAAAAAAATGATGCCGATACCAAAGCGTTTCACTCATTAGCACCTATTGTTGTTACAGCACAACAAGGCAACGATGCAAATGGTCTGATTGTACATGCAGACCCGAAACAGCCCATTCAGCCAGTGCCTGCTACAGATGGTGCAGACTACCTACAAAGTATTATGGGTTTTAACTCAATACAAAGCGGTGGAACCAATGGTGATGTGACCTTCCGAGGCATGTTTGGTTCACGCATCAAAATTCTAACTGATGGAACTGAAAATTTAGGTGCATGCCCAAACCGTATGGATGCACCGACTTCCTACATTTCACCAGAAAGTTATGATCGTATTTCTGTGATTAAAGGCCCGCAAACAGTTCAATATGCCAATACAGGTTCTGCTGCAACAGTCCTTTTTGAGCGTCAGCCTGAACAGCTCACCACAGAAAAACCTTATCGGGGTCAAGCGAGTGTCTTGCTAGGTTCATTTGGACGTATTGATCATAATGTTGAAGCGGCAATTGGCGATGAGAAAAAATATATCCGTTTAAATGCCAACCGTTCAGAGTCGAATAGTTATCAAGATGGTGATGGAAATACCGTGCCGTCAGCATGGAAAAAGTGGAATGCTGATGTAGCGCTTGGCTTTACTCCAGATGAAAACACGTGGGTCGAAATCACGGGTGGGAAATCTGATGGTGAATCGCTTTATGCTGGACGTTCAATGGATGGTTCTCAGTTTGCGCGTGAAAGCTTAGGTCTGCGATTCGAAAAGAAAAATATCACTGATGTCATTAAGAAAATTGAAGGGCAGGTGAACTACAGCTATAACGACCATATTATGGATAACTTTAGCTTGCGGCAGCCAGAACTAAAGCATGATCATGAAACTCATGAAATGTATCTAGATAAATCAGCTATGCAAGTAACGCGTAGAACACTAAATTCACGTTTAGCCATGACTACTGAATGGAATAAATGGAGTTTGATTACAGGTATAGATTCTCAATTTAATAAACATGGTGGAAGCATGTCTTCACCAAAAATGAATATGCCGTTTAGTCAAGATATGCGTTTTCAATCATATGGTGCTTTTGGTGAGCTTGGTTATCAATGGAGTGAAAACTCAAAGCTGGTGACAGGTGCACGACTTGACCAAGTGAAAATTGATGCGCTTAAGCTCAATGTTGACCGTTCAGAAACTTTACCTAGTGCATTTGTTCGTTGGGAAAATCAACATCCTGAGCATGACCTAAAAAGCTATATTGGTTTAGGTTATGTAGAGCGTATGCCTGATTATTGGGAACTTTTCTCGCCTAAACATGGTAATGCGGGCTCAACCAATACTTTTAATGGTGTGAATCCTGAGAAAACACTACAGTTAGATCTGGGCTTTCAGCAACAACATGGTCCTTTAAATACATGGGCTTCTGCTTATGCTGGTTTGGTTGATGACTACATTTTAATGAGTTATCACCATCACTCAAGTACTGGAATGGGTGGGCATGATATGAGCCATGATATTACTGCGGGTGCCAAGAATGTCGATGCAACCATCGCAGGTGCGGAAGCGGGTATTGGATATCAATTTACCGATCATATTCAGGCAGATTTGAGTGCGATGTATGCATGGGGTAAAAACACCACAGATGACAAACCATTACCTCAAATTTCACCTTTAGAAGGTCGCTTAAATATTCGCTATGTGGCTGACAAATATAATTTAGGTCTTTTGTGGCGAGCTGTGGCTGAGCAAAACCGTGTGAGTCTACATCAAGGTAATATCGTAGGATATGACTTAAAACCAAGTAAAGGTTTCTCGACTCTTTCTCTAAACGGAAGTTACAACCTTCGTAAAGATATCGATGTCTCTGTTGGCATTGATAACGTATTAGATAAGACCTATACCGAACACTTAAATAAAGCGGGTAGTGCTGGCTTTGGATTTGCGAGTGAAGAGCAGTTTAACAATATCGGAAGAAACTACTGGGTCCGTATGAGCATGAAGTTTTAAAAAGCTTAACGAATTAAATGAACTGAAAATATTAATTTAAAGAGAGAAATGAAATGACTAATAAATTATCACCTGAACAATCTTGGTGGGGATGGAAGTTACTTATTGTGGCTTCTATTCTGAGTTTATTGTTTATGATTGTTTTTTACTTGGCGATCAACAATGAACCTGACTACATGCCAAGTCAAAAAAAGAAGCAGATGACGGAGTCACACGAGCAAATGAATCACGCTGAAATGCACAGTTCATCAGCTCAATAAGTTCCTTAATATTTGAAAATGGAAGTCTAATTAATGGGCTTCCATTTTTGTTTTTAAGTTTTAAAAGTTATTGATGCATACTCGCTAAGGTTTTTGCCTTACCTTGATTCTGATAAAGCGTTAAGCCAAGTTTTTGTATATTACGGCCTGATTTAGATAAAAACTTTTCAACTTTTGGTGAAAGCTTTGCACCATTATAAAGTAGTGAATTACGCACAATTAGATAATAAGCAAACCATGAGGCAGACTGCTGAGGCAATCCGAGTAGTTTCATTCTCTTCTTGCCAATAAAAAATTGGGTAAGTTCTAAATGTTGTCGATAAGCAAGCTTCTGCTGCAGAGGGCGTAAATGCAGATATTTTCTCTCAAAAGGCTCTTTGGATAAGCTTGATCCTAACTCAACACTGCTGTGATCGGAGCGAGGGTGAGCAAACTGCATCCAGTAAAGTAACCTCCAACCCTCAGATTCAGATTGAATAAGCCATTTTTCATCAATACCCATTAACCAGCCAATATAACGCCAAAAATGTAAAAAACTCTTGGCTTTTTGTTTGGTCGGCCATACACCTAAAGCTCTAATACCAAGTAAAACTACACTGCTAAAAGCCAAATTAGTCATTGCTAAATCAAATTGATTAAGAGGAATTCCCCAAACCTCACTATCCCAACGATCAGACTTTTTTAATTGTCGGCGAACGAGTGCATGAATAAAGCGAACATAAATCGTTGACGTAAAACCTGAACTTAGACGGTCAAGTCCTTGAGGTTCAGTAATATCAACCCACCATTTTGTGGTTTCTGCTAAACGAGTACCCGCTTGTTTCTTTAATGCACCCGTTAAAATTAGTGGCTGATTAAACCCCGGATATAAATATCCCGCCATTAAGGATAAATCTCTAAGAATAAAACCATTATTTATTCCTAAATGATGAGTAAATTTAACAGCCTCATCAATTTGACGCTGATCTAACCATTCAGGCTTTTGCTCAATGTAATTAAAGAAATTTTCTAACTCAGTAGGTAGCGGCTCAGATAGGTTATCGCGGCCTTGAAATAATATCTTCTCAAAAATCATTCGGTGACCTTTGGGATCTTCCATAACCCAATCAATCACCTTATCCATTTCAACGTCTCCTTCACAAAGAGCACGTTGTAAAGACACATATTCTTTATAGTTTGGTTGTACAGGTTTTTCGCAACAGATATTTAAAAACTGAGTAAAGAAATTACTGTCTTGCATGTCATTAAAAGAAGCAAGTCGAGTCGGGCTAATCATTTGCATATCGTTACTTACTTATTGAACTGAATAATAAATAGGCTAATATGAATAATTATTCGCATTCAATTCGCATTTAACGAATAAAAAACGATGAGAAAAGCCCCACAGCAACAGCGTTCAAAAATTATTGTTGACCATATTTTAGAGGCAACACAGTACTGTATTGCCCAATATGGATTGCTTCATACAACGACTCCTAAAATTGCAGAGAAATCTGGAGTGAGTGTAGGCTCGATTTACCAATACTTTGAGAATAAAGATCAAATCATAGAAGAACTATTGCGCCGTAAAAGCGAACTATTAGGACAACAACTCAAAGAATTAGTTATGCATCAAGGAAATATTCCTTTAGATCTGCTTATTCCCTTGGCGATAGAGCTAGGATTTAATGCATTAAAAGCCGATCACGGATTTTTTATAGAAGTACTGAAACATTGGCATGACTATAGTCATTCGCAAGCTGCTCAGATTTTAGAAAAGCATTTTTTTGAAGTAGGGCTATATACATTCAGTAGAAATCCTCATCAGTGGGACTTCGAACAGGTAAAGCATAAATCCTTTGTAATTATTAATAGTACGCTTTTTACGATGATGCGATATGTAAGTCAGAACAATTTTCTTATCTCAGAACAACAACTTAAACGCGAATTATCGAGCATGATACTGGCTTATTTAAGTCAAAAATAAAAAATTAAAATAATTATCAATATAAAACAATAGTTTAATTCGTGTGGTGGTTTAAAAGTAAACGCTCAAGTCATTAATTTTTAATTTTCGCTTGCAAAGGGAATTTAATGGTCTATAATGCACATCCATCGGCGGTGATGCAGATAGAAACTTGTTGAAAAACAGTTACTTGGAATTGAGTTGGTTGCTTTAAGTGATGAATTTGATGGTAAGTTGGTTTGAGAGATAAGTTTTAAAAATATCGAAATTACCTGTTGACTTTTAAGAGATTAAGAGTAATATAGCCGACCTAGCTTGCTGGTGACGAACCAGGAAGAAGATCATTAAGAGAATTGAAGAACAACTTGTGTGGATTTTTACTGATTGATTAATCGAAATAATTTTCATTGATTGATTGGTTTAAATTACTCGAAGTTTATTTGAGCGAAATTTAAGTCAGTAATTGATGAGCCAGAATTGGTACCTTGTCTTTAAATAAGGTACAAAATGATTTTAACTGAAGAGTTTGATCATGGCTCAGATTGAACGCTGGCGGCAGGCTTAACACATGCAAGTCGAGCGGAGAGAGGTAGCTTGCTACTGATCTTAGCGGCGGACGGGTGAGTAATGCTTAGGAATCTGCCTATTAGTGGGGGACAACATTTCGAAAGGAATGCTAATACCGCATACGTCCTACGGGAGAAAGCAGGGGATCTTCGGACCTTGCGCTAATAGATGAGCCTAAGTCGGATTAGCTAGTTGGTGGGGTAAAGGCCTACCAAGGCGACGATCTGTAGCGGGTCTGAGAGGATGATCCGCCACACTGGGACTGAGACACGGCCCAGACTCCTACGGGAGGCAGCAGTGGGGAATATTGGACAATGGGCGCAAGCCTGATCCAGCCATGCCGCGTGTGTGAAGAAGGCCTTATGGTTGTAAAGCACTTTAAGCGAGGAGGAGGCTACTTTAGTTAATACCTAGAGATAGTGGACGTTACTCGCAGAATAAGCACCGGCTAACTCTGTGCCAGCAGCCGCGGTAATACAGAGGGTGCAAGCGTTAATCGGATTTACTGGGCGTAAAGCGCGCGTAGGCGGCTAATTAAGTCAAATGTGAAATCCCCGAGCTTAACTTGGGAATTGCATTCGATACTGGTTAGCTAGAGTGTGGGAGAGGATGGTAGAATTCCAGGTGTAGCGGTGAAATGCGTAGAGATCTGGAGGAATACCGATGGCGAAGGCAGCCATCTGGCCTAACACTGACGCTGAGGTGCGAAAGCATGGGGAGCAAACAGGATTAGATACCCTGGTAGTCCATGCCGTAAACGATGTCTACTAGCCGTTGGGGCCTTTGAGGCTTTAGTGGCGCAGCTAACGCGATAAGTAGACCGCCTGGGGAGTACGGTCGCAAGACTAAAACTCAAATGAATTGACGGGGGCCCGCACAAGCGGTGGAGCATGTGGTTTAATTCGATGCAACGCGAAGAACCTTACCTGGCCTTGACATAGTAAGAACTTTCCAGAGATGGATTGGTGCCTTCGGGAACTTACATACAGGTGCTGCATGGCTGTCGTCAGCTCGTGTCGTGAGATGTTGGGTTAAGTCCCGCAACGAGCGCAACCCTTTTCCTTATTTGCCAGCGAGTAATGTCGGGAACTTTAAGGATACTGCCAGTGACAAACTGGAGGAAGGCGGGGACGACGTCAAGTCATCATGGCCCTTACGGCCAGGGCTACACACGTGCTACAATGGTCGGTACAAAGGGTTGCTACCTAGCGATAGGATGCTAATCTCAAAAAGCCGATCGTAGTCCGGATTGGAGTCTGCAACTCGACTCCATGAAGTCGGAATCGCTAGTAATCGCGGATCAGAATGCCGCGGTGAATACGTTCCCGGGCCTTGTACACACCGCCCGTCACACCATGGGAGTTTGTTGCACCAGAAGTAGCTAGCCTAACTGCAAAGAGGGCGGTTACCACGGTGTGGCCGATGACTGGGGTGAAGTCGTAACAAGGTAGCCGTAGGGGAACCTGCGGCTGGATCACCTCCTTAACGAAAGATTGACGATTGGTAAGAATCCACAACAAGTTGTTCTTCATAGATGTATCTGAGGGTCTGTAGCTCAGTTGGTTAGAGCACACGCTTGATAAGCGTGGGGTCACAAGTTCAAGTCTTGTCAGACCCACCATGACTTTGACTGGTTGAAGTTATAGATAAAAGATACATGACTGATGATGTAAGCTGGGGACTTAGCTTAGTTGGTAGAGCGCCTGCTTTGCACGCAGGAGGTCAGGAGTTCGACTCTCCTAGTCTCCACCAGAACTTAAGAGAAGTTCGGATTACAGAAATTAGTAAATAGAGATTTAGATCTTGGTTTATTAACTTCTGTGATTTAAGTATCACGGTATTAAGCATGACCTGACGAAGGCGTGTTTATTCATTAACAGATTGGCAAAATTGAGTCTGAAATAAATTGTTCACTCAAGAGTTTGGATTAAGCAATTAATCTAAATGAATTGAGAACTAGCAAATTAACTGAATCAAGCGTTTTGGTATGTGAATTTAGATTGAAGCTGTACAGTGTTTAAGTACACAGACAACAGATAGTAGCGATGAAGAATCGCACGGACAACACTCACTTGTAGGTGTTGACGACTGTTTGGGGTTGTATAGTCAAGTAATTAAGTGCATGTGGTGGATGCCTTGGCAGTCAGAGGCGATGAAAGACGTGATAGCCTGCGAAAAGCTCCGGGGAGGCGGCAAATATCCTTTGATCCGGAGATTTCTGAATGGGGGAACCCACCTACTTTAAGGTAGGTATTGCAACATGAATACATAGTGTTGCAAGGCGAACGAGGGGAAGTGAAACATCTCAGTACCCTTAGGAAAAGAAATCAATTGAGATTCCCTCAGTAGCGGCGAGCGAACGGGGATCAGCCCATTAAGTTATGTGTGTTTTAGTGGAACGCTCTGGGAAGTGCGAACGTAGAGGGTGATATTCCCGTACACGAAAGGGCACACATAATGATGACGAGTAGGGCGAGGCACGTGAAACCTTGTCTGAATATGGGGGGACCATCCTCCAAGGCTAAATACTCCTGACTGACCGATAGTGAACCAGTACCGTGAGGGAAAGGCGAAAAGAACCCCTGTGAGGGGAGTGAAATAGATCCTGAAACCGCATGCATACAAGCAGTGGGAGCACCTTCGTGGTGTGACTGCGTACCTTTTGTATAATGGGTCAGCGACTTATATTCAGTAGCAAGGTTAACCGTATAGGGGAGCCGTAGGGAAACCGAGTCTTAATAGGGCGTTTAGTTGCTGGGTATAGACCCGAAACCAGGCGATCTATCCATGAGCAGGTTGAAGGTTGGGTAACACTAACTGGAGGACCGAACCCACTGTCGTTGAAAAGCCAGGGGATGACTTGTGGATAGGGGTGAAAGGCTAATCAAGCCTGGTGATAGCTGGTTCTCCCCGAAAGCTATTTAGGTAGCGCCTCGGACGAATACCATAGGGGGTAGAGCACTGTTTCGGCTAGGGGGTCATCCCGACTTACCAAACCGATGCAAACTCCGAATACCTATGAGTACTATCCGGGAGACAGACTGCGGGTGCTAACGTCCGTAGTCAAGAGGAAAACAATCCAGACCGCCAGCTAAGGCCCCAAAATCATAGTTAAGTGGGAAACGATGTGGGAAGGCATAGACAGCTAGGAGGTTGGCTTAGAAGCAGCCACCCTTTAAAGAAAGCGTAATAGCTCACTAGTCGAGTCGGCCTGCGCGGAAGATGTAACGGGGCTAAAACTATGTGCCGAAGCTGCGGATTTGACATTAGTCAAGTGGTAGGGGAGCGTTCTGTAAGCCGATGAAGGTGTATTGAGAAGTATGCTGGAGGTATCAGAAGTGCGAATGCTGACGTGAGTAACGACAAAACGGGTGAAAAACCCGTTCGCCGAAAGACCAAGGGTTCCAGTCCAACGTTAATCGGGGCTGGGTGAGTCGACCCCTAAGGCGAGGCCGAAAGGCGTAGTCGATGGGAAATTGGTTAATATTCCAA
Source organism: Acinetobacter sp. X9 (assembly GCF_054889255.1). Lineage (NCBI taxonomy): Bacteria > Pseudomonadati > Pseudomonadota > Gammaproteobacteria > Moraxellales > Moraxellaceae > Acinetobacter > Acinetobacter sp. X9. Next base: position 3,663,878 of record NZ_CM142679.1, on the reverse strand, counting down.
TACTTCTGTGTAATGCGATGAGAGGACGGAGAAGGTTAAGTCAGCCTGGCGTTGGTTGTCCAGGTGGAAGGATGTAGGTATGTATCTTAGGCAAATCCGGGGTACTCTATACTGAGATCCGATAGCAAGCTGTACTTGTACAGTGAAGTGGCTGATACCATGCTTCCAGGAAAAGTCTCTAAGCTTCAGTTACACAGGAATCGTACCCGAAACCGACACAGGTGGTCAGGTCGAGTAGACCAAGGCGCTTGAGAGAACTCTGCTGAAGGAACTAGGCAAAATGGTACCGTAACTTCGGGAGAAGGTACGCTGTTGTTGGTGATGGAACTTGCTTCCTGAGCTGACGACAGCCGCAGAAACCAGGCCGCTGCAACTGTTTATTAAAAACATAGCACTCTGCAAACACGAAAGTGGACGTATAGGGTGTGATGCCTGCCCGGTGCTGGAAGGTTAATTGATGGGGTTAGCGTAAGCGAAGCTCTTGATCGAAGCCCCAGTAAACGGCGGCCGTAACTATAACGGTCCTAAGGTAGCGAAATTCCTTGTCGGGTAAGTTCCGACCTGCACGAATGGCATAATGATGGCGGCGCTGTCTCCAGCAGAGGCTCAGTGAAATCGAAATCGCTGTGAAGATGCAGTGTACCCGCGGCTAGACGGAAAGACCCCGTGAACCTTTACTGCAGCTTGACACTGAACTTTGACCTTACTTGTGTAGGATAGGTGGGAGGCTTTGAAGTTGGAACGCTAGTTCCAATGGAGCCGTCCTTGAAATACCACCCTGGTAATGTTGAGGTTCTAACTCTGTCCCGTTATCCGGGACGAGGACCGTGTCTGGTGGGTAGTTTGACTGGGGCGGTCTCCTCCTAAAGAGTAACGGAGGAGTACGAAGGTGCGCTCAGCGTGGTCGGAAATCACGCGTAGAGTATAAAGGCAAAAGCGCGCTTAACTGCGAGACCCACAAGTCGAGCAGGTACGAAAGTAGGTCTTAGTGATCCGGTGGTTCTGTATGGAAGGGCCATCGCTCAACGGATAAAAGGTACTCTGGGGATAACAGGCTGATACCGCCCAAGAGTTCATATCGACGGCGGTGTTTGGCACCTCGATGTCGGCTCATCTCATCCTGGGGCTGAAGCAGGTCCCAAGGGTATGGCTGTTCGCCATTTAAAGAGGTACGCGAGCTGGGTTTAGAACGTCGTGAGACAGTTCGGTCCCTATCTACCGTGGGCGCTGGAAATTTGAGAGGATCTGCTCCTAGTACGAGAGGACCAGAGTGGACGAACCTCTGGTGTACCGGTTGTGACGCCAGTCGCATCGCCGGGTAGCTATGTTCGGAAGGGATAACCGCTGAAAGCATCTAAGCGGGAAGCCTACCTCAAGATAAGATTTCCCTAGGAATTTATTCCTCTAAAGAGCCGTTCGAGACTAGGACGTTGATAGGTTGGATGTGGAAGCATAGTGATATGTGAAGCTGACCAATACTAATTGCTCGTGAGGCTTGACTATACAACACCCAAGCAGTTGTATATGAAGCATCAATCGATTCATAAATATGCAAAGCAACTTGATTTAGTTAAACACTTAGCTAAAATGAACAACGAAAAATCAGATTCAATCAGCCCATCTGTAAAGATTTGGAAAACGCAACGTATCACACAGTGAATAAAACGAAGCAAGTATCCATAAACAGTTGTGCTGGCGACCATAGCAAGAGTGAACCACCTGATCCCTTCCCGAACTCAGAAGTGAAACCTCTTAGCGCTGATGGTAGTGTGGGGTTACCCATGTGAGAGTAAGTCATCGCCAGCTCATTATTACAAACACCCCCATTCCAATGAATGGGGGTGTTTCTTTATGTGCGGAATTTATACCTACAATTCTTTATATGATTATAATGGAAGAAATTCATATCAAGTCTAATAAGGATATAACATGTCTACCGATCAACAATTCCCAACACGCAATAATTTAGGTATCGCAGTTTATTCAAATAATGCAGAAGCTATTGGTAATACTCCTTTAGTTCGTATCAACCGTTTAATTAAAACTGGTGCAACTGTATTAGCGAAAGTAGAAAGTCGTAATCCTGCCTTTTCTGTGAAATGCCGTATTGGGGCTGCACTTATTGCAGATGCAGAAAGAAGAGGTGTGTTGAAAGAAGGCATGCATATAGTTGAACCAACTAGTGGTAATACAGGGATTGCATTGGCTTTTGTTGCGGCGGCGAAGGGTTATCCAATTACTTTGACTATGCCAGCCAGCATGAGTCTTGAACGCAGAAAAGTATTAAAAGCTTTAGGTGCTAATTTAGTTCTAACTGAACCGGCGAAAGGGATGAAAGGTGCGGTTGATGAAGCGGTACGATTAGCAACTGAGCAACCAGATGTTTATTTTTTACCTCAACAATTCGAAAACCCAGCTAATCCACAAATTCATGTGGACACAACTGGCCCAGAAATTTGGCAAGCAACAGGTGGGCAGGTTGATATTTTAGTTGCTGGCGTAGGTACTGGAGGTACGATAACGGGTATTTCTCGTTATTTTGAACAGGTCCAAAATAAGCCATTGTACTCAGTAGCAGTTGAACCTGCTGAGTCTCCAATTATTACTCAAACTAAAAATGGTGAAAGTATTACGCCTGCACCTCATAAAATTCAGGGGATTGGTGCAAACTTTATTCCAAAAAATCTTGATTTGGATTTGGTTGATGAAGTCTTACCAGTGAGTAGTGAAGAAGCAATTCAATGGGCGAGAAACTGTGCAACTCAAGAAGGTATTTTGGTAGGTATCTCAAGTGGTGCTGCCTTGGCTGCTGCAGCTAAAATTGCAGAGCGTCCTGAAAATGCTGGTAAAACAATAGTTGTTATTCTTCCTGATAGCGGAGAACGTTATTTATCTTCTGTTTTATTTGAAGGTTTATTTGACGAATAAAATTAAGTATGTAAAAAAGCCCATTAATAGATGGGCTTTTTTATTTGATCTGAATTTATAATGCACTTTTTAAAGTTTTCTGATGACGTTTCACAGATCGAGCATATTTTTTTGCTTTGTGTCGTGTCCAGAAGCTTCGCTCATATCCAGTTGGTCCCACATTATAATAAGCTGTTGCCTTGAACCAACTATCAGCTGACTGATAATAGTGATTTAAGATATAAGCACCACATTGAATATTAGTGGTTTCATCATATAAATTCCCCGCACAAGTTTGTTGCCAATAACTCGGAATAATTTGAGTTAAACCGACGGCGCCAGTAGGAGAGCGAGCATTACTATTGTAACTAGACTCTTGCCTGATGACTGCTGCGAGTAAAAGAGGGGGGACATTATATTGGTCAGCACTTTGAATAATCATTGGAGATAGCCGATTGGCTGTGCTCGCTGGAACAGAATAAGCTTTTTGTAAGCCAGACGAGAGTTTATTTGAGCGCCAGGAAAATGAGCCACTATTCGGTCCTAAGCTTGTACATCCTGTCATTATTGTCATCAATACAATAATAAAAAATTTGAGGCTAAGGCGGTGTAATTCTGATGGTTCAAAATGATCTTGAGCTAAAGATGAGGTAAGCAAAATACAAAACCAATAATCAAATTTCAAATGAAATGATGGTATTCAGCCGTACTTATCGGATCAATATAAGTTCTGTTGCTTAGCACATCTAGAAAGTAAGAATTTTGTATAATTAAAATGAAAAAACCCCGACATCCTGTCGAGGTTTCTTCGTATTCAGCTTTATGTAGCTAACTCCTGTCAACTACCGCTTCCTGCGTTCTTATTCTTCTTCAATGAGACATCCTGTCTCTCTATGATTTATATATTATGAAAAAATACTAAAGCTGAATATCCGCAAATCACCGCAAGTTTTGTACGTTTTAACTTACAGGCGTACTTTTTCAACTTTCTTAAGTATGATGTCGACTAATTTCTGCGTTATAGGAGCACAAATCAATACACTTGGGAAAGCTAATATCCATGCAATGATCCAAGCTGATACCCACAATGAAACGAAGTGATGATTTAGCCCTACAGCCTTGAAAGTTGAAATACCTGAAACTATAAAAGACATCATTCCTGATAAAATTAAGAGGAATAAAAGTTTCTGTGCTTTCATGGTCTTATATTCCTTGATAAGCACTTAAGGTTAATGCAAAATTTTCTCCAAATTGTTGAGCAGTTTTAATATCTCCTTCATCAAAACCATCTGCATTACTGCCATGTTCAGCTTGAGCCATTAAGCCTGACCATGAACCGAGACGATTGGCTGCTTGCGTATAAGGAATGCCTTGGTGCTGTTCAGGCATGATTGGATTACCGACCCATAACATGCCGTGTTGCATACAAAAGGTGAAAATCGAAATTAACGTCGATTGTTTATCACCAGCAGGAAGAGATGAAACGGTAAATCCAGCCGCTAATTTCCCTTTAAAACTTTGTTTTTTCCATAATGGACCAGTTGCGTCCATGAGTTGTTTTAACTTGGAAGATACACCACCTAAATAAGTGGGGGATCCCCAAATTAAGCCGTCATATTGGATGAGAATTTCTGGGCTGTTGATAATATCTTCAGTATTGAATAAATCTGCTTTCATATTTTTATGGCTCAAAATACCAGTTTGAATTTGCTGAGCAATAAATTGGGTGTGACCTTGGCGGCTATGGTAAATGATGGCAACAGTCTTCATGAGCAGTCTCCTTTTTATTTAAATTTGAAATAGTTTTGCAGTGAGATATAAGCCACAACCAAAAACACTATGGTTCATCAAACTTTTTAGGCAGTTCAAAAAAGGACGAGGGGTTTTTGAAGAAGCAAAACCACTACCCATAGCAGGTTGCATAATAAAAAAAGGAATGAGAACGGTGACTACACCAAACATTAGAGCTGAATAAAATTGAGGATGGCTAAGCCAAGTTGAACCAATAATGAAAAGAAAACTCAATGCAAAGATAATCCCAACACTATAGTGAGCAATCCAACCCAATAAATATTCCTCCTTAATTTGTGGGCTTTTTGCAATAGATTGATGGATAAGTTTCCCTTGAAATATCCAACCAACCCAGCGGCCGAGGAAGGCAAAATTTAAGGTCGGAATTTTGAATATCTTTAATATGAACAGCCATATATCCATAACGACGGTTGCACCAATACCAAGACATAAAGCTTGAAAGAACAACGTAGAGGTATTCATTTTTACACCTTGCTTTTATACGTATGAAACGTGATAAATTTATTGTGCAAGTTCAAGTTCACTTGAAGTCAAGAGGTTATTATGGATATTGGTGAAGTTGCTAAAAAGGCAAAAGTCACAACGGCTACACTACGTTTTTATGAAGAGAAGGGATTAATTAAATCGATAGGGCGGCAAGGCTTACGTCGACAATATGGCAAGCAGGTCATTGATCAATTGGCATTAATCTCTTTAGGTCGTGCTGCGGGTTTTTCCTTAAATGAAATCGCAACAATGTTTGGGCAAGATGGTAAGCCTGAGTTTGATCGGCAAAAATTAAAAGATAAAGCTGAACAATTAGAGCAAATGGCAAAACGATTGCATTTTATCAGCCAAGGATTAGAACATGCTGCTGTATGTCCTGCTGAAAATCATATGGAATGTCCAACTTTCCAAAAATTTTTAAAAGCAGCAATTGCTGGAGAATATCAGCCAACAAAACTTTAATCAGTTTTCAGCAAAGAAGTCGAATTTTTAAGGTTGTATTAAATAGTTAGTCTTGTCATATTTTTGCCATAAAGATTTCATCTTTTTGAAGTAAAAATTTCATATAAGCTTGATTAAATTTGCTTAATTTTTTACCAAATGTATAAAACCATGAGCAAAAAAACATTAGCGGTATTATTATGCTGTGCCAGTTTAGGATTGGCGGCATGTAATGATGATAACGACCACGAACAAACTTCACCTACTGAAAACGTTACCGAACCAACCTTAATTTCTTTTGCTAAGTTACCTGTAGAAACTTATGCTGCTGGTCCAGACTCTGGCGCATATGTGAAAGGTGCAAATGGAATTTATCCTCCATTTAAAGGTCAACCTGTACAGGGGTTTTCTGCTGCATTAAAAAATGAAGATGGCAGTTATATGGCGATGGCCGATAATGGTTTTGGAACTCAAGATAATTCATCAGACTTTTTACTTCGTATTTATAAAATAAAGCCTGATTTCAAAACTAAAACTAAAGGCACAAGCCAAGTTACTGTACAAAGCTTTATCCAACTGCGTGATCCGAATAAATTAATTCCATTTAATATCGTTAATGGTGATACAGCTGAGCGTTTATTAACGGGTGCTGATTTTGACCCAGAGTCGATGCAGCGTACTAGTGACGGGACCTACTGGATTGGAGATGAGTTTGGACCTTATTTACTTCATTTCTCAGCAGATGGCGTGTTATTAGATGCACCAATCGCTTTACCAAATCCATTAAATCCGACTCAAGAATTACGTTCACCACAAAATCAGTTTAATAAAGCACAAATTAATTTTGTAGAACCTCTAGTTCAACAAAGTGGCGGTTTTGAAGGAATGGCGATTTCGCCAGATGGGCAGTATCTTTACCCTCTTATAGAAAAGCCAATTAAATCAATTCGAGAAACGGAAAGACAGTTGCTGATTTCGCAATTTGATGTGAAGAAAAAAGCGTATACAGGAAAATATTATTGGTTCCAGTTAGACAGTAAGGCAACCAATATTGGTGACTTCCAACTCTTTAATGATAAAGAAGGCATTATTATTGAACGTGATGCAACTCAGAATAATTTAGGTGGATATAAAAAATTAATCCGTATTAAATTGAATGAGTCAGGTCAGCTAGTAAGCCGTGAAGATTTAGTCGATTTAATTAAAATTGCTAACCCGAATTTGTTGTATGGCACAGCTAGAGCAGGGGATATTGGTACGGGGGAGGTTTTTGCTTTTCCATTTGAAACCATTGAAGATGTAATTATTGAAAATGGCACAACGCTGACGGTTTTCAATGATAATAACTTCCCTGGTTCGACAGGACGTAACGCAAAACTGGCTGACGATAACGAGATTATTCAAATTCGTTTGCCAAAAGCTTTGTTCTAAGCTCTATAAATAAAAATTAAAACTGCGGCGGATTTTGTTCCGCCGTATTTATTCTAAGAATAAAATATTGAGTAAAGTTTAATCAAATTAATTTCTATATTGTTGTTTTCGCATGTTTTATAAACAGGGAAAATGAATGAAATTCATGTTAAAATGATCGGCTTTCATCTTTAGATGTCTCTCCTTCATCTGCTAGCCGAGATTCGCAAGCCATGTCTACTGCCTACACCATGCAAACTGCGCCAAAAGCGTTGTTTGATTACGACAAATATTGGGCGTCGTGTTTTGAACCAGCGCCATTTTTGCCGATGTCACGAGAAGAAATGGACCAACTCGGCTGGGATGCTTGTGACTTTATTTTAGTCTGTGGTGATGCTTATATTGACCATCCATCATTTGTATCGGGTGTGATTGGACGTGTGCTTGAGGCACAAGGTTTCCGTGTCGGAATTATTGCGCAGCCAGACTGGACCAATGTTGAAAGCTTCCGCGTTTTAGGTAAGCCAACGATTGCTTGGGGTGTAACCGCAGGTAATATGGATTCGATGATTAACCGTTATACGGCAGATCGTAAAATCCGTTCGGATGATGCATATTCTCCAAACAATGAACCGAATAAACGTCCTGACCGCGCAGCAACAGTTTATTGCCAACGTTGTCGAGAAGCATTCCCTGATGTACCTGTGTTATTGGGTGGTATTGAAGGCAGTTTACGCCGTATCGCACACTACGATTATTGGTCAGATAAAGTCCGTCGTTCGATTTTGATGGACTCAAAAGCCGATTTGCTCATGTATGGTAATGGTGAGCGTGCCATTATTGATGTGATGCACCGTTTAGCTAAAGGTGAAAAAATCCACGAGATTACTGATGTTCGTGGTACGGCATTTATTATTAATAAACATAACAAAGCATCAAAAGCAAAGTTTATTGAAGTTGCGAGTAATGATGTAGATACGGTTGGGCGTGTTGATCCAATTATTAACCCATATGTCATGACAGAAGATATTGATGGCTGTGAGGTTGAAAAAGAAAAGGGTAACTCTTTAGCTCAGTATCAAAATTTCCAAAAAGAGATTGTTGCAAATCCGATTGTGCGTGAAGGCGACAAACTTGATGACGACACTCAAATCGTTCAATTAAAGCCAGCACCGTCAAAAGCAATTAAACACAAATTGCCACCACGAGAGTTGGCGGTTATTCGTTTGCCTTCTTTTGAAGAAGTGGCAAATGATCAAGTGCTTTATGCGCATGCAAACCGTATTTTGCACCTTGAAACCAACCCTGGTAATGCTCGTGCACTCGTTCAACGCCATGGTGAACGTGATGTGTGGATTAACCCACCTCCAATTCCTTTAACTACAGAAGAAATGGACTATGTGTTTGATCTTCCATATGCACGTTTGCCACATCCTACTTATGGTGATGCACGTTTCCCTGCATTTGATATGATCAAATTCTCGGTCAACATTATGCGTGGCTGTTTTGGTGGTTGTACATTCTGTTCAATTACAGAACATGAAGGGCGTATTATTCAAAACCGTTCGGAAGATTCGATCTTACGTGAGATTGAAAAAATCCGTGATACAGCACCAAACTTTACCGGCATTATTTCAGACTTAGGTGGTCCAACAGCAAACATGTACCGTTTGCACTGTAAAGATCCAGAAATTGAGAAGAACTGCCGTAAACCTTCTTGTGTTTATCCGGGTGTTTGTCAAAACTTACATACCGATCACGCGCCTTTAGTGCAGCTTTATCGTAAAGCGCGCGCTATTAAAGGTGTGAAGAAGATTCTAATTGGTTCTGGACTGCGCTATGACCTTGCGGTACTCAACCCTGAATATGTCAAAGAGCTGGTACAACACCATGTTGGTGGTTATTTAAAAATTGCTCCTGAACATACCGAACAAGGCCCGTTATCTAAGATGATGAAACCGGGTATTGGTACGTATGATCGTTTCAAGCAAATGTTTGACCGTTTCAGTAAAGAAGCTGGAAAAGAACAATATTTAATTCCTTACTTTATTGCTGCGCATCCGGGTACTTCAGATTATGACATGATGCATCTTGCAATTTGGTTGAAAAAGAATGGTTTCCGTGCCGATCAGGTACAGACTTTCTATCCATCACCAATGGCAACGGCAACAACCATGTATTATTCGGGTAAAAACCCGCTTGCTAAAGTCGCTCGCTATACTGAAAAAGTTGATATTGTAAAAGGTGAAAAACGCCGTCGTCTGCATAAAGCATTCTTGCGTTATCATGATCCAAACAACTGGCCATTACTTCGTGAGGCCTTAAAAGAGATGGGGCGTGCAGATTTAATTGGTAATTCGAAGCAGCATTTAATTCCGACTTATCAGCCAAAAGGCACAGAAGGGGAATATAAGTCTGCTCGTAAGAAAAATTCGTCTACAGCAGGGGATTCGGTTAAACGAAATAATCAGCAAACGAATAATCATTCGAATCAGAAGCGTCCACAAAAAGGACAGGTTCTAACGCAACATAATGGTTTGCCTCCTCGTGAAACAGGAGAAAAAAGACCGTTTAGTGGGAAAAGTAAACCTAAATCTAAAGTTCGTGGATAATGATAAAACAGGCTCTTAAATAGAGCCTGTTTTGTTTTTTATAACTCTATTTAAATCGTATAATGAGATTTTTGAGGATTTAAAGTACAAAAAACGTAACGAATAATGATAAATAGCCAAAATCTGACGAGCTGCACTTGATTGTTATTGATTCTATGATTATAAATAATGTGAGGATGGCTAAATTTAAGCCAAGCTTGATAACTACAAGTGAAATTACTAAGTGAACCTTTTAAAAAACGGCTGTGTCGTTATCAATTAAAACAAAGCGTGATCTAGCAAAATCATTATAAAAAACTTAAAGGATGGACCCATGTACTATTTAATCACGATCTTATTATTATTTCTGGTTGTTGTTATGGCAGTGAAAAGTCTGTCACGAAGGCATCAACATGATAGTGCTTTAAAGCGCCGTGCAGTGTTAACTAGCCATGAGCAAATGACCTTAACCAGACTACAAACTGTTTTGCCCAAATTTACCGTATTAGCGCATGTATCTTTTGATGCACTTTTAACTACAAAATACGCGCATACACGTCGTAAATATCAAAATATGTCAGCTGATTTTGTTGTGCTTGATCAAAATTATCAGGTAGTTGTAGTCGTTGTTCTAGGGGAAAATGGTTTACGCCGAGCGCATCAACAATATGAACGTCGCCTATTACAATTGGCTGGCTATCGTGTTCTTCATTATAGCAGTGTGCCTGATTATCATGACTTAAGAAGAGACTTATTGAGTCCTGAATCAGAATTAGCAACTTTGCATGCGACACCCCAGCTAGAAAGAATGTCAAACGCTTTTGTGAAGCCTTAAAAATTCGACATTAACAGAATTGATCTGAGAGCTCATTTAAGAAGATTTAAATAAAATGCTGAAATTCAAAATTTTAAAATTACTAAAAAATTGAGCAATATCACCTAAGATATTGCTCAATTTTACGTGGATTTATAATTATAAAAATTATGGAAGTACCGCAACAACCGTCATTTCTACAAGTACATCTGGCGCATAGAGTTTTGATTCTACGCATGTGCGTGCTGGTGGGTTCCCTTCGCTAATCCATGCATCCCAAACCGCATTCATAGCTGCATAATCTTTTTCAATATCTTTTAGGAAAATCATGACAGAAAGGATATGGGTTTTATCTGTTCCAGCTTCTGCTAATAGACGATCAATATTATCTAAAGTTTGTTGAGTCTGCCCTGTGACATCTGCACTTGTATCATCGGCGAGTTGCCCAGCTAGGTGTACTAAATTACCTGAAATCGCAACTTCGCAATAGCGTGAAGTAACATGTAAACGCTTTACCGTCATAAAAATGCTCTAAGGTGGCTTTATTTAATAGTTTTGATTTTATGAAGAGTTGCTAGGTCGGTGCAAGCAAGTAGAAAAGAATTTCAGTAGATTATTGTGAGGAAGAGATATCTAAGCCATGTATCAGAAGAGCCCTGCAATATTCGGATTTGGTCGTCACGCCAATCACAGGACGATATGCCGAAAGTAAAGGTTGCTTTGGCATGTTGCAAATACATGGGTAATGAATATGCGTGGATTAGGTTACTCTAAAGTTTCAGTAAAAGGGAGTCTATTTTGTTTAAAAGTTGCTCTTTTGAGTGAAAAGTAGTCAATTACCAGAGGTTAAGCTGGAAGTCATCCGCTTGGGTCTGTAATTGATAAACGCCTATACCAATCAGGCGAAACTGGAAATGTTCGGGAATCTGCATTTCATTTAATAATAAAAATAAAACTTGGATTAAGTCCTGTAGCGACTGGATCGGTCTTTTAAAGCTTTTACTATGTTGTAAAGTCTGAAAATTCTTAAGTTTAAGCTTAATATTGACACCACGTGCATTGAGCTGTTTTTTCTCTAGTGTTTGCCACACTTTTTCAGCTAATCCATGCCAATAGGGCTGACATTGAGCCAAAGTAAAATCACTATCAAAAGTTGTTTCTTTCGAAATTTGTTGGCGAGCTCTTTCAGCTTGAACGGGTCTATGGTCAATGCCCTGAGCATATAGATAGAGTTGTTGTCCATATTTACCAAAGTGGTGAACCAAAACAGCTTCTTCAATTTTCTGTAAATCACCCAGCGTATGTAGCTGAAGCTGCTGCAATTTTTCCTGGGTGACTTTGCCCACACCAGGAATCTTTTTAAGTGGAAGGTCTTGAATAAAAGTAGCAACTTGCGAAGGTTTGATTACACATAAACCATTAGGTTTGTTCCAATCCGAAGCAATTTTTGCCAAAAACTTATTTGGTGCTACACCAGCCGATGCAGTAAGCCCAGTTAATCTAAAAATATCTTCTCGAATGTGCATAGCAACTTCAGTTGCACTCGCAATCTGTTTTAGATTTTCAGTGACATCCAAATAAGCTTCATCTAAAGATAAAGGCTCAATAAGTAGCGTATATTGCTGAAAGATCGAGTGAATTTGAGCAGAGACCGTACGGTATTTTTCAAAATTTGGTTCAATAATGACAACTTGAGGACATAATTTTCTTGCCTGACTCATCGACATAGCAGAACGCAAACCAAATTCACGGGCAGGGTAGGAGGCCGCAGCAATTACAGCGCGCGGATGATGCGAAGATATAACGACAGGAAGATGCTTTAGATCAGGACGCTCTCGCAATTCGACCGATGCATAAAAGGCATCCATATCGATATGAATGATTTTGCGCATATTATTGTGCTTTCACGATGCCTTGCTGCTGTAAAAATTGATGCCACTCTTTGACTGAACCCTCATAAACATTGAGATCTACAGACTTTGTGATTCCTTCAATTTTACCCTGATTACTATGCTGCCAAAAGAGCCATTTTCTTTTGTCTTTCAGCTCAGGTTTTCCTTCGTAATCTCTGACCCAAAGTGGTGTATTAGGGAAACTTCCTATTAATACAATATGGTAAAAAGTTTTGGAAATATAAAAGATAGGCTGTTTGCCATAGTGCTGTTTTAAGCGGTCATGCATGATGCCTATTTCTTTAAGTAATTGTTCTTTGGTGTGCGCATTAATACAGTTACCGTCATATTCTAGATCGATAACAGGAGGAAGGGCATCGGCTTTGTTGGGTACAGTCGCAATAAAGTTATTAGCTTGCGTTTTACCATCACGGCATAGACGATAAAAGTGATAAGCACCTACATGAAACCCATGTTCACGTGCCTTGAGCCAATTTTCCTGAAATTTTGAATCTTTGTAATCACCACCTTCGGTCGCTTTTAAATAGACGAATTGGAATTTTTCCGGTGATATTTTTTTCCAGTTAACATCACCTTGATGATGAGAAACATCGAACCCTTGCACCGGATAATCCTGCGCAACGGCTTTTTGTTGATAGAACAGACCAAAATAAGCTAAGACTCCCATAACACAAGCTAAGCCAATTCCGATTAGGGTATTGTGCCGTGATGTGAAAAAAGTTTTAGCCAGTTTGCTCATTCAAAACTCGTTAAAATTTGAAGTCGACATCATAGCGTGATTCGCGAGCGAGAAACTATGCTAAAAATGCAACCGCTTATACAGACGTATCCTTTGGAATTTGCCAGAAAATAAAAGCAGTAATGACATTGATACAACCGAGACAAATGAGAGTGACATGAAACGCTGTTGTCACGTGGTCTGCACCATAATATTGAGTAAAGATATTAATGAGGGTACCTGCTAGTGCTACACCAATACTCATTGATAGCATCATGATCATCGACAAGAAACTATTACCGCTACTTGCATCTTGTTGAGGCAAGTCTTTCAAGGTTAATGTATTCATGCCAACAAATTGCAGTGAATTTAATGTGCCAAACAAGAAAAAGTGTAAGGCTCTAAACCAAGTTGGGGTATCGACGGTCATGATTGCAAAAGAGGCAATACACAGCCCAACTAATGTTGTGTTAATAAGTAAAAAACGTCGGTAGCCAATTTTTTGAATAATAGGTCTGACAATTGGCTTTGAAAATAATGAGCCCAAGACCAATGGAATCATCATTAAACCAGCAATAAAGGGTTCAAAACCAAAAGCAACTTGTAGCATGAGTGGTAAAACAAAAGGTAACGCATTCCCACCAAAGCGAGCAAAGAAATTACCTAAAATACCAATCGCATAAATTTTGTTTCTAAAGAGTCGGCTACGAAATAATGCATTTTGATGAGTATGTGAATGATAGGCATACCAAAGCGTTGCTATTATTCCGACGACTAATAATGAAATACTAAACCATTTTGAATATTCAGGTGAGGCTAGATGTTCGATCCCTAAAGACCATCCGATCATGGCTACAACTAACAAGATGAAGCCACCCAAATCAAATGTTTTGACTGAGGGTTCTTTTACATTTGGCATGACTTTCAATGTCATTAATATGCCAAGTATGCCCATAGGAATATTAATGAGAAAAATCCAATGCCAAGTTGCAACTTCAACTAACCATCCGCCCAAAGTTGGCCCCGCCAACGGCCCGAGTAAACCCGCAAGGCTCATTAAGCTCATCGCAGCTAAGAACTGAGTTCGAGGAATAATTTTTAAAAGTGATAGCCGGCCAACAGGGAGTAATAAGGCGCCGCCTATGCCTTGGATGACTCGGAAAAATAACAGCTGATTGAGACTCTGAGAAAGACCACAACCTAAAGAAGCCAGAGTAAAGATTACGATTGCCGACAAGAAAATATTTCTAACACCAAAGCGGTCTGCTAACCATCCACTTAGAGGAATGCAGGCAGCAACCGATAATACATAGGCCACCACTACACTATGCATGCGTAAAGGATCTTCATTTAGATGATGAGCCATCGCAGGAATAGCAGTATTTACAATGGTTGTGTCCAAGGCCTGCATAAAAAAGCCAATAGAAACCAAAAGAACCAGTAAGCGATATTCGGGTTGCAAGGCTTGGTGAGTCGGCGTGGCATTCATAACATTTGAAAATTAACGTTTTGGTCTAGTGTAAAACAAATTGAATTTAAAAGAAGTAAGCCAATGTTGAATACCCCTTTACTAAATCTAAGTTCTTTTGAAGGCAGAGGTGAAAATAGTTAAAATAAAAAAAGCGGCAGAACCGCTTTTTAAATAGAGTAGGTGGACAACTAGACAACAAATCTTTTTGGCATTTTTAAGTTTTTAATGACGTTATAAATTTGGTCAACATCATCACAGACAATTAATTTAGCTCGGTGCTGAAGGGGAAGGAAACCTTCTTGAACTGCATGGTCCAATTGGGCAATTAATGCATTATAAAAACCATTTACGTTATATAAAATCATGGGCTTTTGGTGTTGGTTGAGTTGGCCCCAAGTAGCAATTTCCAATATTTCTTCAAATGTCCCTAAACCACCTGGTAATGCAATGAATGCACTCGCGCGTTCTGCCATCATGGCTTTACGTTCGTGCATAGTTTCGACCACATGTAATTCAGTTAGACCTGCATGTGCGACTTCATAATCAAGCATAAATTCAGGGATTACACCGACAGCCTCTCCGCCGTTTGCGAGAACGCTATCTGCGACTTGTCCCATTAAGCCGATACTGGCACCGCCGTAGACTAAACCAAAACCTTGGTCAGCAATTCCATGAGCAAGTTCAATTGCTTTTTCTCGGTAAATTGGATTATTTCCTGCACGTGAACCACAATATAATGCAATAAGAGGTTGTTTTGTTTTTACAGCTGTTATTGGTGAATCATTTACTGCCATTGTTAATACGCTATTCATTGCTTTATTTTCACCTTATCACGTTCATATTTCTTGTCTACACTAAGCAAAAGATATGACAACTTTATAAGCAGATTTATAAGAAAGAGTCATGTTTTGTATGGGTTTGGTGAATGCTAATCATGAACAAATAAAAATGATGAATTTATGTTAAATCTTGCCTATACTAAAAATTCGTTTAACAACATATGAACAAATATGGGTAGTGGTTGTAGTCGCTCCGTTTTAATTTCTTGTCTTAAAAAAACATTTTCCTCACTTTGTGAAGGCGCGCCTGTTGTGTTGCCAAATAAAGATAAAATTCAAACAACACAGGAGCAGGATCGATGATCTTTGAATGGATGTCTGATCCCTCTGCGTGGGTGGGTTTAGCAACTTTAATCGTTCTTGAAATTGTATTGGGGATCGATAACCTCGTTTTTATTGCGATTTTGGCTGAGAAATTACCGCCAGAGCAACGAGCTAAAGCCCGTATAATCGGTTTGGTGCTCGCGTTAGGAATGCGTCTTGTACTCTTAGCCTCAATTGCTTGGGTCGTGACACTGACTGAGCCACTCTTCCATATTTTTGATCATCCATTTTCTGGTCGTGATTTGATCTTGTTGTTCGGTGGTGTGTTCTTATTATTTAAAGGCACCATGGAATTGCATGAACGAATGGAAGGAAAACAACTCCATAAAGAAGATAATCCTGTTCATGCAGCGTTCTGGATGGTTATTGTCCAGATTGTTGTACTGGATGCCGTATTCTCATTAGACAGTGTGATTACAGCTGTTGGTATGGTGAAAGAGCTGTCAGTGATGATGGTTGCGGTTGTTATTGCGGTCGGTATCATGTTGTGGGCATCCAAACCCCTCATGGACTTTGTCAATAAACATCCAACAGTTGTCATTCTATGTCTTGGCTTCTTGATGATGATCGGTTTCTCTTTGGTGGTGGAAGGCTTTGGTTTCCATATTCCGAAGGGTTACTTATATGCTGCAATTGGCTTCTCAGTTTTGGTGGAAGTTATCAATCAGAGCATGCGCCGCAATCAGGAAAAGCTAGTTACAACCACAGACTTGCGTTATCGCACTGCCTCTGCGGTTTTACGTATGTTAGGCAGCAAAAATAGTGGTTCTTCAGATACTCAATCTTCTGATAAAGAAGATGTATTGGCGACGCAAGCTTTTGCAGATGAGGTTTTTGACGAAGAAAATGGCGCTTATCACAGTGTGCTTGTACAAGGTGTGCTTGGTTTATCAGAGCGCCCTGTAAAGTCTGTTATGACTCCACGCCCTGAACTTGAGTGGATTGACTTAGACGATGAGCCTGAAGTTTTAAAAGAACGTTTAATGTCGATGACACATTCTCGTTTGATCGTTGCACGCGGTGAACTTGATAATATTGAGGGTATTGCGCTTACGCATAAAGTTTTAAACAACTTTATTGAAACAGGGGTAATTGATTTCCAAAAGCATCTACGTGAACCTGTGATTGTGCATGAAAATGCTCAAGTGCTTATGGTGATGGAGCAATTGCGTCAAGCACCTTTACAAATGGCGATCGTATTAAATGAATATGGTTCCATCGAAGGTATCGCAACACCAATTGATATTTTAGAAGCAATTGCTGGTGAATTCCCTGATGAAGATGAGTTAGACGCTGCTGCTGAAAGCTTGGCAGACGGTTCATTAATGCTTGAAGGTTCGACTGACATTCGCCACGTATCACTTTTATTAGGTCGTGATCTCGTTGACGAAAGTGAACAGTATTCAACTTTGTCTGGCTATTTGTTGTTCCATTTAGGCCGTTTACCGGAAAATGGTGAAGCTGTTGAGGCGGATGGTTATCGCTTTGAAGTGATTACAATGGAAGGTCATAAAATTGAGAAAGTTCATATTGTTTCTATCGAACAAGATGAATCAAAAGATTAAATGACGTTTTAAGTCTAGAAACATCATAAAATAGCTCAACTCTGAGCTATTTTTTTTATTTGAGAAATACCAAATGACCCAACAAACTTGTCCATGTGGAAAAGGCAGCTATACACAATGTTGTGAGCCTTTACATTTAGGCACAGCCAAAGCACTAACGGCAGAGCAGCTGATGCGTTCACGTTATAGCGCTTTCGCATTACAGCAAATTGATTATATTGTGCAAACGACTGCTTTAGGGCAGCAAACAGCACTTGATAAAGATGCTATCGCAGAGTGGAGCAAACAAAATCAATGGTTGGGTTTAGAGGTGGTTAACGCCAACGAAAAATTAGATAAAACCCATGCACAGGTTGAGTTCAAGGCTCATTATCATGATGGACAAAAAGCCCAAATTCATCATGAGGTTTCACATTTTGTGTATCACCAGCAAAAATGGTTTTTCCTCGACCCAACGGTTGATATGAAGATCACGATGAAACAACCCTGTATATGTGGTTCAGGAAAAAAATTTAAGCAATGCTGTGCACAATTTCTCTAAGTTTATCTTAAAATACGCCCACTGTTTGGCCTGAGGGAAAGGGCGATGTTACTCACCGTTATTTATATTATTGCGATTACTGCGGAAGCCATGACAGGTGCATTATCTGCTGGTCGACGGAGTATGGACTGGTTCGGTGTCGTACTGATTGCCTGTGTAACTGCTTTAGGTGGTGGTTCTGTGCGAGATGTATTGCTTGGTCACTATCCTTTAACTTGGGTAAAACATCCAGAATATTTGGTTCTGACCTGCTGTGCTGCATTTGTCACGATTATTATTGCCAAATGGATGCGTCATCTACATAACATCTTTTTAGTACTTGATGCTTTAGGCTTGATTGGTTTTACAATTATTGGTTGCCAGATCGCCCTACAAATGGGACATGGTTTTGTCGTATCAGCAGTAGCTGGGGTGTTGACTGGAGTATCTGGCGGTATTTTACGTGATATTTTATGTAACGATGTCCCGTTCGTTTTCCGCCGTGAACTCTATGCGAGTATCTCTTTTGTGGCAGTCATCTGTTACTGGGTTTGTCAGGATTTAGGATTAAGTTTAGAGCTAACTGTCATTTCAACCTTGGTTTTTGGTTTTACCTTACGTCTGATTGCAATCTATTTTGGCTTAGAAATGCCTAAATTTATTTATAAAGATGATGATGCAGAATCGGCTTCTTCAACCGACGAACATTAATCATGCAGAATTCGATGTGAGCATGCTATAACAATAAAATATATTGTCTTGCTCACTTATTTTTTCCAGTAGAGTTTTTCCTATGGATCTGGTTTCACGTATACAAAATCTTCCAATTGGCAAATTCCACTACACACTATTGTGGGTGGTTGGTTTAGGTTGGATGTTTGATGCGATGGATACCGGTATCATTGCTTTTATCATGACAACGCTTGTTAAAGACTGGGCATTAACACCAGCCGAAAGCGGTTGGATTGTGAGTATTGGTTTTGTAGGAATGGCTATTGGGGCTGTTTGCTCAGGGGCTTTAGCAGATCGCTTTGGCCGTAAGACAATATTTGCTGTTACCATGGCGATCTATAGCATTGCGACTGCCTTATGTGCTTTTGCTCCAGACTTAAAGTGGTTATTAATTTTCCGTTTTATTGTTGGTCTTGGACTTGGTGGACAGTTACCCGTTGCAGTGACATTAGTGAGTGAATATATACCTGCACATGTACGTGGCCGTTTTATCGTACTACTCGAAAGTTTTTGGGGGTTGGGCTGGTTAGTTGCTGCACTCATTTCTTATTTTATTATTCCTAAATTTGGTTGGCATATTGCCTTTCTTATGGGTGGCCTCCCACTGATTTATATTTTAGTAATTTGGAAAAAACTCCCTGAATCGATACCTTACCTGATTAACCGTGGACGTGTTGAAGAAGCACACGTCTTAGTTCAAAAATTAGAAGCTCAAGCAGGCGTTCAAATTGTTCACCACATTGAAGTCGTGCCTGTAGCCATGCGACAAAAAGTCTCTTTTAAACAACTTTGGAGTGGTCAATTTGCTCGTAGAAGCTTAATGCTTTGGCTGATCTGGTTTGGAATTGTGTATTCCTACTATGGCATCTTTACATGGCTACCAAGTTTATTAGTGAAACAGGGCTATGATATTGTCAAATCATTTGAATATGTATTGCTTATGATTTTGGCTCAGCTACCGGGTTACTTAGCAGCAGCATGGTTTGTAGAGCGTTTAGGTAGAAAAATTACGCTCGCTGCGTTTATCGGTTTTTGTGCCTTGTCTGCATATTTCTTTGGACAAGCCGATAGTGTAAATAGCATTATGTTTTGGGGCTGTCTCATGTCATTCTTTAATTTGGGTGCATGGGGCGTGTTATATACCTATACACCAGAGCAATATCCAGCCAACATTCGGGCTTTTGGTTCAGGCTGGGCATCGGCAATGGGGCGTTTAGGTGGAATTTTAGCACCGATAGTCGTCACTCATATGATGGTTTCCAAAAATGGGTTTAGCCATGTTTTTATGATGTTTACTATTGTTTTACTTTTGGTTGCAGCTGTAATTTTAATATTAGGTGAAGAAACCCAAGGTAAAAGACTAGAGTCGATAGGCCTCTAGTTTGCCTAACTTTATAGCAAGTAACTAAAAATATAGAGAGATGAGACATAATTTGACGCTCAGGTGACAGAGTCCCTCTTGTGTCTGTAACATAGCCCACTTAGCATAAGACTCACTTAAAATAACGACTGATTTGGAAGATAAGCTGACTATGACCAGCCTTGCGCATCAAGCGACAGAAAACCGCTCTGTAGCCGAATTTACTGAACAGGCTTACCTGAATTATGCCATGTACGTCATCATGGATCGTGCATTGCCACATATCAGTGATGGCTTAAAGCCTGTACAGCGCCGTATTGTCTACGCCATGAGCGAGTTGGGCTTAAAAAGCAGTGGTAAGCCAAAAAAATCGGCTCGTACTGTGGGTGACGTACTTGGTAAATACCATCCGCATGGTGATTCGGCATGTTATGAAGCCATGGTATTGATGGCTCAGCCATTTAGTTATCGTTATCCTCTAATTGAAGGTCAAGGCAACTGGGGGTCACCAGATGACCCTAAATCGTTTGCTGCGATGCGTTATACCGAGGCAAAACTTTCCGCTTACAGTGAATTATTATTAAGTGAGCTAGGTCAAGGTACGAGTGAATGGCAAGATAACTTTGATGGTTCTTTAAAAGAGCCAATTACCTTGCCGGCACGAGTTCCCAACATTCTACTAAATGGTACAACCGGTATTGCGGTTGGTATGGCGACCGATATTCCGCCACATAATTTACGTGAAGTGATTAAAGGGACAATTGCCTTAATTCGTAACCCGCAAACATCAGATGAGAAATTGGCTGAATATATTCCAGCGCCGGATTTACCAACCAAAGCTGAAATTATTACTCCGCGAGAAGAATTACTCAAAATCCAGACTACGGGTCGTGGTAGTTACCGCATGCGAGCGGTTTACACTATTGAAAAAAATGAAATCGTGATTACCGAATTACCGTATCAAGTATCGGGCTCGAAGGTAATTACTCAAATTGCCGATCAAATGCAGGCTAAAAAGCTGCCTCTAGTGGTGGATGTGCGTGATGAGTCAGATCATGCCAACCCAACACGATTAGTGATTGTACTTCGTTCTAATCGTATTGATGCTGAAGCAGTGATGAGCCACTTATTTGCAACTACGGATTTAGAATCGAGTTATCGTGTTAATTTAAACATGATTGGTGAAGATGGTCGTCCTCAGGTTAAGTCGATTCGACGTATCTTACTTGAGTGGATTGAGATCCGTAAAAAAACAGTTACTCGCCGTTTGGAATATCATTTAAACCGAATTGAAAAACGCCTACATATTTTGGCAGGTCTTTTAATTGCTTATCTCGATATTGATACAGTTATTCGTATTATTCGTGAAGAAGATCAGCCAAAACCTGTACTGATGGAACATTTCAAAATTGATGAGATACAGGCAGAAGCAATTTTAGAACTCAAGTTACGTCATTTAGCAAAACTTGAAGAGATGGAAATCCGTCAAGAGCAGGATGAACTTTCCGCAAAAGCAGCGATTATTCGTGAACAACTCGAAAATCCAGAATCTTTGAAAAATCTGATTATTAGTGAATTAAAGGAAGATGCGAAAAAGTTTGGTGACGAGCGCCGTTCTCCAATCGTGGCGCGTGCTGAAGCTGTTCAGATTAAAGAACAAGATTTAATGCCAGCTGAAGCAGTAACGGTAGTTTTATCTGAAGCTGGATGGATTCGTGCTGCAAAAGGTGCAGATGTTGATGCAGAGAATTTAAACTATCGTGCTGGCGACCAATATTTAAGCCATGCGGTGGGTAAAACCAATCAACGAATTTATTTCCTTGATGAGACGGGGCGTAGTTACGCCTTGCCTATTAGCAGTCTGCCATCAGCAAGAGGTTTAGGCGAGCCATTAAGTTCGAAACTTGCTCCTGCAAGTGGAGTCGCGTTTATTCAGGTCTATTTAGATGATGAAGAGTCAGAACTGATTGCTGCTAGCTCATCAGGTTATGGATTCAAAACTCAAACCAAACAGCTAGATACTAATGCCAAAGCAGGAAAGACATTCTTGTCGGTTCCTGAAAAATCAAAAGCTTTGCCGTTAGTATCTGCCCAAAACATGACACATTTAGCTGTGCTCAGCTCAGCAGGTCGACTCTTAATTATTGATTTGGCAGAACTGCCAAATTTAAATAAGGGTAAAGGTAATAAGTTGATACAACTTGAAGCAAAAGAGCAGATTTTATCCATGACAACCCTGAACTTAGATGAAATAATTCAGGTGGTTGCAGGTCAACAACATCTAAAACTAAAAGGTGATGATCTACAAAAATACATGGGTAAACGTGCTTCAAAAGGTCACCTCTTACCACGTGGATATCAAAAAGCAAATAAACTGTTGATTCAGAGATAAAGCTAGCGTCGGGCAACATAAATACGCTATATATGGCAACATGTTCAAGCAATGAACTGAACTTGTTGGTATTGAATAACGATTAAAAGGACAGCAATTTGGAGTACGTAATTTGTACTCCATATAAAAAAATTTGACAGGGTCAAATTGTCAAAACTTCTGTCTCATAATCTTGTTCGAAAGTGTCATGAATGTGCCAATAAGTTTTAAATATGTTCTGGCACCAAGAAGCTAAAGAATAGCTGGGGCATTGAATAACAGTTATTACTAAGGATTACGAATCGGAGATAATGGCATTATGGAAAAAATTTGGTTTGCAGAATACCAAAAGACAGGGATTCCAGAAACAGTAGCATTGCCTGCGGAAAATACCTCACTAGTTGATATTTTTGAGAATAATTTCCAAAAGTTTGGTTCTCGTGATGCTTTTATCTTCATGGATAAGGCAATGTCATTTAACGAGTTAGAACTTGCAAGTCGTAAGTTCGCGACCTATTTGCAAAATTTGGGGTTAGCAAAAGGGACTCGTGTTGCAGTAATGATGCCAAACGTATTGCAATATCCTGTAGTGGCATTAGCTGTTTTGCGTGCGGGCTTAGTTCTAGTGAATGTAAACCCACTTTATACGGCACGTGAGCTTGAGCATCAATTAAATGACTCGGGTGCAGAAGTGCTCGTGATTATCGAAAACTTTGCCAGTGTTTACCAAAGCATTTTAGGTAAAACTCCTGTGAAACATGTTGTGGTTGCGACAGTAGGAGATATGCTTGGTACGCTTAAAGGTACATTAGTAAATTTCGTATTACGTAAAGTACGTAAGCAAATTCCTGCTTGGAATATTCCAGGATACGTTAAATTTAATACAGCATTAAATAAAGAAAGCCCGAGTAGTTATAAGCGTCCAAATTTAACTTTAAGTGATACTGCCGTGCTTCAATATACGGGTGGTACTACAGGTGTTTCAAAAGGTGCGGAATTAACACATCTTAATTTGGTTGCTAACCTTTTACAGTGTGATGGTATCTTCCAAAGTAAATTTGGTGCAAACGATGGCGCTAAAGGCGACCGTATTGTTTGCGCATTACCGCTTTATCATATTTTTGCGTTCATGGTTTGCGCGATGTACGGTATGTATAAAGGTCAGGCAAATATCTTGATTCCGAACCCACGTGATTTACCAGCGGTAATTAATGAATTACGTAAATATCAGCCATCATTCTTCCCAGCAGTAAATACATTATTTAATGCTTTAGTAAACAATGAAGAATTTAAACAACTTGACCATAGCAATCTAAAAATGGCGATGGGCGGTGGTATGGCAGTTCTACCTTCTACAGCAGAAGCGTGGAAGAAGATTACTGGTACAACCATTATTGAAGGTTATGGTTTGTCTGAGACTTCTCCGGTAGCGACTGCAAATCCTCCTGCATCTACTGAATTTAGCGGCACAATTGGTATTCCATTACCTTTAACAGAAGTTGCTATTTTAGATGATGGCGGTAAAGAAGTCGCCTTAGGTGAGCAAGGTGAAATCTCTATTCGTGGTCCTCAAGTCATGAAAGGCTATTGGAAGCGTCCTGATGAGACTGCGAAAGTCATGACTGCAGACGGTTTCTTCCGTACTGGTGATATCGGCGTTATGGATAGCCGTGGATATACTAAAATTGTAGACCGTAAAAAAGATATGATTTTGGTTTCTGGCTTTAACGTTTATCCAAGCGAAATTGAAGAAGTTATTGCTAAACATCCAAAAGTATTGGAAGTTGCAGCAATTGGTGTTCCTGATGAAAAATCAGGTGAAGTGCCAAAACTCTTTATCGTGAAAAAAGACCAAAGCTTAACGACCGAAGAAATTTTGAACTTTGCTAAAGAAAACTTAACAGGTTATAAACGCCCTCGTTATGTTGAGTTTATGGATGAATTACCTAAATCAAACGTAGGCAAAATCTTACGTAAAGACTTACGTAAGCCAGCCTAAAAAGTTAATAAAAAAGCGCCTTAGGGCGCTTTTTTTGTTTTTACATTTTGTTGTGGCTCTTCATAAACCAGCGGTCTATGTAAGGACGACCAATTCCTACCATCCCAACAAAAACTAGCATTGTGCCCAATTGCAAACGCAAATGAGTTAAATCGAGCTGACCATAACTTAAATAATTATCTGCTAGGCAATATAGGGTAATCACAATTAACCAATGCCATAAAGGAAGTCGTTTAATACCGACTGCAATAAAAGTAATTGTTAAAATAACAAAGGTGCCCAGTGTCGATTGCCAATTTAGATTTGCACAAATCACACTCAATAAAAAAGCGACAATAGGAAGTACGATTTTTAATATACGGTCTACCTGAAGTTGATTTTGTTTTTGCTTCTCTAAGACGTCAAACAATTCTTTTTGATCAGGTTGTTGCATATATGGCCCTATTAATCAGTGATGACAAGTGATTGCATAAAATTTCAGGTAAAAACGCAATGTTATGATAGCATGATCAACAGTATTTTCAGTGATGGATGGCACTATGCAGGGCATCAGCGGCATTATCTATATTATTTTAGTGGCATGTTTGCTGCCATACGCATTTACCGTAATTGCAAAATTTACAGGTGGTTTCCAGCCCGTCGATAATCAAAATCCGAGAGCTTTTTTGGCTAAAACAACAGGCCTTGCTGCTCGCGCTAATGCCGTACAACAAAATAGCTTTGAAAGCCTACCTTTATTCTTAACTGCTATTTTAATGGCTGAATATATGGTTGTTCCGGAATATTTTATTCTGAGATTAGGTTGGGCATATATTATTTTAAGAGTTATTTATGGCATTTGCTATTTAAGTAACTGGGCAACTTTACGCTCTATTGTTTGGTTCTTATCGATATTGTGTCCAATCTTTTTACTTGTGGTCACGATTAAACTGACTTGAGTGTCATTCTGTCATCATTCATATCAACTTTCGCGTGTGCCCATTGTATAATCGGCATCATTTTGATGATATCCACGCTATAATCGAGTGGATTTTACATCTGACTTCATAACGAAAGAGTATTGATATGAGTTACAGCAATATCCCAGCAGGTAAAGATGCGCCAAATGACATCTATGTCATTATTGAAATTCCTGCAAATGCAGCACCAATTAAATATGAAATCGATAAAGATTCTGATGCATTGTTCGTAGACCGTTTCATGGGTACAGCAATGTTCTATCCAGCGAACTATGGTTATGTTCCAAATACTTTGTCTGAAGATGGCGACCCATTAGACGTACTTGTTGTAACTCCTCATCCTGTTGCTGCTGGTTCAGTCATTCGTTGCCGTCCAGTGGGCAAATTAAATATGGAAGATGACGGTGGTATTGATGCGAAATTAATCGCTGTTCCACACGAAAAATTATCTCCACTTTATAAAGACGTGAAGGAATATACAGATCTTCCTCCGTTATTGATTAGCCAAGTTGAGCATTTCTTCAGTCACTATAAAGATTTAGAACCAGGTAAGTGGGTAAAAATCAGTGGTTGGGAAGGTGCTGATGTTGCTAAAGCCGAAGTATTAAAAGCAATTGAAGCTGCTAAATAAGCTTTAATTTATAAGCTCAGAATTTCTGAATTGATATTTTGAGCTTAATAAAAAACCTACATCTGTTGCCAGACGTAGGTTTTTTTATACTTGATAGATTTGTGAATTAGAATAATTTCACAGGAATATCAAGGAATAAACGCCATTCGTTGGTATCACCGATATAGTTGCCATTTTGATATTCATCACTAGCACGGTAATAAGAGTTACGAATACGAAGGCTCGTATCTTTAGCAAAACCACTTTGAACTGTGTATTTCACTTGGTTAAAGAACTCACGTTCTTGAGCATCATCAGTTACGTTCTTAACTTTAATGTCCCAACCATATACAAATGCAGTTGTCCAGTTTAGACCAGGTAATACACCTAATTTACCAAAGTCAAGACTGTACTGAATTTGTGCAGATTTTTCATCGTTACCGATGAAGTCAGATAAGTAAGAGTTTGGCAAATAAATACTTTGACCGCCGTCAGCATTTTCACCATAGTCATAACCGACATTACCACTATTTTGTTGGTAAGCAACCATGATGTTATGTGGGCCAGTATTATAGGCTGTAGAAATTGCCCAAATATTGTTTTTACGATTAGATAGGTCATCTGTAGTTTGTGAATAAGTAAAAGCACCTTCATCAAACTTAGTGTGATAACCACTGAAATCGTAAGTTAATGAGCTGTCATTCGCCAATGGTTGCTTATAGTTTACATTAACGTAGTGACGTTCAAGCTTATCTTTACTATCTAAACCATAGTAAGATGCATTTAAATTATCATCAAACTTGTATTTAGCACCCCAAACAATTGCGCGGTCAAGATGACGACCATCTGTGTTCACTTGATCAGAATATTGATCTTTAGTGAATTTACCAGCAATGACTTCTAAATCTTTAATTTCACGGCTCGTTAATAACGTACCAGTAAAGTATTCAGGTACTAAACGAGCTGTGTTACTTGCAAGAACGGGTAAGTCGAGTACTTGAGTACCGTAACGCACTGTTGTATTTGAAAAACGGGCTTTAAGGTTAGCACCACCACGAGCCCAGTGATCATAAGAGTCACCAGCACCTTTTGTTAGTACGCCTTTGTCATTGAGACCTGTTTCACGTGGAATCATGTTATTGCCGGCATTTTTGTTTGCGCCGATTTTAAATGAGCCATCACCAACAACACCAACACCGAATCCAACAATACCCTTGGTAAAGCCAGAATCAATATTTACAATTGCCGTTTGAGCAAATGAACTAGTATCTTTAACTTGTACAGGTTTGCCTGTAAGGTTTTCAACATAGTTGGTTTTGTCACGGCTGATGTAGCCTGTACGGAAGAGAATAGAACCGTTCGCATCTTCAACAAATCCTTTTGCCTCACTTTGCTCGCTTGCCTGAGCTGAGGAAATTATTGCCGCAGAAATGAGAACTGCTAATGTAAGTTTTTGTGCTTTTAGCATATTTAAAGAACCTCATAAAAACGATAAATCCTGTGCCTTGTTATTGTTCAAAGCCTAGGATTTCCATCAATTGTATAAGTAATCTATAAAAAAGATATATTTTTGTTGATTTTATTTTATATATGCTATGCAGAAATTGATTAATGTGCTACTGGTTATTAATAAATTTACTAATAGTCTTTTATACTTAATCTATTGTTTAAAATAAAAAAAGTAATTTATTTTTTAGTGGATTTTTACCATTTATTTTATATTTAAACTTCAAAAAATAGTTGAATCTTGTGTTCATTTTTTACGCTTTTTTGTTGGATATGTTTACTTTTTAATCTTATTTTAAGTTTCTTTTTTCGTCACTTTTATTTTTATACCTTTTAAATTATTACTATATAACGTTATTTTAAAAATGGAATGTACAAAAATAGATCACTAACAGATGATCAATAGAATATGTTTGGGTTGATCAAATTTAGTGCAATACGTTGCTTGTATTTTGTGCACTACTCTTTTTATCCATATTATTGCTTAAAAAAGACCCAAAATAGTACATCTACTTTAAACAAGGAATAAGTAAACAAATCCAATGAGTAGAAATGCGCAATCACAGATCATTACAAGCACTGTCCTCCAGAAATTTACATATTTTTTATATCTCTCCTCTAAGATTAAATAGAAAATTTATGTGCAACAAATGAATACTTCACGCCTCGCTCATTAATTTCCGATAAGGGGTTTTCGTATGTTTAGTATTTTTTGTCGCATAAGAATTTTATTTTATCACTATGTTTTTTATAGATATATTTTTATAAAAATTACAGAGAAATTTTATAATAAAGTGAGTTTGATCTCAAAATTAATGAAGAGCACTGATAGCAAATTTGTACTTGGCACAGCAATTGCTAAAGCTCAAGTAACACAATTTGTTTAATTCCTATAAATCGTGCATTCATTGTGGGGGAGATCAAAATGATGAAATTTGCACTTAAGGCAGTAACTCTTGGTATCTTTGCAGCAGGGTCAACTATGGCTATGGCTGAAGATGCTCCATCTTTTTATGGAATCACGGCAACAGGTAATGTAGCCGCGACCACAGACTACCGTTTTCGCGGTGTTACTCAATCTTCAAATAACCCAGCTATTCAAGGTGGGTTCACTTTTTCACACAAGTCAGGGGCTTATTTATCGCTCTGGGGCTCAAGTGTTGATTTTGGTGTAACTGGGAACTCAACAGAAACTGATGTCGCGTTGGGATATACCAATACTTTAAAATTATCCGATACGCTTGCGCCAACGTATGATATCGGTGTAATTCATTATGGTTATATTGGTTCTGGTCATAGTTTTGACCGTAATGGCATAGGTTATGATGGTAAAAATGGTCTAGATTTTAATGAAGTTTACGGTAAATTAACTTTTGCTAATTCTTTACTTAAAGGCGATGCACTCAGTGTAGGTGTGAACTATTCAGATGACTACTGGGCTAATTCTAAGCAGTTCTGGTATTTTAATGTCGGTTATTCTGCGCCAATTGCAGATACAGGATTTACAGGACTTGCTTCAGTTGGCTATAACAAATTCAAAAATAAAGAAGCTTTAGCCGTAGTTGGTGGTGGCCCTGGTAAAGATGATAGCTATATCGATTATAAAGTCGGCGTAAACTATAATATTTTAGGTATTGTCGCTGAGCTAGATGTTGTTGGTACAGACATTAGTACTTCTGGCATGACTGATGCTCAGAAAAAACCTTATGACACAGGCTTAGTATTTAGTTTAACTAAAACATTCTAAGTTTGAGTTTAAAAAAAGCGGGTGAGTAACCCGCTTTTTTATTAGTTTTCTATTTCAGAAAGTAGCTGTTTTAACTGGTTAAGCTCAATATCCGTAGCTTTAGATAATGGCTTGCGTGGTAAGCCCGCAGAGACACCTTTTAGTTGTAAACCAGCTTTAATCGTTTTAGGTAAACCACCATTTACAATAAAGCGTAGTAGAGGAAGTTGCTGATAAAATGACTTCTGGGCCTGTTCCAATTCACCATTTTTCACATGTTCAATAAGCTGTTGAGGTCGCTGACCTAACAGGTTCGGTGCTGCTGTACACCAACCGCTTGCTCCCGCACATAAAGCTTCTAAAGCCAGAGGGTTACACCCGTTATAAAAAGGGAGTTCTCCTTTTGATAACTCATAAATTTTATGCATGCGCTGAATATCACCGCTACTTTCTTTCACCATCGTAATATTTGTAATGCTATTAAACATACGCACAATTAACTCTGGAGACATATCAACACCGCTAGTCGCGGGGTTATTATAAATCATAATTGGTAGTGTAATTTCTTCGGCAATTGCTTGATAATATTCAAAAATCTCTTGGTCTGTTAGCTTCCAATAAGATATAGGAATCACCATAAGTGCATCTGCACCATAGCTTTGCGCGACTTGCGCCTTTTTGATGGCTTGATCAGTCGTGAGTTCTGAAATTCCAATAATGACAGGCACGCGTTTATTAATACTTTCAATTGAAGTTTTTGCGACTAAGCACCATTCATCCCATTCAAGATAAGCGCTTTCGCCTGTACTGCCTAAAGGCGCAATCGCATCGCAGCCATTTGCAATCAGCAAATCCAGCATTTGTTTCAAAACAGGAAGATTAATGGTGTTGTCATCAGAAAATGGTGTAACAGGGTAGCCAATAATGCCGTTTATTTTCATGGTGGAAATCTCTTTTTAAATACAGTCAGAATGTTTTTTCAAAGCTTTACGTGCGTAGTAGGCAAAGTTCACTTTGTTGCGTTTATCGGTAGAAACCCAGTCATGAGCTTCTTTTGCTAAAGCATGGGGGATGGGCTGGATTTGTCCGGCAGACATGGCTAGCAGTTGCAGTTGAGCTGCTCGTTCAATTAAAAGAGCCAAGTTGCAGGCTTCTTCAATGGTTTTTCCTGTGACCAATTGACCATGATGAGACAATAAAACAGCGCGGTTTTTACCAAGCGCAGAAGAAATCAAAATACCTTCTTCATTGCCTACAGGAACACCCGGCCAATGACCTACAAATGAGCAGTCTTCGTAAAGTGCACAAACGTCCATTTGGGAAATCATAAGTGGAACCTGTAGCATCGATAGGGCTGCTACATGGGTAGGATGAGTATGGATAATGCAGTTCACTTCTGGATGTTCTTTATAAATCCATGTGTGAAAACGATTGGCTGGGTTTGCCATTCCTTCTTGATTGATAGGTTCTAAATCTTGATTCACCTCAAGTAAATTTGAGGCAGTAATTTCATCAAAACCTAAACCAAAACATTGGGTAATAAAGGATTCTTTATTTTCACTACGGCAGGTAATTTGGCCTGCTAAACCAGCATCATGGCCCTGGTCAAATAAAATACGGCAAGTGAGTGCAAGCTTTTGACGATCAGTTAAATCTGAGTCGCTAATCCACTTTTGCATGTCTTGCTGTGCGTGTTGCATCAGGTCTTGTTTGTTTACAGCAGCAGTCTTCATCTCTTCTCCAGTCCAGTTGACCAAATTAAGTAGGTGAAGGCAGAATAGAAAATAGCTGGATGAATCAATACATCCAGTTTTTATAAGTTATATGGTCCAGATGGGGCGAATATGCTAAGACCTTGGCAAGTACATTTTCGTATCGATGAAAGAGAAGAAAAAACGGTATTTCTAAAACTGACTAACTTGATTAGTCAGGAAATTTTATGTGGCCGTTTAGTGCAGGGTACGATGCTGCCGGGGTCTCGTAGCTTGTCAAAAGAACTAGGAATTAATCGAAAAACCGTACAAGCAGTCTATGAAGAGTTAGAGGCACAAGGATGGCTTGTGACCCGTCCCCGAAAAGGCACATTTGTGGCGGATGTTTTGCCGGAAAAACAGCTTCAAATAGAGCCAGTATCTGAGCGAACAGTTAATGATAAACCAATCACTCAAGAAGTGATTCAACGCCCACATAACGATGGTGTGCCAGATCCGAGGCTTATTCCCTACGAACTATTTTCGCGGGCATACCGGCATGCACTGATTAAAATTACGCAAAACCAGTACATGGGATATGGTGACCCACGAGGTATGGTTGAGCTAAGACAGGCTTTACAACAAATGCTGTCGATGGAACGTTTTATGAATGTTGCCGAAGATGAGATTTGTATTGTACGTGGTAGCCAGATGGGAATTTTTCTTGCCTCTCGAGCATTACCCAATCGGCAGGGCGTTATCGTTGTTGAAGAATTATATTATCCATCTGCTTTTAAAGCATTTCAATCAAATGGCTTTCAAGTGGTTTCTGTCAAATTAGATGAACAAGGTATCGTCATTGACGACCTAGAACGGATTTTACAAGAGCACTCAGTTGCTGCCATTTATACAACTCCGCATCACCAATATCCTACAACTGTCACCATGACCATGTCTCGCCGTCTTCAACTCTTAGAGCTTTCAAAAAAATGGGGGGTTTATATTATTGAAGATGATTATGACCACGAATTCCACTATGACAGTCGGCCTATGCCACCCTTAGCAAGTTTGCCTCATTCTGATTTAGTCATTCATGTGGGCTCATTATCAAAGGTCTTTGCACCCGGTATTCGCTTGGGATATATGGTAGCGTCCCTAACAATCATTCAATCGATTACAGAAGATATTCTATTGATTGATCGGCAAGGCAATAACATTACGGAACTTGCTTTAGCAGATTTAATGCAGCGAGGGGAAATCAAGCGGCATATCCGTAAAATGAAAAAAATATATCAACTACGCCGTGACCATGCCTTAGCTGAGTTCCATCGAGTTTTTGCTGAGACTGTTCAGATACAATCACCTGCAGGTGGAATGGCCTTATGGGCGAAATTCCAGAAAGCATTTACTCAAGATCAGCTTATGAAATTAAAAGAACTCAACATTGATACAGAGCAGAAGTTTAAACAGGGGGAGCCTTCTAACCATTGTATTCGTTTTGGCTTTGCTGCTTTATCAGAGAAGGAAATCACTGCTTTAATCGAGACCTTAAATCGAGTTCTTAATAAAGCAACAGCGGACTCATAATACGCTGTTTTATTTTAAGAAAGTTCACTCTAATTCATTTCTACATTTTTGAATCTCTGAGACAAATTTAAGCAGAAAGGGGGTAATTTGTGACTTATATTTTTCGGTTTGTAGCATCTCGCTAATTTTTTCAGGAGATTTGCCGATGAGAGAAATCCTTAAAAATAAATCTTCAAAGAAATTGCTACTAACAGTCGACAATACTCTTCTTAAAGAAACTAGCATGTCGTCGCCGCGGCTAGATGCATGAACCAGGACAATAGGTATATCTATAATTTCGGTACGGGAAACCATCCAATCAATTGCATTCTTGAGACCACCTGGAATACAACGGATATATTCTGGACTTGAGATGATAATGCCATCTGCATCAGAAACAGATTTGATGAAATCTTCCACTACAGTAGGCGTTTTTTCTCCTTCATTATCTGGAGAAAAGACAGGCAGATTATTAATATGATCAAAAACTGTCAATTCAATGTCGGACGGTGCTATATCCTTCATTGCTCTTAATAGAGCAGTGTTTGTAGATTCTTTTCTTGCACTACCTGAGATAGCCAAAATTTTCATAGCATCCTCTTTACTTCTATTAATACATACGGAGTAATAAATTCTCTTATTAATAACTTCTATAAATATTAAAAAAGCGGACTCATAATCCGCTGTTTTTATTTTAAGAATGATTGCCTCGATAAGAGAGCGCTTCTGTAAGATGAGGACTTTGGATCATCTCACTTTGCGCCAAATCGGCAATGGTACGAGCAACCCGTAAAACACGATGATAAGCACGAGCCGACAGATTCAAACGTTGTTGAGCCATTTCAATCATTCGTTGAGAAGTACTATCAAGTACAGCATATTGCTCAAGTTGTTTCGGTGAAAGTGCTTGATTTAAACAATCTTGTCTTTGCATTTGTTGCTCATAAGCATAAATCACACGTTGCCGTACAGTTGTAGAGTCTTCAGCAGGCGTTGGATCTTGCAGTTCCTGAGCTTTTAAAGGAGGTACATCAATATGTAAATCGATACGGTCAAGTAATGGCCCTGATATACGGTTTTGATAGCGCTTAATACTCTCTGGTGAACATTGGCAACGGCTATCTTGATTAAACGCATAACCACATGGGCAAGGGTTCATTGCTGCAATGAGCTGAAAGTTTGCAGGATAGGTAATTTGCCGAGCTGCACGTGAAATAATGATTTCTTTTGATTCAAGTGGCTGACGTAAGACTTCTAGCACTTTTCTGTCAAACTCGGGGAGTTCATCTAAAAACAAAACCCCTAAATGAGATAAGGTAATTTCACCAGGTTTAGGATGTGAACCGCCCCCAACTAGTGCAATGGCTGATGCTGTATGGTGGGGCGCGCGAAATGGACGCTGACCAAAGGTATGCGGTGTATTTGAAATAGAATAAATACTCGCGACTTCAAGCGTTTCCTGATTAGAAAGCGGTGGCAAAATTGAAGGAAGACGTGACGCGAGTAAAGTCTTACCTGTACCTGGTGGCCCTTTAAAGAGCAGCGAGTGCCCGCCTGCAGCGGCTATTTCTAGTGCGCGACGTGGGCGTAGCTGACCCTTTACATCTGCCAGATCAAATTTATAAGGCATTTGGTTTGAGTTCGCTGCAGGTTCAATCGAAGATAGCGATTTCATGCCCAGAAAATGATCACAGACTTCTTTTAAATGGCTCACTGGATAACATTCAAGGTTCGGTAAATGGCTAATATCCTGACTATTATCGAGAGGTAAAAGCATTTTATGCCTGGCCTGTTGACACGCCATTGCCAAAGTTAAAGTACCTGACACTGGTCTTACATGGCCATCTAAAGCTAATTCACCAATTAATTCAAAATCTTCGGCACAGTTTTCTGGGAGCTGGCCAGAAGCAATTAAAATACCTATAGCAATAGGTAAATCTAGACGTGATCCATCTTTGGGCAAATCTGCTGGTGCAAGATTAATGGTCAATCTTTTAGTTGGAAATTGAAATCCACTATTAATAATGGCTGAGCGAACCCGGTCTTTACTTTCTCTTACCGCCGCCTCTGCTAGGCCGACAATAGTAAGAGAAGGTAAGCCTTGACTCACATGTACCTCAACTTCAATCAGAGGCGCATGTAAACCTAAAAGTCCCCGTGTATAAATTTTAGAAAAAGACATCTTATTGTTCCATTATGGTGCTTCATTTTTAATCGTTGTAAAGTATAAATGCGCTACGTTGGTGCTTATTTTTTATTCTTTAAAGTTTCTTCTAACAAACTTACTTGTCTTTGTAGCTCTTCTAAACGTTGATTGGCTGATTGAAGTGCAGTCTTTTGACGGTCGATCTCTTGTTTGGAAACAAGATCCAACTTTTCGACCGCTTCATTTAATAATGCACGTAAATTTTTTTCCAAATCTTTTTTAGGCTCATCAATTTGTTCCAGAATGGCCTGTAGCAAAGTTTCTAGCATGAAATATCCAAAGTGTTGTATTACCTTATGGTTTACAGTTTAACACTGCTTAAGCGCTGGATATAGGTTTCAATTCTTTTAGTGCAAATAGATCATTAAATCAGCATATAACACTACTGAAAATTCATTTTATTTTTGATAGCTCATCTACATCTTGCTCACTAAATAGGTTATAAAGAAAGTTCATGCAAAAGATTCATTTCCCTCAACCTTTGAAATATTGGCATGAAAATTGAACATAAAACCTTACTGGTGAAAAGAAGCCGAAGGAAACAAACATGAAGCTTGTAACTGCAATTGTAAAACCGTTTAAATTGGATGACGTGCGTGAAGCACTCTCTGACATTGGTGTACAAGGGATTACCGTAACTGAAGTTAAAGGTTTTGGTCGTCAAAAAGGGCATACTGAACTCTACCGTGGCGCGGAGTATGTGGTTGATTTCTTACCTAAAGTAAAAATCGAGATTGCGATTAGTGATGAAATGGTGGACGCAGTAATTGAATCAATTACACGTGTGGCAAGCACTGGAAAAATCGGCGATGGTAAGATTTTTGTGACTAACCTGGAACAAGTAATCCGTATCCGTACGGGTGAAACTGGACCGGATGCTGTCTAAATTGGCACAAAGCTTGCTGAGTAGAAAATAACTCGCAAATGAGGTTGGGGGACACGAATGAAAAAAATGCTTATGGCGCTCAGTCTATCAGGCGCTCTTTTGGGTGGTACTGCCGTTTGGGCAGAAGAAGCTGTAACAACGCCAACATCGGAAGTTGCGGCCGCATCAACATCACAAGCTACTGCAACTACTGCAGAAGCACCAGTTGCTGAAACTCCAGCAGCTCCAGCACCGACACCTACGCTTGATACGGGTGATACCTCTTGGATTTTAGTTTCAACCGCATTGGTTCTATTAATGACCATTCCGGGATTGGCATTATTCTACGGCGGTATGGTACGTAAAAAAAATGTACTCAGTACGATGATGTTCAGCCTTTCAGCTGCAATCTTGGTAAGTTTGCTGTGGGTGATTGCTGGTTACTCAATCGCGTTCTCTGGCACAGGTGCATTTTTTGGTGATTTGTCTAAAGCAATACTAAACGGGGTAGCGTTTGATGCATTAAGTGGGACAATTCCTGAAAGTCTCTTTGTTATTTTCCAAATGACTTTTGCCATTATTACAGTGGCGATCCTTAGCGGTTCTATTGCAGACCGTATGAAATATTCAGCTTTCATGGTGTTTATTGCAGTTTGGGTGCTAGTTGTTTACGCACCAATTACCCACTGGGTGTGGGCTGCAGATGGCTGGTTATTTAAAGCAGGCGCATTAGATTTTGCTGGTGGTACAGTTGTACATATCAACTCAGGTGTTGCAGGTCTAGTTGCTGCTTACATGCTTGGAAAACGTATTGGCCTTGGCCGCGAATCTATGGCTCCGCATAACCTGACTTTAACTGTAGTGGGCGCAAGCTTACTTTGGGTGGGTTGGTTCGGCTTTAACGGTGGTAGTGCTCTAGGCGCTGGTGCTCGTGCAAGTATGGCAATTTTAGTGACTCAAGTTGCCGCTGCTGCTGCTGCATTCTCTTGGTTAGTTGTTGAACGTATGATCCGTGGTAAAGCATCTGTATTAGGCGGTGCTTCTGGTGCGGTAGCTGGCTTAGTTGTGATTACACCAGCAGCAGGTTTTGTTGGGGTAGGCGGTGCTTTAGTCATGGGCCTTATTGGTGGCGTAGTGTGCTTCTGGGGTATTACAGCACTTAAACGCTTACTTAAAGCCGACGATGCTTTGGATGCGTTTGGTTTACATGCTGTAGGTGGTATTGTCGGTGCGATTTTAACTGGCGTATTCTACAGTGACGAAATTATTAAAGCAGCTAACGTTCCATTAGCAGCAACATTCACTGGCCAATTATGGGTACAAATTGAAGGCGTATTAGCAACCATGGTTTACAGTGGTATCGCGACTTTCGTTATTCTTAAAGTGATTGATCTTGTGATTGGTATTCGTGTTAATGCTGATGATGAACGCATGGGTCTAGATTTAAGCCAACATGGCGAACGTATTGAATAATCATTAATATATCTGTCTTAAAAGAACAGTCTTGCGCTGTGATCAAAGCGATGCTTTGATCTTGCTCAGGACTGTTTTTTTGTCTTGAAGAATGCTGGTTCTGTAAGTGTAGAAATTTTGCTACACTAGGTCAAAGTAATCGACCCTATAAATCCGCTATGCATTGTCCATTTTGCAACGCCGCAGATAGTAAAGTCATCGATTCACGTTTAGCCGCCGAAGGCTGTCAGATTCGTCGACGTCGTGAGTGTGTAAGTTGCGGTGAACGTTTTACCACTTTTGAAAGCTATGAAGTGGTAATGCCCCGTGTGATCAAATCGAATGGAAAAAATGAACCTTTCGATGAGGCCAAATTACGTCGTTCGTTAATGCATGCTTTGCAAAAACGTCCGGTCACACAAGAGCAGATCGAAACAGTTTTAAGTGATATCCAGTTGCAGATTCGCCGTTTAGGTGAGCGTGATGTGAAATCTAGAACAATTGGCGAAATTGTCATGCAATCTTTATTTGCCCTTGACCATGTTGCTTACGTCCGATTTGCTTCTGTCTATCAAGATTTTCAGGATGTTGAAGCGTTTCGCCGTCAAATAGAGCAAATGCAACAACGTGAACACTAATCATTTGAGATTTTTATGTCTGAGTTGAAACAAGATCAGTATTGGATGCAGCAAGCTATTGAACTTGCCAAACGAGGACTATATTCGACCAAGCCTAATCCAAATGTTGGTTGTGTGATTGTCAAAGATGATCAGTTAATTGGCCAAGGTTTTCATCCTAAAGCGGGTCAGCCACACGCAGAGGTTTTTGCCTTACGCGAAGCGGGTGAATATGCACAAGGTGCAACAGCTTACGTTACGCTTGAACCATGTGCACATTATGGCAGAACTCCTCCTTGTGCCGAAGCATTGGTGAAAGCCCAAGTTAAAAAAGTAGTGGTTGCTTGTCCTGATCCAAATCCATTAGTGGCGGGTAAGGGTGTTCAGATTTTGGAAAATGCCGGAATTGAAGTAGAAGTTGGCATTTGCGAAGATTTAGCATCAAAACTTAATCAAGGTTTTTTAAAGGCAATGTCTACAGGCATGCCTTATGTACGTTTAAAGGTAGCCTCAAGTTTAGATGGGCGTACTGCAATGGCATCAGGTGAGTCGAAGTGGATTACCGGTTCGGCTGCACGCCAAGATGTACAACATTGGCGTGCCATTTCTGGAGCAGTGATTACAGGTATTGAAACTGTGATTGCAGATGATTGTCAGCTTAATGTGCGTTCACTCAATAATTTTGATATCGAGATGGTTGCTCAGCCAAAACGGGTTGTTTTAGACCGCCAAGGACGTTTGCCACTTAACGCTAAGATCTTAGCGAATCCTGAAACTGTGATGGTAATGGGGCCGTATCGTCAAGAACTTGCTGATTTAGGCGTGATACAATTAGAAATTCAGCCTTTAAAAATGCTGTTACAGACCCTATCTAAGCAACATCAAATTTATGATGTGTTGGTTGAAGCTGGCGCAACATTGTCTACTGCCTTTTTGCAAGAAGGTTTGGTGGATGAATTGATCAGTTATATTGCCCCGACCTTATTGGGGAAAAGTGCAAGGGCCATGTTCAATGCAGAATTTGAATATATGGCAGAGCAACTTCGTTTTACACTTCTTGATGTGACAAAAATTGATCAAGATATACGCTTAAGGTTAATCCCTACGCAAGAGAAAGTATGAATTCAGAGCCTTCGGTTTATCACAAACGTCGTCATGCAGCCCGTACGACAGACGAATATCTTTTCCATCAGCTTGTGCCGTACTTGGGTAACAAGCGCCGATTGCTCCATCTAATTTTAGAAGCCCTTGAAATTACAGGGACACTGAATAGCAAGAAAAAGAATCCACCGATTTTTGCCGATTTCTTTGCCGGCAGTGGCGTTGTATCTCGTTTAGCACGTCAAAATGGTTACCGCGTGATTGCAAACGACTGGGAACCTTATAGTCATGCTTTAAATCATGCGATTTTAGCCTGTGTAGATGCACCTGCTTTTAAAGAACTGGGTGGCTATCAAAAGGCAATCGATTATTTAAATCGCTTACCTGAAGTTAAAGGTTGGGTAACGCATAACCTTTGTCCACGTAACGATGATGTATACGATCCAACTCGTGACCGTTTATTCTTTAAACGCCGTAACGGTATGCGTATCGATGCAATTCGTCAGCAGATTGCAACATGGCAGGCACAAGGTGCAATTAATGATGTAGAGATGAGTGCTTTGCTTGCGCC
The DNA here is from genome assembly GCF_054889255.1 of Acinetobacter sp. X9. Classification (NCBI taxonomy): domain Bacteria; kingdom Pseudomonadati; phylum Pseudomonadota; class Gammaproteobacteria; order Moraxellales; family Moraxellaceae; genus Acinetobacter; species Acinetobacter sp. X9. The sequence continues at coordinate 3,624,735 of NZ_CM142679.1, read as the reverse complement.
ATTGCTCTATTCAGCTAGTTTTGTCAGTAACACGAGTGGTGTATTTAAAAGCTTCCACCAAGGATGGGGCGGACGTACTCAAACTGCGTTAGAACGAATTGAATCATTACTTTGGTTAACACCGAGCCGTTTTTGTGAGATTGGTGATCGCAAACGTCCGGCTGCTGAAATGTGGTGTGTAGATTCACAACATCTAGCAAATCAAATGAGTGGTTTTGAGGTTGATGTTGCCTATCTCGATCCACCATATAACCAGCACGCATATAGTAGTAATTATCACGTTTTAAATGCACTAACTTTATGGGATCAGGTGGATTTACCTTCACCGGATACCAAAGGTTATAAGAGTGGTATTGATAGAGCATGGCGTAAAGAACGCCCAAGTCCATATAACTCTTCTAAACATGCAAAAGATGCGTATGAGAAATTACTTTCAACGATCAATGCACGCTATATTCTGACCAGCTATTCAACTGATGGTAATATCGAGCCGAAAGATTTACTTATGGCCAATCTGGAACGAGGCAAAGTGACCTTGTTAACACAAGATGTTCCGCGTTATCGAGTGAGTAAACAACGACAGTCTGAACGTGCACGCGTGCTTGAGTTTATTGTGATTACTGATACTCATGCTAAGTCAGGACCACCATTACGTCAGTTATTAGGCCAGCTTTACCACTTCGCCGAGCTAGGTGGTGTAGATACCTCAGGCAATAGTACACAGCTCGCACTTTGGTAAGCGCTGCAATTTAAGCAGTGTAAAAAGATTTGGAGATTGAGCCATGTTTACAGGCATCATTGAAAGTTTAGGTAAAGTTGAAAGCCTGCAAAGTGTAGGTGGTGATGTACGTCTACGTATTCAGACTGATCTGGATATGTCTGATGTACATTTGGGTGATTCGATTGCAACCAATGGTATTTGCCTCACAGTGATTGAATGGGGCGATAATTGGTATGCAGCAGATGTTTCTCGTGAAAGTTTAAATCGAACGACTTTGGGTAACTGGAAAGTTGGGCAACGTGTCAATGTTGAAAAGGCAATGTTACCGACAACGCGCTTTGGTGGGCACATTGTAAGTGGTCATGTTGATGGCGTAGGTGAAATTACCGTAGTGCGTGAAGATGCTCGATCAATCTATTATGAAGTTACAGCACCGACAGAACTTGCTAAATATTTGGCGGAAAAAGGCTCTGTAACCGTTGATGGAATTAGCTTAACGATTAACCACTTGCGTGGAAATATTTTAAGCTTGAATTTGATTCCGCATACTGCAGAACGTACCAATATTGGAACGTGGCAAGTAGGCAGTAAGGTCAACCTTGAAGTCGACGTGTTGGCGCGTTATATCGAGCGTTTATTGCTAGGTGATAAAGCAGCTGAGCAAAAAACTGAGTCAAATATTAGTATGGCTTTTTTAGCTGAAAATGGTTTTTTAAAATAAAAGCCAGATCATCAAAATAAAAAAACCGGAACATATGTCCGGTTTTTTTATTTTTAAAAATTAATGCTTTGTGAGAGTAACCGAATGTGTGCCGACCCATAGTTTAGTATGCTGAGTACGTGTAATTGAAAACTCACCTTTTTCCGACGCTCGTGTCAGCAAGATTGAAAGCGAATTAAAGTCGTTATGACTCATATAAAGTTCTTGTGCTGAAAATGTCCATTGCTCACCCTGATTAAGCTGCTCAAGTTGCTTTGAAATCTGATGCGGAATGTCCATTTCTTACCCTCATTAATTCTCTTAAAATCACTACTTTCTATTCTCATAATCATTTGATCTACAAGAATAATATTTATGTCTATTTTGTGACATATAGGTGTCAGTTTTATGACAGAAGAAGTTTTAAAAACTTTACTTCTCTATTTTTTCATCAGAAAACTTAGAGTTCTTTAAAATATATTCAATTTCTTCTTGAGCTGCCGAATGTAGTTTAGCTCGGAAAGCCGTTACGGACTCTTCAATTAAGTTTTCAGCTTCAAGTTCTAAACGAATGCGTAAACTTTCAAGCTCAGATAAGATTTGATCATCGGTGATACTAAGTTTTACACCAGCGGAGTAATTGACGGCTGGGGTTTCAGGGTTTTTCTGATAGCGTGCAGTTTGTTCTGCAACTTCTTGTTCTAAATGACTGCGTAATGCCTGTAATGTTTCAGTCTGTTCATTAAACTTGCGAATTTCGTCTGCTTGCAACTCCGCAGCATAAGCAGCTTCTGATGCACGTTTGTCAGCAAGTGCTTTTTCTAAAGCGAGTTGACGACGGATACGTGCTTGCTCTATAAGCTCTGCCTTAAGGTCCGCGTAAGCTTGTTCAATTTTTTGCTGTGATTCTAACTGCGCTTTTTCGTCATTTAAAACCCAAAGCTGAATAGGGGTTTGTGGTTCTAATAAGTCGCAAATACGTGCCAGATCCTGTTGATAGGCATGACGGACAGCTTCAGGCGCATTTAACCATCTTTTTTTAAAATCTTGCCCGACATTTAATGCCACCATGCTTCTCCTTTGTTCAACAGTATTTACATTTTAGCGCGTTATAATTTAAAGGTCCGCGGTTCTATACCCAAACGGCGATACATTTTAAATTTTTCTCGACCAATTTGCTTGGCTGTTTCATTATTTTCAACAATTTCTATAATGTGGCTAAAATGATCAACTTGTTCAAGTGCATGATTGTTAAAATTAAATACTAACAAGCCTTGTTCAAGCGGTTGTTTAGCCGAAATACATACAGCAGCTTCAGCTTGATCAATCCCATGCGCAATGAAACTTGCAGGGTCGAAGTCCCATAATCTTTCATCAAGAGTTTGTTGTAGCTGCACATCTGGGCAATACCACCAGATTTTAGGATGCTTCTGCAAAATCTTTCGGCATAAACGGCAAGCACTATCGACTTGCCGTTCTTCACTGGTTTCAAACAGATAAAAACTAACTTTAGCCATTCGTATTTACACGATTCGCTAAAAATTGCATGAGTAATGGTACTGGACGACCTGTTGCACCTTTAGCTGGACCAGATAACCATGCTGTTCCTGCTACATCTAAATGAGCCCAACGGTACTCACGTGTAAAGCGTTCAAGGAAACATGCTGCCGTAATCGCACCGCCGTATGGACCGCCGATGTTCGCAATGTCAGCAAATGGTGAATCAAGTAATTCTTGATAATCTTCAATGACTGGCATACGCCATACACGGTCAAATGATTGCTCACCCGCTTGTTGAAGTTCAGCTGCTAAAGCATCATCTGGTGAGAACAAACCACTCAGTACTTTACCTAAAGCCACTACGCATGCACCAGTTAATGTTGCGATATCAACCACAACTGCTGGGTTGAAGCGTTTGATATAGGTCAATGTGTCGCACAGTACCAAACGACCTTCTGCATCGGTATTTAAGATTTCAACTGTTTGTCCGCTCATGGTTGTCACAATATCGCCTGGGCGAGTTGCTTTACCTGAAGGCATGTTTTCCGCAGCTGCAATTGCTCCAACGACATGAATAGGAAGTCTTGCCTCGCATAGCGCGCGAATAGTACCTAGTACAGAGGCTGCACCGCACATATCGAACTTCATTTCATCCATGCCTAGGCCTGGTTTTAAAGAAATACCGCCTGTATCAAAAGTAACGCCTTTACCAACAAGCACAACAGGCGCTTGATCGATTCCAGCTTGGTATTCGAGTGTTACGATACGACCCGGACGTTCAGATCCTTTGCTGACTGCAAGAAAAGCGTACATACCTAAATCAGCCATTTGCTGTTCATTTAAGACAGTTACTTTGAGTAAGTCAGGGAATTCTGCAGCTAAAGCTAATGCTTGTTCTGCCAAATATTCAGGGAAGCAAATGTTGCCTGGACGGTTGCCAAGGTCACGTGCATACGACTGACCAGACTGTACGGCATGCACTAAAGCCAGTTGTTTTTCATCGAGGCTCGTCGTTGAACTAATTAAATCAACCTGTTGTAACACAAATTCATTTTTTTTCGATTTAAACTCATCATAACCATAAGCTGCTTGAGTTAAGCTTAAAGCGAATAAATAATGGTATTCGACAGGTAACGCAGCAATATCAATCGCGATATGCTTAAATTTATTTTGTGTCGATTTGATAATGGTTTGGGCAAGTTTAGCGAGCTTAACCGCCTGAAGTTCGGCTGTTTTTCCTAGGCCAAGTAATTGGCTATGAGGTTGATTTGAAATCTGACCGAATAAAGGCAGAGTTTCATTGAAGTTGCCTTTGAATTGGGTGGCAGTAAGAACGCTTTCTAGGTTATTGATTTGATATGTGTTGATGTTGCTTTGTAGCTGTTCTGAATCAACTAAAACCCACAAAGATTCATTAGATGTCTGTTCGGGAAAAGTTGTATAAGTTGTAAATTTCATGGCTGCCGTGATTGCCTATAGAAAGTTATGTTGGATTAAAACATTGAAACACTTTCAAGCATAGCGTTGCAATGTGCGGTTTTATATTTTTAACATTCGGGTAAACTAGCACACGTCCCGATTAGCCTTTTGGAAGTATTACTTTGATTATTCGGCGTTATCTCGTCAAGCAAGTTGTCTCTACCTCATTGGTGGTCATTTCTTTACTGACCTTAATCATGATGGGTGGTCGTCTGATCAAATACTTTGGTGTGGCGGCGCAGGGGCGTTTAGATGCCAGTATCTTGTTTAGCATCATTGGATATCGTTTACCTGAATTTCTAACACTCATTTTACCATTGGGTTTTTTCATTGGTTTAATGTTGGTGTTTGGTCGTTTATATGTTGACCATGAAATGGCTGTATTAAATGGTAGTGGTGTAAGCCGTCATCAATTAGCACGATTACTCATTCCAATGACGCTGGTTTATATGGTTTTTCAATCTGTGCTTATGCTCTGGATGACGCCGTGGGGACTACGTGAGTTTGAAAAACTGACAACAACACAAGCTGTTCGAACAGGTTTTGATTTGGTTCGACCAAGAGAGTTTATTTCTTCTGGGCCATATACGATCTATGCAGGTTCATTGTCAGAAGACCGAAAGAATTTGAAGGACATTTTCTTTTATCAGCGCGCTGCTAAAGAAGATAAGCCAGATGTTATGATTTTGGCAAAGGAAGCGACTCGTGTAGAAGTTGCAAATGATACCGCCAATGTCGTTGATCTGGTACAAGGTCGTCGCTATGAAATATTCCCGGGACAACCAAAATATACACAAGCAGAGTTTCAGTCTTATCGTCTACGTTTAGAAAATGACAAAGATGTTAAGTTTGAGAGTGGCGATGTAGAAGCACTATCAACAACAAAACTCTTTTCAAAAACGAATGATCCAGTCATCAGAAGTGAGTTGGGATGGCGCTTATTTGGGCCATTCACCATTGTTATTGCGTTAATGCTATCAGTGGCATTGTCTGAGGTGAGCCCACGACAAGGCCGTTATTACCGTCTTATTCCGGCGATTTTTATTTTTTCCAGTCTGATCGTATTAATGATTGCAATCAAGACTCGTATTAGTAAAGAAGAACTCGATATTTGGGCTTATCCTGCCGTGTTGGTTGTGTATGGCGTTGCTGCCGCTTTATTCTCACGTAAGCAGAAGTTGGGACCAAAAATCAAGAAACAGATCAAGCGAGTGAAATTATAATGTTAGCACGTCGAATAGTCGCCAAATATGTGACGAAAACCACTGCGCTTGCGATGTTTGGCACCACAGTTGTTTTGTCCATTCTTCAGGTCTTATTTACATATCTTGGCGAGTTGGGTGAGCTCAAACCAGACTATAACGCATGGCAAGCTCTCGTCTATGTCTTGTGGGGAGCTCCTCGCTATCTCTATGAAATTTTACCTATCTCTGCCTTGATTGGTGCTGTGATTGGTCTGGGTTCATTGGCAACGAGCAGTGAGCTCATTGTTATGCGTTCAGTCGGTGTTAGCTTATGGCGTATTGTTGGTTGGGTTATGCGCTCAGCTTTACTACTTATTATTTTGTCGTTTGCTTTAAGTGAATGGGTTATCCCTTATACCAATGAAAAAGCACAAAGTGTTAAAAGCCATCGTTCTGTAGCTGCTTTAGGTGAAGTTAAAGGCTATTGGTCACGTGAAGGGCAACGATTTATCTATATCGACTATGCTAACTCTCAGGGTAATTTAAGAGACATTCAAGTGGTCGACTTTGATCAGAACTATTACTTGCAATCATTAATTAATGCTCAGCAAGGACAGTTTATTAAAAATGGTCAATGGGCTTTGAAAAAAGCTGAACAAATGGACATTTTGGCGGCAGGCAATGCCATCAAAACTGATCATGAAGAACAATCGCTTGCTTTAGCATTACAGCCTAAATATGTGCATATGGTGACTTTAGATCCTGAAGATTTATCGCCAAGCCAACTGATTAGCTTTATGCGTTATATGGATGAATATAGCCAGGTACCAAAGACGTACCAATTGGCTTTCTGGCAAAAAGTTGCTTCGCCATTTTCACTCATTGCATTAGTTCTCGTGGCGTGTTCTTTTATTTTTGGACCGTTACGCCAACAATCGATGGGCTTCCGTTTAGTGATCGCATTGTTTATTGGTTTGAGTTTCTATTATTTGCAGGATTTCTTGGGCTATGCAAGCTTGGTTTATTCTCCATCTCCAGCATGGTTTGTGCTCGTGCCTATCTTGTTAATGTTTGGTGCCGGAAGTTATTTGCTTTACCGCGCTCGCTAGTAATAAGTGATATTTATGGTTTTCATCAATCGCGGATATTGGTGAAAGCCATAGGAATAAATAGAGTCTTGACCGAAAATTCGGTAAGATATTGTGACGAAATTGTAGACAAAAGAGAAATTGATTATGACGGATGCAACTGCTGGCAAGATCCCTCACGTTCTGGTCATTATGGATGGTGTTGGACACCGTGAAGCGATTGAAGATAATGCTTTTCTTGCAGCAAAAACACCAAATTTGGCGGCAATGAAAGCCAAGCATCCGAATAGTCTAATTTCTGGTTCAGGTGAAGATGTTGGATTGCCTGATGGACAAATGGGGAACTCTGAAGTCGGCCATATGAATCTTGGCGCTGGCCGTGTGTTATATCAAGACTTTACCCGTATTACTAAAGATATCCGTACTGGTGACTTTTTCAAACATGAAGTGTTGATCGACGCTGTTGAAAAAGCTAAAGCTGCTGGCGGTGCTGTTCATATTATGGGACTACTTTCAGAAGGTGGCGTCCATTCACATGAAGATCATATTGTGGCGATGTGTGAGCTTGCATTAAAACGCGGTGCAAAAGTTTATTTACACGCTTTCCTTGATGGTCGTGATACACCTCCACGCAGTGCTCAACCATCTTTAGAAAAATTAGATGCATTATTTGCTCAATATCCGGGCCAAGGCCGTATCGCAACTATGATTGGTCGCTACTTTGCAATGGACCGTGACAACCGTTGGGATCGTGTTGAGCAAGCTTATCGCTTGTTGACCGAAGGTGAAGCACTTCGTACTGCGCAAACAGGGGTTGAAGGGTTGGAATTGGCTTATGCAGCCAATGAAAATGATGAGTTTGTAAAAGCGACTCGTATTGGTGATATTGCTAAAGTTCAAGATGGTGATAGCGTTGTATTTATGAATTTCCGTGCTGACCGAGCTCGTGAAATTACTCGCGCATTTGTAGAGAAAGACTTTGCTGGTTTTGAACGCAAAGTTGTACCAAATCTTTCTAAATTTGTGATGTTAACGCGTTATCAGGCAAGCATTGATGCACCAGTTGCATATATGCCAGAAGCCCTTAAAAATTCATTGGGTGAGTATTTATCTTCTTTAGGTAAAACCCAGTTACGTATTGCTGAAACTGAAAAGTATGCACATGTAACATTCTTCTTTAGTGGTGGTCGTGAAGATGAATATCCAGGTGAAAAGCGTATTTTAATTCCGTCTCCAAACGTTGCGACATATGACCTTAAGCCTGAAATGAGTGCTTATGAAGTCACTGATGAGTTGGTTAAAGCGATTAATTCGGGTGAATACGACTTATTGGTTGTGAACTATGCAAATGGTGATATGGTCGGTCATACAGGTGTGTTTGATGCTGCGGTTAAAGCAGTTGAAGCAGTTGATACCTGTTTAGGTCGTGTCTATGAAGCAGTTATGGCGAAAAAAGGCCATATGCTCATTACTGCTGACCATGGTAACGTTGAACAAATGCAAGACTACGAAAGTGGGCAAGTGCATACTCAACATACAACTGAGCTTGTGCCTTTTATCTATGTGGGTCCAACACAAGCAACAATTGCAGAAGGTGGTGTGCTTGCAGACGTAGCACCGACAATTCTCAATTTAATGCAGATTCCTGTTCCTGCCGAAATGCAAGGGCGTAATCTGATTACACTGTCTGCATAAGTTAAAGGTGATTGGATGCTGCAACACATTAAATATAAAAAACTTATTGTAAGTATGTTGCTGTGTTGCAGCCAATTTGCCTTTGCAGCGCCAGTTGTAAAAGAAAAAATGTCACCTTTGCATTCGGATTCGGAAGAACCGGAACATAGCTATGCAGAGGTGCCAATCGAGTCGATTCAACAGTTTGTGCAAATCTATGGAATTGTTCGAGATAACTATGTTGATGTGAAGTCTGACGATGCCTTGTTTCAACAAGCCATAAAAGGGTTAGTGAGCGGGTTAGATCGTTATTCGCGTTATTTATCGGCAGAAGAATATCGCCAACTGATTCAATACACAGAGGGTGATCTTGCATCAGTTGATTTTGCATTAAGCCCTGAATCACATGCTCATAAATGGATGATTCGTGATCTTAAAACCGGTTCTGATTCCTATAAATTAGGTTTGAGAAATGGTCAGACGATTCTCAAAATTGATAACCAAGATTTAAAAAATTTAAACCAAGATCAGGTGCTTGGACTACTTTACGGTTCTATAGGAAGTACACTTCAAGTACAAGCAGAAGAGCTAAACGGAAACATTAACTTAGTCCGTAATAAAAAAATAGAAACCGATATAGAACCTGTAATGTTACATAATCAGGTGCTCGTACTAAAAATTAGAGTGTTCCAACAAGACACTGCTAATGAAATTAAAAGATTAATTGAAGAAAATAGCTCCCCACGTTTAAAGGCTGTTTTAATCGATTTGCGAAACAATCCGGGTGGGTTGTTATCGGCAGCAGTTGAATCAGCAGATTTATTTTTAAATAACGGAATTATTGTTTCAACCAAAAGCCGTTCGGAAGGTAACCAGCAGTTTCAGGCTTTGCCCGGTAATGAATTTCAGAATATAAAACTGGGTATATTAATTAATCACCGCTCTGCATCGGCGGCAGAAGTTTTTACTGCGGCTATGAAAGAACACCAGCGTGCTTGGGTGATGGGTGAAAAAAGTTATGGAAAAGGTGTAGTGCAAAAGCTATTTCCTTTGCCAAGTGGGGCGGCTCTACAGATGACGGTCTCTCATTACTACACGCCAAATGGCAATATGATTGAAGGTCAGGGTATTCAACCTAACCAGTCCTATCCATTACCTGCAGAAATGAAAGAAGACGTATATTTAGAGCGCGTTGCAGATTTATTTCTAAAGAGGAAGTAATTTTTATACTTCCTCTCCCATTTCAGTATCTAAGCCAAATTTTTTGAGTCGATAGCGCAAAGAACGGAAAGTCATTCCTAACTTTTTAGCCGCTAAAGTTCGATTCCAATGCGTCATGTTCAGAGCATTCAGTAAAATATCTTTTTCGATATTTTCTAAGTAGCGTTCTAAACCTTCCATTGGAAATTTTGGGTGAGTCTGAACAGCCGGTGTTTGATTTAGTTGTTTCGTTACGATTTGCGGGCTCACGCTAGTGCCTCTAGGAGGAGGCGCTAAGTGTGTTAAATCAATGGACTCATCATCACTTAAAGTAATAGCTCGCTCAATCATATTTCTTAATTCACGAACATTACCCGGAAAGTCTTGCTGCAATAAGTAAGTTTCAGCGCTCGCCGTTAATTGCTTGCTTGAAATGCCCCATTCCGTACAAACCTTTTGAATAAAATGATTGGCCAATAGCAAAATATCTCCACCACGGTCACGCAGTGGCGGCAGCATAATATCCATAACATGAATACGGAAAAATAAGTCCTGACGGAATTTACCTTGTTGAACTAATAAATCTAAGTCTTGGTGACTCGCACTGATTACTCGAAAATCAACATCAATTTCCTGATCTGAACCTACAGGGCGAATCTTTTTCTCTTGTACTGCCCGAAGCAATTTAACTTGCATACTTAAAGGCAATTCGGCAATTTCATCTAAAAATAAACTGCCGCCGTGTGCCGATAAAATCAGACCTTGTTTGTCTTGGGTTGCTCCAGTAAAACTGCCTTTTTTATGCCCGAAAAGTTCACTTTCCATGAGCTCAGTTGGGATTGCTCCACAGTTAATTGCAATAAATGGTCCTTCACTGCGGTTGCTTAAGCGGTGAATCAGATTGGCAACAACTTCTTTACCCGTACCAGACTCACCTGTAACAAACACAGGTGCTTGGGAGCGGGCTATTTTTTTTATAGCTGTCCGTAAGTTTTGTATAGGTGGCGAACGCCCAATTAATAAGTCATTTTCTAATGTTGTTTCACCGAACTCATGCTCTGGTTTTGGCTGGTTGAGCGCCTTTTTTAACAATTGATCTAAGTGAATTTGGTTAATAGGTTTGCTGACAAAATCAAAAGCTCCCGCTTTTAATGCTGCAATTGCAATATCCATATTGCCGTATGCAGTTAAGACTGCAATGGGAGTGTGTGGGTAAGTTTGAGAAACATGTTGAACCAATTCTAAACCACTACCGTCAGGTAGATTTAAATCGGTCAAGCATGCATCGTAATGAAACTGAGTAAAAAGCTGTTTGGCCTGTTCAACCCGATAAGCAAGATGTGTCTTAATCCCCATTCGTGCAAGAGTCATTTGCATTAACAGGCACAAATCTTCTTCATCGTCTACAAGCAAAACGAGTGGTTGCTGTTCTGCCATTTCCCCAAAAACCTAATAAAAAATCAATATATTATTGGGCATTCTATTCTGAAGCATGCCCCTTGTTTTTGCTCTACATAAGTGAGCTTTGCATGGTTTGCCTCACAAAAACTATGAGACAAATATAATCCTAAACCAGTTCCATTAATTTCGGTACTAAAAAATGGTTTAAATAATTGAGATATATCACGTTTTGAAACACCTTCACCGTAATCGATCACATCAATATAAATTTTATTTGTTTGTGAATGGATATTGATCAGAACATAGGGCGAATCGGGTGCATTGTGTCGTAGAGCATTCCTAACAAGATTAATTAGCACTTGTCTGAGTTGCTTTTCATCAAACAATAGCTTTAAGGATAAATCAGAACTTTTAAGCTGGATTGCATGTTTAACATCAGATAAATCTTCATCTAATAACGTTTTTATGAAGTCGTTTAATTCGATCTGGATTGGGTACGTTCTTTCACTGCGGGCAAGTCCTAACGTATCTTGAACAATACTATCAATGCGTTTCGTTTGCTTGCCAATCATATTGCGTAAAGTATTTTGCTGTTCCGCGTCACTATCTTTGAGTAATTCATTTGCTTGAACAATGGCTGCAAGAGGATTACGAATCTCATGTGCAATACTTGCTGAGAGTTGTCCTAAAGCAGCAAGTTTGAGTTGTTGAGCTTGCTGATTAATCTGTTGTGCATCTTGTAAGATGAGTAGTGTTAATGCTTGTTGCGGCACCAAAAGATGTTGCACTTTAATATTAATAGAATAAGCCGACAGTCGGGACTCAAAAATAAATCGATCACCTTCTTTTAGGTTATCAAATTTAAGAATTTCAAATAAGTCAGCATGCCATTTTGCTAAGGGATATTTTTCACTGGCAAATTGAGGTGGAATTCCTAAAAGAGAGCAGGCGGCTGGGTTACTTAAAACAATGTCATAGTTTTCATCTAGAACTAAATAGCCCTCTTCAATTTGTTCCAAGATATAGCGGTTAATATTTTGTAGTTGATAGAGTTCTATTGATTGATGGAAAGTTAGCGCTTCAAGTAATTTAAAGCGCTGGACCGCAATTTGTCCTATTCCATGTACTACAAAGAACAAGAAGGCCAATAAGGCGCTATTACCAATCGTATTTAAATTATTGTAGTCAAATAAACTGCCAACGAAGCGTTGGTAAATAACCGCAATCACTGCAAGTAATGTAATGAGCAACGACATTCTTGCGCTAAGTAAAATGGCCGAAGTAAATATGGCAATCACATAGAGCAAGCTGAGTTGAAGATTTGGTTCACCTACAGAAAATGTAAGTAAACTCAGACAGATAATATCAACTACAAAAAATAAAATGAGCTGCCTTGTGGCCTGAGTAGCAATAAGCTTAAAGCATAAAAGTTGAAGAAGGCTTAAGAGCGAATAGCCGAGTAGTGTGTAAGAATATAAAGTGGGTTGTTGTAGACTATTGTCGATTTGAGCATCGGTTAAAACCAAAATAATATTCAGGCTAACCGCAATAATAAGGCGATATAAACCATACCACGTGCCCAAACGAAATATCGTATGGGACAAGGATGAGTTTACGGGAAATTGCATGTAAGTCTGATTAAGGCTTGATCAGACCGTAACGAATCGCGAGATGAGTTAGTTTAACATCACTATCAATGGCTAGCTTTTCAAAAATACGGTAGCGGTAAGTATTCACTGTTTTAACACTTACAAAAAGTTTGTCTGCAATTTCTTGAGCGCTAATACAATTTACAACCATCATTGCAACTTGCATTTCTCGTTCAGAGAGAGAATCAAATGGCGATTGCTGCGTATCGGATAAATAAGAACTTGCTAATTGCTCAGCAATATCGGCACTAAAGTATTTGCCGCCTTGCATCACTTTATTAATCGCCCGAACCATTTCGGTAATTGGAGCACCTTTGGTGATGTAACCTTTAGCTCCTGCTTTAAGCAAAAGAGAAGGGTAAGGTTCTTCTGCTAAGCCACTGACTGCAATCACTTTTGTATCTGGTGCGGTTTGCAGTAAACGACGTGTTGTTTCTACGCCGCCGATGCCAGGCATATTGACATCAAGTAGCACAACTTGAGGATGTTTCTGACGAACAATAGCAATTGCTTCTTCACCCGATTCGGCTTGTCCAATGACCTCTACATCGGCATGATCTTCTAACATACGGCAGATACCTGTACGTACAAGTTCATGGTCATCCACAACTAAAACTGTAATCAAGAAGACCTCCTTTCTTTCAAAAAACAAGTTTTTTGTTACATAAAGCAAAATTAGCTTGCAATGGAATGACAAAATTAGCAATCCTATTCTTATATAGTGAGCGAATAGTTGTGCACAATTGTGTCGGTAAAAGCGTTATACCTTATACCTCAAATGTAAGGCATAATTATAGTAAGCGCAAATGTGTATCACCCTGAGTCGAGTATTGTGCCGTGAAAAATTCTAAAAAGTCTTTAATGCATGTGCTAAGCATGTCTATTTTGCTTAGTTTGAGTTCAACAAGCTTTGCAGAACTCGTCAATAACCCGTCCTCAGGGAATAGTGGTACTGCAAGCTTAAATTGGTCTTCAGCTGATGCTAGCCAATTTTTAAATGATGAAGATGACGAACCTACTCCGCAAGGTTCAACATCGGTAACCACAACTTTGCGTGGTGGTAGCGCACCTAAAATTGTAGCATCTGCACCGAAGATTGCTCCAATCCGTGATACGACTGGTTACAATGCCCAGCCGAGTGTAAGCGCTCGAGCTGCACTTGTGATGGACGCGCAAACTGGTGAAGTGCTCTACAGTAAAAATACCAACGCTTCTGTGCCAATTGCCTCTATTACTAAGTTGATGACAGCAGTTGTAACGGCAGATGCCCGTTTAAACATGTCAGAAGAAATTACACTTGAGCAAATCGATTTTGCTGGTGCAAATGGTAAAAACTCAAGTTCAACCTTACGTGTTGGCGACAAGATGAACCGTGCAGAAGTTCTTCTGTTTGCTCTAATGAAATCAGAAAACCCAGCAGCGGCGGCTTTAGCACGTACTTATCCAGGTGGTCGTCCTGCATTCGTCGCTGCAATGAATTCTAAAGCACGTGCTTTAGGTATGAACGCAACCCACTATTATGAGTCAACTGGTTTAGATCCGCGTAATGTATCTTCTGCGCGTGACTTAGGGATTTTGGCAAGTACAGCTTCTCAATATGGTTTAATCCGTCAATTCTCAACTACACCGACTTATGACTTTAACTTGGGTTATCGCGTGTTGAAATCTAACAATACCAATGCTCTAGTGCGCAATGGTGGTTGGAATATTAACTTGTCTAAAACTGGTTATATTAATGAAGCAGGTCGCTGTGTTGTGATGCACACAACTGTAAATTCACGTCCGGCAGTCATTGTATTACTGGGTGAGCCAAGTACACAGGCACGTAATAATGATGCAACTAACTTGCTTGGTTGGTTGAGCAATTTGCCAAAACGTATTTAATTTAAATATTCAAAAAACGCTTCTATCAAGAAGCGTTTTTTTATGGCTATAAAAAAGACATAAAAAAACGGCTGTTTAATACAGCCGTTTTTTTGAAAAATCAGATCTTACATGTTAGATAAAATCGAATCTTTTACTTGGTCCATTGTTGCATCAATTGACAACATCACTGCATCAGCACATTGTTTGATTGCAGTATCAGGATCTTTCAAGCCATTACCAGTTACTGTACATACAATGACAGAACCTTCGGCAATTTTACCCGCTTTAATATCACGGATCGCACCGCCGATAGAAGCAGCAGACGCTGGCTCAACAAATACACCTTCATACATAGAAAGTAAGCGTTGAGCTTCTAAAATTTCGCTGTCTTGAAGTTCATCAAACCAGCCTTTAGAGTCGCGTACTACAGCTTTTGCATGGTTCCAGCTTTGTGGATTACCAATACGGATTGCAGTTGCAACAGTTTCAGGGCTTTCAACTGGAGCACCACGTAAGAATGGAGCTGCGCCAGAAGCTTGGTAACCCACCATTGTTGGTAAACCTTCTGGTTTTGGACCAGTGAATTGATCAGTAGCAGCATCATAAATCACTTGTTCAAACTGATCAGCAGGCTGGTTTGCTACAGCTTCGGTATAACCCATCCAGTGAGCGGTGATATTACCTGCGTTACCTACAGGTAAGCAGTGGTAATCAGGTGCGCGGCCTAAAGCTTCAACGATTTCATAAGCAATAGTCTTTTGACCTTGCAAACGGTAAGGGTTGATTGAGTTTACAATCGTTACAGGCGCTTGATCAGCAACTTCTTTTACAAGACGCATACCATCATCGAAGTTACCACGAATTTGCATAGTGATCGCACCATACATCATCGCTTGTGCCATTTTACCCATCGCAATTTTGCCTTCTGGAATCAAAACAAATGCTTTGATACCTGCACGTGCAGCATAGGCAGCAGCAGCAGCAGAAGTGTTACCGGTAGATGCACAGATAATCGCTTTAGAGCCTTCTTCAACCGCTTTGGTTACAGCCATGGTCATACCACGGTCTTTAAATGAACCAGTTGGGTTTAAGCCCTCGTATTTCACATAAATTTCAACATCTTTGCCAATAATACGTGGAATATTCTCAAGTTTAATGAGTGGGGTGTTGCCTTCACCCAAAGAGATAGCACGAGTAGTTGCCGAAACTGGCAAACGGTCACGATAACGATCTACAAGACCAGTATAACGATTGGCATTAGACATGATGGTGTTCCAATTAGAGATGAAGCGGGAGAGGGAATCTTTCCCTCAACCTGATTAACTATCGAGCGATTCTAAACGAATTCTTACGATTTCGCCACGAATTGCAGGTAATGCTTGAATTTGTGCAAGAGCATCATCCATTTTTGATTCAACGATTGGATCGGTCAGAATCACGATTGGAATAAGGTCTTTTAAACGAGATTGTTGCATGATCGCATCAATACTAATTCCAGCGCGACTTAAGATGGTAGTTACGTCTGCAAGTACGCCAGTTTGGTCTTCTGCGTTTAAGCGAATGTAATAACCTGTGGTCATTTCTTCACGGCTTAAAATTGGCACATTGGTTAATGCTTCAAAAGCCAACTGAGGAATTGTGCCTGCGCCGTCTTCGGTATAAGAGATGTCACGGACAATATCAATAACATCAGCAACAACCGCAGAAGCTGTAGGACCTGCGCCTGCACCCGCGCCGTAATAGAGTGTTGGACCTACGGCATTTGCCTGAACTAATACAGCGTTTTTAACGCCGTTTACATTCGCAATCAGCTGTTCATCTGGAATGAGTGTTGGATGAACACGTAACTCAATACCTTTTTCAGCACGACGTGCAATACCGAGATGTTTAATGCGGAAACCAAGATCTTCTGCATATTTCACATCTTGTGCAGTGATTTTGCTGATACCTTCGGTATAAACCTTATCAAATTGAAGAGGAATACCAAAAGCACAAGACGCTAAAATGGTAAGTTTATGCGCAGCATCAATACCTTCAACGTCAAAAGTTGGGTCTGCTTCTGCATAACCGAGTTCTTGAGCTTCTTTTAATACATCATCAAATGCACGACCTTTCTCACGCATTTCAGTCAGAATAAAGTTACCTGTACCATTAATAATACCTGCCAACCATTCGATATGGTTTGCAGCAAGACCTTCACGGATCACTTTAATAATTGGAATACCGCCAGCAACTGCTGCTTCATAAGCAATTTGCACAGCATTGTCTTCTGCTGCTTTAAATAATTCATTGCCATGTTCAGCGAGTAACGCTTTGTTTGCAGTCACGACTTGTTTGCCGTGTTTGATCGCTTCCATGATAACTTCGTAAGCAGGGTGGATCCCACCCATAACTTCTACAACTACATCAACGTCTGGTTGACGAACGATGTCAAGTAAATCGGCGCTTTGTTTAATCCCTTCCAATTCAAGATCTGGACGAGGGCGGCGTGTTCCAACGTGGGTAATTTGAATTTCTCGACCGGTGCGACGTTTAATTTCAGCGGCATTTTCTTGTAGTAGTTTAAGGGCTCCTCCACCTACGGTTCCTAGACCGAGTATTGCCAGGCGAACTGGTTTCACGTCACACTCCATTCATCATTTAATCATTTAGTTGAAGCTAGATCATAGCTAAAAAAAACGCCAGACTCTAGCGCTTTTAGTGCTTGTTCAATGAATTAGAGTGCGATGTTTGGAAAAGAAGAGTAGATCAGTCTTTAAACAGAGGTTGTTTAAATATTAATTATTGAAAAAACAAAGCGCTGCAATCAGAGCAGCGCTTTTTAAAAGAGATAGATGATTAATCATTCACCAGCTTAAAGGATGTTATTTATCCAGACGTTTAATTAATTCATCCGGTGTTAGATATCCACCTAAGTACTCGCCATCAACATTGTAAATAGCTGGTGTTCCATTTACACCCATGTTTAAGCCAAGTTGATATTGTTCACGCACAGGGTTTTTACATTGAGCAGGTGGGATATTAATACCTTGTACTGCTTGGTTAAAGGCAGCTTTACGGTCTGCACTACACCATACAGCTTCCATGGTCGGCATAAATTGTTCACCGCGTGGCCAAGCGATATAACGTACCTCAATACCTTTTTCATTAATTTCAGGTAAATGCTCATGTAATTTATGGCAATAAGGACAGCTTGCATCGGTAAACACATAAATCACATGTTTAGCCTTACCACCTTTAGCTGGGTAGACAATCAAATCTTCATTTTTTAAAGCAGCAAGATGCTTCTTGTTTTCTGAAGCTTGAAGATTATCGCCAATATTATGCAGTTCTTTACCACCTAAACGAATGACATCACCTTGAATCAGGTATTTACCATCGCTGGTTGTATAAATCGACGTCATCCCTTCGAGATTTACCCAATATAAGTTAGGCACTTCCGTAGGCTTGATATCTAAAATTTTGGCGTTGATGTTTGCATTCTTAAATTGTTTTTGCAAAGTTTCAATTAAACGCTGTTTCTCATTGCGTTCAATGATGGTTGAAGCTTCCCCAGTAGCAGGTGCGGTCGCAGTGAGCGCATCTTCTTTTTGTGGTTTGTTTTCTTTAGAACAAGCACTGAATAACAGGCTAGAAGCCAACGCACAGGCAAGAAAAAGTTGAGATCGGGTAAAAGACATAGATAACCCTTATTTCATCAGTATTTATAGTCAGAAGCTGCTAAGCATAACAAAAAATCTAGTGTGTATTGTTAAAACTTTCTTAACCTTTGTGAACGAAATCAATTGATTGTTGGGTGTATTTCAAATAATAAGTTTTAAATTTTTTACCCTCTAGGATGATGTTTTTCATGCAATTGTTGCATTCTCACTTGTGCTACATGTGTGTAAATTTGAGTAGTTGATAAGTCACTATGGCCCAATAACATTTGTACTACGCGTAAATCGGCGCCATGATTGAGCAGGTGTGTTGCAAAGGCGTGACGTAAGGTGTGAGGTGAAAGTTCAGCTTGAATATTGGCTTGTAAGGCGTAACGCTTAATAGCATACCAAAAGTTCTGACGGCTCATAATCCCGCCGTGTTGAGTTAAAAAGAGGTAGTCGGTTGAACTTTTATAAAGTTGAGGTCGAGCATCCTGTAAGTAGCGTTCTACCCATTCACAAGCAAATTGGCCTAGCGGGACCAAACGCTCTTTATTACCTTTACCAGTAATTCTTAAATAGCCTTGTTTTAAGTTAATAAGTTCTAGGCGTAAGTTCAGCAGTTCTGAAACACGTAAACCACATGCGTAAAGGACTTCAAACATTGCCCGATCACGTAATCCCAGTGCCGTATCAATATCAGGAGCCTGAATCAGTGCTTCGACATCTTCTTCTGATAAATCTTTGGGTAATGCTCTGCCAATTTTTGGAGAATGATGGGTCGCTACAGGATTATCGCTTCGTAATTTCTGTTCACGTAAAAATTTGTAAAACTGACGTAGGGCAGATAAGCAGCGGGCAATCGAGCGCGGGCTTTTTCCAACTTTAGTCAACTCAATCAAAACATCAGCGATATCATCACTTGTCCACTCTGGAAGAAATGATTTTTTATGAAGTTCGCTGCATTGAATAAGGTCAGATAAATAAGCATTACGTGTATGTGGACTTACCGTCTGAGCAACGAGATAGTCACGAAAACCTTGTAAAAAGCTCAAATGTTCAGGAATTTGAACAGGGCTTGGAATACGCGGTTTTTTATTCAACATACACTACATCCTCTAAACCTCTGTACTTTAAAAGAAACTTTAAGGTTTGTCGATTAAACTGAATAAGAAGTGAAATTTAACCTTATTTGGTAATTATTCTCATTTATATGTATACTATTAAAAAAGGTTTAGGATCGGATGCGGTGCGTTTATCAGCTTTAAAAGTGAAGCAAGCGGCGACCATCACCAAAGTGAATCGGATAGAAGTAGAGTCCGAGCAGCAAGATTTGGTCGCAATTCGTTTGGAAAGTCTGGGCTTTGTACCGGGCACACGAGTGGAAGTGATTACCAAAGGTGTTTTTGGTGGTGATCCGATCTTGATCCAAATAGGCTTTACTCGTTTCGCTTTACGTAAAGCAGAAGCGGAAAAAATTGAAATTCAAGTAGAAGAAGGAGTACCCGCATGAGTGATGCGTTACGTATTGCCCTTGTGGGAAACCCTAACTGTGGTAAAACCTCTCTTTTTAACCATTTAACTGGAACTCGACAAAAAGTTGCAAACTATGCGGGCGTAACGGTCGAGCGTAAGGTTGGTCATTTTCAGTTGCCTTCAGGCCGAGCAGTGCGTGTACTTGATTTGCCGGGTACATATAGCCTTAATGCCACCAGTCCTGATGAAGTAATTACCCGTGACGTGTGTTTGGGTAAAATTGCAGAAGAAGGGCAGCAAGATGCCTTTTTATGTGTGGTTGATGCCACTAACTTAAAATTGCATTTAGGACTAGTACTCGAAATGATCGAGTTGGGTCGTCCGATTTTACTTGTACTGAATATGATGGATGAAGCGCGTCGTCGTGGCATCCAAATTAATACTCAAAAGTTATCTCAGCGTTTGGGCGTACCAGTTGTTGAAACAGTTGCCGTCCGTAATGCGGGTATTGAAAATTTATTACATGCCCTTGATCAAGAAAAATACAGTGTGCCACAAACCGAACTGAGTGGTTTAACTGGAACTCATCACCAAAAAATCGATATGATTTTTAAAGATGTAGTTCATTATGTTGATCATGGAGATAAGCGTACTGATTTTCTAGATCGAATTTTCTTACATCCGGTTTTAGGCCTACTTAGCCTTGCCATCATGATGTTTATTGTGTTCCAAGCAGTGTTTGCATGGGCAGCTCCATTCATGGATGGTATTGAAGGCTTCTTCGGCTGGCTTGGTGAGGTAGTGGGAACTGTGATTACCCAACCTCTACTGCATAGTTTGGTTGTTGACGGAATTATTGCAGGTGCGGGTGGCGTAGTTGTGTTCTTGCCACAAATTTTGATCTTGTTCTTCTTCATTTTAGTACTCGAAGAATCAGGCTATTTACCGCGTGCAGCATTCTTACTTGATAAATTAATGTTCCAAGCGGGCTTAAGTGGTCGAGCTTTCATTCCTTTACTTTCAAGCTTTGCTTGTGCAGTACCGGGAATTATGGCAACGCGTAGTATTAGTGACCCTCGTGATCGTTTTACGACTATTATGGTTGCACCTTTAATGACCTGTTCGGCACGCTTGCCTGTATATGCCTTGCTGATTGCTGCCTTTATTCCAGAGAAAATGGTCTGGGGTATTTTCAACTTACAAGGTTTAGTGCTTTTCGGTCTGTATATGGCTGGTATTGTGAGTGCGCTTTGTGTTTCATTTTTAATGAAGTTTTTGCAAAAAGATAAGTCGCAACATGCTTTACTGCTAGAGCTACCAAGTTATCGTTTCCCTGATTTAAAAAGTGTGGGAATCGGTTTATTGGATCGTGCAAAGATCTTCTTGAAACGCGTCGGTGGGATCATTTTTGCGCTCTCTATTTTGCTGTGGTTCTTGTGTACTTTCCCGCAGCCACCAGAAGGGGCGACATTACCTGCCATAGATTATAGTTTTGCAGGTATGCTCGGGCATCTTATCCAGCCTTTATTTGCTCCAGTTGGTTTTAATTGGCAAATCTGTATCGCTTTAATTCCAGCTATGGCTGCTCGTGAAGTGGTTGTCGCGGCATTAGGTACAGTTTATGCCTTGTCTGCAACAGATGATGATGCTGTGGCACAAGGTTTGTCACATCTGATTAGTGCAGATGGAACAGGTTGGTCTTTGGCAACAGGTTTATCGCTTTTAGTGTGGTTCATTTATGCTCCACATTGTTTGGCAACATTGGCAACGGTACGCCGTGAAACAGGTTCATGGAAACATGTTGCAGCTATGACTGCATATCTGTTTGGTTTAGCTTATTTTGCATCGTTTGTTACCTATCAAATTGCTTCCCACTATTGGGGCTAAGGCAATAAAGGAGGTTGTATATGGTTCAATATCTGATTATTGCGGTTTTAGTGATTTGGAGTGCTGTAGTTGTTTTTAAGAAAGTATTTCCGAAAACAGCAAATTTAGTCTTTTCTTCACTCTCTGCATTTTGCGAAAAGCAGGGTTGGGCAACTTTGGCAAAGTGGCTTAAACCGAAAATGACCTTTGGTTGTGCTGGCGGTTGTGGTTGTTCAAGCGAAGATAAACCTACGAATACAGTTCAAGAAATTAAGCCGATTAAATGGCAGTAGATTCAGTATTTCTTGTTTCGTTTAAAAAGCCATCATATTGATGGCTTTTTTACGCACTGACACAAAAAAAGATGAATAAAGTTCAAACTGAAAAAGCATTCAAAACAGCAAAGTGCTAACATTTTTGCCATTCTGTCGATTGATAAATTGTGGGGCAAAAATGTTAATACAACGTGGTGGGTTAAAAGTTGTAGCAGGCTTGGGAATATCAGGCGTTTCTGCTGTAAATTTCTTGCATGAACAAGGCTACCAAGTTGCAGTAACAGATTCGCGTCCCACGCCACCAGGGCATGATCAGATTCCGGCAGGAGTAAAGACAAGTTTCGGTCAACTTGACCAAGAATTATTATTACAAGCAGAAGAAATTATTTTAAGTCCAGGCCTTGCACCACAATTACCGGAAATTCAGGCAGCTATTGCTAAGGGTATTTCTGTGGTAGGGGATATTCAATTATTACGCCGTGCAACCGATGTGCCTATTGTGGCTATTACTGGCTCTAATGCGAAAAGTACAGTAACGACTTTAATTGGCTTAATGGCTAAAGATGCGGGTAAGAAAGTTGCTGTAGGTGGCAATCTTGGACGCCCAGCTCTAGATTTATTAAAAGATCAACCTGAGTTAATTGTACTTGAGCTATCAAGTTTTCAGCTAGAAACCACGTCTCACTTAAATGCTGAAGTTGCTGTGGTTCTCAATATGAGTGAAGACCACTTAGATCGTCACGGCAATATGTTGGGTTACCATCAAGCAAAACACCGTATTTTCCAAGGCGTTAAAAAAGTAGTATTTAACCGTGATGACGCTTTAAGTCGTCCTCTCGTTCCAGATACCACACCAATGCAAAGCTTTGGTTTAAATGCACCAGATTTAAATCAATATGGTGTTTTAAGAGATGGCGATGGCACGCTTTGGCTTGCGCGTGGTTTAAAGCGTTTAATTAAAAGCTCAGATTTATATATTCAAGGCATGCACAATGTAGCAAATGCTTTAGCTTGTCTAGCATTAGGTGAGGCAATAGGCCTGCCTATGGAATCTATGCTTGAAACCTTAAAACAATTTAAAGGCTTAGAGCATCGCTGTGAGTATGTGAGAACTGTACATGATGTACGTTATTACAATGATTCTAAAGGCACCAACGTTGGCGCTACGCTTGCAGCAATTGATGGTTTAGGCGCTGCAATTGAGGTTAAAAAAGGTAAAGTTGCCTTGATTTTAGGCGGGCAAGGTAAAGGTCAGGATTTTGGACCATTACGTTCTTCTATCGAAAAATATGCCAAAGTTGTGGTATTGATTGGTGAGGATGCTCCGGTGATTGAACAAGCCATTCAAGGTGCAACCAAAATTTTACATGCAGCAACGCTTAAAGAAGCTGTAGAGCTGTCTCAACGTGAAACACAGGCCGAAGATGTGGTGTTGTTATCACCAGCATGTGCAAGTTTTGATATGTTTAAAAGTTATAATGACCGTGGTCAGCAGTTTGTTGCCTGCGTCAATTCGTTGGTTTAAAGAAAACATGATTAGGAATGTAGTATGGCAGGCTTAGCTCAGACCACAATCCAGAAAATCAATCATTGGTATGAACGGATATTGCCTAAATGGCCAGCGGAAGTGACGCCACGTAATGTCCTGATTTTCTGTGTCGTTGCATTATTGTGTATCGGTTCCGTGATGGTTGCATCTGCTTCGATGCCCTATGCTGAATATATGCATGAAAACCCGTTTCACTATGTGATTCGTCATGGTATTTCGATTGTCGCTGCGGGTGTGGTGGCTTATTTGACCTATCGAATATCACTAAATACGTGGTTTAAAAATACCTTCCCGCTGTGGTTATTAACTATGGTTCTGTTGCTTGCTGCTTTGGTGGTGGGTTCGGAAGTCAACGGTTCTACACGTTGGATTAAGATCGGTGGTTTTACCTTGCAGCCAACCGAGGTTGCCAAAGTCATGATGGCAATCTTTACCGCAGACTACGTTGTACGCCGTGCCAAAGAAGTTCGTACTCATTGGAAAGGGTTATTGCGTTTAAGTGGGGTTATGGCAATCACGGTTGGTTTAATTATTGCTGAGCCTGACTTGGGAGCAACTGTCGTTATTGTCATGATGATGGTTGGGGTGTTCTTTTTAGCGGGTGCGCCGCCAACTCAGTTCTTAATCATGCTTGGCGCGATTGTCACGGGTATCGTGTTTTTGATCTTATTTGAACCATACCGTTTCCAGCGTTTGATCTCGTTTACTGACCCATGGGCAGATCCATTAGGTGTAGGTTATCAGTTATCAAATGCACTAATGGCTTTTGGTCGTGGTGAATGGTTTGGTACAGGCTTAGGTCACAGTGTACAAAAACTATCTTATTTACCTGAAGCGCATACTGACTTTATGTTGGCAGTGCTAGGTGAAGAATTTGGTTTCGTGGGTATTTCTATTGTTATTGGCTTGTCTTTCTTGATGCTGGCATGTTGTATCAAAATTGGTCACCGTGCTTTGAAACATCATTACCTTCGTGCAGGCTATTTAGCTTACGGTATTAGTATTATTTTCTTGCTCCAGATTTTGGTAAATGCGGGCATGAATATGGGTTTAATGCCGACGAAAGGTTTGACTTTGCCATTCATTAGTTATGGTGGTACGTCTTTAATGATGTGTGCGGCGATGATTAGCTTAATCTTAAAGATTGATGCATCAACACAAGAAGTCAACCCAGAACGAGAAGAGTCAAACTTCTAATTGAGTATTTAGAAGTTTAAAAAGCCTGATTTGATATCGGGCTTTTTTATTATTTATAGATATGTGCCGCTGAGCTCTTGCCCATGGGGAATCAAATCAACATTCCACTGCGCTACAGCCTGCCTTAGCATCGCTCTAGGCTGATCTAAATCAACGTTGGGTTGTCCCAAGGCCAGTATTGCTTTTTGAAGTAATTCAGGCGCTTTTGATAAATCGAGTGCTTGGGCTAGATTTTGTTTAGAGAGCTTTTGCCCTTGGTCATTCATTGCAAGGGGAAGGTGCATATAGCTTAGTTGAGGATAACCTAGAAGCTGACCTAACCAAATCTGACGTTCGGTGTTATCTAATAAGTCCGCGCCTCGAACGACATGGGTAATACCTTGTAGATAATCATCCACAACGACCGCAAGTTGATAGTTAATAATTCCATCACGGCGCTTAAGAACAAAATCTCCAAGATCGTGTTGTAGATTAGAGCAATGACGTCCTTGCAATCGATCATCAAAACAGATCTGCTGATCTTGAACTTTTACCCGAATCGCTTGACCTTGAAAATCAAGATTGAGATCGCGGCAAGTACCTGCATAGATTGCATTTGAACCAAGCATTTTGCGGGTACATTGACATGCATAGATAAGACCTTCTTTTTTGAGTTGGTCTAATACACTTTCATAAATGTCTAAACGATTTTTTTGAAAGATGATCTCTGCATCGGGTTCGAACTGGAAGGCTTCAAGTGATGTGAGAATATGCTCTTCGCTGCCGGGATAAATACGAGGGATATCTGTATCTTCGACACGAACCAGCCATTTGCCTTGATGGACTTTTGCATCGCAATAGCTGGCAACAGCAGTAATGAGTGATCCAAAATGCAAAGGGCCGGTTGGCGATGGCGCAAACCGACCTGAGTATGAAAAGCTAGGCTTTTCTTGAGTAGCTACAGCGGTCATATTAACCGTTATTTTGCTTCTCTTTAATTTCTGCCAAAGTTTTGCAGTCAATACATAACGTTGCAGTTGGACGCGCTTCTAAACGACGTAAGCCGATTTCAATACCACAAGTTTCACAGAAACCGTAGTCTTCATTCTTAATAGCTTCCATAGATTGTTCGATTTTACGAATTAACTTACGTTCACGGTCACGTGTACGTAATTCAATTGCAAATTCTTCTTCTTGGGTAGCACGATCGTTTACATCTGGCAGTGCAGTTGATTCGTCTTGCATCGTATTTAAAGTACGATCAACTTCAGACATTAATTCAGCTTTCCATGCTTGCAGAATTTGTCGGAAATGCTCGAGCTGTCCTTCAGACATGTACTCTTCATTTTTCTTAGGTTGATAAGGTGCAATACCAAATAAACTTGCAGTTGTGCCTATGTCAGAAGTTTTAGGTTTCACTTTACGTGCACGTTTTGCAGAAGCTTTGTCACCTTCCACTACAACTTCTGTATGTTCATCCAAAACTTGGTTGTGGTTGTCATTCGCCATAATAGGGCATTCCTCATCATACACGTATTATCTATACGCAAAAAATATGGTGATATGCAAGTGTTTTTATAGAAAACCATCGATGGGATTTTCCCATCGGGTCGTCATCATATAGATTTTTCCTGCAAGATGATAGTCATTCCGCCCCGTAAATATTTTCAAAACGTGTTTGCCCCAGTCATAATTATATATAAGCATATAAGAAATAGGGCTAATAGCCTGAAATATCAGTGTTTATATGGCCTTGAAAATTTTCAAGACGGAAGACTTCTGTTTCAAAACTACCATCGTTTTTTAGACGAATGTAACGGTAGCCGGGAGCATTTTGATCGAGTGCAAAATCATTACTAAAGGGTTTAAACTGAACACTTGTCGAAGGTGTAGAGAAAAATTCGACCCCTTGCCAAATGTTGATTGAGTCTTGATGAACATGCCCGCAGACCAAAGCTTTTACATTTTTAAACGGCGTTAATGCTGTAAGCAAAGCATTAGAATTTTGTAACTTGTGATGATCAATCCATTTTGACTTCATGGCAAAAGGGTGGTGATGACAAGCCAGCAAAATCGGGTTATCTGCATACTCTTCAAGTAAAGCCGTTAAGTTCTCTAGCTGTTCTGCTGATAGATGTCCATCAATATGACCTTTTACCGCACTATTTAATAGAATAATCCGCCAGTTCCCTAAGCAAATGACCACAGGTTCCTGATGATTCTCTTTATGCAATGGAAAATGGTCAACATTGTCATGATTACCTAAGGTCTGAAAAAAGGGCAGACCAAGCGTTTGCATATATTGAATATAACGTTTGTAGGTAATAGGCGTTGGTGCCTGAGCTAGGTCCCCGGTATGGATAATTGCATCAGTTTCAGGATGTTTATTAAGTATCTGTTGAATAATGGCGTGAAAGCTTTCTTCAGGATTCATACCCACAAATTCTAAATGCGGATACTCCAATAGGTGGGTATCGGTAATTTGTATAATGACATGGTCTTTTTGTGAAAGTGTTGAGACTTGAAAAGTCACCGTCCTACCTCTTCGGGTTTATTATCGTTTTGCTGTGTTGGGCCAGCCATTGTAATGCCATAATGACAGGAGCATTTCTTAAACGCCCGCTGTCGAGTAGAGTCTGGATTTCACTATAATTAAATAAGTGCAGTTGAATATTTTCCCCCTCATCATCTACGCCAAAAACACCCCCTTCAGCGGGTAATTCAGTTTCGGCAACATAGAGATGAAATAACTCTGAGCAAGCACCAGCTGACGGGTAAAAGCTAAATAGATGCTCTAAATCTTGAACTTCGCAACCTGATTCTTCAAGGCTCTCTCGTCGAATACAACTTTCTGGTGATTCATCACCATCTATCACGCCTGCAATTATTTCTAACTGCCACGGTGATTGAGCATCATCTAAAGCCCCAACACGGAACTGTTCAATCAGAGCAAACTGTTGTTTTTGATCGTTGTAGAGTAGTACGCCAGCTGCTTCAGGCCGATGAACGAGTTCACGCTGCAATACATGAGTATATTCAGATTGATTAAATAGACGATGTCGAAGGCTGACTTTTTCAACTTGAATAAAACCACGGAATAGAGATTCACGTGATGTTACTTCTACATCTTTAGATGTATAACTTGGACGTTCAACAATACTCATGATTCGGTCAGGACGAAATCTATTTATTTCATCCTAACCGAGAATCAGGGCTAGGCAAGTGTTTTTTTTGAATATTTACACTTTATGATACAGTTTTTGACCTTGCTCCTGATAAACCTCTTTCATCGCTTTGAGGCCTTCTTCAACCTCTGAATCGTTATTGGTGAGGTTGTTGGCATAGTCGCGTACATTCTGAGTGATTTTCATTGAACAGAATTTTGGACCACACATTGAGCAGAAGTGTGCAGATTTATGAGCCTCTTTTGGTAAGGTTTCATCGTGCATACTACGTGCTGTATCAGGGTCTAGACTTAGGTTGAACTGATCATCCCAACGGAATTCAAAACGAGCTTTTGATAAGGCATTATCGCGAACTTGAGCACCCGGATGCCCTTTCGCAAGATCGGCAGCATGTGCTGCAAGCTTGTAGGTAATAATTCCGTCTTTAACATCTTTTTTGTTTGGTAAACCTAAGTGTTCTTTTGGTGTCACATAACAAAGCATCGCTGTGCCGTACCAACCAATCATGGCTGCACCAATTGCAGAAGTAATGTGGTCATAACCCGGAGCGATATCTGTTGTTAATGGTCCAAGCGTATAGAATGGTGCTTCTTTACACACTTCTAACTGAAGGTCCATGTTTTCTTTAATCATGTGCATTGGTACATGACCAGGGCCTTCAATCATGACTTGAACATCATGTTCCCATGCACGGTGAGTCAGCTCACCTAGGGTTTTAAGTTCGCTGAACTGTGCTTCGTCATTTGCATCTTGAATACAGCCCGGACGTAAGCCATCACCTAAGCTAAATGAAACGTCATAAGCCTTCATGATTTCACAGATTTCATCGAAATGTGTGTATAAGAAGTTTTCTTCATGATGTGCTAGACACCACTGCGCCATGATTGAACCACCACGAGATACAATACCTGTTAAACGGTTTGCTGTAAGTGGTACATAGCGAAGTAATACACCTGCGTGAATTGTGAAGTAGTCAACGCCTTGTTCGGCTTGTTCAATTAGTGTGTCTTTAAAGATTTCCCAAGTCAGATCTTCTGCAACACCATCAACTTTTTCAAGCGCTTGATAAATAGGTACAGTACCGATTGGAACAGGTGAGTTACGAATAATCCATTCACGTGTTTCATGAATGTTTTTACCTGTCGACAAGTCCATAATGGTGTCGGCACCCCAACGCGTTGCCCAAGTCATTTTTGCAACTTCTTCGTCAATTGAAGAACCAAGTGCTGAGTTACCAATATTGGCATTAATTTTAACCAAGAAGTTACGACCAATAATCATTGGTTCAAGTTCTGGGTGGTTAATGTTTGCAGGAATGATCGCACGACCTTCAGCAACTTCTTGGCGAACAAATTCAGGTGTAATTTCTTTTAAGTTTTTTGCACCGAAATTCTGACCAGCATGTTGACGCATATCAACGCCTTCACGCTGGCGTTGATTTTCACGAATTGCAATATATTCCATTTCAGGTGTGATAATACCTTGCTTGGCATAGTGCATTTGAGTGACATTTTTGCCTGCTTTGGCACGGCGTGGATTTTGAATGTGCGCAAAACGAATATCAGCGGTACGAATGTCTTTTAAACGTTCTTGACCAAACTTTGAAGTTAAACCAGAAAGTACGTCAGTATCGTTACGCTCTTCAATCCAGTTTTGGCGAACTGAAGGTAAACCTTTGTCTAAATCAATTTGAACATTTGGGTCGGTATAAACACCTGAAGTGTCATATACCATAACAGGAGGGTTATGTTCACCGCCAAGACCAGTAGGGGTGTCGGTTAAAGAAATTTCTCGCATTGGAACCTGAATGTCAGGGCGAGAACCCTCAATATAAACTTTTTTAGAAGCGGGTAAGATGCGGGTTAAATCTTTTGCATCTTGTTCATGTTGTGCTGAAATTTCAGCAGAAGAGAGATTCGTTAACTGGTTCATCACATGATCCTTATGAATAACATCAACGAATCAAGCACGACCAAAAACGATGGCGGATTTATCTTTATTAGATAAATTTAAGGCTTTAAGTTTTCAGATGGCTTGATTCCTACGCAGGTCTTAACCTGATCAGGTTCAACGGTACTTGTGATCAAACTTGTGTTGCGATAACACAGAATTTACACAATCTCAGCGAGCTATTACTCGCGCTCCGTCAAGCGATTTACAGACTAACATGTTTTAGGTTGGCTGGCATTGTCAATTTGTATCTATACAAACTGCATCCATATGGCAGTCACGATAGACTTCCGTGTTCCATGGCGAATCAAATTTTAATAGCTGCTCAAGCTGTTCATGAGTAATCTGATAATTTGATTTTTTATCACCATTTTTATCAGTTAAATCTATTTTAAATTGCTTATTACGCTCCTCTATAGGAGTGGCAATAAACTTAAGAAACAGTTGAGCGGATTTCGCTAAACTCGACTGATTTTGTGTAGACAAAAACCGAATTTGTTGAAGAGCATCTTTATCAAACCACGTATTCGGTGCATATTCATCTGACACTGGCGTGTTATCTAAACCAAAGAAAATAAAATAGCGATATTCATTAAATAGTCGTTTTGCATCACTAATAAAGTGACTTTTTGGATATTTCTGAATAAATTTTTCCCAAAAAAGTGCTCGTTCAGTAAGTTCTTTCCATGAAACGGCCAACGCACCATCGTTATAGAAAATATCCTGATTATCTTTGGCCATACGAGTTAAGAACTCTTTTTGGTCTGCTGGTAAGGACGTAGAAAAAACCTCAACTAAATAGTTTGGCTGACGTCGATAGGTAAACATACCCTCACCTTGATAGAGAAGTTCAATGTAGGCTTGGCCTTCATGTTGAAGTAAATATTGATCACGCGGGCTAAGTTGGTCGAAGAGTTTTTTCTGGGTTTTGATGACCTTTTTAAGGTCTTGTTTCTGTTCTAAAACGGCATGGCCAAATGCTTCAAAAGCTCTCCCTGTTTTTTCAGTGTAGTCTTGTTTAAGAAAACGTTGATACATCGCAGTTGAAGCATCAATAAGCTTAAGCTGCTCATCATTTTTTAAAGAGGGAACACAGCTTTTAAGCTTTTCATTAATTTGATTTAAATCTTCTATTTTGCTGTTTTGGTTGATTTTCTGCGTAGCAGCCATAATTTGTAAGCAACTGCTGTCTTGCTTTTGAGTAGCCTTTTGTTCAGTTGGTTTTTGCTCTTTAGATACAGCCTGATCTTGCTGTGATGTTTTATTACATCCAGCCAAAAGTAGTGCACTGCACATACTCATCATTAGAACTTTTTTCATCATTGTACTTTTATAGAAATTAATATTGCTCAAATTATAACGCTTAAAAAGGTTGCATCATTGTTAGAAAACTTTATTATTAGGTAGGTCGGTCTACTTAAGTAAAAGTTATGAATGATAAAACAGCAAGACAGAAAATTCTCGATGCAGCAGCAACCTTGTTTTATAACGATGGCATTACTGCAACAGGAATCAATTCAGTTACGGCTAAAGCCGATGTCGCTAAGATGTCGCTTTATAATAATTTTTCTTCAAAAGGCGATCTTGTTGATGCCTATATTGCTGCACGCCATCAAGAGTGGCTCGATCTCTATCAAAAGCGTTTAGCAAAAACAAACACAGCTAAAGAAGCCATTTTGGCTGTGTTTGATGCCTATCAGGACCATGCAGAATTTGCCTACGAAAAAGGGTTTCGAGGCTGTGGGTTATTGAATGCTGCCGCAGAGTTTCCAGCGAATAGTGCAGGGCGTACTTCGGTAAGACAGCATAAAGAAGAAGTGGAAGGTATTGTTGCTGAGCATTTAAAAAAATTAATACCAGACTCACAGCGCGTTAACTATGTGGCCACGCAGCTTTCTTTTCTTTTAGAGGGTTCTATGGCACGAGCAGGCTTAGAAGGAAACAGTCGTCAACTTCTATTAGCAAAACAAATGGCAGAAGATATTTTAAATAGAGAATGCCTACATGATTAGCCTCATTAAAAATAGTAGCTATGGGGGCACAATTGCGATTTTGGTTGCTTCTGTTTTGTGGGGAACAACAGGTACGGCGGCAGCATTTGCACCGACACTTGGCCCACTCGCTATTGGTGCCGTAGCGATGGGTGGTGGAGGACTTTTACAAGCTTTGGTTGCATCACGAGCAATACGCGAAAACCGTCAGTTTATAAGGGAAAATCTTTCAATACTGCTTTTAGGGGTAGCGGCGGTTGGTATTTATCCTTTGGCTTTTTATTCCTCAATGCATTATGCGGGCATTACGATTGGCACCGTTGTTTCAATTGGTACCGCTCCATTAATAGCAGCAATTTTAGAGCGATTTTTTGACCGCAAAGCTTTATCGGCTATCTGGTTTCTAAGTTTTGTGTGCGGTGTGCTTGGTGTAAGTATGTTATCGATGGGGGAAAGTCATGCGATCCAAGAGAGTACAAATCAATGGAATAAATTCTTCGGTATTTTTCTTGGGCTTGTCGCAGCTACAACTTATTCACTTTATTCATGGGCCGCAAAAAGATTAATAGATCGGGGTGTTGCCTCTAAAGCTGCAATGGGCATGATTATGGGGGGTGGGGCAGTTATTTTGCTTCCTACTTTGTTGGTTACAGGTGGAGGGTTATTGCATAGCTCAACCAATTTACTTGTGGCTGGTTATATGATGCTGATTCCTATGTTTTTGGGTTATTTACTTTTCGGTTTTGGATTAAAAACAGTAAATGCCAGCAAAGCGACGACCTTAACTTTATTTGAACCTTTAGTGGCTGCGATTTTTGCCATCGTTTTGGTGGGTGAGCATGTTTCATGGCTGGGTTGGATAGGCATGTTACTGATTTTTATTTGTATTTTAATCTTGTCAAAAACTAAGAACTCTTAAAAAACTAAAACTTTTAATGGCTTGAGTTTGATTTGAATTTTTCTTAGTCTTAAAGGCAAGTTTTATCGTTGATTTGAACAATGAAAATAAAATTAATGGTCGCTGTTGGCCTTTGGAGTTTTGCATCTTCGAGTTTTGCTCTAGATTTGGTTGAAGCTTATGAGCGCGCAAAACAAAATGACCCAACGTGGCAAGCCAATCAACAACAATATGAAGCAGATCAACTGAACTTAGGCTTAGCAACGGGGGCGTTATTACCTACTGTCACATTGTCTGGAAACATTACCCGTAATCGACAAACTGTAAAACGTTCAAACTTTCCGGGTGTTGATCAAGAAGGCCTGTCAGATGCTTTGGTAAGTAGTACGTCAACGACCCGACAAGCGACTTTAACAGCACGCCAGCCTCTATTTCGTATGGATGCTTGGGAAGGTTATAAACAAGTTAAAACTTCGGTTGCACTTAGTGAAATCACTTTAAGGCTGCAAAAACAAGATCATGTTTTAAATGTGGCAGAAGCCTATTTTAATGTGTTGCGTCAGCAGGCATTGAGTGTTGCATACCTACAAGAAGAAAAAGCTTTGCTTGAGCAGCTTAATATGATGAATGCCAAACTCAAAGAAGGTTTGGTGGCACGTAGTGATGTAAGTGAAGCAAATGCTCAATATCAAAATGCCAGAGCCAATCGTATTTCAACCAATGTTCAATTACTTTTAGCCCAAGAGCAGCTTTCTGAATATATTGGTTCTTATCAAGATAAACTCGCTGTACTGCGCAGTGATTTTAATTTTCAAAAGCCTTATCCAGCAGAACTTAATGACTGGCTTTCTTTGGCGCAGCAAAAAAACTTAAAGATCCAGCAAGCCCGTTTACAGCAAAAATATAGTGAAGATCAGCGCCGTGTCGAAAAGGCAGCGCTTTATCCTCAAATAGATGCTGTAGCAAGTTATGGCTATACTAAACAAACACCAGAGACACTCATTTCGACTGACGGAAAATTTGATCAGGTCGGGGTAGAAATGAACTGGAATTTATTTAATGGTGGACGGACCCGAACATCAATTAAAAAAGCCACTGTAGAAGTCAGTAAAGCGCAGGCACAACTTGATGCAGCCATTCGCCGTGCCAATGTCGATGTGAAAAGTGCGTTTATGCAGGTAGACACAGATCAAGCCAAACTTGAAGCAAGAAAGGCTGCAATGGATTCATCTTCTTTAGTTTCTCAAGCTTCAAAAGCGAGTTATAACGAAGGCTTGAAAAGTATGGTTGATGTTTTATTGGCGCAGCGTAATGCTTTTTCTGCAAAACAGGATTATCTTAATGCTCAGTATGACTATTTATTGAATGTGCTTCGTTTAAAAGCTGCGGTAGGCCAGTTGGGTGAAAAAGATCTGGTTGAGCTTAATAGCTGGTTAACTTATCAGTAATTAAATGCTTTTATCTGAAATTTAATTTTGTCATAAAAACTTAATGATTGCTGTGTTTTAATGCTCAATCATTTTATTCCCGCGCCATCATGTTGGAGGCTTCCCTTGAGTCCGAGTAATCCGGTGTTAAGCCATCATATTTCTTCTCAATTTAATGAAGATTTGCAAGATGTAAACACAAAGTTTATGACCATGGGTGGCTTGGTCGAACAGCAGGTTGCAAATGCAATTCATTCTTTACTTGATACCGACGCAAATTTAGCGATTGATGTTCAATTTAAAGATAATGCAGTCAATCAATATGAACGTGATATTGATGAAGGCTTGACGTTGATTTTGGCGCGTCGTCATCCGGCAGCGATTGACTTACGTATGGTGATTGCCATGAGCAAAGCCAATACTGACCTTGAACGCATTGGTGATGAAGCAGCGAAAATTGCCCGTATTGCACAAAACCTGTGTGAAGAGGGCGGGTCACCGCGTGGCTACATGGAAACACGTCATATTGGTAACCAAGTTCGTGTCATGATTCATGATGCACTTGATGCTTTTGCACGTTTAGATGCAGATCAAGCTTTACGTGTACTTTTAGCTGATGCTGACATTGACCGTGAATATCAATCAGCAACACGTACATTAATGACTTATATGATTGAAGACCCGCGTCATATTGCTCGTGTAATTAATGTCATGTGGGTTTTACGTTCATTAGAGCGTATTGGCGATCATGCTCGTAACATTGCTGAGCAAGTGATTTATATGGCCAAAGGCTTTGATGCTCGTCATACCAAAATTGAAGAAATTGAAGCCAAAGTCCACGAAAAGTAATCTTGAGCTGAAATATTTAAAGGCCTTGTTTGAAACAAGGCCTTTTTATTTTTAAAATTAATAGATAAAAAAATGTCCCGAACTTTGGGGGGAAGTTCAGGACAGAAAATCAAGTGCATAAACACGACAGGGATCGTGTTCTTCTTGCTATAGAGTGATATTAAGTTCTTCGCTTTTTGATGTCATGTAGAGTCCTGTGCGCTCTATGTAAGGCTTTTTATGTTTGTGTAAGTTTCACGTAAAAAAAGGCGGATCTATGTATATAGACCCGCCTTTTTAATGATGAATAAGCTAAAATAAACCGATTATTCTGGTTTCCAGCCTTCAGCTTTTTCTACACTTTCATCATTGTTAAAGAACTTCTCACGTTGTTCTTCCAGAAACTTTTTAGCTTCTGGTTCAAACACGTTTAAACGCTTTTCATTAATTAGCGTAGTTTGGTGTTGTAACCATTCTTGCCATGCTTGCTTAGAAACATTTTCAAAAAAATCTTGGCCTTTAGCACCTGGGAAAGGAGCGAAGTCTAAACCTTCCATTTCCTTTTGATATTTACGGCAAAAAACTTGTCGACTCATGGTTTATCCTTAAGCGTATAACTGTTCTAAACGTGTATGGGCACGCGCAATTGCAGCTTCAACCTGTTTTGGTGAAGTTCCGCCAATATGATCACGTGCATTTACAGAAGCTTCTAGAGTTAAAGCTTTGTCAAACACATCTGCTGTAATTAAGTCAGAGAATTGCTGTAATTGCTCAAGTGTGAGTTCAGATAAGTCTTTTTCTTCCGCAACACCTAATGCAACAGCTTTACCTACAATTTCATGTGCATCACGGAACGCAACGCCTTTTTTCACTAAGTAGTCAGCAAGGTCAGTTGCAGTTGAGAATCCACGAAGAGCAGCTTCACGCATGATTTCAATATTTGGAACCAATGCAGGAATCATGTCTGCAAATGCCATGAGTGAACCACGAACCGTATCGATTGCATCAAATAAAGGTTCTTTGTCTTCTTGGTTATCTTTGTTGTATGCCAATGGTTGACCTTTCATGAGCGTAAGTAAGCTAATTAAGTCACCAAATACACGGCCAGATTTACCACGAATAAGTTCTGGAACATCCGGATTCTTCTTCTGTGGCATGATTGAAGAACCAGTACAGAAGCGGTCAGGAATATTCACAAATTTGAACTGTGCAGAAGTCCAAAGAATGAGCTCTTCTGACATACGTGATAAATGCATCATGATAAGCGCAGCAGCAGCATTAAATTCGATGGCAAAGTCACGGTCAGATACAGCATCAAGAGAGTTTTCAGATACAGCTTCAAAACCTAAAAGTTCTGCTGTATAAGCACGGTCAATCGGATAAGTTGTACCAGCAAGAGCAGCTGAACCAAGTGGCATGCGGTTAACACGTTTACGGCAGTCTTGAAGACGTTCAGTGTCACGTACTAACATTTCAAACCATGCTAACAAGTGATGACCAAAAGTCACAGGCTGAGCAGTTTGTAGGTGTGTAAAGCCCGGCATAATTGTATTTACATTTTTGGCAGCCAAGCCTAACAAGCCTTTTTGTAAACGTTCTAATAATTTTAAAATATCATCAATTTCGTCGCGCAGGTAAAGACGAATATCAGTTGCAACCTGATCGTTACGGCTACGGCCTGTGTGTAATTTTTTACCTGTAATGCCAATACGTTGAGTCAAACGTGATTCAATGTTCATGTGAACATCTTCAAGATCGATGCGCCACTCAAAGTTTCCAGCCTCAATTTCTGAGCGAATGGTGCTTAAACCTTCAATAATGTCATCGCGTTCTGCTTCTGTGAGTACGCCAACTTTCGCAAGCATGGTAGCATGCGCAATCGAACCAGCGATGTCTTGCTTATAAAAACGTTGGTCAAACTGAACAGAGGCGGTAAATTCGGCTACAAAAGCGTCTGTCGCTTCAGAAAAACGACCACCCCACATACCTGAGGTTTGGTCTGGGGTTACTGAATTAGGGGGATTTGAAGATGTGGTCATGGTGGCTCAGTAAAATAAAAAAGAGTATATCACTTGCCGAAGCTCAACAAACAAAGTTGTTTCCTACAGCATACCGAAATCAAAATTCCTCCTATTTTTTTACGAAAAGCGGGCGTTGGCAACACTTATTCGAATTAATTATCGCAAGTAATGTTTTGGCACTGGTTTTGGCATTGGCTGAAGCGCAGTCTTGGCAAGCCTTAAGCGGGGGAAGGCTTTTTCAATACATCGTTTTTATTAACTGGGTAATATTGTCCTTTTTTGCATTGGTTGAACGCTTTCAAGCTTTTTTTAGCAGCTTACGTCAAGAGTTTGCCTTAGCTATTGGCTTTGTCATGCTGCAAAGCATTGTTGTTTTGACCACTTTAATGAGTAATTTTTTTCAGTTTGGTCTTTTAAATAAACATGCTTCTTTAACGCAGGGCTGGAGTGTTTATTTTACCAATGTACCTTTATATCTAAGCTATGGAATATTACTCGGGGCTTTCTGCTTACGTTATTTATATGTCAGGGAACAATGGTTGCATCAGCAATATGCCGAGTTAAATGCACGTATTCAGGCCATGCAAGCACGAATTCACCCTCACTTCTTATTTAATAGTTTAAATAATGTGGTGAGTTTAATTGCGATAGATCCAGATAAAGCAGAAAGCATGCTCATTAGTTTGTCTCGTTTATTTCGAGCGAGTTTCCAAGAGTTAAAATTGGTGAGTTTGCATGAAGAAATCGAGCTCAGTAAACAATATTTAATGATTGAGCAGGTGCGTTTGGGGGAGCGTTTAAAAGTAGATTGGAAAATTGAGCTTTCACCTGTGCAATTAAAACAGATCACTATTCCTTTATTGACATTACAACCCTTGTTAGAGAATAGTATTTTTCATGGGGTAGAACCAATGATGGGTAAAGCAACCATAGGGGTATTGGTTGAAATATTGCAAAATCAGGTCAGTATAGTCATTACCAACCCATATACAGACGATACAATAAATTCACGGAAAGGGCATGGAATCGCTCTTGAAAATGTTAAGCAGCGCCTGAAAGCGTATTATGGGAACACCGTTAGATTTCAGGTTTATAAAGGTGAAGCTTTATATACCACTATTATGAGCTATCAATATCAAACAAAATAATAAGTCAGTCAGAGTTAACCATAAAAAAATGGACCAAGTTAACGGTGACAAGGAGGATGAATGAAGGTGCTAATTTGTGATGATGAACCACTTGCAGTGGAGCGTTTATCACGTTTAGTTTCAAAGATGGGACATGAGGTTGTATCAACGGCTCATCATGGACAGGAGGCCTTGGAACAGGCACGGCTTCATCAACCGGATGTAATCTTACTTGATATTCAAATGCCAGGTATGAATGGGCTTGTCTGTGCAGAACAGTTGAGTCAACTCAATCCTCGACCTGCGATTGTATTTTGTACCGCCTACGATCAGCATGCATTAGAAGCTTTTAAAGCTCAGGCTCAAGCTTATCTTCTTAAACCGATTGATCCGGTTGAACTTGAGCAAGCTTTAAGTCAGTTAACCCAACTTACTCAAGCACAGCTCAATGCATTACCGAATTCTGAGCTTTTACAAGATTTAAAAACACAGCGTCATCAAATTGCAGCAAAAACCTATCGTGGTGTTGAGCTGATTCCTGTTGAAAATATCTATTACTTTTTAGCAGACCAGAAATATGTCACTGTGAGACATAAAAATGGCAGTGTATTAATAGATGAAACATTAAAAGAGCTTGAAACCGAATTTGCAGATCAGTTTATTCGTATTCATCGAAATGCCTTAGTTGCAGTCACATATTTAGATGGACTAGAGCTCGTTAGCTCTGGGCAATATCAGGTTCGTTTACGTGGCTTAGATGAGCGACTTTCAGTAAGTCGTCGACATTTGTCTACGCTTAGAGAGCGAATTCATCAGCTCTAAATTTAAAAGAGTTATCTTGGACTTGCGAGATTTTACTTGCAATTTTAAGGGATCAAGTTAAGTTTAGGGTGTATTGTTTGATCAGCCCATGCTTGAATTTATGAAAACCTTGAAAATTGCTACACGACAAAGCCCACTTGCTCTTTGGCAGGCAGAACATATTCGTGCCCGTTTAGAGGAGCTTCACCCTGATTTAACGGTGGAACTGGTTAAATTTGTCACGCAGGGCGATAAAATTTTAGATACGCCTTTAGCAAAAATTGGGGGCAAAGGGCTGTTTGTTAAAGAATTAGAAGCAGCACTTTTAGATGGGCGTGCAGACTTAGCTGTACATTCAATGAAAGATGTCCCAATGGCTTTGCCAGAGGGTTTAACTTTAGCAGTGATTTGTGAGCGTGAAGATCCGTTAGATGCTTTCGTTTCAAATCGGTTTGAAACATTCGCTGATTTACCACAAAGTGCAAAAGTTGGTACATCAAGCTTACGTCGTAAATCTCAAATATTAAAACAACGTCCTGATTTACAAATTATTGACTTGCGTGGAAATGTTGGTACACGGTTAGCGAAGCTAGATGAAGGTCAATACGATGCAATTATTCTAGCCAGTGCCGGTTTGAAGCGTTTAGGTTTGTCAGAACGTATTCGTCATTGTTTAACACCAGATATTAGTTTGCCTGCTGTGGGACAAGGTGCATTGGGTTTAGAGTGCCGTGCAGCTGACCAAGATGTATTGGCTTTAATTCAACCTTTATTACACACAGAAACAGATGTTTGTGTGCGTGCTGAACGTGCATTTAATGCCTACCTTGAAGGTGGTTGCCAGGTCCCAATTGCAGGTTATGCCACATTACAAAATGGTCAAATCCATATAGAAGGTCGTGTTGGGAGCCCAGATGGCCAAACATTATTACGTGCTGAACTGACAGACGAAGCCAATAATGCTCAGCAATTGGGTGAGAACCTTGCTCGAAACTTACTTGATCAAGGTGCTGGCGAGCTATTAAAGGCCCTCTACTAAACCATGTTGTTTATTAATACTCGACCTGATTCGCGTGCAGCTGAATTAACAGAAGCTTTGCAAAATGAAGGTTATCAGGTTGAGTCTTTACCCCTTTTAGAGCTCGTTGCTAAGCCCTTTTCCGAACACTTACTCCAGCTTTATCAACAATTAATTAGGGCGCAAGCTATTGTGGTCGTCAGCCCAACCGCTGTTGAAGTGGGTGTGGAATATTTAGTAAAAAGCGGTTTAAAAATTAGCGATTTAAAACATATTCAGTGGATTGCGGTAGGGCAAGCAACAGCCAATTGTCTAAACGAATATGGAATACAAGCACATATCCCCGATGTTGAAACTTCTGAGGGGATGTTGAACCTACCTATTCTGCATAATATGCAACAGACGGGTAGCGTGGCTTTTTGGCGGGGAGAAGGTGGACGCCAATTTATGATGGAGACCTTGCAACAACAAGGAATTCAAATTTTAAATTTTGTTCTATATCATCGGCAGTGCCCAGAAGCTTCATATTCTACATTCAAACATCTGACACAGAATTCAAATTATAATTTAAATAAATGGCTCGTCTTAATTACCAGTGAAGCGAGCTGGAAGTATTGGTTAGAGCTTTGTTCAAAAAATAATGTACAACCTGATGGTGTATATCTGGTTTTGGGACCTCGTCTTTTTCAAATTGTTAAAGAGTATCGCGATCAGCAACAGGCTCATTTTCACATTATTCAACTTGAAAATTTATCGCCTTCGGGGATGATTCATCACATTCAGGCATTATAAGGATTCATATGAGAAAACTTGTTTCTATCATCATTTTGCTGGGCATAGCTTGGTTGGCTAAGCTCAGCTACGATATGTGGCAAATTTCTCGTACTGTTCCCGAGCTTAAACAAAGCCTGCTGCAATCCGAACAGCACTATGCCAATTTAAATGATCAATTGGTTGCTTTACAGCGACAGTTGCAGAATCAACCTGTGAATATAGGGAGTAAAACCAGTTCAGTCACTCAACCAGATGCACCGCCGACAGGTATTGCTCCTACAGTTCTAATTAAACAAAAGTTAGATTTAATTCAATTTGCAATTGATCAGCAGCAGTTGATTTATGCAGTTGATCAATTAAACCAGTTACAGCAATCGCTTGTGCACTATGAAATTGCTCCAGCATTGCAACATAGCTTGAATCAATCGCTCGAGCAGGATAAACAGGCAGTTCAACAGTTTACTTTGGCTCAAAATCAACGCCATCAACTAATCGATGATTTATTACAGAACATTGATAAGAATATTCAACAAGCCTTAGCCCAGCCTAAATTTGAAATAGATCAATCCGAGACTGTGTCTTGGTGGAAAAAGTGGTTCCGTATAGAAAAAGTAGAAACGCCGTCTATTAATTTAATGAGTCGCAGTGTCGTGCTTAAAGAAGTGCAATTAAGATTATTAATTGCTGAACAGGCGCTCAATCAAGGAAAAATGACTGAGTATCAAAATGAGTTGCAATCTGTGATGCAAAAGTTAGATGAAATGCCTGATGCAACAAGTCAGCAGTTAAAAAAACGTATTGCTAAAGTGGCACATTTATCGGTCGTGCCAGTTCCTAAACTCTCTACACTTGGGCTAATTGGCTCATAAGGAGGATATATGAAGCACCTCCTGTGGGTTTATGTCGTCATCAGCTTAATACTCTTTGCAGCCTTAGCTTTATTTAGCTATGGCTATGGAATGGGATATGTCTATATTTACTGGCGACAATTGCAGCTGCAAACAAATGTCTGGGGATTAACTCTTACTTTTGTAGTGATGAGTTTTATTGCTCAACTCGTATGGCTGTGGATTAAACGTTATTCCTCTCGTGAACAAAGAAAAAGTGAAAACATCTTCCAGTTTAAAAACCTTCATCCTTATGAACAATTAGGTATTGTTTGGTTATTAGAAGCGGCCGAAGATCAACGTGTATTTATTGAACGTGTTTTTACTCAATCAGGGCTTTTAAAAAATATTATTGATGCCAGGTTTCTGGTTTTAAGTGGGGATTATCCAAAAGCATTGGCTGCTCTCGATCAATCACCACCTATGGCATTTGAATTGGCAGAGTTACAGCGAATTGAAATATTTTTGGCCGAAAATGAAGCCGATCGTGCA
Source organism: Acinetobacter sp. X9 (assembly GCF_054889255.1). Taxonomy (NCBI): domain Bacteria; kingdom Pseudomonadati; phylum Pseudomonadota; class Gammaproteobacteria; order Moraxellales; family Moraxellaceae; genus Acinetobacter; species Acinetobacter sp. X9. The sequence continues at coordinate 3,582,891 of NZ_CM142679.1, read as the reverse complement.
TTAACTCATCTTGAATTTTTATACCAGCATCAGTTATCGCCTTGGTTACAAGAAATAGAAACTGCTTACCAGCAAAAATTAACTGCGTTATGGGGGCAATTAGCGCTGCAACATCCATGGGTGTATTTACGTTCCATGAAATATGGTTTGCTAGATGCTGAGCACCGTGATTTGTGGTTGCAACAACTTCTTCAGCAATTTGACCAAGCCTCTATTGATGACTTACATGCCTTGCAGCAACGTTATTTGGATTTAGAGTCTGAGATTCAAACTCGACCTTATAGCAGTAAGTTGTTATGGCTAAAACTGTTAGCACGCATGCCAGATATGAGCATGCAACATGCGGCGCTAACACTCCACTTATTAAAAGAGCAATTTGACCCAGAAGTATTTTATCTATGGTTTCAGCAACAATTGCTTAAACAAGTTCCAGACTATGCCGATGTTGAAGAAAAAATTATTGAGTTCGAAAATCAATATATGAGTTTACCAGTTTTAACCTTTGCAAAATGGCATGTCTATATGGCAACTGGGCGTCAAGCAGAAGCTGAAACATTATTATCATTATATCCAGATAATATTTTAATGAGCTATTTGCGTATTAAGTCAACGCTTAAAGAAGATGATGTGTTAATCAAACAGTTAAATCTAATCTTTGAAAATGATGCAAATTTTTTAAAGTTTAAAATATGAGGTAAAAATGAAAGAACTGTCTGTCTACCCGATAATATATGAACAGAAAGTAGCGTGGGGAGATATGGACGCTTTTGGTCATGTCAATAATGTACAATATTATCGATATATTGAAAGCTCACGTATTTTATATATGGAAGCAATCAATATATTAACCCCACATTTATATACCGTGGTAGCTTCAAGTCAGTGTAAATATTTAAAGCCTGTTTTTTATCCCGATTTATTGAAAATTGGTGTTCGCGTGGAAGAGCTCCGTAATAGCGCATTCCGTATGGCTTATATATTGTGGAGTGAAACCCAACAACAAATAGTCGCTACTGGTGAAGCTGTTATGGTATGCGTTGATAAATTAACAGAGCGAAAATGCGAAATACCGCAGGAAATAAAACAAAAAATTATTGAGCTAGAAAAATCAGTTGGGCATGACTTAATACATTTATCTTAAATAAATATTAATAAAATATATTTCATTTATAATTGGTAATGTAATTAAAAGGTAATTTTTTTGGTTATTCTGATGAACACGGCTTTCAAACTATTGCTTATTGAATAGATTATAAATAATATTGGTCTTGATTTTATGTTTTTAAATTTTGTCTGTATTATTTAGAATTGTCTGTAAGACTGGAGTATTTATTAATGAAACCGGATATCAGTGAATTATCTGTTGAAGAGTTAAAACGCTTACAAGAAGAAGCAGAAGCTTTAATTGCAAGTAAAAAAGATCAAGCAATCGAAGATGCTTATAATCAAATTATCGAGATTGCTGAAAATGTAGGTTTTAGTGTTGAACAACTTCTTGAGTTCGGTGCTCAAAAACGTAAGAAAACAACTCGTAAATCTGTTGAGCCTCGTTACCGCAACAAAAACAATGCTGAAGAGACTTGGACTGGTCGTGGTAAACAACCACGCTGGTTAGTTGCTGAAATTGAAAAAGGCGCAAAACTTGAAGATTTCTTAATCTAATCAAATTGCCGTTTTTAAAAGCCAAGCAAATTTGCTTGGCTTTTTTATTGATAAAAATATCTCAAAATTTTGCTATAAATATTATTTAAAAAATTGAGTGTTTAAATTGCTCTTTAAATGAATTGTTGAGATCAAATGTGCATTTACTTCATTGAGCGCCAAGTTTTCATGATTTTGTCATACGTTCAACTTATAGTCTCAATACCGAAGCCAAGCCCGATTGCTTGGTTTTTTTATATGAAGTGAATTGGCGATGTTGAAAAAGTATGCATAATGTCAGACTAGGGAGCTACTCTCAAAATAAGGACGATAATTTGCATGTTGGTAAGGCTGAATGAAGAAAAAGTCTAAGCAATGGAAGTGGTGGTTTTTTGCCCTCATTGCATTTTTAATTTTTATTATTTTACAGATCCCGGCGACTTGGCTTATTTCTAAATTTTCAAAGAATAATCAAACTCTACACAATGTAAGTGGAAATATCTGGCAAGGCCAAGCAGATTGGCGGCGTGGTACTTTGAGAGGTTCGATTCATTGGAAAACTAGACCTCTTGACCTGTTTTTATTAAGGTTCGCTGCTGATGTAGATATCCATAGTGGTAATACCCAATTAGCTGGGGTAATGGGCTATGGTGTGGGGAAAAAAGTAATTGTAAAGGCTATGAATGGTCAAATTGCGCCTGAAACATTAAAACAAATTGTGAATTGGCAATGGCCTACGAACAGCATTCAACTGAAAGATATTGAGTTTAATTATAAGAAAGAGCAGGGTTTCGCCGCAGTTGATGGTCAATTACATTGGGGTGGCGGTGCTTTAATTTATAATATTGGTGATCGTCAAGACCGTATGAATATGCCTTCTTTAAATGGCCAATTAACGGATCAAAATGGTCAATTACAAGTTGATATACGTGATCAACGCAGTCAAAAAATGGCGAATCTCTTATTAGATGCCAACATGATGCTTGATGTGCAGCTCACCCAAAGATTATTACTTAATATTCCATCTTATGATGGAAAAGCTGGTTTGGATACGTTTGTCATTAGTTCTCGTCAACCCTTAATACAAGGGGGTAACTAATGAAAGTATGGATTGAGAAATTACAGCAATTACAGTGGCAAAAATTAGATCGGTTAAGTGTAATTGTATTTGCCTTTTTGGTTTTATGGTTGTGTTGGAAATTAGCATCACTATTTTGGTGGGTAATTGCGCCTCCTCAAATGATGCAATTTGATCGGGTCGAGTTAGGATCACAGCAGCCACAAATTCCTAACATTAGTACTTTTTCACTTTTTAATGAACCTTCAGCCAATGCAGCACAGGAAAATGTCAACCTAGAATTACAAGGCGTAATGCTGGGTTATCCGAATCGTTTTTCCTCAGCTGTTATTAAGCTAGATAATACTGCCGACCGATATCGGGTAGGAGAAACAATAGGTTCTACCTCTTATCAGTTGGCAGAAGTTTATTGGGATCACGTGATATTACGTCAAGGTAATGGAAGTACTCGTGAACTCCAATTTAAAGGTTTGCCAAACGGTTTATATCAACCTATGACGCCAGATGCATCACAACCAACTGCTACTGCGCCTCAGTCGTCAGCACCTGTTAATACTGCTCAAGAGGCGTTAGGGCAAGCTATTCAGCAAATGCAAGGCAACCGTGAACAATATCTGCGTGACATGGGTGTCAGTGGGAACTCCAGTGAGGGTTTTGAAGTTACAGAACGTACACCCACTGCGCTTCGAAATAAGTTAGGTTTAAGGCCGGGTGATCGGATTGTTTCATTAAACGGTCAAACAGTTGGGCAGGGACAAACGGATGTGCAGTTACTTGAACAGGCTCGACGAGCTGGGCAAGTGAAAATAGAAATAAAACGTGGTGATCAAGTGATGACCATACAACAAAATTTTTAGTGATAACACGTCACCATAAGAGTTAGGAATTATCGCAAGTTATGGCTTTATTGAATCATCAACGTCCACTTTGGGCATTACTTGCAGCAGCCCCATTGATTGCGACAGTGAGCAGCAGCGTCTATGCCCAAACATGGAAGATCAATTTACGTGATGCTGACTTAACTGCTTTTATTAATGAAGTGGCAGACATTACGGGTAAAAACTTTGCAGTAGATCCACGAGTGCGTGGTAACGTCACAGTAATATCGAATAAACCCCTCAATAAAAATGAAGTTTATGACCTGTTTCTTGGGGTCTTAAATGTGAATGGGGTAGTGGCAATTCCTTCGGGTAACACCATTAAGCTGGTTCCAGATAGCAATGTTAAAAATTCGGGAATTCCTTACGACTCGCGAAATAAATTGCGTGGTGATCAGATTGTTACCCGAGTCATTTGGCTTGAAAATACCAATCCTAATGATTTAATTCCAGCACTTCGTCCATTAATGCCGCAATTTGCACATATGGCTGCAATTGCAGGGACTAATGCACTGATTGTTTCGGACCGTGCGGCAAATATTTATCAACTTGAAAATATTATTCGTAATCTAGATGGTACTGGCCAGAATGATATTGAGGCAATAGGTCTTCAATCGAGCCAAGCGGAAGAAATCATTACTCAACTTGAGGCCATGAGTGCTACGGGAGCATCTAAAGATTTTAACGGTGCACGTATCCGTATTATTGCAGACAATCGAACCAATCGTATTTTAGTTAAGGGTGATCCTGAAACGCGTAAGCGTATTCGCCACATGATTGAAATGCTGGATGTGCCTTCGGCCGACCGTTTAGGTGGTTTAAAAGTTTTTCGATTGAAATATGCAAGTGCAAAAAATTTATCAGAGATTTTGCAAGGCCTTGTAACAGGACAAGCTGTTTCTTCGTCAAATAGTAATAACAGTTCTTCTAATTCATCGAATCCGATCAATAATTTGATGGGTAATAACCAGAATTCTAGTTCAAATACCTCTGGTTCAAATGGTAGCTCAATTTCTACACCATCTATTAATTTAAACGGTAATTCGAACAATAATAATCAGAACAATATCTCTAGCTTTAGCCAAAATGGGGTGAGTATTATTGCGGATAATGCCCAAAACTCTTTAGTGGTTAAGGCAGATCCTCAATTAATGCGCGAAATTGAATCTGCTATTCAGCAGCTTGATGTTCGTCGTCAGCAAGTTCTGATTGAAGCTGCAATTATCGAAGTGTCAGGAGATGATGCGGATCAACTTGGCATTCAATGGGCGCTTGGTGATTTATCTAGTGGGATTGGTTTACTTAGCTTTAGTAATGTAGGTGCTAGTTTATCTTCTATTGCTGCTGGTTATTTATCGGGTGGTTCCGCTGGGGCTGCAGCCGCTATCGCTGGAGGTGCTAATAAAGGTAATGGGGCAACTTTGGCTCTGGGTAATTTTGAGAATTCCCGTAAGGCTTATGGTGCATTAATTCAAGCGCTTAAAACTAATACCAAATCAAATTTGCTTTCGACACCATCCATTGTGACGATGGATAATGAAGAGGCTTATATTGTTGTCGGTCAGAACGTTCCCTTTGTAACAGGATCGGTCACTACAAACAGTACGGGTATCAACCCATACACCACGGTTGAGCGTAAAGATGTCGGTGTGACATTAAAAGTCGTTCCACATATCGGTGAGGGTGGTACAGTTCGTCTGGAAGTAGAGCAAGAAGTCTCTGCTGTTCAAGACAGTCGTGGACAAGCAGCTGACTTAGTAACAAGTAAACGTGCCATTAAAACTGCTGTTTTGGCTGAACATGGGCAGACAGTAGTGCTTGGTGGTTTGGTGTCGGATGACACGTCACTTTCAAGACAAGGTATACCTGGGTTAAGTAGTATTCCCTATGTTGGGCGTTTGTTCCGCTCAGATAATAGAAGCAATGTAAAACGTAACCTTCTTGTTTTTATCCACCCAACAATTGTGGGTGATGCAAATGATGTGCGCCGTTTGTCTCAGCAGCGCTATAGCCAGCTTTATAGCTTGCAATTGGCTATGGATAAAAATGGCAACTTTGCAAAACTGCCTGAGCAAGTTGATGATGTCTACAATCAAAAGATGACACCACCGAGTATTGCCTCTCAGCCAAAAAACTATCAACAGGTTCCATCAGGTGGAAAAACCTCGACGGTAACTACACCTGTAGCGGTGGAGCCGGCAGTGCAAAAGCAAACCTTACAGTTACCTGATCCTGAAGTTAATCGTACTAAAAATACAGTAACAACAACGACACTGCGCCCAAGCACAGCACAGTAGTAGCATGTTATGATTGATAAAAAATGAATAGGACATACGCATGACTTGGAAACTACAAGCAATTACTGGTGAAATTACTGGCCAAGAAATTAATGTTGATCGTGATATGTTAGTAGGGCGTCATCAAGATGCTGATGTGTTGTTACAAGCTGCTGAAATTTCACGTCGCCATGCTGCATTGCTTCTAAAAGATCAAGCGCTATGGGTGCAAGACCTTAATTCTTCTAATGGCACATTTGTAAACGATATTCGTATTGAGCAAGACAAGCAGCTACATGATGGTGATATTGTTCAGTTTGCTAGTTTTAAATTTTCTGTATTGGCTCCTGCGCAGAAAATCACGGAATTACCTAAAATTGAAGCCGAACCTGTAAATACAACATCCTCTCCAGATTTAAGCGATCAAGGAATGCCGAGTCTTGCGGAGCGTGCCGCAGAAGTAGAAGTTCGTCGCGATGGTATGCCTCAGAATATTTCTATTCCAAAACCTGCACCTATTCCAGAGGGTGTAGATATTAATGCACAACAGCAAACACCTATCGCTTTTGATGAACCAGTTTCTCGTGTTGCTGAAGAAAGAGAGCAACAGAAGAATGCCTCAGTTGGTTTAATCACTATTATTATTTTAGTAATTTTAGCGGTATTGGCATGGTTATTCTTTAAATAATCCTTTGCTGCTTTTACAATCAAGGCATGCTAAACGCATGCCTTTTTAATTTTGAGTAGAAAAAAGATGTCTGTTGCACAACTAAATAAGCGCGATTTAATTTTATTTGATCTAGATGGGACGTTGGTTGATTCTGCTGCTGATTTGTATCGGTCTATGAATTTAAGTTTAGAGGCGCTAAGTTGGCCATTGGTAACAGAAGTCCAAATACGAGAATGGGTGGGTAAGGGAGCTTCAAAACTCTGTGAAAGTGTTCTACTCCATATTTTTGGAAAATTAGATCCTGAACAACATAAAGTCTTATTAGAAAAATTTATTGATATATATAGTGTAGAACTCTGTGTAAATACTCAAATTTATCCTGGTGTAACCGAGTTTTTAAAACATTGTAAAACTTTGAACATACAAATAGCATGCGTTACCAATAAGCCTGTACAACTTGCCCAAGGTTTGCTTGATGCTTTACAGCTTTCTCCATATTTTCAAGTCGTACTTGGTGGGGATAGCTTACCTGAGAGAAAGCCTCATCCATTGCCATTATTGCATTGCATGCAAAGCCTAAAAATATCTGCTTCACAATCATTAATGATTGGCGATTCAAGTAATGATATTGAGGCTGCGCGTCGTGCTGGAATTGATTGTATTGTGGTTAGCTATGGCTATAATCATGGAGAAAATATCTATGATTGCCAACCTCAGCAAGTTGTTGATAGTCTTGCTGAGTTAATTATCTAATGAATGAAATGGAGATCAGAATGAATAAGCGTATGGTTTTTCGATGGCGTGTCTAAACCGAATCTAGAAAAACACACTTTTAAATCGAAACCATATTAGAGAAAATTCATGACAACATTAGCGCAATTCGAGCAACTTAAGGCTGCTGGTTACAACACAATTCCAGTCTATCGCCAACGCTTAGCAGACACAGAAACACCTTTATCTGTTTTCGCTCGTTTTAAAGACCACACGCAAGCTTATTTATTTGAGTCAGTCGAAGGTGGCGAAAATTGGGCACGCTACTCTATGATTGGTTTAGGAGAGTCGACGGTTTTCTCATGTAATGCAGGTGTTCTGTCTATACAACATGCTGATGGCTCAATTACACAACAAGATTGCCAAGATCCATTTCAATATATTCGGGAATTTCAGAAGCAATTTAAAGTGCCATCTGCTGAGCTTTTGCCAAACTTACCGAGTTTTACGGGCGGATTAGTGGGTTATTTGGGCTATGATGCTGTTCGTTACATAGAACCACGTTTAAAGAATGTTCCTACAGCTGACCCAATTACATTGCCGGATTTGTGGTTGATGCTCTCAAAGACAGTCATTGTATTTGATAACCTTAAAGATACTTTATTTTTAATTGTTCATGCGGATACAGAGCAGAGTAATGCTTATGAAGACGCTCAGCAAAAATTAGATCAATTAGAGCAATTGTTAGCTACACCAGTAAGTCTGCAAGCTAAGCCACATACACCTCCACATTTTGAATCAATTACTGGTAAAGCAAAATTCTTAGAAACAGTCGAAAAAGTTAAAGAATATATACGTGCTGGTGATGTGATGCAGGTTGTTCCGGGGCAGCGTATGGTTTCTGATTTCGATGGAGAGGCTTTACAAGTTTATCGTGCTTTACGTCATTTGAACCCATCACCTTATTTATTTCTGGTACAAGGGCAAACGATTACAGATAAAAAGCCATTCCATATTGTAGGGTCATCGCCAGAAATTCTTTCTCGTTTAGAAAATGGTATTGCGACAGTGCGTCCTCTTGCAGGTACCAGACCACGTGGAAAAACTAAAGAAGAAGATCTTGCTTTAGAAAAAGATTTGCTTTCTGATGAAAAAGAAATCGCTGAGCATTTAATGCTGATTGACCTTGGTCGAAATGACGTTGGGCGAGTTTCTAAAATTGGCAAGGTGCAAGTGACAGATCAAATGGTGATTGAGCGCTATTCACATGTCATGCACATTGTCTCAAATGTACAAGGCGAAGTTCGTGATGATATCGATGCGCTAGATGTATTTAAAGCAACTTTCCCAGCCGGTACTTTATCGGGTGCACCAAAAATTCGTGCAATGGAAATTATTGATGAAGTCGAGCCTGTGAAAAGAGGTGTGTTTGGCGGGGCAGTAGGATATTTGGGATGGCACGGCGAAATGGATATGTCGATTGCAATCCGTACTTGTGTTATTCGAGATAAAAAGGTCTATGTACAGGCTGGAGCAGGGCTAGTTGCAGACTCAAATCCTGAATCTGAATGGAATGAAACGCAAATAAAAGCTCGCGCAGTGATCAAAGCGGTTGAATTATCATCAAACGGATTGATTTTATGAGTTTTTAGCGGTTTTTTTTAAAAAACCGCTTGCATCGTTTGGAAGTTTTGCTAAACTGCACACCGTTCCGATACGAAACGTACGAAACACTAAGAAGAGCCGGCATAGCTCAGTTGGTAGAGCAACTGACTTGTAATCAGTAGGTCCACAGTTCGAATCCGTGTGCCGGCACCATCTTAAAGGTGTGTAGTTGTGAAGTAAAGAACAACACTGAAATAAGTGTGATATGGTGAGATTCCCGAGCGGTCAAAGGGGGCGGACTGTAACTCCGCTACGAAAGTTTCGAAGGTTCGAATCCTTCTCTCACCACCATTAACTTCGATTGAAGTGGTATATATACCAACACAGTGCGGGAGTAGCTCAGTTGGTAGAGCGGCAGCCTTCCAAGCTGCATGTCGCGAGTTCGATCCTCGTCTCCCGCTCCATCGAAGGATAATCGCTCTTATAGCTCAGTGGTAGAGCACTCCCTTGGTAAGGGAGAGGTCTCGAGTTCAAATCTCGATAAGAGCTCCAGATACAGTTTAGTAGATTTTCTACAAAGATTTAAAAAGCAGGCTTATTAGTCTGCTTTTCAAGTATTGGGTGTTTGATTTTTTAGGCGATATGTCGATGCTGAGTTTTTGCTCAGAATTGTGTTCGACGTAAACGAGGACTATAAACATGGCTAAGGCTAAGTTTGAACGTAATAAGCCACACGTAAACGTGGGCACAATCGGTCACGTTGACCATGGTAAAACAACTTTAACTGCTGCGATTGCAACAATTTGTGCAAAAACTTACGGCGGTGAAGCGAAAGATTACTCACAAATCGACTCAGCACCTGAAGAAAAAGCACGTGGTATTACAATTAATACTTCACACGTAGAATACGATTCTCCAATTCGTCACTACGCGCACGTTGACTGCCCGGGCCACGCCGATTACGTTAAAAACATGATTACTGGTGCTGCTCAGATGGACGGCGCGATCCTTGTGTGTGCTGCGACTGACGGTCCAATGCCACAAACTCGTGAACACATCCTTCTTTCTCGTCAGGTTGGTGTACCTTACATCATCGTATTCTTGAACAAGTGTGACCTTGTTGATGATGAAGAATTACTTGAATTAGTAGAAATGGAAGTTCGTGAACTTCTTTCTACTTATGACTTCCCAGGTGATGACACTCCAGTTATCCGTGGTTCTGCGCTTAAAGCGTTGGAAGGCGATGCCGGTCAATATGGTGAGTCTTCAGTTCTTGCTCTTGTTGAAGCGCTTGACTCTTACATCCCAGAACCAGAACGTGCTATCGACAAAGCATTCTTAATGCCAATCGAAGACGTATTCTCAATTTCTGGTCGTGGTACTGTAGTAACAGGCCGTGTAGAAGCTGGTATCGTTAAAGTTGGTGAAGAAGTAGAGATCGTTGGTATTAAAGATACAGTTAAAACAACTGTAACTGGCGTAGAAATGTTCCGTAAACTTCTTGACGAAGGCCGTGCAGGTGAGAACTGTGGTATCTTACTTCGTGGTACTAAGCGTGAAGACGTACAACGTGGTCAAGTACTTGCTAAACCAGGTACAATCAAGCCACACACTAAATTCGACGCAGAAGTATACGTACTTTCTAAAGAAGAAGGTGGTCGTCACACTCCATTCTTAAATGGTTACCGTCCACAGTTCTACTTCCGTACAACTGACGTAACTGGTGCAATCCAATTACAAGACGGCGTTGAAATGGTTATGCCAGGCGACAACGTTGAAATGTCAGTAGAATTAATCCACCCAATCGCAATGGACCCAGGTCTACGTTTTGCGATTCGTGAAGGTGGTCGTACTGTAGGTGCTGGTGTTGTTGCGAAAGTAACTGCATAAGCATATTATAGTGACGGATTACGTCTCAGGTTGAGGGCTTTGGCTCTCAACTTGCATTATAGGTCAGTAGTTCAATTGGTAGAGCGTCGGTCTCCAAAACCGAATGTTGGGGGTTCGAGTCCCTCCTGACCTGCCATATTTTGAAATAAAAAGCTTGATGCTGGCTTAGTTGTTCATATAATAAGTCGCGAGTTCTACGACGAGTACAAAAATGTCGAATGATAAATCGCGTGACGCATTGAGCGACGCGCCAATTCCTCAAAGAAATAATTCTGCTGAAGTTGTTCGTTCTGGTTCGCCTTTAGATATTGTTCTATGGGTGATTGCAATAGCATTGTTGCTTTTAGCTACCATGGTGAATCAACATTTGCCAGCGTATTGGGCACCTGCAAATAATGTTTGGGTGCGCGTTGGGGCAATTTTTGCTTGTATCGTTGTGGCTTTAGGTTTATTATACGCCACCCATCAAGGTAAAGGCTTCGTTCGCTTGCTAAAAGATGCACGAGTCGAATTGCGTCGAGTAACTTGGCCAACAAAACAAGAAACAGTCACTACATCGTGGCAGGTTCTATTGGTTGTAGTTGTCGCATCATTGGTTTTATGGTGCTTTGACTATGGTTTGGGTTGGTTAATTAAGTTGATTATCGGGTAAAAGAGCTATGAAACGTTGGTACATTATTCATGCCTACTCTGGCTATGAAAAACAAGTGATGCGTTCACTTACAGAACGAATCCAGCGTAGCGCTGTTGCCGATAGCTTTGGTGATGTCCTTGTTCCTACCGAAGAAGTGGTAGAAATGAAGGATGGTAAGAAACGTAAATCTGAGCGTAAATTCTTTCCTGGCTATGTGTTAGTCGAAATGGAAATGAATGATGATACTTGGCATATCGTTAAAGAATGTCCAAAGGTTCTAGGTTTTATTGGTGGCACACCTGAAAAACCAGCACCAATCACTCAACGTGAAGCAGATGCGATTCTTGCGCGTGTACGTAATACTGGTGAAGCGCCACGTCCTAAAACGATGTTTGAACCAGGTGAAGAATTACTTGTTATTGACGGTCCATTCACAGACTTTAAAGGTGTGGTGGAAGAGGTTCAATACGATAAGTCACGTTTAACGTTGACGATTAATGTATTTAATCGACCAACTCAGGTTGAACTCGAGTTTCGCCAAGTCGAAAAAACGATTTAATCTCAATTGGTTGAAAAGCGCCCGATTTTATCGGGCATTGTTGTTGTAACAGTAATGTTGCGTAAAGATTGGGGAGCCTAGCGGCGTTTGTACCCAGAGGTATTTTAAAATGGCTAAGAAGATTGACGGCTATATCAAGCTGCAAGTTCCAGCTGGTAAAGCAAATCCATCTCCACCAATTGGTCCTGCATTAGGTCAACGTGGTGTAAACATCATGGCATTCTGTAAAGAATTCAATGCTGCTACACAAAAAGTTGAACCAGGTCTTCCAATTCCTGTAGTGATTACTGTGTACAACGACAAGTCGTTCACATTCATCATGAAAACTCCTCCAGCTTCTATTCTTCTTAAGAAAGCTGCTGGTATTCAAAAGGGTTCATCTGTACCAAACAAAACTAAAGTTGGTAAGTTGACTCGTGCTCAGTTAGAAGAAATTGCGACTACTAAAGAACCGGATTTAACTGGTGCTGATTTAGACGCACGTGTTCGTACCATCGCTGGTTCTGCACGTTCTATGGGCTTGGAAGTGGAGCTATAAGACATGGCAAAGTTAACTAAACGTCAAAAAGCCATTGCTGCTGCTGTTGAAGCAAACAAAGTTTACACTTTGGAAGAAGCAGTACAAGTTCTTAACAGCCTACCTGCTGCAAAGTTCAAAGAATCTTTGGATGTAGCTGTAAATCTTGGTGTAGACCCACGTAAATCTGACCAGGTTGTTCGTGGTGCAACTACATTACCTGCAGGTACTGGTAAAACTGTACGTGTAGCTGTATTTGCTCAAGGCGCGCAAGCAGAAGCCGCTAAAGAAGCTGGTGCTGATGTTGTAGGTTTTGATGACCTTGCTGAAAGCATCCAAGGTGGAAACCTTGACTTTGATGTTGTAATCGCTGCTCCTGACGCTATGCGTGTTGTTGGTAAGCTCGGTACAATTCTTGGTCCACGTGGTTTAATGCCAAACCCTAAAGTTGGTACTGTAACTCCTGACGTAGCGAATGCTGTTAAAAACGCTAAATCTGGTCAGGCTCGTTACCGTGTAGACAAAGCGGGTATTATCCATGCTGCGATCGGTCAAGTAGGCTTTGATGCTGCTGCTATCCGTCAAAACGTTGAAACTTTAGTTGCTGACTTGAAAAAGTTAAAACCTGCAACTTCTAAAGGTGTATACATCAAAAAGATCACTTTGAGCTCAACTATGGGTCCTGGTCTTACTGTTGATGTAAACAACGTTTCTAACTAAGTTTAGACTTAGTAAAGAATTTTAAAGTCCTGATTGGGGACAGAACTTAAATAGAAATATTTTTCTATTTGGTTGGGTAAGGCAAAGCTTTATCCCTTACTCATCAGGCGGACTTTGAATTGATAAATGAGAATTTATCAGCGTCAAAGACCTCAGGCGAAAAGATGTCATTTTCGAATAGCACTTTTCTTAATAAACCAGCCTGCGTAGACGCGGTGGTGTGATTTGTTCCTCCTCCGCGTGTAAGTCGAAAGGCTTACGAATTGGGAGTGTGCCCATTGGGTACATAAATCACCTTAGGAGGTTTTACAATGGCTCTTCTTATTGAAGACAAAAAACAGATCGTTGCGGAAGTAAGTGAAGTTGCTTCTAAGGCGTTTGCAGCCGTTGTTGCTGACTACCAAGGCTTAAGCGTAGAGCAATTAACAACACTTCGTGTTGAAGCTCGTAAGTTAGGTGTTTCTACACGTATTGTACGTAACACTTTGGCTAAACGCGCACTTCAAGATACTCAATTCAATATCTTGAACGACAACCTTGTTGGTCCAACAATTCTAGGTTTTTCAACTTCTGAAGATGACATGGGTGCAGCTGCACGTTTGTTCGAAGATTTTGCTAAAACTAACAAAGCATTTGAATTAAAAGCTGCTGCATTTGACGGCAAAGTTTATCAAGGTGCTGACGTTAGCGTAATTGCAAACCTTCCGAACCAAGAGAAAGCTCTTACTATGCTTGCCTCTGTCCTTCAAGCTCCTATTTCGAAATTGGGTCGCCTTATTACAGCGCTCAAAGAGAAAAACGAGTCAGAAGCTGCTTAATCAATTTTACACACCATTCAATATCCATTTGGAGTTATTCTCATGGCTTTAACTAACGAAGAAATCTTAAACGCAGTTGCTGAAAAAACTGTTCTTGAACTTGTTGAATTAATTTCTGCTTTCGAAGAGAAATTCAACGTTTCAGCTGCAGCTGTTGCTGTTGCTGCTCCAGCTGGTGGCGCTGCTGCTGCTGCTGAAGAACAATCTGAATTCAACGTTGAGTTGACTTCTTTCGGTGCTAACAAAGTAGCTGTAATTAAAGCAGTTCGTGAAGCAACTGGCCTTGGTCTTAAAGAAGCTAAAGACCTAGTTGAAGGTGCTCCTCAAGTTCTTAAAGAAGGCGTTTCTAAAGAAGAAGGCGAAGAACTTAAGAAGAAACTTGAAGAAGCTGGTGCTACAGTTACACTTAAGTAATTGTAAAAGGAGTCGGTTTTTAAATCGGCTCCATAAAATGGCTGATGGCTCTTGGGTCATCAGCCTTTTTGCGTTACAATAATCGGCTCGATTTTTGTTAGTTTTGTTTGATTTTTGAGAAAATCAAAATAAGACAAGTAATTTCAAATGTTTACCAATATTTTTCTTTTTTAAAAATATTGTTAAGCGTTTTTATACCACTAAAAATTGCAGCATTTGTAAACAGTGGTGGCCATATCGGCCTGCGTAATTCCTTCTGAGCCCGTTCTGCAGGCGGGCTTAGTTTACTTTCCGAGGACTCCAGATGGCATACTCATATACCGAAAAGAAACGGATCCGTAAGAATTTTGGTAAATTGCCCCAAGTAATGGATGCACCGTACTTACTTTCGATTCAGGTCGATTCGTACAGAACATTCTTGCAAGATGGCAAAACTCCAAAAAACCGCGAAGATATCGGTCTCCAAGCCGCATTTCGTTCAGTTTTTCCTATCGAAAGTTATTCTGGCAATGCTGCTTTAGAATTTGTTGAGTATAGCCTTGGTAAACCTGAGTTCGATGTACGCGAATGTATTCTTCGTGGTTCGACTTATGCGGCACCAATGCGCGTTAAAATTCGTTTGATTATTAAAGATCGCGAAACTAAATCAATTAAAGATGTACGAGAACAAGAAGTCTATATGGGTGAAATTCCACTCATGACTGAAAACGGTACATTCGTTATTAATGGTACTGAGCGTGTAATCGTATCTCAATTACATCGTTCACCAGGCGTTTTCTTTGATCACGATAAAGGTAAAACTCACTCAAGTGGTAAAGTGTTGTATTCAGCACGTATCATTCCTTACCGTGGTTCATGGTTAGACTTCGAATTTGATGCAAAAGACTTGGTTTACGTACGTATTGACCGTCGTCGTAAATTACTTGCTACTGTTGTGTTACGTGCATTAGGTTATAACAACGAACAAATCTTGAACTTGTTCTATGAAAAAGTACCTGTGTATCTTGACATGGGCAGTTACCAAATTGACCTAGTACCTGAACGTTTACGTGGGGAAATGGCACAATTTGATATTGCTGATAATGACGGTAAAGTTATTGTTGAGCAAGGTAAACGTATCAATGCTCGTCATGTACGTCAAATGGAAGCTGCTGGTTTAACAAAACTTTCAGTTCCTGATGAATACTTATATGAACGTATCATTGCTGAAAATATTACTTTACGTGATGGTGAAGTAATTGCTGCTAATACGTTGTTAAGCCATGAAGTTATGGTGAAACTGGCAGAAGGTGGTGTTAAACAGTTCAATATCTTGTTTACGAACGATATTGATCGTGGTTCGTTTGTTGCTGATACATTACGAGCAGACACAACAGCTGGCCGTGAAGAAGCTTTAGTTGAAATTTATAAAGTAATGCGTCCGGGTGAGCCGCCAACAAAAGAAGCTGCTGAAAACTTATTCAATAACTTATTCTTCTCTTCTGAGCGTTATGACTTATCTCCAGTAGGTCGTATGAAGTTCAACCGTCGTTTGGGTCGTCCATACGAAGTTGGTACTGACCAGAAGTCACGTGAAGTAGAAGGTATTTTATCGCACGAAGATATCATTGATGTATTACGTACATTGGTTGAAATCCGTAACGGTAAAGGTGAAGTCGACGATATCGATCACTTAGGTAACCGTCGTGTACGTTCTGTTGGTGAAATGACTGAAAACCAATTCCGTGTTGGTTTGGTACGTGTTGAACGTGCAGTTAAAGAACGTTTAAGCCAAGCAGAAACAGATAACTTGTCTCCACAAGATCTAATTAACGCGAAACCAGTTGCTGCTGCAATCAAAGAATTCTTTGGTTCAAGCCAATTATCTCAGTTCATGGACCAAAACAACCCATTATCTGAGATTACGCATAAGCGTCGTGTATCAGCGCTTGGGCCTGGTGGTTTAACACGTGAGCGTGCGGGCTTTGAGGTGCGTGACGTACATCAAACTCACTATGGTCGTGTATGTCCAATTGAAACACCTGAAGGTCCAAACATTGGTTTGATCAACTCGCTTTCTGTATATGCAAAAGCAAATGACTTCGGTTTCTTGGAAACACCTTACCGTAAAGTAGTAGATGGTCGTGTAACTGATGCAGTTGAATACCTTTCTGCTATTGAGGAAGTAGGTACTGTTATTGCACAGGCCGACTCTGCAGTAGATAAAGATGGCAACTTAACAGAAGAGTTTGTTTCTGTTCGTCATCAAGGTGAATTCGTACGTATGCCACCAGAAAAAGTGACGCATATGGACGTTTCTGCTCAGCAGGTTGTATCTGTTGCTGCATCACTTATTCCATTCCTTGAACACGATGACGCGAACCGTGCGCTTATGGGTTCAAACATGCAACGTCAGGCAGTTCCTACTCTACGTGCGGATAAACCGCTTGTAGGTACAGGTATGGAAGCGAACGTTGCACGTGACTCAGGTGTGTGTGTAATCGCAAACCGTGGTGGTGCAATTGAATACGTAGATGCTTCACGTATCGTTATTCGTGTAAACGAAGATGAAATGATTGCTGGTGAGGCTGGTGTAGACATCTATAACCTCATTAAATATACGCGTTCTAACCAGAACACTTGTATCAACCAAAATATTATCGTGAATTTGGGCGACAAAGTTGCTCGCGGTGATATCTTGGCAGACGGTCCGTCTACAGATATGGGTGAGCTTGCGCTTGGTCAAAACATGCGCGTTGCGTTCATGACTTGGAACGGTTACAACTACGAAGACTCGATCTTATTATCTGAGCGTGTACTTCAAGAAGACCGTTTAACTTCTATTCATATTCAAGAATTATCTTGTGTAGCGCGTGATACTAAGTTAGGTGCAGAAGAAATTACTGCCGATATTCCTAACGTTGGTGAAGCTGCACTTTCTAAGCTTGATGAATCAGGTATCGTTTATATCGGTGCTGAAGTTACAGCAGGTGACATCCTTGTTGGTAAAGTAACGCCTAAAGGTGAAACTCAGTTAACTCCTGAAGAAAAATTGCTTCGTGCAATCTTTGGTGAGAAAGCAGCTGATGTTAAGGATTCATCTTTACGTGTTCCATCTGGTACAAAAGGTACAGTTATCGATGTTCAAGTCTTCACTCGTGATGGCTTAGAGAAAGATGACCGTGCATTGGCGATCGAAAAAGCACAACTTGATGCTTACCGTAAAGACTTGAAAGAAGAATACAAGATCTTTGAAGAAGCAGCTCGTGAGCGTGTAATTCGTTTGCTTAAAGGCCAAGAGTCTAATGGCGGTGGTTCAACTAAACGTGGTGACAAACTCGTTGAAGAGGTGTTATCTGGTTTAGAGCTTGTTGATTTACTTGAAATTCAACCGGCAGATGAAGCAATCGCTGAGCGTTTAACTCAAATTCAAGTGTTCTTAAAAGAAAAGAGCGCAGAAATTGACGAGAAATTCGCTGAGAAGAAACGTAAGCTTGCTACAGGTGATGAATTAACAACTGGCGTATTGAAAGTTGTTAAAGTTTACTTAGCTGTTAAACGTCGTATTCAGCCTGGTGATAAGATGGCTGGTCGTCACGGTAACAAGGGTGTTGTATCTAACATCTTACCTGTTGAAGATATGCCACACGATGCTAACGGTGTACCAGTAGATATCGTATTGAACCCGTTGGGCGTACCATCTCGTATGAACGTGGGTCAGATTCTTGAGACTCACTTGGGTATGGCGGCTAAAGGGCTTGGCGATAAAATCGAGAAAATGTTGAAAGAACAGCGTACAGTTTTAGAACTGCGTGAATTCTTAGACAAGATTTATAACAAAGTCGGTGGTGAGCAAGAAGATCTTGATAGCTTAACTGATGCTGAAGTCTTAGCTCTTTCAGGCAACTTACGTGCTGGTGTGCCTTTGGCTACGCCTGTATTTGATGGTGCTGAAGAAAGTCAAATTAAAGACTTACTTGAGTTAGCTGGTATCTCTCGTACAGGTCAAACAGTATTGTATGATGGCCGTACTGGTGAACAGTTTGACCGTCCTGTAACTGTAGGTTACATGTACATGCTCAAATTGAACCACTTGGTTGATGACAAGATGCATGCTCGTTCAACAGGTTCTTACTCTCTTGTTACACAGCAACCGCTTGGTGGTAAAGCACAATTCGGTGGTCAGCGTTTCGGTGAGATGGAAGTCTGGGCACTTGAAGCTTACGGTGCTGCATATACACTCCAAGAGATGTTAACTGTTAAGTCGGATGACGTTGAAGGTCGTACACGTATCTACAAGAATATTGTAGATGGTAACCATTATATGGATCCGGGTATGCCTGAATCGTTCAACGTATTGACCAAAGAGATCCGTTCTTTAGGTATCAACATTGAACTGAAAAATGGTGACTAAGTCGTAAGACTCACGATTTTTTAGGTAAAAACAATATTTGTGACCCAGTCGGGTAAGCGTTGCTTCCCGACACACGGAGAAAAAAATTGAAAGACTTGCTCGATATCATGCGTAAGAAAACGGACTCAGATGGTCATGCACCAATTGAGTTTGACCGTATCCGTATTGGTCTTGCGTCACCAGAAATGATTAAGTCATGGTCTCATGGTGAAGTTAAAAAACCTGAGACAATTAACTACCGTACCTTTAAACCAGAACGTGATGGTTTGTTCTGTGCCAAAATTTTTGGTCCAGTAAAAGATTACGAATGCTTGTGTGGTAAATACAAGCGTATGAAATACAAAGGCGTCATTTGTGAAAAATGTGGCGTTGAAGTAACTACAGCGAAAGTTCGTCGTGAACGTATGGGTCACATTGAACTTGCTTCTCCAGTTGCACATATCTGGTTCTTAAAATCGTTACCGAGTCGTATCGGTTTATTACTTGATATGACACTTCGTGATATCGAACGCGTATTGTATTTTGAATCATACGTTGTAACTGACCCTGGTATGACTCCGTTTGAAAAGTATCAACTTTTAACAGACGAAGAATACTTCAATGCACTTGAAGAACACGGTGATGAATTCACTGCGAAAATGGGTGCAGAAGCGGTTCAGGACTTGTTGAAAGATATCGATCTTGAAGCTGAAATCGCACGTTTACGTGAAGAAATCCCTCAAACAACTTCTGAAACGAAGTTGAAAAAAGCGTCTAAGCGCTTGAAATTGATGGAAGCATTCAAAGATTCAAACAACAAGCCAGAATGGATGGTGATGAATGTACTTCCTGTACTTCCACCTGATTTACGTCCATTAGTTCCACTTGAAGGTGGTCGTTTCGCGACTTCTGACTTGAACGATTTATATCGTCGTGTCATTAACCGTAACAACCGTTTGAAGCGTCTTCTTGACCTTGCTGCTCCAGATATCATCGTACGTAACGAAAAACGTATGTTACAAGAGTCTGTAGATGCATTGCTTGATAACGGTCGTCGTGGTCGTGCGATTACTGGTTCTAACAAACGTCCATTAAAATCTTTGGCAGATATGATCAAAGGTAAACAAGGTCGTTTCCGTCAGAACTTATTAGGTAAGCGTGTTGACTATTCTGGTCGTTCGGTAATTACTGTAGGCCCTACTTTACGTCTTCACCAATGTGGTCTTCCGAAGAAAATGGCACTTGAATTATTCAAGCCATTCATTTTCGCGAAGCTACAAGCTTCAGGTCAGGCGACTACCATTAAAGCTGCGAAGAAAATGGTTGAGCGTGAGACTCCGGAAGTTTGGGACGTTCTTGCTTCTGTAATTCGTCAACATCCAGTCATGTTGAACCGTGCGCCAACACTTCACCGTTTAGGTCTTCAAGCATTTGAACCTATTCTTATTGAAGGTAAGGCAATCCGTCTTCACCCACTCGTTTGTGCTGCGTTTAACGCCGACTTCGATGGTGACCAAATGGCGGTACACGTTCCATTGACACTCGAAGCACAGTTAGAAGCTCGTGCATTGATGATGTCAACAAACAACATCTTGTCACCAGCAAACGGTGAGCCAATCATCGTTCCTTCTCAGGACGTTGTCTTGGGTCTTTACTACATCACACGTGATGCCGTAAATGCTAAAGGTGAAGGCATGGTGTTCGCGGATACTCATGAAGTAAACCGTGCACTTGCTACTGGTCAAGTTGCAATCCATGCGCGTGTTAAAGTACGTGTACACCAAACTGTTATCAATGAAAATGGTGAACGTGAACACCAAACTATTATTGTTGATACAACACCTGGTCGTTGTTTGCTTTGGGAAATTGTTCCACAAGGCTTAAGCTTTGACATGATCAACCTTGAGATGACTAAAAAGAACATCTCTAAATTGATCAACTCTTGCTATCGTAAACTTGGTTTGAAAGATACAGTTATCTTTGCTGACCAATTAATGTACTTGGGCTTCCGTCAAGCGACTCGTTCAGGTGTATCTGTAGGTATGGAAGACATGCTCATTCCACCTACTAAGCACACGATTATTGATAAAGCAGAAACAGAAGTTCGTGAAATCGAACAACAGTTCGAACAAGGTTTCGTAACTGCTGGTGAGCGTTATAACAAAGTTGTCGATATCTGGGCGCGTACAAACGACCAAGTTGCTAAAGCAATGATGGATAACTTGTCTTATACACTTGTTAAAAACAAACAAGGTGAAGACGAGAAACAAAAATCATTCAACAGCATCTATATGATGTCTGACTCTGGTGCCCGTGGTAGTGCGGCACAGATTCGTCAGCTTGCTGGTATGCGTGGTTTGATGGCAAAACCGGATGGCTCGATTATTGAGACTCCGATTAAAGCGAACTTCCGTGAAGGTTTAACAGTACTTCAGTACTTTATTTCAACACACGGTGCTCGTAAAGGTTTGGCCGATACAGCATTGAAAACTGCGAACTCTGGTTACTTGACTCGTCGTCTTGTAGACGTAGCGCAAGACTTGGTAATTACTGAACCTGATTGTGGTACAGCGGGTGGTTTAGTAATGACTCCATTCATTCAGGGTGGTGATGTCATCGAGCCATTACGTGACCGCGTATTAGGTCGTGTAACTGCTGAAGACGTACGTCGTGCATCTGATGATGAAGTTGTATTACCTCGTGGTACGTTAATTGACGAGAAAATCGCAGCTCAGCTTGAAGAGGCTGGTGTCGATGAAGTTAAAGTACGCTCAGTAATCGCATGTGAATCAACATTCGGTGTATGTGCTCGTTGTTATGGTCGTGACCTTGCACGTGGTCACTTGGTGAACCCAGGTGAATCAGTCGGTGTAATGGCTGCACAGTCAATCGGTGAGCCGGGTACACAGTTAACGATGCGTACGTTCCACGTTGGTGGTGCTGCGAGCCGAACTTCTGCTGCGAACAGTGTTCAAGTACGTAATAAAGGTACTGTACGTTTCCATAACGTGAAAACTGTACAACATGCAAAAGGCCACTTGGTTTCAGTTTCACGTTCAGGTGAAATTGGTATTGCCGATGATTTAGGTCGTGAGCGCGAGCGTTATAAACTTCCTTACGGTGCAAGCATCTTGTTGAAAGATGGTGAAGCTGTAGAAGCTGGCGGTATCGTAGCGACTTGGGATCCGCATACACATCCATTGGTAACAGAAGTTGCTGGTAAAGCGCGTTTCAGCCAAATCGCTGATGGCGTAACTGCAACATCGAAAACTGATGATGCAACTGGTATGACTACTGTTGAAATCTTGCCTGTAACAGCTCGTCCTGCTTCTGGTAAAGATTTACGTCCTGCAATCGTGTTGGATACAACAGATGGTGGCGAACAGTTCTACTTCCTGCCACAAAATACAATCGTAACTGTCCGTGATGGCGAAACGATTGGTGTGGGTGACGTTATTGGTCGTGTACCACAAGAAACATCACGTACTCGTGATATTACCGGTGGTCTTCCGCGTGTAGCTGACTTGTTCGAAGCGCGTAAGCCAAAAGAGCATGCAATTCTTGCTGAAGTATCAGGTGTTGTAAGCTTCGGTAAAGAGACTAAGGGTAAAAACCGTTTGGTAATTACTCCTGATGATGGTTCTGAGATTTACGAAGAATTGATTCCAAAATGGCGTCAAATCAACGTATTCGAAGGCGAGCATGTGAACCGTGGTGAGACTATTTCTGATGGTCCACAAAACCCACATGACATCTTGCGTTTGAAAGGTGAAGTTGCATTAACTAACTACATCGTGAACGAAGTTCAAGACGTTTACCGTCTCCAAGGTGTAAAAATCAACGATAAGCACATTGAAGTTATCGTACGTCAAATGTTGCGTAAAGTTGATATCACTGATGGCGGTGATACAAGCTTCATTAAAGGCGAGCAAGTGGATTACATCCGCGTTGTTCAAGAGAACCAAGCTGTCTTGGCTCAGAACAAGTTCCCTGCGAAGTTTGAACGTCAATTGATGGGTATTACGAAAGCATCGCTTTCTACTGACTCGTTCATCTCTGCTGCATCGTTCCAGGAAACAACTCGTGTGTTAACTGAAGCGGCTGTAACAGGTAAAGAAGATGATTTACGTGGCTTGAAAGAAAACGTTGTAGTAGGTCGTTTGATTCCAGCAGGTACTGGTCTTGCGTACCACTTAGAGCGTCGTCGTCAAGAAGCAGAAGCTGCAGAGCATGAGCTTCATAATGACTTCAGCGAAGTAGACCAAGCATTTAGCCAAGCATTAAACTCTGAACAATTCTAAGTTTAGACTGGCACTAAAAAAGGCACCTTAGGGTGCCTTTTTTATATACATTTATTTATAACAATTTTAAATTGTAATTACATAAACATATTAAAGAGTTATTATTTTATTACCTAAGCGGGATAAAGACTCCACAAAAACACATTAGGCTACCTGCTTATGAAGACTGGAGTAAATCTAATGAAAAAAATGATGATGATTGTTAGTGTTGGCCTGATGTCTACAACTTTGTTTGTTGGTTGTCAGAATGCAAGCCCAGAAAGTCAACGTATTGGTTCAGCTGCTATTGGTGGTGGCGCAGGTGGTGCGGTAGGAAAACACGTGGGCGGTAATATCGGCGCAGGTCTAGGAGCGGCACTCGGTGCAGGTGTTGCGGCTAATGCAAAAGGGTCTAGCAGTAAAACCGTACGTAATAGTGCAATTGGTGCTGGTGTTGGCGCTGTATTAGGTGGAGCAATTATTGGTGGTGACGCTGGTGCTGCTACAGGTGGAGCATTGGGTGGTAGTGCCGGTGCAGCCTATGAAGAGAAGAAAGGGAAGTACTAAAAATATCCTTAATAATTGTTAAACTATAGAAGTCTTTATGTGATTAAAGACTTCTTTTTTATAATTAAAATTTGGCTTAATAAATATAAAAGGCAGAGCTTTACAAAATATCAATCGATTAGGACAGACGGATAACACAATCTGATCAAATTCCTCATAAAAGGGGATTATTCTTTTCTCTAGAACAGATCATTGTGAGAACGGTCATGAAAAAAACAATTGGATTAGTTTCTGCTTTAATGTTGTCTACACTTATGTTCACAGGCTGCCAAAATATGAGCCCATCTGACCAACGTATTGGTGCAGCAGCAGCAGGTGGAGCACTTGGTGGTGGTTTAGGTAACCATGTAGGTGGAGGTATTGGTGCAGGCTTAGGCGCAGCGGTAGGTGCAGGCGTAGGCTCTAATACCCAAGGCGGCAGTAAACAGACAACGACTAAGAGTGCGATTGGTGCTGGTATCGGTTCAGTCGTAGGTAAAGCACTGATTGGTGGTGACTCTGGTGCTGCAATTGGCGGTGCGATCGGTGGTGGTGCTGGTGCTGCGATTGAAGAGAAAAGATAAAAAATTAACAAATAAAAAAATAAGCGCTTTTAGCGCTTATTTTTTATTGAGGAAAAGGTTTCGCCTTTTTACGTCTGATATAAAGCGTTTTTTGAACCTCTGCAATTCTTACCCCAGATTCATCAAAAATGTTTAGATGATAAGTTCTTAAAACAGGTTCATAGTTCTCGGCAAGTTCACGAATTTGTTCTATTTCAGCTAAATCAACTCGAATATCTGCATGTACAGTACTGCGCCCTGGGGAAAGAAAATTGATTTCGGCAGCTTTGTCCCAAACAATATATTTTGATCCGAGATGATGCATAAGAATCATCATATAAAATGGGTCAACCATTGAATAAAGGCTTCCACCAAAATGTGTACCGACTAAATTTTGGTTTTTCCAAGTCAGCGGCATCTTTACACGCACATGGCAAAGTTCTAAATTCATGATTTCAATATAAATCCCTGCGCCACGATAAGGGGGATAGTGATTAAATAGAAATTTTGAAATCGTAGGATTGTTCTGAAGTCTTCTTAAAATAGCCATAATAGTCAATTTTTTTTATTGCAACAGTATTCATACTAGATAAGTATCATCTTTTTTATATTGATGGCAATGCTCTATCCGACTAACGACATGATCGATTGAAAAACAAGATAGGAAATGATTATGCAGCCAAAAGTTCATACAGTAACAACAAGTGATCAACAAACGCTTTGTGCTAAAACATGGGGTGACGAAAAAAATACTCCCTTGGTTTTAGTACATGGCTATCCAGACAATCAAGAAGTATGGGAATCAATCATTGAGCATTTGATTAATGACTTCTACATTGTTACTTACGATGTACGTGGAGCTGGTTTGTCATCTATACCAAAACGTATACGTGATTACCGTTTAGAGCGTTTATCTCTAGATCTCCAAGAAGTTGTTGATGAGTTATTGTCAAATCGTCAATTCCATATGGCTGCACATGATTGGGGTTCGATTCAGTCTTGGGAGTCGGTCACTGAGCCTAAGTTCAAAGGTCGTTTATTATCATACACCACCATTTCTGGACCATGTCTTGATCATGCCGCTTTATTTTTACGTGATAAATTTAAATCTTCACCAGCTCAAATCTTAAAAATATTAACAAAATCTTGGTATATCGGGGCATTCCATCTTCCGTTATTAGCACCAACTGTATGGTCTCTTTTTAGCCCAGAAAAATGGGGTAAAGTTCTTACGCAGCTGGAAAGGAAAAGTAATTTACCTTTAAATAATAATATTAATGCTGATGGTAAATATGGCATTAATTTATATCGTGCCAATTTTATTCCCCGCTTAACTGACCCACGTCAACGTTATGCGCAGTGTCCAGTAAAAGCTGTTATTTTAAAATATGATACTTTTGTAAGCCCAGAATACATCACTGAGGCTATGCCAAAGTGGGTTGAAAAATTTGAATATGTAGAGCTTAATGCAAATCACTGGGCCATTCTGAGTGAGCCAGAGAAAATAGCAACTCATATTCGTGAGTTTATTAAAGCTCAAGCGTAACAGTGAAATAACTGCATAAAACTGTTAATTCGGCGATATTTTCGGCTTCATAGATATGAATCTGCTAGAATATCGCCTTTTGTTTTGCTCTGAACTTATTCATGAATGCTGTCGTTATTGCGATTGCAGTGATGTTCTTATTATCACTGGCGCGCGTTTCTGTCGTACTGACTTTAGTGGTTTCTGCCATTGTGGGTGGCCTCGTAGCAGGTTTAAGCCTTTCTCAAACCGTTGAAGCTTTTAACGCTGGTCTTGGCGATGGTGCTGAAGTTGCACTTGCCTATGCAGTGTTAGGGGCATTTGCTCTGGCTCTATCAAAATCTGGTTTACCTGATTTACTTGCCCATAAGCTGATTGGTTTATTGGGAATGGAAGCCGGGAAAAGCCGTCAGACTAAAGTGAAGTATCTCCTCTTAGGTATTTTATTAATTTCTGCTATTTTCTCTCAAAACCTTATTCCAGTTCATATTGCCTTTATTCCTGTACTGGTTCCGCCACTACTACGGGTAATGAACCATTTAAAATTAGACCGCCGCGCCGCAGCCTGTGTACTTACGCTAGGTTTGGTTGGTACTTATATTTTTCTTCCGGTTGGATTTGGTGCAATTTTCCTTGAACAGATTCTGATGGGAAATATCAACAAAATTGGGGCAGCGTACGGCTTACATGTTGATCGGGCAATGATGCCAATTGGCATGGCCATTCCTGTTTTAGGTATGGTGTTAGGCACCTTGGTTGCTGTATTTATTAGCTACCGTAAACCAAGAATTTATGCTGATCGTGCGATTACACCTGTGACCACGATTGATCTAGATAAACCTCTTCGCGCAACAACCCAGGATGAAACAGCTGACTTAAAAGCAGATGCTGAAGAGTTAAAGCATGAAGCAGAGCAAGCACCAGTTATTGCAAAGAAAACGATCTTGATGGCATTGCTCGCAATTGGCTTGACGCTTGCTGCACAGCTATATTCAGGTTCGATGATTTTGGGTGGTTTAGTCGGTTTTGCTGTTCTATCTACCGCCGGAATTTTTAAATGGCAAGATGCAGATGATGTCTTTGTACAAGGCATGCGAATGATGGCTTTAGTGGGCTTCATCATGATTTCTGCTGCCGGTTTCGCCTCAGTAATGACTCATACTGGTGATATTAATCAGCTAGTAAATGGTGTAGTTGAGATTATTGGAGATAACCGCGCGCTTGCAGCATTCTTAATGCTTTGTATTGGCTTATTTGTGACAATTGGTATTGGTTCATCTTTCTCAAGTGTTCCTGTATTAGCTGTTATTTATGTGCCTTTATGTGTGCAGTTTGGTTTCTCACCATTAGCAACGATTGCACTTATTGGTACAGCAGCAGCATTAGGTGATGCTGGATCGCCAGCTTCTGACTCAACCTTAGGGCCAACAGCTGGTTTAGGTGTAGATGGGCAACACGATCATATTTGGGATACAGTCGTACCTACCTTTATTCACTTTAATATTCCGCTATTAATTTTTGGCTGGATCGCTGCAATGGTTTTATAAAGTTTTTATAAAATATTAAAGTGTAAACCTTCTTAATCATGATCTTTAGATTTAAATTAAGAAGGTTTTTTATTATCTAAATAAAACATGTATTTAAAATAAATTATATTGAAATGCTCGGAATTTGAAAGTATATTAAAATAGTTGGTAATATAAAATAATCTTGATTAATGAGGTTGGAATAAAAACCTATTAAAATAGTTGGATAATATATAATTTTATTTAAAACAGTAGTTTAAAAATAAACTATAAAATAATTTTATAATGAGTATTGCATGGTTTTAAAATAAATGTTTATTATAAATATAAATAAGGTTGGAGATATTAAAGTGTTCAAAAAAGCTTTGGTTATTGCATTAATGGGGATGTCTTCTTTTACTTTTGCTGGTAACTGGCAAGTGAAATTTGGTGGTAGTGTTATTGCTCCATCTGAAGATACAACAACACCTTTAGGCGTGGTAAAAGCAGATCATGAATATACATTCACACCATCGGTAGAATACTTTTTTGGTCAGTCTCCATTTTCGGCAGAATTATTATTAGCAACACCTATTAATCATGACGTACTTGTGAATGGTGAAAGTAAAGCGCGTATTAAACAATTACCACCAACAATTACTGCAAAATATCATTTTAAAAACTCTACACGTTTCACACCGTATATTGGTGTTGGTGCTACAGCATTTATTCCTTGGGATGAAGAAGGGGCAGCAGTTAAAGTTAAAGAAGATTTTGGTTTTGCAGGTCAAGTTGGTTTTAATTTCCAACCTGCTGATGCTAAAAACTGGGGTGTATTTGTAGATGTACGTTATGCTGATATTAGTCCTGAAGTAACAATTGATCCATCAATTGCTAACTACAAGTTTGATTTAGATATTAATCCTTTTGTTTATACTTTGGGTTATAGCTATAAATTTTAAGCATAATAATAAATAGAAAAATATAATAATAAACCTAGACTCAGGCACCTCACATATATTTATGTGAGGTTTTTTTATGGATTTTATTTGCACTAAAAAAAGCATAAAACAGACAGTTTTACACATATTTTCTGCAAGTTTTTTTCTAAACTAATTTCTATTCATTACAAGCATGGGAATAAAAACATGAATAACAAATTAGCGATTTGTTTAGCACTTTTGAGTGGTATTGCTTTTACTCAAAATTTACAAGCTGCAAGTTTTTCGTGCGATGCTGCAAAAACGAAAACGGAAAAAAGTATTTGTAAAAACCGTTCTTTAAATGATGCAGATGTAAAAATGGCAACGACGTATCAAATCGTTTTGCATGCTTTACCTATGGGTGGGCGAGATAACCAGAAAGATACTCAGCAGCAATGGCTGAAAAAAAGAAATGCTTGTGCTGCCAATGTCAGTTGTATTAGCAAAGCTTACCAACAACGTCAAAAGCAGTTAGATACGATATTGCAAGATAGGGTGTTAAGCCACGGCCCATTTTAATTAGAGTAAAAATTTTTGATATTCAGGATTGAAAAATTCTAGAAGTACTCCATTCATAAAGCATTCGAGAACAAACAGCTTCAAAATTTAAGGAGTGATTTATGAGTGAACAAGCATCACAAAATTATAGTTTCCAAGCAGAAGTTGCCCAGCTTTTACATTTAGTGACGCATTCTCTCTATTCTAACCCTGAGATTTTCTTACGTGAGCTTATCTCTAATGCATCAGATGCATGTGATAAGTTACGTTTTGAAGGAATTAATCATCCTGAATATTATGAAAATGATCCAGACTTACATGTACGAATCAGTTTAAATAAAGAAGATAAAACGTTAACGATTTCTGATAACGGTATTGGTTTAAGCCAGCAAGAAGCAATTGATAACTTAGGTACAATTGCTAAGTCAGGCACTAAAGATTTCATGTCAAAATTGACGGGTGATCAAAAAGCAGATGCTCAGTTGATTGGTCAATTTGGTGTTGGTTTTTATTCAGGTTTTATTGTTGCCGACAAAATTACGGTTGAATCACGCCGTGCAGGCTTAGATGCATCTGAAGGGGTGCGCTGGATTAGTGGTGGTACAGGCGAGTTTGAAGTTCAGCAAATTGATAAGGCATCACGTGGTACCGACATTATTCTTCACTTACGTGATGATGCGCTTGATTATTTAGAATCTTATAAAGTTAAGCAGATTGTTAATAAATATTCTGACCACATTAGCTTGCCAATTGAAATGCAAAAAGAAGTTTGGCAGGAAGAAGAAGTTGCTGAAGGTGAAGAACCTAAAGGCGGCCAAATGGTCAAAACTGACGAGTGGGAAGCGATCAACTCGGCAAGTGCTTTATGGACACGTAATAAAAGCGAAGTAACTGAAGAGCAATATATTGAGTTCTATAAAAACTTAACTCATGACTTTGAAGCACCGCTCGCATGGGCACATAACCGTGTTGAAGGTAGTACGGAATATACCCAATTACTCTATATTCCAAGTAAAGCTCCACATGACATTTTTACTCGTGAAGCAAAAGCGGGAATTAAACTATATGTAAAACGCGTCTTTATTATGGACGATGCGGATAATTTAATTCCGAACTATTTACGCTTTGTTCAAGGTGTAGTGGACAGTGCTGATTTGCCGCTTAATGTTAGCCGTGAGTTGTTGCAAGAAAGCCGTGATGTCAAAACGATTCGTGAAGGTAATGCACGCCGTGTATTAACTGTACTTGATGGTTTGGCTAAATCGGAAGATGAAAAAGACCAAGAAAAATTTAAGACTTTCTACAGTGAATTTGGTTCAGTACTTAAAGAAGGCTTGGGCGAAGACTTTGGTAACCGTGAACGTATTTTAAAATTATTACGTTATGCGACTTCAACAAATGATGAAGTAACAACTTCTTTTGCTGACTATAAGGCACGTATGAAAGAGGGGCAAAAAGCCATCTATTATGTGACTGCTGACAGTCTAGCAGCAGCGAAAAACTCGCCACAGCTTGAGTTGTTTAATAAAAAAGGTATTGAAGTATTATTAATGGCAGAGCGTGTTGATGAATGGGCAATGAATTTTGTCCAAGAGTTTGACGGTACGCCATTAAAGAATGTATCTAAAGGCGCGGTTGATTTAGGTGATTTGCAAGATGCCGAAGAGAAAAAGGCACTTGAGCAAGCGGCTGAACAGTTTAAGCCTGTGGTTGAGAAATTAAGTGATTCGTTGAAGTCTAAAACTAAAGAAGTACGTGTAACAACTCGTTTGGTAGATTCTCCTGCATGTTTAGTAACAAGTGAGGGTGAGTTGTCTCCGCAACTTATTCGTATGCTTAAACAAGCGGGGCAAGCTGTACCTGAAATTAAGCCAATTTTAGAAATTAACCCTGAGCATCCTTTGGTGAAAAAACTTGAAGGTTCAGAACAGTTTGATGATTTGGCAAACGTGATTTTTGATCAGGCTGTGATTGCAGAAGGTGGTTTACCAGAAGACCCAGCAGCTTATGTGAAGCGTATTAATAGCTTATTGTTGAAATAATTTTTTGATATAAAAAAGCCTCTGAACTGTCAGGGGCTTTTTTGTGGATAAAGAAAGAGTTATCCACAACTTGATGATTTTTGGTTAAAAATTAACTTCAAGATTCATTTGCACACTAAGTTGATGCTTAGGATCATCATCAATATGATTAAAAAAATTAAGATCATTTTGCATAAAAATCCAATCTCGCCATATAGGCTGACGCCATGAAATATAAGGACCCCAGCTATTTAGTCGCATATCATTTTTGGTATATACACCACCGCTATAAATACCGTAAGTCAGACTATTATCTTTTACAAACTCAAATTGTTGAAAAGTCCAATTGCCCCAGTTGTAATCTTCATTTTCGCTCTTGTTCAAATTAAATTTATTAGAAAATAATGTGTTATCTTGCATTTTTTGCGTTAGGTTTAGCGTGGTTTCAGTGTAGTTTCGGCTAGTAGAGCCATAGCGAAATATCTGCTCTGTATCAAAGCTAATGTTATGTCTCAAATTCCATTTCTTTTTTGCCAGAAACTGGACATACACATCACTCTCAGAGTTAGATCCTAAATCAAGGTCATTTTCAAAAGGCATCCATGTTGAAATGGTGGCCCAGCTTGCACTCAGTGGATTAGTAGCCGAAACCTGTGCCGATGAGGTCGTCTTCTTTTTCTTACCAAAGGCTTTATAAGTTTGTTCAGGCTGAGTCGCACGTTTCCATAACGTATCATTTCCAAATACAGCCATAAGTTCTTGAATTAAACCAGCATCAGATAAAGCATTGTGTGCTTCTACTTCACAAGGTGAGTGTGAAAGTGATTGTCTTTTTACTTTAGCGAAGCTTGTAGAAGAATAGGGGTAACGCCGTGACCGTTGGTGTTTTAAAGAGTTATAAAAAAATTGAGTATGTGGAAGTAAAGCTAATAGACCTAAACTATAAATACAAATGAAGACTGTCGATTTATTTTGAAATGGAGAAGAAGAAAATTGATTCATTTTTAAAGATAAGGAATCAAAAATAAAATTAGAACAAAACTTTAAAAGGCTAATCTTAAAATTTTATTTAAAAATATTTTATTCTTCACCACCTTGGATAAGGTTCCAAGGTGATGCTATTTAGCTTAAAAGAGTGCTTCTAAGCGTAAGAAGGTACTAACAAAATGATTACGATCTTCACGGTGGTCATTAAAGTAATTTACATCGCCTTGTACAAAGAACCATTCCCGTAAAACGGGTTGGCGCCATGAAACAAACGGTCCCCAACTGTTTAAACGTAAGTCATTGTCGTTGTAATAACCACTTGTATAAATACCATAGTTAAAACGATTGTTTGCAAAGAAACTGTGCTCACGGAAAGTTCGGTTTTCCCAAGCTAGATCATCGTCTTGATCATCAGCATAGGTCAGGCTGAACTGATTCGATAAAAACGGTTGATTTGGCCTAGCATGTGTAAGTTCAAGATTGGTACGCAGATAGTTTTCGCTATCTATGCCGTAACGATAAATTTGCTCTGCATAAAACTTAAAATCATTACGAAGTTGCCAGTCTCTTGATGCTTTTAAACGAACATAAATATCGTCTCCAGAACGAATACCTAAGTCAGCATCTGTTTCAAAAGGTAACTTTTTCGAGAAATTTGACCAACGTAAAGCGATTGAGCTGTTGTCATCTCGAGTTCGTTTACCATCTAACTTTTTATTTGGATCTTGATTGGGATTCTGATTGACATTGGCTGGGCTATTATTAAATTCGTCATCTAAAGAGTCATCACCAAATACCACGCTAATGCGTTTCTCTAGAGTAGGTAATTTAATCTTACCGCGAATTCTGGGTTTGATTTCATAGTTATCGTATTCATTCCAATAGTTATCGACCATAACACGAATGGTTGCGGTAGCTGGCTTTTGTGGATCGACTTCACCAAACCAATTATCAATTTTTTCAGAAGTACGATCGGCCCAATTACGAATTTTCTTTTGCTTACGGTCAACCCAGGTTTGATCTTCTGTTTGTTCGGTAGGTGGAACAATAGGCTCATTAGACTGCTCTGGAAAAATGGTTGGAGTCGCGTCCACCCAGCGCGGAATTTGATCTAACAGATTTTCATCTGAGTTAACTTCGGTTTGTACTCCAGATGATGTACTTCCTACTTGTTGGTTTGTAGAAGAAGAGGCAGTCTCTGCATGAGCGATGCATACTGAACCAAATCCAATCGTTAAAAGTGCAAAAAGCTGCCGGTATGGCATTACATGAAATGTTTTCATATCTATCTTTATGTTTTGTTGTTGTTTCCACTTTTGTTGATTTTTCTAATAAAATCAAGAGGGAGACACAAAAGTTAAGTAAATTTAACTTTTTTTACATATTTGAAATAAATGAAAAAGTTTAAGCTAGTAGCGGTTATTTTTGGCCAAAAAAAAACCCCCAGTGAAGGGGGATGATAGATCAAGGAAATTTTAAATTCCGATCATTAAACACATAAAAAACAGAACATTACAGCGCGAATATTCTAAGCGGCAATAATAAACTGATTTTTAGCAATTAGATAGTTCTTTTTTTAGAACGCTCTATTGCTAAAATGGTGATAAAACATACGATTTGATCACATTTTAATTGTGTTGATCTATTTCTGTGGAATATCACATGATTCATCAGTACAAACAGCTGCATCATCTTGCTCGACTTCTTCAGTATTTGCTTTGATTTGCGCTTTTTCTAAAACTTGTAAAAAGACTTCACGAGGTTGAGCACCAGCAAGCGCGATTCTTTGGTCGAATACAAAAAATGGCACGCCAGTTACATTGAGCTGCTCTTGGGCAATTTTTTCATCATGGCGGACAAAGTCAGATAGTTCGTTGGTATCTAATACATATTCAACTTCAGCATTATCTAAACCAATACGAGATGCAATTTCTTCTACGACTTCACGTTCGCCAATTGCGAGACCTTCGGTCATATAAGCATGGAAAAAGGCTTCTTTAGCTTCATTACCTAAACCTTTGCTTTGTGCAAGGTGAATAATACGGTGTGCATTAAAACTATTGCCAGAGTTGGCTTTTTGCCATTGAAAATCAATACCTTCAGAGGCAGCCATGGCCGCAATATTGCGCTCCATTTCTTCCATCTCTTCATAGGTACGGCCATATTTTTTAGCTAAACGCTCAGTATTTGAAGTGTCATGTTTTGCTGGCGCATCAGGATCTAATTCAAAACTATGCCAGTGAATTTCAAGATCAATACCTGCTTCCGCAGCGACATGTTCAAGGCGTTTTTTGCCGATATAACAGAAAGGGCAAACTACATCAGACCAGACATCAACACGCATGGGAGAATCTCATAAATTTTAATTACCCATCATAATAGGGATGATGCACAAGGATTTAAAGCTTTGAGTAGCGAATACAGTGTTGCGTATTGTGAAATAAATGGCATATAAAGAAGAATAAGCTCTATTTTATAACTATAAAGAGCAAAACTATAAGAATGGAAATAGGAGGTGTGTATGCGCCGAGTTTTGATTGCGATTGCAAGTCTGGTTGTTATCACAAGTATTATTTTTTTCACCTATCAACATATCAAACAGCAGCAGGCCAAAGACAGTAGTCAAATGTTTGATGTGGTCATGACTGAAAAAATGAACCAGCTTTATGACCAAGCACAAGACTGGTCTAAGCCCGTCCAGCTCGATATTCATGATAAGCGTTTGGCAGGACACTATAAGCAAATTTCAGAATTCCTTTTAAGTTATTGGATTCAAAATATAAATGCACGAAACGCATACTTGAGAGAACTTAAAGCAGCCAAATGGGATACTTTCTTAAATGTGGACCGTTTAGATATTGATAAAAAACAAAAATTTGCAGAAACCGAAAAGATGCTAGCTGATGTCCGTAAAGCGTCAGATCTGTATCAGACTGAATATGAAAAGATTCATAAAACTTTCTTAGCAAAGGTTCAAGAACTATCGGTTGATGCAGAGATGAGGCAACTTCTTGAAATGAAATTGGGAACTCAGCAAAAAGCAGATCAAGATCATGCAATTTTTATGATTGAGCTACAAATTTTAGATAAAGCAGAAGAAATGTTTAAGCTTCTAAAAAATTATGAATGGCAAAAGAAAGATCAGATGATTCTTTTTCATGAAAATGCTCAGGTCAAAAAGTTTAATGGGCTTTATCAAGATGTTCTAAAGCTAAATGCAAAAATTGAAAAAATTAAGAAAAAGAATGTGGCTGCGCTCGAAGGAGATTTAAAAGAATAAGCGAAGTATGAGCATCAAATATTATGATTTGGTGCTCTCGACTTTTCCTTTGGTTAAAAAAGATTGTAATAAACTTTGAGAAGTTTGTAGTTTGTTTAACTGCTCAGACACATGCATGAGTTCAGTTTGCAGTTTTTCTTGAACCACTGAGCACAACGTAAATACGCGTTCATCTAAATCAAAACAAGGCAGCAAAACCTGAATATCTTTTAGGTGCATGCCTGCATCATTTAATATTTTGATTTTCTTAATATTTTCAATATCTTTTTGCGTATAACTTCGATAGTTATTACTCGCTCGAAGAGGCTGTATAAGCCCTAAGCTCTCGTAATAACGCAGCATACAAGGGCTTACTTTTGTGAGCTCGGCAACTTTAGCTAAGTTCATAAAATGGGGTTGACCTTAACAGTGGTGTCATAGTTTAGCATGTTTTTATCTTTCAAAATGGTACTTGTTCAATGATCAGAAAACTCATTTTATTGGTGTTATTCGGATTAATGTCATTTGTTGCAAATGCCAAAACACTTGAACTTCAGGAGAAGAACATGCGTCAAATATTTGTGCTTCATGGTTACTCTGCTTCTATAGATGATCACTGGTTTTTAGATTTAAAACATCAAATAGAAGATGAACATACAACTGTTACCTTAATTCCATTTCTAGATTCTGAGCATCCTGATGTAGATGCATGGCAAAAGGTTTTAGACCAACAGATCCCTAAGGTGGATGAGAATACCTATTTTGTTGCGCACAGTTTAGGAGTGATTACGTTACTGCACTTTTTGCAAAGACATGATTATCAACATATTGGAGGAATGATTTTAGTATCCGGATTCTCTGGTTTAATTTCAGATTCTTCTGTTCTTAATAGTTATATAACCAAGAGTAAAGTCGACACGGATTACTTTAAGGGCATAAAGAAAAAGCTAGTGTATTTATCGGATAATGATGATTTGGTTCCCCCAAAACTGACGATTGAATTGGCGAAAGAAATTGATGCGCCGTACATTAGTGTTCCTAATGGCGGGCATTTTTTAGGTAGAGAAGGTTATACGAAATTTCCGCAATTAGTTGATTCTTTAAAAGAGATGTTAAATGATTAATAAAAATCCCCGTAGTAAGCGGGGATTTTTTATCTTTACTGAAAGTTTGTAATTTTTTTCGTAGCCTATTAGGGCTGGTAAATGATACCCATGACTTTCGCAGGTAAAGCGATAATATCGAAAGTTAAGGTAAACGGAAGCAGTGGTAAACTTGCTAGCTTCTCTTTAGTTGATAAGGGCACTTTTCCACTTTTATCGTGAAGATATTGGATTTTGATGTGATACGGCTTAGATAAAGGGGTTATTGTTTTAAGATTTTTTACAGGAGGATAAACAGTTCCTTTAATATTTAAATCAAATTTATGTGGTTCTGATGTCTTTGCACAGCCACATGGAACTACACCATATTGTTTAAATAAAGCTGATTCTTTCTCGTTCAATTTCCCATTAGGTGGGGTGTAAGAAAATCTAATATGCCCGTAAAAATGATTACTATCCGGAACTGGAGCATTAAAATCTAGCTCATTACTTATTTGGATATATTGTGGATTTAATTGATTAATTAATTGAATGAAATCGTTACCGCCTTTACTAATGACATAACTATATTTTTTCCCTGCGATGACAACACTGTCCTCTGGTTCATTAGGGAGAGATACTGATGGTTTACCAAATGCAATTACATCATCTTCAATTAAAGTGATCCATTCATGGCCTGAGTCATATTTTGTAAATAGCTCTCGCGTGTTTTCACCAATAATTCGGTTACTCGCACAACCAGTGAGAAAGAAACTGACGAGTAGGCAGCTCATAAGAATATTCTGATTTAATACTTTAAAGTTCATTATTTCTGTTGAATTCAATGGATTTATAAAAGTCTGACTATAAACAAAAGATCTTAATATTTAAATCTAGTAGTATGATCTGACTTAGTTATACTCAGACTAATTTCTAAAATATTTTAGAAAGTCCCTTACTATTACATTAAAAATTTTAATTATATTTACCGTTTATCTGAGCCTTACTGAATCAAATTCGACTTTGTTGTAGCCTATTTATAGATACTTTTAATTTAATCATCATCTTTTAATTGAAATAGGGTGACTGATTTTTGGAGCAAGTTATGAGCTTTTTAAAACAATCAGCTTTAATCGCTGCATTTGCTTTTATGGGTTTACCGACTGTTCAAGCAGAAGAAGTGGCTACTTTACCAACAATTCGCGTTATGGCTGAATCTGAGTTACGTGAAGAGGTGGGATTTGTACCCTTCCAAGAAGATAAAAAAGTGCGTCAGGCGCTGCAACATCGTGAGTATAAAACGCATTACGATATACAAAATGCTTTAGTCCCTGAAGGTATGACGACAGTAGATTATCAGCCAGTCATGGCACAACCTGATTTGTCTCAACTTTCTCCATTCTTACAACAATACATTTTAGCGGTAGCGGGTGGAATACAGTCTTCTGATCCAACCAACGGCATTTTTGAAATGTTAAGACCTTTGAATATTAATCGAAGTAATGTCGATGCTTATCGTGAGGGTACGATGAAAGTTAACCTTAGTGACCTCATAAAATTACAACAGCAAATTCAGGATGGTTTAAAAGGACGTTAAAATAAAAATCCCCGCATTGAGCGGGGATTTTTTTATCTTGGTGTTAATTAAACACGTTCGATAATCGTTGCAATACCTTGACCAAGGCCGATACACATAGTCGCAAGACCAATTTGAGTATCTTGTTGCTCCATTACGTTCAACAAAGTCGTTGTGATACGCGCACCAGAACAGCCTAGTGGGTGACCCAAAGCAATCGCACCACCATTTAAGTTAATGATGTTTTGCTTGTCGTAAATACCTAAGCCTTTCATTACTGATAAGCCTTGAGCAGCAAATGCTTCGTTTAACTCGATAGTTTGAATATCAGCCATCGTTAAACCAGCACGTTTAAGCGCTTTTTGAGTTGCTGGAACTGGACCGTAACCCATGATTGCTGCGTCACAGCCTGCAACCGCCATAGAGCGAATTACAGCGCGTGGTTTTAAACCTAACGCTTGTGCGCGTTCAGCAGACATAAGTAACATTGCAGAAGCACCATCAGATAAAGCTGAAGATGTAGCCGCAGTTACAGTACCGCCTTTCGGGTCAAATACAGGACGTAATGCTTTGAACGCTTCAAGGTTTGCATCTGGACGAATTACTTCATCGATGTCGCAAAGGATTTTAAAGCCATTTGCATCGTGGCCTTCAACACCAACGATTTCGTTTTTGAAACGACCTTCTTGAGTTGCAGCCCAAGCACGGCGGTGAGATTCAACACCAAAAGCGTCTTGCTCTTCACGGCTAATACCATTCATGCGACCTAACATTTCAGCAGTTAAGCCCATCATATTAGATGCTTTTGCATAGTGTTTAGATGCTTCTGGGTTTAAGTCGATGCCGTGCATCATACCTACGTGACCCATGTGCTCTACACCACCAATAATGAAAATATCACCTTGGTTTGTTGCAATCTGTGCAGCAGCAGTATGAAGCGCTTGCATAGAAGAACCACAAAGACGGTTTACTGTTTGACCAGCAACAGTTTTTGGTAAGTCAGCCAATAAGCCAATGTTACGGCCAATGTTCATACCTTGTTCTAGAGTCTGGTTTACACAACCCCAGATCAGGTCTTCAACTTCGTTTACATCAAACTGGTTACGAGCAACGAGTGCACGAACCAATTCAGCAGATAAGCTGTCAGCACGTACATTACGGAACATACCGTTTTTGGTTTTACCCATTGCAGAACGTACGCCATCAACGATGACAACGTCACGTGGATTTAAAGTAGCCATTCACGTTGCTCCTTAACCGTAGAATTTTTTGTTGTTAGCAGCCATGTCACGCAACATTTGTGGCGCTTCATAAGCCTTACCTAAGTGTGCATATTTGTCGCAAAGTGCAACGTATTCAGCAACACCTGTTTGGTCGATATAACGACATGGACCACCACGGAATGGAGGGAAACCTACACCCATAATCATTGCCATGTCTGCTTCAGCAGCAGTTGCAACAATGTTGTCTTCTAAGCAACGAACTGTTTCGTTACAGAAAGCAAGCATCATGCGGTCAATGATTTCTTGGTTATCAAACTCGCGTTTTTCACCAGTGACGAAAGGAGCAATGATTTCATATGCTGTTGGATCAACAGTTTTTGCTTTTTTGCCTTTCTTATCGAGTTCGTATTTGTAGAAACCAACGTCATTCTTTTGGCCAAGACGTTTAGCTTCGTACATTGCTTGGATTGAACCTTTGTAGTCTGGCTTCATACGGTCTGGGAAACCTTCAGCCATGACTTCTGCACCATGTACACCTGTGTCGATACCTACAACGTCGATGAGGTAAGCAGGACCCATTGGCCAGCCAAATTTCGACATTACATTGTCAACTTGTTGGAAGTCTGCGCCGTCTTTTACAAGAAGGTCGAACGCACCAAAGTAAGGGAACAATACACGGTTAACCAAGAATCCTGGGCAGTCGTTTACAACGATTGGTGTTTTACCCATTTTTTGAGCAAGAACAACAGTAGTTGCAATCGCTTCTTCAGAAGTCTTTTCACCACGAATCACTTCTACAAGCGGCATCATGTGAACTGGGTTGAAGAAGTGCATACCTACAAAGTTTTCAGGACGTTGTAATGCTTTTGCTAAACGTGTGATTGAAATCGTAGAAGTATTAGAAGCAATAATCGTATTTTCACGAACATTCTTCTCAGTATCCGCAAGTACCATTTCTTTTACTTTTGGATTTTCTGTAACTGCTTCGATCACGATATCAACTTCTTTAAACTCATCGTAGCTTAAAGTAGGACGGATACGTGCAAGGGTTTCACCCATTTGCGCAGGTTTCATTTTCTTGCGTTCAACTTGTTTAGTTAACAAGCTGTTCGCTTCTTTCATACCTAGAGCAAGTTGTGGGTTACCAATATCTTTCATAATAATTGGTGTGCCTTTGCTTGCCGCTTGGTAAGCAATACCACCACCCATGATACCAGCGCCAAGTACAGCTGCTTGGTTTACAGGGTGTGCACCTTTTTCATATTTTTTAGCAGTTTTCTTAACAACTTGGTCATTGAGGAATAAACCAATCAATGCACCAGCTTGTGGTGTAATCGCAGCTTTTGCAAAACCTTCAGCTTCAGCTTTTAATGCTTCGTCACGCGCAAGGCTTGCACCCGCTTGTAATGAATCAAGTAATAGTTTTGGAGCAGGGTATTGAGCAGGGTTTGCTTTAGCAAGCACTGCACCTTTTGCAGTATTGAACGCCATCATTTGTTCAAGCGGGTTCAATTTTACAGCTTCAAGCTTTTCTTGACGTTTTGCTTTCCAGTTTAAACGACCAGAAATTGCTTGCTTAACCAAGTCAGTTGCAGCTTCAAGTAATTTATCAGCAGCTACAACCGCATCTACAGCACCATCTTTTAGAGCAGCAGCCGGTTTTTTAGGAGCAGCCATCGCCATCCATTCAACCGCGTTGTCGATACCGATCAGACGGCTTAAACGTACGCTACCACCGAAACCTGGGTAAATACCAAGTTTAATTTCCGGTAAGCCCACTTGTGCAGCTTCTGACATCACACGATAGTCACAAACTAAACACATTTCAAAACCGCCACCTAACGCCATACCGTTAATAGCAACTACTTTTGGAATCTCTAAATCTTCAAAGCTATTGAAGATTTCGTGAACAGGCATAAGCCAGTCAACAATCGCTTTTTCGCCTTGTGCGAAGTTTTCACCAAACTCGGTAATGTCTGCCCCAACAATAAATGTCGATTTGCCTGAGGTAACAACTAAGCCTTTAATATCATTATTTGCTTTTACCGCAGCAATAGCAGCTTGGAAATCTTCAATTGTTGCACGGTTAAATTTATTGACCGACTCACCTTGTAAGTCAAAGCGGAATTCTGCAATTCCGTCCGAAAGCATTTGGACGGTAATGGCATTGCCAGCGTGGATCATGCCTGATCTCCTTAGTTTTGGAGGACTTCTAAGTTGATGTTATGAAGCGTGTGCACATCTTAGGTACACATTTATGCTTCGCTAATCTTACGATAACTATATCTAAAAAAAACCTGACAAGTTGTATCAAGCCGTGACGCAAGGGTCATCAATTATTTTTAAATAATTTTTTTAATCTATATTTATGAAAAATATATTTTTAATTGTAAAAGCTTCTTGTTAAGAAGGGACAAGATAAAGTTAGAAAATGTAGTAGACAATTAATAAATTATTTTTGGTCTAGTAATAAAAATTAATATTTTGTGTGAATTATTAGACAGACAGTATTGTCTATTTTTTTATCTTTGGATAAACTTTGTGTTATAAAAATGTTCAATAAAGTATCTATTATGTTAAAAAATAAATTTATGATTTTGGCCATCCTTCCTTTTATGTTGAGTGCATGTGGAGGCGGTGGTTCTAGTGATAATAATTCTGCAAATAACACAGCAGTAGAGTCGAATGATTCAATTAAAAATGGATCACGATACTATGAGGTAAATTATCAAGTACTTGGAGAAAATAATGATAGCTTATCAATAAGTTATTATGAGATTAATAATAAACGTATTTATGGAGTAGATAGCAATCAACCCCTGAATCGATATATTGTGACGCAAAATCATTTATATACCCCTCAAGATAAGTTCACTTCAATAATTGACGTAAAATCAATGGATGAGTGGACTTTGAATGTTATAGATAATATTAAAACTGATTGGAAGCTTGAAAAAGTTAATCTAGCGGGGAAAAATATTTTTGACACAGTATTGCCAGGTTTTAGAAAATATGGATTTGATACAAATAATCCATATTTTACAGCTAGAAAGTTTTTAAGTTCATACGGACAAGATACTTTTCCTGCAGGTAGTACTTGTTATCGTTTGTCTTCCATCAAAAATAACCAAGAGTTTATAAATTTTAATACAAACAATCCTCTAGATTATTCTTTTGATCTCATACATGAAGACAATCTTCTAACTGCGCAGGGCTTTCAAACAGTTGCTCCTGATCTAGCAATAGTGAACAAACAAGGGCAGTTTATGGGAATAGATTGGACTACTTTGTATAGTACGAAAACTGGAGCAGAGTTAGATGGGTTTTCAGTGATTCAATATAATGGACAAGTTTTTGATGACGTTAGTTATAATGGTGTTCAGGAGCAGACCCGTACAGCACAGATACAATTTCTTAAAGATATAATATCTTCGAATTTATTGTCTGAAAATTCTGAAGCATTAAGAGAAATCAGATTTGATCTTGAAAATTTAGATAAAGGTTGTTTTTTATACAATCAAACTGCTGTCAACAAGCTTGAAAGTCTTAAGTTAATCAATTGGAATCAATAAATTATTTCTTTGTTTCAAAAGTTGCTAATTTTCTAGTAAATTAGCAACTACTATTACATATTCTGGTGAAAGATATAGTCACTAGCAGTAATGAAAGTAAAATCAGTATAATAAATATAGACAATGTGTTGAAGCCTTTACTACACAACACTATTTTTTAATTTTATTACTAAATTCGAGCAAAGATACATGATTAAGTGGATCATATTAGCGATTTTTGTGATATCAGCATTGTATATCCAACATCGCGGCAAAGTGCGTCACTCGTTTTATCGTCAATTTTTTGACCATTCAACCTTGCTCGCACCGATTAACTTTTTAATGTACATCTTTTCAAAGGTGCCGAATCAACCTTATATCGATACACAGCATTTTAAAGATTTAAAAGTGCTGGATGAAAATTGGGAAATGATTCGAGATGAAGCGAAAGCTTTATATGACCAAGGTGGGATTAAAGCTTCAAGTACCTATAACGATTTAGGTTTTAACTCATTTTTTAAAACAGGTTGGAAGCGTTTTTACCTCAAATGGTATGAATCGAGTCATCCATCTGCTGCTGAACTTTGCCCAAAAACTACAGCACTTCTTAAAACATTGCCGACAATTAAAGCAGCAATGTTTACCGAGCTTGCACCTGACAGCCGTTTGGTAAGACACCGTGATCCGTATGCAGGTTCTTTGCGTTATCACTTAGGTCTAATTACACCAAATGATGATCGTTGTTTTATTGACGTCGATGGCGAAAGATATTCTTGGCGTGATGGTCAAAGTGTTGTGTTTGATGAAACTTATATTCACTATGCTGAAAATAAGACTGATCAAAACCGTATTATTTTCTTTGCAGACGTTGAACGTCCAATGAAAGTAAAATGGATGGAGCGTTTCAACCATTGGTTTGGTCGTAATGTGATGACTGCGGCAAGTTCACCGAATGAAACAGGCGATCAAACAGGTGGCTTAAATAAAGCTTTTGGTTATGTTTACCAAATTCGTATTAAAGCTAAGGCTTTAAAAGCTAAGAACCGTAAGTTGTATTACTTCTTAAAATGGTTCCTCATGCTTGGGATTTTCTTCCTGATTTTTGTTCGACCATATGTATTTTAATAAAAGCGCCCGAAAGGGCGTTTTTTATTTTGATTATTTAAATAATTTGCATTTATTTTATGCATTTAAAAAAGATTATTAGCATGAATAGTACTTTATTTAAAATTTTAGGTGAATTTTATATTGATTATTGGGATGATAATACAACTGGTAAATATATACCTTTCTTGTACTTAATAAATTTAAAAATTTGCGTGGAATATAAATGAATACGGTGATGAAACAAGCTTTAGTAATAACTACATTCAGTGCAGCAGTAATATTGACTGGATGTGATAAATCTAAGCCAGAGCCAAAATCAAAAACAGAAAAAGTTGAGATAGTTTCGGATTGGAGTTGTACACACCCTGAAAATTTAAAACAGATTCAGACTTCTTTAAAAAAAGAATATTTGAAGCAAATTGAACGTAGCTTAAGACAAAGTCAATATCAGGTTGATGCAGATATTCTTAATAAAATTAATCAAGGTTTGAAGTTTGAAATTAAAAATATCCGCACTTTACCATTAGAAGATGAAAGTCAAAAAAATACACAATTAAGTTGTGAAAGCCAATTGGTCATTTCACTGCCGAAAGGTTTACAAAAACGTGCGGAAAAAGCATATATTGAAGAGTTGCGTCATTCTGATGAAGAATCGCAGACGCTCAATGACTATTTTTCGGATAATGAATCATCTTTGACTCTTGAAAATGATCAATTGAAAGGTGACTTCTTCTATAACATTACAAAAACAGATAAAGAGGGTTTGGTGTTTGACTTGCCAACTCAAAATAGTGTGATTGAAGGATTGGTTTTTGTTGCCACTAAAGCTGTGCAATATGCAGCCTATGTTAAAGAAAATGAGTTGATTGAAGAAAATATTGAAGAAAATCAGCAAATATCTGAACAAAATAATGAAGAGCAGACTGCTTTGGCTCAGGAAGCCATGGATGTTCGTAAAAAAGAATTGGATAGTGACAAAGCGAAGCAAGTGGAACGCTTAAATCAGTCTTGGGACAAATTGAGTGCTGAGAAAAAAACTCAATTTAAACAAGATCAATCGGATTGGTTTAAAAAACGTGATGTTGAATGTAAGGTGCTTGCACAAAAGACTGTAGATGAAATTCCTGAAAAAGACTTAGAAACTTACCAAAAGCAATCCGATTATTGGACTGCTGACATGCGTAAGCAAAACCAAGACATGCAATATACACAGTGCTTTACTCAAAAAACGATAGAGCGAACGGTTTATTTAAATAATTTAAATTAATCCTAAAACTCTTTATAAATGCTTGGCCAGTC
This sequence comes from Acinetobacter sp. X9, assembly GCF_054889255.1. Classification (NCBI taxonomy): domain Bacteria; kingdom Pseudomonadati; phylum Pseudomonadota; class Gammaproteobacteria; order Moraxellales; family Moraxellaceae; genus Acinetobacter; species Acinetobacter sp. X9. Next base: position 3,538,103 of record NZ_CM142679.1, on the reverse strand, counting down.
GTATTGAAAGGAATGCGATTAACCAACTACGGGCAAATACTCTACTTTTACAAGTAGGGGTTTAAGCTCAGTAATTGAATTTCATTTGTAATGTATATTTATATAAATATTAAAGCGCCCGAAAGGGCGTTTTTTTATGAGATAGAGTATGTAATAACTTTTGTGATCTATTTCACAGTGCTGGCAATTTGTTACAACTATTAAAAGCCAAAGGCCAATTTTGATTCTACAATGGCGCGGTTTTTTCGAAGACTGGTCAGCGGAAGTAGGTTTTAAAATGGCTCATGCTCATCACGCAGCTCATGCACATGTTCATCATATCGAAGAGAGAAAAGAAGAAAGTTCTCAAGGCGATTTAAAAACAAAAGTGATGTTAAGACAAGCAGCTTCGACAACTGAAAAATCTAATCGATCTAGAACTCAAAATCATAAAACTGAAGATCAAAATATTAATCTGCATAAGTTTTCAAGTAAGCTCGAAAGTATCTCTGCCAACCATAGTAAAGAGAAATGTGCCAAAAATATCCGTATTGCTCTACAAGCGGCTGGAGCAGATGTGTCAAAGCATCCTGTAGCTGCTTCTGATTGGGGGCAAACGCTAGAAAAGAATGGTTATAAGAAAATTAAACCTGCTTTCAACCGTCCACAAGAAGGTGATATTTACATTATTGAGCGAACTAGTGGCCACACCTATGGTCATATTGCAGGCTATACGGGCAATGGTTGGTTCTCGGATTTTCGTCAAAAAACCTATGCGGTCTACAAAGAAAAAGACGTTAAATATAGTTACTATCGTCTAGATTCTTAAGCAAGTACGACACAGTCTGTTGGGTCATATCTAAATCCCTTTCCAAATTTATGTTCTGGCACAGTAAAGCACTTGAAAAGTAAGGATGAAAACATCACATTAGTTATTCAGTATTAAGCCATGCATGCCAATAGTGAATCAAAACGCTCGTCCTCATATTGAAAAAATTTTAGCCAACATGACCCAGCTTCCAGGTGTTTATAAAATGCTAGGGAAGGAGGGTGAATTGTTATATGTCGGTAAAGCAAAAAATCTAAAAAATCGGGTGTCGAGTTATTTTGTTAAAACGATTGAGCATCCTAAAACACAAGCTTTAGTTGCGCGAATTTATGATATTGAAACTTTGGTTACTCGTTCAGAAACCGAAGCTTTACTCTTAGAACAAAACTTAATTAAACAACACCGCCCGCCTTATAACATTATGCTGCGGGACGATAAGTCTTATGTCTATATTTTTGTTTCGGCTGATAAGCCTTATCCTCGACTTGCCAGTGGGCGTGGTAAAGGTAAGCACCAAATTGGTAAGTTTTTTGGCCCGTACCCAAGTGCCTATAGTGCACGCGATACGTTACTGGTTCTGCAAAAACTTTTTAATGTGCGTCAGTGCGAAAATAGTTATTTTTCACAGCGCAAGCGTCCATGTTTGCAATATCAAATCAAGCGATGTTCAGCCCCTTGTGTAGGTCTGATTTCACCAGAAGATTATAAAGAAGACGTTAATAATAGTATTCGCTTTTTGCAAGGTGATACCAAAGAGCTTAATCAAGAGCTTATTGCCAAAATGGAACAAGCAGCGACTGAGCTTGAATTTGAAAAAGCTGTTTTTTACCGTGATCGATTGTCTTTACTGCGTGAAGTTCAAGCACAACAAGCCGTGTTTAAAGTCAAAGGCGAAGCGGATATTCTGGCAATTGCATATCAGGCAGGTGTGACATGCGTGCAAATAATGTATGTACGCAATGGGCGAATGCTGGGTGGAAAAAGTTATTTCCCAGACATGCTTGGTGATGATCTTGGGCAAATGCTCAGTGACTTTATGGCGAATTTTTACTTTCAGGTTGCAGATGAAGTTCCCAATGAGCTTATCGTAAATATTGCTTTGCCTGACTGCAAAGAATTAGAAGAAGCATTGGCACAGCAGTTTGGCAAAAAAGTTCAGATTAAGAATAATGTTCGAGAAACTCGTGCCGAGTGGCTGGAGCTAGCCGAAATGAACGTTCAACATGCCATTAAGGGGCAGTTGAGTAATCATTTAGAACTTAATGAGCGTTTCCATCAGTTAGAGCAAGTAGTGGGAAGACCTGTCGATCGTATTGAGTGTTTTGATATTAGTCATACCATGGGGGAAGCCCCAATTGCCTCATGTGTTGTGTTTGATCAAGGGGGCGCTCGTAAGCGTGACTATCGCCAATTTGCGATTCAAGACATTACAGCAGGCGATGACTATGCTGCTATGCGTCAAGCTTTAACACGACGTTATAAAAAGGCCATATTGCCTGATTTGCTGTTGATTGATGGTGGTAAAGGCCAGCTCCATATGGCAATGGAAGTCATGCAAGAGCTTGGGCTGGACGCTTTTATGCTAGGTGTATCTAAAGGTGAAGGGCGTAAACCTGGACTTGAAACTCTGCATTTTACCGATGGCACAAAAATCCAGTTACCGGAAGACCATAAGGCATTGCATTTAATTCAGCAGGTGCGTGATGAGGCCCATCGTTTTGCGATTACCAAGCATCGTGCTAAACGTGACAAACGTCGAAGTACCTCAGTTTTAGAAGCAATTCCAGGGTTAGGGCCAAAGCGCCGTCGAGATTTATTAACCCATTTTGGTGGGATTCAAGGTGTTTTAAAAGCATCTGAAAAAGAGCTTACCCTTGTGCCTGGTTTTGGTGAAATGATGGCAAGAACGATTTATAAAATTCTGCATGAATAACGATAGGTTTCTATGCCGAGTGACCAAATAGTTGGCATATAAGTAGAAGAATGATCATTCACATTCCCTTTAAAATGATGAAAGATGTTTCATCAAGAGTCGGAGTGCTTTAGGGAAGTGAATGTCATTACTGCAATTGTTTGAAGAAATAAAGCAAAAGGAATCGATTGAAATACCTGAAGGGTGGTTACAAGGACGAACTGTTTTTGGTGGTCTTGTTGCTGGACTACTTATGCAAAAAGCTTGCTGCAATATTCAAGATCCAAATAAAAGATTATTAAGTTGTAGTGTTACTTTCGTGGGCCCTGTACAGCAGGGACCTGCCCAATTGACTATTGAAATTTTAAGAGAAGGAAAGTCGGTCACTACACTTGAAACACGTTTATGGCAAGATGGGGCGGTACAAACGATTTTGGTCGCAAGCTTTGGTGTGCCTCGTGCATCGAATATTGAAGTGCGACATGAGCCTATCGTTCCAGTTTATAGGCAACCTGAAGAGTTGCAACCTATTCCTTTTGCTAGACAAATGCCAGAATGCTATCAACATTTTGATGTATGCTGGGCGGAAGGTCATTATCCTGTTACAGGAAGTCAGTATGCTGACTTTGGAGGATGGTCAAGGTTTAATCCCGATAAGCATGAAAATCGTCAAATGACTTTGCCAGATTTAATTGTTTTGATGGATATTTGGCCGCCTGGTGTATTGCCGATGTTTAAGCAAGTTGCTCCTGCAAGTTCTTTAACTTGGCACATTACCTATGTCCATCCGTTCCAACATCAATTGTGTGACTGGTTTAAATATAAAGTGGTAACTGAATATGCAGGTGAAGGTTATTCCACAGAATATGCCCATCTTTGGGACCAAAATGATCATTTAATTGCAATTTTACGGCAAACTGTTACGGTATTTACCTAAGCAGTCCACTTCCTCGATTCATATATTTCGTATAAAGTGGCTGTTACAGATAGATACAATATTGAAGAAAGTATTTTTGTCTGTTACAAGATGCATGAAGACTTAATTGGCGGTGTTTATGACCACAGGGCGAATCCTGAATATCCCAAATATCCTAACATTAGCGCGTATCGCGCTTATTCCTGTATTTTTGGTGATCGCGTATTGGCCGCCTGCAATGGGTATTGGTGAGCATGAAGGTAGTATGAGTCGTCATATTATCTTGACGGCTATTTTTGTGTTTGCTGCTATTACCGATTGGTTTGATGGCTATTTGGCACGAACTTTAAACCAGACTTCAGCATTTGGCCGTTTTCTAGATCCAGTTGCAGATAAGCTCATGGTGGCGGCTGCACTGATTGTTTTAGTGCAGTGGAATCCAACCATTTCAATGGCTTTTGCAGCAATTGTGATTATTTCACGTGAAATTACAGTTTCTGCTTTACGTGAATGGATGGCAGAACTTGGCGCACGAACCAGTGTGGCAGTATCGACTGTAGGTAAATATAAAACAGCCTTTCAAATGATTGCGATTAGTGTGTTCTTACTCAATTGGCAGCCATTAGAAATGCTTGCCTATGCTTTGTTATATACGGCGGTCATTTTAACTTTATGGTCAATGTTTATTTACCTCAAAGCGGCTTGGCCTTATTTAAAGCAGCCTTAAGTGCATATTGAATGATGAAGCCTTTCTACAATGAAAGGCTTTTTTTATTTTTAAAGAGTGCAAGAATCGGGTCGTCATGGGGCTTTAGCTACTTTAATGTAAGATATAAGTGCTAAGGAGGTGACACATGCAAATGCTTTCTTCTCGGCAATTTGCTGTAATTGCCAATGTAATTGAATATTTATATGAACATCTAGACCAGCAACCGAGTCTGGACGATGTTGCGAGCCATATGAATTTAAGTTCAGGTTATATTCAACGCCAGTTTCAAGAATGGGTAGGGATTAGCCCGAAAAAATTTGTGCAATATATGAGTTTGCAACAGGCTAAATATTATCTGATGCAACACCGGAGTTTATTGGAAACCGCTTTAAATACGGGTTTATCTGGCACAGGACGTTTACATGATCTGTTTATTCAGCTTGAAGGGATGACGCCTGGGGAATATAAACAAAAGGGCGAAGGCGTTATTCTTAATTATTCGGTTGAGACAAGTCCCTTCGGTGAGTTGTTGGTGGTCAGTAGTGAAAAAGGCATATGTTCTATAAGGTTTACCGAAACTCACGCCAATATTGAACAACTCATTAAGCAGTACTTTCCGAAAGCTCAATTGAAAAATCAGTCACCGATTTGGCATCAACAAATTGCAAAGTGGTTTGAACAGGATTTTTCAGAACACTTACAGCAGAAACTTCCTCTTAATTTGGCTGGAACTCCATTTCAGCTACAAGTATGGGAAGCCTTGCTCACCATTCCAGAAGGGCAACTTCGGACTTACCAAGATATTGCAGAGCAAATTGGGAAGCCTAAAGCAGTCAGAGCCGTTGCTACTGCAATTGGACAAAATCCGATTGCATATCTGATTCCTTGCCATCGAGTGATCCGTGCCACAGGGATGGTCGGAGAATATCATTGGCAAAAGGGGCGTAAATTGGCATTGTTAGCTTGGGAGATGTCAAAGCAACATGGAGAGACCGTATGACCTTGGATTTATTTTCTCCAGAGCCTTGTGAGAATTTATTACCCTACGATGGTGAAGTTCAGGACTATGGTTGTATTTTAAGCCCTGAAGAAGCTGAACAATATTTTGATTATCTTTACCAACACCTCGCATGGAAACATGACGAGGCTAAGTTGTATGGCAAGCACTTTATTACAGCTCGAAAAGTTGCATGGTATGGAGATGACTACTATCAATATAAATATTCGGGTGTCGCACGTGATTCTTTACCGTGGGACAAAGCACTCGCTAAATTAAAACAACAGGTAGAGCAAATACTTTCAGAAAAATTTAATTCTTGTTTGGCAAATCTTTATGAAGATGGAACCCAAGGAATGGCTTGGCACAGTGACTCGGATGTTTCTTTGGCAAGAACCACCACAATCGCTTCTTTAAGCTTTGGTGCTACTCGTAAATTTTCTTTTAGACATATTCAAAGTAAAGAGAAAATTGAATTGTGGCTACAGCCAGGCCAACTCATTGTGATGCGTGGTGAGACTCAACAATATTGGCAACACCGTTTAAATCGCTCAACAAAGATTTTACAACCACGTATTAATCTTACTTTTCGGCAATTTAAGTTTTTATAAAAATAAGACAAGAAAAAAGCCCATGATGGCAGCATGAGCTTATTCCTCTGAGGGGGATGCTTCTACTGATGAGCTGCTGATGAAAAGAATCATCAATAGGAGCTAAAATCATAATATGAGAATATTGTGAGATATTCAATGTTTTAAAGTGTAAGAAAAGTTTAAATTATCATAAGGTGGGGTTTTAGATTTCACCTTTTTCAGATAATTCCATAAAACGTTGTTCAATAAGTGCTGCATTTTCTTGCAAAATTTCGATGAGCTTTTCAACATTTAAAAAATCAAAACGATTTTTAGAGGCAACTAAAGTCAAAGCTAAAGGTACTTCTTTGTTTGAAAAACGAACAGGAACCGCTAGACCTGAAACATTTGGGTCAATCTCACCTTGTGAGAAATAGAACCCTTGTTTTTTAATTTTACGCATACGCTGAATAAAGCTCGGTTCATCTTCAGCAAAACCTGATTGTTTTAATTCTTGCTGGTAACGGTGGTAGTAGTCTTGCATGCGTTGTTTACTTAAATGCGAAACCATTGTTTTTGGAGATGATCCAACGTAAATCGGTCTTGGGCAGCCTCGGCCATATGAAAGTAGCTCAGTGTCTTTAAATATTTCATGATGTATGTCAATGCAATAGTCATCATTTAAATAGGTAAGCAAACAGCACAGTTCAGTACGCTCTACAATATTTCGCATAAACGGTGTGCTGATCTGAACGAGTGGGTCGGTTGTTCTAGATATATAGTCAAGAACTGCAATTTTTGAGCCTAAGGTATAATCGCCAGAGGTTCCATTAATGCGTTTTAATAGATCAGCTGATACTAGCTCTTTGAGGTAACGGTAACTCGTTGGTTTGGACAAGCCAAGTTCTTCGCAAATAATATCGACATTAATGATTGGACGCGAAACCGAAAATAGGTCCAGTACGGTTAAAATTTTGCCAAAACTTGAAATTGCCATAGTGTCTTGTTCGTATCCTTTAACAACGAGTCATCTTTGAGTTTTTATAACAGAAAAAAAGAAGATTTGTCTCAATTCTAAAATAAATGCCTGATTTGAGTATTTTACTCTGACAAAGAGAAAACTTCTCTTGGCTTATACATCATATACGATAATTAAAAAATATATCAAATTATCAAATAGAGATATTTTAGTTGACTAAATCGCTTTATTTTGAAAAAATTGCCAAACAAAATATCTAATCGAGAAATTGATCGGTTCCAGATTGATTTCTTGATACCTCTTCTTTCCAAAGCTTGGCCGTTTAAATGGCGCCCAAACTGAAATCATTTCGGCCAATCAGGCGAGATGTGGAAAAATCATTGTATTGAAGGATGCTCCTCATATCATTTGCTTTGAGGCAAATGGCAAAGTTGTGTTGTCTTTAGAAAGACAATCAAATATTGAAGGGCATGCTCATCAGTTCAAATCTGTATTTGAGATGAGTTCATGTTATTAAAGCAAATACTGGCGTTTCGCCCGAGTAGGCTTGATCTGATCTTTGCCTTAAAAACATTTATTGCCGGAATGTTGGCACTATTTGTTTCGTTTGAATTAGATCTGATTAACCCGATGTGGTCGATTGGTACGGTCCTGATTATTGCCAATCCATATTCAGGAATGGTGTCTTCTAAATGTGTCTATCGAGTGGTAGGGACAATTGGCGGAGCTGTGATTGCCTTAACTCTAACACCGCATTTAATTAATACACCTTGGATATTTACCGTGGTGTTGTCGTTGTGGGTGGGTTTTGCGCTTTATGTGTCGTTACTCGATCGTACTCCACGTAGTTATGCTTTTATGCTGGCCGGTTACTCGACAGCCATGATCGTCTTCAATGCGATTACCTATATTGATCAATACAATATATTCGATATTGCTTTAGCTCGGGTCATAGAAATTTCGATTGGTGTGATTTCAAGTGCAGTGGTTTCTGCCACGATTCTTCCAATGCATATTGGCTCGGCAATTAAACAGCGGGTGATAAAAACCCTAAAAGATACAGAGAATCTGTTTGCTAATTTATTAAATACAGATTCGCAGCAGAACAATACTCAGCTCTTGGCTGCCATTACTCGCGACACCACAGATATTCATGCTTTGGCAGTACATTTGAGCTATGAAAAGGGTGAGCTGCATGGTATGACCAAACCCTTGCAGGAAATGCTTCATCAAATCTCAATGGTGGTCGCTAATCTAGTCGCTTTATCTGAGCGTATTAAGCAGCTTCAAGAACTTCGATTTATCGAGACTCATGCAGAAAAACTGCAACAACTTTCAGCTCATGTTGTACAGTTTTTAGAGCAAAAAGATCTGATTATTGATGAAAATATTTTGCAGTTACCTGATGAATTTGAAAGTGATTTTGCAAGTTTGATGGAGTCGGCTTCTACACACCAACAAGTTTTGGTTGCAGCCATGAAAATGGATGTGCGCCATTTCATTAGCAATGTTTTAGCGGTTAAAGTCTTGTGGCAGCGAATTCAGGAAGGTAATAAAGAAATTCCTGACAACATTACCCCAATGACGACCAAATATCCAAGTTTGCACCGTGATCATGGTGTGGCGATACGAGGCGGTATTAGTGCAGTCCTTATTACATTTATTGTGACTGGAGTCTGGATTGTTTCGGGGTGGAAAGCTGGATTTATGATGGCACAGATGGGTGCAGTAACCGCCTGTATTTTAACGGCCTTAGATAACCCGGTTCCGGTTCTGCGTATTTTTATCTGGGGCAGTATAGCTTCAGCAGTTTTAGTCTTCGTTTATGCATTTGGTATTTTCCCGCATGTCACAACTTTTTGGGAACTTGGACTGGTTTTATTACCGATGTTCTTATTCGCAGTGTCTATGATGGCTAACCAGATGCTGATGCCAGTAGGTATGGTGTTGGGTATTAATACCATGATGGGACTAAACCTGCACAATGCTTATAGCATGGATGCGGTGTCTTATCTTGATAGTTCATTTGCCATGATCTTAGGTGTTTTAGTGTCTTTGATTGTCATTGACGTTGTTCGTGCCATGTCACCAGATACAAGTGCAAGCCGTATTTTAGCCTTGCATTATCGCGCCATGCGACAAGCGATCTATCTGCCATATGGTCTTGATTTTAAGGTTCATCTACGCAGTATGCTAGATCGGATTGGGATTCTAAACAGCAAAATGGTGCAATCAGACGAGATTAAAACTTCAATTCATCAGGCTCTGATTGAGTCGAGTAGTATTGTTGATTTAAGCCGATTGCAAGAGTTAGCCAATCAGTTTCCTCAAGCATCTGAACTCACTCAGCATATTGGCGATTTGCAACAAAATCTGGATGAGTTGTTTAGAGCTAAAGAAAACGATGAAAATGATACGACCGCTTTAGTAGAGCGAATCTACCGAGCGTTATTTGAATTAAAACAGCTTGCTTCAAATGTTGAAGATATGACTATGCGACAAAGACTACTCATTTCACTGAACAATATTGCTTATAGCATGTGCCACGTTTCATCAGAGCAAATGAATGAAAACAGCACCCTGAGAGGAGCCACAGCAAATGGGTGAGTTTAATGTTTATGGTATTTATGTGCCTTCTTTGCTCGTTCAAGCACTCTTGGCATATATCTGTTTCCGTGGGTTAAGTCCTTTAACAAATAAGCTGATTGCACAAGGCTGGATTGCATTACCTAGTATTTTTAATTTGTGTTTTTACCTCTTATTACTTTTGGTAATACATCAAATTTTTGTTGGGGTCGGTGCGTAGAGATGTTTGCGAAATTAAAGATTGAGTTAGGTGAGTGAAATGAATCAGGTGGATTTGAAAAAAGTCATCCGTCCAGTAATTTTGATTGTCGCATTAATGGTGGCGGTCTATACCATTGTGCATTTATGGAATTACTATAACGCGGCGCCGTGGACGCGTGATGGTCGAGTTCGTGGTGACGTTATTCAAGTATCTTCGGATGTCGCGGGGCTTGTGACAGAAGTATTGGTTCAAGATAACCAGACTGTAAAAAAAGGTCAGGTGCTCTTTAAAATTGATGTTTCTCGCCGAGCTTTAGATGTAGAGCAGGCTAAATCTGATTTAGCAAAAGCAAATGCAGCTTTTGCCCAAGCGCAAGCTGGTTTAGCACAAGCAAAAGCGAACCTGATTAAATCAGATACGAATATTAAACTAGCCGAGAAAAACGCAAGCCGCTATTCAAACCTCATGGATGGCGCTATCTCTAAACAAGAACAAGATCAAGTTTTCGCAACACGTGATCAATCTCACGCTGAACATGAGCAACTCCAAGCTGCTATTCAACAAGCGGAAGCAACTGTTAAACAACAACAGGCTCTGATTGAGGCGGCAACGAGCAATTTGCATTTGGCCGAGCTTAATATGCATCGTGCTGCGGTAATTGCTCCAGCTGATGGTACTTTATCTAACTTTGATATGCGCCCAGGTAACTATGTTCAAGTTGGGCAGGCTGTTGCGGCATTACTTGACCGTAAACAACTTTACGTTGTGGGTTATTTTGAAGAGACGAAGTTAAACCGTATTCATGTCGGCGATCAGGCCAGTGTACAGTTAATGGGTGATAGCCAGAAAATTAAAGGCCATGTACAAGGTATTGCATCGGGTATCGAAGATCGTGAACGCTCAAGCAGTTCTAAACTTCTTGCCAATGTAAATCCAACGTTCAGTTGGGTTCGTTTAGCGCAGCGTGTGCCTGTGAAAATCGTATTGGATGAGACACCAAAGAACCAGCTTGCTTTTGTCTCTGGACGTACGGCAACTGTACATATTATCGAGAACTAAAACGAGAAATAAAAAAGGAAGGCTTTAGCCTTCCTTTTTTATTTTACGGTGTTAAACCGACCGGATTTCGATACCAACTCTGAATGAGTAAGGCGGCTGCAAAACTATCTGCCGAAAGTTTTTTTGCTCGACCTTGCTCTTGGTAGAAACCGAGTTCTTCTCGTGCTTCACGTGTAGTTAGACGCTCATCTACCATTAATGTTTCAATATTGGTTTGATGGCGTAAACGTCTCGCAAATTTGCGGGCACGTGTAGAAAGTTCTGACTCGCTATCATCCATATTCAGAGGCAAACCAACCAAAAATAGATCAGGTTGCCATTCTTTCACGATTTTTAAGAGCTGATCCCAGTTTGGAATTCCATCTTTCATCACAAATAGAGGGAGGGGATTGGCACTTTCAATTGAAGACTGGCCAATCGCCATTCCCATTTTTTGAGTACCAAAGTCAAAAGCCATAATCGATTTTGATTGTGTTTCGGTCATTAAGCATGTCCGATTTCAGATGCTAACCATGCACGATCTACACCGATTTTTTTATAGGCTGCATCCCAACGATCGTCATAAGGCAGGTTAAAAATCAGATCCATATCGGCATCACAAATGAGCCAGTCACCGCGCGTAATTTCATCTTCTAACTGGTTTTTACCCCAGCTCGCATAACCTAAAGCAATTTGATATCGGCCGACACCTTCATTGTGGGCAATCGCATCAAGAATATCTTTACTGGTGGTAATACAAACATTTTCACCTACAGCGATAGATGAGTGCCATGTCGGTTGTCCAGTATGAAGAACGAATCCAGCCTCGGGACGTAATGGGCCACCTTGTAAAACCACATGTGGATTTACATTGTCTGCTTCAATGTCGAGATCATTGAGTAATTCTTTAATTTGAATGCCGGAAGGGCGGTTAATAATAATGCCTTGAGCACCTTCTTCATCATGACGGGCAAGATAAATTACAGTGTTTGCGAAAAAGTCATCTGCCATTTCTGGCGGGGCAATCAGACAACGGTGAGTCAGATATTGTTTGGTCACCTAAGCGGTTCTCCCTCAAAAAATGTCACTAGAGGGTCTCTCGACCCTTTTATCTATATAGGTTCTTTTTATCAACATACAAGAGTTAATCGGTTTTCGCCAATCTTTTTCTCTCATTTTCTTTATTAATTTGAAGAAGCCTGAAATTTAAGTTGGCGTAATTGTTTTGCGTGTTGCAAGGTTGTTTCATTAATTTCAACACCGCCTGACATGCGTGCTAACTCAGAAATAATTTGATTTTCATCAAGTTGTACAATGGTACTGCTTGCTGGATCAGTTTGCTGTTTCTTCACTAATAAATGCTGATCTGACTGAGCAGCAACTTGTGCTTGGTGAGTAATACATAAAAGTTGAACATGTTGGGCTAAGTCAGCAAGTAAACGTCCCACAACTTCTGCTGTACCACCACTAATCCCGACATCAATTTCATCAAATACTAACACTTCTGCTTCGGTTTTTTCAGCGTTCATCACTTGCATGACAAGTGCAATACGTGAAAGTTCGCCACCTGAAGCGACGCGTGCTAATGGTTGTGGAGGAATACCCTTATTGGCAGTAAATAATAGCTGAATAAAGCTTAAGCCTTCAGCGGTAGGTTGCTCTAATGGTTCAAACTTAAACTCAAAATGTGCTTCTGGTAGTGCTAAAGGTTTGACTTGTTCGGTTAATTGTTTAGCAAGTGGAGCAGCAGCTTCACGACGAATGTTGTCTAAATGCTGAGCTTTCTCTAAGAACTCTTCATGCGACTTTTCAACTTGTTCTGCCAATGTTTCTGGGTCTTCAAGTTGATGTAATTGCTCAAGCTCACTTTGCCAAGCTTCATATTCTTCTTTAAGTGTTTCTGGTTGAGTGCGGTATTTACGTGCCAGACGGTGGAAAACTTCCAACTTGGAATTTAGTTCTTCCATTCGCTCTGGATCAAAACTTTGACGATCAATAAATTGACGCAAGTTTGCCGTTGCATCATCTATTTCACTTTGAGCATTCAGTAGAGAATTATAAATCTCGGAAAGTTGTTCGCTGCGGCCCGCGTGGGATTCTAATCTACGAATAATCGAAGACATTTCTTGAGTAATGTTTTGCTCAGCTTCATCAAGCACATTTAGGCTATAGCTACAATCTTGCATGATATGTTCATGATGACTGAGGCGATCGAACTCTTGCTCAATTTCTTTATAGTCAGTTTGAATGACCTCTTCGAGTTCTTCAATTTGATGCTCTAAAGTACCAATACGTTGTAGGCGGGTTGCTTGTGCATCTAAGGCTGCTTGATGCAAACGAATGGTACGATGCCATGTGCTATAAGCTTCACGTACATCATTTGCTTCAGCATAAAAATTATTATAACGGTCTAGCCAATGCTTTGGATAAGGCGGTTCAAGCAGCTGCTGCTGGCTGTGCTGACTATAGAGTTGAACCAGCAAGCGACCTAATTCTTTGAGTTCAGATAGACTGCTCGGGCGTCCATTAACCCATGCTTTGCTGCGTCCGGTTGCGAAAATAACACGACGTAAATGAATTTCCCCAGAATCATCATCTAGCTCGTGGTCTTGGAGCCATTTTGCTTCAGGACTATTATTTTGATAGGTAAAAACAGCGGTAATATCCGCTTTGTCCGAACCATAACGGACATAATTTGTATCTGTACGTTCCCCTAGGCAGGCAGAGAGTGCATCCAGTAATAATGATTTTCCGGCACCTGTTTCGCCTGTTAGAACATTAAATCCTTGTTCTATATCAATAGCCAAATGATCAGCTAATGCAAAATTAATTAAAGTTAAATGTGTGAGCATAAACGCATCCAACGCGCCAAATTATGGGTTAAAGATAGAGAAGTTTTGAATTTGCTACAAGTGATCTATTATTCTAACTGAAATTATAGAACAGCAAGATTGCGGATATTTACAATGAAAAAAACATTAAGCTTACCGAAACCACCAATAGGGATGATCAACCGCCATAAAAAAAACAATCCTGCGGAAATGAATAAAATTTTAAATCAGCATTTTAATGCATTTAAAAAGGCAGCAGCACAAGGGGATTATGCCAAAGCTTATCAACATGTTAAACAAGCTGTTAATTTGGTTCCCAAGCATGCTGGCGCCTTATCAGATTTAGCTTATACCGAATTACGCTTAGGTCGCTATAACGATGCCTATCAACATTATTTACAAGCGATTCAAGCAAGTGGAGCTAATGTAAATACAAACTTATATGATGGACTCACAGAAGTTTGTCATCATTTAAAGAAAAAAGAAGAAACAATCAAATTTGGACGCTTGGCAATTGCAACCAAAAAAGAACTAGCGAAAAGCGAACCTGTTTTGGCAATTCCAGATCAGGTACCACCAGCATTTAGTGCAAACCCTCAAGAAAATATTATTGCTTTTTCTTTGTTTGGGGCAAACCCTCGCTATTGTGAAACCTCTATTTTAAATATTCAGTTAGCCAAACAAATTTATCCTGAATGGACGTGTCGCTTTTATGTCGATGATACTGTGCCAGTACTGGTGCAACAGCGTTTAAAAGAGAAGGGCGCGCAAGTTATTCAGGTTACAGATTCTCAAAAACAGCTATCTGGTTTGTTTTGGCGCTTTTTGGTGATGGATGATCCGACAATTATGCGTTTTCTGATACGTGATGCCGACTCCATTGTCTCGCACCGCGAAAAAGCAGCTGTAGATGCTTGGCTCAAGAGTGATAAATGGTTTCACTTAATGCGAGATAATTATTCTCATACCGAGTTAATTTTGGCGGGAATGTGGGGTGGATGTACGGGGATTTTTCATAATATTGAAGCACATATCAGGGATTATGTTGCCACCGGACGTTATCTAGATAATCGGGTGATGGATCAGCATTATTTGCGCTACTGTATTTGGCCGACTTTAAAACAAAGTGTGCTTATACACGATAGCCAGCAATTCGATTCAGATGCTATCGATTTTCCAGCTTATGATCTGGCGTTAATGCAAAACGACAGCGAAAATTTTCATGTAGGAATGAATGACGGTTCACCGGTAGTTGCTACAGCAGTTGCCCATCCAACTGCACAGAGAGTGTGTTGGGTACTTCTAGATGAAAATCAGGTCGAAGTTTGCAGATACGATGCAATTGTGTCGAATAGTCGAAATATTGAGATTAACTTACCTTATGCTTTTGCCAAAAAAATTCAGGCACAGCAGTGGAAATTACAAGTCTATCCGTATGAAAACTGATTGATTAGTTATTTAGGCACAATTAAACTACATTCATCATAATTTATATAAATACGGCATTATCTGGAGAGTGTGCATGAGTTCAACCCAATTTGATCATGTAACGGTCATCAAAAAATCAAACGTTTATTTTGGTGGAGCATGTATCAGCCATACCGTGCAATTTGAAGATGGAACAAAAAAAACACTAGGTGTTATTTTGCCGACTGAGCAAGCTTTAACTTTTGAAACCCATGTTCCTGAGCGTATGGAAATTATTTCAGGTGAATGCCGTGTAACAATCGCGGACAGTAATGAAAGTGAGTTGTTCCGTGCAGGCCAATCATTTTATGTGCCTGGTAATAGTCTTTTTAAAATCGAAACTGATGAAGTGCTCGATTATGTGTGCCATTTAGAAGGCTAAGAAATTCCTATTCAAATCGGGTACACTATGCCCAAAGAAATCCTGTGAAGTTGGCTTTGCAGGATTTTTATTTTTTTGCTCAAACGTTGTTAGAGGTCATGCATGGCAAAACCGGAATATTATTATGGCGTTCATTCAGTGGAGTCATTGTTAGAACTTGAACCGGAACGTGTGCTAACCCTGTTTACTTTAAAAGGACGGGATGACCAGCGTTTGCAAAAGATTTTGCAATTGGCAGAGCCTTTTGGAATTAGTGTACAAAAAGCAAGCCGTGATAGTCTCGAAAAGCTTGCAGGTCTACCGTTTCATCAAGGTGTGGTTGCAGCAGTACGTCCGCATCCGACTTTAAATGAAAAAGATCTAGATCAGATCTTGGCTGAAACCCCAGATGCTTTATTGCTGGCATTAGATCAGGTGACAGACCCGCATAACTTAGGGGCTTGCATCCGTACCGCTGCTGCAATGGGCGTGCAAGCAGTGATTGTACCTCGTGATCGTTCGGCAAGTTTAACCCCAACAGCTCGTAAAGTTGCAGCGGGTGGAGCTGAAAAAGTTAAATTCATTCAAGTAACAAATTTGGCTCGTACATTAGCCCATCTCAAAGAGACGACTCATACACGTGTGATTGGCACTATGCTTGATGAAAGTGCAATGCCAATTCAAAAATGTGATTTCTCTGGCCCAGTCGTGATCGTAATGGGAGCCGAAGATACAGGTTTACGCCCAATTACACAGGCACAGTGTGATCATAAAGTTTATATTCCGATGTCTGGAAATTTACAGAGTCTAAATGTGAGCGTGGCAACAGGTATGGCACTTTATGAGGCTTGCCGTCAGCGTTCTGAGGTATAATCTAGCTGCCTTTCTAGTTTGTAAGCAGTCTTGATATGTCTCCCCGTAAGCAAGGTTATTTTTTGTATTGGTGACCATGTGCATTTGGGGCGGGTTTACACTTTTTGCCCGTTTAAATGCACAATGGCACATCAGTGCTTGGGACATTGCTGCACTACGCTTTGCTATCGCCTTCCTGATTTTGATGCCGATTCTGATCTATAAGAAAGATCTCGCTTTTTTATGGAGTAAGCACGCTGTTATTTTGGCGCTCATTGGCGGAGTCATTTATTGTCTTACCGTCTACACCGCATTTCTCTATGCTCCCGCTGCGCATGCTGCCATTTTTTTAAATGGTTGTATCCCAATTTGTACTGCAATTGCAGCATACATTTTATTTAGACAACCATTTGATAAGCATACATGGGTGAGTCTGGCAATTATGATCACTGCCTTGGCTCTCATGAGTGTGTTGATGTTGCGAGGTAATGCTTCTGCTTTTGGCATGGGGGATTTACTTCTTTTTATTAGTGCGATTTGGTGGGGCATTTTTACTGTATTACTTAAACAGTGGAAACTTTCCGCATGGCACTCTATGGCGAGTGTTGCGATTTGGTCTGCAATTATTTACTTACCCATCTATGCTTTATTTTTGCCTAAACACTTCATGGAAGTGAGTCCTGTTCATCTAGCGATACAGGGCATTTTCCACGGTGTGTTTGTCGTGATTATTGCGACATTAACCTATGTTGCTGCTATTCAGCGTCTTGGCGCTTTTAAAACGGGAAGTATTGTAACTTTGGCACCGTTTATTGCTGCTATTTTAGCTGTACCCTTACTTGGTGAGTCATTAAGCCCATCAATTGTAGTGGGCTTAGTAGGTATGGGAATAGGCGCTTTACAGCCTTGGCGCTGGTTTCGACAAGATAGCTTGGCACAAAAGATTCAGCAGCAAAATAAGCAAGATTAGTTGGTGCGCTTCAAATAGCTTTGATGTAAAGGCTCTAATTGCTGATATAAATGTTCGAGTAATCCGTCATTAAACACAATGTCATTGGCAAGTTCACGTTTACGCTCGCGTGGCATTTGTGCTGCAATAATTTTCTGGATTTGTTCTTGGTTTTGCCCATCTCGCTGGCTTGCACGCTGAATTTGAGTTTGTTCACTCGCATCAACTAATAGAGTGTGATTAACCAATTCATGCTGGTTGGTTTCAAAAAGTAGGGGTGAAACTAAAATCACATAAGGACTTTTTGGGTTTTGTAGCTGTTGAATAATAGATTGGCGAATGGCTGGATGCGTGATTTTCTCAAGTGTTTGTCTTGCTTCAGGGTTTTGAAAAATATATTCACGTAGGGCACGACGATCTAGATTGCCATCGGGTTGAAGAACCCAATCTCCAAAAGTTTGTTGGATTTTTTGGAGGGTGGGTTGGCCTTTTTCAACCACTTCGCGAGCAACGATGTCGGCATCGACGACTTGGATTCCTTGGGATTCAAACCATTGTGTTGCAGCAGATTTTCCACTGCCAATACCACCTGTGACTCCCAGAATAAAAGCCATCTTAACCTCCCAAATAAATTTTCATAATTTGGTCACCCCATAAAAAGGCAACCCAACCCGCAATGGCAATATATGGCCCAAACGCAAAGGGCTGATTATCATTACGTAATTTTAGTAAAATGATGCCAATAATTGCACCGAGTAAAGATGACAATAGCACAATTAATGGCAGCATCAATGGTCCCATCCACGCGCCTAATGCGGCAAGCAATTTAAAGTCGCCGTAGCCCATACCTTCTTTGCCTGTAATCACTTTAAATAAGTAATACACAATCCAAAGACATAAAAAGCCGATTAAATATCCCCAAATGGCTGAGTTAGGCGAGGTGTAAATATTAAAGGTATTAATACCTAAGCCGAGTGCAGCCAAAGGTAGGGTGAAACGGTCAGGTAGTAGCTGAGTATCAAAGTCTATAAATGTTAAAGCAATCAAAACCCAAGTGAGCACTAGCCCCCAAAGCATTTGTAGGGTTGGACCAAAAACCATGACGACTACTAATGAACATAGCATCGTGAGTAATTCAATCGCTGGATAACGAATGCTAATAGGATGTTGGCAATGGCCACATTTTCCTCTTAACATTAACCAGCTTATAACTGGAATATTTTGATACCAACGGATCGGTTGCTGACATGCAGGACATGATGAAGCAGGTTTACTTAATGTTAGCTTTTCATGCTCAATGATGGGTAGTTCGGGATTAAGCAACATTTGACATTCCTGCTGCCAATCTTGTTCCATCATTTTGGGGGTGCGATAAATTACCACATTCAAAAAGCTACCAATACATAGGCTCAATAGTGCGACTGCAATATAAAGTGCAGTTAAGTTTTGAATAAAATAAGCAATAATTTCTTGCATTATATGACTGAGCCCATTTGGAAAATTGGAAGATACATCGCAATCACTAGACCGCCTACGAGCACCCCTAAAATTGCCATGATTAAAGGTTCCATCATTGAAGTTAAACCATCAACGGCATTATCAACTTCATTTTCATAATAAGTGGCAACTTTATCGAGCATGCTGTCTAGTGCACCAGATTCTTCACCAATTGCGACCATTTGTATAGCCATAGATGGAAAACGATTTGAAACACGCATTGCAAATTGGAGTTGTTGGCCTGTAGCAACATCTTCACGAATTTTCATAACGGCTTCTTCATAAATGACATTGTTGGTTGCACCAGCCGTTGACTCAAGCGCATCAATGAGCGGAACGCCGGCGGCAAATGTGGTGGCTAAAGTACGGCTATAACGAGCAATAATCGCCTTATAAACCAGATCACCAAAGATAGGGAGTTTCAGTGTGAGTTTATCTAAACCATCACGGAATTTTTTACTACGCTTCTTGGCTTCCAGAAATGCGGCAATAATTGCCCCAATCACAATAATCATAATGAACCAGTATTCCTGCATCCATTTCGACATATTCACGACCATTTGGGTGAATGCCGGTAAATCTGCACCAAAAGAAGAAAACAGGTCTTGGAAAACAGGAACTACTTTAACCATCAAAATAATGGTAACAACCACAGCAACCACGATAACCGTTGCTGGATATTTCATAGCCTTCTTAATTTTCTGCTTAAGTAATTCACTTTTTTCTTTGTAAATTGCTACACGGTCCAACATGGTTTCAAGCGCACCAGATTGTTCGCCAGACTCTACGAGAGAACAAAACAAGTTATCGAAGTGTTGAGGATACTTTCTTAAAGCTGAAGCAAAGGTACTACCACCTTCAACTTCACCTTTAATCCCGAGTACCACCTCGCGCATGGCTGGGTTTTCTAGACCCTCCGCTACAATTTCAAAGCCTTGTACCAGTGGCACACCTGCTTTCATCATCGTTGCAAGTTGTCGGGTAAAAATTGTGATATCGAGTGTTGATACTTTCTTCTTAAATAAACCCTCAAGAATATTTTTACGCTTTTCCCGAATGTTACGGACAGTTACACCTTGTTTGCGTAGGGTGACTTTGGCTAAGGCCATATTCTTAGCTGGAAGTTCGCCCTTAATTTTTACGCCCTTACGGTCAACCCCTTCATAAGCAAAAGTCGGCATCATTTGTGCCTTTTTGATAGTCATGAATTATCCTTATTTTAAATTGTCTTTTATTCACTAGTCACGCGGTTGACTTCTTGTAAGGAAGTGACGCCTTGCATGACTTTCTTTAACCCTGAACGACGCAGATTATTAAACCCCAGTTTTTCAGAAGCAGCAGCGATTTCTAAAGCATTGCCATCTTCCATAATAATCTTGGAAATTTCAGGTGTAACTTTCATCACCTCGTAAATACCTACTCGACCTTTGTAGCCTTCACGACACTCAGTACAACCGACTGGTTGAAAAACTTGAAAATCGGGGTGGGTTAAATCCTGTTCGGTAAACCCCATTTCTATTAGGCTCTGTTTAGGGATGTCGGCAGGAATTTTACACTGCGGGCATAACCGACGCGCCAAACGTTGCGCAATCACCAGATTGACAGACGTCGCGATATTAAAGGATGGAACACCCATATTACGTAGGCGAGTAAGTGTTTCTGGAGCACTATTGGTATGCAGTGTGGACATTACCATGTGACCGGTTTGTGCAGCCTTAATCGCAATCTCAGCCGTTTCTAAGTCACGAATCTCACCGACCATAATAATGTCAGGGTCCTGACGTAAAAAAGATTTCAGTGCGGCCGAAAAAGTAAGACCTACTTTCGGGTTAACGTTAACCTGATTAATACCTTCAAGGTTGATTTCGACTGGATCTTCGGCAGTGGAAATATTAGAGCTTTCAGTATTTAAAATATTTAAGCCTGTATATAAAGATACCGTTTTACCAGAACCTGTAGGGCCTGTAATGAGAAGCATACCTTGTGGTTTATCGAGTGCTTCTAAAAAAAGAGCTTTCTGATCTTCTTCATATCCTAGAGCATCAATGCCGAGCATTGCGCTAGATGGATCTAGAATACGCAGAACCAATTTTTCACCAAACAAAGTTGGAAGTGAGTTCACACGAAAATCGATGGCTTTAGTTTTTGATAACTTAAGCTTGATACGACCATCTTGAGGCACTCGTTTTTCGGAAATATCCATTTGAGACATGACTTTTAAACGAGAAGCTAAACGGTTAGCCAATTGCAAAGGCGGATTTGCAATCTGACGCAACACGCCGTCGACTCGGTAACGGACCCGATATGATTTCTCATAGGGTTCAAAATGTAAGTCTGAAGCCCCCATACGAATTGCATCGATGAGTAATTTATTAATATATTTAACAATAGGTGCTTCATCGCCTTGAGGCGTTTCTTCCTCATCCTCTTGTGAGGGTGGAGCTTCAAGATCTACATCAAGATCAAACTCTTCATCACTAAATTCGAAGCTACTTTCTTCGGTAAATTGCTGTGCCAGAATTTTCTCAAGCTTATGGTGCTCGACAATAACTGGCTCAACCATGAGCTTGCTATTGAAGCGAATGGCATCAATCGCTTCAATATTACTTGGATTGCTGGTCGCGACATATAAAATCTGTCCTCTTTGTATAAGAGGTAAGACCCGATGTTTTAAAACAAGTTTCTGATCAACCAAATCTTTGGGAATTTGGTTTGTGTCGTAAACATCCAGATCAAAATATGGTTCAGCAAATTCAATAGAAATTGTTTCTGCTAATAAAGAAGGGGAGAGATGAACCTCTTCAATCAGGTACGCCACCGTATCCCGTTTAGCTCTTTTTGCTGCATCTAATGCTGTTTGCATGGTCGCTGCCGACACATGTTTTTCTTCGACTAATCGCCGAAAAAACCCCGAAAATTTTGGAGATGTATTTAAGACTGACATCTGCCTACCTGTGCTCATATGTTTATAATTGGTATATAAAAAATTATACTTTTGTTATCTAAAATTACTACCTGAGAAAATGATGCTCTGGTCTTGATCCACTCGCCAAAGCTTGAACTAGTCGAAGTTTTTATTCATTAATTTTTGAAAGACGATTCTTTAGATTCAATAAAGTTTTATAACTGTTTTCAATTAGTAGAAAAGATATGGGCAAAGCCGTTAAAGAAAAGTATCTGAAATTTGTATAAATGCGTGTAGAATGTGCTGCATTTTTGATGAAAGGTGAGCCGTATGTCGGGTTCGACGATTACGCCTTGGGTAGTTGGCAACTGGAAAATGAACCCAATGCGTGCCAATGCCAAACAACTTATAGAAGAATTTAAACAACTATTGCAACAAAACCAAATTGCAGATGAAAGCTGTCATGTAGGGGTTGCTCCGGTTTCTATTGCACTTGCAATGGTACAAACACAATTGCAAGATGCTGCAAGAACAGTATATACAGTTGCACAAGATGTATCGCGTGTAGCGGGTACTGGCGCGTATACTGGCGAAGTCAGCGCAGAACTATTAAAAGATAGCCAAATTAATTTTGTACTTGTTGGACATTCTGAGCGCCGTGATATTTTTGGCGATAACGTTGAAATTTTGAAAGCTAAACTCCAAAATGCATTAAATGCGGGCTTGACTGTCATTTATTGTGTTGGTGAAAGCCTCGAACAACGTGAACAAGGTTTGGCAGAGCAAGTTGTATTGCAACAAATTTGTGATATTGCTCCTGTAGTGACTGTTGAGCAGTGGCAAAAGCAAATTGTAATTGCCTATGAGCCAATCTGGGCAATTGGGACAGGTAAAACTGCTTCTCCACAAGATGCACAGGCAATGCATGCTAAGATTCGTGAAGGTTTAAGTCAGATTACCTCAGCGGGTTCAGACATTGCGATTTTATATGGCGGTAGTGTAAAAGCTGAAAATGCGGTCGAATTGGCGGCATGTCCAGATATTAATGGTGCGTTGGTAGGCGGTGCTTCATTAAATGCAGCATCTTTTTATCAAATTGTACAAGCCTTTGCACAAAGTAAATAACGAGGATAGGGTATGCACTCTTTTGTACTGATCGTACATATTATTTTAGCGGTACTGATGATTGCCTTGATTCTAGTGCAACATGGTAAAGGTGCTGATGCTGGTGCTTCTTTCGGCGGTGGTGGAGCAGCAACTGTATTTGGTGCTTCAGGTTCAGGTAACTTCCTTACTCGACTTACTGCTATCTTAACAGCGTTGTTTTTTGTGACGAGTTTAACTCTCGCTGTTTTCGCAAAAAAACAGACGACTGAGGCATATAGTTTGAAAACTGTACAAACTACGGCACCAGTTCAAACGACATCGCCTGAAACTTCACCAAATGCACCGAAATCGAGTCAATAATTCGAAATAGGGCTTTCCTTTTGCAGTGGGAAGGACTAGAATGCGTCCCACAAGCTGCGGTGGTGGTGGAATTGGTAGACACGCTACCTTGAGGTGGTAGTGCCTTCGGGCGTGGGGGTTCAAGTCCCCCCTTCCGCACCAACTTTGAACCAGAAAGTTGAGTGCAAGCAGTTTTTTGATGCGGGATGGAGCAGTCTGGTAGCTCGTCGGGCTCATAACCCGAAGGTCGTTGGTTCAAATCCAGCTCCCGCTACCAATTTGATTAAGGTGCAACTTAATCAAGCGAATATTGGAGAAGTTTACATTGACTTTTTTCGATATTTGTATATAATTTTTGCACGTTGATGCGGGATGGAGCAGTCTGGTAGCTCGTCGGGCTCATAACCCGAAGGTCGTTGGTTCAAATCCAGCTCCCGCTACCAAGTTTCTTAAAAGAGGCTCACAGACAGGTGGGCCTTTTTGCACAGTGGACTATTGTTTTCTGTGCTAAATAGGGGCGATTAACGCCCTTTTTTATTGGTTATCGTATCGCTATCGTGTAGTGTCGACATCAATTGGTCAAATAGTCATGCTTCACTATAGTAGGTCTGTGTCGGTTAAAACAACCGATTGAATCGCACGAGAATGACGAGAGTAAATGAAATTATCAAACAAATCCCAAGCATTGCATGACTTAATTGTTCCTGCAGTGGAAGCATGTGGTGTCGACCTTTGGGGAATCGAGTTTCTCCCACAAGGTAAACGTTCATTATTGCGTATTTATATCGATAAAGCGGTAAGTGAAGATGCTGAGCCTGTAATTAATGAAGATGGCGAAGTAGAACTAGGCCGTGGTATTGGTGTACAAGATTGTGTGCGTGTAACACAACAAGTTGGCGCAATGTTGGATGTTCATGATCCAATTTCAGGTGAGTATTCATTAGAAGTTTCTTCACCGGGTTGGGACCGTCCATTTTTTCAGCTAGAACAGTTACAAGGCTACATCGGACAACAAATTGCTTTGCGTTTAATTGCAGCAGTAGAAAACCGTCGTAAATTTCAAGCAAAACTTATCGCAGTAGACCTTGAAAATGAAGAAATTCAGGTTGAAGTTGATGGGAAGCATGTGCTTGTGATCGACAGCAACAATATCGATAAAGCAAACTTGATCTATCAAGATTAAATTTATTTAAATTTTATAAGAAATCGGTAGGTGACTTATGGGCCGCGAAATTCTTACCGTTGTTGAAACGGTTAGTAATGAAAAAGGTGTTAGTCGTGAAGCGATCTTCGAAGCTTTAGAGCAAGCTCTAGTTGCTGCAACGAAGAAAAGATTTTACGAAGGTACGCATGCTGAAGAAGCTCAACTTCGTGTAGAAATTGATCGTAAAACTGGTGATTACCGTACGTTCCGTCAATGGACTGTTGTGGCGGATGAAGATCATGAAATGCCAGCTTGCCAAGATGCAATTTCTGACGTTGATCCAGCTAAATGGTCAATTGGTGATGTGCGTGAACTCGAAGTAGAATCTATTGAGTTTGGTCGTATTGCTGCACAAATTGCAAAACAAGTTATCGTACAAAAAATTCGTGAAGCTGAGCGTGCTTTAGTTGCTGATGCATACGAGTCTAAAGTTGGTGAGTTAATTTACGGTGAAGTGAAAAAACAAACCAAAGATGGTTTCATTATCGACTTAGGCGACAACGCAGAAGCTTATCTTGCACGCGAAGAGATGATTCCAAAAGAAATTCTTCGTCCAAAACAACGTGTAAACGCTATTTTATATAATGTTAACCGTGAAGGTCGTGGCGCTCAGTTGTTGTTATCACGCGCTAAGCCTGAAATGTTAATTGCTTTAATGAAAAAAGAAATTCCAGAAATTTCTGAAGAAATCATTGAAATTAAAGCAGCGGCACGTCAACCGGGCGTTCGTGCTAAAATTGCAGTGAAAACAAATGATCACCGTATTGACCCTGTAGGTGCATGTATTGGTATGCGTGGTACGCGTATTCAAGCTGTACAACAAGAGTTAAATGGTGAACGTATTGATGTAGTGGTCTGGTCTGATGATCCAGCTCAATACATTGCTAGCGCATTAGAACCAGCTGATGTTTCAGGCATCGTGCTTGATGAAGATGCAAGAAGTGCCGACATTATTTTTGCAACCAGCGATCAATTAGCTCGTGCGATTGGCTCTCAAGGTCAAAACGTTCGTTTAGCTTCTGATTTAACTGGCTACAAACTCGACATGATGCTTGAAGAAGAGTATCGTGCTCGTCAGCAAAATGAAGCTCAGCAATATCTTGATATGTTTGTATCACGTCTCGATATTGAAGAAGATTTAGCAATGGCATTGGTGGAAATGGGCTTCACTTCTTTAGAAGAGATTGCTTATGTTCCTGCTGAAACTTTTGACGAAATTGAGCTTGATGCTGAGTTGGTTGAGTTATTGCAAAGTCGTGCAAAAGAAGCAGCCCTTACTGATGCTTTGAAACAGCAAGAAAATATTCAAGAACCGAGCGCAGACCTTCTTACTATGGAAGGCATGACTTCTGAGATCGCTTACTCGCTTGCCGCTCGCGGTATTATTACTGTCGACGATTTGGCAGATCAGGCTACTGACGATATCTCTGATATTGAAGGACTTGGTCATGAAAAAGCAGGTCAATTGATCATGAAAGCTCGCGAATCATGGTTTAACTAGGAGATGAAATATGACGGACAAGTCGATTAAAGAGTTAGCTCTCAGTGTAGGACGTCCTGTTGAGAAGCTCCTAGAACAGGCTCGTGAAGCAGGTTTGCCTCAACGTACAGCAGACGACATTATTACCACTGAACAACAGGATACTTTGGTCAATCACTTGAAAAAAGTTCATGGTCAAGAAAGTGGTAACACAGGAAAAATTGCGTTGAAACGTAAAACAACCAGTACCGCTAAAGTTGCAAGTACTTCAGGTAAAGCAAAAACGATTAACGTAGAAGTACGTAAAAAACAGGTTTTTGCTAAACCAAACCCTGAACAAATTGCAGCTGAAGCAAAAGCACGTGCAGAAGCTGAAGCAAAAGCACGTGTAGAACAGCAAACGCGTGAAACTGCCGAGCAAAAAGCGCGTCTTCAAACAGAGCAAAAAGCTAAAGCAACTTTAGATGCGATGCGTGCTGCTCATCAACAAGATAGTGCTGCACAGACAGCTCCAAAAGCTGCTGTTGTAGTGAAAAAGCGTGGTGGTGGCACAGTAAAACCTGCACCAAAACCAGCTGAAACTCCAGAACAGAAAAGAGCTCGTGAAGAGCAGTCAGCTCAGTTAAAAGCAACTGAAGAAGCTGCACGTCGTAAAGCTGCTGAAGAAGCTCAGCAACGTACACTTGAACAAATGCGCAAAATGGCATCTAAGTATTCAAATGACGATGCTACTACGACAATTCGTGTGATTGATGATTCTCCACTTGCTTCTGGTCTAGTTGGCCAAGCTTATGAAGATTCATTTAAGCAAGAAGACCGTGAAATTAAACGCGGTGGCGCAACCACTAACCCACGTGCTGGGAAGAAAGGTGGCCGTCGTGGTCAAGAAGAGCAAAGCTTTGTTAACCATAACAAACGTGGTTTAAAATCAAGCCAAGCGAATAAGCATGGATTTGAAAAGCCAGTTAAAAAGCAAGTTTATGATGTAGAAATCGGTTCAAGCATTGTTGTTGCCGATCTTGCTCAAAAAATGGCGATTAAAGTACGTGAAGTTATCAAGACACTTATGAAAATGGGTGAATTGGTTAATCAAGATCAAGCTATTGATCAAGACACAGCGGCACTTGTTGTAGAAGAAATGGGCCACAACCCTGTTTTAGTTTCTGATACACAAGCGGAAGATAACTTGCTTGAAGCAGCTGAAGAAGCTCGTGGTGAGCAAACAACTCGTCCGCCAGTTGTTACCATTATGGGTCACGTTGACCATGGTAAAACATCATTGCTTGACCGTATCCGTCGTTCGAAAGTAGCGGCTGGAGAAGCAGGTGGTATTACCCAGCATATTGGTGCATATCACGTTGAAACAGACAAAGGAATTATTACATTCCTTGATACACCGGGACATGCGGCATTTACTTCAATGCGTGCACGTGGCGCTAAAGCAACAGATATCGTTGTATTAGTTGTTGCTGCAGATGACGGTGTAATGCCACAAACTGCAGAAGCAATTGACCATGCTCGTGCAGCAGGTACTCCAATTATTGTTGCAATCAACAAAATGGATAAAGAATCTGCTGATCCAGACCGTGTGTTAAATGAATTAACAACGAAACAAATCGTTCCAGAAGAATGGGGTGGTGATGTTCCGATTGCTAAAGTTTCTGCACACAGCGGACAAGGTATTGATGAACTCCTTGATTTAATTCTTATCCAATCAGAATTGATGGAATTAAAAGCATCTGCTGAAGGTGCTGCGCAAGGTGTTGTTATTGAAGCGCGTGTAGATAAAGGCCGTGGTGCAGTAACTTCGATTCTTGTTCAAAACGGTACATTAAACATTGGTGACCTTGTTCTTGCAGGTTCATCTTATGGTCGTGTCCGTGCAATGTCTGATGAAAACGGTAAGCCGATTAAATCAGCAGGACCATCTATTCCAGTAGAAATTCTGGGTCTTCCAGATGCTCCAATGGCGGGTGATGAAGTTCTTGTTGTAAATGACGAGAAGAAAGCACGTGAAGTTGCCGATGCTCGTGCTGACCGTGAGCGTCAAAAACGTATTGATCGTCAAAGTGCTATGCGCCTTGAAAATATCATGTCGTCAATGGGCAAAAAAGATGTTCCTACAGTGAACGTTGTTTTGAAAACAGACGTACGTGGTACTTTAGAAGCATTGAATGCTGCTCTACATGAATTATCTACTGACGAAGTAAAAGTTCGTGTAATTAGCTCAGGTGTTGGTGCGATTACCGAGTCTGATGTGATTCTTGCTGAATCTTCAGAAGCTGTATTATTAGGCTTTAACGTTCGTGCAGATACTACTGCTCGTCAGAGAAGTGACCAAGATGGTATCGATATTCGTTACTACAGCATCATCTATGAATTGATTGATGATGTGAAAGATGCCATGAGCGGTAAGCTTGCTCCTGAACATCGTGAAACAATCTTGGGTGTTGCGGAAGTACGTGAAGTATTCCACTCAAGTAAGTTTGGTGCAGCAGCAGGCTGTATGGTACTTGAAGGCACATTACATCGTAATAAACCGATTCGCGTATTACGTGATGATGTTGTAATTTTCCAAGGTGAGCTTGAATCTCTTCGTCGTTATAAAGACGTTGTTGATGAAGTTCGTGCTGGTATGGAATGTGGCCTTGCAGTGAAAGGTTATAAAGACATCAAACCACAAGATAAGATCGAAGTGTATGATGTTCAATTGATTAAACGGAGTCTTTAATGGCGGGTAGCCAACGCTTAAAGCGCATGGCGGATTCAGTACAACGTGAGTTGTCTGATCTAATCCGTCAAGAGCTTAAAGATCCTCGCTTAGGTGGTCTAGTGACCATCTCTGCGGTGAAAGTCAGTGCGGATATGGGTTATGCTGAAGTTTATGTCACTGTTATGGGACGTGAACTAGGTGATGAGCAAAGTGAAGCAGCAAATAAAGAAACTTTAGATGTATTAAATAAAGCTTCTGGTTTCTTGCGTCATGAATTGAGCCGTCGCATTAAGACTCGTATTACGCCTCGCTTACGTTTCCATTACGATAAGACGAATGCATATGGTAACTATATGTTTGGTCTAATCGAAAAAGCGGTACAAGATTTACCAGAACGTAAGTCAGATGACCAAGAGTAATTAAAACTCAAAATAAAAAAAGCCACCTTCGGGTGGCTTTTTTTATTGATTCAATTTTTTATTCTTTAGGAGGTTCCATTGGCGGTTTGTTTTGTGAAAAGCGCTGGCCAATTTTATAACGATCCCAAGGTAGAGGACGTTCAATAGCTTCAGGTACTTCACCACTCAGTGAGCGTAAACGTAAATGTAGCGCAGCTTGAGCAATTAAATTAGCTGAAACCGGCGCGGTAATGAAAGCTAAAAGGGTAATGAGTAGCTCAGCAAAACCGAACCGCCCTTGGAAAGCAAAAAAGATCATTGAAGCGATCAGAAAGCTTCCTAAGCCAAGCGTACTCGATTTAGTTGGTGCGTGTAAGCGCATGAATAAGTCGGGTAAACGGACCATACCGATTGAGCCAACTAACATGAAGAAGGCACCAAAAACCAGAAAGACCGAAACAATAATTTCCATTGTAAATTGCATTTGACCTCTCCTTAATCGATAACATGACCAGTTGTGAAGTAACGTGCTAAGGCGGCTGTAGATACGAAACCTAACATCGCAACCAATAGTGCTCCTTCGAATAGAGAAGTCGTTATCCAATAAATGCCTAACACAACAATGAGGCAAGTTGCATTTAAGAAAAGCGTATCGAGCGCTAAAAGGCGGTCTACAATTGATGGGCCCATAACCAGTCTAAAAAGGCAAAGTAGCATCGAGATTGTAACGGCAATCAAGCTAATACCTAGAGCATAGGGTAGGATTGTCATGCACTTGCCTCCGTTTTACTTTTCACATCAAAAATTTCCATAAGAGGAATTTCATAACGTTCTTTGATGTCTTGAATATCAGATTCGGTATTATCTGTGCTCAAAGCATGAACCAGAATATCCCCACGTTCCTGATCGATACCCGCAGAAACCGTACCTGGTGTTGTGGTAATGATCATTGCCAGTAAGGTATTGACCTGCTCATGTTCTGTCTCTAAAGGTACGCGATACCATTTAGGATGTAATTTTTTAGTAGGTCCCAAAACAAGTTTTGCGACCTTAAAGTTAGAAATAATAATATCCCAAAGAACTACAAAACATAGCTTAACCGCAGGTTTCCAGTGAATATGCGGTGTGCGGGTAATAAACGGTTTGACTAAACGAGGGATGATTAAGCCCAAAAGCATCGCAGTCAAAAGATCACTCGCATCAAGACTATGCGCCAGCATCAACCAAAATAAAACGATGAGAACCGAAACAAATGGATGTGGAAACCAGCGTTCAAGCAAATGAGTTAACTGCATTGTTATGGCTCCATAGGTTTCAATTGACTTTCATCAACAATGGTAGGCGTTTGGAGTTTGTCCTGTTGCTGAATTTGTCGTTGTTTATATTCAGAAATATGTTCGCCATTGAGCGTATCTTTCGAAATAATATCTGGAACAAGATAAGCATTATGATCTTCAACTTCACCGCCGTACTTGGTTTCTGGTAAGTAAGCTGGGTCATATGGTTGCACACTGATGACTTCACCGTTTTGATCTACTTTAAGAATAGAGTGTTGGTAAAGTGCATGGTCCTGAATCTGTTGTGCGGTGCTTAATGTGTAATGCTGAATTGGTGCAGCAAAGACAACATAAGCGATTAAACCAGCCAGTAATAGATAAATGACTTGATCGTTACGTGGTGGTGCGCGTTCCGGCAAAGCACGATAAAGAATATAAGCTGGATGGATTGGATCTTCTTCTGGAGGGGATGCGCGCCAGAATAAGATAAAACCAACACGTGTGAGTGCAATAATACTTAATAGGCTCACAACAAGCACAACACCAATAATCCAGCCTTGATAGCTAGCTTCAACTGTCGCTTGTAAAATGAATACTTTTCCAAGAAAACCACTAAAAGGTGGTAATCCAGCCATCATCATCGCAATCAAGAAATAAGTCAGCATCGCCGCTTTTTCTTGTTTGATTCTTGGGGCAACTTTCAAATGATCTTTAAAATCTCCACGTTGTGAAGTGATCCATCCACAAAATAGATAAAAAGCTGCACCAATCAATGTACTGTGCACTAAGTAATATAAAGCGCCAGACCATGCCTGCGTATTAGACATGGCAATTGCTGTAAGTAAGGTGCCAATTGAAGAAAGGACCATAAAGCCGACAAAGCGACGTAAACGATCTGCCCCAATTGCGGCAATCACACCATAGAGTGAAGTAATTAAGCCAATAGGGAGTAACCAGCTTTTTAAGATTTCTTGACTAAGTGCATCGTCAAATACTGTTCCATTTACACGTAAAATAGAATAGATCCCGACTTTAGTCATGATGGTGAAAATTGCAGCTACAGGCGTACTTGCAACAGCATAGGTTTTTGGTAGCCAAAAACCGACAGGAAGCATTGCTGCTTTAATACCGAAAACAACAAAGAGAAGTAGCGAACCAGCGACTGCTAATTTGTGTTGATCTGCTTCGAGTGTCGGTATAAGGCGTGAGACATCCGCCATGTTGAGGCTACCCACGCTGCCATAAATCATACCAAGCCCAATTAAGAAGAGGGCAGAGGCTAAAAGATTGATAATGACATAGTGAACACCAAGCTGAAAACGAGGTTTGCCTTGTCCATGTAAGAGCAACACATACGAAGCCATCAACAGGATTTCAAAAAAGACGAAAAGGTTAAATAAGTCGCCTGTTAGAAATGCGCCACAGATTCCCATTAATAAGAAATGCACCATGGCATGAAAATAGCGACCACGGGTGTCCCAATTGTCGCTTGCATACCATAGAACTGGTACTGCTAATGCATAGGTCAGTGCCAGCATAAAGGCTGAAAGACGATCAAGTACAAGCACAATACCAAATGGTGCTGACCATTCACTTAGTTGGTAAACAGTAATTTGACCCGTGCTGGCGTAACTAAGATAAACAATAGCTGTAATTAATCCGGCAATTGCTGAGACAAGACTAATGCCACGACGCCAAGGCTGGCGCCAGTCATCTTTTAAAGCACCTGCCCCAGGGTTACCTAACAGTAATAAGATAAAAGCAGTAAATGCTGGGATGAGAATGCTAAAAATAGGCGTGTGTTGTTGCCAAAAAGATAAAAAATCAAACATCACGGCTCATCCTCACGTGGGTCGTATGTTGGGGATATATCTTCTTTAGCATCAACATGATCACTACCTGACTCATAACGGCTACGTAGCGCTAGTTGCACAATAAACGCTGTAGTTGCAAAACCGATCACGATAGCAGTTAACACCAGCGCTTGAGGAAGTGGATCGGTTATTTTTGTTGTTTCAGTTAAAATTGCTGGTGAGCTGATTTGTAATCGACCCATAGCAAATAAAAATAGGTTTACTGCATAGCCGAGTACAGCCAATCCAAGCACAACAGGGAAAGTACGAGCACGTAAAATCAGATAAATACCTGTGGCAACAAGTAAACCAATAGCAGAAGCCAGTAAGAATTCTAAACTGATCATGATGATTCCTCCCGATGTGGTACAGGACCAGACATACTCGAATGACGAGAGTCGCCTAATACAGAGATGAGCAACATTGTCGCGCCTACAACGGTGATATAAACACCCAAGTCAAAACTTGCAGCTGAAGCTAGATGTAGTTTTCCTAGAATTGGTAATTCAACATAGACATGAGCACTGGTGAGGAACGGACGTAACCAGAACCATGCTGCTATACCAGTCAGACCTGCAATCGTTAATCCTATGCCAATCCATACTTCGTAAAGGCGGCCAGACTTCGCTTTTAACAGCTGTTCTGCTTGATCTTGACCTAGTGCAATATATTGAATGATTAGCGCCATTGAGGTGATTAGACCTGCAATAAAGCCACCGCCTGGATAGTTGTGTCCTCGCAAAAAGATATAAACACTGACCACAAGCGCTAGTGGTAATACCCAAGAGGCTGTAATACGGAACATAAGCGGTGATGGATTAAAACGGTAGGTAAGACCTTGCGTCATTGTTGTGCCATGTACACGCATACCATCCATAAGACATAGAGCACCAATCGCAGCGATGCCTAATACTGTAATTTCACCGAAGGTATCGAAGCCACGGAAGTCAACTAAAATGACATTTACAATATTTGAGCCACCACCAAGTGGTAGAGACTGTTGGGCAAAGAACCAAGAAATCGAATTGTGATCACGGGTTAAAATGAGCCACGTAATCCAACCAATTCCTAAACCTCCAATAATTGCTAAAGCTGCATCTCTTAAACGTCTAGAACGAAGAGACTCATACGGTGTTAGCTGTGGAAGTAACGATAAGCTCATTAATAAGAGAACAGTGGTTACTACATCTACTGTAATTTGAGTCAGTGCTAAGTCTGGTGCTGACATAGTAACGAATACCATCGTTACAACTAGACCAATTGCACCACTAATAAGTACCGCCTTAATACGTTCATGATGGAACCAGAGCATCATCCAACAGCCTGAGAACAACGTCAGCCAAAGAACTACAGCAATCCATGGAGCATGGGTGAGTTCACGTGTACCTGTGCTCAGGCCTTGATTGAGTAAAGGCATTGTCACTATGATGATGCTAAAAGCGATGATCCAGAACAAATAACTTTGCAATGAGCCATTTTCAGTTTTTTGTTTGATTTTTCGGCTTGTCAGCAACAGATGTTTTAAAAATAAATCAAATAAGATGCGGCCTTGTAATCTACCTAGGCGCGGATCAAGGTCAATTTTACGAATCATGCCGTCTTTTGCTAAAGCAAAGTAGAACAGCGTACCGCCCACTAAAGCAATAATACTCATCACAAGAGGAGCGTTGAATCCATGCCAAATTGCAAGGTGTGTACCTGCAAATTCTGGTTGCATTAAGCTTGCTCTAGTTACGCTATTCACCAGTGGTTCTACCAATAACGAAGGCAGAATGCCGACCAAGATACAGAGTACAGCAAGAAGAATGGCTGGAGCACGCATCCCGATTGGTGGTTCATGTGCGTCTTTATTTGGCACTTGTTTACCGATTGGACCGTCAAAGAACACACCATGCACTAAGCGAATTGAATAACTTACTGCAAAGATACCAGCCAGAGTTGCAATGATGCTGGCAAAGATAACCGTTGAGCCTGAAAGATTTGCCAATAGCTCGGTAAAGAACATTTCTTTTGAAATAAAGCCATTGGTAAGTGGTACACCTGCCATAGAGGCAGCGGTGATCATGGTGAGTGTGGCGGTGAAAGGAAGTAATTGCCAAATACCACTGAGTTTTCGAAGATCACGTGTGCCAGTTTCATGATCAATAATGCCTGCAAGCATAAACAGCGCTGCTTTAAATGTTGCATGGTTAATAATATGGAAAATAGCAGCGGCAACCGCTAAAGGAGAACCGATCCCGAGTAAACAAACAATAAGCCCTAAATGACTAATGGTTGAATAGGCTAACAGTCCTTTTAAATCTTCTTTGAAAATGGCAAAACACGCTGCCATAGAGAGCGTAAATAGGCCGACAAACGTAACGATATTATGATAAATCGCAGCGCCTATAAAAATTGGAAGTAAGCGGGCAAGTAGAAAAATCCCGGCTTTTACCATGGTCGCAGAGTGTAGGTAAGCAGACACTGGTGTGGGTGCCGCCATTGCGTTAGGTAACCAAAAATGAAATGGGAACTGAGCACTCTTTGTAAATGCGCCAAGCAAAATAAGCAATAACATTGGAATAAAAAGAGCGTGGGCTTGGATCGCATCTTTCATGCCCATGATTTCGCTAATTTCATAGGTTCCAGTGATTTGCCCCAATAGAACAAATCCACCTAGCATTGCTAAACCGCCCATTCCTGTAATGGTGAGTGCCATCCGAGAGCCACGTTGAGCAGCTTCATAGTGACTCCAATAACCCACTAACAAGAAAGATGAAATACTGGTGAGCTCCCAAAAGACTAATAAAATAATAAGATTATTAGAGAGCGAAATACCCAGCATTGCTGCCATAAACAGCATGAGTAACGTATAGAGTTTACTTAATGAATTTTTAGGGCCTAAATAATAATAGGCGTATATATAAATGAGTGTACCGATACCGGTAATAAGAAGAGAAAATAATAAACCAAGAGCATCAAGTCTAAAGCTTAGATTAATCCCTAATTGAGGTAACCAATCCCAACTTTGTTGAATGCTTGCACCACCAAGCACAGTTTTAGCTTGAGTCAGTAATAAACCAAAACTGGTTAAACTGACTCCAATTGCCCCTAAAGCCGTTACTCCACGCGAGAACCGTTGAAGCAATGAAACAAGGGTGGTGCCTAATATTAACGGTAATAAGATAATTATCGGTAGCACACTCGTATCCATATATGATTTAGGCCGAAACCTAAAGGTGAAATTTTAATTTCAGAATAGATAGGAATTCAAAGAGAGTTCCAAAGCTTATTATTCCGAAAACCCAACCAAATTAGAAAATAAAGCGAGAAACAAGTTGTATTGCGCAACTTGAAGAATAAAAACGCAAAATGAAATTTATTGTACACTAAAAAAGCATTGAAAATCTGATGTTATTACATGTAGTAACAACATCTAGTTATTTGAGTACTTAAAAAACCGTATTCCACCATATATTTTGTGAGTGCAGTTTTTTGATTATAAAACTCAAACCGAGGGGCTCTCTTCCGGTGTGTCTCCCGCATGAATCATTCTTAATAATTCATTTTTCTGTTGTTCATTCAAACCCTGAATCTGCTGAAATAAAACCTCAATCTGTGCTGGTGTTGGGTCTATTAAGCTCGGAGGCTGCGCTTCTATAGATGGTGTTAAAGGTTCGCTTCTTTGAAGTAAGGTATAGATATGTTCAAGCTGTTGCTTGGTCGTATTAAGGTCAAGATGGCTAATTTTACCAGACTCTAATTTTAGACATTGATAGGTCGAGGCATGTTCAAGTAGCTCTTCACGACTTCCTGTTGCAATAATTTGTAGGCGTGGGAATGCTTGATGAAGCCGATTTAAGATTTCGGAGCAATGTGTTGAGTCGAGCTGTGCATCAATCTGGTCAATGAGTAAAACGCCATCTCCCTCAAGACAAGGGTTTAAGCTCAAAGGATTGAGTAAACAGAGTCGGCGGGCTATATCGCCTACTAAAGCAATCCAAGTTTTGGTTGTATTTGAAAGCTGCTGAAAAGGTAAGGTTTGACCTTCATAATCAACCATAAGTTGCAACCGAGGCTGATATTGTAAATAGATATCTTTAAGCTCAGGTAAAACTATATTTAATGCGTTCTTGAGAGCGTAGAGATTGGGTGAAGTAAGCTGTTTAGGTTGCCCAGATAATTCTTTTTGAAGCTCATTTAATAATTCTGTGTGATCTTGCTGATCTGATTGTTTCGATTTAATCCGTTGTACTAGATATGCAGCTTGAGCATTTTCGATATCACTGATTTCTCGTAACCATTCAAAAAAGCGTGTAAAAGTTGTAAACGGTAGTGGACTAATGTCATAGGCTGAAATGGCTTGAGTAATGCCGGGTAAATTTTTATTAAGCAGATTAATATCATTTACAAATCGCTCGGCTGGGTAGTAAGCGATTAAGGGAAGCCCCTGTAATGGATCTTTTTTTATGACTTGTTGATAAAGAGCCATGGTTTGGTCAAGTTGCTGAGTTTCAACTTGGCTCACTCCAATCCCACTTGCATTTAGGGTTTTAAAAAGTTTCCAGCTACATAGTGAAGAGTCTACCTGCTGAGCAGAGGTACTTTCTGGCAGATGACCTATTTCTGAAGGAACTTGAATGGTCACTTCAATTTTTGATTGTAGGCGTGACTGAGTAATGTCTTGATCAGGCATGACAATACCGGGACTACGCAAATCTTTAAGGCGAGCAGGGAACCAAGTTAAAGCATGGTAAGTATGTTTGAGCAACATACTTTTACCAGTTGCCTGTTCACCTAAAATTAAGGTGATTGGCTGTTTTTCATAGTGAAAGTGTATTTTAAGGTCGTGAAACAGAGCAATATGTTTAAATTGGACAGATTCAAGTTTCATAGGCTCACCTAAATATGAGCGCTTCAACCAACCGACTGACGAAGACTTAAAGGCGCCCTTAGTTTTAATTGTTGTATCAGATCATAAAGATGATGGATATTTAGACTTACTTTAGCACGAGTACAGGCAACGTACAGTAGTCTTAATTCTTCATCGGTAATCTTGTGTTCTAACCCATTAATTTTAAATTGATAGTCATCTTCAATATGAACGCGGTTCCATTCTAAGCCTTTCGCTTTGTGGGCTGTAGAGATGACATAGTCAGCTTGCTCAAGTGGTGTAATCTTTGCAAGCGCTTTTTTTAGTGGGTCGGTGCCGTGGTCATCGACAAGTTTAACCAATGGCTTAATATCACTACCTTCATTAGTTTCACAGTATTCATGAACATCATGCCATGAATTGAACCATGCTAATTCAGGTACATCAGTAACCCGTTTCCCTTGTTTTAAGAGGCTTGCGGCATCTACAAAACGGTTTAGTTTTTGATGGTCAGCTTGCAAACTCACTTTATCGCCGTGAACTAAACCAGCTAATAAAAGTTCCATAGCCCGAGCATTGGTACGGCACAAAATCGCATCACGCATTTTAGTGTGTGGTTTGTTTACAACACTTGATTTCTGATTTGGATTACCAAGCAAAGGAACAGTTTCATTTAAGCCGCCCAGCAATGCATTAGCAACGTCGGCAATCGTTTCGCCAAAACGAAAAGAAGTGGTGAGGCGAGACTCTGGCAACGGTAATTGCTGCATGGCATTAATTGCACCACGCCACGCGTAGATTTGCTGATGTGCATCGCCAACATAGATAACCTGAGTATTTTTTTGACGAAGCAAAATGCCCAACATTAAAGGATCGGCATCTTGTGCTTCATCAAATAGTACATAATCGGCTGGAATGTTCGGTTCAGACAATGCCCAAAGTTTGAGGTAAATATCGTGACCAATTCCTGCTTGATGATTTGGGTCGATCGACTCTAACCAGCGGCGTTCAACAGCAGGGTAAAGATGAGTTTGTAGCTCGGTAATATCGTCTGGATGTAACCAGTTTGGTGCCTGAATATGTCGAGGAGCAGGGTATTGTGAGCTGGTCGAGCAAAAATAGCTGACAGCATTGGCGACAAGACTTGCGAGGCGACTTGGCATTAAGACGTATTTTTCATAACGTCCACCCATCATGCGTCGCAAGGTTATAGGTTGTAGTCGATATTCTTTTGCAATAAAACTTGGGCTTAAGCGAGGTAAGCGTAATTTATCAGTCACACCTCGTGGCACACTGCGAAAAGCGAGGGAATGAAAAGTACGACAATCTACATTACGATGAAATTTGTTTTGTGCTTCGCCTGCAATTGCCTTGTTAAATGCTAGATACATACCGCGCCGTTCAGGCATGGCATCACTAATCATTTGTAAGGTAGTAGTTTTACCTGTGCCCGCATAGGCAATCACTTTAAATGATTGCCCAAGACGTGCGTTATCTATGGCAATTGCTTGCTCATAGGTGGCTTTAGGTTTTTCGATATTCGACACTGAGTGATTTTAAACCTTATTGCGGTTAGCTTTTTCAACTAAACCAGATAAACCCTGACGACGAGCTAATTCGTCAATAATAAGTTGTGGATTAAGATCGAAATAACCCAACATGACAATGCTATGGAACCACAAATCGGCAGTTTCATAAATCAAGTCATTTAAATTACTTTCTGTATTTTGAGCAGCGTAGTCTTTCGCAGCAATAATAGTTTCTACGCTTTCTTCACCGACTTTTTCTAAGATTTTATTGATGCCCTTTTTGTAGAGACTTGCAACATATGACGTATCCGCTTCTGCTTGTTTACGCTCTTGCATTAATTGCCCTAAGTGAGCAAGTACATCCACTTGTTCTGTCGTGTGATCATGATCGTGGCTTTCAGTTTTGGCTTTATCGCCATAAATTGCAGTAGGGTCTTTTAATTGTGCATCGACAATTTCCCAGCCCTGTGGGGTAAGTTTACGGTAGAAACAAGACTCACGACCTGTATGGCATGCAATACCGCCGTGTTGCTCAACTTGTAATATAATTACATCACCGTCGCAGTCTAAACGAATTTCATAAACTGTTTGGCAATGACCTGATTCTTCACCCTTGTGCCAAAGTTTTTGGCGAGAGCGAGAGAAATACACCGCCTGATTTTTTTCTGCTGTGAGCGCAAGTGATTCACGGTTCATCCACGCCACCATCAAAATACGTCCGGTTTGATGATGTTGAGCAATGGCAGGGATAAGACCTTGTTCGTTAAATTTTACTTCATCGAGCCATTGCGTGTTATTCATGAGGAATCACCAAAGAAATATGAACTATAAATTGATTTCAATCTGATGCTAAAAAATAGCTTGTATAGTGTACGGCATCAACGTCGCTTTGCGGAAAAATTCTTTGTCCTTTTTGTCTCTGCTAGCGTAATGAATAGCTTGTAACACTTACCAATCTGTAACTTATTCAAATGACTAGGGCGTGAGGATATTTGAAATCTCAATCAAATTTTGGTCTGGATCGCGAATGTAAACTGAAAGAATAGGATGCATTGCACCAGTACGCTCAATCGGACCTTCTTCAATTTGAATATTTAATTGATTAAGGTGTGCAACCACTTCTGAAATGGGAGTGTCTGAAATAAAACACAAGTCGGCAGATCCGGGAGTCGGCTGTAATGCCTTGGGTTCAAACTCGTTGCCTTGCTTGTGTAAATTTATCTTTTGATTTCCAAACTTTAGAGCCTTCCTATCACCTTTAAACGTGATAACTTCAAACCCCAATACGGTTTGATAGAAATGACAGGTAGTTTCAATATTTGAGACGGTTAAAACAAGATGATCAAGATGGCTGATTTTCATGTGTTAATCACTATTATTTGGTGGGATTAATAGTCAGACAAAGATTGGCTTTCTAAATGAAATGCACTGTTTTCTTTAGGCAATTGAGCAACCTGATCATAATCAAGTTGCTTGAATGGCCCTGTTTTTAAGCCTGAAATTGTAATTGCCATTTCTTTTCGAAAATAAGGGATTTGATACATCCACGGAAAAACTAAATCTCTTAAACCTCCAGCCCACCAATGATCAGATTGATAAAGTGGTGTTAGTAAGCGACTAAGAAATTGATAAAACTGGGTGGATGAACGGCGGAGCTGGTGGTAGTGCTGCCAGAGCAAGGACCAGTCAATATTCTGGTTCTTTTGAGCATGTTGCAATGATTGAGAGAAAGCCCAAGCATCCAATAATGCCATATTTGCACCTTGACCTAACTGTGGACTCATTGCATGAGCTGCATCGCC
Source organism: Acinetobacter sp. X9 (assembly GCF_054889255.1). NCBI lineage: Bacteria > Pseudomonadati > Pseudomonadota > Gammaproteobacteria > Moraxellales > Moraxellaceae > Acinetobacter > Acinetobacter sp. X9. The sequence goes on along the minus strand of NZ_CM142679.1, from coordinate 3,497,968 downwards.
AATTACCCCAATTCGACCTTGACCAAATTGAGTCATAACGACATCACGGTAGTTTGCAGATAACCATTTGGGCTGAGTTTGACTGTTATACAAAATTTCTTTCAGCCATTCTGCAACTTTGGGCCAACGCTCAGAGACTTGCTTTAACCAAGCTTGTTTAGCCTGCTCATCTTGTAAAAAGCTTTGTAACTGTGGAGTAGGTAAGCTCCAAAAAACACTTGAAAGGCGTTGTTGAGGTTCTGTTGGAATGGCGCCTGTAGGAAGAATTCCCATCATAATTTTCGAGCGATCATAAAATTGATGCAAAATTTCAGAATCGAGAACTTGGCATTCAGGCACGATACTCCACGCCGCACCCCAAGGGTAGGCTTGGTCAACCTTTACCCATGCTTTAGGTCTTAATTGACTACGAGCACCATTGGCAATAAGTACGGCATCAAAGCGAGCATCAACCTTTTGGTTTTTATGTATGCTGAATAGCTGAACTTCATTGTTATGTTCTTCGAAGCTTTCAACAGAGTGGTTCATACGCCAAGTAATTTGGCTTGAATATTCACTAAGCTTTTGAGTGAGCACATGACATAAAGTAGCTCGGTGTATACCTAAACCATAGAGATGTGCTGATGCTTCGTGATAGTGACTGTTAACTAAAAGACGCTTGTCTGGAAGTTGTCCTTCTAGACCTGTGACTCTTGCACCTAATGTTAAAGCTTTGTCGAGCACACCTAAGTGTTCAAATACAGCTAAGCCCGCAGGTTGTAGTAATAAACCGGCACCTACTGGAGATAACTCATCAACTTTTTCAAAAATAGTAACGTTATTGCCTTGGCGGGCGAGTAAAATCGCTGTGGCTAAACCTGCTGTACCAGCACCGATAATGGCAAAATGAGGTGTTTTCATTGTTTGTTCTTTTGAAGCATTTATGGGTTCAATTTAGCAATGAATGAATAGGTGAGCTATAAATTTTTTTTAAACTAAAGTTTTTCCATAAAAAATCCCTTGCACTGGCAAGGGATTTTGAACTTATTTCAATATGCGCCACAGCGCTAATAAACTACTCAGCACAATCAGAATAATCGAGACAAACCAAGGACTAATAATCGCAATAGTCAGCAAAATCAGCATGCTACTACCGAACATCCAACTGCGGCGTTGTTGGTGTTCCATTTGCAAACGAAGTTGCTGAATTTCACGTAACTGACGGTCTTGCCAAGCAGACTGATTTTTTAAACCATTTAGGCTGTCAATAATTAAACTTGGGAAATCTTGAGCACCTAAAAGCAGATCAGGTAACTGCTGGCCGAGCTCTTTTACATTTTTGACTGGGTTCATGTTGGATTTGACCCATTCCGTCAAAATTGGTTTTGCCAATTTCCAGATGTCGAGCTGCGGATAAAGATCAGTACCTAAGCCTTCTACATGCACTAAAGTTTTGAGTAGCAGCATGAGCTGTGGTGGTATCTCAAGATGGAAGCGTCGAGCAATATCCATGACTTGAATTAAGATACCCGCAAAATCAAGTTGATCCATTGGCTTAGATACCATTGGTCCAACAGTACGGCGCATTTCACGTGCTAACGCGTCTTGGTCTGTACCTGGTGGAATCCAGCCAGCTTGATGCACAATTTGAATGAGCTGCATAAAGTTGCTGTTCATGACAGCAAGCAGCATGCGGGCAACCGTCATCTGGTCGTGTTTAGATAGCTCGCCCATAATCGCACAGTCCAGTGCAATAAAGCGTGGATTGCTTGGATTAATGGTTTCTACAAAGACATTACCAGGATGCATGTCGGCATGGAAAAAGTTATCGCGGAATACTTGGGTAAAGAAAATGGTTAACCCTTTTTCTGCAAGTTGTGCGCGGTCCATGCCTAAACGGTCAAAGGTTGCTGTATCTGAAATAGGCACACCAGTAATGCGCTCAGCCACCATGACATCTTTGGTGTCCATGTACACTTCTGGCACATACATCATGGTTGAGCCAGTAAAGTAATGGCGCATACGACGGGTGTTATCTGCCTCAATACTCAAGTCCAGTTCATTTAAAATGATCTGGCGGTAGTCTTGAATAATTTCGGTGAGATGCAACGCACGGGCAGCTTCAAGGCGGCTTTCTAGTGTATTTCCTAGCCATGCCAAAATTTCAAAGTCTTGTAAGATTTGATTGCGAATATCAGGACGAGTGACCTTAACAACAACTTCGCGACCATCATGCAATGCAGCAGTATGCACTTGGGCAATTGATGCAGCAGCTAATGGCTGGTCATCAAATCGTGCAAACAAGGTATTTACATCAGCTTTTAACGAATCTTGAATACGTTGTTTGGCAACATCTCCATCAAAAGGCTTAACCTGATCTTGAAGTAAAACCAGTTGAGCGAGTATTTCTGGTGGAATCAGGTCACGGCGAGTAGACAGTAATTGACCAAGCTTGATTGCAAGTGGTCCCATATCCTCTAAAGCTTCTTTGAGCTTTAAAGGATTTTTACGTTCGCGACTTGACCATGCAGCTGGATGCATTTTAATAATATTTAATGCATGCTGAGCTTTAACTGGTAATTCATCCGCAGGGAACAACGTATCGAGTCTATAGTGCGCTGCAATACGCCAAAGTTCGAGTAAACGTGAAACGTGCGGAATCATATACAGTCTTACCTAGTCTTGAGAGGGTTGTAGTTGTGCATTGAGTTGCTGCAATCTTGCTTCTAGACGGTCAATGTCTTGATTAAGCTTGCGAGTTGCTTGAGTTAAGTCATCCATTTCCCAGCGAGGGGCAAATAGGCCGCTATCTTCTTTTAATGCGTCTTCTGCGAAAAATAGATGGCTTTGCACGGAGCGTTTTAAATGTTTTGGTGCAAGTTGAATCTTGCCAATTTCATGAGCGAGTTGAGGACCCACCCATCTTGATAAATGCGCAGCTAAATCTGGTTCAGCTTGCTGCATAATCTTTTGAATATCCTGTAGCAGGTGATAATCACCTTGCAATGGGATATTACCAATCTGGTCTGGATCGCTGACCAATAATTTAATGAGTTCGACGACATCTTTAACATGCAAAGTTGCGGTTGCTTCAGAAATTTTGAATTGGGCATCAAAAGGACGCTGTTCAAAAATAGAAGGCTTTTCACTATGACCTGTTACGGTAGGTTCAAGACGTACTTTTTCTTGGTCAAAGAACACATCGACAGAAAGCTGCGGGCTATCAATCACAACACGCAACATTTTGCCCTGTAACTGATTAAGCTGAATGCGAGTAACCGCATCCAGATCGATCAGATGATGAATGATACGTTCGACTGCACCAAGTGCCAAAATCGACCACATATCGTTATCCCTTACAGTTTAAAGCCACGGTGAACAGCAACGATACCAGCAGTAAGGTTGTGATAGTCACAGTTCTGGAAGCCAGCATTTTCCATCATACCTTTTAAAGTACGTTGGTCTGGGTGCATACGGATTGATTCAGCCAAATACTTATAGCTTTCTGAGTCATTTGCAACCAATTTACCCATAATCGGTAAAGCAGTGAATGAATAGAGGTCATAAAGTTTTGAGAATGGCTCAAATACAGGTTTAGAAAACTCAAGAATCAGTAAACGACCACCTGGTTTTAACACACGGAACATAGACGCAAGTGCTGCATCTTTATCTGTCACGTTACGTAAGCCAAAGCTAATGGTTACAAGATCAAAGCTGTTGTCTGCAAAAGGTTCTAAAGTTTCTGCATTGGCAAGAACGAAGTCAACATTGGTACAGCCTGCATCAATTAGACGGTCACGGCCAACATTGAGCATAGATTCGTTAATGTCTGAAAGTACAACGTGACCTTGCGGACCAACTTCACGGCTAAATACTTTTGCTAAGTCGCCTGTACCGCCAGCAATGTCTAACACGTGTTGACCACGGCGAACACCAGACATGTTAATTGCAAAACGCTTCCACAAACGGTGAATACCAAATGACATCAAGTCATTCATCAAGTCATATTTGCTTGCAACTGAATGGAAAACTTCTGCAACTTTTTGTGCTTTATCTTCAGTTCTAACAGTTGAGTAACCAAAGTGTGTGGTTTCACCAACGTTGCCAGTATTGCCAGCACCACGAGGTAAATTGTATTTAGGTACAGAACCATTCACAGGTGTGTCTGTTAAGGTTTGCTGTAAAGTTTGTTGTTGCCCTTGAGGAGTACCTTGAGGTAAAGGTGAGCTTAGGAATGGGCTAACTTTGTCTGAACTTTGTGCCTGCTCAGTTGGAGATGTTGGCTTTTGGTTTTCGTTAGACATATTGTCTCTCCTAGACTCAAACTCAAGTGAAACGGAATAAGTTCTGCATGATGACAGATTTTGTCTATTTTTACAGGCATCATCATGCAAATATAATGAATAAAATCTCAACTTCGTGAGGTTGAGTTTTTCTATGTGCCGACCTTATCACACTCTAAACGGATTCGGATGCCCTGAATGTACATTTTCAATAATCTGGCGTTCTTTTTCAGTAAAAGTCTTGATAAAGGTCTCGGCTGATTTTAACGGTTTCATCGCACTAAAACCATCTTGAATGAAATCATACATCAATTCGAAGTGATATTTTTGGGCAATACCTTTACACATTTTAAAAGCAGTAAACATCATAAATGAGCGCATGTATTTATCGAGTGCTGCACCTAACTCGTCAAGAAGAGCAAGTTGTTGATAACGAGCTTCGGCCTGATCAAGCTTGATTAAGGTTAAACGCATAATTTCATCAGTGAGTACTGTATCAGCAGGATAGTCCTCAAGAAGTTGCATTGCTACTTGCTCATCAAGTTGGGTTGCAAGTACAGCCAAACTTACCGATTTAGTACCCGTTTTAATTGCATTTTCAGGTAAGACTTTTTCTGCTTTATGCGCATATTTCAATAGGCGTTCAATTTGAGCTGCAAGAGCATCAAACTCTGGGCCACCATATAAACGATTTAAAAAGTACTCTGACATGAGCTTGTGTGTTGGCAGATTAAAAAAGTCATGATGCGTATCTTTCATCCGCTCTTTTAACCATGTTTGTACATCTTGCAAACGCTGAGCAAGTACTGGGTTATCGTGATAATTAAATGTTTTATATTGTTGTAAAAGATCATCAAAAGCAGCGAGTTTAGACATTTAAGGCTCTAATATTGGGCTATTTGCAAAAAATCATAAAAGGCATTGTAACCTTGTACTATGGCGAGTAGATGTAAAAAAAATGATTCATGCGTCAATTTTTAAACAGAATTTTGTCGCAATGACATAATTTGTATAGCAATTCATCATTTAACCGCATAAGTTAAAGATCATCGAAATTAAACAATAAAAGATTAGAGCCGTGGACTATGAGTGAACAACAACCAAAATTTGAGATTCGTGATGAAGAACAGCTTTCAGTTGATTTGATTGAAGCACAATATGCGTTAAAAGAAAGTCGGGGCAAACCCAACGCTAAAAGCACACTGATATTAATGAGTGGTATTGAACTGGCTGGAAAAGGCGAGGCTGTTAAGCAACTTCGTGAGTGGTTAGACCCTAGATATTTACGAGTCAAAGCAGACGCGCCACGTGTGCTGACAGACACAGAAGCATTTTGGCAATCTTACTCGGAGTTTATTCCGACTGAAGGACAAATTGTGGTGATGTTCGGCAACTGGTATAGCGATTTGCTCGTCACCGCAACGCATGTTTCCGAGCCTTTAGATGATTCGCGTTTTGATGAATACGTTGAAAATATGCGGGCATTTGAGCAAGATTTAAAAAATAACTATGTCGATGTGGTTAAAGTCTGGTTCGATCTATCATGGAAATCACTACAAAAACGTTTAGACAAAATTGACCCGTCAGAGCAACACTGGCATAAGCTCCACGGCCTAGACTGGCGTAATAAAAAACAATATGACACTTTGCAAAAGTTACGCCGTCGTTTTACCGATGATTGGTACATTATTGATGGCGAAGATGAAAAGCAACGTGATCAATTTTTTGCTCAATACCTTTTACAACACATGCGTCAACTTCCAGAGCATGAAACTGAAGTTAAAGGAAAATGGCAGCAAGCTAAAATTCCAGAGAGTTTATTAAAACCTTCTAATGAACCACTTGAAAAAGCTGAATATAAAAAAGAGCTCGATAAACTGAGTAAAAAAATTGCCGATGCCATGCGTTTTGATAAACGCAATGTCGTGATTGCTTTTGAAGGTATGGATGCTGCTGGTAAAGGCGGGGCCATTAAGCGAATTGTTAAAAACTTAGACCCACGTGAATATGATATTCATTGTATTGGTGCACCTGAACGTTTTGAAGCTCGACATCCTTACTTATGGCGTTTTTGGAACCGCATTAATGAAGCTGAAAAAATCACGATTTTTGATCGGACATGGTATGGGCGCGTGCTCGTTGAACGGGTTGAAGGGTTTGCTTCGCCTTTAGAGTGGCAGCGTGCCTATGATGAAATAAATCGCTTTGAAAAAGATTTATTTGATAGTCAAACGATTGTAGTAAAAATTTGGCTAGCGATTAGTAAAGATGAGCAAGAGCAGCGTTTTAAGGCCAGAGAAGAAACACCACATAAACGTTTTAAAATTACCGCAGAAGATTGGCGTAATCGTGATAAGTGGGACGATTATTTAAAAGCAGCAGCCGATATGTTTGAGCGAACCAGTACTGAATATGCACCGTGGTATATCGTCGCAACTGATGATAAATATACGGCACGTCTGGAAGTATTGAAGGCCATTTTAAAACAGCTGAGAGCAGACTAAGCTCTCAGCTACAAGGCAAACATTAATTTACAATAGTGCCACGGCTTTTTTGCTGAATACGTTTTGCAAGGTTATAACTGTCATTCAGATGAGTTTCTGCTATTTTTTTCATCATGAAATAGCCTAAACTTGCTGCTACAATTTGTCCGCCTAGCGGTATAAATTTAGTCACCTGTTTTGTTACGATTTTGCCTAAAAAGCCGTTAAATGTTTTTTTAACGGTAGTACGTGCGACTACAAAACCTGAAAATTCAAAACCGCGTTTACGTAACTCATCCCAATGAATAGTTTTAGTTTTTGGGTCGTAAACGCTCACGTGCTCAGGTGCTAAACCAAAACGGGAATTGATATCTGGAATCAGGTGCGACAAAATTCCCAAATCTACCGCCACGTCAAAAAAAGGAATCGGTACAATTGCCGCTCCGGCTGAGACGTAAGCTCTTTTTTTGATGAGATCATGGCACTCATCGCGAATTTGTTCCAGATTTAGGCTAGGATCAATATAGTCAGGAATCTTGTCAATTTTCATAATGTCTACCTGTATAAGTTCTTGATGGCGTCATTCAAACCAAGTGTAAGTGACACCTTAAGTTAAATTATGCTGTGTTTAAACCAACGTGACATAGTCAGATTCAGTTGTATAGTAATGAATGTTTATGATTTTGTGCATAAATTATGCAAGCAGGAAATGAAATAAATGGGGATCCATGTTATTCAAAGTCAACGTATTGATGTGTTGTTGCAAGGTGTATTGGTGTCTACATCTCAAGCTTCAACGCATCCATTACAGGTTTTGAAAACCCAACATTTTATTGTTCCAAGTCCTGCGGTCGAGCAGTGGCTGATACAAAAACTTGCAGAACAGCAAGGCATGAGTGCCAATTACCAGTTTCACCAACGGGTACGAGGTTTCCAATGGTTTGCCTATCAGCAAGTTTTAACTGCGCATAAAGAACAGGTCCGTAAAGCGAACATCCCGCGTTTGATTTTTAAATGGCGGGTGCATCAGGCTCTACACGAATTTATTCAACCTGACACGATGAGCATCGATACGTCGCATCCTTTACATTCTATTGTTCAGCGTATTTATGACAGTGCAGATCGACTCGAACAAGGCATAGATAAACAATTAAAAAAACAAAAAATGCTGTATTGGGTCGCTGAGCAGGTTGCCGATCTATTTAGCAACTATATGATTTATCGTGGACAGTGCCAGCGTGGTTGTGAAAATAGTTGTACCTGTCCGGAAAACTGGTTGTCTGCTTGGGGACAGGGCCGAGCACTCGATATTGAAAAATATATTGTGCAGAAAGATGAAGAAGTGACTGCTTTTGCATTACATCAAACTGAGGAGCTAGAGCGTTGGCAGCGTTGGTTGTGGCAGCAACATTTTCATGATGATTTTGTGCAAATGCAGCAAATTGACGCGTTGTTTTGGCAAGAGTTAGATCATCCAGACCGTGGTAAGCGTGCTATTTCAAGATTACCTAATCAAGTAGTGATTTTTACGTTATTAGATTTGCCGCCAAGTCAGTTACAGTTCTTGCGCCGTTTAGGCCAATATATTGATGTCTTGATTTTGCACTATAACCCTTCACAAGAATATTGGGCCGATAGTGTCGATCCACTCTGGAAACAGCGTTATGACTTAGGGGTAAAAGAGCGTTTTATTGCGAAAAATCCAAAGGCTACTGATGCTGAAATTAGTGATTTCTTTAATAAATTCACACTCAATTTTAATGCTGAAGCGCGTGAGTCTAGACATCCGCTTTTAACCAGATTGGGTAAACAAGCCCGCGACCACTTTTCTTTATTATCGAATTTATCTACGGGTGAAGAAGGTAAGTGGGTTGATGCTTTTGTGGATGATTTTCCTGAAAGTTTACTCGGTAAAGTTCAGTCAGATATTTTGCATTTAGTTGAACCTCAAGCTAAGCAATATGAGCTTGTTCCAGACGATGACTCGATTCAGATTCATGTTTGTCATTCGACTTTACGTCAGCTTGAAGTACTAAAAGAGCAATTAATCTGTTGGTTGGCTAAACCGCATGAACAGTCGCGCCGTCCAAACGATATTTTAGTTCTAGTTCCTAATTTGGCTGATATAGAGCCTTTAATTCGAAGTGTATTTCCCGCTACTGCCACTGAGCAAGGTGTACATTTGCCAGTGAAAATTGCAGGTGTTGCATCACTTGATGCACTGAATGCTTGGCGTGCCGTGATTGGGCGTATTCAACTGATGCAGGGGCGTTTTAGCTTTGATGATTTTGCTGATTGGTTAAGCTTGCATGCGACCCAGCAACGTTACGAACTTGAGTATGTTCAGGTCGAGCGAATTTTAAATTTACTTGCCGATGCGGGCTTTAAACGAGGGCTTGATGCAGAGCATCTCAAGCGCAGTTTGTGTGACGGTGATGATGATTATCGATATAGCTTTAAATTTGCCTTAGAGCGATTGGCTCTTGGCATTGCCGTGCCTGTACATGCGACCTTTAATCAGGTGTTGAGTTACGCCAAAGTTCAACCGAGCGATTTCGAGCTGATTGGTACACTTATTCAGATGTATCAAGATTTAAATGAGCGCCGTGATTGGCTGACTCTGCATGAACAAGGAAAAGTCTATACGGTTGAATATTGGCTCCAAGTGCTAGGCAAAGATATTGTTGAATTTGAGCAGGTCGGTGTTGCTGCTCTAAAAGCTGTGAGGGAAATTGTTAAAAAACAAGAGCGAATGTTGACGCTCGCAAGCTATTACGCCGAGACAGACACAGGGACTTTGCGCAAAATCACCTTGCCACTACCTTATATTATTGAAGAAATTCAACGGACATTAGAAAGTCAAAGTGCGCAAGCTGAGCCGACTGGGCAAATTACTTTTGCCCAAATTGGACACATTCGACCGTTACCTTATCGTTTAATGGTCATGCTAAATCTTGATGCAGGGCAATTTCCAAACCGCGATACCCATGTTCCATTTGATTTAATGGATGCACTGCGTCAACAGTTAGGCGATCGCTCTCGACTTGAAGATGATCAAGGGGCGTTTTTAGATGCTTTATTATTAGCCCAAGAAAATTTATGGCTGTTTTATAACGGCTTTGATGTGAACGATGGAGAGGTGCGAGAACCTTCTAGTATTCTCCAAGAGTTCCGTGAACATCTTGCCTTGATTGTGAAAGCTGAAGACGATGTACCTGAAAGTGTCGTTATTGAAGGGATTGAAATTCCATCACAGTTAAACCAACTCTATCACTTACATAATTTACAGCCCTTCGACCCGAAAGGTTTCACTGTAGAAAAAAGTGTTATCCGCTACCAAGATCACTGGTTTAAGGTCGCTTCACAAATTCAGCAAATTTCAGGAAACCGTCAACCTTGGGCGAACACAGCCTATCCGCTACAAGCACCGGATATGTTGGTTTTAGAAAGTCAGCAGTGGATACAGGATGTGACATTCCCTGCACGCCTCTATTTAAAAACTTTAGGGGTAGAAAACTTAGGAAGTATCGGAGTGCTCGACCAAAATGAACCTTTATTATTAGATGGTTTAGGGCGCTATGCGATCCGACATTTTTTACAACAATCTGAACAGCAAGCACAACCTGAAGTATTAATTGATCAGTTGCCTGTAGGTAAAGTCAAATATAGCGCATGGCAACAAGGTGTGTTCGAGCAAGAATGTTTGCTTGAACGCCTTCATCATTATGCACCGGAAGTGACACAAACAACTCAGCGTATTTGGCGAATTGCTAAACAGCTTCATATGAATATTACCGTTCCGAAGTCTGAAACTCGGGACTGGGTGAGTATGGAACCTTCAAGCGCTCGCGCAAAAAGACGTGCTAAAGTCTGGTTAGAATATCTGCTCTGGTTAGCTTATTTGAATGAGGGTAGTGCAGGAGCTGAAAAGCGCCGTATTGTGGTTTTTAGCGATCAAACTGTGATTTGTAGTGGGATTAGTTCTGAGCAAGCTCGGCAATATTTGCAGCCATGGTTTAAAATCTGGCGCCATGCACAGCAACAACCTTTAGTTCTACCAGCAGCCTTATTATTAAAGCCGTTAGAAAAAGCTAAAGCATATCAGTGGGAAACAATAAATCAGACAGAAAAAGCAAAACTGGATGAGAAGAGCTATACAGAGCTGCTAAAATACTGGAATGAGACAGGGTCATTTACCACGATGGATATGACTCAAAATGAAGCTTGTAAGTTGCATCAAGACTGGAGCTTTATTTTACAAGAACAAGATGCACAGGCTTTGCTTCAACATGCTTGTGATGAGTTTGCGTATGATTTGTATCATCCGGTTTTTCAATTTCAACATTCGGAGTAAGGCATGAACTCAAGAGTACAGGTGTCTTATCAACCTATTATTGATATTGAATTTAGTGGCTTGCACTTAATTGAAGCTTCGGCTGGTACAGGAAAAACCTATACCTTATCAAGTTTGATGGTCCGTATCTTTCTTGAAAAATACTTGCCTAGACAAGTCATTGCGACCACGTTTACCCGTGCTGCTGCTGCTGAGTTAAAAAGCCGTATTCGTGCACGTTTGGTTGAAACGTACCGTTATTTAGATGCCAAGCGTAGTTTTACAGAACAAGAATTACTTACGCAGGCAGAGCAAGAACCTGATTTATTACTCCAGCATATTCTAAAGCATTTTGCGACGCGTATTGCCTATGCGTGTGAACGTTTAAAATTAGTCATCGATCAGTTAGACGAGTTATTTGTCGGAACACTCGATAGCTTTAGCCAAAAACTATTACGTGAGTTTGCCTTTGAGAGTGGCAAAATTGAACGCGCTCAAATTACCGATGATGCTAAAACCTATAGTCGACAACTGATTCATGATGTACTGCGTGAATGGATACAGTCTCAACCTCAGACCGTGATTGATGCGTTGTATCTGGCAGGTGAATTAAAAAGTGTCGATAGTTTTGTCAAACTGGTCGAAGACTCACTTAACTTTAGTTCTGCTCATTTTAAACTTCCTGAAAAGCCAACCATTCAGTTTGAACAACTTGCTCAGCTAAAACAGTTGGCAACAGAAATCGATATCAGCCTTTTAGACTCGTATTACCAGCTTGATGGCGAACACTATAAGCATGTGAGCGGGACGGTATTTCGAAATGGTGCGTTTAACAAACTATTTAGTGAATGTTTACCGCAGCTTTTGCAAGTTCTAACGCAAAGCGACAGCATTTTGGTTTTTGATGGGTCTTTGACTGCACAACGTGAGCTTGTTTTTAAGTTTTTAGGTCAACTTGCCGATCAGAAAGTTTTCAAGAAATGTCCTGCTGAAATTTCAGATGGATTCTATCAACATCCTTGTATCCAACAGATTCAACAGCTATTTGGTGTGCTGAAAAACTACGCCGAGCAGTTCGACCAGCTTCATATTTTTTTAAAAGCCTATTTATGTGTAGAGGTGAAAAAACGTTTACCTCAGGTTTTGCAAAATAAAGGTGAAACTACTTTTTCTCAACAAATCCGGACACTTTCTGAAGCTTTAAAAGGTGAGCAGGGGCAGCGTTTTGCTGTATTTGTTCAGGCACGTTATCCCTTAATTTTGGTCGATGAATTTCAAGACACTAACCAAGATCAAGATGATATGCTGGCGAGCATTTGGCGCCATCCAGAGCGTTACCAAAAAGGCTGCATGATTATGGTGGGCGACCGTAAACAGGCGATTTACGGCTTCCGTGGTGGGGATATGCTCACCTTCTTAAATGCCTATAAAGATATTCAAGCCAAACATGGTCGTGAATATAAGTTAATTCATAACCATCGTTCTGTTGCTGATCTGGTTGATGTGGTCGACGCCTTATTTCAACGACAAATTGATTTTGGTGAAGAAGTTCAATATGACCCAATTCGAGCAGGCACTCGGCCTCATCCTGTACTGATTGAGCAGAACAATCATAATCCTCACCCTTTGCGCTGGTTAATGCTCAAAGATAAAGAAACAGAGGCTCAGCAAGTTGCTTGGAAGATTCGAGATCTACTTAACCAGTCACATGCCGGACAACTATATTTTCAAAAAGATGCGCAGACTCAAACCTTAAACGAAGATGATATTGCGGTATTGTCCCGTAATCATGATGGACTTGATAAAGTTCAATTTGAGCTAGAGCGTTTAGGAATTCGGGTTAACAGACCATCAAAAAGAAGTGTTTTCGATTGCACGATTGCTCAAGACGTTGGTGCTTTGTTGACTGCCATACTTCATCCTTACGATGAGGCAAAAATGAAGCGAGCTTTAATTAGCCGTCTATTTGCCATGGATTTAAAACAACTCTTGCAGCTTGAGCAGACAGCCGAAGGGTTAAGCCAGTTTATGACTGGTTTTGACACGATTAGAGAGTTGTGGTCCACTCAAGGCTTTTTAGTGGCATGGCAACAATGTCTCATCCAGTTTGATATATGGCAAAATTTGGTTGTTGCCCAAAGTAAAGATAATGAACGGGTTGTGGTGAACTTGCGTCATTTAACTGAAATTCTGAGTCAGCATAGTGAAAAATACTCAGGTGCTCAGAACCTTTATCACTGGTATCTCAAACAGTTGCGTTCTCCTCTTGACCGTGATTGGGAGTTAGAACGTAAATTATCGAGTGAAGCTGGTGTTCAGCTCATGACCATTCACCAGTCCAAAGGATTGGAATTTAAGATTGTATTTTTATTAGGTGCAGACAAGCCCTTTCGAGAAAATAATAAAACACTCAATTTTTCGACCCAAGAGGTCGTCAAGCCAGACATAAGTCAGACCTTGACTCAACGTGTCGTTGCGATTGCTGATAAAACTTATTTGAATGAAATTGAACTTAAGCAGCACGAAGAACGAGCGCTCGCTGAACAGAATCGACTTTGGTATGTCGCTTTAACGCGAGCAAGCCACCGCGTCTATGCTGTCCTACAAGATCTTGATGGCAAGTCAGTATCAGGTCTCGCTTTTTGGAAAAATAGAGCTGAACCTTTTCAACACCGTTGCTGTACGGATGAAGTGGTTTTAGAACAGATTCCACAGGCAATTCATTTAGCCAAGCAAACCAGTATTATTGAAATACAAGCACAACGATTCCCTGAACAACGTTTTTATTCGAGAGGGAAAACCAGTTTCAGTTACTTGGCACAGCATTTAAAACATAAGGCTGGCACAGATTTATTGGCCAGCCAGAGCAATGATGCTGTATTAGCAGAAGATGAGTTAGACTTAATCAATACTGCTGAAGCAATCAGTGCTCAGCCGATTGACTGGATAAAGAATAATTTTCCTAGAGGAACGCTTGCCGGTAATTTCTTGCATGAAATATTTGAACATATTGATTTTCAATGTTCAGATGACTGGGTCATAGAAATACGTCGTCGTTTTAAAAATGACTATAGTAGCCTTTGGCAAGATTTACTCAGTAAATATAACGAGAGCTTCCCAGAAGAGGAAGATGCAGAAAATCTGCTTTACCAGTCAGTTGCAGAGTGGTTAAAAGATATTTTGCGAACACCGCTTTCTCAAGGCTTTCGATTAAACCAGCTCCAACAAGATCAGTATTTGTCAGAGTTTCCTTTTTATTTGGCACTCTCAGATCGGGTTTTAGCAATGACACGTATTCAGCAGCTCTTCGCTGAGTATGGGTTGAATATGCCGGAGTTACTTGAGGCTCGTTCAGCGCGTTACCTTAATGGTTCTATCGATTTGGTTTATTTTGATGGTCAGCGTTACCACATTGCCGATTATAAAAGTAATTACTTAGGGGATGATCTTGCAGATTATCGTAGTGATAGCATTGCTCAAAGCATGTCTTTGGCAAGTTACTGGCTACAAGCAGGTTTATATCTCGTTGCGTTACATCGCTATTTGCAAGTCAAAATGCAGGATTACCAGATTGAGCAACACTTAGGTGGGGCAACTTATCTTTATTTACGTGGCATGAATGGTGAAGCAGAGCAGGGGTACTATTATTGGGAACCTAGCGTCGAGTTTATTCTTCGTCTTGATGCCATTTTGGGGTATTTTGCTGAGGATAAAATAGCATGAAAAATGCTGATAAAATGCGTAATCTGAAGATTAACAAATACTTGGCATGTGGATAAGCCTGTCTATAACCATGTGGACAAGCGTGTGGAAAACTAGGTGGATAAGTGTGTGGACAATCTAAATAGCTCTGAACAGGCCGATTTAAGCTGGTTAACAACGTGGAGTAACTTCTTAAATCAGGCTCCATTTACTGAGCAATCGCAAGTGTCAGAAGCCACTTCTTACTTGCGGCAGCTTATTGAAGCGAGCTTACAAGGCGATAGTTGTATTGATATCAGTTCAGAGCAAATTGCAGCACTTGGTCAGCTTGCTATATCTGCCGATCAAGCAACCTTAAAAGTTGCGCCGTGCGTCTACGATGAGCAGGGGTTGGCATTATACCGATATTGGCACCTAGAGCAACGACTTGCAGAACAAATTTGTCGATTAAAGCAACAATTAATTCAACCTGTCTCTTGTGATGACTATTTAGACCTGCTTACCGATCCTCATCAACAGGCAGCTTTACAAATGGTTGCTCGGCAGAGCCTGAGTATTATTACGGGTGGGCCGGGTACAGGTAAGACTTATACGCTGGCACGTATTATTGCTGTGCTGAGTCAAGCAATTCCACATATTCGTGTGGCGATGGCTGCTCCAACAGGTAAAGCAGCACAGCGAATGCAAGAGGCTTTACAGAACTCGTTTAATGACCCTAAATTGCTTGAGTCCGGATTAGTGAGTGAAGAGCTCAGAAATCAGGGAACACAAACGATTCACCGTTTGTTGGGCATGGGACATAGCCAGACACCACGGTTTAATCAAAAACAGCCTTTGCCTTATGACGTGATTGTCGTGGATGAAGCTTCCATGCTGGATTTAAATCTGGCTACTCTTTTATTTGAAGCTGTGCCTGAGTCTTGTCGAATTATTTTATTAGGAGATGCAAATCAGCTTGCTTCCGTTGATGTCGGGGCGGTTCTTGCAGATTTGCAGCAAATACAGGCGTTGGCTGATAACCGAGTACAATTACAAACCAGTCGTCGTTTTGCTGAAGGTGCATTGATTGGACAAGTGGCCAAATTTATTCAGGCACAAAGCTATCAACAAGACCATGTAGAGGTTTTGCAGCGGTTTGAAGTTGATATTGTTCAGGTTTCAGAATTAAAGCCCATACTTTTACAAAGAGATATGCCTGATGTTGTTCAGCTTGAATATTTACCAGAAGGGAATCTATTAGACCTAGATACCTATTATCAAAAGCTAATGCTCGGTTTCCAAGGATATGTAAAAAGCCTAAAAAATTATTTAAAAGAAGAGCGCTCGATTGAACAGGTCCAAAATGTAGTAAAAGCATTTGATGACTACCGGATTTTAACCGCGGTTCGGCATGGCCCGTTTGGGTTGCAGCAGTTAAACCAATATGCGCAGCGTTGGTTGCAGCAGCAACTTTCAATAGTGACTCTTGGAGGATGGTACGTGGGTCGTCCTGTAATGATGACTTATAACGATTATCAACTCGGTATTTCAAATGGAGACATTGGTTTGTGCTTTGAGCACAGGACTCAGCCACAGCAGTTTGAAGTATATTTTCCAAGTTTGAATAAATGGGTCGCTGCAAATCGATTACCTAAAAGTATTCAAAATGCGTTCGCTTTAACGATTCATAAATCGCAAGGGTCTGAATTTACACACACTGCTGTCGTTTTAGATCAGGCTGCCAAGAACTTATTAAGCCAAGAACTTATTTACACTGCGATTACACGAGCTAAGAAAGTAGTCAGTCTTTTAGTGCATCAAGAGGCTTTATTACAAGCATTTACAGTTCGTACTACACGAAAAAGCGGTTTAGTTCAAAAAGTTAATCGGTTAGTTCGTTAAGACAAACTTAATATTTTTACCCTTGTAAGAAAAAGCTTACATAGATTCGAGATATTTGCTGCTAGAGTACACCCCGTGTTTTTGAGATTATAAACGCACAACGAGCTTGGCACGGAATGTCGGGCAAAATCGCACAATAATAATAACTTAAGTCGAGAGACTGCGAACTTACAATGAAGTAGGTGTATAAAGAGGAAACTTACAGCCGCTAAGCCTTGTAGTTTTGGGAGAGACTACAGGGCTTTTTTATATTCTACTTTTCACCATATTCCAAAAAGCATTCGCACATTTCGTTTTTAACACTATCTTCACTCTGTTTTTGTCTAAAGATTTAAATCAATAATATCAATATATTTATCTATAATATGATTTCAAAACAGGCATTTTTCCTGTGAATTGTTAAGTTATATGTTATACAGAACTGTACGTTAAAGGTAAAAATGGCTATTTACCAAATATTATACAGACCTGTACGTTTTCACTTACATGATGATAAGAAAAATACTACTTTTCTTCATAATTGGATATGTCACAATACATCACATAAGGAAATAGAAACAAAAACATCGGAAGTGAGTTAAAACAACAAGAAGGATGTGACTAGCATCTCACCAACGACAATAAAAACAGCAATAACACGATAAACAAAAACTACAGCGCAAAAAACCCAAGCAGAAATGCTTGGGTTTTTTATTTGCTTCTACACTAAGTCAGTCTCATGAGAATCACTACCAAATAACGAACGGCGTTGATCTCTCGGTATACGTGGACATTGGGTTGAGATTTGATAGAGCACTTTAGCTAAAGCAGGTAGGTGAGTACCTACTACAGATTTACCTGTCGTTAATAGGGAAACACTTATATCTCTTTCTGGATCGGCCCAGCATAAGATATTGGAGAACCCTAAATGGCCAAATGCTTGTCCTGTCATTGGACCAAAAAGGCCTACCGGGTTACTGCCTAACATTGGCCCTAAAGCATAGCGCATTGGAATTAATAAAGTCCGATCAATGTTAACGCCTGTGGTTGGCAGTGTTGCTCTGAAAATTGTTTTCTCACTAAAGATTTGCTGACCGCCGTAGCTTCCACCACTTAAAAGCATTTCAAAGAAGCGACCAGCTTGTTCTGCACTCGTATAGATGTTTCCAGCTGGGCAAATGGTGTCCATAAAACGACTATCGTTCGTCACATCAACTGCAAGTTGTAAACCACCACCTAGCACATGATTTAGGTAGTGATCGGTACCAAGGCGAGGGTGCAGACCTGTTGCACAGTTTAAGGCAACTTCTGAACGGAATTCTGGTTTTAAGCCATAGTTGAAATAGGGCATTCCCATCGGTTTTTCGATAGTTTGATGTACAAATTCACGTAAATCCTGCCCAGTCACCCGTTCAATGACTTCTCCTAAAATATAACCTGCCGTAACAGCATGATAGGCAAGGTGATTGCCAGCAGGAGACACAGGTCGGGCAGCATATAAACGTTTTAAAATTTCGTCTTTATCAAATAACAATTCTGGTGTGACATCGCCATCAATATAGGGAATGCCGCCACGATGTGCTAATAAATGAAAGATCGTTGCACGGCGCTTACCATTGACCCCATATTCAGGAACATAATAGCTCACGGGATCAAGTAAATTGATTTCACCCTTTTCATCTAATAGATGAATCAACATGGCTGTAATCATCTTTGATGCTGAAAATAGGCAAACAGGTGTATCTGGTGTTGCAATCAGAGCATTTTCTTGAAGTCCTGCCGGAGAGTTCCCTTGGGCATATCCAATACTTCTATTCAGCAAAATTTTACCTTGCCTACGTAAACAAAAGGTAATGAGTGGATAGTTTCCGGTTCTATACAGTGCTTCTATACTTTTCCAGATTTTTTGAATCTGGTGATCGCTCATTCCACCCTGTTCAGCAGCAACTTCATCTTTTTGTCGAATGACTTGCCCAATATTGTCCGGTACTGGACAGGTGTTAGTTGAAAAAATTTTCACACGTCCCTCGCGCTTCTTTCTTTTTATTCGAGGCTAGTGTGCAGGGTTAAGGTCCTCATGTCAGTGTCTAAAATGACAAGTTACTGAAAACTATTTTGCAATCCACCTATAGATACCTTAAAATAGGCGACTTGCTGTAGTGATGCACGGCAGTCAGTTGCCTCAACTGATTCATATCGTTTACTTTTTTAAGCATCTCGGAGAAATCGAATGGCTTTAACTAATGCAGACCGCGCAGAGATCATTGCTAAATTTGCTCGCGCTGAAAATGACACTGGTTCACCAGAAGTACAAGTAGCTTTATTGACTGCTCAAATCAATGATTTACAAGGTCACTTCAAAGCTCACAAACACGACCACCACAGCCGTCGTGGTTTGATCCGTATGGTTAACCAACGTCGTAAATTGCTCGACTACTTAAATGGTAAAGACCACGGTCGTTACACTGCTTTGATCGGTGCTTTAGGTTTACGTCGTTAATTCGATTTTCACTTTGTTTTCGCTATTTCGCATGTCGCAATGCTTTATCGCTGAAAAGAGAGTTTCACTTAATGCTAGGTTAAGTGATTTTTAGAAGGGGCGCTTGTGCGCTCCTTCTTTGCGTTTAACTTATTTTAAATAATTGATCTAGTGTGATGGCTTCTAAGCTTTGTCATTTATCTACCAATCGGTGTAGTCTGAATGCCAAACCTTAGGGGTCTCACTAGAATAAAATTAGGAAAATACAATACATGTCAATGTTTAATATCGTTCGTAAAGAATTCCAATTCGGTCAACATCAAGTCGTTTTAGAAACGGGTCGCGTTGCACGTCAAGCAAACACAGTTTTAATCACTATGGGTGGCGTAACTGTTTTAGTTGCAGTTGTTGCTCAACCTAAAGCAAAAGCGGGCCAAGACTTCTTCCCGTTAACAGTTAACTATCAAGAAAAACAATATGCAGCTGGTCGTATCCCTGGTGGTTACGGTAAGCGTGAAGGTCGTGCTTCTGAAGCTGAAACTTTAATTTCACGTCTTATTGACCGTCCAATTCGTCCGTTGTTCCCAGAAGGTTACTTCAACGAAATTCAAGTAACAGCAACTGTTGTTTCTTCTGACAAAACTATGGATGCTGACATTGCAGCAATGCTTGGTACATCAGCAGCATTGTCTATTGCTGGTACTCCTTTCCGTGGCCCAATCGGTGCAGCACGTGTTGGTTTAATCAACGGTGAATATGTTCTTAACCCGAACTTTGAACAGTTGAAAGAAAGTGACCTTGACCTTGTGGTTGCAGGTACAGAATCTGCTGTACTGATGGTTGAATCTGAAGCGAAAGAACTTTCAGAAGACCAAATGCTTGGTGCTGTGCTTTTCGGTCATGACGAAATGCAAATTGCAATTCAAGCAATTAAAGAATTTGCGGCTGCTGCTGGCGCTGTTGAATCAACTTGGGTTGCTCCAGCTAAAAACGAAACTCTTCTTGAGCAATTAAAAGCAGCTTTCGAAGCGAAAATCTCAGAAGCATATACAATTGCAGTTAAACAAGACCGTTATGCAGCACTTGATGCACTTTATGCAGAAGCTTTAGCTCAGTTTGTTCCAGAAAATGACGAAACTGGTATTGCTGATGAAGTAAACGAATTATTCGAAGACCTTAAATACCGTACAGTACGTGACAACATCTTGTCAGGTAAGCCACGTATTGATGGTCGTGATACTAAAACTGTTCGTGCTATCGACGTTCAAGTTGGCGTATTAGATCGTGCACACGGTTCTGCATTATTTACACGTGGTGAAACTCAAGCGTTGGTAACAACAACTTTGGGTAATACTCGTGATGCGTTAATGGTTGATACCCTTGCTGGTACTAAGACTGACAACTTCATGTTGCACTACAACTTCCCTGCATACTCTGTAGGTGAAACAGGCCGTGAATCTGGTCCTAAGCGTCGTGAAATTGGTCACGGTCGTTTAGCACGTCGTGGTGTTCAAGCAGTTCTTCCTGCGGCTGACCGCTTCCCGTATGTAATTCGTATTGTATCTGACATTACTGAATCAAACGGTTCATCTTCAATGGCTTCTGTATGTGGTGCTTCATTATCACTTATGGATGCAGGTGTTCCGCTTAAAGCACCAGTTGCGGGTATCGCAATGGGCTTGGTGAAAGAAGGCGAGCGTTTCGCAGTACTTTCTGACATCTTGGGTGATGAAGATCACTTAGGTGATATGGACTTTAAAGTAGCAGGTTCTGCAAACGGTATTACTGCACTTCAAATGGACATCAAGATTGAAGGTATTACTGAAGAAATTATGGAAGTTGCATTAAACCAAGCATTTGCTGGTCGTATGCACATCCTAAACGAAATGAATAAAGTCATTTCACGTGCGCGTGCTGAAATCAGTGCTCATGCACCGACGTTTGAAGTGATTAACATCAACCCAGACAAGATCCGTGATGTTATTGGTAAAGGCGGCGCAACTATCCGTCAAATTACTGAAGAAACTAAAGCTGCAATTGATATCGAAGACAACGGTACTGTTCGCGTATTTGGTGAAACTAAAGCTGCTGCTAAAGCTGCAATTGCTAAGATTCAAGCAATTACTGCTGAAGTTGAACCAGGTAAGATCTATGACGGTAAAGTAATTCGTATCGTAGAATTCGGTGCGTTTGTAAATATCATGCCGGGTACTGATGGCCTTCTTCACATTTCGCAAATTTCAAATGAACGTATTGCGAACGTAACTGATGTTCTTAAAGAAGGTCAGGAAGTGAAAGTACAAGTTGCTGATGTTGATAATCGTGGTCGTATTAAATTGACTATGAAAGACATTGAACAAGCATAATTGTTCTGGTGACATGAAAAAGTCCGCTTGATGCGGACTTTTTTTATGGCATGATGCAAGTAATACAAAAACAGATCATTGTGGTATGCAGGTTTATTACTTTTATCGCCATCACGCTGACGGCTATGTCTTTTTAAGCCGTGAGCAGCATAATGAACACATTATGGAGTTTTTCTGGATTGATAGTGTCAGAACGGATGTGGTGAACCATAACGAAGAATGGCAACAAACGATTCAGCAGCTTTCAGACGTGGTTATCAATGAATTTCATATGCGGGATATTGCGAATATTGAGCATCCTTGTGCATTTGATACGCTTGAAGAATACGACCTGCTTATTTTTAGAAAGCTCGTTACACCTGATGATGAAATTAAAAATGGGGAATCCCATGAGAGTGTATTTGGTCTAGCAACCACGCCGATTAGCTTTATTTTTACCCCTAAAGTTCTGATTAGTGTTCGTGAGCAAGGCAATAAGTCGATTGAAAACTATATTCAACGTCTCGAAAATATTTTATGTAAAACTTTGGAAGAACAAAACAAAACCCGTAAGCTGCCTAATTCACCTGTAGATTTATGTTTACGTCTGCTGAATAGCATGGTGGATGGCTACCTTGATATCCGTTCACCTTTAACTAGAAGAGTTGAGCATTGGCAACAACAATTGTTGCAAGGGAATCGGCGTTTTAAGCAGTGGCATCAACTGTTTCATGAAAATATGGCCTTTCAGCAGGTCGAAAATCTATGCGAAGAACAAATCGAAACCTTACAAGAGTTTCGTGATGAAATTGTAGAAAACTATCATCATGTTATTGGTGAGAAGACGCATAGTTCTCAAGATCTTTTATTAGTTCGTTTGAATGATTTAATGAGTCATGTCGAACGTATTCAAAAACATACTTTGCGTTTACGTAGCGCCATTCAGTCGGCGATTGATTTGCACTTCTCAGCAATTGCCAACCAGACCAATGAGAATATGCGTATTCTTGCCATTATTACTGCTGTATTTGCACCGCTTACGCTTTTAACCGGTATTTATGGAATGAACTTTGAGTTTATTCCAGGGCTTAAATCACCGGTAGGTTTCTGGATTATGCTCGGTGTTATGCTGCTAAGTACTGTTTTGTTACTGTACTATTTTTATCGACAACATTTGGTGGGGCGCGGTGAAAAAAGTGTTATCGACTTACTAGCTCAACAGCATCGCCAAGATCGAATGAATTTGTTTTGGTTTCTGGAATATGAACCGATTAAGCAGACTTTGAAGGAAGTGGAAAAGATTACTCGGTTGAAATAATTCTTCAATTTTTATTGAATTTTTTCCAAATTTGCTTGAGCTAAGCGTCATCCACAACCTGAGCGAGAAAAAGCAAACATCGTTTGCTTCGAGCGCAAGACAAACGAAGTGCGTAGCTTGTGTTCAAATATAAATTTGATCTTAGTACGCACTTCAATATCTCTGGTTTTGGCCTTGCGTAGCTTCGCTACTCATGCCAAAACAAAAGTAACGTAATTGGCTGATGAAATAGATAGTGAGTGCCAGTAGGACTCCGTCGTCACTATCTAATCTAATGAAAATGCTTCAACTGTTTTCTAAGTTGTTGCACTTCATCAATCAAATCTAACATTACAGCAACTGCTGCCAAACTTGCGTCAAAGTCACGTTGCAGACGATACGCTTTACGTGCACGTGCGACATCTTCACCCATAAACTGGTGTGCTTCAGGTGTGTTCTCGACTGATAAAATATCATATTCAATGAGCTGAAGAATCCAGTCAGGACTTTGGCCGCAAGCTTGGGCAAACTGTTGTAAATCAAATGTCGATTGTTCATCAACGACCTCTGCACTAAAGGTATGGCCGTCATATACAATTTCTCGATAGTGAATGGTTGTCATGATCTTGCTCCCTAATGAGATGAACGAGGTTCGAATGAAGCAAAGGCTTCTGCCAGTTGCTGATACGCTTCTTTTTCTTTTTCAGAATTTGCTGGGGGGAATACAATATTTAAAATTAAATAAAGATGGCCTGGCGTTTTATTTGGTATCCCTTTGTCTTTTAAGCGTAGCTGTTGTCCTTGTTTGGCATTTTTAGGTAAATTGACATGTAAGGATCCTGCTGGAGTTTTTACTTCAATACCTTGACCTAGTGCCGCTTCCCAAGGAGCTACATCTACGGTCAGATATACGTCACTGCCTTCAACATGAACACGGTCTGTATCTTTATACTGGATTTCAATATAAAGATCGCCGTTGGCACCGTCATTAATCCCGCTTTGGCCTTGTCCACTTAAGCGAATTTGTTGACCTTCTTTCATGCCTTTTGGTATTTTCACCTGCAAGGTTTTGCGTTGAACTTCAGGTTCGCCATAAGCGTTTATGGTTGGAATTTGCAAAGTAATTTGCTGTGTTGAACCATGATAGGCAATATCAAGATCAACCTCTATGCTGGCATGTTGATCTTCACCGCGATAACTACGTTGTTGTCTTTGATATTGTTGTTGCCCACCGCCAAAGCCTGCACCAAAGCGACCAAATAAATCTTCAAAACCGCTAAAGTCTGCTTGTTCACCGCCTGTAAAACCTTGACGATAAAACTGTGCTCCATCAAAACCACCTTGTGCAGCACCCTGACCAAAGTTATTAAAACCTTGAGGATGATCTAACATTTGGTCATATTCGGCTTTTTTTTCTGCATTGCTTAATGTGTCGTAGGCAACATTAATGGCCTGCATCTTTTCCTCTGCATCTTTTTCTTTGCTGATGTCTGGATGATATTTGCGGGCTAATTTTCGATAAGCTTTTTTAATTTCATCAGCAGAGGCTTTGCGTGTAACCCCTAATTCTTCATAATAATTTTTTGCCATAATGTTTTATCACGATGGTGTTGTTTATTTCATTATGAAACGATTTTTAGAGTTTTCAATAAGCTAGATTGTATAAGAGTTGTTCTATTACGAAATCCAGCGGAACGTAAGGAGGTATAGCAAAATTAGACTATACCTCTAATAAGTTAGATAAAACTTTGATACAAGCCGTAAAGAGCAATCAGTAAAAGTAATAAACCGCAGAGGCCTAATATTTTTGGATATAAATGACTGTTAGAAAGGCGGCGGAAAAAGATATAAACCAAAGATAGGGTGAGGAAGTCTAAAACAATCCATGTCAGCGTAAGTAGGGTTAAACTTAAATTTAACTGAGGGGTAATAGAGACAAATTGCGGAAAGAAAGCCGAGAAAAAGATAATATCTTTTGGGTTTGAAATACCGACAAGAAAACCTTTTTTAAAGCCACCATTTTGTGCTGAAACTGTTTGTATCGCTTCTGGGTGAGGTGCCTGAATCACTTCTTTAAGAATACTTAACCCCAGATAGCCAATATATAGGCAGCCTAAAATACGAATGATATTGAGGTAACTATCATTAACACTCAGTACTCCTTTTAAAACCAGTACTGAAATAAAAATTAAAACAAGGGATGCTAGGTTTGTACCAAAAATGGTTTCCAGTGCTTTTTTATAGCCCCCTTTAAGTCCAGCGCTTGCAACTAAAATCATGACAGGGCCAGGGGTCGCAATCATGATAACTACGCTAAAAATAAAGAGAAAATAATCAAAATAATTCATGGTATTTAGGCATCTTATTTATTAGGCTATAAAGTAGCCTTATATTATCCTATTTGAATTAACATGTTGAAAATTATCATCAAAAAATGCAGGTAAATAAAAAAGGCGGTATAACCGCCTTTTTATAAAGTTAAAAGATTAACTTAAATGTTCACCAAATAACGCTAAAGCCTCTTCAGCGGTAAAGGTATATTGCGTATTACAGAACTGACAGTCCATACGAATCGGGTTCTGATGTTCTAGGGTTTCATGAACAGCGTCTACACCAATTTGAATCAGGGCATTTGCACAGCGTTCTTTTGAACATGTACAGCCAAATTTTAATGCTTCAATTTCTGGTAAACGAACTTCTTCTTCGTTATATAAACGATACAGGATTTCATTTGCATCTAAATTGGTAAGCTCTTCAGCTTTTAATGTTTCGGTCAACATTGTCAAACGTGGCCATAAATCTTCATCGACCAAGTTTTGCTCTTCTTCATCATGACGTGGTAAGAGTTGAATCAGTAAACCGCCAGAACGCTTATCTGTACTTGCCAACACAATACGAGTTGGAATTTGTGCAGATAAATCGTAATACTGCATCAAGCAGCCTGCTAAATTTACTTGATCAAGCGGCACGATCCCTTGATAACGTTCGCCAAATTCCGGTTCAATATTAATAAATAAAACAGGATTAACTAGGGCACCAAGAACTGTGCTGCTGTCTGTTGCTTCCACAAAGCGAGGATCAGTTTCATAGTCCGCTAAAGCACGAACCTCTCCTAAATGATTACATTCAGCCATCGCCCATTTGAAGGTGCCGCTAGCCTGGATTTGCAAGCTGATACGGCCTTTGATTTTTAGTGTACTTGCAAGTAATGCAGTCGCACTCAACATTTCACCTAGCAGAATTTTAACAGCAGGCATATAGTCACGTTGAGCTAAGATGGTTTGTAGGGCTTCTTCAAGATGAACTACTTCTCCACGTACTGGAAAGTTCTCTATATAAAAGCGTTGGCGTAAATCAGACATAATATTCTCCAGGGCCCTAAGCAGAGTATAACTATTTCGTTTTAATCAAGCTTAGGAAATGCAGCGAAGCCGCAAGCCGGACAGGGGGCAGCTTTGTGCCCATTGTCCAATTATTTAGGCAATGTGAATAAGTCCTTAATATAGCCATTTTCTGAAATCTCAAGTTATTCTAGATGATCTCTTGTAATGTCGATGCGATTTGGTTGTAAATGACGCTTTAAATTAACATCATGTTTTGATGTAGCCTGTTGCTGCGCATCACTTTCAAACAAATGTTCAAGCTCGGCTAAGGCATTACGATGTGTTTCAAAGATCTTCTGTTCGTCTGTATAAATACTTTGCTGCTGTATAAGCAATTTCTCATCATAATCCCGAAAGATTTCGATATTGTTATACGCTTGTTCATCAGAGATACCGAGTTCTCGCAAAGCGCGGTAAGCCATACCTAATGAAGATAGATACGTTTCACGCCAAATGTATTCCACGCCTAAATCTCTTAAAAGGTGGACATGGTGGCGGTCACGAGCACGAGCCAACAGCTTTAAGTTTGGATAATTTAATCTAAGATGACGTGCGACATTCATAGAGTCTTCAACATCATCGATTGCTAAAATAAATACTTTGGCTTTTTCAATACCAGCAGAACGCAGTAAATCGGGCTGGGTCACATCGCCATAATAGAGCTTACCGCCGTATCGGCGAACAAAGTCCACTTGATGAAGATTGTTGTCGATTGCAGTAAAGCCTAAATGTTGTAGGCGAGCAATACGCGCGATGATTTGTCCAAACCGACCAAAGCCGGCAATGATAATCGGGTTATCCTGCTGAGGAATTTCATCATACTCGGGAGGACGTTCTTTATTAAACAGAGGAATGACCTGAGTTGCCATGATCCAGTAAATTACTGGTGTAAGTACCATCGACAACGTCACGATCAGAGTCACGGGTTCTAATATAGCTTGAGTTAAAACCTTCTCACTTTTGGCAAGACTCAAAATTACAAAAGCAAATTCTCCGCCTTGTGCCAAGCAAGTACCTAAAAGCAAGCTGTTATTCCAACTGTATTTTTTATAGCGGGCAATAGCGGTCAATATCAGCGTTTTGATGAGTAATAAACTGACTGCACCACCAATAATAAGCAAAGGCATTTCAATGAGCAGTGACAGCTGTGTGGTCATGCCAACGGTCATAAAGAATAAGCCAAGCAATAAACCTTTAAATGGTGCAATACTCGCTTCAACTTCGTGGCGAAATTCTGAATCTGCTAATAATACACCTGTGAGGAATGCACCTAATGTGGTGCTAATTCCTAAAGTGTCCATAAGCAAGACAACAGCAAGAATAATAAATAATCCTACTGCTGTAATAAGTTCAGTCGCTCCACTTTTGGCAACAAAGCGGAAGAATGGACGCATCACATAGCGACTAAACAGAAATAGACCAGTAAAGGTTGCAATGATAGCCGCAAAATAAGCTACCCCATGATGGGTTGATTCTGTTCCTGCCAATAATGGAATAATGGCAAGTAAAGGAATAGCCGCTATATCT
This sequence comes from Acinetobacter sp. X9, assembly GCF_054889255.1. Lineage (NCBI taxonomy): Bacteria > Pseudomonadati > Pseudomonadota > Gammaproteobacteria > Moraxellales > Moraxellaceae > Acinetobacter > Acinetobacter sp. X9. The sequence continues at coordinate 3,470,297 of NZ_CM142679.1, read as the reverse complement.
TGGAAAAGTAAAATGGAAAAAGACTGCTGACCATAAGTCGTATTGAGTTGCTGCTTTTCGGTCAGAAGTTGTAATACAAAAGCGGTGGAAGACAGCGCAAGGGCAGAACCAATGACAAAGCTGACAGAAAGCTGCTGTTGAAAGAGTAACAGTACGATCAGCATAAGAATGGCCCCACTAATGAGGACTTGCAGACTTCCCATTACAAAAATAGAGTCACGCATTTCCCACAAACGTTGGGGGCGCAACTCTAAACCAATCAGGAACATTAATAAGATAACGCCAAATTCGGCAAGTTCCATAATCGCTTCAGGGTCATGTGCAATATTTAAAACACTAGGACCTAGAAGTATTCCTGTAAATAAATAGCCTAAAACTGTTGCTATCCCTAGGCGTTTGCCAAGAGGGACTAAAATCAGAGAAGCTCCAAGAAAAATTGTTGCTTGCAGTAAGAATGACATTCATTGCCTCGAATGTATTAGTCTCTTTTAAGTGTAAAGCCAAAAAGGCTTCTTCACACCATGATATTCAAGCCATCTAATTAAATTCTTGCGGATCAACATCAATTGAGAGTCGAAGTTGATGCTGCCGTGGTGCATGAACCAATTGTGACCACCATTGTCTTAAGTAAAAATGGAGGCGAGCACGGTCAGCAGATAAAATCACCATGTGGGCGCGGTAGCGTCCAGCTTTACGCTCCATAGGGGCTGGAATTGGCCCCCAAATATCAACAATTTCACCTGCAATTTGGCGTAATTGTTCCGCCGCTTCATTTAAGAAATGTAAGGTGTAGTCGCGATCTTTGGATTCTGCACGTATCAGTACTGCATAACGGTAAGGCGGCAGCAATGCGACTTTACGCTCCGCAAGAGTCTGTTTAGCAACCGCCCGATAATCTTTTTCGATGAGTGTGGTGAGTAAAGGGTGATCTGGTCTTAGGGTTTGTAAATAAACATGGCCTTTATGTTCACCACGGCCTGCACGTCCAGCGACTTGTACAATTAACTGAGCAGTACGTTCTGGCGCACGGATGTCGACACTAAGTAACCCCGCATCAATATCTAAAATGGCAACCAAAGTCACGTGTGGGAAATGATGACCTTTTGCCAGCATTTGAGTGCCAAGCAAAATTGTTGGTTTGTTTTGATGAATCCGATCATAAATTTTTTGCCAGCTACCGACACGACTGGTACTGTCACGGTCAACCCGAATCACATCATAGTCTGGAAATAGTTCTTGTAAGTGCTCTTCAACCTTGGCCGTTCCAGCACCTAAGGTTTTTAGGCTTTTTTGCTGGCATTCAGGGCAGTGATCGGGCAAGCGATGAACAGTACCGCAGTGGTGGCAGTGTAAATAAGAATAAGGCTGAGTGTGCAATGTAAAATGCGCATCACAATGTGGACAATTTGCTTGCCACCCACAGCTTTCACAAACCAGTACAGGTGCATAGCCACGACGGTTTAAAAAGATTAAAACTTGTTCTTTTCTAGCTAATGTATGTTTGATTTGTTCAATAAGGGGCTGGCTAATTCCATGCTGTTTTTTGACAATTTTAAGGTCAATCAAATGCATTTTAGGCAAAAGTGCATGTCCAGCACGTTTGTTGAGTTGCAGTAAGGTTAATTTGCCAGTTTCGACCAAATAATAACTATCTATGCTTGGAGTTGCTGAACCTAAAATAACAGGGCAGCTTTGTAAGTGACCTCGATAAAGAGCGACATCACGCGCATGGTAGCGGAAGCCTTCTTGTTGCTTATAAGACAGATCATGTTCTTCATCTAAGATGATGAGGCCCAAACGTGGCAGTGGCGTATAGATGGCAGAGCGCGTTCCTAAAATAATAGATGCTTTGCCAGTCTGGGCCTGTTGCCATGCCTGCAAGCGTTTGGAGTCATTTAAGCCCGAGTGTAATAGAGCAATATCACAGTTAAAACGTGATTTAAAACGAGAAATCGTTTGAGGGGTTAGACCAATTTCAGGGACTAACACCAGTACTTGCTTACCTTGCTTTAGCACTTCGTGCATGATGTGCAGATAAACTTCAGTTTTACCACTTCCTGTTAAACCATCTAATAAAAAGGCTTGGTATTGATGCTGTGCGTTTACGACGTGCTGGGTTGCTTTCTTTTGGTCTTCATTTAGCGTGAGCGGCATTTGTGCCAATTCAACAGGCGATGGGCTAAAGTCGTGCGGTTCAAGCGTACAGTCAACCAGTCCTTTCTTTTGAAGTGCTTTAAGCGTAGCCGTTTCTACACCACTTAAATTAAGAATATTCTCTGTAGTTCCGGCAGGGTGTAATTTTAAAATTTGATACGCGTCTTGTTGCTTAACAGAGCGTTTAAGAAGTGCTTCAACATTATCACATGGTGTGATTTTCCAAAGATGGAACAAAACATCCATCGGTTTGCCCTGACGCAATAACGCGGGTAGGGCCGTTTGCATGACCTCACCAATTGGAAATTGGTAATATTGCGCGGACCATGTCAATAAACTTAAAACTTGTTCATCTAAAATAGGTTCTTCATCTAAAAGGTCAGAAATGGCTTTAAGCTGAAATGTGCCTGTAAATGATTCACTTGGGTCAACTTTTTCAGTAATGATGCCAATCAGATTTTGGCGTCCAAATGAAATAGCGACGCGTGAGCCTACGTGAGCCCGTTCATATTGTGCTTGGGTGATTGTATAGTCAAAAGTGTCGTACAGATGCACAGGTACGGCTACACGCACACGATAAACAACTGAATCAGGCTTTGGCGTTATGGTCATAGAGGCTCATTTCGTCAATTTTAAAAAACGGCATAGCGTCGTGAAGAGTACTTGGGTATTCTACACAGGCTATAGAACGAATATGAATGATTGCGTAGTATAGATGCAACAGCAGCGACTATTATTTTTGGAAAATTAGAACATTACCATGCCTGCATATCAATTTACTGCCATTGATGCTTCAGGGAAGCAGCAAAAAGGGGTGCTTGAGGGAGACTCAGCGCGCCAGATTCGCCAACAATTACGCGATAAAGCATGGACTCCCATTAGTGTTGACCCTGTTGAACAAAAAGATAAACATCAGAGTCAGGGGTTATTCCAAAAAAAGTTCAGTGCTTATGATTTGGCGCTCATGACCAGACAACTTTCGGTTTTAGTTGCAGCTGCTATTCCACTTGAGGAAGCTCTACGCGCCGTAAGTAGGCAAAGTGAAAAAACACATGTGCAAAATCTTTTATTATCTGTTCGTTCTCGAGTCTTAGAAGGCCATTCACTCGCACAAGGTATGCAGCAGTCTGGACGTTTCCCTGACCTTTATATTGCAACGGTGGCTGCTGGCGAGCGTTCTGGGCATTTAGATCTCATTTTAGATCAGCTTTCGGATTACACCGAAAACCGCTTTGCCATGCAAAAGAAAGTTCAGGGCGCCATGATTTATCCAATTATTTTAATGCTAATGTCTTTTGGTATTGTGATGGGTTTAATGACTTATGTTGTGCCAGAGATTGTAAAAACTTTTGATCAAAATAAAGATGCTTTACCGTGGATTACAGTCGCTTTAATGAAAGCGAGTGATTTTATTCGCCACGCGTGGGTATTTATTATTTTTTTTGCAGTGGTGGGTGTTGTTGCATTCGTACGGTTTTTAAAAACCACTGCTGGACATTATGCTTTTGATCGATTAACACTCAAATTGCCATTATTCGGTAAACTGTCCCGTGGTATTAATGCTGCACGATTTGCCAGTACCTTATCTATTTTGACACGATCAGGTGTCCCTTTGGTCGACGCCTTAAAAATTGGTGCTGCTGTGACCAACAACTGGGTCATCCGCGATTCAATTGCACAAGCAGCTGAGCGAGTGACAGAGGGGGGTAACTTAGGTACGCAACTGGAGCGCAGTGGTTATTTCCCACCAATGATGGTACAAATGATTCGAAGTGGAGAGGCATCAGGCGAGCTCGACAGGATGTTAGAACGAGCATCGACCATGCAAGACCGTGAGGTGACGACATTTATTTCAACCTTACTGGCATTACTTGAACCGCTTATGTTGGTTTTAATGGCAAGCATTGTACTGGTTATTGTAATCGCGGTTATGCTGCCAATCGTAAATATGAACAATATGATTTAATAACTTTGATATTAGAGATAATGATGAAGATGGTCATGAAACAAAAAGAGCACGTTAAGGATGCTCAAAAAACCTCAAGCGTAGCTTTCGGACTTGCGGCACGTTCGAGCGGTGCCCGAATGAAACGTGCCTCAGGCTTTACTCTCATTGAAGTCATGGTCGTGATTGTAATTTTAGGTGTGTTAGCAGCTTTAATTGTACCAAATGTCATGGGGCGTAGTGAAAAAGCCAAAATTGATACGACTCAAATTGCATTAAAGGGTGTGGCGGGTGCTTTAGATCAGTACAAGCTTGATAATGGCCATTTCCCAACCATGCAAGAAGGTGGGCTAGATGCTTTGGTTAATCAGCCAGCTACAGCGAAGAACTGGATGCCAGGTGGCTATGTAAAAGGTGGTTATCCTAAAGATAGTTGGAAAAACGATATTCAATATGTCATTCCTGGGGCAGATGGTCGAGCTTTTGACTTATACTCATTTGGAGCAGATGGCAAAGAAGGCGGTGAAGGTAATGATGCAGATATTTATTATCAACCTTAATTAAAATGTAATGGAGATTATCAATTCAGTTAAAATATAAAATGATAAATACGAATTGATAATCTCTATCAATCAGTAAAATATAATAACTAACTGAAAAATATAAACTAAAGTTAATATGGATGTTTGAGATTTATAATAAGAATTATTCCCATATTTAATAGTTACAAGAAAGTTAAAATGTAGAGAAAAATAAGCTATATATTTAAATAAAACCTTTGCATAATAATTAAAAAGCACTTTATTCAATTAAAAGGAGAGATTAAATGAAAGCATTTCTCATATTAGATGAAATGACGCAGTTTCATTGGGTAATGCTCAAGTCTGTCCTATTGATTTTGGGTTTGTTGCCGATTGCTGAAGTTTCATTAAAGTTATGGCTGAGTACAGAGGGAAGTAGCCAAATTATGATTGGTTTCTTCGCATTAAGTATTGTGAGCGCATGGTTAATGGTGAGCTTCTTTACAGCATTAAAAGCGAGTGTCTGGAAAGCTAAACAATTATCTACTCAATATGAGCAATTTCTTTTTAGAGCTTACCGTTATGTACCTATGGTCTTTTTATCGAGTTTAGTTGCTTATTTATCTTTGCAATTATCAATCGCTTTTTAATAATATTTTAAAAACAAATTTTTAGATAAAACGTAGACTAAACATCTACGTTTTATTTTTTAACTGGACTTAAAAACAGGGTGTTTCTTCATTTGTACATATTATATGCTTCAAATCAGTAATTTAAGAATATGGGAAATATGAAATGGAACAAATCGAGTGGAATGATTTTTTAAAAGTAGAGCTTCGCGTTGGTAAAATTATTCAAGCCGATGTTTTTGAAAAAGCGCGTAAACCTGCTTATATTTTGCATGTGGATTTTGGTGAGGAATTAGGTGTACGTAAATCAAGTGCACAGATTACAAAGCTTTATCAGCCACAAGATTTGGTGGGTAAATTAGTCGTTGCTGTAGTAAATTTCCCTAAAAAACAAATAGGGCCTATCCAGTCGGAATGTTTAGTGACAGGATTTCATAATGCAGATGGTGACGTTGCACTTTGTATCCCAGAGTTTGAAGTACCTCTGGGATACAAAGTTATTGTAGATTAGCGACGAGATTTAAAAGAAACGTCAACTTTACGCGGACGATAAACCCAACCTAAAATCAGCAGTAAGACCGCGAATCCTAAAATTGGATAATCACCTAAACGGTTATAAAGAGTTTGGCCTTGCATAGCAGGTAAATCGCCTCTCAAGACAAACTCTTTATCGATTGGTGCTTGTTCAGTGATATGACCATTTTGATCAATAAACGCTGTTACACCTGTGTTGGTTGCACGAATAAACCAGCGGCCATTTTCTTTCGCGCGCATCTGCACCATTTGTAAATGTTGCCAAGGCCCAGCAGTGCCCGTAAACCAAGCATCATTCGATACAGTCACCAAAAAGTCGCTGTCTTCTGCATTACGTCTTGTCAGATTCGGGTAAGCCACTTCATAACAAATTGCAGCAGCAAGTGCATGCCCTTTAATTAAGAGGGGTTTCTGGTCACTCTCACCACGTGTAAAACCGCTCATGCTAATATCATTTTGCATGGCTGGTAACACCCAAGAGAGTAAACCTGAAAGAGGGATGTATTCACCAAATGGAACAAGACGCTGCTTTTTATAGAGTCCACTTGAATCACTGCCAGAAGCCATAATACTGTTGTAATACAGCGGGCTACCAACTTGATGTGATTTTGCAACATCCCAGTAGGGAATTCCAGTTACCCATGCAGTATGGTTCTTTTTAGCTTGTGCATCCATTGCATCCAAAAACGGTTCAATATCGGTTTGGAAAAGCGGAATTGAAGACTCAGGCCATACAATCAGATCACGGCCCCATTCAGATTGTGTCAAACCAGCATAAATTTCTAATGTTCTAACTTGATATTCGGTTAGCCATTTTAAATCTTGTGGAATGTTACCTTGAATGAGCGAAACGCTAAGTGGTTTAGCAGCTTTAGGTTTTACAAACTGAATATACGATGCTCCCCATGCACCCAAAACCAATAGGGCAGAAGGGATAACCCAAAAAATACGTTTACGCAGAACTTCAACTAAAGCACATGCTAATACAATGACGACGAAGGAAATTGCATAAATACCAAATAGCGGTGCATAACCATCGAGTAAACGTTCAGTAAAAGCGTAACCTACAAACAACCATGGGAAACCTGTAAATACCCAAGTTTTTGCCCATTCGAAAACAATCCAGAGCGGGGCAAAAGTAAGTGGCGTTTCAGGGAAGAATCGTCGGTAAACCCATGTCTGAAATGCTGTAAATAAACCCATGACAAGGGCCATAACAGCGATCATACATACGCTTAAAAATGCATTGGTATCGCCATATACATGGATGGAAGTATAGAGCCAGAAAGCGCCTACAAACCATAAGCCAAAGCCATAGCTCCAACCAATCGCAAAGGCTTGTTTAGCTGAGCGCTTATGTAATGTTGCATAGAGTAGGGCTGGAGATAAAATTGCCAACCACCACCAATAATAAGGTGCCAGTGAAAAACTGAACACGGCACCTGAAAATAAAGCAATGAGTAAAGGAAAAATTAAAGGAAGCTGTTTTTGTTGTTGCGAAGAATCTAACAGCTTTTCAAAGTATGCTCTCATTGACGTACAGCTCGAATCAGATGAATAGTGCGGGCATCTGCTTCAACAATTGTAAATAACCAATTTCCAAGCTCAACAGTTTGACCTTGTAAATCACTTACTAGACCAATCTCTTGAAGCAATAAACCGCCGACAGTTTCTACTTCATCGTCAGAAAAATCAGCATCTAAAACAGTATTGAAATGTTCAATTGGTGTAAGTGCTTGCACCATCCATGCATTTGCTACCGTATGGTCATTGTCAGGAACAATATACTGAGCATCTTCATCGACCGTGTCGTGCTCATCTTCAATTTCGCCAACGATCTCTTCAAGAATATCTTCAAGCGTAACAAGACCGGCTGTTGAACCATATTCATCAATCACAATCGCAATGTGAGTCTGAGTATGTTTTAACATGCGCAGTACCTGATCGGAACGTGCACTTTCAGGAACAAATAAAGGCTGGCGCATAAGAACTCGAATATCGACTTTGGTATTCGGTTCAGTTAGAAACGGCAACAAATCTTTTGCAAGCAAAATCCCGACAACATTGTCAGGCTGATCGGCAGAGAAGACTGGAAAGCGTGAGTGAGCAGACTCGACGAGTACATCAAGAATATCAAGTAATTGATCATCTTCTTGCAAACTGATCATTGCTGTTCGTGGCGTCATGACTTCACGAATTTTTGTAGCTGGAAGGTCAAGAACGCCTTCAAGCATAGCAACAGTATCTGGTTCTAAAAAGCGGCGTGAATTTTGGACTAATTTTAATAATTCATCACGGGTTTCTGGCGCTGTACCTAACCATTTTCGTAAGCCTCGCATTCCCCACGACGGACTTGGTTCCTCTTGCATGATCTTTCCTAAAGACTCAATGTATCAAATGAATACACAGATCATACCGAAGAAAAGATGCTTATGCATCTATAAAACAAGCTAAAAGACAAAACGTATATTGTTATGTAAAAGCCAGTTACAGTTAACAGCTCAGTAATTTGTTTATGCTAAAATGTGAAAATTCTATTTGTTCGAGTTTGTTATGTCAGAGCAACCCATTTCACCTACTGTACAACTCAATACGCGTGGTTTACGTTGTCCGGAACCTGTCATGATGTTGCATCAAGCCATCCGCAAATCTAAGTCTGGGGATGTGGTTGAAGTCTTCGCAACAGATAATTCGACCTCGTGGGATATTCCTAAGTTTTGTATGCATTTAGGACATGAGTTGTTGTTGCAAGAAGAACGCTTAGATGAAAATGGTCATAAAGAATTTCATTATTTAGTGAAGAAAGGTTAATAGGATAATAAGGCTTCTAATAAAGACGATTAGAAGCTATGAATAATTTAACTTTAATTTGAAATGATAATTTTTTACAAATAAGAATCGTTATATAATTTATAAAATTAAGCATATAAATGACGTATAAAAATGAATGATTATTTTGTGAAACGAAGCTTATTAATCTGTCTTTGGTTTTTCACTATTGCTGGTTTATTATTACATTTAGAGATCTCTTGGTTATCTGAAACTGTTGCTATCATTATTATATCTATTCTTATTATTTTAGGTTCAATTCTACTCGGTTATAGAAATACATATTTTGCTCCTGAACCAAAGATAAAGATGAGTTTGATCTTGCATACAAGGTTTCTCGGGCTGATGTTAATTCTTGATTTATTATTTGGTAAATCGGTTTGGTACTACGATTTAGCGCGGAACTTTGGTTTTCTTGGCTTATTTTTATTAGGCACATTTATTTTCTATAAAAAGAATTTTAATTTAAACGTAGCAAAAATACCGCCTTTTCAATAAATGAATACTAATAAAAAAGCCCCGAATAATCGGGGCTTTTTTATTACATATTAGGATATGAGCCGCGGCTAAAGCGGCGCAAGGAATTACATGTTAGGGTAATTCGGACCACCGCCGCCTTCAGGCGTTACCCATGTGATGTTTTGAGATGGGTCTTTAATATCACAGGTCTTACAGTGAACACAGTTCGCTGCGTTAATCTGGAAGCGTTTAGAACCATCATCATTTTCCATGATTTCGTAAACACCAGCAGGGCAATAGCGCTGTGCAGGCTCATCCCATTTTGGTAAGTTCACATTCACTGGAATTGAAGGATCAGTAAGCTTCAAGTGAGCTGGCTGGTTTTCTTCATGTACAGTGTTTGAAATAAACACTGAAGATAAACGGTCAAATGTAAGTTTGCCGTCTGGTTTTGGATAGTTTGGCTTAAAGCTTGTTGCATCAACAGTTTTCAATGCAGCAAAGTCTTGCTTCAAGTCATGTAAAGTGAATGGCACTTTAAAGACATTCTGGTCGATAAAGTTAAATGCACCACCCATCCATTGACCAAATTTATGCATTGCTGGACCAAAGTTACGAGAGTTATAAAGCTCTTCTTTTAACCAGCTGTTGTTAAATTTATCAGTGTATGAAGTTAATTCTTTAACGAATAAATCTTCGCCTTCAGTAACACGTGCAATCGCAAGATCACCGCCTTTTTCTACACCCGCAGCAATCGCTTCAAATACAGCTTCACCACATAACATGCCTGATTTCATGGCAGTGTGTGAGCCTTTGATTTTTGCAAAGTTTAAGAAACCTGCGTCATCACCAATCAAGCAACCGCCCGGGAAAGTCAATTTAGGCAATGAGTTGAAACCGCCTTTCACTACCGCACGTGCGCCGTAAGAAATACGCTTACCGCCCTCTAAATACTGTTTAATCAGTGGATGAGTTTTCCAGCGCTGCATTTCCATAAATGGATACATGTGTGGATTTTCATAAGACAAGTCCACGATCATGCCCAAAGTCACTTGGTTGTTTTCAGCGTGGTATAACCACCAGCCACCTGAAGAAGCTGTTTCTGCTAAAGGCCAACCTGCACCGTGCATGACTAAGCCCGGTTTATGTTTTGCTGGGTCAATTTCCCAAAGCTCTTTAATCCCGATACCGTAGTGCTGAGGATCAGCATCTTTATCAAGGTTGTATTTCGCAATGAGGCGTTTGCCTAAGTGACCACGGCAACCTTCAGCAAAGAGAGTGTATTTAGCGTGAAGCTCATAGCCTGGAGTAAAGTTATGCGTTGGTTCGCCATCTTTACCAATACCCATGTCGCCTGTTTGAATACCTTTTACAGTACCATCTTCATGGTAAAGCACTTCAGATGCAGCAAAGCCAGGGAAGATAGAAACTTCTAGTTCTTCAGCTTTTTGACCTAACCAGCGAACTACGTTACCTAAAGAGATCACATAGTTACCATCGTTGTGCATGGTTTTAGGAACCATCCAGTGAGGTACTTCTTTAGAAGTGGTGTCTGAAAGTAAGAAGAATGTTTTGTCTTCAGTTACAGGGACATTAAGAGGCGCGCCTTCATCTTTCCAGTTCGGGAAAAGTTCATTGATGGCACGTGGCTCAAGCACAGCACCAGACAAGATATGCGCACCTACTTCAGAGCCTTTTTCAACTACACAAACAGAAAGATCGGGTAAGTTTTTTTCAATCGCTAATTGACGGATCTTAATCGCAGCAGATAGACCTGCAGGTCCTGCACCTACGATGACAACGTCAAACTCCATCGATTCACGTTCGATGTGTTCCATGTAGGACTCCTCAATACTTAAAGGTGGCAACCGTCATATTCAGATAATTCGGTGCTGCCGTGAGTGTTTTAATCCATAGGCGCAAATATGCTATTGTGCCTTTTATCGTTTGGGCTAGTATAGTTTTAAACCATGATCTAGCCAATTGGCTGAGTCGTAACATTTTTTCGTCAGCAAGGCATAAACTATGGTAAATCAAAATAATTCACCATCGGATATGGGAAAAATACCGTTATCTGATGATAAAAACTTAATGAACATTGCACAATACTTAAAAGGTGTACAGCAAAGTCACAAAAGGTCAATTCCACCTTTAGAGCAGTGGCATCCAAAGCATTGCGGCAAAATGGATTTGACGGTGAAATCCAATGGAGAATGGTGGCACGAAGGTCAATTAATCAAGCGCCAAGCTCTATTAGATCTGTTTACCAAAGTCCTATGGAAAGAAGAAGGCAAATTCTACCTGAAAACCCCTGTAGAACAAATTGAAATCGAAGTTGAAGATGAACCTTTATTAGTCAATCAGGCAGATCAGGTCGAAATTTCAGGTGAGCAGTTTTTACAACTGACCACCACTAACCAAGATGTAATTTTGGTTGATGCAGAACATCCTATTTTTATGCGTGAATATGCAGGAGAGTTGCGTCCTTATGTGCATGTCCGTTTTGGGATTAATGCACTGATTCAACGTCAAGCTTTCTATCATTTGGTGAACTATGGAACACTGATTGAAAACGATAAAGGTGAAACTATTTTAGAGCTAAAAAGTGGTAATTTGCTCTTGCAATTAGGCACTTGAGGTTTAAGCTTTAGGGAGTGAAATTTTCTGACACTTCAGTACAGCTATGACCGCCATACAACCTTTATTTTCCGAGCTAGAACCTATGCCTAAAGCATCAGCAGATGCCCCAATTGGTATTTTTGATTCGGGAATTGGAGGGATGTCAGTTGCAGCAGAAATTGCTAAATATTTGCCTAATGAACGTATTGTGTATTATGCCGATACTGCCTACGTTCCGTATGGTCCACGCTCTGATGAAGAAATCAGGGAACTCACGGCGCGAGCAGTCGATTGGCTATATCGTCAAGGCTGTAAAATTGCAGTTGTAGCCTGCAATACAGCTTCCGCATTTAGTCTTGATCATTTGCGTGAGCATTATGGTGAACACTTTCCAATTGTTGGATTGGTTCCAGCATTAAAACCTGCCGTATTACAGACGCGTTCTAAAGTGGTTGCCGTCTTGGCAACGCCTGCTACTTTTCGAGGGCAACTCATTAAAGATGTGGTCGAGAAGTTTGCTGTTCCGGCAGGTGTTAAAGTGATGACTTTAACTAGCCTTGAACTTGTTCCCTGTGTAGAGGCAGGTCAGCAAATGGGTGAGGCATGTTTAAAGGCATTAAAAGAAGTTTTACAGCCTGCTGCTGATCAAGGTGCTGACTATTTAGTGCTCGGTTGCACGCATTATCCTTTCTTAAATCAAGCAATTCATCACCTTTTTGATAACCAATTCACACTAGTTGATTCTGGATTGGCAGTTGCCCGACAAACAGCCCGTATTTTGATAAAAAATGAGTTATTATGTGACCAAATAGGTCAGAATGTTGCACGTATTGAATGCTACGTTAGTGGGAATAATGCCGAAGCACTGCAACCTGTTTTACAACATATGATTCCACACGAGTTAACTTGGACGCTACACAATCTGAATTGAGCTCTGTTGTAGGCATTCAGTATAAAGCTTTTTTATATTTATTTTTTCTTATTTGGGGCGGTTCATAATCTTGGCTTATTTAGGCCATCTTAGATTATGGGGCGATAAGGGTATTGTTATGCTCGATACACGCTATCAGATCTTTATTTCAACGTCAGGTCGCGATATGCAGCCAGAGCGGATGGTTCTGTCTCAAACCTTGGTAGGGATGGGTTTCTTTGCTTGGGGATTAGAACAACGAACACCCCTAACAACCACACTTGCACGTCGGCAAATTGATGAATGTGATTACGTTGTTTTGCTGCTAGGTAGTCAGTATGGTGAACAATCTATTTCTGGCGCTAGTTACTTTGCTTTAGAGTATGAATATGCCTTAAGTCAGGCTAAACCTATTATTGTATTGATGCACGAGCAGCCCGAAAGTCGTGATATGCATTTACAAGAAACACATCCACAGCTTAAAGATAAATTTCTCGCATTTAGAAAAAGGTTATTACTTGATGCGAATCATATTTTTTACTTTAAAACTCCACGTGAACTAGAGTTGGCTGTCCGTTTAAATATGCCTTTAATAGTTGAACAGCATATGGGACAAGGTTGGGTCCCTGCTCATCAAGCTCATCACTTAGAAGATGAAATTAAGTTATTAAAAAGTAAAATTTTACAGTTAGAACAACAATTAGCAGAATCATCAGCTCAAATAAACGAAGTTGCTCCTCAGGATGTTTTTGCATTTGAATATCAAATTCAAGCATTTCAGGATGGGAATTTTAAAGAGCTTAAACGACAACGACAAATGACTTGGTCGCAGTTGTTAAGCATATTGGCAAAGCAGTTTGAAACAGCTACACCAGAAGAGAATTTTGGGACATGTTTAAATGAATATTTAAATCAGGCTGGCTTAGAAGATGCTCGTCAGGAGTTACCTCGTGCTCATGCTGTTGCCTGCGCTCAGATTAACCATAAAGCATTGTTTCGGATCAAAAAGCAAATGCAGTCACAGGGCTGGATTGTTCCAACTCAGACTGAACAATCCTATAGCTTATGGAAAGTCACAGCTAAAGCTCAAAAGTTATTACTTAGCTATAAATGGAATCATCGGGGCATTCGATTAAAAGCTTAGAGCGATTCAATTTATATATGACAATAAAAGCTGTTACATTAGTGACATAAGATGAATTGAAAGGCATTTACACATGTCGTTTGAACAAAAACCGAAAGTCACAGTCATTTTAGCGAATTTAGGTACACCGGATGAGGCCACTGTTCCTGCGGTTCGCCGTTTTCTAAAGCAGTTTTTATCTGATTCACGTGTAATTGAAATACCGAAATTCATTTGGTGGATTATTTTAAATCTGTTTGTTTTACCTTTTCGCCCAAAAAGGGTAGCACATGCCTATGCTTCGGTATGGTCAAAAGATTCGCCGATGCGTGAAATTGTGTTTGAGCAAACTCAACGTATTCAGGCTTATTTGCAGCGAGAAAATAATCAGTTTGATTTAACCGTGATACCGGCGATGACCTACGGTAATCCGGGTATTGACGCAGTTTTAGAAAAATTGGCGACTAACCCGCAAGAGCATGTCATTCTATTGCCTTTATTTCCTCAATATTCCGCAACGTCTACAGCGCCGTTATATGATGCATTTGCCAAGTGGATTCCAGCTCAGCGGAACTTGCCGGGTTTAACGATTATTAAAGACTATTATCAACATCCAATGTTTATTCAGGCATTGGCAGAAAGCGTTTTAGCCTACCAAGAGCAGCATGGTAAACCTGAAAAACTGTTGATGTCATTTCATGGTATTCCACAGCCTTATGCAGACAAAGGCGATCCTTATGCAGACCGTTGTCGCATCACAGCAAAGTTAGTCGCTGAAGCCTTACATTTAAAAGATGATGAATGGGCGATTAGCTTCCAGTCACGTTTTGGGAAACAAGAGTGGGTTAAACCTTATACAGACCAACTTTTGCAAGATTGGGCGAAGCAAGGCGTTAACTCAGTACAGGTATTAAGCCCAGCTTTTTCTGCTGACTGTTTAGAGACACTTGAAGAATTAGCCATCCAAAATGCTGAGTTGTTTCAACAAGCTGGCGGTGGTAGCTATGCTTATATTCCAGCTTTAAATAGCGATCAAGCCCATATTGATTTGCTTGCAGGATTAGTTCAGGCTAATCTTGATGCCCTTACTTATACCTTAGCCCACCGTTAATTGCGTTTTAGCCAGAGGTTCTTATGCTGCAAGTCAAAATTGTTCCAGTTACTGCATTTGCCCAAAATTGTTCTCTTGTTTGGGACAGTGAAACAAAAGAAGCAGTTTTGATTGATGCAGGTGGTGACGCTTCAGTTTTGAAGAAAGAAGTAGAAGCCTTAGGTTTAAAAGTAAAGGCACTATGGCTCACTCATGGGCATTTAGATCACGCAGGGGCGGTGGGTGAACTCGCACAAGAATGGAGTGTCCCTGTTGTTGGTCCGCATAAAGAAGATCAGTTCTGGCTAGATATGATTCAGGAAGTTTCAGCACGTTATGGCTTTCCAATTCCACAGTCTGTTAAAGTCGATCAATGGCTTGAAGGCGGTGAAGTGCTAAAACTGGGTGAAGATGAGTTTGAGGTACGTTTTGCGCCGGGTCATACACCAGGACATGTTATTTTCTATAATAAAAATCATGGTTTACTTTGGACTGGTGATGTCTTGTTTAAAGGCTCGATTGGCAGAACAGACTTCCCGCGTGGAAACCATGATCAGTTGATTGAATCGATTAAACGTGAGTGTTTTAGTTTGCCAGATGATACTCAGTTTATTTCTGGACATGGTCCAATGAGTACCATTGGCTATGAAAAACAATTTAACCCGTTTGTCGCGGGTAAAGCTGGTTAATCCTCATAATCATCTTCATTTTGACTACCCTTGTTATGCTGAGGCGCATCTTGGGTAGGCAGTCTATATTCATCATTTGCCCAAGCACCTAAATCAATTAATTTACAGCGTTCAGAGCAAAATGGACGAAATTCGTTACCTTCCCAAACACTTGGTTCACCACAACGTGGGCAGGGAAATGTACGTGGCATAAAGCGATATCCTCAAAGTGAAGAGAAATAGATTAGGCAAAAGTCAGGTGACTTGTTAGACTTATGCCGATTTTTATTTAGTTTGATGTGATTATGCAGATTCGTCAATTTCAAGCACAACGTATGCAAGCGCCTCGCGATTTTACCCCAATTGAAAATACCCCGATTTGTGTAGAAATTGGAGCGGGCAAGGGTAAACATGCTTTGCTTTTTAGCGGGCAACAGCCGCAGCACACATTGTATGCAATTGAACGAACCCGAGAAAAATTCTTGGCAATGCAAAAACAGCATGGTCTGGAACCAAGAGATAATTTAATTCCTGTACATGCAGATGCTTTACCGTGGGTGGTACATGCACTACATCCTGCTCAAGTTGAACATTTCTTTATTCTCTATCCAAACCCAGAACCCCATAATCCAGCACAGCGCTGGTTGAATATGCCATTTTTTGAGTTCTTAATCTCTCGTCTGCAAACAGGTGGAACCATTACTTTGGCAAGTAATATTCCTGAATATATTGAAGAAGCTGAACAACAATTAATTAATGTCTGGAAGCTGCCTTACCAAAAAGAAAAAATTGCTCAAACATCTGCACGTACTCATTTTGAAATTAAGTATTTGGAACGTGGAGAACTTTGCCAACAGCTTGTGATCACTAAACCTGAAGGTTACAGCACACGTTTTGATGAGTTTGCCCCATTACAAGGTCAAGTGCATGGCGAATAAGCGGGTTGCCATTATTGGAGCAGGCCCAGCAGGTCTTATGGCTGCTGAGGTGTTGAGCCAATATGCTTATGATATTGATGTATACGAGCAAAAACCTTCAGCTGCACGTAAGTTTCTGATGGCAGGGAAAACGGGGTTAAACATCTCACATGCTGAACCATTAGCGCAGTTTATTGAGCGCTATGACCATGCAGAATGGCTCAAACCGTGGGTTGAAAAGTGGGATGCAGTCTGGATTCAAAACTGGATGAAAAATCTGGGAATTGAATCTTACGTTGGCACCTCAGGTCGCATTTTTCCTGTCGAAATGAAAGCGGCCCCTCTGTTACGTGCTTGGCTAAAACGCTTAGCAGAACAGCAAGTTAAATTCTTTTATCGTCATCGTTGTATTAATTTGCAAGGCACAACGGTGACTTTAGAAAACCAAAATAATCAAAGCACTGAAACTTTTACCCAGCAATACGATGCAGTCGTGTTGGCTTGCGGTGCGGTGTCGTGGTCACAATTGGGCAGTGATGGTGCTTGGCAGCAATGGGTTGATCAATCCAATATTGAACCTTTCCAGCCAAGTAATGCAGGTGTACTTCACACTTGGTCAGCTTTTATGGAAAGCTGTTTTGGTGAGCCTTTAAAACGTATCAATGCGTGGGTTGATCCTAGCCAGATTACTCATGGCGATATTGTGATTACTCACTATGGTTTAGAGAGTGGCGTTATTTATAAACTTGGACGTGCTTTACGAGAACAACAAAAACAAGGGAAAAGCTTAAATTTGTTTTTAGATTTATTGCCTGATGTAGAGTTGTCACAGTTAGTTAAAAAATTACAAGTTAGCAAAAAACAATCACTCACCAATATCTGGCGTAAAGCAGGCTTAGACACGGCCAAGATTAACTTAATTCGAGAAGTGGTCGATAAAGCACTATGGAACCAACCAGAGGCTATGGCTCAGCAGATCAAAGCGCTTCAAATTAAGTTAGAGGGGTTTAGACCCATTGAAGAAGCGATTAGCTGTGCTGGTGGTGTTAAGCAGAATGCATTAACTGAAAGCTTAGAGCTTAAACAAACCTCAGGTGTTTTTTGCTGTGGTGAAATGCTGGATTGGGATGCTCCTACGGGTGGATATTTACTTACAGCATGCTTTGCTACAGGGCGAGCGGCTGGTGAGGGTGTGCATTCATTTTTAGAGAAATAACAGGATGATTTGGTGCTATGTTTGATATGTGAAAAGTGTTATTTTTGAGCGATCAATAATAATGGGATTTACGAGAACATGTCTCAAGCATCACCAGTTTATCAAGGAAGTTGTTTATGTCAGGGTATTCGCTATGAAATTAAGGGCGATATCGGAGATATTATTCAATGTCACTGTCAACGCTGCCGAAAAGCCAATGGAACAGCATTCGCAACGAATGCTCCTGTTAAAAGTACAGATTTTAAAATTACCCAAGGTGAAGACCTTGTCAAAAAATTTGCTGTGAACGGGGTATATCGTTGGTTTTGTAGCGAATGTGGTTCACCGCTTATTAGCTCGCGTGATGCGCAGCCTGAATTATATCGCTTAAGAATTGGGACACTTGATACACCACTAGACCAAAAGCCGACAATGCATATTTTTGCTGCTTCTAAGGCGGAATGGGAATGTATTCAGGATGATTTACCACAATTTGCTGAACGTCCATGATTTAAAAAGTATGTTTTAATCAAATTTTAGATGATTTAATATACTTAAAACGGGGAGATGGCATTCCTCCCCTGAAAAACCGCCGTATTGGCTAATGATGCCTACGTTACCCTCATGTATTTATATCGCTGGGTACGTAGGTTATTGCGTACTCTGCTTATTTTTGGAGTACGCTGTGTCATATTTCCCTTCATTATTTTTTGCTCTTTTAGCGTCTATCTAAAGGGGTGGTCCTATGTATTACTCTCTACTTTCAATTGCTTTAGGCTCAGTTCTAGGGGCATGGCTGCGTTGGTTTTTAGGTTTAAAACTCAACCCGATTTATCCGCAAATTCCACTTGGTACAGTGACTGTTAATTTAGTGGGTGGCTTTATTATTGGCTTTGCGATGGCTTATTTTGCTCATAGTGATTTAAGTCCGAATTATAAGCTTTTTGTGATTACTGGTTTTTGTGGTGCTTTAACTACGTTTTCAACTTTCTCGATTGAGATCGTCACTTTATTACAAAGTGGTAAGTTGGGAATGGCTATGTTGGGGATTTCTATCCATTTAATTGGGTCTTTAATTTTTACGTGTTTGGG
The DNA here is from genome assembly GCF_054889255.1 of Acinetobacter sp. X9. NCBI lineage: Bacteria > Pseudomonadati > Pseudomonadota > Gammaproteobacteria > Moraxellales > Moraxellaceae > Acinetobacter > Acinetobacter sp. X9. The sequence continues at coordinate 3,451,612 of NZ_CM142679.1, read as the reverse complement.
GTTGGCGACTTATTATTGGGTAGCGGGCAACTGATTATTCGGATGTTTAAGGAGCGAGATATGCGGTACGGCCTCCGTTTTAAGATGTTCTCCAATACCATTTGTATAGGCATACCTTACTTTTGAAAGATCAAAAGTAAGCAAAAATCTTTTGTTTCGCTGATGCTACAACCATGTAGCACAGCAAAACTGCGGCATCCATGCCGCTTGTCACGATAGTAAATGATGAATTAAAAACTCCTGATTTATTTTGGGATTTGATACGCGTTAAAGTCATCAACAGCCTGACTGAAATCAGCTATATATTGTTTTTGCAAGATATGGGATAAGTGCAAACAGATAACAGGTTCTGTTGATGAAAATGGTTTTGCCTACTTTTCCCAAAAGAAAAGTAGGTCGAGCCGAAGGCTAATCTAGATATAGAACGTCACTGAAAAAACTCTGTTGTGACAATCTTCTAATTTAAGACATTTCTATTATTTATTTAAATCTTATTATTTTTCAGTTAAAGCCTGACCTTCAAACTTGACACCATCCCAACCATTTTGCATAAACTGACGAATATTTTGATGATCAGTTCCTTCTGGTGTAGCCAATACAGATGCGTAGTGTTCTGCAAATAAACTTAAAGTTTGTGCTTGGTCTAAACCTTGTAACTTGGCAAAAGAGAAAACTTTTGCACTGCCTTGATTTTCAGTAGCAGCGTTATGCTGTGCACCATTTTGAAAAGCCGTTGGAGTATGTTGGTAACGTGCTTCAATATGAGCTAAAACGTCTGAAAATTTTGCTGTGCCTGCTTGTAATTGGGCAAGTAACTCTTGTGCCATAATCTTAAACTTCCTATCAAATGGGGCTTAAGCATAGCATTGAATACATGCTTTGAAAGCTTGGCAATTATAAAAATTGAGGAGTTATTGAAAAAAAGCAGAAGAGTTTTTATACAAGTTGTGGATAAGTTCTCTTTTATACACAACATAAAAATATCGAAAAAATACACATAAAAAAAGAAGCCTAAGTGGAGGAGATAGTCTTAGGCTTCCAATGATTTAAGTGTATTGGTCAAATCTTAACGTAAGATTAACTCTTACGATTAAAGCGAGCGAAGCGTTTATTAAAGGTTGCAACACGGCCTTCGTTACTTGCTTGACGTACTTCACCTGTGTAGAAAGGGTGAGATGCACTTGAAATATCAAGGGTTACATAAGGATAGACTTTTCCTTGATATTCTTTGGTTTGTTTAGACTGAAGAGTACTACCAATTAAGAAGTACACGTCTGCATTGGTGTCATGAAATAACACTTGTTGATAAGCAGGATGAATATCTTTACGCATGAGAGATTGTCCTAAATTATTTTTGATTAAAGAAATGTTATAACATAACAATTAAAAAGTCAATGTAACCCCTAGAAGGCTACATTGATCAGTAAATTAAGTTAGTTAGAAGGTGGGACAAGCTCTTCAAATAAACCGTTCAGATTGTCATGTACTTTTAAGTGAATTAGGTTCCAGTAGTGTCCTGAAATGGTTCTATTGACCATTAGGGTATCTGGTGAAGGCTTAAAGACATCCCAGTACTTCAAAGATTTTTTCACAAGCAACATGCCATCATGATGTGATGAGTTCTCGGCAAAATCATAAGTAGTGGTAAGCGGACGTAATAACACTTCAATCCAGAGTTTATAAAGATCGCTCGGGAATTTGCCTTTTTCGGCTAGTGAATGTAGCTCAAGTAACTCAGTTTCAATAAGATCAATATCTTCATGACGAGCTGCGTTCACCAATCGTTTAAAGCTATATACAATTTCATTGGAAAGCGTTTTAACACTGCCATAGTCATAAATAATGACACTGCCATCTTGGCGGAAGGCAAAGTTACCCGGGTGAGGGTCACAGTGAAAACGTTTTAAAAAGAACATTTCCTGGCCTAAAGCACGAATCAAACGACGTCCAATCGTATTTCGAATTTCAATGGGCCATGCACTGGCAGTTTCAATACTGTCACCTTGTTCGAGGCTCAAGGTTAAAATACGTCTTGAAGAATAATCTTTATAAACAGTAGGGATGATAATTTTGTCATCTAACTGGCTGTGAAATGTTTTGAAAACTTCAAGGTTTTGAGCCTCAATTTCATAGTTAAGCTCTGCCGAAAGACTATCCTGAATTTCTGCAAAAAGCTGATCTTGTAGCTTTTTATCAATTTTAAGTACGCCCATTAAACGAAGGGCTAAACGTACTTGTTTTAAGTCACTTTCACAGGCCTCATCAACACCTGGATATTGCACCTTAACAACAACTTGTTCACCACTTGGCAGGACAGCTTTGTGAACTTGTCCAATTGAAGCAGCTGCAAAAGGTTCTTGATCAAAAGATTTAAAGGCAACATTCAGCGGTTTGCCAAGCTCGCGTTCAACTTGTTGCTGAATAGCAGCAAAGGGCATAGGGGGAGCTTGGCGCTGCAACTTAGAAATCGCTTTAGCAACTTCGGGTGGGAAGATATCTTTATATTGCGATGCAATTTGGCCGACTTTCATGACGGCACCTTTCATTTCGCCTAAGGTGTCGGCAATTTGCAAACCAATATCCTGAAATAACTTGGTTTTTGAAGCCAGCTTTTGCTCTTCATCTGCGGTCAAGTTTCGAATCGAGTTAGAAACGGTTTTCGTTGCAATGCTCGCGGTCATTCCTGCAAGTTTCATAAATCGTTTGCCAGGTGAACTTGCATTCTTTGCCATATCTTCGATACCTCGTTGACTACAACATAATATTGTCTAGTTTTGATCATAGGTGACAAAACTTAAAAAGCCTATATGAAATTGTTTAGCGCATGTAAGAAAATTTTCGAAAAACAAAACGTTATTTTTAAAGTAAAAAATGTGAAAAGCTTTTCAAAATTCATTTCATAAACAAAGCTTTAATAACTATAAAGTCGCTGTTTTTTTAGTGCTAAGGTGAAGGACATGTTAAATAAAAATAGAGATAACAAAAGTTATGACAAGTTTAAGTTCGGCCCATGGGCGGTCTCAGGCGGTTCCTTTATCTGTGTTTGAGCAGTCAAAAGATGCGCATATTATTCGTTCTGATGAAGAGGCAATTGAGCTTGCCAAACAACTTGCTCAAGAGTTTGCACAAGAAGCATCTGAGCGAGACAAAGAGCGCCGTTTACCTCTAAACGAAATTCAACAGTTCTCACAAAGTGGCTTATGGGCTATTACGGTTCCCAAGCAATTTGGTGGTGCCCAAGTTAAATATCGAACCTTGGCTGAGGTCATCAAAACAATTGCGAGTGTTGATTCATCTCTTGCACAGCTTCCCCAAAATCACTTGGCTTTTATCGAACATTTACGTCTTGATGCAGGCCCAGAACAACAACAGTTCTTCTTTAACTTAGTGTTGAGAGGGATTCGTTTTGGCAATGCATTTTCGGAAAAACATAGCAAAACAGTGGCTGACCTCACTACCACATTAAAAAAGACTGAGCACGGTTATGAAATTAATGGGAAGAAGTTTTTTGCAACTGGCGCATTGCTTGCACATTGGGTTCCAATTGTCGCTGTAAATGAACAAGGGCAGCCTTATGCGGCACTAGTTCCTCGGGAAACTTCTGGCGTTAATATTATTAATGACTGGTCTGGTTTCGGGCAAAGAACCACAGCCAGTGGTACGGTAGAGTTAAATCAAGTACCAGTACGTGAAGAATATCTAATTCCGATTTATCAGGCTTTCGAACGTCCTACACCGGCAGGTGCAATTTCACAATTTATTCAAGCTGCTGTTGATGCTGGTATTGCACGTGGCGCGATTGAAGAAACAATTCACTATGTCAAAAATCATAGCCGTGCATGGGTCGATTCAGGTTTAGAAAAAGCGAGTGATGATCCTTATACGATTGCAAATATTGGCGATTTAAAAATAAAACTTCGTGCAGCAGAAGCGGTATTAGATTTAGCAGGAGATGCGATCGATCAAACGATTGCCGACACGACAGAAGAACATGTAAATCAAGCGACATTATTAGTTGCTGAAGCAAAAGTACTCACTACAGAAGTTGCGATTTTAGCAGCCAATAAGCTTTTTGAGTTGTCTGGAACACGGTCAACCTTGTCTGAGCTTAATCTGGATCGCCATTGGCGTAATGCGCGTACTCACACCTTGCATGATCCAGTGCGTTGGAAATATCACATTGTCGGTAATTACTACCTCAATGGCATCCATCCACCTCGTCATGCATGGAGCTAAAGTGAAGAAAAAATAAGATTAGGAGAATAAAGATGACGATTACCCAAATTGAATTAGAAGAACTGTCTGTAGGCGCCGATTATGAAAAGGTCGCAAGTAGATTTCGCCCAGTTTTTGAAAAAATTGCCCAAGGTGCAATTCAGCGAGAAAAAGAACGAATCTTGCCTTTTGAACCGATTCAGTGGTTAAAAGAACTCAAGTTAGGTGCGGTACGTGTTCCGGTTAAATATGGTGGAGATGGGGTGTCATTACCGCAACTTTTCCAGCTTTTAGCAGAATTGGCGCAAGCAGACTCGAATATTGTTCAAGCTTTGCGTGGACACTTCGCTTTTGTTGAAGACCGCTTAGTTGCCCATAAAGAGCATTCGCAGGAGGTTTGGTTTCAGCGTTTTGTACAAGGTGATTTAGTTGGGAATGCATGGACTGAAGTTGGAAATGTGCAAATCGGTGATGTCGTTACACGAGTAACCAAAGATGCTTCGGGCAACTTGGTAGTGAATGGTGAAAAGTACTATTCAACCGGAAGTATCTTTGCAGACTGGATCGATTTATTTGCTTACGATGAAGTAAATGACCGCCACGTGATTGCTGCTATTTATCGCCATGAAACGGGCGTGAGTGTGATTGATGATTGGGATGGCTTTGGTCAAAAGACAACGGGTAGCGGTACTTTAAAAGTACATCAGGTTCATTTACCAGCTTCGCACCTTATTCCATTTGACCAACGTTTTAAATATCAAACTGCTTTTTATCAGGTTGTCCACCTTGCAACCCTAACAGGGATTGCACATGCGGCAGTAGAAACTTTTAGTCAAGAAATACGAGAGCGAAAGCGTATTTTTAGTCATGGTAATGGTGACCTTGTTCGTCACGACCCACAAGTTTTACAGGTGGTGGGTAAAGCCTCTGCTCAAGCCTATGGAAGTCTAGCAATTACGATTAAAACAGCTGAAGCATTACAGAAGGCTTATGAAAGTCACTTTAGTGAGTTAGAGGTGAAAGAACATCAGTTTAATGTAGATGCTGAGCTCGAATCGGCGCAAGGGCAGGTGGTGATTTCTAATTTGGTACTCGATTTAACCAGCCAATTATTTAATGCTTTAGGCGCGTCAGCAAGTAGTCAGGTCAAACAACTCGACCGTTTCTGGCGTAATGCGCGCACGGTATCTTCGCATAATCCGCTCATCTATAAAGAAAAGGTGATTGGAGATTGGGAAGTAAACCGTACCGATTTACCTTTTGTCTGGCAAATTGGAGCAAGCCCGCGAGCCAAGTCTGCATAAAATAAAAAAAGCCGATGTTTCATCGGCTTTTTTTATTAGGTTTTGCTTAAACGTTTGGTATTTAAATAAAGCCTTGAAAGTAATAAAACACAAGCAATGCTTAAACCAATAATTAAACCTAACCACACGCCAGCTACACCCCAATGGGTATAACGTGCTAAATAAAGTCCAATAGGGAAAGCAATCACCCAATATGCCATAAGCGTAATCCACATCGGTGCTTGAGTATCTTGCATACCTCTTAAACAGCCTGCGGCACTCACTTGCAATGCATCCATCAACTGATAACCCATTGCAAACCAGAGTAAATACATGGCAACAGGAACCACATCTATATCTTGAGTATAAACCGAGACAATTTGTTCACGGCCTAAGGCAATAAAAGACATGGTCAATAAGGCAAAAAATATTGCTGTGCTCAAACCAATTTTTTGTACTTGGTACATCGAAGCCCAGTTCTTTTCACCATAATAGGTTCCCACACGAATGGTCAGGGCAATCGCAAGTGAAAGCGGAATCATAAACAGCACAGAGGTGACTGAAATTGCAACTTGATGTGCTGCAATAAACACTTCACCTAGTGGGCTAAGCACCAATGCGCCAGTACTAAAAATACTGACTTCAAAGAACACAGCTAAACCGATTGGCAAGCCAAGCTGTAAAATTCTTTTTACCCAAGTCAGGTTAATTTTATCGAATCTGCTAAAAATAGAGGTGTTTCGGTAAGCCGAAGCTTTATAAATATAGCCAGCTAAAGTAATTAGCATGAGCCACTGTAAAATGGATGTTGCAAAACCACAGCCTGCACTACCTAAAGCAGGTATTGGTCCTAACCCATACATAAAGATCATGTTAAGAGGAATCAAAACCACTAAGGCCAATAAGCTAATGACCGTTACAGGACGTGGATGGCCTAAAGCCTCAGAATAACCGCGTAGGGCTGCGTACATGGTCACAGCAGGCATGCCTAAACCAATCGCATGTAAGAACAAACTTGCTTTAGGCTGTAAGCTCTCTGGTACGCCAAACACATGCAAGAAAAACGGCATGAGCTGCAAAATGAGCATAGCCATTACGCCTAAAATGATGGCGACCCATAACGATTGACGGACAATGACAGGAATTTGTTCTGTATTTCTTGCACCTTTTGCTTCAGCGACCAAAGGTGTAGTTGCAATCATAATGCCACTGAACAGGAGCATGACTGGGATCCATAAGCCCACACCTACCGCAATTGCTGCTAAATCGGTTGCAGATAAATGCCCAGCCATAATAGTGTCAATTAACCCAAATCCCGCTTGAGCAAACTGGGTAATTAAAATCGGTAGCATTAAGTGGAAGAGTTGTTTTAATTCAGACCGAAAAGATGTGACATTCGACACAAAAGGTACTCTTTTTAAATATAAAAATGAAGCTAACGTTGTAAAGTGAGTAACACACCAACAAAGATGATCACGCCACCAAGAAACCGTTGCCATGTAACAGGTGTCTTTTCTGTACCTAACCAGCCAAAATGGTCAAGCAACATTGAAATGACCAATTGCCCAAAAACGACTAGCCCTGTAAAGGTTAAAAAACCAAGTTTAGGTGCAGTATAAATGCTCATGCTGATTGCATAAACCCCAAGAAATCCTCCCGTCCAAAGAAGCCATGGAATATTTGATATTTCACTTAAAGTGGGCTTCTCGGCACTTTGAAAGAAAACCATAATGGCTAAAACAATTGTACCTATGAAAAATGATAATAAAGCTGCCTGCAAGGGTGAGTGTAGTTGCTCGCGCAGTTGAGCATTGATTGCAGTCTGAAAAGCCATGGCAACACCGATTCCCATAGCTAGAGGTAAGATCAGGAAAAGTTGACTAGAGAATTTCATCATTTTTATCAATATTTAAGTATGTTTAAAAACAGTCTAAAGCAATTAAGGTATGTTTTCATAAGCCCATTGATGCAGTCATGTTAAAATAGAAATATTGTGTAAATTGGACCTGCTCCTTGGCCGTATTAAATCCTGCTTCTGTTCCTTTATCTTTATATATCCATATGCCTTGGTGCGTGCGTAAATGTCCATATTGTGACTTTAACTCGCATGCCGTACCAGATGGAGCGCTTTCGGCAGAACTCGAGCAAACCTATTTAAAAGCATTAGTGACCGACTTTGAAACTCAAGTTGAGATGGCTCAGGGACGTTCAATTCATAGTGTATTTATTGGTGGCGGAACGCCTTCACTTATTTCTGCTAAAGGCTATGCGTGGCTGTTTGAACAGCTTAAGTCATTGCTCAAATTTGAAGATGGCTGTGAAATCACCCTAGAGGCAAATCCCGGAACACTAGAACATGACCCGTTTGCAGGCTATTTAGACGCAGGTATTAACCGTTTATCGATTGGTGTGCAGACTTTTAATACAGAGCACTTGCAAAAACTGGGGCGTATTCATTCAGCCAACAATGCTATGGATGCAATTGAGCAGGCACGACAAGCAGGCTTTAAGCGAGTTAATGTCGATTTAATGCATGGCCTACCTGAGCAAACCCTAGGACAAGCGCTTTATGATTTAAAGGTCGCTGTAGAGCATGGCGCGACACATATCAGTTGGTATCAACTTACTATTGAGCCAAATACCGTATTTTTCCGAACTCAGCCTATTTTACCTCAAGATGAAGTGTTAGAAGATATTCAAGAGCAAGGCGAAGCATATTTAAAAGCAAATGGCTTTGTAAACTATGAAGTGTCGGCTTGGCGTAAAGAACAACCTTCAGCCCATAATTTAAATTACTGGGAATTTGGTGATTACCTTGCAATTGGTGCAGGGGCACATGGCAAAGTGACACAACCAGATGGGGTGTACCGTTTCCAAAAAACTCGTTTGCCAAAAGACTATTTGGCTAAGGTTCCAGCCGAACATTTGCAAATGAAAAAGATTGAGGCTGAAGAGATACCTTTTGAGTTCATGATGAATGCTTTACGTCTAAATGATGGTGTAAAAGCTGAGTTATATGAGCAGCGCACAGGCTTAAGCTTAGATCATTTAAATGAGGTACTCACTTCACTACGAGCTAGAAAGCTACTGGTAGAGGATAGTTCTCGTTTGGCTTGTACAGAGCAGGGGCATATTTTCTTGAACTCAGTACTAGAAGAGTTCTTGTGATAAAGCAAAGTCAAAGCCGCATTATCAAATGCGGCTTTTTTGATTTTAGCGAGTGGTGTAGCCACCATTTGCAAAAATTGTTTGACCGGTAATCCACCAACCATCGGTCACTAAAAATCGAACTAGAGGTTCAATATCTTCAATTTTGGTAAGCCCACCTAAAGCTGAGGCTGATTTGTGGTAAGCCACTGCCTCGGCAGATTCCTGACCATAAAAGAAAGGTGTATCCATTGGGCCTGGTGCAACCGCAGTCACGGAAATCTGGCGATCACCAAATTCTTTTGATGCAGCACGTGTGTAATGCTCAACAGGTGCTTTTAAACCTTCATAGGTTGAATAGAGTCCAGTGTAGGCTGCAAGAAGAGAAGTCACGATTGAACAAATCTTGCCGCCGTCATTTAAATGACGACCTGCCGATTGAATAAAGAAATAGGCAATTTTTGAGTTGATATCGCTCATGCTATCAAACTCTTGTTCTGTGGTATCTAAAAAAGATTTCTTTAAAACCTTTCCAACTGTATTGATCGCAATATTAATTCCACCAAAATGCTGTTTAGTATCTAAGAACAGCTTTTCGATATTATCAATATCCGTTAGGTCTGCCTGAATTAAAACGGCATCTACACCGAATGCTCTTACATCTGCGAGCGTCTGTTCAGCATCTGCTTGAGTTTCAGCGCTATTGTAGTGAATCGCGATTCTTGCGCCTTGTTCTGCAAATTTACGGCTAATCAGTCCACCTAAGTTTTTTGCGCCGCCTGTAATCAATACAACTTTATCTTTAAGAGTATGAGCTGCCATGATGGTTGTTCCTATGATGACTTGTTTTAATGTTTTTTTAGTCTAGATTGGCGATAATTTTTGATCAATTATGCTAGTTTGGTTTAACTATTCAAAAAATACGAACAATTAAATGGATCGGTTGCAGCAATTTTTTATTTTTACAGAAGTCGCTAAGCGACAAAGCTTTAGTGAAGTGGCAAATCAGCTTGATTTACCTCGCTCGACAGTAACGAGCGCAATTCAACAGCTGGAAACTCACTATGGAGTACGCTTATTTCATCGAACTACACGCAAAGTAAGCCTCACTCAAGATGGACAACGAATATTACCTGAGTGTCAAAATCTATTATTTGATTATGAACAGCTCGAACAGCTTATACAGGCACAAAAGCAGCATTATCGTGGCACGCTAAAAATTTCAATGCCCAGCCGAATCGTGCATCAAGTGATTATTCCTGAACTTCCCGATTTTTATAGTCGCTATCCAGATATCCATTTACAACTTCATAGCTCTGATGACATTACTGATTTAATCGAGAAAGGAATTGATTGTGTTGTTCGGGTGGGGCAGCTAGATAATAGTAGTTTAATCGCGAAATTTGTTGGTAACTTGATTATGGTGAACTGTGCAAGTGCTGACTATTTAGAACAGTACGGTATTCTTGAACAATTAGAAGATCTATCTCAACACAAACTTATTAACTATGCGGGAGCAGTAGGAGAAAAACAGGGCGTATTTTTATATCAAGATGGAGCTGTGATGATGGATAGTGCTTTAAGCGTAAATAATACGGAAGCCTATATTGCAGCAGCTAGTGCAGGTTTAGGAATTATTCAACTTCCATACTACGATGTTCAGGATAAAATCGAGCAGGGAACTTTAGTTGAAGTACTAAGTGCCTATACCGCTCAATCACTTCCACTTAATATTTTATATCCGAATAGAAGTTATATTCCTAAACGTTTGGAAATCTTTATGGAATGGACTAGGGATGTTCTATATAAGAAGTGCATCGTCATCTTTTAGTCATAAAACTAAAATAAGATAACAATAAAAAAAGCCTCTCGCAGTTAGAGGCTTTTTAGAATTTGGTGGGTCGTCCGCGACTCGAACGCGGGACCAACGGATTAAAAGTCCGCTGCTCTACCAACTGAGCTAACGACCCAAATAGGTTCAAAACAGATAAGTGGTGGGTCGTCCGCGACTCGAACGCGGGACCAACGGATTAAAAGTCCGCTGCTCTACCAACTGAGCTAACGACCCGTATCGTTTTGATGTCGCGTATTTTAGCAAGTTATTCAACTAACACAAGAGGAAATTTAAAAACATTTGCATGATTGCCTATAAAAAGCACGATTTCCTCTTGTTTAGCTAAAAAATGAACTAAAAACGGTATTTATATGCCTGAATGTTGTCAAAAATTTCAGTTGTGATGTCACAGTAACTGCTTGCACCAGGCAATAAAGCGAGTAAACGTTCAGAAGTTTTGCTTGGATTAAACGCATCTTCCTTCAATTTATTCTTTTGGTACTTAAAAGTACCTGTGGTTTCAACTTTAGCTTGTATACGTAAAAACACTGGTACCGCATAAGCAGGTAAGCATTTTTTAAATACAGTCACCATTTCTGTTAAGTCAGTGTCATTTAACTCGGCACCATCAGCAAGTGTGATTGCTGCCATACCTGCACGACCATTGGTATTTGGAATTTCTACACCGTAAACCACAGCTTCAGCGATCTTGTCATATTCACACACCATGTTTTCAACTTCGGTGGTAGATACATTTTCGCCTTTCCAGCGGAAGGTATCACCTAAGCGGTCAACAAACTGGGCATGACGGAAACCAATATTACGGACAAGATCACCTGTGTTGAAATATGAGTCACCCTTTTTGAAGACATCTTGCATAATCACAGATTTGTTCTTTTCTGGGTCGGTATAGCCGTCAAATGGAGAGCGACTGGTAATTTTACCTACCAATAAACCGACTTCACCCGCTTTAACTTTTTTACACCAGCCATTTTTATCGCGTATCGGTTCGTTTTTCTCTTTATCAAACTCAATAATTGCGTATGGTGTAGGGGAGAAGCCTACTGTGTTGTCAAAGTTGAAAATATTACTAAAGCCAACGTTACCTTCACTTGAGGCATAAAGCTCAAGAACTTCTTGAACGCCAAAACGTTGTTTGAATTTATCCCAGATGTTTGGACGCATGCCGTTACCAATCATTTTGGTTACACGGTGAGCACGGTCAAGCTCTGTAGTCGGAGCATCCATCAAGTAACGGCAAAGTTCACCTACATAACCGATTGCAGACGCATTAAACTTCTGAACATCTTTCCAGAATGCACTGGTTGAATATTTACGTCGGATGGCAAGGGTAGCGCTTCCTGCAATCACACCACACCAGCAAACAACTACGCCTGTTGCATGATATAGCGGCAAAGTGACATACATCACATCATCTGGGCCAAGGTTTAAAATGTGGCCGTAAGTACCATAGGCCAGTGTCCAGCGACTATGTTTAAAAATAACTGCTTTTGGTAAGCCTGTTGTTCCCGAAGTATAAATATAAAACAGACCATCATTTCCATGAACAGAATGTGTGGTCGATGGATTGAATTTCGGGAATTGATCAATTTCTATTGCAAGATTGGCATAACCTTGAGGTGCTGTTCCGGCATCTTGATGAGTAGCCTGATCTGCAAACCAGTGGAAACGGTCTTTAGGAACATTTAAGTCTTGACGAATTTCATCGATTGCAGCACGGACTTCTTCGCCCGCAATGACTGCAATTGGTTTTACAAGATTGATACTATGAGCGAGGACTTTACCGACTTGAGATGTATTCACAAGCGCAATCGTTACCCCAATTTTAGCTAAGCCCACAATAGTGGCAATAAGCTCAGAACGGTTCTCAACCATTACGGCAATCACATCACCTTTACGTGCGCCGAGAGATAAATAATAGTGAGAAATCTGGTTAGCCCATTCATTTAAAGCTTCGTATGAGTAACTTTGATCTTCAAATAATAAAGCAATACCTTTCGGATTCCGCTTAACAGCTTTCTCAAAAGCTACACCTAATCCAGTTGGTGTATTTGCTGTTCTTAAATAAGCCTGTTTAAGACCATTCAGGATATGGGGTACTTTGGGAATGAAGCTAGGAAGTCTGGTGGCAACATCCCCAAGCGTAATGATATCGGTCTGTGTTGTCTGGCTCATATCAATCCTATTTATTTTTCGATCAATCCAAAAAAGGTTGCGTTGGCAAAAGTACAGTATTTTTCATGGTTCACCATGCTTTTAAAACTTTTCTTCTAGTGCAATCAACCTAATTGGCTAAAAATAACAAAAAAAACCTAGTCATCGAAATGACTAGGTTTGTTTAAATTAGCTGCAATTGAGCAAATGATTTACTCAGCTACAGGATTTGCTTTCTTTGGTGGACGACCGCGAGGGCGACGAGGACGACTTGGTTTGTCCTTATCCGCTTTAGAATCTTCTGATTCACTCTCGGCAGGGGCTTCAGTTGGCTCTACAGCTTGTTCTGTAGCTGCTTTGGCTTTTGCAGCTGCTTTTGGCTGTTTTGCAACCGGAGCTTCTACTACAGGTTCAGCTGGTGTCTCTTCTACATTAGCTACTACTTCAACTTGCTGATCAAGCTCAAGCGGTTGTTGTTTTGATTCAACAGGTGCTTGTGTTTCAGCAGTAGGAGCAACAACGGCTTCTTCTACAGTCTCAGCTACAGGGGCAGCTTCTTCTGGTGCAGAATGTTGTTGTTTAACTTGCTCAAAAGCTTGTTCAGCTGCAAGTTTCGCTAAACGACGGCGTTCACGCGGATCATTAGCAACACGTGGTGTCGCTTCTTTCGGTGGCGTCAACGGAAGTACTGGCGCAGGTTCTGCTTCTTGTGAAGGCTTATTACTTGGAAGCTCAGCATCACGAGTAACAGGCTTTTTGTCTTCAGCTTCAGCTGCGACTTCAGTCACTAGCGTACTTGCGTATTGCTCTGCAAATTTCTGCAATGCACGATTGAATGTTGGAACTAAACCAAACTGTTCAATCAGTACTGTGCAGTCTTCACCGTAAATATGACGGATCAAGCTGCCAATTGTATATTGCGCCAACGTTGGAATTTGCGATGGGGCAATTGATGGTGCAGCAGCTTTAGCACGTTTTGCATTGCGTTGTTCACGGCGACGCATACGAGGATCATTACTTGCACGTTGAACTTGCGGTTGAGTTTTCTCAGCTTTTGGTTGAGGAGCTTCTGCTTCAGCAGTTACTGTCTCTTCCACTGCCACAACTGGTGCTGGAGCTGGTTCTTGAGTAGCTTCAACAACAGGTGCTTTTTCAGTACGTTCAACAGGTTGCTCAGGCGTTAAAGCAATAATTTCGCTTTGTGCTTGATCAACATTGATGACTAAGGCTGTATTCATGACTTCATGCTGTGGAGCATCAATCAAATCAACCTTAACTTGTTTTTCATCAACAACTGCTGGTGCCGGCGTATTTTGATTTTCATTTAATACGCTTGGATCGCGGTGGCGATTCGGGCGGTTTGGACGTTGTTGATTATTACGGTCACGACGTGGTACAGCATGTTCAGCTTGTTGCCCATCATTTTGATGTTGCGCATGCGGCTGATCTTGCTGTTGACGCTTTTGTTGACGTTTTAATTCACGTTGCTCTTGACGTGATAACTGTACAACCTCTTCATGAACCTGTTGTTGCTGTGGTTCTTGATTGTGGTGGTGCTGATGTTGTTCACGTTGCTCTTTGTGCTTACGTTTTTTGTTGTTTGGACGTTGCTGTTGTACTTTATCGTCTTTTTCAACATTCTCACGTGCTTCCTGCTTAACAGGAGATTGAGAAATATAAGCATTGTTAGATGGAGCCGAAGTAACTTCAGCAACTGCTGGTGCTACAACTTGTCCAAACTGCCCACGGCTAACAGCGCCAGTATTCACCATTTGTTCAATTGCGGCAGCAGCATTTTGTGCTGAGCGAGATTGATCAACTGTTTGAGCTTGTTTTTGAACAAAAAGGTTTTCTAACCATGCACAAGGGCTTGCTGCTTTTTGAGCGCTTGCCTGAGCAGCAGGTTGAGCCGCTTGATTTGCTTTCTTTTGATTAGCTGCGTTATTGGCAGCAGGAGTAGCATGAGTATGGCCATGATCAGCTTCTTCTAAATGCCATTCAGAAGATTCATAACCTAACTCTTTTTCACTTGAACGAGTTGCTTCAGTACGTTCGTAGCTAGATGGTGCAAATCCATCTGGATTGTACTGAATTTCGTAGTGAGGGGTTTCTAAGTGCGGGTGAGGCAAAACAGTTACACGAACACTAGAAGTTTGTTCTAAATAAACAAGACTATGACGTTTTTCATTGAGTAAGAATGCTGCAATTTCAACAGGTACTTCTACCTGTACTTCACCATGACGTTCACGAAGCGCGATCTCTTCTACTTTACGCATAATAGAAAGCGAAAGTGAGCGTAAGTCACGAACCATGCCTGTACCATGACAGCGTGGGCACACATAACCTGTTGCTTCTTCAAGAGATGGACGTAAGCGTTGACGGCTCATTTCCATTAAGCCAAAACGAGAAAGTTGGCCAAACTGAATACGTGCGCGATCGCTTTGAGTCGCTTCACGAAGTTTTGCTTCAACCATACGTTGGTTGCGCTCTTTAGTCATATCGATGAAGTCGATTACAACTAAACCACCAATGTCACGAAGACGAAGTTGGCGAGCAATTTCTTCTGCTGCTTCTAAGTTAGTATTCAGCGCAGTTTCTTCAACGTCATGTCCACGAGTCGATTTCGCAGAGTTAATATCGATTGAAACTAAAGCTTCAGTCTGGTCAATCACAATTGAACCGCCAGAAGGAAGTTTTACTTCACGTTCATAAGCAGTTTGAATTTGACTTTCAATACCAAAATGAGCAAACAATGGCTCGTTTAAAGTATAAGTTTTAAGTTTGTCTAATTGACGTGGCATCACTGCTTTGACAAAGTTATAAGCTTCGTTATAAGCCTGTTCGCTATCAATTAAAATTTCTGCAACATCATCACGTAAATAATCGCGGATAGCACGAGTAACAACACCAGCTTCTTGATGAACTAGCATTGGAGAAGGGCCAGAGCTCGCTGTGCCTTGGATTTGTGCCCAAAGGTCAAGCAAATGCTGTAAGTCTAACTGTAATTCTTCTTGGGTACGGCCAATACCAGCGGTACGTACAATAACGCTCATACCACGTGGTAAATTTAAAGAAGCTAGAATTTCTTTTAATTCTTCACGTACAGAACCTGAAATTTGACGACTAATACCGCCGCCTTTCGGGTTGTTTGGCATAAGAACCAAATAACGTCCTGCAAGTGAAATAAAGGTAGAAAGGGCTGCACCTTTATTGCCACGTTCTTCTTTTTCGACTTGAACAAGTAATTCAGTACCTTCAGTGATAAGTTCACGAATGTTTGAAGTTTGTCGTGGGTCTGCTTGGAAATAACTGTTAGCAATTTCGCGCATAGACAAGAAGCCTTGACGGCCTGCGCCGTATTCAACAAAAACAGCTTCTAAAGATGGTTCTACGCGGGTTACATGGCCTTTATAGATATTGGATTTTTTCTGTTCTCGGGTACGATTCTCTAAATCAAAATCGTAAAGACGATTACCAGTGATAAGTGCAACGCGGACTTCTTCTGCGTGAGTTGCATTAATCAACATACGTTTCATGGGTGTGACACCTAATAGTGACCCACACAAACATATCGCACAAACTTAAAGGTTCTGAACGAACATCGAACATGACGGATCATTTCCCAGATCTCAAAATATTTGTGGTCTGAGTCATCTGTTACCGGCTACATTTAGCCTTAGCTTCGATTCTCGTCTGTGATGTAGGCAATACTGCTTCAACCTTTAAATCGGACTTCCTTAGTGCTTCACTGGCGGGTGAGCGGTGCATTGGTTAATGACTTTCACTGTCATTGGGCGCGAAGTGACTTCTTTTTGGAAGTTTGATACGGAATGCTCATCGTATCGGTGCTTTCGGCAGTTCCAATGCATCAACGCTTTAGCCTGAAGGCAACATTAAGGAGCGATTTGTCTGATGTGTATCAGTTTACGTTCCATAACCAACTAGAGTTGGTAACATATTTTTTTGAACAAACTGAATTAAACGCAACAGTTTGTCATTTTGCCGATATAATAAGCCTTCGGCGTCGGCATAATTCTTTAGGACCAATCCGAGCTGGTGATGAAAGCATCATTTTGATTGAGGTTTCAATCAGGGAAATTCCCTATTAGATGTTCACTTACGGCGGTATCCGTGCGCTGACTATATCAAACCTTGCAGCATCTGCCTATGGGCTAAGCTTAGATTTCTTGTGAAAAAACTAAGCTAATCGGTCATTTATTAATCAAATTTAGCAAAATTTCAGGTTTAAATATTAGTATGAATTCTACACAGCAATGGCAAAGTGTCACTTGGTTTGAGGTGGATGAACATCAAGCAGGACAGCGAATTGATAATTTCCTGTTTTCGCGTTTAAAGGGTGTACCTAAGAGTCGTATTTATCGTTTGATTCGTGAAGGTCAGGTTCGAGTAAACAAAAAACGTATTAAAGCTGAGACCAAATTAGAGATTGGAGATCAGATTCGTGTTGCACCTATTCGCTATGAACAAAAGGATGAAACCGCTGCTCCTGTGAGTGATAGTGTAGCACAGAGCCTACTCAGCCGTGTGGTCTATGAAGATGAAGGACTGTTAGTCATCAATAAACCATCAGGTATTGCTGTACATGGCGGTAGTGGTGTGGCGTATGGTTTGATTGAGGCTTTACGCGCCGCGACAGGTAAAAAATATTTAGAACTAATTCACCGCATCGACCGTGACACCTCTGGGCTGGTCATGATTAGCAAGAAACGTAGTACTTTAAAGCTGCTACAAGATATGTTGCGTGAGCACAAAATTCGTAAGACTTATGCGGCAATTGTAAAAGGTCAGGTGAGTCTCGATAAACAACTCATTGATGCTCCTTTATTTCGTTATGAGTTAGCCAATGGCGAGCGTCGTGTACGTGTGTCTAAAGAAGGTAAACCGAGTAAAACCGAATGGGTGGTTGCAGAGCGTTTTAAAAATGCCACTTTAGTTCATGCATCACCTTTATCAGGCCGTACTCATCAAATTCGTGTACATGGTTTAAGTATTGGACATCCGTTGTTGGGTGATGATAAATATGGACATACCACTGAGTACGCAGGTCCGCAGGCACGACGTTTATGTTTACACGCGATGCGTTTAGATATTCCGGGTTATCCACCGATTGAAGCGCCGTTACCAGAAGACATGACCCAGTTATTAAAGGCTTTGAGAGTAGGAAAATGAGTCTGAAAACCGAATTAGTAATTTTTGACTGGGATGGAACTTTATATAACTCTGTTGGTCAGATTGTTGCGAGCTTACAACATGCAGCAGAGCAACATGAATTGCCTCTAAGCGATGAAGCCGCAAAAAGTATTATTGGGTTAGGCTTGCCTGAGGTTATGCAGACATTATTTCCAGAGGCGCCAGAATTGCATGACTCGATCTTAAAAGCATATGGCGATCACTATATCGCGAACTCGACTAGTGATGCATGGTTTGAGGGTATTTCTGAACTACTCCATGATTTAAAAGCCCAAGGTTTAAAACTTGCCGTAGCGACGGGTAAAAACCGTCGAGGGTTAGACCGTGTAATCGCAAAAACACAGAGTACTCATCTTTTTGATGTAACTCGGGCTGCCAACGAGACGCGTTCAAAACCAGACCCGCTCATGTTGCAAGAAATATTAACAGTCACTGGGGTGAATGTTGAGCAAGCAGTCATGATTGGTGATAGTAGCTATGACCTTGAGATGGCACAGCGTTTAGGTATGCCACGTATTGGTGTCGGTTATGGCGTGCATTCCGTTGAAGTTCTGCAAAAGTTCCAACCTTTAACGATTGCTAAAGATGTACAAGAGCTTCACAGCTTTTTGAGAGGATACGCTCAATTATCTACTGTCGATGTAGCGTAGTTTAGAATGATAGAGAAGAGGGATTTATTCCCTCTTCTTTAAATTAAATAACAAAACAATAAGAAGAGAAAAATGAGCCGTTCAATTCGCCTATTAAATCTTTTACAACAACTCCGCGAAGCTCGTTATCCAGTTACTGCACAAGTCTTAGCTGAACGCCTAAACATTAGTGTTCGAAGTATCTATCGAGATATTGATAGCTTGCGTGAGCAAGGTGTAAGAATCGATGCCTCAGCAGGTCTGGGTTTTCAGCTCAAAGAAGATATTTTATTACCCCCAGTGATATTCAATGAAGACGAAGCTGAAGCTTTATTTTTAGCTTTAGAATGGTTGAAAGATGTTCCTGATCAGTCATTAAAATCTGCTGCAGTTTCAATTTATTCAAAACTTTATGCGGTTTTGCCTAAACATCGAAAACATCTACTCGATGATATGACCTTGGGTGTTGCACATTATTGGCATCCAGTTGATGCGGCTCTGGTGGAGCAGGTGCGTATAGCCATTCGTAATCAAGTAAAAATAAAAATAGATTATTGCGATGAACAAAAACGGTTAAGTGAACGTTCACTTTGGCCTTTTGCTTTAGGATATTTAAACGACAAAGTAGTACTGGCTGCTTGGTGTGAATTGCGTCAGGCATTTCGCCACTTTCGAATAGATCGTATCCATCAGCTTCATATTAGCCAAGATATATATCCCGAATTTAAAAAGCTTCTGTTCCAAAAGTGGTGGAAACAGGAAATGCAAAAGGCTACTGACAAAAACTGACAAAAGTTATTTGTACACTAGGAACTACGATAAACAAGGAGCAATAAGAATGAGCCTTAAACTTTATACTAACAAAGAGTCACGTGGTGTTGTTATTGACTGGCTTTTGGTCGAGTTAGGTGTTGAATGTGAACGAATTGAAGTCGCATACAAGACCGAAATGAAATCACCTGAATATTTAAAAATTAATCCTTTTGGAAAAGTGCCGGTATTGGTAGATGGCGATGTCGTGATTTATGAGTTGGGTGCAATCTGTGCTTATTTGGCTGATAAGTTTTTTGAGAAAGGTTTGGCTCCTGCTTTAGATGATCCGAAACGTGGTTTGTACTATCGTTGGTTATTTGTGATGGCGGGTCCTTGGGAGGCTGCAGGTGTTGATAAAGCTTTAGGAATAGAAGTATCACCTGAGCAAAAGATGTTTGTTGGCTATGGCGATTACAATGATGCTTATCAAGCTTTAGTTCAAGGATTGAGTGAAGCAAATCCGTATGTATGTGGTGAGCAATTTACTGCAGCTGATGTAAGTGTTGGAGCAATGCTTTTATGGCAATTAAAAATGAAAACAATTGAATCACACCCAGCCATTGAACGTTATATTGATGCGATTAAACAGCGCGAAGGCTTAAAACAAAGTACGATGGGGCAACTGTTGTAAACTTAATATTCTTAAAAGCCATCCAAATGGGTGGCTTTTTTTATTTTCTAAATACGTCGCTTTAGTTAGTAAGAAAGCCAGCAGCAACGTTAATACAGATCGCCAAAATGGTGGTATTAAACCCAAAAGACAACACTGCGTGAAATAAGTTTAAAAGGCGCATATGCTTGGTGGTAATTGACACATCGGCAGTTTGCGCAGAAGTCCCAATAATATAACTAAAATATAGAAAGTCAGGATAAGTTGGTTGTTTTGTCCCTGGGAAATCTAATCCTCCATTTTCCTCATTTCTAGATAAGGCCATATAAAAATCATGGGCATAATGTAGAGCAAAAACGGTATGCATAAAAAGCCATGCAGAAACAATCGTCAGCAAAGCTAAGGCTACATGGCCTAACTTAGCAGAACTTTCTGAAGGAAGCTGTGACAGTTGAATCAGAATAGCAACCAGAGACATGGTTAAGGCTAGTAAAACAATCAGCATAATGACCCATTTGCTTTCATCTTGTTTTTTAGCTTGCTGTTGCATTTGTGAATGATCGGCACTTTTCATGAGTTGCCAAACATGGAGTAAATATATGCTAACCGAAGCATTCCAACTGACTAATAATATAGTTGACCATTTCCATGAAGTTAACCATGTCAAAATAATAGCGGTGACAATTCCTATAAATAAGGCGATAAAGAAATGAGGACGGTTTAGTACACTACGTCCAAGGTGTTGAAATAATCCAGTCATTTTTCTAATCTCCTTTATTACAGGGTAAATATATTATTTTTTATTAAATGGTGAAAATAATATCTGGTTTTATATGGATTTTATTGCGGTTTTTTTATTTATATCCATGAGATATTTAAAGTGCCTACTAGGGAACATAGAACAATATTGTGAATTAAACTAGTTATGAAAAGTATAAATAAATATAAAGAATATTTATTTATACTTTTTTATATAGATAATCTTATTAATCATGTGTTTAATAATAAAATCATTTTTGATAATTAAGCGTGGCTTAAGTTTTTGTCTAAATGAAATACTTTGGTGAGCTGGTCAATGAATTTTTGAACGCCTAAAGACTGTGAGTTTCTACGGTAATTTACGAATAAATCAATCGTTGGTAAGTCGACATCAAGTGGGCGAACAATTGTATTTTTGATTCCTAATGGAGCCACGTAGGCAGGTAAAATTGTACACCCTAAGCCAGAGCCAAGAGAGTTAATATTAAACAGCATGCTGTCTGCTTTTTGAACAATATTCAGTTCGATATTATGAGTTCTAGCGAAGTCTAAAATAGTATTATGTAATGTTTGTGATTGCTCAGCAGCTGGAATAATGAAATCAATTCCTTGTAAGGCATGAACAGGAATTCGATCATACTGAGCAAGTGGGTGGCTCTTAGGAAGTAGGAAAATCAAGGGCTCAGTCAAAACAAATTGACTTTGAATTTCATCATTATTTGTATTTTCACGGGTAAATGTAATGTCCAGCTCTCCTTTTTTTAAGGCTTTAAGCTGTTCGGTATTATTCAGATTAGATAACTCAATGGTGAGGTCGGGATGTTGTATTCGAAGATTGGGAAGAACGTAAGGAAAAATCTTCATTTCTGCAATGGGCACGAAACCGATACGTAACAATTGCTGTTTAGCTTTAGAAACCTGTCGTGCCATAGCGACCGCTTTTTCAGCTTGAGCAAGAGTGAGCCGAGCATGTTCTAAAAATACTTCTCCCTCTTCTGTTAACTCAACTTTACGTTTTGTACGATTTAAAAGGCGTACGCCAACATCTTCTTCTAAATCTTTAATTTGTTGGCTAAGAGAAGGTTGTGCAGTAAAAAGTTTAAGAGCGGCTTTACTAAAATTTAATTCTTCAGCAACGGTAATGAAATATCGGAGATGGCGTAGTTCCATAAGACTAATCCAAAAAATGTCTTACTATGATTTAAGTGAAGTATAAAGCATAAATAGATATAGCGTGAAGGTGATTTAGGTATTTATAAAATAAATGGAATTTTAATTTTCATTAGATAATTAATATAGGAATATAAGTTTAAATAATTCATAAATTATATTAATTATTCAATCATGAATACAATTTTTTTACTTAATCAAAGAAAAAATTAAACGTTTTAAATATTCATACAATTAATTCTCATATTATGCAAAAATAAAGAATAATAAATTAAAATTATGAAATATGTTTCATTGGGAATTCACTGGCTGTAAGTGTTGCTAAATATTTTGTGCTATAGGTTGTCAAAATATTTTAAATTGGAAAATTGTGGACTATGAAAGTAAAACAGAGCAGATCTATGATGACTTTAGGTGATTTATACTGTTATGTTGTACAAGATATCTTAATAAGAATAGTAATTATCGAAGCATAAACCCAACACATCTATGTGTTTTTTATGGCACTCTAGTTCAACTTATGTTGGCTATGACTACGATAAAAGGGATATTTATATGATAAATAAGTGTAAGTACCATAGCTTAATTTGTTTTAATCGTTAAGATAGAAACCTGAACACATCCATTCTGCTGCTGCTAAAACATAGAAAAGCCCATGAAAGACAAGCCGACATTAACATATCAATTGCCGACTCAGTCCTGTTGGACGCATACATGGATAAAACCTCCTTTTTATCATCCCGAGTCAGGGCGTGAATCAGATACGCGGTTTTATAACCAGCAGCCTAAATTACCAGCTAGAGGCTCAAAAGAGCTATTACGTTGGTTAGTTACACGTGAGTCTTTCACGTGGAAAGTGGATATTCAAAATGAATATGAAGCACGTGTTAATACGCCAATTGCTTTGCCTCAAAACCGGCCGCATGCAGACTTAGATGATTGGCAAGTTTGGTTTGTTGGGCATGCAACAGTATTAGTTCAGATCGGGCCTTATAACTTTATTACTGACCCAGTATGGTGTGATTATGCAAGTCCTTCACATGGACGTGGGCCACGCCGTGTGTGTCCAGCGGGTTTTGCTTTAGAACAATTGCCGACCATACATGGAGTTCTACTCAGCCATAATCATTATGATCATATGGATTTAGCTACACTTGAGTGGCTGCATAAAAAATTCGCTATGCCTATTTATACAGGCCTTGGAAATGGATTTTATCTACCTAAAGATTTTCATGTGATTGAAATGGATTGGTGGCAAGAAATTCCCTATCACGAATTAAGAATAATCTATACACCTGCACAGCATGGCTCAGGACGTGGTCTACGTGATCAAAATAAAGCACTCTGGGGAGGCTTTTCGGTTGTAGCTAAAACTGGTCATTGTTTCTTTGCTGGTGATACCGGTTATGCAGGCCATTTTAAGCAAATTCATGCACGTTATGGCGCACCGCGTGTTGCCTTGCTTCCAATCGGTGCTTATGAACCTCGTAAGTTAATGAGCTATGTTCATATGAATCCTCAAGATGCTGTTCATGCTCATTTAGATTTACAAGCTCATCGTTCTCTTGCAATTCATTATCGAACTTTTCAGTTAACTGATGAAGATCGAGAAGACCCGGAACATGCTTTAGCTCAAGCAATTAAAGCTTCATCAAAGCTTGCTAATCCCTTTTATTGCATTCGGGAAGGGCATAAATTGACTGTGTAAAACCTGGTTACTTTATATTAAAAAGCCAGTTCAAATTGAACTGGCTTTTATTATTTTGACTTTAATTAAGCTAAGTCAAAACGATCAAGATTCATCACTTTAGTCCATGCTGCGACAAAGTCTTGAACAAATTTTTCTTTACCATCTGCCTGAGCATAGACTTCGGCCAACGCACGTAAGATTGAGTTTGAACCGAAAACTAAATCATTACGTGTTGCGGTAAATTTTACTGTGCCGGTTTTACGGTCTTTGCCTTCAAAGACTTCGCTTGTTGAGTCAACAGGTGCCCATACAGTAGACATGTCGAGTAAATTCGTAAAGAAGTCAGTGCTGAGTACACCAACTTGCTGAGTGAATACGCCGTGTTGTGAGCCATCCCAGTTGGTGCCCAGTACACGTAAGCCACCAATCAATGCAGTTAACTCTGGTGCAGTCAAAGTCAGTTGTTGTGCTTTATCAATTAATAATGCTTCAGTTGTTGCGCTGACACCCTCTTTTTTCCAGTTTCTAAAACCATCGGCAAGGCCAAGGAGTAATTGGAAAGATTCGACATCAGTTTGACTTTGTAATGCATCAACACGACCAGGAGCAAATGGAACGCTAATATTGAAACCTGCCGCTTGAGCAGCTTGCTCTACACCAACGTTACCTGCAAGCACGATTAAATCAGCTAATGATAATTGAGTAGATGCTTTGAGTTCTTCAATTTTAGTTAAAGTCTCAACTGCTTTTTTATTTACGTCCCATTCACGTTGTGGTGATAAAGCAATACGTGCACCATTTGCACCGCCACGCTTGTCTCCACCACGGAACGTGGATGCCGAAGCCCAACCAAGGGAAACTAGCTCACCAGCAGATAGTCCTAATGCAACAATTTTTGCTTTTGCATCATCTATGCTAGCAGTAGACGGTATAGCGCTAGCAGCAGGTAATGGGTCTTGCCAAATTAAATCTTCAGCCGGAACCTCAGGACCTAAATAACGTGCTTTTGGACCCATATCACGGTGAGTTAACTTGAACCAAGCGCGAGCAAAAGCATTGGCAAAGGCTTGTGGATCGTTAAGGAAACGACGAGAGATCTTTTCAAACTCAGGATCAAAACGTAAGGTCAAATCTGTAGTAAGCATTGTTGGCTTACGTTTAACTGATGGGTCGAATGGATCTGGAATGATCGCCTCAGCATCTGCTGCCACCCATTGAATTGCCCCAGCAGGTGAACGCTCTTGTACCCATTCGTATTTGAATAGGTTTTCAAAGAAGTAGTTGCTCCATTGTGTTGGTGTTTGCGACCAAATTACTTCTAAACCTGAAGTTATTGCATCTTTACCCACACCAGTGCCAAAACTGTTTGACCAGCCAAAGCCCATTTGTTCAATTGATGCTCCCTCAGGATCAGCCTGAACATGGTCAGCAGAGGCAGCGCCGTGAGTTTTACCTAAAGTATGACCGCCTGCGATTAAGGCAACAATTTCTTCATCATCCATTGCCATATTGCCGAAAGTCGCGCGAATAAATGGTGCAGCTGATTTAGGGTCACCGCTGGCTTGTGGACCTTCAGGGTTTACATAAATTAGACCCATTTCGGTTGCAGCTAAATTGCTACCTTCCAGTGCTTCAGAGTTTCGATGAGCTAACCATTCTTTTTCATCGCCCCAGTTTACATCGTTGTCTGGTTCCCAAACATCTTCACGACCTGCACCAAAACCGAATGTGCGGAAACCTGAAGACTCAAGTGCGATATTTCCAGCAAGAATAAATAAATCTGCCCACGATATTTTTTGACCGTATTTTTGCTTAACTGGCCATAATAAACGGCGCGCTTTATCTAAGCTTGCATTGTCAGGCCAACTATTTAATGGCGCAAAACGTTGTTGACCACGACCAGCACCACCACGGCCATCACCCATACGATATGTACCGGCAGCATGCCATGCTAATCGAATAAATAAGCCTGTATAATTTCCCCAATCGGCTGGCCACCAATCTTGAGAATCGGTTAATACATTTTTGATATCAGCTTTGAGGGTGTAGTAGTCGAGTTTTTTAAATTCTTGACGGTAATTAAATTCTTTACCGAGTGGGTTAGAGCGTTCTGAATGTTGATTGAGTAGGTCGACGCGTAGTTGTTTTGGCCACCAGTGTAAACTAGGCGTGCCACCACCGACCGTTACTTCTGGTTTTGATTTATGGCCTGAAAAAGGGCATTTTGATTCGTCTGACATGGTTATATTCTCTCTGGGTAATAATTATTGAGCTCTTCGTAAAAATGTTAGGGCTCATTTTCCTGGACTTCTGGTTTAAAAACTCATGTTTACTAAATAAAGAAATGGGAGAACAAATGGTGAGAGAAACCGTTTAAAAGTCTTTTCACTGAGATGTCGGCCCATTATTTTTATTTAATAATGCATCAGATTCCTTTACTTGTTATTCCTCCAATTTACTGCATGAAGGTTAAAAAACAAGAGGAAAAATAAGATGAAACTTGTAAATAACGATGCATAGAATTACCTCTTCAATTGTTGGAACAACGTAAGATCTTTTAATAACGCTCTGTAAATATACTAGGAGTAGGAGTCTTATTTTTCAAATGGATTAAACTGTCAATATTGATTTAAAAAACCGATTATATGTTTATTTAAAAGATTAAGATGGCGGCAATAGTGAGATGAAATTTTTATATTTAGTTGTAGTAGACGCGATCTTAAATGAATAAAGGAGAGCATTACTCTCCTTTATTTTATTATATATTAAACATTTACGATTCGATTCGATTTCACCATATCAGCTAAACCGTGAGTTTTAAAATAGTACTCAAGCCAGCTTTTCACAATGAGTGGATTATTCATTTTCATAACATCATCAAGTAATTTTTGTGCATCTGTCATAGGGACATGACAAATTGCTTTTCGTACTCGCAAAATGTTACTCGAACTCATCGAAAGGGTATTAAAGCCCATCGCCATAAGTAAAATTGCCGATAATGGATCACCTGCCATTTCACCACAAATGCTGATTGGTTTTTTGTGATCATGGCATTCTTTAACCAATCGAGATAAAGCACGTAAAATGGATGGGTGGAAATGCGAGTAAACGTTTGCTACATGTGGATTATTACGATCAACCGCGAGTAAGTATTGGGTTAAGTCGTTTGAACCGACTGAGAAGAAATCGACGAGTTCAGCAAACTCATCAATTTGTAGCAATACGCTCGGCACCTCAACCATAATTCCAATTTTAGGCTTGGTAATTTTAACTTGCTCTTCTTCTTGCACCGCAATCCAGTCACGCTCAAGTAAATAAAGTACTTCTTCGACTTCACTTACTGTAGTCACCATAGGCAATAAAATATGCAAATTATTTAGACCAATACTAGCTTTGAGCATGGCGCGAATTTGAGACGAGAAAATCTCAGGATGGTCAAGCGTGAAACGAATACCACGCCACCCTAATGCCGAGTTTTCTTCTTCGATACTGAAATACGGTAAGTCTTTATCGGCACCAATATCGAGAGTTCGCATCACCACAGGTTTGTTGGCAAAGTGGCTCAACTGTTGACGATAGATTGCGCGTTGTTCCTCTTCACCTGGGAAACGTTCCCGTAACATGAATGGAATTTCGCTTCGGTATAGACCCACACCTTGCGCGCCACGTTGTACTCCGCGGACGACATCAATCATGAGACCCGTATTCACATAAAGCTGAACAGATACACCATCTGGCGTAATCGCTTCTTTGGTCTCGTATTGTTTGAGATCTTTTGCGATCTGTTCATCTTCTTTTTGAATTTCTTTATAACGTTGGCGTAAACGACGTGGAGGGTTTACAAAAACACGGCCTTGATAGGCATCCACAATCATTTCTGCATCATCAAGTGTGTTCACTGGCAGTTCAGTTACACCAACTACGGTTGGAATACCTAATGCACGAGCAACAATCACCATATGTGAGTTGGCTGCACCTTCGGATGTCACAATCGCTGCAATATTGTCTACTGGCAACTCAACGAGAGCCGCAGTACTAATTTCTTCACCAATTAAAATACTGTCTGGGCTCAGGTCACGATGGCTAGAGTCTTCTTCTTGCAAAGAGGCTAAAATACGTCGCCCTAAATCTTTAAGGTCGGAAACTCGTTCACGAAGATAGTCATCTTCCATCTGTGCAAATAGGGCAGTATGTTTTTCAATGACACGACGTACTGCACCTTGTGCCCAATGTCCATCACGAATGAGTTCTTTAATTTCTGCTGGCAATGCATTTTCATCTAGCATTCTTAAGAAAACACTAAATAAAGCGCGCTCTTCGGCCATGAGTGAATCATGCATTTTTTCATCCAGAGAACGAATCTCTGAACGTACTGATGAAATGGCTTGATCTAAAATTCGAAGTTCATCACTAATATCTTCTGCTTCACGATCAGGTACAGAACCCAAATCGGCAGGCGGATATAAAATAATAGCGCGACCTAAAGCAACACCGCCTGCACCTGAAGCGCCTTGAAAGGTTTTGTAGGCAGGTCCATTACTCGGCTTACGAAATACGTCAATATTACCCACTGCATGAGCATGAGCAATAACGCCAGAAAGCTGAGCACACAGCGTAACTAAAAAGGACTCGGCAGCTTCACTAAAATCTTGAGGAAGTTTGTTTTGGACAACCAAAACGCCCATAACCTTACGACGATACATGACCGGTACGCCGAGGAAAGAGTTATAAATTTCTTCGCCTGTTTCAGGTAAATACAAGAAACGCTCATGTTTTGGCGCATTGTCAAGGTTAACGATTTCTTCGCGTTGCCCGACCAGACCAACCAAGCCCTCACCGAGTTGCAAAGAAACATGGCCTACAGATTCTGGATTTAAGCCTTTAGAGGCCATTAATACATAACGCTGATTGCGTTCATCGAGTAAATAAATAGAGCAAACATCCACTTTCATGGCCTCAGCAACCTGATTAACCATGATGTCTAATGATTCATGCAAACTGACGGACGCATTAACCTCTTGGACAATGCGCCGTAGAGTGTCGAGTTGCATGTTTGACATGGATGTATACTCCAGTATTTTTTTAGACTATGAATGTATTTATAACAGCACTTTTAATAAAAATCATTTGCTAGATAAATGATTTTTAGGGTAATTGTTGCATCGGCAACTGTGTACACAACTCCACCATGGCTTTACGATAAACATCACGCTTGAAGTTCACCACTTGTCCAAGAGGATACCAATAGCTAACCCACTGCCATTCATCGAATTCGGGCGGGTCGGAGAGGTTTAACTGAATATTTTTTGCAGGCGCAGTTAACTTCAGTAAAAACCATTTTTGTTTCTGTCCGATACATACGGGGTCAGAGTCTGACCGAATGTACCGATGTGGCAAACGATAACGCAGCCATCCTTTGGTTTGCGCAATAATCTGGACATGTTCGGGCAATAAGCCGATTTCTTCTCTCAGTTCTCGAAAAAGTGCCTGTTCAGGGGTTTCTCCAAACTGGATGCCTCCTTGTGGAAATTGCCAAGCATTGTGACCAATGCGTTTTGCCCATAAAACCTGTCCATCATCGTTTGCCAAAATGATCCCGACATTCGGTCGGAAACCTTCTGAATCGATCATTTGGCTACCTAAATATTGTCTATATCGTTGACTTTAATCGCGGGGACAAACACTTTTTTATGTCCAGCTCGAAAAGATCAAAGTAAAATGTTTAAATTGCTACGATCTTAACGAATTTCTATCAACTAGCGGAGATAGATTTACATTTTTTTTCTTAAATTTCAGTTTAAACGAGAATTTTCATGAAACTGGCGTTGTTTGATTTAGACCATACCTTGTTAAATACCGATTCAGACCATTCTTGGGGTGAATTTTTAGTCAATGAAGGTTTGGTTGATCCGGTTCATCATCGTCAGATGAATGATAAATTTTATGAAGATTACAAAGCAGGCCAACTTGACCCATATGCTTATAATGAATTTGTTTTTGGATTTTTAACGCAGCATGACAATGACTACTTAACTGAGCTTCACCAATTGTTCATGCAAAAAGTCATTCGTCCGCAAATGCGTCCAAAAGGTTTTGATGCAATCAAAAAACATCAAGATTTAGGCCATACTATTGTCGGTATTACGGCAACAAGTGATTTTATTACTGCACCGATTTTTCGTGAATTTGGGATTACCGAAATTTTAGCAACCAATGCTGAAGTGGCTGACGGAAAATATACGGGTAAAGTTGCTGGTTTAGCGTGTTATCAAAAGGGCAAACTTGCACGTCTAGATGCATGGTTGGAAGGCCGTAACGTGTCTGAGTCTTGGGCGTATTCCGATTCAATTAATGACCGTTTTTTACTTGAATATGCAACGCATGCAATTGCAGTAAACCCCGATGATCGTCTTGAAAAACTGGCTCAAGAACATAAGTGGGATATTCAGGACTGGTCGATTTAAAATTGTGGAGTTGGAAGAACAATTTGAAAAGTTCTGAGGTCTTCCAACTCTTAACTATATTTAAAATCATTTTTTAATATCTCTTATAAATCTTAGCTAAAAACAGATATTGCTATGATTAATAAAATAAATTCTATCTTGGCAAAGATTTCAGAATATAAAAAAATTTAATTTAAAAATGAGGAAATAATGTCAAAAACAGCACAAATTAAATTACCAAAACAACTTTGGAAAGATGAAAGTATTGATTTAACACGTCATAGCTATCAGGGGAAATTACTTAATAAAAGCGAAGGTTTCAAATTAGGTAAGGCTCAACGTAAAAAAGTTCCACGTGAACAGCTATCAAAGCTTTCTGAACGACCAAAAGGTACAACTGCCTTAACGGTCTATGATTGGAGTAACCAAGGACGTTTAGAAAAGCTCAAGCCGATTCGTGCAAAACGGATGAGTGTTTCTCC
The DNA here is from genome assembly GCF_054889255.1 of Acinetobacter sp. X9. Taxonomy (NCBI): domain Bacteria; kingdom Pseudomonadati; phylum Pseudomonadota; class Gammaproteobacteria; order Moraxellales; family Moraxellaceae; genus Acinetobacter; species Acinetobacter sp. X9. The sequence continues at coordinate 3,421,151 of NZ_CM142679.1, read as the reverse complement.
ATTTACATTTTATCGTGGCATGCCTTCTTTGATGCTATTTGACCAAGCGTGGGAGCAGGCAAATTCAGGCTTATTTCAACAGATTTGTGGGGATTGTCATTTAAGTAATTTTGGCGGTTTTGCAAGTCCCGAACGTAACCTGTTATTTGGAATTAATGATTTTGATGAAACTTTAGTTGCCCCATTTGAATGGGATGTAAAGCGCTTAGCAACCAGTTTTGTAATCGCGGCACGTGATATTCATCTTGCAGAGAAAGTCGGGTTAAAAGCAATTAAAATAATGCTGAATAGTTATCGTCAGCACTTATTAGAAATTACAGAACTTTCACCACTCCAAGTTTGGTATGAAAAAGTTGATGCCAGTACATTATTAGAAAATACTGAGTGTCGAAAACTAAGAAAGAAACGCGAGAAGCATCTTGATTCAGCACAGAAAAGAACGGCGTACTCTGTTTTGCCGAAGCTTACGCAGCAAGATCAAGATACAGAATTTCGTCATTTTGTGGATGATGCGCCGTTATTATGGCATCCAAGTGCAAATGAGCCATTTGGTAAAGATGTTGATGTATTCTTTCAACAATACCGTAATTCTTTGAAATATGATCGCCAAGTGCTTTTTGATCGTTATCAACGTACAGATGTAGCTTTGAAAGTGGTGGGTGTCGGAAGTGTTGGTACACGATCCGCGATTGCATTATTTCAGGATGCAGATCGAGAACCGTTAATTTTACAAATGAAAGAAGCGAATCCATCAATTCTCAGCCCGTTATTTGTAGACAAGGTAAATCACGAAGGTGAGCGTGTAGTGCATGGTCAGCAGCTCATGCAAGCTGCAAGTGATATATTTCTTGGGTTCTCTTCAATATCGACTCAACATTTTCATGTACGTCAGTTACGTGATATGAAAATTTCGGTTGATCTTAGTGACATGGATGATGAGTATTTCTATGAGTATGCCGAAAGTTGTGGTTTAGCCTTAGCTCATGCCCACGCTAAATCTGGAAATGCAGATGTACTTATGGGATATCTTGGCGAAGGTAATACGATAGTAGAAGGATTACAAACGTATGCAGAAGAATATGCAGAACGTAATCTAAATGACTATCAGCAATTTATGAATGAAGTTGCAGATGGTAAGATTCAGCTCGCTGGAGATGATGCACTTTAATAATAAGTATGCTGCTACAGATGACATGAAATAATTCGAAAGGTTAGAGAAAAAATGTTTAGTAAAATTATGTCTGGTTTGGGTCTTCAAGGTGTGACGGTAGAAACCGTTTTGCAGAACCCAAGCTTGCAAGCTGGTAGCACATTGCATGGGGAAATTAGCTTTAAAGGTGGATCATCTGATAAAGAGATTAATGGTCTTTATTTGCAATTGGTGACGATGGCAGAAGTTGAATCTGGTGATCATGAGTTTAACCAACCTTTAGTTTTACAAGAGTGGTTAGTGAACTCTCGATTCCTCTTGCCGGCACATCAAGCGCATTCTTTCCCTTTTAGTATTCAACTACCATTTGAGACACCGATTACAGAGGTTGCTTGTCGAAGAAATGGTGCACGTGTTTGGATTCAAACCCATATGGATGTTGATTGGGGATTAGATGCAACTGATCGTGATTATCTAAAAGTTCTGCCAACTCCAGCCATGCAAATGTTTCTACAGGCTATGCAGCGATGTGGCTTTGTTTTATCGACAGTAGATGTAGAAAAAGGGCAGCTTACTGCGCGAAATTTTAGATCAACCATTGGTTGTTACCAAGAGCTTGAATTTGTCTCTTCACATATGTTTAGCGGATTTAATGAAGTTGAGGTATCTTTTGTTGCTGAACCTAATCAAACTCACGTTATGCTTGAAGTAGACCGCCATTTTCGATCAGATCAGCTATTAACGATGACGATTCCACACCATATGCTTGATGAAAATCAAATGGTGCAACAAATTAGAAGCCTCTTAAAGCTTGGATAAATTAAATTCGATTAGATGATTAGATGAGAGTCTTTTATGCATCCTGCATCATTTTAATCAACTCCTGCATGGCTCTAGATTGAGTGCGTGCAGGATGCCAAACCATACCTAATTGACGATTCATCTCAACATTTAAATCAAGCTGCTGCATATCCTGATTCAATAGAGTTTTTGGTAAAACTGACCAACCCAAACCAATCGAGACTAACATGCGAATAGACTCAAGAGGGTTATTGCTCATGGTGATTTTTGGTTTAAGTCCTTGTTTTTCAAACTCAGCTAAAGTGATTTGAGCAGTATAAGTTTGTGCAGCGGGTAATAAGCTTGGATATTCAATTAAATCTTGTAAGGTAAGATTCTTCTTTTGTGCCAGCGGATGAAAAGGGGCAGCAACAAAAACTAAAGGATCATTCCAAATTGTAATGTAGTTAAGACGCTCATCTCCTGAAGGAGGAAGCGTTAAAAATGCTAGTTCTAAATCACCAGCCAATACTTGTTCATGGGCTTGCTCTGAATCAACAAAATGCACATCTAAGGTAACTTGAGGGAATTGCTGAACAAAATGCTTAAGTGGTGCGGGTAAATGGTGCAAACCAATATGGTGACTCGTACCGACTTTCAAGCGGCCTTGTACCTGAGTTTGTTCATGGCTCAGCGTATGGTGAATATCACCCAGCTCATTTAACCAGTTTTTAACTTTAGGAAGTAATGAATGTGCGGCATGAGTTGCCTGAACACCTCGGCCTGCAGATTCAAATAGTTTTACGCCAAAATATTCTTCTAAGCTGTGAATTCGTTTGGTAACAGCAGGTTGAGTAATAAATAACTGATCTGCTGCCACAGAGATAGACCCTGTTTCCATAACTTTTACAAAAGCTTCAAAGGCTGCAAGATTCATAATACAACTCAACTTGGAATAGAAAAATCGAGGGGCTAAAGTTGCCGAGCCAAAATCGTATCATGCTTGCAGCAAAACGAGTGAGAAAGTTGTGAATTACCGCACTAATCTTAGCCTAAGCCGTTGTTTCTTTTTCAGCTAAGGCTGATACGCGGCGATCTTTAGCAGCCCAAACTTTTTCATGGAAGAAAAAAGCAAAAGCTTGTACGGTTGGTTCAAGCATACTTAATGTTAAAGCCATCCAGATATTACCTGTTACAAAGTATGCAACTAGCATTGCGACAGTAATATGCATAATGTAATAGCTTAAGGTTTTCTTTAAGGTACGTTGATTATTTATAACGAATTTTTGGATGTTAGCCATGATCATTCTCTTTAGCCACTTTAGATATTTTTAGTATAGGCATTAGAGTATAAGATTAAAAATTGATTATGCAAATGATAATCATTAGCAAAAACGATTTATTAAATTTGATGTGCCTTGCAGAAATTATAATTTATTCCAAAAAGTTTTCTAATTTATAAAAATGATAAATTAGATTTATGTGAAACTCTGGCTATAATCGAATAAAGATCAGAATTACCCAGTCCAATGGAGCAAGACGACATGGCAGGCAAAACTTTATATGACAAATTGTGGGATGAGCACGTTGTTTCACAGCGTGATGATGGCTCATGTTTACTATACATTGACCGTCATTTATTGCATGAAGTGACTAGTCCACAAGCATTTGAAGGGTTGCAACTTGCGGATCGTCAACCATGGCGTTTAAGTGCAAACGTTGCTACACCGGACCACAATGTTCCAACGTCTAAAAAGGAACGTGACCAAGGCATCGCTGGTATTGAAGATGATACATCTCGTATTCAAGTTCAAACCTTAGATGACAACTGTAAAGCCTTTAATATTGTTGAGTTTAGTATTAATGATATTCGTCAGGGGATTGTGCATGTAGTTGGGCCTGAACAGGGCTTAACTTTACCGGGCATGACGGTCGTATGTGGCGATTCACATACAGCAACTCACGGTGCTTTTGGTTGCTTGGCGCATGGTATTGGGACATCTGAAGTTGAACATGTGTTAGCAACACAATGCTTGATTCAGAAAAAATCTAAAAACATGTTAGTTCGTGTAGATGGCGTATTGGGTAAAGGCGTAACACCAAAAGATGTTGTCTTGGCGATTATCGGTAAAATTGGTACTGCTGGTGGTACAGGCTATGCAATCGAATTCGGCGGCCAAGTTTTCCGTGATATGTCGATTGAAGGGCGTATGACGGTATGTAACATGGCGATTGAAGCAGGTGCTCGTGTCGGTATGGTTGCAGTTGATGACAAAACTATTGAATACGTGAAAGGCCGTAGCTACGCACCAAAAGGCGAGCAATGGGAACAAGCAGTTGCTTACTGGAACACATTGCATTCAGATGAAGATGCTGTGTTTGATGCTGTAGTTGAGTTAAATGGCGCAGAAATTGAACCACAAGTATCTTGGGGAACTTCACCAGAAATGGTTATTCCAGTTACTGAAGCTGTGCCAACTTTAGAACAAGCGAAAGATGACGTTCAACGTAATGATTGGACACGTGCTTATCAATATATGGGTTTAAATGCGGGTCAAGCATTAGCTGATATTCAGCTTGATCGTGTCTTTATTGGTTCTTGTACGAACTCTCGTATTGAAGACATCCGTGCTGCGGCTGAGGTGGTTAAGGGTCGTAAAGTGGCATCTACCATTAAGCAAGCTATGATTGTTCCGGGTTCTGGTTTAGTGAAACAACAAGCTGAAAAAGAAGGCTTAGATAAAATCTTCTTGGAAGCTGGCTTTGAATGGCGTGAGCCGGGTTGTTCAATGTGTTTAGCAATGAATGCAGATAAGTTACAACCAGGTGAACACTGTGCATCAACATCAAACCGTAACTTTGAAGGCCGTCAAGGCAATGGTGGTCGCACTCACTTAGTAAGCCCGGCAATGGCGGCAGCGGCTGCAATCGCAGGTCACTTCGTTGATGTTCGTTCATTTTAATTCGATCTGGAGCAAACCATGAAAGCTTATACAGTTGAACAAGGTGTCGTTGCACCATTAGATCGTGCCAATGTTGATACAGATTTAATTATTCCAAAACAGTTTTTAAAGTCGATTAAACGCACTGGTTTTGGCGATAATTTATTTGATGAACTTCGTTATTTAGATGAAGGTTATCCAGGACAAGACAATTCAGTACGTCCAAAAAATCCGGATTTCGTTTTAAACCAGCCTCGTTATCAAGGAGCAACAGTTTTAATTGCTCGTACTAACTTTGGTTGTGGTTCAAGCCGTGAGCATGCGCCTTGGGCATTAAATGAATATGGATTCCGTACGGTTATTGCACCAAGCTTTGCTGATATTTTCTTTAATAACTGTTTCAAAAATGGCATGTTACCTGTCATTTTGCCAGAAGAAACAGTTGAGCAGTTATTTAAAGAATGTGCCGCTAATGAGGGATATCAATTAACAATTGATTTAGCCGCTCAAGAAGTGCGTACGCCAACAGGTGAAGCGTTTAAATTTGAAGTTGATCCATTTCGTAAGCACTGCTTATTAAATGGATTGGATGATATTGGTTTAACTCTTCAAAATGCGGACGCAATTCGCGCTTATGAAGATAAAACTAAACAAGTTCGTCCTTGGGTATTCCAAGAGTTGAATTAACCTTTCGGTACATTTTAAACATAGCCATGGCGTAGCGTTCAAACTCTTGCTAACATGCTAAAGCATAAAAACACCTTAGAATTATGCACTAGATGAGGATTGGGCTTGAACAATGAAGAGGAACGTTACTCATAGCTTTTTGTTGAGCCTGTGCGCAATAACACTCAGTGCTTGTCAAAGCACTTACAATGTAGTGGATACTGTCCGCATTAAGCAGGCTGAACAAGAAAATTTGGGGCAGAATGCAGCAATATATTGTTCGGGCGCGAAGAGTTGTGAATTTGAACGACTAAATGATATTACTGTAGTGGATGCGCAAACACGAAGAATTAGTAATCAGGCAATTCATCAAGGGATTGTGAGATTACAAGGTTCAGTGCTTAGTCAAACTAACAGCTTATATTTATCTGTGCCTGCTAAACAATATGAAGTGGTGATTCGTTTCTATCCGATCTCTCCAGATCGTGCAGAAACATTTCATGTGATTCACCAGTTTAATGCTAACCATCGCTATACATTTAAAATGTACCGGGACAAATCTAACCGTTCGGGTAGTTTGCTGAATGTTTCTGTACCAGATCCATTATGTGTCGATTTAGAACAAGATGGGCGTGTCATCCGCCGTTTTTGTCGACCATTTGATGTTACAACGGGACTAGGTGAATTCCTTGAGCAGAAAAAACTAACACCGCGGTAGTTGTAGCACTGCTTGTCTTTGGAAAATGGAAAAAGTTCATGTCTAAACAGATTTTAATTTTAGCTGGTGATGGTATTGGTCCTGAAATTGTTGGGGCAGCAGAAAAAGTATTAAATACAGTAAATGAAAAATTTAATTTATCGTTAACTTGGGAACATGGCTTATTAGGCGGCGCGGCAATTGATGCGCATGGTGAACCGTACCCAGCAGTAACAAGTGAACAAGCAAAAAAAGCTGATGCAATTTTATTAGGTGCGGTAGGCGGACCAAAATGGGACACCATTGAGCGTTCTATTCGCCCTGAACGTGGTCTTTTAAAAATTCGTAGTGAACTTAACTTGTTTGCTAACTTGCGCCCAGCGATTTTATATCCGCAATTAGCAGATGCTTCTAGCTTAAAGCCTGAAATTGTTGCTGGCTTAGATATTTTAATTGTTCGTGAATTGACTGGCGGTATCTATTTCGGTCAGCCACGTGGTATCCGTGAACTCGAAAACGGCGAAAAGCAAGGTTATAACACCGATGTTTACTCTGAAAGCGAAATTAAGCGTATTGCAAAAGTAGCTTTTGAACTTGCAGGCTTACGTGGTGGAAAGGTTTGTTCTGTAGATAAAGCTAACGTTTTGGAAGTTACAGAGCTTTGGAAGCAAACAGTCACTGATTTACAGCAAGCAAATTATTCAAATATTCAGCTTTCACATATGTATGTCGATAATGCTGCAATGCAACTTGTACGTGCGCCGAAGCAGTTCGACGTGATCGTAACGGGTAACTTATTTGGCGACATCTTATCTGATGAAGCAGCAATGCTTACAGGTTCAATCGGCATGTTGCCATCAGCATCTTTAGATGAAAATGGCAAAGGTATGTATGAGCCTTGCCATGGTTCTGCACCTGATATTGCGGGTCAAAATGTGGCGAACCCATTAGCAACTATTCTTTCTGTTGCAATGATGCTTCGTTATACATTCCGTGAAGAAGCTGCTGCAAAAGCAATTGAAGATGCAGTAGGTCAAGTGCTTGATCAAGGTTTGCGTACAGCAGATATTATGTCTGAAGGTATGACAAAAGTAGGTACGGCTGAAATGGGTGAGGCTGTTGTAGCTGCTCTTGCTTAAAAGATTATTACAAAAAAACGCAGCGTTGAGCTGCGTTTTTTTGTGCCAATGTTTTAGCAGGCTTTACCCTCATATAAGATTGACTCGGCAATTTCATTTTTAAGCTGAAAAATCACTTTGCAATTGAAATTAATATCATAAGAATTGCCGCTCAGATTTCCTGATTGGACAGGAATAGAACTTCCTCTCATATCAACATTACTCACCATCGGAATTGGAATGCTTAAAGGGCGCAATATTGTATAGATGAGCTGATTGGATGTTTTTTGCGGTGTATTGGCGACTTGAAAACCAAGACTACGTAGGTTGATATCTTGTTGAATGGTCGCCGAGGATTTACCTAAAAAGCCTTTTAAATATTCCTGTAAATCTACGGATTGACGTGGGTGGCTAGCACAACCGTTAAGAAAAATAATGATGAAAGATAATAAGCCAATTTGGCAGCGGGTATATATGTTCATTTTTCTCACTATATAAAATTATATTTATTATTAAAGAACAATAAGTTGTATTTACAAGCTTGTAAAGTAAAAAAGGAGGATTATGATAAATGGAAGGTAAATTTGTCTTTCGATTTATCAATTACATCCGAATCACTTTAATAATAATTTCATAGAAAACTTAAGGAAGAAAAGCATGAGAAAAATAGTTTTTGCTTTTTTATGCGGCTTTGGCATGACGGTGGTGTATGCAGATAACTGTGATAGTGCCCGTAATACTTACGATGATATTTACTGTACAAATAAAATTTATGCGAGTGCTGATGCTGATCTGAATAAGAATTATCAAGCACTGCGAGTAAAGTTAAACACCGCGCAGAAAAATATTCTTAAGAAGTCTCAGCTTGCATGGATACGTCAACGTGACGCAGAGTGTACAGATTCAAATAGAAATAGTGTAGACGTGCAATGTCGTTTACAGACAACGCAAGAAAGAAACCATTGGCTGCAAGAAAGATTGCGTGAATGCCAAACGGTAGGATGTAAAACCAGTCGCTTAAATGAATAAAGGACGCAATAAAAAAGCCACATCATGAAGTGGCTTTTTTGCATTCACTAATTAGCGAGCACGGTACGTAATACGACCTTTAGTTAAGTCGTATGGAGTCATTTCGACTTTTACACTGTCACCAGTAAGAATACGAATATAGTGTTTACGCATTTTACCAGAAATGTGTGCAATAACTTCGTGACCGTTTTCAAGACGTACACGGAACATCGTATTAGGAAGCGTTTCGGTGACAACGCCTTCGAACTCAATGAGTTCCTCTTTATTGGCCATAGCCTACCTGATGATCAAATTGGAAAGGCGCAAATTATAGTCAATTTTTTTAAAAAAAACAAGATAGACACACTTCTGCTAAAGCATCTGGTTAAAGTATGACTAATAAAAAAAGATGTAATTTTTTTCACAAAAGAAGTGTAATTCTGTTGTCAGTTTGGTCAATCAACGCTAATCTAAAATCATAGTTATTAGGGACTGTTAATTGCATAAAGGTCAACAGCCCTAAATATCAATGAAGTATCTACATGGAAGGGCACTGCGTGGGTCAGCTAACAGATGCATCAGTTGTATTACGCTTTGGCTACCAAGCGATTCGTCGTGCGGGTTTGCCAACAGAAGAAATATTAACCAAAGCGGGAGTTGCTTTAAATCAGGTCGATACCAATGCACGTACACCGTTAAGTGCACAGTACGCCTTTTGGACTGCCGCTCAGGAAGTCAGTAAAGATCCAGATATCGGTCTGCATTTAGGTGAACATTTGCCTTTGTATCGAGGGCAGGTGATTGAACATCTATTTATTAGTAGTGAAACTTTTGGTGAAGGTCTAAAACGGGCTTTAGCTTATCAGCGACTCATTAGTGATGCTTTTGATGCAAAACTAGTCGTTGAGGAAGGGCGTTGTTATTTAACCAATGGTGAACAAATTGGTGCTGACAATCTCGTTAATCGCCATTTCTCTGAATGTGCAATTTCGGGCGTGCTTAGATTTTTTAAGTTCATTACTGAAGGGCAATTTCATCCTATCTTCATCGATTTTAATTTTAGCGAAGGAGCTTCTGAGGATGAATATTTCCGTGTATTTGGCTGCCCGGTTAGCTTAGGTCAGAAAGAGACACGTTTATATTTTGACCCAGCTATTTTGGATTTCCAGCTTTGGCAAGCAGAGCCTGAGTTATTACAATTGCATGAGCAGCTCGCAATTGAGAAATTGCAGGAATTGGCCCGCTATGATTTGGTGGGGGAAGTTCGCCGTGCGATTGGTTCAACGCTTGAAAGTGGAGAAACGACGCTAGAAACGGTAGCGGCACAATTAAATATTACACCGCGTCGTTTACGGACGCAGTTAAGTGAAGCAAATACCAGCTTCCAGCAAATACTTTCTGACTATCGTTGTCGTTTAGCTAAAAAGCTTTTGGCAAATACCAATGAGAGTGTTGAACGTATTGTGTATTTAACAGGTTTCTCTGAACCAAGTACGTTCTATCGTGCATTTAAGCGTTGGACGAATGAAACACCTGTGGAATACCGCAAGCGTAAACAGCATCGCTAGATAAGTATATGTAAAGTTGGCTAAGCTTACTCAGGTAAGTTTAGCCAATGTGGCCCAAGTGGTGGCTGCGGCAAATCAAACTGCTCAGGATAGTTACACTGAATAAAATAAAGGCCATCGGGTGGAGCAGTTACCCCAGCTGCCTTACGATCCTGCGCTGCAAACATTGCATCGATATGATCAATCTCATACATACCTTGACCAATTTCGAGTAAGCAACCGACAATATTACGCACCATGTGGTGTAAAAAACCATCTGCTTGAATATCTAAAACTAAATAGCGTCCGTGTTCAAATAATCGGCAATGTTTTACATGACGAACAGGCTGGTTTGACTGGCATGCTGCTGCGCGGAAAGTTTCAAAGTTATGCGTTCCTTCGAACTTACTGGCAGCTTTAATCATCTTTTGCACGTCTAGCTTTTGATAAATGTGCGTAACTTGCTTATGTAATAGTGCTGGGCGATGGGGGGCGTTATAGATGATATAGCGGTAACGTCGAGCAGTCGCTTTAAAACGGGCATGAAAATTTTCATCCATCAGTTTAATCCACTGAATGGAAATATCTTTAGGTAGTTGGCTATTTGCCCCTCTTAACCACCCCGTTTCTGGACGAATAGCGTTTGTGTCGAAGTGCGCCACCATATTTGTTGCATGTACTCCCGCATCAGTACGCCCCGCACCGTGAAGTGCAATGGGTTCATCTGCAATTTTACTCAGTACACGCTCGATCGTTTCCTGAACGCTGGCAACGCCTGGCTGTTGTGTTTGCCAACCTCGGTATTGAACTCCGCTAAATTCAATACCGACTGCATAACGTTGCATAGCTTTACCTCTATTTAATGCAAATTTTCATTCCAATGGCTTAGCCATTGTTCTGGGGTTGGGTATTTTAAATAGATTTGAAGTGCTTTTGCATAGAGATCTGCATGACTATGTGCATCACTAATGACAATTTTTGCAGTTTTAGCCCAGGCACTAATCGCATAACGTTGATCAATACCACCGAATGTCACCTGAGTCGTAAGAATCGGAACGCAGCCACGTGCGTAAAGCTCATCTAATGTTGCGAGTAATTCTTGGTTTACTGCAATATTGCCAGTACCAAAACCTTGTAACACTAAAAAGTGTGGTGGGGCAGGAAGTAAGTGACGTAATTGCTGTATTAAGTGCTGTGTTGCAATCGGTTGCATCATCCAGTTTAAAATCTGGAAGGAAGCAGCTCGTTCAATTTGAGCATCTTGTACGATCAATTCATTTTGCTGAGGTGTAAACTCAGTTTCACTACTTAACCCTGAGAACGCATCGAGTTCGGTCGTATGCGTTTTTAATGCAGTTTGCGCATGGAATACTTGATGGTGGAATGCGAGATAAGCACCTACAGGTAGAGCAATCACTTGTTCTAATGCAAGATATAAGTTTTCAATTGCATCCGTAAATTCACGGGTATTATCACCTTGAATATTAAGTAACGGATATTGGCTACCGGTAATCACAATATGACAGCTTTGGCCTAAAAAGCGAGCTAAGGTTGCAGCCGCATAACTGAGCGTGTCTGTACCATGAATAACAACGAAATGCTGGTAACCTTCAAGTTGTAGTTGTTGTATGCGTTGAATCAGGCGTAACCAGTCAGGTGCCGTACATGCACTGCTATCAACAATATTAGGTGCGGCAAAGCAGTCAACTGTTAAGTGTGGGGGAATCACTTTTTCAAGTTGAGGCAAGAATTGTTCATAAGGCATAGGAGCTAGAGGTTCACCAATGCAACCAAAAGTACCACCCATATAAAATAAGGCTATTTTTTTCATATTTTTTGCAGGCATAAAAAAGCAGTCATTTCTGACTGCTTATGGTAAATCGAACAGTTCTAAGAAGCTATGAGATTAAGTAAGTTTTTCGCGCGTTGTTGTTGTTCTGTGTTGAATTTTTGCTCATTGCTTGCTAATAAGGCTTGGGCTGCTGGGTAAGCGCCTAACTTGATATATTGCTCAGCCAGTTTTAAATCGAGTTCATTTTCATCTAACTGTTTTAACTCTGGAAAGGCTTCAAGAAGTGGATCTTTTATCTGATCTTGAACAGACTCTTTGCTTACTAAATCTATATGATTTTGAGTTTCAATCTCTGGTGCTATAACTAACGCAGACTCATCTAATGAGAACTCTAGAGGTGCGATTGGTGTCGTTTCTAATGGAGTTTGTTCTACTAATTTAAGCCCATCTAATGGTGGAACTTGTTCATTAGATTTCGACTCTGTATTTGGCGGATTTAATTCAAGATTAAAATCTAATGCATTGGCGTTATTCTCTTGATTTGCTGGTACTTCTACTACTTGAGTTCTTTCCTTAGTTTCATGTAAAGGTGCCAAGTCAAAAGAAAACTCTAAATCAGCGAGATCGTTTTTTTCTTGAGATGACGATAAATCTAGTACTTCTTGCGATGTTGATAGTTCTGGTTCGTGTACAGGTTGGCTAGTATTTTCTGTAACTACAGTTTGTTCAAATGAAAAGTTAAATTCTAAAGGTTCAACTTCAACAGTAGGTTCTTGTTTTACAGGTGTATAGTCCTTCTGCAAGTCATCAAAAGAAGTTTCAGAAGAGCTTGCTGTTAACTGATCAAACTGAGCAGTTGTGTCTGGAGTATCTTTGGGTTCTTCATATGTTTTAGCTTGAGGAAAATCAATAGCATCGGGTTGTCTTGATGACTCATATTCTTTTTTTCTAGCTTCTGCTTGAGTAGCTATTTCATTTAATGCCAAGCTGCGAATATGACTAACAAGTTGCTGAATCGCAAATTCATCTTTTTGAGCAATATGAATCTCAAGAAGTAATAAATACAGTTCATGTTGGGTATTATCTTTTTTCAGCGCCTGATTGACTTGAGCTTCAGCGGTTGAGAATTGTCTTTCTTGGATAAGTAGCTGAATCTTCTGACGAACAGCATCTGGAACAGGACTGCTTTGTGGAGTAGAGGGAATAGATTCTTCAACTACATTTACTTTAGTTTTTTCACGCGAGTTTTTAGTTGATTTAGAGTTCGCTTTTTTATTGGTTTTTCTATTTACCGTCTTCGGGGAAGTGGCCTCTTGTTTTTGATTATTCTCGCGCTTTTTTAAAACAACAGCGACCACGAGCAATATGATAAACGGAATCACATATAACATTACTTTCCCCTTAAAAAATAAATATTTGCAATATAAAGTCAGCTAACTCTGGTTTTAACTTAATGTTTTTGCTTATGAGCCTGTTGCTGTGCTTGTAACTGCTGTTGTAACTCTGCTAAACGCGCATTCAAAAGTTGAATACGTTGGTCTTTTAAACGTAAAGTTTGATTTAGTTTGGTTACATTCCGTTGTAATGTAACGGTTTTTTCTCTTGTTGTCATAACTTTTACTGCTAACTCAGTATTGTTTTGACTTTGTTGTGTGCTCTTTTTAGCACTCCCATGGCTAGAATTTTGGCTGTTTTCAGCTACGATACTCATTTCCGCTTGTTGTAAACGGTATTTAGCTTTGCCAGAAGTTGATTTTGCAGTATGTGTTATGTCTGTTTTTGACTTGTTTTGCTGAGGTTTGGCAGTAGGAGTGTGAGCTAGGTTAAGGGCGATTCCCTGACGTAAACGATTTACATCACCTTGAATAAAAGCATGTCGGTTTTGTGTTTGAATATCATGCATGACTTTCGCAACAGGTTGTTTGGTCTGTGCTGCAATACGATTAGCAATGCTCCATAAAGACTCATTTCGCTGTACCACATACTTACCTGATGTTGCTGGCCCTTTGTAGGAACTTAGAGATTGTTTCTTCGCAGGATTTTGGTTGAGAGGCTTTTTAGATGGTGATTTCTTTTGCGATATTAGATTCTTGATAGAAGTTTTGGGTGAATCATTTGTATCTGTCTTAGGGGGAGTCGGTTTAATTTGATTTTCTATTACTGTCTGATTAGGAGCAGTAGCTGTTGTAACTTGTTGAGCAACCTGATTAGAAGAATTTGCACTAAGTGTATTGGATGAGTTTGTATTTACAGCTGGAGCAGTTCCAGAGTTAATATTAAGACTGTGTTCACCATTCGAATTATTTGTAGTTGAGGCCGAAGTTGGTGATGCATATCGAGTACTTTCTGGCAGATTTAGAGCAATGTCTTTTTCATTGACAATAAACTGAGGTGATAAAGTACTTTCGTTATTTTCAGTCTTTTTTATAGAAGAAGGCTTAATTAAAGTTTTAATATGCTGCAAACGTGTGGCAGAACCTTCACTAATTTTCACCACAATATTGAGTTCAGGATCAAGAATAGGGCGAGATGAGGTAATCACAATAACCCCTGAACCTTGACCATTTTGGCGTGTATAAAAATTAAGATTTCCTGGAGGCTGATGAGACACACCTAGAGTACTTAAATCTTCAGAAGTTGCTAAACTGACTTGTAAAGTTGCGTTAGGGTCAGCTTGTTGGAAATTCATTTCTGCATATAACAAATCGCCGGGTGCGGACTGAATTTGTATAGGGTCTAATGTAATCGCATAAAGAGAAGGCGAAGACATAATGGTGAAAATGGCAATTTTTAATTTGTTATAAACAGTCATCTCAATCCATGACCTAATAAGTCGTAAAGTCGTTCAAAATTATACAATAATGAAATGTAAATAAATTGTAAAATTTTCACAAACCAGTTACGAAAAAGCCGATCTAATGTGATCGGCTTTTTATTTTGACTGAATAATTCAAATCAAATTATGAGCTTTTGTATTCAACTAAAATACGTAACATGCGACGTAAAGGCTCAGCAGCACCCCAAAGTAACTGGTCACCCACTGTAAATGCACCTAGATATTCTTTACCCATGTTGAGTTTACGTAGACGACCTACAGGCACAGTTAAAGTACCAGTTACAGCAACAGGTGTAAGGTCAGTCATAGACGCTTCACGAGTGTTTGGTACAACTTTCGCCCATTGGCTTGAAGTACGAATCATATCTTCGATTTCATCAAGTGGTACATCTTTTTTCAACTTGATTGTCAGCGCTTGAGAGTGGCAACGCATCGCACCAATACGGACACAGTGGCCGTCGATAGGAACAATTTGTGAGTTACCCAAGATCTTGTTGGTTTCAACTTGACCTTTCCACTCTTCTTTTGACTGGCCGCTTTCAAGTTGCTTATCAATATAAGGAATCAATGAACCAGCTAATGGCACACCAAAGTTTGCAGATGGGAAACCTTCACCACGTTGTAACTCGGCAACTTGACGATCAATATCCAAAATTGCAGATTTAGGATCATCTAACAATGTTTTAGTATTGTTGTATAAGTAGCCCATGCCAGTAAGTAGCTCACGCATGTTTTGTGCGCCAGCGCCTGATGCTGCTTGATAAGTCATAGCAGTCATCCACTCCACCAAATTGTTTTGGAAAAGTGAACCTACACCCATCAACATAAGCGATACTGTACAGTTACCGCCCACAAAAGTTTTGGTGCCGTTAACCAAGCCGTCTTTAATAACGTTAAGGTTTACAGGGTCAAGAACGATGATTGCATCATCTGACATACGTAAAGTTGAAGCTGCGTCAATCCAGTAACCATCCCAACCAGTCGCTTTTAACTGTGGGAAAACTTCAGACGTATAGTCACCACCTTGACAGGTAATAATGACATCCATTTGCTTCAGACTATTAATGTCTGTAGCTTCCATAAGTGCTGGGGCAGTCTTACCACCAAATGAAGGAGCTTCACCACCTGCATTACTGGTAGAGAAATAAAATGGCTCAATATGAGCAAAATCATTCTCTTCAACCATACGTTGCATAAGGACGGAACCGACCATCCCGCGCCAACCGACCAGACCTACTTTCATGTCATTTTGCCTCGGTGCGTTAAAATTGTTAGGGGGAGTTGAGTGTATCAAAAGTGTCCACAACTGCAAGCGTTACAGAAACAAAACACCATGTTTATTGAGTAGAATATCTTGTTTATGTTACATACAAAATTGATAAAGATGACAAAAACTTTAAAAAACAAATCATCTTAAAAGAGAAAATTCAATGATTTATATCGAAGTTCTAGCTGGTCTGGTGATTTGGTTAAGTTTCTGGTCACTTATTCCTCGTGATGAGTGGTGGTTTCGTGGTGCCGACTTTCCTCGGTTGCAGATTTTATTTGTTGGTCTGTTAGCCTTTATAGGAATGCTGTTTTGGCCCGACGAATGGAATCTCTGGCGTGAAGTAGTGCTGGCTGTGCTCATCGCGGCTATTGCTTATCAGCTTAAAATGATTTTGCCTTATACCTTGTTTTGGAAAAAACAGGTTAAACAGGTAAAGCAGTCTCAATTAGATCCACAAAAGCAGATTTCATTAATCGTTTCAAATGTTCTAACCCCAAATGATAAATATCATTTATTGCTTGAACAGATCAGGACATTGAAACCAGATTTGCTGCTTACATTGGAAAGTGATACGACGTGGGAAAATGCTTTAAGAGAGATTGAAGGTGTCTATCCTTATCGTGTTCCTGTGCCTTTAGATAACCTCTACGGCATGCATTTATATAGCCGTCTACCTTTATCAAATACTGAAGTTAAATTTATTCTCAGTGATGAAATTCCCTCTATACATACCACTGTAACTTTACGATCTGGTATGCCTGTTCAACTCTATTGTTTGCATCCTAAGCCACCTAGTCCAACTGAGGCGAAGGATTCAACTCTACGCGATGCTGAACTTTTAATTGTGGGCGACCAAATTAAAGATCTAGATGAAAGCTGTATTGTGATGGGAGATTTAAACGATGTAGCTTGGTCACGTACTACACGGTTATTTCAACGGATTAGTGGATTGCTTGACCCGCGTGTTGGGCGACATTTTATTAATACTTTTCATGCGGACTATCCTTTATTGCGCTGGTCTTTAGACCATATTTTCCATAGTACAGACTTCGGTTTAGTGAAGATGCAGCGTTTACCTCATATTGGATCTGATCACTTTCCTGTCTATGTGGTTTTGCAGACTGGTCGAATATTTGAGCATATTCAAGAGGAACTGGAACAAACTCAAGATGATGAAGAAGAGGCGCAAAGAGCCATCCAAGAAGGAATTGCAAAGGCTGAAGCTGAAGAAAAAGTAGTAACTGATAAAATTGCACAGACTTATAAATAAAAAGAATATAAAAAGTGATGTAAGCAATATCGTACAAAGATTTGAGTCTAGGGCGAATAGGCAGGGGGTTATAAAAACCTTATTCTACATTCATCGGCACACGGAACCGGGAATGGATAATCCCAAGTAAGGATACATAACGCTGATATGGAATAGCATCACGGATCAGATGTTGGAACGGAAACGATAAAAATAATTATTAACCTGAAAGCACAACCTCATTTACCCGAGTTTTGCAGGACGCAGAACTCGGGTTGATATTTTTATATACCTTATTAAATTTATTGTAAATCAAATAAAAATTTCCAAGATTATCTTATTTTTAAAATCTATTTAATTCGCGTTAAGCCTTCATAAATTTTCATGTACATGTGCGCAATTTTAAATGAAAAAAGATACAAAAATTTTTTTATCTAAGTTTTTGTTTTTATAGGTTATTGATGAATAAATATAGGCTTTAATTTATTTAAAGATAAATTGGGGTTGTTTAATTAATAAATCTCAATAGAATGTGCCGATCGTTGACATGTTGGATCGTCAACAGGCATTGTTTTTTACTTCGCCGGATCGGCGGGTTGTGATTTGTTTGTACATTTAAATTTCTGTTTGGAAATTACTGTACATGTTGAGGTTTCACTCTTAGTTAGTGTTCTTCTCCCTCTCATATTTGATACTTTGCGGTGCATAAGGATTGTCTTATGAAGAATTTTAAATTTAGCCTTGCTTGGCAAATTTTAATTGCTTTAATCCTAGGGATAGTTGTCGGGGCTGTTTTACATAACCAGCCTGAAATCAGAGACAGTATTGTGAATAATGTTCTTACCCCACTTGGTAAGATCTTTATTAGCCTGATTAAAATGATTGTTATTCCAATCGTTTTCTCTACCTTGATTTTAGGTATTGCAGGTGTTGGCAGTACGAAAAGTTTAGGGCGACTTGGTTTTAAAACCATTCTCTATTTTGAAATTATTACGACTATTGCTATTTTGGTTGGCTTGGTTGCAGCAAATATTTTCCACCCAGGCTCAGGCATTGATATGTCTCAGTTGGTGCAGTCGGATATTTCTCAATATAAGCATACAACTGAAGAAGTTCAGTCACAGTCACATGGTTTAATTCAAACAATATTATCGCTTATCCCTACGAACATTATTAGTTCAATGGCGCATGGCGAAATGTTACCTGTGATTTTCTTTGCTGTGCTATTTGGTATTGGTTTATCTTCTTTGCCAGCAACCACTAAAGACCCATTGTTAAATGTGTTTCATGCAGTTTCAGAAACGATGTTCCGCGTAACGCACATCATCATGAAATATGCACCAGTGGGTGTATTTGGTTTAATCGCTGTAACTGTTGCAAACTTCGGTTTTGCTTCACTTATTCCATTAGGTAAATTAGTTGTATTAGTTTACGGTGCAATCTTCTTCTTTGCTTTTGTTGTGCTTGGTTTGACTGCAAAAATGTTTGGAATCAACATCTTTATCTTATTTAAGATTTTAAAAGATGAATTGATTTTGGCATATTCAACGGCAAGCTCGGAAACAGTATTACCGCGTATTATGCAAAAAATGGAAGCTTACGGTGCGCCAAAAGCAATTTCCAGCTTTGTGATTCCAACTGGTTATTCATTTAACCTTGATGGTTCTACGCTTTACCAAAGTATCGCGGCAATCTTTATTGCACAGCTTTACGGTATTGAAATGTCAATCAGCCAACAAGTTATTTTGGTTGTAACATTAATGATTACTTCTAAGGGTATTGCTGGTGTTCCTGGCGTATCATTTGTTGTGTTATTAGCGACATTAGGTAGTGTTGGTATTCCTGTAGAAGGCTTAGCATTTATTGCTGGTGTTGACCGTATTATGGATATGGCTCGTACTGCGTTGAACGTTGTTGGTAACGCACTTGCTGTACTTGTAATCAGTAAATGGGAAAAACAATACGACTCTGAAAAAGCTGCTGCTTATGAAGCAACATTTAAATAAGATGGCTTTCTTTTAGTTGTAAAAAACCCGCGAATATTGCGGGTTTTTTATTGGGGTTATTTCAAAACGCGTTGGTATAGTTCTAGTGTTTGATCACACATATCTTTTAAGCTAAACATAGTGACAGGAGCAACGATTTGAGGTTGTTCAATATGATTTTTTACAGTCTCGATTAATGCTCTTTCATTTTCTGCTTCAACAAGACCTTGTGGGTATACATTCGATAAAATCTCGGCAACACCGCCACGGTTCCAGCCAATGACTGGCGTACCCACTGAAAGCGCTTCTAAGGCTGTTCTACCGAATGTTTCGGCTTGATTGGATAGAGAGAGCACAGTATCGCTAAAAGCGAGCCATTCGCGAATATCTGAGCGATGACCTACGAAGGTAATTTTATCTGCGAGCCCTTTGCTTTGAATAGTACTTTGCAATTCACTTAAGTAAGCTTGCTTTTTGGCATCAGCACCACCGACAACAACCGCATGTAGCTGAGGATATTGCGACTGAAGTTGTTGCATTAGTTCAATTAAACTTTCATGCCCCTTTAAGCGTGTAATACGACCAGGTAAGCAAAGTAAAAACTTATTTTCGAGCTCAGGAAAGTCATTAAAAACTTGGTTAAACCATTGTGCTGAGGGTTGGTAATTATGTGGAAAAGCAGCTGGGTCAATGCCTCGATAAATCCGCACAATATCTTGCGGTGGGCAGTTTTTATAATGGTCAGTGATATATTTAACCACGCTGTCAGAAACAGCAATCACTTTTTCAGCTTGAGTCATAATCGCACTATAACGATTAACTGAATAGAAACCATGTACAGTGCTAATGAGGTGAGGGCGTTTGTTTGCAGGTATTTTTCTTAAGGCAAAGTGAGTAAGCCAAGCTGGTACACGAGAGCGCACATGAACAATATCGGGTTGATGCTGTTCAATCAGCCGGCGTAAAGGACAAATTTGCCACAAGCTTGAAAGTGATTTTTTATGAATTGGTAGCGTTAAGTGAATAGAACCTTCAGCTTCAAGTTGAGACACTAATCGTCCGCCATTAGACACAACTAGAGATTGATGGCCCTGTGCAACAAGTGCGCGTGCAATTTCTAGCGTGCCGCGTTCTACGCCACCGCTATTGAGTTCTGGGAGAAGTTGCATCACTTTCATTGTTTTTTGCCTTATACATTCATAAAAGATGGACCATCTATAGATACATCATTTCAAACTAAATCATTATCCGGAATTTACTATCGTGCTAGCGACATGGATGTCGCTGTTTCGCTGTGTTACAAGGAAGTAACATCAGCGGAACAAAGGATTTTTGCTTACTTTTTATCCTTGAAAAGTAAGGTCTGCCTATTCGATAGTATTTGAATTTCACTTTAAATTAAGGCTGTGTCTGTCATCAATTTAAAATCATTACAGCTTTATCTTAATAAATCTCTTCATATCCCTCAGGACGTGTCTTAAAACGACGATGGAACCACATATATTGAGTTGGTGCGATGCGAAGCTGATTTTCAATAATTTTATTAACTCGAGTTGCATCATCGATTTCATCTTCACTTGGCATATTGTCTACCGCAGATTCAATCAAAATATGATATTTAGGGTCTTGTACATCACCGTGACGATAAAAATATAAAGGAACTGCAACTGCCTTAGAGATTTTTAATAAACGACGATGAGCAGTTACTGTGGCCGCTGGCACACCAAAGAATGGTGCCATCACCCCTTGCTTGAGTCCAAAGTCTTGATCGGGGCTATACCAAATTGCATCGCCATCTTTAAGGTGACGAATTAAACCACGCATATCATCATGGTCGATTTGTGCTTTATAAATGGTGCCACGGCAACGATAAATCAGCATATCGAGCAATGGATTATTTTGAGGGCGGTACACAACATCTGGCTCGAAATATTGAGCACAAACATACCCACCCGCATCAAGAAGCGTACTATGAGTACCCAATAATAAAACGCCTTTGCCCTGAGCTTGAGCATTGGTAATGTGTTCTAAGCCCTCAATGGTGACACGGTTTTTAAACCAGTAAGGCTTATACCATGCGTTTAATGTCTCAAAAATACCAAGCATCATATCTACAAAAACTTGCTTAGCTTGTTGCTGTACTTTTTCGGCTGACCATTCAGGAAAGCAAACTTCTAAATTACGAATAGTCGTTTTTCGGCGAGATTTTAAATATTTCCAAGCCAGATTTGCTAAGCCATGAGCCAGACGCCATTGGATTGCCCACGGTAAAATAGCCAAAAGCATTAAAAAAACAATGGCAATCCAAATACCCCAATATTTAGGTAATAAAAAGGACCATTGAAATTCACCGGGCGTATAAGTCTGCTTTTGGCTCATAACGATATAAAGAATTCAAAATTAAAACTGGCAAAAGTGTATCACGAACTGAATTTATCGTCGTAATACACTGTTGAATTGAGTGGTTAAGATAAGGAAGTAAAACGCGGTTATCGGCGATTTTCTAAAAGAATACGAACAGCAAGCCCAGCTAGCACTGTTCCCATAAGCCAACGTTGTATATTTGCCCAAAGAGGTTTTTGTTGAAGAAAAAGGGCAATGCTACCCGCAGAAAGCACAATCAGCGCATTTACCGAGACGCTAACAAAAATTTGAATAGTGCCGAGCTGAATGGATTGCCATAAAATACTGCCTTGCTGTGGGTGAATAAACTGTGGCAATAACGATAAATACATAATCGCAATTTTAGGATTAAGTAGATTTGTAGCAAAACCCATTAAAAATAGTTTAGCTGGGGAGTCTATTGATAATTGTTTTACATCAAAAATTGGGGATGCATTGGGACGTAGTGCTTTCCATGCTAGCCAGAGTAAATAAATTGCCCCTGCAATACGGATGGTGTCATAAGCATAAGGAACAGCAACAATAAGTGCTGTAATCCCGAAAGAAGCGCAAAGCATATAAAATACAAAGCCAACGCCAACACCGGCGAGTGAAATAAATCCCGCCGTTTTTCCTTGGCAAATTGAACGAGAAATAAGATAAATCATGTTTGGGCCAGGGGTAAGCACCATTGCCAAGCAGATTAATCCGAATGCTAAAATTTGAGAAAGATCTAGCATAAAAAATACTCGAATATTATTATATTGGTAGATATAACATAATTATTTTTATAAGTCTTATATTCAATTAGAGCTATATTTTAAACTATTAAGGCTGACTACATTTAATCACTCATCATGTATTTTTCATAGATTTTTAGCTTTCAAATTTATAGATATTCTATAAAAAGCCCCCTTAATTTAAGGAGGCTTTTTTGTTATTTAAATTGTAGGAAAGAACACAAATTAATTTCCTTTACTCATTTGCTCAAGTTCATCCCAACGCTCTAATTTTTCAAGTAATACCTCTTCAATTTCTGCGAGACGCTGACTTGCTTTAGTTGCTTCATCGGCATTACTGACAAACCATGAACCATCTGCCAGCTTGTCAGAAAGTTCTGCTTGTTCAACTTCCAGTTTCTCGATTTCGGCAGGAAGTTGCTCAAGTTCACGTTGGTCTTTATAGCTCAGTTTGATCTTTTTAACGTTACTTTGTGCAGCGGCTTTTTCAGCTTCGGCTTTTGCCTGAGCTTTTTTAACGTCAGACTTTTGGTCTACGACTTTATCATCTGGACGTTGCAGCAAATAGTCTTGGTAGCCACCAATGTACTCTGCAATATTGCCTTTACCATCAAAGACCCAAGTCGATGTTACGACGTTGTCCATAAATGCACGGTCATGTGAAATGAGTAATAGGGTACCTTTATATTCAGAAAGCATTTCTTCAAGTAGCTCAAGAGTCACCATATCCAAGTCATTGGTTGGTTCGTCCATCACAATCAGGTTTGATGGTTTAAGCAATAATTTAGCAAGCAAAATACGGTTACGCTCACCACCAGAAAGGGCTTTTACTGGTGTACGTGCACGTTCAGGTGAGAACAAGAAATCTTGTAAATAGCTATAGATATGACGACGGTTACCATTTACATCAACAAAGTCAGAACCTTCTGAAACGTTTGCCATTACTGTTTTTTCAAGGTCTAAGGCATTACGTAATTGATCAAAATAAGCAATTTCTAACTGTGTACCTGTCTTAACAGAACCACCGTGTTCGATTTCACCTAAAATGGCTTTAATTAAGGTTGTTTTACCGACACCGTTATCACCGACTAGGCCAATACGGTCGCCACGCATGACTAGCGTAGAGAAATCTTTAATAAGCGGTTTATCATCATAAGATACGCTTAGGTGCTCAATATCAAATACTAATTTACCAGAGCGATTTGCTTCTTGAGTCGCCATGCTCACTTTGCCTTGTTGTGAACGACGAGCTTTCGATTCTTCACGTAATGCCTTTAAGGCACGAACACGACCTTCATTACGCGTGCGACGAGCTTTAATCCCTTGGCGAATCCAAGCTTCTTCTTCAGCTAATTTCTTATCAAATAAAGCATTTTGTTTCTCTTCTGCTTCCATTTGTTGAGCTTTAAGCTCTAAATAGCGTGAATAGTTGCCTTCGTAGCCGCGTAAAATGCCGCGATCAAGTTCAACAATTCGAGTCGCAATGCTGTCTACAAAAGAACGGTCATGCGAAATAAATAGTAGAGTTAAATTATTTTGATCGAGTAGGAATTTTTCTAGCCACTCAATACTTTCAACATCTAAATGGTTCGTTGGTTCGTCTAGAAGTAATACGTCTGGCTGCGTTAAAAGAGCACGAGCGAGTAAAACACGGCGTTTACGTCCACCTGAAAGATCTGCCAAATCTGCATTTGGATCGAGTCCCATTTTACTTAACAGGGCATTGACCTTATTTTCAAGTGCCCAGCCGTCGAGTTGGTCGAGCTTATGCTGTAGGTTGCCCATACGGTCGCAAGCTTCCATATCTCCCAGCATACAAGCATCAGTTGCTTCATGATAAGCTCTGAGTACTTCGGCAGCTTCGCCTGCGCCATCAGCCACAATGTCAGCAACCTTACCTGAATCCATTGGAACGTCTTGGGCTAACATTGAAACAGTTAAACCATTTTGAATGGAAACTTCACCAGAATCCGGTAATAGGCTTCCCTCGATCAGTTTAAGTAAAGTAGACTTACCCTCACCATTACGACCAATTAAACAGACTCGTTCGCCACGTTCTAGATTAAAGTTCGCGCCATCGAGCAGGGCAGGTCCGCCAAAAGCAAGTTGGACATCCCTTAGGGTAATATAGGCCATAATGTTTTCCAGAATCTCAAATGAGGATTTAAATGACTAAACCACCATATCATGATGATCAAGCGTCATTTTCCGCACCCATTGAAGATTTGCAAGTGCGAATTACATTTTTGGATGATTTAGTTGAACAATTAAATCAACAACTCGCTATTCAAACTCAAGAAATAGCTGATTTGAAAAAACAAATGCAATTTCTTTATCAACGTGTGGAATCGTCGGATTTGTCAGAAGGCATTGCACCTTTTGATCCATTAACGAATAAACCTCCCCACTATTAATAAAAAGGCAAGTTCGATACTTGCCTTTTTATTCGGGAATATTTCCAATTTTGTTTAAAAACCTTGTAAGACGATCTTACCTTTTGTTGTACCACTTTCAATTTGCTGATGAACTCGTTTTAAATTTTCAGCATTAATTGGACTTATAACTTCAGTCACAGTTGTTTTGATTTTTCCTTCATCAGCCAGCTTGCTGACTTCATTTAATAGTTCACTTTGTTTTGTCATATCTTCGGTCTGGAACATTGAACGTGTAAACATAAATTCCCAATGTACAGATACAGACTTGGTTTTAAACGGTTTGATATCTAACTGTTCAGGATCATCAATAAGTCCAAAACGACCTTGCGGTGCAATCAACTCTACAATATCTGCTAAATGTCGGTCTGTTTGAGTAGTCGAGAACACATATAAAGGTGCCGTTAAATCTAATTGCTTGATTTGGGCTGCTAAAGGCTGACTATGATCTAATACATAATCTGCTCCAAGTTGCTTAACCCAGTCTTGAGTTTCTGCTCGTGAAGCTGTTGCAATAATTGTTAGGTTAGTCAGCTGTTTAAGAAGTTGAATGGTGATTGAGCCAACACCGCCAGCTCCACCAATCACTAATATTGTTGTGTTTTCTGGCGCGTTCTTTGGAACTTGCAGGCGATCAAATAACATCTCCCAAGCCGTGATTGCAGTTAAAGGGAGAGCTGCCGCCTCGGTTGCTTCTAAAGTTTTTGGTTTATGGCCAGCAATCCGTTCATCAACCAATTGCAATTCACTATTACTACCTTGACGATTAAGAGCACCTGCATACCAAACAATATCACCAATCTTAAATTGAGTAACTTTATCTCCAATCGCTTCAACTACACCTACTGCATCCCAGCCAAGAGTTTTCCACTGATTATTCTCAGGGCTTACATTCTTTCGAATTTTAGTATCTACCGGATTTACTGAGACAGCTTGTACACGAACAAGTAAATCGTGTCCTTCAGCAATAGGGGCATCGAGTTCAATATCAACGAGTGCTTCTGGCGATGTAATGGGACCAGCTTTTTGATATGCCACAGCTTTCATAATTATCATTCCTCTTGTTGAGAGTTTGATCATAACGTAAGCTTAAAATAAGTGACTACAGACAAATAACGCTCATAGTGTCAAAAAGGATACTGTAAAATGGCAAAAGCAAGACACTCAAGTTTTGATTGCTCTCCAGGATGTTCAGTGGAGGCGGCGATTAGCTTGATTGATGGAAAATGGAAATGCGTCATTCTTTGGCATTTATTTAATGAAGGCACCTTGAGGTTTAACGAAATCCGAAAGCGTGTTCCGAGCATTACCCAAAGAATGCTGACAAATCAGCTACGTGAATTGGAACAAGATGGAATTATTCATAGAGAAGTCTATCCTCAGGTACCGCCTAAAGTGGAATATTGCCTGACTGATTTAGGACAAAGTCTTGAGAAAATTCTGTTTGCTTTAAAACAATGGGGGGATGCTCATATTGACCAGTTTGGAAAGCTGACACTTGTTGATGGACATCCGAATCCTTAATGATATTTGAGTCCACTCATTGCAATTTGCATGGTGAAATCTGGCTATTTTGAAGCTTGCCCCTGTATCGGGCATTATTTTTATGATGAAACTTGCGTTTTCTGGTCAGCTTATGCAACTCTAATAAAAGAGATTAATAGGTTTTGCTATGGACAATATGGGAATTTGGGTTACCGTTATCATTGTTCTTTTCGTACTAGGCTCCATTTTTGGTTTAAGAGTGAGCCCACGTGAAAAGGCACTTGGTATTATGCGTGATAAAGCTCGTAAAATGGGTTTACACCCACGTGTAATCGTTGCACCTGAATGGACACATGTCCCAATGGCGACTGAAAAGCGTGCCAGCATGGTTGCTTATTATAGTGTATTGATTCCCGATGCCCGTTTATCTTTAATGCGTGCTCGCGTTATAGACGGCAAATTAAAAGTGGTTCAGGGTGATGAGAAATTTAATGATTCTCCCATTGCATTAAAAGGGATTTATGCTATTGATATGCAGGCAAACTGTGTAGGGCTTTATTGGGATGAGGAATCAGACCTGAGAGCAACACAATTAGATGAGATGAAGGCTTATCTGTTGAACTTGGCTAAAGCCTGATTTTTAAATTTATTGGTATAGGAATAACATTTTATATGGCGAATACCTCGCGCTCTGCATCTCAAAGCACAGCATCTACTGCACCTGCTGCACATAAACGTGCCTTAGTGATTGTGGAGTCGCCTGCCAAAGCGAAAACCATCAATAAATATCTGGGTTCGCAATACATTGTAAAGTCTTCTGTAGGTCACGTGCGTGATTTGCCAACAGGTGGCAGTAAATCAACTGAGAAAAAGCCGGCTGCCCGGACGAAACTCACTGAAGCAGAAAAAGAACAAAAAGCCAGTCAGGCTTTAGTTAATCGTATGGGGGTTGATCCTGAACATGGTTGGGAAGCTCATTACGAAGTTCTGCCAGGTAAGGAAAATGTTGTTGCTGAACTAAAAAAACTCGCCAAAGATGCCGATGCAATCTATCTCGCAACGGACTTGGATAGAGAAGGGGAAGCCATTGCTTGGCACCTAAGAGAAGTTATTGGTGGTGATGACAGTCGTTATCATCGCGTGGTATTTAACGAAATTACTAAAAATGCCATTCAAGAAGCATTTAAACAACCTACTCGCCTAGATTTAAACCGAGTTAATGCTCAGCAAGCACGCCGTTTCTTAGACCGTGTTGTTGGCTTTATGGTTTCACCATTGCTGTGGGAAAAGATTGCCCGTGGTTTATCGGCAGGTCGTGTACAGTCTGTAGCGGTGAAACTGGTTGTAGAGCGTGAAAGAGAAATTCGTGCTTTTATTCCGGAAGAATACTGGCAAGTTTTTGCAGACACGCAAGCCAAGAAAGATGACATTCGTCTTGAAGCAGTTAAGCAAGCTGGTAAAACCCTTAAACTGAAAAATAAAGCTGAAACTGATGCTTTATTGGATGTTTTAAAAGGTGCTGAATATAAAGTTGCACAGCGTGAAGATAAGCCGACTAAGGTAAATCCAAGTGCACCGTATATCACTTCAACGCTGCAACAAGCTGCAAGTACACGTTTAGGTTTTTCTGTAAAGAAAACCATGATGCTGGCACAGCGTCTATATGAAGCAGGTTTTATTACCTATATGCGTACTGACTCAACGTTCTTGAGTGATGATGCAGTAAGCATGGTACGTGCTCATATTGAAAGCCAATTTGGTGAGAAATATTTACCTGCAAAGCCAAACCGCTATGGTAACAAAGCGGGCGCTCAAGAAGCCCATGAAGCAATTCGTCCATCGAATGTTGTACTTACAGGTGATCAACTTGCGGGTGTAGAGCGTGATGCTCAGCGTTTATATGATTTGATCTGGCGTCAGTTTGTTGCATGTCAAATGACTCCAGCAGAATATTTATCTTCAACTTTAACGGTTGAAGCTGCAAATGTTGAATTGAAGGCAAAAGGCCGTACGCTTGTATTTGATGGTTTTACACGAGTGCGTGGTGCTAACAAGTCGGATGACGATATTATTTTGCCTGCAATTAAAGTAGGTGAAATCTTAAAATTAGAAAAGTTAGACCCAAGTCAGCACTTTACTAAACCACCTGCACGTTTTACTGAAGCTTCTTTGGTTAAAGAGCTCGAAAAACGTAGTATTGGTCGTCCTTCGACTTATGCAGCGATTATTTCTACGATTCAAGAACGTGGCTACGTTAAGTTAGAAAACCGTCGTCTTTTCGCCGAAAAAATGGGTGAAATTGTCACGGATCGTCTTGATGAAAGTTTCAATAACTTGATGAACTATGCATTTACAGCAGACCTTGAGGGGCAGCTCGATAAAGTTGCAACAGGCGAGCGTAACTGGAAAGAGTTACTTGATACTTTCTACGGTGAT
Source organism: Acinetobacter sp. X9 (assembly GCF_054889255.1). Taxonomy (NCBI): domain Bacteria; kingdom Pseudomonadati; phylum Pseudomonadota; class Gammaproteobacteria; order Moraxellales; family Moraxellaceae; genus Acinetobacter; species Acinetobacter sp. X9. The sequence goes on along the minus strand of NZ_CM142679.1, from coordinate 3,392,636 downwards.
TTCAAGAAACGTCTTACCAATGCTCAAGGCGAGCACGGCATGCGCCGTAACCAACCGGTTGAAGTGCCAGCAGTACATTGTCCTGAATGTTCACGTCCAATGCAGATTCGTACAGGTACAACAGGCGTTTTCTTAGGTTGTTCTGGTTATAACTTACCGCCTAAAGAGCGTTGTAAAGGTACTTTGAACTTAACACCTGTTGAGTCCTTAGCTGCTCTTTCTGATGATGATGGTGCTGAAACCGCAGACTTGATGTCAAAACATCGCTGTGCAAAATGTGGCACAGCCATGGACAGCTATGTAATTGATGGTGGTCGTAAACTACATGTATGTGGTAACAACCCTGACTGTGACGGTTTTGAGCTTGAAGAAGGCGAGTTCAAGATTAAAGGCTACGATGGACCAACCATTCCGTGTGATAAATGTGATGGTGAAATGCAGCTTAAGACTGGTCGTTTTGGTCCGTATTTCGCTTGTACAAGCTGTGACAATACTCGTAAGGTCTTGAAAAGCGGTCAGCCTGCACCTCCACGTGTAGAACCGATCAAGATGGAACATTTGCGCTCAACAAAGCATGATGACTATTTCGTGTTGCGTGATGGTGCTGCTGGTCTGTTTTTGGCCGCAAGTAAATTCCCGAAAATTCGTGAAACACGTGCGCCAAAAGTTGCGGAATTGCGTAGTGTTGCTGCTCAGCTTGATCCTAAATATCAATTTATTTTACAAGCACCAGACGTGGACCCTGAAGGTAATCCGACAGTTGTGAAATTCAGTCGTAAGAATCAATCACAATATGTAGGTTCGGAAACTCCAGAAGGCAAACAAACCAAATGGAGCCTAATTTATCAAAATGGTAAATGGGTTGAGGGCTAATTAAGTCCACAATAAAAAATGCTAGCTCAGCTAGCATTTTTTATATCTAAAACAATAAAAGAAAATTTTAAATGTATGGGGAAAAAGAATGTGGAAAAACATTCGAGTTTTATGTTTGTTAATTATTTTATTGATTGTTGCTGTTCAGGCATGGCGAGATCAAAACCAAGACTGGAATCAACCTATTGTTGTCGTTTTACATCCTATTAATGCAGATGGTTTACAGACAACACAGAGCTATATTCATCAGTTGCAATACATTGATTTTGAGAGAATAAGAAATTATTTAGGAGAATGGTCGCAGCATTATCGTGGTCAATTAGGAAACTTTGTAATTCGTTTAGGTCAGCCATTACAGCAACGACCTCCTGAGGTTCCTCAAAATGCCAATATCTTTCATGTGATGTGGTGGAGTTTAAAGTTCCGTTTTTATGCATGGCGACATCAACAATCTGAAGACAATGGGGCATCACTTAAACTTTATTTAAATTATTACGATCCCCATTATCAAAAAGTTTTGATCCATTCGACTGCTTTGGAAAAAGGTCGTATTGGTAGTGTGAATTTATTTGCGACCAGCACACAAGCTTCCCAAAATCAGATCGTGATTGTTCATGAGCTATTACATGGCTTTGGGGCACAAGACAAATATGATTTAAAAACTGGTCAACCGCTTTATCCTCTAGGTTATGCGTACCCTGAGAAAGTGCCTTTATATCCGCAAACTGACGCTGAAATCATGGGTGGTCGAACACCATTATCTGAGCAGAGCAGTAAAATGCCGAATGGTTTACATGAAACGATAATAGGTTTACCTACAGCTCAAGAAATTGGTTGGGTGAAATAAAATTGTGGATAAATACTGCTTTATCCACATTAATTGATAAGAAACGATGCAGATCTTATACAGACAAAAAATGTGAAGTGGATCACTATTATTAGGTAGATGAAATTCTAATACCTGATAATAAGAGTGGCCATGATGAAAACTGTCGGTAATGATTTGGTGCGTAATCAGTTACATGCTGATCGTAAGTGGTATTTGATATTAGGCTTTGTGCTTATTGGCTTTGGCCTAATTTTGTTTAGTTCATTACCATTTGCGACCTTTTCTGTGGTTTTTTTATTTGGAATACTCATGATGGTCGGAGGTGTTTTACATCTTGTCGCGGCCATTAGTGTCTTTAAAGGTGCAAGCCGTTGGTTATGGGCACTTTTTGGCGTGCTTTATCTAATGGCAGGTTATTATGCTTTTTCTACTCCCGTAACGACAGCGGTAGTTTTGACGAGCTTATTATCAATAGCACTGATTATTGCTGGAGCTATACGTACAGTAAACGCGATTTTACTTAAACCAATTACTGGGTGGGGTTGGACCTTATTTTCAGGATTATTAACACTCGCTACAGGTATTTTGATCTTGGTTTCTAAAGATTCACCTTTTTGGGTGTTAGGCATGTTCCTTGCCATAGATATCTTATTCCAAGGAATTAATTTTCTAGGTTTGGCTTCTGCGATTAAGCATCTGCCATCTAGTTCAAAAACAGTATCTTAAATAATATTGTTGAATCAAAGAGCACTTTAGGTGCTCTTTTTGTTTTTAGGACGGGCAGACGCATCTGGGGTTGGGTCTGTTAAACTATGTCTTGGTGTTTTAGCGATATGTGTTATGAGTCTTGCAAAATTAATTAATGAACTAAATGCTCAGCAAAAAAAAGCAGCCACGACGTCTGCGCAGAACTGTTTAGTTTTAGCAGGTGCTGGCTGTGGCAAGACTAAGACGATTGTTGCCCGTGCTGCCTATTTAATTGATCAAGGCTTACCAGCAAACCAAATTCAGATTTTAACGTTTACTCGACGTGCTGCGAGTGAAATTGTTGCAAGAGTAGAGCAGCATGTAGGAGCACAGGCAAAGGGTCTAAGAGCTTCAACTTTTCATACTTTTTGTATGTATTTACTGCGCCGTAATCCACAAGCTTTTGGCTTAAATCAATTTAGTATTATTGATCGTGATGATCAGTTGCTGATGTTCCGTTTATTAAGAGGTAAAGACAAAGATAATGTTTTACCTAAAGCGGCAGAGCTGTGTGATCTATATTCCTATGCAAGAAATACTCAAACAAAGCTTTCTGAAGCATTAATCAAACAGCTTCCAGATGCATATGAGCATAAAACTCAAATTGCTGAGTTGATGAAAACTTATGAGCAACGCAAAAGAGAGCGTAATTTTTTAGATTACGACGATATCTTGTCGATTGTGGCTGTTCATTTGCAAAACTCAGAAGCGTTGACCAATTGGGTTGCAGGTTTTTGTCAGGCATTGCTAGTTGATGAAATGCAAGATACAAACCCTTTGCAATGGGCTTTATTGCAGCCCTTAATTGGTAAAGTGAAGTTATTTTGCGTGGGTGATGATGCGCAGTCCATTTATGGCTTTCGTGGCGCAGACTTTGAAAATATTCATTCTTTTAAAGAACGAATACCCGATGCAGAAGTACTTACACTGGCTTTAAATTATCGCTCGACCCAAGAAATCTTAGATTTATCGAACTGGCTGTTGGCACATAGCCCAATCGATTATCAAAAACAGCTACAAGCGCATCGTGGCCAAGGGCAAAAGCCACAGCTACATTTGTTTGGTAATGAGTTTGAAGAAGCAAATTGGATTGCACAAGATTTAATAACGCGCCATCAACAAGGTGCAAACTGGCATGACCATATGGTGTTAGTTCGTTCTGGCTATAGTGCCCGATACCTAGAAGGGGCTTTTATTGCGGCTGAAATACCTTATCGTTTTATTGGTGGGGTAAAGCTTCTTGAGTCGGCCCATGTAAAGGATGTACTGAGCCTGCTACGTATTGTGAGTAACCCTCACGATGATTTAGCTTGGATGCGTTTTTTAACCTTGTGGGATGGGATCGGTGATGTTGGAGCGAGTAAGTTAGCCCAAGAGCTGATGGGAATTGTTGATGTCGAGGAGCGCTGTCAGCGACTTGAACGCCATGGCAAGGTACCTCTACAAGCGATTTTAATTTTAAAACAGCTAGATGTATTACAGCAGCATGTCGAGGCAAGTATTGGCTTGGCTCTCGATGCTTTAGGTGAACAGTTAGAGCAAAATTATAAAACTAAAGATTGGTCGCGTCGTTTAAAAGACTTTGATTTGGTTAAGCAACTTGCACGCAAACATGCGTCGTTAGGTGAATTCCTTGAGGAATATGTGCTTGAGCCGATTTCAGTTTCTGAAATTGAAAAAGCTACTGATCAAGATTTGGTAACTTTAATTACGATTCATTCAGCTAAGGGTGCCGAACAGAAAGTTTGTTATGTACCTCACGTATCGCCAAATCAATATCCTTATGCAAGAGCACAGGGTGATTTTGATGATGTTGAGGAAGAGCGCCGTGTGCTGTATGTCGCCTTAACGCGTGCTGAAAATGAATTAATCTTGACGAAGCAAAATCTTAATACGTGGTCGCAAGACACTTATGATGAGCAAGGTCGTAAAATTGAGAGTTATTTCTTAAATGATCTGCCTGCACACTTGGTTCAAGCAAAAATTCATAGACAAGTACCTCAGCAATTTACTAAAAAACAATGGAACAGATCTCCTGCAGTAAATTTAGGTTTTGGTATCGATCTGGACTAAACTACTGTATAAGACGCTGTGATTACTTAAATGTATATTGGCTCTCCCTTTTATTGCCAATTAAGGTTAGAAAATGAAAATATTAGTTCGTAATTTAGATCGTGCTGTAAGTGAAGCTGAAGTTTTAGAGTTATTCAAGGCATATGGTAAAGTTGATACATGTGTTCTTGTGACTGATAAAGATACAGGTAAATCGAAGGGCTTTGGTTTTGTTGAAATGCCTAATCCCCGTGAAGCGATTAAGGCAATTAAAGGCTTAAATACGCTTAAAGTTAAAGGCTATGGAATTCGAGTTAAAGCAGCCGAAGAATAAGTTTTCCTGATGAAAAGACAATTTTTAGCTCTCTCAATTGTAACGCCGAATGGTACTCGTATTGCTAAAGGTATAAAAACACTTGAAGTACGTTCATGGGTGCCTACACAGTTACCAGTGAAAGATCTATTAATTGTCGAAAACCAGAACTTTCTGGTTAAAGATACTGATGAAGAGGAGGGAGTTGCTGTCGCTTTAGTTGATGTCGACTCAGTTCATACTTGGCGAAATGACGAGGTCAATTTAGCCTGTGCATCTGCTTGGAGTGAAGGGTATTTTGCTTGGGTCTTAAGTAATGTTCGTCCTATAAAACAGCCAGTGAAAATTTTAGCTAAACGTAAAATTTATCAAGTTGAGCTGGATTTACCATAAATAACGTTGATTTTATCAATGGAGTCGTTAAGCTAAGAATAGCTATTGCAATGGCGATTTTAGAACAGGAAAGTTTAGTTATGTCACGTGTTGCTCGTTATCATGCCGATCGTACCAATCAGAAGCTCTATTTTGCACGTCTAGCGTGTCAACAGGCAGAGCAGACCGATCATGTGCAGCAGGTACAAGCTTACCGTGAAGCAGCTGTATTTCATTTACATGGCGCAATGTTAGCGTTCTTACAAGAATTGGTACGTTATTACCGTTTAAATGATTTGCAACCCACCTTAAAATCTATTGAGGAACATATGGCGGCAAAAGGACAGGTTTCCCCTGAAGTGTCCGTTTTGCAGCAATTGGCAAAAGATGGTTTTGTTGCAGAGTTAAAACGAGCTTATCGTATGTGCCAATACGCCCCAGAACCAAAAGAACCGACTCCTGAAGAAGAAACTTCTTCTAACCTTATTATTAAAGTGACACAAGGGCCTCAGTCTTGGTTGCCAGATGTTAAAATCTTGCGTGAATGGCATCGAGAATTAAGTCATTTAATTGATGGTTTTCGTAACGAAATGGTCGAGTTCTAAAATTAAACTGCCTAGATGCTTGAAATTTAGACTAGGTGTGCCTATATAAATAAGACAAGAGATGCAAAGTGCAAGGGTGCTTTGCCACCATGTTGAAACATGGAGGAAGTATATGTCTATACAGCAATTGAAAGAGTTATTTGGAAATCAAGAAGCAGTGTTGGAATTAGTTCAACTCGAAGGTGGTGAACTCGCCTTGCGTAATGCAGGTTCTGAGAATGAACCCTTGGTTAAAATTCAATTTAGCGATGAAGTCAAAGCAATCTTGGGTGAGCAGACCCCAGTTGTTGCTCAGCATATGATTCAGGCTGCATTGTTTGGACTGCTGGAAAAGCAGGTAAACGAGTGGCAGGCTGAGGTATTAGACGAACAGCCTAAATTCTTGAGTTAAAAAAAGCGTACTTTTAAGTACGCTTTTTATATGGGTTAATGAATTGTTGACTGATGGGCAAGCTCGATCTGATTTAATATGTGGTGACTCATATTCTTTGCCATTTCTTCTTTTGCATAGAACACTTCGCCAATATTTTCTTCACGGATAATTGCTGCTTCTTCTTTGCTTTCTGCGCAAATCAATACCTGAATCTGAGGATTTAATTGCTTGGCAATCGCCACAATACGGTGAATATCTAAAATATCCATAGGTGAGATTACCAAGAGTCGTGCATGCATTATATGTGCTTGAATTAAAACACTCGGTTCAGTAGCAACACCACTCACAGCAGCAATATTTGCATTACGCAGTTTTTCTACGATTTCACGATTCTCTTCTGCAATAACGACCTTAATATTCTCATTAATTAGATTTTCAGTGATACGTCTTCCTACACCGCCATATCCCACAATTACGACTTGATCACGTAAATAAGCTTGATCAACTTCATCGGGTAACATTGCCAATGGGTCACCGCTACGTTCAAGCAGTCGGGCTAAGTGAGAACGTTCACGAATCCAGCGTTGTACAGGTTCAATCGCTGAGAAGATGAAAGAGTTAAGCGTAATTGAAAATAAAGCGCCCGCTAGAATTAGATTCTGAGCTTCTAAGCTTAGTAGGCCTAAAGAAACACCCAAGGTCGCTAAAATAAATGAAAACTCACCAATCTGTGCAAGGCTTGCCCCGACTGTTAAAGCTGTATTGATTGGATAGCGGAAGAATAAAACCAATGCCATTGCAGCAAGTGTCTTACCCACCATAATAATCGCGATAACAGCTAAAATATGGAGTGGGCTCTCAACAAGAATGTGGGGATCAAATAGCATGCCCACAGAAACGAAAAATAAAATCGAGAAAATTTCACGTAGTGGGAGAGTCTCTTCCTCAGCACGATGGCTAAAGTCTGATTCTTTAACGACCATACCTGCAAAGAATGCCCCTAAAGCCATTGAAACCCCAAAGATGGCATAAGAACCGTAAGCGATCGAAACAGCAGCAGCGACGACGGTCAGCGTAAATAGCTCTCTTGATCCTAAACGAGCAACAAATTGCATAATAATAGGCACAACGCGTTTGCCTACAATGAGCATAAAGGCAATAAAGCCAATCACCTTTAATAAGGTGATTCCAAGGGTTAACCAGATATTACCGTCTGCACCTGCTGGTGCTTTTCCACCGAGTAAAACAGCTGTAGCCGGAAGAAGTACTAAAACTAGCACCATCACTAAATCTTCGACTAACAGCCAACCCACAGCAATTTTGCCGTTAACTGAGTCTAAAAGACCTCGGTCTCCTAATGCTTTTAATAATACAACTGTACTCGCACACGATAGACTTAAGCCAAAAACGAGTGCAGATCCAAAACTCCATCCCCATAGCATTGAAACGCCAATACCAAGTAAGGTTGCAACAGCGATTTGTAAAATTGCACCAGGCAAGGCAATACGACGAACCAGTAATAAGTCTTTTAATGAAAAGTGCATCCCTACACCAAACATCAAGAACATGACCCCGAGTTCTGCAAGCTGGTTGGCAAGGTGGATATCTGCTTCTATACCGGGTGTATTTGGGCTAATAATAATTCCGGCAATTAAATAGCCGATAAGAGGGGGGAGTCGTAATCGGGCTGCAATATAGCCAAAAATGAGGGCAACGCCGAAACCAACAGCAAGTAAAATAATTAAATCTACGTCATGCGGCACTAAAAACTCCTTTTACGTGAGTTAGGCTAAAAACAAGCATAAAAAATGCCAAGGCGGAATGTAGAGAAAGTTTAACAAAAAGGTGGGTATAAAAAAAATGCAAAAAAAAACGACTTCATAAAGAAGTCGTTTTTTTCGAGGCTAAAATTATTTGATTTTAGCTTCTTTGAAAATCACGTGTTGACGGATTTTTGGATCAAATTTTTTGATTTCCATTTTTTCCGGCATAGTACGTTTGTTTTTAGTCGTGGTATAGAAGTAACCTGTACCAGCTGAAGAAACGAGGCGAATCTTATCACGCATTGCTCAGACTCCTTAGATCTTTTGACCTTGAGCACGAAGGTCTGCAACAACCTTTTCGATACCCAATTTGTCAATAATACGCATACCTTTAGTGGTTAAACGAAGACGTACAAAACGTTTTTCGCTTTCTAACCAGAAACGGTGGTGGTGCAGGTTCGGCTCGAACCGGCGCTTGGTTTTGTTGTTGGCGTGTGAGACGTTGTTACCAACGACTGGACGCTTGCCGGTAACTTGGCAAACCTTAGACATGGTGTAACTCCATTGATTCAGCCAACAGCAAATCTGTGGCCAGTCATACTAAATGTAAACGGATGAATTCATTCAAGGGGCGTTTTATACCAAAAATACGATTAAAAGACAAGCGAAATTGGTAAAAACGAGGCATGATTTAGTATAACAGATCATGCCTTGATCAGTTAGCGCAACAAGGTTTTCGAAATGAAACGATGAATCGGCTTATTGAACGGTGGAAGAATGTATTTAAGGCTATAAAGTTTTGGATTTGACATCACCGAACGCTCATGAGAAAGGCTAAAAAAGCCCTCTGGTCCGTGATATTTACCCATACCTGATGCGCCAATTCCGCCAAACGGTAAATCATCTTGTGCAACATGGGTAATCACCATGTTAATTCCGAAATGCCCTGAATGGGTGTGTTGTGCAATATAGTCAGCACGCGCTTGATCATAATCAAAATAATACATCGCTAGAGGACGTGGACGACTATTAATGAATTCGATGACTTCTTCTATTTGGTCATATTCTAAAATCGGTAGAATAGGCCCGAAGATTTCATTTTGCATAATATCCATTGCGGTCGTCACGCCAGTGACTAAAGTTGGCGCAATTTTACGGACATCATCTAAAATTTCATTTTGCGGATTAATTTCAACAATACGTGCACCTTGATCACGGGCATTTTCAAGATAACCCTGAATGCGGTTGTACTGTTTATCATTAATAATAGAGGTGTAGTCTTGGTTGTTGCGGAAGTGAGGATACATTCCAGCCACAATCAATTTAAAGTTTTCGATGAACTCGGCAGTTTTGCCGCGTGGTAAGAAAATATGATCTGGCGCAACACAAGTTTGTCCTGCATTCCACAATTTACCTACAGCAATACGTTGAGCCACATCTTTCATATCCATTGATGCATGTACTAGGGCAGGAGACTTTCCGCCTAACTCGAGAATTACTGGAACTAGGTTTTGAGCTGCGGCTGCCATCACTGTTTTACCAACAGAAGTTGAGCCTGTGAAAATCATTTTGTCAAAAGGCAAATGACTAAACGCATCTGAAATAACGCCACCACCATTTACCACAGCAACTAATTCTTGTGGGAATGCTTCTGCTAATGCACTTTCAAGGACACGTCCAAAATTTGGAGAGGCACTAGAAATTTTGATCATGGCATGGTTGCCTGCAGCTAGTGCGCAGATTAGAGGTCCAACCGAAAGTAATAATGGGTAATTCCATGGTGTAATAATACCAATCACACCCATAGGCTGATATTGTACCCAACCTTTTGCTGGCTGATGTAATACACTGATATGGCGTTTTGAAGGTTTCATCCACGCAGTCAGATGCTTACTGTAATATTTGATTTGTTCCAAACTAGTGAGTAGCTCACCAATTTTTGTTTCCATAATTGCACGATTGCCATAATCAAGGTTAATTGCTTCGGCAATCTGATCTTGATATTTTACCAAGACTCTTTTAAGACGAGCTAAACGATCAATACGCTCTTTAGCAGTGGGTACCGGATGACGTAAATAAGCGAGCTTTTGTTGTTCAAGCAAGTCATGTAAATGCTTAACATCATAAGGAAGCTGAGTCTCTGGATTTGTTTTTGTTTGACTGTTCATCGGTACTTACCAAATATACTGATATACTTATTTTTTAGAGTAAATACTCTAAATAGTCAAGTCGGTTTATGTGTTTAAGTCTTAACCATGTGAATTATTAAAGGTTATTAAAATGTCTCTACCTAAAGCTCTGAAGACAAAAGACCGGATTTTACAAATCAGTTTGCAGCTTTTTAACGAGCGAGGTGAACGGTCGGTTACAACCAATCATATTGCTGCAGAGTTAGGTATTAGTCCGGGAAACTTGTATTATCATTTTCGGAATAAGCATGAAATCATTAAAGAATTAATGTACCAATATCAGGTTGAGACTTTAGACATGCTTTCTTTACCTGAAGACAGGCCATTAACGACCAATGACAAAATCAGCTATTTTCAAGTGTTAAGCGGTCAACTCTGGAGTTACCGTTTTATTCATCGCGATGTGTATCATTTAGTTGAAAGTAACGAAGACTTTAAAAAGATTTATCCACGGTTTGCTGGACAGGTCATGCAGCAGGGGCAAAAGATTTATCAAGCCTTTGTCGATGCAGGTCTTATGAAAATGACACCGTCTGAAATTGAAGCACTCATTATTAACTTGTGGATTGTATTAACAAACTGGACAAACTTTTTATATATGTCTGGTCACATTAGTGACAATAACCACTTAGAAGAAAAATGGGTTTGGCAGGCATTACGTCAAATGGTTTTCCTTGAAGGCCCTTATCTGATGGGAGAAAGCCGAGCAACTTATGAGCAGTTGCTTGAGTCACTGGGGCCTTCTGATCTATTCGCCAGCTTGTCGTCGTTAAAAGATGAATAGTTGTGCTTGTTTATTTAGGGCGCTAGAATACTCGGCTTATTAAAAAATTGACTCAATTAAGTGATATTAACCAAATGAATATGACCACTGCCAATACAGCCCGTTTACTGATTACTTGTGAAGACAAGCCTGGGATCGTACAGGCTGTATCGAGCTTTTTGTACCACCAAGGTGCAAACATTACCGCGCTTGACCAGTATGCGACGGAAGCTCAGGGCGGACGTTATTTCATGCGTGTTGAATTTGAACTTGACCATTTACAGTCGCGTAAAGATGCATTAATTCAAACATTTGCTGCGAATGTTGCTGAGCGTTATGGCATGCAATGGCGTCTGGCTTTCGTAAACGAAATTAAAAAGGTTGGTATTTTAGTTTCTAAAGTCGACCATGCTTTACTTGAGTTATTGTGGCGTCATGCACGTGGGTCGTTACCTTGTGAAATTACACACGTGATTTCTAACCACGAAGATTTACGTGAATCTGTTGAGAACTTCGGTATTCCATTTACTGTAATTAAAGTAACAAAAGACAATAAAGCTGAAGCTTATGCACAAATTGATGAAATGATGCAAGGCAATGATTTATTGGTTCTTGCTCGCTACATGCAAATTTTAAGCGAAGATTTTGTTGCGAAATGGGAAATGAAAATCATCAATATTCACCATTCTTTCTTGCCAGCTTTCGTGGGTGCTAACCCATACAAGCAAGCTTATGAAAAAGGTGTGAAGTTGATTGGTGCGACAGCTCACTATGTGACGGCTGATCTAGACCAAGGTCCAATTATTGAGCAAGACGTTGAGCGTGTAAGCCATGACTATAATGTTGAGCAACTTCGTGAGCTAGGTGAAGATGTTGAGCGTAATGTATTAGCTCGCGCAGTAAAATGGCATTTAGAAGACCGTATTATTGTTGATGGTAACAAGACAGTTGTTTTTTAAATAACGCTTATTTAAAAAAGCACGCTTCATGCGTGTTTTTTTATATCAAAAAAAATATTGAAATGATATAACGTAACAATATTGAATGAGTTTATGATAAGATTCGATCTCTTCATAGTGAAATTAGCCTAACTATATAAGTTAGATTAAACACTTTGTGAACAAGAGATACGCGTTCATGTAACTATGAGAAAACAAAAGCAAAGACACTCAACTGATACAAATTAGTGATATTGAGCAAATGTTTTTCTCAAAAAATAGTTGCAAATGAAAACACTTCTCATTTATTATTGTGGCACTTTATTGTTCTATCCGATGTTTGAAATCGTTTCTACAAATAGAAATCTGAAATCATCATCCATTAGGTAATTAGATTCTTATGAGTCAATCTTCCGCAGCCTTAAACTCTCCCAATCCGATGAAAAAGAAAGTCATCACGGCACTAATTGCGGTTGCAATTGGTCATATCGGGGTCTTATGGGCGGTCAGCCATATTAAGCCTGCTGAATTAAAGCCAATCGAGAAGAAGCCTTTACAGGTACGTTTCGTAAAAATTCAAGAGCAACCAAAACCACTACCTCCTAAGCCAAAGGAACCGCCTAAAAAGCCGGAACCTAAAAAAGAGGTAAAAGAAGTTAAAGTTGTTGAAAAACCTGTGACACCACCTAAAAAAGTGGAAAAAATTCAACAGGTGAAAAAAGCTGAAACACCAAAAGAAACAGTAAAGACAGAACCTAAAGTTGAAACCAAAGTGGTAACGACAACTGTTACTGAAAAAGTTATCGAAAAACCAAAACCAGTGGTACAAGAAGCGCCTAAAGCTCAACCTGCCCCAGATCCATCACCGAAACGCGTTTCAATTGGTGGTTCGGGTGTACAGTGGAGCCGCTCACCACATTTAACAGTTTCTTCAAAAGATTTACAAGGCGAAGCACGCTCTGTCATGGTACTTATTGAAGCCGATGAAAAAGGCAAAATTATTAATGTACGAGTGACTAGAAGTAGTGGTATTTCAAGTCTAGATGACAAAGTAGTCCGTGCTGTTCGCGGTGCGAAATTTAAACCTTATATGGAAAATGGTGTTGCTTATCCAATTAAAGCAGAGCAACCCTTTGATTTAACCCCTTAAATGAATTTGAGTCCCAACGGCTAACCTTAATCAGGAGTTCAATATGAACTTTTCAATCTATTGGCAACATGCAGATGCAGTGAGTAAGACCCTGTATTTCATCTTATTGGCAATGTCGATTGCTACCTGGACAGTTTTCATCTTACGTTTGATGGGGACTCGCCAGCTAAAACAACAAGCTTATGCTCAACTTTCTCAGGCTATCACTTCGTTAAAAGCAAAGTTACAACCTTTGAGTTTTGAACAGCGTAAAGCGGTTGCAGAGCAGGCATTACTTCGTCAGATTTCTGCTGAAAAGGCCAATGCTGATAAAGGTATTTCTGTTTTAGGAACGATTGCTTCAATTGCACCATTCGTAGGTTTGTTTGGTACTGTTTGGGGTATTTTCCATGCGCTTGTTGCCGTAGGTAAAAGCGGACAAGCAGGTTTGGCTCAAGTGGCTACACCAGTAGGTGAAGCACTTATTATGACAGGTCTTGGTCTTGCAGTTGCGATTCCAGCGGTATTGGCTTATAACATTTGTGTACGTGCAAACCGTGGTCTTGCTCACGACTTACAAGACCAAGCGCACAGCTTGTTAATTGACACGATGTTGCAGCAAGACTCAACTGTAAAGTCTGATGTTAAAACTGCACAGCAAAGTTACGTTGGAGGTCAAGCTTAATGGCTTTTCAATTGGGTGAAGACCACGATAGTGGCATGAATGAGATGAATCTCATTCCGCTAATCGACATTATGTTGGTGTTAATGATCATCTTTTTGGTCACAGCAACAGTTGCCAACCCATCGATTCCATTAACGCTTCCTAAAACAACTGCTGAAATTATTGATCCACCACCAAAAGCTATTACGATTAGTATCAATGCAAATGGTGAAGTGGCTTGGGATACTCAAGTAATTAGCCTAGATGAGCTTCAAAAACGTTTTCAAGAAGCAGGTCAAGGTGATGTTAAACCAACAGTTCAACTTCGTGCTGATAAAGAGTCGAAGTACGATACTGTTGCTCAGGTAATGTCTCGCGCCAGTGAAGCCGGACTGAGCGATATTGCCTTTGTAAGTGAAAACTAAAATTTAGTTTACTCAATAAAAAAGCAACCAAACTGGTTGCTTTTTTATTGTTCTGATTTATTGATCTTTCATCAGATGCTGGAATTTACTATATAGCTTGAGCAGCTTTGGTGGAATCGCAAAGTTGCAATAACCTTGTGAAGGATTCTTTGCATAGTAATTCTGATGGTATTCTTCTGCTGGATAGAATGTCGGAACAGGAGACAGCTCAGTCACAATATCAAGATCGTCATTTTTTAGAGTCTGAATCGTGTGTTCCGCTGCCTGCTTTTGCTCTTCATTATAATAGTAAATAACAGAGCGGTATTGTGTGCCAATATCATTACCTTGGCGATTTAAAGTCGTTGGATCGTGAGTCGCGAAGAATACATCAAGTAATTGGGAGTAAGTTACTTGCTCTTCATCAAAATCAACCAAGATTACCTCAGCGTGCTGGGTATCTCCTTGACATACTTGCTCGTAAGTAGGGTTAGTCGTGTGTCCACCTGCATAACCACTAGTTACTTTTTCTACACCGCGTATTTGTAAAAATACAGCTTCGACGCACCAAAAACAGCCGCCGCCAAATAATGCTTGTTGCATTGTTTTTCCCTCTATTTCCTGCCTATTACAATAGGCTTTATGTATTTAAAATACAAAGTAAAGCATGTATAAAAAAGTAAAGAAAAGTGCATTACTTATTTCATTTAGCTTTAGGTAAACCTTGTCGAACGATTTGAGAGAAGTGTTGACTACTCTGATCTGAAAGCTGTTCAAAATTTTCAGTTCTTGGGTTGATATGCGCAATTTGATACCACTGTTTTAAACTGATATTTTGATTAAGTGCTTTAAGGTCATATAAATAATTAGGTAAGTAACCCGAAGCGATTAGACGATAATCTTTGGGAAGCTGATATGGGTTAATTGCTTGAACCATATCGAAAATTAAGGTTGTACAGTTACTCGTAAGGGTGTTGTACCACTCAGGCTTCTTGCGTAGCTCATCCGATTTCTTAAGATATTCTAAAAATAGCGCTTTTTGCTCGCTTCGCGGCATATTGACTGGAAAATTATAAACTTGCTCTTTACGGATGTTGCTACGCGTATAGACAATATCCTTTTCATCAGAAGCAATTAAGCTAAGTTCATATTTTCTAAAAAAACCGCCAATTGCCGAAAACTCTTCAGTTTTTTCTTTACGAATCTCGATTGAGAAGACTAAAGGTTGCTGATTCTTAAATTCGAAGCTTACCAGTGTATGAGCAATTTGTGGTCCCATCCAGTAAGAAGTAATGATATTTACTCCATTTAACTGGTTGAGGTCAAAACTGCGGGTTTCCCATCGCACATCATAAGTTCCATCAGGATGCCAGTTGAAGTTACGAACATTGTGTAAAGTGATTACATCGCCGTGCTTTTCATAGCTCAGCATATTGGCAACTTCAGGGTTCCAGTCTCGATCTTGACGCGCAGTAATCGAAAAATACCAAACAAGAGAGCAGGCAAACGCTAAAAGATAAATCAGCATATCGGTACGGCGGCTAATAATATGACCTTCAACATATAAGCCAACCATACTCAGTGCAAAAGCAATCCAGATGCCAATGAGTATGCGGCTGCCTAACCAGCCAAAAGGTTGTTGAACCCAAAGCGCTACGCATACCCAAATGCTAGAGAACACAATAAACAGCGTGAATAAACTATGTAAAAGTCCAAAAAGTAGAGCAATAATAAATTCACGTGTTCCGATATTGTGCATAGGCATCCATAAAATTATTTTTTATAAGTAGCAAACTCGAATGAAGTTCCTGATTTTTCATCAACATGCTGTTCACTTGCGGTTTTATGAAACTCACTCGGTATTGTTGGATAATGTGCATCACCTTGTACATCTAAGTCAACATGAGTGAGCTCAAGACGGTCTGCAATCGACAAGGTTTGCTTAAAGATTTCACCACCACCAATAATGAACAAAGCTTGTTTTTCGGTATTCTTTACATCTTCTAAAGCTGCATTTAAGGCATCTTCAATTGAATACGCAACTTTAACGCCATCAAATTGCCAGTTAATGTCACGGGTAATCACCCAGTTCACACGGTTTGGTAGAGCACGGCCCATAGACTCAAGGGTTTTACGACCCATCACGACCACGCCACCTTGTGTGATTTCTTTAAAATGTTTTAAGTCGGCAGAAATATGCCATGGCAACGCATTGCCTTTACCAATACAGTGGTTTTTGTCCATTGCCACAACGTGGACAACTTCTACATTTTGCCATGCCATAATCTTATTCTCTAAACCGTAATCTAATGAAATTTAAGCCATCTTTATACTGCAACTGGTGCTTTAATTGCAGGATGTGACTCGTAACCTACAATCTCGATATCTTCAAATTTGAAATCAAACAAATCAGTTATTTCTGGATTTAGTTTCAATTGGCATAGCGGTAAAGGCTCACGTGTCAATTGAAGTTTAGCTTGTTCAAAATGGTTTACATAAAGATGTGTATCACCACCAGTCCAGACAAAATCACCTACACCTAGACCGCAAACTTGAGCAATCATATGGGTGAGTAGAGCATAACTTGCAATGTTAAAAGGTACACCTAAAAACACATCGGCACTACGTTGATAAAGCTGGCATGACAATTTGTTGTCTTGTACGAAAAATTGGAAGAGCGTATGGCAAGGCGGTAAGGCAACTTGTCCAGCTTCATTTGGGTTCCAACCAGAAATAATTAAACGGCGCGAGTTTGGATTGGTCTTAATTTCGTTAATTAACCATTTAATCTGGTCAAAACCATCTTGATTATAAGTACCGTCAGCATTTTTAGTTGCGCCGAAATTACGCCATTGATGACCATAGACTGGTCCAAGTTCATGCTCTGGACGGCCAAAGCGAGCAGTTTGTTCTGCTGTTGCCCATTCATCCCAAATTGAAACTTTATTGTCTTTTAGGTATTGGACGTTGGTGTCGCCTTTTAAAAACCAAAGTAACTCAATCACAATCGAGCGGAAATGAACTTTTTTTGTGGTGAGTAAAGGAAAACCTTTAGAGAGATCAAAACGCATTTGATGACCAAATACAGAACGGGTTCCTGTGCCTGTACGGTCGCCTTTGTCACCGCCATTATCAAGGATATGTTGTAGTAGGTCTAAATATGCACGCATAACACTCTCGAGTTCGGATTAATTCCATAAAATAGAAGGGGAGATGGTTTCTGGATCAATAAACCGTGGAAGATAATAACATGGTTTAATGACAGGTAGGAAAGCGAGCAATAGTTTGTAATTAAAATCGTTTAGCACGATTTTGATAAATCGAGACAAGGAAAAAGCCAATCAGTACAAAGCCTAAAGCTTGTATGAGATGAATCCATTTATGTTGAACCGGAAGCAAATACATCAAAATAATAATGATCAAAATAGGATAGATTTTGATTAAAACTCCCAAGCTCGATTTGCCTGATGTGTGGTTTGAAAGTTTGGTATTCAAGTAATACCCAATATGTAAACCAAACCCGAAAATAAGGCTGAGTATTGTATAAATAGGAGATAGGGGCTGAACTTGATTAGCAGCATAAACTGCAACACAAACAACAATAATGAAGATAAGTTTGATGTGACGTGGTGCGTTGTACCAATAAGCCAGCATATATTGAGCCTATTTATTAAAAAGTGATTGAGGTGAAAAAATAAAAGCTGCAAGCGCCATAAATGCGATTCCTTGAACGCCCCAGATCAGCAAGTTCGGCATTGTTTTAACAAAAATAAGTGCAAATAAAAGAGCGATAGGGATCCAAGTCAGCAGGCGGTAAAGTAGGCCAGTTGGATTTTTCTGAGCAAAATGTAATTTAAAATAACGGCAGATTAAAAAAATAACCCCCGTACCAGTAAACATTAAAATGGTATCTAAAGGCAGTGGTTGGTATTGATATAATCCAATACAAATCAACAGTGTAATAATTAAAATTACTAATTTTTTAAATGTCGGGACTTGAGTGTTAAACCAGAATTCCAGCATGTCGTATCTTCATTTTTAGGAGAGTAAAAACTGTAGCATAAAAAAGAAAAGAGGAGCCGAAACTCCTCTGATTTATCATATTAACTGTTCTTTTGTGGGCCCCAGTCATAAATTTTCTTTTGGTAGGCATACCACATCATCCAAAGGCCAATTAATAGCATTGGAACGGTGAGGATCTGACCTTTAGTCATCCAGCCAAATAAAATGAAACCTTGGTCGGCATCTGGTTGACGGAAAAATTCCATTACGAAGCGTGCAACACCGTAGCCCATTAAAAATAGTGCAGAAACCGCCATGCGTGGACGTGGTTTTGAACTAAACCACCACAAGATAATAAATAGGATTAAGCCTTCACAAATTGCTTGATAAATTTGTGATGGATGGCGTACCAGTTGTAGTGGATCAGTTGGGAAGATCATACCAAATGGATAATTTGGGTCGGTTACCGCACGACCGTATAACTCTCCACCAATAAAGTTACCAAAGCGCCCAAACATTAAGCCAGTCGGTACACATGGGGCAATAAAGTCGAGGGTTTGGAACCATGTTTTTTGATATTTTTTACACCAAAATAACATCGCAATCATGACGCCTAAGAAGCCGCCATGGAAACTCATACCGCCTGTCCAGACTTGGAATAGCCAAATCGGATTTTCAAGGAATTTATCAAACTCATAGAAAAGGACGTAGCCGACACGACCGCCCAGAACGACACCTAAAGCACCGTAAAACACCAGATCGGAAACCATTTCTGATGTCCAGCCATCACGCTGTTTGGCACGGTAGGAAGCAAGCCCCCAAGCACATAAAAATGCCAATAAATACATGAGTCCATACCAATGGACTTGAAGAGGTCCTAGATGTATTGCGACCGGATCGATATTAGGATAGGTCAGCATTGCTGCTCCTTGATCTTACGTTTTGACAGATTGTAGCGGAATGATGTGAAAAATGTTGTACATTCAATGTGTAAAGATAGGGAATAAGAAAAGATGTGTATTGTGGCTTTAGCATGGTATGTTCTGGATGATATGCCCTTATGTCTTATGTCAAATCGGGATGAGTTCTATCATCGACCAACAGCTTTATTACATCAGTGGCAACACACACCGATTATTGCTGGGCAAGATTTACAGTCGGGTGGGACTTGGATGGGCGTTACACCTCAAGGCCGATGGGCTGTCTTGACCAATTTTCGTGATGGACGAGATCAAAAATCATACGGAACTTCTCGAGGGCACTTAGTTCAGGCTTTTTTAGAGTCTGATTTATTGCCGATTCGATTTGCTCAACAATTAGAACAGCAGCAACAGAACTTTGCTGGCTTTAACCTGTTTATGGGAAATGCTGATCAAGCGGTTTATATGAGTAACCGTGGTGAAGCCCCGCAAGTATTAGCCAATGGTGTTTATGTGGTTTCGAATGGTCTGATGTCTGAACATTGGGAAAAAACCAGACATTTAAGAACACGTTTTACGCAAGAGTTTTTGCCTATGCTTCAGCACCAGACGGAAGAGTTAACTTTGCAACATGCTGCATGGGATATTCTTGAAGATGAACGTAAGGTCACAACGGCATTATTACCCAATACCGGCATTCAGCCAGAAATGGAAGAGTTATTGTCATCGACTTTTATTCAAAGTCCTGTGTATGGCACACGTTGTTCAAATTTTTTAAGGATGACCAATAATGAATGGCTTTGGTTGGAAAAGACCCAACAAGGCGAGCATAGTGGGCAAATTGTTCAGCAGCAGGTTCTCTTAAATCGATGATAATAAAAATGCCGATCAATTGACCGGCATTTTTAATCATCTAAGAATTAACCCGCGATCACACCACCATCTTTACGGGTAATCACAACAGTTGCTGAGCGTGGACGCGCAGTTTTGTTGCTTGGATCTTTTTGGGTTGCTGGCCAGTTACTTTCTGGTGTTGAGTAACTTGCAGAATCTTCACCAGGGTGTTGAACATTAATGAAAATTGCTTTGTAGTCAGGTGTCATCGCAATACCTGTAATCTCACATTGCTTAGGTCCCACCAAGAAACGGCGCAAAGTTGAGTCTGTAACTTTAGCACCGACTAAAGTTTGCTGACCATTTGAGGTAGTTGCAGGAGCACCATCTCCAATCTGGCCTGGTAGCGCAGCAAGCATCATACAGTTAGTGACATCAGTGTATGCGCCATCATCTGTTTGAATCCAAAGTACACCACGTGGGTCAAACCACATACCATCTGGAGATGACAAATCATTGTTGTCTGTTAAACCAGATAGGTTGATGTTTGAAGCCATAGATGCTTCTGCACCAAATAGGTAAATATCCCATTTGAAGGTTTCAGCAGTCGTTTTGTCATCCGTTTCTTTAAAACGGATAATATGACCGTTAACGTTACCCTTTTGAGTGGTTTTTCCATCTTTAAGGTCAGTATAGTTACGCGGGTTCGCAGCATCGGTCGCGTAATCTTTACCACGATTTGAGTTGTTGGTTAAGGTGACATAAACTTCACCGTTCACTGGGTTGACCGTACACCATTCTGGGCGGTCCATTTTTGTAGCACCGACTGCATCGGCAGCTAAACGTGCAAATGTGACAACGTCAGCTTGAGATTTAAATGGGTAGGTCGTGTTGCTTTCATTTAAGCCATTTTTGCCATAGGCAAGTTCAATCCATTGACCTGAACCATCATTATTAAACTTGGCAACATACAATTTACCTGCGTTCATGTATTTGTCGCCAGCCGCATAACCACGATTTACATCTTTGACATCCCACACTGCGGTAGAGACGAATTTATAGATGTACTCACCGCGAGAATCATCGCCCATATAAAATGCTAATGGTTGACCTGCTACGGCACGACAAGCACTATCTTCATGTGCAAAACGTCCCAATGAGGTACGTTTAACCGGATTTAGGCGAACATCAAACGGATCAATCTCGACCATCCAACCGAATGTATTTGGACCGTTACGATAATCTTGGGTAGCTTGTGCAGCTTTTACGTCGGCATTCCAGCGGTCATATAAGTCTTGTGACTCTACTTGACCAATTGCTGTTTCCCAGCCGTAACGCGAACTTGTGCCTAAATAAATTTGTCGCCCTTGTTCATCAACGTTAGGAATGAGCTCACCATTTTTATCTTTTAAGTAAATGATGTTGCCATCTTTATCTTTTTTAGGTGCACCTTTTTCATCTTTCTCATATAGATAAGGTTCATCTTTTTTAACGCCCAACCCGTAACGCTTTAATGCAATTTTTTCTGCATCTGTACGTGCATATTCATCGCTACCTGAACGCTGGAAATAACCAATAAAGTTTTCTTCCGTGGTTAAGTATGTGCCCCAAGGTGTATAACCATTACCGCAGTTATTATGAGTACCGCGAGTTTTACTTGCAGTAGGGGAGAAGCGAGTTGCAAGCAAGCCAGAACCAGCTGCAGCACCTGCAAAATCCATTTCTGTTGATGCTGTAATACGGCGGTTAAAAATAGAACTTTTATCAATTGTTACTTTTTGAGTTGCAGCATCTTTTTTGATGTAAACAATAGAAACGCCATGCGCATTGGTTTCACGAATGACCTCATCTTCAGGGCGGCGTCCATCAACTTTTGTTGGGCCTTTTGGGTGAAGGAAAGTCTGATTAATATATTCATGATTCATGACCAACAAACCTTGCGCTGAAGCACTCTCGTCAAAGCGGTTTGTTGAAGTATTTAAACCAAAATAATGCATACCATCATGACAGTCGCCTGAACGGAACTGGAAGCTTGGGCCAGATGGAATATTATTATCGTCCCAGTCGCCAAAAGCAGGGTTGATTGAATCACCCAAAGCAAAAATGACATTTGCTTCATAGCCTTCAGGTACAGTCACGATGTCGTTATGGTTTTTCGCAACTGCGGTAAAAGTTAATTTTTCTGGTTTTTTATTTGGATCTACAGGTGTGGTTCCACCGTTGTTTGAACCTGAGTCATCATCACTATCATTACAGCCTGTTAAGGTAGAGGCTAAAGTTAGCGCTACAGCACCACTTGCTGCTTTAGTAATTAAACTACGGCGACTGATGTGTTGTTCTAAAATGTCGCGGAAGTGGATATTGTCAGAAGTATTATTGTCCAGTTCTTGGTCTTCATGATATGGCGTCAGCTCTGTCATGGGGAATTCCTAAGTAAATAAAGAGATTGTTCTAAAATTCTTCATGAGCTTAGTTTGTGAATGTGACGAGGCGTTGACGTTTTGATGATAAGTTAATGAAAAGTTCTGTAATTTTTCATTTAATTTTCATAAAAAGTAAAAGTTGAATGTAAAAACATTAAAGCTGGTCTTAGCCAGCTTTAATGTTTAGAGAGCTTATGAAAAATTATTTAGTTGTGACTGAAGGGGCAATTGGGTCTGCTGTAATATAGCCGACGTTAGCACTATAACCATTGTTGTAATTTTGGTTAATTAATGCCTTAACATCCTCAGGTACACTACTACTATCGCCTGGATGTTGGAAGTTGCTCATGATGTAAGTCCAACCATTGATTGAATCTACAGCATGTAAACCTGTTGACTCTGCACCTGCAGGTGTAGAAAGCAGTCGTGTTAACTCTTTGGTATCTACATTGTATGCCCACAAGAAGTTGTTCACGTGGTTACCTGAGTCTTCACCAATGAATAATGTACGTAAAGTTTCAGAGAACTTCAGATTGTCTGGGCTAGCAATTTTGTCTGGGTTCGCTGTATTACCTAAACTATCTTTCGCAGCAAGATCTTCACCCATGAGCAGCATATATGAGTAAAGAGGAACCCACTCACTATTAATTGCGCTGCCTTCATTGTCTGTAAAGCTATTACCTAACTTGTGTGCAAGCACGCCACCAGCAGTAATCTTTTTAGAGAACGCGACATTATGTCCAGCGACATAACCTTTACCGCCAATGACCATTGAATCTTGAATATTAGCTAAAGCAGAGTAAGCAACTTTATCTTTAATATTTACGTTAGTACCTTCCATCTTGGTGAACGCCATACTTGCACCTTTTAGTGCTGCATAACGATGTGTTTCCAAGAAAGCTGCTGCTTTTTCCATACCTGGTTTAAGTTTGACCCAAAGCTGTTTCTTTGCCAAAGTGATTTCAGTATAGCTCGCATCATTTGGATTGGTTGTTAAACTTTCCATGATGTCAGTTGACTTAATCCCACCAGCAACTAAATCCTCAATTTCTTTACTTGTCGCATGGCCAAGTTTGATCCATTGAATGCTAGCAGTTGAGGTTTCAGTTAGCGTATTGATGTATTTAGCAACATATAGTGTCCCTGCAGATAAATCTTTTTCTTTATCTGCAACGAACATGAAGAAACCACCATTGGTGTAGTCATCTCCCATAAGTGCTGTACGGTTGTCTGGCATAACATGGATAAGTTCGTGAGAAATACGACCCAAACAATAGTGCTTTTTAATGCTACCTGTACCATCAAGGTTAACCGTTACTTCTGGCAAATGACCGTAGTTATATGGGTTTGCTTTGGTTTCATCACCAAAGAAGTATTTACCAAGATATTTTGGATCTGTACCGCCAATACCTTGATTGAATGCATCTGGCTCGTATTCTTCACTTGATAAGTGAGTGTTCCAAGGTGATAAGCTAGCACCGCAAGTAATCCATAAACCGTGTACTGGTGCAGTATCAACATTGAAGTATTTTTTAAGTTCTAGGTGACCTGTTTTTTGGTCTTGATCTAAAGTTAAAATTGCGATTGGTGAAGGTAATTGACCGTAAGTATCACCACCTGCTTGGTCTTTAGAGTTGTATTCAAATTGAACGACATGGAACACTGGGTTTGCTACGCCTTCAACTTTCGCACCTTCTAATTGAATTAGAGATGAACCATCTGGACAGTCTGAAAAGAACTGACGCTCTTTACCAGCAACTGACTTATCCATAATTGGATTGCCGTTAACATCAAAATAACCACCCGCAATAATCGTCCCACCACCAAGTTTTGGTACGCTATCACCAGTTTTAAAGAAAGGTTTATAAGCGAGTTGGTATTCAGTACTGGTTGAATTTTCCCAATCAATTTTTAATTTAGAATTCACTACAGTTGTTGCACGATCAGCTGCAGTTGTTGGCGCTGGCATTGCTGTGAATTTTGCATTTTTAAATTTGCTTGGTTGTGGTGTTGGAGTGACTACTGAGCTGTCATCACTATCATTACAACCTGCTAATGTTGCTGCCGTAGCCATCGCTCCTAATGGTAGAAAAGGAATCCCCGAAAACCATTTTAAAATTTCGCGACGCGTTGGTTGAGTAGAAGCAGTTGTCATAAGAAATCCGTAAATTTTGTGGGTATATTTGTTGAGTTGATTCTATGGACTGAAAATGACACTTTTCTTACATTTTTAAGTCACTTTGAAGACAGTTTATTGCTTTGTAGATTAAAAAGTGTTCTACATAAAAAAGCCTGAACTTGTAGGTTCAGGCTTTTCCTTAGAAACTATTTTATTCAGCAGAATGGGCTTTTCTTTTCTCAAGAATTTTACCAAAGAGTAGGCCAAGTTCGAAAAGCAACCACATTGGGATGGCTAACATCACCATTGAAATTGCATCTGGTGGGGTAATAAACATCGCTACAAAAAAGCATCCAACAATGATAAAACGTCGCTTTTCAGCAAGGCTTTTTGTATTTACCACACCGATTAAAATAAGGAGGAGTGTCGCGATTGGAATTTCAAAAGTCAGTCCAAATACTAAAAATAACTTTAAGCAGAAGCTTAGGTAGCTATTAATATCCGTCATCGGTGCAACAGTTTCAGGCGATACACTAATAAAGAAATGTAAAATTGCTGGAAGAGTAATGTAATATGCAAAAGCAACACCCGCATAAAACAAGACAATACTACCGATGAGTAATGGTAGTGCTAAATGACGTTCTTTTTGATAGAGTGCTGGACGAACAAATGACCAGATTTCATAAAGAATAAATGGCATTGCCAGCACAAGTGCGACAAATAAATTGAGTTTAAAAGGTGCCATGAATGTTGCAGTGACATCGGTTGCAATCATTGACGAGGAGGTCGGAAGTTGCAGCCTCAAAGGTTCAGATAGTAATTGGTAAGTATTATTTCTAAAAGGTAATAAGCAAAAAAATAAAAATAAGGTTACTCCGACAATCCTAAATAAATGACGTCGTAAAACGACCAAATGGCTCATGATTGGCATTTGGTCTAAATTTTCCTGATTATTTACAGTGGTTGAAGGCAGTTGGTTCATACGGCAATCTTCAATTTAACAGGTGATGTCTCTGAAATATCAGTTGATGATGCTAAAGGCATAAATTTTCTAATGTATGGGACTTTATAATGGCCTGATATAGGAAGACATATCCGAATAGGTTGGGGCACTGATTTGGTTGCCTCAGCCTTATCTATATTTTCAGAAATATTCTGCTTTTGAATTTCTTCAAGCTGTTGTTGTACTTTACGTTCTAGTGCTTCAATGCGGTTGAGTTCTTCTTGCATTTCTTTTCGAAACTCAGAAAGACGCAACTCTTGATCAATCTCATTTTGCAAATTGGTAATATAACGTTTTAGACGAACATACCAACGACCAGCAAAGCGTGCAGCTTCTGGAAGTTTATCCGGACCTAAAACTAAAATTGCAATAATTGCAAAACAGAGTAGCTCTGTCATTCCTACATCAAGCATGGTCGAAAACCTTTAGCTTTTTACTGATGTGCTGTCAGGTGTTTTGACTTGGGCATCAATGGTACGTGGAGTATTAAGAGCAGTAGTCTCATCATCTTCACGAACTGATTTTTTAAAGTCTTTTACTGCACCGCCTACGTCTTTACCGATATTTTTTAATTTTGACGTACCGAATAATAAAATAACGACAATTGCAAAAATAACGACATGCCAAATAGATAAACCGGCCATGATCTTATACCTCTTTTCAGTTTGCTTTATATCAACAGGTTGCCATGACAGGAATGTGACATTTATATGTCATTTTTAAGACAATGAATGACTGTCAAAACCTAAAAAGTTCATTTTATAAACTGAATATCTTCTTTTTTTATTTATACATAGTTTGAAAAGAGTCACTTAAATTACTTGAAATGGAGAGTACATTTCATTTTGAAAAGGTGTAGCATAGCAAGCTGGTTTTGATGAGCAAGAGGAGAGAGCGTGGCGCTACTACTGCCTATATTGGCATTTATCACAGGACTTCTACTTGCTCAGACTTCCATTGCAGAAACCATAAAACCTATTCTTTCAGCTTGGCTTGCCCGCTTACTAATTCCAATTGTGATTATTTATAACATGGTATTTTATCAGCCAGGTAGTTTGAGTTTGATGCTGTTTAGCTTCGGTTCAGCATTTCTTATTTTCTTTGCCTATTTAGCTCTATTTAAAGATAGATTATTAGCGCTATGCGTGAGTTATACCAACATGGGGTGGCTTGGCTTTCCCTTTGCCATGGCCTTATTTGGACCTAATGCTACGGCTCCTATTGTGGCTTTATATATTGGTATGTCTCTTTTTGGAAATGCATGGGCTGTTACGGCAGTCACCACTGCACCACAAAGTAAGCTCAACATATTAAAAAAGGTTTTAACTTCTCCACCGTGTATTTCAATATTTTGTGCACTTTTACTTAGGTCGTTAGGTGCTCAACATATCGAGCATCCTGCTATACATTGGGTATATGAAGTTGCTAAGTTTGTCATGACTTTTGCTGGTATGTGTGTGCTGGGAATGTGGCTACGCCGTACCCGAGTGCATTTAAAAGACTTAATTTACAGTATAAAAGCTCAAGCATTTAAAGTAGTGTGCGGGTTTATTCTTTGTGGCTTAGCTTATAGATTTTTACCCATTCCAAATATCAGTCAGCAAATTGGAGTGATGTTTTTAATGTTCTGTCTGCCACCAGCAGCGAATATTGTAGCGTTAGAAACACATTATCAAGGAACTGGTAGATCTGCGGCTTACATTGCCTCAGGGACGATTGTGAGTTGTGTTTTTATTGCGATTTATGCGGTGTTTTTGCATTTCCCACTATAATTAATTTAAAAATTTTTCCCCTATATCTGCTTGTGCGAAGGCGACATGGATGCCGCCAGTTAGACTGTGATACATGAACGTACCATCAGTCTAACAAAAGATTTTTGCTTACTTTTTCATCTTTGAAAAGTAAGGTCTGCCTATACAAAGTTTAATATATTCTAACGCTGCATATTGTGGCCATGTGATCAGCTTACTTCTGTAAGCTCTCTTTAAATAACTGTATCGCTTGCCCACGATGACTAATCTTATTCTTGTCTTCTTTAGACAATTCAGCGCTAGACACTTGTAGCTCAGGCAACCAGAACAATGGGTCATAGCCGAAGCCATTTTCACCACGTGCAGCTTCTAAAATTTCACCGTGCCAGATGCCTTGGAAAATTTGTGGTAAAGGATCTTCAGCATGCGTCACTAAAGCAAGTACGCACACAAACATACCTTCAATTACTTCACCATTCTTACGGTAAGGTAAAAGGTCATTTAATAATTTGGCATTGTTGGCTGCATCGTCACCATGTTCTCCAGCATAGCGTGCTGAATAAATACCAGGTGCGCCGCCTAAGACTGGTACACAAATACCAGAGTCGTCAGCCATAGCAGGTTTACCTGAAATTTTAGAGGCATGACGAGCTTTAATAATGGCATTTTCAATAAAGCTTAAACCATCTTCAATTGCATCAGGAATATTAAGGCGACCTTGAGGAATAATTTCTACTGGTAACTTAAGCTGTTCAAAAAGTTTTTCAAACTCTGCGACTTTACCTTTGTTATTGCTGGCAAGAACTAAACTGCCCTGATCAAACCAATGTGGGGTAGACATAATAAAACCAAACTTTATAGCTAATATCGAACGTGAGTTATGTTACGTGTTTTTTAAGAGGGGATATAGAGGGAAATAAATAGAATATAAAATGGGACAACCTAAACTAAAGCCACCTTGTAGAGCATACAAGGTGGCTTTAGTCGAGTAAGGTTTTTTACGGATGAACCGTTATTATTGTGCTTGAATCCATTTGTCCGCACGGTCACGTGCTGTACGGATTTGTTCTTGAGTTAAGTTTGCTGCTAGAGCAGTTTTCTTACCTTCAGATAAGCTAATCACTTTATTGTCGAGCATGCCATCACGAGTTGAAAGCTCATACCATTGGTAAGCACCAACGTAGTTTTTCTTTTGCTCTTCCATCATCGCAAGGTTGTAGCTTGCACGGTTATCGCCATTGCTTGCTGCTTTTTCAAAGTATTTACGAGCCATAGACTCATCTTTTTTAACACCAATACCGTCGGCATACATGCGGCCTACGTTTAATTGTGCTGGCGATAAACCTTGATCCGCTGCTGCTTTAAACCATGCGAAAGCCTGTTTGTCATCTTTTGCTACATCTTTACCATATTGATAGTGTGTACCAAGATAAAACTGTGCGCCTGCTTGACCAGCTTTTGCTGCTTTCTGAAGATCGTTAATCCCCATTGTTGAAAAACGTGCAGCCTGACTCGCAACCGATTGTGGCTGGGCGATATAATCTGCATGAGCCTGCATACTTAGCAGTCCTGCAAATAGTGTGCTAAATAATGTCTTTTTCATAGTGCACTCACTCGATAAATAGCGACTTCACCAAACAAATTAGGAACATGTTTGCTTAACAGGCTTCCCTGCTGATTTCCATTGACGGCGAGTCGATTAATAATTTGTATCTGATTTTCAGCACATAGTGCTTCGAAATCTTTAAATGTACATAAATGAATGTTGGGGGTGTTATACCACATATATGGTAGAGCATCCGATACAGGCATCATTCCTTTTAATGCAAGAAAAGAGCGAGTCTTCCAATGCGCAAAGTTTGGAAAAGTAATAATTGCCTGTTTACCCACACGCACCATGTCTCTTAATAAAACATCGGGTGCATCTACGGCTTGCAAAGCTTGTGCCATAACCACATAGTCAAAGGACTGGTCTGCAAAGCGGCTTAAGCCGAGATTCAAATCTTGTTGAATAATATTTAACCCGCGACTGACGGCAATTGCAATCTTTTCTTGATCAATTTCTAAACCATAAGCACGAATTTGATGCTTTTGGCTCATATGAGCGAGTAATTCACCGTCACCACACCCTAAATCGAGTACGCTTGAGCCGGGTTTAATCCACTTTTCTGCCAGTTGTTGATCAATACGCATTAGCTTGCCTCCAATGATGTCGATTTTAAGTGTTCTTCACCGCCTAAGAAAGCGCGCATGGTTTTGACATACAGTGGAATAGGGAATAAGAACGAGTCATGTCCTTGTTCAGCATCAATGTCGAGATAACTTACTGGCTTATGATTGGTAATAAGTGCATCTACAATTTCTTGTGAGCGGCTTGGTGCAAAACGCCAGTCAGTTGTGAACGAGACAATCAAGAACTGGCATTTAGTTTTACCCATCGCTTCAGTTAAAGAATGACCGTACTCACGAGATGGGTCAAAATAATCTAAAGCTTTAGTCATGATGAGATAAGTATTGGCATCAAAGTTACGGCTAAACTGTTCGCCTTGATAACGAAGATAGCTTTCGACTTGAAATTCAACATCAAAACCGTACATAAATTTGCCAGATTTTAAATCACGGCCAAATTTTTGTTTCATGGCTTCTTCTGAAAGATAGGTGATATGACCTACCATGCGAGCCAGAATTAGTCCGCGTTTCGGATAACTATCATTTTCTAAATAACGGCCATGATGGAAGTCTGGATCAGACAAGATTGACTGACGAGCAACCTCATTAAATGCAATATTCTGTGCTGAAAGCTTTGGTGCACTGGCAATAATCACACATTTTTGTAGGCGGTCAGGGTAGTCTACGGACCATTGTAGTGCTTGCATGCCTCCTAATGATCCACCGACCACTGCATACCAGACATCTACACCCAAACGGTCAGAAAGCATGGCCTGAGTTTTAACCCAGTCACGTACCGTTACTAATGGAAAATCAGGTCCATAAGGACGGTTGTCGTTTTCAGGATTTGGTGAGGTCGGGCCAGTTGAGCCATTACAGCCACCAATATTATTTAGCGAAACTACAAAAAACTTATTTGTATCGATTGCCTTACCCGGGCCAATACAACTATCCCACCATCCAGCTTTTTTATCATCTTCGTGGTGATAACCCGCTGCATGATGATGTCCGGAAAGAGCGTGACAGATTAAAATTGCATTTGATTTATCAGCATTTAAAGTGCCGTAAGTTTCGACCATTAGTTCAAAACGTGGCAAAACACGATCACATTCAAGGTGTAATGGTTCTTCAAATTGGAACTTTTGCGGAGTGACTAACCCCACTGAATCAGCTGGAAAAGACACGGGAACATTTCGCCTTTTAAATCTTTCAGGAATAAAAAGAAAGGATACCAAGCTAGGTATCCTTTCCAAAGTCTTTTTTTTAATTAAACAGCGGCGGCAACAACCTGATCTGTACTTAAAACACCTTGATCAATCAAACGGTTGGTACACGCAATAATTGCTTCAATGGATGAGGTGACGGTATTGTCATGAACACCAGCACCAAACGAACCTTTACCTGTACCTTTTACTTGAAGCTCAATTAAGGTTAATGCTTTTGCATTTGCACCAGAACTAATACTACGTTCTTCATAGTTCAATACGTCAATTGGTAATTGAAGAGCATTTAAGAATGCAGAGATTGGTCCGTTACCTTCACCACGAAGCTGTTGTGTTTCACCTTCGACATCAATATCAAGTTCGATGATTTGAGTGCCATTAATGTCAGATAACTTGTAGTGTTTGACTGTGTAATGATGATTCTTCACATCAACATACGCATCTTTAAATAACGTCCAGATTTCTTTAGCATTAATTTCTGTACCGTTCTCATCAGCATATTGTTGAACAACCTGACTGAATTCGATTTGCAAACGACGTGGTAATACAACGTTGTAGTTTGATTCTAATAAATAAGCGATACCACCTTTACCAGACTGGCTATTTACACGAATTACAGCATCGTAGTCACGGCCCAAGTCTTTCGGGTCGATTGGCAAGTAAGGCATATCCCAGATTTCTTCATTTTTCTGGTATTCAAAGCCTTTTTTGATTGCATCCTGATGTGAACCAGAGAATGCAGTAAATACCAAGTCACCTGCATATGGATGACGAGGGTGTACAGGTAAACCAGTACATTCTTCAACTGTTGCAATGACTTCATTAATGTTAGAGAAATCTAACTCTGGCGCTACACCTTGGGTGTACATGTTCAATGCAATCGCAGCAACGTCAACGTTACCTGTACGTTCACCATTACCAAACACACAACCTTCAACACGGTCAGCACCGGCCATAATGGCAAGTTCTGATGCAGCAATACCACAGCCACGGTCATTGTGGCAGTGAACAGAAATAATCACGCCATCACGACGTGCCAAGTTACGATGCATCCATTCAATTTGGTCTGCATAAACATTTGGCGTAGAAACTTCTACAGTCGCTGGCAAGTTTAAAATCACTTTATGATCTGGACGTGCATCCCAAATTTCTGTGACGGCGTCACAGACATCTTTTGCGACTTCTAATTCGGTTGCAGAGAAACATTCTGGGCTGTACTGGAAAATCCAGTCAGTTTGAGGATATTGCGCAGCATATTCTTTCACTTTCTGAGCTGCATTCACCGCCAACTGTTTTGCGCCATTTACATCTACATTCAACACCTTTTGGCGGAAGGTTGGAGAGTTAGAGTTATAAATATGCACAATTGCGCGCTTAGCACCGGCTAAAGCTTCGAAAGTACGCTCAATCAAATGGTCACGTGCCTGAACCAAAACTTCAATGTAGACATCATCAGGAATATGATTTTCTTCGATTAACATGCGGGTAAAATCGAAGTCAATTTGAGATGCAGACGGGAAGCCGATTTCAATATGTTTAAAACCGATTTTTACAAGCATTTTGAACATTTTGAATTTTTGTTCCATGTTCATTGGTTCAAAAATTGCTTGGTTACCGTCACGTAAATCTGTACTCATCCAGATTGGCGCTTTTGTAATTTCTTTATTTGGCCATTGGCGATCTGGTAAATCCACACGCTGGTACATACGGCGGTATTTTTTGCTAGGGTCAGCCAACATCATGAGAAAACTCCTTGTCTCGTAGCGCGGTTGCTCTGGATATATTTAAAAGGCAACGTCTACAGTTATATATGGTATCTAATTCAGAAAAATTAAAGGTAATTTTGAAGTGCTGCTTTAAAAAGCAGACAAAATTTTTATACGCGCGCTTGGCGCAGCATCAGGAGTTGCAGATGATGTCTTGCTTGAGTAGGCTGGGCAAACAAGTAATTCGTTTTCATCTCTAGACCGTGAAATAATAAGTTTGGTGGTTTGCAGGTAATCTTGTTATTTAGATATATCACATCTAAACAATGATTACACCTTGTGCAAAATTCTTATCATAATTTTAGTTAAATAATTTAGAAAATAATTTTCTAATTTTGCGCTGTTTTATTTTTTATGGAAAATTATTTTCATATTCTTGCCTTTTTAAGGAAAAAAAGTTTGTTAAGAATTAAAAAGGCAAAAATAAATATAGTTACAGCTCTGACCACATTCGAATTAAATTATGATAAATGTTGGTGAGCTTCATGACTTCTGGGTAGTTATCGCCGTGTGATTTGCGTAGTTCTCGAATGCTCTCATCAAGATTAAATAAGAGATGGCGTTTACTATCGTCTCGAACCAGACTTTGTACCCAGAAAAAAGAAGCAAAACGAGTACCAGAGGTAATACTGCTGACTTCATGTAGGCTAGTAGAAGGGTAGAGCACCACATCACCTGCCGGTAATTTGACTTCGTGATAACCATAAGTGTCTTCAATCACTAGGTCACCACCTTCATATTCATCTGGTTCACTTAAAAATAATGTACAAGATAAATCAGTGCGTAGCTGTTCAGAAGTTCCACGGATAAGGCGAATTGAGTTATCTACATGGAAACCAAAGCTTTCATGTTCATCATAACGATTAAAAAGCGGTGGAATAATTTTGTGGGGTAGGGCTGCAGCCTGAAATACTGGATTTTGCCAAATTGCTTTGATGACAAGATCACTTAAATGATGAGTAAGGGGATCTTGTTCTGAGAGTTGCTGATTTCTTTTCACAGAAGCAGACAAGGTGCCGGCAGTCACTTTCCCACCTACCCAATTGGCGTCTTCCATGAGCTTACGGAACTCGGCAACTTGCTCTTTGCTTAAAACATTGGGGATATGATGAATCACGGCAAACACCTTTTTAATAGATACTTCATTTGTAAAAATAGCCTCATGACGAGGCTATTTTATATGAACTTCAATTAATTCCATAAATAAATTATGGAATTTAAACCTAGTATTTAAAGTTAATCGCTAAGACAGCATTACGACCATTGCCTTCAAATGCGTAGTGAGCTGCATGTGCACTAGTGAAATAACGCTTATCAGAGATATTGTTGATGTTAAGCTGTAAATTTACATTCTTGTTCACGTCGTATTTAGCCATAGCATTGTAAATAGTGTAGGTTGGCAAATATTTCGGAGCAGTTGTATTTACGAAAACTTGATCACGATATTCAACACCAGCACCTAAAGTCAATTGAGGCATTACTCGGTAAGTAGACCATAAGGTAGCACTGTTTTTCGCTACAAATGGTAATGGTTTACCTTCTTGAGCAACTGCATTGTATGCCGCTTCAGTAATTTCACTATCTAAATAGCTATAGCCTGTAGAAACATCCCATTTGTCGGTAATTTTTCCGTTCAAACTAATTTCAAATCCATCAACTTTACTTTTACCAGCATTGGCTGTCGTATTTGGGTCGATCTGAATACGCGTATTTTGCTTTTCAGTACGGAAAACTGCTGCTGTTAAGTTCGCACGATTGTTAAACAGGTCCCATTTAGTTCCTAGTTCAAAAGTACGAGCTTCTTCTGGTTTTAGATCATTTGCACTCGCACTTGCAGCACCTGAGTCGCTAATAGAATCTGAACCTGTATCGCCTTCAGCAAGTACACCTACAGGGTTTGCTGATGTAGCGTAGCTTAAATAAATACTACCATCTTCGGTTGGTTTGAAAACTAAACCAGCTTGGTAAGAGAAGTAATCTGTATCACTTTCTAATTTATCACCAGTTTTATGAGGAGTACGTCCACTTACGTCCTTATTATATTTTTTCTCAGTTTCAAATTTATCCCAACGAACACCTAAGTTAAGTAACCATTGTGGATTAAATTCGATACTATCTAAAGCATACACGCCTACATTATGACTA
The DNA here is from genome assembly GCF_054889255.1 of Acinetobacter sp. X9. NCBI lineage: Bacteria > Pseudomonadati > Pseudomonadota > Gammaproteobacteria > Moraxellales > Moraxellaceae > Acinetobacter > Acinetobacter sp. X9. The sequence goes on along the minus strand of NZ_CM142679.1, from coordinate 3,358,267 downwards.
CGAGTGGTCGATTGTGCAGTGATAGATCCACGCTTATCTGTGAAGGCACCATTTCCAGGATTATTTAAACTCGTACACCAGCCATTTGCCACAGCAGCAGCTGAAGTACAGTTTTGAATATTGCTGTCTAAAATGGTCGATGTGGTTTCACCAGCAGCATTAGTAAAAGTATGTACACCCTGATCAGTTTCTTGGAAGCTCCACTCGGTACCAACATTAAAAGAATGCTTTAGGCTACCTGTGTTGAATTTACCTCTTAAAGAAAGCTGATCGCTATAAGCATCGCTATCTAAGATACGGCTTAACGCACGGCGAGCGATTGTGCCTCTGTAAATATTACCCTTAGAGTCATCAGCATTCGTATAAACATAATCAGATTTAGATTTGTTGTAGGTTGCTATATTAGACAAGGTAAGATTTTCATTAAAATCATGTTCTAGCTTAAACGTACCAATGTGGTTTTCGCGTTTGTCGAAATCACGCGCTTTCCAGCCATAGTAGGTTCCAGCTTTTACATCAACAGGCTTGCCGTCACCAGGAGTTACAATAACTCCAACAGGAGGTTTGGTTGGGTTTGCATTGTTAAACGGAATACCTGCATCAGGTTCATCGTTACTACGTAAATAGTAGTAGCTTAGTGTTCCACGAGTTGCCGTATCTAAACCAAATGCAAGACTTGAGGCAATACCGGCACGGGCATATTCTGCACCGTTACTTTGACCAGCTTTTTCATTTTCGTGACCCATAATAACAACACGACCAGCAATGCCATTTCCAAAGTCTTTGTTGGCATCAAGTTGGATATGACGATAGTTATCAGTACCGCCTTGGATACTGCCTTGATAAACGTCACCTTCATGAGCAACTTTAGGAATTAAGTTAATACTTCCGCCAACGCTACCACCACCACCAAGAGCAGAAGAAGAGCCTTTGATGACTTCTACTTGTTCAATGGCAAACATATCGCGATTTTGAGACGTTGTATTACGAACACCATCAACATAAATAGAAGACTGACCGCTATAACCACGAATGTAAGGCATATCGGTAAACGGGGTACCACCTTCACCAGCACCTAACGTAATACCAGGTTCATAGCGTAACGCTTCGAGTAGGGTATTAGAGTTTGTATCTTTAATTAATTTTTGAGAAAGAATAGAGACTGATTTTGGTGTGTCTTTGAGAGGAGCTACGAATTTAGAGTTTGCAGACTGATCTACTTTTAAAGATTCTTCTTGAGTCGCTTTAGCATGAATTGTTGGTAATTGTGAAACTGCTTCTTGCGCGATGGCTGTTGTTGCAATCATTGATAGCGATGAAGCTATTGCAGAAGAAACAATTTTTTTACGTGTTCTAATCAAAGACATAACTTCAGGACTCTAAAACTAAAAGGTTATGCGAATAATAATAATTCTTATTTATATGTACAGTTTGTGTTAATTGGATTTGCCAATTGAATTATGAAGAGAAAATGAATAATTGAATGGTAAATTGTACTTTTATGTAGCTAATCTACTGATTATTGGTAATTGTTTATTAAAGCGATTAAATTCAAAGTTTAATTGTAATTTTAGATTTATAAAGAATAACTAAAAAATTAGTTTTACTTAAGTACTTATTAAAAATATTTAAAGAATCATAAAATTACTGTGAAATTTACTAGAATAATGTCCTTCACTTACATCAAGTGATCGGTTAATTTTGTATATCTTGAAAGTTGTCATATAATACAGCACTTTTTTAAAAACTGTTCCTACTAACTAATTTTTATCGAGGAAGCCATGCAAGTAACGACTGAAGCGGTTTCGGGCGTTGCCCGTCGTTTAAATGTGTCTGTACCGACGAGCCGTATTAACGAGCAATTTGAAGCTCGTTTGAAGCGCACTGCCAAAACTGTGAAGATCAACGGCTTCCGTCCAGGTAAAGTACCTGAAAACGTTGTTCGTCGCGAATACGGTGCAAGCATTTATCAAGAAGTTGTAAATGAGATCATTCGTGATAGCGTTTTTGAAGCAATTCAACAAGAAAAAATCAATGCGGTAGGTATGCCGAACATTGAGAAAGTTGAACATAAAGAAGACGCTTTAGTTTTTGAAGCAACTGTAGAAGTTTATCCAGAAGTTGAAGTAAAAGCATTTGACGGCTTAGAAGTTGAACGTAAATCAGCTGAAATCAAAGACGCTGACGTTGACGCTATGATCGAAAACTTGCAAAAACAACGTCAAACTTGGGCTGTAACCAAGGGTATGGCGAAAAAAGACATGCAAGTGACTTTTGACTTTGAAGGCACTATCGATGGTGAGAAGTTTGAAGGCGGTTCTGCTGAAGACTTTAAACTTGTGTTAGGTTCAGGTCGTATGATCCCTGGCTTCGAAGATGGCATCATTGGCATGAAAGCTGGTGAAGAGAAAGTAATTGACGTTACTTTCCCTGAAGATTACCAAGCTGAAAACTTGGCTGGTAAAGCAGCTCAGTTCAAAATCACTGTGAAGCAAGTTGAAAAATCTAAACTTCCAGAAATTGATGCTGAATTCTTAAAAATCTTCGGTGTAACTGAAGAAGAAGGCGTTGAGAAGTTAAAAGCTGACGTTCGTAAGAATATGGAACGTGAAGTTCGCAATGGTTTACGTAACCAAGTTAAACAAGCTGCTTTTGATGCTCTTGTTGCTGCGAATGAAGTTGAAGTTCCAACTGCAATGGTTGCTCAAGAAATTGACCGTCAACGTCAACAAATGGTTCAACAGTTCACTCAACAATTTGGTGGTGCAGGCGCGCAATCTTTTGACAAGAGCATGCTTCCTGACGAATTGTTCAAAGAACAAGCAGAGCGTTCTGTTAAGCTTGGCGTATTGGTAAGCAAAGTTTTAGCTGATGCTAAACTTGAAGTTGACCAAGCTCGCGTTGATGCTTACATTGACGACATGGCTTCTTCTTACGAAGATCCAACTGAAGTGATCGAATACTTCAAAAATGATGCTCAACAACGTGCTCAAATCGAAGCAGTTGTATTAGAAGATCAAGTTGTTGATCACATCTTAGCTGGTGCTAAAGTGACTGACAAAGCTGTATCTTATGATGACTTATTGAAAGAACAACAAGCTCGCCGTATGGGCTAATCTTTTAAAAGTCAGAAAAAGGCGCCTCAGGCGCCTTTTTTGTTTTTCTTTATGTGGTCAATTAGAGTGCGGCATTAAGTACTTAGGTATAAATAATATAATATTTCAGTGCGAACCTTTTGCAATTTGAGAAATTATCCCGCATATTGTTGCCATAGGTTAAGTCACAAAAAATTTAGGAATAAATAACGTATGTATGTTCCAACAATTGAAAATGCTTTAGTTCCTGTTGTGGTTGAACAATCTTCTCGCGGCGAACGTTCTTTTGATATTTATTCACGACTTTTACGTGAGCGCGTCATTTTTTTGACAGGTGAAGTTGAAGATAACATGGCAAATCTGATCGTTGCCCAAATGTTGTTTTTAGAAGCTGAAAATCCTGATAAAGATATCCACCTTTATATCAACTCTCCAGGTGGATCTGTGACAGCGGGCATGGCCATTTATGACACGATGCAGTTTATTAAGCCTGATGTCGTGACATATTGTATGGGTCAAGCTGCTTCAATGGGTGCATTTTTATTAAATGCGGGCGCTAAAGGCAAACGCTATTGTTTAGAAAATGCCCGTGTCATGATTCATCAACCATTGGGTGGTTTCCGTGGTCAAGCATCGGATATTGAAATCCATGCGCGTGAAATTCTCTTTATTAAAGAGCGCTTGAACCGCTTAATGGCAGAGCACAGTGGTCAAGACTATGAAACCGTTGCTCGTGATACTGACCGCGATAACTTTATGACAGCCCAAGCTGCTAAAGAATATGGTCTGGTTGATCAGGTATTAAGTAAGCGTCCATAAGGACCTTCTTATATAAATAACTTGAGATGTTGAAAAAGATCTCCATTTAGTTATTTATGCAGTGCATCTTGCCCTAATATTTAAGATTCTATTTGTGGAGTGAATATGTCCGAACATCCTCAAGGACAAAAACATTGTTCATTTTGCGGTAAAACGCAGTCTGAAGTCGGGAAACTGATTGCGGGTGAGGACGCATATATTTGTAATGAATGTGTGGATGTCTGCTTAGACCTTGTACAAACCAGCCAACAGGTTGAAGCAGGTGACTGGGCGAGCAAGGCATTGCCAAAACCACATGAAATACGTGCTGCGCTTGATCAATATGTTATTGGTCAAGATCTTGCCAAAAAGACATTATCTGTTGCGGTTTATAACCATTATAAACGCTTAAAAGTTGGTCATAATGGACATGTGTCTAAAGAAGTAGAAATTGCTAAAAGTAATATCTTACTGATTGGCCCTACTGGCTCAGGTAAAACTTTACTTGCGCAAACATTAGCTCGCCTTTTAGATGTTCCATTTGCGATGGCAGATGCAACAACATTAACCGAAGCTGGTTATGTGGGTGAGGATGTTGAAAATATTGTGCAAAAGCTTTTGCAAAAAGCAGACTACGATGTAGAGAAGGCTCAGAAGGGTATTATCTATATTGATGAGATTGATAAGATTACTCGTAAATCTGAAAATCCATCAATTACGCGTGATGTGTCTGGTGAAGGTGTACAACAAGCATTATTAAAAATGATTGAAGGTACAGTTGCTTCGATTCCGCCTCAAGGTGGTCGTAAGCATCCACAGCAAGAGTTTATCCAAATTGACACCTCAAATATCTTATTTATTTGTGGTGGTGCATTTTCTGGTTTGGAAAAAATTGTACAACAGCGTCAAGAGAAAGGCGGTATTGGTTTTACAGCTGACGTTAAAAACAAAGATGAAACCAAAAAGCTTGCTGAATTGTTCCGTCAGGTTGAGCCAACTGACTTAGTGAAATTTGGTTTAATTCCAGAATTCATTGGTCGTTTACCAGTGATTGCGACACTTGAAGAGCTAGACGAAGAAGCTTTAATGCAAATTTTGACTGAGCCAAAAAATGCATTAACACGCCAGTATCAATATCTTTTCACTATGGAAAATGTTGATCTGATCTTTGAAGATTCTGCATTACGTGCTGTTGCTAAAAAAGCGCTTGAACGTAATACGGGTGCGCGTGGTCTACGTTCTATTATGGAAAACGTACTGCTTGAAACTATGTATGATTTACCAAGTCGTACAGATGTTGGAACAGTCATTATTAATGAAGCAGTCATTAATGGTGAAGCAGAACCTGTTTATCAGGCTGAACGCCAACCTAAAGAAGCTGCAACGCATGAAAGTGTTGCTAAGGCAGATTTAAAGGTTATTGATTCGAAGTCTGCATAGATTTCATTCATCTAAAAAGCATGAATCGCGTTAGGGATTCATGCTTTTTTTGTTTTCAATTTATATGGGTAGTGTTAATCTTAAAAATACAAAATACGCATAGTTTTGCGGTGTAAAAAATAAATCAAAAACAAAACGCTTTGAGGGATGCCATGCGTTATTTAATCGTATCTTTGTGCTGTGCAGGACTATTTGTGGGCTGTCAAAGTTCATCTCATTTAGAAAAAAATCCGAGTGAATTGACCGCGACTCTACCTAAAGTTGATGTTGAAAAAGAACCTGGTTTATTAGATCAATATCATTTAGGCGGTTTTACTGTAGGAGGGTGGGTCAACCAAAAATTGGGTCAGACTTTTGCTCCAATCAAACCACAAAATGAACAGGCAGCTGTAGTTTATCTATATCGACCAGACACGAAATGGAATCGTCAGGAAATCGCAGCGATTAATCTCTTTGTGAATGGTAAGCGTATTCCGAGTCTATTACATAATCATTATTACTGGATTGAATTACCAGCAGGAACGTATCGTCTTTCTGCGAGCCGCCCTTTACTTGGTATCCATTTTCAAGAACCAAAATATATTGATATCACTGTTGAGGCGGGAACGTCTTATTATTTGAAATATGATGAAGAAAATAAAATGGACCGAAGTGAACATACTGGTCCATTTATGTTAATGCAAGACAATATTGGACGTAGAGAGATAGCATTTACCGAGTTGAAATCTTCTAGCTATAATTTTGTGGCTGAAGATGCTTCAGGAAAGATCCGCCATAAACCACAAGAATTAAAGCCAGCCAAATATGATGAAAAATCAGATGTACATCTGATTAAGCCATTTAAATTATGGAATCCTTTAACTTGGTAATGAGCTGCAAAAGATAAAGAAAAGTTAAGACTTTTCTTTATCTTTCATCAACGGTGCAAGAATTTTAAGCATCTCTTCTTGCATATGATCTCGTGCTTTAGGGTCATTAAATGTTTGCTGTCCCAACTCCATCATATATTCTGAAATTTGCCCCATAATCTGTACATTTTTGCGCGTAATTGATTGGCCTTCTGGGGTTTTTAAAAATTTCAGATTAGCCTGAATTTCCTCTTCAGTATAAGTCTTAAGATAAATATCCTGTAAGGCTTGGGTGGTTTTTGGATTGCTAATGAGCTGATTGCTCGAATCTTTTAGGAGTAAACCTAACTTCTTCGCGGCCTCTTTTTCTTTTGGACCTAAAGTTTTGATACCCGTGATATTACTAACGATCTGTTCTGCCTGTTGATCATAGTAAGGTGTTAATTCATTAATTGATTCTTTAAGCAGGTAATCAATTTGGCTCATTTGCATGAGTTCTTTAACTGAACTTAATTTGGCAGGAGAGGCAAATAAGCTTGTGGTAATACAGCTTAGGCAGAGGCTGATTGAGAGATTTTTAAGAATAGGGCGAATAGTCATGAAATGACCTATATTCAATATTTGGCGAGAGGGTGCTTTCATTAATAGCACAGATTGACGAAGTAATTGTTACAATTCTTTTCAGATTTTAAAATAAAAAAAGAATACATAAAAAAAGCACCGAATTCGGTGCTTTTCTTGATTAGCCAGCTGCTGCATCGACTACTGGAATTTTTCCAATTTTCGCTTGCCAGATTTTTGGGGCTACTGCGTGAATTGAAGTACCGTTTACATCAACTGCAACAGAAACAGGCATATCTTCAACTACGAATTTGTAGATTGCTTCCATACCTAAGTCTGCAAACGCAACAACTTCAGCTTCACGAACAGCTTTAGATACGAGGTAAGCCGCACCACCAACTGCCATTAAGTAAGTTGCTTTGTTGTCTTTGATTGCTTCAATTGCTGTAGGACCACGGTCAGCTTTACCGATCATACCGAATAGGCCAGTATGTTCTAATACTTTACGTGTGAATTTATCCATACGTGTTGCAGTTGTAGGGCCAGCAGGACCAACGACTTCATCACCCACTGGATCAACAGGGCCAACGTAGTAAATAAATTTACCTTTAAGATCAACTGGTAATTCTTCACCATTGTCGATCATCTCAACCATACGTTTGTGCGCAGCATCACGACCTGTGTACATTGTTCCGCTAAGAAGTAATGTGTCACCTGGTTTCCAAGAATCCATTTCTTCTTGAGTAATGGTATCAAGGTTTACGCGTTTAGATTGTGAAGAGTCCCAAGTTACAGATGGGTAGTCTTCAAGTTTTGGTGCTTGAATATGAGCTACACCTGTACCATCAAGCTGGAAGTGAGCATGACGAGTAGCAGCACAGTTAGGAATCATACCTACTGGTTTACCAGCAGCATGACATGGGTAATCTTTAATCTTAATATCAAGAACAGTCGTTAAACCGCCTAGGCCTTGAGCACCAATACCAAGTGCGTTTACTTTTTCAAAGATTTCGATACGAAGCTCTTCGATTTTGTTTTCTGGTCCACGGCGAAGTAATTCGTCCATGTTGATTTCTTCCATGAGTGCTTCTTTAGCAAGCATCATGGCTTTTTCAGCAGTACCACCAATACCAATACCGAGCATACCCGGAGGACACCAGCCTGCACCCATTGTTGGAACAGTTTTAAGAACCCAGTCAACAATCGAGTCAGATGGGTTAAGCATCGCAAGCTTAGATTTGTTTTCTGAACCGCCACCTTTAGCAGCAACAGTAATATCTACTTTATTACCCGGAACGAGTTTGTAGTGAATTACAGCAGGGGTATTATCTTTTGTGTTTTTACGACCAAATGCAGGGTCAGCAAGTACAGATGCACGAAGAACGTTACTGTTTTCAAGGTAACCTTGGCGAACACCTTCATTTACTGCATCGTCTAAGCTCATTGTTAAATCAAATTTAACATCTAAGCCCACTTCAAGGAAAACGTTAACAATACCAGTATCTTGGCAAATTGGACGATGACCTTCCGCACACATGCGAGAGTTAATTAGAATCTGTGCAATTGCATCCTTTGCGGCTTTGTTTTCTTCGCGATCATAAGCACGGCTCATCGCTTGGATAAAGTCTTGCGGGTGATAGTACGAAATAAACTGTAGGGCGTCCTTGATCGATGTAATCAAGTCATCTTGTTTGATAATCGTTGTCATACCAGAAAATCTCTTGAGCGGGCTGTTAGCTAGCGGGCTAAATTATATGACAAAAAGACAGTGTTGTGGGAGATTGGTTGATCTTTTGACCGAAAGTCGCATAAGAACATATTGATGTGATTTAAATGCCAGAAATCGGAAAATTATTTATTTTTGAATGACTAAAATAAAAAAAGCCATTTGAGCGGACATCAAATGGCGAGAGGTAGTAAAGGTTAATTATATTAATTATTTGGCGGCGGCTTGCTGTTCTGCCTGAATTGCCGTTAACGCAATGGTAAAGACGATGTCATCTACCAATGCTCCACGAGACAAGTCATTGACTGGTTTGTTGAGGCCTTGCAGCATTGGACCTACACTGACTACATTTGCAGCACGTTGTACCGCCTTATAAGTTGTGTTGCCTGTATTTAAGTCTGGGAAAATAAATACATTTGCGCGGCCAGCAACGCGTGAGTCTGGTGCCTTTTGTCGTCCCACACTTTCAACTGAAGCTGCATCGTATTGAAGTGGACCATCAATCAGTAAGTCAGGACGACGTTGTTGAGCAATTTGAGTTGCTTGCTGTACTTTTTCAACATCAGCGCCTGTTCCGGAAGTACCAGTTGAGTAGCTAATCATGGCAATACGCGGATCAATTCCAAAAGCTTTAGCCGAATCAGCAGACTGAATTGCAATTTCAGCAAGTTGTTCTGCGGTTGGATCTGGATTAATCGCACAGTCGCCATATACATAAACTTCATCTGGCAAAAGCATAAAGAATATTGATGAAACCAGTGAATATTCAGGTGCTGTCTTGATGAGCTGGAATGCTGGGCGGACCGTATTCGCTGTGGTGTGTACCGCACCTGAAACTAAACCGTCGACTTGATCTAAGGCTAACATCATGGTGCCAAGCACTACGGTATCTTGAAGTTGTTCTTTCGCTTGAAGCTCGTTGAGTTTGCCTTTACGTAGCTCAACCATTGGTGCAACGTATTGGTCACGAATACTATCGGGGTCGACAATTGCTAATTCGGCAGGTAATTCAATACCGCGTGCTTTTGCAACATCGTGCACAGCATCTGGTTTAGCTAGCAAAATACAGTCAGCAATACCACGTGCCTGACAAATTGCCGCAGCTTGAATGGTGCGCGGTTCATCACCTTCAGGTAGCACAATCCGTTTTTTAGCTGCAATTGATTTTTGCACCAATTCATGACGGAAAGCCGATGGCGACAGGCGAGGGGTGGCAGCATTGTTGCTGTGCTGTTTAAGCCATTCAACATCAATATGACTTGAAACAAATCGAGTCACTTGTTCGGCACGCTCAGTGTCATCGGTTGGAATTTCATTACCAAAATTAGATAAACGCTGAGCGGTTTCAAGTGTGTTTAAACGGGTATGTAAAATTGGCAAACCTTGTTTAATTGCACTTTGACAAAATTCTAAAAGCTCTGGTGCTGGCGCTTCTCTTTCCGTAAGTACCAAACCTGCCAGAGGTATACCGTTGCTGGTTGCTAAGCTACTTGCAAGTAAAACGTCGGTACGCTCAGATGCGCTAATAATTAATTCGCCTGCAATAAACTTATTCAGTTCATATTCAATGCTTGAAGCAATTAAACTTGAATGCAAAATACGACGTGTTTTAGCTTCACCTTGATGTAGCCATTGCCCATCAATAACGCTGGCAATATCAAGTGTTCTAGGTACGCTTAGCGTGTTACTAAATGGAACCAGCCCAATAATCGGTAAATCACTAGAACCAAAATAACGATTATATTTTTGCAGTTCAGTCGTAAATTTTGCGATTTCTTCAGTCGGTCGTAACGATGGATCAAACGCAACAGGAATTTGTGCTGTTTCTTCAGTTAATCCACGGGTACGCATAAACAGTACGCCAGCAGTACGATTTGACGCTGCTCCACCAAACTGGCGTAAATGAGCATCTACTTTTTCTGCTGCTTTTTTCGGGTTTTGAATATCTGCTGTGCTGACTAGCACGACTTCTGCATCAAGTGCTTGTGCAAGACTTGCGTTGAGCTCACTGGCAAAATGGTCTTGTCCGTTTGGTAATAAGCCTTCCACAATAATGACATCATGGTCTGCTGCAACACTACGATGAAGGCTAACCGCTTCTTCAAGTAATTCATCTACTTCCCCAGCAGCAATAAGCTGAGTTAATTTTTCATGCGAAATAGATTGAACGGTTTTACTTTGAAATAAATGACCAAATAATGAAGTGGTTCGGTCAAGATGCTCTTGGTCTTCTTGAGAAAATGGTTTTAAAAAGCCAGCTTTAATCCCGTTGCAATCAAGTGCGTAAATCATACCTAAGCAGGCAGAGGTTAGGCCAACCCCTTCGCCTGTAGGAATCAATAAAATTGTATTCATATAAACCTATAAATAAACGAATATCGAGTTTTCGCTAGGATCTGATTAAGCAAGGCTTGCTACAGATGCTGTATTTTCTGCCGCTTCAACAACTTGACGAGTTTCTTTGGCAATACGGCCTTCTTCGTCTGTAGGAATGACCCAAATTTGTGGACCATTTCCGTTGTCGATTCGCCCTTCAGTACCACGCTTTAAGTTATTGTTTTGATCTTTATCAAGCTGCAAACCAAAATGAGGTAAATAAGCCAAGGTTTTTTCACGAATATAAGCTGAGTTTTCACCAATACCACCCGTGAAGATTAGACCGTTTAAAGTTGGTAAACCACAGCTTAATGCAGCAAGTGATTTTGCAAGACGATAACTAAACACTTCAATTGCAAGACAAGCATCTTCATTACCATTTTCAGCCGCTTCAATCACTGTACGCATGTCGTTAGACAATTGCGATAAGCCAAGTAAGCCACTTTCGTTATTTAAAACTTTATCAATTTTTGCTAAATCCCAACCGAGGTTTTTGGCAAGGAAGCTGTGTAAGCTTGGATCAACGTCACCACTACGCGTTCCCATTACCACACCTTCAAGTGGAGTAAGACCCATAGAGGTATCAACACTTTGTCCATTCCATACTGCGCAAGTTGAACTGCCGTTTCCTAAGTGGGCTGTTAACCATCCACCTTTTTTCAGGTTACCTGCCAGCTCACTCGCTTTGTCAGACACATAGGCGTGGCTTGTACCATGGAAGCCATAACGGCGGACATTGTGGTCAGTATATAAAAACTTAGGAATTGCATAACGGTATGCATGCGGTGGCATCGTTTGATGGAATGCAGTGTCGAATACGGCAACTTGAGGTAATTCAGGAAATAGACGTACGGTTGCCTCAATACCAATTAAATGTGCTGGGTTATGAAGTGGAGCTAAAGGTGTCGCAGCACGAATACGTTCAATAATTTCAGGAGTGAGTAATTCTGCTTTGGTTAAACTGCCACCGTGTACAACACGATGTCCGATTGCTTGCGGTTTGTAGTTGGCAAGACGTGCAAGTAAAGTTTCTAAAGCTTTGGCATGGTCAGCATAAGGGATTGATAGTTCAAGTGGTTCACCACCTACTGTAATTCCCTTAATACGAGCATCAGCTGCCCCCAAGTTTTCTGCTAAACCGTAAATACGATCTTCACGACGCTCTGAAACCAGTGCGTATTTAATAGATGAAGAGCCGCAATTGATAACTAATACTGATGTAGCCACGTTGAAATACCCAAGTCCTGATTTAAAATAGTTTTCCTAACTTCCTATTCAAGATGTATTATTTTTTGATACAGATTGAACGGGTTGTCATGTTTTAGCATGTGTTGTTTTTCTGTCCAAGATAGACTTTAGCCCATTAGACTTAAGAACTATCGACCATCAAATTATTTGCAACTAATATCTGTCCAGTATAAAGCTTAACCACTGTATTCCTTGTTTTTTTGTAGAAGAATTAAACAGTTTTTTGTATATATTTATGAAAGGTAAATTTTGAATTAATGTAATTTTCAAATATTCGGTATAAATTTTTAAAAGAAAAAGAATTGCTGTTATTTTAATCAAACCCGATGGATATATTACAAATAATATACGTAACTGGAATTAAGTTTTAATCGCTTATATATAAGTTAAAAAGAATAAATCATAAACGTTTTTAATATAAAACTCAGTATAAAAAGTCGGTATCTGTACATTTATAAAGATATTTCATTGCATTGATATTATGAGAATTTTCTCATAGTTTTTAGAGTGTAATATACCTGTAAATATAGTCCAAAATAAAACCCTTCACTTGTTTATAACTTAAACATTATTTGTCTTTAATACTCATGCTTGGGGATTCCCGTAAAGTTGACTAGGGCTTGCATGTCGCTTTTTGCCTTAATAATATTGTTCCTTCCCCTTACCAAATGATTATGAAATATATCATTTGGTCTATTTTTTATGTTCCGGCTTATCCGGTTGTACAGGAGCGTCCAGCATGGACTTGCCGAATCCAATATTGGCAAAAGTGACCGAGCGTGTAATCGCACGTAGTCAAAAAACTCGTTCTGCATATTTACAACGTATTGAACATGCACAAGGCAAATTTCCTGCCCGTGGAGCACTTTCATGTGCCAATCTGGCTCATGGTTTTGCCAGTATGGAAGATAATGAAAAATTAATTATTAAAGTAGGCCGTGAACCAAATATTGGCATCGTATCTTCGTATAACGAAATGCTGTCGGCGCACGCACCTTATAAAACATTTCCAGATTTAATTAAAAGTGCCGCTCGCGAAAATGGTGGCGTAGCACAATTTGCAGGTGGCGTTCCTGCGATGTGTGACGGTATTACTCAAGGTAATGCTGGCATGGAACTATCATTGTTTTCTCGCGAAACCATTGCGATGAGCACAGCGATTGCATTGTCTCATAACATGTTTGACGCAGCTTTATGTCTGGGCGTTTGCGATAAAATTGTGCCGGGCTTGCTCATTGGTGCTCTGCAGTTTGGCTATTTACCTACTATTTTTGTGCCAGCTGGCCCAATGACCAGTGGTCTATCTAACGATGAGAAAGCCAAAATTCGTCAGCAATTTGCAACGGGGCAGGTTGGACGAGATGCTTTGTTAGAAGCTGAGTCAGCTGCTTATCATGGACAAGGGACTTGTACTTTTTATGGTACAGCCAACAGTAATCAGATGCTGATGGAAGTCATGGGTTTGCATTTGCCAAGTGCCGCATTTGTTCATCCTCATACACCATTACGTGATGCACTCACCGCAGAAGCTGCCATTCGTGTACTTGATTTGACAGTTGAGCGTGGAAACTACACGCCGATTGGTCATGTTGTCGATGAAAAAGCAATTATAAACGGTATTGTGGCTTTACTCGCTACAGGTGGTTCAACAAACCATACTTTGCATTTGATTGCGATTGCTCGTGCCGCTGGCATCTTGATTGACTGGGATGACTTTGATGAGTTATCGGCTGTTGTTCCATTACTCGCAAAAATCTATCCAAATGGTAAGGCGGATGTAAACCATTTCCAAGCTGCGGGTGGGGTTGCTTTCCTCATTCGTAATCTACTTGAAGCTGGCTTATTACATAACGATGTAACGACTGTGGCTGGTAAAGGTTTGCAGCATTACACCAAAGAACCGAAATTGATTGACGGTAAGCTCACTTGGGTTGATGGTGTGGTTCAAAGCCTTGATGACAAAGTTTTGCGTAGTATTGATGCGCCGTTTCAACCAGATGGTGGCTTGCGCTTAATGCAAGGTCGCCTTGGCCGTGGCGTAATCAAGATTTCTGCTGTTGCGCCAGAACATCGCAAAGTTAAAGCTCCAGCAATTGTGTTTGATTCGCAAGAAGCAGTGCAAGCTGCATTTGATCGTGGTGAATTACACAGAGACTTTATTGCGGTTGTTCGTTTCCAGGGTGCACGTGCGAATGGTATGCCTGAATTGCATCGTTTAACGCCTGTGTTGGGGGTTTTACAAGATCAAGGTTTCCATGTTGCTTTAGTCACTGATGGCCGTATGTCTGGTGCTTCAGGTAAAGTTCCGGCGGTCATTCATTTATCTCCCGAAGCCTTATTAAATGGGCCGATTGCTAAAGTTCAAACAGGCGATATGTTAATCATTGATGCTGAAGCTGGCCTACTTGATGTCGAAATAGATGACGATGTATGGCAGTCACGCCCTGTTGCACAGCCAGAACATCAGGCAGAAAACGAAGTTGGCTTTGGCCGTGAATTATTTGGTGTTTTCCGTGCTGCTGCTGCGCCAGCTGAACATGGAGCATCTGTGTTTGGTGCATTGGTTGGTGAAAATTCACCAGAGCAGATTTGAATCAAAGGAACTGAAAAATAATGATTAAAATTGAAGATATCGTCAAATTAGGCCCGGTCATTCCTGTATTGGCATTTGATTCTGCCGAGCAAGGTGAAGATGTATCACGTGCTTTACATGCAGGTGGCGTAAAAGTCCTTGAAATTACCTTACGTACCGCTGCTGGTCTTGCTGCTATCGAGCGTGCTAGCCAATTGGCTGATGACATTGTGGTGGGTGTAGGAACAATTACCAAACCAGAACACTGTGCTCAAGCCAAAAAAGCAGGCGCTCAATTTGGGGTATCTCCTGGTTTGACTAAAGATCTGCATTTGGCTGCGCAAGATGCTGGCTTACCTCTATTGCCGGGTGTGATGACACCAAGTGATCTGATTCAAGCGATTGAATTAGGTTATGACATTGTGAAGTTCTTCCCAGCTCAACAAGCAGGTGGCGTTGAGATGCTAAAAGCATTTTATGGTCCATTTCCAAACTTGCGCTTTTGTCCGACTGGTGGAATTACGGCAGAGTCAGCGCCAGATTTCTTAAAGCAACCTAACGTGGTTTGTGTAGGTGGTTCATGGTTAACACCTAAAGCTACTGTAGCTGCCCAAGACTGGGCTGAAATTACTCGCTTGGCACAAATTGCGAGTCAGTTGAGAGCTTTGTAAATGTAGACAATATTTATAAAAAATGAAGTGCATTCTATGTGCTTTAAAGGCTGTATTGATGTGACCAGTTTGTGCTGGTCACACCTAAATATAAAAATTTAATGTCTTAACAGTAGGAATTACTGTGGTTGAAGACCCTTGTTTAGGCAGTGTGCCTAAATAATTATTCCAAGGAGAAGTGTCCCATGGAGACGGTTCAGGGTGGCATGTTACTGATCTACACTGTAATCGCGATTATTGCTTTAGTGGTCATGATCGCGAAGTTTAGAATTTATCCATTTTTAGTTCTTATTATTGTTTCACTCGGTTTAGCCTTGGCTGTTGGCATGCCAATGGGTGATATTGTTAAGTCTTATGAAGCCGGTACAGGTAAAACCTTAGGTCACCTTGCGATTGTAATCGCACTGGGAACGATGCTCGGTAAAATGATGGCCGAGTCTGGTGGTGCAGAGCGAATAGCAATTACTTTAATTAAGTGGTTTGGTGAGAAAAATATTCACTGGGCCATGATGTTTATTGCCCTTATTGTTGGCCTTCCCGTATTTTTCGAAGTAGGTTTCGTTCTACTCATTCCAATTGCATTCAACATTGCTAAACGGACAGGCAAATCTTTATTAGTTGTTGGCCTGCCAATGGTTGCAGGTTTATCGGTTGTGCATGGCTTAATTCCACCACATCCAGCAGCATTGTTGGCAGTACAGGCTTATCATGCTGATATTGGTAAAACGATTGCTTATAGTCTGATCGTTGGTGTGCCAACAGCTATTGTTGCTGGACCATTGTATGCACTTTGGATTAATAAATACGTTAAATTGCCCGAAAATAATCCGTTAGCGAAGCAGTTTATTGAAGCAGATACGAATAGAACTCGTGAGCTACCAAGCTTTGGGATTACCTTATTCACAATTATGCTGCCTGTAGTATTAATGTTGGTTGGAAGCTGGGCTGATCTGTTCTTTGCACCACAGACTTTCGCAAATGATTTGCTACGTTTTATTGGTACTTCTGATATCGCATTACTCATTGCCGTACTGGTCAGCTTTATTACCTTTGGTACGATGCAGGGCTTTAACCGTGAACAAATTGAAAAATTCTGCGGTGGATGTTTAGCTTCTATTGCAGGGATTATGTTGATTGTAGGTGCTGGTGGTGGTTTTGGCGGCATTTTGCGTGACACTGGTATTTCTAATGAGATTGTCTCTACAGCGTTGAAAGCAAACCTGTCGCCGTTATTGTTGGGTTGGTTTGTTGCAGCATTAATTCGTTTGGCAACAGGTTCTGCAACGGTGGCTATGGCTACAGCGTGTAGCATTGTTGCTCCAATTGCAGCTACGGCTGGTGTCGCAGTTAGACCAGAACTTTTAGTGCTTGCGACGGGTTCAGGTTCATTAGTTTTCTCACATGTAAATGATGCAGGATTCTGGTTAATCAAAGAATATTTCGGTATGACAGTGGGACAGACGCTCAAGACTTGGTCGGTATTGGAAACGATCATTTCAGTGTTGGGTTTATCTTTCACGCTACTGCTTAGCACTATTTTATAATTAAAGGTGAGTAATCCATGATTGTGATTGCAATGGGTGTCTGTGGAACAGGTAAAACCCTAATTGGTGAATTGTTATCAGAGCGTTTGGCTTGTGAGTTTCTTGATGGAGATACGCTTCATTCAGCTGCAAATAAAAGTAAGATGAGCCAAGGCATTCCTTTAACTGATGAAGACCGCTTGCCATGGTTACAGGCAATTCGTCAGGTCATTGAAACCAAACAAAGAGACGGTGAAACAGCTGTATTTACATGCTCATCTTTAAAGCGAATGTATCGCGATATTTTAAGAGGGCAGGATCAGAATGTTAAGTTTGTGTACCTAAAAGGCTCTTATGAGTTATTACAGCAAAGACTGGCAGAACGATCTGGTCATTTTTTTGACCCAGCGTTGCTACAAACACAGCTAGATACGTTGGAAGAACCTGATATGAATGAAGCAATTGCTATTGATATTGCTCTCACACCAGAACAAATCATTGAGCAAGTCATTCAGAAGCTAGGAATGACTGATAATGTGTGTCGGGGGTAAATTCATCTAGAAAGATTATCAATGCTTTAAGTTATTCACCTTGTGATTTACGGTTCAAGCAAGGTGAATACGGATAATAATAGTGATATTGACCCGAAAAAGACCTGATTACAGTGGACAGTTCGGGGATATATAAAAGACATACGAATAATAAGGTATTAAGAAGAATGAATCAGTTAAATAATTTACAGCATAAATTCCCAGTAGAGGACAGTATTCCTGAAAGTGTGCGTCTGCCTTCTCAAATTCATCAGCGTGTCTCACTAGTGGATGGTGAGTTGAGGTTGTGGGCTGGTGCAACCAAGAAAACATTATCTCCAATCTGGATTCAGCAGCCTGACGGTAGCCTACAGCAAGTTGAACTTGGTAGTTATCCAGTCATGGGTGAAAAAGAAAGTGATGAAGCGTTAGAGGCAGCGGTACGAGCTTACAACAATGGTCGTGGCGAATGGCCAATGATGAAGGTTGGTGAGCGCATTGCCTGTATGCAAAATTTTATTCAGCGCATGGTGGAGCAGCGAGATCTGATCATTAAGCTGATCATGTGGGAAATTGGTAAAAGCTTGGCTGATTCAGAGAAAGAGTTTGACCGTACGATTACCTATATGCGTCAAACGATAGATGCTCTGAAAGATCTGGATAATGCTAACTCTCGCTTTGTCATGGCTGAAGGTACGATTGGTCAAATTCGTCGTACCCCACTAGGTGTCGTGTTGTGTATGGGGCCATACAACTACCCACTGAATGAAACTTTTGCGACTCTAATCCCAGCCATGCTGATGGGGAATACGATCATCTTCAAACCACCTCAATTTGGGACATTGTTGTTCGAACCATTACTAGAAGCATTTCGTGACTCATTTCCAAAAGGTGTGATCAATACCATTTATGCACCAGGTTCTTTAGTGGTGCCGCATTTGCTGGCATCTGGGCAAATTAATGTGCTGGCACTGATTGGTTCTAGTAAAGTAGCTGATCACTTGAAGAAGCAACATCCTAAATCTCACCGTCTGCGTGCAATTTTGGGGTTGGATGCGAAGAATGCAGCTATTATTCTGCCGGATGCCGACTTGGATCTGACAGTGAAAGAGTGTCTGCTGGGTGCATTGTCATTTAATGGTCAGCGTTGTACCGCGCTCAAAATGCTGATGGTACATCGCTCGATAGCCGATGAATTTGTTAACCGCTTAACGACTGAATTAGCTAAACTGAAAGTGGGTATGCCATGGGAAAAAGGTGTATTTATTACTCCGTTACCAGGTATGCACCGTACAGCCTACATGACTGACGTCATTGAAGATGCTGTAGCTAAAGGGGCAAAAGTAGTTAATCCGGAAGGCGGTGAATTCTGCAAAACGATGTTCTATCCAGCTGTAGTTTATCCAGTGAGTGAGGGAATGAGGCTGTATCGCGAAGAACAGTTTGGTCCAGTGATACCGGTCTCTGTTTACGATGACATTGAAACTGTGCTGGACTATGTCACTACTTCTGATCATGGTCAGCAGGTGAGTATTTTTGGTAGCAACCCTGAGCAAATTGGTCACTTAGTTGATCCGCTGGTTCATCAGGTTTGTCGTGTGAATATCAACTGTCAATGTCAGCGTGGCCCTGATGTGTTCCCATTTGGTGGTCGTAAAGATTCTGCGGAAGGTACATTGTCTGTGCATGATGCACTTCGAGCATTCTCTATTCGTTCTATGATTGCTGCTAAACAGACAGATGACAGCAAAGGCATGTTGGCCTCTATGGTGTCTGAACACTACTCTAAATTTGTGAATACTGACTTTATTTTCTAATAAATATATGAATAAAAAAACCAGCCTGTGGGCTGGTTTTTATAGTGACTTATAACTTGAATAATAAAAAAACGCCTGAAATTGATCAGGCGTTTTCGTTTGAACCAATAGATTAATTACTGGCGAATTTGACCGTCACCTAACACAATCCATTTTTGAGAAGTTAAGCCTTCTAAGCCAACAGGACCGCGGGCATGGATTTTATCTGTAGAGATACCAATTTCTGCGCCTAAGCCATATTCAAAACCATCAGCAAAACGAGTTGAAGCATTGATTACGACTGAGCTTGAATCTACACGAGCCAAGAACTGACGAGCCAAAGTATAGTTTTCAGTCACAATGGCATCAGTGTGATGTGAACCATATTTGTTGATATGGTCAATTGCTTCATCAATACCGCTAACTACTTTGACAGCAAGAATTGGCCCTAAATATTCAGTATACCAATCTTCTTCTGTTGCAGGTTTTACAGAGGCACCCAAAATACGGCGTGTTTCTGGGCAGCCACGTAATTCAACTTGTTTTTCAGCATACAGTTCGGCAATGCGTGGTAAGAAAACGTCTGCAATTTTTTCATCAACAAGCAGTGTTTCCATCGCATTACAAACACCGTAACGATGTGTTTTTGCATTTAATGTAATTGGTAAAGCTTTTTGCAAGTCGGCCTGTGCTTCAACAAATACATGGCAGTTACCATCAAGATGTTTAATGACAGGAATACGCGCTTCGTTGGTTACGCGCTCAATTAAGCTTTTACCGCCACGTGGAACGATTACATCTACATATTCAGCCATCGTGATGAGGTGACCAACAGCTGCACGGTCAGAAGTTTCAATAACTTGTACTGAATGCTCAGGTAAACCAGCAACTTTTAAACCATGCTTAATTGCTTCTGCGATTGCTTTATTTGACTCGAGTGCTTCTGAACCACCGCGTAAAATAATGGCATTGCCTGATTTAATCGCTAAAGATGCAGCTTCAAGTGTTACGTTTGGACGTGATTCGTAAATCATACCCACTACGCCTAAAGGTACACGCATTTTTCCAATTTGAATGCCTGTGGGGCGATATGCAAGATCCGTAATTTCCCCAATTGGATCGACAAGCGCGATCACATCTTTTAAACCTTGCAACATCCCTTTAAAGCGTGCGGGCGTAAGCTCAAGACGATCAAGTAAGGCACTGTCGAGCTGATTGCTACGACCTTTATCCATGTCGATTTGATTCGCCGCCAAGATTGCTGCCTGATTATTTTCTAAAGCAGTATAAATAGCAGAGAGTGCATGATTTTTTAGTGAGGTTGAAGCACTTGTTAAAACGCGTGAGGCCTCGCGTGCTTGTTGCCCAACTTTTTGCATATATTGTTCAATTGAATCTTGCATAGCATTTTTTAATCATTTACCAATGAGTAAGATAGTAGCAGTCAAATGCGGAACAATGAATGGCTTTTTTTGAAAAATGTGACCATCATAAAAAAACATTTAAATATTTTGCAAACTATTAGCGACTTAAACAAGATGAGCGGTCATTTCAGCGATTGCGTATATTTCAGACAATTGTTTAGAATGGACTTGTGCAATACAAACTAATACAAATTTTAAAGTTTTGTGCATAAAAGATTACGTGTTCAAGAAGGAACTCTTGCAGCATAAAAAAATTACAGCAAGGAGGAAGCAAGGATATGAATTCCATTATTCAAATGGATTCGGAGATCAACCAAGCTTATGCCGGTTTTGGCTTTTTCGATATCTACCATAGAGATAGTTTTAAACAACCTGCTCGTACAACATGGATTGACGGTTGGAAAATTGAATATATGGCAATTGCCGATCCTAAAACGATTCACAAAACACCGATTGTGATTGTTGGTGGTGCTTTCCAGAATTTTAATTCTTATAAATATTGTGTTGAACAATTGTTTGAAAGTGGTCCGGTTATTTTAATTGACTTACCTTCAATGGGTGCAAATCAGCAAATTACTAATCGTGACACAGGAGTATCTGCGGGTACTTTAGAACTTCCTGATTTATCTGAAATGTTAGGACGTTGGTTAGATATCGTTGGAATACAAAAAGTTTCTGTAATGGGAATGTCTTTAGGGTCCGTGATTGCCTCTTGTTTTGCTCATCACCGTCCTGACCTGATGGATCGTATGATTTTGATGGGTGTTATGCAAAAGACCCGAAAAAGTTGGCGAATGATTTTGGAAGAATCCCTCAAACTCATGCAAGAAAACCGCATGGAAGAGTTTGGGCAAGCTGTGATTTTGTATTTAGTTAATCATGCAAAATTAGATAAAACTCGTATGTCACCAACCGCTAAAAAGTTATTTTTTAGACAAATGGCCGAGTTTACGGGGACTGAGCGAGAACGTTATGAAATTAACTGTAATCGCCTTTTGCGGTTAACAGATGTACCTACTCCCGAGTGCAAAACACTGGTAGCAGCAGGGCAGTACGATAGTTTTACTTTGCCTCATGAAAATGCCAATTTTGCTTTGCAATGTCCGGATATGGAATTTGCTCTGATTGCAAACGCTGATCATGTACCGCAACTCCAGCGTCGTAAAGAAACTATGAGTTTGTTCACTTCATTCTTGAAGGGTGAATCTATCCAAAATTTGGATGGTATTATTCCTATGACACGTGAACAAATGCAAAACATGGAGCGCCGAGGTGAAGAACGGATTTCAGTTCTTCATCCTAAAACGAAACTGAGCCACCGTGAATGTAAAACAGAAGTGCCAGTAACGATTGTGGATGTGACTTTCTTTGGGATGTATTTAAAAATGGATGATGTTTCACAGCTTGATTTTGTGAATGACCATCCACGTGATTTGGCACTGCATTTAGAAGATGAAGAAGGTCCTTTCTCGATTGAGTGTTTAATCTTTGAAGCTACTGAACAAGGAATACGTGCTTTATTTAAACATGGCAGTTTTGAGCTTGCTGATCGGTTAAGCCGTTTTATTGCTCGTCAAAAACAAGCAGCTTAATAATATAGTTATAGATGGAAGCTCGTTTATTTCGAGCTTCCATTTTTTATATTTATTATTTTATTTGCGCGTGAATAGTCCAGACTAAATCGCCTAAATGCTCTTCATGGCTATCTTGAGAAACTTGTCCAAAGAAGATTTGTGGCTGTTCAATAGTAACCTGCTCAAATTCTGTATCTTTAAAAAAGTCTTTAACTTCTTGTGGACTTTTGAAATGAAAACTAAATGAACTGCGAGACATGAGTTTAAGTAACTTACTGCTATTCCAGATAATACTGGCGAGTTTGTTCTTAATGGGTTCAGGATATAAGTCGGTTAAATAGTGGAACTTTTTAAAAGTAGCCCCATAGTGGCCAATCGATTGGATCAAGTGTTTTAATAAACCTTTATCAAAATAGTTAATCAAGCCTTCGCTGATTACAACCAATGGGCGGTTAGGGTCAAATACTTCAAATGCTTGTGCAAAAGCTTCTGTAAATAAATCAACTGATAAGATTTCAGGTGCATTTTTTTCAATTTGCTGTAACGCATTTTGTTTGGTTTGTGCCATATCGGGCAAATCAAGCTCCCGATAGGTAATCGAAGGGTAATGTTGCCTAAACCACCAGCCACGTGGCGATAATCCGCATGCTATTTCTAAAACTTGTAAATCAGGATTTTCTTGAATGAGTTGTTCTAAATGATGATCAAGCATGGTGTGGCGCTGTTTGAGCGTCGTGCGCATGCTACCGCCGACATACTTCTCTGCCCAAGATTCTATCGGATGAACCAAATAAGCTAGTGATTTGCCTTTGGTTGTAGCAAGTGCTTCATGAGAAATCCCCATTTGATACCAGATATAGCCTGTATAGTGGGCTGTAAAAGAGATGTGGCGGTGTTTTGAAAGTTGTTGTGTCATTCGTCCTGAGCTCGATTTATTGTTTTTGTGTGGTTTGACTGATGATCGAGACCATCAGTCAAATATACGTTTAACTCAATTTAGATCGAATTTTTAAACACTTCAATGGCTGTTTTGACAGCTTGCCACTCGTCGCCAAGCGACAAGGTTTCACCAATCTGAATTTGTGGGATTTGACCACGCATGCGTTCTAAGCGTTCTTGATTTGGTAGCTCTAAGTTTGCAATACCTTCAAGTGCTGTACATGCTGCACTACGGTCATTACATACCAGCCCCATGTCACACCCAGCCGCTAGAGCAGCCTGAATACGAGCATCTGCGCCACCTGCTACACATGCAGCCTGCATGCTTAAGTCATCAGAGAAAAGTACACCATCAAACTTCAAACGCTTGCGTAGAACTTCTTGAATCCAGAAAGGTGAAAAACCTGCTGGATTTGGATCAACTTGATCATAAATCACATGTGCAGGCATGAGTGCATCTAGCTGAGGCATAAGCTTAATGAAGCTTTGCATATCATGGTTGTAAATTTCGTCATAGCTACGACTGTCGATTGCAGCAGCAACATGAGAGTCAGCTTTTACTGAACCGTGACCCGGGAAGTGCTTGCCTGTATTTGCCATGCCGGCTTTTTTCATACCTTGCATAAATGCGCCTGCAAGCGGGGCAATATCATCAATATTTTTAGAGAAGCCACGGTCACCAATTACATCACTAATAGCATTCAGGTCTAAAACCGGTGCAAAACTGAAATCGATGCCGACTGCAAGAACTTCAGTTGCCATTAACCAGCCGCACTGTTCAGCTAGCTGAAGTGCTTTTTGTGGTTGAGTTAAATACAACTCCCCAAAACGGCCCATGGCTGGTAATAAGGTAAAACCTGATCTTAGGCGCTGAACTCGGCCACCTTCTTGGTCAACAGCAATCAAAATATCTGGGCGAATTTGACGCATATGGTCGGTTAAAGCACGCACTTGTTGTGGAGATTCAATATTTCGTGCAAATAAAATCATGCCACCGACTTGCGGAGCGCGTAATAGTTCAATATCTTCTTGAGTAAGTTCTGTGCCGGCGATGTCCAGCATCAATGCGCCAATCATATTGGTTCCATTTGAATTTTGATTGAAAAACAATAAGCGAATTTTGCAATGTTTTGCTACATTTTGTCAGTACAGAATATGATAAAACTACACGGTATAAACAATTTAGTTGGTTAAGATTTTGAATCTGCTTAGTTCATATCGAAAACAGAGCGTGTAAGATAGGAACACCCAAGGAAGTATTAAAAATTTATGAAACTTCAAACTATAGCTTGTGCAGTAGCGATCGCGACTGGCGGTTTATTCTTCTCTCATACGATGAATGAAGCGAGAGCGGCAACCAATACTGCTGCGGTTTCTCAATCAATCCAGCCAACGCAAGAACAGGCTTTGGTGGCTCGCCAACTGGCAACTTTAGTTGATCGTCAACATTATTTAAATATGCGTTTGGATGCGACCACATCAAATCGTATTCTGGATATGTATTTAGATAGTCTTGATCCAGATCACTCACTATTTTTAGATTCTGAAGTTCAAAATTATAAAAAACTATATGGTTCAAATTTTGGTGCTTCATTAAAAGCGGGGAATTTAACTGGACCGTTTGCAATTCATCAGCAATATCGTGAACGCTTAAAACAATTTTATGAGTTCATGTTAGCTGAGTTAAAACAACAGCAAAATTTAAAGCAGCCGAATAGCTATATTGAAGTTGATCGTGAAAAAGCACCGTATTTTAAAACGACTGCTGAGCAACAAAATCATTGGCGCAAAATGTTGGTTTCACAGTTAATCAACTTAACCATTAGCCGTGAAGAAGAGCAGGCGAAACAAAAAGCGCTTAAAGAAAATCCTTCACTTGCTGATGGTCAAGACTTAACTGGTCCAGAAGATTTAACGCCAGCTCAAACGTTAACTAAACGTTATACGCGTCAGCTTGAAAGAATTAGTCGTGTGAAAAGCGATGACGTCTTGGACAAAACATTAAATGCAATGTTGGCGACCTATGATCCACATAGTAACTATTATCCGCCAATTGATGCGATCGAACTTAATCGCCAAACTACCTTGCAACTAGAAGGTATTGGGGTGTCGATTCGTCCAGAACGTGGCAACGAAGATTACACCAAGATTGAAACCATTGTAGAAGGTGGACCTGCAAGTAAGTCTGGTCAAGTGAAATCAGGAGATCGAATCATTGGTGTCGCCCAAGAAGGCGAGAAAATGGTTGATGTGATTGGCTGGACAAGTTCTGAAATTGTTGGACTCATTCGTGGTAAACGCGGAACAAAAGTCACGCTAAAACTTCTTGGTGCTGGCGCATCAATGAGTCAGGCTCGTAATGTGACTTTAGTACGTGATGTTATTCAAGAAGAAGATGCTGGTGTTCGTTCACGCACAGTTGAAGTGACACGTGATGGCAAAAAGCATGTGTTGGGCGTAATTGAAATTCCATCATTCTATTTTGACTATCGTTCACGTCGTGCAGGTCAACAATACCGTTCAGTTTCTGAAGATACTGCAAATGCTTTTGAAGCGCTAAAAGCGAAGAAAGTAGAAGGTATTATTATTGACTTACGTAATGACCCGGGTGGCTCATTAGAAGAAGTTGCACGTATGTTGGGTCAGGTGATTAAGTCTGGTCCGGTGGTACAAATTCGTGATGGTAATGGCAACGTAAGCGTGTTTGAAGATAACGATGGCGGTCAGCAAATTTATACAGGCCCACTCGCGGTATTGGTGAACTTGGCCTCTGCGTCGGCAAGTGAAATTTACTCTGCTGCCATTCAAGATTATGAGCGCGGTATTATTATTGGTAGTACAACAACTGGTAAGGGTACAGCTCAGGTACAACTTGATACTCTGGCATATGGTCAAGCGACTTTAACTCAGCGTAAGTTCTATCGTATTACAGGTGGTAGTACACAAAATAAAGGTGTAGTGCCAGACATTAAACTCGTCGATATCTATAACGAAGAGTTTGGTGAGCGTAAATCGAAGAATGCGTTGAAGTGGGACACAATTCCTACTGCACCATTTAAGCGCGAAGGTTCTGTTCAGCCATATGTTACGAAGTTGTCTCAATTCTCTGAACAACGTGTTGGCAATGATGCTCAGTTTAAATATCTAAATAAACGTACTGCGATTGCTAAGGTAACAAGTGAGCAAAAACAAGTTGTACTTGATATTGATAAGCGCCGTGCTGAATTACTTGGTCTAGAGAAACAAACTTTAGATGCAGAGAATGAACGCCGTGCTGCAACGGGTCAAAAGCCTTTTGCAAACTGGGAGAGCTATCAAGCTTCATTAGATGCTCTAGCTGAATCTCGAGCTAAAATGAAAGCATCTCAACGTCCAGCGTTACCAGAAGAAGAAACTTTTGTTACTGAAGCTGCTAATGTACTCATGGATTATGCAAAATTGCAAAATCGCTAAGAGTTACTAGGCTTTAAGAAAAAAGCATGCTGTCATCAGTGTGCTTTTTTTATTTTTCATGTCAGTAAACTGTCATGCATTTATCATCAAAATGTCAAAAAAACTGCTTAATCTTTAAGCATGAAAATAAATACATTGATGGATGGCGCTATGCAAAGTTCATACGCGACAGCACTATTAAAACAACAGCAACTTCCTGAAAGCTTCCAATTCTTTTTTAAACAAAAGCAGCAGCTATCTAATGCACATTCATTGCATGATTTGGTGCGCCCACGTTTAAAAATTGCGATTGTGACGGAAACTTGGCCACCCGAAATCAATGGCGTGGCACTATCATTATTACAGTTATGCCAAGGTTTACAAAAACAGGGGCATAAGATTTTACTGATTCGCCCAGAGCAAAAAGCGAAATGTCATGACTTTACGCCAGAGCAAGAATGTCTGGTGATGTCGCAGGCGATTCCAAAATATCCAACTTTACAATTTGGTTGGCCACAATATTTAAAAGTATCGAAAGCTTTTGAAAAGTTTGTGCCAGATGTCGTACACATTGTGACTGAAGGGCCGTTAGGTTTAACCGCTATGCAGGCTGCTAAGGCAAAAGCAATTCCTGTTTCGAGTGGCTTCCATTCACCATTTCAAGACTTTAGTCGTTTCTTCGATTTGGCTTTTTTAGTCAAACCGATTCAAAAATACCTGTGCTGGTTTCACAATAACACTCAAGTAACTTGTGTGCCGAGTAAAGATACTCAAGAAGCATTACGAGGTTTTGGTATTACTTGTCCACTGGTTGTCGTTGGGCGTGGCGTAGATACAACAAGATTTTCACCGAAGCATCGCTCTGAAAATTTGCGAAAACAATGGGATGCTGAGGAGAATACTCGCGTTATGCTTTATGTGGGGCGTTTGTCTCCCGAAAAAGAAGTGCAAGTTCTCATTGAAAGTTATGCGAACCTAAAAACCATTCAGCCACATAAAACTAAATTAGTTATTGTGGGAGATGGCCCAGATTTTGCTCGTTTAAAGTCACTACCTGAAGCGAAGGGTGTTATCTTTACCGGAAGTCTAAGAGGTCAGGATTTGGCGGCTGCCTATGCGAGTGCAGATGTATTCGTATTTGCGAGTCAAGTTGAAACGTTTGGTAACGTAGTTTTAGAGGCAATGGCAAGCGGTTTACCAGTTATAGCGTATGATTATGCATGTGCACATCAATACTTAACACATGGTGTGAATGGCTGGTTAAGCCCACTTGGACAAAAAAACCACTTTATACAACAAATTTATCAGCTTCCTTCGGTACAACAACTTAGAGAAATGGGCGTACAAGCCTGTCATAAAGTACAGCAAAGCGGTTGGCAACTTCCGGTTCAGCAATTGGAGCAGGCATTTTATCAGGTAGTGAAGGAGCCCTCGTTGGACTTCACCTAAGTATCCTAAGATAGGAGAATGACCATGAAATTTAAGAATGCAAAAATAAAAATACTCGATTTAGACTTGAGAGGCTGTTTATATCTGAACAATTTCTCTCACTCACAGCGTGTTGCCCTTTTTTTCAAAATTATCAGTCGTGTTGGTGATGGTCCGTTTTGGTATCTAATGCTGGCAATTGTGTGGGGCATGCAAGGTATCACCTATAGCTTGCAAATTATCTACTTGTTGCTAGGTGGTTCTGTCGGCACAGCAATTTATAAATTTTTAAAACATAAGACAACGCGACCACGTCCTTATCAGGTGCATCAGGTGATTGTGCTTGGTGAAAGACCGCTTGATCACTTTAGTTTTCCATCAGGCCACACACTTCATGCAGTCATGGTGACAATTGTATTGGGTTACATCCAGCCAGTTTTGCTTGCTGCCATGTTCCCATTTATGGTGCTTGTCGCTTTGTCTCGTATGGTACTGGGTCTTCATTATCCAAGTGATGTGATTGTTGGTGCGCTAATTGGTGCAGCGGTCGCGGCTACGATTATTTTTGTGGCGCCATTATTGAACATCGCTTTATAAGCATCGGTAATTTTTATCAGCTTAAGCTATCGATTAAGTTTGTGGATTTGCTAAAGTACACAGTTCGTGATTTAGCAGATTAAACAGATAGGAGCCGCTATGGGCTTACGTTGGACAGATACCATTGATATTGCCATTGAATTGTCAGAAGCACATCCAGAAGTTGATCCGCAATGGATCCGTTTTACCGATTTACATGCATGGGTGTGCGCATTGCCAGACTTCAGTGATGACCCAAATAAATCGACAGAAGGATTGCTAGAAGGCATTCAGATGGCCTGGATAGACGAAGTTCGCTAAAAATAGTAGAAAAATCGCAACTTTTACACATTCAAAGCTGATTATTGCCTATGACATCGGTATAATGCGGCAAATTTTTTTAAAGTTTAAATCTTAAAATAAAGGAGCCACTCATGGCTATTGAACGTACTTTGTCTATCGTAAAACCTGATGCAGTGTCTAAAAACCACATCGGTGAAATTTTTGCTCGTTTTGAAAAAGCGGGTTTAAAAATTGTTGCGACTAAAATGAAACACCTTTCTCAAGCTGATGCTGAAGGTTTCTATGCTGAGCATAAAGAACGTGGTTTCTTTGGTGACTTAGTTGCATTCATGACTTCTGGTCCAGTTGTAGTATCTGTTCTTGAAGGCGAAAATGCAGTTCTTGCACACCGTGAAATCTTAGGCGCTACAAACCCTAAAGAAGCTGCTCCTGGTACGATTCGTGCTGACTTCGCTGTAAGCATCGACGAAAACGCTGCTCACGGTTCTGACTCAGTTGCTTCTGCAGAGCGTGAAATTGCTTACTTCTTTGCTGACAACGAGATCTGCCCACGCACTCGTTAATCGAAAGCATTCAAACCAGATAAGTGGTATACTACTTATCTGGTTTTTTTATTCTCTTAAGAGAATATTGTTTGATTCTTGAACAATATCTTCAGTTTTTTGACATGGTTTAGGTAAATACACATGAGTTCTGCAGTGGTCGTTTCATCTGAAAATCTTGATGGACAGCAGCAATCTTCGTCCACGCCGGTAATCCCTGCTGCCGAAAATAAAGTGAATTTACTCGGCATGTCTCGTCCTGAGTTAGAAAAATTCTTTGAAGATATTGGTGAGAAGAAGTTTCGTGCCGGACAGGTCATGAAATGGATACATCAATACTTTGTTACTGACTTTGCTGAAATGACCAATATTTCAGGCAAATTACGTGCGAAGCTTGAACAGATTTGTGAAATTAAAGCACCTGAAGTGGTTCACCGTCATTACTCAAAAGATGGTACACGTAAGTGGGTGTTTCGCGTAGGTGAGGGTGCAGGTTCTTTAGTTGAAACTGTATTAATTCCTGCCGAAGATAAAACTGGGTTACGTAAAACGCTTTGTATTTCCTCTCAAGTGGGCTGCGCATTAGATTGCTCATTTTGTTCAACAGGTAAACAAGGTTTCCAACGTGATTTAACGCCAGATGAAATTATTGGGCAACTCTGGATGGCAAACTATTCTTATATGGAAGAAGTGCCTGTTGCTGAGCGCGAACGTTCAGTGACCAATGTTGTGATGATGGGCATGGGTGAGCCATTGCTCAACTATGATGCCGTATTAAGCTCAATGCAGATTATGCTTGATGACTTTGCTTATGGCATGTCAAAACGTCGTGTGACTTTATCGACATCAGGTGTTGTACCAAAAATTGATCAGCTTGCGAAAGACATTGATGTGGCTTTAGCCATTTCTTTACATGCGCCAAACGATGAATTACGTAACGAATTAGTACCTATTAATAAAAAATATCCATTGGCTCAATTAATTGCAGCATGTCAGCGTTATATTGCCAAAGATGGTAATGAAAGTACGCGTAAACATGTGACGATTGAATATGTGATGTTAGAAGGCGTGAATGATCAGCCTGAACATGCACAGCAAATGATTAAATTATTAAAAAATTTACCAAGTAAAATTAACTTGATTCCGTTTAACCCGTTCCCGCATGCGCCATATGGTCGCTCAAGCCGAAATCGTATTATCTCGTTCCAAAAAACTTTGTCTGATGCGGGATTTGTGTGTACGATTCGTCAAACGCGTGGTGATGATATTGACGCTGCATGTGGGCAGTTAGTGGGTCAAGTGGCTGACAGAACCCGTCGTGCTGAGCAGTGGCAGAAAAAAGTCACACAGCGACAAGAGATTTTGCGTACACAAGGATAAATTGAGGGCAGGCTTTGAGTATTCCAAAGTTAAAAACGGTCTTATGTATGGGGATTGCAGTTGCATTTCTGGCAGGTGGTTGCCAGACAACGCATACGCAAAAAAAAGACCCAGAGAAAGCGGTAAAGGTGCGTACACAACTTGCTGCTGAACATATCCGTTCGGGTGACTTGGACTCAGCAAAACGAGCTCTTGATCAAGCTTTAAGTGTAGATAGCCGCGATGCTACTGCAAATATGATGATGGGTATTTTGCTACAGCAAGAAGGTAGCAAACCCAATTTAGAAAAAGCAGAACATTATTTTAAACGAGCAATTTCATCTGAACCAGATAATGCTCAAGCACATAATAATTATGGTACTTATTTATATCAAATGGAGCGTTATAATGATGCGGTTGAGCAATTTCGTATTGCTGGCGCAACATTAGGTTATGACCAACGCTATCAGGCATTAGAAAATCTGGGGCGTATTTATTTAAAATTGGGTGATGTTGCGAATGCTGAAAAAACATTCAAACAAGCACTCCTTGCTAACCGCGACTCTTATATTTCAATGTTAGAGTTAGCGGAAATTTTTTATTTGCAGCAGCAGATTCCGGCTGCTACACAAATGTATGAGCAATATGTTCGTACAGTGGGGCAGAAAAATCAGGGTGCAAGAGCACTTTGGATTGGTGTAAGAGTGGCTCGAGCCAATGCGGATAAAATGGGAATGCAAGTGTTAGTAAACCAGTTACGTGCTTTGTTCCCGGAAAGTCCAGAATATCAACGTTATTTGCAATTACAGTATAGTACTGAGGCCGTATGGAAATAAATCCTAATTCACAGCAGCCAACTGGCTCAAGCTTACCGACTTCTGCTTTAGGAAATATTCAACGTCCTGGTGAGTATTTACGTCAAATTCGAGTTGCTCAGAATAAAGAGTTAGGGCAAGTTTCTTCAGATTTAAATATGCCGGTTAAGACCTTGACCGCTTTAGAGCAAGATGACTATAAATCATTGCCGGAAGCGACTTTCATTAAGGGTTATTACCGTTCATATGCAAAATATTTGAATACGGACGCGACGGCAATTATTCAGCGTTTCGATGAGATTTATGCAAATGATACTGGGCTGTTACCAAATCATGCCTTAAATAATTCGCCAATTAAAATCATGGGTAAACTCCCGGGTTCTAATAGTGATCGTAATAAGAAATGGTTAAAGCGCGCACTTCTTGCTGTTGTAATTCTTGCTGTTGTGTCATTGCTTGTTATGGGTGTCCAAAAATGGACTTCAAAGAAAGAAGATGCTGATTTACCTAAAGTAAATCAATCGAATGTTGAAGTTTTACCTATGCAAGGGGCTACAACCTCAACCGTGGGTGACCAATTGATGTTAAACTTTAACCGACCAACTTCTGTTCATATTGTTGATGCAACAGGTAAAGTTTTGGCGACAGGTCGCCAGTCATCAACTTTAAACTTAACTGGTGAGTCTCCATTCCAGATTCGTCTTGATGATGCAACGGCTGTGTCATTAAGTCTAAACCAAGAACAGATTTCATTGTCTCCATATACGGTAAACGGTAAAGCAGAATTCCGTTTATCCCGCTAATACCATGAGTTGAGCGATACAATGATAGAGAACCCAATTAAACGTCGACCAACACGTAAAATCCGTGTTGGTTCGGTGTATGTCGGTGGCGATGCACCTATTAGTGTGCAAAGTATGACAAATACCGAAACTTGCGATGTCGATGCAACCGTTGCTCAAATCGAGCGTTGCGTTGATGCAGGTGCTGATATTATGCGTGTTTCGGTCCCATCTATGGAGGCTGCTGAGGCATTTGGTGCGATCCGTAAACGTGTTTCAGTTCCATTAGTGGCTGATATTCACTTTGACCATAGAATTGCTCTGGCAGTTGCAGACTATGGTGCAGACTGTTTACGTATTAACCCAGGTAATATCGGCTCAGATCAGAAAGTGCGTGAAGTCGTTGCTGCGGCGCGTCATCATGGCATTTCTATGCGTATTGGGGTCAATGCGGGTTCTTTAGAAAAAGATTTACAAAAGAAATATGGTGAGCCTACAGGTGAGGCGTTGCTTGAGTCAGCACTACGTCATATTGATATTTTAGATCGTCTCAACTTCCATGAATTCAAAGTCAGCGTAAAAGCATCAAATGTGTTTTTAACCATGGATGCTTATCGTTTACTTTCAAAGCAAATTGATAACCCATTACATTTAGGTGTGACTGAAGCAGGTATTTACCGTACAGGTACTGTGAAGTCAGCGATTGCCCTTGGTGGATTGTTGATGGAAGGTATTGGCGATACGATGCGTATTTCGCTTGCTGCCGAACCAGAAGATGAAATCAAGATTGGTTTTGATATTTTAAAATCGCTAGGGCTTCGTTCTAACGGTATCAACTTTATTGCTTGCCCAAGTTGCTCTCGCCAAGAATTTAATGTTATTCAGGTAATGCAAGCATTGGAAGAGCGTTTAGAAGATATTCGTACTCCGATGGATGTGTCGGTAATTGGTTGTAAAGTAAACGGCCCAGGTGAAGCAAAAGAAGCTGACATCGGGGTTGTTGGGGCTGCGCCTCGCTCATTGGTTTATCGTAATGGTGAAAAAAGCCATTTAATCGATACCGATCAATTGGTTGATGAAATCGAAACTATGGTTCGTCAACGTGTCCAAGAGCTTGAAGAAGCTAAATCTAAAGAAATTATTCGTAGTTCATCATGAGTTCAATCGTCGCAATCAAAGGTTTTAATGACATCTTGCCAACGCAAACAGTAGCGTGGAGACGTCTCGAGCAACATTTAGCATCTTTAATGGATGCTTATGGATATCAACAAATTCGTTTGCCGATCGTTGAACAAACGGGCTTGTTTAAACGTGCTATTGGTGATGCTACCGATATTGTTGAAAAAGAAATGTATACCTTTTTTGACAAAGGTAATCCACCAGAGTCATTAACCCTACGTCCGGAAGGTACAGCAGGTTGTGTTCGTGCATTGGTTGAACATAATTTGTTGCGCGGTGCTACGCCACGCGTGTGGTATATGGGACCTATGTTCCGTTATGAGAAGCCACAAAAAGGACGCTACCGTCAGTTCCACCAGTTTGGCGTGGAAACTTTCGGTGTTGCGACTCCTGATATTGATGCTGAATTGATTATGTTGACCGCTCGTTTATGGAAACGTATGGGCGTTGCTGATAAGGTTCAGCTTGAGTTAAATACTTTGGGCGAAACTGATGAGCGTACAGAGTATCGTAATGCTTTAGTTGCGTTTTTAAACGAGCATAAAGATGCGTTGGATGAAGACTCACAGCGTCGTTTAACAACAAATCCATTACGTATTTTGGATTCTAAAATTGAATCGACTCAGAAAATTTTAGAAAATGCGCCAAAATTACATGACTTCTTGAAAGAAGAAAGTTTGAATCATTTTAAGCAGTTACAAGATTATTTGACAGCTGCTGGCATCCAATTTGTCATTAATCAAAAATTGGTGCGTGGTCTGGATTACTACAATAAAACCGTTTTTGAATGGACAACAACTGCACTTGGTTCGCAAGGTACTGTATGTGCTGGTGGTCGCTACGACGGTTTAGTTGGTCAGCTAAAAGGTAAGGCCGATCAATCTGTACCTGCTGTTGGTTTTGCGATGGGTATGGAGCGTTTATTGCTTCTACTTGAGCAGGTTGAACAAGCTCAAATTATTCGTGATTGTGAAGTCTTCTTGGTTGCAGAATCTGCTTATCAAACTAAAGCTTTGATTTTAGCAGAACAATTACGTGACCAGTTAGAAGCTGCAAATAGCAGTATTCGAATCAAAACAGGTTCACAAGGCAGCATGAAGAGTCAGATGAAAAAAGCTGATCAGGCTGGAGCTGTTTACGCCATGATTTTAGGTGAGCGTGAATGGGAAGCGCAGCAGCTTGCTATCAAAGAGTTAGCAACAGCTGAGCAGTCTCAAGTTGCGCTGGCTGAGCTTGTACCATTCTTAATCGAAAAATTTACAAAATAAACTGAAACATCTGGAAAAGGACAATCACATGAGCTTAAGTGATGAAGAACAATTCGACAGCTTAAAGTCGTTCGCCAAAAAATATGGTTCTGCCATGATTAGCGGGATTCTCATTGCATTGATTGCCTTTTTTGGGTGGGAATATTGGCAAAAAAGAAATCTTGCGAGCAGCCAGACAGAAACTGCAAAAGTACAGCAGTTAATGGATGAAGCAAATGCAAGTGCTGATAATCCTAATGCTTTAACTTCGTTAACTGCATCGGCAGATAAAATCGTAAAAGATGATATCGATTCTGTTCAGGCGATACAGACTCAGTTCGTATTAGCAAAATTAGCTTATGAAAAACAAGACTATGCTGCTGCTGAAAAAGCATTGAAGAAAGTCGAAAATTCAAAAGTAAAAGATGAAGGTTTGATTCAGGTTGTAAAATTGCGTTTAGCAGATGCACAATTGGCTCAAAACAAATATGATGAAGCACTAAAAACCTTGTCTGGTAACGTCGATCCTGCGTTTAAAGCAACAGTAGAAGAGTTACGTGGTGATATCTTTGTTGCCAAGAAAGATATTGATTCTGCTAAAAAAGCGTATCAGGCAGCATGGGATTCGTTACTGGAACGTAAACAAGAACGACAAATTTTACAAATTAAACTCGAAAGTGTTGGCGTTTTAGTTGAAGATCCACAGATTGAGCGCCCAATTTTGGAAACACAGGTGGAAGAGTCTTAATGAATCAGAAATTCAAACTGCCTTTGGCAATTGCAATCGCATCAGCTGTACTGGTGGGATGTTCTAGCAACAAAGTAAAAGAAGCAAAACCAAATCCACTACCGAAATTGACTGAGTCGAAAAAGACTCTAGTACCCGTGTTTTCGCGCAGTGTTTCTTCTACTGATAAGGCAGATCCGTTACGTTTGCAGCTTGATGCAAGTGAGGGCGTGGTCTTTACACTTGATCCAAAAGGTGAAGTCGCTGCATATCGTGGCAAGCAACGCATTTGGGAGAAAAAAGTCAGCAAATTAGGCTTGAGCTCTGGTGTTGAAGCTGCTGAAGGAATTGTTGTTGTTGGCAATAGTAAAGGTCAACTTTTTGCTTTAGATCAGGCAACAGGTGAACAAAAGTGGACTGCGCAGTTATCTGGTGCACTATTAAGTCCTTCTTTAGTTCAGTCTGGACGCGTTATTACCATTGCTAATGATGGTACTGTATTTGCGCATGATGCTGGTTCAGGCCAACAAGTTTGGGCTTATAAATTACCAAATGTCCAATTTAGTTTACGTGGTCAGGCGTCACCGGTGAGTCTTGACCCGCGTACCGTATTAATCGCATCTGCGAATGCGTATGTTTATGCAATTGATACGATTAGTGGTATTCCACGTTTCCAACGCCGTGTTGCGGTAAGTGAAGGTCGTTCTGATATTCAACGTTTGATTGATATCGATGGTGATCCTACTGTTGCTGGACAGTTTATGGTAACTACAAGTTTCCAAGGGCAAGTGACTGTAACTGATCTAGCTTCGCAACGTGTAGTTTGGAGTGAAGACTCAAGCAGCACGAAGCGTCCAGAAGTTTATGACAATAAAGTATTTGTTTCATCAACTGATGGTAAGTTAACTGCTTATGATTTAACGACAGGCGAACAAGTTTGGCAAAATGATAGTTTATTAAACCGTCATTTAAGTAACCCTGTTGTGTTGGGATCGGACCTTATTGTTGGTGATTTAGATGGCGTATTACATCTTGTTGATCCTGCAACAGGTAAGTTGATTGGTCGTTCAAAAACAAGTGGTGAGGTCAATACATTACGTGTTATTGAGAACCAACTTTACGTTTCGACCAGAAAAGGCGATTTAACTATTTGGCAGAATCGTTAATTTCGTTTGCTTGTGCTAAAATAGCCGCTTAACAAATTACGCTGTTAAAAAATATCGGGGTGTTTGAATTAAATCAGTTCAAAGCCCCGTCTTTTATTATGGTCATATCTGACCTTAAAATATATCTCCTGTATTGTTTCTAATGCTCATGCCATGAGATATGGCTGGTCTTGAATTAAGGTTATTGTATGAAACCCGTTATTGCGCTCATTGGTCGTCCGAATGTCGGAAAATCAACGTTATTTAACCAGATTACCAAGAGTCGTGATGCACTTGTAGCCGACTTCGCGGGTCTGACTCGTGACCGTAAATATGGTGATGCGACTTATCAAAATAAGTCTTTCATTGTTGTTGATACTGGTGGTATCGGTGAGAGTGAAGGCGGTATCGATAACTACATGGCCGAGCAGTCAAAAACAGCGATCAACGAAGCAGATATTATTATTTTTGTGGTTGACGCTCGTGCGGGATTGTTAGCTTCTGATGAGCAAATTGCTCGTGAACTACGTACTTTAGGTAAGAAAATTTATCTTGTTGCGAACAAGGTAGATGGTGTTCATGCCGAAGCAGCTTTGGTTGAGTTCTACAAACTTGGTATGGGTGAACCATTACAAGTTGCCGCTAGCCATGGTCGTGGCGTACAGCAAATGCTGGAAGATGTACTTGCGGAAGTTCCAGAAGATGAAAACCCTGAAGAACATGACAAAGATACTGGCTTACGTTTAGCAATTATTGGTCGTCCTAACGTTGGTAAGTCAACACTGGTAAACCGTTTGCTTGGTGAAGACCGTGTAGTGGCATTTGACCAACCAGGTACAACGCGTGACTCGATTTACATTCCTTTTGAGCGTGAAGGCCGTAAATACACCTTGATTGATACAGCAGGTGTGCGTCGTAAAGGTAAGGTTGATGAAATGATTGAGAAGTTCTCAATTGTTAAAACTTTGCAAGCAATGAAAGATGCACATGTTGTCGTAGTTGTAGTTGATGCGCGTGAAGGTATTGTTGAGCAAGACTTGCATTTAATTGGCTATGCGCTTGAAGCTGGTCGTGCCATGGTTATTGCCATCAACAAATGGGATAACATGTCTGAATATGACCGCAAGCAATGTAAGCTTGATGTTGAACGTCGTTTTGACTTTATTCCATGGGCAAAAATCCATTTAATTTCTGCTTTACATGGAACTGGGGTAGGTGATTTATATCCTTCTATCCACCGTGCTTATGAGTCTGCAAACTTAAAAGTATCACCAGCTAAATTGACTCAAATTTTGAGTGATGCGACAGAAGCTCATCAACCACCAATGATTAGCGGTCGTCGTATTAAAATGCGTTATGCACATATGGGTGGTCAGAATCCACCGACTATTGTGATCCATGGTAATAAGGTTGATAAGACACCTGCCGATTATCGTCGTTATTTAGAAAACGTGTTCCGTAAAGTATATAAACTTGAAGGTACACCAGTTCGTATTGACTTTAAAACTTCTGAAAACCCGTTTGAAGGTCGTAAGAGTCAGGTTGATGAACGTACTGCTGCACGTCGCCGTCGTTATATTCAGAAATTTAAGAAAGCAGAGAAAAAATTTAACCGTTAAGTTTTTTACTGTTCAAAAACCCAAAGTTTTCTTTGGGTTTTTTTTGCAAATAAATGAGCTACTCCGAAGAGTTGTGAAAAAGTGTGAGTGATAAACGTAATTTTTTGTAAATTTTATAACGAATGCTATAATCAGCATCTTTATAAAATAATTTATATTTCGACAGAATAACGCGGCTTAGGGTTCATTTTTTAGCATGGTAACATTACATCTTGCTCAGCTTATATTTACACATGCTCAGCCTTCCTATGCGGCTCTCGACTGCATCCCAGCTATGCAGCGTAGACGTTTATCACCATTGGCTAAACTTGCTTTAAATAGTGCGCTTGGCGCATTAAATGGTAGTAAAGTCGATTATATAGTTTGGGTATCACGATATGGTGACGAGTCTAAAACGTTGAATATCTTGCAAGACGTTTTAAGTGAGCAAACACCATCACCTACACAATTCTCAACGTCTGTTCATAATGCAATTTCTGGGCTTTATTCTATTTTGTGTCAGGATGACACGCCCTCTACCAGCTTAAGCTGTTCATGGACTGAAAGTTTGATTGAGGCCTACGCTCTTTTAAAGTCAATGAAAGATATCCAGCGAGTATTAGTCGTTGCCTATGATGAACCCTTACCCAAAATTTATGCTGAGGCAGTCGATTTCCCTGCCTATGCGATGGCTGCTGTCATTACTTTAGAGCAACCTAATTTACAAATTACTGCGTGGACGCATACAGATGAAGCAGATGCTCCTGCTTTTGCTCATTTTTGGCAGGATGCTGACCAGTTAATATCTGCATTTGGGTGGAACAAATGCTAAATCTTAAAAATCTGAAACAAAAGGGTAATTATTGTTGGCGTGTAGCTGCAACTGGTTTTAGTTTTGCCAGTTTCGGGCTGGGCGGTATGGCAATTGCCACCGTCATTGCACCTGTGCTGAATGCCACGACCTCTGATTCTGAAAAGCGACAGCAACGTGCGCAAAATGTGATTAAACATAGTTTCAAAGGCTTTACCGACATGATGGTCAAACTTGGCATCATGACTTATTCGGTAGAGGGGCTGGAAAAACTACAAAATAGTCGCCAAGAGCTGGTAATTGCCAATCATCCGACTTTGATTGATGTTGTAGTACTAATTGGTATGATGCAGCAGGCTAATTGTGTCGTGAAGCAGTCTCTTTGGTCGAACCCATTTACCAAAGGACCCGTACAAAGCGCAGGTTATATTTTAAATGCAGGTTCTCAGCAGTTTGTTGAAGACTGTGTAAAGCGTCTAAAAGAAAATAATGCGGCTTCTCTTTTAATTTTTCCCGAAGGAACACGCACTGAAAAAGGGATGGCCCTAAACGAGTTCCAGCGAGGCGCAGCCAATATTGCCATTCGTGCAAATGTACCAATTCGCCCAGTAATTATTACCTGCACACCATCAACATTAACCAAGAATGAAAAATGGTATCACGTACCATCTCAACCATTTCATATCGAGGTCAAGGTATTAGATGCTGTGCAAGTATCAGATCTGTTAGATGATTTAACAGTAGGACCTAAACAAGTTCGTCAGTTAAGTCGTAGTTTTTATAAAATTTTTGATGAAGAGTTATCTTGAAATGAGCAATCTTGCTGATGAACTAAAGCAAATGATTATTGATGTTCTAGCACTAGAAGATATTACTATTGCCGATATTGATACAGAAGCTCCATTATTTGGAGAAGGTTTAGGATTAGACTCGATTGATGCACTTGAGTTGGGACTGGCTTTGAAAAAGCGTTACAACATTCATTTAAATGCAGAATCGGATGAAACCAAACAGCATTTTAAGTCAATCCAGAGCTTGGTTGCTTTAGTTGAAGCACAACAGAAGTCATAAGGAGCGTGATGATGTTATCTCAAGAGCAAGTACTAACTAAACTCCGCGAATGGATGGAAGATTTGTTTGAGATTGAACCAGAGACTGTTCAACTCGATTCGAACCTTTATTCTGATCTTGATGTGGACAGTATTGATGCGGTTGATTTAGTTGTAAAAATTAAAGAGTTAACAGGCAAGCAAGTAAAACCTGAAGACTTTAAAAATGTGAGAACCGTACTTGATGTGGTGACGGTTATTCAGAATATGACTGCTGAATGAAGTTTATTCTTAAAGGGATAATGACGGCACTTTTTGTGCTGTATCCCTTTATTGTGGGCTGGAGTTTGAGTCACGGCCAATTTGTCTGGGTGAGTGCTTTACTCATCGGGTTAGGTGTGATCAGACTTTTTAGCAAAGGCAACTCGTTATTATGGCCATTAACGGGTTTTGCCATCGTTTGCGGTAGCCTGAGTTTATTGTCACATGACCATGCTTGGCTAAAGCTATATCCAGTGGGTATGAGTTTAGGTGCATTAATTATTTTTGCGCTGACGCTCATTAAGCCGCCGTCTATGATTGAGCGCTTTGCCCGACTCGTTGAACCTGATTTACCTGCTTCTGGCGTACAGTGGACCAGACAGGTCACCAAAGTTTGGTGTGTTTTCTTTTTTTGTAATGCATTGATTGCTTTAAGCACTGTGCTTTTTACCTCAACTCAGGTTTGGGTCATTTATAATGGCTTTATTTCTTATGTGCTGATGGGCATTTTGTTCCTTGGTGAATTTATTTTGCGTAAGCGACATCAGCGTTTACATTCTTCAAATCATTAATTAAAAACTATGTATTGCCATTTTCAGAAATTCATCGATTCAGCTCAGCCACTTTGTATAGACGGTACTCTAAACTCGACCAGTTTTAATCAATTTTGGCAAGATGTGGCGGTACAAGCTGCTGCAATTGCTCAAATGGAAAATCTAACTTGGGCTTTATGGGAAGCAGATAGTTATGAATTTCTGGTTTTATTCTTTGCTGCTTTGTTAGCGAAAAAACAAATACTTTTGCCACCCAATCGAGTGCGTGAATTAGAACAGGATTTTGCAGCCCAACAGATTTATTTTTTAAAGCGTCAAGAAATTGGAGAAGTTGTTCCTTTATCTTTAACCTTAGATGATACTTTTTTAGAGCAGGCTCAACTCTATTTTTATACGTCGGGTTCAACTGGGGAACCTAAAAAAATTCCAAGAACACTTAGACAATTACTTAACGAAGTCCAAGGGTTGAGTCAGAGTTTTAGCTTTGATGAACATGCAACTGCGATTGCAACAGTTAGTCATCAACATATTTATGGATTACTGTTTAAATTATTACTACCACTTGCTACAGGTCGAAGTTTTTATAATCCTCAAATGGCATTCCCTGAAGATGTGGTACAAGCCCAAAAACAATTAGAAACAATGGGGTTAAGCAATTATTTGATCTCAAGTCCTGCTTTATTAAAACGCTGGACAACCGATGTTGTTTTACAACACTGCCAGATGGTCTTTAGTTCCGGGGGCAAACTAGAAAGTGGTGTTCGCCCTTTACTAAATCGTCCGATTATTGAAGTTTTGGGAAGTTCGGAAACTGGCGGGATTGCCCATCGCGCTAAAGATGAAGATGCTTGGACTTCATTTAGTAATGTGGCTATTCGTATTGAAGACCAACAGCTTATGGTCAAGAGTAATCATGCCTTCGAGAATGATTGGATTACCACAGGTGATGGTGCGGCATGGACAGATGCAACATGTCAGCTCTTTAAGCTGCTGGGGCGTACAGATCGAATTGTAAAACTTGAAGAAAAGCGTTTAAGTCTAGATGCGATCGAGCAAAGCATCCAAGCTTTAGATGTCGTAAAGCAATGCCATGTATTGGTATTTGAACATGAGCAACGCCAAATGTTGGGTTGTATTGTCGTTCTAACAGAACAAGCTCGTGAACAGTTACAGCAACAGGGTAAATCAGCTTTTGTTAACCATTTAAAACAACAGTTGAAAGACGGCTTGGAAACGATTGCGATTCCACGTCAGTGGCGGTTCTTAAGTCAGTTACCACAAAATACTCAGTCCAAACTCAATAAAAACTATTTGAAAACTCTATTTAAGCCTATGTTGCAACCCGTGGTGCTGTCACAGTCTCAAAATTCAGATGACTACATTTGGGAATTAGAATTTCCACCTGAGTTGGCTTGTTTTAAAGGGCATTTCCCAACACAACCCATTTATCCTGGGGTTGGGCAAATAGGCTTTTTACAACAATTTGCTAAATCAATTTGGTCTGATTTGAACTGGTGTCAGGGATATGAGCAGTTAAAATTCCAAAACCTGATTCGTCCTTATGCTGTAGTACAACTCAAGTTTTCACGAAAAGATCACAAAGTGAGTTTTGAACTACACGATTCAGAACAAATTCTGGCTTCAGGGCGATTATTATTTGCTTTGCAAACGGAAGTAGAGGGTTAAAATGCAGACCAATTACGGCTTTGTTGTTCCGGTTTATAACCATCCACATTATTTAGCAGATTTAATTTCTTATCTGGACAGTTTCCATCTACCGATTGTTTTGGTCAATGATGGAAGTGATGATGCTTGTAGCCAAATTTTAAAAGGATTGGCAGAGCAATATTCTCAAATTCATCTTATTGAACATGATGTGAATAGGGGTAAGGGACAAGCCGTAATGACTGGTTTGCGTGCAGCCTATGAGCTTGGTTTAAGCCATGCATTACAACTCGATGCCGATGGTCAACACTGCTGGGATGACATTCCAAAATTTATTGAGCAGTCTCACCAGCATCCCGATGCAATGGTGATTGGTCAGCCATACTTTGATGCCTCTATTCCTAAAAAACGCTTATATGGCCGTTACATTACTCATTTTTGGGTGTGGTTAAATAGCTTATCTTTTGAAATTAAAGATAGCATGTGCGGGTTTCGCGTATATCCGCTCGAGAGCACAATCAAGGTATTGAATAGTGCTAAATTTCAGCCACGTATGGGCTTTGATAGTGAAATTTTAGTACGTTTAAAATGGGAAAATACCCCTTTTATTAATGTACCAACGCCTGTGGTTTATCCAGAGCAGGGTATTTCTCATTTTCATGCTTGGCGAGATAACTTAGGGCTAAGCAAAGCGCATGCAACCTTGTTTATGGGCATGCTGATTCGCTTACCGAAGCTATTAAAACAAAAGCTGCAAGGTTGATTATGACAGATTCAGCTTCACCAAAATGGAACGACATTAAAGAGCGAGGTGGCATGTTGCCCCTTATGCTGATGTTGTGGTTTTACCGTTTTGGTGGACGTTGGTTATGCAAGTTGGTGATGTATTTTGTCATTATGTGGTATTGGTTATTTGCAGCCACAGCAAGACAGGCTTCTTTACTCTATTTACAAAAACTGCATCATTTTGC
The DNA here is from genome assembly GCF_054889255.1 of Acinetobacter sp. X9. Classification (NCBI taxonomy): domain Bacteria; kingdom Pseudomonadati; phylum Pseudomonadota; class Gammaproteobacteria; order Moraxellales; family Moraxellaceae; genus Acinetobacter; species Acinetobacter sp. X9. Next base: position 3,314,702 of record NZ_CM142679.1, on the reverse strand, counting down.
TGGATCACAGTCGCCGTTTAACCACCAACCAAATTGGACAAATAGCTACGCGCATTTCATGCAATTTGGTGAATGTATTTTAGATAAGATTGAGGGCTGGCTAGGTAATATTCCTGAGCAGGAACTGCAAGTTTTTGGACATGAAAACTTCTCTGAGCATTATCAAAAAGGCGCTCTAATTGTTGTTTCTCACTTTGGCAATATTGAATTGCTTCGGGCAATTAAGTCAGAGCATCCACAGAAAATTAATGTGCTGGTTTATCAAAAGCACGCGACAAAATTTAATGAGTTTTTGAAAAAAATAAATGATAAGGCAGATGTTTGTCTTTTATCAGTTGATGAGCTGGGTATTGAAACTGCCATGCTATTGCAAGACAAAATGCAGCAAGGTGAATGGGTTATTGTGGCGGCAGATCGAGTGCCTGTGCAGTCAGATCGTATACAGCATGTTGATTTTTTAGGAGAGTCAGCAGCTTTCCCGCAGGGTGCATGGATTTTAGCAAATTTACTCAAAGTGCCTGTTATTGCGGTGTTTTGTTATCGAGTACAACAGCAGTTTCAAGTGCATATTCATTCAATTGCCGAGCAAATTAATTTACCGCGTGCTAACCGTATTGAAAGTATGCAAACCATCACTAAAACGTATGTTGCCGTACTAGAACAGCATTGTCTGCGTGCGCCTTATCAATGGTTTAATTTTTATAATTTTTGGACGAAATAACATGCGTGTGTTAACCGTAGGTGAACAACCACTGAGTATTGAAGATGTCGTTTCTGTAGCCAGAGGCGAATGTCAGGTTGCTTTACCTGAAACGTCTGAGTGGCGTGAACTAATTCAGAAAGGCGCTGATTTTCTAGATCAACTCCTTGAAGAAGAAGGGGTTATCTACGGTGTGACTACGGGTTATGGTGACTCATGTTTGGTTGAAGTGCCATTACATCAGGTCAATGAACTACCGCTGCATCTTTCACGTTTTCATGGTTGTGGTTTAGGTGAAAATTTAGATGTCATCACTGCACGTGCAGTAGTTGTGACACGTTTATGTTCGTTAGCTCGTGGTTATTCTGGTGTGTCGATAGCATTACTTGAGCGCTTGGTATGGTTGCTGAACGAAAATGTAATTCCTGTCATTCCCTCTGAAGGTTCAGTCGGGGCAAGCGGGGACTTAACGCCGTTGTCTTATATTGCGGGAACTTTAGTCGGCGAGCGTGATGTGTATGTTGATGGGAATATTGTTCCAGTTGCTCATGTGTATGCTGAAAAAGGATTGCAGCCTTTAACGCTCAGACCTAAAGAAGGTTTGGCGCTCATGAACGGCACAGCGGTGATGACAGCAATTGCTTGTTTGAACTTTAAAAAAGCAGAGCAGATAGCACTTGCAAGTACTCTAATTACTGCTCTAAATGTATTGGCTTTGGAAGGTAATCCTAGTCATTTTGATGAAGTCCTGTTTGCACAGAAGCCCCATCCGGGACAGCAGCAAATTGCCAAGCAATTACGTGATTGGCTGAATAGTGAAGTACAAACAGCACATCAAAGCCCACGTTTGCAAGACCGTTATTCGCTTCGTTGTGCACCACACATTATTGGTGTATTTGAAGACTCAAAAGTATGGTTGCGTCAGTTTATTGAAAATGAGCTGAATTCAAGTAACGACAATCCACTAATTGATCCTGTAGGGATGCGTGTATTACATGGCGGTCATTTTTACGGTGGGCACATTGCACAAGCAATGGATAGCTTGAAAATTATGATCGCTAATATTGCTGATTTGATGGACAGACAGATTGCACAGCTAGTCGATCATAAAATGAATCATGGTTTACCACGTAATTTAACGGGTGCAACGGCTGAACGTTTACCATTGAATCATGGTTTTAAAGCGGTACAAATTGGGGTGTCGGCGTGGACGGCTGAAGCCTTGAAAAATACTTTGGCAGCTTCAATTTTTTCACGCTCAACTGAATGTCATAACCAAGACAAAGTCAGCATGGGTACCATTGCTGCACGTGATGCGAGCCGTGTAATTACCTTAACACAGCAAGTTATTGCAGCTCTTTGCTGTGCGAGTGTGCAGGCGATTCATCTGAAAGGTTTAACTACACAGTTAAGTCCAACATTGCAGGCATTTATGCAATGGACCTTACAAAGCTTTGCATTTGTCGAAGAAGACCGACCATTACAAACCGAATTACAACAGATTGTTGATCGTTTAGACCAACTTGAATTGTTTAATCAACCAGAATTTATGGGATAAGGTGAGCCAATGCATGCAGATGTAATCATTGAAATTCCATTTCATGATGTCGATACCATGAATGTGGTTTGGCATGGACACTATTTAAAATATTTTGAGATTGCGCGCTGTAAATTGCTCGATCAATTTCATTACAACTATATGCAGATGAAAGAATCTGGCTATGCATGGCCTGTGATTGAAAGCCATGTTCGTTATGCATACGGTATTGAGTTTGAACAAAAGATTCGGGTTCGGGCCATTTTAAAAGAATGGGAAAACCGTTTAAAAATTGATTATTTGATTTTTGATGCTGAGTCTGGGAAACGTTTAACTAAAGGTTATACCACACAGGTGGCGGTGAATATTGAAGCTCGTGAAATGTGTTTTCAATCGCCACAGGTTTTGTTTGATCGCTTGAATGCATGGTCTGAGTTTCAACCGAAGAGGAATGCGTGATGTCTCAATTCATCAAAACTTTAGGTTTAGGTACTGCTGTTTGGATGAGCAGTTTAAGTGCGGTCTATGCAGCGCCAACACAGATCACTCAAATTTTTCAGCAACTATCACAATCTCCTACGGTTCGTGCTGATTTTGAACAGCAAAAAAAATTGCCATCGTTGAATAAAACTTTTGTATCGAACGGTTCTTTGTTGTTCTCAAAATCTTATGGTGTAGCGTGGCAAATCAAACGGCCTGTGCAAGCAGATTTGATTGTTACCCCAACCAAATTGGTACAGAAAACTCAGCGTACATTTAGCCAAATACAAGTTGATCAATCGCCATATAGTTCGGTCGCGACTTTATTCTTACAGCTCATGTCTGGTAATGAACAGGCTTTGGCAAAGAATTTTAATGTGGTAAGTGCGAATTATAGTCCAGCGGGTTGGAGTATGAGCTTAACTCCGAAAAGTAGCTTGTTTAAAAAGTTATTTGTGCGTGTTGATGCTCAAGGTCAACAGTACGTTAACCAAATCGTGATTACCGAGAAAGCGAATAATTTAACGACCATTCGCTTTAGTCACCAGACTTCTCAACCGACGACTCTAACGGCTGCTGAGCATGCGATTTTCCAACTGGCAAAATAAGTTCACCGCGCTTTGGTTAATTGCTCTGCTACTGATCGCGGTGGGGCTTGGCGTGACGTGGCTGAATAAAGATATTCATATCCAAACCAATATTTTTGCGTTATTGCCTAAAGTTCAGCAAGACCCAGAACTTGCACGTACTCAGCAGTACATGAATGAGCAACTCAACAATAAAGTATTTGTGGTGGTAGATGCCAAAGATGAAGCTGCGATACAACAAGCGACTCATTTCTTAACAGCGCAGGCCAAGCAAAGCCAGTTGTGGCAACCGCTGAAGCCACAACTTGATTTTGATCAATTTGCAAAACAGTTGTATCAACATCGAGCAGGATTGTTGAGTGCTCAAGATCAAGCCTTATTGCAAAAAAAGGATTATGCTGCGCTGACTGAACAAAGTCTGATGCAGATGATGAGTCCAGGTATGCCTGTCACTGCTGAGTCACTTAAGCAAGATCCGCTATTATTGTTCCCTCGTTATGCCATGCAGTTGGCAACCCCGTCACAGCAAGATATTGAAATGGAGCAGGGCTTTGCCACAATTCATCATGAGCAAGGCATTTCTCGGCTTTTCGTATTACAGCTAACGCAAAGTCCATACAATATTGATTATCAAGAACAGACCTCTACTTGGATTGAACAAACTAAGCAAAAACTAGCGGCAATGGGATTAAAATCTCATTGGACTGGAACTATTTTATTTTCAAATTTTGGGACCCAATCGGCTAAACAGGAAATCTCAACCATTGGTGTTGGCTCAACATTAGGCTTAATCTTTCTGGTTTGGTTTGGCTTTCGCTCACTGCGGCCTTTGGCGACCGAATTTATTGCCGTTTCGACTGGAAGCTTTGTGGCGTTTGCGGTCACACATTGGATGTTTGGTGAAATTCACCTGATGACGTTAGTCTTTGGTGCGAGTCTGATAGGTGTCTGTGTTGATTTTTCATTTTATTTTATGGCAATGCAATCGCAGCATAGAAAGCTTGGTGGTTTTCAAATTTTAAAACCTCTATTACCAAGTTTGTTTATGGGCTTAATGACCACATTAGTTGCATACATCTTTTTGAGTTTTACTCCATTTCCTGGGTTCAAGCAGATTGCGGTCTTTTCAATTGTAGGATTAACTGCGGCGTGGATCAGTAGTGTACTGCTATTACCAAGATTACCTGCGCTCAATGCTCAGCCTGCTATACAAGCACTATCGTGGATTGGACAAGCACGGTTATGGTTTCAACAGTGTGCCAAAGTTCGTTATGGCTTGATTGCAGTCATTTTAGCAGTAGGTACTTCGAGTCTTTTCTATCTTAAAAGTAACGATGATATTCGTAACTTACAAGGTATGGACGCGAGCTTAAAACAGCAGGACCAAGCTGTTCGTAAGCAATTTGGCCAGCAGCAAAGTAGTGATTATTTTGTGGTGCGTGCAGCATCTGCAAATGAAATGCAGCAACAAGAGCAGCAACTGATAGGGCAATTACAACAGTTGCAAAAAAACGGAAAAATCAGTGCATTTCAAGCTTTAGGTCAATGGATTCCACCATTGGCAGAGCAGCAAAATAATCTACAACTATTAAGAAATATTCCAAAAGCGACTTTGCAGCAATATGCACAAAGTATGGGCCTAAATGTCACTGATGTTTTACAGTGGCAACAGCAACTAGCGGCACAACCGTTATTAGATTTTTCAGTATTTAAAGATCACCCTTTAGCTTTTTTACAACCTCAAGCCAATGAGCGATTAGTCATGGTGACAGGGGCAAAACAGCCTGAAGTGTTAAAGCAGCTTCAGAATGAACATATACATTTCCAACAACCGATTACCGAAATGTCGCAAATGTTTGCTGAACATCGAGTGCAGGCTCAACATCTTCTGATTTATGCCTTAATTGGCCTGGCAGTTGGTTTGGCGCTTATTTATGGACTAAGTTCGATTGTGCCTTTGGTCCTGCCAGTCAGCTTGGCTTTACTAAGCACTTTTGCTGTTCAGGCATGGTTAGGTGTCGAAATTAACCTGTTTAGTATTATGGCGACTTTTCTGATTATCGGGATTGGCGTCGACTATGCAATATTTTATCGACATGGACATGATCACCCACAAGTAGTTGGAATGGCTTTATTTTTATGTATGATGTCGACCTTACTCGGCTTTGGATTACTTTCATTTAGCCATACTTACGCAATTCATTGTTTTGGTTTAACGGTTTTATTCGGGGTTATTTTCTCGTTTATCTATGCGACTTTGTTAACGCCCGCAGATGAAAAACATATCGTGAATTTACAAGACCATTCATAATTTGAATAAATTAAAAAGGAAGTTGTGCTATGAGCACTATAGAAAAAATTGACGTCGTGATTATTGGGGCTGGGCCATCAGGTAGTTCTGCTGCTGCACTTCTTCGAAAAAAGGGCTATACCGTTACGGTCATTGAAAAACAGCATTTCCCTCGTTTTTCGATTGGTGAGTCATTGTTACCGCAGTCTATGGCGTTTTTAGAAGAGGCTGGTTTATTAGAAACAGTCCGTGAGCATGTTGAGCAATATGCTTTTCAATTTAAAAATGGGGCAGCTTTTCTACGTGGCAAACAGCGTAGTTTTTATGACTTTACAGAAAAATTTACGGATGGTCCGGGAACAACTTGGCAAGTTCGCCGTGCAGATTTTGACAATTTGCTAGCAAAGCAGGCTCAAGTTTATGGCGCAGATATACGCTTTGGACATGAAGTCTTAGATGTTGATGTTGCATCTGAACAGCCTGTACTTACAGTAATCGATGAAGAACAACAGCGTTATCAGATTCAAACTAAATTTTTGTTAGATGCGAGCGGCTTTGGTCGGATTCTGCCAAAATTATTAGATTTAGAGAGCCCATCAAATTTTCCGGTACGACGTGCGCTGTTTACCCATATTGAAGACGGAATTACAGATGACCCAGAGTTTGATCGTAATAAAATTTTAATTACTGTCCATGAAAAAGATCACCGTGCATGGTATTGGCTGATTCCATTTGCAGATGGACGAGCTTCTTTCGGTGTGGTGGCAGAACAAGACTTTTTTGATAAATACACGGTCAAAAATACTGAAGATAATGAACCTGAGGCAATGTTTAAGCGCATTTTGGCTGATGAAGCAAGCTTGTCACATGTCTTGCGCCGTGCAAAGTTTGATACACCAGTGCGGACCTTGGTGGGCTACTCAGCGAATGTAAAACATTTGGCAGACCGCAATTATGCGCTATTAGGTAATGCGGGTGAGTTTCTTGATCCAGTCTTTTCATCAGGTGTAACGATTGCTCTTAAATCTTCCAGTTTGGCTGTTCCTTTGGTTGAACGAGTTTTGCAAGGTCAGCAAGTCGACTGGTTAGAAGAATATGAAAAACCATTACGCCGTGGTATTCAGGTGTTTCGTGCCTATGTTGAATCATGGTACGAAGGTGAGTTCCAAGATGTGGTGTTTTCGCAAAATCAGAATGAAGGCATTCGCCGTATGATTTCTTCATTATTGGCTGGTTACGCGTGGGATGAACAAAACCCGATCCATAAAAATGCCAAGCGTAGACTTACCACTTTGGCAGAATATTGTCGTGAAGGCTTGGCGCAAGAACAGGTACTTGAGGGATAACCATGCAACGCAAATGGGCAACGATATTACTCAGTAGCTTTATATTTTTAAATGGTTGTCAGATCATGCCACATGCCAAAGGGCTGCAAAGTCCACTGTGGCAGGCTCAGACTTATCAAAGGCAAGATCAGGTTGAGGTTCAGTGGAAGCAGCAAAGTTTTAGCTTCTTGCTATATCAACAGCAAAAGGGCGCTGTACTAGATATGGTTGCTTTGAGCCTAACAGGTCAACAATTATTTAAGTTACAGTTTGATGGGCATCGAGTTCATGTTGAGCAGCGTATTGATCAAATGCGTTTATTGCCTTTTGAGTTTGTGGTACGTGATCTTTTGTTTGCGACATATCCTCAATTTTCACAGTTAGGGCAGCAAGCCGTAGAGATGAAACAACAAGCTGGCATGCGGGTTATTTATATCGAAAAGCAGCCTGTGTTAAAACTTAAACAGGGACAAGGAAGCATTGAATTGATTAATGAACAAGTCCCTTATACCATGACGCTGAGTTCGATTGAGAACACCTTGCAGACAGAAGAAAGCCCTACGCCATGAAACATTTACCTTCAGCAAATGCAGCTCCAATGGCAGTAGGCATACAATTTAGTGTTGGTTTATCTGCATTAGGCAGCGAACTTAATCAAATTAAACAGGCATTACAACAGCCGCAGCAAACCTTGAGTTTGCGAGATGATTTAATCGCTGATCGTGATGTTTGGGTGGGACAATATACGCATCCATTATGTTCGAGCGTACCTGATACTTTACAGTCTGTAGATTCACGTAATCTACGCTTTGCATTAACCGCATTATCTGAAATTGAAACAGAGTTAAAAGCCTATACGGCATCCTTTGAAAATAAACGTTTGGCGATTGTGGTGGGCACATCGACTTCTGGTATTGCAGATAATGAACTCTTACTTAAGCAATATTTTCAAGGGCAAACAGATCTATCGATATCACACTATCCCCAAGAAATGAGCTGTTTAGCGAAAGCATTACAGCAGTACTTAGGATGGGAAGGGCCAGCATATACGATTTCAACAGCTTGTTCTTCAAGCGCTAAAGCATTAGCCGCAGGGCAGAGATTACTTCACGCAGATTTAGCCGATGTTGTGTTAGTCGGTGGCGTCGATACCTTGTGTAAGTTGACTCTAAATGGGTTTAATAGCCTAGAAAGTTTATCTGAACATATTTGCCAACCCTGCGGTCTAAACCGTGATGGTATTAATATTGGTGAAGCCGCTGCGTTTTTTGTACTAAGTAAAGAACAAGCACCTGTCATGTTAATGGGGGCGGGTGAGTCCATGGATGCATGGCACATTTCAGCCCCGCACCCTGAAGGTAAAGGTGCCGCTTTAGCTATGCAACGTGCATTAGATATGGCACATATTTCCGCTCAAGAGGTGGGTTATATCAATTTGCATGGAACAGCAACTCCACAAAATGATGCAATGGAAATTAAGGCTGTAAGACAAGTTTTTGGGAATTACCAAGTTGCTTTAAGTAGTACAAAACATAAAACGGGACATTGTCTCGGTGCAGCGGGTGCCATAGAAGCTTTTGTTTGTGAGCAAGTTTTAAAAGATCAAAGTTGGTTGCCTTTACATCAAAGTGTTGAGATTGATCCAGATTTGGCTGACCAAAACTATGTGCAAAATGCCGAACTAAAACAGCCCATCCGCTATATCATGAGTAATTCTTTCGCTTTTGGGGGAAGTAATATTAGTCTTGTTTTTGGAGTGAAGCCCTAGTGAAACTAGATGCAATTCAATATATTCCTCATGAGCAACCGATGGTATTTATTGACCATTTAACCGAGGTTGCGGAAGGGCGAGCGCAAGCAGAACTCACGATTACGCCAGAGCTGATGTTTTGTGAAGCAGAAGGATTGCCGACATGGGCAAGTATTGAAATTATGGCACAAACAATTAGTGCTTATTCAGGCTGGCAAGGTAAGCAGTCAAAACAAGCACCAAAAGTCGGTTTTTTATTGGGAACGCGTAAGTTAAATTTACCGATCCCTTATTTCGCCTTGGGTTCTCGATTGATCATTCAAATAGAGCAACAATATTTTCATGAAGGCCTTGGGCAATTTTCCTGTGAAATTCAATATGCTGAGCACTGCATTCAGGCAACGTTAAGTGTATTTGAGCCAACAGAATCACCATTTGAATAACCACAAAGAATTAGGAATACATTGTGACAAGACGAATTTTAGTAACGGGTTCAAGTCGAGGAATTGGGAAAGCGATTGCATTACAGCTGGCAAAGGCTGGTTTTGATGTAACTGTACATGCACGTTCTCGTCAGGCAGAGGCTGAGCAAGTCGTACAAGAGATTCAAGCCTTAGGTCAAAATAGCCATTATTTAATGTTTGATGTAAATGAGCGCCAGACGGTTCAACAAATTCTAGAACAAGACGTAGAGCAGCATGGCGCTTTTTATGGGGTTGTATTAAATGCAGGTCTTACTCATGATGGTGCTTTTCCTGCGTTAACAGATCAAGATTGGGATGAAGTAATTTCGACTTCCTTAGACGGTTTCTATAATGTTTTAAAACCACTTATCATGCCAATGATTCACTTACGCAAAGGTGGCCGTATTGTCACTTTATCTTCTGTGTCTGGAATTATGGGTAATCGTGGACAGGTCAACTACAGTGCTGCAAAAGCAGGTCTAATTGGTGCGACCAAGGCTTTGGCACTCGAATTGGCGAAGCGAAAAATTACTGTGAACTGTGTAGCCCCTGGACTGATTGAAACCGAAATGGTGACAGATGAAGTCAAAGAAAATGCGCTTAAAATGATTCCGTTGCAACGCATGGGACAGGTTGATGAAGTGGCGAGCGTAGTGAAATTCTTGTGCTCAGATGAAGCCTCGTATGTAACCCGACAGGTGATCTCTGTAAATGGAGGACTCATCTGATGAAACGTGTAGTTGTGACAGGAATGGCAGGCATTACCTCTTTAGGTGAAACTGCCGATGACATCTTTGCGCGATTTGAAGCTGCTAAAAGCGGTATTCGCTACATGCCGGAGTGGGAGCAATATGTTGACCTTCGGACCAAGCTTGCTGGGCCTGTTGAAACATTTCATGTTCCAAAACATTTTAACCGTAAGGTTACCCGTGGGATGGGGCGTGTAGCGCTCATGTCTGTGGTTTGTGCCGAAACTGCTTTACAAAATGCTGGGTTGCTTGGGCATGAAATTTTATCTAGTGGCGAAGCGGGTGTTGCCTTTGGTTCTTCTGCGGGTAGCGTAGACGCCGTGGGTGAGTTTGCAAGTATGTTGCTTCACCAGAGCATGAGTAAGATTAATGCCACCACTTATATTCGCATGATGGCCCACACCAGTGCAGTGAACATGACCGTATATTTTGGCCTAAAAGGATTAACTTTACCTACCTCAAGTGCATGTACCTCTGGTTCCATGGCAATTGGGCAAGCGTATGAAGCAATCAAATATGGCAAACAACAGGTCATGATTGCGGGTGGTGCAGAGGAACTCAGTGCGGCAGGTGCGGCAGTTTTTGATGTATTGTTCGCGACCAGTGGAATGAATGATCAACCTGAAAAAACACCACGTCCTTTTGATGCTAAACGAGATGGATTGGTGATTGGTGAAGGGGCAGGGTGTTTAATTCTCGAAGAATATGAACATGCCAAAGCCCGAGGTGCTCATATTTATGCAGAAGTGATTGGTTATGGTAGCAATACCGATGGTCAACATGTCACTCGTCCTGAGTCAGAAATGATGGGGCGTTGTATGGAGTTAGCGCTTAAAGATGCATCTGTAGAGGCTAAAGACATTGCTTATGTGAATGCGCATGGTACCTCAACTGATCAGGGCGATGTGGCAGAGAGCCAAGCCACTGCAAAAGTTTTAGGCTATAAACCAATCAGCTCTTTAAAGAGTTATTTTGGACATACGCTGGGGGCGTGTGGGGCTATTGAAGCTTGGTTAAGCATCGAAATGATGAATCGTGGCCGTTTTATTCCAACTTTAAATCTAGATGAAATCGACCCGCTATGTGGTGAACTAGATTATATCGTTCAGCAGCCGAGAAATTTGGATGCTGACATTATTATGAGCAATAACTTTGCTTTTGGCGGAATTAATACTTCGCTTATTTTTAAACGTGTTAAACAATAAGGAACACAACAATGTTAAATAAAAAACTTTTATTTGTAGCAATGCTAAGTGCGGGTTTTACTGCCACTGTTCAGGCTGGAGATGAAGTACATCAGTTAAATTTTAAAGAAGCTGTAGACCGTGCAGTTGCCGATGGGACTCTGGATGGTTCTGTAAAGTTTTATTTAAAGGGTACAAAGTCTGGTGGTAAAGTTATTCAAAAAGATGCTGTGACCAATAAAAAGACCAATGGTTTTGGTAAGTCGGCAGCAACGTCTTGTGACTGGGTTTTACGTTCAGCACTGATCCAAATGCAAAACAATGCTAAAGCACAAGGGGCAAACGCCGTTACCAATATTGTGAGCTATTTTAAAGCCAATGAAACAACGAGTACGACAACTTACGATTGCTATAAAGGCACCATGATGGCGGGTGTTGCTTTAAAAGGCGATGTCGTTAAATTCTAATAATTTTAAGTAAGGTTGAGATAATGTCTAAGCGCAAAATTGAAGTCTATACACAGGCATTATCTCAGCTTCTTTTAAAGTCTAAACAAGATTTTCCAGACTTCCGTTCATTTAATCATTATAAAAAACAACAAATACAGAGTGTCAGAAATCGACTGATTGCAGAGAAACTACAATTCAATTCAATGGAATTGGAGTTTGCCAAGCATGAACATGGCAAACCTTATTTATTGAATCACACTTTGCATTTTAATCATTCACATAGTCAACAATTCTACGCTTTAGCCATGAGTGAACGGGTTAAAGATATTGGCATAGATGTTGAGGAACTAGATCGAAATGTACGCTTAGACGCTTTAGCAAAACATGCCTTTCATCCCGATGAATATGAAACATGGCTAAGCTTAGAACAAAATAGAGAATATTGGTTCAAAGTCTGGACGACAAAAGAAGCCGTTTTAAAAGCTTCAGGATTAGGTATACGTTTAGATTTAAATACACTAAATACTCAGGCACATCCTACCGATCATGGTGGGGTCTGTTCTCACCCACTTAATGGGACATTTGCCTACCAAAACTTTGTGTTCGGTAATATGATCTTAACAGTCGCATGGCGTTCAGAGTTATCTTGCCGTGGTTTTCAGTTTCCGTCTATTCAGCTTCACTCACTTGATCTTTAATAATCTAAATAGCACACATAAAAAAAACCGCGTAATACGCGGTTTTTTTATTAAAAGGAGAAGCTAAAAAATTAAGCTTGACCTTCAACAGCAGCAGCTTGAGCACGTTGCATGTTAGCTTCAAACTCGGCATCAAAGTTGATTGGAGTAAGAAGTAACTGTGGGAAGCTACCTTTAGTTACTAAATCATTTACAGCTTCACGTAAGAACGGGAACAAAATATTTGGGCAGTATGCGCCTAAAATATAAGGTAAACGCTCTTCTTCAATGTTGTCGATCAAGAAAATACCTGATTGAGTTACATCTACAATGAACGCTGTTTCGTTGTCGTTATCGGCTTGTACCACAACTTTTAAAGAAACTTCAAAGTGAGTCGGGTCAATCTTTTCTGCAGCAGAAGACAGATTGATATTAAGTTCAGGTTGCCATTGTTTTGTGAAAACCTGCGCCCCAGGAACCTCAAAAGAAATATCTTTTGTATAAATACGCTCTAAAGCTAATTGTGGTTGAACTTGTTGTTCTTCGCTCATTGTTTTTTCCTTAATATGGATGCGATGTTAAGCCAATAATTCGTCGAGTTTACCTTCACGCTCTAAAGCATAAAGTTGGTCAAAACCACCGATAAACTGATCGTTAATGAAAATTTGTGGGACAGTACGATGATTTGTGCGTTGCATTAATTCAACACGTACTTCTGGTGCTTCAACAGAAAGATTTACTTCTTTATAAGCAACACCTTTACGCTCAAGTAACTGTTTAGCACGAACACAATACGGGCATACAGAAGTTGAGTAAACAATGACATTTGCAGCCATGATAATTCTCCTTAAGCTTTTGGTTTGCTTTTAACAAGAGGTAAGCCTTGTGCTTTCCAGTTACTAATACCACCATCAAGACGATAGCTATCGTGGTGAGCAACTTTTTGCAAAGCACTTCCAGCAACTTGCCCCAAGTTGCAAATAAATACCAGTGGACGGTCACTTGCTTTTAATTCGTCAGCATGACTTGCGATTTGGCTATACGGAATATTGCGACTGCCACTAATGTGACCTTCGCGGAAATCTTTGCTATCGCGTAAGTCAATCAAAAGAGCATTTTTCGCTTTCACTAAAATACCAAGCGACTGTGGAGAAATTTTACGACCATTACGTTGACCTTCAAAAATGAAGAACAACACGATCAAGACTCCGAGCGTACCAAACAAAATGGGGTGATTCCCCATAAACTCTAACCAGCGTTCCACAAGTCACCTAAAAAAATTAAAAAACAAAATTGACCTAGAGTATAGCGTATATAGATGGTGATCAAAATCACCACTTCAAGGGCAAATAGGGCAGAAAATCAGTTTTTTTGCTGCGCTTCTTGAATCTCATCGATTAAACGCAAAAAGCTATCTAAACGTCGTGGCAAAATTTCACCCGCTTCAACGGCCTGTTTAAGCCCACAATTCTTTTCATGAGTATGTGTGCAATTACGAAATTGGCAAGATCCTAGATGTGCGGCAATGTCAGGAAAGCCCATACGAATTTTTTCTAAATCGAGATGCCAAAGCCCAAACTCACGAATTCCCGGAGAATCAATTAAGGCACCATTTTTACCGAAGTTGATTAAGCGCGTAGAGGTTGTCGTGTGTTGTCCAAGTGCAGAGTTTTCAGAAATAACATTAGTTTTTTGCTCTGCATCTGGAATGAGCACATTAATTAAAGAGCTTTTTCCTACACCTGATTGCCCTACAAATGCGACAGTTTCACCATCTAAACGCTCAGATAAAGCAGAGATATCTCCCTTCTTAGACTGACAAATCATCACTTCATAACCCAACGTTTTATATTCTTCTAATAGGGTGAGAATTGGGTCATTTTCAGTGAGTAAATCAGATTTATTGAGGACCAAAAGAGCAGGAATGTTAGCGTCTGCACAAGCAACTAAATATCGATCAATTAACGTTGGAGCTGGTTCAGGAAGCGGTGAAAATACAATCACAATCAAACTGATATTTGCTGCCACTGGTTTAACTTTGTGATAGCGGTCAGGGCGGGTAAGTAAAGATGTACGTGGGTGAATGGCTGTAATAATGCCTAAACCCGTATTTGGATCTGCCTGCCATTTAACACGATCACCAGTTACAAGTAACTCAAGATTAGTTCGAGTATGGCAACGCCAAACGCTATTGAGTTCGATCGGCTTCCAGAATGGTTCTGGTTCTCCTTCGGCAACTTGTGGTTTTTCTGGGTGATGCTCAGGTACAGAGAGGGCTTGTACTTCAAGTTGACGGCCATAGTGTTGTACAACGAGTCCATCTAGATCCTGTGAAGTATCGATCTCTTCTTGGCGAGTTTTATGCTGTTTTTCAATACGACGTTGCTGCTGTTCAGTTAAACGACGCTTACGAATTAAAGCCATTCATATCCCAAAAAAACCATTGTTTGAAGACCGCAAAAATAGCATGAAGCGGCTATAGAATTACAGCGCGGAAGCAAGAAATTTGCTACTATTGATGTTTTTACGGCATTTTAGAACGTACATTCATGAGCAGTACTTTAAATACACGATTAATTTGGATTGATCTGGAAATGACCGGATTAGATACCGATAATGACCAAATTATTGAAATCGCAACAATTATTACAGATGATCATTTAAATGTACTTGCCGAAGGTCCTGTTTTGGCTATTCATCAACCTGATCGTATTTTAAATGCAATGGATGAATGGAACACTCGTCAACATGGGCAGTCTGGTCTGATTGAACGAGTTCGTCGCAGTAAATTAACAGCTCGTGATGCTGAGTTACAAACTTTAGAATTCCTAAAAAAATGGGTGAATCCAAAAGTTTCCCCAATGTGCGGTAACTCAATCTGTCAGGACCGCCGTTTCTTACACCGTCTTATGCCTGAACTTGAGCAGTATTTCCACTATCGTAATCTTGATGTATCTACGGTAAAAGAGCTTTCAAAACGCTGGCGTCCTGAAATTATGAGTGGCCTGAAAAAGAATGCATCACATTTGGCAATGGATGATATTCGTGACTCAATTTCAGAGTTAAAATATTACCGCGAATATTTCTTTATTATGAATACAGATGGTAAAGATTGATTACGTTGTAGATGTGATATGAAAGGGAGGCTTAGGCCTCCTTTTTTATTGCATAAAGGACATTGTTACAATAATGCCGATCGCCTGATTTGGCTTTCATATTCATTTTGCTTAAAATGATGTTTTAAATTTTAATTATAAAAAGAGAGCATTTATGCAAAGTAATAACCCGATACTGACGCGCGTTGAAACGGTCAGTGACTATAGTCAACCGATGACTGTGCAAGGTGCGATTCAAAAATCTGTTATGTTGACAGTCATTGCAGCTGCTGTGGGTGTCGCTTTATTTTTCTATGCAGCCTTTACTGCAAATGTTGGTATTGCTTACGCGGCTTCAATTGTGGGTGCAATTGGTGGCTTGGTTTTAGCTTTAATTACAACGTTTAAACCAACGACCGCGCCAACATTGGCAATTCCGTATGCCTTATTTGAAGGGGCTTTTTTAGGTGGTATTTCGTTTACTTTCCAGTTGAAATACCCAGGTGTTCCAC
This sequence comes from Acinetobacter sp. X9, assembly GCF_054889255.1. Classification (NCBI taxonomy): domain Bacteria; kingdom Pseudomonadati; phylum Pseudomonadota; class Gammaproteobacteria; order Moraxellales; family Moraxellaceae; genus Acinetobacter; species Acinetobacter sp. X9. Next base: position 3,298,903 of record NZ_CM142679.1, on the reverse strand, counting down.
TTCAGGCTTTATTAGCAACTTTCGTTACGACTTTGGTGATGTTTGGTTTATATAAATTCCAAATTATCCGCGCAACTGAAAAGTTTAAGTCAGTTGTAATCTCTGCATCTTTAGCGATCTTTATTGTATTTATTGTGCAGATGGTCATGCGTTTAGCATTTGGTTCAAGTGTTCCTTATATTTTTGAAAGTAACTGGTTAGGCATTGGTTTTGCTGCATTCGTCGCAGTCATTGCTTCGCTTAATCTGATTTTAGATTTTGATTTAATCGAAACTAATGCAGCATATCGTGCACCAAAATTCATGGAATGGTTGTGTGGTATCGCATTACTTGCAACTTTAGTATGGATGTATATTTCTTTCTTACGTTTACTGGGCTTACTGTCTGACGACTAAGATTGCATTCATCTAGAAGTCGCTCCTCATCAGGAGCGATTTTTTTTTCGTGCGATTTTTGAAAAAAGATGCATTATGCAATTTCGAAAACCGCCGAATATTGGCATTATGCTTGAAATTGTTTTGAGTGAGATCGGCATGACACAAGGACTTTTAGCAGGTAAGCGCTTTTTGATTGCAGGCGTTGCTAGTAAATTATCAATTGCTTTTGGTATTGCACAAGCATTACACCGTGAAGGTGCAGAGCTTGCGTTTACTTATCCAAACGAAAAATTAAAAAAACGTGTGGATGAATTTGCTGAGCAATTCGGTTCTAAGCTTGTGTTTCCATGTGATGTTGCTGTTGATGCTGAAATTGATAATGCATTTGCAGAACTTGCAAAACATTGGGACGGCGTAGATGGTGTTGTGCACTCAATTGGCTTTGCACCTGCACACACGCTTGATGGTGACTTCACTGACGTGACTGACCGTGACGGTTTTAAAGTTGCTCATGACATCAGTGCATACAGCTTTATTGCAATGGCTCGTGCTGCAAAACCTTTATTACAAGCTCGCCAAGGTTGTTTGTTGACTTTGACTTACCAAGGTTCTGAGCGCGTTATGCCTAACTATAACGTTATGGGTATGGCAAAAGCTTCTTTAGAAGCTGGTGTTCGTTACTTGGCATCAAGCCTTGGTGTTGATGGTATCCGTGTAAACGCGATTTCTGCGGGTCCAATCCGTACTTTGGCTGCTTCTGGTATTAAATCTTTCCGTAAAATGTTAGATGCCAATGAAAAAGTTGCGCCGTTAAAGCGTAACGTAACGATTGAAGAAGTAGGTAACGCAGCATTATTCCTATGCTCACCTTGGGCTTCAGGTATTACTGGTGAAATTCTATATGTAGATGCTGGTTTCAATACTGTAGGTATGAGCCAATCTATGATGGATGATGAATAATTAGATTTATCTAATTAGTATAATAAAGCCGCTTTAATAGCGGCTTTATTCTTATTATCACTAAGTTTTTGAATAGGGGGGCCATTCGAAAAGGATTTTTACAGCATTAAGCCCAGTATCGCTAAAGAGTATATCTAGTAATTTTAGTTGGATGAAAAACTCTATCTTAATCAATCTTGTATAAATTTATCCTGATATTTATAATTCGATCATATCTGCGATTTGATAACCGAGATTAGTGATTCTAAATATTTCACCTTTATAGCCGCGATCTTCAATTAAATTTTCATCTTTTAGTTCTTGAAGAGCTGATTTCCAACGGGCAACCTCTCTTGGTTGTTGTGATGAAATCAAATTTTTACCATTAGTTTGAATGTCTTCACCCCCTATATATCTTAGAGACATAATAGTACCGTTGCTATCGAGACTTGCTTCTTTAAGTAATATACGAGCCTCGTTTGATAAAGTTGGAAGTGAAGTTTTAGATTTTATCACTTCAGTTTGATGTAGTAACGATTCGCTTATTTCGAATTTAAATAAAGAGTGTTCATTAATTTTAAGTTGAAGATGGCGATAAAATTTGTCTTTGAAGTCAGATTGGCTATCATAACTTTGATATAAGCCACGAGTTTGACAACTTTTTTTAAACTTACTTAATTCAGCATATTGATTTGGGTCAACTGTGTCCATTACAACAGGCTGACTGGAAAAATAAAGCATCGCTGGTTTATCAGTGGATATATGTTTTTCGATTTCCTCAACAGTGCCGCTAGCATATTCTGTGGTAGGTGTTCCAATACGTGTCCAAAAAACACCAATAAGGAAGTCACATTTATCTAAAACTTGGTTATTTATGATTTCTTGAGGAGATGCCCCCATTTCAGGAGATGAATGAGATTCCCATCCAACAGGTAATAAAACAATATTTCGTGATTTTGAATGGACAGCATTCCACTCATATATTACGTCACGAATGATAGTCCTTTCAGATGCAACATCTCCAGGAGAGGCTATCATTACATTGAATACTTTAGCTTCATAACTCATAGTTTGAACTCTTTTTGTAAATATGACTAATTGGATTTTCTATCTTATTTGGATTTATTTTATTCAGTATATAAAGCAGTGATATTAACGTTAATATATAAAATTTGATTAGCAAAATCAAAATACTATCAGCTCATCGAAAATGAACTGATAGTATTGAGTAAAACAATAGCATCTAGAGTACTACAAGTTACTGAGGAAGTTCTTTTACAGGTGAACCACCTAAAGCTTGCATGAGGGTGACATACGCGTTGTATTGGCTTTGCTTGGTTTCAACGAGGCTTAACCGTGCAGTACGTGTGGTTTGCTGAGCATCAAGAAGTGTTTTTAATGCGACAGCACCATAACGGTAACGGACTTCGGTTAAACGTTCAGTTTTTTCTGCAAGTTCAACATTACGCTCCTGTAACACTACTTGTTTGTCGAGTTCTGTACGACTCGATAAAGCATTTTCTACATCAGCAAAAGCCTGATAAAGCGTTTGACGATATTGAATAATCGCTTTTTCATAATCCAGATTGCTAATCGCGATATCTTTCTTCATATCGTTATATTGCAAAAACGGTAAGCTTAAACTTGCACCAAGCGTGAGAGCAGGGTTACGTAATAACTCCGTTAACGATGTGCTGCTTGAGCCTAGACTGCTGGTTAAGCTAATCGAAGGGTAGTAGCTCGCCTTAGTAGCATCTTTAGTTGCTAATGCTTTTCTTAAGCGTAGCTCACTTGCTTGCAAATCAGGGCGTCGCGATAAAATATCTGCAGGTAAACCAGCACCAATGGCAGGAAGAGCAGTGCGTGGTAAACGCTTTGGCTCTTGAATATTTAATTGCTGTAATGGTTCATGCAATAACACTGCAATAGCTGTTCGTGTTTCAACCAGTTGTTGTTCAATCTGGCTTAAGCTTGCTTTTTGGCTTTGTACTGATTGTTCTGCTTGAGTCAGATCTACACCTGAAACAGCACCAGCTTTATATTGAATCTGAACTAAGTCATAAAGCTTTTGAGAGGTTGCGAGACTTTGCTGAGCAGTCGCATAACGTTCATTTAAATAACCCAGTTGCCAATAGAGTTTGGCAGTGGTTGCAATTAAACTTTGCCCCGTGGCTTGTAAGTCTTGTTCAGTTGCTAAAGCTTCCCATTTACTTGCTTCGGTTTGGCGTGCAAGCTTGCCAAATAAATCAAGCTCATAGCTTACGCCAGCGTTCATTGATAGACCTTTAGCACTATCATCTCCCGAATTTAAATCGAAAGAATGCCCTGTAGAAACACTTGAACTGGTTCGTAAGTCTTGTTTGTTAGCGGTTAAGTCAGCTTGTAGACGGGCTTGCTTTAGAGCAATACCTGCAACTGCTAAATCACTATTACGTTCTAATACATTACTTACAAGTTGATTGAGCTGTGCATCGTTAAAGAGTGTCCACCAACGGTCAGAATATTGATTGGCAGACATGGTTTTTGTTTTTGCTGTGTCATACTGAAAACTACCCGGAACTTGTACTGCAGGTGTTTCATAAGGTGTTTTTACTACAGCTGCACATCCGACAAGAGAACCTGTGAGAAGAAGTGCTGTGCTGAGTTTAGTCATAGAGAAAGACATGCAATTTTCCTTATTCTCGAGATAGTGCGGCAACAGGGTCAAGTTTCGCGGCATTCTTGGCTGGTAAGAAACCGAATACGACACCAATCAGTGTTGAACAGACAAAGGCTGCAATAATAGAGGTGCTTGAATAAGCCACACTAAAGTTACCACCAGCAAATTTATTAATAAGTTGCCCAAGGCCAAGCGATAGTAAGACGCCAAGCACACCACCAATTAAACACACCAAAATTGCTTCAATCAGGAATTGCTGCAAAATATCACTTTGACGAGCACCTACGGCCATACGTACACCAATTTCTTGAGTACGTTCGGTCACCGAAACCAACATAATATTCATGACCCCGATACCACCAACGACCAATGAAATTACGGCAATTGCTGAAACGAGAAGGGTCATTGTGCTGGTTGTTTTCTCGATGGTTTGGCGGATACTATCACTGTTCATAGTGAAAATATCTTGTGCACCATGGCGCTGGGTTAATAAATTCACAATTGCATTTTCTGCGGCAGCAGTTGAATATTTGTCATTAATACGAACCACAATATTACGTACATTAGATTGTCCTAACATACGGCTCATCACGGTTGTATAAGGCATATAGACATTTAGCGTGTCATCTGAGCCCATACCGCTTGTTTGCGGTTCTACAACACCAATAATACGAGCAGGTACACTACCGAGCAGTACCACTTGACCGATTGGGTTGGTACCGTCACTAAAGAACTGTTTTTGAGTATTGGTATCAATGACCACATCCTGTGAGCGATCACGGACACTACGTTGATCAAAAGTTTGTCCATCTTTAAAGACCAAACCTTTCACATCGAAATAATCGTTACTCACACCATTAATGGTCGCATTAGCTTCATTTTGTTGATAACGCATGGTTTTGGATGTACTAACGATTGGGCTGACTGCACTAACATACGGTTGAGTCATTAACGCATCGGCATCGGCAGGCACCAAGGTTTTAAAACTTGCAGTTTTAGAGTTGTCACCAAAACCACGGCCCTGAAACACGGTAATTGTATTTGTTCCCAGACTGCTAATATTACTTAAAATTTGCTGTTGAGAGCCTTTACCTAGCGCGACAACCGTAACAACCGATGCAATACCAATAATGATCCCAAGCATGGTTAAAAAAGTACGCATGCGGTGGGCATTCATAGACAGTAAAGCCATTTGGAAGGCTTCTGATAAACGGTCTAAAGTAGAACGCCATGCAGAAATACTTTTGCCTTTCTTCTGTTTACCTTGTAAAGCAGGAGCGGCATCAGGATCAGTCTTGATTGGTTCGGCTGCTTGATCAGGAACATTAGGGCGGTCACTAATAATCTCTCCGTCACTAATCTCGATAATACGAGTCGCATTTTTTGCAACTTGCATATCATGGGTGACTAAAATAATAGTGTGACCTGCGGCATTGAGTTCACGCAAAATACGCATCACCTCAACACCACTATGAGAGTCAAGCGCCCCTGTTGGTTCATCTGCTAGAATAACGTCACCGCCATTCATCAGCGCACGGGCAATAGAAACACGTTGCTGCTGACCACCAGAAAGTTGGCTTGGTCTATTGAGTGTTTTTGTGCCCAACCCTAATTCAGTCAGTAGAGCGGTTGCACGTTGTTTACGCTCAGAAGGCGTAACACCAGCATAAACAGCTGGAACTTCTACGTTACCTTCGGCAGATAAGTCGCCCAGTAAGTGATAGCGCTGGAAAATAAAACCAAAATATTCACGGCGTAGTCGAGCCAGCTGATCTGGCTCAAGTTTACCTGTTTCTTGTCCATTAACCTTGTAACTACCACTCGTAGGTCGGTCCAAACAACCCAGAATATTCATGAGGGTTGATTTACCAGAACCAGATTGACCGACAATGGCAACTAGTTCACCTTCATAAATGGTCAGATCAATGCCTTTTAAAATTTGTATCGTGCTTTCGCCAGCAGGGAATTCCCGGACTAGATTGCTGACTTCAAGCAAAGCTTGTTTTGTCATGCTTACATTCCCATTGGGCCACTACGGCGACGGTTATTACTACTATTTGCTGATGCAGCAGAAGTATCTGCACTATCAGCAATGACAACTTGATCACCTTGTTTTAAGCCCGCAAGAACTTGCGCATTTACACGGTTGTTAATGCCAACCAAAATTTGAGTTGGTTTAGTTGTGCCATCAGCTTGTAATACACGTACAACACTTAACGTTAATTTACCTTGTTCAATTAACTGTTTTTGTTCAGCAGTCAAGTTTAGGCGTTGTAGACGAGCACCATTACCTTGAGATTTTTTAGCTGCTTCAGGTGAAGAACTTGATTTATCAGATGCTTGGCCTGATTTTCTTTGACCTGAAAATTGTTTAGAACTCAGTGCTGATGATGGAACGAGCAGGGCATTTTTAGCTGAGTTTAATACGATATAAACTTGTGCAGTCATATCAATACGCAATTTACCATCGGTATTTGGCACATCGAATAAGGCATTGTAGTAAACAGCCGAACTGGTTGTTGAGCTTGTTGTACTTGTTGATTCGCTTGAAATTGAGTCAGGAGCAGGCTCAATTTGACGTAAAGTTGCGTAGCGCTTAGTTTCATCACCTAAGGTTGTAAAGTAAACCTGTTGTCCTTTTTCAACTTTCATAATGTCAGCTTCACTGACTTGCGCCTTAATCGTCATGTTTTGTAATTTTGCAATTTTGACAATTGTTGGCGCGCTTTGGTTTGCGTTTACAGTTTGACCTTCTTCAGTCACAATCGCGACAACCGTACCATCAGTTGGAGCAACAATACGTGTGTAACCAATATTGGTTTGTGCCGTAGATTTTGTGACTTTTGCAGATTCGATTTGTGCATCTAATGCTTTAATTTGCGCCTGAGCTGTTTTATAGCTTGCCTCAGCCGATTCTAAATCTGCACGAGGCGTTGCATCTTGCGCATACATTTGTTGCTGACGGCGGTATTCAAGTTGTTTTTCATTTAAAGAAGCAACTTGTTGAAGGCGCTGCGCTTCTAAATTTTTAATATTCGCATCAGAAGTTTTTAAACTATTTTCTTGGGTGGTTGAGTCAATTTGTGCGATAAGTTGACCTTGTTTGACTTGATCGCCCAACTGTACATACATCTTTTTGACCTGACCAGATACCTGTGCACCGACACTAATCAGTTTGGTTGCATCAAGTGTACCTGTTGCAAGGACATTATTTTCAATATCTCCGCGTGTTACCTCAGCAGTAATATATTGAGGTTGCTGCTCTTTAGGCTTTAAAAATTTCCAAGCTAATACAGCAATAATGGCTATACAGACGATGATAATAACAAGTTTGATTGGCTTTATTTTTGGCATGGCGAGAGGTCGAAAAGTCTAAAATTTAATTTAGTATAAAAGCGAAATGAGGATAAAACGTGAATTTTTATGATATTTCAGGAATGAAGAAAAATGATTCGGCCGAATTATTGTATAAATAGTGTTTTCCCACATAATTCAGCAATAGCCTGCTGCATTAAATGTTGGGCATTTTCATTCGACATTCCTTTAATTGCCGCATCAACTTGCAATAGAAGGGTAGACCAGCCTAAAAACTGTTGAGGATTTAATCTTCTTAAAGCTTGTTGATATAAACCAACCTTTGTTTTCCAGATACCAAGTTGTAATGCATTATGAGGCTGCTCAAATAATTGCATCAGTAAACGCATTTCTTTGCTTAGTGTCCATAAAATCAGACTTTCTGGTTCGCCAGCAGCAATTAAATATTGAAAAATTTTAATAGATTGAGCGAGATTACCTTCTAACAGTGCGTCACTTAAATCGTAAGTGGTGTAACGAGACTGATCTTGTAAACAAGCATACAACTGTTCAATTTGAATCAGTTGTTGGTCTGGAAAAGTATCTCTTACACGCATCAAGCTATTCTTAGCTGCGAGCAGATTATGCTCATGATGCTGCATGAGCCACTGCCATGCGTCATTATCGAGTTGAATTTCAAGTTTCTCTGCTTCAGCAGATAAAATTCTTTGACGGTCTTGCGGATAGTTTGCCGTTAGGGCAACGACAACACCATTTGCTTCCACAACTTGGAAAAAAGCAGACTTTAAGCTACTACTATCTTGCTTAGGTAAAACAATTAAAAGCAGGTTAGTTTCATTATGTTGAATATAACTTTTAAGTTGTTTTAGCCCATTTGCGTCAGGCTTTATATTGCCATGTACTTCAATGGCAAGCTGCTGAGAAAATAAAGATAAGCTGTTAAGAGCGTTAAAAACATTTTTCCAGTCGCTTACACTACTAATATCGTAGCGCTGTCTTTCAACTTCTTGTTGTTGCCAACTTTTACGAAAAGCATCTAATAAATTTTGTTCCAGCAAAGGTTCTTGGCCATGTAAAATCCATGCACCCCGTGCTTCCGGAATGCGTTTTAAGGCTTGTAAATAGTCAATTTTCATTGCTGGTAAAAATAAAGATTAAGGCTGAGCTTTTGGTAAACGGTTTGCTGAAATCTGACGAGTAATTTGCTGTGCAATGTCATCAATCACAATACGTTGTAAATAAGATTCTTGCTGATTTTCGGTGTTAACCGTTGCAAGATCATACTGATAACTACGAGATGCAGTTAATGAACGTGGTTCAGTAATTTTATTACCCTGACGGTCTTCAATCTGGAAGGTTACGGTTAAGCGTAATAATACTTCTGTTAGTTTTCCATTTAAAAGCTGACGACGTGGTGTGTACTCTAAAACACGGAGTACGTAGGCATCATTATCATTGCTGAATTGAACACCATTTGCAGCTAAATAAACTTTTAACTGGGTTTCTAAATCATCAGTTTTAGCTGGTAACTCAAGGCTTAATTTTTTATAAACAAGCGGAGTTGCAGTCGGGTTGGTTCCTTTTAAATGAAATCCACACCCGACTAAGCCTGCACTAAGGCCTAAGGTCAAAACAACAGCGGCTAAACGTTTGGCAAAGTGCATGCTTGATCCTCTCATTAATAACTTTAATTAAACCACGAGGTTAACTAATTTATTTGGAACCACAATTTCTTTCTTTGTTGGTCCTGTTAAGAATTGTTGAACTTCTGGAAGGGCTTTAGCTTGAGCTAATAGATCTTCTTTAGAAATATCAACAGAAACTTCAAGTTTACCGCGAAGTTTACCGTTAACCTGTACAACAATCGTTTGCGTATTACGAGTTAATGCAGAGGCATCGACTTCAGGGAATGTTGCTTCTGTTACATCCGTACCAAACTGAGCCAATAATGTTTGACTTAAGTGCGGTGCAAATGGAGCAAGTAAAGTTAACAGTGTGGTGATCGCTTCACGTTCTACAGCAACGTCGTTGTCATCTTTTGCTTCAAACTTGTTGCTCGCATTTAACAATTCCATCAAAGCAGCAATCGCAGTATTGAATGCATGACGACGTTCGATATCATCACTTACTTTTTGAATAGTTTCGTGAGTTTTGCGACGTAAATCTTGAGCATCTTTAGACAAGTTAGCAGTATCAATCGTAGAAGCTTGATTGCCTTTTTCAAGGAAGCTTGCTACAAGGCGCCACACACGTTTTAAGAAACGGTTTGCACCTTCAACACCTGCATCAGACCATTCTAAAGATTGATCTGGTGGAGCAGCGAACATCATAAATACACGTGCTGTGTCTGCGCCGTATTGATCAATAATCGCTTGTGGGTCGATACCATTGTTTTTCGACTTAGACATTTTTTCTTGTCCGCCGATCACAACTTCTTGACCGTCACCTGAATATTTTGCAGAAAGAATACGACCTTTTTCATCGCGCTCTAACTCAATATCAGCTGGGTTAAACCAAGTTTTCTTACCATTTTCTGCTTCACGGTAGAACGTGTCTGCAAGCACCATGCCTTGAGTTAACAAGTTGGTAAATGGTTCATTACCTTGTACAACGCCTTCATCACGCATTAATTTGTGGAAGAAACGTGCATAAAGTAAGTGAAGAATCGCGTGCTCAACACCACCAATGTATTGGTTCACAGGAAGCCAGTTTTGAGCTGCTTCAGGTTTAACCATACCACCAGTGAAGTCTGGAGACGCATAGCGTGCATAGTACCAAGATGACTCTACGAAAGTATCTAAAGTATCTGTTTCACGACGTGCATCGCCGCCACAACAAGGACATTTAGTTTCATAGAATTCAGGCATTTTATTAAGCGGGTTGCCTGAACCATCTGGTACAACGTCTGTTGGTAATACAACAGGAAGTTGATCTTCAGGTACTGTGACTTGACCACAAGTATCACAGTTAATCATTGGAATTGGGCAACCCCAGTAACGTTGACGAGATACACCCCAGTCACGTAAACGGAATTGAACTTTAGAATTTGCTAAATTTTGTGGTTCTAATTTTGCAAGGAATGCATCAAAAGCAGCTTGGAATTCTAAACCGTCAAACTCGCCAGAGTTAACAAGTTTACCTTCTTTAGAACCGTACCATTCTTGCCACTCAGTTGCAGAGTAGTCTGCATCGTCAGCGCCTTTGGCATCAATTACTTGCTTAATAGGCAAGTTGAACTTGTTTGCAAATTCGAAGTCACGTTCGTCATGTGCCGGCACAGCCATGACTGCGCCAGAACCATAAGACATTAATACGTAGTTTGCGATCCAGACAGGAAGCTCTTCACCAGTTACAGGATGTTTTACAAACAAACCTGTCGCCATGCCTTTTTTCTCGGCTGTTGCCAAGTCTGCTTCTGCAACTGAACCCATGCGGCACTCTTCAATAAATGCAGCCAATTCAGAGTTGTTTTCAGCAGCTTTAAGCGCAAGAGGGTGTTCTGCTGCAACGGCAACATATGTCACGCCCATAAGCGTGTCAGCACGTGTTGTATAAACAGTTAAGCCATCAGCATAAATTCCGGTATTGGCAGATGGGAAAGTAATTTCCATGCCTGTAGAGCGACCAATCCAGTTACGTTGCATGGTCAACACTTGTTGAGGCCAACCGTCTTGTAGGGTGTCTAGGTCATCTAATAATTCTTGTGCATAGTCAGTAATACGGAAGTAGTACATTGGAATATCGCGTTTTTCAACCAATGCACCAGAACGCCATCCGCGACCATTTTCAACTTGTTCGTTTGCTAAAACAGTTTGGTCAACTGGATCCCAGTTTACTGTTGAAAGTTTACGGTAGATCAGGCCTTTTTTATAAAGCTGAACAAATAACCATTGTTCCCAGTGATAATACTCTGGTGTACAAGTTGCAAATTCACGATCCCAATCTACAGATAGACCTAATTTTTTTAATTGGTCACGCATGTAGGCAATGTTTTCAAATGTCCATTTTGCCGGAGCAACTTTATGGGCAATTGCTGCGTTTTCCGCAGGTAAACCGAATGCATCCCAACCCATAGGTTGTAATACAGTTTCACCTTTTAAACGGTAAAAACGGCTAATCACATCGCCAATTGTATAGTTACGCACATGCCCCATATGCAGCTTGCCGCTTGGGTAAGGAAACATTGACAGGATGTAACGATGTTTACCTTCGACAGTGTCGGCAACTTTAAAGACTTTACGATTTTCCCAATCTTGTTGAACTGATGGTTCAATCGTGTTTGCTTGATATTCGGGGTCAATGTGAGAAATAGTCATAGACGTAAGCTATACAACAAAAATTGATATTAAAGATTGTTGCACAGCATAGCGCAAAATCGACAAAAATGCAGTTTTGGGATGGATTTATTTTCCGTTAAAAATTAAACAAGAATAAACCTGAAAAAAGCGGGGTAATCATAAAAAAAGAAAAGTGGAAAAATCAAATAAGATGAAAAAATAGTCAGTTAAAAAATAATCATAGAAAAGTGTTTCTTTAATCTTGACTTTAGTGAATTAAACAACAAAAATGCTTCCTTTAGTTTTATATGCGATTATTTGATCACCCTTCGAATAACCGTCATGTTTTGTAATAGACATTCTCTCTAGCCGAGAGATTGATTTTACTTAAAGTATGTATATCCAGACATACTTTATTAATGTTAAAAAAGCTTATACGGCTGAAAAACAGAAATTTTTCTATTGCAACGAAAACTAGACAATATGTGTGCTATAACAGTGCAGACAATTCAATGAATGAAACACTATTTGTGCCTTCCATAAATAGTGATAAAGATTTTAGGGTGAATCACGTTGGAACTTTTATCTGGTGGTGAAATGCTCGTTCGTGCTCTTGCGGACGAAGGCGTTGAACATGTTTTTGGTTATCCAGGCGGCGCTGTATTACATATTTATGATGCGCTATTTCAACAAGACAAAATTAATCATTACCTCGTACGTCATGAACAAGCTGCTGGTCATATGGCAGATGCTTACTCGCGTGCCACAGGTAAGACTGGCGTAGTACTGGTCACTTCTGGACCTGGCGCAACTAATACTGTGACTCCAATTGCAACAGCTTATATGGACTCAATCCCAATGGTGATTTTGTCTGGCCAGGTTGCATCACATCTTATTGGTGAAGACGCTTTCCAAGAAACTGATATGGTGGGTATTTCACGTCCTATCGTGAAACACAGCTTCCAAGTTCGTCATGCAAGCGAAATTCCTGCAATTATCAAAAAAGCATTTTATATCGCAGCAAGTGGTCGCCCTGGTCCAGTTGTAGTCGATATTCCTAAAGATGCGACAAATCCTGCAGAAAAATTTGCGTACGAATATCCTGAAAAAGTGAAGATGCGTTCTTATCAGCCACCTTCACGTGGTCATTCTGGCCAAATTCGTAAAGCGATTGATGAGCTTTTAAGTGCAAAACGCCCTGTAATTTATACGGGTGGTGGTGTTGTTCAAGGTAATGCATCGGCATTATTGACTGAACTCGCGCATTTACTAGGTTATCCGGTGACTAACACACTTATGGGCCTTGGTGGCTTCCCTGGTGATGATCCACAATTCGTGGGCATGTTAGGCATGCACGGTACTTATGAAGCAAATATGGCGATGCATAATGCTGATGTCATTCTTGCAATTGGTGCGCGTTTTGATGACCGAGTAACCAATAACCCAGCAAAATTCTGTGTGAATGCTAAAGTTATTCATATTGATATTGATCCGGCGAGCATTTCAAAAACAATTATGGCGCACATTCCAATTGTAGGGGCAGTTGAGCCTGTACTTCAGGAAATGTTGACGCAATTGAAACAATTAAATGTGTCTAAGCCAAACCCTAAAGCAATTGCTGCGTGGTGGGATCAAATTAATGAATGGCGTAAAGTTCATGGCTTAAAGTTTGAAACCCCGACCGATGGCACAATGAAGCCACAGCAAGTTGTTGAAGCTTTATATAAAGTCACTAACGGTGACGCCATCATTACTTCAGATGTGGGCCAACACCAAATGTTTGGTGCGTTGTATTACAAATACAAACGTCCACGTCAATGGATTAACTCAGGCGGATTGGGCACCATGGGCGTAGGTTTACCTTATGCAATGGCTGCGAAGCTCGCTTTCCCAGATCAACAAGTTGTTTGTATTACTGGTGAAGCTTCAATTCAAATGTGTATTCAAGAGCTTTCGACGTGTAAGCAATACGGCATGAATGTGAAGATCTTGTGCTTGAATAACCGTGCTTTAGGTATGGTGAAGCAGTGGCAAGATATGAACTATGAAGGTCGTCACTCAAGCTCATACGTTGAATCATTGCCTGATTTTGGCAAGTTAATGGAAGCTTATGGTCACGTTGGTATTCAGATTGATCATGCTGATGAACTAGAGTCGAAGCTTGCTGAAGCAATGGCGATTAATGATAAATGTGTATTCATTAATGTCATGGTTGATCGCACGGAACATGTTTATCCAATGCTGATTGCAGGTCAGTCTATGAAGGATATGTGGTTAGGTAAAGGGGAGCGTACATAATGAGACATATTATTTCTGTACTCGTTGAAAACGAAGCTGGTGCGCTTTCTCGCCTTGTTGGTTTATTTAGCCAACGTGGATATAACATTGAAACACTGAATGTTGCGCCAACCGAAGATCCAACTTTGTCACGCTTAACATTAACAACTTATGGTGATGACCATAAGATTGAACAGATTACAAAGCAGCTCAATAAACTTGTTGAAGTTGTAAAAGTAGTTGATTTATCAGAAGGTTCACATATTGAGCGTGAACTGATGTTGATTAAAGTAAAAGCGTTAGGTGCTTCACGTGCTGAAATTAAGCGAACAGCGGATATTTTCCGTGCGCAGATTGTAGACGTGACACCAACGACCTATACCATTCAAATAGCAGGGACAACTGAAAAATTAGATGGTTTTATCGATGCGCTTGCAGAAAACACTATTCTAGAAGTCGTTCGTTCAGGTGTATCTGGTATCGCCCGTGGCGAAAAAGTATTAGCCATTTAATTTTTTAAAAAGTATTTTAGCGGAGAACACAAATGCAAATTTTTTACGATAAAGACTGTGACTTATCAATCATCCAAGGCAAGAAAGTAGCGATTATTGGTTACGGTTCTCAAGGTCATGCTCATGCACTTAACCTTAAAGACTCAGGCGTAGACGTAACCGTAGGTTTACGTGCAGATTCAGCTTCTTGGAAGAAAGCTGAAAATGCAGGTCTTAAAGTTGCAGAAGTTCCTGCTGCTGTTAAGCAAGCTGACCTCGTAATGATTTTGACTCCAGATGAATTTCAATCACAACTTTACCGTGACGTGATTGAGCCAAACATCAAAGAAGGCGCGACTCTTGCATTTGCTCATGGTTTCTCTGTTCTTTACAACCAAGTTGTTCCACGTAAAGATTTAGACGTAATCATGGTTGCTCCAAAAGCACCAGGTCACACTGTACGTTCAGAGTTCCAACGTGGTTCAGGTGTTCCTGACCTAATTGCAATCCACCAAGATGCTTCTGGTAATGCACGTAACGTTGCTCTTTCTTACGCTTCTGGCGTAGGTGGCGGCCGTACAGGTATTATCGAAACTTCATTCCGTGAAGAAACTGAAACTGACTTATTCGGTGAGCAAGCAGTTCTTTGTGGTGGTGCGGTTGAATTAGTAAAAATGGGCTTCGAAACTTTAGTTGAAGCTGGTTATGCACCAGAAATGGCTTACTTCGAATGTTTACACGAACTTAAATTGATCGTTGACTTAATGTTCGAGGGTGGTATTGCTGACATGAACTACTCAGTATCTAACAATGCTGAGTACGGCGAATATGTAACTGGTGTTGAAGTAATCAACGAACAATCTCGTGAAGCAATGCGTAATGCATTGAAACGTATTCAATCTGGTGAGTACGCGAAGATGTTCATCCAAGAAGGTGCGTTAAACTACCCATCTATGACTGCTCGTCGTCGTCAAAATGCTGCACATGGTATTGAAGTAACTGGTAATAAGTTGCGTGCAATGATGCCATGGATTCAAGCAAACAAAATCGTAGACAAAGAAAAGAACTAATTTTCTTTATCTAACGTTTTAAAAGAACCCTGCTTTAAGCAGGGTTCTTTATTTATACTATTTTATTTGAATATGAAAATTGCGATTAGGTCAACTTGATTAGATTAAATAAATTCTATATTTTTCATATAATTGGCTGCTTAATTTTTATTTACTTTATTGATTTATAAAGTAAAAAATACTTGACCAAAAGATAGATAATGTTATTGTTTATAACTGACTGAATAAGTCAAATTTACTAAAATTTCTTTAACATGTTTAATTGTATTTTGGGCAATGAGTTGAACAAAATAAAAAAAAGTATTGAATAATCATGGAAGTCCAATATGGGTCATGTTGATTACGATAGCACATTGATCGTCGGCTCTTTTATTGCAGCTGGCTTCATTTGTTATATTGTAATTTCCATGGAGCAGCTAATATTCAAGCAAGTCTATAAGAAATTTGAGTCCTTAATTTTATTTATTAATGGATTGCTACTCGCCTTAGCAATTAACATCGTCCATATTGTTGGTATACAAGCTTATCATCTGTTTGATGCAGCTCACTCTAATATTCCTTTAATTGCAATATCTTATGCTATTAGTGCATTGTTATCTTGCATTGCGATGTGGTTGACTTCGCGTTTTACGCTCCCTTTATTTAGACTCATTTTGAGCTCGATTATTATGGGAATCGGAATTTCAGCTTCATATTACATTAGCATGTTGGGCTGGAATATTAATGTTTATAAAAAAGATTACACTTCGTTTTTACTCTTATTTTCTGTATTAATTGCAATGAGTGGTTCAGGGCTAGCATTTTTATTAGCCTATAAATTAAAAGACACGGAACGATATCGCTTAACTTTAAAAATCGCATTTTCTGCTATGATGACCTTAAGTATTATGGGGATGCACTACACAGCGCTTATTGCAACAAATATTACTGATAAATTTGTTAGCCAATATCAGGCTGAGCATGACTTATTATTATTTACAATTATTCTAGTCACCTGTTTGGTACTCGTAGCAAGTTTTATTGTTGCAATGTTAGAGCAACGTCTTACTCAACAGAATTTAGAGCTGCGTAAGGCAAATAAAGAATTAGCTAACCTATCTATACAAGACAATTTAACCAAATTACCTAACCGCCTTTATTTAGTGGATTATGCTGAAGTATTACTTTCAGATCATCGATACAAAGACCAGAAAATTGCTTTCTTATACATTGATTTAGATCGATTTAAATCGGTGAATGATGCATTTGGACATCATGTGGGTGATCAATTACTTATTCAGATGGCGAACCGCTTACATTGGCAACTCAATGAGAAGTGTAAACTGCTTAGAATTGGCGGTGATGAGTTTTTACTTATTGCCGAAAATACAAATGCCGATGAAGCAGTTATTTTGGCTGAGAAAGTTTTACAGCTGATTCAAGAGAGTTATCAGATTTCTGGTAAAGAAATTAATATTTCTGCAAGCTTAGGAGTGGCACTATTTCCTGAGCACGGACAAAATGTTCAGGACTTACTCATGAACGCTGATGCCGCGATGCTCATGTCTAAAGAACAAGGCCGAAATACTTACACCATCTTTAGTTATTCAACCCATCAACAAGAAACGAGAAGTCAGTCAAAACTGATCAATGATCTTTATAAGGCTGTAGAAGAAAAGCAGTTCATCCTATATTACCAACCAAAATTTAATACGAATCTTGAGGTCTGTGGCGTTGAAGCATTAATCCGTTGGAATCATCCAGCTTTAGGAATACTCACACCGCATATGTTCATAGAAGGTGCAGAAAAAACGGGTTTGATCATTCCCATGGGATATTGGGCACTTGAGCAAGCTTGCCTGCAAATTCAAGAGTGGGAACGCAGTAACACCCCATTTTATCCAGTCGCAGTAAACCTATCTGCACTACAGTTCGAAAATAAAAAATTATTTAGTACACTCGAAGCATTATTGAAAAAATATCAAATTCAACCTCATCACTTAATTGTTGAGATTACTGAATCAACTGCAATGCGACATATTGATTTAAGTATTCGAGCTTGTGAGCGACTACGTGATATGGGCATTCGAGTCGCAATTGATGATTTTGGAACAGGCCATTCAAGCTTTTTATATTTAAAAGATTTACCTGTAGATGAACTTAAAATTGATCGTGGTTTTATTGTAGATTTAAAACCGGGGTCAAAAGAAGAAGTCATTTTAGAAAGTATTATTCATTTGGCCAAAAAGTTAGGTTTAACCGTAACAGCGGAAGGGGTAGAGACTCAGCAGCAAGTTGAGATTTTAACCCGTTTAGGTTGTCAGCAATTTCAGGGTTATTTATTAGGAATGCCTGTTCACGTCGATCAACTGATTGAATCTCAAGGTGCTCACTTCGCTTAATCTTTTCTATATCGATTTTTAAACCTAACATTTCCTTTTAATTTTATCTTTAAAGAACAATTAATTAAAATAAATTTATCTTCTAAAACATACCTATATATTTGTAGTAGTGAATAGTATTAGTTTCTCAGTTAGTTGAGTATTTTACATATAATAATTTATGAATATATACTGCAAGTATAAAGTAATACTAATAAGTTTATTGTTTGGGATATAAATTTCAATGTTTATAATTGATTAATATAATTTATTATTAAGTTTGTATAATAAATTTTTATTTTTTATAAAATATAGTTATTTAAATTTTTAAATATTTTAAGAGGTAGAAATCGTGGTGGAGTTTGGTTTATGCTCCACCGAATTAAAATATTGTTTATTTTTTTTAAAATGTAGAGTTCTAGCTGATTTATAGGTTATGCAGTTTCGAACTCTTGAACTGCTTCAAATTTAATAATCTTTTTAATATAAGACCATGTTTTTTTGGAGTTAATTTGTGATTTATTTATTGTGCCATCAATAATAATGCCATCAATAATGTTAAGAAAAAGACTAGTAAGTGTATGAGTATCTTTGATTTCTAATTCTAGAAATATTGTGAAAACCAATTTGTAAATCCACTCTCGATATTTATTCACTTGATCTTTAAGAGAGGGATACAATTGCATGACCTCAATGGTTGCTTTTTTAAATAAACAACCATTGAAATCATCTGTATTGATCCAGTCAATATACCAGTTAAAAATACTTTTAAGTTTAATTAATGGATCATCAATATTGCTAACTATTTGAAATAAAGAAGCTTGGACTTCTAGGTTTCTTTGGCGAAGACATTCTTCAATTAAATTTTCTTTAGAAGAAAAGTACTTATAAAAAGTCATTTTTGCAACGCCTGATTCAGCAATAATACAGTCAACTCCAATAGAGGTATAGCTTTTCTGATTAAAGAGGGAGGTGGCTGTTGTTATAATATTTTCTCTTTTTGACATCGGTTTTCCTGTCACAAATATTTTTGATTAACTTTGCTATTGTAAAGTATGAAAGCTTAAAGAAATTTTCTCTAATCATATTTAAAAAATTATATTTATTCAATATCTTGATTTGTAGTTAAAAATAAAAACAAATATTTCTAATTGGCAATATTTTACTTTTTTTAAAAATTATTAATTAATTCGTTGATTTGTTGAGTTAACAAACATAATATAAAATTGTTAAGTTTTGGTTTGTGTAATTTATTTTAGCAATTGAATGCAAAATTTAAATAAAAATAAGGCCTATAACTTAACTATAAGAACAAACTTTTTACTGAGAATGATTATGTCAAAAAAATTTGAAGACTTTAATAATCCAAGAGAAAAAGCATTGCAAGGGATGAGAAATAGTATTCCTACAAAACAATGGGAAGAAAATTTAAAATTTCTCGAACAGTTAAGAAGTAAAATTGCGGAATTACCCGTTTCTAAACATCCTGCAATTGAGGTATTAAATAATGGGTATCTCGATAAGGCGAGTTTAATTCATATTCATTTAGAATATCGTCATGCGATTGTACAAATTTTTACTGATGCTTTATTAAAGGCTCAATTTTTAACAAAACAATTGGAACCTAAACTCCACTCTGGTGCGAAGATGTATCCACGGGTATTATTAAGTTTAAATATACTTGATGAGTTTGGTTTCCGTCCTGGTTTAGGTAAAGATAATTATTATCTAGGGAATCCTGAATATGCTCACTATCCATTATATGAAGATTTACTTAATGATTATGGTTTAACAGAGCTTGATCGTCGTAACTTTAAACCATCAAAAATTTCAGATCAGGTTAGATCATTTTTAGAATCTTCTTATGATAGTTATATTAATGTCGTAGCATTATTAGCTGTTGCAGAAGAAGAAGTCATTCTTTTTAGTCCTCCATTACGTCAAGCAACCAAATTCGTAAATATCGATGTTGAAGGCGGTGGTTACTACCATGTACATGGTGTATCTACGGATGAAACATCTGAGGCCGCTGATGACGATCATGAAGATGACTTGTGGTTTGCATTAGCACAAGCAATTACAAAAGATGATTATGAAAGCTTAACCAAGCTATGTATTGATTACTGTGCTTTATGGAATGAGTTCTGGGATGCACAAATTGCCGATGTTCAATTCATTGAAGAAAAGAAATTGGCGTAAAGATTCTATTAAGTCTTGATCAAGCCCCATCTTAAACAGGTGGGCTTTTTTAATTGTAAAATTTCTAAGGAGCTAAACTACATTCTCAAAAAAGATCTAAAAAGTTTGTGAATAACTCATGGCTTATCAACAATCATTAAACAGTTCTATAAATCTGCTACAATTACGCCAATTTTTATTTTGATCGACTTTAGGTCTTTGGCACTGCAATCTCCGCAGTAGGTGTATTTCATGAGTTTTAAAGATGAGTTAGCGGCACAGGTTGCTCAACGCCGCACATTTGCCATCATTTCCCACCCCGATGCCGGTAAAACGACCATGACAGAGAAATTACTGTTATGGGGTAAAGCAATTCAGGTTGCAGGGATGGTAAAAAGCCGTAAATCTGACCGCGCAGCTACATCTGACTGGATGGAAATGGAAAAAGAGCGTGGAATTTCCATTACCACTTCTGTTATGCAGTTTCCTTATAAAGGTCACACCATTAACTTACTTGATACACCGGGACATGAAGACTTCTCTGAAGATACTTATCGTACCCTAACTGCAGTTGACTCTGCATTAATGGTGATTGATGGTGCAAAAGGTGTCGAAGAACGTACCATCAAATTGATGGAAGTTTGTCGTATGCGTGACACTCCGATCATTTCATTTGTAAACAAGATGGACCGTGAGATTCGTGAACCACTTGAGTTGCTGGATGAAATTGAGAACGTCCTCAATATTCGCTGTGTACCAATTACATGGCCATTAGGGATGGGACGTGATTTTGCTGGTGTATACAACATTCTTGAAAACAAATTGTATGTCTACAAAGCAGGCTTCGGCTCAACTATTACCGATATTGAAGTACGCGATGGTTATGACCATGCAGATATCCGTGAAAAAGTAGGTGAGCTGGCTTGGGCATCTTTTGAAGAGTCACTTGAGCTCGTACAAATGGCGAATGAACCTTTAGACCGCGAATTATTTTTACAAGGTAAACAAACTCCAGTTCTATTTGGTACAGCATTAGGTAACTTTGGTGTTGACCACGTGTTAGACGCATTTATGAATTGGGCACCAGAACCTAAAGCACATCCAACACAAGAGCGTGTTGTCGATGCTAAAGAAGAAGGTTTTTCTGGTTTCGTCTTTAAAATTCAAGCCAACATGGATCCGAAACACCGTGACCGTATTGCCTTTATGCGTATTTGCTCAGGTAAGTACGAGAAAGGTTTGAAAATGAATCATGTACGTATTGGTAAAGATGTTCGTATTAGTGATGCATTGACATTCCTTGCGGGTGAGCGTGAACATCTAGAAGAAGCGTGGCCAGGTGATATTATTGGTTTGCATAACCACGGCACAATTCAAATTGGTGATACTTTCACAAGTGGTGAAAATCTACATTTCACAGGTATTCCTCACTTCGCACCAGAGATGTTCCGTCGTGTGCGTTTGAAAGATCCATTAAAGTCAAAACAATTGCAAAAAGGTTTGAAAGAGTTGTCTGAAGAAGGCGCAACTCAGGTATTTATGCCACAAATTAGCAATGACTTGATTGTGGGCGCAGTTGGTGTGCTTCAGTTTGATGTGGTTGCTTACCGTCTGAAAGAAGAATATAAAGTTGACTGCGTGTATGAGCCTGTAAGTGTTAATACGGTTCGTTGGATTCATTGTGATGATGACAAGATTCTCAATGAATTTAAGAAAAAAGCACATGATCAGCTTTCTATCGATGGTGGTGGTCACTTAACTTATCTTGCACCAAGTCGTGTCAACTTGCAGATTATGCAAGAGCGTTGGCCTGATATTCAGTTCCGTAACACACGTGAACACTAATCTTTAAGATTTGACAGACAGCTTCGAACAGAAGCTGTTTTGTTTTGAAAAATAAGAAAGGATGATGAAATGAATTTGAATAGAAAGACAGTTATTGCACTTTTAGTTGCGGTAATCATATTACTTTTAGCTATTTGCCTTTTTGTCTGGAAAAGCTTTCAACCTTCATTATCTTCTCAAATGAAATCAGCTTCTACCCAAAATCAAAATATAGAGAAAGCGGAAGTACTACCATTTCTAAACTTGCAACAAGTAAAAGCTGATTATGCTTTGCCATTTTGTGAGAAGAAAAATTGTATTGATGTCGATATTCAAACAATAAAGACTCAAGATGCATGGCTAAATGAATGGATCGCGAAAAGTCAGGCTAAAGTAATTCAAGATCAAATTGATTTGAAAAAAGACTTAAGTTTGCAGCAAGCCATTAATGCTTATGTTAAAAAGTCTGATGAATGGCAAGATAAATATTCAAAGAATCGGGCTTATGAATTGCATCTTCATACCCGTATTGCATCGCAGCGTAACCAATATGTTTTATTGCAATTAGGACTTGATACCAAGCAGGAAGAGCTCACGATTAAAGACCGTTATTACTTTTTTGTGGCCGACCGAAAACTGCATAAGAGCTTAACTTTGTTAGATGTTTTACAAAAAGATCAACAAACTACTGTGCATCAAATGGTGCAGGTGGCCTATCAAGACTGGTTAAAAAAGCAGACTGCTGACATAAAGAAAGAAGCACCAAAAACTTTATATTGGGGGCAGGCAGATTGGTTCTTTGATGGTGAAGGCGTTGGTTTACATTATCAGGCCAACCAGATTACTAAAGAAGCGCCACAGCTCGATATTTATTTATCTAAAGAACAGACCAAAAAAATATTACAACCCGAGGTTTATGAACAAATGTTTTAAGATGGTAGCAGAATTTGCAACCTCAATTTATATGCGCTAATTTCTTAGAAAGGCATAGCGTAATCTCCTTAGAATAAAAGGCAAAATATGATGTTATCTTCTAAAGCTTCACTGCGATTAACTTTGCTTGCTTCTGCTATATTTTTGGCAGCATGCCAACCTAAAGCTGATCCTAAGGATTCTCAAGAGCAGCAGAAATCAACTGTTCAGGAACAAAAGCCAGTAGAGTTGACTTTGAAGGGTGAAACAATTCCTAGTAAGGTGGTTTTACCTGATTGTGATGGTAAAACTTGTCCAGAATTTACGGTAGAGCGTTTACAGAGTAATTTTCCTTTTATTGACAAAATTATAGATCAACAAATCTTAACTACATTAAATCAAATTTTAGAAATTGCTGAACCTGATGCTAATAGTAAGCAAACGGAACAAAAAGCAGAAGCTTCAGCGGCAGCGGGTGCAGAGCAAAAAAATAGCTTTGATGTACAGGTGCAGCGCTACGCAAATTCATTTATTGATCTAGATAATGAGTTAAAAGCTTTAAGTAGTAATCATCAGATTAATCTTTTAGTTAAACCTAAGATTTTGCAGGCTCAAGGTAAAGTTGTAACTGTAGTGCTTAATAGTAGTAGCTATTTAGGTGGGGCTCATGGCTCTGCTGCACAGCATTATTATAATTTTGATTTAAAAGAGCAAAAGCAAATTAAGCTTGAAGATTTATTACGTCCTCAGCAAAAAGCAGCTTTAGAGAAGTTAGCCCATGAAGCCTTTAAGACATGGGTGACGGACTCTAAATTGGCTGATAATGTTGCTGACTATGAACAAGCATGGCCATTTAAATTATCTAATAACTTCTTATTGGGTGAGCAAGGTTTAATCCTTCAATACGGTGAATATGAAATTGGACCATACGTGGTTGGACTCCCTCGATTAGTCATTCCTTATGACCAATTGCAAGATGTGTTGAAAGAAGAATATTTGCCACAGCCTAAAGCCAAACCAGCTTCGGCACCAGTTGCAAAAAGTAGTGGCTAATGCATTTGTTTGATACCCATACCCATTTCGATGTTGCCGATTTTGATGAAGATCGGCAGCAATTAGCACTCGAGGCTAAAAAAGTGGGTGTAGATGCTTTGGTTTTAATTGGGTTTGTGCAGTCACGTTTTGATGAGTTGGTGCAGACTCATCATCAGTTAAAAAGTTGGGAAAATGTGCCTACTTCTTATTTAGCACCAGGCTTACACCCATTTTATATTGAGCAGCATCAACCAGAGCATCTTTCTCATCTTGAACAAATCTTGCAGCAAGAAAACTGCGTGGCTGTAGGTGAAATTGGCTTAGATACTTTCTTGAAAGAACATAAGCAGCCAGATGTATATGCAAAGCAAAAACAATATTTTGCAGCTCAGTTAGAGCTTGCAACCCAATACCAAAAACCAGTGTTACTCCACATTCGAAAAGCGCATGGTGATGTGCTTGCTATATTAAAAGCTCAAAAATTTAAATTTGGCGGAATTGCTCATGCCTTTAGTGGTGGAGTAGAAGAGGCAAAGGGTCTTATTAAGCTTGGTTTTAAAATTGGTGTGACGGGGCAGATCACCAACCCGAATGCGAAAAAACTTCATACGGTTGTGCAGGCTATAGGTGCAGAGCACTTGGTGATTGAAACAGATTGTCCAGATATGACACCGCTTTGTTGTCAAACCTCAACAGAACAGCGAACTCGTAATACCCCTGTTAATTTACCTTACGTTCTACAAAGTTTGGCCGAAAATTTAAACATGCCTGAGTCAGATTTAGCTGAGTTACTGTGGAAAAACTCTCAGTCTGCTTTGAAATTATCGTAATAAAAATCAAAGATTAGAAATAGTAACTAAAACAAAACACAGCGATTAGAAAAGAAGCTTAAAGTAAGAAAACAACATGTAAAAACGTGAAAAATAACATTGCCAGACATGGGAGGATAACCCAATGGCTAAGTATAGCAATATCAATAGTTTTAATGCTTTACAGACGCTAACAGTAGGTTCCAGCAATTATCAGATTTTTAGCTTAACCCAAGCAGAGAAAACGCTAGGGGATATTGCCAAACTGCCGAAATCTTTAAAAGTATTATTGGAAAACTTATTACGGTTTGAAGATCAGCATAGCGTTAAAACGGAACACATCCATGCTTTAGCAGAATGGCTAAAAACCCGTACCTCGGATCAAGAAATTCAATATCGACCTGCACGGGTTTTAATGCAAGATTTTACGGGTGTACCAGCGGTCGTCGATTTAGCTGCAATGCGAGCAGCGATGGCGCAAGCGGGTGGTGACCTTGAAAAAATTAATCCATTATCTCCTGTAGACTTAGTCATTGACCACTCTGTCATGGTTGATTATTTTGCCGATGATCAGGCGTTTGAAGAAAACGTACAAATCGAGATGCAACGTAATGGTGAGCGATATCAATTTTTACGTTGGGGGCAGTCTGCATTTAATAACTTTAGTGTAGTGCCACCGGGTACGGGAATTTGTCATCAGGTCAATTTAGAATACTTGGCTCAAGCGGTGTGGCTAGGGGAAGATAACGGTCAAACTTTTGCTTTTCCAGATACTTTAGTGGGTACAGACTCACATACCACCATGATTAATGGTTTAGGTGTTTTAGGTTGGGGGGTAGGGGGGATTGAGGCCGAAGCGGCTATGTTGGGCCAACCGATTTCGATGCTTATTCCTGAGGTCATTGGTTTTAAACTCACAGGAAAATTACCAGAAGGGATTACGGCAACTGATTTGGTGCTGACCATTACTCAAATGCTTCGTCAGAAAGGGGTAGTGGGTAAATTTGTAGAGTTCTATGGAGATGGTTTAGCCGATTTACCACTGGCTGACCGAGCGACCATTGCCAACATGGCACCAGAGTATGGTGCGACTTGTGGCTTCTTTCCGATTGATGAAGTGACATTGGGATATTTGAAATTAACTGGTCGTCAAAGTGATCGTATTGAACTGGTTGAAGCGTATAGCAAAGCACAAGGCTTATGGCGTAACCCTGGTGATGAACCTGTTTTTACAGATACTTTAAGTTTAGATATGAGCACGGTTCAGGCAAGTCTAGCTGGTCCAAAACGTCCACAGGACAAAGTTCTTTTATCTGATGTGCCGAAAACCTTTAATGCTTTAATGGAGTTAACGCTAAAACCGGCTAAAGAAGCTAAAGAACGTTTAGAAAATGAAGGCGGTGGTGGCACAGCCGTAGAGGCAAAAAAAGCAAATATCCAGCATGAAAGTCCGTCATGTGTGATTGAAGGAAAAGAGTATCCATTAACTCATGGTGATGTTGTTATTTCAGCGATTACCTCTTGTACCAATACTTCTAACCCAAGTGTAATGCTAGCCGCAGGTTTGCTTGCAAAAAAAGCGATTGAAAAAGGCTTGCAGCGTAAACCATGGGTGAAAAGTTCACTTGCACCAGGCTCGAAGGTGGTGACGGATTATTTGCTGGCTGCTGGGCTTACACCGTATTTAGATGAGTTGGGCTATAACTTGGTGGGATATGGTTGTACAACCTGTATTGGTAACTCAGGTCCACTACCCGAACCAGTTGAAGAAGCAATCCAATGCCATGATTTAAATGTTGCATCTGTACTTTCTGGTAATCGTAATTTTGAAGGACGCGTACACCCATTAGTTAAGACAAACTGGCTTGCTTCGCCACCTTTGGTAGTCGCTTATGGTCTTGTGGGTAATATTCGTACTGATTTAACTACGCAACCTATTGGGCAGGGTAAAGATGGACAACCTGTTTACTTAAAAGATATCTGGCCAAGTCAGGCAGAAATTGATGCTGTCTTACAGAAAGTAAATACAGACATGTTCCATAAAGAATATGCTGCGGTCTTTGATGGTGATGAAAGCTGGCAAGCGATTCAGATTCCAAAAAGTAAAACCTATGAATGGGCTGATGATTCGACTTATATTCGCCACCCGCCGTTCTTTGAGGGTATTGGCGAACCTCCAAAACCAATTAAGAATATTGAACAGGCACGTATCTTGGCAGTACTTGGTGACTCGGTAACAACTGATCATATTTCACCGGCAGGTAATATCAAAAAAGACAGTCCGGCTGGCCGATATTTGCAAGAGCAAGGTGTTGAACCAAAAGACTTTAACTCTTATGGTTCTCGACGCGGTAATCACGAAGTCATGATGCGAGGTACTTTTGCCAATATTCGTATTAAAAACGAGATGCTAGGTGGTGAAGAGGGTGGTAATACCATTCATGTGCCAAGTGGTGAAAAGCTTGCTATTTATGATGCAGCAATGCGTTATCAACAAGAACATACACCGCTTGTGATTATTGCTGGTAAAGAATATGGAACAGGATCTTCACGTGATTGGGCTGCTAAAGGAACAAACTTATTAGGCGTGAAGGCTGTCATTGCCGAAAGTTTTGAGCGTATTCACCGTTCAAACTTGGTAGGTATGGGGGTGTTGCCCTTACAGTTTATTGATGGGCAAACTCGACAATCTCTTAACTTAACTGGTCATGAGGTGATATCAATTCGAGGTTTGTCGGATGGCATAGAGCCTCATCAAATTCTTGAAGTTGATGTAAAAGGGTCAAATGGAGTAGCGAGTCATTTTAATGTGTTGTGTCGAATTGATACGTTAAATGAAGTTGAGTACTTTAAGGCGGGTGGTATTTTGCATTATGTACTGCGGAATTTGATTGCTTCATAAATTGCCTAAGCTTGTACAGCCTTGTAATGAATGTGTATGAGCTAATGTTGGGTGTATAGTCATATCCTTGCTTTTTAAGGATAATGAGCTGTGATTAAAACAGCGCAAGGCAAAAATCCTTTGTCGGGCTGACGGTATGTCCTTATACCGCAGCCCAACTGAGCGGCATCCATGCCGCCTGTCACACTAGTAAACAATAGTTTAAATCTTAAGCCGTATAATTTGATTAATAATCATAAGACTTGTCGTAAGCTTAAATATTACAGTCTCAAGTTTTCTTTGATCTAAAATACACTTTCTTCTGAAAAGCAGTAAAATACTCTCCGTGTTTTATATCCCCTCAAAGAGTAGCAATGACCGATCTCCAACAAGATGAATATGACCGCCGTTTTGCAGGTGTAGCCAAAATTTATGGTGATTCATCGTTCCAGCACTATGAAAAAAGTCATGTGATGGTGATTGGTATTGGTGGTGTCGGCAGTTGGGCAGTAGAGGCTTTAGCACGTACAGGTATTGGCGAGATCACATTAGTCGATATGGACGTGGTTGCAGCATCAAATGTAAACCGTCAGTTACCTGCCATGACCTCAACTCTGGGCTGTGAAAAAGTTGAAATTATGGCGGAGCGTTGTCGCCAAATTAACCCACGTATTAAAGTTAATATTATTGATGACTTCTTAGCGCCTGAAAATGTCAAAGAGCTTTTAAACCCTGTACCAGACATTGTTTTGGACTGCATCGATGACGTTAAAGCAAAACTGGCTTTAATGCTTCATTGTCGTTTTAATAAAATTCCTTTAATAGTGTCGGGTGGAGCAGGTGGTAAGCTCGATCCACTTAAAATCCGCGTGGCGGATCTATCAAAAACAGAACAAGACCCAATGTTAGCGAAGCTACGGAGTCAGCTTCGCGCTCGAGGCATTTGTAAAAAGCCAAAAGAGAAATTTGGTATTACCTGTATTTACTCAATCGATAATCCATTTTCTAGTGCAGATGTTTGCCCATCGGCTGGGTTGCGCTGTGGTGGCTATGGTTCAGCGGTAGTGGTGACTTCAAGCTTTGCTATGATTGCTGTGGCTGAAGTTTTGAAAAAGCTTGATTTAAAGAAAGCCTAATTTAAATATTGAAAAGGCATGTGCTTATGTGAGTGCATGCCTTTTTATTTTTGAGAGAAACTATTTAATCATACAGCTCTCTATTGTCTTGCTGGGGTTGTGTAGGTAGCTGCTGATCATAAAATTTAAAGCACCATAAAATTAGAATAACGATGATGCATATTGCGAAACCTTTTAAATACTTCATAAAGAATTCAATCAAGTGAATGGTCTTAATAAAATTCTAGTCAAGGATATTCATCTAATCTAATATAGAAAATAGACCAAATGATCTAATTTTGAGATGGTTATGCTCACATTAAAACAATTCCAATATTTTATAAAAATTGTTGAAGAAGGGAGCTTTACCGCTGCTTCAGAGAAACTATTCATTGCTCAGTCTGCTTTAAGTCGGCAAATGAAGTTGTTAGAAGAAGAAATTGGTTTTCAGTTGTTTGATCGCACGGATAAAAGGGCAAAACTCACGGCAGCGGGAGAAGTGTTTTATAAGAAAATAAAAGATAATTTGCTCTACTTAAATGAAATCATTGATCTCGCCAAGAGTGTTTCGGAAGGGAAAAACCGCCAGATTAAAATTGCTCATTCGAGCAGTATTATTATGGATGATAAAAAGATTCAGATATTAAAAGAAATTAGCTTAACGCAAGAAATAAATTTTGAGATAAATACCTTGTCATCTGAGCATCAGATTTTGGCTTTACTGAATGGGGAAATTGATATTGGTTTGATTAGACCGCCAGTTCTGCATAGCCTTGAAGAAATAACGACCTTGAAACTATATGAGCAGCCATTATTTGCAGCTGTTTATATTGATCACCCTAAATTTAAAGAAACACAAAGTATCCAGATAAAAGATTTAAAAGATGAATATTTTGTTTCGACTCCACATCCTAAGCGGGGAGGTTTGAGTTATTTAGTTTCAAACTTGTGTATAGGGGCTGGCTTCTGGCCTAAAGCAGCGACGATCCAATCACGTAAGCTAAACCAATTACAGTTAGTTGCTGCAAACTTGGGTATTAGCATTGTTCCCCAAGAGTTTGAGCAAATATTACCCCAAAATGTAAAGTTGATTCCTCTAGAAAATAAGAATCTTTTATCTGAAGTGGTTTTAGCTTACAGAACTAACCAGAGTGATCTGATTCAACCTTATGTTGAGCAGATCTACCATCTGCTGGAAGTGTGAGCTGAAGTAATTATTGTGGCCCAATATGTTCACTAATAGAAAATGTATATTCCGTATCACCTTCTAATTGACGTTCCTGAGATAGGATGTCCATTTTGGGGCGCTTATGTTGGTAAAATTCCAAATTGATACAACCACTATTGTTAATCTCATAGTGAATATAGTAACGATTTGGCTCTAGAAAAAATGTTACTTCTTCAAATGAGTGCAAAGATAAAATTTTCTTCTTGTCGTGATAAATCACAGAAGGACAGTCTAGTATTCCATTTAAATATTGTTTTCGTATCACATGGATTCGAGCTTGAGGAGTCGTCTCTTTTAATAAATATTGAGGTTGGTAAATCCGTTTTTCGGGTACTTTTTTAAAAACTTCTATAATGTTTGTATCAGAGGCGGCATAAGTCATGCTAAACGATGTCAGTAAGTAAAAGCTCAGCAGTATTCTTTTCATAAAGTTCCATCATTATTTTTGATAATTACAATATGAAAATAAAGCAAAAAAGAAGCCAAGCTGGGTTTAAAACACTCGTTTGATCAGTTGTTTGAAAAAATTAAAGCAATTGAATATCTAGTTCTTAGGTAGATTACCCTAATCTATAGTAAGTATAAGTTACGCTGTCATCTTTATAGACGTCATAGCTATTTTGTTTGAAGTCAGAGACCCATTCACTTCCAGTATATCCTGCGATGTGTCCATAAACGTGGTTGCGGGTTCTGTGAATGATGTAAATGTCACCTTCTTGAGGTTCGTCGAAGGCTGGATCAATTTGTTTATAGCCAATCTTTTTGAGGGTATCGCCCCAATCTGAAGCTGCGATTGGGTGGTTTTCAACATTAGCACCAGCAGATTCGAGTGCAAGACGGATACTACGTGCGCATCTAGCTTTACTGCGTCTAGAAGTAACGCTTTCTAATTTTTCTACAAACTTTTCTACATCGATCGGTGGGTTGGTTGAAGTTTGAGTTTGATGATTATTGGGTTTCATGGTGAAAGGATAAGGGAGGCTTGGTGCGCTGTGCGATACAACAATGGCTGCCTGATTTGAATCCTGATACATGTAATTATCAGCTACTTGTCCGTCATAAATAATCATCGTGAAATCTCTACCGTGCTACCCATATCCATATTAAAAAAATCACCACCTACCTGTGGCGTTCAGAGATACTAATAGGCATATCTTAAAAGTTTTGTTTATGTTATGTAATAACGTATCTTTCTTCCAAGGGTGGCTGCCTTGGTGCGAAAAGCTACTTAGCAAAAGAGGTGATTAAAAATAGTGAAATTTAAATTATTGATATTATTATAAATAAACAATAAATCAGAACTTAAATTTGAATATTTTGCTTCAACATTTGCGAATATACTCAAAATCTAAGTCTCTGATTTAAAATGCCACATTTTCTTACAATTTAAGAAGTCGTTGTCAACTTAAACCTGCTGCTCTTTTACATACTCTTCAGTGCGAATCATAGCTGCTCGCATGTTCTGAATTGCATTTTCAACATCAACTAAAGTTTTTGCGTTTCCGCCACTTAGCGCCTGACGCCATTTACGAGCACCCGGTAAGTTTTGGAATAAACCTAAAATATGACGTGTAATGATTGAAAGGGGAGCACCTTCAGCCATGCGTTGCTCAATATAAGGCAGCATTTGTTCCATAATATCGAATCGATCTGGTGCTTCTAAATTCCAAAGTTGGCCGAACTCAGCAAGTAGGTAAGGGTTATGGTAGGCTTCACGGCCAATCATGACACCATCAACATGTTGTAAATGAGCTTGAGTTTCGGCAAAAGTTTTAATTCCGCCGTTAATTTCAATGGTTAGGTGCGGACGTTCTTGCTTTAAGCGGTATACATCTTCGTAGCGTAAAGGAGGAACTTCTCGATTTTCTTTTGGAGATAGACCTTTCAAAATAGCGATACGAGCATGCACAACGAAATATGTACAACCTGTTGCAGCGACAGTATCTACGAAATTTAGCATTTCTTCGTAAGACTGCATGTCATCGATACCAATACGGTGTTTGACTGTTACAGGAATCTTTACTGCTTTTTGCATATTGTGAATGCATTCAGCAACCAAGTCTGGCTCTGCCATTAAACATGCACCGATTTTATTGTTCTGTACGCGGTCACTTGGGCAGCCTACATTGAGGTTGACTTCGTCATAACCCCAGTCTTCAGCCATTTTTGTGCAAGTTGCAAGCTCTTGTGGGTTTGAACCGCCAAGTTGTAATACGATCGGGTGTTCTTGAGCGTTATAGTCTAAATGACGTTTTGCATCGCCAAATAAAATCGCGCCTGTAGTCACCATTTCGGTGTATAGCACAACGTTTGGGTTAAACAAGCGTGCAAAGAATCGGTAGTCCTTTGTAGTCCAGTCCATCATGGGTGCGACAGAAATACGAGGTTGTAACGATTGAAGTGATTGCATAACCAATAGCCCAAAAGTCGCTAAATTAATGAAAGGGCAGCATTATACGAGGTTTATGCTTGAATCGACAGAGGCATTTAACCGAGTAATTTATAACCACCCTTGTGTTGAATATAGGAAGATGATTTATAACAAGTTACCTTATAGGGAAACCATTTTCTTTTTTTGTAAGATCGTATTAATTACAATTAGTAGTTAGTTTAAAATAAGGCCAATAACTATCCAATTGGGAAAATTGATTTCTAATAAATTTGATTTAATTAAAAGAACAAGACACTTAATCAGCTATATAATTAACTATAATTTTTAGCACAAATTTATATATTTCATAGTAAATTTCTGACATTCAAATGCTTGCTCATATGTTAACAAGGTAGAAAAGAAGCCTATAAACTAATTACTGTTGTCCTAACAAATTAATTATTAAACTAAAAATGCAAAATTTGATCAATGTGCGCAGCATAAATTACAGTATTTGTGTAATATAAAGACCTTTATGTCTATTTTTATAATTTAGATTTAATAAATTTATGATTGTGATCGAATTATCACATAGTTTATTCGCTAAAGCGGTAATTCATTCAGTCTTAATTTCGATTTTTTATTAGACTCAAGAAATTAATAAAATTGAGCTAAATCAGCTACAAAATATAAAATTTAAGGGGAAAGATTAATGCAACAACTCATGACGGGTGCAAATCTGGCTTTGAGCTGCTCGCAAATTTATCTGAGATTTAAAACGGTATTACCATCTGATATAGGTTTGGATGTAACAGCCTATTTATTAAATTCTCAAGGTAAGGTTCGTGGTGATGCAGATATGATTTTTTATGGTCAAAAGCAGACACCAAACTGTAGTGTTAAATTGAATGAGACAACAAATAATATGTCCTATTTCGCTCAATTTAACATTAATACCCAAATATTAGATTGTGATATCAATAAGATCGCTGTGTGCGCTACGGTTGATGGTGAAGGCACATTTAATGTAATTCAGGATATTCAAGTTGAATTATGGGAAAATGATCAACTCACAGCTACAGCAACTATAAAAAGCACTGAAAAAACAGAAAAAGCGCTGATTCTGACCGAAGTTTATCGTTATAAAGATCAATGGAAGTTTCGTTTTGTGAATCAAGGATTCAATGGTGGTTTAAAACCTCTATCTGAATATTTTGGGGTTGAAATTAGTGATCACCCTACGATATCGGCACCACCAATATCAGTCCCTCTGCCGAAAATTAATTTAAGTAAAATTACTTTGGATAAAAGTAATAATAAAATTAATTTAGAAAAACAGGCGCATGGTTTTGGGGAAATTAAAATTAACCTGAATTGGAATCAGCGTTCTCAACAGGCTCAATCCAGTAGTTTCTTTAAAAAACTTCTTAATCAGAATCATGGAGTTGATCTGGATTTAGGTTGTCTATTTGAAATGCAAGATGGTACTAAATCAGTTATTCAGGCATTAGGCGATCGATTTGGTGATTTTGATCAATACCCATTTATCCAGCTCTCCGCAGATGATCGTACTGGTGCATTAAAAGAAGGCGAATGGCTCCAAATTAATGGAGAGTATTGGCAACAAATTCGTCGAGTGGTGTTATTTGCTTTTATTTACGATGGTGTACCAAATTGGGCTGAAACTGATGCAGTTGCGACGATTTATGTTCCTAATCAACCTCCAATTGAAATTCGTTTAACTGAAGGGCAGCCTTTAGGTATGTGCGGTATTCTGGAATTGATAAATCAAAGTGGTGATATTCAAGTCCAACGCCATGTGAGTTACGTTGCAGGTCATCGAGAATTGGACCAAGCATTCAGTTTTGGTTTGCGTTGGGTTGTGGGCAGTAAATAACCTTCATATTTAGATTACAGCTTAATCAAGAAAAACTTTTTATATACAAATAATTAATGATATGAGTTTTTGGTTTAGACGGGGAGAAAATACAAAATGGCTATTAGTTTAAATAAAGGTGGAAACTTATCTTTAAGTAAAACAGATCCTAATTTGGTTCGAATCCTGATTGGATTAGGATGGGATGAGCGTGTAACCGATGGCGCTGCGTTTGATTTAGATGCGAGTGCATTCTTATTAACGGTTAGTGGTAAGGTCCGCGGCGATCATGATTTTATTTTTTATAATCAACTTAAATCACAAGATGATTCAGTAGAACATACAGGTGATAACCGCTCTGGTCTGGGGGATGGAGATGATGAAACTTTACTAGTTAATCTTTCAAAAGTTGCTCCTGAAGTTGAAAAAATCGCAATTACCGTAACCATTCATGATGCTCAGGCAAGAAGTCAAAATTTTGGTCAAATTACCAATGCATTTATTCGAATAGTAAACCAAGACACGCAAGTCGAATTAGTACGTTTTGATTTGGCAGAAGATTATTCAACTGAAACCGCAATGGTATTTGGAGAAGTCTATCGTCATAACGGTGAGTGGAAGTTTAGAGCCGTAGGTCAAGGGTACTCAGGTGGGTTAGCTGCAATGTGTCAACAATATGGTATTCAAACTGGCTAAGATTATCATTTTAATAAATAAATGATGAATACTTTTTAGTTCTTTATAAAAGGAAAGAAATGAAACATTTTCGGTTCTCAATTTTTTTTACAGTGATCTGTTTGGGGGTGTCAGCATGGTGGGGGCTTACGCATGGTCCGAATGCTGGTTTTTCAATGATGCTTAAAGCCGTATTGATTACAGGTGTATTGGCAGTAATGGAAGTTTCTTTATCTTTTGATAATGCTGTCATTAATGCATCAATATTACGGAACTGGGATGAATTTTGGAAAAAGATTTTTCTTACAGTAGGGATTTTGGTTGCTGTATTTGGTATGCGCTTAGTTTTCCCCTTACTGATTGTTGGCGTAACTGCTGACATGGGAATGATTGAAGTTGCTAAGTTAGCATTAAATGATCCCAAAGCGTATTCAGAGAAATTGTTAGCTCATCATGCCGAAATTTCAGCTTTTGGCGGTATGTTCTTGCTATTGGTATTTTTAAATTTCTTGTTTGATGATGGCAAAGATACACATTGGTTCCATTGGTTAGAAGTGCATTTATCTAATTTAGCTAATATCCCTGCAATGTCGGTATTTGTTTCATTAATTGCTCTACTTATCATGTTTGCATTTGTTCCTGCAGAGGAGAAACTAGTTGTAATTGTCGCTGGTATTTGGGGCATCGTGGTCTACATTGGTGTTCAAGTCATTGGTCATTTATTGGAAAGCAGTGGTGATAACTCAGATGAGAAACAAATAGAAAACAAGTCAAGTAATCTTGTTAAAGCTGGTATTGGTGGCTTTCTTTATCTTGAAGTGTTAGATGCTTCATTTAGTTTTGACGGTGTTATTGGTGCATTTGCGATCACAAATGATGTTGTCGTTATTATGCTGGGTTTAGCAATTGGGGCCATGTTTGTCCGTTCAATGACTATTTATTTAGTTGAAAAAGGCACCTTGGAAGCCTTTATCTATTTAGAACATGGAGCGCATTATGCCATCGGAGCCTTAGCGGCAATTATGTTGTACACAGGAACTGGTGGCCATGTTCCTGAAGTTGTAACAGGTTTAATTGGTATTGCCTTCATTGCATGGGCGGTACTATCTTCAATCGCTTACACTAAAAATCAAACACAAACTTCATAAGAACTTTTAGATAGATCATCTATAGGGTGATTATCAATTTAATCATATAAACAATGAGTTGAAATTTAAAAGGAGTAACTCAAATGGCAATTAGCTTAACCAAAGGTGGTAACGTTAGTTTAACAAAAGAAGCACCTGGTATTACCAAAACAACTGTGGGTTTAGGCTGGAATCCTCGTGTGACTGATGGCGTAGCTTTTGACCTTGATGCAATTGCATTTTTAGTCAATGAAAATGGTAAGGTTCGTGCTGATAATGACTTTATTTTCTTTAATAATTTAAAATCATCTGATGGCTCTGTAGTTCACAATGGCGATAACCGCACAGGTGAAGGTCATGGGGATGACGAAACTTTAAGTGTGGACTTGAGCATGGTTCCTGCTGATGTTTCAAAAGTGATTTTTGCTGTCACAATTTATGATGGTCAAACTCGAAACCAAAACTTTGGTCAAGTTGCTAATGCTTACATCCGTGTAAGTAACAATGCTGGTGGTAGCGAAATTGCACGTTATGACTTATCTGAAGACAGTAGCACTGAAACGGCTATGATCTTTGGTGAGCTGTATAAGCATGGTAGTGAATGGAAATTCCGTGCAATTGGTCAAGGTTTTGCTGGTGGTTTAGGACCATTAGCTGCCTCGTATGGTGTTGCTGTTTAATGAATAATTGAAAGATAGTGCTTAGACACTATCTTTCTTTTTTCTATATTTATAAATGATAGAAATAGGTTATTTCTTTATATGTTAAGTCTAGTTTGTGAATAAAAATAAAATTAAATGATGTTTTTAGGGTGTCTTCTTTTTTATATGTATGTTCAATATCAAGCGAATTTTGAGTTAGATAACATTACTTCTGTGGTTGATCCACAGTATCGTTCAAGTGATATATGACATTTTATAATCAATTTGAAATACCGTGCCAAACAGTCATTCACTTTAGAATCTTAATAAGCCTAGTCATTTTAAAGTTGTTAGAAATTAAAAAAGGATCAATAAAATGGCACATTTTAGTTTAGTGGGGTCACCAGAACCATTCTTACATGTTGCAATGCACCGTGGGGATCGGATCTATTGTGAAAGCAATGCAATGGTCATGATGGAAGATGCTCTGGAGTTGAAGGGGCGGCTACAGGGAGGCTTAATGCAATCCTTATTACGTCGTTTTGCGAATGATGAGTCTTTATTCCAACAGCATATCGAAGCTGTGCGCGGAGATGGCGACTGTTTATTATCTGCATCACTAGATGGTGATATGCAAATTCTCGATGTTGGGGCAACCCAATACATATTAAGTGATGGTGCATTTGTTGCTGCACATGATTCAGTTCATGTCAAAGCAAGATTAAATAGCAGTCTTGGTGGAGCTTTTTTGGGGAGTACTGGCGGTTTTCTTGTCATGGAAACCAGTGGGCAGGGACAGGTGGTAGTTTCTGGTTGTGGAACTTTGTTTGAGATAGAAGTAGGACCGAATAAAGAGGTTGTTATTGATAATGGCCATGTAGTCTGTTGGGATTCGCGTTTAAATTATCAACTATCTGTTTCAACTTCCCAAAATAATGGTTTTCTTGGCAATTTGGTGAATAGTGTAACCAGTGGAGAAGGCATGGTATTGCGTTTTTCAGGCACTGGAAAAGTCATCATTTGTTCGAGGAACCGAGATAATTTTTTGCAATGGTTGATGTCAAAGTTAAATCGTCATCAGTCTAATTAAAAAGTAATTATTTTATAATCTTAAGAGAGATCCATAACATGGCAATTAATTTAGAAAAAGGCCAAAAAATCAGTTTGCAAAAAGCAGATGGTAGTAGTCTTCAACAAGTTTTCTTAGGGGTGGGTTGGGATATTGCAAAAAGTAAAGGATTTTTAGGTTTTGGCGGTGGTAGTAATATCGACCTTGATGCTTCTGTAATTTTGTTTGATGAAAATAAAAAAATGCTCGATGTCGTGTACTTTGGGCAACTACAAAGTAAAGATGGCAGCATTCGACATTCTGGGGACAATCTAACTGGAGCGGGGCGTGGTGATGATGAAGTAATTCGAGTCAACCTTAATCAAATCCCTCGACACGTAAAATCTTTGGTATTTACTGTTAATAGTTTCCGAGGTCAAACTTTTGAGAAAGTTGAAAATGCATTCTGCCGCTTGGTTGATCAATCAAGTAATCAGGAAATTGCAAGTTATAAACTTTCCTCACAAGGGGCGCATACTGGTCTAATTATTGCAAAAATTTATCGCCATAATGATGCATGGAAAATGCATGCAATTGGTGAAAATGCACATGGTCGGACTTTCAAAGATATTGCTCCTTATGTTTTACCTCATATTTAATTTTTAGTTTTTTAAGTCATACTTCCACCATTGTTCAAAGCAATGGTGGATTATAGAAAGATGATTTATAAAAAGTTACCTTATTGGGACACCATTTTCTTTTTTTGTAAGATCGTATCGAACATGCTAAATAAAATACAAAGAACGACTAGCCCAATCCCTGCAACACATGTCATAGTCCATCCGCCATGATTCCAAGCAAAAATCCCTAAGGCAGAGCCACCAGCTCCTCCAATAAAATAAGTCGTCATATAGATGGCATTAATACGAGATTTAGCATCTGGACGTAAACGGAAAATAATGCTCTGGTTGCTGGTATGAACGAGCGCGAGTGCTAATTGAATTAAAGCAAAGCCAATAACATAACTAGAAAGGAGGGTTTGTCCGAAATAGAAACAAAGCCAGCTCACCAAAAACAGTCCACAACCCATCCAAGTGAGTAATCGTGTGTAGCCTTGGTCGGCATATTTACCAATATAGCGTGTTGATAATGCCCCAAAGATACCGACTAGTGGGACTAGTCCGATAAATAGATCGGGCAAATGGTGTGCCGAAGTCAAAAGTAAGGCGATGGTGGAATACAGGATACTTACTGCGGCAAAGGCGAAAGCACCTGTAAGCGCTCTTAATAATAGTCGCTTTTCCTCTTTTAAGAGTTGAGCCATGGAAACAAATATTTGTCCATAATTCATTTTCATACGCAAGACATAAGGCAAGCGACTTTTTAAAGTAAATGCCAACAGAAGCATTAATACGCCGCTGACCACATAGACTACTTTCCAGTGGAAAAGGTTGGAAAATAAGCCCGCTAGACTGGTAGAGAGTAAAATTCCGACCAATAAGCCAC
The DNA here is from genome assembly GCF_054889255.1 of Acinetobacter sp. X9. NCBI lineage: Bacteria > Pseudomonadati > Pseudomonadota > Gammaproteobacteria > Moraxellales > Moraxellaceae > Acinetobacter > Acinetobacter sp. X9. The sequence goes on along the minus strand of NZ_CM142679.1, from coordinate 3,259,912 downwards.
TCATTAAAAAACCAATGATCTCGCCAGTTTTTTCGGGCTTTACGGTCATTGTGGCAAGTGGGATGAGGACTTGGGCAGCAACAGAAAACAATCCCGCTAAAACTGTACCAATCCACAACATGGGTAAGTTCACAGCAAAAGCAGATGTAAATAGACCAACTGCGCAAAGCACCATCAAAAACGGAATAGCTTTGGCTTTATTGACAATATCACCCAATGGGACAATAAAGAGTAAACCGAGAGCATAAGACACCTGAGCAAATGTCACTGTTAAAGCGGCTTGTGCTTGAGTTACAGCAAACTCTTGCTGGATAGAGTGAATTAGAGGCTGACAATAATAATTCACACCTGCACATAAACCGCATGCTGCTGCCATCAACCAAAGCAAAGGTTTATTTTGACTGATATCTTCAGGGGTAGACATGACGTTCTCTCAGTTTTATTGGGTGTATGCCGTTGCTTCAACTTCAATAAGCATGTGTTCTAGCGCAAGGCGCGGCACAGGAATAAGTGTACAGGCAGGAAAAAGATGATTTTTCCATAAATTTTGCATAATTTTAATCAAAATTTGATGTTTTTCGACCGAGTGGTCAACAACTAAAACTCTCAATACAGCAATATTGCTAAGCTCTGCATTGGCTGCTTTTAAAGCATGTTGAATATTATCAAAAACTTGGTTCGCTTGTTCTTCAAAACTTGGGCTTAATTCACCTTGGGAATTTTCGCCTCCTTGACCTGCTACATGAATAATATTCTTAAAGCTTTCCACTACAGCAACATGACTATAAGCGTTTGGCGTTGGGTTATATAAAGTTGATGGATTTATGATTTTAAAAGTTTCTTGACTCATTGGAACTCAACCGTTCATTAAAATTTAGATGAGTATCCAACCTCAACTTAAGTTGAGGTCAAGAGAATTTAATGTTTTAGTCTTTTCTTTCTGAGTGTAATCATCATGACACCGACAATATTAAGAAGGCAGCCGATCCATTGCCACATATTGAGATGTTCATTTAAAAAAGCAACGGCAAGCAAAATCGTTAAAACTGGTCCGATCGAAGCAATCATTGCAGATTGAGAGGCACCTAATCGTTCAATGCTTTGCATGAGCATAACGGTGGGTAAAACGGTAACTAAAAAGCCTAAGCCAATGCCATACCAAATTACACTAGAGGGGAGTTGTAATAGAAGTTGAATAGGTTGAGGTGTACTTAGTGCGTAATGAGTTAATGTACCGATACAAGCCACAGTTAAGGCTAACCCTGTGAAATTCCAAGAGCCAAATTTCTTAATGAGAGGTGGTGTCAGCAACAAATAGCCGGCGAAAGCCACGGCACTTGCAAATACGAAACTTGTCCCTAACCAGAAGTTGCCCTGAATTGGTGCGTTGTTGTGCTCCTGAAGCATAACCAGCACGGTTCCACCATAACTAAGAAAAATGGCAAAGAAACTTTTTACATCTAATTTTTGTTTGTAGAGTAAGCTTGATACAATGACTGTAAGCGTGGGATATAAAAATAGAATAATTCGTTCTAAAGAGGCGCTAATAAACATGAGGCCCATGAAATCGAGCCAACTTGCAAAATAGTAGCCTAATAGACCGGCAAAAATTAAAATTAGCCAATCCTTCTTTTTTATGCCCTGATTATGATGCCTGTTAAACCAGCAAATTAATAGAAAGAACGGTAAAGCGCTTAACATACGTAAAGCCATCAGGACCGTACCGTCTACTAATGGAGAAAGGGCATAAGTCTGTTTAATAAAGATTGCTTTTGTACTGAATAGAAACGCAGAGCAAAGAGCAAAAAAAGACCCGATTTGAAACGAAGATAAAGAAATTTTCATATACAGGACTGTATAAGAGAGACTATTGTCTGCAAAAAAAGAAAAACCTTCCCATATTACACCTCTAAATAAATATCGTGAATCATCAGTTCAAAATATGGGTATTTATTAAATAAATAGTGGGTGGTATTTTAAAAAAGTTCAATTAGAATCCAAATTCTGTACAAAGAATACACATGGGGGAAACATTGCAGCTTGCAATGTTTTTGACAATGAGAAATTAGCTTGAGGAACGCTCATGCAGATCGGAATCCCAACCGAAACTGTCGTCGGTGAAAATCGTGTAGCTGCTACGCCAGAGACAGTAAAGAAGTTGATTAGCGCTGGTCATAGCGTTGTGATTGAACGTGGTGCTGGTGTAAAGGCTGCGTACATTGACAGTGCTTATGAACAGGTCGGTGCAACCATTACGGATGATGCCTATACGGGTAGTCAAATTATTTTGAAAGTTCGCGCACCACAGGGCGGGGAAATTCAGAAACTTGCAGCAAATACTGCTGTTGTAGCAATGTTTGATCCTTATCGTAATACCGAGCTAGATCAGTTTGCGAATCAACAAGTGTCTGCTTTTGCTTTAGAACTGCTTCCTCGTACGCTTTCTCGTGCACAAAACATGGATGTGTTGTCTTCTCAAGCAAACTTAGCTGGTTATAAGTCAGTTTTACTTGCTGCTGCTGAATATCAACGCATGTTCCCAATGCTTATGACTGCAGCGGGTACTGTAAAGCCTGCGCGTGTTGTGATCATGGGTGTTGGGGTTGCTGGTCTTCAAGCGATTGCAACTGCAAAACGTTTAGGTGCAATTGTTGAAGCGACAGACTTACGTCCTACAGCTAAAGATCAAGTTGAGTCTTTAGGTGGTAAATGGTTAGACGTCCCAATGTCTGAAGAAGAGAAACAACGTGCAGCAGATGCCGCTAAAAATGGTTATGGATGGATGCCGGGTGAGCAATACATCAAAGACCAAGCTGCGATTGTAGATAAAGCTGTTTCTAATGCTGATATCGTGATTACTACTGCATTGTTACCAGGTCGTGATGCGCCGCGTCTGATTAAAGCTGAAACTGTTGCCAAGATGAAACCGGGCTCTGTCATTTTAGATATGGCTGTTGAAACTGGTGGTAACGTTGAAGGCTCTAAAGTTGGTGAGACTGTGTTTACAGAAAATGGCGTGAAAATTTTGGGTGTTCCAAATATTCCGGCAACTGTAGCAACAGAAGCTTCTGCATTGTATGCGCGTAACGTTTTTAATTTCGTAGAAACCTTATTCGACAAAGAGAAAAACTTTGCGATTAATCAGGAAGACGAAATCCAAAAAGCCCTATTGGTCACTCATGGCGGTCAAGTACTGCTTAAGCGTGGTTAAGGAGATTTCTCATGGTTGAAACTATTACAATTTTCGTCCTTGCCATCTTCGTAGGTTATTACGTGGTTTGGGGTGTTACGCCAGCTTTGCATACACCACTTATGGCAGTAACTAATGCGTTGTCATCTATTATTGTGGTAGGTGCGATGTTGCAAACTGTAGGTCTGCCAGTTTTAGGTGTAGATGCTAACGTTGCATTTCAAAGTGTGAATGTGGTGAGCGTACTCGGTGCGATTGCAGTATTTTTGGCAAGCATTAATATTTTCGGTGGCTTTGCAGTAACTGCACGCATGCTGGAAATGTTCAAGCCTAAGCAAAAGAAATAAGAGGGCTTTGACATGGAATTTATTCAAGCAAATGCAAACTGGTTGTACCTTGTTGGCGCAATCCTCTTTATCTTGACGCTTCGTGGCTTATCTGGTCCTAAAACAGCAATTCAAGGTAACCGTTACGGTATGATCGCAATGGCGATAGCAGTTGTAACAACCTTCTTTGTTGCGAATAACCCAGTTATTTGGATGATCGTTGGGGCAATGGTGTTAGGTGCAATCGTGGGTATTGCGCGTGCACGTACAGTGCCAATGACTCAAATGCCGGAAACTGTTGCGCTTATGCACTCATTGGTGGGTTTGGCTGCGGTATTAATTGCGATTGCTGCAATTTTACATAACAACCAACTTACTGAACTATTCGCTCAAAATGAGGCGGCTTTAACAGCAGCTGGCGTGCAGCATGCACACATGAGTAAGGTTCATTTATTTGAATTGTTTGTTGGTTGTTTCGTTGGTGCGATTACCTTTACTGCATCTGTGTTTGCGTATGGTAAATTGGCTGCGAAAAAATGGGCTAAAACAATTTCTGGTGCATGGGTTAAACCTGTTCAAGCACTTATCTTTGTTGCGATGTTGGCTTGTGGTTTCTACTTCTTTACAACTGGCAACATGACTGCTTTCTGGGCAATGACAGCACTTGCACTTGCATTTGGTTGGGTTTGGATTGCACCAGTGGGTGGTGGTGATATGCCTGTAGTGGTATCACTTCTTAACTCATTCTCTGGTTGGGCAGCGGCAGGTATTGGTTTTACTCTTGAAAACAACATGTTGATCGTTGCGGGTTCGCTTGTAGGTTCATCTGGTGCGATTCTGTCGTACATCATGTGTAAAGCAATGAACCGTTCGATCATCAATGTATTGTTTGGTGGAGCAATGGGTGGTGCAGCAGTTGCATCTGCAGATAAAGGTGAACAAGTTCAACGTAACTACCGTTCAGGTTCTGCTGATGATGCTGGCTTCTTAATGTCAAATGCGGACAGCGTTGTAATTGTACCGGGTTATGGTATGGCGCAAGGTCGTGCTCAAAATGCGGTAAAAGAGTTGTGTGAACTTTTGAAAGAACAGGGTGTAACGGTTCGCTTTGCAATCCATCCGGTTGCAGGTCGTATGCCTGGTCATATGAACGTACTACTTGCTGAAGCGGACGTAGCATATGAAGACATTTTGGAAATGGATGAGATCAACTCAGACTTCCCTGCAACTGACGTAGTACTTGTAATTGGTGCAAACGACGTTGTAAACCCAGCTGCAAAAGATGATCCAAGCTCACCAATTTATGGTATGCCGATTCTTGAAGCTCATAAAGCGCGTACAATCATGGTGATTAAGCGTTCTATGGCAACTGGTTATGCTGGTCTAGACAACGATTTGTTCTATAATGAAAAAACAATGATGATCTTTGGTGATGCTAAGAAAGTTGTTGAAGATATGACAAAAGCAATTAATGGTACAGGCCACTAAGTTGCTTTGAAATAAAAAAACCACCTTCGGGTGGTTTTTTTATTTGAGCTGGTTTTTTAAAGAAATTTTTCTACAAGATCCATCGATTGTTGATACAGGTCACGTGCCAGTTGCTGATTTTTAGCATGTGATGATTTCCAGTCTGGCATATGTGCACTCACATATTCACCATTACGGTTCTGCCATGCATCTCCAGTTGCCATTTCTGTAATGAGTTTTGCTGGAACTGAGGTTGGGACTAAGCCTAATTTCATCGCCGCATAGACAGGTTTGGGTAAGTCGCGATAAATATCAGAAGCGACACCGCCCGGATGTAATGCATTATTGGTAATTGAACTTCCGGCTAACTGTTCTGCTAATGCATTGCTGAATAGCAAATTCGCAAGCTTTGATTGACCATAATAGAACAGGGGATTGTAAAAGCCTTCTGCGCGAAATTTATTGGGTTTAATTGAACCAACCCAGTGAGCAATAGATGCAAGATGGATAATGCGCGCTTTATGAGATTGTTGTAAAACTGGGAGTAGTTTTTGAGTTAATAAAAAATGGCCTAAATAATTAACCCCAAATTGTTGCTCAAAGCCTTCACTGGTTAACTGTTTGGTTTTGGCAAATAAACCTGCATTATTAATAAGTACATCAAGGTTGCCATAGCGATCAGCAATTTCATCGGCAGCTTTTCTAGCTAATTCAAGACTATTTAAGTCGAGAGAAACGACATCGACTTGTCCTTGGTTAAGTGAGCGTAGTTTGTTTTGTGCCTCTTGCGCTTTTTGAGGATTTCGACATGCCAAAATCACATGTTGCTCTTGTTTAACAAGTTGTTCTGCTGTTGCGAAACCTATGCCTGTATTGGCACCAGTAATTAATATCTTCACTTTCTGTACTCCGGTTATGCTATTTATTGGTGGGGACTTCAAGAATTTGTATAGTGCTGTAAATTTGACAATTTGTCATGTCAAATTTAGATATATGTGATGATTGGTGTTTTGGGGAATAGGTGCGGGTATTTGAAATTAATTAAAGTTGCTGTTATATAAATAAAAAAAGCGGCTCAAAAGAGCCGCTTTTTTTAAAAGCAAAATTTTAAGCAACCGACTCTGGAGCGGTACGCCATAAGCTTTCTAAATCATAGAATTTACGAGCTGTTGGTAGCATTACGTGTACTACAACAAAGCCGAGATCAATTAAGATCCATTCTGCATCTCGTTCACCTTCAACGCCAATCGGGCGGAAACCGGCTTTTCGAGCTTCTTCTGCAACATTGTCAGCAAGTGCTTTGACATGGCGAGTAGAAGTGCCACTTGCAATTACAATAGCATCAGCGACATTGCTAATTGAGCTAACATCTAACTGGAGAATATCTTTTGCTTTTACATCAACTAAAGCGTCGTGGACGACTTTGAGGCAAGCTTGTACGTCTTTATTTGAGGTGTTCATTGCGAAATCGTGAGAATTAGACACGCTGGGCGATGGTTCTAAATTCATATAGGGTATATTTTCCTGACAATTACTCACTATCTAATATAGTGGTTTTCGTACTAAATTTCAAACAGAAGTCGTAACAGTTTATATATTTACATCATCAGAAAAGTATTTTTTCTTCCATGTAAACGACTGATTTGAACCATTTTCAGGTTTATATTCCGCTGCAATATAGTTCTGATATGAACTTTGCTTTAACCAAGAAAAAATTTGTTCATAAGGAATTTGAGCTGTATCAGGCTCATGGCGGCCCGGACAGTCCGCAAATTGAATATGTCCAATTAAGTTAATATTCTCTTGCAAACCCTCAAGTACATCTTCACCCATCATGGCCATGTGATAGCAGTCATATTGCATTTTGAGGGCAGGGTGATTGACTGCTTCTAGCATTTCTTGGCCCTGCGCAATGTTCTGCACCAAAAAGCGAGGCATATCCGTGCCATTAATCATTTCAAAAACGGGTTCTATATCATGTTCACTGAGTAAGTTGCAGGCAAGTTTTAAATTGGCTGCTAGTGTTTTTAAACAAGGAAGCAAGTCTGCATCTAGTGGTTGTTTGCCCGCTAAAATATTAACACGAGGAACGTTTAAAGCCGTGGCATAGCTAATAGCCAATTCTAATGCCTCATGGAAAGCTGTTTCTTGGCCAGGAATGCCTGCTAAACCGTTTCCACCTTGCATAAGATCACCGGTAGGCACATTAATTAAACAAAGGTTGAGGTTATAGCGTTCGAGTTGAGTTTGAATATCTGCAATAGACAATTCATAAGGGAATTGAATTTCGACATATTCAAAGCCCTGAGCATGGGCCAGAGCAAAGCGTTCAATTAAAGGAACTTCGGTAAAAATCATGGATAAATTGATTGCAAGACGACCCATACTCAAACTCCGTTTATTTTTGCTCTATTAATTGAATCATAGTAGCTAAATCTTTCTCGGCAAAGCCATTTTTTTGGTGAGTTTGTAGCTGTAATAGAGCTTTTTGTGCAACTGGGATATCTAAATTAACATTGTTAGCCAATGTTACTGCGTTGTTAAGATCCTTTGATAATGTTTGAACTTTCCACTGAACAGGTTCAAAGGTATGAGTTGCCATACGTGGGGTGAGAATTTGAAAAGGTTTTGAATCTGCAAATCCACCTGCTAAGGCTGGAGCGAGCAAAGTCGTATCTACACCCGCTCGATCTGCAAGCGCAACAGCTTCTGCAATAAGAGCACTGTTGGCTGCAACAATGAGTTGATTGCAGATTTTGGTGGCTTGGCCAGTTCCTGTGTCTCCCATTCGTGTTACACGTTGAGATAAGACATTATAAACAGGCGTTAATTCTGTAATGATTTGAGCATCACCACCTGCAAAAATAACAAGCGTGCCTTGTTCAGCACCAGCGGTTCCACCCGATACAGGTGAATCAATCCAAGTAACGTCATGCGCGGAAGCTGCTTGAGCAAGCATTTTTGTTGCAGTAACAGATAAGCTTGAGAAATCAACAATTACCTGTTTAGCTTTTAAGTTCGGCTGAATTTGTTTAAATACTGCCTCTACGGCTTTGTCATCTGCTAGACAGATTAAAATAACAGGATATTCGCCAATATTTATAAGATCTAGAGGCTGTGCGCCGATATCAATCAGTTCTTCACATGCAGAAAAGGTTCGATTCCAAACCGCAACTTGAAAGCCAGCTTGAATAAGGCGGGTTGCCATGCGGCTCCCCATAAGCCCTATACCTAAAAAAGCAATAGGGGTGTTGCGATCAAAATTCATAATCTAAGCTCTTTATTTATATTGGCGTGGTAAAAAATTAACTTCTGGATGTTTGTCTTTTTTACGAGCAAGTTTGCTATTTTTACCAAGTAATAATTTAAGTTGCCAGATTTTTTCTAGACGCAATGACTTTTCAGGTTGGTGTTCCATTGCATCAAGTACACGTTTTGCAGCAGTGAGAGCATCAGGTGAGCGTTGTAACATTTCAGTGGCAATTTCATTTGCTTTTTCTAGTGGAGAGTTGCTTAAATGAGTCACAAGACCAATTTCTTTTGCATAATTCCCATCAAAAACACGGGCTGTTAAGGTGAGTTCTTTTGCAAGGTCAACACCAATTAAGCCTTTCAATGAGCGAGTAAGTCCCATATCTGGAACTAAGCCCCAACGGCTTTCCATAATCGACATTTTAGTGTCTGGATGAGAAATGCGAATATCAGCTGCTAAGGCAAGTTGCATTCCGGCACCAAAACAATATCCTTCAAGAGCTGCAATCACAGGTACAGGTAAATTTTGCCAAATCAGGAATGCTTTCTGGAAGAGGCTTTGGCCAGGTTTAACAAGCTCCCAAATGGCAAAAGCGGAGTTTTTCGGATTATTCAGATCAGATAAATCAATTCCAGCACTAAAAACTTGTGCTTCCCCTGTCAAAATCACACAGCGGATATCTCTATCTTTTTTAATGGCTTTTGCTGTTGAAACGAGTTCTTTGAGAAGGGCAAAACTCATGGCGTTACGTTTATCAGGACGGTTTAGATAAACTGTTGCAATGCCATTATTCTTTTCAATACGTAAAAGTGCCATGAAATTCCCGCTTATTTTTTTATCGATAAGCGGAGCATAACATGGCTGTAATTTGGAAACATGACAGCTCAGTCATACCATTTGGTAGATATGCTAGTCAGGAATCACCAAGATTTGGTGGGCTGCACTTTCCACTTCTTTAACAACAAGTCCTAACTCATCAAAGCGTCTCATAACTTCTTCAATAAATCCTTCATCGGCTATACGGCGTTCTTTGCGTAGTGTTGAAATAAATTGCTCAAAATCACCTGTCACTTGTTGCAGTTTTGGAGTACCTACATAGCGGGTAGCACCATAAAGACGATGTAAAACATGCTCAAGTTGAGGGAAGTCTTCAAGCTCGATGAGCTGCTGCATTTCGTCTAGCTCAGTTGGGAAACTATCAACTAACATTTTAAGTAAATCTTGAGCAAGATCTTCTTTATTTGCTGCAAGCTGCAAACTTTGTTGCCAGTTTAGAATTTCTGGGTCTAATGCTTCTGCAACGACATGATGGTCTTTATCTAGAGCTTTTGATGTAAAGTTGTTTTTGGTCCATTGCGTTAAAATTTGGATAATTTGTTCCATTTGAATTGGCTTGGTAACATAGTCATTCATGCCTACTTTGAGGAGTTTTTGCTTTTCATCAGCAAGGGCATGCGCTGTTAATGCAATAATTGGAAGCTGCATTTCACCATCTAAAGTCGACTCTAATGAGCGAATAGCGCGAGTTGTATCAATACCTGACATAACAGGCATTTGAATATCCATGAATACTAGATCAAATGGTTTGAGTTTCTGATCGATTCGCTCTTGAATCAGATTAAGCGCTTCTTGACCGCTGAGAGCTTTAGTTGTTCTAACGTTGAGTTCGCCTAGCAAGGCTTCTAAAACAATTAAGTTAGGTAAATGGTCATCGACTGCCAGAATGTGTAAACCTTGACCATTAAAATCTTGTTGCTCCTCTTCAAAAATAGGCTGATCATTTAATAATTGAATGAGTCCGCTTCGACTTAATGGTTGATATAAAGGGCGAGCACGATATTCATTGAGCATATTTGGCTCAAGTGTCATTTGATAGCCATAGACTGCCAAATTGCCTTGATAACGACTACGGATTTCTTTTAATAACGCTTCAGTATCGCCGCTGTGATCAACAATGAGCCATGTATTATCTTTTTGATCAAGATGTTTTAAACGACTAAATAAGTCCAGAATCGATTGTGTCTCGATATGAGGAACATGATAGTTCTCAAGGTAATAACGTAAAACACTTGCTGTAGCAGGGTGGGCAAGATAAGACACCACTTGTAAATGTTCAAAGTGCGGGTGTTCAATCTCGTAATCTTCATCTACTACAAATTGTGCGGTAAACCAGAAGGTTGAACCTTTTTCTGTTGGAGCACGTTCCTGATTGTCCTCAAAGCCAATTTGGCCATGCATGAGATGAACGAGCTGTTTAGAGATCGCAAGACCTAAACCTGTACCACCAAATTGACGTGTAACGGATGCATCACCTTGCGAGAATGATTCAAATAATTTTTTACGATCTGTACCGCTTAAACCAATACCACTGTCTTGAACACTAAAATGAAGTAGGCACTGTCCGATATCATCATGCTCCATACGAACACGAACAATAATTTCGCCATCTGGAGTGAACTTAATCGCATTCGAAATCAAGTTAGTCAGAATTTGTTTGAAGCGTAAAGCATCACCAATCACTTGTTGTGGAATATTGTCGGCATAGTAAAAAGCCATAGCGATATGCTTTTGGGCAGCCAGTGGAGACAGCATATCCATGACGTCAAAGACGGCTTCTTCTAAATCAAACGGCGCTGTTTCGAGCTCTAATTTACCAGCATCAATTTTTGAGAAATCTAATACATCATTAATTAATGCCAATAAATGGGCTGATGACTTGCGAATAGTTTGCAGGTAAAGATTTTGTTCGTTATTTAGGTTTTGTTGACGAAGTAATAAATGAATAAAGCCATCAATACTGTTTAAAGGCGTTCGAAGCTCATGACTAATATTGGCAAGAAAAACCGATTTGGCTTGGTTTGAAGAAATCGCTTGGTCACGTGCTTGACGATAGGTAATGTTTTGAACTTCTAAGGTATCTAGCGTTCTGCGTAAGTCTTCTTCGGTTTGTTCGGTGTGTTCTTTTAACTCTAAAAAGCTAAAGTGCAATCGTTTAACAACGTTTGCAATATCACGCTGTAATAAGCGCAATTCACCCGTACTGTTAATGACCATATGCTGGTCCAACGTGTCTGCATTTAAACGTTGCAACTGCATGCGAATTTCGTACATCGGTGCAATCCACCGACGCGAATAAAAATTCAAGCAAAGTAAAAGTAACAGTAAGGTCATTAAGCCAGTAATGACGAGGGCAATCAAAATACGGTAACGTGCCAATTCTAGTGGCTGATTATCCATTTCAATCACAAGCCAGACAGGTGCTTTTCCGGGTGTGTCGCTAATCCGCTGTCCATAAATATTGTTGTGGTTATAAGAGATTGGACCAAAAAAATTATTTTTTTCAGTAAAGTTTGGCCAATAACGATTGTCTCGATAACCGATACTTAAATAAGTCTGACCATTGCTATCAATTAACGCAGCACGTTTTAGATTTTTTTCATTAAACATGCTTTGCATGATGTGCTGAGCATGGTCATATTCATCGGGCTGTAGTTCAACTAGGTGGTATAAATCTAGTGCGATTTGATTATAGCGGGCTAAAATTGCTGAGGCATGATGTAGCTGTTGTTGTTTTACTGAATGCGAGGTTTCAGTTAAAACCAGAAAAGCACCAACACACGTTAAAATCATAATGGGCACAAAAATAAGAGCAATCAATTGCCCATATGCGTGATTCAGACGTAAGCGTTTCGATAAGGTTTTATTGAAATTAGACATGGCTACATCAGATTTATCTCTCTGTACGGCATCTTATCACGCTTTATTTTAAAACAGACGGCATTTTATAAATGACCGAGCTTTAATCGCTTTCATGAAAAAGCATATTGAAATGGGTGCAGTACCGAGCATTTTTTCATACAATAGGCCCACCTCGATATAGGTGTTGATCATGAGTAATACACAACCTGATTTTTTAGCTGACGAATTTTTGTTAGATCACTATGTAGGTAAGACACCTCTAGTTCGTTTGCAGCGCTTGGCGTGTCACACGCAGGCAACGGTTTTAGCAAAATTGGAAGGTAATAATCCGGCAGGTTCTGTAAAAGACCGTCCAGCATATAACATGATTATGCAGGCAGAAAAACGTGGTCAAATTAAGCCAGAAGATACCTTAATTGAGGCAACCAGTGGAAACACGGGTATTGCTTTGGCTATGGTTGCGGCAATGCGCGGCTATAAAATGAAACTTATTATGCCGAACAATATGAGCCAAGAGCGTAAAGACGCAATGTTGGCTTATGGCGCAGAGCTGATTGAAGTGACACCACAGCAAGGAATGGAAGGTGCACGTGATTTAGCCTTACAAATGGAAAAAGAGGGTAAGGGGCACGTTTTAAATCAGTTTGGTAATCCTGATAATGTTGAAGCTCATTATCTAACGACTGGTCCTGAAATTTGGAAACAAACAGGTGGAAAAATTACCCATTTTGTGAGTTCAATGGGCACAACCGGTACCATTATGGGTGTTTCTAAATATTTAAAAGAACAAAACCCAGATATTCAAATTGTTGGTTTACAGCCTGCAGACGGATCAAGTATTGCCGGTATTCGCCGTTGGCCAAAAGAATACTTGCCTACTATTTTTGATAGTAGCCGTGTGGATCGTATTATTGATATTCCACAAATTGAAGCTGAAAAAACTATGCGTAAATTAGCTCGTATGGAAGGTGTTAGTGCTGGTACATCTTCAGGCGGTGCAGTTTGGGCATCAATCAAAATTGCAGAAGAAAATCCGGATGCTGTTATTGTTTGCATTATCTGTGACCGTGGCGATCGCTACTTGTCTACAGGTCTGTTTTCAGTACAGGACGATAACTCATAATTGAGAGAAATAATGCGTTTCCCTACCTTAGTTTTTGATATTGAAACTTTAACTGATTTAAAAGCGGGTGCGCATTTATATCATCTTGATTTACCTGAGGCCGATGTAGAGCAAGCATTGACGAAAATCCGTCGCCAAGAATCTGGTATGGACTTTCAGCGTTTGCCTTTACATGAAATTGTTTGTATTTCTGGCTTATGGATCGATGAGTCTGGTTTTCGATTATTTTCTTTTAGTCGAGAACAATATTCTGAAGCAGAAATTTTACAGAAATTTTTATCTATTTTTGATAAGCGCCATCCGACTCTAGTAAGCTGGAATGGTTCACAATTTGATTTACCAGTTATCCTATTTCGCGCTATGTATCATGGGCTATCTGCCCCCGGTCTGTTTGATCAAGGCGAGATTGATAGCCAGAAGCGTTTTAATAATTACCAAAACCGTTATCACCATCGCCATATAGACTTAATGGACGTTATGGCAATGTTTAATGGCCGTAATTTTCAAAAGCTTGACGATATTGCCTGTATTTTAGGTTTGCCGGGTAAGCGTGGTGAGTCGGGTTATCATGTGCCTGAATATGTTCGTAATCAACAGTGGTTAAAATTAACGAGCTATTGTGAAGGGGATGTGCTCAATACGTGGTTTATTTATTTGCGTTGGTTAGTACTAAAAGGCCAATTAAATGCAGATGAACATAACCATTGGATTAGTTCGAGTATTGAATATTTACAGACCATGCCACAGCAGGCTGATTTCCTTGAAGTATGGGAACGCACTTCAAAACATACTGAATTTACTTCTCACTATTTTAATTCTTCAGATTTTTAGGTTCATTCTTTGAAACAACAAGCCAAATCTCGCAACCTTCAACAACCAGAATATATTTTTCAGGTTGAAACACTTTCTCATGAGGGGCGGGGAATTGCGCATTATGGTTCTCATCCAGATCATCCGGCAGATAAGCATGGCAAAAAAGTTTTTATTCGTTATGCATTGCCAGGAGAAACTGTAAAAGCTCGGATTACCCATCAAGCGAAGCGTCTTGAAGAAGCTGAAATGTTGCAGTTGTTAGGAGAACCTTCATCATATCGTATCGAAGCAATTTGTCCTCATTATGGGATCTGTGGTGGATGTAGCATGCAGCATATTCACCCTGATGAACAAATCCGTTTAAAACAAAGTGTACTTCAGTCACATTTACAACATTTTGCAGGTATTCAGCCTGAACAGTGGTTAGAACCGATTCGATCTTTACAAAGCGATTATCGTCGTCGTGCTCGAATCGGTGTGCGCTATTTGCCAAAACCAGATCGCTTAATTATGGGTTTTCGCGAACATCATAGTAATCGTCTAACTTCGATTCATAGCTGTAGTGTTTTGGATAAAAACTTATCAAATAGTCTGCCTGAGTTACGCACTTTACTCCAAAGTCTAAAAGGCAAAGCACATATTGGTCATGTAGAATTAGCAAAAGGTGATCATGAAGTTTCTTTATTGGTTCGTCATGTAGAAAAATTAAACAATTTTGATGTCAACCAATTAAAGCAATTTGCGTTACACAAAGGGTGGCAATTGTATTTGCAACCTAAAGGTCCGGAAAGTATTCATCGTATTGATGATGAACAAGGTGCTTTACGTTTACATTATGCCTTGGAGAGGTTTAATGTAAATTTTGCTTTTTCGCCATTGGATTTTACTCAGGTCAATGCCACAGTAAATCAACAGATGGTTCAATTGGCATGTGAATTGCTTCAGTTGCAACCAGGTGAAAAGGTACTTGATCTATTTTGCGGTTTGGGCAATTTCTCACTCCCGTTAGCACGATGTGTTGGTGAGAGTGGTCAGGTTGTCGGTGTTGAAGGGAGTGAAGAAATGGTGCAGCGAGCAACAGCTAATGCGAAATGCAATAGTTTGGTGCAAGCAACCTTCTTTTCACAAGATTTAACAAAAGATTTTTCGCATCATTCTTGGGCAAATCAAGGATTTGATGCATTATTGATTGATCCTCCTCGTGCTGGTGCATATGAAATTATGCAGTATGTATCAAATTTTGGAGCAAAAAGAATCGTTTATGTATCATGTAATCCAGCTACACTGGCAAGGGATGCGGGTGTTTTGGTCCAATATGGTTACCAGTTAAAAAAAGCAGCAGTGATGGACATGTTTACGCATACCGAACATGTTGAATCCATTGCACTATTTGAAAAAATTCAAGAGATAAACGATTAAAAACATGAGTTACATATTGAGGAGAATGGTATGGTCACAGTACGTGAACAGTTACCTGAACAACTAACCGAGTTGTCAGAGGAAACGACTGTAGAGCATGCCGCCGAAACGCAAATCGGTTTAGCCTCATGGTTGGATCGGGTGCGTGAAATATTAGATGGGGCGGAGCTTGAACAACTTGAAAAAGTCGCTCATTTAACCCTGCAAAAAGAGTTAGATTCAACGGTTAATCATCGTTCCAATACTTTTGCTACAGGCGTTGGAATGGCCGATATTCTGGCACATCTTCACGTAGATGAAGATACTTTATCAGCAGCAATGCTTTATCGTAGTGTGCGTGAAGGCATTACCGATATAGAAGAAGTAAAACAGAAATTCGGAGAGCAAGTTTACAACCTTGTCAAAGGTACTTTGGCAATGGGTAAACTCTCAGAACTTATTGAAAAAAATAAACGGTTAGAAGATCACTTTAATAATAATCAACGAGAACATCTAAGCGGCATTTATAAAATGCTGATTTCGGTGACCGAAGATGTTCGTGTTGTTTTAATTAAACTTGCTGAACGTACTTATTCTTTGCGAGAGCTTGCAAATTCCTCTCGTGAACGCCAAGAACGTGTAGCGCGTGAAATCCTTACTATTTATTCGCCGTTGGCACATCGACTCGGTATTGCTCAGCTTAAATGGGAACTTGAAGATCTAGCGTTTCGCTATTTGGCTCCAGATCGTTATAAAGAGATTGCTTCATTACTCAATGAAAAGCGTTTAGAGCGTGAGCATTATATTCAGTTCGTCATTGACCGTTTGAAAAATGAGTTAGCGTCTTACGGCATTGAAGCTGAAATTACAGGGCGTGCAAAACACATTTATTCGATTTATCGAAAAATGAAGAGCAAAAACCTGAGCTTCGACCAACTTTATGACATTCGTGCCTTACGTGTGTTGGTCAATAGTGTGCCAGAGTGCTACCACTCTTTAGGTATCGTACATCAAATCTGGCGTCATATTCCGCACCAGTTTGATGACTATATTACCAACCCGAAAGCCAATGGTTATCGTTCTTTGCATACGGCTGTAATTGCTGAAAATAAATCTCTTGAAGTGCAAATTCGTACTCATGAGATGCATGATGAAGCAGAGTTAGGCGTATGTTCACACTTTAACTATAAAGAAGGTTCAAAGAATACCGACCATTCTTTTAACCATCGTTTGCATTCGTTACGTGCTGTTTTAGAACACTATCAAGAACGTAATGAAACGACGGTACATCAAAACGAAGATGAAACAGAAGGCTTTGACCAGTTACAAGACTTTGAAGGCTTTGAGAAGATTTATGTTTTCAGTCGTGATGGTGATATTAAAGAGTTGCCGCGTGGTTCCACAGTTTTAGATTTTGCCTATCATGTGCATACAGAAGTAGGGAATAAGTGTTATGCAGCGCGGGTCAACCAGCGTTATGTGCCACTTACCTATACTTTAAAAACGGGTGAGCAGGTTGAAATTTTAACTAAAAAAGATCGTGAACCAAACCGTGACTGGTTGGTGAACTCTCTGGGTTATATCAAAACCTCTCGTGCACGTGACAAGTTGCGTCATTGGTTTAGACAGCAAGACCGTAGTAAGAATCTTGAAGTAGGCCGAGAACTGCTTAATAAAGAGTTGGCTCGTCTTGCGATTCACCCAAAAAGTATCGACCTAAATGATTATTCATCACATTTTAATGTGAAGACTGGCGACGACATTTTGGTGAATCTGGTCAGTGGCGATATTAGCTTACATGCCCTGATTAATCAGGTGAACCGCCAAATGCATCTAGATCAGGATGAGCCTGAACTAGTACTTAAACCAACATTAAATCCACGTGCCAGCCATACGCTATCAGCACATGGCATTTTAATTGATGGTTTAGATAATGTAGAGCTGCACATCGCTCAGTGCTGTCAGCCAGTGCATGGTGAATCAATCGCTGGATATATTACTTTGAACCGTGGTGTCAGCATCCATAAAGTCATTTGCTCTGACTATCAGCGTATGATTAAGCAAGAGCCAGAGCGTGCTGTTGAAGCTGATTGGGAAATGCAGCCAACACGCGGTCAAAGCGTTCAGATTGTGGTGGAAGCTTATGATCGTCGTGGTCTGCTTAAAGACTTAACTCAAGTGATTTTCTCTGACCAAATCAATATTCGTCAGGTCAATACAATTTCTGAGGCAGATGGTATTGCTAATATGAAGTTGCTCATTGAGGTTAAAGGTTTAGCGCAGCTTTCACGTTTATTGGCTCGCCTAGAGCAGCAACCTGGAATCATTAGTGCACGACGCATGATTCAAGGTGTTTAATAAATTAAATAAAAAGGCTGTCAAATGACAGCCTTTTTATTTACCAGCGAATTGGTTTTTCGCTAGAACCTGAAGGAAGATCTGCATCTGATAATGGTGAAGAATTTACCTCATTATCAAAACTATCTTCGTTTTGAGAGTAATGATTTGATTTCAAAGATAAACCACGCAATACATCATTAACGACTTGATCTGCGAAAATTTCGGTACTAGAAGGTGGGGTATCTTGTGTGACTAAATTGCCAACATTTGCTTGTGGTGGTTGCTTAATAGAACCAGCTGCTGCAATTTTGCCTGTATTTACTTCAATTACACGCCAGTTTAATTTAATCGCATCACGTTCGGCTGGAACTGCGCCGTAAAAAGATTGACCTTGAACCGTGCGGGCTTCATTAATTCTACCAACAAGAATATAGTCTGCACCCACTTTTTGGGCAATTCTTGCCATTTCGGATGGCGCACCATCCCAAGCGAGGAATGCATTTTCGCTTGCCATCTCTTCAATATAATCTCGACTTACTAAACTTAGTTGTCGTGAATTTGCCATTTGCGTACCAATTAGATCCGCTACTTCCTGCACAAACTCATATGGGTCTTCACCCGATGCTAAGTTAAATTTTGACTCAACTACTTGAAAAGGAAAAACTGCGATTCTTCGTAAATGTTGATCAGCTACATTTGATTGATATTTACTAATATAAGCTCGAACGCGGGCTTTATAATTTTTACCTGAACCAGAAACACTAAGCACTTGAAAACGGTTAATTGCACCTGAAGACTCTGTTTGTACACTGAACACAGGTGAGCTTTTGCCTTGATATGACCAGTGGTGATCTGTCATAACCATATTAACTTCTTCAGCCATCCCCATTTGTGAACTTACTTTTGTTCCATTCACAGATTGAGCTGCTGTCAATAAAGCTTCTGCAATAGCTTGTTGCTGGGTTGGTCCACTACCTGAAGCTTCTTTCATCACTTCTTGTAACGCGGCAAAACTTGAGGTGGCAGTAAGACTTAATAGTACTGCGCAAAATATTTTTCTCATAAAGGCTCTTTTTATTCATAGAGCATAGCAATTAATAATTGCCATGCTATAAAGGATTATTTAGAAAAGCTTATAAGCCGAATGTAGATTTTTTTGCAGATTTGCGAATTTCTTTTTCACTGGTCCATTCAACGATTCCAGTTTTTAAATTCAGTAGTTTTAAAGTGAATTTATAGTAAACATCACTCTTGCCGCCCGAGTTTTTAACGATGCTAGATAAATTACCATTCAGCATATACTCAGCACCAATCTGTGAACCAGATTTTACTGCAGTACGTTTATCTACCATTCCGCTACGTTGTTGATACGCCATCTGGTCGGCTACTGCACCCACAGAAGTCATGTCTACAAAGCGGAATTTTCCTGAATTGATTAGACGGTTTTGAATTGTATCGGTAATAGACTCTGTATCGATATGTTCTTGAGATTTGTTTTTAATTTTGTCAACAAATAAAACAGGACGACGATTTTTGGTCATATCAATAATTGGTGGGAAGGCAAGCATGTCATCCACCATTTTTGTCGCAATTTGCTGTAAGTCCGTAGAACCAAAATCTTTTGTTAAAGTTTCAACAGATTGCGCATCACCATAGCTAACGGTTTGTGAAGCACAACCAGAAAAAAGTGCAGCGCTACTCATTGCTGTAATTATGAATAGTGATTTAATTTTCATTAAAATGTCCTGTATCTATCTTTAAATAATATTGTGAATTTAGGTTTAAAAACTTAATCTTTTTTCATGTAAATCAATACATCGACTGCACTAGGGTTAGGTGCAACTGACTGAACAGTTTTAACTTCACGACCTTGTAAGCTAATAGGTTTCCAAATTGCGCCTTCTGGATTAATTTCAGTTCCTTCCGCATCAAACCATACAACTTTGTATTGGAAGTCTTGGGCATAGAACCAACCATTTTTCAATGCAAGTGAAGCGCGTTTGATGTCACCTAAAGTCGTCATGTTGATTCGACTAACACCAATACGGGTAGCTAAAACAGGGTTGCTGGTCTGTGTACGAACAGTACTTTTGCCTGTTACGCTATCTGTTTTCGTTTGCATAGCATTTGGAGCTGTACAACCTGTAAAAAACGCAGATGCAATTGAGAGTAGGCTCAAATAAATTACGGCCTTTTTCATTTTGAATATCCTTTAATCATTAATGAGTAATAGCAAAACTATCGGTTAAAATTTCTTGATTTGCTTCTATGCCATGAATAAACACAGTTTGATTTGGCTTCACATCAATATTGAGTTCTTGAGTCATATAGCCATTTTTTAGTTGGATAGTATGAGTGCCTGTTGGCAAAGTGAGACGAGCAACTTGAGCATTACTTGGTAGAGTATTCCACGCACGAACATCGGCTTTTTCAGAAGCTGTGTTGTAGATGTTCCCAGCAATTTGACCAATAGCCCCTAGGTGATTCCCAAGTTCTTTTTGGACCATATATTTTGCTGTTGTGCGCGCAATTTGCGATGTCATATTGGCAGCTACATTTTCTTTTAGGGTTTTTACAGCTAATGCACCTATATCAGTTAAGGTAGAGGTGTTAGTCATAGGTCTACCATTTACAAGTACCTGAAGACTAGTAGGGCTTTTATAAGTAGAGGGGTTGTAGCTAGCAAATGAAATATTGATCAAGCCGTTTGGAGTAGGCAATGCAAATGTATTGGGTATTTTTTGAGGTACTAGGCCTTGCTCTAAGAAAATTACAACTGGATATTGTTGAGATTTTTTACCTGAAGAGATGTCTAAGCGTTTAACATCATTTTTAATGAAGTCATTAGGCTGCAATTCATAAGCTTTTTTGAAGTCAACGAGGGCATCGTTTTCTTCTCCTAATGCTTCCCAAAGAGTGGCTGCCATGTAAAATGCATAAGCATTTTGATATGTATTTTTAACTTTCCCAGCAATTGTATCTAGGCCAGCAAAAGCTTCGTCAAAGTTCTGATTATGATCGGAACCAGCTTTTTCTTTAGCTTTTTCAGCTTCCTTCGTGTGGGCGAGTTCAATTTCACGCTGAATACGTTGGGCGATACGCATTTCTACACCAGCGCTTTCTGGATTATTGAGAGCCATAAAGTTTATGGCTTGATAAACATGCGCTAAAACTTGCTCATATTCTGGGATTTTGTAAGGAATAACACTGTCATTACTCACAAGTGAGAGAGCTTTAAATCCGAGCTCTGAGGCACTAATTTTTGCTTTATTATTTCTTTGTTCTAATAGTACAAATGCAGCTTCAAAGGATTTCTTACTTTCTTCATATTGATGATTAGCTTGTTGTAAACGACCTTTTTCAAGTAGGTAGAGTGCAGCATCGCTCCCTTTAGCTTTTTTATCTAAAAATTTATGAGTTTCTTCTGGAATGGGTTGCGTGAGGTTTGCACGGAAGCTCTGAGCGGTTTGATTGTAGTCATCAAAAAAGCCAGCTTGAGCAGTAGGTAAAACACTGCTAAATAGAATAGCCAGAAAAGTTTTTTTGTGTCGTTGTGATTGCTTAATTATTGAAAAATCTGTCACAAAAAATACTCACAAGTTTACAAAAATAAACGAACTATAATTTTGTAAAGTGAGTATTTCAATAATTTTATTAACTATTAGTTTTATTTGTTCTATTGAAGAGTAAACGCAAAGCCTTATCTAATATAGCGTTAAAGGGTTTTGAAGCTTTATATTTTAAGTGTTTGTTTGTTTGATAAATAATCTAATTAAGTTTTTATAATAATTTTAATCTTAGCTTTTAAGTTTTATTTATCGCTTTAATCATAATTAATTGGATTCTTAAATTTAAATAATTGATATGTTTATTTTTTTTAATATTCATCTTTTTTATTTGAAGGTTTTTTAATTAATATATGATGGTATTTATTTTATCGGGGTTTAAAGTTTAGAATAACTTAAAAAAAACAGTGTTTTTCGATTGTTGTATTATAAGTATATATTAAATTGTTTTGGTAAAAAGCTGTCAAATGACAGCCTTTTTACTGCAAATTACTTTCTAGATAAATAAATATTGGTGAGTCGATTTAGAAATTGTGGGCTCAACGTTGAGAGTTGATAAAGCAGTTTGGTTTTTATACCCACTGGAGTGTGGGTGGGCGTCCAAAAATGAGCTTTTTTCTCTACAAGCGTAAGCACCTGCTCAGCAATATCATTTGGGGTTAAATCTATCCCCATATTCTGAATGGTGCCTGCATCCATATTGTTAACCATTGCAGTTTGGACAAATAGCGGCATCACATCTAAAACGCGAATACCATATTTTTTCCATTCCACATCTAAACCTTCAGTAATTCCGCGAACTGCAAATTTACTAGCTGAATAAGAAATCAAATCAGCTTGCCCATAAATTGCAGAGGCTGAAGAGAGGTTGATAACGCGTGCAAAAGACGCTTGCTTTAAGTAGGGTAGAGCAGCGTGACAACCATTGATTACGCCGTTTACATTAATATTTATTGTTCTTTGGTGAGCTTTAATATCAGTCGTTTCAAACGCGCCAGAATATAAAATACCTGCATTATTTACCAAAATATTAAGTTCACCAGCCCATTCGGTAAATTCTTTTAATATGTGTTGCCACTGGCTGTAATCACTTACATCTAGATAGCCGGCACGGGCATTTGGCCCTAAGTCATTTGCTAGTTCCTGAGCAAGCGATTCATTAATATCATAAATGCCTACTTTATATCCTTGTTTGTAGAATACGCGTGCAATTTCAGCCCCAATACCTTGAGCGGCACCACTAATCAGAATACTGTATCTCATCTTTTTTCTCTTTGTCAGTACAATAGTGCGACTGATTTAATCGCTTTGATTTTGATCATAACAAATTAAAATCTTAGTTTGACTGACCGACTTTTTAAACTTGAGGGTTACCATGGATAAATTGCTTAAAATCATGCAAGAGTTACGTGAAAAATGTCCGTGGGATCAACAACAAACCCCAATGTCACTGACTAAATATGCGATTGAAGAGGCGTATGAAGTCGAGGCGGCCATCCGTCAAGGTGATATTAATGAAATTAGAAATGAACTAGGCGATTTGTTATTGCAAGTTGTGTTTCAATCACAAATGTTTAGTGAGCAAGGCGCTTTTAACTTTCAAGATGTTGTTGAGGCAATAAGTGAAAAGTTAATACGCCGTCATCCCCATGTTTTTCAGGCAGATCAATTTAATAATTTAAGCCCAGAACAAGTAAGTGAGCTTTGGAAACAAATTAAGCAACAAGAAAAACAAGGCAAGCCGCAATCAAGATTAGATGAAATTAAACATGGGCCAGCCTTGTTACAAGCACAAGAAATTCAAGCAAATGTCGCTAAGGTTGGGTTTGATTTCGAAACGGTAGAAGATGCTTATGAAAAACTAGAAGAAGAGTTGGATGAGTTTAAGCAGGCCCTAAAAAATCAAAATATTGATGAAATTCAAGACGAATTTGGAGATTGCCTGTTTTCATTAGTCAATGTTGGACGTAAACTTGCGATTTCAAGTGAAACATCACTTTTATCGACAATACATAAATTTAGAAGCCGTTTTACTTTTATTGAAGATCAAGCGCAAAAACAGCAAAGAACATTAGAGGACATGACCTTGTCTGAAATGGATGAATTGTGGAATCAGGGAAAGCGGCAGTTAAAGTTAGGGGAAAAAACACATGCAGCTCAGCATGAATCTTTGGAAGAATAAGCATAACATTTTCATTGTTTTATTTTGGAGCCTGATTTCTTCAATCTTTGTTCAGGCTCAATCTTTTGATCAAAATTTTAAGGAGTGGAAGGCTAAACAGCAGATGTATGATCAGAAGTTGAGCATGCAACAAGCCTCTCATTCTAATAGTCCAAAAAGCTCAGTTATGACTGATTCGTCAGGGCAAATACACTTGAATCAAGCCAATATTGATGAGCTTCAAAAGCTAAAAGGGATTGGTGAGAAAAAGGCACAAGCGATTATAGAATACCGACAAAAGAATGGTGGCTTTAAAAATATTGATGAATTTAAAAACGTAAAGGGTATTGGTCCAGCCATTTTTGAAAAGAATAAAACGCGTTTGACTTTATAAATCATCTGTCTGTCAATTATCATTTCATGCGCAAACTACAGAGAATCAAATTGCCCTTTGTGTGCGTTAGAGCTATGATTAGCGACAACTTGTTATTTACGTCCTGACGTAGGAGACAGCGTCTTTTGCAAACCTTGCGAGCGTCAAAATGTGGTTTGTCCACAGCCCAACTTCCTTCTTCGATTTTAGATGTGATCGATAGCCTGACTAAAGCTGGCTATGAAGCTTATATTGTTGGGGGTGGTGTCCGTGATTTAATGCTAGGGCTTAATCCTAAAGATTTCGATGCAGTCACTAATGCAACAC
The DNA here is from genome assembly GCF_054889255.1 of Acinetobacter sp. X9. NCBI lineage: Bacteria > Pseudomonadati > Pseudomonadota > Gammaproteobacteria > Moraxellales > Moraxellaceae > Acinetobacter > Acinetobacter sp. X9. Next base: position 3,235,876 of record NZ_CM142679.1, on the reverse strand, counting down.
CTTCCCAGATTAAAGAAGTTTTTGGTCGACGTTGTCGAATCATTGGCCGTCGATTTGAATTAGCACATGTCTATTCAGGGCGTGAGCTTATTGAAGTTGCAACTTTCCGTGCTCCTCCAAAAAAAGCAGTCACCAGTGCTTCAGGCATGATTTTACGTGACAATAACTGGGGAACCATCGAACAAGACTTTGCTCGCCGTGACTTTTCAATCAATACGCTATATTACCAACCGCGTAAGAGTATTGTGCTTGATTTCTGCAAAGCAATTGATGATGTAAAAAATAAAACTCTACGTTTATTGGGCGATCCGGCACAGCGCTTCGAAGAAGACCCAGTGCGTATGCTGCGAACTCTACGTTTTGCAGCCAAGTTAAATTTCAAAATTGACTCAGATATTCTCAATATATTTGATGCAGAGATGACGCAACTATTGCGTGACGTCTCTCCACATCGTTTATATGATGAATCTCAGAAGCTCTTTACAATGGGACATTTGGCGCGTGTTTTGCCAATGTTGATTGAGTTTGGTGTTTGGAAACAACTCTTTGCCGATATTCAGCCTAACCTCACTCCATTTATTTTAAGAGCAGCAAAGAATACAGATCAGCGTATTCAAGTGGGTAAAACAATCAACCCTGCATTTTTCTATGCAGTCTTATTGTGGCAACCATTTTTAGAGCGTTGTGAATTTTATTTATCTAAAGGTGTGGTACCAGCTGAAGCGCGTGCACAAGCTGGTTTAGATGTCTTAAAACGTCAGGCAACACGCACTGTGATTCCTCGTTTTGCAGAAACTTTTATTCGTGAAGTTTGGGAAATGCAGACCCGTTTGCTTAATCCGAAACCACAGCAAATTGAAGCATTGGCTGGACATGCGCGTTTCCGTGCTGGTTTTGACTTCTTGTTACTTCGTGAAAAGTCAGGTGATGACACAACCCAGGGAATGGGAAGCTGGTGGGAAGCATACCAAGAAATGTCGAATGACGAAAAAGAAGCTGCAATTAGCCAGTACAATCGTCAGAAAGCTAGAAACCGTCGTAAAGCCGTTGCTGAACCTGTTGAAAACAATAAAGTTGAGACAGAAATCGAACCTTTGGTTGATATTCCTGAACCACGCAGCCGTCGTGGGAAAAAAGAACGTGCTCGACAAGAACAATCGATGGGTCGTTTCGTTGAAAAAGCCTCTGCTTCAGAAGCTGGGTTGATGGGCGACCATCCGATTTTGAAGCGTAAGCGAGTACAACGCGATTTAAGCCAAGTTATTTTTGGGCCAACGCAATGACAACGAAGACCTATATTGGTTTAGGAAGTAATTTGGGTGATTCGCGCCAAATCTTATCTGAAGCCATTGCTAAGCTTAAAACTTTAGGTGGAGTGAAAGTTTCTAAACTTTATCAAAGTCCACCTATGGGTCCTCAAGATCAACCAAATTATTTAAATGCAGTTGCAGAGCTAAATACGGATCTCATGCCTTTAGATTTGTTAGACCAGTTACAGCGATTTGAGCAAGAAGCTGGTCGTGTACGTCTTCGTCGTTGGGGAGAGCGTACCTTAGATCTGGATTTGCTTATATATGGTGATGAAAAAATTCAAAATGAGCGCTTAACTGTGCCACACATTGGAATTCTAGAGCGAGATTTCGTTGTAATTCCTTTATTAGATTTAGACGCTGATTTACATATTAACGATCAGCCACTTAAAAATTTAGAACTCATACAGCAGCCCACGCTGACTGTACTTGCTGATGAGTCTTGGGCTTAAAACCTGACTTATTACGTTCTGCAAACTCCTGTAGAGGATACCATCATGATTAGTCTAAATGACTTAAGAAAATTTAAAGCCGAAGGACGTAAGTTCTCTTGTCTAACTTGTTACGATGCGAGTATGGCAAAAGCAATGGAACTTGCTGAAATTGATACAATCTTAATTGGTGATTCTCTTGGAATGGCAATTCAAGGTCGTGACTCAACTTTACCTGTAACTGTTGAGGACATGGCTTATCATACGGCGGCGGTGCGTCGCGGTAACCAGCATGCTTTGATTATGACTGACTTACCATTTATGAGTTATGCCACCTTAAATGATGCTTTGCAAAACGCAAGAACAGTTATGCAAGCTGGTGCCCAGATGATCAAAATCGAAGGCGGCGCTTGGCTAAGTGAAACTGTACAAGTGTTAACTCGTAATGGTGTACCTGTGTGCGTACATTTAGGTTTAACTCCTCAATCTGTACACGTATTTGGCGGTTACAAATTACAAGCTAAAACACGTGAAGCAGCTGATCAACTTATTGCTGACTGTACGGCAGTGGTTGAAGCTGGCGCAGCAGTTCTATTGCTTGAATGTGTTCCTGCTCAGTTGGGACAAGAAATTGCTGAACTATTTCCAAATACACCTGTGATTGGTATTGGTGCGGGTAATGCGACTGATGGTCAGGTACTTGTAGTACAGGACATGTTGGGTTTAACTTTTGGTCGAGTTGCGCGTTTTGTCCGTAACTTTATGAAAGAACAATCTGGCGAAACAGCAATCCTAGACGCTTTTAAAGCTTTTCATACTGCTGTGCAGGATCAGTCATTTCCAGCCAAAGAACATACTTTCCACGTTGAGCTGTAATTCATGAAAACAGAAACCACCATACAAGGTCTTGCAGCTTCTTTAAATCCTGCTAGAGCTGCGCGTAAAATTATTGGTTTTGTCCCAACAATGGGAAATCTACATGAAGGACATCTCACACTTGTTCGTGAAGCGAAAAAGTTATGTGATGTTGTGGTTGTTAGTATCTTCGTAAATCCAACTCAATTTGGACCGGGTGAAGATTTTGACAACTATCCTCGTACTTTAGAACAAGATAGTCGTCTATTAGCCGATGTTGGTTGTGACATTGTTTTTGCACCATCAGTTGAGCAAATGTACGGTACTCAGCCACGTTTAACCAATATAAGTGTTAGCCAAATTACTGATGCTTTATGTGGTAGTTCACGTCCTGGGCATTTTGATGGCGTAGCTTTGGTGGTCACCAAACTCTTTAATATTGTGCAACCTAACTATGCTTTCTTTGGTCAAAAAGATTACCAACAGTTAGCAGTGATTCGTCAGTTTGTACAAGACTTAAATATCCCCCTCGAAGTAATTGGTGTGCCAATTGTTCGTGCAGCAGATGGCTTGGCTCTTAGTTCAAGAAATGGTTATTTAAGTCCAGAGCAACGTCAGGTCGCTCCGGTTATTTATCAGAGTTTAAAGCAAGCTGAGCAGCATTTACATCAAGGCAAAGATCTACAACAAGTTTTAGAAGATATCAAAACTCAGTTGACAGATAATGGGTTTGTTGTGGATTATGTCGAAGCTCGTCAGTCAAATCTGTTACCTGCTACTCAGTTTGATCGTGATATTGTGTTATTCATCGCGGCAAAATTGGGTGCAACTCGTTTGATTGATAATTTAGAAGTTGCCTTTACACCTCAATAAACAGATCAAAGGACAGCCATGCCATGAAGCGTATACTTATCGTGACAGGACAGTCTGGTTCAGGAAAATCTTCGGCGCTCCAAGTTTTAGAAGATTTGGGCTATTACTGTATTGATAATTTGCCTTTGGCATTGCTGCCCGAAATTGTAGCAAAGCTAGATCATGAAAATAATCTAGAGCAGTTGGCATTAGGTGTGGATGTTCGAAGCACTCGTGCAGATATGCAAGAGTTCGATCATGTTTTTGAGCAACTACAAAAACATGGCACAGTTGATGTGATTTATTTGACTACGCAAGATCAGGATTTGATCGCACGTTTTAGTGCATCGCGTCGCCCGCATCCATTGGCCAATCGTTTTAAAAGTCTGTTGCAATGTATTCATGAAGAAAAGCAGTTACTGCTGCCAATTCAGTTCCGCGCTACGGTTCATATTGATACAACGGATAAAAGTGTTCATGATCTAAAGCATATTTTACTGTCTAAATTGGGGCAGTCAGATAAGCTCATCGTGATATTGCAGTCATTTGGATATAAACATGGCATTCCTTTAGATGCTGATTATGTTTTTGATGTACGGCATTTACCAAATCCGCATTGGGATTTAGAATTGAGACGTTTTTCTGGTTTGGATGAGCCAGTAAGACAATTTTTAGAAGAAAGTCCGCAAGCAAACGAAATGTTTGATGATATTCTTCACTTCTTAAAAAAATGGCTTCCAGCATTTGCTGAAGGACATCGTCACTATATGACGATTTCTATCGGTTGTACTGGTGGTCAACATCGTTCCGTTTATATCGTAGATAGACTAAAACAAGCACTTGAGGCAGAATGGTCTGTTCAGGTCTTACACAGAGAAATGAAGCACTGGTCATGATAGACACAACTGTTGATGTAATTAATAAACTCGGTTTACATGCTCGTGCATCAGGAAAACTGATAGAGGTCACTACAAAATTTCGTTCGTCGATCCAAATTGGAAAAGGCGATCATTTAGTAGATGCAAAAAATATTATGTCTTTGCTGATGTTAGGTGCAGGTAAAGGGACCACTTTGCGATTGGTCATTGATGGTACCGACGAAGAGCAGGCATTAAATGAAGTACAGGCGTTATTCGCCGCAAAATTTTATGAGGCAGATTAATCGTGGCACGTCGTCCCCAACGTTATACTGAAGAAGATTTTGGCTCTTTAGAAGGACGTGCTAGTAAAACAGAACAGAAAAAAGCAGTTCAACGTATGGCTGCTTTAGGTGAGCAATTAGCACAACTTTCTGTTAAACAGATTCAAAAACTCCCAGTTGATGAACGTTTAATTGATGCGTTAATGGAAGTACAGAACATTAGTTCTTTTGAAGCTCGTCGTCGTCAGTTTCAACGTATTGGTAAATTATTGCGTAATGAAGATGAGACCGTTATTTTGTCTTATTTAACTCCGCAGCAAGGCGCAAAAAAGCAGGCGCAATTGATGCGTTGGGTTGATCGTATGATCGAACAAGGCGACCCTGCAATTAATGAATTTAGTAAAATTTATAATGCTTCGGAACGTCACACATTGCGTCAGCATGTGTTGAGAATCAACCGTGATAAGAGTCAACAAGTGAGTGAAGCAGAGCTTGAGGCATCAAAAGGTAAATTTGTGAACTATGTACAGCAAATTGCTTTATTGTCTGATCAAGGCTAAATACTCTTCCATAAAAAGCGACGCTCAAGGCGTCGCTTTTTTTATTTATACATTTTCAGCCCGTTCTTTTGCCCATTCACGTAAGATAAATTTCTGTAATTTACCTGTCGATGTTTTTGGAATTTCTGTAATAACCACATCTTTAGGCACTTTAAAGCGCGCTAATTCTTTTTGGCAATGTGCAATAATTTCTTCAGGTGTTGCTGTAGTACCCATCTTTAATTCAATAAATGCGCATGGTACTTCTTGCCAACGTGCATCGGGTTTAGCGACTACCGCAGCGGTTAATACAGCAGGGTGTTTATACAACACATCTTCTACTTCTAAAGATGAAATGTTTTCTCCACCTGAAATAATGATGTCTTTCGAACGATCAGTAATTTTTGCATAACCATCTGGGTGGCAAACGGCTAGGTCACCTGTGTGAAACCATCCGCCAGCAAAGGCTTCTTGAGTTGCTTTAGGGTTCTTTAAATAGCCTTTCATGACAATATTGCCACGGAACATGATTTCTCCCATGGTTTGACCATCATTAGGCACAGGTTCCATAGTCTCGGGGTCTAACACACGCATGCTGTCTTGCAACGGGTAGGGTACACCTTGACGGGAATGAAGTTGGGCTTGTTCAGCAATTGATAGCTCATTCCATCCGGATTGAGAAGCGCATAGAGCAGAAGGTCCATAAGTTTCTGTTAAGCCATATACATGGTTTACGTTAATCCCCATGTTTCGCATCCCTTCAATAATGGCAACAGGGGGAGCTGCCCCAGCAACCATGACTTCAACATGGTGATCAAAGCTGGTTTGTTTTTCTTTAGGTAAGTTAAGAATCATTGAAAGAACAATAGGCGCACCACAGAAATAATCAACTTTGTGTTCTGCAATCAATTGCATGACTAATTCAGGATCGACTTTGCGTAAACAAATATTGGTTCCACCACTTGCTGCTATGCTCCATGCAAAACACCAGCCATTACAATGAAAGAGGGGTAGTGTCCATAAATACACAGCACGTGGTTTCATTCCACAAGCCAAGATATTGCTTGCAGCATTAAGATAAGCCCCGCGATGATGATAGACCACACCTTTAGGATTACCTGTAGTTCCAGATGTGTAATTTAAGCTAATCGCATCCCATTCATCTTCTGGTAAATGCCAAGAGAAGTTAATGTCGCCTTGAGCGATCCATTCTTCATATTCAAAGGAACCCAAAAACTGATTTTCACCTTCGTATTCCGTATCAGCTACATCAATCACAACAATGTGTTGATTCGGAATAAGTGAGAGGGCCTCTCTTGCTAAATTCACAAATTCAGGGTCAACCAACAGTACTTTACTTTCAGCATGTTCCAACATGAAAGCGATTGTTTTTGCATCTAAACGTGTATTGAGAGTATTAAGTACCGCACCAGCCATAGGAACTGCGAAATGCGCTTCAATCATGGCTGGAATATTTGGCAATAAGACAGATACCGTATCATTTTTCTCAATTCCCAGTTGCTTGAGCTGAGATGCAAATTGACAGCAGCGCTGATAAGTTTCTTTCCATGAAATTTGACGCTTACCATGAATAATCGAAGCTTGATCTGGGTAAATATAAGCCGCACGCTCTAGGTAGCGTAGAGGTGACAATGCAACAAAGTTTGCGGGTGTGCGTGGTAACTCATCATAAGCACTAACCATGTGAAACAACTCCGTGTTCTATTTTTAATTCATTCTTTGAACATATGATTTAATATTAATCAAAGCATCTATGCTTTAGTCTTAAAGAGCGATACCCTCCAGTCAAAAAATGAGCAGAAATGCTATTTTCTTCATCTTAAACCACTTGTGTTAAACATGTTTAAAAATCATCTCAATATATTTTTTAAGTCATTTATTGCTGTTTACGCGATAAGCAAAATGTATTTATGATTTTATGGACTCAAAGGTTTTCACATTGCTTGAACAAGTGTAAAATCTTTCAGGTTTTTTAACTTTGATTTACACCGTTTTTATATTTTGAGGTTCGCCTCGATCATAATCTCGCGGTGAAATGCTCCTTCGTATAGGGCATCACTCCTTAAGGATTTTTTTATGCCAATTATCACATTGCCAAATGGCGATCAAAAGAGTTTTGATCACGCTGTATCTGTTATGGAAGTTGCCCAAAGTATTGGGCCTGGTCTAGCAAAAAATACTGTTGCTGGCCGTGTAAATGATCGCTTAGTTGATGCATGTGACTTAATTACCGAAGATTCGACCTTACAAATTATCACTCCAAAAGATGAGGAAGGTCTTGAAATTATTCGCCACTCTTGTGCACACCTTGTAGGGCATGCTGTTAAACAGCTTTTCCCGGAAGCCAAGATGGTGATTGGTCCAGTCATTGAAGAAGGTTTTTACTACGACATCTGGATGCCACGTCCTTTTACCTTGGATGATATGGCAGCTATCGAAGAGCGTATGAAAAAGCTCATCGATCAAGATTACGATGTCGTTAAAAAAATGACACCACGTGATGAAGTTATTGCTGAATTTACTGCGCGTGGCGAAGAATACAAATTACGCTTGATTGCAGACATGCCTGAAGAAACACAAATGGGCTTGTACTACCATCAAGATTATTTGGATATGTGTCGTGGTCCGCACGTACCGAATACCAAATTCTTAAAATCGTTCAAGCTCACTAAAATCTCTGGTGCATACTGGCGTGGTGATGCGAAGAACGAACAGCTTCAACGTATTTATGGTACAGCTTGGGCAGACAAAAAACAGCTCGCTGCATACATCAAACGTATCGAAGAAGCTGAAAAGCGTGACCATCGTAAAATTGGTAAAGCTTTAGACTTGTTCCATATGCAAGAAGAAGCACCGGGTATGGTGTTCTGGCATCCAAATGGCTGGACTATTTACCAAGTACTTGAACAATACATGCGTAAAGTTCAGCAAGACAACGGTTACCTTGAGATTAAAACACCACAAATTGTAGATTTTACACTGTGGGAAAAATCAGGTCATGCGGCGAACTATGCTGACAACATGTTTACAACTCATTCTGAGAATCGTAACTATGCAGTTAAGCCAATGAACTGCCCATGCCACGTGCAAGTGTTCAACCAAGGTTTGAAGTCTTACCGTGATCTACCGATTCGTTTAGCAGAGTTTGGTTCTTGTCATCGTAACGAACCATCAGGTTCTTTACACGGCATTATGCGTGTACGTGGCTTTACACAAGATGACGCACATATTTTCTGTACTAAAGAACAGATCGGTCAAGAAGTTGCTGACTTTATTAAGCTGACTTTAGAAGTTTATAAAGATTTTGGCTTTGAAGAAGTGCAAATGAAACTTTCTACACGTCCAGAAAAACGTGTCGGTGATGATGCACTTTGGGATATGGCTGAAAAATCTTTAGCAGATGCTTTAGATGCAGCGGGTCTGGAATGGGAATTACAACCTGGTGAAGGTGCGTTCTACGGTCCTAAAATTGAATTCTCATTGAAAGACTGTCTCGGACGTGTATGGCAGTGTGGTACTATTCAGTGTGACTTCAACTTGCCAGAACGCTTAGATGCATCTTATGTGACTGAAGACAATGATCGTGATCAGCCTGTGATGTTGCATCGTGCAATTCTTGGCAGTTTTGAGCGTTTTATTGGTATACTAATTGAACATTACGCTGGTTTCATGCCACCTTGGTTGTCGCCGTTACAAGCATGTGTCATGAATATTACCGACTCTCAAGCTGAAGCTTGTGGGAAAGTCGTAGCAAAACTCAAAGAAAATGGCCTTCGTGCTATTTCTGACTTGAGAAATGAAAAAATCGGATTTAAGATTCGTGAGCGTACTCTAGAGCGTATTCCTTACCTATTAGTTCTTGGTGATCGAGAAGTTGAAGAAGGTACAGTGAATGTGCGTACCCGCTCAGGAAAAAATTTAGGTACTATGTCAGTAGATGCATTCATTGACTTAGTGAAGTCTGCCGTCGCCGAACGTGGCCGGTATATTGTGGAGTAAGAAAGATTAAACAGCCTGACCGTAACCAACAACAAGGTGCAAAAAGCAACCGTCCAGCAATTAACGACGAGATCCGTGCAAAAGAAGTACGCCTCGTTGGTGCTGATGGTGAGCAAAAAGGAATTGTTTCATTAAATGAAGCACTGCGCGCTGCTGAAGAGGCAGATCTTGACCTAGTTGAGATCGTTGCAAACGCCGAGCCGCCTGTTTGTAAAATTATGGATTACAACAAGCACTTGTTTGACCTTAAGCAGAAGCAAAAAGATGCGAAGAAAAAACAGCATCAAGTGCAAGTGAAGGAAATCAAACTGCGCCCTGCAACTGATGTTGGTGATTATCAAGTTAAGCTTCGTGCTATTTTGAAATTCCTTGAAGAAGGAAACAAAGTGAAAATCACTTTACGTTTCCGTGGTCGTGAAATGGCTCACCAACAACTTGGCTTAGCTCAATTACAAAAAATTGAAGCAGATGTCGCTGAGTTTGGGGTTGTGGAACAAGCACCTAAAATGGAAGGCCGTCAAATGGGTATGTTACTTGGACCGAAAAAGAAAAAGTAATACTCAAAAAAAGCACTGCAAAAGCAGTGCTTTTTTATATCTTCATCATAATAAAAAAAGATGATTTAATTTTCTCTGTTCAGTTTTATTTAAGACAATTGCTATATCTTTTAAAAGAAATTCAATTCTTGAATTTTATGTATTTTTTAGTGTTGGAAATCTCATTGTCCCTCTTAAAACATGCTATAACGCAAGACGCAGTCATGATAACGATGAATAGGAAAATAGAATGATTGATCTATATTATTGGGGAACTCCCAATGGACATAAAATCACAATTGCCTTAGAAGAAATGGGACTGGACTACACTCTTTACCCAATCAATATTTTAGAAAATGATCAATTTCAACCAGACTTTCTGAGAATTTCTCCAAATAATAAAATTCCGGCAATTGTTGACCAAGATGGACCTCGTGGTGAGCCAATTTCAATATTTGAATCAGGTGCGATCCTGCAATATCTAGGTCGAAAAACTGGATTATTTTATCCAACTGATGAGCAAGAGCGAGTTGAAGTTGAACAATGGCTCATGTGGCAAATGGGTGGGCTAGGGCCTATGCTAGGGCAGAATCATCATTTTAACCGCTTTGCACCAGAAAAAATTCCATACGCTATAGACCGCTATGTAAATGAGACTAAGCGCTTATATGGTGTGCTGAATAAGCAGCTTATTGGTCAGAAGTTTGTTGCGGGTGAATACTCGATTGCTGATATGGCAATTTTACCTTGGATTTTGCGCTATGAATGGCAAGGTATTCAGCTAGAGGATTATCCTTATGTGCAAGAATACATTGTCCACTTGACGGCACGTCCTGCGGTACAAAAAGCGCTATCAATTAAAGTCATCTAACTTTTATTGGTCGCGTAATGAATAAAGTGAAAGGTGATTTGGTCTAATTTAATATGCTAAGTTACTTTTTACTTTTTTTGAGCGCGTTTGGGGCTGCTACATTATTACCGTTACAATCAGAAGCTGTGCTCGCCACCTTATTATTAAAAAAAGAATATTCTGCTTTCCTTCTAATTTCTATCGCCACTTTCGGAAATGTACTGGGCTCGTGTGTGAATTGGTGGCTTGGTTTAAAAATAGAGCAGTTTAAACACAAAAAGTGGTTCCCAGTTTCTGAAAAACGTTTAGAACAAGCTCAGCGTTTTTATCATAAATATGGGTTTTACTCGCTGCTTCTAAGTTGGACACCTGTGATTGGTGACCCAATTACTTTAGCTGCAGGTTTATTCAAAGAAAATTTTTGGCGCTTTTTAATTATAGTTTTGATTGCTAAAGCAGGACGCTATATTTTTATTTATTGGGTGATTACAGATTTTATTTAAAATAAAAGCATCCGAAGATGCTTTTAATAAAATGGTCTAACTAGTCTTCTGAGCTTTTGGTAATATCGACTTTAAATAGATCATTGGTTTTTAGCCAACAAAATGTCACCACTGCAAGTGTCATACAACCACCAAAAATAGTTGCTGCAATCGTTCCTAAATATTTCGCTGCTAAACCTGACTCAAATGCACCAAGCTCATTACTTGATGAAACGAACATTCCGTTTACAGCAGCAACGCGACCACGCATATTTTCTGGCGGAAAAATTTGCAAAATGGTTTGTCTAACCACAACTGAAATACTGTCACAAGCGCCTGTCATAGCCAACGCAAATAGTGATAACCACATGTTATTTGAGAAAGCGAAAAGAATCGTGAAAACACCAAATCCTGCAACAGCAAGTAGCATGTTACGCCATGCATGCTGAGTTGGTGGAAAGCGAGTCAAAGCAATCATAGTGACGAGCGCTCCAATAGATGGCGCCGCACGTAAATATCCCAGTCCTTCTGGACCGACTTTTAAGATATCTTCTGCAAAAATTGGTAATAATGCGATGACTCCACCAAATAAAACAGAAGCTAAATCAAGAGAAATTGCCCAAAGAACAATTTTAGTTTTCCAGATAAAACGGAAACCATCTCCTAAACTTTCTAAAACATTAGCAGTTTCAATTTTAGGAAAACTACGCTTATGCAATAGGTTAATTAAGATAAAACAAATACCAAGTAAAACCGCAACACTAAATAGACTTGTTTCTCGGCCTAAATAGGCAAGCATGAAACCACCAAGCATTGGCCCGATAATTACACCACTTTGCCAACCGATTGTCGTCCATGTTGCACCATTTGCGTACAGTTCACGAGGAATCAAAAATGGTTTTAAAGACGTTGCAGAGGGATTATAAAACCCACGTATAGTGCCTAAGCCAAAAATAACAGCATAAATACCCCAAGAAAGGAAATTTACGCTGATATGACCTAGACCATGCAGATGGAACAACGACCAAAGAACTAAAGGAAGAGGAACCGAGAAAAATAAACAGATCTTCATAATAATCTGTTTATTAAATCTATCTGCAAAATAGCCACCCCAAAGAGAAAGAGCAATAAAAGGAATGGCTTCTGCGAGTCCAATTAAACCTAGAGTCAGAGGGTCTTTGGTGATTTGATAGAGTGAATAGGCAACAATAATTTCTTGAATCAGGATTGCTAAAGTTAAGCAAAATTGATTAATCGTAACAATTGAGAAATCTCTGTAACGTAAGGCAGCAAATGCATCATGTTTCTGCATTAGGAATATCGTATGTTGATAATTTGATCGTATTATAAATGGAAAAAAGCACAGGCGCTTTATTTATTATTGATATTGCTGACACTGTGAAAGGTGAAAAAGTCTTTCTTTGCACTCATAAAAACAGTAACTAATAGTTTTAATTTTGCTCAGGTTGCTATAAAATACGCGCTTCCTTACCTGCAGGTCGATTTTGCAATGGTGCAATCGCGCCGAACAGGTGCCTAAAAGAGGTTACTATGGCTAAGTTAAAAACTCGCCGTGGTGCAGCTAAACGCTTCAAAGCGACTGCAAACGGTTTTAAGCGTAAACAAGCGTTCAAGCGCCACATCTTGACCAAAAAATCTGCTAAACGTATCCGTCAATTACGCGGCTGTGTAATGGTTCATGTTTCTGACATGAATTCAGTTCGTCGTATGTGCCCATACATCTAAGGAGATTATAAATGGCTCGTGTAAAACGTGGTGTAGTGGCTCATCGTCGTCACAAAAAAATTCTTGCTCGCGCTAAAGGTTACTACGGTGCTCGTTCACGCGTTTACCGCGTAGCGTTCCAAGCGGTAATCAAAGCTGGTCAATACGCTTACCGTGACCGCCGTCAAAAGAAACGTCAATTCCGTGCTCTATGGATTGCGCGTATCAATGCTGGTGCTCGTCAAAACGGTTTGTCTTACAGCCGTATGATCGATGGCTTGAAAAAAGCTCAAGTGATCATCGACCGTCGCGTATTAGCTGACATCGCTATGCATGATGCAGTAGCATTTGCTGCTTTAGCTGAAAAAGCTAAAGGCGCATTAGCTGCATAAGCTTAGAGATTCAAAGAAAGACCGCTTTTTAGCGGTCTTTTTTATTATTTATCTAAAGTCCAAAATAATAAGCCAAAGCACAAATAATAATCGTTAGAATAACCAGTTTAATAACACCTGAACCAGTGCCTTTATGGTGCTGAGACTTGAGATGCTGTGGATTTTCATTTGATTGCTCGAATGGCGAGGCTTTAACTGCAGGTACCATCTGAGCTGTCTGATAATGGTTGGCAACTTTCACAATAAGCTTGGCAAACAAATCATCAGTTTTTTGTGTAAAGTTTCTTAAATTAATGAGTTGCTCTTGGTCTAGTTCTTCTCCTAAAGGATCATTTGCAAGGCGTTTCTTTTGTTCTAAATAATTGGCTAATGCTTGTGTACGAGATAAAAGTTGATGAGCGTAATCTGCGGGATAATTCTCTGGAATTAATGCAAGTTTTGGCTCTAAGCTTTTAATATTTGTACCATCAAAAAGAGCATTTTGAAGTTCTGGCTCCTCAAAGCCTGTCGCATACTTGCTACGGAATAATTCACTATCCATAAAGTCAGCTATTTCTTGCCATGGCGGATTTTTTAAATCAGCTTCAATTTTTTTTGATAATTTTTCATTTAATTCAAAACGCCAGAAAGTTTCTAAACGAAGCTCACAGGTTTGTGAGGCAGGGGCTTCAAACTCATTATCATTGTTATACCATTCGGCAAGCTCATGGCCAAAAATCCAAGCAAATTTCTTATCATTTTGATGACTCACAATAAAATGAGTATAAGGTAAGAGCTCGACATTGCTATTTGGATTTTGTTCTTCATTGAGAAGGCTTGATAAATGTAAGCTGAGCTTTGAGGTACCTTGTTTTTTTAATGCTTCTAGCCAAACTTGAAAGTGTTGAGCGAGTAAATGCTGAGAAGCTAAGTCACGAAACTGAAAACTATGGTGGTCAAAAATATGATGTTGTCGCCATTGGGTAAAGCTTAAATTCTGACGGAGGTATTCATTACCATACGTCACAAGCGTAAGTTGTTGTTTCCAAATTTGATTGAGCGCCATAATAGTTGATCTCATTGACGATGCTACTATCTTATACGTTTTATCTTTTTGTTGCCTAATACATTTTTCATGATGGATAAACTTCATCAATTCGATGAAAAACTGTTAGAATGCAGTGTTTTATTATATTTTTTAAATTTGTTGCTTTGAGAGTTAATATGTCACTGGAAGCCCTGACCACAGAAGCGCTTGCTGCCATTGCAGCAGCTCAAGACCTTGTTGCACTTGATCAGGTGCGTGTGCAATTTACAGGGAAAAAAAGCCAGCTTGCAGAACAATCGAAAGCATTAGGGAAAATGGACCCTGAAGAACGTAAAGTACAAGGTGCTGCGATTCATGCTGTTCGAGAAACAATTAATACTGCATTAACAGAGCGTCAAGCGGCACTACAACAGGCAGCACTTGCACAAAAGCTAGCAAGTGAAACGATTGATATTACATTGCCGGGCCGTGGTCAACGTATTGGTACAGTTCATCCTGTTACTCAGGTACAAGAGCGAATTTGTCAGTTCTTCACTAAAGCTGGTTTTACAGTTGCAACTGGTCCAGAAGTTGAAGATGACTATCACAATTTCGAAGCATTAAATATTCCTGGTCACCATCCAGCACGTGCTATGCACGATACTTTCTACTTTGATGCTACTCACCTACTACGTACGCATACCTCTGGGGTACAGATTCGTACAATGGAGACGAGTGAGCCGCCAATTCGTATCGTATGTCCTGGCCGTGTTTACCGTTGTGATTCGGATCAAACGCATTCGCCAATGTTCCATCAGATCGAAGGCTTATATGTTGCTGAGAACACCAGCTTTGCTGAATTAAAAGGTTTATTGATTAACCTACTGAATGAATTTTTTGAGAAAGATTTAAAAGTACGTTTCCGCCCATCATATTTCCCATTTACAGAGCCTAGTGCAGAAGTAGATATCATGGATGAGCGTGGACGTTGGTTAGAAGTATTAGGCTGTGGCATGGTACATCCAAATGTATTGCGTGCTGCGGGTATTGATCCTGATAAATACAAAGGCTTTGCTTTTGGTTTAGGGGTAGAGCGTTTTGCAATGTTGCGTTATGGCATTAATGATTTGCGTATGTTCTATCAAAATGATGTGCGTTTCTTACGCCAATTTGCCTAACAATTTTTCAGGATTAAAAAAGGTTTATAAAGATGAAGATTAGCGAAAATTGGCTACGCACATGGGTTAACCCAGCAATTGATAGTGAGACATTGTCTGATCAGTTGACTATGCTTGGTCTTGAAGTTGATGAACTTGCACCTGTTGCTAAGCCATTTACTGGCGTCGTGGTCGGCGAAGTTTTAACAGTTGAGCAGCATCCAGATGCAGATCGTTTGCGTGTAACGACAGTTAATATTGGTTCGGGCGAGCCTTTACAAATTGTTTGTGGGGCACCGAATGTTCGTGCTGGCATGAAAGCTCCAGTTGCAACGATTGGTGCTGTATTACCAGGTGATTTCAAAATCAAAAAAGGTAAACTTCGTGGAGTTGAGTCACAAGGCATGCTTTGTGGTGCTTCTGAAATTGATCTTGAAGATAAAATCGATGGTTTGCTTGAGTTACCTGCCGATGCTCCAGTAGGGATAAACATCCGTGAATACTTAAAACTCGATGATAACGTCATCGATATCAGTATTACACCAAACCGTGGTGACTGTTTCAGTATCCGTGGTATCGCTCGTGAGATTGCAGTAATTAACCAACTGCAAATGAATGAACCTGATATTAAATCAGTTGACGCGACAATTGCTGATGAGAAGAAAGTAGTGATCAGCACTGAAGGTGCTCCACGCTATTTAGGACGTGTAATTAAAAACGTTAATGTAAAAGCTGCTACTCCTGAGTGGATGGAGCAGGCTTTAGCTCGTTCAGGAATTCGCACGCACAGTATTTTGGTTGATGTGACGAACTATGTCCTTATGGAACTGGGTCAGCCAATGCATGCTTTCGATTTAGCTAAAATCGAAGGAACTGTACATGTGCGTCAAGCTCAGCCACAAGAAAAACTACAACTTCTTAATGATCAAGAAGTTGAGTTGCAAGAAGATATAATGGTGATTGCTGATGACCAGAAAGCTTTGGCAATTGCCGGAATTATGGGTGGTTTAGCATCAAGCGTAACTGATGACACAACTGACATTTTCCTAGAAAGTGCATTCTTCGCGCCACTTGCTATTGCTGGACGTGCTCGCCGTTTTGGCTTGCATACCGATTCTTCGCAGCGTTATGAACGTGGTGTGGATTTTGAATTACCGTTAATTGCGATGAACCGTGCTTCACAGCTTATTCAAGAGTTAGCGGGTGGTGAGTTTGGTCCAATTACTGTAGCTGAAAAAACTGAAATTTTACCAAAGCGTGAAGCAATTGAACTGAAACAAGCTCAGGTAGACCAATTGTTGGGATATCAAGTGACGGCTGATTTCATTGCAGATGCTTTAACTCGACTAGGATGTGAAGTAACCGTTAAAGCTGAAGGTGAGTGGAGCGTAGTGCCTCCATCACATCGCTATGACATGGCTATTTATCAAGACTTAATTGAAGAAGTGGCACGTATTGATGGTTATGACAATATCCAAATTAGCTTACCAAGCATGGATGTTCAATTAGCTAAATATCAAGACCGATTTGAAATTGCAGAGTTACGCCAAACTATCGTGACTTTAGGCTATCAAGAAGCAATTAGTTTTAGCTTTGCTGATGCAAAACTTGAAAAACAATTGAACCCGCAAGTAAACCCGTTAATGCTAGCAAATCCAATTTCAAGTGATTTGGCTGCGATGCGTAGTACTTTGCTTTCAAGTTTAATCCCGTGCGTACAATATAATCTCAACCGTCAACAAAGTCGTGTTCGTTTCTTTGAATTAGGACTTCGTTTTGATTATCAAGATGCTAAGAGTATTGAAGATCTAAAACAGATTCCAACTTTAGCTCTAGTGGCCGTTGGCTCGCAACAACCAGAATCTTGGCATGTGAAGCCTCAACCAATGGATTTCTTTGACTTCAAGGGAGAGATTGAAGAGATTTTAGCTGCTGGTCGTGTCAAAGTTGAATATGTACGTTCAGAGCGTGAATGGTTGCATCCAGGGCAGTCTGCTGAAATTTTAGTTGATGGGCAATCAATTGGTTACTTAGGCCGTCTACACCCATCTTTAGAAAATGAGCTAGATTTAAGCACAACTTGGGTTGCTGAACTTGATCAAATAGCCGTTTTGCAATCTTATGTATCTAATTTTACAGAATTATCACGTTTTCCTTCGATTAGACGTGATATTGCGCTTTTAATCTCTGATAATATAAATGTTAGAGATATTCAGCAGTTAATCGAAAAAACTGGTGGAGAGCTTTTAGACTCTACATGGTTATTCGATGTGTATACGGGGCAGGGTGTCGAAGAAGGTAAGCGCTCATTGGCGTTTGCATTATTATGGCAACATCCTTCACGTACGCTTGAAGATGCTGAAATTAAATCTGGTATGGACAATATAATCCAAGTGTTGGAAAACACTTATCAAGCGACATTGAGGGCCTCATGACAGCATTAACTAAAGCAGACATGGCTGATCATTTAAGTGAGTTAACCAGCTTAAATCGCCGTGAAGCAAAACAAATGGTCGAGTTGTTCTTCGACGAGATTAGCCAAGCGCTTATTGCAGGGGAGCAGGTTAAGCTTTCTGGTTTTGGTAATTTCGAATTAAGAGATAAACGCGAACGCCCAGGACGTAACCCTAAGACAGGTGAAGAAATTCCAATTTCAGCACGTAGGGTAGTGACCTTCAGAGCGGGGCAGAAGTTTAGACAACGCGTTGGAAATGAGCAGATCGATTGATCTGCTTTTTTTATTTATAATTTTAAATAAACCTAGAATAAATTTTGCTTATTATTAGAAAAGTATGTTTAATCATTCATATATAAAATTTAGGCATAAAAAAAGAGGACAAAATGTCCTCTTTTTTATCTAATCTAAAATATAGATTAGTGTGCAGCAGAAGCAGCAGCTTCAGAAGCAGCAGGTGCAGAAGCAGCAGCAGCAGCAGAAGCTTCAGATGCAGCAGCATCAACAGCTTGAGAAGCAGCAGTAGAAGCTTCAGAAGCAGCAGCAGTAGCTTCAGAAGCAGCAGCTACAGCTTCAGAAGCAGCAGCAGGAGCTTCTTCTTTCTTAGAACAACCAACGAAAGCTAAAGTAGCAGCAACAGCAGCAGCAACAGCGAATTTTTTGAATAACATGGCATCACTCTCACAAAAAAGATTTGAGATTAAAAAAACCTAAGTTGGACTGTTTTGCTTTTATTATTCCTAAAACGTAGCTAGGTAACAACGCATGGAGCAGTCTAACTGGTCTGCCGCTATGCTATCACTGCAAATGCTGAAATACTACTGTCGTCTATCAAAAAAACGTATGAAAAAGAGAAAAACAGACTGTTTTTTAACAGAAAAAAACAATTAATCAGCTCGTATATATTGGAAAAGGTAGAGGTAAGCTACTAAAAAGACTAAGCTTTTTTATGCAAAAATATTTATTATCAAAAGCTTATAAATAATTTTACATAAAAATAAGCAAAATGTATTTTTGTGTAAAGCTTGTCAACCAAATAAAAAGCCACTCAAAAGAGTGGCTTTTTTGAAGGCTTAATTAGTTAAGTTGAAGCTTTACGTTTCATTTGATCAAAGAAATCATCATTTGTTTTGGTTTCTTTCATACGGTCAAGTAAGAATTCCATTGCTGCCAACTCATCCATAGGGTGAAGTAGCTTACGGAGGATCCATACTTTACGTAATTTATCTTCATCCATTAAACGCTCTTCACGACGTGTGCCAGATTTTTTGATATTCATAGCAGGGAAGACACGTTTTTCAGCAATACGGCGATCAAGCGTAATCTCTTGGTTACCTGTACCTTTGAATTCTTCATAAATTACGTCATCCATTTTACTGCCTGTTTCAATCAAAGCAGTAGAGATGATCGTAAGTGAACCACCTTCTTCGATATTACGCGCAGCACCGAAGAAACGTTTAGGGCGCTCTAATGCATGAGCGTCTACACCACCAGTTAACACTTTGCCTGATGACGGGATTACTGTGTTGTAAGCACGTGCAAGGCGAGTAATAGAGTCAAGAAGAATCACAACATCTTTTTTATGTTCAACAAGACGTTTAGCTTTTTCAATTACCATTTCTGCAACTTGTACATGGCGAGCCGGTGCTTCATCAAATGTTGAGGCAATAACTTCACCGCGAACAGTACGCTCCATTTCAGTTACTTCTTCTGGACGTTCGTCAATTAATAGAACAATCAAGAATACTTCTGGATTGTTTCTAACAATCGATTGAGCAATATTTTGAAGTAACATTGTTTTACCCGCTTTCGGCGGTGCAACAATAATAGAACGTTGGCCTTTACCAATTGGCGCAACTAAATCAACGACACGAGCAGTTAAGTCTTCTGTCGTACCATTACCTAATTCCATAACCAATTGTTCGGTCGGGAAAAGGGGAGTTAAGTTTTCAAATAAAATTTTATTTCGAGAATTTTCTGGCGTGTCATAGTTAATCTGGTTAACTTTGAGCAACGCAAAATAACGCTCACCTTCTTTTGGAGGGCGAATAGTACCTGTGATGGTATCACCTGTACGCAAGTTAAAGCGTCGGATCTGTGAAGGACTCACATAAATATCATCCGGACCTGCTAAATACGAACCTGCGGCAGAACGCAAAAAACCAAAACCATCAGAGAGAATTTCGAGAACGCCGTCACCAAAAATTTCTTCGCCATTCATTGCATGGCGTTTCAAAATGGCAAAAATAATATCTTGCTTTCTGTTACGAGCCATACCTTCCAGGCCCATAAATTCAGCAATTTTAATTAGTTCGCCGATTGGTTTTTTCTTGAGTTCAGTTAAATTCATAAGGGTCAGAATTAGGAAAGAGTAGAGTGTGGTTTAAAAAGGAGAAAAATCGCTCGCATACAAAAAAGATTATCGCAATTGTATTTACACAATAACAATTCAGAAGTCTGATTAATTGTTTCGAAGAGAAATGTGAAAAAACAATTTCTGTTGCCGAGTGGCGATCTTTATGTTTGTGTCTTGTAAGAAGCCGGACGAAGATGATTCCCTTCAGTGCCTCTTGAGCATGCAATATAAGCCAGCCTAGCTAATTTGTCAATTTATAGGCGAAAAAAATACGCTATAAAAAAGTATAGCGTATTTTCTTTTTTAGCATTTTGACTTAAACATTTTCATCAATAAAGCTAACAAGTTTAGAGCGAGGTACAGCACCAATTTGTTGAGCTACAACTTCACCATTTTTGAAAAGTAGTAAAGCAGGAATGTTACGGATGTTGTATTTCACTGCTGTATCTTCGCAAGAAGTCACATCAACTTTAACAATTTTTACTTTACCAGCATATTCACTTGATAGGTCTTCAAGAACAGGTGCGATTGCTTTACAAGGTGCACACCATCCTGCCCAGAAGTCAACAAGTACAGGGGTTTCAGCATCTAAAACATCTGCTTGGAAGTTATCATCAGTTGTATTTACAATAGTCGCAGACATGGTACGGCTCCAATTTTTAGAAAAAAGTGCTATTACAGGAGAAATTATCTCTATCAGTATTACATAGCTACTTAGTTCAATGTAAGGGTTTGGTGCTATTATTCAAGGCTTAACTAAATTTGTCTAATGGATGCTCACGATATTCATCATCGACTTGTACAATCAACTAATAAATAGAAAAATTTAAATCACAGCTAATTGTTGATGAAAATGGCTTTTCAATTGCATTCTTGTGAATTACTCTAGGCGTGAATTGTTATGGGTTTAGTTCAATAATGTCTGATTTTCTGATTGATGAAGAATTACTTGCCGCCATAGATATGGGGTCGAACAGTTTTCACCTTGCAATTGCACGGGTAGATCATGGCGAAGTTAAAAAAGTTGCTTCGATGTCAGAAAAAGTACAGCTCGCAGCTGGTTTAGATGAGAATAAAAACCTAACAGAAGCCGCTCAGCAACGAGGCTTAGCCTGCTTGGCTCGTTTTGTTGGAAGATTAAGTTCTGTTCAACCGAATCGCTTACGAATTGTAGCGACCAATGCTTTGCGTCAGGCAAAAAATGGTCATGAATTTATTCAAAAAGCGGCAGAAATTTTACCTAAACCTATCGAAATTATTGCTGGACGAGAAGAAGCACGCCTGATTTATCTTGGCGTATCGCATACCATGGCAAATGGTGGTCGACGTTTGGTTGTAGATATTGGTGGTGGTTCTACTGAGTTCATTATTGGTGAAGAGTTTGAGCCTATTTATACAGAGTCATTGCAAATGGGATGCGTGGCTTATACAAAAGCTTACTTTGCCGATGGCGAAATCACACAAAAAGCCTTTGATAAAGCAGTAGTTGCTGCCCGTAAAGAACTTTCAGCTATTGCAACAACGTATAAAATGGAAGGTTGGGATACTGTAGTTGGTTCTAGTGGAACGATTAAAGCTTGCCGCCAAATTATGGTAAATATGGGCTTGAGTGATGAACAAGAAAACGTCACTCGAGAAGGCTTATATAAACTCAAAGATAAATTACTTAAGTTTAAAAATATTTCTGAAATTGATTTTGAAGGGTTAAGAGAAGACCGACGAGCAGTTTTGCCAGCCGGATTGGCAATTTTGTACGCAGTTTTCGAAGTTTTAGAAATTGATCGTTTGGCATATTCTGATGGTGCATTACGTGAAGGAGTCATGTATGACCTATTAGGTCGTTTTAAACATGAAGATATCCGTGATCGTAGTGTACAGGCTTTGATGGGGCGTTATAACGCAGATCCAAAACAAGCAGAACGGGTTGTAAATACAGCACAGCAATTATTTGATGGTGTTGCGGAATCTCTTAATTTAACGAGTGAAGACAGTGACTTACTGCGTCGAGCTGCCTATTTGCATGAAATTGGTTTAGCGATTAGTCATGGTGGGTATCACCGTCATGGTGCTTATTTATTGCAGCATTCTGATATTCCAGGCTTCTCACAAATTGATCAAAATCACCTTTCACATTTGGTCGCTCACCACCGTCGTAAATTGCGAAATGATGTAAAAAATGAAATTTTGAAGGCTGGTGGTAATAAATTACTTTATCTATGTTTATTACTTCGCCTAGCAGTTTTACTCAACCATAGTCGAAGTGATCAGATGCTTCCTGCCATTGAACTGACCATCATAAATGATCAACAATGGCAACTTAGTGTTTCTGGTGATGCCAAACAATGGCCATTGTTAGTTGCCGACTTGCATGATGAGCAAGAGCAGTTTAAGCATTGGGACATTGAATTGAATATTCAGTCGGAAAAATTTATCGATTAAAGGGATAATATTCGACCTATGAAAAAAGCTACTCAGTCCAAAGCGTGGACAACGGTTCAAATTGCACGTCATCCTGATCGTCCGCAGTTTCTAGATTATGTCGGTGAAATCTTTACAGAGTTTGATGCCTTGCATGGTGATCGTTTGTTTGGTGACGATGGTGCGATGGTAGGTGGTCTTGCTCGTTTTGATGGTCAACCTGTGATGGTTATTGGCCAACACCGTGGTCGTAGTACCCGTGAAAAATTAAAGCACAACTTCGGTATGGCTAACCCAGAAGGTTACCGTAAATCTCAACGCCTATTAGATATGGCAGAGCGCTTTAACCTTCCGGTCTTCACATTTATTGATACTATGGGTGCTTATCCAGGTGTTGGTGCTGAAGAGCGTGGACAAGCTGAAGCAATTGCAACTAGCCTTGCTCAACTTTCAAGTTTGAAAGTTCCTGTTGTCGCAACAGTACTTGGTGAAGGCGGTTCTGGTGGTGCTTTAGGTATTGGTGTTGCTGACCGAGTAATTATGTTGTCGCATAGTATTTATTCTGTGATTTCACCAGAAGGCTGTGCATCTATTTTGTGGAAAACTGCTGAAAAAGCGGCTCAAGCAAGTGAAGCTTTAGGTTTGACAGCAGATAAATTACAATCTCTAGGTATTGTTGAATATGTAGTAGATGAAGGCGAAGGTGCTCATTTAGACCCTGAGCAAGTCATGCAAAACCTAAAAGTAGTTTTGAAGCAAGCTTTGGATGAGTTGCTACCAATGGATGCAAATGAACGATGCGAAGCACGTTATCAACGTTTAATGAAGTTTGGCAGCGAAAATTTAGGCATTGCGTCTTAAAACAGGCTCAAGAGTTTTCAGAAAATAGTACTTTTCTTATTGGATGTAGTGGTGGCATGGATTCAATGCTGCTACTACATTTGATGTCTCAAATTTTCCCTCATAAGATCCGAATAATTTACATAGATCATCAACTGCAATCAAAAAGCGCAGAGTGGGGCGAACTCGTTGCTAAACAAGCGACTCATTTAAATATTCCTTATACCATTCAAAAAGTTCAAGTTACTGACGGTAATTTGGAAGCTCAAGCACGTCAAGCGCGTTATCAAGCTTATCTACAACATTTACAAGCCAATGAAATTTTAGTGCTCGCTCATCATCAGCAAGATCAGGCTGAAACGGTAATATTGCGTTTATTGTCGGGTGCAGGTGTTGATGGGCTTGCTGCTATGCAGTCTATTGATCATCGTGTTGATATGACAATTTGGCGCCCTTTTTTGGATTTAACCCGTGAGCAGATTGCCGAGTGGACTACTCAACTTGAAATTGAGTATGTAGATGATCCTACAAATTACGATATCCATTATGATCGGGCATGGTCGCGTGAAGAACTTTGGCCATTTTTACAAAAACGATTTCCAAAAATGCAGCAAGCACTTAGTCGTACTAGCTATTTGATGCAAGACGCTTCAGAAATTTTAGAAGAAGTTTTAAAAGTTGATTTGCAAAATTGTGGTACGGACGAATGTTTGGATTTAACTCGGCTATTAAAACTATCTTCTGCTCGACAGCGCCAATTGCTTTCAGTTTGGATGAAAGGTGATGGACAATATCGGCCTGCATTTGAAATGGTTGAGCGTTTAAAAAATGAAGTAATTGATTCAAAATCTGATGCACAAGCGGCATTACACTGGAACCAGTTTTATTATGTTCGTTATCAACATCATCTTTATAGGTTGAGTAAGCAAGTTTTTCTTGCTGACAAATTAAACCCAGTTGAAACCGAGACAGAGCATTATTTTCAACTAGGGAAAATAGTGCACTGTGCTTCAGGATATTTTCAAATTACTCAAAAAAATATGGGTTTGTCTGCATCTTTATTAAATAAAAAATTAAAAATTATTCGACGCCAAGGTGGTGAAAAGGTCCATTTATATGGTCGTGTTGGGCAATGGCCATTAAAAAAAGCAATTCAAGAAGCACATATTTTGCCTTGGCTTCGTCATACAATTCAAATATTAGTCATAGATAATGTTATGCTTGGGGTTTTTACACCGAAAGGATTTTGGTTGGCTCAGTCTCCGTATTGTGAGCAAGGAGGATGGCAACCAGATTTAATTTCTTATTCTTGTAATCTGGTAAATGGCGAAGATGGTTATGACAAGTGCAGTAAATAGTAATATCTGTTTTATTGGTGGTGGTAATATGGCCCAAGCTTTGATTGGTGGGCTCATTTCAAGAGGTTTACCGCCAACACGTATTACCGTTTCAGATCCTGTTGAGCAAATACGTCAATTATTGCAAGAAAAAGAAGTCCATGTGACACAGGATAATGTAGCTGCAATTAAAAATGCTGATGTCGTTGTACTGGCAGTAAAACCACAAGTTTTGGCGACTGTTTTACGTCCTTTAAAAGGACTGTTATCAGATAAATTGGTTATTTCAATTATTGCTGGTGCTGAAATCCAAACGATATCAAACTTAATTGATAGCAATCGAATTGTTCGAGTTATGCCAAATACGCCAGCTCTAGTTCAGACGGGTGCACATGGTATCTATGCAAATGATGTAGTAGGTACTTCGGATCGTGAATTAACAAGTCAGATTTTAGCAGCCACAGGCTTAACAATTTGGGTAAACTCCGAAGCTCAAATTGATGCGGTAACAGCGGTTTCTGGCTCAGGTCCTGCATATTTCTTCTACCTCATGGAAAGTATGATCCGTGCGGGTAAAAATTTAGGACTTGATGAAAAAGTTGCAACTGCGTTGACTCTTCAAACGGCATTAGGTGCAGCTCAAATGGCAATTACGAGTTCAAACACTCCTTCTGAACTTCGTAAGAATGTGACATCGCCAAATGGCACAACTCAAGCTGCACTTGAAGTTTTTGACCGTGCACAAATCTCCCAAAATATTCAATCTGCATTGGCTGCTGCACAGAAGCGTAGTCAAGAATTGGCTCAAGAATTGAGTGACAGTGCGAAATAGCTTAAATAGGATAAGACAACTATGGGTGCAAATTCTGCGCTAATTTTTGGAATTTTAATTAATGTCGCGATTTTATTGGTCTTTTTCCGTTTTTTAATGCAATTGGCGGCAGTAAGTCCTTATAATCCTGTGGTTTTATCGACCGTAAAGGCGACTAAAATTGTTGATATTTTTGGCCGAATTTTTCCGACGGTCGCAAAAGGCCGATTTAATTTAGCTGCGTTGGTTCTTTTAATTATTTTATATTTGCTGAAAATTTTTGGCGTGATGTATCTTTCTGGTTCTATGCCAAATAGTCCGGTTCACTTAGTGATTCTGACATTTGTGACGATGATTCAGGACCTAATTCGTTTCTGCCGTTATTTAATTTTCGCGACAATTATTTTGAGTTGGGTGGTTATGTTCACTCAATCGCGTTCACCTTATATTGAAGTGATTCAAGATTTAGCTGAACCATTACTCGCGCCATTCCGTCGTTTATTGCCTAATATGGGAATGATTGACTTATCTCCAATTTTGGCGTTTTTGGCGCTTTATATTGCCGAGATATTAATGAATGAAGTTGCAAAAGTTCTTTTAACGGGGCTTTAAGTTAACGCAAAAAAAGGGCTGTTAATACAGCCCTTTTTTTATTTCTACTAATTAATGGGCATCATCCCAGTTTTGCCCTTGCCCAACTTCAACAACTAAAGGCACAGAAATTTTTACTACAGATTCCATGACAGTCGCGATTTGCTTAGAGAGCTCTTCGGCAATGTTTTGATCTGCTTCAAATACTAATTCATCGTGTACTTGAAGTAGTAGTTTGGCTTGATCTTTTGGCAAGATTTTATCGACTTCAATCATTGCGAGTTTAATGATATCAGCAGCACTACCTTGTAACGGTGCATTAATTGCAGCACGTTCGGCAGCCTTACGTACCATTACATTTCGTGCATCAATATCTGGTGTATAAAGACGACGACCTAAAATAGTTTCAACAAAACCTTGCTCTGATGCAACTTGACGTGTGCGTTGCATATATTCATAGATGCCAGGATAGCGCTGGAAGTATTGTTTGATATAGTTTTGTGACTCTTGACGTGTGAAACCTAACTGACGAATTAAACCAAACTCAGACATACCATACAGTAGACCAAAGTTTACTGCCTTAGCTTGACGACGTTGATCATTGGTCACATCTTCAATTGCAATGCCCAATACTTCTGCCGCAGTACGGCGGTGAACGTCTTGTCCATGCTGGAATGCGTGTACTAATGCTTCATCTTGAGAAAAATGAGCCATTAAACGAAGTTCAATTTGTGAGTAATCGGCTGCTAGTAAAACTCGTCCTTCTGGTGCAATGAATGCCTTACGAATTTGACGCCCAATTTGTCTACGAATTGGAATATTCTGTAAGTTAGGATCAGAAGAGGAGAGACGACCTGTTGCTGTGAGCGCTTGGTGATAACTCGTATGTACACGATGCGTGTCATTGTGAGATTGCTCAACTAAACGGTCAGTATAGGTACTTTTTAGCTTTGCTAAACCGCGATGCTCTAGAATAATTTCTGCTAAAGGATGTTCAATTTTTTCTAAAACACTTTCACTGGTGCTGTATTGCCCAGTTGCGGTTTTTTTACCGCCTTTAATTCCTAATTTATCAAATAGTATTTCGCCTACTTGTTTAGGCGAAGCAATATTAAAAGTTTCATCTGCAATTTCCATCGCTTGATTTTCAAGCCCTTCCATCGTTTTTGCAAATTCAACGCTTAATTTATCTAAGAAGGCATGATCTAGACGAATACCATCTTCTTCCATATCCGATAAAATACGGGCAACTGGCATTTCGATGTTATATAAAATATTTTCTAGCTCAGGGAATGGCTTAAGTTTGTTTGAAAGCACTTCATATAAACGATAAGTCACATGTGCATCTTCTGCAGCATAGTGAGCAGCAACTTCAATCTCAATTTGATTGAAAGTCTTTTGTTTGGCACCCTTACCAGCAATTTGTTCAAAAGTGGTGGTTAAGTGGCTTAAGTAGACACGAGCTACGTCATCCATGCCGTGACGAGTGGCTGCTGCATTCAATACATAAGATGCAAGCATGCTATCGAAATACCAGCCTTTAAGTTCTATGCCATGATTGGCAAAGATATGGGCATCATATTTAAGGTGATGCCCAATTTTTTTAACTGCTTCATTTTCTAGCACAGGCTTAATTTGAGCCAGAATTTGATCACGATCCAGTTGTTGTGGCGCATTTTCATAATTATGCGCTAATGGAACATAGTAGGCATCTTTCGCATCAAATGCGATTGAAAAACCAACCATCTCTGCAATACGGTAATCAAGGCTTGTAGTTTCTGTATCAATAGCAAAATGATCGGCATTTTGCATGCGTTGCCAGAGCTGATCCCATGCTTCTTGGGTTAAAACAGTGTGATAATTTGCAGTTCCAAGCTGGTCATCTTGACTGGTTAAGCTTGCTTGATCTTCAGTTTCTATAGATTCAGCAGGTTTAACTTCATTTTGAACAATAGTCTGTGAAGCTTGTTGTTTATAGCTTGAGCTATTTGGATTGTTTGGATGATCAAGTGACTGTAATTGGTTTCTAAACTCAAGCTCAGTATAAAGATTACGTAGAGCCTCAACATTTGGATCAGTAAGCTTTAACTCATGCCAATCGAGTTCTAAAGGAAGATCACAGACGATACTAGCTAACTGGTGGTCAAGCTTAATATTGTCTAAGTTATCTTTAATATTTTGGCTAAGTTTGCCTTTAAGTTGGTCTGCATTGGCAATAATATTGTCTAAAGTGCCATATTCAGTTAGTAACTTAGCTGCTGTTTTTGCGCCTACGCCAGGTACACCCATGATGCCATCAGACGCATCGCCCATAAGGGTTAAGTAATCAATAATTTGATTTGGCCAAACACCAAATTTTTCAAATACCCCGTCGGTATCCATTACGCGGTCTTTGAAGCTGTCTTCTAATTTTACATGGTCATTGACGAGCTGAGCCATGTCTTTATCTCCGGTTGAGATAAGTACATGATGGCCTTCGAGTACGGCACGTTTAGCGAGCGTACCGATAATGTCATCTGCTTCTGCACCCGGAAGACTATATAAAGGAATTCCTTGAGCTTTAATCAATGCATGCAAATATGGAATCTGTTGAGATAACTCTTCCGGCATGGTTGGGCGATCACCTTTATAAATAGGTGAAAGCTTGTGGCGGAAAGTTGGCTCAGGCGTATCAAAAATGACGGCCATATGTGTTGGCTGCATACGGCGCATTAATTTTTGAATGGCAGAAATTGCCCCACGTATTGCATTGGTATGTAACCCTGTAGAGGTCGTCAATGGTGGTAATGCATGATATGCACGAAATAAAAAATAGGACCCATCAACCAAGACAAATGGTGGCATTGAACAATTCCTTAATCTGAATTACGGGTATTTTACGTGAAAACGGCTATGAATGCAGGTTTATGATTTTTGCAGTATTTTGTATGTATAAATATACGCTTGTATTGGCTTGAAGTAAGATGACCTGTAATGAAGGTGTCATATTGCTAAGCCCATGTATAAAAAAGACAAACAGGGAATGATCATTGTTTTGATCGCTTTGACTTTGTTTTTAGCCATTTCAATTGGTTTTAAATTTCAGAGTGCTGTTATTGCTTTATCTATTGCACTTACTGTCATTCTAGTTCAATTACTGTCAAATCTGCATGAGCGTTTAACTCATTTAGAACAGCAGTTTTCTCGGCAGAAAACGCCACTTTATTCTATTCACATGCAAAGAACAGTGATTTATGCAGCCGCCTTGGTTGCATTAGTTGCTTATATAAATCATTGGATGTGGATTGCTGGTGGGGCTTTACTGGTTTTATTGCTATGTTTGATTCAAACCATCAGTGCATTTCATACTCGACTATTATACCTCGAGTCAGCAAAACAAACTGTTCATGTAAATGAGACCATACAAACAGAAGTTATAAATCCTGTAATAGAACAAGTTAGTTCCAATAATACAGACACGCTAGTCCCAGCAGAAACGGCACCTTTAAATCAAACAGAACAATCAGCTCATGTACAGACTGCATGGTGGCAACCAGCCGTGGATTGGATGATTCATGGCAATCCAATCTTAAGAGTTGCTGTTGCTGTGCTTATGGTTGGGGTCGTGTTGCTATTGCGTTTTGCAAGCGAGCATTGGCAACTTAGTTTAGGCGTGAAACTTGGATTTATTGCGATTGCTGGAGGTGTGTTAACGGCATTTGGGTATACATTGCAAAAGAAAAATCAGCTTTTTGCTGTGGCATTGCAAGGTGTCGGGCTGGCTGTTGTATTCCTGACACTTGTGTTCTCACATCATTTTGGTGTAATTGCCAACCTAACTACAGCGAGTATCCTGTTTACGATTTTATTAGCTATTACGGTATTCCTGAGCTTAAAACAACAAGCTATTTATTTGGCAATATTAGCACTTGGTATGGCTTATGCGGCTCCTTTAGTTATTCCGCAATATCGCCCTGATGTAACCTTCTTATTTAGCTATTACTTAGTAATTAATTTAGCAGTTGCTGCGGTTAATTTTATTCAGCCTTGGAAAATCTTAAATCAAATAGCTTTTTTTGCCACAATGTTTATTGGTGGTAGTGCAATCGCATTTTATGCAGAACCCGCAAAATTTAATACATTAGACTGGATTTTGTGGTGCCATATCGCACTGTTTATTTGGCTTAGTGTTCGTTATAGCCAAAATATATCTCGGACGTCAGCAAGTGAAAAACAAGAAGGTATTCGTTTACCTCCGCTGTTAGATGTGGGTCTTATTTTTAGTGTGCCTGTGCTGGGCTTTACGCTACATGCTTACTTAGTACATGAGTCTACACAAGCGTTGACGATTGGTGCTGCTGTCTTGGTAGGTACATATGCGCTATTAACTTTTTGGATTAAAAAAACTCATCCACAGCTTTCGGTCCTTGCAAAAAGCTTTTTCATTCTCGCGGTTGCGTTTTTTGCCTTAATTTTCCCGCTTGCAAAAGGAGCACATTGGACAGCAATTGGTTGGGTTGCTCAAGGTACGGCTTTAATTGTGTGGGGAGTAACTGAGCGCTACCGTTTAAGCCGATATATTGGTGTAGTTTTAGTTTTACTTAGCTCTATTGCACTGTTTTATCAAGTGTGGGCAAATGAAGAGTTCCCAACGCTAAGCACAAGCATCTATGCAATTGCTCAATTTATTTCTGCCTTTTATTTATTGCAATACAACAGTAAAGAGCAACGCTATTTTAGCGCAAGCATGTTTAGTAGCATTTTCTTGTGTTTAGGGATGTATGCAGGTGCTGTAGCTGGTGTAGAAATAATGACATGGTATCATCATTCTTTGAGTCCATATTTGATGTTCGCCGTAGTTCTAATAGCAATATTTAGTGCAATCGTTCACTATAAACTTCGTGTGCAATGGCAAAGTTTGCAGTTAATTTTAATTAGCCTGTTACTGTTGTTAGTTTTGGGTGAAGCGTTTGCGAGTCAAGTGTTTACGTTGTTTAAATGGGTAGACTCATTACAACAAACTACTTTCTTAGTCGCTACCATTATTCTAAGTGCCTTATTTCTTATGGCTCAACCGCAGTCGGATGAGTCTGGGTACTTAAATGTCTGGGCTGGTTTAAGCTGGTTGGCGTTAGCAATAGTTGGTTTGGTGATCTTTCCAAAAATGCCAGTTGTTGCTCTGGCTTTTATCCCTGTGGTTTATTCGCTTTGGGCGTATAAGACTCATAAAACTACATTGTTGCATCAAATTCCGGTTTGGTGTTTAAGCTTAATTTGGTTGCTAGTTGTGAGCGTTGATCGCCACTCTGCTGAGCATCTTTATTTTGTTCCTTTATTTAACTTAACTGATTTTCTTTCTATTTTAGTATTTGCAAGTCTGCTCTTTATTATTTATCAACATGCTTTTGATCAAGATAAATCATTAGAGTGGACTTTTAAAATTACAACAATTTTAGCTGGGTTATTGGTATTCAGTAGTGTGGTCGTTAGGGGCTTACATCATTATTGGGGAACGCCACTATGGGGCTTAGCAATTTGGACGAATGGTGAAGTGCAGTTAAGTTTGACATTGCTTTGGGTCATTTTGGCATTTGTATTAACTACATTCTCAAGCCGTAAAATGATTCGTCAACTCTGGTTTGTAGGTGCTGCGCTTTTAGGTATTGTGGTATTAAAGTTGATTTTGCTTGATCTATCACAAAGTGCGACATTAACTCGAGTCATTTCGTTTATTGGGGCAGGTGGAGTAATGTTAATTATTGCTTATATTGCGCCATTACCCCCGTCGTCTACCGCACAGAAGAATCAAGAGCCTAAGCTTTAGGCTCTCGTTTTAATTCTTTTTGATTGCTATATTGATCGATATCATCTTCAGCAAAAACAGTAGATGGTCGATCAATCAATCCCATTTTTGGAACAGGAATTTCGATCTGATTGTCTAAAAATCCATTTCGAATTCGTTCTTGCATCTCATCCCGAACTTTTAAAGAGTTTTCTTGTCGACACCACATTGCAAATAAAAGTTCAATCGATGATTCCCTGAATGCGGTAACCGTAACTGCGGGTTTTGGATCATCCAATACGAGTGGATAATGGGCTGCCACATCGAGTAGAACTTCACGTACTTTAATAATATCTTCGTGAAAGTTGATTGCGAGTGTAATTGGAATACGCCGTATAGGATATTTAGATAAGTTGTGTACAGGCGCACGAATAAGTTGTTCATTCGGCAAACGAATATAGACATTGTCGAGTGTAAGTAACTTGACTGAGAGCAAATCAATTGAAATGACTTCGCCTTCAATGGTATTACCACGAATGAGAGTAATCTGGATCGTATCGCCGACTTCAAATGAACCTTCACCAATCAAAAATAAACCACTAATCAAGTTGCTGGCAGATGTTTGCGATGCAAAACCGAGTGCTACAGTTAAAATACCTGCTGCACCGAGGAATACACTAAGTTTGAACCCTGCTTCTTTCAAACTTGTCATAATGAAGAGTAGGAAAATAAAATAAAAAATACCACGGCGCCATACAAGGCGTTGGTGAGCATTAAAACGTGAGCCAATGGTTCTAATAAATGTATTTGAAATAATACGAGCAAGTACAAATCCAATAAAACACAGCACAACAGCGACTAAAATTTCGCTAATACGTTCGGTATTGATATTGGTAAATATACTTGTGAGGCTATCAGCGATATCTTTTGGAATATTTGAATCAGCCATATAAACCTCTTAAAAGAATGAATCAAACATATTGAATAATGCTCCACCAGGTGAACGTGGTGGGTGAACATAGGTGACTTCACCAGCAAGAGGTGGTGTACGGTTTTCAATACGAATGCGTGCGGGACGGTCAGAGCCTTCATAATAAACTTTAATTTGAGAAGTCCATAAACGACCTGTACTTTCACTATAAAAAAGAGGCAGAGCGGTAACTGGCACATTCATACGATCAAAGCGTAATTGATGATTACTGGTGTTGTGAAAGTCAATTGGAGTAACAGCACGGAAAGCACGTGGTGTTAATAGATTCAAATCAGTACGTCCATCCACGGAAGTGGCATAACAGATTTCACCTTGCTGTGCATTAGGACCAAACCACGTATCTTTAGGCTGAATCACAGGAATCTCAAACAAAGGTTCATGCTGACTTTCAACTAAGCCTGCAATCCATAATGGTGTGCTTATATATAGAGTCCCACGTTGACCAGCTGGAATATAAATAGGATCGACAGGTTTAATAACCACAGAACGATCTGCCAGACGTGGCATCAGTAAAAATTCTGGGTTGGTCTTTCGAAACATGTATCGTTCTACTTGAACATTATGTGGAAAGGCAAAATGTGGATCGGCAATTGGGTGCCAATCTTGCTCATTATCATCTTGGAGAGACGGACGATAATATTCGATGCGCCATTCTTTTATGCCACGTGTTAAACGAAAGAGCATTGAACCGAATTGCCATGCTTTGGACTGGTTAATTTCAAAGTGCTGTTCACCCCACCATTTTAAAGAATTCTGGGGGTGAGGCTGATATTCATTATTTTCAAACAAGACGCAAAATTCCTCTACCGAGTTGTTAAACAGACTTCACGCTGTAATCTGCTTAGAGTACACTCAAAATCATCTTACTCATCATTATAAATTGTGATGCAAATATTGAAACAAATACAAGTTCCATATAGTTTTGCCAAGCGTCATGGTGTTTTATTTCGTTATGACGGTGATCAGGTATTTATTATTAGACGTCAAAATACTGAAAAAATTGCATTGCAGGAAGCAAGACGCATCTTGGGTAAGCCAGCTCATTATCAATTATGTACTGAACAAGAATTTAATACGCTCTTAAGTACGAGTTATGCAGGTGATACAGGGGAGTCACAACAAGT
The DNA here is from genome assembly GCF_054889255.1 of Acinetobacter sp. X9. Taxonomy (NCBI): domain Bacteria; kingdom Pseudomonadati; phylum Pseudomonadota; class Gammaproteobacteria; order Moraxellales; family Moraxellaceae; genus Acinetobacter; species Acinetobacter sp. X9. The sequence goes on along the minus strand of NZ_CM142679.1, from coordinate 3,201,896 downwards.
TGCGGCTGGTTTAGAAGATCATCCGGATTTATTGAGTTTGGCCGATCAGGTTCCTGAAACAGAAGACTTGATGGACCAGGAAGATGACGCGCCTATTGTGCGTCTGATCAATGCACTTCTCTCTGAGGCAATTCGAGTAGGGGCTTCTGATATTCATATTGAAGCTTTTGAAAAGAAACTATCTGTACGATTACGTGTAGATGGACAATTGCGTGAGATTGTACAACCACGCCGTGAGTTAGCGCCTTTATTAGTCTCGCGTATTAAAGTTATGGCGAAGCTCGATATTGCCGAAAAACGTGTACCACAAGATGGACGTATTTCTTTACGTCTTGCTGGTCGTGAAGTGGATGTGCGTGTTTCAACTTTGCCATCGTCGCATGGTGAAAGGGTCGTTATGCGGTTGCTTGATAAACAAGCGGGCCGACTCAACATGACTCACTTGGGTTTAATGGCTAGTGACTATGAGCGTTTAACTCAGTTAGTGCATCGTCCCCACGGTATTATTTTGGTCACAGGACCTACAGGTTCGGGGAAAACGACCACCTTATACGCAGCCTTGTCTGATCTAAATGACAATACTCGTAATATCTTAACTGCTGAAGATCCAATCGAATATCAACTCGAAGGCATTGGTCAAACTCAAGTGAATACCAAAGTGGATATGACATTTGCTCGTGCTTTAAAAGCAATGTTACGTCAAGATCCTGATGTGGTGATGGTGGGGGAGATTCGTGATCTGGAAACTGCTGAAATTGCAGTTCAAGCATCTTTAACAGGTCATTTGGTTTTATCAACACTGCATACCAATACCGCTATTGGTGCGGTTACTCGACTTAAAGATATGGGAATTGAGCCCTTCTTATTATCAAGCTCTTTAATTGGGGTGATTGCTCAACGCTTAGTTCGTACTTTATGTCCACATTGTATGACATGGCGTGAAGCTGATACTTTTGAAAAACAGGTTTTTCAACATATTAATAATGAACCGTTGCTGCAGTTACCTGAAGCCAAAGGGTGTGATCATTGTTCACATTTAGGTTTTAATGGACGTACAGCGATTTATGAAATCGTACCAGTTGATGAACCTATGCGCCGTCTAATTCATGGTAACGCAGCTGAATATGAATTAGAAAATCATGCTCGTGAGTATTCAGGTTCTATTCGTGATGATGGTTTGCGCAAAGTACTTGCAGGTAAAACTACACTCGAAGAAGTGCTTCGTGTAACCAATGAGGCAAGTGAAGCATAATATGTAAGATAAAAAATGCCCGATTTGATTCGGGCATTTTTTTTATATTAAAACTTATTCAGTTACAATATTAAAGGTTACATCAATATTGTTGCGAGTTGCATTTGAATATGGGCAAACAATATGAGCTGCTGCAACTAACTTTTCAGCTTCTTCACGGTCCATACCCACTAAGTAAACATTTAAAGTTACTTCGATGCTAAAACCTGTAGGAATTGGACCAATACCTACTTCACCTTCTACATAAGCGTCTTTGCTAATGTTAAATTTATCGCGGTTTGCAACAAATTTTAAAGCACCTAAAAAGCATGCTGAATAACCAGCTGCGAATAGTTGCTCTGGATTTGTTACAGCACCACCAGCACCACCCATTTCTTTAGGTACACCAAGCTGTACATCTAATACGCCGTCTGATGAAGTCGCACGGCCATCACGACCACCGGTTGCTTTAGCTTTTGCACGATAAACAACTTTTTCTAATGACATCGTTTTTATTCCTAAAATAAATTGAATACAAATATATCGTACACGACTTAATTATTTTGACAAGTATATTTTTTAAAAAAATTGCTGTTTATTTGACTAAGTTTGTACGGAGTTTAGTAAGTTGATCTTTAAGACCTAGTAGTGTTGTCATATCACATGAACTTGCTTCTAATACGCCTGCTGGAATATGAATTGCTTGATCTTTTAATTTTTTTCCTTCATCGCTCAGCGTAATAATCACTTGTCTCTCATCTTGACTTGAACGGGTACGACGAAGTAAATGCGAGGCTTCTAACTTTTTCAAGATAGGTGTGAGAGTAGATGATTCTAAAAAAAGTTTAGCTCCAATTTCTGAAACAGTCACTTCATCCTGTTCCCACAACACTAACATAACTAAATATTGGGGATAGGTGATACCCAAAGGCGCTAGTAGTTTTCTGTAGAGCTGATTAAGCGCTAAATTTGTTGAATAAATGAGGAAACATAATTGATTCTCAAGCTTTAAGTTTTGACAGTCTTGGTCCATATCTTCCTCAAAGAAACTAATATTGCTTTTGTAGTATATCGCGTTCTATTCAGTTTCTTAAATGTTCATAAGAATAGGTTATGAATAAAGTAAATTAAGGGATATAAAAAATGGAATAATTACATCAATTATTCCATAAGATAAAAATATTCTAGATGAAAGTGTTTACCACAAATCGGCAATCTTTTTCATTAAACGCGCACGATATTTAGCGGTAGGATTATTTGCATTGCGTTGTTGCTCTTGTTCATAAAAATCTTGCCATGCAGTAATCATTTCAAGCGTTGTTCCTTGTTTTTTAATCACCGAAACATCTGCTGGCTGAATATTTTCTAAACGTTGTCTTGCACCTTCTGCGCCTGTACCCCAGCCAATAATTCTTTGGCCAAAAGCAGGCAAGGGGATATTTTTAGGAGTTGCTGGAAGAATATCTGAGTTGAGCTGTGCAGCAGGCGAAACAAAATGGTTTGTTGTACCAGACTCTGCATAACAATGAATATTTGCCCCCAAGCAAAAAATGCTAAATAAGTATTTCCACATGAATAATTAAACTTTTAATAATGAATCAATTTACGGTGAGTCATCAGAGGCATTGAAGAGCGGACGAGTTCTTGTGCTGTTAAATCAAAGGGTACAGTGATTAAACCACTCCCTTTATATCCAATCATACTTAAAATTTGGCCACGACTATCTGTTGCCCCAGAGTGTCCCCAGGTTTGTCGTTTTTCACCATGCCAGCCCTGTTGTGCTGCGCCTAAAACATAACATTGGCTATCCATTGCCCGAGCTTGTAGTAAAAGCTGCCAGTGCATTTGTCCAGTTGTATAAGTAAATGCAGCAGGAGCAGTAAGAATATGAGCGCCTTGTTGTCTCAGAGTTAGAGCAAGCTCTGGAAAACGTAAGTCATAACATACCATTAAGCCAATATTGCCAAAAGGGGTAGATGTGACTACTACGTCTGTTCCAGGTTCAAAGAAACGAGACTCTTGATAACCACCGACAGCATCACCCACTTGTACATCAAATAAATGGATCTTGTCATAACGTGCTTCTGTACGCTCAGGGCTAATACAAAGACTAACCGTCCGGACTCGACCATCTTGAATGGTAGATCCATCTGGACGAAATGGACATGGTAAGGTACCGGCCACAATCCAGATTTGATATTGATGTGCTAGTTTCTCAAGCCGTTGTTGAATAGACTCAAATTGCTCAGCTGTTTCGCGTTGTTTTCCAGCTGCAAAACATACAAAGTTTTCGGGGAAAACAATCAGGCTAGCATTTTGCGCCTTACTTTGTTGAATCAACGACTCAATGACTTGAAAATTATTTTCAATATCATCTTGAGAGTTCATTTGAGCAACAGAAATAAGGGTCATATTCTAATCCGGCTTAATGTTTAAAGTCAGGCATTTTGCTTATCTGATACCTGTTCAAGCGTATCTTGTTCTTTCTGTAACTGCTTCACAAGTGGCTCAAACATATTCTGATTATTTGCATTGAGTTTCATCAATGTCTTATGTGCATCCAGAACTGTTCTTAGCATTGCATTATGAGTGATCTGTTCATCAGTTAACGTTAGTGTGCAAACGTTAGGATCGCCACAGTAATTCAAAATGACAAAAACCTGCCCTAGCCCCATACTGTTGGCTAAGGTTGTGATATCTGGATTGGTAGATAGCATCACAGCTTGAATATGATGAGTTTGTTTAAGCTTTAAACCTAGCTTAGCCAGGATGCCTAACACCGTACTATCAATAAATGTTGTTTGGGTTAAATCAACGATTGCACCAACAACATTCTCTTGCTGTTCAATTCTGTTTAAAAGTTTGTCTAGACTTATACAAGAATGGGCTCGCACTTCACCAATAAGTTTGAAAATATGCGTTCCATTTAAACTTGCATATTCAACATGACCTGTTGACATATAAATGCCATTTTCAGAGAAGGATAGAAAAATTATCACATAGTGCCATCGCAGACTCAAGAGTCCTTAAGTCGTATATTATGTAATTAATTGATTCGTAAATTAATTCATTCGACAAAGACTAAAAATGGCAATGTCATCAGCCACATGATCGGGTGCTTGGAATGATTGATTTTGCAAATGATGAACCAATTGTTGGAACTGATCATTTAAGCCGCCATCAAAAGGTTCAAGGGCCCCATCTGAGCAAACAATGAAGCGTGCTTGGTGATTTAATGTACAAACATGCTCTTCAACTTCGAGTTCATCAGTCAAGCCTAATGGGAAGCTACTTGTTGTTAGAATTTTTGGAGCTTGATTGGGTTCAAAAATGATAGGAGGAGGGTAGTGCCCAGCACTTGACCAACGAAGTGTATGTGTTTCAAGGTTTAAAATACCCACCACAATCGTAATGTGCTTTTCAATATTCTCTTGAACTAACATGCCATTTAATTTTTTTATTAATTGCCTTGGGGTTTTAGAGCGGCCATGGAAAGCTGCCATCCAAGATGTTAATAAACTACTGGTTACACCATGTCCTGAAACATCGGCAAGATAAAATAAAACTTCCTTATCATTTAATTTCCAGTAGTCATACCAATCACCGGAGAGATAAGCTGAGGGTTGGAAGAAAGTTTCGACTTGATAATTTAATAAATCAATTGGATTAGGCAGTAATCGTTTTTGCAGTTCAGCAGCCGAAGGTAAGTCACGACTATCTTGGTTACGCTTATATTGAGCATCAATTCTTGATAATGCTTTATTTAAATCGGTAGGTAGTTGATTCCATACCCAACCTGCAAGAGCACCCGCTTCCCAAGCTTGAGCTAAAGCGCTACCTTCATGTTCAAAAGCAATGACAATGGTGGGTAAATTCCATTTATATGTTAGGAAATCTTGTACATCTGCTATTGCAATGATGGTTGGATCATATAAATCTAAATCATCTATGTTAATGACTTGTAAGCCTGGCAATTTATCCAAAGCTTGCTCTAAATAAGGGATAGAGCGTGTCGGTTTAATAAAATACATAGAAGAGATGGTAGTCCTTTTATATGATCACTTTATTCATCATAGAGTATGTATGATCAAAATCAAGGTATTGCCGAACTCTTAATCCGAGCAATACCTCGATTTCATCTTTTAAGGGTTTTGATTCTCATCTGGCGTATCTTCTGAGTCATCATCAATGAAAGATACATCAGCTGAGTCACCCTTTTTCTCTGCAATTTGGAATGCTTTACGTTGGAGGTATAAATCTCGAATCATGGCGTATTGATCACCTTGTAAGGTCTGATCTAGATCCAGATATTGAGCGCGCGTATCAACCGCTTGTAACATATTACTTGACCAATAAAGACCCTCTTGATCATCCATAACATATTTTTGTGGACGTGCTTGGGCGTCTACTGCTAAACCAAAACCATCACGTAAGGTACTTGGCCCGAAAAAAGGCAACATTAGGAATGGGCCAGAAGGAACACCATAGTAACCGAGAGTTACACCAAAATTCTCTTCTTCAGTCGGTAAACCTAAACGGCTGGCAGGGTCAGCTAAACCAAGAGTAGTTAACGTATTAATTGTAAAGCGACCTAGGGTTTTTGCCGCACGACCAGGGCGACCTTGAATAAGCTGGTTAACAGCATTCCAAGGTTCTCCAAGATTTTTACGGAACTGACGATAAGAACCACGGACATCTTCTGGAGTCTTTTCTCTATATTGCACAGCAACTGGGCGTAAAAAATTTCGATCCAACATGTCGTTAAATGAGTAAATTGGACGATTTAATGATTGTAATGGGTCTTTTACAGGATCTGGTTGTGCTGCATTCGCATTAATTTTTAAATCTTTAACTTTAATATTTTTTAAATCTTTAATAATTTGTGAGCGCGTATGAGTCGGTGCTGTTTCTTCTAGTGAGCTCGCATTAGAAGATTCACTTATAGTATTTTCTTGAGCATATAAAGAGGTACAAACACCTACAGATAATACGCTTAGTAAAATTAAATTAGAATAATTCATATAATTCCTTAACCGCCAGCCAGGCTAATACTTAAATGTGCAGTTGGGTGGAGATATGTTTTAATACAAAATTGATAACCTATTATCAATGTAAAATTGATCAAATAATATAGATAAAATGCTAAAAAGCTTAAAAAGTATCCGGTTGATGATATTGATTTAAAAAAAGGGTTGCAAAGGGAATTTAATGGTCTATAATGCACATCCATCGGCGGTGATGCAGATAGAAACTTGTTGAAAAACAGTTACTTGGAATTGAGTTGGTTGCTTTAAGTGATGAATTTGATGGTAAGTTGGTTTGAGAGATAAGTTTTAAAAATATCGAAATTACCTGTTGACTTTTAAGAGATTAAGAGTAATATAGCCGACCTAGCTTGCTGGTGACGAACCAGGAAGAAGATCATTAAGAGAATTGAAGAACAACTTGTGTGGATTTTTACTGATTGATTAATCGAAATAATTTTCATTGATTGATTGGTTTAAATTACTCGAAGTTTATTTGAGCGAAATTTAAGTCAGTAATTGATGAGCCAGAATTGGTACCTTGTCTTTAAATAAGGTACAAAATGATTTTAACTGAAGAGTTTGATCATGGCTCAGATTGAACGCTGGCGGCAGGCTTAACACATGCAAGTCGAGCGGAGAGAGGTAGCTTGCTACTGATCTTAGCGGCGGACGGGTGAGTAATGCTTAGGAATCTGCCTATTAGTGGGGGACAACATTTCGAAAGGAATGCTAATACCGCATACGTCCTACGGGAGAAAGCAGGGGATCTTCGGACCTTGCGCTAATAGATGAGCCTAAGTCGGATTAGCTAGTTGGTGGGGTAAAGGCCTACCAAGGCGACGATCTGTAGCGGGTCTGAGAGGATGATCCGCCACACTGGGACTGAGACACGGCCCAGACTCCTACGGGAGGCAGCAGTGGGGAATATTGGACAATGGGCGCAAGCCTGATCCAGCCATGCCGCGTGTGTGAAGAAGGCCTTATGGTTGTAAAGCACTTTAAGCGAGGAGGAGGCTACTTTAGTTAATACCTAGAGATAGTGGACGTTACTCGCAGAATAAGCACCGGCTAACTCTGTGCCAGCAGCCGCGGTAATACAGAGGGTGCAAGCGTTAATCGGATTTACTGGGCGTAAAGCGCGCGTAGGCGGCTAATTAAGTCAAATGTGAAATCCCCGAGCTTAACTTGGGAATTGCATTCGATACTGGTTAGCTAGAGTGTGGGAGAGGATGGTAGAATTCCAGGTGTAGCGGTGAAATGCGTAGAGATCTGGAGGAATACCGATGGCGAAGGCAGCCATCTGGCCTAACACTGACGCTGAGGTGCGAAAGCATGGGGAGCAAACAGGATTAGATACCCTGGTAGTCCATGCCGTAAACGATGTCTACTAGCCGTTGGGGCCTTTGAGGCTTTAGTGGCGCAGCTAACGCGATAAGTAGACCGCCTGGGGAGTACGGTCGCAAGACTAAAACTCAAATGAATTGACGGGGGCCCGCACAAGCGGTGGAGCATGTGGTTTAATTCGATGCAACGCGAAGAACCTTACCTGGCCTTGACATAGTAAGAACTTTCCAGAGATGGATTGGTGCCTTCGGGAACTTACATACAGGTGCTGCATGGCTGTCGTCAGCTCGTGTCGTGAGATGTTGGGTTAAGTCCCGCAACGAGCGCAACCCTTTTCCTTATTTGCCAGCGAGTAATGTCGGGAACTTTAAGGATACTGCCAGTGACAAACTGGAGGAAGGCGGGGACGACGTCAAGTCATCATGGCCCTTACGGCCAGGGCTACACACGTGCTACAATGGTCGGTACAAAGGGTTGCTACCTAGCGATAGGATGCTAATCTCAAAAAGCCGATCGTAGTCCGGATTGGAGTCTGCAACTCGACTCCATGAAGTCGGAATCGCTAGTAATCGCGGATCAGAATGCCGCGGTGAATACGTTCCCGGGCCTTGTACACACCGCCCGTCACACCATGGGAGTTTGTTGCACCAGAAGTAGCTAGCCTAACTGCAAAGAGGGCGGTTACCACGGTGTGGCCGATGACTGGGGTGAAGTCGTAACAAGGTAGCCGTAGGGGAACCTGCGGCTGGATCACCTCCTTAACGAAAGATTGACGATTGGTAAGAATCCACAACAAGTTGTTCTTCATAGATGTATCTGAGGGTCTGTAGCTCAGTTGGTTAGAGCACACGCTTGATAAGCGTGGGGTCACAAGTTCAAGTCTTGTCAGACCCACCATGACTTTGACTGGTTGAAGTTATAGATAAAAGATACATGACTGATGATGTAAGCTGGGGACTTAGCTTAGTTGGTAGAGCGCCTGCTTTGCACGCAGGAGGTCAGGAGTTCGACTCTCCTAGTCTCCACCAGAACTTAAGAGAAGTTCGGATTACAGAAATTAGTAAATAGAGATTTAGATCTTGGTTTATTAACTTCTGTGATTTAAGTATCACGGTATTAAGCATGACCTGACGAAGGCGTGTTTATTCATTAACAGATTGGCAAAATTGAGTCTGAAATAAATTGTTCACTCAAGAGTTTGGATTAAGCAATTAATCTAAATGAATTGAGAACTAGCAAATTAACTGAATCAAGCGTTTTGGTATGTGAATTTAGATTGAAGCTGTACAGTGTTTAAGTACACAGACAACAGATAGTAGCGATGAAGAATCGCACGGACAACACTCACTTGTAGGTGTTGACGACTGTTTGGGGTTGTATAGTCAAGTAATTAAGTGCATGTGGTGGATGCCTTGGCAGTCAGAGGCGATGAAAGACGTGATAGCCTGCGAAAAGCTCCGGGGAGGCGGCAAATATCCTTTGATCCGGAGATTTCTGAATGGGGGAACCCACCTACTTTAAGGTAGGTATTGCAACATGAATACATAGTGTTGCAAGGCGAACGAGGGGAAGTGAAACATCTCAGTACCCTTAGGAAAAGAAATCAATTGAGATTCCCTCAGTAGCGGCGAGCGAACGGGGATCAGCCCATTAAGTTATGTGTGTTTTAGTGGAACGCTCTGGGAAGTGCGAACGTAGAGGGTGATATTCCCGTACACGAAAGGGCACACATAATGATGACGAGTAGGGCGAGGCACGTGAAACCTTGTCTGAATATGGGGGGACCATCCTCCAAGGCTAAATACTCCTGACTGACCGATAGTGAACCAGTACCGTGAGGGAAAGGCGAAAAGAACCCCTGTGAGGGGAGTGAAATAGATCCTGAAACCGCATGCATACAAGCAGTGGGAGCACCTTCGTGGTGTGACTGCGTACCTTTTGTATAATGGGTCAGCGACTTATATTCAGTAGCAAGGTTAACCGTATAGGGGAGCCGTAGGGAAACCGAGTCTTAATAGGGCGTTTAGTTGCTGGGTATAGACCCGAAACCAGGCGATCTATCCATGAGCAGGTTGAAGGTTGGGTAACACTAACTGGAGGACCGAACCCACTGTCGTTGAAAAGCCAGGGGATGACTTGTGGATAGGGGTGAAAGGCTAATCAAGCCTGGTGATAGCTGGTTCTCCCCGAAAGCTATTTAGGTAGCGCCTCGGACGAATACCATAGGGGGTAGAGCACTGTTTCGGCTAGGGGGTCATCCCGACTTACCAAACCGATGCAAACTCCGAATACCTATGAGTACTATCCGGGAGACAGACTGCGGGTGCTAACGTCCGTAGTCAAGAGGAAAACAATCCAGACCGCCAGCTAAGGCCCCAAAATCATAGTTAAGTGGGAAACGATGTGGGAAGGCATAGACAGCTAGGAGGTTGGCTTAGAAGCAGCCACCCTTTAAAGAAAGCGTAATAGCTCACTAGTCGAGTCGGCCTGCGCGGAAGATGTAACGGGGCTAAAACTATGTGCCGAAGCTGCGGATTTGACATTAGTCAAGTGGTAGGGGAGCGTTCTGTAAGCCGATGAAGGTGTATTGAGAAGTATGCTGGAGGTATCAGAAGTGCGAATGCTGACGTGAGTAACGACAAAACGGGTGAAAAACCCGTTCGCCGAAAGACCAAGGGTTCCAGTCCAACGTTAATCGGGGCTGGGTGAGTCGACCCCTAAGGCGAGGCCGAAAGGCGTAGTCGATGGGAAATTGGTTAATATTCCAATACTTCTGTGTAATGCGATGAGAGGACGGAGAAGGTTAAGTCAGCCTGGCGTTGGTTGTCCAGGTGGAAGGATGTAGGTATGTATCTTAGGCAAATCCGGGGTACTCTATACTGAGATCCGATAGCAAGCTGTACTTGTACAGTGAAGTGGCTGATACCATGCTTCCAGGAAAAGTCTCTAAGCTTCAGTTACACAGGAATCGTACCCGAAACCGACACAGGTGGTCAGGTCGAGTAGACCAAGGCGCTTGAGAGAACTCTGCTGAAGGAACTAGGCAAAATGGTACCGTAACTTCGGGAGAAGGTACGCTGTTGTTGGTGATGGAACTTGCTTCCTGAGCTGACGACAGCCGCAGAAACCAGGCCGCTGCAACTGTTTATTAAAAACATAGCACTCTGCAAACACGAAAGTGGACGTATAGGGTGTGATGCCTGCCCGGTGCTGGAAGGTTAATTGATGGGGTTAGCGTAAGCGAAGCTCTTGATCGAAGCCCCAGTAAACGGCGGCCGTAACTATAACGGTCCTAAGGTAGCGAAATTCCTTGTCGGGTAAGTTCCGACCTGCACGAATGGCATAATGATGGCGGCGCTGTCTCCAGCAGAGGCTCAGTGAAATCGAAATCGCTGTGAAGATGCAGTGTACCCGCGGCTAGACGGAAAGACCCCGTGAACCTTTACTGCAGCTTGACACTGAACTTTGACCTTACTTGTGTAGGATAGGTGGGAGGCTTTGAAGTTGGAACGCTAGTTCCAATGGAGCCGTCCTTGAAATACCACCCTGGTAATGTTGAGGTTCTAACTCTGTCCCGTTATCCGGGACGAGGACCGTGTCTGGTGGGTAGTTTGACTGGGGCGGTCTCCTCCTAAAGAGTAACGGAGGAGTACGAAGGTGCGCTCAGCGTGGTCGGAAATCACGCGTAGAGTATAAAGGCAAAAGCGCGCTTAACTGCGAGACCCACAAGTCGAGCAGGTACGAAAGTAGGTCTTAGTGATCCGGTGGTTCTGTATGGAAGGGCCATCGCTCAACGGATAAAAGGTACTCTGGGGATAACAGGCTGATACCGCCCAAGAGTTCATATCGACGGCGGTGTTTGGCACCTCGATGTCGGCTCATCTCATCCTGGGGCTGAAGCAGGTCCCAAGGGTATGGCTGTTCGCCATTTAAAGAGGTACGCGAGCTGGGTTTAGAACGTCGTGAGACAGTTCGGTCCCTATCTACCGTGGGCGCTGGAAATTTGAGAGGATCTGCTCCTAGTACGAGAGGACCAGAGTGGACGAACCTCTGGTGTACCGGTTGTGACGCCAGTCGCATCGCCGGGTAGCTATGTTCGGAAGGGATAACCGCTGAAAGCATCTAAGCGGGAAGCCTACCTCAAGATAAGATTTCCCTAGGAATTTATTCCTCTAAAGAGCCGTTCGAGACTAGGACGTTGATAGGTTGGATGTGGAAGCATAGTGATATGTGAAGCTGACCAATACTAATTGCTCGTGAGGCTTGACTATACAACACCCAAGCAGTTGTATATGAAGCATCAATCGATTCATAAATATGCAAAGCAACTTGATTTAGTTAAACACTTAGCTAAAATGAACAACGAAAAATCAGATTCAATCAGCCCATCTGTAAAGATTTGGAAAACGCAACGTATCACACAGTGAATAAAACGAAGCAAGTATCCATAAACAGTTGTGCTGGCGACCATAGCAAGAGTGAACCACCTGATCCCTTCCCGAACTCAGAAGTGAAACCTCTTAGCGCTGATGGTAGTGTGGGGTTACCCATGTGAGAGTAAGTCATCGCCAGCTCATTATTACAAACACCCCCATTCCAATGAATGGGGGTGTTTTTTTATCGTGATAAAAAATATATGTGTGGGGAATAAATATAAAATAGTAAGCTATGAGTTGAAATCTTAAAATTTAATAGAAAAAAACTATACAATCGAAGAGTAATCAATTAGACAAAATTAAAAGAGGGCTAGTTCCTCCTAATTAACTTTTTATAACAAGATTTCGTGTCTGACTTTGTATGAGAACCATGTTTGATAGAATTAATTTAATAAGATTATTTTTATAATTGGAAAAATCTCTTTTTTCTTCTACAAATTTCAGTTGGATATGTATAACAAATGGAGACTATATGTTATAAATATTGAATAGGCATGATTTTTGCTTGTTTTATGGAAAATGAAATATATGAAATTATCTGTTGGATTGAAAGTAGCGAATTCTCTATCGTTAACACCTCAATTGCAGCAGGCGATTCGTTTGTTACAACTCTCTAGTTTAGAGCTTGAACAGGAAATTCAGATTCAACTAGATAGTAATCCTTTACTTGAAAAAATAGAAGAAGAATCACTAACGGAGAGTCTGGCTGCATTAGAAAATAAAGAATCAGATGACTTAACGACTGAGCTAAATGCAGACCATTTGCCTGATGATTTACCCGTTGATACTGAGTGGGATGATGTTTATACCCATCAATCAACAGCTTTGGCTACTCCAGAATTTGAAGAACGAGAGGATAATCGCCAAGTTCAATTATCGCTAAAGGAACATATTCTAGAACAAGTTAATCTTTTGCATTTTTCTAAAATAGATCAATTAATTGCTTATTGTATTGTTGATGCATTAGATGATAAAGGGTTTTTAGATGCTGAAATTGAAGAAATAATTTTAGCGGCACAACAATTATTGAATGAAATGGATATTGAGGAAGAGATCGAAGAAGATGAGGTTTTAGTTGTCTTAAAACACATTCAACGACTTGATCCTTTAGGGATTGGTTCGCGTAATTTAGCGGAATGTTTAAAAATACAGCTAGAGTTTCTGCCCAAAGATGTTGAATATCTAAATGAGGCAAAAAATCTATTACAGTATTATGAGCTTTTGATAGCCAATGATCTTAATAAATTACTCAAACAAACTGGTTTAACGAAAGACCAATTAAAGTTTGCAATCAATCTTTTAAAAACGTTAAAACCTTATCCTGGTATGGATTTTGATAAGCAAGAATCTGATTATCAAATTCCCGATGTAGTAGTTTCAAAAAAAGATTTACATTGGCAGGTTCAGCTAAACCCAGATGTACTTCCTAAATTAAGAATTAATTCTTTTTACTCTAGTATGATTCGTAGAGCAGATCAGAGTGAGGATAATTTATATTTACGTAACCAGATGCTTGAGGCGAAAAACTTTATTAAAAGTATTGATGAAAGGCATAAAACGTTATTAAAAGTAGCTTCTTGTATCGTAGAGCATCAAAAAGCTTTTTTGGAAATAGGCCCGGAAGCGATGAAGCCGCTAGTTCTTCGAGACGTGGCAGAAGAAGTCGAATTGCATGAATCTACAGTTTCTCGTGTAACTACAAATAAATATATGCTTACGCCTCGTGGTCTATTTGAGTTGAAATATTTTTTCTCTAGCCATGTAGGAACAACAGCAGGGGGAGAGGCATCTTCCACCGCAATTCGGGCAATGATTAAGAAACTAGTCGCCAACGAAAATCCACGTAAGCCTTTGTCAGATAATGTAATTGCTACATTGTTAAAGGATGAGGGAATTGAAGTGGCTCGAAGAACGGTCGCAAAATATCGAGAATCGTTACATATTCCTTCGTCGTCTGAAAGAAAAGTCTTGATCTGAATTTTGAAGTATGGCTATTCTAGAGATTCATTATAACGAAATAATGAAATTTCATTTTCACCAAGAGAGTAACTAAAATGGTTTAATTGTTCTAAGTTTTCTTTTTGATAGCATTAAATCGTTTTAGTTCTTCTTTAGATAACCTAAAAAAGGTGAGGGATAGAATTATGCAAATAACGATTCGTGGACATCATTTAGCAATTACACCAGCTATAGAAGAAAATATTAAATCAAAATTTAATCAGTTAACAAAACACTTAGATCAGGTGAATAGTATGCAGATTAAATTAACAAAAGATCATCAAATTGATAAGCGCTCTCATAAAGGTAGTTCGAACCATGTTGCAGAGGCTATTGTAAGATTGCCGGGAATTGAGTTGTTTGCTCAGGCAACTGCTGATGATATGTATACTTCAATTAAAAAACTAACTGAAAAATTAAAAAAACAATTATTAAAATATCGGAAAATGCAGTGCACTTATTCGCAAGTTGCTGTTTCTATTTAATAAGTTTTATATAATTGAAAGAGGCTTGAAACATAGCCTCTTTTTTATTGATAAAATATAAACACGTACTGAATTCTTTGAAAAAGTTATAGTAAAATACTTCGTTTTACACCTTAGGTTGTGTCAGAGGTCTTTGCAATGAATAGTGAACAGCTCACTCAAATTTTAAAAGAAGCTTTCCCTGAAGCGGAAGTAGCGGTGAGCGGACAGGCCGGAAAATTTGACCTCCGTATTGTGGATGATCAATTTGACGGTAAGCGTACTGTTGCTCGCCAACAATTAGTTTATGCACCATTAAATACTTATATTGCAAGTGGCGAAGTTCACGCGGTGACAATTCGTGCAATGACCAAAGATGAATGGCGTAAAGCAAGCCTTTTCGGAGCTTAAATATTAATGGATAAATTTTTAATTACGGGTGGTGTTAAGCTCGACGGGGAAGTGCGCATTTCTGGGGCTAAAAATGCAGCTTTACCATTACTTGCTGCAACTATTCTTGCAGACTCTCCAATTACGATCACTAATGTTCCAAATCTTAAAGACGTAAATACTTTGGTCAAGTTGATTGGTGGGTTAGGGGTTACAATCAGCTATGAAAATGACACAGTAAAAGCTGATACCTCTACTTTAGATAATCAGTTTGCTCCTTATGAACTAGTAAAAACGATGCGTGCCTCAATTTTGGTTTTAGGACCATTATTAGCACGTTACGGTAATGCAAAAGTTTCTTTACCTGGTGGTTGTGCAATTGGATCACGTCCAGTTGATCAACATTTAAAAGCTTTAGAAGCTTTAGGTGCACATATTGAAGTTGAAAATGGTTATGTCCATGCTTCAGTTGAAGGTCGTTTAAAAGGTGGTGAAGTTGTTTTTGATATGGTTACCGTTGGCGGTACTGAAAACATCTTGATGGCTGCTGCACTAGCTGATGGTGTTACGACAATTCGTAATGCAGCTCGTGAACCTGAAATCACTGACCTTGCTCAAATGCTCATTAAAATGGGTGCTAAGATTGAAGGACTTGATACTGATACTCTTGTTGTAACAGGCGTAGAAAGTTTGCATGGCTGTGAATATGCCGTTGTAGCTGATCGTATCGAAACGGGTTCTTATTTGGCCGCTGCTGCAATTACGGGTGGTCGTGTCAAAACTACACATACCGATCCTGCATTACTTGAATCTGTTTTAGATAAGTTTGAAGAAATGGGTGCTGAAGTCACTCGTGGTGATGATTGGATCGAACTTGATATGTTAGGCAAACGCCCTAAAGCCGTAAGTTTTAGAACTTTGCCACATCCAGAGTTTCCAACAGATATGCAAGCTCAGCTTATGGCGGTAAACGCTATTGGTCGTGGATTTGCAACTATCTCTGAAACGATTTTTGAAAATCGTTTTATGCATGTTCCTGAATTGTCACGTATGGGCGCTAATATTCAGGTTGAAGGTCATGATGCTGTCGTAACTGGAGTAGAAACTTTACAGGCTGCACCTGTAATGGCAACGGATTTGCGTGCTTCGTTCTCTTTAGTTTTAGCAGCTTTAGTTGCAGAGGGAGATACCTTAATTGACCGTATCTACCATATTGACCGTGGTTATGAGCATGTCGAAGAGAAACTTCAAGGTTTAGGTGCCAAAATTAAGCGAGTAAGTTAATGAATGATGTAAGAAACGATGATCCTAATTTTGATGTGATGGGCAATTTTGATCATGGTTTGACCTTGGCACTCAGTAAAGGCCGCATCTTAAAAGAGACGTTACCTTTACTAGCTACTGCGGGTATTAATTTGCTCGAAGATCCGGAAAAGTCCCGTAAACTGATTTTTCCTACTACGCATAAGCGAGTACGTATTTTAATTCTACGTGCATCTGATGTACCTACCTATGTAGAGAATGGCGCAGCAGATCTAGGTGTAGCAGGTAAAGATGTGTTGATGGAACACGGTGCTCAGCATGTATATGAGCTACTTGACCTGAAAATCGCTAAGTGTAAATTGATGACTGCTGGTAAAGTGGGGATGGAGCGTCCAAAAGGCCGTTTAAAAATTGCCACGAAATATGTCAATCTTACACGTCAATATTATGCAAGCCTAGGTGAGCAAGTCGATGTGATCAAGCTCTATGGTTCTATGGAGCTAGCGCCTTTGGTCGGTTTGGGCGATTACATTGTGGATGTTGTTGATACGGGTAATACGCTAAGAGCGAATGGTCTTGAGCCATTAGAGGAGATTTGCAAAGTCTCTTCACGTTTAATTGTAAATAAAGCCAGTTTTAAACGTAAGCAAACTCTATTAAACCCAATCATTTCACAGCTCGAGCAAGCTGTTCAATCACGTTAAAAGCAATTTCCCATCATGCTTTTGTGATAGTTGCTTCAGATGATGCCCACAAGCGCTTAGAAAAAGAGTAAACTTGTTTTTTCTTTTTCGCCTTGTGGGTAAATTGATGCGACGTTTATCGACTCAAGATCAGAACTTCAAACAGGTTTTTGCTGAGCTTTTAGCATTTGAAACCGTGAGTGATCTTAATTTAGTGCAAACAGTAGATCAAATTATTGCTGATGTTCGTCAGCATGGTGATGATTATGTTTTAAAGCTTACTCAACAGTTCGATCGACATCCTGCGCATCAATTTTCAGATTTAGAGTTATCTCAACAACAGCTTAAAACTGCTTTTGATAATTTAAGCCCAGAAATTCGCGATGCTCTTCAGTTAGCAGCAACTCGTATTCGTACATTTCATGAAGTTCAGAAACAAGATAGCTGGACTTATGTAGATGATTTGGGCAATACATTAGGGCAAAAAGTCACGCCTCTAGACCGTGTGGGTATTTATGTGCCAGGTGGTTTAGCATCTTATCCGTCTTCAGTTTTAATGAACGCTGTGCCAGCCCACGTTGCTGGTGTACCTGAAATTATTATGGTTGTTCCTGCGCCAAACGGTGAATTAAATCCATTGGTTCTCGCGGCGGCTTACCTTGCGGGAGTTAGTCGAGTATTCACTATTGGGGGGGCGCAAGCAGTAGCGGCTCTTGCTTATGGTACTCAGACCATTCCACCTGTAGATAAAATCACTGGTCCGGGGAATCGTTTTGTAGCAGCTGCTAAACGTGCTGTGTTTGGTCAAGTCGGCATCGATATGATTGCCGGACCTTCTGAAATTTTAGTATATGCAGAAGGTGAGAATAATGCAGATTGGTTGGCTATGGATGTTTTATCACAAGCTGAACATGACACTGTGGCTCAAGCTATTTTTATAACTCCAGATGAAGCTTTGTTTAATGCAGTCGAGTTGGCAATTGAAAAGCATTTAAATGAATTGCCAAAGGCAGATATTGCAAGAACTTCGATTGAAAACCGTGGTGCTTTGGTATTAGTTAAAGACCGCGCAGAAGCAATTGAGTTAATTAATCAGGTTGCACCAGAGCATTTGGAACTGTGCTTAGATGATGCAGAAGCAATGAGTGAAGAGATTCGTCATGCTGGAGCAATTTTCATGGGACGTTATACACCTGAAGCAATCGGTGACTATTGCGCGGGTCCAAACCATGTATTGCCGACATCTGGAACTGCCCGTTTTTCTTCTCCTTTAGGCGTTTATGATTTCCAAAAACGTTCAAGCTTGATTATGTGTTCAAAAGATGGGGTTAAAACGTTAGCTAAAACAGCCGACATATTAGCTGTCCAAGAGAACTTAGATGCCCATGCACGCTCAGCTCGCTATCGTTATCAATAAGCTTATAAACCTTGTAGTTTTTTTAATTATTACTCAGGGCTGATTTTCAGCCCTTTTTTGAGATAAGACTATGACTGTATCTACAGCACAAATGCGCTTTTGGAGTCCAGAAGTTCGTGAATTAGAACCTTATGTTCCGGGTGAGCAACCTAAAATTCAGAATTTATTGAAACTCAATACGAATGAAAATCCATATCCGCCATCACCAAAAGTAGTTGAAGCGGTTCAAGCTGTTTTAACTCATCAAGCTGATGCATTACGTTTATATCCCGATCCAGATGCTACAGCTTTAAAGCAAGCAATTGCTAAACAACAGAATATTGAAGTATCTCAAGTTTTCGTTGGCAATGGCTCTGATGAAGTACTTGCTCATATTTTTAAAGCATTTTTTCTTCAAGACGAACCGATTCTTTATCCAGATATCACTTATAGCTTTTATCCAGTTTATAGTCAGTTCTTTGGAACAAAAACTAAAGAAATTCCGCTCAATGAAAATTTTGAGATTGAAGTTAAAGATTACGCGCAACCAAATGGTGGGGTTATTATTACCAACCCTAATGCTCCAACAAGTATTGCACTAGGCTTAGCCGAAATTGAACAAATTTTAAAAGCTAATCCAGATCGGGTGGTTGTCATTGATGAAGCTTATGTTGATTTCGGTGCAGAATCAGCGGTGAGTTTAGTAAATCGCTATGAAAATCTAGTTGTGTGCCAAACAACTTCAAAATCTCGCTCTCTTGCGGGTTTACGCGTTGGCTTTGCGATTGCTCAGTCTCATTTAATTGCGGCTCTTGAAGCTGTCAAAAATAGTTTTAACTCATATCCTATTGACCGTTTTGCAATTGCAGCCGCGGTAGCTTCTTTTGAAGATCAGGCTTATTTTGAGGAACAATGTCAAAAAGTTATTTCTAGTCGTGAAAAATTAGTCGATAACTTAACTGCTTTGGACTTTAAAGTTTTACCTTCTAAAGCAAACTTTATTTTTGCTTCTCACTCATCGCATGATGCAGGTCAGCTTGCCCAGCAATTGCGTGAACAAGGTATTATCGTGCGCTATTTCAATAAGCCTCGTATTAATCAATTCTTGCGAATTACTGTAGGAACTGATGAGCAAAATGAGCGTTTAGTACAGACATTAAAAGAAGATATTCTCTAAATTTTACTCTGCTGTGCTGTTCATCAAGTTCAGCATCGCAGAGACTTTATCAAGACTTTCTTGATATTCTGCTTCTGCATTTGATGCAATTGTAATACCTCCACCAGCCCATAAAGAAAGCTGATTCTGATATTGTTGGAAACTGCGGATAAGAATATTCCAGCGACCTGTTCCATCAAAATTGAAATACCCTAATGTCCCGCAATATGCACCTCTTGCTTCTTCTTCCAACTCTTCAATAATTTGCATTGCCCGAATTTTTGGGGCACCTGTGATTGAGCCTCCGGGTAAGGCTGAAAGCAACATTTGCATAGGATTGATATCGTCTTTAAGGGTCGCAACGATCTCACTTACCATGTGATGTACTTGATTAAAACTTTCAATCTCGAATAGTTTTGTCGTTTTTACAGATCCTGTATTGGCATAAATGCTCAAATCATTACGTAATAAATCGACAATCATCACGTTTTCAGCTTGGTCTTTTTGAGAGTTTTTTAAAGTTTGTTTAGAAATATAATCTTTTTCTATATTTTCATAGCGAGGCATTGTGCCTTTAATAGGTCTAGTTTTAATTTGTTTATTTTGATTAAATTCGATGAAAAGCTCGGGAGAGCAACTTAATAACTCAAAATCATCTAATTTTAAATAACCTGCATATGGAGCATTTGTAAGTTTCCATAGATCTTTAGCTTTATTTAATAAGGATCCTGAAAATTTAGCTTTAAACTCTTGGGTTAAATTAATTTGATAGCAGTCTCCAGCCTTAATATATTCTTGTATTTTATAGAAAGCATCGAGGTACTGTTTTTTAGACCATCTTGGTTGAATGGTGGTTTTTAATTCAAATATATTTTTAGAGTTATTAGAAATAAAATTATGTATTTTATTTTCAATATATGAGAATAGATCAAGAGCATCTACTTCATCACTAAAAAAATACCAGTCATTATCTATATATTTTAAAAAAGAACGATATTGGCCTATGAATAAAGAAGGTTGTATATGATTTTTACCATTAATAAATTGATGCGCACTGAAATCATAACTGATAAAGCCAATATACCCCCCCATAAAACTTGTTATAGTCTGAATATTATTTTTTGAATTAACTTCTTTAAACCGAATAAAATCTATTAATTGGTTTGGTTTTGATATATTTTTATATTCATTAAAATTTTGACGCTCAAATTCTAAATAATTTTCATCTTGAATTAGAATATATTGTTGAGGGAGAAATCCAACAATTGGATTGTTATTATCATTTAAATAAATAAGCCCATTTAATCCGTCTAATTTTTTTAAAATATCGGCAGCATTTTTACCATGTAAAGAGATTTTTTTCTTTAACTGAGACATTTTTAAATAAGAGACAGTGGTTAAGGAGAGAGTAATTAGTTTACTACAAGTTGTAGTTCATCAGTAGAAAGTCTTTTAACTGATAATCTTTTTTGCTGATAAAATGAACGAAAATTTAACTTAGGATTTATGGTTTTTAGCAGGGTTTATTAAGAAAAACTTGAGCGTACCGTTTGTCGGGTAGTTGGCAAAAAATGCACAACACTAGTTGAACAAAAATTAACGTAGATGTAATTTAGTAATTGCTAAGCAAAACTACTCAAGGATTGGAAGTTTCGGTTGCCATATAAAGAAAAATGCAACTTGAGACAATGAGAGTGGTTAAGTCAAAAAATAAATGCTCTTGGGAGAGTGCTCAATGAAAATGTTTACTAAACTTGCTTTAGTTTCTTCTTTAGCTATCAGCGCAAATGCAATGGCAATGCAGTCAATGGACGATGCTGCGCTTAGTGCTGCTACAGGTCAAGATGGTATTAATATCGGTATTGCTTTAGGTACTGACGGTATTAATATCAGTAAACTATATTTACATGATAATGATGGTTTGGGTACTGCAACAGGAATTGTAGGTGCATCAGGTACTGCGGGTGCGATCGCAATTAATGGTATCACTCTTAAACAAACAGGTACTGATCCACTTTTAAATTTAGCAATTGACACGAATGGTGCTTCTGGTACTAACGGTGCTTTCTTAAACGTTGCGGCAACGGTTGGTGCTGTTGATGTGCATGTTGGCTCAATTGGTGTGGGTACTTCTGGTACTGTAAATGAAACTACAGCAACTCGTGGTATCACTGAAACAGCGCCAACAGAAATCATTACTGGTTTAGATTTGTCTTTAGGTAAAATTACTGCAAATATTCAGTTAGGTGCCGCTCCTCAAGGTGCAATGATTAAAGTGAATTCAAGTTTGCAGGGTGGCTTAAATATCTCTAATCTTGGTATTAAAGATGCTGCTGGCGGTGGTACCATCAAACTTGACAAAATCATGGTACGTGGCGCTAATGCTACAGGTGATCTAGATGTAAATGCTGGTATTTCTGTAAAAACAACAGGACTAGAAATTAAAAACAACAGTACTCAAGCAATGAATGTATATTTACAAGGTGTACATTTGGGTACAGCTGCTTCAATTGGTGATGTCGAAGTTCAAGGCTTAAATGTTGCTAACTCTACAATTACAATTTCTGGACACTAATTTTAAAAGTCAAAAAACAAAAGCGCGTTTAATACGCGCTTTTTTTATTAAATGAAAAAAGAGGTTTTAATATAATATAATTGTTTAATTTAAAAATATTATATGAATATTATATATCTAGATAAGAAATTAATCGAAGTGAGAATTAATTAACAATTTAAATAGAGTAAAACTATACATTCATCAAAAAGATTAAAAAAAAGCTGTTTTTTACAGAAAAAAAAGGTATCTTCAACACACAGGGATGTAGAGCTATTGCTCTAAGAATAAAATGAATAAGGCCAGTTAGGCCACCAGTTAGACCAAGTGCTTATGTTAGAGATTGCTTTAGGCTCGGCATTGATATATTACTTTGCGACAGAAGCCTTCGAAATAGAAAAAAAGCCACCGGGAACTGTTTATTATACAGAAACCGCCGATTCACGTAATTTATCTTTTCGCCGTAGTCATATTGAACCAGTCACGATTAAACCAGCTGTAGAAGATCAGTTCAGAGGTATTGTTCGTCAAGCTTATGACTATAGTTGTGGTTCAGCTGCTCTTACTACACTTTTAAATGGTTATGTGGGGACGAGTTTGACTGAACAGCAGACCATGAGTGGTCTACTACAGTACGGCGAATATCAACGTATTATTGAGCGTCGAAGTTTCTCATTACTTGATATGAAGCGTTTCGTTACTGCAATTGGTTTAGAGAGTGGCGGTTATCGGGGAGAGTTTTCTGATTTAGTTAAACTTGGTCAACCTGCAATCGTTCCTATTTCATATGCTGGTTTTAAACATTTCGTCGTATATAAAGCTTATAAAGATGGAAGAGTATATGTAGCTGATCCTGCTTTAGGAAATATCAGCTTTGATGAAAATCGTTTTAAAGAAATCTGGGACAATAATACTTTATTTGTTATTTCTGTTCCTGAATCTCAGCGTAAAGATCTATTAGCATTAAAAGAAGCTGATATGCGTCATGTAGAAGATGCAACAGTCAATCGGTATGCTTTTGTTGATGTGCAGTATCCAACATTTAATTATGACCGTTTAGCAAACAAAGCTTCAACGATGCGTCGCGTCTTGGATAATGATAACCATTCTCCAACATATAATCAGCCGATAGAAACTTATATGCGTCTTTATTACAAGCGTAAATAGTCAAATTTTAATTTAGTAAAATAAATAGATTGGGTGGGAAGAAATATGAATAATCGATGGATGAAGATGAGTGTGTTGGCATTAAGTTTAATTGCCATTACAGATACACTTTATGCAGATGATCAAGTTGCAGAAGCGAGTACACAAAATAGTGTAGCTGTTCCTGAGGTGAGTACAAAGCCAGAAGTAATGCCAACAACAAATTCAGTGCAAGAACAGAAAACAGCTCCGACCACAGAGGGGGGAATCACTGAATCTGCACCTACATCAGCTACTCCAGAAGCAAATCAAGCAGCTACTGCTTTACAGAAAAAAGAAGGTGATGCGAGTCAAGAAACAAATTTACAAGAAGTATTTACTTCAAATGAGCGTCAATACTCATTAATTAAAAAAGGGGTTATTTCTTCTTATTATGACCTTGATTATACATATTATCGTGATACTCGAATTGACTTAGCTTTATCGGATAATTCTTCTCAACTCAATCGTTTACGTGTAGAAGAAGATGCAAACCACACTTTAACAAATAGTTTTACTTTTCAATATGGTGTTCTTGATAACTTAACTCTTTCAGCAACTTTACCTTTTGTTGCAAAGTCTGAAATTATTAAAGATAAAACTACTGCTGGTTTGGGTGATATTGCTTTGGGTGCTCGTTGGGAACCATTTCCTTTAAAGCAAGGACGTTTACCATTAGTTCTTTTTGGTAGCCTATCCACCAAAACGGGTGACAGTCCGTATGAGATAGGCTTAGATGAGCTCTCTACGGGTAAAGGTTATTACTCTGTAGGAGTAGGAGCAAGTACTCGTAAGTATATCGATCCCGTCGTTTTATTCGCTTCTGCATCTGCCAATTATGGTTTTAAAGAAACAGGCCTTGATCAGGCACGTGGAGGAGGAAAAAACGGAAGAAGAATTCTAACTTCATTTGATCCTGGCATTAGCGGTGGTTTCTCATTTGGTTTCGCCTACTCGTTTAACTACGATGTATCTTTAACGATGTCTTATCAGCAAAGTTTCAACATGGATGCTGAGTTTGAATTTGATAATGGTAACGAATCTTACACTTCACCAGATCAAAGTAGCGCAATGCTCTCATTTGCTCTAGGTGTACGTGTATCACCTGAAACGATTGTCAATGGTACGGTGGGTATTGGTTTAACAGAAGATGCACCAGATATTTCGCTTGGTCTATCTTTCCCGTTAGATATTTTAGGTTTTGGCAAAAAGCAAAAATAAGGAGATATTAAGGTGAAATATCCTAAATTATGTCCTTTAACGGCGGCAATTGTAATCTCCGGTTTTTCTAGCTTTGCCAATGCTCAATTAGGACAAAACCTAGCTGTTGATATTCGCTCACTCTCAATGGGGAATGCTGTAACTGCAGATCCTCCTGGCATTAGTGCAGTTCACTTTAACCCAGCAGCTTTAGCTAAAATTGACGGCTTGCAGACAGATGTACAAGGAATTTTAGCGAACTTTGATATTCAAAGAGAATACTCTGCACCACCTGGATATAACGTTTTCGGTTATTCAGATGACCCTATTGTATGTAATGATAGACCGGAGGTTTCCGTTGGTATCTGTACCGATTTCAAAGGACCTGTACGCGGTGATGTGGAATATGCCAGCTTATATGTACCCATTCTTAAAAAAATGGTTGATTTAGGTGCTGGTTATCCATTAGTTGCTCCTACAGCTGGTATAGCTTATAAACCACCAGGCTCGAAAGTCACCTATGCAACAGCAATGTATGCACCATTAGTTGCAGGTTTTGGTGCGGAAAATGGTAACCCAAGTAATTATATGGGGCAACAAGTTGCTGTAGAGCGTATTACATATTTATCTCCGTCTTTTGGTTATCAGGTAAATGACCATTTATCAATTGGTGCTTCAGTGGGTATGTCCTACAACGCGATAGCCCTAAACACTGATCTACGTTTCCCCAATGAAATGATTGGTGTACTAAGGATGGTTGATGAAGTAGTTTGTAGACCATTTAAAAATAATAAGGAATTTTTTACCGATCTAATATTATTAGGTATTTGTAATACTCAAGAAGGAATGAATCCATTTAACAAAATGGGTGCATTACAGGTTTCATTAGAGCAATCATTGAGTCCTAGCTATAACTTGGGATTGCTTTGGGAACCAACTGATGATTTTAGTTTCGGTATGGTCTATCAAAGTTCAGCTAAAATGCGATTGAAAGGTAAGTACCTAATAGATAATGCAAAAGCTCCACAGCAGCTTATTGCTGCACTTAATTCATCAACTACTGGTAGTGTTGCCTCAGGAGTCTTACAGTTACCTGGATATATCCCAAATATAGAATCTGGTTTAGTAGCAATGGATTTGGAATACCCTGCCCATTTTCAAGCAGGGATTAAATATAAATTACTGCCAGATTTACAAGTGAATTTTGATGTAGGTTGGACAGACTATTCCGCATGGGATAAATTTAAATTTGAATTTGACCGTCAGATTTCACTACTTCAAGTGGCGAGAATTCTATCTAATGAGGTAACTCCAGAATCTTTAGCATTGCCATTAAAGTTTACTTCACCTTGGAGTTGGGGGATTGGGCTAGAGTATTCTGCTACAGATCGGTTGAAATTGCGTGCTGGTTATGAACCACGTGCTAGTGCTATCCCTGATGACAAACGTAATACAATGGTCCCGATTAATAATGCACAATTGTTTGGTCTGGGAGTTGGATATCGTTTCGATACCGATACGGATTTAGATCTTTCAGTTGGTTTCTTACGCAGTCGAGACAACATACCAGCCTGTACAAGTACTTTATCTAATAAATGCGGTGTCGATAATATCTTATTAAACCCTTATGCCGGTTTAGATGTTAAAACAAATACTAAAGTTACAGTGCTTGGTTTGAGTTATAGAACAAAATGGTAAGACAATATAAATGGATGTTTCGCCCTAAACTTGCTGTCTCAATATTAAGTATTGTGATGGCAAGTATTTCTTTATCTTATGCAGATGGTTTTTATACGATTATAGGTCCAGATGGTCGTCCTATGATCGTGCCTAGTAAAAATATTGAGCAAAAAAAAGAGTCTATTTCTAAAATAGAAATAAATCCTCAAAATTCACTTAATGAGGCTGTGATTATCCCAGATCCAATAATTATTAAAGAGAAAGAGTACAGAGATTTACCGAAAAAAATAGAACAGCAAAAACAAAAGAAATTAAATACTGCACCGACTGCACCGACTGCACCGACTGCACCGACTGCACCGACTGCACCGACTGCACCGACTGCACCGACTGCACCGACTGCACCGACTGCACCGACTGCACCGACTGCACCGACTGCACCGACTGCACCCAAAGATACTAGCGAAAGTGCTATAAGTGTTAGCGAATTAAGTATCCCTGTGAAGAAAACGAAATCTCTTGAAACAGAAAAATCCCAATCAGTTCCTAATGATGAATGGAAGAAAAAGCTCACTTTAGTTCCACCACCAATAAAAAGTTCTTCTCAAGCTCCATCCTCGTCAGACTCTTTAAAAGATAAGTCTAAGTTTACAACGATTGATAATGTTGAATATGTAAATAATGAGTATCTTGAAGATCAGGAATTCAATATAGAGGGTAAAAAACGGTTTTATCTTATGCCGGATGGCCTAGGGCGAACTGAATCAATAGAACGGAAAAAAGGTGTTAGTCGGTCAACATTAGATCAGCTTTTTAATCGACACTCTCAAGATGAGCAAAGCGCTGTTGTATTAGCTTCAACATATATGCGCTTATCCTCAGAAGAATTAGAGAGGGCTTTTGAACAAGATAAATGTTTTGTTAAAGGTTATACTAAATTAATTAAGACCCTTAGTATAAATAAAGAAGTAAATTTGTGGCCGCGGAAGCCATTAAAAGAAAAATTTGAATACGAGGTCGTCAAACTAGATCCTTCTGTTCAAAATTTAAAGTTTCTATCATTTGCTGCTAGTAATGAAAATCCCCTATATTACTGGCCTTTAGTCATCTTTTTGGATGATAAAGGCTGTATCTTAGAGGGTGTAAGTGGATTCAAAAGCAGATCTTATCCTTCTACGATATTACAGCATGCATCAATTCAAGGTGTTTTAAAAGTACCTCCTTCAGCAAAATATATCATGATGACACCTTTATCCTCTGCGGTAGATGTTGAAGAAAAAGAGTTAACAAATCAGGGACAAATTCAAATTTCGGTATTACGTTAAAAAATAAGTAGGATAGCTAATGAATAAAAAAGTTTTCTGGCCTTTTGCACTGACTACATTAGCACTGATGCTAAATGGTTGTGGTGGTGGTGGTTCCAATATTAATGAAGATCCGAATTCAGGTGGTAATAATGGAAACCTAACTTCTGGTAGTTGCAAACCAAGTGTAAGTGGTAACTCGACTAGAGATTCAAATTGCTTTGAGTTTGCATTGGATTATCCAGTTGAAGGAATTAATTTTGATTGTAGTACGGCCCTCGGGCAGCATTTTGTCACTACCCTTTCACAGGGGACCGTGACGGGTACATGTAAAGTTGGTGATACTGCACGTTTCTATTTACAAGGTAAGAGCGATAAACAGATTTTCTTAGGTAGTGTGAAGCTTGATACAATAGGAAAATATACTGCTTTTGTGAATAATGGAAGTCAAAAAACATCATTACCTGTGTATTTAAGACTATTAGATTTAGCAAGTGGGATAACAGGTAAAACACCTGCGACTTTAGATAAAAATGATGAAACAATTAAAGTTGCAATTGCTTTGGTAAAAATATTCCAAAGTATTGGTTTTGAAAAAGGTGATAATCTGATTGGAGATATACAGCCTATAGAAATTACAGATGAGAAAAAGGATCTACTTACTAAGCTCTCTCAAAGCGTAACAGCAGCAGATTTTCAAAGTGGGGCGTATGCGAGTCTTTTAAAACCTTGGCTAGATGTCAGTCCAATCTCAGATGATGAAGCATATAAATTAGTAGTGCAAACAACTAATTTAAGTAATGCGGGAACTTATGAAGCTACAGATATTCTCGATGTTTTCCTATTTAGAGGATGTAATCTTAACTCATATGAAGAGTGTGAAAAAAATTCCTCTACTGCCTTGCGTGATAGTGTAAATTCAATGTACTTAGTGACAGACCGTCAAGGTTATACATTCGGTTATGGCTTACAATGGAATGGTGTTAGAAAGGATTTAACAGATCCTTTAAATCTTGTACGAAAAGTTAAACCAGTCAAAATGAATGTTAATGCCCAAAATACTTGGCTTCATCCAATCAGCAGAGAAATTCAATCAACTACACCTCTTCGTTTAAGTCTATCGGATAATCCAAATGAAGACATACAAATTTATCAAGGCAAATTATTTAATGATTATGCTATTGCAGGAAATGAATTTGTATATAAAACCTTGACGAATCTGAATACTGGAAATCCTCAACATTATGGCCGTTGGCGGCAAACTCTGGGTGGAGAAAACTATAATGGGGGAGTAGATATTTATAAAGGAAATAAGATTAGTTTTTTAGAAAGTAGTGTTTTTAAAACTGCTGGGAATGTTAAAACTGGAGAAAATTATATTTTTCCACTCTATGCAAATTTAACTTTTAATTTTGCGCAAACAGCGGCACAGCCTGTAAATTTAGGTATTGTTATTGATGAACATGGCGATATCCGAACTGATATTAAACCAAATGCCACAACTACTGATATGTCAGGGCAATGTGCCACAGTTACAGGCAACAATTTAATTGATAGTTTGGGTGTACAGCAATACCGTATTGGTACGACTGCTGCGACACTAAATGATCCGACAAACTCTGATCGCTCAGTTTATATTCGTATGATGTTAGCAAATCCAAAATTTTCGAATATTGATGGTGCGATGATTGGATTGACTTTCATTGGACCATCAGCAGGAACTGCAAAACTGAATTTATTTAATTTACTGGCAAATAAAGTAGATAATAATAGTATTAATCTTAATAATGGAGCAAAAGGGCTGGCTAGTTGGTATAACGCTCATGCAGCTGCACAAGCGAGTTATAATGCAATTGATAAAGTAATTCCAGCACCAACTGATGAAGAGAAAGCATTAGCACAACGTATTGTTGGTACAGTAACAATCAAATTAGCAGATCAGTCTATTCCAGCATGTAAAGCAATCAAAATTAAATCTTAATTAAACAAAATAAAAAGACCGCTATGCGGTCTTTTTTATGATTCAAGTGATTAACCTGTATGGTCTAAACGAGTCCCCAAAGTTTCAAGATGTGTTGGAAAAACTTGTTTCTTACGATCTTCAAAATAATGTCTTAATGTATGTTCGACACTAGGGAAGGCTAGTTCTGCCCATGGAATTTCATGCTCTTCAAACAACCGACTTTCGATGCTTTCTTCACCAGCACCAAAAATGCCATCTTTCAGCTGTGCTTTGAAAAGAACATAAATTTGACCAATACGCGGAATATTGTACATACAGTAAAGTTGTTCTATTTCTATCTCGGCTTCTGCTTCTTCACGAGTTTCACGTGCTGCACCTTGTTCCATGGTTTCAAATAATTCCATATAGCCAGCAGGTAATGTCCACAATCCATAACGAGGTTCAATCGCACGACGACAGAGTAATATTTTGTCTTCCCATAACGCTAAGGCACCGCAGATTACTTTGGGGTTTTCATAGTGAATATTTCCACAATGAGTACAAACACGGCGTACTTTATGATCACCTAAAGGAATTTTTTGTTCGGTTTTATGCCCACACGCTACACAGAAACTCATAATTATCATCGAGTATAGAGATGACTCAGCATAACTGAATTTTTAGACTTACGCATCAACTCTATTCCCTAAGTTTGATTTTCAGATATGATGCAAAGAGAGATAGAATAATAGGTGAATGGTATGGAAGAGCACTTGCTAACACAAAAGTTACAGCAAAGATTGCGCTTTTCCACCCGCATACAAGAAGCACAAGCAGCAGTACTGATTGCAATTACGAATGAGAATGATCCAAAGGTACTGCTTACACGCCGTTCAATACATATGAACAACCATGCGGGGGAAGTTTCTTTTCCGGGTGGAAAGCGTGATCCTAGTGATACTAGCAATATTGTTGTAGCGTTAAGAGAAGCTCAGGAAGAGACAGCTTTAAATCCGTTTGATGTACAGTTGTTAGGTGATTTGCCGATGCAGCGTGCAAGAAGCGGTTTGTCTGTAAAACCGATCGTTGGGCTTATTCCTCCTGAGGTCACTTTAATACCTCAGCCTACCGAAATTGATCGAATTTTCTTTGTCCCATTACAGCAACTTATCGAGACGCGTCCAACACCTTATGAAGTTCGATATGCTCATCAGTCTTTATATTTTCCAAGCTTACAGATTGATAATGAAATTATTTGGGGGTTAACTGCTCGTATGTTAGTTGCTCTGTTTAAATATGGACTAGGTTATCAAAAAGATTGGCCATTTTTACTTAACTCACCAACCTTTGGAATGCCAAAGTTTTCTCATAAAAAATAAAGATCAGGATTGATAAATTATGATGTATAGCTATCAAGGACAGCACCCAAAAGCCTTACATGAGCCATGGGATGGCTGGGTTGCTCCAACTGCAACGCTTATTGGGCAAGTAGAACTAGGCCGTCAGGTCAGTATTTGGTTTGGTGCAGTAGTTCGTGCTGATAACTGTGTAGTTCGAATTGGTGATTTTTCTAATATTCAAGAAAATTCTGTCTTACATACTGATGCTGGACTTGAGTTAAATATTGGTGAATATGTCACAGTCGGTCATAAAGTCATGCTGCATGGTTGTACGATTGGTGATAATAGTTTGATTGGTATGAACGCCGTAATTTTAAATCAGGCGGTGATTGGTAAAAATTGTATTATCGGTGCTAATGCTTTAATTCCTGAAGGGAAGATGATTCCAGATAATTCAGTAGTGATGGGTTCACCAGGCAAAATTGTCAAAACTTTAGATGAAGATGGGGCAGCGAAAATACGCTTGAGCGCATTACATTATGCTGAACACTTTAAGAGCTATGCAGATTTAAAAGAGTTTCACTTTTAAAATCTTTTAATAAGTTATTTTCTATGCCAAGCACAAGCTTGGCATTTTTATTTAGAGATAGAACAACTCGCCTATCAGAGCCGAGTGGGGTATCATAACCCTCGTTTTTAATCTGATTTAATACTAAGGTTGTGCATGAAATTGCTGGCGTTGGAAACTGCAAACGAGCAATGTTCCATTTCATTAATCGATGAAACCCAAGAACTGTTTTTTCAACTCGATACGCGGGCGAAAGCACAAACCCAGACCATTTTGCCTATGATTGAGCAGGGGCTACAACAAACAGGTCTTGAAGTTGCTGGTTTGGATGCGATTGCCTTTAGCCGTGGGCCAGGTTCTTTTAGTGGTGTTCGAATTAATGCTGCTGTTGCTCAGGCTTTAGCTTGGTCACAAGATTTACCAGTAATTCCCGTTTCTACATTGCAAGCTTTAGCACAAGCGGCATACCGACTTGAAGGTTTGGAGCAGGTGACTGCGGTGCTCGATGCACGTATGAACGAAGTTTACATTGCAAGTTTTGTTCTAGATGAACAAGGAATTATGCAGTGTATTGATGAAGAAAAATTAATGAGCTATGAGTCAGCAGCTGCTTATGCAAAACATTGCTTAATTGGTTCGGGCGCAAAGTTACTTCAAGCTGATGCAGAGCATCAAACAATCACTGCAACTGCACAGGATATTGCTTCTATTGCACGTGTCTATGCTGCACAAAAGCAATGGGTGGATGCCGAGCATGCTTTGCCAGTTTATTTACGTGATGATGCGTGGAAAAAGATAGCGGATCAGGGTAAAGCAAAATAAAGGCAGTACTCATGCATATATATTTTGAAGAAGATTTTCAAGAACAAGCACAGCACTACCAAGCTGTGCTTTGTTCTAGAGGGGTGACTGTCGATTTACAGCCAATTGAAAAGCTGAATGCGCGGTTTTTACGCTTCAATCCTGAAATTGCCCTTTGTGTAGATGAAAACGGATTATGGTTATCTGCTAATGGCATGAAAATGCAACCCGACTGGAAAGCTGAAATTCCACGTTTAAAACGTGCAAGTCTTAAATCGGAAATGATTGCCCGTGCTTGTCAGTTAGGTGAAAAGCCAGTACTGGTTGATGCA
Organism: Acinetobacter sp. X9; assembly: GCF_054889255.1. Lineage (NCBI taxonomy): Bacteria > Pseudomonadati > Pseudomonadota > Gammaproteobacteria > Moraxellales > Moraxellaceae > Acinetobacter > Acinetobacter sp. X9. The sequence goes on along the minus strand of NZ_CM142679.1, from coordinate 3,169,602 downwards.
ACAGCGGGTTTAGGCCATGACAGCTTACTTATGGCTTATCTAGGTGCCCAAATCCAGCTCGTTGAGCGCCATCCGATTTTATTTACTTTACTTGAAGATTCAAAAGCTCAGGCGGAACATGATCCATTTTTAAGTCAATTTATGGATCGTATTCAACTGATCTTTGCTGACTCTGGAAGCTATTTACAGCAATTACATCAAGAAGTAAAAACGGTTGATGTAGTCTATCTTGACCCGATGTTCCCACAGCGCGACCAGAATCAACAAGCAATTAAAAAACAAGCTCAAGTCAAAAAACAAATGCAGCTTTTACATCTTCTTTTACCCGAAGATGGTGAGATGGATTTGGGGGATAATTTGCTAGTTTTGGCACAGAGAGTTGCTAAACGTGTAGTCGTTAAGCGGCCACGCCATGCTATTTTCTTGGCAAATCAAGAGCCAGCTCATCAATGGCAAGGGGATGCTTGTCGTTTTGATGCGTATTTTCAGTAGGCTTATGTAAGGTTAGGTTTTATTGCTTGAATAATGCACAAATATATGTGATATAGTTCAAAAGCATGATTGCTAAAATTCTTAGCAGGCATACACTTAAGATGCCTGTCAAAAACGAAATTTTTGAAAACCTTTTATGATTGATCTTAAACCCTCCATTAACTTTTGGCATGATTTTAAAAGCAACCAAATTGCCGGAATGTGGCTGTTTTTGGGGTCAAGACGTTCTTTACAGATTGTACATCCATCTATTCTTCAGCTTATTGTTTGGGGAATTTTAGGAGGATGTACCAACTCTCTTTATAGCTGGCTTGTAGCTGGTCAAATCGGTGATTTTAATTCACAAGGTTTAATTGGTTATGCACTTTGGCCATTCATTGCCTTAATTGTTGGTATTTTCTTATCACAGCGAACTAACCAACCTCGCTTAATGCTAGTACCTGCTTTATTGTGGTTGGTTCTAGATACGAATATCTTATTAATTCAATGTTTAATTCAGTATTTGGGGTCTAACGGTTATCTCAACTTTATTCCCGATGCTATTTATAACGGAATATTGCCGAGCTTATTTGTAGCTTTATTCGTGTGGCAAAGTTTAGCAGTAATTTGGGTTTTCTCACGTGAACTCAAGTGGCCTTGGTGGGAGCGTGCACTCGTCATGGTTGCGACTATTGCAACGATGGTAGTTTGGCAACTTTCTGTAAAAGATCAACCGATTTGGAAAGTAGAAGAGTCTGCACCAACGTTTGCTGAAGATGCTTTTTATGCGCAAAGTAAACTTTTAAATGATTCTTTAGAGCAAGTTCAATATGGTGAGCTCGCCAAAAGCCATTGGTATTTTCTAGGTGTTGCTGGCGATAGTTATCAAGATGTTTTTAAATCGGAAGTGGTCCGTATTAAAGAACAGTTTGATACACGTTTCGGAACGATTGGTCGTTCGATGATGTTAGTCAATAATCCAGACACCCGCACAGAAATTCCAATTGCCTCTAAAACCAGTATTGAACTGGCGCTACGCCGTATGGGCCAGCAAATGAACCGTGATAGTGATGTCTTATTTCTATATATGACTTCACACGGTGAACAAAATCACTTCGAAATTGAAAATGCGCCATTAGATTTAGGGCAAGTAGACCCAAAATGGTTGCGTGAAACACTGGATAAATCCGGTATTCGCTGGCGTGTGATTGTTATCTCAGCCTGTTATTCAGGAAGCTTTATTCCTGCTTTACAGTCTCCTGATACCTTAATTATTACTGCATCGGCTGCTGATAAAACTTCTTTTGGGTGTAATAACGAAGCTGACTATACCTATTTTGGTCGAGCTTTCTTTGATTTGGCTATGCGAGAGCAATCGTCGATGAAAGATTCATTTAACACAGCTAAGCAAACAGTAACCAAATGGGAAGTGGCTCAAGGTGTTGAACCTTCAGAACCTCAGTGGATGATCGGTAAAAATATGGAACTTATGCTACCTCAATTGGAAAAGTATCTATTTCCTCAGCAAAATACGGGTAGTGTAGATATTGCTCAAACAAAAACAGAGGCTAAAAACGATGCAACTCCTGCAAAAAAACCGCTGCTTTGAGGGTGAGCAGCGCATATATCAATTTGAATCTTCTTATTTAAAAGGACCTGCTAAGTTTGGTGTTTATTTACCACCGGCAGCTTTAGAGGGTAAAGCTTGCTCAACTCTGTTTTACTTAGCGGGTTTAACGTGCACTGAAGAAACTTTTGCCATTAAAGCCCATGCTCAGCATATGGCAGCACAACTTAGTCTTATATTGATTACGCCAGATACTTCTCCTCGTGGAGAACAGGTTGCGGCAGGGGATCATTGGGATATAGGTCAAGGCGCAGGCTTTTATATTAATGCCACAGAAGAACCTTGGTCTGAGCATTATCAAATGGAAAGTTATTTAATTAATGAGCTATATCCACTCATTTTAAAAAGCTTTCCTGTAAACGCTCAACAAGTTGGTATCTTTGGGCACTCAATGGGTGGCCACGGCGCATTGACTTTAGCTTTTAAATATCCTGAAAAGTTTAAGTCGGTATCTGCTTTTGCTCCTATCTGTGCACCAACTGAATGTGCATGGGGAGACAAAGCCTTTAGCCATTATTTGGGTGCAGACCGCGAAAGCTGGTTGGCTCATGATGCCACAGCTTTAGTCTCAAAGAATGGTGCAATATTTAGCGAAATTTTGGTGGATCAGGGATTGGATGACCAATTTTATGAACAACTTCACCCTGAAAAATTTAAGCAAGCATGTTTAAAAGCAGGACAGCCTTTAACTTTAAGACAACATGCTGGCTATGACCATGGTTATTATTTTATTCAAACCTTTATGGATGAGCACTTACAGTTCCATGCAATCCAATTAGAAAAGGTCGCTGGCTAATTAGTGTCGCCACTCCACCTGAAACTCTTGTTGAGCCATACGGTTTAGATGATCAAGAACAACTTTTTCTAAGTGGTTGTGGTCATCTAACTGGCTATCAATAGCAACGTTTAACTGCTCTGTTTCTGGTGCAAGTGTAATCGTTGCTGTAGGCATTAAGATTTTAAAATCTTGTTCAGTTTCTTGTACTTCAAACTTGTGCTTCCAATGATTAACTAGACGTTTTGCAATGCGTTTTCCATCGTTTGTTAATAGATGAGTTGTGCTTTTCATTATCAATCCTCACATTGGTTTAATGTACCTTAACAAATTCGTTTCGCCGTTAGCATTCTATTGTTGCAACGTTACGTTGCAAGTTTGAAATGTTGTCATTTAAGCAAGGAAGGGCGGGCCAACTAGGTTCTTTTTTGTTATAATTTTCAGCCTCTCCTTAAATTTTTAGCCAGGTCATCCATCTATGTCCAAGCCTTATTTGATTGCTCCTTCTATTTTATCTGCCGATTTTGCTCGTTTAGGCGAAGATGTAGACAAAGTGTTAGCCGCAGGTGCAGATGTAGTGCATTTTGACGTTATGGATAATCACTATGTTCCAAATTTAACTTTTGGTGCAGGTGTATGTAAGGCTTTAAAAAACTATGGGATTACAGCTCCTGTTGATGTGCATCTAATGGTATCTCCAGTTGATCGTATTATTGGCGATTTCTTAGAAGCAGGCGCAGATATTATTACCTTCCACCCAGAAGCATCTCACCACATTGACCGTTCATTACAGCTTATTAAATCTGGTGGTGCTAAAGCAGGTTTGGTTTTCAACCCAGCAACGCCATTGCATTATCTAGATTATGTACTTGATAAAGTTGATCAAATTTTAATAATGAGTGTAAACCCTGGTTTTGGTGGACAAAAGTTCATTCCGATGACATTAGAAAAATTGCGTGAAGCTCGTAAAATTATCGATGCAAGTGGTCGTGATATTCGTTTAGAAGTTGATGGTGGTGTTGGCCCTGCAAATATCCGTGAAATTGCAGAAGCTGGTGCAGATATGTTTGTTGCGGGTTCCGCAATTTTTGGTCAACCCGATTATAAAGTTGTGATTGACCAAATGCGTGCAGAGCTTGCGAAAGCGGGCAGTGTAGACGCTTAAAAAGCATGTTGAACTGAGAATAAGCTTGTGGATAACTTTGTTTATAACTATATGGATAACTATGTTGATAACCGTATGGATAAGATGTTGGTAAAATAAACAAAATTAGATCAACCGTTTATTCTCTAAGCGAAATGTATGAAAAAAGAACGTTTTGGCGTTCTTTTTTTATGCGTGTTGAATATTTTATTATCTGATTTTTTATTAAGCTTTGCTAAAAAATAACCTGTGCAAAAAACGATACGGCTCTGTGTGAAAATTTTTTAGAGATAGATAAGTATAAAACTGTAAAAGTGTCATGAAAAATAAAGCTAAATTTGCTTTAATAAGATTTTAGTAAGAGATTTAGATAATTAATGACGATAAAAATTTTAGCGGTAGATATGGATGGGACTTTTCTTAATTCTAAGAAGCTGTACAACAAAGCACGTTTTTTAAAACAGTACGAACAACTTAAACAAAATAATATTCATTTCGTGGTTGCCAGTGGTAACCAACTCGCAAAGCTGATTACCTATTTTCCAGAAATTAGTCATGAAATTGCTTTTATTGCAGAAAATGGCGCGCATGTTGTAGATGCAGGGCAAGAAATAGCTTTTGCTCATTTAAGTCACCAACAATATATTGAGATTTTAAAAGCGATTGACTCCTCATATACCTCAACCATGGTGATCTGCGGGAAACAGAGTGCTTACGTGCATAGCAGCATGAACGCAGAGGACTATGCCAAAGTCGCTAGATACTTTGAAAAGCTAACAGTTATTGATGATTTTTATGCACTAGATGACTTGGTGTGTAAAATTACTTTTACTGCTCAGGAAAACGAAAGCTTTGCAATTTTTGAACATTTTCAGAAAAAAAGTTTTGTTGCAGATAAAGTATTAGTGCCCGTTTCAAGTGGTTTTGGTTTTATTGATTTGATTCTTCCAGACCAGCATAAAGCACATGGTTTGAAGCTATTGCTACAAAAATGGCAGGTTGAATCTGATCAAGTGGTTGCGATTGGTGATAACAATAATGATATTCAGATGATCAAAGCTGTCGGCTATGGATTTGCGGTTGAAAATGCAGTTGAAGCTTTGAAAGCAGTAGCCCCTTATACAACGGTAAGTAATGAACAAGAGGGTGCACTAGATGTGATTGATTTAGTCCTTCAGCATCAACCACCATTTGCTTAATTACTTTAAAACAAACAGTTAAGATTGAAAATTGTATCTATTTAAAAACTTGGTTATGCTAATGGGGTTAAGATTACTAACCGGCTCTAGGCGATAAACCACAATGGCTCTACAACACTTACGCAAGTATGCTTGGTTTGTGTTCCTAATGACTTTGGTCATTGGGTGGAGTGGTGTGTCTGTTGCTCAGACGCCTATGCAGCATGATCTTCACACTATGCCGTGTCATAGTGAAAAAACTTCGCATAAGAATATGCATGTTCAAACAGATGATCAGACTGTATGTCATCAAAATATGACACAGTCTCTTAACTCACATGGTGAGCATTGTCAGGACTGTAACCCAATTCATTGTCAAATTGTGAATTTGGCATTACAGCAAGCTGTACCAGATATTGACTCGCAATTTATTCCAATCTCGTCTCAATTTAGCAGTATTTATCAGGCTCAACATTTAGCCGGATACTGGCAAGAAATTTTACGTCCTCCAAAAGCTTAATCCTTTCTTACTTATATTTTTAGTTCAAAGGATTACAGCAATGTCTCATAAAACAATTAGCAGCCTCGTCGCTGTATTTGGTCTATTGGTTTCACCATGGACCCTCGCGGCAATTAAGGAATATCACCTTAATATTAATGAACAACAGGTCAATGTTACCGGTCAGCCGCTCAAACGAATTACCGTAAATGGAAAATTTACAGCACCACTTCTTGAGTTTGAAGAAGGGGATGAGGCTGTTATTCATGTTCATAACCAATTAAAGAATCAAGATACATCTTTGCATTGGCATGGGTTGTTACTACCAGGGTTAATGGATGGCGTACCGGGTTTCAATGGTTTTAAAGGAATCGCGCCAAACGGAGATTTTGTTTACCGCTTTAAAGTGAAACAAAACGGCACTTATTGGTATCACGCGCATAGTAAAGGCCAAGAGCAAGATGGTTTATATGGCCCGCTCGTGATTTATCCAAAAGGGAAAATACCCGTAGCTGCACATGAAAAAACTGATCGTGATTATGTGGTGATGCTTTCAGATTTTCATCATTCTTCTAGCGATAGCATTATGAAGAATTTGAAGAAATCTGCTGAGTATTATCAAAACCGCCGTGAAACCGTATCTGATGTTTTGAAGCAAGTTAAAACACAAGGCTTAAAAGTAACTTGGCAAGATCGTTCGATGTGGAATCAGATGCGGATGTTAAAAACCGATATGTCTGATGTGACGGGTTATACCTTCTTGGTTAATGGCAAGACACCTCAGCAAAACTGGACAGGTAATTTTAAAGCTGGCGATAAGGTTCGATTACGGTTTATTAACGCATCCGCAATGTCATTTTTTGATGTCAGAATTCCAAATTTGAAAATGACAGTTGTAAGTGCAGACGGGCAGTCAGTTAAGCCTGTTGCAATTGACGAGTTTCGTATTGGTACAGCCGAAACCTACGATGTCATTATAGAACCTACGCAATCAAATTATCAGATTGAAGCAGAGTCTATTGACCGCAGTGGTTTCGCTATCGGTACTTTGCACAATGAAAATACGCAAGCTGTAGGGCCAATTCAAATGCCGCAGCCGCGTCCACGTGCTTTGTTAACCATGGAAGATATGGGCATGAGTCATGGCAATGGGGCAAGTGATGAACATGCTGGCCATCAAATGAACATGCAACATGATATGTCGGCTATGCCTGAAATGAAAAAAGAAGCGAACCATGCTAATCATGATTCTACAATGATGAATATGGATCATGACATGAAAAATAAGTCATCTAGCGAACATGATCATTCCATGATGCAAATGAAGCATGACATGTCAGCGATGCCTGAAATGAAGCATGATATGCAGGCAATGTCAGCTAGCGAGCATGATCACGCTATGATGAATATGAATCATGAGATGCCTGCGCAATCTGAGAATAAGCCTAAAAAGGATGAACCCGTTTATGGCTGGGCAAATGCTTCGACACCAGCGGGTATGAAAGCACTGCAATATAGTGATTTGCAATCTTTAACACCTCAGCCAGACACGCGTGCACCAGAACGTGAATTAGTTATTCATTTAGGTGGCAACATGGAGCGTTATATCTGGACCATTAATGGCAAAAAATTTAGCGAAGCTGAGCCATTACAAGTTAAGTATGGCGAACGTATTCGCTTGAAGTTTGTGAATGACAGCATGATGGCCCACCCAATGCATTTACATGGGATGTTTATGCAATTAGAAAATGGCCAACAAGCTGAAAACTTACCAAATAAACATACTCTTATTGTTCCACCAGGAAAAACCGTTACTGCGTTATTGACAGCTGATGCCTTAGGCGAATGGGCGATTCATTGCCATTTGCTCTACCACATGAGTGCGGGAATGATGAATAAGTTGATTGTGGCTCAAGTGAATGATGGACAACAACCTGCTCAAGCTCAACCATCTGTTCAATCTGAAAATGAGAAAGGAGCTAGTCATGCGCATCACTAAGTTATTTTCTCAAATGATATATTGCGGTGCTTTCTCGAGCATATCAGTATTTACTTTTGCTCAAGAGCCTTTAACTCATGATCATTTACGCGAACACGGTGGTCAGATCTATCAAGCAACCACGATTGATACGGGATGGACTCAAAATGAAGAAGGAGAAGGTAGTTTTTCTTCTGAATTAGAAACTTGGGTGGGAACGGATGAAAATAAATTGTTCATTAAAGCCCACGTTGAAAAAGCAGAGTCAGAAGATGCTAATTATGGCGGTTCAGTACTTTATAGTCGAAATGTAGCTGACTATTGGGATGTACAGGTTGGGGTAAACTACGAGCGTTTGCAACGGGAAGATGAAAAGCAAGATCGTTGGGCAGGTGTCGTGGGTTTACATGGCATGGCACCTTACTTTTTTGAAACCGATGCATATCTTTATGCAGGTGAAGACCAGCTATGGAAGTTAAGTTTAGAAACAGAAAGGGACTTACTCTTTACCCAAAAGTTAATTGGTAAACCTTATTTAAAAGCAGATGTCGTTTTGCAAGATGAATCTCGCTATGCAAGTAAAACAGGTTTATCAAGTTTACAAGCTGGTTTTCAAACCCGTTATGAAATCAACAAAAAGGTCATGCCATTTGTTGATGTTGGTTACGGCTATGAAAAGGGTTTAAAACAAACTGCTTGGCAAACTGGAACCGACTCCGAACATGGTTGGTATTATGGGGCTGGGTTAACACTAAAATTCTAATTGCCGAACAAAAAGTAAGCTTAAACATATGCCATTGGTTTATACTAATGGCATTGTTTTTTGTGTCAGTTATGGTGCAAAGATGGCTTTAGAAAAACAAGAGAATCAAATACATTTAAGTAAAAATAGCTCTAACTGCGAATGCTCAAGCATGTCGTCTCAGGAGTGTTTCACACCTAGTGAACCTGTGACTAAAAAGAGTCAATGGGTAAGTTATTATCATATTCCTCGTATGGACTGTGTAGCCGAAGAGCAAATGGTGCGGATGGCTTTAGCCTCTTACACTGACGATATTCAAGAACTTCATTTTGATTTGCCTGCACGCCATTTAGCGATTTATCACAGTCTTCAAGCTGAAAGGATTACTCAAAGTTTACAGCGTTTGGGACTAGGAGCCGAGTTACAACAAACACAGCCACATTATGAACCTGTTGAAAAACCTAAAAAGGTTCGACCAAGTACTTCAACGAATGCAGCACAAAAACAAGTTTTACAATGGTTGTTACTGATTAATGGGGTCATGTTTGTTATTGAGTTGATGGCAGGCATTATTGCTTCATCGACAGGGTTAATCGCTGATTCGCTCGATATGTTTGCCGATGCTGCAATTTATGGCATTGCTTTATTTGTGGTGGGTAAAAATCTAAATGCGCAATTAAAGGCTGCGCATCTTTCAGGGTGGTTGCAGTTTGGCTTAGCCATGATTGTGTTAGTTGATGTACTGAGCCGTTTTATTTATGGCAGTGAACCTGTTTCAATTCTCATGATTTTAATTGGCGGATTAGCTCTTGCGTCCAACATTAGTTGTCTTTATTTAATGAGAGACCATAAGGAGAGCGGGGCACACATGAAGGCGAGTTATATCTTTTCTGCAAATGATGTCATCGTCAACTTGGGTGTCATTGTCGCTGGAATATTGGTTGCCATTACAGGTTCGCGTTATCCTGATTTAATGATTGGATTGATTATTGTTTTGTTTGTTTTAAATGGTGCACGAAAAATTTTACAGTTAAAAAATGAATAATATTTTCTGATAGAGGCAAGCTTGTGTCAGGGTTTGCCTTCATTTTTTATTTTAAAGTAAACTGAGTCCTCACATAAAGGAGGAACGACCTCCCCCATAATGGGACATCATGTCGGGACGACCTGACGCTATAAAAATTAGTGAATGTTATGGCTTGGGCTATTTTAATTTTAGCAGGTGTATTTGAAATCATTTGGGCATATTCTATGAAAATGTCCGAAGGTTTTACACGATTAACCCCTAGTGTTATTACCGTAGTTTTTATGATTTTGAGTGTGGTTCTACTTTCAATTTCAATGAAAACTTTACCTCTTGGCACTGCCTATACGGTTTGGACAGGAATTGGCGCAATTGGGTCATTTCTAGTCGGTATTTTCTTTCTTCATGAGCCTGTTGGCGCTATGCGAATGATTGCCGCTGTATTAATTGTGTCAGGTTTGGTTTTAATGAAAATTTCATCGCCGTCTTAAGAGAATAAAACTATGTTGCTGTCTTATAAGTATATCAATTCGCCTGTTGGGCAATTAAAGCTAGTTGCGAATGAAAATGCTTTGGTGGCAGTGCTCTGGGACAATGAAAATCCAAAACGTGTTCGACTGGCTGAGCTGGTCGAACAACTTGAACATCCAGTTTTATTAAAGACCGAACGACAATTACAAGAATATTTTGAAGGTAAACGCCGAGAGTTTACATTGCCACTAGATTTCGAAGGAACCGCATTTCAAAAGTTGGTCTGGTCTGCTTTACTGACCATCCCTTATGGGGAAACAAGAAGTTATAAAGATATTGCACTCCAAATTGGCAATGAAAAAGCGGTGAGAGCAGTGGGCGCGGCAAACGGTAAAAACCCAATTTCCATTATTGCACCTTGTCACCGAGTCATTGGTGCTAGTGGAGCTTTAGTTGGTTTTGCTGGTGGGCTTGATAAGAAAGATATTTTATTAAAACTAGAGCAACAATGAGCCGTTTTTGCGCTCGATTTTTTTAGTCTTTTCTACTAAGCTGTCCACTATGATATTTCATAAGGTCGGTGCTTCACTGCATTGCTTTTTTGAAATATTGATCTTATTCATAACAAACTTTGGATGTTCTAAAAATGGCTGTCGGTGACGTAACAATGCCACAAATGTATGTGGTAAAAGGTGTAAAAATTGGCTCAACAGAAGCATATGTACGTTACCAAAACCGACGAGATTTAGTCATTTTTGAGTTTGCAGAAGGCTCAAATGTTGCTGGTGTATTTACTCAAAATGCATTTTGTGCAGCACCTGTTCATGTCTCTAAAGCTCATCTTGCCGAAGGTAATCCGCGCTATTTAGTGATTAACACAGGTAATGCCAATGCGGGTACTGGACCTACAGGTTTGAAAAACGCTCAAGATACTTGCGCGAAGTTAGCGGAGCTTGCAGGAGTTAATAGCTCTGAAGTACTTCCATTTTCTACAGGTGTGATTGGTGAGCAGCTTCCAATGGAGCGTTTACTTGCTGGTCTTCAGCCTGCATTAAATAGCGTACAAGATGCTGCTTGGAATGATGCTGCAACTGGCATTATGACAACAGATACTGTGCCTAAAGGCGCATCTGAACAATTTGAACTTGATGGCATTACTTATACCATGACAGGTATTAGTAAAGGCGCCGGAATGATTCGCCCGAATATGGCAACCATGTTAAGTTTCGTGGCAACAGATGCACCTATTAGCCGTGATTTAGTACAAAAGCTACTAAAGACAACAGTTGAGCATTCATTTAACCGTATTACGATTGATGGCGATACTTCGACCAATGACTCTTGTATTTTTGTAGCAACAGGTCAGGCGGGTGGCGCTGAAATCACATCGGACAGCGATGCACGCTACGCTAAAGTGTTAGAAGTTCTTGCTCGTGTAATGAATCGTTTAGCCCAGTTAATTGTCCGTGATGGTGAAGGTGCGACGAAATTTATTACTGTTGCTGTAGAAGGCGGCGCAAATACTCAAGAATGTTGTGACATTGCATATAGCATTGCGCATTCACCACTTGTCAAAACTGCACTTTTTGCATCGGACCCGAACTGGGGACGTATTTTAGCTGCGATTGGCTATGCAGGCGTTAAAGACTTAGACGTGTCTAAAATTCAAGTGTGGTTAGACGACGTGCAAATCTGTAAAGATGGCGGCGCAGCTGAGGACTATACCGAAGAAGCGGGTGCGCGTGTTATGGCTCAAACCGAAATTACCATTCGTGTTGATTTAGGACGTGGTCAGGCCAAAGACACGGTATATACCTGTGACTTATCTTACGACTATGTCAAAATTAATGCTGATTACCGTTCTTAAATATCAGTTATAATCAAGCCTCGACAAAGAGGCTTTTTTATTAGCCCCATCTTTTGATATTAAATGATTCAATCCGTAAATCATTTAAGCAGTAACGTTATATGCGAGCAGGTATGCCAGCATGAAGGATAGAGAAGACGTTTTATGAGTGATGCGACTTTAATTGCCAACGATGCAAAAAACATTGTACAAGCGCATTTAGACCGTTTAGGTGAGCCAAAAGACAATCGCTTAAGTGAAGAAGCAAAACAACAAAAGTTTGCACAGATCGAAGCAGAGCTCAAAAAACGTGATGCTGTCCTTGTTGCTCATTACTATTGCGACCCTGAAGTACAAGAACTTGCCGAAAAAACAGGTGGATGCGTTTCTGACTCTTTAGAAATGGCCCGTTTCGGACGAGATCATGCTGCCTCTACACTGGTTGTGGCTGGTGTTAAGTTTATGGGAGAAACAGCAAAAATCTTGTCTCCTGAAAAAACAATTTTAATGCCGACACTTGAAGCAACCTGCTCACTCGATTTGGGCTGTCCTGTCGATGAGTTCACGGCATTTTGTGATCAGCACCCTGACCATACCGTAGTTGTTTATGCCAACACATCGGCTGCTGTTAAAGCACGTGCCGATTGGGTCGTGACTTCGAGCTGTGCTGTTGAAATTGTTGAACATCTAGACAGCTTAGGCGAAAAAATTATTTGGGCGCCAGATCAGCACTTAGGTCGCTATATTCAGAAAAAAACTGGTGCAGATATGTTGCTTTGGGATGGCGCATGTATTGTGCATGAAGAATTCCGCGCACGTGGTATTGCCAACATGAAAGCACTGTACCCAGACGCTGCTGTATTGGTACACCCAGAATCGCCAGAGTCGGTTGTAGAAATTGCAGATGCGGTAGGTAGTACGTCTCAACTCATTAAAGCTGCGCAGACTTTGCCAAACGAAAGACTCATTGTGGCAACAGACCGCGGTATTTTCTACAAAATGCAGCAAGCTGTACCGAATAAGATTTTAGTTGAAGCGCCAACAGCGGGTGAGGGGGCAACTTGTCGTTCATGTGCCCACTGTCCTTGGATGGCAATGAATGAACTTGACGGAATTTTAGAAGTTTTACAAAAAGGTGATCAGGAAATACACGTCGATCCAGCGCTTGCTGAACGTGCCAAAATGCCTTTAGATCGAATGTTAGCCTTTAGCGCATCGTTAAAACGTTAAAAAACCTCAAAATGCTTGTTAAATATACATTTGATAAGGATTTTTAACTTTTTTTGAGAATAGGTGTTGACGTCTGAGGGCGTCGCGCCTAGAATGCACACCGTACCGCACGATGTGCGATACAGCAAAAGCTGAGATAGATCGGAGCATAGCACAGCCTGGTAGTGCACCTGGTTTGGGACCAGGGGGTCGTAGGTTCGAATCCTACTGCTCCGACCACTTAAAATAATATTTTAAGATCGGCGAAGTATCGCATGATAAGCATCATCGGTTAAGCGCCTGTAGCTCAGTTGGATAGAGCATCCGCCTTCTAAGCGGATGGTCACAGGTTCGAATCCTGTCAGGCGCGCCATTTGGTAGCTTGGTACATAGAACTTATTTGATGGTGGATGTAGCTCAGTTGGTAGAGCCCTGGATTGTGATTCCAGTTGTCGCGGGTTCGAATCCCGTCATTCACCCCAATTTCGGAGCATAGCACAGCCTGGTAGTGCACCTGGTTTGGGACCAGGGGGTCGTAGGTTCGAATCCTACTGCTCCGACCATATTTAAAAGCATTCAAGCTTTAAAAATATCTCAAATATTGAAAAGAATTTCTTCTAGTCTTACAGATAGAAGGAATTTTTTTGTTTTTATATATTTAAATTTTAATTCATACACACTCCAATATTTGAACTTATTTATATAAGCTCTGTTATTGATATTTCTGCCTTAACTCATCTTTTTCTTGATCTGATAAAAATGCGATTTTAAGTCCATTTTCTTGAGCTGTATAAATTTGCTCAGGGCTTAAACCTGCTAGTGGGGCAGCAGTTAAATATTCATGCTGTATCTCAATGCCTTCAACTGCTGGGTCATCTGTATTAATGGTGGCAAGCACACCATGTTCTAAAAAAGTCTTTAATGGGTGTTCTGCTAAAGAAGGCACTGTGTTGGTTTGAATGTTCGAAGTCAGGCAAGATTCAATACCAATCTCATGTTTAGCCAAATAATCTAAAAGTTTTAAATCTTGAACTGCTTTAACACCATGTCCAATTCGTTCAGCACCTAATTCTTCAATGGCTTGCCAAATACTTTCGGGACCAGCAGCTTCGCCTGCATGTACTGTAATATGCCAACCTGCATCACGCGCTTTTTTAAAATGCTCAATAAATAAATTGCCCGGAAAACCAAGTTCATCTCCAGCAAGATCCAGTGCTTTAATATCATTTTTATGGGCGAGTAGGGCATTTAATTCTTTTTCGCATGCTTCCTGACCAAAAGTACGGCTCATAATACCAATTAAATTTGCTTTTACCCCGTAAGTTTGACTGCCTTCTTTTACACCAGCAATCACAGCTTCAACTACGCCTTCAAGTGGGAGCTGATGGGTCATTCCCATATAACCTGGTGAAAAACGTAGTTCTACATAGTCTAGGCCTTGTTGTGCTGCATCTTGCATGTTTTCAAAAGCAATACGTTTGCAGGCATCTAGGCTCGCTAATACTTTTACACCCCAATCGAGCTTAGATAAAAAACTTAATAAGTCTGGTTGGTTATCCATCACTTGTACGTGGGGTCGTAAAGATTCAATGTCGTAAGCAGGTAAATCTAAATTGTATTGTTGCCCCAAGTCTAAAATGGTTTGAATGCGGATGTTGCCATCAAGGTGGCGGTGTATATCTGTAAGGGGGAGCGTTTTTGTAATCATAGACTTCTTCTTATCTGTTGCTATTAATTCATCATGCCTGTTTAGGACTGCTGATAAAAGTTTGGATTTGCTATGTTTTTGTGAAAAGCGTTGAGTTGAGTTTTTTGAACTTACTATATTTGTATAAGTTTTAATTTTGATGACATTGTTCTGGCCTAAGAAGACAACGCAGTCTGTGTAAGATACGAGCACCAAGATTTTTATTGTTTTTAATTTCGCTGAGCCTATTTTTTTGTTGACTCTTCAAGAGTGGATTGGCTGAAGAATGGTCATTGGTATTTTGGCTTTTACTTGTAAATATGAATAAAGGCTTGCTAAAGACCAAACTGATAAAGCGATTAATTTATCTGTAGAAATCTATTTCTGGCAAGTAAATGAAAAAGAAGAAATAGGAAGCACTCAAATGAAGTCGGTACTTTGTCATCAAGCAAAACTACAAGTGGTGGACCAACCAAAATTAACCCCTGCTAAAGGACAGGTTTTATTGGAAGTGGTGCGATGTGGGATCTGTGGCTCTGATTTGCATATGCAGCATCACTGCGACCACATGCATGATTTGGCTGCACGTGTCGGGTTTAATGGTTTAGCGAAGTCTACAGACCCATTTGTATTGGGACATGAGTTTTGCGGCAAGGTTTTAGACTATGGCCCAAAAACACGTCACAAATTTAAAGCCGATACACTTGTTTGTGCAATGCCGCTTTTAAATGTAGATCAGCATGGTTATTTGTCTACAGGGCTTTCTCCAAATGCATCTGGTGGCTATGCAGAGCAAGTGCTGGCTCAGTCGAGCTTGATGTTTGAAGTACCTAACGGTCTAGATGCAGATAGTGCTGCCATGACTGAACCTATGGCGGTTGCATTGCATGCCGTTCGCCGTAGTCGTGTAAAAACTGGTGAACCTGCGATTGTGATTGGCTGTGGCCCTGTTGGGCTAGGTGTCATATTAATGCTTAAAGCAGCTGGGGTTAAAACTGTAGTTGCTAGCGACTTTTCACCAAACCGCCGTAAGCTTGCCGAGCAATGCGGTGCAGATATTGTGGTAGATCCTAAAGAGACGTCACCATTTGCTAACTGGAAAGAGTTTGGTTTGCTTGGCAATGTTTCTGATGCCATTAACATGGGCATGGGGCTGTTTGATAAGTTGCAAGCGACACGCTTACCGTGGTGGCATGGATGGCGCATGATTGATAAGTTAGGTGCTCTGCCAAAACGTCCTGTTATTTTTGAGTGCGTGGGCGTACCGGGTGTTTTACAGCAGATTATTGAAGGTGCACCTTTATTTTCCCGAATCGTCGGGGTGGGGGTATGCATGCAAAGTGACAAAATCGAACCCGCACTTGCAATTAATAAAGAGTTAGAAATTCAGTTCGTATTGGGCTATACACCGCTTGAGTTTCGAGATGCGCTACACATGATTGCAGAAGGTAAAGTGAATTGCTCACCGCTCATTACCGGTGTTGTTGGCCTAGAAGGGGTTACGAGTGCATTTGAAGCATTACGTGATCCTGAACAGCATGCCAAAATCTTGATTGATCCGAAGCGTAGTGGTTCAGATATTCAATTGATGAGTCATTAATTCAAAGTCATTTACGCTTAACTAAAAAGATTGTGATCTCATCAATCACAATCTTTTTTGAGTATAGTTCGCAATATTGAGCATAAATAAAACCTGCTGAGCTAATTTGTATTGCTCTTTAGTTGTTCTAGTTCTTGGTAAATCCACTCAACAAATTTTTGAATAGTCGGTGAGATATCTTGGCTCGAATGAATGAGATAGTACTTTCGGCTGCCTTTTAGTTTCTTATTGGAAACAATCACCAGTTCCTTTTTTTGTAGTTCAGACTCAATCAACATTTGTGGAATTAGAGCCATTCCCATGTCATGACTGGCGGCAACCGCAAGCATTGAAAATAACTCATGGCGTTGTCCATCAAAAGGTTTCGGGTGCTGCATCTGATGGGTTAGAAACCATTCTTGCCAAATGCTAGGCCGAGTGGTTTGTTGTAGTAGGGGAATGTTTAGTAAATCCTCGCAGCTTAAATCATAGGTATTTTCATTAATCATCACAGCATCTGGAAAATACTTCTCGATGAGCGTTAGTGAGCACACAGGTACAATTTCTTCATCCATTAAATAATGTGCTTGTATGCCGGGCCAGTGATCAATTTGCTGCTGCGTACCTGCAAAAATAGCAGCGTCAAAAATATTGTCATTAAATAAAAAGGGCTTGGTACTGGTTTCTAAGTGAACCGTAATTTCAGGGTGTTTTTGATTTAAAAGATGGAGCTTGGGTAACAACCAGCGCGTTGCAAAGGTAGGTACTACACCTAACTTTAGTGTGCCACCTAAACCTTTATGAGAAATCACATCGGCTGTACATTTCTCTAGTCCTAACAAGTAAGGTTTAATGCTTTTAAAATACTGCTGACCTGCAATGGTGAGTTCAACACCATGCCGAGTACGTATAAAGAGTTCAACGCCCAAGAAATCTTCTAACTGCTGAATTTGGCGCGAGACTGCACTTTGGGTAATACATAACTCTTGGGCAGCATAGGTATAACTTAGATGTTTTGCTGCACTTTCAAAGCAAATCAGGCCCTGAATGGATGGGATACTTCTTCGCATAAATAAATCCTTTTATTTGTCGTCATATTTCAAAACAGCATATGACCTAAATGCAGAGAGCAGAGTTTAGTATAAAAATAAGCCATTTTTAATGAAATACAACGAATTAAATATCTAAATTTAATGCATCTTATTTTAAATATGCGTAAGTCGCATATCTGCATGAACATTTATCGTTTGATTACTTCATTTTTCACGCATAACATCGAGTTAAATAAAGAAGATCAAATCAAGCAGAGGATGCGATGAATCACATGGTGACAACAAAAAAAGCAAAAGTTCAATTTAACTGGCAAGACCCATTTTTAATTGAGCAACAGCTTACCGAAGATGAGCGCATGATTCGTGATGCAGCTCATGCCTATTGCCAAGAACGTTTGCAACCACGTGTACTTGAACAATTCCGTCATGAAACAACAGATCCATCTATTTTTCGTGAAATGGGAGAGCTTGGCTTACTGGGGCCAACCATTCCTGAGCAATATGGCGGCGCGGGTTTGAACTATGTGAGTTATGGTTTGGTCGCACGTGAAATTGAATATGTCGATTCGGGTTACCGCTCTATGGCGAGCGTGCAAAGCTCATTGGTCATGGTTCCGATTCATGAATTTGGTACCGAAGAGCAAAAGCAAAAGTATTTACCTAAACTAGCTACGGGTGAATATATTGGTTGTTTTGGTTTGACAGAACCTGATCATGGCTCAGACCCGGGCAGTATGATTACCCGTGCTAAAAAAGTTGATGGTGGTTACCGTTTGACTGGCGCAAAAATGTGGATTACCAATAGTCCAATTGCCGATGTATTTGTAGTCTGGGCAAAAGAAGTTTCTGCTGAAGGCAATGTCGGTGATATTCGCGGCTTTATTTTAGAAAAGGGCTGGGAAGGTCTATCTGCACCTGCCATTCATGGCAAGGTTGGTTTACGTGCATCGATTACAGGTGAAATCGTGATGGATAACGTATTTGTACCTGAAGAGAATGCGTTCCCTGAAATTCGAGGTTTAAAAGGCCCATTTACCTGTCTAAATAGCGCCCGTTATGGTATTGCATGGGGCGCAATGGGTGCTGCCGAGTTCTGCTGGCATACTGCACATCAATACACCATGGACCGCAAACAATTTGGTCGTCCGTTGGCTGCAAATCAGTTGATTCAAAAGAAACTGGCAGATATGCAAACTGAAATTGCATTAGGCTTGCAAGTAGCTTTACGTTTTGGCCGTATGAAAGATGAAGGTATTGCATCAGTTGAAGGGACATCTTTAATTAAGCGTAATAACTGTGGAAAGGCGCTTGATATCGCTCGTATGGCGCGCGACATGATGGGTGGAAACGGCATTAGCGATGAGTTTGGTGTGGCACGTCATTTGGTTAATCTTGAAGTTGTAAATACCTATGAAGGTACACATGACGTTCATGCCTTGATTTTAGGTCGTGCACAAACAGGCATAGCCGCATTTAGTAACTAACTCATTCATTTGTAACAGATCGAGGTGTTCTTTCGAGAGCACCTTTAGGGATTTTTACGCAAAAATTTATGGAAAATGACAAGATTCATCGTAAGGATACTCATGTGAAGATGTGCCTCTGTGTACTTAAAATTAAACGTAAGATGATGAAAATATAGAAGATTAAGTCATACAGAAAACATAAGTAGGCTACCGATGACTCATTTGGGAAAATGAGGAACTAAAGATGAACAATGACGTTCAAGTAATATCGAAAGAATTAAGAAATACATTTCCAAGCAATCTTGGAACATATGAAAAGATCGGACCGAATACATGGAAATGGGCGTTGTTATTTGCCTATTTTGCAATGGTGGTCGATGGCATTGATATTATGCTGCTGTCTTATAGCTTGACCAGTTTAAAGGCAGAGTTTGGTTTAAGTACCTTTCGAGCGGGTGCCTTAGGCAGTGCTTCTTTAGCAGGTATGGGTATTGGCGGTATTTTGGGTGGTTGGGCATGTGACAAGTTTGGTCGTGTACGAACCATTGCCAACTCTGTAACCTTCTTTTCGGTAGCGACCTGTTTATTGGGCTTTACGCAAAGCTTCGAGCAATTTATGGCTTTACGTTTTATTGGTGCTTTGGGTATTGGAGCACTCTATATGGCTTGTAATACCTTAATGGCTGAATATGTGCCGACAACTTACCGTACAACGGTCTTGGGCACATTACAGACGGGTCAGACCGTAGGTTATATTGCTGCGACGTTATTAGCTGGTGCAATTATTCCAGATCATGGCTGGCGTGTTTTGTTCTTCCTGACCGTAGTGCCTGCTTTTGTTAATATTTTCCTGCAACGATTTGTGCCAGAGCCAAAATCTTGGCAGCTCACCAAAATTGAAAGCTTACAAGGCAATAGTCAACCTAAAGAAAGAGTGGTGGCTGAAAAGCCGAAAAGTGGCAGTATTTATAAGCAAATTTTTAATAACTTTAAGCACCGTAAGATGTTTCTGTTGTGGATGACCACAGCATTCTTCTTGCAATTCGGTTATTACGGTATTAACAACTGGATGCCAAGTTATTTAGAAACAGAAGTGCATATGAACTTTAAAAATTTAACCAGTTATATGGTGGGTTCATATACCGCAATGATTCTAGGAAAAATTTTAGCAGGGTATCTTGCAGACAAATTTAACCGCCGTGCTGTTTTTGTGTTTGGCACAATTGCCAGCGCCGTGTTCTTGCCAATCATTATTTTCTTTAACACCCCTGACAATATTTTGTATTTATTGATCACCTTTGGCTTCTTATATGGCATTCCATATGGTGTGAACGCGACTTATATGGCTGAAAGTTTTTCAACCGATGTGCGCGGAACAGCCATTGGCGGTGCTTATAACATTGGTCGTGTCGGGGCAGCGATTGCACCAGCCACGATTGGTTTCTTAGCATCGGGTGGAACTTTTACCATGGCCTTTATTGTGATGGGCGCTGCGTATTTTGTGGCGGGTGTATTGCCGGGATTATTTATTAAAGATCGTCAGTACGATCCGCAAAAACAATCATAAACAATGACAAGAAGGTGCGTTGAGTACCTTCTAAAAAGATAAGGGTATCGTTATGGGTGCATTACAAGGAATTCGGGTTTTAGATTTAAGTCGTGTACTTGCAGGGCCTTGGTGTGGGCAAATCTTGGCAGACCTTGGCGCGGAAGTGATTAAAATTGAACGTCCTCGAGTCGGTGATGACACCCGTATGTGGGGCCCACCATGGATGCCCGATCAAGACGGAAACATGACTCGTGAATCTGGTTATTTCCAGTGTACCAACCGCAATAAATATTCGGTTGCGGTAGACATAACCACACCTGAAGGTCAGGCTCTAATTTATGAAATTGCCAAGACTGCCGATGTCGTCATTGAAAATTATAAGACAGGCTCTTTGGCTAAATATGGTTTGGACTACGCTTCGTTAAGTGAGTTAAACCCAAATATTATTTATTGTTCGATTACGGGTTTTGGACAAGATGGTCCACGTGCAGAAGAGCCCGGCTATGATTTTATTATTCAGGGTATGTCAGGCTTAATGAGCATTACTGGTGAGCCTGATGATGTGGCAGGTGGTGGTGCGCAAAAGGTTGGAGTGGCTGTTGTAGATATTCAAACTGGTCTATATTCCACCATTGCCATTCAAGCGGCACTGATTGCACGCTCACACACGGGACGCGGTCAGTATATTGATATGTCTTTACTTGATGTACAGGTCGCGGCACTGGCAAATCAGGGAATGAATTATTTAGCTTCAGGGAAAGCCCCACAACGCATGGGTAATCAACACCCAAGTATTGTGCCGTATCAAACTTTTAAGGCTAAAGATAAAGAATTTATTATTGCGTGTGGTAACGACAAACAGTTTAAAGATTTGTGTATTGCGATTGGTTATCCAGAGTTACTCGAAAATGAAAAGTTTGTGCGCAACCAAGACCGCGTAAAATATCGAAATGAACTGATTCCTTTATTGTCGAAGCACTTTTTGCAGAAAACTGCCAAAGAATGGGTTGAGATGATTCATGCTTTAAAAGTACCCGTAGGTGTTATCAACTCTATTGAAGATGCCTTGGCTGAACCACAAATACTACATCGCAATTTGGTGGTAAACATTCCTCATCGTTTAAATGAAAACTTTCAAACGATTGGTTCACCCATCAAACTGTCTGATACTCCCGTTGAATATCATCATGCACCACCAGAACTAGGCGAACATACCGCTCAAATCCTATCGAGATTTAAAACAGTAGAAGAACTCGCCGCGTTAAAAGAGAAAGGCATTATTGATGGGAAAATTGCTTAAGCTATTGTGGTTTTTAATGTGATTCAATTTAAATGGAAACTGTGATTTGCAATAAATCACAGTTTCTCATTAGAAAATAAGACTCTTAATATTTAAAAATAAGCGGCAGCTCTGGTCTGAAATCATGACTCATTCCTTGAAGTTCATGATCAAAACTAATTTCCATTAAGTGTTCCGATCCATCAGTCACTTCAAAATTATCAAGTGTATTGAACAGTAATGAAGTAGGGTGCTTTTCAAGGTTTGGAATAGAAACCTTAATCGCGGTGATTTCTGATAAATCTTTGCTATGCACAAGTGGTTGTTGTTTGTCTTTTACAGCAAGGTCTGGTCGTGAAGCAAATGAAAGGAAGAACCACATTGGCTCAGATACAACAGAGTCTTTGGCAACATTTACTTCTAAGCTGGCTGGTAAATAGCTTGGCTTGTAAACCCAATTAGGAAATTTTGCGCCGTTATCATCTTTATTTTTAGGTCTAAAGCAAATTCCAAAAGGGGATGCGATATTATCTTGAGCACTGAGTCGTTCAAAAAGCAGAGTTGGTTTGGTGAGATCGCTTGAGGCTTCTTCTGGATTATTTAAAAAGATTAACTCAATAAAGCTATTTTTAAAGAAAAATCGTCTGTTTTCGGTACCTTGACCGGGATGCTTATTGGATGAACCTTCTGTTAGACCGAATTTTTTTAAAGTTTCAGCTTCGGGAGCGCCTGATTGTACACAAATAAAAATATGGTCCACTTCCATTTTAAGTTCTCATGCTAATGTTTATGAATATTAAATAATTGATTAATAGAGTTTTTAATGTTTGTCGCAAGTGTTTCATCGAAACCATCGACTAAAAAGCGGCTAATTAGCCCTTCAATCACCGTATAGATCAGCTCAGATAAAGCTTCACCATTGGGTATATTGCAGTTTTGTGCAATCAATACTTTAATCCATTGTTTATGGGCTTTAGAAATAGAAATAATGTCTTGATCATCTTGGTTAGATTCAGCGACAGCTCTTACAAATAAACAGCCCTTAAAAAAATCTTGTCTAAACCAGTTAGTGTGCCAATCCAGAATTTTATTGATGGCCTCTAACCCTGTTGCATCTCCCACATAGCCCAAAAGGCTTTGCTTGAATCGCTCATCACGTGCAACGAGCACAGACTTAACCAGTTGATTTTTATTTTTATAGTACGTGTACATGGTGGTTTTAGAGCAGCCAGATTCATCGCGAATCAGGTCAACGCCAACCCCGACAAAACTATTTTCATTAAATAACTTCTCGGCTGTATCTAATATTTTTAAGGCAGATTTTGACATGTGTCTTTTCCAAAAAATAAAATAGTACAGATCTGTACTATTTGAAATTTTATCTATATGCTTTTTAAAAAGCAATGTCTGTTTAAGGAATAAAACCATGTTCTCGATCTTTTATGGCAAAGAAAAACTGGCTCCGTCGCCCACTAAAGTTGATGTCTTAAGAAGCCTTGTTGGGGGGACGCTCAGTATTTTTATACTGTTGTGGTTGAGTAAGCTCACACACAATATCTTTATCATGGCCCCGTTTGGTGCAACCTGTGTATTGCTCTATACCGTGTCGCAGTCACCTTTGGCACAGCCCAGAAATATTATATTTGGGCATCTTATCTCGGCTTTTGTGGGTTTGTTTTTTCTAAAATTTGTCGGTGTTTCCATTTTTACAATTGCTTTTTCAGTGGGCTGTGCCATTGCACTCATGCAAGTGTTTAAATGCATTCATCCACCTGCTGGGGCCAATCCTTTGGTTATTTTGCTCACTGCAAGCAGCATACATTACGAGTGGAGTTTCTTAATTTTCCCTGTTTTGGTCGGTGCAGTGTCTTTAGTTTTAGTGGCGATGCTCATTAATAATATTAAAGCGAGTACGAAGTGGCCAATGTATGGCTTGGGAATTTTAAATAGTAAAAAGTAGGAAAGGTATGAAGTGTTTTGAGCTTAAAAATAATGAAAGTATTCACTATGCCAAGATAGTGAATACTTTTGAATGAAATTATGACTTCTTAGAAATACGTTCTTCGATGGCAAATTTGAGTAAAGAAGCGCTGCGGTAAAAACCGTGTGCGAACTTTCCAAATGGCATGGTAATAAAGAAGGACATGACTGTAGCTAAATGGAAAATCAATAAAAGTGCCATGTAAGGGGTATTACGAAATGCCATGAGTGCTAGCCCTGAAGCGCTAACGATAAGTAGAAGGAAAATAAAGCCTCGATCTACAGGTTTTTGCTCACGGTCACCATGCAACGGATGACGTTTAAGATTTAAATAGAGCAGGCCAGATGGTCCAACAACTAAGCCAATTCCACCCAAAGTGCCTAAAATCACAGGTAAGCTTAGGTAGGGATAAGGTGCGTGTAGGTCAAGAAAATAGTGATATAAAGTCGCTACACCTGTAGCTGCAAAGCAGAGCATAAAGCCATAAAAAGTCAGGTGATGGAACACACGGCGGATTTGTGTATAACGATCATCTTGCTCATTACAGCCTTTGCCATGTCCACCATCTAAATATTTAAGTGTTAATACGTTTTGGGTGGCTTGAACTAGGTCTGGTTTCTCAACTTTGCCATGAATGACTTTAGACGTCTGTCGCCAAAATTTACTAATCCCAATGCCGAGCAGAACAATCGCAACTGTAAAGGTCGCTCCAAACAGTAGCGCTAAAAAGTTATGCGGGAAAATCGCATAGAAATTACCTTGATAGCCTGCAAACAGGTCGGTGCCTTTGTACCACACCACAGCTAGCATGCATAAAAAGAAAATAAGTGTTAAAGCCGAGACAAAAGGAATACCTACAGACTTATAAAGTCGACCTAAAGGCTGAGGGGTCGCAAACTCTTGATAAGTTTCTAAACGTACTTGTGCCATCGCTTTAGGAATGTTTACGCCAAACTCATGCGGTGGTGCATATTGGCAAGCGTGTAAACAAGCACCACAGTTATGGCAGAGGTTTGCGAGGTAGTGAATATCGGCTTGGTTAAACTCAAGACGTTTGGTCATAGCCGCAAATACAGCGCAAAAAGACTCACAGTAGCGACAAGCATTACAAATCTGTAGGGCTCTTTGGACTTCTTGCTCGTGGTCTGAGAGCTGAACAACTGGAATTAGGGCTTTGCTATTAGCATTCATGTTCAACTCCTTGTGAAAGTGCATAGCGGGCGGCATTTTTTCCGGCAATTCGCCCAAATGTCGTTCCGATCGACATACCAACGCCTGCGGTATAACCCTGACCAAGTACGTTACCTGCCATCATTTCACCTGCGACAAACAGGTTGCGGCTTGGCTTATTGTTAAAACGTACAGCAGCATCATCTTCGACTTTTAAACCTAAATAGGTAAAGGTAATGCCGGGTTTAAGGGCATAGGCATAGAAGGGTGGCTGGTCGAGAGGAACGGCCCAATGAGTTTTGTTGGGAACAATATTTTCGGTGGTACAGTCATCTAAAACAGTATGGTTAAAGGTGCCTTGCACACAGGCTTGATTAAATTCTTCTACTGTATGGCACAAGGTTTTGGCATCTAGCCCGATTTTTTCGGCTAACTCTTGAATGCTATTTGCTTTTACACCAGCAAATACAGGGGGCATAAAGCGACCAATGGCTTTTGAATCAATAATCGAATAAGCAATTTGCTGGGGTTGTTTAGCAACAAGACGGCCCCAAATCGCATAACGTTTTGGCCAGAAGTCTTCGCCTTCATCATAAAAACGTTCGGCTTTGTTATTGACCACAATTCCCAAGGAAACGCAGTCAATACGAGTACATATACCACCGTCATATAAGGGTGCACGTGCATCTACGGCGACACAGTGCGATTGCGATGGGTCACCAATAATATCGGCACCTTGATCTATCATAAATTTAAGCAAGTTGCCTTGATTAAAGCGGGTACCACGAATAATGAAATTATCGGCAGGCCATTCGCCGTTTTCATTTTGTCCCCATGCTTCTCTTAGCCACTCCAAATTTGACTCAAAACCACCTGCGGCCAATACACAGCTTTTTGCTTTAAACACACGTCCATCTTCAGCAATTGCAGCTTCAAAATGTCCTTGATTTAACTTTAGATCTTTAATTTTTGTGTTGTATAAAATTTCGATACCAAGCTCTTGGGCACTACGGTAATACGCATTAATGAGGGCTTTACCACCACCCATAAAAAAAGCATTAGTACGTGCAACATGCAAAGCACCTGATAACGGCGGCTGAAAATTCACACCATGTTTACGCATCCAGTCGCGGCAGGTCGCCGTGCTACGAATGACCAGACGGGCTAAGTGCTCATTGGTTTTGCCTGCAGTCACTTTAAGTAGGTCTTGCCAATATTCTTCTTCGGGGTAGGCATCGACCAATACGTCTTGAGGAGCGTCATGCATGCAGCGAAGGTTACGAGTGTGTTGTGAGTTACCACCACGCCATTCTTTAGGTGCTGCCTCTATGACAAGCACAGAAGCGCCGCTTTCTTTTGCCGTGAGCGCGGCACACAGTGCGGCATTCCCACCACCAATTACAATCACATCATGCATGGATTTCTCCCTTTCTCAGCTAGGGCTAATGTAGCTTTAAAAGGAAAGGTGAAGTGAGAGGCTAAGCTTGAATGGGTGTTTAGTAAAAATAAACACTAAGCGCTTAAGTATTTATGAGTTCCGCACCGGGCCAGCGCTTTTCATTAATCAAGTTGCTTACACAGGCGCGAATCACTACTTTGGTGGCTAAAGTAGCAGGTGAGATTTCTTCTTCAGAGAGGCTAATTAAATAGTTAATGCGTTCAATGGCAGGTTCTACAACGCGTAGCAAACACAAGTCTTGCCTTGAGTTTAATGATGCACCCGCAGGTTGGATGGTTGCCATTTCGAGTTGGTTAATGCTTTCCATTAACAAATGCAGCCCATCAATTTCATATGCCACTTTAAGCTGATGAATTTTCTGTTCGAGCAACAAGCGCAGTCCATGTCGTTGACTCGGTAAAATCAGGGGGAGTTCTTTAAGCTGTGAATGATTAATGGTCTGAGTGTCGATACAGCTTTCAAGCGCGTACTGACTCAGCACTTCTTTAGGCGAGATTAAAAACATCTGTTCTTTGACTAAAGGTTGTATGGCCCACTGTGGGTCGACATCGTCACTAAAGATGATGGCAACATCGAGCTGCCTTGCATTAACTAAAGCTTTTAAGTCACCCGATAACCCTTCAATTAGACGGACTTTAATGTCGGGGTAACGGTTTCTCATGAGTTTTAAAAAGTGTGTGCCAATAACTGCTGCAACACTCGGCGAAAAACCGACGGTGACGTGGCCACTTAAACGTGAAGAATGCGCAGAGTCTACGGCATGGTCTAGGTGTCTAAGTGCCAGTTGCACTTGTTGAAAAAAAGCTAAGCCCGCAGGGGTGGGAACCGTACCCAAAGCGGTACGTTGTAAAAGGCGAATAGAAAGCTCGCTTTCTAATTTTGAGATTTGCTGGCTTAATGCAGAAGTTCCAATATCGAGATTTTTTGCAGCTTTACCCAAGCTTCCTGACTCGATCACTGCAATAAAATACTTTAATTGTTTCAGTTCCACGGCAAATACTACATTAACCTTTATGGATTAATTCTACACTGGTTTGTCGCTATAGTTTTTACTCTATTGCTTTGAGTAAACTGGCAATAGAGTAAAGGCAACATCACCTCAAGATGTTGCCTTTTAGAGCTTTTATTCTTTAACCTGCTCAAGACCCTGTTCTTCAATAATTTGTGTTGCTTGTGGCGATTTCACAAATTTAATTAACTCTTTTGCGACTTTTGCATGTTCCGAGTTTTTACCAATGCCTGCCGCAAATACCGTCACTTTTTGATACGGTGCAGGGATTGGACCGACTAATTCAACTTGACCATATTTGCCAGTAAAAGGTTTGATTTCACTAATTTGCTGGAAACCAATATCAAACTGGCCTTCAGCGATACGTTTTGCAACGCGGTCGCCTACCACTTTTTCTGCCTTACTCGAAATTACTTTGTACTCGACAGGCGGGAAGCTTGGGAAAACATCTTTTTCAAGATGCGTACCGCTCGCACTTGCTGAATAGCCGATGTGCTTGGCATTTAATAAAACTTTTTCAAATTTTTCTGCAGAGCTAATATCTGGTTTTGGTGCACCTTTAGGTACAGCCATACCAATGCTTGAATTCACTAAAGCACTTTGTGAATTGGGGTCTACATAACCCTTTTCTGCGAGCTTGCTCAGTTCAGGAGCAGCCAAGACCACCACGTCAAAACGTTCACCACGATCGAGTCGATTTGGAATTGCAGTTGGTGATGCACCCATTGATGAACCAGACGAGAGATGCACGGTATGGCCTGTTTGTTTTTCAAATAATGGAATGAGTTTTTCCATAGATGAATAAAAACCACCTGAGCTAATTACTTCGATAGTATCTGCGTTAGCAAGAGTTGAGCCTAAGCCAGCACCAGCTAGGCAAATGGTCATGAAGATAGGGGACTTTTTCATAGTATCTCGCTTTAATGACAGGAGAACACAGTACGGAGACGTAAGATCTGCCGTACTGTTCATTAAAATTTCAGGTTAAGTCGTTGTTGTTTTAAGCGCTAATTTTTGCAGGTTCAGCAATCGCGTCAGTATTTTTCTGTTTAGAACCGCGGCATAGATACAAGCTTGAGATGAGGCTACAGACCGCAGCAAGCATGAGCCAGAAAGCAGGGGTACTTGGGTTGCCTGTGTTTTCGACAAGGAAGGTACAAGCCATTGGGGTCATACCACCAAAAATAGCGGCTGCAAGGCTAAACGCTAAAGAGAAACCAACTGTACGTACACGTTTCGGCATCACTTCTGCAAGCGTTGCGACCATGGTTCCGTTGTACATACCAAAGAAGAACGAGAAGTAAGCAAGCGTAATTAGAAGGTTCGAGAAGCTAATGTTGCTCACTAACCAACTTAAAACAGGATAACTTGTAAAGAGAGCAAGTGTGGTAATGCCGACTAGTACTGGACGGCGACCAATTTTGTCTGAAAGCAAACCACCCATTGGTAACCAGAAGAAATTAGACAAACCAACAAAAACGGTTGCTAAGAGGCTGTCTGTTACTGACATTTCTAAAGTACGTTTTGCATACACTGTGGTGTAAACCGTAATAAAGTAGAAAGTGGTCGTAGTCATCGCACTCATCATCATACCTGCAAGTACGATGCGCCAGTTGCTTGCCAGTGTGCTGAAAATTTCTTTGGTCGATGGATGAGTCTTTTGCGCTTTAAAGTCTTCAGTTTCCTCTAAAGTACGACGGAACAAGAAGATTAACGGAATAATCAAACAACCGATTAAGAACGGAATACGCCAGCCCCATTCACCCACTTGAGCAGTAGTTAAAATGGTGTTGAGCCAGTAGCCAAGTAATGCAGCAAACACAACAGCAACTTGTTGGCTGCCAGACTGCCAGCTTGTGATAAACCCGCGGTTTTTATCCGTTGCAATCTCTGCGAGATAAATAGATACACCGCCAGATTCAACACCTGCCGAGAAGCCTTGTAATAGACGTCCAATCACCACCAAAATCGGAGCAATAATACCTATGGTTTCGTAACCCGGTACAAAGGTAATTAAGATGGTTCCGATGGCCATAAGACTTAAAGTAACAATAAGACCCTTACGTCGACCAACTCTGTCGACATAAGCGCCCAAGAAAATAGCGCCGAGAGGACGCATAAGAAAGCCCGCAGCAAACACGGTAAATGTCATCATTAAAGAGACATATTCATTTTCAGAGTGGAAAAATTTTGCCGCGATATAAGTGGCATAGAAACCAAAAAGAAAAAAGTCGTACTGCTCTAAAAAGTTGCCACTCGTTACATTTAATATTTTTTTAAAAGTAGCCCTACGGTTATTCACGACATCCATTGGAGACCTCCTTGGCCTGACAAAATGGAAACATTCACGATTTTCGAGGCTGGACCTAAATTGATTCAATCAATAAATCTAAAGAGCAAATGGGTTAGAAATGAGATTTAGCGAGGTCCTTTGCAGAAAATGTGATGCCTTGTTTCCAGTTCAAACTACACATCTATATTTCGACAAGCGGAAAACCACTTATCATTCGGACGAAAATGTAATCTCAAAAAGCAGGAGGGAGTGAGAGGGCAAAATTAATTAGGTATTTAATAAAATTAATGACTCTTTATAAAATAATTTCAGAACATGGCCAAATCTGGTTTTGAATCAAATCTTTCACGCAAGCCTTAATGGCTGACTTTGCAGCAAGTGCGGCAGGTGATAATTCTTCTTCGGCAAGGCTTACCAAGTAATTGATTCGTTCAACTTCAGGGTCTACTAACTTGAGTAATTGAAGCTTATGTTTGTACTCTTGTAGACAAGCGCTGCCTGGGCGGACACTGGCAAGGTCGAGATGAATTAGACTATCCATGAGTAAGTGTAGGCCATCAATTTCATAGACGACGTTAAGCTGACCAATCTTGTGCTCAAGCAACTTTCTTAAACTATGGCGCTGACGTGGTAGTACTAAAGGAAGATCTCCAATTTGTTGAGACTGAATAACGCCACTTTTGATGCAGTCGGCAAGACCGTATTTTTCAAGCACTTCCTTGCGTGCCATTAAATACATTTGCTCGCGT
This sequence comes from Acinetobacter sp. X9, assembly GCF_054889255.1. NCBI lineage: Bacteria > Pseudomonadati > Pseudomonadota > Gammaproteobacteria > Moraxellales > Moraxellaceae > Acinetobacter > Acinetobacter sp. X9. The sequence continues at coordinate 3,139,365 of NZ_CM142679.1, read as the reverse complement.
ACCAAAGGCTGTATTGACCACTGTTTATCAATTTCATTGGTAAAAATAATCGCGATATCGAGCTGACGCGAGTTAATAGATTGAATCAGATTACCTGATAGCGTTTCCACAATCTCTAAACGAATGTCTGGGTAACGTTCAGACATTAGTTTCATTAAAGGGATACCAATCAAAGCAGTAATCGTCGGTGGAAAGCCAAGGCTGACATGTCCAGACAGTCGTGCAGAATGAGCAGCATCTACCGCGAAGTTCACTTGACGTAAAATAAGTTGAGAATGTTTTAAAAAGGCGAGACCTGCTGGAGTAGGGGTTACACCAAAGGCATTACGCTGTAATAGGCGAATGCTTAGCTCTTGTTCTAATTTACTAATTTGCTGGCTAATAGCAGAAGCACCCACATCGAGTTTTTGGGCAGCTTTACCAATACTACCTGCTTCAACCACAGTTAAAAAATATTTTATTTGTTTGATTTCCATAATAAATGTGTTCGCTCATCATCCTTGATTTAATTTGTACAGATATGAAGGATTGGGAAATCTATCATGCGCTTTAATATTAACAGCAATCCATAAAAAAGATCTTTAATTTGATATTCTAAAAATAATAAAACTATCTTTTTCAACTTTAATATTAAAATTTCTCCTCTAACTTTTAATTATTATTACGATAAATTGACCCTTAAATTTTCAGTCTCTCCCATGCTCTTTTCTTAGAATTTCAACCTATTTAATTTTACTAATGCCCCCTTTAATTTATTGGTATCACGATGTTTTCTTGATCTGTGCTTTAATCTTTTCAAATGAGAAAAGGAGAGCATTAAATGCATGATGCATTAAAAAATATGATGGATTTACAAATGATGAAGAAGAGTAACTGATTCAATAACTATTGGAAAAATATATGAGTATTTCGCTCATTTGATCAGAAGGGAAGATTGGGTAAACAGGGTTATTGATTTGAACATTAAACGTTACCCATAGCATGGATATGCAAAAGACAACACAATGGATTATTTTTTACTATCTTATTGTTATTCATCAGTATTATTTAACCGTAGCATTTCAGGATATTTTTGCAAAGGTTTTAATTCTCATTATAGATCTGGTGATTGTCCTAACTTTCCCTCTCCTTAGCTATTTCTTTCAGTCGATTGATTCGTAATTTTTATAGTAACGCTGCATTACAGAAGTTCGCTGTGAAAAGCGCATTTCAAACATAAGACCAAAACTAAAAACCGATAAGCATGATCGTGCCAAGGAGGTCGATTATGGAGATTGGTAAAAATCAAAATATGAATAGAGCAAACGTTATAAGGATGTATGTAACATGAAAAATTTAACTTTACTCGCATTAACATGCGTCAGTGTGACAATGGCTGGGTGTGGTTCAGGAAATGCTTCTAAAGAGGCGGGTCAGCCAAAACGTCCGGAATGTATAGCCCCAGCTAAGCCGGGTGGCGGGTTTGATATGACCTGTAAATTGATTCAATCTGGCTTTAAACAAACAGACCAGCTCAAAGATCCAATACGCGTAACCTATATGCCGGGTGGGGTAGGTGCCGTAGCCTATAACAAAATCGTAAACAGTGATCCTGCGAATAATAATGCCGTGGTTGCATTTTCCACTGGTTCACTCTTGAACTTAGCACAAGGAAAATTCGGACACTTCACTGAAAAAGATGTGAAATGGTTGTCTGGGGTCGCCGTCGATTATGGTCTGGTTTCGGTACATAAAGACTCGCCATTGAAAAACCTTGATGACTTGATGAAAGCACTCCGAGAAAACCCAAAAGCACTGAGCTTTGGTGGTGCCGGAAGTGTGGGTGGTCAAGACTGGATGCAAACAGCAATGTTGGCAAAAAAAGCAGGTATTAGTCCTGCCGATTTAAGATTTGTTGCACTTGAAGGCGGTGGGGAAGTGCTGACTTCATTATTGGGGCAGCATATTCAAGTTGGGGTGGGCAATATTAGTGAAGTAAGTTCATACCTAGAGTCTGGCGATATTCGGGTATTGGCAGTTTTTGCTAACAAGCGTTTAGATGGGAAGTTCTCAAAATTACCTACTGCAAAAGAGCAAGGCTATGACATTGAGTGGCCAGTGATTCGTGGTTTCTATATGGGTCCAAAGGTCAGTGATGAAGCTTATGGTTGGTGGAAAAATGCCTTCGATAAAATGATGGCTAACCAGAAATTTGACACAGTCCGTGAAAATCAGGATCTACTCCCATTTCAGCTGACAGGTGAAGAACTCAAAGCTTATGTTTATAAACAGACCGCGGAAATGCGGCAGTTATCGCAAGAATATAAATTATCACAATAACAAATCGACTGGGTTGAGAAGCTATTTTTCAGCTCAGTTTTTTTCTGAGGATAGATGATGAAATCTGAACGGATTCTTACCGCCATTATTACGGTTTGTGGGTTATTTTTGTTGATTTATGCGAGCAATTTTGAAGCCCCAATTTCCTACGATCCAGTGGGCCCTAAAGCTTTTCCTATTTTATTAATGGGCTTAATTACAGCGAGTGCAGCGTATCTCACTATTCGACCGGCCATTATGTTTGAACCCGTTGAGTTGGGATGGACAAAACATCTAGTCGTTAAGTTAGCGTTATGTGCGGTGGCTTTAACGCTATACGCATTAGTTTTTGAATGGCTCGGCTTTATTGTTGCAACCCTGTTGATGACCATTGCAGTGGGCAAACTTTTCCATGGCAAAACCATACCGGTTTTGGTGACAGGTTTGGTACTTAGCATGAGTACCTACTATATGTTTGACCGTTTCTTGGATGTGCCATTACCACTTGGATTTTTTGGTTAAGGATGACCCGATATGGATGTATTAAGTTTTTTAATGATGGGGTTTGAGGTTGCTTTACAACCACAGAATCTTTTAATTGCTTTGATTGGCGCATTTATTGGAACGATTGTTGGCTTATTACCGGGTTTAGGTCCAATTAATGGTGTGGCAATTTTATTGCCGTTTGCTTACGCTTTAGGTTTACCTGTAGATAGTGCCTTGATTTTATTGGCAGCAGTTTATTTGGGCTGTGAATATGGCGGACGTATTTCAGCGATTCTGTTAAACGTACCCGGAGATGCTGGAGCCATTATGACCACGTTAGATGGTTATCCATTGGCACAGCAAGGAAAGGCAGGAATCGCATTGTCTTTGTCATCGGTCAGTTCCTTTGTTGGAAGTACTGTTGCTTTTATTGGGATTGTATTGTTTGCACCTATATTGGCGAAATGGGCAATTGCGTTTGGTCCCGCTGAATATTTTGCTCTGATGGTCTTTGCAATTGTTTGTTTAACTGGTCTGGTCAGTACGCAGCCTTTTAAAACCTTAATTATGGCACTCATGGGCTTAGCACTTTCAACTGTGGGAATGGATGCAATTACAGGTGTATATCGCTTTACCTTTAACAGTGTGGGTTTAAGTGACGGAATTGCTTTTACTACTTTGGTTATTGGCCTATTTAGTGTAAGCGAAATCCTATTAATGCTCGAACGTACGACAATTGGTCAAGTTGCCTTAAAACAAGGAAAACGTTCTCTTTTTAATCTTAAAGAGTTCATTTTCTCGTTAGTTGCTATTATCCGCAGTTCAGTGATTGGTTTCTTCTTGGGTATTCTCCCAGGAGCAGGTGCAACCGTTGCAAGTGCAATGGCCTATACCACTGAGCGAAAAATGGCAAAGGATAGTAGCAAGTTTGGTAAAGGTGACTTACGTGGGCTTGCTGCACCAGAAAGTGCGAATAACGCAGCGGCTTGTGGTTCATTTGTACCCATGTTGACACTAGGTGTGCCGGGTTCGGGGACGACTGCGGTCATGATGGGCGCGTTGCTTATGTACAACATCGCACCAGGTCCGCAGTTATTTGTTCAGCAACCTGTATTGGTGTGGTCGCTGATTGCATCGCTTATGGTGGGTAATATCATTCTGTTGGTATTGAACTTGCCATTGGTAGGCTTCTTTGCCCGCATGCTGAGTATTCCTAATTACATTCTGATCCCGATCATCGCAAGTGTGAGTTTTGTTGGTGTATATGCTATTCATAGCAATATCTTTGACTTGCTGTTATGTATGGGCTTAGGTGTATGTGGATATATTCTCAGAAAATTTGATTTTCCCTTAGCTCCACTGATTCTTGGTTTTGTACTTGGCGAATTAATGGAATCTAATCTGCGCCGTGCACTTTCAATTTCTCAAGGGGAACTTAATGTCTTATGGAGCAGTAACATTAGTATAGGACTTTGGATCATGTCAGGATTATTATTGATCTTGCCAATCGTTCGTAAATACTTGTTTATCAAAAAGCAACAAGCTTAATAGGACAGCAATAATAGTCAGCATTGGTTGGCTATTATTGCTCTGAATTATGGAAAAAATAAGCTCAAATCTCAAAGGATTAGCAATTGCTCTGGTCGGAGCTTTAATTGCCAAATATTTGCATATTCCCTTGCCTTGGTTGCTTGGACCTTTATTGACGGCCTTATTGTTCGGTAGTGTTGGTCATCCACTTGCCTGTGATCCCCAGTGGCGACGCATAGGACAGGTCATTATTGGTATGGCTTTAGGCCTATACTTTTCACCAGCTTTAGTACAGGCAGTGGCAGCATATTGGGGCTTTATCCTCATAGGTTTGGCATGGTCACTTGTATTGGGTACGTTGCTGGCTGGATTGCAATATCGAGTTAATGCCTTGGATTGGGCAACTGCATGGTTTTCTTCTGCGATTGGCAGTGCCAGTGAAATGGTGAATATTGCAGAACGATATCAAGCTCAAGTCGATAAAGTCGTTGCTGCCCATAGTTTGAGAATTGTGATTTTGGTTGTGCTGGTTCCAATTTTTATGGAGCTTTATTTTCATGTCGAATGGACTGGTTTAAAGATACCAGTGTCGGATCAATTTAGCTTTTTTCAGGTCATCTTACTGTTTTGTCTGGCCCTGTTTGTGGGTCAGGTTTTTCAATTTTTTAATCTTTTGAATGCTTGGATTTTGGGGCCACTCGCCATTATTGGGTTATTGTCATTTTGTGGAATACTTCAGATGAAATTGCCTGAATGGTTTACTGCCTTTGGTCAAGTTTGTATTGGCTGGTCACTAGGTAGCAAATTTCCATTTAGCTTTTTAAGGAAAAATAAAAAATTTATTGGAATCACACTGATCTTCAATCTACTGGCTTTAGCGTTATCGATCAGCGTTGCTTTATTACTGGTTAATTTAAGTCATACAGAAAAACAAATCTTGATTTTAGGGCTTTCACCGGGAGGCATCGCAGAAATGTCACTGATGGCTAAAGCTCTCGGACTCGCAGTACCCATCGTCGTTTCCTTTCAACTCTCAAGATTAATTTTCGTCATTCTCACTACACGCTTTTTTTATCAATACAGTCTGCAATTGTTTTTTAAATCTAAAAAGTAAGACCTCCTATGCGGCTGAAGAGGATGTTTAGGTGGGGAATATCTACGGTTAGTGCTTACATGGTTAAGTCATGTAATGTCTTAATCTATTGACCAAAATAAGCTAAAGCGATGCTTAGTATTTATTATCGCTTTAGCAATCAAGTCCCTCTACTGAAACTTAGTAAAAAGCAAAATCACGCCTAAGACACATAAAATAGAGCCAATCACCTTATTAATCTGTACTTGTTTGGCTAACATTTTCTGTCTCAGTAGCATGGATGAAAACAGCACCGCCACCAGTGAAAACCATACAAAATGGGCCAAAGACATAAAAAAGCCATAAGCCAAAAGTATGGTTTTAGGCGTGGTTAAACTCACAATTTGCGTATAGGTACTAATCACAAATAGCGTGGTTTTTGGGTTGAGGGCGTTGGTAAAAAAGCCGTATTTTATGGCTTGCAAAGTACCTATAGTGTTTAAAGCCGCAGTGTCTAAAACTGGTTTTTGAGTAAAAGTTTTATAGCCAATGTAGATCAGGTAAAGCGCACCAATGTACTTAACAATATTCAAAATTTGTGGCGTATAAGTCATCACAAAGGCAACGGCAACTAACGTATAGGTCACATGCACCAACACGCCAAGCGATATTCCCAGTGAAGTGAACACACCTATTTTTCTGCCGTACAGATAACTATTTTTGGTGACAATCGCAAAGTCAGCTCCGGGACTTACCACTGCCAAAATCGTAATGAGAATAACCGCAATGAACTCTGCCATTATCTTGCACCCTCACTGAAAATGAGGGGGTTGATCAGTACTTTTTGGAATGTATTTGAGAGGAGAACTGTTTTATTGAGAGCTGCTATTCTTTTCGTTAGAAAGATTAGGGCTTTACATTTGTGAAGATAGATATAGATATTCAATATATTTTTCATCATCTAAAATAGGGTTTAATCAAGATGATTTTTATTTTGAACAGAAATCTAAAAATAAAAATCGATAAAAACGACTACACATTTATGAGTTTTTGGAATGTTTGAAAGAATATCACTGAATTCACTAAAATTTTTCTATTTTGTGGCGAAGTATGGCAGTGTGACTTTAGCTGCAAAGAAATTATTTGTGACGCAAAGTGCGGTCAGTAAACAGATTTATAATTTAGAAGAAGCTTTAAATACGACTTTATTCGAACGAAAAAACAAAACACTTGTGATGACCGAGCAGGGTGAAACTTTATTGAGTTGTTGCCATCAGGTGTTTGGTCAACTCGATGAATGTTTGATTCAACTCAGCCAGCCTAAAATTCACAACAAACAATTGGTTTTGTCATGTGAACCGACGCTTTCCATGAAATGGCTCATTCCACGGTTATCAAAATTTAAAAAGCTCGGTCATGATTTTGAGGTTGTGTTACTCACTGCAGGCGGTGTGGTCGACTTTGAAAAAGATAATATTGATATCGCAATTCGCCGAAATGATTTTGATTGGGGAGAGCATATCTATAGCGAAAAAATTGCCGATGAATATATCGCTCTAGTTCAAGCAACCAAGCCATCAGAAACAACCGACCTACTGATCTCGACCTCTAGACCCAATTTTTTCAAAAGCATGAGTCGCATTGTTGAATTAAAGCAGAGTTTAAAAGGCTACGCTAAAGTTGAACTCGAACATTTTTATCTATGTTTAGAAGGCTGTTTGGCGGGACTTGGCGCAACGGTCATCTCAATTTATATGATTGAAAAAGAGCTTGAGTGGAACTTACTGAAAAAAATTTCACCTGTTGTGCAAGATAATTCAGCCTATTTTTTACTTTCTCATAGCGCTTTTGAGGAAGATTCACGTAAAACCATATTTTTAGAATGGCTAAAAGCAGAGATGAATGAAAGTCAGCACACATTACTTTAGGTTGATTCTTTTTAATTTAAATTTTTACCATTAAGTATTTGAAAATAATAATTAATATTTGAAATGATTAAGGTGCTGTGTGAGCGTTGCATATTGAATTTCTGCTGTCTAAAATTCCCGAAGATGAAAAAAATTTAACTTCATACTTATTTATTAAACCCTAAACATGAATTTCACTCAGTTTGTAATGAGACTAAATCATTTTTATTCATGTTCTGATTGCGGTATAAATCTATTCATGCTCTGAAGCGCTCCAGTAATTCACTTTGATAAGACCATAAGGCACAAAACTGACAAGTCTGGAAAGTTTAAAAAGAGCAAAAAGTTTTTATTTAGGTTTTATCTCAGAAATTAGGGTACTGATCACAATGAGTAAAGAATTTACATTTACGATTAAGAGTATTTGTTTCGATGAGAACTATCGTCCAGCAGACAATACACGTATTACAACCAACTTTGCTAACTTAGCAAGAGGGATGAGCCGCGAAGAGAATTTGCGCAATACATTGCAGATGATTGACAATCGTTTCAATGCCTTAGCTCATTGGGACAACCCTAAAGGCGACCGCTATGGCGTTGAACTCGAAATCATTTCAGTTGAAATGAACATTGATGCCGAAAACCGTACCAGCGGGCTTCCTTTAATCGAAATATTGAAAACCAATATTGTTGATAAGAAAACCAATGAACGCATCGAAGGTATTGTAGGCAACAACTTCTCGTCTTATGTACGTGACTATGACTTTAGTGTGCTGTTGTTAGACCACAACAAAAATAAGTCGACTTTTAGCACGCCAGAAAAGTTTGGTGAATTGCACGGTAACTTGTTTAAGAGCTTTATTAACTCTGAAACTTACAAAGCCAACTTTAAAAAGGCACCTGTGATTTGCTTAAGCGTTTCGACGACTAAAGAGTACCACCGTACTGAAAATGAACATCCTGTTTTAGGTGTTGAATACAAGCAAGAAGACTATTCATTAACTGATGAATATTTCCAAAAAATGGGCTTAAAAGTTCGCTACTTCATGCCGCCAAATAGTGTTGCGCCGTTAGCGTTCTATTTTACAGGCGATTTGTTGAGTGATTACACCAACCTTGAGTTGATTAGTACCATTAGTACGATGGAAACATTCCAAAAGATTTACCGTCCTGAAATTTACAACGCAAATTCAGTGGCTGGAAAATCTTATCAACCAAGCTTGAAACACGAAGATTATTCACTTACTCGAATTGTGTATGACCGTGAAGAACGTAGCCGTTTGGCTATTGAGCAGGGGAAGTTTGTTGAAGAGCAATTTATCAAACCATACCAAGCGATTCTTGAGCAGTGGTCTGCTAATTACGCTCCTAATTAATCAATATACGGGTCATTGATCATGAAAAAATTATTACCAACTTCAACTGCTGGCAGCTTACCTAAACCGTCTTGGCTTGCAGAACCTGAAAAGCTTTGGTCGCCTTGGAAACTTGAAAACGAAGGTTTAGCCGAAGGTAAAAAAGACGCGTTACGTTTGGCGTTGCACGAACAACAACTTGCTGGCATCGACATTGTGAGCGATGGCGAACAAACCCGCCAACACTTTGTGACCACGTTTATTGAACACTTAAATGGCGTAGATTTTGAGAAGCGCGAAACAGTTCGTATTCGTGACCGTTACGATGCAAGCGTACCATCTGTTGTAGGGGCGGTGTCTCGTCAAAAGCCTGTGTTTGTTGAAGATGCGAAGTTTTTACGTCAGCAAACCAATCAACCAATTAAGTGGGCATTACCTGGCCCAATGACTATGATTGATACACTTTACGATGGTCACTACAAGAGTCGTGAAAAACTTGCTTGGGAATTTGCCAAAATCTTGAACCAAGAAGCGCGTGAGCTAGAAGCTGCTGGTGTAGACATTATTCAGTTTGACGAACCTGCATTTAACGTATTCTTTGACGAAGTAAATGACTGGGGCATCGCGACTTTAGAGCGTGCAATTGAAGGTCTAAAATGTGAAACTGCGGTGCACATTTGCTACGGTTACGGTATTAAAGCCAACACTGATTGGAAAAAGACACTTGGTTCAGAATGGCGTCAATACGAAGAAGCTTTCCCGAAACTTCAAACGTCTAACATTGATATCATCTCGTTAGAATGTCACAACTCACATGTGCCTATCGATTTACTCGAACTCATTCGCGGTAAAAAAGTAATGGTCGGCGCAATTGATGTCGCATCTAACCAGATTGAAACACCAGAAGAAGTGGCTAACACACTTCGTAAAGCACTTCAGTTTGTAGATGCTGACAAGCTTTACCCTTGCACAAACTGCGGCATGGCACCTCTTTCTCGTGAAGTGGCACGTGGCAAGTTAAATGCTTTAAGTGCAGGTGCAGAAATCGTTCGCCGAGAACTGACTGGTTATGATCTTACTGCTTAATATTTACCAATAAGTGGTATAAAGGGTTACTTTTTTGATGACAGTTGATAATCAAACAAGTGACCCTCATTTTACTTACTACATGTCGCTCTAATCAGAACGCATGTCGATAGTACCTTCCTGATGGAGTTGGGCGGTATAGCAAACACACAGGATAAGGTACGGTTCAATTTAGGAATAATGTCATGGTTCAAGCAACAGACTTTAGAAATGCAATGTCTTTACTCACAAGTGCAGTTAGTGTTGTGACTACGGCAGGCATGTCTGGCCGTTTTGGATTTACTGCCTCTGCTGTTTGTAGTGTGACAGACACACCACCGACATTATTGGTCTGTATGAACCAATCTGCGAGTTCGCATGCACATTTCCTAGATAACAAAATCTTAACTGTGAATGTGTTAGGCGCGCATCACGAACATATTTCAAAGGCATTTTCATCTAAGCTCACACCAGAAGAGCGCTTTAAACATGGCGCATGGATTGAGTTAGAAACGGGTTCACCTGTGTTGGATGATGCTTTGGTAAGTTTCGATTGTGAGATTGAGCAAATTCAACAAGTCGGCACACACACAATTTTTATATGTCCGATTGTGGCAATTAAACAAAGCCAACATGACCAGAGTTTGGTTTATTTTAACCGTGCTTATCACCAAGTGGGACAGACCGAGATTGTCTAAACTCACGCGTTTAGTTGTTTCTGCAATAGCGAAATGAGGGCCTAGAAACAAGCCTATTTACAAGTTGTTTCACCGGGTTCAGGCTCTCGAATTTCTAGCTTATTGTTATGTTCTACTACACAAATACGTGTATCGAAAGTTTTGTATGTATCCAAAGTAATGTCATAAACCACATTCTTTTCAAATTCTTTTAAAGGAATTTTTACACAATCCTTTTCTTCTATTGGTAACGGACCGCTTGGGTAAAACTTCTCATAAGAACTTTTATATGCGTTTTTGTTGTCAACTTTCCCCATATAAATCAAAAAACTATTATCAGTAGGATAAGAGGTTTTTGGAGGTTTATTGGTAAAGGCACATACATAATCTTGATGTAGTGTAACCTCTAATGGAAGAGGGCCTTGGCTACAACCATTCAATAAACACCCAGTGGTTAATATTAAAATGGACTTTGAAGATAGTCTTATCATTTATGTTCTCGTAAAGTTCTAAAAAATATTCAAATTCAAAAAGTAAAATTTATGAGGTTTAGCTTACCGTATCTGACTCTTTTTAAAAAATTAATAAATACAATTAAATATAATATCTAAAATAATAATTAAGTTAATCTAATGAAAAACAATAAGAAATTTAAATACTTGTCATAAAAGCTACATTGACACCACTAAACTCTCAGATTATGCTTTGCGTGCTGGCCACATTGCCAGTCGGTTTTAGCAGACCGTTCTTTGAGGACATTGAAAAAACACGTTTTTTTGATGTAGACCCACTCGTCTCCCTTTTTGTAGAGGTAGGACGGAAGGGGGACACCTTCGGGTGTGCTGGGTTCTCGAAGCCAGTCTGCTAACCCTCTTTCGTTCTGCCACCATAATTCCAAATGAATGCTTTGGCAGAACTCCCAAAATCAGGAGTTGGCTATGCACATCCATCATTTTTTGGCCCTCAGTGCCAAAAGCTATAACGACACAGCTTAAAAATTTACAGCAGCTTGAACGCCATAAGGTTTTCAGGCTTTAGTCATTTTTACTTAAAACTTAGCAAAACAAAACTTGAGATGTGCCAAGCACCGTCTTACGGCTTTGCTGTGCCTTTTTTTCTCCCAGAAAGGGCACAGGCTTTTTATCTCATTTAGAAACAACAAGAATTTATAACGGTAAAACTATGCCAACTTTAGAAAGATCTTCCAAAAAATTACAGGTTATTCAAACCGCCATCCAACTCTTTACCACGCATGGATTTCATAGTGCAGGCGTAGACCTGATTATCAAAAAATCTAAAATTCAAAAAGCCACGTTTTATAACTACTTTCACTCAAAAGAACGCCTTGTTGAAATGTGCCTAATCTTTCAAAAAAGCCGACTCAAAGAAGAAGTTCTGGCAATTGTCTACTCACACCGCTACCCAAGCGCAGCCGATAAACTTAAAGAAATTGTACGTTTACATGTCGATGTGAATAGCCTTTACCATCTTTTGTTTAAAGCGATTTTTGAATTAAAACTGCTTTATCCACGGGCTTACCGCATGGCAGTTGAATATCGAAAATGGCTACTGAAAGAAATTTTTGATTTGGTCTTTAGTCTAGAAACTAACAAACCCAAACCTGATGCCAACATGGTTTTAAACTTAATTGATGGCTTGATGCTACAGGTTTTAAGCTCTAATCGTTTGGATGAAAGGGATGTGGTGTTGGAGCGGTTTTGGGGGAGATAGAAGTTCTATTTTTAGGTGAAAGTCAATTTTAAATTGGGAAGAACTATATGGATTTAATTAACTTAAAAAGCATGAGGTAAGATTTTATAACATCATTTATAGAATATAGTCTTATTTGTGATAAATTAAAAAATTGGTTATATAAACAACATTTTACAAAATATTATAAGAGAAATATATGTTTGATTTTTCTTCTATAAAATCTATTGATGCAAGTGGACCAAGAGGTGCATTTGAAGAGCTAGTGTGTCAGATAGCGCAATTTGAAAAATTCTGTGACTCAAATACATTTAGAAGAGTTGAAGGTGCTGGTGGGGATGGTGGGATTGAGGCATATTGGTTACTAGAGAACGGAGAAAAAATTGGATATCAAGCGAAATACTTTCTTAAGAGTGGTGAGATTAGTTGGCCTCAAATCGATGGATCGGTAGAAGAAGCTTTTAGCAATCATCCTGAGTTAACTAAATATGTTATTGCTGTTGCATGTGATTTGACTGATGTAACAAGTAAAAGAGGAAAAACGGGATGGGAACATTGGGATACTTGGAGAAAACAATGGACTGATAAATATAAAAAGCTTTCTGGAGAATCAGTTGAATTCGAGATATGGACCGCAAGTGAACTATCTAGTCGATTAAAGCAGCCAGAATATACAGGGTTAGTTAAATATTTTTTTGGAAAAACCTCTTTAACTCCTGAATGGTTTAAAAATAAATTAAATGAATCTCTAGCTACTCTAGATGAACGTTACACACCAGAACACCATGTTAAGGTTGAAATTGAGATGGTATTTCAAGCCCTTTCAAGGTCTGAAATGATTTTTGATCAAGTTTATGCTTTTAAAGAAAAAATAGAAAATTGGGAGTTTTTAACCCAAGTTTTATATAAGGTAAATAATTTTACATTTGATGAGAAATTAATAACTGAAATTTATAAGCACAAGAATGAGTTTCTAAAAATTTTCGATGAAATAAATGTATTGGAATATAACCACTGGGATATAAATAAGTGGTCTAATTTAACCTCCAATTTTTTATACCTAGTAGAGCAATTAGAAAATATATTTGGATATAACTATAAGCATGAAAACTCTTATAATTTAAGACAAATTTATCAAAATCTTAGTGTTCTAGATGGAATTTTAAATGACTTTAATACTTTAATTAATAATAAATACTTTAAATGTGTCAACAGTAATGTCGCATTAATCTATGGATCAGCAGGGACGGGAAAAAGTCATCTTTTAGGAAAAAGGACATTAAGTGCACTTCAAGAAAATCATCCAGCTATTCTTTTTTTAGGCCAAGATTTTAACAATGAAGCTTTAGGTATACAGATTTCAAAAATATTAGAATTACCTAATTTTACTTTAGATGATTTTTTATCAGCAATGGATGTAGCTGGAAAAGTTAATCGCAAAAAATCACTCATTATAATTGACGCAATTAATGAAGGTGTTGGGTGTAATTTTTGGTTAAATAATTTATCTATATTTTTTAATAAGTTAAAAAAATATAATAATGTATGTTGTGTTGTTTCATGTAGAAAAGAGTATTTTCACTTAGCAGTATCTGAAAATTTAAGAAAAAGTTATCCTACTTTTGAAATAAGAGGATTTTCTACTTATGAAGAACAAGTCAGGGCAGCTAAAATATATTTAGATAAGTTTAATATTGCTAGACCAAGTACTCCTTGGTTAGCTCCTGAATTTGTTAATCCATTATTTTTAAGATCACTTTGTAATTCATTAAAGCAAAATAACCAAACAGAAATTCCTACTGGATTACAGGGCTCTTCTAAATTACTTAGATATTATTTAGAGAGTATTGCTAAATACATAGAAAATAAGGAGTCAATAACTAGTAGTTTATGGCAATTGTTCGGTCGAACTCTTAAAAACTTAGCAGGCCAAATGTTTTTAATGCGCCGTGATTATTTATCGATTGATGAATGTCATCACTTAATCAATCAAAATTTTCATCAAATCATTTTAAGAACTGAAAGTTCATGGTTAGATGTATTTTTAAATAATGGCCTCTTAAGAAATGATCCTAATCCCAATAAATTAGATGAATTTGATAACGATCATGTAGTTAGATTTACTTTTCAACGCTTTCAAGATCATTTCATGGCTGAGAAATTTATAGAAAGCCAAATAAATCCTAATAAGATGTTTGAGCATCCCGACAATCAATTCCTTTTTGAAAATGGAGTAATAAATTGGAGTTGGAGAGGACTATTTTCTGCTTTAGCATTTATCTTACCTGAAAAGCATCAAATAGAATTAGTTGATGTTCTTCCTTCTAGTGTGAATAGTGATTGGTGGGATGAATGGGATATCCAAGAATCTTTCGTTGAAAGTATTCAATGGCGTTCAAGAGATGCTTTTTTTGATAGATCACGTGAACTATTCAATAAACTCACTTATCAAGATTCAACAGATGTTTTAATCAAAATATCTACATCTGTTCATCCGTGGAATGCTGAGTTTTTGAACTCAAAGTTACTACCATTGAACATGCCTGAAAGGGATTCTTTTTGGACGGTATGGGTTAATCAACAATCTAGTGAAAGTGACTCTACAATTGGGATCCTATTAGAGTGGTGTCTAAAGGGGCAACAAAGCGGTATCAAAACTGATAATCAGTATTTTGCAGGTATAGTTCTATGTTGGTTGTTTACTTCAAGTAATAGACCAATTCGTGACAATGCAACAAAATCTTTAACACAACTACTTCGCGTAAATTCTGAGTTATTTACAAAGCTTTTAGAAAATTTTATCAAGGTTGATGATCTTTATATTCTCGAAAGACTTTTAGCCGCAGCATATGGTGCTTGTTGTATTGATAAAGATAAAGATGTAATTAACTTATACTCAAGAAAAGTTTTTGATTTAATTTTTCTCAATAATACTCCACCTTTTGGGACACTTCTTCGAGATTATGCTTTAGGTATCATTGAGTTGGGGAATTATCTGGCCTGTCTTGATGATGATATAGATTTGAAAATTGCGAGACCTCCTTACCAATCGCCAAAACCCAAATTTAATATTACTAAAAGTAAGATTGAAAGATTAGCAAGCCATGCAGGTGATAATGCTATCCTGTGGTCGGCTGGCCATAGTATGGGGGATTTTGCAAATTATGAAATTTGGCCAAGAATTCGTGATTTTATTAAAGTTCCCTTAACTAAAAAAGTCCCTTTAACTAATCGTCAGAAAATATCAAGTTTTAGTAATACTATTGAAAGCTTAGGGGGGGAAGTCTCAAAAGAGTTTAAAGAATTACAACGCATACTTAATCCCTATACCTATGGAATTTTAAGCTATAAGGATTTTTTAGAAAAGTCTTCCTCTCCCTCTGTGGAAGAGTTAGAAAAATGGGAAATAGATCAGAAACGCCAAAAAGATAAGTTTTTAAAGTTATTAGATGGTCAGTTAAAAAGTGAAGCATTAGAAATAATTCCTTTGTTATCTAGTAAGGAGAGAGACCCTTTAGAGGAAAGAGGATTTGATAAAAATCTAGTTTGTAGTTGGGTGGCTTATAGAGCTTATAGATATGGTTGGACTGCTAAAATTTTTCCTCGAGATAGAAGTATGGGGGAGCAGTCAAGACAACGTGCTTTGACAGAAAGAATAGGGAAAAAATATCAATGGTTGGCACTAGAAGAATTACTTTCCCGATTAGCTGATAATTTTTGGATAAATGAAGATTATTCGGAGAGTAGACCAACGGTATATGTCAATCCATTGTCTTTAGGATTTCAAAGAGATATTGATCCGACAATATTATTTAACTTTCAAAAAGTAGATAGTAGAAAAATTGAAAATATTTCTGAATTTTCACCTCATATAGCTTTAGAAGATATTGAGGAAGAAGACTTGCTAGAATTTCCTTTTAACAAAGATCTAGCCTTAGGTATTAATAAATTGCCCATTAGACAGTCAGAAGATGGTGAAAATTGGTTAGCACTTTATGAGTATCAAGCAGTAAAAGAAAAATATCCGGAAGGAATTGGTCAACATGGCTTGCGACGTGAAGAGTTTAGATTTCTTGTGACTGTTTTGGTGGATAAATCTCAAGCTAGTTCAGTAGCTAATTTTATTATCAACAAAGGTATTAATGGTATTGATACTTATCTTCCAGATGTAACAGACCAAGGCTATTTTTTAGAAAACCCTTGGCGAAATACATGGGACCAAAACAGATTTGAAACTTCTTCACGGAATGTACCAGAAAATGCCAGTTATACTCGATTTTTAAACAACTTTATTTGGGAATCTCATTTAGATTCATCTTTACCAGATGGTATGAATTTAAATTTACCTACGCCTTGGATTTGTCATGAACTAAATCTTAATTTTAATAGAAGTTCATTAACATGGAATGATCCTGAAGGAAATATAATTATAAGGAATATTAATATTGGGACGAATATTTGTACTTTATTAAATTATAAAGTTGCCGAAAAACTCTTTACTACTGATAAAACTTTTATATCTATCTATCTCTCTGAACGCGGAGCTTGGTTAAACGGAAGTAATAATAATGTTTCATGGGTAAGAGTTGAGGGTGTATGTTGGAAAAATGGAAAAAGAATTTTCGAGAAAACTAAAGTTGAAAATCATAGAAAACCAAACAAATAAAAATTAAATTATTTAATTCAGGAAAATAAAAATCCGACATTCAGTCGGTTTTTTATTTTTACAGGGATTAGATGTATTTTGTAAAATAGTAAATTAAATACGTTAGCCTAATACACTATTTTTACTTAATAGACAGTTAACCTAATTTCAAAAAAATCATTGAGTAAGCTAATCCCTCAGCTATATCCTTTACTAGCTGTAAAAAACTAGACATATTCTTCTCAACTTCTATAAAGAACCTTCATACTCCACATACCCATCTTCAATTGCTGGAATAATTTCGACAAATTCAAAGTAGGGTACTGTACAAAATTCAGAGTCTCGAATCGCATCAATCACAAAATAATAATCTTGCAGAGATGTCGTCTCAAACACAGCAATATCACTCGCTTTAGTACTAAACGCTTCAACGTCATACCAGCGAACTTTTACAGTCGGGTACTTCTCAAAAATAGGTTCAAGCTTTTGTGTACTAAACTCAGCCCGCTTTTCACGTGGTAAAGCCAACCAAGCAGGCAAAGCTCTTAAATGAATAAAAAAAGTATAGGTTCTAGACATAACCACTCCATGACTGGGCCGAGTTGTAGTTCAAGTGAAAAGACAGCATTTACTTGTCATATCAACGTGACTCAGTCAGTATATGAGTGATTACTCACATTAAATACTCGCATTTCGGCTCATGTCAGAAACCTTCCCAGACCCACGAAAACGCCCGCGTCAAGCACGTTCAGTGGCTACTTTTGAAGCTATTTTAGAGGCGGCTGCTCGCATTTTAGAGTCTTTAGGCTTTGCTGGATTTAACACAAATGCCGTAGCTGAACTTGCTGGCGTAAGCATTGGTAGCCTATATCAATACTTTCCATCTAAAGATGCCTTAATCGTTGAGTTAATTCGACGTGAGCGCGCCAAGCTTTCAAATTGTATTGTTGAAGTTATACAGCAAAATGATGCCGCAGACTTAAAAGAAAAATTAAAACTCGTTATACAGGCTGCTGTACAACATCAATTGAACCGTCCGCAGTTGGCACGAACTCTAGAGTTTGCTTCCGAACTCATTGGAAAAGATATTGAGGAAAGTGAGCTTCAACAAGAGCTTGAGACCATAATTTCTGACCTGTTTATACGCTCTGGCATTTCACATGCACAGATAGCCGCACAAGATGTAATTGCCTTAAGTAAAGGAATGATTAACGCGGCAGGCATAGCAGGGGAAAGTGATTTAAACCATTTACAACAGCGAGTTGAAAAGGCTGTGTTTGGTTATTTGGGTTTGTATTAAAGATTGTCATTTTATAAATGTATAGATATGAAAAAGGGCTGCTATGAGCAATCTTTCTTACAACACGTGTTGTACTAAATCATCACGTGACACATAAGTTGACATTTATGCTTATTACAAACTAAAGAGTTAGATAGCTAAGCGACAATCAGTTTCATGAAAATACGACAAATAAGCTGATATTTTTTAGGAAAATGACATATAAGATGACATTTTGATAAGTGACATATTTTGAAGCTCAATATAGTATTAGACATTGATTCTTATGATGAATTGGATAGGATGCTTCTAAAAGTTTTTTAATTTGCATAATAAGAATAATAGGAGAAAAAATGAAAAGAGGTTATTTTAATAATAAGATTAAGGATAGCATTTTTTTTAAAGAGAATTCAAAGAAGTGGGCTTTATCAATAGAGTATTCGACACCTATTTGGTATGACTTGATAATGGATGAGTGTGAAGATTATAAAGAGTTTTATAAAAAAATATTAAACGACCAAGTTGAAGCCTCAAAAGATTGTAATGAAAAAGAGTTTATTTACTTTTTCACATCTAGACCTAAAGTTAGATTTGATCTCTCACGGAAAATTAAAATTGGAAAGAATGTTGGTGAAATATTCTTAAATTTGATTATCAATTTTTCAGAAAAAAGAAAAGTTAAGGTTAATATTGATCACGATTATTGGCGAGCCTTCAAGAAAATAGTTATTAATGAAAGCTTTATAACTTTTAAGTTTGATGAAGAAGTTGAAATAACATGGCCAATTCATATTTTTTTATATGAATATAATGTCGAATTAGGTCTTGAAAGTGAAGTGCATTATATAGGGAAAACAAAAGACCCCGTAAGTCGTACAATAACTAGAGAGCATCGTGGTTATTCAGATATGCTTTATTATTTGTTGAATTTAAAAGAAAAGAGAGATATTTTTCTGAATGTTTTAATTTTTAAAGTATCAGTTTATTCTCCTCCACGTAATAGTATAGGAATAGTTTCAACAAACTCCGTACTTGATCATATTTCAAAGGAGTTGGAAATATTTGTTATTGAATATTGCCTAATTTATTATTTTAAACCATTAATTCAAAAAGGTGATATGGATACTTCTTGGAGTAAGTTTGTTAATTATTTTAGGATTTTCCAGAAAGAAGGAATAAACGCTTTATACTTTAAATTAGAGATGGAAGAAAGTACAGAATATAATAATTGGGGTACACCTAATTTAGCTGCCAAGAAAAGCCATTACTTTTCTTGGCAATTAAATGAAAGTGGACTTCAGATGGAAAGATTTTATGAAAGTAAAGATTTAAATGAGGAGGTTTTTAAAGATTTTTTTGTTTAGATATTAATTTTATTATAATTTTTTTGCTTTTAATAAACATCTTCGACCTTCCACATATAGGAATTTTGAACATACGACAAGTATAGCTGAAATACCAAGAATTGTGAGAAAGTCAGGGATGGTTAGTGATTTTTTAGTTAAAATAGTTAATAAAGCAGTTAGAATAAAGTATGTTGTTGTTGTTAGTGATGAAATAAACCATATAGAACTTTCAATGTAAATTCCAAATTTCTTTACTGAAGCAGGTATTTTTTTTGACCACGGCTCAATATCTTCTGGTAGTTGAAGAGATTTCTGTAGAGTAGAAAATAAATTTTTTAAAAAAATTAAGATTGAATTTAAACAGGTTTTTATATATCTGCGATTGTTTAATTTTTTTGATATTAAATCATCAATTTTTATTGTGATATTTATAATCTGATAAATGCTGGTGAACCAAACTACAAGCCATATAGGTGAATAAATTGTAAATAGAATGTTTGGTATATTTTTTAATATTTCAATTTGCATATTTTATTTCCTTTGTTCATGGTTAGTATTATGGTGATTATATTTTTTTATCTTTTAAAGGTTTATTTTGTGATTCTAACTGTAAGCTAATTCTTATATTTTTTAATGAATTACTATTTTGGCGCAGGATGGTGGGATACCTATTAGGATTAATATAATAAATTAAAGTCTATATATCATTTTGAAGAATATGTGTGGATAGGCCGACAGATATTTTGCAGAACAAGGTTATTTTTGAGAAGAAAGATGAAATTCTGAGTAATAAAAAAACCGCTATAGATAGCGGTTTTTTTATTTAGCAGATGCTTAAACTTACCAGCTTAACGCACCACCAGTTTGGTAGTCAGTTACGCGAGTTTCGAAGAAGTTCTTCTCTTTACGTAAGTCCATCATCTCAGACATCCACGCAAATGGATTCGTTACACCAGCAAATTGCTCTGGTAAACCTAACTGAGATAAACGACGGTTACAGATGAATTTCAAGTATTCTTCCATCATGCTTGCGTTCATACCCAATACACCGCGTGGCATTGTGTCACGTGCATATTCGATTTCAAGCATCGTACCTTCAACAATCATTTGAACCACTTCTTGTTGGAACTCGGCAGTCCAAAGGTGAGGGTTCTCAATCTTGATTTGGTTAATCATGTCGATACCAAAGTTCAAGTGCATAGATTCATCACGTAAGATGTATTGGAATTGCTCAGCAACACCGTTCATCTTGTTACGACGACCCATACTCAAAATTTGAGTAAAGCCACAGTAGAAGAAGATCCCTTCAAGAACACAGTAGAATGCGATCAAGTTACGAAGTAAACGCTGATCGTTTTCAGGTGTGCCTGTGTGGAAATTAGGATCAGTTAAAGATTGAGTATATTTCAAGCCCCAAGCTGCTTTACGTGCAACAGATGGAACTTCACGGTACATGTTGAAGACTTCGCCTTCGTCCATACCCAAAGATTCGATACAGTATTGGTAAGCGTGAGTGTGAATCGCTTCTTCAAACGCTTGACGCAAGATGTACTGACGGCATTCAGGGTTAGTAATGTGACGGTAAATCGCCAATACCAAGTTGTTTGCAACCAAAGAGTCTGCGGTCGAGAAGAAACCTAAAGAACGCATAACAATAGTACGCTCATCTTCAGTTAAGCCATTTTCAGACTTCCAAAGCGCGATGTCATGGTTCATGTTAACTTCTTGAGGCATCCAGTGGTTTGCACACCCGTCAAGATATTTCTGCCAAGCCCATTCATATTTGAATGGTACAAGTTGGTTCAAGTCCGCACGACAGTTAATCATGGCTTTGTCGTCAACTTGAACACGTTGAGCACCCATTTCTAGCTCTTCAAGGCCAGGGGCAACGTCTAAATGTTCTAGGGCTTGAGCGGCTCTAGCCACTGTATCGGAGGCAACTGTTGGTCGCACGGAATGGGTTCCAGCGGATTGTGGAGCTGCCACGCTCGGCGATGATGGCTGCGCAGTAGATACATTCTGCGAATCTGACGCTTTTTCCGATTGGACGGGCGCAGACTTGTGTTCAGGTGTAGTCGGTTTTTGCGAATCATCTTCAAAATCGTCCCAACTAAGGATAGACATTTTTGTTCTCTCTTCGTTGTATATATCTATATTTGACATCTCTTAAACGAAGATGTCCCTACTATACGCTTTTAATGTGTAAACAAAATTAAGTTTTATTGATGCATGACCAAATTTTGGGCCTTTGGTCTCTACTCACTACAACTTATTTTGTTTACGCTGCTGCTTACGTATTGTGATAAATGCGTAAACCATCGGCATATAAAAGAAAATAAAGGCAAAGATTAAAACTCCAACACCAAGCATATAGTTATGGCTGAGATGAGAAAGCATAATCTTTACCTCTTTTAAGATTGCTCTTTAGTGAAAAGAGCAATCTTATTAAATGTTATTGGCAAGCTTCACAATCAGGGTTATCGATTGAACAAGCCATTGGTACAGGAGCTGCTTGAGTAAAGCCTTCTTCTTCAACCGCTGCTTCTGGTTTCTTCGCTTCTACAACAGGGGCAGCAACCGCCGCGGCTTCAACAGTCGCAGGTTTAACTGCGTTTAAAGCACCTGTGTTGATTGTAGATTTTTCAGCAGAAGTTGCACCTAAAGCTCGGAGGTAATAAGTCGTCTTAAGACCACGTAACCATGCCATCTTGTAAGTGATGTCAAGTTTCTTACCATTTGCACCAGAGATGTAAAGGTTAAGCGACTGAGCTTGATCAATCCATTTTTGACGACGTGATGCAGCATCAACGATCCAACGTGTATCCACTTCAAACGCAGTAGCAAAGATTGCTTTTAATTCTTCAGGAATACGAGCAATTTTTTGTACTGAACCTTCAAAGTGTTTAAGGTCATTCACCATTACTGTGTCCCAAAGACCGCGTTCTTTTAATGCACGAACAAGGTATGGGTTAATAACAGTGAACTCACCAGACAAGTTAGATTTCACATATAAGTTTTGGAATGTTGGCTCAATAGACTGAGAAACACCACAAATGTTAGAGATAGTTGCAGTTGGAGCAATCGCCATCACGTTTGAGTTACGCATACCGTCTTTTTGAACTTTGGCACGTAAAGTGTCCCAGTCTAAACGTTGAGTACGGTCAACTTCGAACATGCGCTCTGGACGAGACTTCGCAACAATTTCTAAAGAGTCGATTGGAAGGATACCTTGATCCCACAATGAACCTTTGAATGTTGAGTAAGCACCACGTTCAACAGCCAAGTTGCTTGAAGTTTCAATCGCGTAGTAGCTAATTACTTCCATTGATTCATCAGCAAAATCAACAGCAGCGTCTGAACCGTAAGCAATACCCATTTCATATAGAGCATCTTGGAAGCCCATGATACCCATACCCACAGGGCGGTGTTTCAAGTTCGAGTTTTTCGCTTGTGGTACAGCGTAGTAGTTAATGTCGATCACGTTATCGAGCATACGTACAGCTGTTTTAATTGTGCGAGCTAATTTCTCACGGTCTAACACACCACCTTGAACGTGTTGTACAAGGTTGATCGAACCTAAGTTACATACTGCAATTTCGTCTTGATTTGTGTTCAAGGTAATTTCAGTACATAAGTTAGATGAGTGAACTACACCAACGTGTTGTTGTGGTGAACGTAAGTTACATACATCTTTGAATGTGATCCACGGGTGGCCAGTTTCAAACAACATAGAAAGCATTTTGCGCCATAAGTCTTTAGCACGTACTTTCTTGTGTAGCATGTTAGTTTCTTTCGCTACAGACTCATAGTAAGCATAACGCTCAGCAAATTCAGCACCAGTTAAGTCGTGCAAGTCTGGAGTTTCAGAAGGGGTAAATAATGTCCATTCACCATCTTCAAATACACGTTGCATAAACAAGTCTGGAACCCAGTTCGCAGTGTTCATGTCGTGAGTACGGCGACGGTCATCACCTGTGTTTTTACGAAGCTCTAAGAACTCTTCGATATCTAAGTGCCAAGTTTCTAGGTATGCACACACAGCACCTTTACGCTTACCACCTTGGTTTACTGCAACAGCTGTATCGTTCGCAACTTTCAAGAATGGAACAACACCCTGAGACTTACCGTTAGTACCTTTAATATAAGAGTTCAAGGCACGTACAGGTGTCCAGTCATTACCTAAACCACCAGCCCATTTAGAAAGCATTGCGTTGTCACGCATCGCGCCATAAATGTCATAAAGGTCATCGCCAATTGTTGTTAAATAACAACTTGAAAGCTGTGGACGTAATGTACCTGAGTTAAACAGGGTAGGCGTAGAAGCCATGTAGTCGAAGCTAGACAATAAGTTATAGAACTCAATTGCACGCTCTTCTTTATCTTGCTCATTGAGTGCAAGACCCATCGACACACGCATGAAGAATAATTGTGGTAATTCGAAGCGAACGCCGTTTGAGTGAATGAAGTAACGGTCAAATAAAGTCTGTAAACCTAAGTAGGTGAACTGATTAGAACGTTCTGGCTGAATTGCTGCTGATAATTTTTCTAAGTCGAAGTCAAGCAAGTCAGGTGAAAGCAAATCAAGCTCAACACCTTTTTTCAAGAATGCTTCAAGTGCATTGTTTTCTGGTGTATCTGTTGATAAGCCTAAGAACGTTAAACCAGTGCTCACTAATTCGTTACAAAGCAAACGTGCAGTCACGTAAGTGTAGTTAGGTTCTTGTTCAATACGGGTACGTGTTGCCATCATCATTGTTGTGGCAATATCACTTTCTTTTACGCCGTTATATAAGTTTTTAACGGTTTCATCGACAATGGCTTGAACGTCAATACCTTCCAAACCTTCAGCTGCCTTAGAAACAGTTGCTTGCAATGCACTTAAATCAAGTGGCTGAAGCTGACCGTTTTTGTCGGTAACTTGTAAAGTAGGGTGGTGGTTTGAGTTCGTTTGCTGACGAGCGCTAGCACGTTGTTCACGGTAAATCACATAAGCGCGGGCAACCTTTTGTTCCCCAGTACGCATTAAAGCAAGTTCTACTTGATCTTGAATTTCTTCAATATGGATCGTACCGCCCGATGGTAAACGGCGAGTAAAAGTATTTAAGACCATTTCCGTCAACTGGGTAATACGGTCGTGAATACGGCTAGAATCCGAACTCTGTTGACCTTCCACAGCAAGAAAAGCTTTACCAATCGCAACTGAAATTTTCTCTGCATCAAATGCAGCAACATCTCCAGTGCGCTTAATCACCTGAATTTGACCGGGAGTCGAAGTAATTACGCTCATGCCAGCATAGCTCCATTGTCACTTTTGTTATGTTCATAGACCGTTTGAACCGAGCAAAAAACATGCCACGATATTTGAGGGATAAACACAAGACTTAGTAGTTAAAGTTTATTTTCAACACAAGATACGGGATTTTTCATAGCAGATCAATCTTGACTTTTTAGTAATTTTTTATCTGTATGATTTGATGGGAGATAGCATAGCAAAGCTGTTAAAAAACACTTATAGATAACTTTGTGGATAACTCAAAAAAACAAACACTTAAATAAATTTAAACTAAACAGAGAAATAATTTGTTTAATATTCATACATTGGAAATATGAATAGAATATGAAATTTAATAACAATAAATAAATCTTAAAAACACGTGAAAATTCAAAGGCTAATAAAATGCAACAAAATACGATGGTCATGTATCAGTTTGGTGAACGCCTACTTGTTTACAATGTAAACGTGTGTATATTGCAAATGATAAACGAATGTATCTGCAAGATTTTTAAGATGCATGAAACGAGATTTATAGGGGCAATGATATGAGCCAAGAAGAAAAGTTACCAAAGATTCTGATCGTTGAAGATGACGAGCGCTTAGCGCGATTAACTCAAGAATATTTAATTCGCAACGGCTTGGAAGTTGGTGTAGAAACTGATGGTAACCGTGCAATTCGTCGTATTATTAGTGAACAACCAGATCTAGTAGTTTTGGATGTCATGTTGCCGGGTGCCGATGGCTTAACAGTTTGCCGTGAAGTTCGTCCACATTACCATCAACCGATTCTGATGTTGACTGCACGTACAGAAGACATGGATCAGGTACTTGGTTTGGAAATGGGCGCAGATGACTATGTTGCTAAACCGGTTCAACCACGTGTTCTTTTAGCGCGTATCCGTGCACTATTACGTCGCACAGATAAAACTGTAGAAGATGAAGTTGCTCAACGTATCGAGTTCGATGACCTTGTAATTGATAATGGCGGTCGTTCTGTAACGCTAAATGGTGAACTTGTTGACTTCACTAGCGCAGAATATGACCTATTATGGTTGCTTGCATCAAATGCTGGTCGTATCTTATCGCGTGAAGATATCTTCGAACGTTTACGTGGTATCGAATACGATGGTCAGGACCGTTCAATCGACGTCCGTATTTCACGTATTCGTCCAAAAATTGGTGATGATCCTGAAAATCCAAAGCGTATTAAAACAGTACGTAGTAAAGGTTACTTGTTCGTTAAAGAAACCAATGGGTTATAAGATCTGAATAAACTTCCTATAAGGTTGGTCGAGTGTTTAAACACAGTATATTCCTGCGAATATATGCGGGACTGGTAATTCTTGTTGTTTTGGTTGCTGTCTTTGGTTATTTGCTTGTACAAATTATCAATTATCAACGGGCACAAGAATACCGAGAATCTTTAACTGATGGTATCTCTTATGTCATTAGTGAGGGAGTCGCTCGACAACCGGGGAAACAACAGAAAATAGACTGGGTTTCAGATGCGTCAGATTTATTGGAACTTCCAATTTATTATACTGATGCAAGTAAGGTTGAGTTATCTCGTACCGAGAAAAAACGAATCGAAGCTCAAAAATCTGTTGTCCGTTACGATGCCAGTAATAGTATTGCGTATATCATTATTGGCTTACGTGATGATCCTCAGCACTTTTTATCTATAAAAGTCGACAAAATTACGGAGCGCCAAATGAAGGCTCTCCCTATTTTTGTACTGGATTATCTAATGTTTTATCCGGGGCAAGAACAAGAATATCTTGCCAAGATTCAAAAGCATTTCTCTTACCCAATTAATATCTACAATATTCAAGACGTTAATCTGGACTCTGAACAAATTGGTCGTTTACGCCAAGACCAAAGCGTCATGTTGTACAAAGACAGTGCGACAGTACGCGGTACAACCATTTCAATCGTCTCTCCAATTCCGAATCAGCCTACACGGGTTCTCGTGCTTGGACCAGTTCCGATGTTTAACTGGATGCCTTTGCAACTTTCAGCAGGGATTACTTTATTTAGCTTATTTTTGCTGAGTCTAGGTGTCTATGGGTTGATCTTGCCGCTAGAGCGTAAAATTCGCCAAGTACGTTATGCATTAAACCGTATGAAGTCTGGTGATTTGTCATTGCGTGTTCCTATTGAGGGAAGTGACGAAATGGCAAACTTGGCATCAAGTTATAACAACATGTCTGACCATATTCAGCGTTTAATCGAGGCTCAACGTGAGTTAATGAGAGCTGTATCTCATGAGCTTAGAACGCCTGTGGCTCGTATTCGCTTTGGTACAGAAATGTTGGCTGAAGAAGATGATTACAACCATCGTATGCATCAGGTCGATATGATTGATAAAGATATTGAAGCACTCAATACTTTAATTGATGAAATCATGACTTATGCAAAACTAGAGCAGGGTACGCCTTCACTAGATTTCGATGAAATTACTTTATTTGATGTGTTGGATCAGGTTGCTGTAGAAACTGAAGCTTTAAAAACGCAAAAAGAAATTGAACTGGTTGCTCCTCCACTTTATGTAAAAGTAGATGCAGAGCGTCGTTATTTACATCGTGTTGTTCAAAACTTAGTAGGTAACGCGGTTCGTTATTGCGATAATAAAGTTCGAATTACCGGTGGCATTCACAGCGATGGTATGGCCTTTGTGTGTGTTGAAGATGATGGTGCTGGTATTCCTGAACAAGACCGTCAAAGAGTATTTGAAGCTTTTGCCCGTCTAGACGATAGCCGTACACGTGCGTCGGGTGGTTATGGTTTAGGATTGTCTATCGTAAGCCGTATTGCCTATTGGTTTGGTGGTGAAATTAAAGTGGATGAAAGCCCAACCTTGGGTGGCGCTCGTTTTATTATGACATGGCCAGCAAAACGCTTTAAACAGCCTCCTTTAAAAGCCAATAAAAAAGCACCTTCATAAGGTGCTTTTTTATTGATCTATTTATAGTTGAGTCGCATCTGGTTCCAAAATAGGTTTTCCGCTTCTTAAGCTGGTTAACGCATCGGAATTAAAATCGATCAGTAACGAATTGTTTTTTGCATCAATCTGATATTTTTGAATAAGAGGTTGATCTCCATTAAGTGTTTCTATTTTATATTCATCTGCAATATGCAAAATACCTTCTAGGTTTGTTGTCGTTGACGCAAAATCCTGTCTAAATATTTCATAGACATCCCGCAAGTCAAAAATTGCATTGTTGGCATCTGGATGTTTGTGAATATAGCTTTCTATATGTCGCACCAGTAATTGTGCAAACAAGTAGTAGTTTGGTTTATGCGTATATTCTAGAGTCATGCATTTTTCTCCTTATTATCTGTTATTAGCATACATGGCAAAACACAGGTTATTGTATAAAATTCATTACACTAGATGATGAAATGAAAAAATTATAAAGAGATAAACACTCGATTACGTCCTTGGCGTTTTGCTTGATATAAAGCGTCATCTGCTTCTTTAAATAAACTTTCAATCGCTCGATGGGACGATGGGGAATATAAGCTTATCCCAATACTCACCTGTATAAAAATTGGTAATTTCCCATAAATATAAATCGGTTGCTGACTAATTTTAATTCGAATCTGTTCAGCCAGTTCAAATGCACTTTCCTTGGTGGTATCTGCAATAAAAATGGCAAACTCTTCACCTCCAAAGCGACCTAATAAATCATGAGGATGTAAAATATTTTGAATCGTGGTGACACAAGTTTGTAGCGCCCGATCACCGATTTGATGACCATAGTTGTCGTTAACTTGCTTAAAGTGGTCGACATCAAGCATGAAAAAAGCTGAGGTCTTATTTTCTTTTTGTACTTTTTCTTGAAGTAATCTGACCGACTGTAAAAACTGGCGTCGAGTCAGACTTGATGTCAGTTCATCATGTGCAATGGCGTGTTGAAGTTTTTGAATTAACTCTGAATGCAAAACACTAATACTAGAAACCGTAAGTGGGGCAATCGTCATCATAATTAACCCAATTCGGATTGAGATCGTATTACTGAAATATTCGTTTGGATAGAGCAAAAGGTAATGTCCAGAGACATGATAAATAATATAAGCACTGGTAAAGCTAGTAATGAGTGCAACAACAATAGGTTTATAGCGAATAGCACACCAGATCAGTGCAGCAATCGGGTAGAGGAGTGAACCCGGGCCAGAGTCATAATAGCTAGCAGCAATCGAAATAAGCACAGCGCCAAAAGGTAAAAGGTCGGTTGGTTGTAGGCCACGATTTCTTGAAAAGTAATGCTTAACCTGACTATATTGAGGAATGTTCAATATGATAGGTAAAAGAAGCAAGGCATTTTGCAGTTCTGAAGTGAACCAGTAACCAAACTCATCCAACAAGCCACCAATCATAAATTTGGTATTAAACATAGGCACGAAAGTTGCTGCAAACAATGCACCTACTACGCTACCTATTCCGCATAATCCAAATAAAAAAAGGTAGGAATAACCGCGATAGGCCGCCTTAATATGTTGATTAAAAAACATATAGAGCGCAAACGTAGTAACAACATAAAGAAAGTTTGATGTTGTTAAAACAAGTGTGAGAGCAAATGGAGTGCCCTGAAATAAGTCGGCAATCACATATCCTATATAGGCACCTAAAAATGCGCTTGGTCGGCGTGTGATTGGGAAACGAATAAGCAACCCGAGCAAAACCGAATTGGCAGGCCAAAAGAATGCAAGAAAACTTAAAGGGCGAGATGCGATGCCAATGAAACAACATGTCGCAATAATGAAGCTAAATAGGAGCAAAAATTTTAAAAAGGAGAGAAATGAAAATTCACGAAGTGAGTATGGCATCAGCTGCCCTTAATGATAAATACTCTTATCCAAGAGTAATAAAATATTATGCATGATTAAACATTCATCATAATTCAGAGGAGAAGCTGAATACAATAAAAAACAAACTAATATTATAAAAAAGTAAGTTATAAAAAGTTAATAAGCGCTTCAATTGTGTAAATATTCTAAAATTAAAAAATGAAAAAAATCATCATAAATAAAGAAACAATTAAATAAACCGATTATGTGCGGTGAAACCCCCCTTACAACACATAGATGAATAGTTTTGTCTAGAAAATCATCCGAAAGACTAAGACGCTTCAACTAGCATGGGAAATTAGAAATCAGGTACAATTGGCGGGATTAATTTTGTGTTTGGTGTATTTGAAGGCCAATACATACATTCTTTGTTAAATAATAGGCCTGCCAGGAGTTATCCCCGCATGAGTGCCATTACTCCATACGACTGGGCGATTATCGCCTTCGTGATCGGCGTTACATTTCTTTGCGTCTTTATGCTCACAGTTCCCTTACTCCTCGGGGGAAAATCGTGGGGACGTGCTAAGCAAGAGCAGTTTGAATCAGGTGTCGTGAGTGCTGGTGGCGCTCGCATTCGCCTGTCTGCAAAGTTCTATTTAGTTGCAATTTTCTTTGTTGTCTTCGACTTAGAGGCACTTTACCTCTATGCATGGTCTACTTCTGTGCGTGAAGTAGGGTGGTTGGGATATACCACTGTAGTGATCTTTGTCGTTGATTTATTGATTGCGCTTGTTTATGCCTTCTCTGTAGGTGCTTTAAGTTGGTCACCAGCAGATCGCCGTAAATCAGCAGGTGAAGCGGTTAAAATCGGTTCACCAACAATGAACATTGCTGAAATTACACGCTTTAATTCTATTGAAGAGCTCGTAACTGACCCTACAGGCCAGATTCCAGCTCAATCATCAGGTCGTGTTAAGTCAAAAACTACACCTGCATTGTCATCTGAAAAGGAGTAAGTCGGGATGAAATATACTCTGACCCGCGCGAATCCGGATGCTGATCAATACCCATTGCAAGAACGTCAAATTGTGACGGATCCGCTTGAAGAGGAAGTGAATAAAAACGTATTCATGACTCGTTTAGAGGATGTCTTGCATACAGCAGTAAACTGGGGACGTAAAAACTCTTTGTGGCCATTTAACTTTGGTACCTCATGTTGTTACGTCGAATATGCAACGACCTTAACAGGTGTGCATGACTTGTCACGTTTCGGTGCAGAGGTTATCCGTGCTTCACCTCGTCAGGCTGACTTGATGATTGTTGCAGGTACCTGTTTCGTAAAAATGGCACCAGTTATTCAGCGTCTGTATGAACAGATGTTAGAGCCTAAATGGGTCATTTCGATGGGTGCTTGTGCAAACTCTGGAGGTATGTACGACATCTATTCAGTAGTACAAGGTGTAGACAAAATTATTCCTGTTGACGTGTACGTCCCAGGTTGTCCGCCTCGTCCTGAAGCATTAATTCAAGCTTTAATGCTTTTACAAGACCAGATTCAATTAGAGCGACGCCCGCTTTCTGCCGTGATCGGTGATGATCTTCAGCCAGTATATAAGCCAAAGATGATGCCAGAACGTGACCGTAAGAATGCAGAGCGTATTGCCGTTAAAAACTTACGCTCTATGGATGAGATTAAATAATTTTTTGACGGTGTTTTGACATATCTAACTGATATGTTCATCGAGAAAATTGACAGAATTTGTATTAAATAGGAAGCCAAGCCAATGGCTGAAACTGACATTGCTATGCCAGAGTCAACAGCAGTTGATTCACGCCCAGCATTTGCAATCGTAGAAGAGCTCAAAACCAAATTTGGTGAGAACTTTTACGTGCAGGCGACTTTTGAAGAGTTTCCAACAGTCTGGGTCGAGCGCGCACGCGTGCAAGAAGTCCTTATGTTCCTGCGTAAAGTGGAACGTCCGTATGTAATGCTGTTTGACTTATCTGCGATGGATGAACGTTTACGTGTTCATCGTGATGGTTTACCAGCATCTGACTTCACTGTGTTCTATCATTTATTATCGCTTGAGCGTAATAGTGACATTCGTATCAAGGTTGCCTTGAACGAAAATGATCTAAACATTCCGACAGCGACAAATATCTGGCCAAATGCCAACTGGTATGAACGTGAAGCTTACGATATGTTCGGTATCAATTTCGAAG
Source organism: Acinetobacter sp. X9 (assembly GCF_054889255.1). Classification (NCBI taxonomy): domain Bacteria; kingdom Pseudomonadati; phylum Pseudomonadota; class Gammaproteobacteria; order Moraxellales; family Moraxellaceae; genus Acinetobacter; species Acinetobacter sp. X9. The sequence continues at coordinate 3,107,706 of NZ_CM142679.1, read as the reverse complement.
GGCATCCAATGCTCCGTCGTATTTTGTTGCCAACCTATTGGGAAGGTCATCCGCTTCGTAAAGAATATTCAGCACGTGCGACAGAATATACGCCGTACATGCAAGACAAAGCGAAACAAGACTTTGAACAAGAGCACTTACGTTTTGTACCTGAAGACTGGGGTCTTAAGCGTGGTAACGCTGATGAAGACTTCATGTTCTTGAACTTGGGTCCTAACCATCCATCTGCACATGGTGCGTTCCGTGTTGTATTGCAGTTAGATGGCGAAGAAGTGAAGGACTGTGTACCTGATATCGGTTATCACCACCGTGGTGTGGAAAAGATGGCTGAACGTCAAACATGGCATTCTTTCATTCCTTATACTGACCGTGTTGACTACTTAGGTGGTTGTGCTCAAAACATGCCGTATGTGATGGCTGTAGAGCAAATGGCAGGTATTAAAGTTCCTGAGCGTGCGCAAGTGATTCGTGTCATGTTGAACGAATTGTTCCGTATTAATAACCACTTGTTATTCTGTGGTACGGCAATTCAGGATGCCGGTGGTATGACACCAGTATTCTATATGTTCGCAGACCGTCAAAAAGTTTACGACATTGTCGAAGCAATCACGGGTTACCGTATGCATCCAGCATGGTTCCGTATTGGCGGTACAGCACACGATCTTCCAAACAACTGGCAAAAGCTTGTTAAAGAATTGCTAGAGTGGATGCCTAAACGCTTAAACGAATATTACACAGCGGCTTTGAAAAACTCTGTGTTTATTGGTCGTACGCGTAATGTTGCACAATACGATGCCAAATCTGCACTCGCATGGGGTGTAACTGGTACTGGTTTACGCGCAACAGGTATCGATTTTGACGTACGTAAATATCGTCCATACAGCGGCTATGAAAACTTCGATTTTGATGTGCCGGTTGAGTATGAAGGCGATGCATACGCACGTGTGCTTGTTCACTTCCGTGAAATTACCGAGTCGCTAAAAATTATTCAACAGTGCTTGGATAACATGCCTTCTGGTCCATACAAGGCGGATCATCCATTGGCTGTTCCACCACCGAAAGATAAGACATTACAAGATATTGAAACCTTGATTACGCACTTCTTGAGCGTTTCATGGGGTCCTGTCATGCCAGCGGGCGAGTCATCATTTATGACTGAAGTGGTTAAAGGCGCAAGTACTTACTACTTGACTTCAGATAAAGCGACCATGAGTTATCGTACTCGTATTCGTACACCGACGTTTACTCACTTACAGCAAATGCCTTCAGTGATTAACGGAAGTTTAGTATCTGACTTAATCATTTATCTGGCGACCATTGACGTGGTTATGGCTGACGTGGATCGCTAAGAGGTAACACATAATGATGATTTTGACTGATAAAAAACCACGTGTGAATGTCGAAGGGATTTTGACTGCGGAAGAAATTCACGAAATCGAACATCACATTGGTCACTATCCATACCCTCGTGCAGCCTCTTTGGATGCATTGAAGTGTGTACAGCGCCGTAATGGTTGGGTAGATGACGCTCAAATGAATGCCATCGCACAGTTGTTGTCGATGAGTGTTGCTGATTTGGAAGGTGTTGCAACATTTTACAACCGTATCTATCGCCATCCGGTAGGTCGTCACGTAATTTTGCTTTGCGACTCAATTGCTTGCTTCTTAATGGGTGCAGAAACACTTGCTGAAGCATTCCAGCGTGAATTAGGAATTCAGTATGGTCAAACGACACCAGATGGTCGTTTTACACTGCTTCCAATTTGCTGCCTAGGCAACTGCGACAAAGGCCCAACTTTAATGATTGATGAAGATACTCACGGTTTAGTCGAAGTGACATCAATTAAACAGTTATTGGAGAAGTATGTATGAATACTGAACCAAAACCAATTTATGGCGACGGTAATCCAGAAACTCATCCGCTTACTTGGCGTTTAAGTAAACAAGAAGCGGTACGTAGTGCTGATGATTACGAAGCACTTGAAGGTTATGCTGGCTTTAAAAAAGCACTGGGCATGAAACCTGCTGAAGTGTTAGACGTCATTAAAGCTGCAACTGTAAAAGGTCGTGGTGGTGCGGGTTTCCCAGCAGGTATTAAATGGTCATTGATGGCACCAAATGATGGTGGTCCACGTTATTTGATCTGTAATGCCGACGAAATGGAACCAGGTACCTTTAAAGACCGTTTGTTGATGGAAAAACTTCCACATCAATTGATCGAAGGGATGTTAATTGCGGGTTATACCTTAGAAGCAACTCAAGGTTATATCTTTATCCGTGGTGAATACATCGAAGCTGCTCAATATCTAAATGAAGCGTTAGAACAGATTCGTGCTAAAGGTTATTTAGGCGAAAATATCTTAGGTTCTGGCTGGAATTTTGATCTGCATGTACATACGGGTGCAGGGCGTTATATCTGTGGTGAAGAAACTGCATTGATTAACTCGCTTGAAGGCCGTCGTGCTAACCCACGTACTAAGCCACCGTTCCCGCAAGTTGCAGGAGCATGGGGCCGTCCGACGATTGTGAACAACGTTGAAACTTATAACAACTTGCCAGCAATCATGCTTCGTGGACCAGAGTGGTATATCGGTTTATCAGCTGGTAAATCAAAAGATCCAGGCACTAAAATTTATGGTGCATCGGGTAAAGTTAAATTCCCGGGTCTTTGGGAATTGCCATTTGGTACAACTGCGCGTGAAGTGATTGAAGATCATGCCGGTGGTATGCGTGAGGGCTTAAAGCTCAAAGCATGGTTACCAGGTGGTGCTTCAACTGACTTTTTACCAGCAGATACCATTGATTTACCAATGGATGCAGACACGATTATGAAAGCAGGTTCTCGTTTGGGAACATGTTTGTTAATGGTGGTAGATGAAACTCAATGTATGGTATCGCTCACTCGTAACTTAGAAGAGTTCTTTGCGCGTGAATCATGTGGTTTCTGTACACCATGTCGTGATGGTTTGCCATGGGCTGTTAAAGCGCTTAAAGCACTTGAATCAGGCGAAGGTAAGAAAGAAGATATCGACCATTTACAAGAACTAACTCGTAAATTATGGATCGGTAAAACTTTCTGTGCCCACGCACCAGGTGCGATGGAGCCGCTTATGGGCGCACTCAAACATTTCCGTGGTGAGTTTGAAGCGAAAGTGACGAATCGTCCTGTCGTGCAAACCAGCAACGTAGAACAAGCTTAAGGAATTCGACTATGGCTACAATTCATGTCGATGGAAAATCGTATGAAGTCAACGGCTCGGAAAACTTGCTACAAGCATGTTTGAGTCTGGGCATCGACATCCCATATTTTTGTTGGCATCCATCCTTAGGTTCGGTTGGTTCTTGCCGTCAATGTGCTGTTACGCAATATGCGAATCCAGAAGATACGCGTGGTCGTTTAGTCATGTCTTGCATGACACCAGCATCTGACAATACCTATATCTCAATTGAAGACAAAGAAGCAACGGATTTCCGTGCATCTATTGTTGAATTTTTGATGACCAACCACCCACACGACTGTCCAGTTTGTGAAGAGGGTGGTCACTGTCATTTACAAGATATGACTGTAATGACAGGTCATGACCGTCGTCGCTATCGTTTTACAAAACGTACGCATTACAACCAAGAACTTGGCTCATTCATTGCGCATGAAATGAACCGCTGTATTGCTTGTTACCGTTGTGTTCGTTACTACAAAGACTATGCGGGCGGTACAGATTTTGGCGTATATGCCAATGCATCTCGTGTTTACTTTGGTCGTCCGGAATCAGGTACTTTAGAGTCTGAATTCTCTGGTAACTTGACTGAAGTATGTCCAACAGGTGTATTCACTGATAAGACTCATTCAGAGCGTTATAACCGTAAGTGGGATATGCAGTATGCACCAAGCGTGTGTCAAGGCTGCTCTTCTGGCTGTAACATTTCTCCGGGTGAACGTTATGGTGAAATCCGTCGCGTAGAAAACCGTTTTAATGGTTCGGTTAACCAGTACTTCCTTTGTGACAAAGGTCGTTTTGGCACAGGTTATGTAAACCGTGCAGACCGTCCACGTCAGCCTCAGTTCCGTAATGGTGAAACTGTTGCAACTGTTTCTGTCGACCAAGCTCTAGATCAAGCGATTGCTAAGCTTCAAGGCAAGAAAGTTTTGGGTATTGGTTCTCCTCGCGCAAGCTTGGAATCGAACTATGCATTACGTGAGCTTGTAGGTCAGGCAAATTATTCAACTGGTATTGCACAAAAAGAGCAAAAGCTTGTTGAACTTGCTGCATCTATTATGCAAACCGAGGGTATTTACAACCCGAATATGCGTGAAATTGAAAGCTACGATGCTGTTCTGATCTTAGGTGAAGACCTAACTCAAACTGCACCTCGCATGGCATTGTCTGTTCGCCAAGCCGCGAAAAACAAAGCACGCGAAATGGCTGCAAAAACACGTACACCTGACTGGTTAGCTGAGCCTGTACAACGTATTGGGCAAGAAGCAAAATCTCCGGTTTACATTTTAGCTGCAACACAAACTCGTCTTGCTGACGTTGCAACTGGTGAAGTGGTTGCTTCTCCAAATGACATTGCACGTTTAGGCTTTGCAGTTGCTGCGGCAGTGAATGGTGAAGTTGTAAATGGTTTAGATGAAGATGCAAAAGCATTTGCTCAAACCATTGCTGACACTCTAAAAGCAGCAAACAAACCATTAATTATTGCGGGTACAAGCTTACAAGATGCTTCTATTATGGAAGCTGCAGCACAGTTGACTCAGAACCTAGGTTCTAAAGCTGGTTTAAGTCTTGTAGTTCCTGAAGTGAACTCTATGGGCTTGGCATTGTTCGGTGGTTTAAGCCTTGAACAAGCATTTGCTCAAGACTACGACACACTTGTTATTGTTGAAAATGACTTGTTCCGTCGCTTACCAGCTGCACAAGTACAAGCTGCATTAGATAAAGCTGAAACAGTAATCGTGCTTGATCACAGTGAAACTGAAACTGTAAAACAGGCTGATATCGTTCTTTCAGCAGCAAGCTTTGCAGAGGGTGATGGTACTGTTGTAAGCCAAGAAGGTCGTGCACAGCGTTTCTATCAAGTTTACGATCCAAGCTACTACAAACCTGAATACGCAATTAAAGAATCATGGCGTTGGTTACATGCCATTGAAACTGGCATTAAAGGTAAGGCTGTAGATTGGACATTACTTGACGATGTAATTGAAAGCATCGTGAAAAATGTACCAGTACTCGAAGCTATCCAAGACGTTGCGCCTGATGCAGGTTACCGTGTACATGGCTTGAAAATCGCGCGTGAACCACGTCGTTATTCAGGTCGTACAGCAATGCGTGCGCCGTTATCGGTTCATGAACCTAAACAGCCTACTGATCCAGATTCAGCATTAACATTCTCAATGGAAGGTTATGTTGGTCCGCAAAAAGCATCATCTTTAGTACCGTTTGCATGGGCTCCGGGTTGGAACTCCCCGCAATCTTGGAACAAATACCAAGATGAAGTCGGTGGTCACTTAAAAGGTGGTGATTCTGGTGTTCGTTTATTCGATCGCTTGGCAAAACGTCCTGCACGTAGCTACGTTGCTCCAGTGCCAGTAGTTGCAAATCCTGAAAGTTTCCGCTTAGTTCCAATGCACCATATTTTTGGTTCTGGCGAATTCACCATTAAAACACCTGCAATGGAAACTCGTATTCCTGAAGCTGTGTTTGCAGTGGGCGAACAAGATGCAACTCGTTTGAACCTTCAAGAAGGTCAACGCATTACAGTAAAAGCAGGCGAAACAACTGTAAGCTTGCCTGTACAAGTAATTGAATATTTACCTACAGGTTATATTGGTTACCCAGTTGGTTTAGCACCAATGGTGTCACTAGCTGAGCCTGTTTCAGTGGCTTTAGGAGTGTAATTCATGAATCAAGAAATTATACGTCAAACGCCACTTTGGGCTGAGAACTGGCCGATTGCTTACGCTGTCGTTCAAGCAGTTGTAATTTTGCTTGTTGTTGTTTTAGTTGCAGCATTGATGTCTTTTATTGAGCGTCGTTTACTTGCTTGGTGGCAAGACCGTTATGGTCCAAACCGTGTTGGTCCTGGCGGTATGTTCCAGATCGTTGCCGACATGCTCAAGATCATGTTCAAAGAAGACTGGACCCCAAAATTTGCTGACAAACTTACATTCCGTTTAGCACCAGCTGTTGCAATGGCAACAGCGGTTCTTTCGTTCATGGTAATCCCGGTGAGTCCTTCACTGGGTGTTGCCGACATGAGTATCGGTTTGTTGTTCTTCATGGCGATGGCTGGTATTGCAGTCTATGCAGTATTGTTTGGTGGTTGGGCTTCAAATAACAAATACTCGTTGCTTGGTGGTTTACGTTCAGCTGCTCAAACCATTTCTTATGAAGTGTTCTTGGGTATTTCATTGATGGGTGTGGTTGCAATTGCAGGCTCATTTAACCTTCGTGAAATTGTTGAAGCACAACGTGATGTTTGGTTTGTCATTCCGCAATTCTTAGGTTTCTTGATCTTTGTGGTTGCTGGTGTTGCGGTAACTCACCGTCATCCATTTGACCAACCAGAAGCAGAACAAGAATTGGCAGAAGGTTACCATGTTGAATATGGCGGTATGAAATGGGGTATGTTCTTCGTTGCTGAATATGTCAACGTGGTACTGATCTCTGCATTGATCGTGACTTTATTCTTTGGTGGCTGGTTAGCGCCATTCAATTTAGAAATTCCATTTGTTCCACCAGTATTCTGGTTTGTGATTAAAACAGCATTCTTTGTAATGATGTTCGTATTGGCACGTGGTTCTTTAATGCGTCCACGTTATGACCAAGTCATGAACTTTGGTTGGAAAATTTGTTTGCCATTGGCGTTGGTCAACTTGTTAGTGACTGGTGCTGTGATTCTGATGAATCAGGCCTAGGACAGCAGGGAGTACAAAATGTATAAATTTCTAGCTGGATTCGGATCAATTGTACGTACGTTACTCATGGTGTTTAGCCATGCAACGCGTAAACGTGACACGATTTTATATCCAGAAGTTCCGGCTGAACAGATTGTGCCGCCACGCTTTCGTGGTCGTATTGTATTAACGCGTGACCCTGATGGGGAAGAGCGTTGCGTAGCATGTAACCTATGTGCAGTTGCATGTCCGGTTGGCTGTATCTCACTACAAAAAGCAGAAACAGAAGATGGTCGTTGGTACCCAGAGTTTTTCCGTATCAACTTCTCGCGTTGTATTTTCTGCGGTATGTGTGAAGAAGCTTGTCCAACAACTGCGATTCAGCTCACACCAGACTTCGAGTTAGGCGAATATGTACGTCAAGACCTTGTTTATGAGAAAGAAAACTTACTCATTTCAGGTCCAGGCAAATACCCAGATTACAACTTCTACCGTGTAACGGGTATGGCAATTAACGGTAAAGAGAAAGGTCAAGCACAAAAAGAAAGTGCACCAATCGATGTACGGAGTCTATTACCATGATGTGGCCGTTTTATTTGATGGCACTCGTGGCCATCGTTTCTACGGTTCGTGTAGTGACTAACACGAACCCTGTACACGCTCTACTTAGTCTAATTGTTTCATTGCTTGCTGTTGCAGGTATTTTCATGATCGTGGGGGCGCCTTTTGCAGGTGCTCTTGAAATCATCGTTTATGCCGGAGCAATTATGGTTCTGTTTGTCTTCGTGGTGATGATGCTTAACTTAGGTCAACACACCGTTGAACAAGAACGTAAATGGCTTTCTTCAGATGCTTGGGCATATCCAGCACTCATGAGTTTCTTACTCGGCTTGCTTTTAGTTTGGATGCTTGGTGGTGAATACACCACTATTTCAGCACCGCTTGGGGCACAAGTGATTGGACCAAAAGTAGTTGGTCAAGCACTCTTTACTCACTATTTATTATTGGTTGAAGTTGCCGCGATGTTATTGCTAGCAGCCCTTGTTGCAGCATACCACTTAGGTAAACGTGAACCAGGTGCAGAAGAGGAAAAAGAATAATGGGCCAGATTCCTTTAGAACATGGTTTGATTGTTGCAACCATCCTTTTTGCACTCGGTTTTTACGGTGTAATGGTGCGACGCAACCTATTATTTATGTTAATGAGCCTTGAAATCATGATGAATGCTGCAGCATTGGCATTTGTTCTTGCGGGTAGCGTATGGGCACAACCAGATGGGCAAGTGATGTTCATCTTGATTTTGACCCTTGCAGCAGCAGAGGCATGTATCGGTCTTGCGATTGTCCTTCAGTTCTATCATCGCTTCCATCATTTGGATGTGGATGCTGCTAGTGAGATGCGCGGATGAGTTATTTATATCTAACAGTATTATTTCCGCTAATCGGTTTTATTTTATTGGCGGCAGGACGAGACAAACTCTCTGAAAATGTTGCAGCAGTTATTGGTGTAGGTTCTGTCGGTTTATCTGCATTATTTGCACTCATTGCTGGCATGGCATTTACCACGAGTGGTCAGCAAGTTTTTGTTCAAAACTTGTGGACATGGTTCAATGTTGGCGGTTTTGCGCCGGGCATTAGCTTACATTTAGATGGTTTATCTTTACTCATGATGGGCATGATCACGGGTGTTGGTTTCTTAATCCACATCTTTGCATCATGGTACATGCGTGGTGAAGAGGGTTATGCGCGTTTCTTCTCGTATTTCAACCTGTTTGTTGCAAGCATGCTTGTGCTTGTATTGGGTGACAACTTGGCGTTGTTATTCTTAGGTTGGGAAGGTGTAGGTCTTTGCTCTTACTTGCTAATCGGTTTCTATTATGCAAACCCTGCAAATGGTTGGGCTGCGATCAAAGCGTTTACAGTGACCCGCGTTGGTGACGTATTCTTGCTTATTGCTTTATTCTTGCTTTACCAACAATTTGGTACGCTGAATACTCAGTACATCGTTGAACACGCAGCAGAAGTAATGACGAAGAGTTCGTCACTTACCATCTGGACTGCATTAATGTTGTTCTTGGGTGCTGCTGGTAAGTCTGCTCAAATTCCATTGCAAACATGGTTGGCAGATGCGATGGCAGGTCCAACACCTGTTTCTGCATTAATCCACGCAGCAACAATGGTAACGGCTGGTGTGTACTTATGCTGCCGTCTATTCAGCGTATTTGAACTTGCTCCTGAAGTGATGCAATTCATTTCGGTAACTGGCGCGGTAACTTTGTTAGTTGCAGGTTTTGCTGCACTCGTTCAAACAGATATCAAACGTATCTTGGCTTACTCAACAATGAGTCAGCTTGGCTATATGTTTATGGCTGTAGGTGCGGAAGCTTATCAAGCTGGCTTGTTCCACATGTTGGCTCACGCATTCTTTAAGGCATTATTATTCTTGTCTTCTGGTGCGGTTATTTTGGCTTATCACCACGAGCAAAATATTTTCAAAATGGGTGGTTTGTTCAAACGTAACAAATTCCTGTTTGCTTGTTTCGCGATTGGTGGCGGTGCATTAGCAGCGATTCCATTCTTGACTATTGGCTTCTTCTCTAAAGATGCGATTCTTGGTGAAGTTTGGGTACAAGGTCAATCAGTTGCTTTATATCACACCTTATATTGGGTGGGTGTAGCAGGTGCATTCCTGACTTCAATCTATACATTCCGTTTAATCTGGGTTGTATTCTTTGGTCAAGAAAACACGCCTTACCATGAAATTAAAGGTGCAACTTACTGGGCTCCACTGGGTATTCTAGCTGTATTGTCTACTTTTGTTGGTGCGGTATTAAAAGCACCAGTAGCAGGTATTCTGAATACTGCAAAAATTCCTGAATTCCATGTCGCTGAACAATTTGTGGAAGGCATGCATGGGGCAGAGCACTTAGCAGTAGGTATTGCACTAGTTGGTCTAGTTGTTGGTATAGCATTATTTACATTTGCTTATGGTGCAGTGAAATCATTCGCTCAAACAAGTTTGGGTTCAGGTTTGGCACATATTTGCCGTACCGCTTTTGGTTTTGATGCATTGTATGACATCGTTTTTGTTAAACCTTATTTATTCTTCGCCAAAATCTTTGGCCGTGATCCGATTGACGGTTTGTGGTTAGTTCTTCCTGCACTCGTGAAAGGCGGAAACAGTTTTACAAGCTCACGTCAAACAGGTTCATTGCGTGAATACGCATCAAGCATGTCACTCGGTGTAGTGGTGTTATTGATGATCTTGATCGTTATTCAGGTAGTGGGGAAATAAAATGGAAAACAATTTAATTTTACCCGCGCTGATCCTTGTTCCGTTCATTGCCGGTTTTATTTGTTGGTTAGTCGATAAGCTCGACAAAACTTTGCCACGCTGGATTGCCTTAATTGGTATGCTCATTACTTTGGGCCTAGGTCTTGCACTTTGGCAAAGTGGAACTTATAGCTACGAGTTGGGTTCTAAAATCCCAACTTGGTCTGCTGAGTTCTATTTACCGTGGATTCAATCACTCGGTATTGGCATTCACTTAGCTGTGGATGGTTTATCTTTACTCATGGTGTTATTAACAGCGTTACTTGGTGTACTTGCTGTTGGTTGTTCATGGGGCGAGATTCAAAAGAACGTTGGTTTCTTCCACTTAAACCTATTATGGAGTTTAGGTGGCGTTATCGGTGTATTCTTAGCGATTGACTTGTTCTTGTTCTTCTTCTTCTGGGAGATGATGCTTGTACCAATCTACTTCTTGATTGCGTTATGGGGTCATAAAGGTTCAAACGGTCGTTCACGTGTTTACGCTGCTACTAAGTTCTTCCTTTACACGCAGATTGCCGGTCTAGTGATGTTAATCGGTATCCTAGGTCTTGTAGTTTATGGCTACATGATGACAGGCATGATCGGTTTCGATTACAACTATTTATTAGCTGTAGCTAACCATTTACCTGCAGGCCTAGCGTATGGATTCATGATCTGTTTCTTCATCGGTTTTGCGGTGAAGTTACCAGTATTCCCATTACATGGTTGGTTGCCAGATGCGCATGCTCAAGCTCCTACAGCAGGTTCTGTAGACTTAGCAGGTATCTTGATTAAAACAGCTGCGTATGGCTTGCTTCGTTTTGTTATTCCATTCTTCCCGACAGCTTCTGCACAGTTTGCAGACATTGCGATTATTTTCGGTTTGATTGGTATTTTCTACGGCGCATGGTGTGCTTACCAGCAAACTGACATGAAACGTTTACTTGCGTATACGTCGATTTCACACATGGGCTTTATCTTACTTGCAATCTATGCAGGTAATATTTTGACCTTCCAAGGTCTAATGATCATGATGTTGGCACACGGTTTGTCATCAGCTGCATTGTTCATTATGTCTGGTCAAATCTACGAACGTTTACATACACGTGATTTACGTTTAATGGGTGGTCTTCGTGGCCAGCTTCAGTACTTGCCATTTTTCTTGATGTTCTTCGTTGCTGCTCTTGTAGGTGTACCAGGTTTAGGTAACTTTATTGGTGAATTCCTGATTTTGATGGGTTCATTTAATAAATATCCTGTCTTCACGATTCTTGCTTCTATCAGCCTTGTATTTGCAGGTTTATATGGCTTGATCTTGATTCACCGTGCTTTATTTGGTGAACCAAATCCTGAACAAAAGCAACATTACACTAGTCCATTGAAAGACTTATCTGCTCGTGAAGTTGGTATTTTGATGATTTGTGCGATTGGTCTCGTTTGGCTTGGTATCTACCCACAAACATTCTTGGATGTATCTCATTCAAGCATGCAGTGGTTGGTCAATAGTTATGTGCCAGTACAAGAAGTCGTTGAAACTGTTCAGCAAACAGCTACTCAACTTGACCATGTGGAGATCCAATAATCATGAACTTCACAGTATCATTCTCTACGCTTATGCCTTTAGCTCCGGTGATGATTGTTGCTTTGACAACAATCGTCGTCATGTTGTTAATTTCTATTAAGCGTAATCATAATTTAATCGCAACAGCTTCTGTTGTTGGTTTAAACCTTGCTGCACTTTATATTTTATTTGCAGTATTTGGCGGTAAGTTTGTACCGGCAAATGTGATGGGCATGTTTATGGTTGATCCATTTACCATGTTCTATCAATTTATGATTTTGATTGCGGCATTGGCATGTTGTACTTTGTCTCATGCTTACATCGAAACTTATAAAGACAACCGCGAAGAGTTATATCTTTTGTTACTTGCTTCAGTAGCAGGTGCAATGTTGATGGTTGCAAGCTCTCACTATGCATCGTTCTTCATTAGCCTTGAGTTAATGTCGATTCCTGTATATGGCTTACTTGCTTATACTTATCAACGTAGTAACTCACTTGAAGCGGGTATTAAATACCTTGTACTTTCAGCAACAGCTTCTGCAATGTTGTTGATGGGTATGGCATATATCTATGCATATACAGGTTCGCTTTCATTCTATGATTCTGTACAGGCATTATTTGAAGCAATCAAACAGCCAATGGTGTTATTAGGTTTAGCACTTATTATCTTTGCTGTTGCATTTAAATTATCGCTTGCGCCGTTCCATAAATGGACACCGGATGTATATGCAGGTGCACCAGCGCCAATGGCAACTTTCTTAGCGACTGCTGCTAAAGTTGCAACAATTGGTTTGTTCGTACGCTATATGCTTGCTTCAGGCGCAATGATGGTGAACTCGTTAGTAACTATTTTGACGATCATTGCTGTATTGTCGATTTTAGTTGGTAACTTACTCGCTGTTCGTCAAGTTAACTTAAAACGTATTCTTGGTTATTCATCTATTGCTCACTTTGGTTATTTGTTAATTGCTTTAATTAGCATGACTTATGCGAGCTTGGGTAGCGTAACTGTATATGTGGTGTCTTATGTATTAACAACTATTGGTGCCTTTGGTGCAGTAGCGTTAATGTCTAGCCCATATAACAACGTAGATGAAGCACAAAGCCTTGCAGACTACCGTGGTTTATTCTGGCGTCGTCCAGTACTTACAGCAACTTTAACAGTCATGATGTTGTCTTTGGCTGGTATTCCATTAACAGCAGGCTTCATTGGTAAGTTCTTGGTGGTAATGGCTGCTGTAACAACTCAACACTGGTTCTTAGCTGCAATGATTATTGTGGGTAGTGGTATCGGTTTGTACTATTACTTACGTGTGATGGTTGTAATGTACATGACACCACCGGAAACTCCTCGTATTGATGCAGATGCTCATTGGGGACAAAAAGTGGGTGGTTTAATGGTATTAGCTGCTGCTGCATTAGTTATTATTTTGGGTGTTTATCCAGATCCAATGATTAATTTGGCATTAAAAGCAGAAATTTTATCTCCATTACATTTCATGCTTTCACAACAGTAATTCTGGTGTACAAAAAAGCCTCCAAATCTGGAGGCTTTTTTTTATTGAGCGTTAAAAAAAGATTATAATAAATACGTTTTTATATTTTTAGGTAACATCTGTGGCCATTCAAGAAATTCGTCACCCACTTATTCGTCATAAATTAGGCTTGTTACGCCGTGCTGACATCAGTACTAAGAATTTCCGTGAGCTTGCTCAGGAAGTGACTATGTTGTTGACTTATGAAGCAACAAAAGATTTACCAGTTGTGGATTGTGAAATTGATGGATGGGCTGGAACTGTTACTACTCAGCGTATTGCTGGTAAAAAAATAACGATTGTCCCGATTTTACGTGCTGGAATTGGTATGTTAGATGGCGTACTTAATCTAATTCCAAGCGCAAAAGTGAGTGTTTTAGGTCTTGAGCGTAATGAAGAAACATTAGAAGTTCGCACGTATTACAAAAAATTAGTTCCAGATGTGGCTAATCGTCTTGCGATGATTATTGACCCAATGCTAGCAACTGGTAATTCGTTAGTTGCTGCTATTGATGTGTTAAAGGCAAGTGGTTGTAAAGATATCCGTGTTATGGTGTTGGTTGCTGCTCCTGAAGGTGTTGCTAAAGTTGAAGCAGCTCATCCGGATGTACAAATTTATACGGCATCTATTGATAATGGCTTAAATGAACAAGGTTATATTGTTCCTGGCTTGGGTGATGCTGGCGATAAAATTTTTGGTAGTGTACAAAAAGATTAATTTTTTGAAATAGCATTAAAAAGAGACTTCATTCAACCGTATAATTTTAAAAACGGGATCGTGAGTCTCTTTTTTATTTATTGCAATGACTGGATTGGAAAAGTAGGGGAAAGATCATGAAGCAAGAGTTTTATACTGGAAGGGTAAAACAATATAACGCTGATAAAGGGTTTGGTTTTATTGAGACCACTGAAGGAGATATTTTCTTTCATATTTCTGATTTCCCTGCGTCAGAGGGCGAACCGAAAAGAAATGAAAAAGTGAGATTTCTTGCTGCAGATAATCAGGGCAAATTTAAAGCGATCAAAATTGAGCGTGTTGACCCGAATCCTGCGAAAACCAAGAAAAATAAAATTGCGGATCACAATAAAGCGATCACAAGCGAATTGCTATCAAATTTTCGACGCTAATCAATGAAAAGATCAGGTTTTAAACCTGATCTTCACAGAATTGTAAGAATGCTTTGAGGCCTGGACCCTGATATTTTTGACGGTGTACCAGCATATAAAGCGGACGGGTAAGCTGCCAGAATGGTGTATCTAAAATTACTAATTGTCCCTTTTCAATTAAAGGTTCAATGGCAAGTTTAGAAATACATGACATACCTAAACCACCAGCAACAATTTTTAAAATTGCTTCATTGTGACCTAGGGTTAAGCGAATATTCGCGTCTGGCAGATCTTGCAATATCGCATTATCAAACACTTCACGAGTTCCTGAGCCTTCTTCACGTAAAATCCATTCGACTTGAAGAAAATCATGCGCTGTTAGAGGTCTATTTAAACGTGCTAAAGGGTGATTTGGGGCACAGCAAACTGCAAGCTCATCATCACGCCAATGAATACATTGGAGTTGAGGTAAGTGACATGAGCCTTCAATTAAAGCTAAATCAAGTTGGAATTGATTGACTGCTTCAATCATTTGGCGTGTATTGCCCACTTGTAATTGCAAATGCGCTTTAGGGTGATGCTGTAAAAAGTTTGCCATTAAATCTGGCATGAGGTAATCACTAATCGTTAAAGTGGCCCCAATACGTAAATCAATGCTTTGCAATTCACCTTTTGCAGCTTGCTCAAAAGCTTCACAGCGACCTAATATTTCTAATGCTTGAGGCAATAGAAAACGACCTAAATCATTAAGCTGTAATCGTTTACCTAAACGATCAAATAGAGGCGCACCAAGACCATCCTCTAAATCGGCTAAAGCCATACTTGCTGCACTTTGCGTCAGTCTGACCGCATCACTCGCTTTGGTGACAGTTCCTTCTTGAGCGACTGCTACAAAAACAGCCAACTGGCGTAATGTCATGCGCATGTTTAAAAAGCCTTAACGTTTAAAAGTATTCATTATTTCGGCTGTCATGCTAACATGAGCGCACTATTTCATGCCACGTTGAAATCATGTCAATTGAAAAATTTAGCGTAGAAAAAGTTTTATCTGTACACCGGTGGACTCCAACTCTTTTCAGTTTCACCATGACTCGCCCTGCACATTTTAAATTTACTGCTGGGCAATTTGCACGTATTGGGCTAAAAGTTGGAGAAGAACTCGTTGTTCGTGCTTATTCGGTAGTCTCATCACCATTTGATGAAACGCTTGAGTTTTTTTCGATTGTGGTACCAGACGGTGCATTTACGTCAAATCTTCAACATTTAAAGGTAGGAGATGAGCTGTATTTAGAAAAAATACCTTATGGTTATTTGACTTTAGCTCGCTATCAACAACCTTTACCACATGATTTATGGTTATTGGCAACGGGTACAGGATTAGCTCCATTTTTATCTATGCTACAAGACTTCGATACATGGTCTAAATATCAAAAAATTAATTTGGTCTACAGTGTCCGTACCGCAGCTGAGTTAGCTTATGTTGATCGTATTCAAGAGATTGCTGAAACTTTTGGGGAAGGACATAACGGATTTAAATTTATTCCGATTATTACTCGAGATCCATCTGCGCCATTGCATGATCGTTTGCCGATTCTAATTGAAAATGGTGAATTAGAAAAATCTGCTGGTATAGAACTGAACCCTAACACGAGCCACGTCATGCTTTGCGGAAATCCGCAAATGGTAGATGACACGAAAGAGGCTTTAAAACGCCGTGGTTTGACGATGAATCGTCGAGGTGAGGGAAATATTGCGGTAGAAAATTACTGGTAATAAATTGCGGTGAAAACAACTTTATAATTAATTTTATGGATATGTTTATTAGTGGACAAACATATCCATAAATTCGCGAATTTCTGAAATTGCGCTGTCTACATCGGTTGAAAGCCAAGTTGGCTCAAAAAGACCCGCATAATGTTCCAAACGATCTTGTGGAACGACTAAGCGAACAGGACAGTCTTCTTCTAGTAAGCGCCAAGGTAAAATTGGAACATCATTGTCTAGAAAAATATTGATATTACGAATATCAACAATCATGGCATTAATGCAGTCAGGAAATGGCATGACGGAAAATTCTTCAGTACGGCGACGAAAATACTCTAAATCACCCCATTTGAGTTCATAACTTGGTTTATTAAATTCAATAATACCAATGAGATGTTCGTCTCTCGTCTGATGTATATAACATTGATGTGTGACGTCAGTGTCGAGATCAAGTGTTACGTTTTGCTGACGATACATCATAAAATAGAGCAGCTTTAAAACAAGGGGGCTTATTATAGCCTATTTTATAAAAAGTAAGCGCTAAAACATATTGTATTACAAATAGAACATTAAAGAAGCTCGAGCATAACTCGTTATTATTTTTAAATGGCTAAATATTTTTGCCTAAATTTTATACTGTTTTTATTATTTTAATAGTAGAGTTTTGCAACCGCAGACACCTTAGCATAATGCTTTTTCACACAATGCAACAAACCAAATTGCTATGATGATTATAAAGTTAATGATAAAAGAAGAGGGGAAAGAAGATGCATGATTTTTCAAAACCACCTCATGTGACGAGTCC
Source organism: Acinetobacter sp. X9 (assembly GCF_054889255.1). NCBI lineage: Bacteria > Pseudomonadati > Pseudomonadota > Gammaproteobacteria > Moraxellales > Moraxellaceae > Acinetobacter > Acinetobacter sp. X9. The sequence continues at coordinate 3,090,727 of NZ_CM142679.1, read as the reverse complement.
TGAAGAAACTGCGAAAAAAAGAAGATTGCCAGTTTACATTTTAATTATTGTTGGGCTTTTTCTTATTGCACTCATCGTCTACATGGTTACTGATCACAGCAAAACACCTAAAGAAGAAGCAGCTTTTCAACATGAGGCTATACCACATGTTCTTGAGAGTCCTTCAGATTTAAATATCTATAAAGGGTAATAAGCTAACCAGTATATCTTGATAAAAAGCCTTTAGAATGTGACCTGAAGGCTTTTTTTGCAACCTTTTGCATCAATTTGTTGTATTTATGCAGAAGTGTGTTGATTACAAAATATTCAAAACATAAGGTGAGATAGACCGCATTTATTGTCATTTTTAACAACGAAAAGTGTTTTTCATAATTGATGGCACTGAAAAGAACATAACAATTGAGGACATAACAATATGAATGAATTTTTTGATGGGCCTCGCGGCGCTCAGTTTGATGCGATGTATTACTGGGATCAGTTTCATCCTATTTTAGCTGCAATCGTCATCTTACTAGTTGGCTGGATAATCGCTTTATTAGTTGCGGCAGGTGTAAAAAAACTTCTGCAAAAAGTAAATACCAATGCAAAATTATCTTCAGCAACTGGACGTGCTCCAAACATAGAAGGCCTTATTTCAAAAGTCGTATTCTGGTTTATTCTAATCTTAGCTGTGGTCGCAGCTCTCAATGTACTTAACATTAGTGGAGTTAGTGGCCCGTTCAGTAATATGGTAAATCAGGTACTCGTCTATATTCCAAATATTATTGCTGCTGTTGTGGTGGGTTTTATTGGTTGGATCGTTGCTCGACTGGTGCGAGCAGGGGTGACCAATGTTTTATCCCGAACTCAACTCGATGATAAGTTAAGCAGTGAAGTGGGTGTAGGTGGAATTAGCCAGAATATTGGTGAAATTCTTTACTGGCTTGTATTGTTACTTTTCCTTCCGATTGTTCTTTCAATATTAGGATTAACAGGCTTACTGATTCCAGTTCAAAATATGGTAAATGATGCCGTAGCATTCTTGCCAAATATCTTTATTGCTGGTGTTATCGTTTTTGTTGGTTATATCTTGGCAAAAATTGTACGCGGTATTGTTGAAGGTTTAGTAAATAGCTTAGGTGTTCAGGCTCAAGCTGAAAAAATTGGTCTTTTCAAAAGCTCTAACGTAGGCAAATTCTTAGGTTCATTTGTTTTCGCAATCATCATTATTACAACATTGATTGTAGCGTTTGAAGCTTTAGGCATTGAGACAATTTCTCAGCCAGCAACAGCAATGCTTAATGAGATCTTGCAGGCGATTCCAAACATTATTGCTGCTGGTTTAATTCTACTGGTTGCTTATATTGTTTCTCGTTTTGTTGGCCGCTTAGTTGCTGAATTAATTGCAGGTACAGGTGTTGATGAAATTCCTGCAAAGTTAGATGTACAACGCTTTTTAGGTCAAACTAAAGTTTCTAATGCAGTTGGCTGGCTAATTGTATTCTTTACTATGCTATTTGCAGTTTCTGAAGCTGCGGATCGTCTTGGTTTCGATCAAATTAGTGGTCTAATCGCAATGTTTATCCATTTCGGTGCAAACATTCTATTGGGCGCTGTAATCTTGGTTATTGGTTTCTGGCTTGCCAATGTTGTGGCGAACGTGGTTCAACGCGGCGAATATAATAGCTCGCGTTGGTTAGGTAGTTTAGTTCGTGTGTTAATTATTGGTCTCGTACTTGCGCTTGGTTTAAGAGCGATGGGTATTGCAGATTCAATCGTTAATCTTGCATTTGGTTTGACTCTAGGCGCAGTTGCAGTTGCTTTCGCTCTTGCATTTGGTTTAGGTGGTCGCCAACCAGCAGAAAGACTGTTGAGTGATTTGTTAGATAAAGCTAAAAAAGAAGCGAATGAACCGAATCCGCTTTATCAACCACCGTCTACTACCACAACGAGCAGCCCATCTGCTGGTAGCTCATCTGCAACTACGAGTTCGTCAACATCTACAGTTGCACCAACGACTACAACTTCACCGTCAACAGTTTCATCTGATGCAAAACCTGCTGACTCTGCACAAGTAAATCCAGCAGAACCACCAGTAAACAAACCGTTTGGATCTACTGGAGAAAATGACGAAATTTAGTAAGTAAAACTAATTTTCAGATAAACCGTACAAAAAATCTTTGATTTTTGTGATAAGTTCGACCACTCTATATTGAGTGGTCGAACTTTTTTTGGGCCATTATAAAAAGAAATAAGTGAGGAAAATACGATGAAGAAACCAGGTCGTTTTTTAGCACCGATTGTCATTGCGGGAATTACCGTAGGTTTTTTAGCAAGTGCTTATAAATTTGTGTTTAACAAATCTAATTCATCAAAACAGGCAACAACTCATACGCGTAATTCTGAAAAATCTTCAAATGATTCGAAAGCGTCAAATTAGCTTATTCATCATTTAAACGTATTGTGCTGCTGCATAAGCGGAAGACCAAGCCCATTGGAAGTTATAGCCTCCTAAATGGCCAGTTACATCAAGTACTTCGCCAATAAAAAATAATCCTTTTTGCTTTTTACTTTCCATGGTTTTGGAAGATACTTCGGTTGTATCAATTCCACCTAAAGTAACTTCGGCAGTACGATACCCTTCTGTACCTGATGGTTTGACAGTAAAGCCGTGTAACTGTTCGGCAATATGATCTAGCTGTGCATCACTGATATTACCAATCGCTGTTTCGCTCTGCTCTGACCATATAAGTTGTTGTAGCTCTTGGATAATACTTTTCGCAGTAAACTCACTAAGAAGGGTGCGCAATAGAACTTTAGGTTGTGCTTTCTTTTTATCTTTTAAATAAGTTGCTAAATCTTGGCTTGGGAAAAAGTCAATTTTAAAACTTTCGCCAGTATTCCAATAGTTTGAAAGCTGTAGGGAACTTGGTCCACTCAAGCCGCGATGCGTAAACAATAATGCTTCAGTAAAACTATTTTTCGAGTTACTTAGAGTCACATCTAAAGCATTGCCACTTAGGCGTGTAGTAACTTCTTTAATATGATCTGAAAAAGTAAATGGGACTAATCCTGCGCGAGTTGGATAAACTTGATGTCCAAACTTTTGTGCCAGTTCATAGCCAAATCCAGAACCACCCAAAGTTGGAATGGATAAACCACCTGTAGCAACCACTAATGACTCACAGCTAAATCGGCCTTGGTTTGTGTGTACAGTAAAACCGCCTTTTTCTAATGGATCAATCTGTACAGCTTCACATTGAGTTCGGATATCAACGTTATTGGTTTTATCACATTCACTCACTAGCATCTCTAAAATTTCTTTAGCGCCGTTTAGCGTGAATAATTGCCCGTGTTTCCGTTCTTCATAAGCAATTTTATAATCACATACCAGCCCAATAAAGTCCCAGTTGCTATAACGTGACAGGGCAGAAATAACGAAGTGCGAATTATGAGAAATATAGTTGTCAGGCTCTACATACAGGTTGGTAAAGTTACACTTGCCGCCGCCCGACATTAAAATCTTTTTACCAATTTTATTGGCTTTTTCTAAAACTAAAACCGAGCGCCCTCGTTTAGCAGCATGTGCAGCCAACATGAGTCCAGAAGCACCTGCACCTAAGACAATGACATCGACATGACTGTTAGACATAAGAGATTCTCGATTAATCGTGAAAATTTAAAAGGGGCATATACTATCATGCCGAGCCTTAGTCATGCTAAAGACATTTACTGCTATGCGGAGTAATGTGCACTAAAAGCTAATAAGTTATTGATGTGATTTATTTCTTATATCTGCCTGTAAACCACCAGAATGAATTGCCAGAATGCGAGTTCCTTCAGAAAAGTAATTATTCTTTATAAGATCAAACAGACCAAACATCATCTTTCCCGTATAGATCGGTTCAAGTGGTACCGCATGCTGCTCTTCAAAACTTTCTATAAACGCCAATAACTCGGGTGAAGTTTTTGCATACCCACCACAGCAGTATGCATCTGTCACAGACCAGTTCTGTTTTTTGGTCCACTGCCGAATTTCTTGTTGTAAAAAGTCACCTTTTAAAGCCGAAAATCCTAAGACTTTTTGATCGGCTGAACTCCTTTCAATAAGACCCGAAATCGTTCCGCCAGTTCCTACTGCACAGCAAATCACATCATAGTTTTGCAAATCGCTTTGACTGATAATTTCCTGACAACCTTGAACTGCCAGTTCATTGGTACCGCCTTCAGGAATAATGAAAGTTTCAGGAAATTGGTGCTGTAATTGTTGAAGATAGTTTGCATCTTCTCGTAAGCGATATTCATTGCGTGAGACAAAATGTAGATGCATTCCTAAACTTTGAGCTTTTGCTAAGGTTGGATTCAGAGGTTTGTCAGCTAACTCTTCACCACGAATAATTCCAATACTTCTTAAGCCAAAAAGATGAGCTGCATACGCAGTTGCGGCAATATGGTTGGAATAAGCGCCACCAAAAGTCAAAATGCTCGATAAACCTTGTTGTTTTGCGGCAAGCAAATTGTATTTTAATTTGAAAAATTTATTACCTGAGATTTGGGGATGAATTAAATCTAGCCGCTTAATGTCGAGATGAACTAAAGAGGGGAGTTCAATGTGCTGATAGGAAACAGGTTGGGCAATGTGATCAAACATTAGAAATTGAGAAAAATAATGATTGATCACATTGTAGCTTTTTAAAGAGGTTTTTAAAAAGCTGATTAAGAGCTTGTATCGACAGAAGTAATTACTGACATGCCAGGGCGTAAGTGTTCCATTCCTTCTTGATTTGGATCTATGGTGATACGCACGGCAATTCTTTGAACCACTTTGGTAAAGTTTCCTGTTGCATTGTCAGGCTTTAACACACTGAACTCGGAACCCGCAGCTGGTGAGATCTGCTCAACATGTCCTGTAAATTTTTTGTGTTTCATGGCATCGACTGTAAACCACGCTTTTTGTCCAACTCGCATATTGGCAATTTGGGTTTCTTTAAAGTTGGCAATCACCCAAGTTTGCTGTGGAATCAGATAGAGTAACTGTGATCCTGCGGCCACATATTGCCCAACACGAGGGTTCACCTCACCAAGTTGACCATCCATTGGAGCAACAATAACGCTATAGTCTTTGGTAGTTTGTGCCTGATCTAGTTGTGCCTTAGCACTGGAAACTTGTGCTTCTAAGCCAGCTTCTGCAACCTGCGCCGTTTTAAGTGCTTCTTTGGCAACTAAAACATTGGCTTCTGCCTGCTTCAGTGCTGCAAGGTTATTTTCAGCATCTGCTGCGGCTTTATCTTGCTCAGATTTAGATGCTGCTCCACTATTTCCTAACTGTTGATATCGTCTAAGTTGTGCTAAAGAAAGCTCATATTGAGCCCTAACTTGTTCAACTTTAGCCTGTGCAGCCACAATATCAGCTTGTTTTTGAGCAATAGACTGTGTCTGATTGGCTAAAGTATTTTTAGCTTGTTCAACTCCAGAAGCCGCTTGCGCTACTTTTTGGTCGTAAGTGGTTGCATCAATATGCATTAATACTTGACCCTTTTTAACGTGGTCAAAGTCCTTAACTAATACATCTTTAACATAGCCATTAATTTGCGACGATAAAATCGTTGTTTTACCTTTAACATAACTATTGTCAGTTTGCTGAACGCTTGTTGCGAAAGGTCCGATTCTCCATGCCCACAAAATCACTAAAATACCGACAATGAGCACAACTAGCATCCATAATAAAGTTGAGCGTTTTGTGGGAATCAGTTTACTCGCAGGTGCCGGTTCATTAGATGGAGCGGGAGCTGCTTGAGGTGGAGCTTGTTCTGGCTTGTTTTGATCATCTGACATATATCAATCTCAATTTCTATTTCATCAATAAAGAAGCCATTAAGGACGGCTAATTCCTCTGCGTTGTAGATATTTGCTACGTGCAATATTAAATCCACCCCACAAGAGGAGTGCGATAGCAAAAATACCGTTTAATGCAATAACGTCATTGTAGGCACGTACTTGCGCTTCACGAGTGACCACTTGATTAAGTGAACGCATGGATTGAGCTGTTTGTAATACTGGGTCAGTAGTCGTAACTGATGCGCTGCGTTGATATGTAGAGAGCCTTTGAGCAACTAGAGGGTCTGCTTGTTCTAAATCTTTAATAATCTCGACTTGATAGTTCTGCGTGCGGTGTTGTTGATAGGTCGAGAAGAAAGAAGACCCCACAAGACCACCAAAGGTTTGAGTTGCAGAGAACAGCACAATAAAAGTCACCACATACGAAGGGCCTTTAGCCAATGTTTGCGCAAAGCCAATCAGGAGCAATGGTCCAATAAATAAACCACCTGCAAAGCCTACTAAAAACTGACTTGCAAAGAAGTTAACAGGTCGGACATCACTGGTTAAGTGATAATCTAATCCACACGCGACTAAAATTAAAAATTCTGCAAAAAGTAAGTGGAAGATAATCCGTTCGCGTGAAAAAGTCAGTGCGCTAAAAAGTGTTCCGCTTAAAATCCCTATCAATATGACCACATAGAGTGGAACAAATTGGTCAGGACCCATTCCCATGGTTTTTAAGAAATTAACAGCTGCGTAGCTTTGTTCTGACATTAAAAGTCGAATAGCAAAGGCACCAAAAATGAAGCGTAGGGTCGAAGCGGCACCTAACCAGCGTGTCATAATTAATGGATTGGCACGATAGTGTTCATAGAGCAACCCCAAAACAACTAAACTAAAACCTGCAATTAAGACGTAAGCAAGCCATTCACTGTTAAACCACCATAAAATTGGACCTTGCGTGAGCACAATACACAAGCAGGCAAAACCTGGAGCCAATAAAGCAAATGTAAAGAAATCCTGCTTCTCAAAAACATAAATTCTTAAGCTTCGCGGTAATTTCAATGAAACGACCATGGCTAAACAACAAAGTGCTAAGCCGAGCTCAAAGGTATATAGAACAGACCAACTGTCTGTATTTACAAGAAATGGAGAAATAATCCAGGCGAGGGGAACACCTAACTGCTGAAAACCAAAGGCAATATATATACCTTTTGCCATGTCTGCTTTTTTAAAAGCTTGCATGGTGTAATACATACCTAAAGAGCTTAATGGCGCACCAGCTAAACCTGCCACAACTCGAGCGAATAGTGCCATTTCATAGGTATGCACAAAAATATGTAATACCAAAACCGCAATAAAAATCACGAGTCCTATTTCTGAAAACACTCTCAAACCATACTGTTGCCGGGCTTTAAATAAAATCAGGTTTGAACTGACATTTGCCATGACATAAGCAGCAGGCAACCAAGCCGCTTCGGAAGGAGTTAGACCATACTCACCTTGGATTAAAGGTAAATTTGCCGTAATAAAACCATTACTTAAGCTTGCCGAAAGGGCGATAAATAAACCAATAAAAAAGTAAATAAACCGCTTAGGTACAGAGTGTGCAATAGCTGCTGGTGAACCAGGTAAAGTCGGTTGCTCTTCTGGGGTCCAGTCGGGTGGTGTTTCTAAGTAACGAGGCGTTTTACTCATTCTATCCCTCGAATTTTTTGTATTTGAATACCATGAAATAGTAATTCAATTGCTCGTTTTGCTAAGCGAGTCTGTTCTTCTGGCTCATGTCCTTGAAATGAAGAACCCAACATTGCTGTGACCATTGCATAGTCATCGGCGGTCAGATCAGCTCGGCACAATTTTTGTTCTATCGCATTTTCAATCAGTGGGTTAAGTGCATTATTTCGCCGTTCATAAATTTTTAACATAATTGGATCTTGTCGATCAATCACTCTCCAAAAATCTTGCAAAATTGCGAGTTTGGGAAGTTGCCCAATATGTCCTTCAATTAAACGAAATAAACCATCCTCGAATTGTTGAAAATGAGCTGCTTTTTGCTCTAGCTGTGTAATCGCACGTTCTAAAAGTGCACTAATTAAAGCTTTTCGATCACAAAAGTTACGGTAGAACGTCGCTCTGCCTACACCAGCGTGGTCAATCACAACTTGTAAGGGAACATTAATACCATGAATACGAAAACATTCTTCGGCTGCATTGAGTAATTCATCCCGATTATGGGCAGCAATTTTTTGACGTTTACTCATGTCATCGGTTTGGGGGAGTTCTAAAGGTTATATATTTAACGGACATTTTTGTCCGTTGTGAAGATTTAAATTGTAAAAACATGAAAATTCAATTTTCATCATTTATATCTTCGCCATTTTTATATGTGTCACAAAAAGCTGTTAGAATACCGCGCAATTGCGTGATGCTAGGTCAATACAATGTTTGAGTCCCTTATTCCTCTTTTTTCAATTGCGATGGCATTGATGCTTGGAGCAATAAGTCCTGGGCCAAGCTTTATTTATGTTGCACAAAATTCAATTTCTAAATCACGTAAACATGGGTTGTTTACCGCTTTAGGGACGGGGACAGGTGCAGCACTTTTTGGTCTATTAGCAGTTATGGGATTGCAAGCAGTTTTATTAGCGGTGCCTTCTGCTTATCTAATTTTAAAAATTGGTGGTGGTCTATATTTACTTTGGCTGGCCTTTAAAATTATTAAACATGCTAAAGAACCAATTGCGGTGGAAAACGATGGCAAATCGAAAATGACCTATAAACAGGCATATCGATATGGCTTAATTACCCAGTTAAGTAATCCAAAAATCGCAGTTGTATTAGCCAGCGTATTTACGGCTTTACTACCAAAAGAAATCCCAAATTATTACTATGTGGCATTACCAGTGATTTGTTTTATGATTGATGCTGGATGGTATTCATGTGTTGCGATGCTGTTATCTTCAGAGAAGCCTCGAAAAATGTACTTAAAAGCAAAAACAGGGGTGGATCGAGTTGCTGGAAGTATTGTGACTTTATTGGGTTTAAAATTAATTTTCTTCAAATGATTATTCTTTAATTAAAATATCTACAAAATCCAAAGCCAGCTGTTTATAGTCTGGCTTTATTTTCGCGTAAAATATATACAAATTGAAATATCTTTTTTAGCACTTAAATACTTTAAAAGTGGTAACTTAATAAATAAAACAAAAAGAAATGAGGATCACGTTATGAAAAAACTAATGGTGAGCATTTCTGTAGTTTTTCTCATCTTAACTACAGGATGTGAGATGAGAACGATGAGTAAGCAACAACCGGCAAATGAGCGGGCCATGAGTATTGCTGGTTCTCCAGTTCACGAAAAGGACTATAAGATTTCCGATTTACATGCCAACAATCATGAGCAATCTAATTATTAAGTTACTTGCTGGATGTGCAACTTACTGTATTTTGAATATGGTAAATGCATGTGAGCCTGCTTCTTTAGATTGGGAGCTTTTTCAAGAGAAATATGATTTAAATCATGATGGCATGTATAGCCTAAAAGAGTTTCAACGTGTTGAAGACTTTTATCCCTATAACTGGCCGAGTGATAAGCGTTTTCAAGGTGAAAACAAGCAGACAGAGCTATTTCATTATTTAGATGAAAATAAGAATGGCTATTTAACAAATGAAGAGTTGGGAAATATACACGTTTTATTTAATAACCCTTGCGAAGGGTGGCCGTGGTCCTAATTTAGTAAGCCTCTTTTAAACCTATTCAAAGTCCTTAAAAACAAAAAAGCTCCCAATTTAGGGAGCTTTTTTTGAAAGCAGATTAAGAAACTTTATCGCCAGGTTTCGCACCGCTGTCTGGAGAAATAATGAAAATACCTTCACCATTTCCGGCAGCAAGTACCATGCCGTTTGAAATACCAAAACGCATTTTTCGTGGTGCAAGGTTAGCAACCATAACAACCAATTTACCTTTTAGGTCTTCTGGTGTGTATTGACTACGAATACCACTAAATACATTGCGTGGTTCAGCTTCACCAACGTCTAAAGTAAGTTGTAGTAGTTTATCTGAACCTTCAACTGTACCTGCTTCAATGACCTGAGCAACACGCAAGTCAACTTTTAAGAAGTCTTCGATACCGATAATTTCAGCTTCACCCACTGCTGGAGCAGGGGCAGCTTTTTTCTCGGCAACTTTGTCCTTTTTCGCCGTTGCTTTAGTTGCTTCTGAAGCAGAAGCACCTAAAGACTCTTTAGAAGCATCAACCATAGCTGCAACAGCTTTTGGATCAACACGCTGCATAAGCGGTTGGAACTGCGCAATCTCATGGCTTACAAGAATTTGTTTGCGTGACTCGAAATCGAAACTTTCAAGTTTTAAGAAATCTTGAACTTGTTGAGCTAAAGTTGGCAGAACTGGAGCCAAGTACACCGCTAATTGACGGAATAAGTTGATACCCACAGAGCAGACGTCAAGAACTTGTTGCTGTTGACCTTCTTGTTTAGCAAGTGCCCAAGGCTTTTTCTCATCAATATATTGGTTTGCACGGTCAGCTAGTGCCATAATTTCACGGATCGCCGTAGAGAATTCACGTGCTTCATATGCAGCAGCGATTGAATCGCCAGCATCAATAAAACTTTGTACTAAATCAGTTTCTGCACATTGAGCAGATAACGTATTGTTAAAGCTGCTGTTAATGAATTTCGCACAACGGCTAGCAATATTAACGACTTTACCGACTAAGTCTGAATTTACTTTTTGAACAAAGTCATCAAGATTTAAGTCAGAGTCTTCAACTTTATCTGAAAGCTTAGATGCAAAGTAGTAGCGTAAATATTCTGGGTTTAAATGCTGTAAGTAAGTCTCGGCCTTAATGAAAGTACCACGTGACTTAGACATTTTTTGTCCATTTACAGTCAAGAAACCATTTACAAAAAGACCAGTTGGAGTGCGATAGTTCGCACCTTCAAGCATTGCAGGCCAGAATAAAGCATGGAAATAAACAATGTCTTTCCCAATAAAATGATAAACATCGTTTTGACTGTCTTTTTTCCAGAAATCATCAAAGTTTAAATCGGGGCGTTTAGTTTTGATGTAGTTTTCAAAACTAGACATATAACCAATTGGGGCATCTACCCATACGTAGAAATATTTATTTGGTGCGTCTGGAATTTCAAAGCCAAAATATGGTGCATCACGAGAAATATCCCAGTCTGCTAAACCAGCTTCAAACCATTCATCTAACTTGTTCGCAATTGAAAGAGGTAAACGACCTTCATCACGCGTCCATTTTTGTAAATATTCAGAGAAGTTTGGAAGCTTGAAGAAATAGTGATCTGATGATTTTTCAACTGGTGTTGCGCCACTTAATGTTGAACGTGGATTAAGTAACTCAGTTGCATTATAAGTCGTACCACACACTTCACATGAGTCGCCGTATTGATCTTCTGACTTACATTTTGGGCATGTACCTTTAATGAAACGGTCAGACAAGAACATCCCTTTTTCTGGGTCAAATAATTGAGTTACAGGACGGACTGCAATATTTCCAGCTTCACGGTTTTTAATGTAGATATCTGTTGAACGTGCTTTGTTTGCATCGCTATGCGTTGAATCGTAATGATCGAAATGTACGCCAAAACCGTCAAAATCACGGATGTGTTCTTTTTGAACATTCGCAATTTGCTCTTCTGGGCTAATACCATTTGCTTCGGCACGTAGCATAATTGCTGTACCGTGAGCATCATCCGCACATACATAAGTCACATCATGACCCATTGCTCGCATGGCACGAACCCAGATATCTGCCTGGATGTAACCGAGTAAATGACCCATATGAATTGGACCATTAGCATAAGGGAGGGCATTAGTGACTAAAATTTTACGCACGGATTTCATTCTCTCATTCGTATTTATAAGGTGGAAGATTTTAACTGATGCACGGAGATAAGCAAAGATTAATAATCTCCAGCTTGGCATAAGCGATTTCTATTAAAATGGATTTTGGTCAGGCATGGTTTCTCTTTAGAACAGATAAACAAATCAAAAAATATTTGAATCTTCCTGTATTGTCTTTGTTTCAAATTGCAGTTACGGTCAGAAAATAAGCCATAACGATGTATAACTAATAACTTATTCAGGTAATTTTTTAATTAACTATGAGGATAACAACGATGACTACAGAAAATAAATTAGATGAATTAAAGGCAAAAGCGGCTGATGCAAAAGTACAAGGTGAAAAAGCTTTGGACGATTTAAAGGAAAATGTAAAAGAGAAGCAAGCTGCTGGTAAAGAAGCAGTTGAAGATAAGGTAGACCAATTAAAGGCAAAAGCAGCTGATGCGAAAGTACAAGGTGAAAAAGCTTTGGACGATTTAAAGGAAAATGTAAAAGAGAAGCAAGCTTCTGGTAAAGAGGCTCTTGAAGAAAAAGCAACTGATTTAAAAGGTAAACTTGAGGATGCTCAGCATAGTCTACAAGATAAGTTTGATCACTTGCGTACAGAAGCAGCTCATAAACTTGACGATGCTAAAGCCAAAGCTGCGGAATTAAAGGAAGAGGCTGCTACAAAATTGGATGAGTTGAAAACACAAGCAACCGCAAAACTTGATGAGTTGAAGAAAACTGCAACCGATAAACTCAATAAATTAAAGAATCATGATTCTGCTGAATAAGCTGATTTAAACTAAAATCTGCACTCCTTACCTAAAAGATGAGATCTGAAGTGAGTAATTATTCATCCCAAGGTGAGCGAGTGTGGAGCAATACTGTTACACTATCTCCATTAAGCTGTAATGATCTGTTTTTGGAGTAAACAATATGTCTTGGCTTTCTTCATTAAAGTCCGTTTTTTCACCCGCACAAGAAGTGAAAGAAGATGAAATCCAAACCGTACTCCAAAATTATTTATTACCGCATTCAAAAGATGCTTTAAAGGAGCGCATTAGTCAGCTTCAAGTTCAGGGTCGTATATTACAACTCACTATAAATACATTTCCTGATGAAAAAGAGCATTTGCAGCAAATCCATGATGATTTAGCTGGTGCATTAGAAAAGTGCGGTATTGAAGAACTTAATTTACACGTGGTGCAACAGAAGCGCCCTACACAAGAAAGTTCAAATTTACCTCCTGTGCTTGATGCCTCGCCGAAATCAGAACCAGATCCAAATAATCCACCGATTCAAAAAGCCGCTCCGCAACAGAGAGATGTTCCACTTCATCCTCGCATTAAGAATGTTATTTTAGTTTCATCTGGTAAAGGTGGGGTGGGTAAATCGACAACTACGGTTAATTTGGCGCTTGCCTTACAAAAAATGGGACTTAAGGTTGGGGTATTAGATGCTGACATCTATGGTCCAAGTATTCCCACAATGCTAGGAAACGCTGGCAAAACTCCACTTATTGAAAGTGAAAATTTTGTACCTTTAGATGCTTATGGTATGGCTGTGCTTTCTATTGGACATTTAACTGGTGATAACAACACACCTGTTGCATGGCGTGGACCAAAGGCAACAGGCGCTTTAATGCAACTGTTTAATCAAACGCTTTGGCCTGATTTAGATGTACTCATGATTGATATGCCACCAGGTACTGGTGATATTCAGCTTACGCTTGCACAGCGTATTCCGGTTACAGGCTCCATCATTGTGACTACTCCACAAAATGTTGCCTTGCTTGATGCGACCAAAGGAATTGAATTATTTAATAAAGTGGGTATTCCAGTATTAGGTGTTGTCGAAAACATGTCGACTCATATTTGCTCAAACTGTGGTCATGAAGAGCAAATTTTTGGTATCGGTGGTGGTGATAAGCTTTCCGAGCAATACCATATTCCATTGTTAGGCCGTTTGCCTCTAAATGCTCAAATACGTGAACATGCTGATCAGGGTAAACCGAGCGTTGTGGCAATGGATGATGCGGCTGATAGTTATATTGAGATTGCTAAAGCAGTCTGGCAGCAGATTGAAAAAATCCCTCAACGCACACGTGATGATAAGCGTATTTTCTAATTTATTAAAACCCGGCTTTAAGTCGGGTTTTTTATCATCTGATTAAAATAAAAAATTAAATTACTGAATCCTAATAACAAAGCTGAACTTGAAATTGGCATGTAGATTGCTACCTTACACTTTTTAAAAAGAAAGGTTAAAAAATGCAATTTAAGTATAGTTTGGGCGTAATCAGTTTATGTAGCGCTTTATTTTTAGTTGGATGTAACGATGACAACTCATCTGTTTCACAAACACCAACAGTTCAGGAACAAAAACAGAAGTTACAGCCGATCATTATTCAGGGTGCTTTGCCAGTAGAATCGGAAAAAATGGCTTCAAAATTAGAGAATAAGACTATTGAAGAAATTGGTGGGTGGAAATTCTGGAAGGGTACCTATAACGGTTATCCAATGATTATTTCTAAAACTCGCATGGGTATGAGTAACTCTGCTGCAGCAACTGCTCTAGCGATTGAGCGTTATAAACCGATTGCGATCATTAATCAGGGAACCTCAGGTGGACATGATCCTGATTTGCACGTTTACGATATTGTTTTAGGAAAATATACAACCAATATTGGTGCATTTAGAACACCTAAACAGCCAGTGGGCGGTGGTTCAGACTCACTCACATGGGTTGAGGCTTTTGATGTTTTGCCAACTCAAGAATCAAATCCAGAACCGATTGCAATACGCAAATTTGAAGGTGACCAAGAGTTGTTAATGGCAGCACATAAAGTCCGTTATGATAAAGGTGATGTGGTTGAAGGAACGATTGGTTCAGCAGATGTCTGGAATAATGAGCTAGATCGTATTCAATTTTTCCATCAACGTTATGGTACTTCTGTTGAAGAAATGGAAGCGGCTTCTGTTGCACAAATTGCAAGCCAGTTTAATGTTCCTTTCCTAGGCATTCGAATCTTATCTAATAATATTACCAATAACGGAGCTTATGACCCTGGTACAGGAGAGGCTTGCCAAGAATATGTGCTTAGTGTGGCCGAAGAATATATGAAATCAAAACTACCGAAATAATGATTTAAACTTATGCAAGAAGAGTGAAGCTTTTATAAAACCTCTTCTTGCTTCTTTTGATGATGTCTACTTTTCCAGTTTTTAACAACCATCCAGCGCCAGAAAATTTCTGTGCATATATATAAAATAACCGCAAATACAAAAGCTTCTACAACAAGTCCAGTCATCAAGATTTTCGCAAGACTAAAATCAATGTGGCCATGGCCGAAATGAGTAATCCAACGAGAAATCTGATGCAATACACCTAGCAGCATTTCTTTGTTAATCATATGCACATGAAAAATATGAGCACCAAACCAAAATCCAATATATAGAATAGGAACTAATGTAAGCGGGTTACTTAACCAAGCGAGCATCAAGCTAATTGGTAAATTTACTTCAAATAGTAATACCGCCATCACAATAAATACGCTGTGAAAAGGAATAGGCAGTAAACCAAAAAAAGTTCCAACAAAAACAGCTCGGGTGATTGATTTTCGATTGACATACCAAAGCACAGGATTAAGGGTCTTTTTACCAAAAATCCTTAGAAATTTCATATTTGAAACTTTCTCGGGGGAGGGAAGCCAAGATTGAAAAAAATGCTTTGCCATAATCATTAAGGGTAGTAAAGCGCGATGCTCTATATAAAAAATCAGAAACAATATATGAATTGAAACTTATTAAAAGCTTAAAATTTAAACTTACCATTACTATATATTTTTTATTATAAAGACTTTTGATGGAAAAATAGACTTAAAATAAAAATACTTATGTTACTTAATGCGTAATCTATTTGAAAAGCATCACAACTGACCGTAAAGTTTTCTTCTCTAATTTTTGAAATAATTTTATAAATATTTGTTTTTATATACTTTATTTTAATTTTGAAAATAATTTGAAATACTTTGTCTTACAATTACCTTTTGCCTTGTGACAGGATATCTATTAATCTGAGATGACTATATTGTGAGGTCATTCAATGATTTCATGGCTTTTTATTGGCTTAGTAGCCACAATTTTACTTACTCCAGGCCCAACCAATACACTACTCGCTTCTTCAGGGGTACAAGTGGGTTTAAGGAAGTCAGTAAAACTTATTCCAGCAGAAGTTTTGGGTTATGTCATCTCTATTTCTGCATGGGGAATGCTGATTGGAAAAGTGTCTAGCACACTACCAATTCTGCCGCCTATTCTAAAGCTATTGAGCGCTTGCTATATTATTTTCTTAGCCATCAAGTTATGGCATACGGCAAATCAAGAAGTTGAATTAAATCAGCCAACGATTCGTGCTCGTGAGTTATTCTGCGCCACTTTATTAAACCCAAAAGCATTACTGTTTGCCTCAGCAATTTTCCCAGTAGCTGCATGGAGTAATTTTCATATTTATTTAATTCATATGATGGCTTACTTGGCACTTATTACCCCAATTGCATTGTTCTGGATTTTTTTGGGATCGGTTTTAGCATCTAAGAAAGTGGGTTGGTTAAATCAAACTAACTTGCAAAAAACTGCCTCGCTTGTTTTGGTCAGCTTTTCAATTCCAATTAGTTATTCTGCTTTACTGAACCTTTAAATGTACCGCTGAGCTATTCTTATTTGTTTGAGTAGCTTTGTGTTGTTTTCATAATTGGTTTTTTAAGTTAAAGTACGTCGAAATCAATGAATTTACCTTTTGGATAGAAAATACATGGCCATTAAGTCTGATCGTTGGATTCGCGAAATGAGCGAAAAACACGGCATGATTGAACCTTATGCAGAGAATCAAGTCCGTTTTGATAAAAATGGTGAAAAGTTGATTTCCTACGGGGTCTCTAGCTATGGTTATGATGTACGCTGTGCCCGTGAATTCAAGGTTTTTACAAACGTACATTCTGCAATTGTCGATCCAAAGAATTTTGATGACAAAAGTTTTATCGATATTGAGTCTGACGTTTGTATTATTCCGCCAAACTCATTTGCTCTAGCGCGTACAATTGAATATTTCCGTATACCTCGCAATGTGTTAACAGTGTGCTTAGGTAAATCGACCTACGCTCGTTGCGGTATTATTGTAAATGTGACTCCATTAGAACCTGAATGGGAAGGTCACGTTACGTTAGAATTTTCAAATACGACAAATTTACCTGCACGTATTTATGCTGGGGAAGGCGTAGCACAAATGCTATTCTTTGAAAGTGATGAAGTATGTGAAACCTCTTATAAAGATCGTGGTGGTAAATACCAAGGTCAAACAGGTGTTACGCTTCCCAAAACCTAATGTTTCCTCGATGAAAAGATTTTAAAAATAATGGGTCACTGAGGTGGCCCAATTTTATAAATAAAATTTTTATGAGAAGCGTTTATCGGAATTATGATAAACGACAGTTTCCTTTTGTAGAAAATGATATAAAATGATCAATAATTGATTTGTTTTTTTGTTCTGCATCACAGAATTTAAAAGCAAATATGATTGATATAGGCTCTCTTTGATAATGTTTAGTTAAATACATTATCAAATGTAGATAGGCCAAATAAAAAGAAATTAAACAGGATTAAGCCCCCACGGATACGGAGGTCGGCCATGCGACAGTTTACGTCACTTCGAGTAGCACTTTTGACACTCGGAAGCTTATGTTTTTCTTCAGCTTACGCTGCTTCTACACTAGTCCCTATGTCAGATTCGGAACTATCAGCAACTCGGGGCCAAGCCTTGATGAGTATGTCTTATATTGCGCCTACGGACTCTGCAAACTTAGAAAAATTGCGTGATAGTAATAGCAATGTGGGTTTTTATAAATTAGGTTTAGATGCTGATGTCGAAATTAATACTAATATACGCAAGCTTCAATTAGGGTGTGGCGGTGTTAATGGTACTGGAGCATGTGATATTGATATTGATAACTTAAGTTTGAGTGGTATTTCTGATACAAATGATGGCCGCGCTAGTTCATCTGCAAAAATAACTAATCCATTTATTGAATTTGCAATTAAAAATCCTAATAGTACTTCGTTACGCGAAGTAACTGGGATGCGAGTAAGTGCAGAGGCTATCGAAGGTTTATTAACTTTTGGTACTGAAAATGGACCAACTAAAAGTGGTATTAATTCTTTAAGTGGTTATATGGAGGTTGCTCAAGCTGGAGGTACAGTTAAAGTAAATCCTGTAAGTGGTTTGAGACCAGCTGATGTGAATAATACTCAAATTTCTGGTGAAGCTTGTGGGTATCTAGCTTGTGTACCTTTTAAGACATATGACTATACATTGAATTTAACGACAGATGCAGCTGGCAACTCAACTGATAAATTGACTGGTACTTTAGTTCTACCTCAGCAAACAATTACTGGTAAACGTATTTCTGTAGCGCCATTAAAAGCCACAGCAACGGTAAGTGGTATTAATGTATCAGGTAATATTAAGGCTATGGCGGCAGGAATTTTAAATTTAGATAAATCTGTTACAGGTTCTATTAATAATTTAACTGTGAATGTTGATATTTCAGAAGATTTGGGATTTTTCCACAAAGCTAACTTAAATGGTTCCCCTGTTTCATTATCGCTTCAGGGAAATGATATACGTTGGCCTGGTTCTAAATCGATAGCGCAGCGAGGCTGGTGGTTAGAACTTTCAAATCCAATTGATATTGGAGATATTACTCCGGTCGATTCTGTAAGTATTGCAAATAAAACAATTGAAGAGACTTTAGCACTTGTAAGTGAGAAATTAAGTACGGGTACAAGAGGCGATACAAAAGTAGACTGCGGTGCTGTAGGTCTTTTAAGTTGTATTGGTGGTAGCACGATTAATATTGGCAACTTAAATTTAGCAGGTGCAACTCCAGTACAGATGTCATTAAGCAATTTGGTTTTAAAAAATCAAAGTTTCGCACCTAACTGTCATGGAGCAAATGTAAAATTTTGCTAAAAGTTTAAACTATTTCATTCATCGGAAATTTAGATTTTTATGCCTTTTTTTTTGCATTTGTGCAAATATTGCACATAATGGAAATGTGGAAAAGTTGGCAATATCTTTTAGATTTGTCTCTTTGCATAAGGTGAAAAGGAGAAATTCACCTGACCTCAAGGATTGTTAAAGAAAAATAAATATGGTGCACGGCATCGTATAAAACAGGAAGGTCAAGATGACTACACTTAATTATACGGTAAGGTTTCAAAAAACCGTTTTGGCAAGTTTAATTGGGCTTTGTATAAGCCAACCTAGTTTCGCGCTCGAAGAACTTTCTGATGCGGGCTTAAGTGAAACTACAGGTGAAGGTATTGCTATCTTGCCACAGAATACTTATATGGTATTTCGTGGTGCAGGTGCAAATGAAACCTCAAGTCAGATTTTAACTGATCGTACTAAAGATACAGGTTATATCAATTACGTACCTGTTGGTCCTTTAAGTATGACAGCTGCTGATACTAATAAAAATGGTTCGATTGATTCTGGCGACCGTGCAGTAGGTAAAGCTGATATTTTTCTTTATGGCTTGGCACTTTCTAAATCTGATAATGATATAAATACTCGCCTTGCTTCTACTGATGCAGCTGCTGCAATCTCAAGCTGGGGTACTGCTGTTAACCCTTGGATTTTCAAAGTTGCGACTGAAAACTCAGTGCCGAATTTTAGTGCTAATAATTGTACAGGTGCGACTGATCCAACATGTCAGGTAACTTACTTAGCTTTAGAAGCCCCTTTATATGAAGTCGGAACGAAGGATTCTGCAGGTATTGACGCTTATAAGCTAAAACTAGGCTTATGGACAGATATTTTTGTCCGAAATCCCAATAAAATAAATGGTGCGTCAGATCAATTTAATTATGGTGATGCAAATGGTTTGATCGGCACAAGTACAGATGCAAGCCGTGCAAACCGTCTTCGTTTACAAGGAGTGTGGAATAACTTTAGTTTAAACGGCAGTCGTTTACAGCTTTTCCAGACACTAGGTGGAGCGACATCTGCAGGAGGAATGAGCCCCTTCTACAATAATACTTTAGGCTTTGCTGGAGTAGTACGTTTAAATAGTGGGGATGCCTCTAATTTAAGAGCAACGATTACTTCAAATACTCCTACATCAGCAGTTGGACCATGGGTAAATCGCTATAGCACCCAATATACTGGGGCACCAAGTAATAACTCGCCAAGTTCAGACTGGTTATATCGTATTCGTAGCCAGACTACGACTGTTACATCAACTGGTTCATGGACTGCACCAACTGACAATGCAATGAGTAATGTGTTACGTTTAAGCACACGTGAATCTGGTACTGGGCAGGGTAATTTGGTAACCCCTGCAATTAATGGGGGAATTGCCCCAACTTTTGATGCGAATGAAGGTTTATACCTCTATAACCCGAATATTAACCTTGTGTTGGGCTCTTTATATCAACCATTGGTTTTAAGCTCGGATGGTAAAAACTTTAGTTTAGAACTAGCTCGTATTCCGAATAAACCTGAAATTTATAAGAAAATCTATACTGACTATACTGGAACTGATAGTAGTTATCTCGGTTCTACTTGTAATATTTATCAATGTGGCACTAATTTAACATTGGGTGGTAAAAGTTATCAGGGTTCTAGCGCAACGCATAGTAGTATTTCAATAGGATCGACTGTTTATAATGCGGCGAATAATACCTTAGAGGCATTTAAAGGGAATAGTACTCAAGATGCAGTCGGCATTTCATTTGGAAAATTGCCAACAGGTACAGTTGCCGCTACCACACAAACTAAAAACTTTTATCAACTACAAAATCAAGAACGTCGAGCGGGTAGTTATACATGTAGTTTAATTTTTACTTGTTATGATACTTGGCAATATCGTACAGCAACAGGCTGGACTGGAAATGCGGGTTCAGGATTAAAATTTGATTCTCAAGGAGCGAATTGGGCTAATATTGATAGTACTTCTTATTATAACCCGACAGTAAATAATACAGGTTATACCACTACAGATGCGGGTAATGGTGCACAATATGTTGTACCAAATGGTACGCCTTTACCTGATGCACTTTATAACAATGGACGTTGGTCTACAACCACGCCTAATGCTGACTTGAATACATATAAATTATCCAGTTCACAAATTAGTTCTTCGATTAGTAATAACATGGGTTCTGCTGTCATTGACGGTGTTTTAATCCAACACTTGAAACTGACAACTAAAGGTCTATAAGAGGAGGAGAATGCTATGAAAAAAATAAGTACTTTAATCCTCGCTCTTTGTGCAACGGTCACTCATGCAGAGCTACAAACTTTAGATAATGAAGCATTACAGGCCATAAATGGTCAAGCGGGTGCTGATTTATCTTTAATGCTCAATTTAAACCAAACAGCTAACGGTGTATTTGACAATGGTAGTGGTGGTGTCTGTGAGAGCGTAGAGTTTTGCCATCTTGGCTTGGCAATTAATAAGCGTTTTGTACAAGCAGATGCAACGAAACCAAGTGGTTGGGCCGAAAATAGTGATAGTGGTAATAAACTTTGGCTCGTATTTAAAGGCGTACAAGGTACTTTAAATATTCAAAAGATGGGTTTGGATGGCGCTGATTTAAAGTATTTGGATAAAAATAATACTGAAATGATTAAGCCTGCTATTCAGCTTAGTTTTAGTGCGGCACAGCCAATTTTAATTCGTAACTTTGGTTTTAATGCTTTATCAATTGAGCAAGATAACTTTACCAGCTCAACAACAGCGCAAGGTTCCAGTGCAAATATGTATGATTATGCATATTTCAAAAAACCAACTTATGCAGCGACTGCTAATAGTGCAAACCAGCAAGTTGCTACTGCAACACCATCGGCGTATGACCATGGACGTGAAACTGGTTTTATGGGCTTGATGATGAATGGGAATTTGGCTATCCAAGGAAAAGTCATGGTCTTTAGCTGTGATGGCAGCCATCCTCGTTGTTAAGGGTTAATGTAGATTTCAAAGGAACTGAAGTGATGAAAAAAAATAAAGAAAATCACAGCTCAAAGTTTATTTTAAACGCATTAACAACCAGCATATTGTTAGTGAGCGGACATGTTTTTGCGTTAGAAGCTTTAACTGATGCTGACTTGAGTGCTGTTAATGGACAAGATGGGATTTCGATTCAAACGACGTTTAATGAAATCAATATTGATAATGCTTACTGGGATGACCATGCAGGTACACCTATTAGTGCAGATCAGGTCTTAAGAGCTCAAGCGAGCGGGATAAAAGTACAAAAAAGTAATGCATCTAGTCAGCCTTTAAATACAAATTACCGTTTAGATGTAGGGAGTAACCCAACTACGGGTAAAACTGGACTCGACTTTTCTATGCAAAGCAGTCCATCACTTATTACTGTAAATAGCGTTAAAGTTTGTAATAGTTCAGCTACATGCTCGCCAACTTTAGGGCAGTTGGCTATTCAAACGACCTCTCCTTTAAATTTGGCACTTACAACCCAAGATGGGCTATTTAATGCAAATAGCCAGTCAAGCATGACGCTTGGTATTAATAATGCCAATATTTATCTAGGGCAAGTGGATGCACGCAGTCAGCTAAATCAATTAATTTTAAGAAATTTTAACTTTAATTTTGTTGGTAAAGGGGCCATGTTGATTGACCCAACGCGTGGCGTGGTTTTACAGACGAATACTGGAACTAACGTTGCTAGTGTAGGGCAAACTCCAAATAGTACCTATGGCTATGTTGATTTTAACCGTGTAGCAGATTCAGCTTCTGGTCTAACAGCAGGCACATATGTAGATAGTAGTGGAAAAGTAACTAATTCAGGCCTGAATATTGAGGTCATGTTAAGTTCTAATGTCGATAAAACTAACCCTTATGCTTTAGATGCAACCAATAGCCCCCAAAATGCGAAAGGCTTGATTCGTTTAGGTGCTAGCGGACGTATGGTAAATAGTTATTTACAAGTCCGTGGTATGGATGGTACGTCAGATAGCACAATATTAGGCACTGCAAATACCGCTACGGGCACGGGCTCAAGTAATAGTATTTTAGGTAACTCTGGAATTGCCTTTCGTATGAAGGGGGAGTTCACTAAAGATAATGATTCGATGTTAGGTTCAGATGGCAAAGCAACTACCTTAGAAATTGGTGGAGCAGGTTTAAATGCTTATGGTTTTGAGTTCGGTAATTTAACGGGGCTTAATTCAGCTACACGCGGTTATTTTGATAGTGGAAATATTTATTTAAATCTTGCTGATACAAAAACGTTATTGATGCCAAACAACGCGACTTTAAATGCAATTCGTTTAGGGTCGGGTACTTTAACGACAGCTGCGGATTATCAACATAACATTCACCGTGATACGGTCACTAATCCGTTTAGCTTAATTCTTGCGATGCGTGGAGCAGAGTTTCAAGCATTTTCAAGACGAGGTCGTTTTACGACAAGTGCAAATGTTGCTGCTGCCAATCAGTTTGCAGACAATGGTGCAAATAACCAGTGGGGCTTGGCATTACCTTTTTATAACTTAAATGCCAATGCTGCTGTATATGGTTTAGATGCGCCGGCAAATAGTGCTTATTACTATACAAAAGATGCAAATGATAAGCCTGTTCGAAATGTCGTGGCCCCATCTGGAACGACTTCGCGTTTGGGTTTTGGTATTGCTGCTGGAACTACGGGACGTGATGCGACTGGAACCAAAACAACCTCAATTTTATTAATTGATGGCTCTCCAAATGCTAATAATGGTGGTAGTCCTACTGATTATTACATGGGCTTACGTAATATCGATATGTTCCTCAAAGGTAATGGAAGTATTGGTTTAGAAAATGGCAGTCTTAATATTAGTTTAAAAGAGATGCTACTTGCTTTATCAACAGAAATTGCAGCTGGTTATTTACCAGGGGCTAAATATAAAACTTGTCCAGCGACAGGTTCATGCACTTCACCTATCGATAATTTTGCCAAAAATAATGATGTGTTATTTGGTCTAAAACTCCGTTTAGGTGGCGATCTTAACTTATCAATTGTGCCAAATAGTTCAATTGCTAATGGTAGTGCTTTAACAGTACTCGGCGATTTCACTATGCCTGCCACAGCAACTGGAAATACAGTCCAAATTAGTGATCCAATTGATGGTTCTGCCATTGGTTTTGATAATATTACCGGAAAGTTAGCGTTTAATACTGCTTTGGTAGTGGGTAAAGATACAACAAGTGGTTTAGGTAAAGTTGGCGTAAATACGGCTGTTTATTTTAACCCGGATAAGAGTATTGATGGCGCATTACGTGTCAAGGATATTAATTTCTATCCGCCTTCAACAGGAGCTGGAGCACGTTTAGGTGAGCTTGCGATTACGGGGGGGCGTTTAAATAGTAACTTTAGTATTGTGCCTAGAAATGGGGCCTTTAACTGATGAATAAAAGTGACGATTATCGTCACTTTTTTATAGAAATTTTATTTTAGTGTGATTGGATTTGCATTCGTCGGGTTATAGAGATAATTGCTTTGTACTTGAATATTATTCTGATAGTCTGAACAAATAATAAGCGTTTGTCTCTTAAGGATTAGAGCGACATGAAGAATAAAAATATAGGGTTCTGGCTGCTACTTGCCAGTAGTTCAAGTGTTTTTGCAATGCAGCCTTTGGATGATCAAAGCCTTGCAGCAGCGACGGGCCAAAATGGCTTAACTTTAGGAATTCAGGCCGATAAAGTTAAATTTAACCAGGTCGCACTCATTGATACTAACGGTATTACTTCAACTTCTTATAACAGTAAGGCTGGTTTTGTCATTGCTGGAAACTCTACTAATCCAGTTCCTGGTATAGAGTTTATTAAAGCCGCTGTATCGGGTAATCCTTCTTTTAATATTGCAATGGACGCAGATGCTGGGGGTGGAAATCCTTTTTTAAATTTAGCTATATCTATGGGGAATGATGTAAACGGAATTCGACTTTTACCTTTTTCAGTTTATTTAGCCCCAAGTACATCTTTATCTAGCCCATCCGATTATGCATTAACAAGTTATGCACCAAAATCAATTTTTAGTTCGGGAACGACAGTAAATACGGGTGTAAAAGAAATCATTCGCTCTAGTGGAAATCTTGATATTAACTTTGTACAAACCAATAAACCCCGTTTAAACATTCAACTGGGTCATGCGGCCCAGTCTGTTATGGTTAAATTTGGTGGGGCAATTCAATCTATTTGTTCTGCTGCTACGGGTTGTCCAATTACTTTAGTGTCCGATAATACAGGTGCTACATTTGGGTTTAAGTTTGCAGGAACAAATACCTCAACTGGTTTTGTATTAGATGGTTTTTATGCAGGAGTTGATCCAACTGGATTAACTTTTGGGAATACAGGCGCATCTAGCAAATTTGATGCTTCACTTAATAATGTCACTTTAGGGAATATGGGTACTCAAAATACAACAACGTTTAATAATTTATCTAATGGTTCTATGGGGAGTTTTGGTGTCACTGGCGTTTCTGTAACTGACTTTAAAATGAAAGTAAGCGGCTTTTAAAAAAGAATAATAGCTTAACCTGAAATACGAAAGAGGGCAGTTGTGAAAACAATCGCCCTCTTTTTTAAGGTTATAGCGAGTTAAATAGTATCTGATCTGGTGTGTGCTAATTGTTGAACAATTTCATCTAAAGCTTTAATACGTTTCACTTGGTCCCATAATTCTTTCGCTTGAGGATAGGCTTTGGTCATCATGCCTAACCACTGCTTATAACGACCAACCATCCCAATTTCTGTTTTTGCTTGACCATTTAAAAAGCGAATTTGTAAATCAACAAGTTGTTCCCAACTAAATAACGCTTCATCCATATTTTGGCGAATGCATTGGGTTAAATCTGGAGTCGTTACCGCACCACGGCCAATCATTAAGTCTTCACAACCAGACTGTTGCTGACAAGCTCTAGCATCAGCATTGGTCCAGATTTCACCGTTAGCAATGACATTAATTTTTAAAGCTTCTTTAATAGGTAGAATTTTTTCCCAATAAGCTGGTGGCGTATAGCCATCTGCTTTAGTTCGAGCGTGTACAGTTAACCAGCTTGCACCTGCATCTTCAACAGCGTGGGCATTTTCCATCGTATGGTTTTCATCGAGGTAACCTAAACGCATTTTTGCTGAAACAGGAATATGAGCAGGTACCGCATCTCTCACTGCTTTAATCAGCAGATGTACCACGTCTGGTTCATCAAGAAGGACTGAACCACCACGATGTCGATTAACGGTTTTTGCAGGGCAACCAAAATTAAGGTCGATTGCAGGTGCACCCAATTCAACAACTTTTGCTGCATTTGCTGCCAGCATATCTGGATTATTACCTAGAAACTGAACATGAACAGGGGTACCGGCTGCCGTTTTACCATCATTTTTTAGTTCAGGACAAAAACTATAATAGATGTGGTCTGGCAAAATACTGTCTGTAACGCGAATAAATTCGGTCACACACCAGTCGAAATCACCAACAGATGTGAGTGTATCCCGCATGATCGGGTCAGTTAAACCTTCCATTGGAGCGAGTATGAGTTTCACAGTCTGTGTCACCTGAGTAAAACGAAAACAGCGTTATACGGGATATGCATAACGCTGTCTAGTATCGATTAAATTTTAATTTCTCTAGCGCCCTAAGATCATCTCAAGTACAAATTTACTGCCGATAAATCCGATCGCTAAAAGTACAAAACCCATTAAGGTAAAACGAATTGCTTTTTGGCCTCTCCAGCCAAGTTTGTAATGGCCGATCAGTAATGAGCCATAGATAAACCAAGAAATAATACTAAATACGGTTTTATGAGCGAGATGCTGAGCAAAGAAGCTATCAATTGTTAAAAAACCAAATGTAAGCGCAATCGTTAATAAAATAAAACCAGTAATGATCAGATCAAATAATAAAGATTCCATCGCCTGAATTGGCGGGAGTAAGTTGACCCAGAAACGTTTTTTTTGTTTCTTTTTAAGTTCACGATTTTGGAACCACATTAAAATCGCATGTATGGTTGCCATCAGTAAAACTGCATAGGCAGAAAGCGAAAGAATGATATGAGTATCAAGTCCTAACGAATGCTGTTCAATAAATTGATCTGGTCGACTAAAGGCAAACCCTAAAATAAGACCAATAGCTGCGACAGGAATGCCTAACAAATTTAACGGCAGAATAGGGCGAAAAGTACTAAAAATTAAGCTTAACAATAACATAAGCCCCGATGTAAAAGACATCAGGTTAAATACATCGTAGTTAATTCCTGCTGGTGTAAGCATGGCATCGCATAAAACTGTGCCGTGCAGTACTAATGCCAAGATAGTAACAAAAGCAAATAACCATGAGTTTGGTTCACGTTTTGACATTAAACGAATAAACAGATACCAGAAAGAAGTGGTATATGCGATGAGTGCCAAAATTGTATAAACCAAGGGGAGGCTAATCATGTCAAACCTTTTTCAGGATTAATTCATCTATATAAGATATAAATTCGCTGCGAACTAAAGTATCCTATAGCATTCTATGCATAAATTTTCTATTTCGAGAAAGATTTTTTTGCAACTAGCCATTTTAAGCGGATTTTGCAATGTTTGATACCTTAACAGAACGACTCACACAGAGTTTAAGAAATGTTACTGGCTCAGGGCAGCTGACCGAAGACAATATTAAAGATACCTTACGTGAAGTACGTATGGCACTTCTTGAAGCCGATGTCGCGTTACCTGTAACTCGTGAATTTATCGCGAAAGTTAAGGAAGAGGCATTGGGCCAAGAAGTGATGACTCAGTTATCACCAGGCCAGGCATTTGTAAAAATTGTCTATGACGAACTCACCAAGATGATGGGTGAGGCGAATGAAACACTTGATTTAAGTGCGAAACCTCCTGTTGTAGTATTACTTGCTGGTTTACAAGGTGCAGGTAAAACCACAACTGCTGCCAAGCTGGCACGTTTCTTAAAAGAACGTCAAAAGAAAAAAGTAATGACTGTTTCTGCCGACGTTTACCGTCCGGCAGCAATTAAACAGTTAGAAACTGTTTCAAATGAAGTTGGTGCAGGCTTTATTCCTTCAGATCCTTCTGAAAAGCCAATTGATATTGTTAATCGTGCAATTGAACAGGCAAAAATCCAGTTTGCTGATGTATTGATTGTCGATACGGCAGGCCGTCTACATGTCGATGCAGACATGATGGACGAAATTAAAGAATTACATGCAGCAGTTAAGCCGACTGAAACTTTGTTTGTGGTTGATGCCATGACAGGTCAGGATGCTGCAAATACAGCAAAAGCATTTAATGATGCTTTAGCACTTACTGGCGTGATTCTTACTAAAACTGATGGTGATGCACGTGGTGGTGCAGCGCTTTCTGTGCGTGCCATTACTGGTAAGCCAATCAAGTTCTTGGGTATGGGCGAGAAGCTTGATGCCTTAGAACCATTCCATCCGGATCGTGTTGCTCAACGTATTTTAGGCATGGGTGACGTACTTTCTTTAGTCGAAGAAGTTGAACGTAAAATCGACAAAGAAAAAGCCGAAAAAATGGCGAAAAAATTGCAAAAAGGCGGTAGCTTCAACTTTGAAGATATGCTGATGCAATTTGAACAAATGAAAAAAATGGGCGGCATGATGGGCTTCTTAGACAAGTTGCCTGGCATGAGCGGTGCAGGAATTCAGCAAGCAATTGAGCAAGCGAACCCTGAAAAACAAGTTAAGAAGATGGAAGCTATTATCCAGTCAATGACTGTTAAAGAGCGCCGTAATCCGGACTTAATGAACCCAAGTCGTAAAAAACGTATTGCAGCAGGTTGCGGTATGGATGTTGCTGAAGTGAATAAACTTATCAAGCAACAAGCACAAATGGCCAAAATGATGAAGAAGTTTGCCAATCCATCTGGTATGAGCAAAATGATGCGTTCATTAGGCAATATGCAAAAGCAATTTGGCGGTGGCGGTGGCGGAATGGGTCCACTGTTTGGTAACAACGACCAAAAGAAATAAATCTATAAAATAAAAGGCGCATATAGCGCCTTTTATTTTGTTCTGTATTTTAGTCTTTAGGATAATGGGCAATATATTGCTGTAATCCTTTGAGTAAAAGATCGGTTTCTACCACAGGCTCATATTTTTGTAAGAACTTGGCAAATAGTGTTGCATCACCACCAGTCAGCAGTAGCTTTTTAGGAGATTGCTGCATAATATTTTCAATGGTACTAATCAGGCCTAATAAAATACCGTGATGTACTGCATCTACAGTGTTATTGCCCGGATTTAGGTTATCAAAAGCTGAGTCTGGAATTTTAATACCCTTGGTATTTTGAATAAGAGCATCTCGCTGCAAATACAAATTAGGCAGGATGTAACCTCCTAAATGCTGTTTACCTTGAGTTAGGTCAATTGTGAGCGCTGTTCCGCAACCAATAATGCAATAGTTTTCATCTGTCTGAGCTACAGCTAACACTTGTAACCAGCGGTCAATTCCAAGCTGGCTCGGAACTTCATAACCACACTGTAAGCCTGCATATTCAGAGTGAACTTTCGCAAAAACTACTGGAATTTCAAGCCATTTTAAAATCTGCTGAATACGTTGATTATTCTCGGTATCGAGTACCGAAGAAATCCCGATTCGATGCAGGCCTTGATGCTTAAAGTGTTGAATTAACCCAAGTAATAAATCGGCAGGAGACTGTAAATGTAGCTCAGCTGCATGTTCAATAGTTTGCTGATTTTCAGTAATCCAATACTTTAAACGGGTGTTCCCGATATCAAGCCATAAACTTTTCATGGAAGAACACCTGTTTATTGATTCACTTGCGGTCTTAAGCGACCTTGATAAAACTGTTGAGGTTCAGGAGTTTCAAGAATTACTGCACCTTCATTGGAGATTCCAACAAAACGACCATGTACCAGTCCCTGACTATGTTCGAACTGAACTAGCTGATTAATCCATGCCGCGTGATGGTTAAAACGTCCCGCTAAATTGTAGCAGCCATGATCAAACCAGCGAGCAGCATTTTGAATGGCAACATAAAGCTCTGAAATTAACTCAAGACGACCCATTTGATCTAGACCTAAATCCTCTAAAGAGGTAATTGGTTGATCACTATCAGTCACTGGTGGTGTTTTTAAATTAATCCCTACACCTACAATAGCCTGATGCTGAGACAGTGGTTCGACTAAAATTCCACCCCATTTACCCTGAGCACTATATAAATCGTTTGGCCATTTCACTTGCAGATTAAGAGCTTGTAACTGGGGGATTTGCAAAATATTCAGAGCAACTTCAAGTGCTAAGCGACCATCTAAGGGTGTTCGAGTTTGCACCAATGTGCTTAAATAAATGTTTCCTTCAGGTGAAATCCATTGCCGTTGATGTTGACCTCGCCCTTGAGTTTGTTGAGCACTGCAAACCAAGCCCGTTGTAATGCCTTTTTGGGCAATTTCACGAATATCATCATTGGTCGAAGTTGTGGTTGCTTTTAATAAAACCACTTCTGGAAGCTGGTTTTTTGCGCTTAAAAGTTGTTGTAGTTGGCGAGTCTCTAAATCCATGTTGAATATGAGCAGAGTGGTAAAACATTTATGGAGTTAATCATATATTTACTCATTGGCGCAATTGCTGGTTTTACTGCCGGATTGTTTGGAGTCGGTGGTGGACTAATTATTGTACCAATCCTCTATGTGGTTTTTACCCAGTTACACTATGATCCAGCGTTAATCATGCATATTGCAGTCGGAACATCGCTTGCAACCATTATTGTGACGTCTTTTAGTTCTGTTTCAGCTCATCATAAAAAGGGTGCAGTACTTTGGCCTGTTTTTCGTAATTTAGCGCCTGGACTGGTGTTGGGCTCATTTTTAGGGGCGGGTATTGCTGACCTGATGTCTGGCCAGCATTTGCAACTTCTTATTGGTATTTTTGCGGTTGTGATGGCCTATAGGATGTTTAAAGGAGCACATGTAGTTGTTGATCCAACGCGTCAGCTCCCTTCAACCCCTATGCAATTCATGGCGGGTGGAGGCATTGGTATTGCCTCTGCAATTTTTGGAATTGGGGGAGGAAGTTTAACCGTTCCATACTTAAACCGTCATGGCGTGGTCATGCAAAAAGCAGTCGCGACTTCTGCCGCTTGCGGTTTACCAATTGCGGTTGCTGGAGCGATTGGCTTTATGTGGTTTGGTGCAAAAGAACAAATCTCAGTGCCTAACACGATTGGTTATGTACATATCTATGCGTTTATTGGCATTAGTGTCATGAGTTTTGTCACAGCGAAGTTTGGAGCAAAGGTTGCTCATGCGTTGTCGCCGCAGATGTTAAAAAAATGTTTTGCTTGCCTGTTAGTGGTGGTAGGCAGTTATTTTATTTATAAAGGCATTATGCACTAGAGACTAAAATCTTAAATTTATAAGACAGTGGTGTAAAAGCTTGAATTTTTAGGAATTCGAGCTTTTTTTATTCATAGAATATAAGAGCGCTCCAAGCTTTTATTCATCTGATTTTGGTGTTGTTTTTAAATGAGTTGGCTTAAAATGCAATAAAATTGTCAGACAATGACATAGTTTTTAATCGATGGGATCAGTTAAAAACAAGGATGCGAAAGAAAAGCATGGATTAATGCATATAAAAAGTAGCGGGTGATTTATGAATCTCGAAGAGACAGAAAGTCTTTCTGAGCAAATTGTCAAATATATTAGCGAACAGATCATTAGTGGCGAGCTAGTAGAAGGCGAACGTATTCAAGAACTACGTATTGCCAAAGAACTTGACGTTAGCCGAGGATCAGTTCGTGAAGCATTGTTATTATTAGAGCGTACTCATTTAATTGAGATATTTCCACGCCGTGGGGCAATTGTTTCAGAAATGTCTGCACAACAAGTTAAAGCGTTGTTTGATACAAATATGATGTTATTGGGGCATATTGTACAACGCATGAGCGAAACATGGCGTGCGCATGAAGCAGATCAATTACAGTTGCTATTAGAGCAACTTCTTGAGCATGTCAAAGCAGGTGATATCGAAAAATTTTATGATGGGGTCTTCCAATATCTAGCTGAACAGCAAGATATGGTGGGTAATCCTTATCTAATGAAATTTTATAAAGAGTTATTACCATCATTACGTCGTAGTTATTTTTTGACCTTAAATACCTCTAAGAGGGAACTACAAGAAGCATTTGCATTATTTAAACTCGTGACTGATGCAATTTTAATCCGAAAATCACAACAAGCCGCTTTATTTATGGAAGATTTTTGTCGACACTTACGTAACCTTGTGTTGGAATCGCTGACACGAATGAAACAGATTGAATTGGCTTGGGCAAGACGCTCACGCCGCTAGTTAGGGCATTATGCGTTTAAGCAGTTTAAAACTTTCCGGCTTTAAATCTTTTGCAGATAGTACAACCTTAAATTTTAAGGCGAACCGCACAGCAGTGGTTGGTCCAAATGGTTGTGGCAAATCCAATGTAATCGATGCAATCCGCTGGGTGATGGGGGAGTCAAACGCTCGTCAGCTCCGTGGTGGTAGCATGCAAGATGTTATTTTTACGGGGACTTCCAAACGTAAGCCCGTTGGTGTGGCCAGTGTTGAGCTACGCTTTGATAATACTTATGGAAAGTTAGGTGGATCGTATAATGCTTATAATGAGTTAGCTGTTCGCCGTCAGGTCACTCGTGAAGGTAAGTCAGAATATTTCTTGAATGGTACACGTTGTCGCCGCCGTGATATTACCGATATTTTCTTGGGAACAGGCTTAGGACCACGTTCATATGCGGTCATTGAGCAAGGCATGATTAACCGCTTAGTTGATGCCAAGCCTGAAGAAATGCGTGTGTTCATTGAGGAAGCCGCGGGTGTTTCTCGTTATCAGGCTCGTCGCCGTGAAACTTTGCAGCATCTTGAACATACAGAGCAAAATCTTTCACGCTTAGACGATATTGCACTAGAGTTAAAATCGCAGCTTAAAACGCTTAAACGCCAGTCAGAAGCAGCAGTTCAATATAAAACGTTAGAAAGCCAGATTCGGACCCTAAAAATTGAAATTTTGTCCTTTCAGGCAGATAAAAGTGTACGCCTACAAGAAGAATATACCGTTCAAATGAATGAACTGGGTGAAACTTTTAAATTGGTTCGCTCAGAATTAAGTACAATTGAACATGATTTAGAAGCAACCAGTGCTTTATTTCAGAGACTTATTCAGCAATCTTCACCGCTACAACAAGAATGGCAACAAGCTGAAAAGAAACTATCTGAGCTGAAAATGACTCTTGAACAAAAACAGAGTCTATACCAGCAAAATAGTACCACTCTCGTTCAGTTAGAGCAGCAAAGATTCCAAACTAAAGAACGTTTACAGCTTTCTGAATTGCAACTCGAAACACTGAATAATCAGCTAGAAGAACAAACAGAAGCTTTAACTAGAGTCGAGCATACAGCGACGGAGGCTGAACAAAACTTTGCTGATTTACAATCTCAGCAAAAACAAGCACAACAACAGTTTGAACAAATAAAAGCTCAGGTTGAAAAACAACAGCAGCAAAAAATGCAGATGTCAGCTCAAATTGAACAGTTGGGTAAAAATGTTCAGCGCATTGAGCAGCAAAAAGAAACTTTGCAACATCAAGCAAACCAAATTCAATCGCATGTTCATGAAGATGAGCAGGGTGAGCTTGAGCAACTGCAACAACAGTTGCGTAGTGAAATTTCGACGCTTGAAACTGAAATTGAGCAATATGTGCAGCATATTGAACAAGCTCAACAAGCGCATCAGGTAAATAAAAACCAGCAGCAAACACTAAAAACAGAAATCCAAGTTTTATTATCAGAGCAGAAAAACTTAAGCCAGCTTGTTGCTAAACAAAGTCCAAAGCAAAACCAAGATACGTTACGTTTAATGCAAGCTCTAGAGTTAACAGAGCAGGGCAAACCGCATGCGCAGATTGTTGAGAAGTTTTTAGCAAAATGGTTACAAGCTCATATTCTTGAGACCGAACAAGTCTTTCAAGAAGGAGTTGCCCGCCAGTTAAAACCTTCAGAGCAAATAAGTAAATTTAAAGGGAACTTGGCTTGTTTAAATGAGTGGATTGCATCGCCACAACTATCAATCTTTTCAAATGTAGCGATTGCACAAGATTTGACTCAAGCTTTAAATGAGCAAAAGCAATTGCAACATGGTCAGTCTGTTTTGACTTTAGATGGCTATCATGTCGGGCAGGATTGGGTGATTGCTCTTATGTATGATGACGAAAGCCAAAGTGCACAAGGTATGCTGAGCCACCGTATTCGTCTAGACGAAATTGAACAAGCTCTTGAAAAGCAACAACCTGAATTACAAACATTAGATCAAATCGTAGTTCAGCAAAAAGATGAGTTAGCGCACTTACAGTCAGGTGTGCAGCACAAACAGCAAGTTGTGAAACAAAAGCAAAAAGACTTACAACAGCTTGATGTGCAAATTGCCAAGCAACAAACCGCAGCACAAGCATTTTTACTGCAAAAACAGCAATTAAAAGATCAACTTGGTCAGTTAGACATGCAGCTTGAAGAAGATGCAATGCAAAAAGACGATCTTGAAATTGATTTGCATGCATTAGCAATCAAGCTTGAAACCATTTTACCTGACTATAAAACTTTGCAATTTCGGGTAGAAGAATTAACGGAACAGCTAGACGAAAAGCAACAAGCCCTGCAACATCAGCAACAAGAACGTGAAATTTTACGCCGTAATAGTACTCAGACTACTCAA
Source organism: Acinetobacter sp. X9 (assembly GCF_054889255.1). Lineage (NCBI taxonomy): Bacteria > Pseudomonadati > Pseudomonadota > Gammaproteobacteria > Moraxellales > Moraxellaceae > Acinetobacter > Acinetobacter sp. X9. The sequence continues at coordinate 3,056,254 of NZ_CM142679.1, read as the reverse complement.
CAGGTTGAGTTGCTTGAAAAAGATATCTCGTTCTTGCAAAGTCAATATCAGCAAATTGCAGCTCAAATGGAGCAAGCGAAAAAGTTTGTTGACCCTATTCAATTAGAGCTACCGAATCTTGAGTCAGAGTTTCAGCAACAATTTGCTCAAACTGAAAAGTTGCAAAAGAACTGGAATGAATGGCAGCTTGAACTCAATAGTGTGCAGGAAAAACAGCAGACTTTGACCGATCAGCGTCATCAATATCAACAAAAAGATGAGCAGCTTAGAGAACAACTTGAACAGAAACGATTGGCATGGCAAGCAGCCAAGTCAGATCGTGAGCATTATCAAGAGCAGCTTAAAGAGCTAAATGCCGAACTCCAAAAAGGCTTACAAATAGATTTAACCGAGCACCAGCAGAAACTGGAAAAAGTACAGAAACAGTTTGAAAAAATTGGAGCGGTTAACCTTGCCGCTTCACAAGAGTTTGAAGAAGTTTCTCAGCGTTTTGATGAGCTGAGTCACCAGATTCAAGATTTGGAAAATACGGTAACTCAACTAAAAGATGCGATGAAAAGCATTGACCAAGAAACCCGTAAGCTGTTTATGACAACTTTTGATCAAATCAATCAGGAGTTGCAAAACCTGTTTCCAAAGGTTTTTAATGGTGGTGAGGCGAGTTTAAGTCTTGAAGATGATTGGCAATCTGGTGTTAAACTGATGGCAAGGCCACCGGGTAAGAAAAATAGTTCTCTAGCATTACTTTCCGGTGGAGAAAAGGCTTTAACAGCGTTAGCATTAGTATTTGCGATTTTTAGATTAAATCCGGCACCGTTTTGTGTACTAGATGAAGTGGACGCACCACTTGATGATGCGAATGTTCAGAGATATTGTAATTTGGTAAAAGAACTTTCTGAACATGTACAATTCATTTACATTACACATAATAAGCTGGCGATGACCATGGCAACTGATTTGTTGGGTGTGACCATGCCTGAACCGGGTACATCAAAATTAGTCACTGTCGATTTAGAACAGGCAAAAGAATACGGGTTAGTTTCGGAGTCATAGAATGGAAATCAATACGATTATTGGCATCGTTGTTGCCATTATAATTATGCTAATTGGCTTAAAAATGATTTTAAAAAAGCCAAACCATGCTGAACCCTCATTAGACAGTGATTTGCATATTAACCCTGATAGTAATCAACCGGTTATACCTAGGCACGTGAGAGATCAGCTTGAGAAAACTGAAGCTGAATCTGTAGCGGTGACTAGTGCAGAGCGAGTAGAACCGACTTTAAGCGAAGCTGCGCCGTCTCAAGTACCTGAAACAAAACAGTCAGAAATTGAGACCGTAGAACCCGCTAAAGCAATTCAAACTGAACAAACTCAAGCAGTTGTTGAAAACGCTTCTGTAGAAGAAATTAAATCTGAACAAACAGTACCAAGCTCTACCATTCATAAAGATGGTTCAGTTGAGTTGGTTGATACAGTTTCTGTTAAACCGGAAGCTGAAGCTTTAGCAAAAGAAAATCTGGAAGCTGAAAGCGAAAAAACTGAGCCTGAGTTGAGTTTAAACCCGAATATTGAAACTGCCGAAATTGCTGAGTTTGAAGGCGAGAGTAATATTCTGGATGTGCATTTACATGAACAGCAACGTTATGATGATGAAAGTGCATTAGCGATGGCTGAACAGATTATTGCGCTAAATGTGTATCCAAACCCTCGTCGTGCATTGTCTGGCGATAAAGCGCTTAAAGTGCTGTTAAAATATGGTTTACGCTATGGTGAAATGTCTTGCTTCCATCGTTATGAAAATACCGATGAGCCAAGTGTACTCATGTTCTCTGTATTACGTATGACAGACAATGGACCAGCTGGGTTTGATCTTGAAACGCTATCTACTGAACAAGTTCAAGGGTTAGCATTTTTCCTTGCGCTTCCAAACAGTAAAGCCGTGACTGGTTTTGACATGATGGCGAGTATTGCAGGTTTAATCGCTCGTGAAATTGATGGCAAAGTTTACGATGAGAATAATCTTGAATTTACGCCACAGTTAAAAGAGCACTGGCGTCATCATGTGATTGATTATCGTCCGGCACAGGCGACCGCCTAGTTTTAATTTTTTACATTCGTTGCGATAATTGCAACATATCTAGTCGCAGCTCAGGGTGGAGAAATTTCCACCCTTTTTTATGGTGAATAACATAATGGCAACAACTTCCGTGATCGAACAGATGCGTCAGCTTATTCAACTGATTGCAAAGCATAACCATGCCTACTATGTCATGGATCAGCCGACAATCTCGGATAGTGAATATGATCATTTATTTCACCAGTTAAAAGCTTTAGAAGAGCAATATCCTGACCTTGTTCAATCAGATTCACCGACTACAAAAGTAGGTGGACAAGCACTCTCTAAATTTCAAAGTGTGACTCATGTAGTTCCGATGCTTTCTTTGGGGAATGTTTTTAATCAGGAAGACTTATTCGCATTTGCACGCCGTGTTGAAGAGCGTTTGCCTAATCAAAAAGTACAATACGAAGTCGAACTAAAACTTGATGGTCTTGCGATTTCTCTTTGGTATGAAAATGGTGTGTTAATACGTGGCGTTACACGTGGTGACGGAGAAACCGGGGAGGACATTACCCAGAACGTTAAAACGATTCGTAATTTGCCTAAAGTGTTACATTCAGATCACTTTGAAATTCCACGTTTGCTGGAAGTTCGTGGTGAAGTACTTATGCCAAAGTCTGGTTTTGAAAAACTCAATGCTGAACAGGAAGCCAAAGGCGATAAAACATTTGCGAATCCGCGTAATGCAGCAGCTGGTAGTTTAAGACAGCTCGATCCTAATATTGCTGCGGCTCGACCTTTAGCATTTTATGCTTACGGCATCGCTCAATGTGAACCTAATCATGGCTTAACTACCATGCATGACAGTCTGCAATGGCTCACAAAACTTGGATTTGAAATTGCTGAACGTCAATATCTGTGTAATTCAATTCAAGAAGTACAGCATCGTTATGAGCAAATCCAGCAAGAGCGTTCGGATTTACAAGTTGAAATTGATGGGATGGTTGTAAAGGTTGATGACTTAAAGCAACAGCAACAACTTGGTTTTTTAAGTCGTGAACCACGCTGGGCAACTGCTTATAAATTCCCTGCACAAGCTGCATTAACTACGGTTGATCAGATTGATTGGCAAGTAGGGCGTACCGGTACTTTGACTCCAGTAGCGCGTTTAAACCCTGTATTTGTGGGGGGGGTTACGGTTTCCAATGTAACTTTACACAATATTGGTGAAATCCATCGTCTTGATGTACGTGTTGGTGACACGGTGAGTGTTTATCGTACTGGCGATGTTATTCCTAAAGTAGAAAAAGTTTGGCCAGAGTTCCGTCCTGTTGATGCCGAAATTGTACATTTACCTGAAAACTGTCCTGTTTGTGCTTCACCAGTTGTAATGCCTGAAGGGGAAGCTTTAGCACGTTGTTCTGGTGGACTGTACTGTGCTGCACAGCGTATTGAAGCGATTCGTCACTTCGTATCACGTAAAGCTCTGGATATTGAAGGCCTAGGCGATCGTTGGGTAGAGTCTTTATTACACCTCGATTTGCTCAAAGATGTTGCCGATATTTACCATTTGCACGAACACCGAGAAACTTTACTCGGGATTGAAAAAATGGGCGAAAAATCGGTACAAAATCTGATTGATGCGATTGAAGCTAGTAAAAAGACAACGCTTGCGCGTTTTATTTATGCTTTAGGAATTCGTGGAGTAGGTGAAACAACAGCTCGGATGTTAGCCAATACTTTCCAAACTTTGGAAGCGCTTAAAGCTGCTGATGTTGAAGCTTTAAAGAAAACACCAGATGTTGGTGATATTACTGCAGAATGGATTGCTGACTTTTTCTTGGCACCGCACAACATTGAAGTGCTTGATCGCTTAATTGCTGCGGGTATTCATTGGGATGCACCGACTGCACCAACACGACAGCCATTAAATGGCGAAAGCTGGGTGTTAACGGGCACATTAGAGCAAATGACGCGTGATCAGGCAACTCAAATGCTACAAGCATTAGGTGCGCGTGTAAGCGGTAGTGTATCGAGTAAAACCAAATGTGTTGTTGCGGGTGAGAAGGCTGGTTCGAAATTAGAAAAAGCAGCAAAACTAGGTATTGCTGTTATGAATGAGACTGATTTCTTATCACTTATGGCGAGCTACGGGCAGACTTTAAGCGAATAGATCTACCGAAATAAGAACCATTGATTTTAGTTACAAATTTATAAATTGATGGTTTGAGCCATATTTTAACGCTTGTCTGAACTTATAAATTGGACAAGCGTTTCTTTTTGCAGAGGAAATTTAAATAACTTAAACTGCAAATGCGTATGTTTCTCATTTTAATTTGATAAAAATCATAAACTTAACCATTTTTTGTTTTGCAATCACTTTTAAGATTGCCCATAATAGTTCTCATACGATAGGAGATTTATTATGCGTGGCAATCCAGAAGTCATAGACTATTTAAATATGCTCATTGGCGGAGAATTGGCTGCCCGTGATCAATATCTAATCCATTCTCGTATGTATGAAGATTGGGGTTTAAATAAAATTTATGAACGTATTGATCATGAGATGCAAGAAGAAGCTTCTCATGCTGATGCGATCATTCGCCGTGTATTGTTTTTAGGTGCTAAGCCAAATATGCACCGTGAAGATATCAATGTTGGTACAGACGTTGTATCTTGCTTAAAAGCTGATTTGGCGCTTGAATATCATGTTCGTGAAAAGTTAGCGACAGGTATCAAACTTTGCGAAGAGAAGGGCGATTACATTAGCCGTGATATGTTGCGTCAACAATTATCAGATACTGAAGAAGACCATACATACTGGTTAGAAAAGCAATTACGTTTAATTGAGTTGATTGGCTTACAAAACTATATTCAATCTCAAATTTAATAAAAAGACCCAGCTAAGGCTGGGTTTTTTTTATTGCTTCATTTTAATGAAATGAAGTCTTGACTTGGATGTTAATTTTGTCAAACTGAACATATTCAAAGTCTTACTATATAAGGCTTTGGCAGTTACAAAAAAGTCAGAAAAATTGTATCGCACCCCCTGTTTTTTTTATGAAATTGTTTATAATTTCGCCAATAAAACCCTTGCCTAGAAATTTAATGAGGCAAGGGTTTTTCTATGGAAAATCGGTTGGTATGGATCGCCAATGATTTTATGGTGAGTTCGCGAAATATGTTATTTACCAAACCTGCTGTTTTAGATACAGCTACTCTCCTAAGCACACAGCGTCTTGCAACACGACTAAGCTTTTTTAGCTTAGGTTTTGCGACTGCAGCTTGGGCACCTCTTATTCCTTTTGCACAGCAGCGTTTAAACCTAAATCATGCCGATTTTGGTTTACTTTTGCTTTGTATGGGTATTGGGTCAATGATTGCTATGCCTGCGACTGGTGCTTTAGTAAAGCGCTGGGGATGTCGTCCGTTAATTGCTTTGGCATTGATGTTGTTAATGGTTTTATTGCCTAGCCTTACGATGTGGAGCAGCATTGTGACGATGGCCGTAGCATTGTTTATTTTTGGATCGGCGGCAGGATGTCTTGGAGTAGCTATCAATTTACAGGCAGTAGTTGTTGAAAAACATAGTGTGCGAGCTCTTATGTCTAGTTTCCATGGAATGTGCAGTCTTGGTGGCTTAACGGGCGCTATGCTTGTGACAGCATTATTGGCAGTAGGGCTTTCACCCTTAATGAGTACGTTATCAGTCGTTATGATTTTGCTTGTTATTGGTGGCGTTGCGATTCCATCTTGTTTAACGTCTTTTGAACAGGATGAAAAGCCACTTGAAGATACCACTCAAGCGCCCAAAAAACTTTATCGTCCTGATGGCATTATTCTGCTTATTGGTATGATGTGTTTTATCGCCTTTTTATCAGAAGGTGCAGCAATGGACTGGGGTGGTATTTATTTAACAAGTAAATATCAGCTTAATCCTGCTTTTGCTGGTTTAGCTTACACTTTCTTTGCGCTTAGCATGACGACTGGTCGTTTTGCAGGTCATATCTTGCTTAAGCAATGGGGTGAAAAAAATATTGTGACTTATAGTGCAATTGGAGCCGCTATTGGTATGGCTGTTATTGTAACGGCACCAGTGTGGCAAGTGGTTGTATTGGGTTATGCACTGTTAGGATTAGGTTGTTCTAATATTGTACCAGTGATGTTTTCTCGTGTTGGTCGACAAAACAATATGCCTAAAGCAGCAGCACTTTCTTTAGTATCAACAATTGCCTATACCGGTTCATTAAGTGGACCAGCTTTAATCGGTTTAATTGGGGAATGGACTGGTTTAAGTACAGTTTTAACAGGCGTCGCTGTATTACTATTTATTATTGCTTTACTTAACCGCTTTACATTAGTAAAGACAAATTAATTTATAAATAATAATCACCAAATAGCGAACATCGAGAAATTGAATTTCTCGATGTTCTTTTATTCAGATTTATAAAACCTGATAAATAGATTGATAATTATCTTGTAATAATCGCTGAGGCTTCATTAGTAAAGTTGGTGTCTTTTCTAAATCATCCAAGAAATTATTTCGCCAATTGGTAAGATCAGATGATGTTAATCCCTCTATCAATTGTTGATAACGATTAATACGCTCAGCTTTAGACATTTCTAAAGCCATTTTTAAAGTATCCATCATTGCCGCTCTATCTTGTGGGTCAACAATCAAGGCTTGAGACATCTGCTCAGCAGCACCAGCATATTTAGATAAAATGAGCACACCTGGATTTTCTGGGTCTTGAGCCGCAATATATTCTTTAGCTACTAGATTCATCCCATCACGTAGTGAACTGATCCAACAAATATCTGAATGACGATAAATGTGCATGAGATTATGGTGTTGTACCGTGTCATAGCAGCAATCTACAGGTCTCCAGTCTTCATGCGCAAACTCTTCGTTAATTAACTCCAGCTTGGTTTTAAAACGTTGATATAAGCGTTGATAAGCTGGAATATCGGTACGAGAAGGGATCGCCACTTGAAGATGTCGAACTAAGCCATGATATTCAGGGCTGGTTTCCAAAAAGGTTGCAAATGCATTAAATCTTTCGAGTAAACCTTTTGAATAATCAATACGATCAACTCCAATAATAGTTTTTTGACGTGGTATTTCTTCAAAATTAAACACCGAAGAGGTAGCCAAATCTTGCTGGGCTTGTTTTTGTATAAGTTCAGGCTGAACACCAATTGGGTATGATTTAATTAATATTTGACGTTTTTTATAGCTAATACTGTTGCTTTGAATTTTTTGAGCTTCGAGTAAATTCAGACAAGTCTGCATGCAGGCATTTTGGTCAATCTGAGTTTGTAAGCCAATAACATCATATTGACTCAAGTCTTGAATTAACTCACGGGCTACCGGAATTTTGTGCCAGATATTCAGACTGGCAAAAGGAATATGTAAGAAGAAACCAATTTTGTTTTGCATGCCTAATTCACGGCAATAGCGAGCCACACTAAAAAAGTGGTAATCGTGCACCCAAATAAGATCTTCAGGCTGAGCAAGCTCTTTTAGCTTTTGAGCAAATAAGCGATTAACCTTTTGATAGGTATTATATTCTTCTGCATCATATTCAATCAGATCATCTCTATGATGCATTGCTGGCCACAAAACTTTGTTAGCGAAACCACAATAATATTGGGCATATTGCTGATGAGTGAGGGGGCAGGTAATGTAGTCAATTCCTTGAGAATAAGCCTGCTCAAATTCTGGCGCTTCGCTATCGGTAATTTGCTGCCCATTCCAGCCTAACCAGATGCCGTTACTATCATTTAGTGCATCTTGTACAGCTACAGCAAGACCACCTGCTGAAGCTTTACCCGATGGCATACTTATTCTGTTCGATAATACGATTAATTTAGACATAATTTTTCTCCATTCTGATTTTGGCTATTTTTGACATATAAGCTTTTTATTCTGTTTTGAAATAAAAGAAGAAAATCCGCGACATTATCAATATCTTTTAATCTATATTTTGCTTGTGTTTCACCCAGACCTACTTTAATACTAAGGCCAGATTGCTGATTAATGTAAGTGAAACCAGATTCATCTGTTAAATCATCACCTATAAAAATAGGTAGTACAGCAGATAAATCAAGATGATTTAATATAGTTTCAATTGCTATACCTTTATCAGCTTGGTTTGGAATTAATTCAACAACAAATTTCCCTCTATTTATTTTTAAGTGGGGGTAATTTAAATTAATTCTCTGCATAATATTAATAGCTTTATTTTCTAAATTAGGATTTTTACGATAATGTAAGGCAATAGAATATCCTTTATCCTCAATTAATAATTCGGGATATTTATCACAATTTTTGGTAATATCTTGTTTTAAATTTTTGAAGTTAATACTGCTTAAATCTGGTCGAATATAATTTCCTGAATCAAAATAAATATCTAAACCATGTAAACCAGCAATTGGAACTTCAATAGGATGTAGTAGTTTGCTTGCTGTATCTACATCACGACCTGTTATAGCAATAACAGGTATATTTAATTTAGTAATTTTTTTTATAACGTCTAATGTAGTTTGTGGAATAAAACTATGCTCAGGATTAATTTGAAAGGGTGCTAATGTGCCATCAATATCCAAAAACAAGCAGTAATTTTTATCTAAAGATAAGTTATTTATAATATCGTAGGGTGTAACAAAAGATGTATTTTTTTCTCTCCCATCAGATATTGTGCTTTGACTGTTCATATTAGCCTTCCTAATACTTTTTGATCAATAATTAATCTTCTAGCATTAAAATGAATTGGTGAGTCATTTTTTTTAATAAAAAAACATAAGTATTAACATTAATTACATTGCATAATGGATTTATAGGCGAAGTGTGGAGTATGTTGTTTTTTGATTGGCTTCAATGTTTAGATAATTAAATTTTTGTATATTTACTATGAATAATGCGGGTCTTACTTATCAATATATTTCAGAATATTAACTCATTATAAATGCTTAATTCTATGCTCTAAAATTTACCCTTTATATTGATTTTAAAAGATATTTTAAATCGATATTATTATATAATCTTTATAAAATCGGCTTTGGACAGGCATATGAAGTTACAAAATAAAATTTTATTAATTACAGGTTGGGGAGTAGGAGTGGAGCCTTTGCAGTCCCTTAAATTGCAATTGGAAAAAGCTGGCTATCAAACACAACTTATTAATATTTTTAATATTTTAGATGGTAAGTATCGTGCCCAGCTTGATTTAGTTGCTGAGGTTGATGTAGTAATAGGTTGGTCTTTAGGTGGACAGTTAGCAACTCAACTGGTTAATACTTTTTATGAACAAACAGGGCAAACTAAAACTTTAATTACGCTCGCTTCAAATCCTTGTTTTGTTACCAACGATAATTGGCAGACTGCTATGCCTGCTGATGTGTTTAGTCAATTTAAGACTTCTTTTTTACAAAACCCGCAAGCCACTTTAAAGCGTTTTTATTATTTAATTACACTCGGTTCCTCTCAGGCTAAACAAGATTGGATAAGCATGCAAAACATAGCAAATCCGCCTTCAAGTGAATTGCTATCAGAAGGTTTGCAAATGCTTGAGCAACTAAATTTGGTAAATAACTTAAAAAACTATCTAGGTCCGCAGCTTCATGTATTTGCCGAGCAAGATAATGTCATTCCTTGCAAAATTATTGAAAATTTCAAGGATATCGCGACAGAAAACATGAGTTATAAAGTATTAGAAGGCGCTACTCATGCTTTTCCATACCTAGAAGTAGATCGAACAATTGAAGAAATCTGCCAATTTTTAACAATTCATCAGCAAAGTTAATAAGCTTTGGTTGATCTCGCAATTTTCTTTCATTCTTAACAGGTTTAACATGTGCTAAATGAAAGATTTAATTGCTGTAAAAGGGTATAGAGGATGACCGATAATTTTGATTTGGAACATATTTGGCATCCATATACCTCAATGACCCAACCTTTACCAACGTTTAAGGTTAAACGTGCTTATGGGGCAACGATTGAACTAGATGATGGTAAGACTTTAATTGATGGTATGTCGTCATGGTGGTGTGCAATTCACGGCTATAATCACCCTGAACTCAATCAGGCAGTGACAGATCAATTACAGAACATGTCGCATATCATGTTTGGTGGTTTAACTCACGATCCTGCAATTGAACTTGGAAAAATTCTTTTAAAAATTACGCCGCCAAGTCTCGATAAAATTTTCTATGCAGATTCAGGTTCGGTAGCCGTTGAAGTTGCTTTGAAAATGGCTGTGCAATTCTGGACAGCACAAGGCCAACCACAAAAAACAAATTTTATTACTACACGTTCCGGTTATCACGGTGATACATGGAATGCGATGTCTGTTTGTGATCCTGTTACAGGTATGCATCAGATTTTTGGTACAAGTTTACCGAACCGTCTTTTTGTAGCAGCTCCGCAAACCAAATTTCATGAAGAGTGGAACCAAGAAGATATTGCTGAGCTAGAACAAGCTATTCAGCAAAATCATGAAAACCTTGCTGCACTGATTATTGAGCCGATTGTTCAAGGTGCAGGGGGGATGCGTTTTTATCATCCTGAATATTTACGTCAGGCGAAAGCACTTTGTGAACAATATAATCTGTTATTAATTTTTGATGAAATTGCGACTGGTTTTGGTCGTACGGGTAAGCTTTTTGCTTGGGAACATGCACAAGTTGAGCCAGACATTATGTGTATAGGTAAAGGACTAACAGGCGGCTACATGACGTTATCTGCTACCTTAACGACAAAGCATGTTGCAGAAACCATTAGTCGCGGTGAGGCTGGGGTATTTATGCACGGCCCAACTTTTATGGCCAATCCACTTGCTTGCGCGGTCGCTTTAAAAAGTACTCAATTATTAATTGAGCAAGATTGGCAGGCCAATATTGAGCGTATTGAGCAACAGCTTAGCCAATATTTAAAGCCTTTAAGTCAGCTTGATTATGTTGCCGATGTGCGAGTGCTGGGGGCAATTGGTGTAGTAGAACTCACCTTTAATGTTGATATGAAAACCTTACAGCAACAATTTGTAGACCGCGGAATCTGGATCCGTCCTTTTGGAAAATTAGTTTATGTGATGCCACCGTATGTCATCACGCATCAAGAGTTAAGCGATTTGCTCGAACAATTGGTTGAAGTTGTTCAAACGATGCAGGGAGCGAATTAAGATGTCATTGCTTGATCATTTTTCTGCCGAATTGGATGAGTTAAAGCAACAAGGTAACTTTAGACAATTTACCCAAAATGTGCAGCACGGACGTTTTATTACGATTCAAAATAAAACGATGCTCAACTTAGCTTCAAATGACTATCTTGGGTTGGCGGCTGATATCAATCTTCGTCAAGAGTTTTTAGATAGCTTTCCAATCGAGCGTAGCTATTTTAGTTCTTCATCTTCACGTCTATTAACGGGAAATTTTGAGGAATATGAACAATTAGAAAATAGCCTAAGTCAAGCATTTAGCGGTCGAGCGGCACTATTATTTAATAGTGGCTACCATATGAATATTGGTATTTTGCCAGCTGTTGCTGATAGTAAAACTTTAATATTGGCGGATAAGTTAGTTCATGCCAGTATGATTGACGGTATACGTTTGTCTGGCGCTCAGTATGTGCGTTATCGACATAATGATTTACAACACTTGGAACAACTCCTCCAGAAATATCATGATGATGACAAGATTGAACGAATCATTGTGGTCACAGAAAGTATTTTTAGTATGGACGGTGATGAGACGGATTTAGCCGCTTTAGTTCAGCTAAAAAAACGTTTTGCTAAAACTATGTTATATGTCGATGAAGCGCATTCAATTGGGGTTCGTGGTCAGCAAGGCTTAGGATGTGCTGAACAATATAATGTGATTCAGGAAATTGATTTTCTGGTCGGTACATTAGGCAAAGCATTAGCGGCGGTCGGTGGTTACATTATTTGTGATCCAATTATTAAAGATTATCTCATTAATAAAATGCGCCCACTTATTTTTAGTACTGCACAGCCTCCGATTGTTATGGCATGGGCAAACTTTATTTTTCAAAAAGTATTAGTCTCTCAATCTCAGCGTGAGCACTTAAAAAATATTAGCCAATATCTTCAACAAGCTGTTGTGCAAAAGGGTTATGTAAGCCCATCGACCAGCCATATTATTCCAGTCATTGTTGGAGAAAGTCAGGCTGCGATCGATAAAGCGAAATACGTTCAGGAAAGTGGTTTTTATGCTATGCCTGTGCGTCCACCAACAGTACCTAAAAACAGTTCGCGTTTGCGTATTTCTTTAACGTCAATGGTGCAGCAACATGAACTTGAAGAATTGGTGAGTTTTCTGTGAGTTTGAATAAAAACTTAGTTGCCCAGCGTTTTGCCAAAGCAGGGCAAAGCTATTCAGAACATGCAATTGTTCAAAAACAGATTTGCCAAAATTTAACAGGTTTAGTTCAGCAGTTCTGCCCACGTACGATGTCGCGTGTCTTTGAAATTGGTTGTGGTTCTGGCAATTTAACTCATCTTCTTACTACATATTTTCAGTTTGAAGAGTTAATTTTGAATGATCTATATGCAGATGTGCAGCAACACTTTAGTCATCAAGAAAATTTAAAATGGTTGATTGGGGATGTTGAAACTTTAGATTTTCCCCAGCAGCTCGATATGATTGTTTCAGGTTCAGCTTTACAGTGGATGCAAGATTTACCGCACTTGCTCAAACGTTGTAATGAAGCTTTAACTGAGCGAGGTTGGTTATGCTTTTCAACATTCGGCTCTCAGAATTTAATAGAAATTAAAGAGCTAACAGGACAAGGTTTAAGTTATTGGTCAGTTGAAAATTGGAATAGTGCCTTAACTCAGGCTGGTTTTGAGATTTTGCATTTGTCAGAGTCAGAAACGCAACTCTATTTCGATTCACCTAAAGACGTGTTACAGCATTTAAAAGCAACAGGTGTAACAGCAACTGCTCAGCATCGTTGGACTAAGCAAACTTTACAACAGTTTTATCAAGATTATGATCGGTTTAAGTATGCCGAAGGATATTCCCTAACGTATCATCCGATTTATTGTATTGCTCGGAGAATGAAGTAAATGAGTGGCCAGATCTATTTTGTGAGTGGGATTGATACCGAAATTGGTAAAACCTACGCGACAGGTTTTTTAGCAAAATTATGGACTGAGCAGGGTAAAAAAGTGATTACCCAAAAACTCATTCAAACAGGTAATGCTGATATTTCTGAGGATATTGAAAAGCATCGTGAAATTATGGGGCAGGGCTGGTTCCAAGAAGATCATGACAAGCTAACCATGCCTGAAATCTTCAGTTATCCTGCTTCACCTCATCTTGCAACACGTCTTGATAACCGAGAAATTGATTTTCCAAAAATTGAAGATGCGACCAAAACATTGGCGGAGCGTTTTGAAATCGTATTGTTGGAAGGTGCGGGAGGTTTAATGGTGCCATTAACCACTAGTCTGCTGACCATTGATTACGTCGCTCAGCATCAGTTTCCCGTTATTTTAGTAACATCGGGCCGTTTAGGAAGTATTAACCATACTTTGCTTAGTCTTGAAGCACTTAAGTCTCGTGGACTGAAGTTGCATGCCTTGGTTTATAACCTAAAAGATGAATCAAAAGATCCATTAATTTCTCAAGATACTTCAAATTATTTGAAAGATTATTTAGCTATTCATTTTCCTGAAGCTGAATGGATTGAACTGGCAAAAATGAATTAAGTTAAACGGCTATAAAAAACCGCTCTAATTTGAGCGGTCTTTTTACATCTTTTTAATAGCTTAGAATTTCTTCGAACCGCGGTTAAAACCAGTCGATTTACGTTGATTCCCTGTGTTAACAGGAGCTTCTTTTTCATCATCACGACGTTGTTGACGTAAGTATCCGCCACGACGTGCTGCCATTGGTTTTTCAGTCATACGATCAGTACGACGTTTTGCCATACCAAATAAACCTGTACCTTGACGTGGTTTTAACTCAACCGATTTGGCTAAGTTGTCGATGTCAGTTTTGTCGAGTTCCATCCAGCGACCAGTACGTAATTCGCGCGGTAAAATAACTGTACCGTAGCGTGTACGTAATAAACGGCTGACTTTAAGATCTTGCGATTCAAAAATACGACGTACTTCGCGGTTACGACCTTCTTTTACTACAACTTGGTACCAGCGGTTAATACCTTCACCACCAATTTCAGAGAATGATTCGAATTTGGCAGGGCCATCTTCGAGCTCTACTCCGTTGAGCATGTTTTGGCGTAGTTTTGGCGTTACTTCACCCATTACTCGAACAGCATATTCACGTTCGATTTCATTAGATGGGTGCATTAAGCGGTTAGCAAGTTCACCATCATTTGTGAATAGTAATAAACCAGTACTGTTAATATCCAGACGACCTACCATGACCCAGCGGTCATTGGCAATTTGTGGTAAATGATCAAATACGGTTGGGCGTTTTTCAGGGTCATTACGTGAACAGATTTCACCCTCAGGCTTATAATAAATCAGTACGCGACGACGAATTTCGTCTTCAATCTGAAACTGAACTTTACGGCCATCAATGCGTAATTCATCGCCTGGTTCAATGCGCTCACCGACTTGGGCAACACGACCGTTTACACTCACGCGTCCTGCGGCAATAACCTCTTCCATATATCGGCGGGAACCTAATCCGATTCGCGCTAATACTTTTTGCAATTTTTCACTCATGACAGCACAACCTTAGACATAATGATCAACAGTCCACCTCTTTATGATTTCGGTGCATTTGCATCGAGAGCCATAAAGGCTTCCTTGGCGTTCTGTAGGGGAGGCAATTGGCCTAGAGAGGCTAGACCAAAAGCATTCAGAAACTGAGGCGTTGTAATTAGCAACGCAGGTCTTCCGGGTAAATCTCTAAAACCGGCTTCTTTAATCCAGTTCCAGTCAAATAGTGTTCTAAGAATCTGACTATTATTAGATACACCACGAATTTGTTCAATATCAGCTCGGGTAACCGGTTGATGATAAGCAATGACAGCCAGGGTTTCTAGTAATGAAGGCGACAGTTTTGTTGGTCGCTCTGGCCAAATTTGCGCAATAATACTACGATATTTAGATCTTACCTGAAAGCGAAACCCTTGTGCTGTTTCAATCAGCTCAATAGACCGACCATGTTGCAATAGCGCGAGCTGTTGCAAAAGCTGACGAAGCTGTTGTTTATTATATTGATTGTTAAATGCTTCTTTTAAGCGGGCAATTGAAACAGGCGCTTCACTGGCAAAGATAATTGCTTCAAGTTGTAGTAAGACTTCATGATGTATGTCAGCTAATGACAAATCACTATTATTTTGTTCAAAACTACTCATATTGAAGATCCTTGAATTGCTAACGGGGCTTCAATACCAGTGGCAATAATTTTAATTTTCTGTTGGCGAGTCAATTCTAAAACTGCCATAAATGTAACAACCATTCCCATACGACCTTGCTGGGGATTGAGTAATTCTTTAAAACTTAACACGTCACCAGACTCTAATTTCTCTTCAATATATGCAATACGTTCTTCGAGTAAAACAGGTTCTTGAGCGACAACATGGGTAATAGGTTCGGGGCGATTAAATACACAGAACAACGCATCATGTAGCGCTGAGATATCGTAACCTTCATAAACAGGAGAGATATGTCCCAAGCTTACATTGGCACTAAATGTATCGCGTTCAAGAATTGGCATTTGACCTAAACGCTCAGCTGCTTGCTTAATGCGTAGATAGGTTTCAAGACGATCAATAAGCTCCTGCTTAGGATCTTTTTCAATGCTTATAATTGTAGGTTTTGGTAGAAGTAGGCGAGATTTTAGGTCAGCTAATAGAGCAGCCATCACCATATAATCTGCTGTCAACTCGATATTTAAAGACTTCATACTATCCATATAGGCTAAATATTGAGTCGCTATAGGAGCAATATCGAGTTGAATTAAATCGAAGCCATTTTTCTGAATCAGATAAATTAAAAAATCTAATGGACCTTCAAACCGCTCGAGCAAAATCTCAAATGCAGCTGGAGGTATATAGAGATCTTCTGGAATTTTGTCATGCCACTCATCTAAAACACGGATGTGTGGAGCGTCTTCCATGGATTGATGAAGTGATTGATTCATTACGATTATAAGCCACGCGAATTTTCAAAAGCATGAGACTTGTTATTCAAGTCCTAGACAGCTGTAAGTAGAAGAACAGCAGATAGTGAAAATCATTCTAAATGAATTGTGTCTTTTAATAAATTACTTAACGACTAAAGTGTAAAAAAAATCCAAAATAAATAAAGAGTATTTTTTTGAGTGATAATACTTTTTTTTAAACTATTGGTAAAAAAGTAAGTGCTTATTCAAAAGCACTTACATCGCCAACACCACGGCGGATAATTTCAGGATGTTCGCCCGATAAATCAACGATACTTGTACTGGTCAAGGTACCAAAACCACCGTCAATAAATACATCAATTCGTTTATCTAACTGATTTTCAATATCATAAGGGTCATCTAGAGGGTCTTCTTGACCCGGTAAAATTAATGTACTGGTGAGTAGCGGCTCACCAAGTTCTTGTAATAAAGCCTGACAAATCGGGTTGCTTGGAATACGTAAACCAATCGTTTTCTTTTTAGGGTGCATCAATCTACGAGGAACTTCACTTGTTGCAGGTAAAATGAACGTAGTAATAGCTGGTGTGTTCGCTTTCAATAAACGATATGTCGCATTATCAACTTTTGCATAAGTTGCAATATCAGATAAGTCACAGCACATAATGGCATATTGATGTTTAGGTCCTAAGCCACGAATCTGTGCAATACGTTCCATGGCATTTTTATTACCGATTTGACACCCAATTGCATAGGCAGCATCGGTAGGGTAGACCACAACATCTCCTGCTCGGATACGTTCAACCGCTTGGGAAATGAGGCGTTGCTGTGGATTTTCAGGATGTACATGTAAATGCATCATATTTTAGAGACTCCATCACGCCAGTGTTAAAAATAATTATTAGGCTTTTTAAATAACCTAGGCAAGCAATTAACGTAGTTTTTTTGTCAATTAATCAAGGAGTTCACGTTTAAATTCATTTAATTGTAAAGGTGTACCTGAACGTGTGCATTGGCAAATAAAACCAATAAATGCTGCTGCGTCACGGGGTAGCTTAGCTTCACCCGAAAAGTAACGTTGCACTTGAGCATAAACATTATCTTTAAATAGTTTGCCATCTCCGCTATCACCTGTAAGGTTATCGAGAGATACTCTAAATTTTCTGCCAAAAGATTGTGCAAATAACCATTCAATGGCTTGAGGCTTAATTTCTACTTGTTCAAATAAACTTTGCTGTTCTTGGGTACGACCATCAGGGGCATACCAATATCCTAAATCTGGTAATAGACGTCTTTTTTCACCTGCAATAGACCAATGACTAATTTCATGCAAAGCACTATTAAAGAAACCGTGAGCAAATTGGATCTTGGCTGGTTCTTTATTTGTCGCTGGGAAATATTCAGGTTCAAAATCACCACGAACTAATGTCACATTATGGTGGGAAAACCAGTGATTAAAGTGTAAAATAAGCCAATCAACTTGCTCAGACTCCGATTTTGAGCTTGACCATGGTGAGAGTTGCACTAGGTCAGGTACAAAGGTTTTCTGATGAGTTGAATGGGTGCAAACGAGTAATGAAGTGTTAACTTCAGGTTGCGGCTGCAACAGGTGCATTGCTTAATTTACCCCGAGTTCTGTCTAAAGAAGTGCAAAATTGTATCTTAATCTTTGACAGAGTACCGATGAATTTGTAGAATTGCCGCCTTAATTATGTCAGCAAATACCTTTCCGGCACAGATTGAGCCGTTTAAATGGGCTGAACAAGGCTTTACATGGTCAGGTCAACTGCCCTTGTCTCGCTTTGCTCGTATCGCTCGTGAAGCTGTTGGATCAATTGATAACCAATTGATCAACATAGACTGTAAGCTATCAATGGATGCATATCATCGCATTGTGTGGATGGACGGTCACATGGACACGAAAGTTCCAATGGAGTGCCAACGTTGTTTGGAACCTGTTGAAATGCCTCTTGTCTTAGACTTCCATATTGCATTAGTGGATGATGAGTCACTGATAGAGCGCTTGGATGAGGATGCTGATTTCATCGTTTTAGGTGAAAGTGAGTCTTCGACAAAAGGCGATTATGATACGCCTGCCTCGATTAACTTACTCGCATTACTAGAAGATGAACTGTTATTGTTGATGCCTTTATCTCCCAAGCATGATGCTTGTGAACATAAACATCAACCTACCATTCAGAATGTTGTCGAAGAAAAACGGGATAATCCGTTTGATGTTTTGGCAGGTTTGAAGGGTAAACTTAACTCATAATTTGTGTTATAATTATGAGATAAGACAACTGAATTTGTTCTGATCCATTTTTTCGATCTTTGTAAGGAGCCATCATGGCCGTTCAGCAAAACCGTAAAAGTCGCTCTCGCCGTGACATGCGCCGTTCACATGACGCTTTAACCGAGAATGCATTAACAGTAGACCAAGCAACTGGTGAAACTCATCGTCGTCACCACGTGACTAAAGACGGTTTCTACCGTGGTCGTCAATTATTCGCTAAAGCAGCTGATGCTGAATAATTGCATGATATGCATTAAGCGTGATGCTTAAGTATAGAAAAAATGGGAGCGAAAGCTCCCTTTTTTTGTTGTTTTTCGCAATTATAAATATATAAATAACGTGTTAAATTTCCGCTCCAGAAATGAGTGAAAACCCAAAAAAGGATTTCTTATGTCTGCTAAACGTCTTGAACAAGTAGCTTTAGCCACAAAAACTGCATTTGTGTTTCCTGGTCAAGGTTCACAAAAAGTCGGTATGCTTGCTGAACTAGCAGAACAGTTTAGTGGGGTCGGGCAAACTTTTGCAGAAGCTTCAGATGCTCTTGGATTTGATCTTTGGCATATTGCGCAAAGTGGCGAAGGTCTCGACCAAACAGAAAATACCCAACCTGTGTTATTAACTGCCAGTATCGCTTTATGGCGTGTATGGCTTGATTTAGGTGGTCTGGCACCTAAATACCTTGCAGGACATTCACTAGGTGAATACAGTGCATTGGTAGCTGCAGGCTCTATGAGCTTGGCAGATGCTGTTAAATTAGTTAACTTGCGTGGCAAGCTCATGCAAAGTGCTGTACCTCAGGGTCAAGGGGCTATGGCTGCAATCCTTGGTTTGGCTGATGAGAAAGTGGTTGAACTTTGTCAAACCGTGAGTGCATCAGGTGAAGGTTCTGTAGAAGCTGCAAACTATAATTCACAAGGTCAAGTTGTGATTGCAGGAAGTACAGCTTCTGTACAAGAAGTTATGGCTTTGGCAAAAGAGCAGTCAGCTAAAGCAATTGCTTTACCAGTGTCAGTTCCTTCTCATTGTTCGTTGATGAAACCTGCCGCTGAGAAATTTGCAGAAGCTTTGGAACAAACTGCCATTGAGCTACCTACCATTCCTGTAATACAAAATGTCAACGCGGGAATAGCTACCGATGTTGCTCAATTGCGTCAGGCATTAACTGCACAATTGTACCAATCAGTACAATGGACACGTACCATGCAGTCTCTACAAGACCAAGGTATTCAATACATTGTTGAGTGTGGTCCAGGTACAGTATTGAGTAACCTCGCAAAGCGTTTACCAAATATTGAAAAAGCTTTTTCTATTGATAGTAAGAGCAAAATGGAAGATGCCCTAAATGCTGTTTTAGTGGCAGAAGGAAAAATTGCATGACACAAGAACGCAAAGTTGCATTAGTGACGGGCGCGAGTCGGGGTATTGGCGCTGCCATTGCCCAGCAACTTATTCAAGACGGTTATTTTGTTGTAGGTACTGCGACTTCTGAATCTGGTGCACAAAAGTTAAGTGATAGCTTTGGTGAACAAGGTGCAGGTTTGGCACTCGACGTGCGTAATCTCGATGAGATTGAAGCAGTCGTTTCTCATATTGAACAGAACTATGGTCCTGTACTTGTTTTAGTTAACAATGCAGGTATTACGAAAGACAATTTGTTGCTTCGTATGTCTGAAGATGATTGGGATGACATTCTCAACATTCACCTTAAAGCAGTTTATCGTTTATCTAAACGTGTGCTTAAGGGTATGACGAAGGCACGTTTTGGTCGAATTATTAATATCAGTTCTGTTGTAGCTCACTTTGCAAACCCAGGCCAAGCGAACTATTCCGCTGCTAAAGCAGGTATTGAAGCATTCAGCCGTAGCCTTGCAAAAGAGATGGGTAGCCGCCAAATTACTGTAAACAGTGTGGCGCCAGGCTTTATTGCAACAGAAATGACAGATGCACTTAGTGAAGACATTCGCAAAAAAATGAGTGATCAAGTGGCTTTAAATCGCTTAGGTGAGCCACAAGATATCGCAAATGCGGTGAGTTTCCTTGCAAGTGATAAAGCAGGTTACATTACCGGTACGGTATTACATGTAAATGGTGGTTTATACATGGCCTAACGCCGATGTATAAACTTTTAAAAATTTTTATATTCAATTAAACTAGTGGCAAATTAAACGCCACAAGCAATGAGGAGAATTCCTGTGAGCGATATCGAACAACGCGTTAAACAAGCGGTTGCAGAACAACTTGGTCTTAAAGCTGAAGAGATTAAAAACGAAGCATCTTTTATGGATGACTTAGGTGCTGACTCTTTAGATTTAGTTGAACTTGTTATGTCTTTCGAAAACGACTTCGACATCACTATTCCTGATGAAGATTCTAACGAAATCACTACAGTTCAATCTGCAATTGACTATGTAACTAAAAAACTTGGTTAATTCGCATATTGCTGAATAAAAAGAAGGCCACCGTAAGGTGGCTTTTTTTATTTTAGAAAAAAATTAAGAGATACATATTTTTACAAGATCAACCTCAATTGATAGCAGAGGTATAACTTTTTTGAAGTATAACAATAAAGGTCAGTTTAATGACTTTACTATAAACAATAATATGAGGACTAAAAGATGGGTCTTTTTGATTTTGTAAAAGGTATTGGCAAGAAAAATACCGCACCAGCAGAACCACAACCAGCTCCAGCAACACCAGCAGAGCCTTCTGCACAAGAAGTTGCAAATAAATTATTAGGTTTAATTAAAAGTTTGGGCTTAGGGGTAGAAGGCTTATCTGTAACCTATAACGGTACTACTGATACTGCAATTATTAAAGGGCAGGTAAAAAGCCAAGCAGATAAAGAGAAAATTATTCTTATTGTTGGAAACATTGATCATGTGGCTCAAGTAGATGACCAGATGACAGTGGCAACTCCTGAACCAGAAAGTAAATTTTATACAGTGAAATCTGGTGACAACCTTTCAAAAATTGCGAAAGAAGTTTACGGTGATGCAAATCAATATCCAAAAATCTTTGAAGCAAATAAACCAATGTTAAAAGATCCTGATGAGATTTTCCCGGGGCAAGTTTTACGTATTCCTCAATAATCGAGGTTAATAAAAAAGGCGCTTTAAGCGCCTTTTTTGTGCTTTTAAAAACGCTTTGGAATCTTTTGTCCGTTTGGTACAGGGATGTCTGCATTTTTTAAAACACCGAATAACCATGTTTCAGCATGCTGTACTGCAATTTTTAAAGAATCACCTAAAGCTAAACGGCCAGCGATAAAGCTAGCTAAAGAACAACCTGAGCCGTGATATTCACCTTCAAGGCGAGGACAGCTACTACTCGCTGCTAGTTCACCATCGATATATAAACTATTTTTAATATGATCTGGTGTATCTTCGTGTCCACCTTTCACTAGAACAGCTTTAGCACCCATTTCAAAAAGCTTTTGAGTGGCTTGATCTAAATCAGTAATACCTGTTAGAGCACGTAATTCAACGGTATTTGGAGTAATAATTGTGGCTAGAGGAATAAGTTCAACGAACGCTTTAACGAGAGTTGCCTGATCACCTAAAGAGCCGCCACTGTTTGCGACTAAAACAGGATCAAGTACATATTGATAGTCAGGATGAGCACGTAAAAATTCAGCTAGTGCCGCAATATTATCTGTTGTGCCAAGCATGCCTGACTTAACACATTTAATGGGTAAGTCACCTACAACTGCATTTGCTTGTGCTAATAAGAGTTCTTTTGAGGTTGCTTCGAAGCCAAATACTTGTTGTGAGTTCTGAATGGTGAGGGCAGTACATGCAATTGCTGCATGGGCACCACTTTGTCCAATTGCTTCGATATCGGCTTGTAAACCTGCACCACCTGAAGGGTCTAAACCCGAGAAACAAAGTACGGTTGGACGCACGGTTATTTCCTTTTCAATTTAAATTTACGTTAGTATAAGAGAGTTTGATTAAACTCTCGACCAATTGAATTAAATACTTTACTGGGTTAGTGATTGAATGGCTATAAAACATATTTTGATTGATTTAGATGGAACCTTAACAGACCCAAAAGTTGGAATCCATACTTCAATTCGCTATGCAATGGAGAAATTAGGCTATCCATTGGCTGCCGATTTAGATATTGACTGGACAATTGGCCCACCACTAAAGCCATCACTCGCAAAATTATTAGCTACTCAAGATGATGCTTTAGCTGAACAAGCTTTACTTGCTTATCGCGAGCGTTTTTCGGTGGTTGGCCTGTTCGAAAATGAAGTATATCCATCTGTTGCAAAAACGCTTAGCGCTTTAAAAAAAGAAGGATATCGTTTATTTGTTGCAACTGCTAAACCAACGATTTATGCAAAACGTATCTTGGACCATTTTGAATTAAGCCAATACTTTGTACATATCTATGGGAGTGAGTTAACGGGTGAGCGCACTAATAAAGCTGATCTTATCCATTATATTCTTGAGCATGAGCAACTAAATCCTGAAGAGTGTTTAATGGTCGGTGACCGTCAATATGACGTTTTGGGTGCTCGTCATAACGGTATTGAGGCGGTAGCGGTGACGTATGGTTACGGAACAGCAGAGGAACTTGCTCAAGCACAGCCAAAAGCAATGATTAAGCAATTCTCTGAACTTTTAGACTATGTTGAAGAACTGGCAACACAAAAGAAAGTTTCTTAAATATACGTAAGTTTTAATTTGAAGGTTTGGCTTTGATCTAAAGCCAAACCTTTTTTATTTAAATACCATGTTGCTGGCGGTATTGAACAAGTTCTTCAATCGTAATCACCGTTAAGTGATGAGTTTGAGCATATGCTAAAACTTGAATGCCCGATGCCATCGTGCCATCTGGATTGGTTAATTCACATAATACGCCAGCGGGTTTAAGCCCAGCTAGTCTTGCTAGATCAATTGTTCCCTCAGTATGACCTCGACGAGTAAGGACTCCACCATTACGTGCACGTAATGGGAAAACGTGACCCGGACGATTTAAGTCACTTGCAACAGCACCATCTTTAATAGCGGTTTGAATAGTTGTTACACGGTCTTTAGCAGAAACACCAGTGGTAACGCCTTGAGCTGCCTCAATGGTCACTGTAAAAGCGGTATGAAACTGGCTCGAGTTTTGAGAAACCATTGGTGGTAGTTCTAGATGGTCTGCTAGCTCTTCTGTAAGGCATAAACATACGATACCCGAGCCATCACGAATCATGCGTGCCATTGTTTCTACCGTTAAAGTTTCGGCTGCAACAATTAAATCTGCTTCATTTTCGCGATCAAAGTCGTCCATAACCAAGACAGGCTTGCCTTGACGGATATCTTCTAATGCTTGTTGAATGCGTTGCTCAGCAGGAGAGAGGGCTGAGAAAAAAAGTTCTGGTTGAATTAAGCTAGACATAATGAAACGCTCTCGTAAAAATACGGTTGAACATTTCAGGACTGATGTAAAAACAGGCTGGCACTGAAATAAAACGGATTTATCCCAGTTCGTCGTCTTCTTTCATCCGGACTATACCGTCGGCTTTGGAGTTTCACCAAATCTGCTCAAATTACACAATTTAAGCTCGTGGGCTTGTTAATCTATTTATAAAAATTAACTTTACCACCGGTGGGGAATTGCACCCCGCCCTGAAGCGATGGGTTTTATTATAGCGCGCTTGATAGAATTGGCTAGATGCTTTTATAGAATGCTAAGTTTCTTTATGAATAAGCATTTTCATAAATCGAAATAGGCTTTTTAACAAGAGCTTACTTGTTGATATGAAAATGGAATGCTATGTTTTTTATAGAAAATTATAAATAAAATAGGTGTTTCATGCAGATAAGAGACTATTATCCTCTAACCAATAGCTCATTTATTCAGCATCTCCATATTTTCAGTTATGTATTTATGGCAGTAAGTATCCTTTATTTAATTGCTGCCAACTGGTTTATGCTTCCAAACAGTATTCAACTCGCGATCCCGCCCGTTATATTAGTTGTCACAGCTTGGTTCAGCATAAAAGATACATTAAGTGATGGGGTTAGGCAGACCTTACATAGCGTTAGTGGTTTGATGATAGGTTTAAGCTTGGCTGTAATTGGACAGGTTTATCAAACTGGTGCAGACAGTTATTTGCTTTTTTTAATTTGGACATTGCTTTTACTGCCGTGGTTATATCGACCGAATATTGGAATCTTTGCTTTAATTTGTATTACCAGTCAACTTACACTTTTTTTATTTTTTAAACAGACTTTCTGGTCTGAAAAGTTTCCTTATTTATATTTAATCGCTCTAAATTTATTAAGCCTTATTGAGTTTTGGGTATGTATAAAGAAATATCGTGCTTTACGATTTGTCTTTATCGCTTGGTTCGCCGTTATTTCGATTATTGGAATGATTCAATATTTATCGAATGAGAATATTCCTTATCTAATTTCTGCCTTCTTTTCCGGAATAGTCGTTTTTTATTATTTCTTCAAAAAAGATGATCAGCTATGTGCTAGTTTGATGGCAGCTGTTCTTGGTGTGACTGCAACGATATGGCTTGTAGATGGGATTAATAACCTATTTAAAGACTCTAATGAGTTCATATTTTTATTGATTGCAGGCATTATTTTTATTTGGTTTGCGCTGATCAGCTATCTTTTAATAAAAATTTTTCGTCAAAGTCGCTTTTATGTCATTCCATTGGCAATTGGTGCTTGGCTTGCTGGCTTGTCACTTGCAGCTTTTACGCTGGTGTTTTGGGAAGCTATTTCTTTAGTTGTTGGAGTTGTTTTTGTTGGATTGGCGTTTATTCTTTTAAAGAAATCACAAAGCTATTTCTTTCGGCAATTTGCCTATTGTTTGTTTATCAGTGGGCAGACCGCTTTCTTGTTTCATCTTGGTTCAGAAACAGATCAAATTCTATGGGTTTTAATTGCACAGATTTTTATTCTATGTATTAGTTATTTTCTTAAACCACATTGGTTCTTCATTTTAATTCAAATGCTTGCTACGTATGGCATAGCTTTTATCTATTTGCTACAACTGGACCATTCATTATGGTCAATACATTCTACTCAGACTTATTTAAATTTAACTTTGCTCAGTTACTTGGTTTTTAGTTTGGTGCTCTTACCTAAGAGAGAATCAATAGCCCTATACGAGCGTAGTATTTTTTTATGCGTGCTGGTCGTAATTCTTGTAGCTTCTTTTTTCAATACTTTTATGGGGTTGGTACCAGAAAATTCGATAGATCAGCAGTTATGGGTTTTATATTTGCTACCTGTTGTCTGGTTACTTTGCTTTAGTGTTCTTCATTTATATCGACAACTTAAGGCACTCACTTTTTTCGCCTTTTTAATATTTGGTGTGTTCCTTATTGTGTTGGGATATTTTGAAATTTTCATCCTGCTTATTATTTTAACGTGGGCATTAAAAAAGAAAGATTATATTGTGTATGGAGTGAGCTTAACAGTATTCGTTTTTGTGTTCTGGCAGCTCTATTACAACCTACAAATAACTTTTCTAGCTAAGAGTGCATCTATTTTTATTTCGGGTATTGTTTTGTTGGCTCTGTCTTGGTTACTTCAATGTGAAAATAAAAATGATCTTGTTAAAGGAGAGAAAGAATGAAAAAGTATTTTTCTCTTATTCTTGCATTAGCCACCATATTATTTTTTGCAGGTTTAGTGGCGGAAAATGAATGGCATTTGCACCATAGTAAAAGTATTTTCATCGAGCTTAAGCCAGTTGATCCTCGTTCAATTTTACAAGGTGACTATATGGCACTGGCTTATGAATTACATTTACAATCTCTTAAAGCTGTTGCAGGAAGTGAAGGTGAGGCTCTGGAACAGGTGATTTTTAATCGCTCTTCCGTTCCCGCAAAAATTATTTTGGATTCACAAAATCGCGTAGTTCGTACCATTTTAGATATCAATAATTCATTTGCTGGGCAGAGGTTAATTTTAAAAAATCCTGAAAATCGTTTGCAGGCTTTATATCCTGCCTCTCGCAGTTTCTTGTTTGCAGAAGGCTTGGCTCAATGTTATGAAAAAGCCAAATATGCTGAATTTAAGGTAAATCCTGAAGGAGAGGCGATATTGTTCGAATTACGAGGAGAGCAGCTTCAACCATTAAATTGTGAAAAACAAAAGAACTGGTGGGAAGGAACTATTAAGGATTTATAAAATAATAAAAGCCCGTCAATGCGGGCTTTTTATTCTTAAAATAAATTAGGCAACTTGAACAGGAATGCAATTCGCTGTGTGGTTGACTGTATTATTTGGATTAGCATATACCAAACGTGGTTTATGAATATTTGCTTCAGCTTCAGTAAAATCACCAAATGTAGCAATAATTACTAAATCGCCAACGTCTGCTTGATGTGCAGCACCGCCGTTTACTGAAATAATTCCAGAGTTATCTTCACCACGAATCGCATAAGTTGTGAAGCGTTTGCCATTGGTTACATTCCAAACATGAATTTCTTCATATTCACGAATACCAGCTAAGTCCATCAATACGCCATCAATTGCACAAGAACCTTCATAGTGAAGTTCAGCATGGGTTACAACTGCACGGTGAATTTTGCATTTTAATAAACGAGATAGCATGGCTAGCGTCTCCTGAGTAGACCTAAGATGTAGATCTTATGGTGAAATCTTTAGCTTTAGCGGTTGGCAAAGTGGCTGATGCGCATTTTGCTCCTAAAAAAGCAAGATAGCAAGCATGATTGTTCAACAATTTAAGTGGGTTTATATGCATTAATTTGATTCATGGCCTGTGGAACTTGTCCTTGAACAAGTAGCTTCACTTTAGAAAGGGCATGATCAATTGCTGCATCCATCAGACTTTGTTCACTACTTGGTGCTTTTCCAAGTACGTGACCTGAAACTTTCTCTTTCGAGCCAGGATGTCCGATACCAATACGTAAACGGTGAAAATTTGGACCAATATGAGGGACAATGTCACGTAAACCGTTATGACCACCGTGTCCACCGCCTGTTTTAAGACGAATTACACCTGGGTTCATATCAAGTTCATCATGAGCAATCAAAATTGCTTCGGGAGCAATTTGATAAAATTTTGCAAATGGAACTACACTTTGTCCAGAACGGTTCATAAATGTAGTGGGTAGAAGTAGACGGACATCGTGTCCTTCTATATTACCACGTCCACTGATTCCGTGAAATTTCGGATCATTTTTTAATGTAATGCCATATTTGTCTGCAAGCTGTTCAATGAACCAAAAACCTGCATTATGGCGGGTTTGGGCATATTCTGAACCAGGATTGCCCAAACCAACAATTAGCGAAATATTTGACACTAATCTACGCCTTTAAACACTTATGCGCGTTTGAAGTCAGCGTGCATAGGAGTGTTTTTAGATGGGTGACGTTGTAACGCTTGGATTTTAACGTTTTCAACTTTGTCGCCCACTTTGATTTCTACAACTTCTTCAAAGAAAGCATTGCTTTCTAAAGCTTTTACAAGCTCACGAAGTTCTAAAGTAACAGTTACAGGCTCAGCGTTGCCACCATAAATGATAGCTGGAATTAAAGCTTCGCGACGAAGGCGGCGGCTCGCACCTTTCCCTTGTTTGTCTTCAGCACGCGCTTGAGCGTTTAATACGAAGTTTGCCATGAGTAAATCCTCATTAAAGTTTAAAAGACTAAACTTGCGACCAGTTTAGTGATAGAAAACCCCAGCCAAGGCTAGGGTTTATAAAAAGCTGCAATATTATAAACTATCGAACATTGCACTGATAGACTCTTCGTTATTAATACGACGAATCGTTTCAGCAACCATGCTAGCAACAGAAACCTGACGGATCTTGCCTAAGGTCAATGCTTCTTCAGAAAGAGGAATGGTATCAGTCACAACCAGTTCATCAATAACTGAATTACGTAAGTTTTCAATAGCCTTTCCTGATAGTACAGGGTGAGTTGCGTATGCAACTACACGACGTGCACCAAATTGCTTAAGCGCATCAGCTGCTTTACACAATGTACCAGCAGTATCGACCATATCGTCTACGATAACGCAATCACGATCTTTTACGTCACCAATTAAGTGCATAACTTGCGACTCATTGGCTTTTTGACGACGTTTATCAATAATTGCTAAATCGATGTCACCCATCTGTTTGGCAACAGCACGAGCACGTACTACACCACCAACGTCAGGAGAAACCACCATAAGGTTGTCATGTTGTTGTTGACGTAAGTCAGCAAGCAAAGCAGGAGTACCGTAGATGTTGTCGACTGGAATATCGAAGAAACCTTGAATTTGGTCAGCATGTAAGTCGATCATCACAACACGGTCAATACCAACAGTGGTAAGCATGTCTGCGACAACTTTAGCTGTAATCGGCACACGTGCAGAACGTGGACGACGGTCTTGGCGAGCATAACCAAAATAAGGGATAACAGCGGTAATACGACCAGCACTTGCACGACGCAAAGCATCTGCCATAACCAAGATTTCCATAAGGTTATCATTGGTAGGGGCACAAGTAGGCTGAACGATAAATACGTCTTTACCACGAACATTTTCAGTAATTTCTACTGAAATTTCTCCATCAGAAAAGTGACCGACTGATGCAGCACCTAGAGGGATATGTAAGTGACTTACGACTTTTTGAGCGAACTGTGGATGAGCATTTCCACTAAAAACGACAAGATTGGGCATGAAGCACCCTTGGCGGTTGGTATGTAATGAAATAGATGGCAGGGGCGGCTGGATTCGAACCAACGGATGCCGAGATCAAAACCCGGTGCCTTACCACTTGGCGACGCCCCTAATGCGGCAGAACTTTAATATTTTTGCAATGCAATGTCAAGATTAATCAACAAAAAGCATAGCAATTAAGTCTGTCTTTAAAATAAGAGAATGGCAGGGGCGGCTGGATTCGAACCAACGGATGCCGAGATCAAAACCCGGTGCCTTACCACTTGGCGACGCCCCTAAATTCGATGATATATGATGGCAGGGGCGGCTGGATTCGAACCAACGGATGCCGAGATCAAAACCCGGTGCCTTACCACTTGGCGACGCCCCTAATATAATCATCATTACAGGTGAGGTTGGCAGGGGCGGCTGGATTCGAACCAACGGATGCCGAGATCAAAACCCGGTGCCTTACCACTTGGCGACGCCCCTAACATGTAACCTTAAAATGATTAAGAGGAGATTCTTTTAAACTATTTACCAAGTAAGATTTACATGGTGAATGCTTAAGAATTTCATCAATATTCATTTCATTCGTTACTTCAATAAAAACACAAGCACCTGTACCTGTAAGCTTTGCTTGACCAAATTGATCTAAATATTGCATTGCTTCTTCTACTTCAGGGTATAACTGTCGAGCCAGTGGCTCAAAGTTATTTCCAAAATTAGAAGGTTCTAACTGATAGGCGCAAAATTTAGTGGTCTTAGAGTCTCTTGTCAATGTTTTTTGTGAAAAAAGCAATTGAGTGCTGATAAAACAATCAGGTTTTAAAATAATGAACTGTTTTTGATCTAAGTCTATGAATGATAAATGTTCACCGATGCCTTCAGCCCATGCATTTTTACCATAAATAAAAATTGGAACATCAGCACCGAGCTTAACACCGTAGTTCGCAAGTTGTTCTTGCTCTAGACCACATTCCCATAATTGATTTAACACAATAAGCGTTGTGGCGGCATTAGATGAACCGCCGCCTAGACCCGCACCCATTGGAATATTTTTTTCAATTTTGATGTGCAAGCCACAAAATTTTTTCGCATGTGGTTTTAGTATTTGAGCTGCCCGATAAATCAAGTTTTCTTCAGCTCGAACTTCATTTAACCCATCGATTTTGATTTCTTCGCCCAAAGTCGGTGTAAAGATCATCCAATCATATAAATCAATCAGTTGGAAAATGGTTTGTAACTCATGGTAACCATTTTCACGTCGGCCTGTAATATGTAAAAACAGGTTGAGCTTAGCAGGGGAAGGAACTCGAATCATAGATTTATATAATTAGACTTAGCGGTTTTGGATGACCATTGTAATACGGTTTTCTTTATCTTCAGCAAGAGCTTGCTTTAAAACCAGTTTGTTCGGCAAATTTTGTTCACCATCGTAACTGAAATTAACCGTCCAGCCATCTTCAACCAGTTGGCTCACTCGATTTGCAGCGTCTTTAGTAATTTGAGCATTTAGCGTTGCTGGTTTGGCTAAAATCCAGCTCGTTAAGTGCGTAATTGGTGCTTGCCAACCCGTTGCACGTTCTAAAAGTTCTTCTGGAGAGGCTGCGCTAATAAGTCCTGTTTTAGAGCTGTTTAAAGTTACTTCGCCCGGTTTACCCTGAATTTGGGTTTTTCCAACGCCTAAAATACCGCTTAATTCGATATCAAAATTATCTTGCTGTTGAAGCCAGGTAAAAAAAGCACTACCGGTTTGCTGTGGTGTACGAACCCCTATCTTACCTTGCAAATTAAAGTGTTTTTCGTCTTGAACTTGTTGGGTAACCGCAGGTTTTGGTTGAGTAAAATGCTGACAACCGGTTAGAAATAATACACTTGATCCACAGATCGCTGTGCACAGTTGGGCAAATTTGCTCATATATTTAACTCTTTTTTGCAGATGTAGGTAAAATTAACGCATCAAGCTGTTGTAATTGTGGATCATTGGCATGTTTTTGTTTCAGTTGTTGTAACACTGCGCTAAATTGCGTGAGTGACCCTTGCATATACAAAGCTTTAGCATAACGAACGCCAATATTTATATTATGGCTAAGTTCATACGCTTTGCCTAAGGCTTCCGCCGCAGCTTCATAATCGTTCTGTAAAAATGCAATATAGCCTAGCGTATCAAGAATTGAGGCCTGTTCAGGCGCATATTCTAATGCTTGCTCTGCATACTGACGTGCTTCTTTTAAACGGCGGTTTTGCAGTGCCAGTGTATAAGCATATGCATTTAGATACGTTGGGCTGTTGGGTTCAAGTTGTAATAATTGTTTTAATGTTTTGTCCAGCTTGTCACGGTCCGTATATGGATCAAGTAATAAAACTTCCGCATAAATTAGTTCTGGGTCGTCGGGTAGGTTTTTAATTGCTTCATCTAATAGATTTAGTGCAGCTTTTTTATTGCCCATTTTCTTTAAGATTTCAGCTTGGGCTTGATATAAGAAACTTGCATGTTGAGGATAATTTACTCGTTCTTGAGTAAGGAACCGTAAAGCATCGTGTAAGTTTTCTTGTTTATCATATATTGCGATCAAATTTCGTCTCGATACCACATATAAACTGCCATCAACTAAACGATAGTATGCTTTTGCAGTTTCATAATGCTGTTTACGCTCTGCATTAATGGCTAAGTAGTAATACGCTTCATTTTGGTATTTTGCCGAGTTTCGTAGGTCAACAAGATATTGTTCTGCTTTGTCATATTGCTTTAAATCAATACTCGTTAAGCCTGCAATAAATAAGGCTTCTTCAGCTTTAGGGTTGGTTTCTATAATCTTTTCAAGTTTTTCTAACGCAAGCTGAGATTGGTTAATTTGTATGAGATAGCGGATTTCAGCTAATCGAATATCTAAATTTTTCTTATTTTTACGACTCGACTTTGCATACCATTTAAGCGCACCTTCTTGATCGCTGAGAGCAATAAGTAAGTTTGCTTTCATTAAAATAAAGCTCGTTACTTTAGGGCGTCGACGTAATGCTTTGTTAATGTTGGTTAGCGCAGTTTGTAATTGGCCATTTTGAGCTTCTAAATTGGCGATGAGTGCTAAAATAGAAGGGTTATCTTTTTCTGCGCTAGAACGTAAAGCTGTTAATAATACTTCTCGATCTTGCGCATTTTCTGGAGCAATGCTAGCTAAAATTTGTTCTAAATCGGCAGTGGGATCTATCTTTAAAATTTTATCTAATGTCTCAGCAGCAAGCTGATATTCGTGCGTTTTTAAAGCAATGTGTGACAAATAAAATAAAGCTGGTACATCTTTAGGCTCTTGAGCTACCCAATGAGTAGCAATATTTAACGCAGCTTGTAAATCATTATATTCAAGCGCAACGTCTAAAGCTCTCTGCTTAATTGATGTAGAGTTGCTTTTAATTGCGAGCACTGTGTAATTATGCAAAGCGTTTGGAATATCGTCATAAGCTAGAGCAAATTCAGCGACCATCGTTTGCTCTAGTGCCTGATCAAATGAATGCACGGCATAGGTCTCTTGCACAGGACGTGCATAGACATACGAGGACATGCTACCTAACAACAAGAATGTGGTAGAATACTGTCTTATCGAAGCACCGTTAAAATTAATACGGCTATTCATTTGACGCAATTTTTATTGATCCAAAGTAATGCTTTTTATGACACCGATGTTGCACAATAGCATAAATTTAGCGAAATGATGATCTGATATGTCTTTCTTTGCATTGGGTGTCAACCATCAAACAGCTTCTGTAGAACTCCGCGAACAAATTGCTTTCAATGCAGAGCGATTAAGTCGTTTGCTTGCCGAACAACGCCATCACCAAAACTTAAAGGATTTGGTGGTCGTCTCGACCTGTAACCGTACAGAAGTTTATGCCATGGCAGAAAACGCCGAAAGCCTTCTAAAATGGTTAGCCGATGCCAATAATATTGATGTAAAGCAGTTAATTCATCATGTTTATCGTTACGAGAATACGCAGGCCATTACACATTTAATGCGAGTGGCGAGTGGTCTAGACTCTCTCATGCTTGGTGAGCCACAAATTTTAGGGCAGGTTAAAAGCGCTTTGGCATTGTCTAAAGAAGCTCAAACAGTCTCTCCTGAATTAAATAGGGTTTTTGAATACGCTTTCTATGCTGCCAAACGTGTACGTTCCGAAACTGCGGTAGGTAGTCATGCTGTTTCAATGGGTTATGCGGTTGCACAACTGGCTTTACAGGTTTTTAGTAAGCCTGAAAAACTTACCGTAATGGTTGTTGCTGCGGGTGAAATGAATAGCTTGGTTGCTAAGCACTTGGCTGAAATGGGTGTAGCGAAGATTATTATTTGTAATCGTAGCCGTGAGCGTGCTGACCAGCTGGCTCAGGAGATTGCACATCAGGTTGAAGTTGAAATTATTGAGTTTTCAGCATTAGCAGAAAATTTATATCGTGCTGATGTCGTGTCGAGCTGTACTGGTAGTTTATATCAAGTTATTGCTTATTCTGATGTTAAGGCCGCATTGAAAAAACGTCGCTACCAACAAATGTTAATGGTTGATTTAGCGGTACCACGTGATATAGATCCTAAAGTTGAAGCACTTGATGGGGTCTATTTATATGGTGTTGATGATTTACAAAGTGTGATTGATGAGAACCTTGCCCAACGTCGTCAGGCGGCTGTTGAAGCAGAGGTCATGGTTAATCAATTAGCTACTCAGCTTATTACGCATCAAAAGGTTAAAGAGGCGGGTAGTACAATTCATGCTTACCGCCAGCACAGTGAAGAGATTAGTCAACAAGAGCTTACACATGCGTTAGAAGCTTTGCATCATGGTGAGAATGCCGAACAGGTGTTACAGCAATTTGCTCACCGTTTGACGCAAAAACTTATGCATCCCACATCTATCTTGTTACGTGAAGCTGCTAAAGCAGAAAATCCTGATTATTTTGAATGGTTACAACAGCATTTACAGGATGTATTTGATCATGAGCGTAAGCCAAAACATTAAGACAGCAACTTTAAGCTAATTTGTTTTGTTAATTCATTCAATTGTTGTCTTAGATTTCTTGATTCAATTAAAGAAATCGGTGATTTCAGCTTCTGACGTAAATATCTTTCTTGCAGACTTAGCGAATATTCTTTAGCTAACTTATCAGCTACTTCAGGTGCCTGTGTTAATGCCTGAATATTTGTTCTTTGCATAATATCGGCGATTTCATGACAGTAACTACTACACGCACCAAGCACATAATAAGTTGCCAACTCTTGATCATCCGGTAAATCATCAAAAATACGATTTAAGATTGCCAGTACTTTGGCTAATAATTCATCTTGGTGAATATAAGCCCGTAATCCTTCAAAATGAATATAAAGAAAAGGATGATGCATTAAAATTGCAATCGCAAAGTCTTCATCTTTTGTATGGATGTTAAATGAGAGCGAGGCATCGTGGCTGATTTGTGGGGTAAAACGTTTACCTAGTCCGAGTTTTTCACGGAAAGATTGAGTAAGTAAGTAACGGAAAGAACCTTGTTTTGGCAATAACTCGGTGAGTTCTCTGAGTTCTCCCATGACTAAGCTTTTCCCTTCAGGCGTACTGATATCGTGTTGACCTGTTAAGTGCGCAAACACGAAATCGGACAGAAGAGGGGCTTGTTGTAATAGTTTTTGGAAATTCTCGAGTCCTTCTCGACGGATGAGAGAGTCGGGGTCGTGATCATTGGGTAGAACAAAAAATTTAAGTTCACGACCATCATTGAGAAGGGGTAAAGCAATTTCTAAAGTTCTACGTGCAGCTTTTTGACCTGCTGCATCGCCATCAAAAGCAATCGTAATACGACTATTTTGTTTGAATAGAATATTAAGGTGCTCAGTATTACTTGCGGTCCCTAACGTTGCCACAGCTCCAGTAATGCCATATTGCTGAAGCGCAATGACATCCATATAACCTTCGACCATTAACCAATCACTGGATTTAAGCTTTCTTCCTTCATAAAGTCCGTAAAGTAGCTGATTTTTATGAAAGACTTCTGAGTCTGGCGAGTTAATGTACTTAGGTTTAATTTCGTCATTTAAGGCACGCCCACCAAAACCAACCACTCGGCCTTTAGGGTCGCGAATTGGGAAAATGACGCGGTCACGTAACAAATCAAAATCACGCCCATTATCACTTGAGCGGATAAGTCCGAGTTGTTTTAAACCGTCAATATCATAAGGAAAAGCTTTTTCTAGATGTTGCCAGTCTTCTGGAGCATAGCCTAAGCGCCAAAATTGAATCGTCTGATTGGTTAGTCCACGCTGTTTAAAGTAATTTTTTGCCTTTTGACTATGAGGTAATTGTTGTTCATAGAACTGAGCAACATTTTCCAGTAAGTCATATAAATTACCTTCTTGAACTGGTTCATCAAAGCTAAACGGCTGTTCGAACTGAGCAAAAGGGTCATCAAAAAATACTGGTTCAAGTGTGTTGTAGCTTTCATCCGATGGCCGCTGTGGAGTTACAAGTTCTGCCGTATTTGTTTTAGTAACGGGTGGCTTTGTAACCTGACGGGTATAAGATAGTTTTTTATTTTCAGTATTATCTTTAGGTAATTCAATTCCGGTACTACTCGATAACTCTTTCATTACCTCAATAAAGTTTCGGTTATCGATATCCATAAGAAAACGGATTGCATTTCCGTTAGCCTGACAACCAAAGCAGTGATAATACTGCTTGTCACGGTAAACATGGAATGATGGCGTTTTTTCTTGATGAAAAGGGCAACAGCCGGAATATGTACGTCCGGTTTTTTTCAATTTCACACGTTGACCAATCAGATCGACAATATCTGTGCGATCTAGAATTTGATCAATCGTATGTTGTGGAATTGCCATAATTCAGATAACCGTATTAAAACTTGATGAGACAGTGAGTCAGAATATTCTGACATGATGAATCGAGATATGCCCAATAAATATTTTAATATTTTATAAAAACAAACAGGCAAGTGATATCACTTGCCTGTTTGTTGATGTTTTTTAAAGCTTAAACTTATTGAGCAGCGTCATCCGCACCTTGTGTTGCCTCATCTGATTGAACATCAGTTGAAGCTTCAGTAGAGGTTACAGCTGGTGCAACAGTTGTATTTTCTGCTGCTTGTGACTCAGGTTTGTCTAATAAACCGAAGCTTAAACGGTTTGTCCAACTACGTTCAGACTTAGGAGCTTCAACAGGTGTTTGTTCTGGTGCTTCAGTTTCTTCTTTATCTGAATTACCAATTAAACCAAAACTAACACGGTTGAGGAAACCACGTTTTGGAGCTTCTGCTTCAGTTGTGCTCTCTGGCGTTGCAGCAGTCGATTCACGACCGAAAATACCTAAAGTTGCACGGTTGATCCAGTTACCTTCTTTACGAGCAGCACGCATGTTAACTGTGCCGTCTTTTTTCACCAAGCTTGGATAATTAAGTTTTAAAACTTCAATATATTGTTGCGAAGTAGCTTTATCACCTAACTTGTCATAGCTATATGCCAAAGTGGCTAAAGCTTCTGGAATTTGAGGTGTTTGTGGATAGTGTTCAATCACCCATTGCGAACGTTCTGCAGCGGCGATCCAAGCTTTACGCTTAACGTTGAAGCGAGCGGCAGTCATTTCATTTTCAGCAAGTTCTTGCCCAATGAATTTCATACGCTGAGCAGCATCAACAGAATATTGGCTACTTGGGAAACGACGAATTAAATCAACAAAGTTTTGATACGCAACTTTTAAATAACTCACATCACGATGTGACTGTTGCAAAGAGGTATAACGCATCAAACTGTCGTAGTTTTGCTCCATATTGGCAACAGCACGAACATAATAAGCATAATCCACATTTGGATGTTGAGGATTTAAACGAATAAAACGTTCTGCTAAGGCAATGGTGCCTTCATAATCTTTTTGTTTAAATTTCGAATATAGAAGTTCAAGTTGTGCTTGTTGAGCGTATTGTCCAGTCGGATAATAAGTATCGATTGCCTCTAAAGACTTGGTCGCATCAAGATATTGACCACGGTCAAGCGACTTTTGGGCCTTTTCGAAGTAAGCTTGTTCACTAGATTGAGGGCCAGTATCGACCACTTCTTTTTTACTTGGATTGCTGCTACAGCCCACAAATGCAGACGCTACGCCTAAAGATAAGGCAAGCATCGTAATTTTATAACGTGGTAGCGACATAAAAACTCCTCTGTTATGTTGGGCAATGAGCTACAATTGCGCTATTAAACCACTTTTATCTCAATGATCAAATGACTTCAGCACAATCTTCAAACACAAACTTCTCTGAAACCGACTTCAATTTACTTGAAGATTCTGAGGATGCAGATAACCATACTTCTGATACAACTGCAACACGTTTATCGTTGCAAGTTCAGCTAGATGAAACCTATCTGGGACAACGTATCGATCAGGTAGCAGCCTTGGTATGGAGCGAGTTTTCACGTGAAAAGCTCAAGCAATGGTTGAAAGATGGCCATCTGTTGGTGAATGGTAACATTGTCAAGCCTAAACACCGTTGTGAAGGAACTGAGCTGCTTACGCTCGAAGTAGAGCTCGAAGCCCAGACGACGAGTCAACCTGAAAATATTCCACTTAATATTGTCTATGAAGACGATGATATTTTAGTTATTAATAAGCCGGTAGGCATGGTAGTACATCCAGGAGCAGGCAATAGTTCTGGAACTTTAGTGAATGCTTTGCTTTACCATTTCCCAAAATTGGCAGAACTTTCGCGCGCTGGTTTAGTACACCGTATTGATAAAGATACCAGCGGTTTACTGGTGGTTGCTAAAACTCTAGAGGCCCAATTTTCTTTAAGTAAACAGTTGGCAAATAAAACGGTTTACCGTGTATATGATTTGGTTGTTTATGGAAATATTATTGCTGGCGGCACGATTGATGAACCAATCAAACGCCACCCAGTTGATCGTGTAAAAATGGCAATTTTACCGGGTGGGCGAGATGCAGTAACTCATTACAATGTAAAAGAACGTTTTAAAGATTTTACCCGTGTACAAGCTCGCCTTGAAACAGGACGAACACATCAGATCCGTGTGCATTTTAGTTACATTGGTTATGGCTTAGTTGGTGATCAGGTTTATATGAACCGTGTGCGTGTGCCAGCTGGTGCATCTGAGCTGCTCATTGAAACTTTACGTGGTTTTAAACGTCAGGCATTGCACGCAGCTAAATTGGGCTTAAAACACCCTCGTACTGGTGAAGAAATGCTATTTGAAGCGCCGTGGCCTGAAGATTTCACACATTTAGTGAATGTGTTACGTTCAGAAAACGCTGCATATTAAGGACGTGCATATGGAATTTGTTCAAGGTTTACCTCAAGGCGTATTTGTAGGGCAGACACGTGTTCAGCATCCTTTGGCATTGCCAACAGGTCAGGTTGAGTTATCTGGCTTTAATCTGGCTTTACATGTCAAAGATGAGCCACAGCGTGTTCAACAGCATCGAATGATATTGTTAGATGAGTTTGCGAAATTTGGTGTTAAAAAAATGACATGGATGACCCAAACGCATAGTACGATTTGCCATACTGTAAATGAACAAATTCCTTTTAAAGCTTTAATCGGCGATGGTTTGGTCACCCAAACAAAAGGTCATGCTTTAATGATGATGACGGCTGATTGTTTACCTGTCGTGTTGGGAAATGCCGAAGGAACCGAAGTCGCTAATTTGCATGCTGGTTGGCGTGGTTTAGCAGGTGGCATTATTGAAAATACAGTTACGGCTATGCAAAATCCTCCAACTTGGGCATGGTTAGGAGCTGCAATTAGTCAACCTTGTTTTGAAATTGGGGCTGAAGTAAAAGCTGCCTTTTGTGATAAATATCCAGAGTTGGAAACAGCTTTTGTTGAAGGCGTGGCTCCAAATAAATTTCATGCAGACTTATATGCTATTGCATGCTTTATTTTGCAAAGTCTAGGTGTGCAACAAGTCTTGGGCGGAGATCAATGCTCTTATCAACAGGATGAAGAGTATTTTTCTTATCGTCGTGATGCGAAGACAGGGCGTATGGCTACGTTTGTTTTTATGTAAGTTTTGATCACCGCCTTAAATGACTCTCTTATTTTATATTCATTAAAAAATAAGAGAGTTTTTTATTTAACTCGAAAATATTTCTATAGTATGCGGTAGTGAAAGCCTTATATTTCATATTTATAGATGAAGGTTTAGCAAGCGTTAATAAAATGATAAAATAGAAAAAATCGCTCAAAATTTTAAACTTATGTCTTTGCCTGAAAAACATCTCTCTATTGTCTACCACAGTCCATATGGTCATACCGCGAAGGTAGCTTCCGCTATTGCTGCTGGTGCAGAGGTGATGGGTGTAAAAGTACATTTAATGAATATTGAACATATTGATTGGGATGCACTTGATGCATCGCATGGTATTATTTTTGGTTCACCTACCTATATGGGAAGTATGACGGCCGACTTTAAAAAGTTTATGGACAGTACTTCTAAACGTTGGAAAAATCGTTTATGGCAAGGCAAGCTTGCAGCTGGCTTTGCAAACTCAGGTGGTCTAAGCGGCGATAAATTGGCTGTATTACAACAATTAAATATTTTTGCGATGCAACATGGCATGCTTTGGTCAGGTTTACCTTTAATGACGACTGGGCATAGTGAAAAAGATTTAAATCGATTATCGAGCTGTTTAGGTTTAATGACGCAGTCAGATAATGCACCTGTTGAAATTACTCCTCCACAAGGCGATTTAGATACAGCTAAATGGTTTGGCGAATATATTGCTGGACTCTTATATAGATTAAATTAATAAAATTCAAAATGTAAAAAAGCCTCTAAAGAAGAGGCTTTTTATTTAATTACTTATGAAATATACGAGCTTTATCACGCTGCCAATCGCGATCTTTTTCAGTCGCACGTTTGTCGTGAAGCTGTTTACCCTTCACAAGTGCGATTTCAAGTTTAACCAAGTGACCTTTCCAGTAACATGCCAAAGGAACACATGAGTAACCTTTTTGGTTAACTGAACCTGTTAGCTTTTCTAGTTCTCGGCGTGATAATAATAATTTACGTGTACGTGTAGCTTCAGGTACTACATGAGTAGATGCTGAAAGGAGCGGTTGAATTTGTGCACCAAATAAAAACGCTTCACCATTCTTAAAAATGACATAACTTTCTGTCAAACTCATGCGACCAGCACGTAAAGACTTTACTTCCCAACCTAGTAAAGACATACCAGCTTCAAATTTTTCTTCGATAAAATAATCATGGCGGGCACGTTTGTTTTGTGCGATGGTTCCGCCATTATGTTTCTTTACTACTGTTGCTTTCGCCATAATTCAAACTTCCACAATTATGCCTATTGTGCCGTAAACTGATGCCAAGGTGAAGTTTTTTCCTACACGTCAATATTTCGCCTGATGTATAACTTTTGCTAAAATAGGTTCACAATACAATTAGAGTACTAGCGGATGTCTAAAACGCGTGTAATTTATCCTGGAACATTTGACCCCATCACGAATGGACATGTTGATTTAGTTACTAGAGCATCAAGAATGTTTGATGAGGTTGTAGTAGCAATTGCAATTGGACATCATAAAAACCCTTTGTTTAGTCTAGAAGAGAGAGTTGAACTGGCCCAAACTTCATTAAGCCATTTATCAAATGTTGAATTTGTCGGCTTTGATGGGCTGCTAGTTAATTTTTTCAAAGAGCAGAAGGCAACAGCAGTACTTCGTGGTTTAAGAGCAGTTTCTGATTTTGAATATGAATTTCAACTTGCCAATATGAACCGTCAACTTGACCCACATTTTGAAGCAGTATTTTTAACGCCATCTGAGCAGTATTCATTTATTTCTTCGACATTGATTCGGGAAATTGCTCGTTTAAAAGGGGATGTAACCAAGTTTGTTCCGCAAGCTGTGGTTGAGGCCTTTGAACGTAAACATCAACAAGGTTGGTAAAGTGTCGTTATATATCACCGATGAATGCATAAACTGTGATGTTTGTGAACCAGTTTGCCCAAATGAAGCTATTTTCATGGGTGAAGTGATTTACGAAATTCATCCAGATTTATGCACTGAATGCGTTGGTCATCATGACCAGCCGCAATGTCAGTTATTTTGTCCAGTAGACTGTATTCCTAAAGATCCGCAGCATGTTGAAACGGAAGAACAGCTATTAGACAAATATAAAAGATTAATTGCTCAAAAAAGCACAAGCAATTAGTAAATAAATTTGTTAATATGCGCCCCTGAGGTGAGCTGGATGGTCGCTGCTGTGGAGGTCTTCGTGACTGAAGCAGGGGAGGAAAGTCCGGGCTTCATAGGGCAGGGTGCCAGGTAACGCCTGGGCGGTGAAAGCCGACGGAAAGTGCAGCAGAGAGTAGACCGCCTCATTCGTGAGGTAAGGGTGAAAGGGTGCGGTAAGAGCGCACCGCGTGTCTGGTAACAGTTCACGGCATGGTAAACCCCACCAGAAGCAAGACCAAATAGGAATCCTGAGGTACGGCCCGTACTGGATTCGGGTAGGTCGCTTGAGCGTATGAGTGATTGTACGCCTAGAGGAATGACCATCCTCGACAGAACCCGGCTTATAGGCTCACTTCACCTCATTTTATTTAAAATTTTTCTTGACGTGCGTTAAAGAAGTTAAGATAATGCGCGCACAGTTTTCGGCTATGTAGCTCAGTTGGTTAGAGCACCGCACTCATAATGCGGGGGTCACAAGTTCAAGTCTCGTCATAGCCACCATTTTATAGACCACGCTCCTGCGTGGTCTTTTTTTATGCTCATTTTTTGATTAAACACAGTTTGTGAAGACCGACTTTATAGTTGTGGCATTGTTTGTCTAGACCAATTTCTTCATGTTCTTATAACACTTAACAAGGATGTTGAAGACATGAAAAGGTCATTATTATTTTTAGGAATTTTAAGTTTAACTGCGGGAGTAGAGGCTTCTGCGGCTGATTTGAGTTGGGGAGATCCAACTTTAGATTCGGGTCAATTTAAAGTGTCTGGCGCAGTACGTTCTCGTTATTTACATAAAGATTATGTGGTTGATGCAAATGAAGGGTCCCAAAATGATGATTGGCGGTTAACTGATATTAAATTAGTATTAGGTTATGAAAATCCAGATTGGATTGCAGGTGCGGATGCCCGTTGTTATCAATATGATCGCTTGTGTGATGCGATTTTTCTAAAAAAAGCTTGGGTAGGTTATAAATTATCTGATCAGCAGAGAATCACGGCAGGTTTGCAACCCGTTGATTTTGGCTTTGGCGAATTTTGGGGAAGTAGCTATTACGAAACTCTTTTAAATACTGTCGGTTTAGAAGATATCGATAATCTGGGGATTAAATATAAATTTGCAGATGATAAATATAATTTGACCCTAGGATTCTATCCCACTGATGGCGGAAATTATAAGGGAACTTCAAAGGACTCAAGCAGATACAGTGGTAACTTTGTGGAAGCTGATGATTTAACCACAGGTACTAATATCGAAGAAAAGAATATGTGGATTGCTCGAGGATCTAGAAAATTTGAGCTTGATAAAGCTCAAAAATTTTCGACCGAGTTAGGTGGTTCAGTTTGGTATTCTGATTTAGAAAATAAAAGAACAGACGAAGATGGACACCGCAAATCATGGAACGTTTTTGCTCAAACACAATATCAAGCATGGCAATGGATGTTCTTAGCGGGCAAGCAAGATGTCACGAATGGCGACGATTTATTCCCTAATAGTTCAACGATTGGTGCGTTCGACTATCCATATCAAGTTGCTAATAAAGGCAAATATCTGGTCAATGAAATCAACTATACCTTTGCTCAGCCATTTCACAAACTTGAAAATATTAAACCTTATATCTCTCATAGCCGCTTCTTTAAA
Source organism: Acinetobacter sp. X9 (assembly GCF_054889255.1). NCBI lineage: Bacteria > Pseudomonadati > Pseudomonadota > Gammaproteobacteria > Moraxellales > Moraxellaceae > Acinetobacter > Acinetobacter sp. X9. The sequence goes on along the minus strand of NZ_CM142679.1, from coordinate 3,013,262 downwards.
GATGAGAATGGTTATAAAGACTCTGAACGCTTAATTGCAGGGGTTTATTTTAATTACAAAGCCATTGGTATTCAGGGTGAATACATTATGAGTAAAAATGATCCAATGGTTGGTGGTGGGGCTGATGGCCTTGCACAAGGTAGCAGTAATGATTGGGATAAATTATTTTATCTTTCAATCGGATATTATTTTTAAAATTTAAAAGCGATTTATTGCCCTAAGTGAATACACTTCACTTAGGGCTTTTTTATAGAAAGACTTTTTCAGGTGGTGGATCTCGTTTGACAGCTGGTGAAATGAGTTGTCCACGACTTAGGTTTTGTACATGCTGTAAACGATTGAGCAATTCGTTTTGAATAAACAAAATGCAGGTTTGTAATTTAGATGAGCTTTTGAGTCGTGATGGATAAACTGCCCAAACATCTGCATCTTGCCAATATTCGGGCAAAATGTGTTGGAGTTGACCTGTAATTAATTCATCTGCAACATCCCAAATTGATCGGAAAATAATCCCGTGGCCTTCTATGGCAAGTTGATGAATAATTTCGCCGTTATTCGAAACAAAACGTGGTTTGATATGCACTGAGACATCTTCAGAAGCATGCCTAAATTTCCATAACACAGATGATTGATCGCGTTCACTAATTGTCAAACAATCATGTGTTTGCAAATCTTCAATGCTGTCTGGTACGCCGTGTTTAAGTAAATAACTCGGCGCCGCACATAAAATCCGAAAATTGGAAGCTAACTTCTTCGCAATCATATTTGGTGCAATTTCATTACCAATTCTAATATCCAAATCAATACTGTGTTGAATCAGGTCTTTGGTATTGTCGATGGTGTCAAAATGAATTTGGAGCTTTGGATAAAGCATCATTAATTTAGACAGAATTGGTGCAATATGCTTTCTGCCAAAACCAAAGCTACTAATAATATCCATACGACCCGTGGGTGTACTGAGTGGGTTGTTCACTAGTTCACAGACTTCATCAAATTCTTCAAGAATATTTGAAACTCTCTCAAGAATGAGTTTGCCATCTTCTGTCAGGCTAACATGACGTGTGCTGCGATGAAAAAGTTTGCAGCTTAAGGTGTTTTCTAAAATATTAATTCGCTTGCTAATAAAAGCTGGCGATGTCCCGAGTTCCTCAGCAGATTCGACAAAACTTTTTAGTTTGGCGACTGTGCAAAAAACCTTTAAATCCGATAGGTTAGGTAGATTATTCACGATCCGTGTCCATTGGAGTGATAGTTCTGTTGTTGATCATTTTTGCTTAAAACATCATGTTTAAGCCATACAAGGATATTAGTCGAAGGTGTGAAGGAAGCTTATGGCAAAAAGATATAAAGTTGCCACGATTGCAGGCGATGGCATTGGTTTAGAAGTTCTACCAGAAGGCATTAAGGTTGTAAAGGCAGCAGCAGAGAAGCATGGTATTGAGCTTCAGTTAGATGCTTTCGATTGGGCAAGCTGCGATTACTACCTTGAGCACGGCAAAATGATGCCAGATGACTGGTTTGAAACTTTGCAGGGCTACGATGCAATTTATTTTGGCGCTGTAGGCTGGCCAGATAAAGTACCTGACCATATTTCACTTTGGGGGTCGTTGCTCCAGTTCCGTCGCGGTTTTGACCAATATGTGAATTTACGTCCAGTGCGCTTAATGCCGGGTGTTAAATGTCCCTTAGTAGGTAAAAAACCAGGCGATATCGACTTCTACGTGGTCCGTGAAAACAGTGAAGGTGAATATTCAGCCATTGGTGGTAAGGCTTTTGAAGGAACAGATCGAGAGTTTGTTTTACAAGAAGCTGTATTTACGCGTCATGGTGTAGATCGCATTTTGCGTTATGCATTTGAGTTTGCAAATCAGCGTGACGCGAAAAAAATTACAGCAGCGACCAAGTCTAATGGTATTGCGGTCAGCATGCCCTATTGGGATGAACGTGTGGATGCGATGGCAAAACAATATCCACAAATTCAGGCTGATAAGCAGCACGTTGATATTTTAGCAGCTCGTTTTGTTTTACAACCTGAACGCTTTGATGTGGTTGTTGCATCGAATTTATTTGGCGACATTCTTTCCGATTTAGGCCCTGCATGTACAGGAACTATTGGTTTGGCTGCTTCGGCAAATTTAAACCCAGAAAGAAAATTCCCATCATTGTTTGAACCTGTACATGGTTCAGCACCAGATATTTACGGTAAACAAATTGCCAATCCAATCGCTGCGATTTGGTCGGGTGCCATGATGTTCGAATTCTTTGGTGAAGAAGACGAACGTTGCATTCAAGCAGGTCAGGACATTATGCAGGCGATTGAGCATGTATTAATTAATGGGCCAAAGACAGCCGATATCGGCGGTCAGGCAAAAACTTATGAGGTAGGAGATGCAATTGCATCGTGTGTAGCCCAAATTAAAATGGACGTGTTCGCTATGGAATAACGCCATCCAAAAATGGATGTATGGATATGGATAATCAAAACACAAAAATTTATACGGATAAAGTTCTTGCTGTAACCAGTTTACTGTTTGTATTTATTTCAGTTGCTGGTTTGGCGATTTATTCGCAAGAGTCGATCAAGATCGCTGCAACATGGATGCAGTGGACGACATCGGTATTTACCACCCCAGTATTACTGTTTGCTTTTTTAGCCATTATTTTTACTTTTGGTCTAGCTTTTAGTAAATACGGCAAAATCAAACTAGGTGAAGGAAAGCCTCAATACACCACGATGTCATGGATTTTTATGTTCATCTTGTCAGGTATCGGGTCTTCTACATTGTACTGGGGCTTTTTGGATTGGGCTTACTATTATCAAACTCCGGGTTTGAGCTTACCGCCTGAGTCAGCAGAAGCATTGAAATATAGCGTGGCTTACTCGTTTTTTCACTCAGGTTTAAGTGCATGGGCAATTTATGCTTTGGCATCAATTTCTTTGTGCTACAGCTACCATGTTAGAAAAAACAAAGGCTTAAGTTTGGCTTCAGTGATTGAAGCGGTAACAGGCTTTAAATCAACAGGTGTGGTTGGGCGTTTAGTCGACTTAATGTTCTTGCTTTGCATGTTTGGTGCATTAACGATTTCGTTGGTACTCACTGCTGTGACATTTACCAATATTTTGTCTCAGCTCACAGGTATCCCAAATACTTTTATGACTAAGGTCATCATTATTTTGGGTGTTTCGGTTCTGTTTGCACTTAGTTCGTATGTAGGTATGGATAAAGGCATGCAACGTTTAAGTCACATGGTGTGTTTAGGCGTGGTGTTATTTGCGATTTATGTACTGTGCTTTGGTCCAACTCAATTCATTTTGAATAATTCATTAATGAGTTTCGGGTTAATGGCAACCAACTTTGTTGATATGAGTCTGTTTACCGACCCAATGGGCGATGGCAAGTTTACTCGTGAATGGACTGTTTTCTACTGGTTATGGTGGATTTCATATGCACCGGGTGTGGCACTCTTTGTAACGCGTGTTTCTAAAGGCCGTACTATTAAAGAAGTGATCTTTGCCATGGTGATTGGCGGCAGTGTTGGTCTTTGGTTTATCTTTGGTGTGTTTGAAAACTACAGCGTTTATAGCTTTATTCATGGGGCTGTAAATGTACCGCAAATCTTAAGCCAACAGGGTGGTGAGGTTGCAATTGGACAATTGCTCAGCCTATTACCTGCTGGAAAGCTGATGATGTGGATTTTTCTCGGCATTATGGTGGTGTTCTTGGCAGCACATATGGATGCGGTCGGATATGCAGTTTCAGCAACATGTACACGCGGTTTAAGTGAAGGGCAAGATCCATCGCCAAATGCCCGTCTGTTCTGGTGTGTCATGCTGACTTTGGTTCCGATTGCCATGATCTTTAGTAAAGCACCTTTAGACACCATGAAAACGGCAACTATTGTGACGGCTTTACCATTCATCGTGATTATTCTGATTCAGACCTATGGCTTAGTGAAATGGTTGATTCAGGATTATGCCAAAGTCCCATCACATTTAATTGAGCAACAAGGTTATGATGATGCGGAAATTGGTTTAAACCAGGCTCAAGATGAACATGCAAAACGGATGCAGCTAGAGCTTGCAAGCTCAATCAAACTGGACAGAAAAACCAGCTAGAGGGAACGGTAATGACTACATGTGAACAGACTACGTATGCCTTAAGTGAAGAAATGCAAAGCCTTGTGTATTGGAGCAGCATTTATTCACCAGCAGATGCAGATATTGACTCAGTCCGCGCGGCCTATGACGCGATGTGTCGACACTACACTTTGCCTCGTGATGGCAAGATTGAAGTCGAAGATAGAGTTGTTGCAAATGCGGAGCATTCAGTGCCTGTTCGCATCTATTCACCAAAAACTAACCGACCTGAAGCTGGTTGGCCATGTGTATTGTATTTACATGGTGGCGGTTGGATGGTGGGTGGCCTCGATTCACATGAGTTTATTACCAGTTATTTATGTCAGGACTTAAATGCAGTTGTCATTGGTGTGGATTACCGCATGGCACCAGAGCATCGCTTTCCGGCAGCTTTTGAAGATTGTTTAGCAGTTTATCAATGGCTTAAAGAGTATGGTTCTGATTGGCAGATTGATAGCGGAAATATCGTTCTAGCAGGCGATAGCGCAGGCGGTAACTTAGCAGCTGCCCTAGCAGTGCATCTACAGCATAGTGGTTTGCAAGCTCAAGGTCTGGCATTGGTTTATCCGTGTTTAACTACAGCGCTTGATACACCAGCCGCACAAAAGCATGCACATGCGCCGTTACTCACAACGGAAGATATGCATTTTTATTTAAAGGAATATGCACCTAACTCTCAAGATTGGCAGGATTTACGTCTAGCACCTTTATTGGCAACTGATTTTTCAGATATGCCTACAAGTTTTGTCACGGTTGCAGAGTATGACCCTTTAAGTGATGACGGTTATTTCTTTACTCAAAAATTGGAACAAGCAGGTATCCCTAACGAGTTCCATTTAGGCAAAGGTTTATTGCATGGCAGTTTACGTCTTATGCGTGATTGTCCTGAAGTTCAACAGTTATATCAAAACATGCTGAGTGCGATACGCCGCATGTTTGGCAGTGTCGAAAAGATATCAATTTAATATCGAGTCATTTGGACGAAAAGAATTTAATGGAGTAAAACATGAGTGCAGTTGAAAAATTACCTGAAGATTTTTGTGCAAACCCAGATGTTGCATGGACTTTCCCTAAAGTTTTCTATACTTCATCGCAAGTTTTTGAGCATGAGAAAGAAGCAATCTTTGCTAAAAGCTGGATTTGTGTTGCACATGGCAGTGAATTGGCACAACCGAATGATTATATTACCCGTAAAGTAATTGGTGAAAATATTGTCATCATTCGTGGTAAAGATAGCGTTTTACGTGCTTTTTATAATGTATGTCCGCACCGTGGTCACGAACTTTTAAGTGGCAGTGGTAAAGCAAAAAATGTAATTACCTGCCCATACCATGCTTGGACTTTTAAGCTAGACGGTAGCTTAGCCTTGGCGCGTAACTGTGACCACGTTGAATCTTTCGATAAAGAAAACTCAAGCATGGTGCCTTTAAAAGTTGAGGAATATGCAGGATTTGTTTTCATTAACATGGATGAAAATGCGACTTGTGTAGAAGACCAACTTCCGGAATTTGCTGAGCGTTTAAATCAAGCATGTAGCGTAATTAAAGATTTGAAACTGGCAGCACGTTTTGTGACAGAAACTCCAGCAAACTGGAAAGTGATTGTTGATAACTATCTAGAGTGCTATCACTGTGGACCAGCGCATCCAGGTTTTGCTGACTCCGTACAAGTTGATAAATATTGGCATACCACACATCAAAACTGGACACTACAGTACGGTTTTGCACGTTCATCTGAGAAGTCATTCAAGCTTGATCCATCAGTAACAGATCCTGAGTTTCATGGTTTCTGGACTTGGCCTTGCACGATGTTCAACGTACCACCGGGCAGCAATTTCATGACGGTGATCTATGAGTTTCCAGTAGATGCAGAAACGACTTTGCAGCATTACGATATTTACTTCACGAACGAAGAGCTCACTCAAGATCAGAAAGATTTGATTGAGTGGTATCGTAATGTATTCCGTCCTGAAGATTTGAACTTGGTCGAAAGCGTACAACGTGGTTTGAAATCACGTGGTTATCGTGGTCAAGGCCGTATTATGACTGATAAGCAACGCTCAGGGATTAGTGAGCATGGTATTGCCTACTTCCAACATCTTGTAGCGCAGCATCACAAATAAAACAAATGGATTTATTCAGGTGTAAAGATGACTTACACCTGATTCTTCAGTTAGGAAGATGATATGTCGAGTTTACAAAGTACTGAATTATTTCAGCAACAAGCCTACATTAATGGGCAATGGTTAGCTGCACAGTCAAATGCAACAGTTCCAGTGACTAACCCAGCTACAGGCGAAGAAATTGGCACAATTCCAAATATGGGAGCGGCTGAGGCGACTCAAGCAGTCGAGGCTGCTTATACTGCATTACAGAGTTGGAAAGCTTTAACGGCTCAAAACCGTGCAGATATTTTATTGGCTTGGTACAAACTGGTTCTCGATCATACTGATGAACTTGCTCTCATTATGACTATTGAACAAGGTAAACCTTTGGCAGAAGCGAAAGGTGAGGTGCGTTATGCTGCATCATTTATTCAATGGTTTGCCGAAGAAGGCAAGCGTATTTATGGTGATGTGATTCCAACCGTCAATAACCAGCAGCGTTTTATTATTAGTAAAGAACCTGTGGGTGTGGTGGCTGCGATTACGCCGTGGAATTTCCCAATCGCCATGATTACCCGTAAAGCAGCACCGGCTTTAGCAGCTGGATGTACGGTCGTGATTAAGCCAGCGAATGAAACGCCTTATTGTGCTTTAGCGATTGCGAAGCTTGCAGAAAAAGCAGGTATTCCGGCTGGTGTGATTAACGTCGTTACAGGTAAATCACAAGAAATTGGTTCGGTATTTACTTCACATGAAAAAGTGAAAAAATTGACCTTTACTGGCTCAACTCCAGTAGGGCGTTTATTGATGCAGCAGTGCTCAAGTACCATTAAAAAATTAGCGCTTGAGTTGGGCGGAAATGCTCCACTGATTGTGTTTGATGACGCCGATTTAGATAAAGCTGTACAAGGTGCGATTTTTGCCAAGTTCCGTAATGCAGGCCAGACCTGTGTTTGTGCTAACCGCATTTATGTACATGACAATATTTATCAAGCTTTTGCCGAGAAGTTTGTACAAGAAGTACAAAAGTTTAAAGTTGGTAATGGGCTAGAAGATGGTGTTCAAATTGGCCCATTAATTAATGAAAAAGCAGTGTTAAAAGCACAGCAATTGATTGATGATGCAGTCAGTAAAGGTGCTAAGGTTGCTTGCGGCGGGAAACAACATGCTTTGGGACAAACCTTTTATGAGCCATCAGTTCTAACGAACGTTGACCGTACAATGGAAATTATCCAAGAAGAAATTTTTGGTCCAGTTGCGCCCCTTATTCGCTTTACAGATGAAGCAGACGTCGTGGCTCAGGCAAATGACACCATTTTCGGTTTGGCAGCTTACGTTTACAGCGAAAATATTTCACGTTTATGGCGAGTGTCAGAACAACTTGAATATGGAATGGTCGGTATGAATGCCACAGCAATTTCAAATGAAGTTGTACCATTTGGTGGTGTAAAACAATCAGGCGTCGGGCGTGAAGGCTCAAAGTATGGTCTTGAAGAGTTCATGACCATTAAATACATGTGTTTAGGGCTTTAAGGATAAGCCCTAACAACAAGAATATGCGGTAAAAGAAGGATTCTAATATGGCTAGTCATTATGAAATGTTCCCGGCAGTTGTTACTCATGTGGAGCAGCTAACCCCTTTAATCAAACGGTTTACGTTCAAACGTCAAGATGGGCAGAACTTTCCTCGATTTAGTGGGGGAAGCCATATTATTGTCAAAATGAATGAGCAACTTTCAAATGCTTACTCATTGATGAGTTGTACGCAAGATCTATCGACTTACCAAGTCTGTGTTCGTAAAGATGTGGAAGGTAAGGGTGGTTCGGTTTTTATGCATGATCAATGTAATGAAGGCTGTGAAATTCAGATTTCAGAACCAAAAAATTTATTTCCATTAGCGGAAACAGGCAATAAACATATTTTAATCGCAGGTGGTATTGGTATTACACCATTCTTGCCACAAATGGATGAGCTTGCAGCACGCGGTGCTGAGTTTGAGCTACATTATGCTTATCGCTCACCTGAACACGCGGCTTTATTAGATGAGTTAAAACAGAAACATCCTGATCATGTGTTTAGTTATGTTGACTCAGAAGGTTGCGCATTAAATTTGGATGAACTGATTTCATCACAACCTAAAGGCACGCATGTCTATGTCTGTGGACCGAAACCCATGATTGATGCTGTGATTGATTGCTGTAATAAGCATCGTTACCGCGATGAGTATATCCACTGGGAACAATTTGCTTCAACAGTTCCAGAAGATGGTGAAGCGTTTACGGTAGTACTTGCTAAGTCTAATCAGGAAATTGAAGTACAAAGTAACCAGACTATTTTACAAGCCATCGAGACATTAAATATTGATGTGGAATGTCTATGCCGAGAAGGGGTTTGTGGTACATGTGAAACCGCTATCTTAGAAGGTGAAGCAGATCACTTTGATCAATACTTAAGTGATGCAGAAAAGGCTTCACAAAAGAGTATGATGATTTGTGTGTCGAGAGCTAAAGGTAAAAAACTAGTATTAGATCTTTAATATATTTCTGTGGCCGATCAATTGTTTAAAGTAAAAAATGCTAAAAAAAAGAACAAATAATGATGATCTGAATCTTATTTGTTCAATTGATGGGCATTAAGGGTTTTTACCTATTGACCTGCTATACAGAACTATAGATAATGCGCACACAGTTTACGGCTATGTAGCTCAGTTGGTTAGAGCACCGCACTCATAATGCGGGGGTCACAAGTTCAAGTCTCGTCATAGCCACCATTTTAAAAACCACGCTCCTGCGTGGTTTCTTTTTATCTATTTTTTACTCATTAAAATGTTTTTCAATCATATCGAGTGTTTTTGAGCTTTGATAAAAAGGAGCTAAAAGCGCTTGAAGTAATGGTTCTAAAATACCGTGTTCATTAAAGGCATCCATAACCTTCGGATAAAAACGTAAAGCTTCTGTTTGTAAGTCGCTTTCGGTTAATCCAATCTCACTTAATACTTCAAATAAACTCTGATCTTTATAAAAGTCATAAAAAACTTCGACACCATACAAAATCAGATCTTGCATAAATTGTGACTGGCGTAATTCTTTCCAGTATTCGTAAATTAAAACAAAAAACTCTTCAACATCGAGAGGAGTGAGCTGTTTCATAAATTCATACATTTTTTTATGTCTAATATCTTCCCAAACATGACGTACTAGGCTTTCTAAATCTTCACTCGATAAAAGACTTAATTCTGTAAGTTGCTCATGAATAAAACTGGCAATCCAAGTTTCAAGTTTATGCTCGAGGCGTTGTTGTTGTAAAAAAGAGAATTTTTTGAGCTTATGTTGCCATTCAAAATGGTAGTCATCTATTCTAGATGCAGTTAGAAGTTTTGGTAATTTTTGTTCTAGAGTTGAGGTTGCAATATATTGGCAAAGCTGTTGTACAGAAGGGCTAGTTCTTAAAAACTGATTGAGATAATGAGGAATATGCTCCATTTCTAAAAATTTAGAAAGCCACATTTCAAATTGGTGGTCAGAGACCAAGTCTTGTAACTGAATTGGAGACTTCATAGCAGATAAATAAATACGCTGCGCGATTTCCCCAATAAACTCAAGTAAACCGGCACCTAGCTGCATTTCAAAAGCATAGCGTTTCACAACGGCTTGTAGTTGTTCTAAATCAACAACCTCATGTAGCTTGATTTCGTCAGCATGTTGCATAAATAACTGAATGAACTGCTGGAAATAAATAGGTGAGTTTTCTATAGATAATTGTTTTTTGAAAAATTCCACCTGCTCAAGCAAAAGTGCTTGAGCAAGTGCTGTAGTTTTTGATGAGTTTTTCTGCTCAGTCATTCGCTGTCCAACCGTTGACAATCGGATAACGTCGTTCGCGACTAAATGCACGAGAGGTAATTCTCGGGCCAATCGCACCTTGACGACGTTTGTATTCATTACGATCAACTAAACGGATGACTTTTTCAACAACTTCTTTATCAAAACCTTTGGCAATAATATCGGCCTGACCTAAATCTTCTTCAATGTATGCGTAAAGGATGGCATCTAATACATCATATGCTGGTAAAGAGTCTTGGTCTTTTTGATCTGGGCGAAGTTCTGCAGAAGGTGGGCGGGTAATCACACGCTCAGGAATCACAGGGGTTTCGCTTAAGCTGTTACGGTATTTTGCTAATTCAAATACGATAGTTTTATAAACATCTTTTAGAACCGCAAAGCCACCAACCATATCGCCATAAAGCGTACAGTAGCCAACTGAAAGTTCAGATTTATTTCCTGTAGAAAGGACTAAATTACCAAACTTGTTTGATAAGCCCATAAGCAATGTGCCACGAGCACGCGCTTGTAAATTTTCTTCCGTTGCGTCAGCTGGTGAATTACCAAAGAAAGGATACAAGGTTTGCATGAAGCTATTTACGATTGAGTGAATTTCAGCAATACCGAAAGTCACACCCATACGGCGAGCTTGTTCAGCCGCATCTTCTACACTAATTTGAGAAGTATAAGTATAAGGCATCATTACAGCTTGCACTTTTTCTGCACCGATTGCATCAACAGCAATCGCAAGTGTAAGGGCAGAGTCGATACCACCAGAAAGACCCAGAATCACACCTGGGAAGCCTGAGCGCTCTACATAGTCACGAGTTGCCATGACTAAACCTTGATAGATTTCTGCAAATGTTTCTAATGCAGGAGCAGATTCAGTGACTTTAAATAACTTTGTATCACGATCAAATTCAGCAATATAAATGTCTTCTTTAAAGCTTGGTGCTTGTAAAGCAATTTCACCATTTTGATTGCTGACAAAACTTGTACCATCAAAAATTAAATCGTCTTGTCCGCCCACTTGGTTAACGTAAACAATATTTAGATGAAGTTGTTTGGCAAGTTCACTTAAGGTCTGTATACGGTGTTGTGGTTTGCCGACTTCATATGGTGATGAGTTGAGTACAAGAACTGTATCAACATTTAATTGGCTCAACTGTTTAACCGTATTAATTGACCAGATATCTTCACAGATTAATACACCAAACTTATGCCCAAGATATTCAAAAACTAAGTGCTGATGGCCTTTTTGGAAATAGCGTTTTTCATCAAAGACGCCATAGTTTGGTAAATTGTGTTTGTTAAAAACACCCAAAACTTGACCGTCTTTCATGACAGCAGCAGAATTATAACGTTGACCATCTTCTGTCTGGTTTACGAACCCGAAAACCATAACAATATCTTTAACTTCGGCAAGTTGTGCAAAAGCCTTTTGCATACGTTTATTTAAATTTGGACGTAACAATAGATCTTCAGCTGGATAACCAATAACAGAAAGCTCGGGAAAAATAATCAGGTCAGCGTCTTGTTTTTTCGCCTGATTTACTTGCTCAATCATCTTTTGGGTGTTTGAGTCAATATTGCCAATATGCGGAGAAAACTGAGCAAGGGCAACTTTAAAACTTTTCATTCAAACCTAATCCTAGATCATAACGAATATAGATACACACAGTGTTGATTTTTATGGATATAATTTTTCAACGATGTGTATGATACGATAGTAAACAATTAAAATAGTAAACAAAAATGTCAAGATCAATAATATATACCAATCCCATATTTTCTGCGTAAAAATAACGAGATTTTCTGTATAGAATAGAAACAGGCTTCATTATTTTTATTGTTTGTATACTGCCTTATCACAAGCTAATTTGGAATAAGTCTGTTCTATTTTTTTCAATAATTTGAATTGAATAAGCGCACTTTTATAGTTTAGATAAGTATTTCTGATTTATAAGAATTCTCATTTACATTACGCAAAAAATGTTACGTTCAAAGCGAGATTGATTATTTAGTTACAAATGAAGTCGAGGTGAACAGATAATATTTGGGATTTTTCCAGAGCAAATGTCGCGCGCAATTTCGCCTTGCTGTTCAATATTATACGTACTAAATACCTTGTCAGGGTGATAGGTATATTTGTAGGGATTGTAACTTTTAAAGCTGAGGTAATAGGCTGATTGTAATAAAGCACCTTTAAAGAGTACATGAATGCCTTTTTGATATTGCATGACGTGTGTGAGTTCGTGAATGAAAATACCCTGCATAAACTTAGACTCTAGAGCGTAATTTTCACTGTAATCAGCAGGATTGACATAAATATTCCCATTGGGAGCCATAAAAATACCGCAACTCTGCCAAGGGAGGTAGCGCGTAGCAATAATTTTAGGCCGTTCACAATCAAGCATGTCACCGAAAACCATTTGCGCTAATATTTTTTCTTGAGCAGTCAAATGTCTAATCGGATATTTTTTTAAGTGACGGAAAATAAAAAGGGTAATAAGAATAAATGGTGTATGGATTAAGCGTTTAAAGGCATTAAAAGTTAGCATAGCTTTGCCATTAAATGAGTTCATCTATTTCTTTAGCATAGTATAGATCATGTGTTGCTAAATAAAGAGGTAGGGTATTGATTAATTTTATAGTTCTGTTTTGAAAAATATAATTGTTTGAATAGATTGTGCATTTTATTAGGATGAATAAAAGAATTCTTGGATAAGAAAAGCAAAAGCCCCAGTTAAAACTGAGGCTTTACAACAACTAAAATCACAACAGCAAATAAAATTAAGGTTGGCATTTCATTAAAGAATCGCCAGAACTTGTGTGATTTATAGTGAGCATTTCCGATGAGCTTTTTACGATAATAGCCACATACCAAATGATAAATCACTAATAAAGCCACTAATCCAACTTTGAGGTAAAACCAAGTCGCTTGATGGTAATGTCGAGTTGCATCACCCCACTCTACAAGGAAATGGGCGGTAATTAATGTAGCAATCATCGAAGGCCACATAATTCCACGATACAACTTGCGTTCCATTACCTCAAAGCGTTGATGACTTGCAGCATCTTCACTCATAGCATGATAAACATATAGACGTGGTAAGTAGAACAAAGCAGCGAACCAGCAAACCACGGCAATAATATGTAATGCTTTTACCCACAAAAAAGCATCAGAAGGTGCATCCATCGATAATCCTAGGTGGGATTATGCATCCCACTTCTTGAAAATAAGGCAAGCGTTAACACCGCCAAAGCCAAAACTGTTACTCATTACAGTATTCAATTTTGCATCACGTTTTTCAAGTACGATATCGAAAGGTTTTGCGCCTTCATCAAGTTCAGTCACGTTGATGTTTGGTGCAATAAAGTCATTTTGCATCATTAGCACAGAGTAAATAGCTTCCTGTACACCAGCCGCACCCAAGCTATGACCTGTCATAGATTTGGTTGAGCTAAGAGGAGGTACGTTACCTTCACCAAATGCACGTTCCATTGCTTTAAGTTCTGTAATGTCACCCGCTGGTGTAGAAGTACCATGTGTATTTACATAGTCAATTTTCTCTACGCCATGTTGCTTAGCTTCTTCAAGTGCCATTAATACACAACGTGTAGCACCTTCACCACTTGGAGCAACCATGTCCGCGCCATCACTGTTCGCAGCATAACCTACTACTTCAGCTAAAATGTTCGCACCACGTGCTTGCGCGTGCTCAAGTGATTCAAGTACTACGAAACCACCACCGCCAGCAATAACGAAGCCGTCACGGTCTGCTGAATATGGGCGAGATGCTGTTTCTGGAGAGTCGTTATATTTCGAGCAAAGTGCGCCCATTGCATCAAACAATAAACTTTGAGACCAGTGATCTTCTTCACCGCCACCAGCAAGCATAAGGTCTTGTTTGCCAAGTTGAATTAAGTTGTACGCATAACCAATTGCATCTGCAGAAGTTGCGCAAGCACTTGTAATAGTATGTGAAATACCTTGTAGCTTAAATGCAACACCTACGTTTGCGGTAATGGTGTTTGACATGTTACGTGGCACGAAGAATGGACCCACTTTACGTGCGCCTTTAGTCTCTAATAATTCTGTCATTTCAACAACAGAAGCAGTTGAGCCACCACCTGAACCACCTGCAATACCATAACGTGGATTACCAGCAAGTTGTTCAGGAGTAAGGCCTGCATGTTCAACTGCAGCTACAGCAGCGTTGTATGCATACATCGCACATACGCCCATGAAGCGTTTTAATTTACGGTCGATATTATCAAAGTCTTGTTCTGCAGCAGCGCTGACATGACTTTTAAAATTGAGTTCAGCATAAGTTGGGTTAAAACGTGTCCCGGAGATTCCATTTTGAAGTGAATGAGTAACTGCTTCTAAAGAGTTACCGATACATGAGTTAATACCCATACCAGTGATTACAACACGTTTCATCTACAGGTCCCTTTATGGTGATATTTAAGAGTCTATCGTGTTCAACAGCTATGAAAATGAATAGGAGAATATAGCTGTAAGAAAACGGGACTCATGTTTTTCGTTGTTAACATGATAGCAGAAAGGATTTTTATTTCTTATGGCAAATCTTTATGACAATTTTACATTTAAAAAAAATAACCAAATACATAGTATGTTGCATTTGGGGTTAACTAAAATACACACATTCAAGTTGAGATAAATCCACATTCCACCTAGTATTTATCTCTAATTAGATAAATTAAAAAATCGAGGTACTTGATGACAAAATTTAATAATAATCAATCTGACAATTTGTTTTCTCAGGTCTTCGGAGTGGCTAAAAAGCTCAGTTCTACAGGATTGAGTATCTTGCAACAGAACCAATCAGGTGACGTCAGTAAGGTAATTGAACCAGTCCCAACTGGAAAAACTGTTGAAGGTAGATCGAGAACAAAAAGCCCATTTGAAGTTGAGCAATATGAAAGTCCTCAACAAATGCTAAGAGAACATTTACCAAAAGTCACACGTCAGGTATTTGGTCGACATTTTAAAAAAGTAAATGGTGTTGCTACATTTCTTTCGCCAGATTGGGATGAAAAAATCTCAGGCCATTTATTTAATTGGTTAAATGACTTTAGTTCAAAAAGTACCTTAACTGAAAAAATCCTAGAAGAAGCCGGTGCTAAAGATTTATTTGAATTAACTAAAGATACAGGTCGTTCTCAACGTCTAAGTCAGGCACTTATAGAACAAAACAAGCTCATTGCGACTGTACAAGGTGCAATTACAGGTGTATCAGGTGTTGTTGGTGCAGCTGTAGATATTCCAGTTTCATTAGTTTTGGTTTTAAGAACTATTTACCAGACAGGAAGGTCACATGGCTTTGATCTGCTGGAGGTAGCAGACCAAGATGTTGTTGAGTTTATTTTTAAAGAAGTTGACATTAGCCTGATCGCAGAGAAACAAACTCTCTTGTTGGCTTTAAAAACATTACGAAATATGTTGGAAACTCAAGATATTCATCAATTTCAGCAAGTATTAGGTTCAACCACAGATATAGATACTTTAAAGAACTGGTTAATAGATGAAGAAGGGGAGTTTAAATGGGAATGGTTAAATCGTATTCCTAAACTTTCAGCTTTTGGTAAGTTTACCCCAGTTGCAGGCGCTGTTTTAAGTGCAGTATATAGCTGGAAATTACAAGAAGATGTAGGACATAAAGCTCAGGCAATTTTTGGAGCTGCAAGGCATTATTTAAACGAACATCCAAGTGAGCATTTATCTCCGTTACAGGCTTATTATGCTGCGGTTACACTCATTCAAAAAGCAAGCCCAAGACTTTTAAATGTAGGCGAAGATGGCAACATTCATGCTGCTCATCATCATAAAGTAGAAAATCACGAGGTAATCTCGAAAGTATCTATTGTGTTAAAACCTACAGAAAGCGAAAAAAGTGAAGAGAAAGTTCAGGAAAATGTTCATAAGGGCTTAGAAGAACTTGCTGATAAACATGTGACAGAACATGAGCATACTGAGCAAAAGCCTGCTCTAACACCAGAGGATGATGACGAGATATTGGAAGATAAAAAATACTCTTAACAATACGCTTACAAAGTGAAGGTTTAAAAAGTAAAAATAGCCTCTATTTAAATTTGTAAATCGTGCTGTCAAACATTGATATGGTCAACATTTGGTAAGTATTGCCGTGTTGACCATTTTTGCATCTTGGCTTACAATTATGTGCCCTTAAAAAGAGGTATTTTCTTTTTAAGGTTTTTTAATAACGGGAGAATTGCCATATGGCAACAACGAATCAGTTGATCCGTAAGGGTCGTACGACTTTGGTTGAAAAATCCAAAGTTCCTGCGTTGAAGGCTTGTCCACAACGTCGTGGTGTTTGTACACGTGTTTATACAACTACACCTAAAAAACCTAACTCAGCTATGCGTAAGGTTTGCCGTGTTCGCTTAACTTCAGGTTTTGAAGTATCTAGCTACATCGGTGGTGAAGGCCATAACTTACAAGAGCACAGTGTTGTTCTTATCCGTGGTGGTCGTGTTAAAGACTTACCGGGTGTACGTTACCATACCGTTCGTGGTTCATTAGACTGTGCTGGTGTTAAAGATCGTAATCAATCACGTTCTAAATACGGTACTAAGCGTCCTAAGAAGTAATTCTAGGAAACTAGTCGAATAAGCCCTTTAGCGTTTCGCTTGTTTGAATTCTTCATAGATTTGTAATTCAAGCGACGTATAGTAAGGCCAGCGTCGTGTACATGACACTTGTACAAACTGCTGGATCATCCTGAAGTGTCATATTATTAGGTGTATTAAAATGCCAAGACGTCGCGTAGTCGCTGCTCGTGAGATCCTTCCAGATCCAAAATTTAGCAGCCAAACAATCGCTAAATTCATGAACCACGTAATGCAAGATGGTAAAAAATCTATTGCAGAAAGTATCGTTTACGGTGCTTTAGAACGCGTTCAAGAAAAAAACAAAGTAGACCCAGTTGAATTTTTCGAGACTACTCTTGAAAAAGTTCGTCCTATGGTTGAAGTAAAAGCACGCCGTGTTGGTGGTGCTACTTATCAAGTACCTATGGAAGTGCGCCCATCCCGTCGTACTGCCTTAGCTATGCGTTGGTTAGTAGATGCTGCTGCTAAGCGTTCTGAAAAAACGATGGCTTTACGTCTTGCTGGTGAGTTGCTTGATGCAGCTGAAGGTAAAGGTGCAGCAATCAAAAAACGTGAAGATGTGCACCGTATGGCTGAAGCTAACAAAGCCTTCTCTCACTACCGTTTCTAAGCGGATAAAACAGGCCTTATTCAGGAGAATATTCATGCGTACAGCAGCTCGATTCAACATTGCTCTCTATCAAAGTGGGGGCTTTGCAGGTATTTAAGTTGCCTGTTTGGATATTCGCGCGCATCAATTTAATTGGTGCGTCCTGTTTTAAATATAACATTTAGGAATGTAGACATCATGGCTCGCCAAACCCCAATTACTCGTTACCGTAACATCGGTATTTCTGCGCACATTGACGCAGGTAAAACAACTACAACTGAACGTATTTTGTTCTACACAGGTGTATCTCACAAAATTGGTGAAGTACACGACGGTGCAGCAACAATGGACTGGATGGAACAAGAGCAAGAGCGTGGTATTACAATTACCTCTGCTGCTACGACTTGTTTCTGGTCTGGTATGGGTAACCAATTCGAACAACACCGTATCAACGTAATTGACACCCCGGGACACGTAGACTTCACAATCGAAGTTGAACGTTCTATGCGTGTTCTTGACGGTGCGTGCATGGTTTACTGTGCTGTAGGTGGTGTACAACCTCAGTCTGAAACTGTATGGCGTCAAGCGAACAAATATAAAGTGCCTCGTTTAGCATTCGTGAACAAGATGGACCGTACTGGTGCAAACTTCTTCCGTGCTGTTGAGCAAGTTAAAACTCGTTTAGGTGGTAATCCTGTTCCTATCGTTGTGCCAATTGGCGCTGAAGATACATTCCAGGGTGTTGTTGACCTTATCGAAATGAAAGCGATTATCTGGGATGAAGCATCTCAAGGTATGAAGTTTGAATATGCTGATATCCCAGCTGACCTAGTTGATACGTCTAACGAATGGCGTACAAAAATGGTTGAAGCTGCGGCTGAAGCTTCTGAAGAATTAATGGACAAGTACCTAGAAGAAGGTGATCTTTCTAAAGAAGACATCATCGCTGGTTTACGTGCTCGTACATTAGCTTCTGAAATTCAAGTAATGCTTTGTGGTTCTGCGTTCAAGAACAAAGGTGTTCAACGTATGTTGGATGCTGTAATTGAATTCTTACCATCACCTACAGAAGTTAAAGCGATCGAAGGTATCCTTGACGACAAAGACGAAACTAAAGCGTCTCGTGAAGCATCTGACGAAGCTCCGTTCTCTGCGCTTGCGTTCAAAATCATGAACGACAAATTCGTAGGTAACTTAACATTCGTACGTGTTTACTCTGGTGTTCTTAAACAAGGTGATCCGGTTTATAACCCAGTTAAAGCTAAGCGTGAACGTATCGGTCGTATCGTGCAAATGCATGCGAACGAACGTCAAGATCTTGATGAAATCCGTGCAGGTGATATCGCAGCGTGTGTAGGTCTTAAAGACGTTACAACTGGTGATACATTATGTGATGAGAAAAACATCATTACTCTTGAGCGTATGGAATTCCCAGAGCCAGTAATTTCATTGGCTGTTGAACCAAAAACTAAAGCAGACCAAGAAAAAATGTCTATCGCTTTAGGTCGTTTGGCTAAAGAAGATCCATCGTTCCGTGTTCGTACAGACGAAGAATCTGGTCAGACAATTATTGCTGGTATGGGTGAACTTCACCTTGACATCATTGTTGACCGTATGAAGCGTGAATTCGGTGTTGAAGCTAACATTGGTAAACCAATGGTTGCTTACCGTGAAACGATCAAAAAGTCTGTTGAACAAGAAGGTAAGTTCGTACGTCAAACTGGTGGTAAAGGTAAGTTTGGTCACGTATATGTACGTCTTGAACCGCTTGATGTTGAAGAAGCTGGTAAAGAATACCAATTCGTTGAAGAAGTTGTTGGTGGTGTAGTACCTAAAGAATTCTTTGGCGCGGTTGACAAAGGTATTCAAGAACGTATGAAGAATGGTGTATTGGCTGGTTACCCTGTTGTTGGTATTAAAGCGACATTATTCGACGGTTCTTACCATGACGTCGACTCTGACGAATTATCGTTCAAAATGGCAGGTTCTTATGCCTTCCGTGATGGTTTCATGAAAGCGGATCCTATCCTTCTTGAACCTATCATGAAAGTTGAAGTAGAAACTCCAGAAGACTACATGGGCGATATCATGGGTGACTTAAACCGTCGTCGTGGTATGGTTCAAGGTATGGACGATCTTCCTGGTGGAACAAAAGCAATTCGTGCAGAAGTTCCTCTTGCTGAGATGTTTGGTTACGCGACTCAAATGCGTTCTATGTCTCAAGGTCGTGCGACTTACTCTATGGAATTTGCTAAATATGCTGAAACTCCACGTAACGTGGCTGAAGGCATCATCGCTAAATTCCAAGCTGGCGGTAAAAAAGGTGACGACGAGTAATCTTTCGATTACTATAAGCCCAAACTAATTTCTTAGTTAAAAACCAAGTGCTCATGGGGTGACCCTCCATGAGTAGTTTATAAAGGAAGATCATCATGGCTAAAGCCAAGTTTGAACGTAATAAGCCACACGTAAACGTGGGCACAATCGGTCACGTTGACCATGGTAAAACAACTTTAACTGCTGCGATTGCAACAATTTGTGCAAAAACTTACGGCGGTGAAGCGAAAGATTACTCACAAATCGACTCAGCACCTGAAGAAAAAGCACGTGGTATTACAATTAATACTTCACACGTAGAATACGATTCTCCAATTCGTCACTACGCGCACGTTGACTGCCCGGGCCACGCCGATTACGTTAAAAACATGATTACTGGTGCTGCTCAGATGGACGGCGCGATCCTTGTGTGTGCTGCGACTGACGGTCCAATGCCACAAACTCGTGAACACATCCTTCTTTCTCGTCAGGTTGGTGTACCTTACATCATCGTATTCTTAAACAAGTGTGACCTTGTTGATGATGAAGAATTACTTGAATTAGTAGAAATGGAAGTTCGTGAACTTCTTTCTACTTATGACTTCCCTGGTGATGACACTCCAGTTATCCGTGGTTCTGCGCTTAAAGCGTTGGAAGGCGATGCTGGTCAATATGGTGAGTCTTCAGTTCTTGCTCTTGTTGAAGCGCTTGACTCTTACATTCCAGAACCAGAACGTGCTATCGACAAAGCATTCTTAATGCCAATCGAAGACGTATTCTCAATTTCTGGTCGTGGTACTGTAGTAACAGGCCGTGTAGAAGCTGGTATCGTTAAAGTTGGTGAAGAAGTAGAGATCGTTGGTATTAAAGATACAGTTAAAACAACTGTAACTGGCGTAGAAATGTTCCGTAAACTTCTTGACGAAGGCCGTGCAGGTGAGAACTGTGGTATCTTACTTCGTGGTACTAAGCGTGAAGACGTACAACGTGGTCAAGTACTTGCTAAACCAGGTACAATCAAGCCGCACACTAAATTCGACGCAGAAGTATACGTACTTTCTAAAGAAGAAGGTGGTCGTCACACTCCATTCTTAAATGGTTACCGTCCACAGTTCTACTTCCGTACAACTGACGTAACTGGTGCAATCCAATTACAAGACGGCGTTGAAATGGTTATGCCAGGCGACAACGTTGAAATGTCAGTAGAATTAATCCACCCAATCGCAATGGACCCAGGTCTACGTTTTGCGATCCGTGAAGGTGGTCGTACTGTAGGTGCTGGTGTTGTTGCGAAAGTAACTGCATAATCACTTTCAGTGAAAAAAAGCGCTCTTTTTAGAGCGCTTTTTTTATATTTAATTGTCTAACAATCACTATAAAGGCTGGCCCTAACTGATATTTCAATGTCCTTATTTCCCCTTAATCCTTTTTATTAAATTTGTATGATAAGAATCAAGAAAACGAACAATAAAGTTTGAGTAACTAGGGTTACTTACTAAGGAGCTTTGGGTATGAATGCTAAAGTGAATATTACGAATCGTGCAGGTGCAAGCTTTCCAGTACGTCGTATGAATTTTGACTTTAATGATGTACCAGAATATTGGATGAATGGTTCTGCTGGACTCACACACTTTATGACTGCATTGTCAGCACTGTTTCCCGCTGGTGAGAAATTCTTTATAGATAGTGTAAGAGCAGTACGTTATCACCCAGCTATTAAAGATGATGAAGCGCTCCAAAAAGAAATTAGTGCTTTCATTGGGCAAGAAGCAATGCATACTCAAGAGCATGTAAACTTCAATGCTTCTGCTCAAAAGTTTGGTCATGATGTAGAAACGTTAGAGAAGTTTACCGATACGGCAATTCAAACAGCCATTAAAACTTTTGTAAAACTTGTCAAACCTTTCGGTATGACAAAAGAAATGGTTGACTTGACTGCTACAACGGCTCTTGAGCATTTTACCGCTACTATTGCGTCGCAATTATTGGTCAATAAGCACATTCAAGAGCTTATGACAGATGAGACAATGTCAACAATGTGGTATTGGCATGCGATTGAAGAAAATGAGCATAAAGCCGTAGCTTATGATGTGTACGAAGGTGTGTTTGGTAAAGGCATAAAAGCTTATGCGTTACGAACCAGTTCTTTAGTGTTTGCTATGACTTTAATCTTTTTGATTCAGTCATCCTTTGTGCTTCGTTTATTAAAGCAAGATAACAAGTTGAATTTAGATGAACTATTAGTAATTTATAAATACGGATATAGCCCATCTAAAGGTATTATTAGTGGTATGGCTAAAGAAATGTTAGCTTACTTTAAACCTGGCTTTCATCCAAATGATCTAGATACCGTTGGACTATTGAAAACATGGAAAGCAAAATTAGGTTTATAGATTTAATTCATGATTTATAAAGGGCCGATAGTAGCCCTTTTTTATTTTTCTATAACTATATTAAAGAGATCGTGGAGCAAATATTGCACCTTTATGTGTCTATGAATGACCTCATCTGATATTTCTCTGTCCTCATCTGCACTTAATTGGTACATCGAAAGACGTATGATTATAAATATTAAGAAAATAAATAAAGTTATATGTGAATTAGCTATTCACTTAAAAGGAGTCTGAGATGAATGCTAAGGTAAATATTTCCAATCGTGCTGGCGCTAGTTTCCCTGTGCGTCGTATGGATTTTGAATTTGCTCAGGTCCCACGTTATTGGGCAAATTATGATGCAGCATTAACACATTTTATGACAGCATTATCGGCCCTTTTTCCAGAAGGTGAGCAGTTCTTTGTAAATAGTACGCGTGCTGTTCGAAATGATCCAAAGCTTGCTGATTCAGATCTTCAAAAAGAAATTAGTGCTTTTATTGGTCAAGAAGCGATGCACTCCAAAGAGCATTTAGCATTTAATGCTTCAGCACAGGCTTATGGTTATGATGTGCGTCATATGGAAAAGCAAACAGGAAAAGTCATTAAGATGGGTACAGCTGTTGTAACCAAATTAATGAAACCTTTTGGCTATACCAAAGAAATGATTGATTTGACTGGAACATGTGCACTAGAACATTTTACATCGACCATTGCAGCTGAACTTTTACAAAACCCTGAAATTCAGGCCATGTTCCAAGACGACACTATGTATCATTTGTGGATGTGGCATGCAGTTGAAGAAAATGAACATAAAGCTGTCGCATTTGATGTGTATACCAGTATGTATGGACAAGGTCCGAAAGCTTATTTTATGCGTTCAACAGCCTTAATTATTGCAATGGCATTAATCTTCGCAACGCAGTCTTATTTTACTGCTAAGTTACTTAAAACTGATGATAAATTAACTTGGAAAGATACGAAGTACATGCTTAAGTTCATGTATGGTCGTAAAGGTTTTATGACTCGTCAAATTCCAGAGTTACTTGATTTTTTAAGACCAAAATTTCATCCAAATGATTCGGATACCACAGCATTGCTAGCAACTTGGCGTGAAAAATTAGGTCTTTAAAAAATACAGAAAAAAGGGACAACTCAATTGTCCTTTTTTTTGCTCGTTTTTTCGTGGGAAGTTTTTATAATACGCACTACTTTAGAATCTTCATTGCGTTGAAACTCATGATTCGTATTATGCAAAACACTGATGTGGATATTGTCGTTCAAATTGAAAAATCAGTACAAACACATCCGTGGTCAAGACAGCAATTTATTGAATCTTTGAATTCTTATCAATGTACAGTGATTGAGTCACAAAACAGAGTGGTTGGGTTTTGTATTTTACAGCCTGTTTTAGATGAAGCTAATTTGTTACTCATGGCAGTTGACCCTAAAATGCAAGGGCAGGGTTTAGGATATGAGTTATTAAGTGCATCAATTGAAAAATTAGAAAATCAGCCAGTACAAATCTTTTTAGAAGTTCGTGAAAGTAATAAAGCCGCTATTGGTTTATATGAAAAAACAGGCTTTCACCAAATTGATCTGCGTCGCAATTATTATCCTACCCAAGATGGTGGGCGGGAACATGCGGTCATTATGGTAAAAACCTGTACAGATGATTTCGCATCTTTATTTAATGATTAAATTATTCCATTCAGAAGGTAACGTAGTCATAAGAGATGTACCTAGCTGTTGAATTTCTTCTGGTGATAATGACCTGTTTAAACGGCGCCATTGCCCATCGAGCAGAAGTTCTAAAGGGGTATATTGCGATTTATAGTTCATTTTGGCTGAATGAGGCACCCAATAGCCTAAGTAGAGATATTCTAAACCGAGCGATTTCACATATTCAATTTGGTTAAGAATAGAGTAAACACCAAGTGATCTACGATGCTCATCGGGATCAAAGAATGTATAGACAGCCGATAGTCCATCATCCATTAAATCACAAGTAGAAACGCTAATGAGCCGATTGTCTTTCCAAAGCTCAAGAAAAAAACTATCTGTGCAGCTATGTACTAAAAACTTTTCAAACTGATCTAAGCTCGGCGGAAACATATCACCATCTGCATGGCGTTCATTAATATAGCGTTCGTATAAATCATAATGAATTTGGGCTGCTTGTCGCGTAGGCAGAACAGTCATGGTGAGATCTTGATTTCGTTTCCATGCTTTTTTTTGCATGCTGTTCATTTGGAAATCGGCAACTGGAACACGACAAGACAAACATTGTCGACATAAGTGACATTCAGGGCGATAAACAAAGTCGCCACTACGGCGAAAGCCTAAACGAGAAAGTTCTGAAAGAGTGACCACATCAATCCGATGGATGGGGTCTAAAAATACCATGCGTGCAGATTTATTTTCTAAGTAGCTGCAATCATGAGGTGGAGTAATATAATACTGCAGATCATTTAAAAGGGACTTCGGGTGATATGATTTCATGATTGGTCCCTCCTGTTATCATTCCATTAATTTTGCATCTAATGCTATTGTTTTACTTGAAAATACACGTTCTTGATACTTTTTCCAATTGATAGAGGGGTGAATAATTACATCTTGTAACGATTTTAAGTAGTCTTGACGAGAAAGTGTACTGGCTCCCAGACTAATTAGGTGACTATTGACGAGTTGGCAGTCTATCCATGGTAGCTGATTTTCTTGTCCTATGAGCATTAATGTATAAAAAGCCATTTTTGAAACATCGGTTTCATTGCTAAACATTGACTCACCGAAACACCCTTTACCAATCGTAACACCATATAAACCTCCTACAAGATCCTCTTGTTGCCATACTTCAATACTGTAACCATAACCAGCATTAAACATCTCACAGTAGCCTTGAATAATATCTTCACTAATCCATGTTTCGTCTGCATAACTTCTTGGCAAAGAGCAAGAGCGAATAACTTGTTCAAAGGCATGATTAACAGTAATTGCATAGTCATGTTTTTTCATATTTCTCAGTAATGACTTGCTGGGCTTGTAGTTTTGGGGGTAAATCACGCAACGAGGTTCTGGGCTCCACCAACAAATCGGCTCATCTTCATTAAACCAAGGAAAAAGACCATGGGTGTAAGCTTCAAATAGTGTAGAAGGGGAGAGGTCTGCTCCAATACAAATTAAACCATGCCCATCTGGGTCAGCTTCAATCGGGTCAGGAAAAATGAATTGAGAAAGTGGAAGTGTATTCATAAAAATAAAATAAGATGAGCTTTAAGGTTATGCTATAAAAATTAATATATGTCAGCTAGTCATTATTCTAAAAAAACAGCCGTTATGAGAACGGCTGTTTTTAAACTCTAGAAATCTATTAATTAAAGATTATCTAGATATTTTTCAGCATCTAGAGCCGCCATACAGCCAGACCCAGCAGAAGTAATTGCTTGGCGATAAATGCTGTCAGCGACGTCACCAGCAGCAAAAACACCAGCTACAGAAGTTGCTGTTGCATTACCAGACGTGCCACTTTGTACTTGGATGTAGCCATCACGTAAGTTTAATTGGCCTTCAAACATTCCAGTGTTTGGCTTGTGGCCAATTGCTACGAATAGACCATGAACCTCTACGTCTTGCTTAGAGTCATCTTGAGTTGATTTAAGGCGAACACTGGTTACACCAGTATTGTCACCCAATACTTCTTCAACTTCGTGATTCCAAATAATGCTGATTTTGCCTTCTTTTTCTTTGGCAAATAAGTGATCTTGCAAAATCTTTTCAGAACGTAAAGTATCACGGCGATGTACTAACGTTACATGTGAAGCAATATTTGATAAATAAAGTGCTTCTTCAACAGCAGTGTTACCACCACCAACAACCATTACTTTTTGGTTTTTGTAGAAGAAACCATCACATGTTGCACATGCGCTTACGCCTTGACCCATAAAGTTTTGTTCAGACTCTAGACCAAGATATTGAGCTGTAGCACCAGTTGCAATAATTAAAGCGTCACATGTGTACTCTTCCATGTCACCTTTTAAAACGAAAGGACGTACATTTAAGTCCACTTCGTTAATATGGTCATAGACGAGTTCTGTACCAAAGCGTTCAGCATGTGCTTGCATACGATCCATTAATGCAGGACCTGTTAAACCTTCAGGATCGCCCGGCCAGTTGTCAACTTCGGTTGTTGTTGTAAGTTGCCCACCTAGTTGTAAACCTGCAATTAAAGTAGGTTTAAGGTTTGCACGCGCTGCATATACTGCTGCACTATAGCCCGCAGGGCCAGAACCGAGAATAATTAACCGAGAATGACGAGCACTCATTGAGGGTATCCTTATTTATTTCGAGAATTTTGAAAATTATACGTGAATTTGCCGATCAATAGCGTTAAATCAATGTGGATAATATTGATCAGGTCAATCGAATTAAGTTATATAACAATATAGAAGTGCCTTATGTTAACAACAACTGTAAAGAATCATGCACCTTTTTTGTAAGAACAGGTGCATAATATAAAGTTCATTCGTTGAAGATCTAAAATGTAGTTCTTCACATCTCTAAACCAATAATTAAATGGGTTACAGGACAGTATATGACTGCGGTGTCAAGTGTTTATGCACAGCGCTTATTGATGACATTATTCTTGGTTTCTTTTGGTATTTATATGTTTCTGGCAACAGTAACATATACACCATTTGACCCGGGCTGGATGCATATTTCCAGTGATACTCAGCAAGTATCCAATGCAAGTGGTATTGCTGGCGCATGGATTGCAGATTTGCTGTTTGGTTTTTTAGGATGGGCAAGTTTGCTTATTCCAATTTTCCTTTTCATTGAAGCAATTCAGGTTTGGTGGCCACGTAGTTTCCTAAACCGCCCATTTCGTTATGCTGCACAATTCTTCTTAATTCTAGTTGTATCTAGCTTACTTTATTTACATTGGAATGTGCCGGCAGATACTTTAGATAATGCAGCTGGGGGAATTATTGGTTATGAGTTAGGTCAAAGCCTATCTCAATTGTTAACAATTTACGGTGCGACCTTATTTTTACTGGTTTTCGGGGTGGTGTTGTTTACTCTTGCATTTGGGGTGCAATGGAGTAAAACATGGGTTACGCTCAAAGCGACACCAAGTTATTTACAAGATTTATTTTATAAGAACGTATCTCCGAATGAATCGGATTATGACTTAACAACTCAACCTGCCAACAAAGCAGCCGCGGTTAAAGTTGCTGATAATGCAGAGACGAATGCGAATGCTTCAGATGAGAAAGAAGCATCAGTTCAATCTGAATCAACTCAACCGCAATCTACCACAACGCGACATGATGCGGTTGCTGAGCGCTTATTTGCAGATGTGCTAGCGAAAGAGCAGAGCCGACCTGAACCTGTTGCAGATACACCAGTTGCAAATACTCAGAACTTTGAGCATACGCTTGAACAGGCCCATAAACTTGAACGAGATAGCCAACGTTTAGTTGCGACTGGCGAAGTATGGCGTGCTTTACAGCGTGATGATGCGAGTCATAAGCAAGAAATTGATGCGCTTTTAAGAGCTGCTGATGATTCGACAGAGACAGAGCAAGTTCCTACTCATGAGCAATTTCAGCAAACAATTTCTCAAGTAAATCAAAATCAACCATCATCTAAACAAGACTTACATGGTCTTGATTGGAATGATGATGAGATTTTTGATGAGTTGCTTGCCGCGGTTCCAAACAGTAAAACTGCAACAGATGTGCATACACCATTTGTTCAAGATCACCATGTAGAAGCCGAACCAACTTCGCAATCTGTTAATATTGCGAATGAAACATCTTCAAATATTTCAAATTTAAATCAATCACCTAAAAATTTAGCAAACGAACAAGTCTTTGAAGATTTTGATGATTTATTAATAGATGAAGACATTGCTCCAGCTGAACCTGTAAGAGCAAGTAGTTATGCGCAATCTTCAGCATTTGTAAAAGCTCCTATCCAAACGACTATTCAGGCCGACAAACTTTCAAAAGAAGAGTTTATCGAAGCTTGGCAGGAGACTGCTGGAAAACCGCAGGAAAATGCTGATTTTGATGAAGACGATTTCGATTTTGATGCACCGTTAACAGATGCATCAGGTCGCCCAATGTCTCGTGCAATGCAAGTTGCTAAGAAGCGTTTGGATTTGCCAACTTTACCGGGCCTTGACCTACTTGATAAGGTCGATCCAAATAAGAAAGTCAACTTTACTGAAGAACAACTTTCACGTTTGTCTGAATTGCTTGAAATTAAATTGCAAGAATTTAACGTTAAAGCACAGGTGGTAGAGGCTCAACCAGGACCAGTTGTGACTCGCTTTGAGTTAGATTTGGCGCCGGGTGTTAAAGCTTCTAAGGTAACGAATATCTCACGTGACTTGGCACGTTCAATGTCGATGGCATCCGTACGTGTGGTCGAAGTTATTCCTGGTAAACCATACATTGGTATTGAAGTGCCAAACAGTGCCCGTGAAATGGTACGTTTGATTGAGTTATTGGAAACACCAACATATCGCGACCCAAGTGCATTAATTAGTATGGCGATGGGTAAAGATATTTCAGGTAATCCTGTACTCACTGATTTAGCGAAAGCACCACATATGTTGGTTGCTGGTACGACAGGTTCTGGTAAATCGGTTGCGGTCAACTCGATGATTTTATCGATGTTACTTAAATATACGCCTGACCAATTACGTTTAATTTTAATCGATCCAAAACAATTAGAACTTGCAAACTATAATGATATTCCACATTTATTAACTCCAGTCGTTACTGACATGAAAGATGCGGTAAGTGCTTTGAACTGGTGTGTGAATGAAATGGAACGTCGTTATAAGCTTATGTCGTTCTTAAAAATTCGTAAATTAAGTGACTACAACCGTAAAGTTGAAGAAGCGATTGCGAATGGTGAAGACTTAATTGATCCGACTTGGAAACCAAGTGATTCTGCGACACAAGAACGTGCACCTCGTTTAACGCCATTACCATCTATTGTCATTGTTGCGGATGAGTTCGCCGACATGATTATGCAAGTGGGTAAAAAAGCAGAAGAAATGATTACCCGTTTGGCGCAAAAATCTCGTGCTGCTGGTATTCACCTCTTGCTTGCAACTCAACGCCCATCTGTTGATGTTATTACCGGTTTGATTAAAGCCAATATTCCAACGCGTGTAGCACTACGTGTAAACAGTAAAATTGACTCACGTACTATTTTGGATGCTGGTGGTGCAGAAGACTTGTTAGGTCATGGTGATATGCTGTTCTTAGGCCCTGGTAAAATTGAGCCGGAACGTGTGCATGGTGCTTTCATTAGTGATGATGAAGTAAACCGTATTTGTGATGCTTGGCGTGAACGTGGCGAGCCAGATTATATTGATGAAATCTTGACTCCATTTGATGAAGAGCCAGCGTCACGTGGCTTTGAAGAGGGTGAGGGCGGTTCTGACCGAGATGCTCTTTATGATCAATGTGTGTCATTCGTATTAGAAACTCGAAAAGCGTCTACATCTTCGCTACAGCGTAAATTTAGCCTTGGTTATAACCGTGCTGCTCGTATTATTGATCAAATGGAAGAGAACGGCATTGTGAGCTCAATGGGTCCTAATGGTAAACGGGATATTCTAGTTTAAGACAATACAATTTAAGCCTCTTCGGAGGCTTTTTTATAACTTAAATAAAAGTGAACCTATTTATAAGTGACTTAAAGATTTTATCGTTTAGTAAAAAGTGCTAATGTATTTTCCCTAAATAAATAACAATGAATTAAATCAGGAGAAAGACATGTTATTAGCTCTGATTACGTTAGCCTTTATTCACTTTTGTGCACTTATCACTCCTGGGCCTGATTTTTTTCTTGTATCTCAAACCGCCATTAGTCGATCTCGTAAAGACGCTATGCTGGTCGTTGCTGGTATAACGGCAGGTGTTATGTTTTGGGCGTGCTTGGCACTGATGGGGCTAAATCTTATCTTTGAAAAAATGGCTTGGTTAAAGCAAGGTTTGCTCATTGCTGGTGGCTTATATCTATGTTGGTTGGGCTATCAGATGCTACGTTCAGCTTTTTCAAAAAATCAGCAAGAGGGCAATGTTGCTGTTGAACTTCCCAAAGCACCTTACTTATTTTTTATTAAAGGTTTGATAACCAATTTATCAAATCCGAAAGCTGTTATTTATTTTGGTAGTGTTTTCTCTTTATTTTTAGCTAATCCTCAACTTGATCAAGTTCACTGGCTACTCTTTATTATTGTCACAGTCGAGACAATTTTATGGTTCTGCTTTGTGACTTTTATTTTCTCGTTACCAAGTTTTAGAGCAGCTTATCGTAATTTTTCAAAATGGATTGATGGTATTTCGGGTGGTATTTTTACCGTATTTGGTATTTTCCTGATTGGTAATCGATAAGTTTAGATAAGAAAAAAGCCTCTTTAAGAGGCTTTTTATTTTAAGCAAACTTTGCTAGAACTTCTAAAAATGGTGCTGATTGACGCGGAAACTTAGCAATTACATCATGGATGCGTTGGCCTTCAGGGTCTTTGGCATTAATATCGCGTCCGTCCGCAATAAATTGCTTTAAAAGACGCTCATAGTCTGTTGGGCGCATATGTTTGAATGCATGGTAGAGCACATGAAAATCTGCATTCACACCACTTGGAGGAAGTTGGTTGAGGTAGGCAAAAACACGCTCATCGGACCATTCTTCATTGAAAGTTGCTGGCTGTGATAATGCCATGACAATCTCCTCATTTTAAAAAAGGCAAAATAACTTGCGTTATTTTGCCTTGATTCTGATTTATTGAATAGTCAGAAATAGAATTATCGTTCTTCAGGTAAATTGATATTCATTTCTAACATTTCGATATTAGCTTCAGAGCGAACTTGCATTTGGATATGCTGTTCACCTACACCGCTAACATAACGACTAACCACTTGCATGATTTCTTTTTTCATCTGATCAATTTTGTCTTGGCTTAAACGGCGGCCTAAACCTTGTTCAGAAGCAACAATAACTTTCAAACGATCTTTGGCAGTTTGAGCACTTGATGGTTTTTCTTCGCTGCTAAATAATTTACTCCAGAATCCTGCCATATCTACGCTCCAAATAGTCGTGCTAACCAGCCTTTAGGTTGAGCTGTGATGTGTCGATAAGGACGGTCTTCGCCAAGGAAGCGTGCAACCAAATCATCATACCCCTGACCAGCTTTAGTTTCTGAATACAGAATAACTGGCTTACCTTCGTTTGATGCTTGTAATACACTTGGACATTCTGGAATAACACCTAATGTCGGTACGCGTAAAATATCTTTAGAAATATCATCAATTGTCAGCATTTCCTGACGGTCAGCACGTTCTGGGTTAAAACGTGTAATACATAAATGTTTACGTATACGCCCTTCGTTGTGTTCAACTTTCTTGGTTTTGCTATCTAACATACCAATAATACGGTCAGAGTCACGTACTGAAGAGATTTCAGGGTTTGTTACAATGATTGCTTCATCTGCATGATACATGGCTAAAATTGCGCCACGCTCGATCCCTGCAGGTGAGTCACAAATGATGTAATCAAACTCTTGAGATAACTCATCAATAACTCGAGCAACACCTTCGTCGCTCAACGCATCTTTATCACGTGTTTGTGAAGCCGGTAAAATATAAAGGTTTTCGATATCTTTATCGCGAATAAGGGCTTGTTGCAGACGTGCTTCATTATTAATAACATTAACGAAATCATATACAACACGACGCTCACAACCCATAATCAAATCAAGGTTACGTAAGCCTACATCAAAATCAATCACAACAGTTTTATGACCACGAAGGGCTAAACCTGTTGCAAAAGATGCGCTCGTTGTAGTTTTACCTACACCACCTTTGCCTGATGTTACGACAACAATTTTGGCCACCGAATCCACTCCTATTATGGTCATACACCCTTAAAAGGGCTGTTTTTTGGTGATTTGCTTAATAAATTAAAGTTCTAGAGCTTCAAATTCAAGCTCTTGCTTTTCATTTAAATAAATATGTACTGGTTTTTTTACCACATGTTTAGGGATATCATCTGCGACACAATACGTTCCGGCAATGGAAACGAGCTCAGCCTCTAAAGATTGGCAAAAAATGCGTGCAGCTGCGTGCCCGCCCGCACCAGCAATGACTCTACCACGAACTGTGCCATAAATATGTATATTTCCTGAAGCGATCACCTCGGAACCACTATTCATGCCAGCCTTTAAAATAATATCGCCGTTATCTTGTACAAGGGATTGGCCTGTACGCAAAATTTCATCATGATAAGAGGTAATATGAGCGACCGCTATCTTGTTTAGTGGTTTTTTTGTTTCTGCTGAAGACGAGGCAGGAGCTGTAGCAGGTTTTTCCACAATAGCCACTTGTTCAGCTGTCGCTTTAATGCGTTGTAATGGTTGATCTGCCGGTAAAACAGGGAATTGAATAGCGCGAGCCTCATCTCCTAAAATACCGTCGATTACCGCCATTGGTTGTAAACCCAAGCTCACCAGAAGTTGAATCAATGCAATTAACTCTTGCTCAACTGTACTGTCAATAATCACTAAAGTTCCTTGATAGGAACCTTCATTTAAAATATTTGATAATTGCTGGCGGATCACATCATGATCATTGGTATCGAAGGTTATCCTGCTAAAGTTAACCATTCTGCCGGTAATCCGTATATCAGCCATAAGTCTTCCTTCAAGGCGTTAAACGAGCTGTAATATCGTTAAGTTTATTGTAAATAGGGCAAATGCTAGAACAATTCGTGCCAATTCTCTAGCGTGATTCATAAAAAATTAAATAAATGCTTATTCTTTGATTCGATCATACTCCGCAAGGGTTTGTTGCCATTGTTTGACCTTGACTTGTTTACGTACAGACTCCAGTGTCTCGAACACGACAGATTCAACCAATTGCTCAAGCTGACGATTATTAATATTGATTTCACTTACTCTTTGAGAAATTAATTGATAAGTAGGGTTCGGACTATTTGGTGAGCCCTCAATTAAAGGTTCAATTAAACCTGCACTAATATTTTCACCTAATCTTTGACCAATGCTTTGAATTTGCTGTTCAATGCGGCCCCCGACTAAAGGAATTAATCGTAATAATTGAGTTAGCTCAGGCGTATCAATAATGGCTTGATCTACAATTTTGCCCACACCTTTTGTAATGGCAGGTTTTTGTTCTTTTAAAGCGGTGGCTAAAGATTCTTGTAATAATGCAGTTAGAGCAACAGTAAATTGCTCACGATGATGATTAACCAAGTCGTGAATAATCTGTTTATGGCTAGAACTTGTTTCAAGTTCATATCTAATACCATCAATCACGGTAATTACAACGCGGTCAGATAATTCTTCCATTACGACGCGATAATAAAATAGCCCAGTTTTCCGCCAGCTTTCCGGAACAACTGGATAGCCCAACTCATGTAAACGGTAAGCAATAATCCCAGCGCGGAATAAACGTAAAAAACGGAGCTGAGGAATAATAGCTAAAATTTCATACCAGTGAATAAAAGGAAAAAAGAACCAACGCTTATGGTGCTTATTGATGATCGCAATAGCCCAGCGTACAAGCAGCTCAATAATTAAAAAACC
Source organism: Acinetobacter sp. X9 (assembly GCF_054889255.1). Classification (NCBI taxonomy): domain Bacteria; kingdom Pseudomonadati; phylum Pseudomonadota; class Gammaproteobacteria; order Moraxellales; family Moraxellaceae; genus Acinetobacter; species Acinetobacter sp. X9. The sequence goes on along the minus strand of NZ_CM142679.1, from coordinate 2,979,635 downwards.
AATAAACCAAGCTTCTGACGTAATCACCCAAGGATGTAGTGAAGTACGATAAAAGCTGAGTACTTGGGGCAAGTGAATATGTTCAAAGAACCATGCCCCAATACTGCTCATTAAAAAGAAATTAGTCGCAAGACAGAACAAGTTAAAAATGATAATAAACACCATAAAGATGTCGTAGACCAAAAACAGCTTAAATGAAAGGCTGTTTGGGTCTACATGATGGTATTTCGTTTTTTTCCCAGAACTGTTTTGCATAATAACGGGTGCTTTCTTAAATATTTGCAGTGGTATATTGAGACTTCATTTGCTCAATAAGTTGATCTTTTTCGGTCCAAATGTCATGAACCCATTGCTGAAAACGTTCACGATAAGCCGCATCATCTTCATAATTGCCGCCAAGTACCCAGTCTGGAATTTCAATTTTACGTAAGTTAACCGCAATTTTAGAAACATCCCCAAGCCAGAAATCGCTATATCCCGGTACGCCATCAGGATAGACGATGGTCATATCAACTAGGGCATCGATTTTGTCACCCAAGATGTTTAATGCAAGCGCCAAGCCACCTGCTTTGGGTTTAAGTAAATGCTTATATGGCGATTTTTGCTGGTCATGTTTTTCTTGAGTAAAACGAGTACCTTCCAAATAATTTAATAGGGTGAAGGGCTGACTTAAAAGCTGCTCACAAGCTTTACGTGCTTCCATCATGTCACGGTCTTTAAGTTCAGGATTCTTCGCGATCTGTTCTTTAGTGTGACGCTTCATCATTGGGAAGCCTAAAATTTTAAATGCTTGCCCAACAAAAGGAATAAAGATGAGTTCCCATTTAGTAAAGAAACGGGTAAGGGGCATACGGGTTAAACCAAAATATTGATTTACAGTCGTGTCTACCCAACTTTGATGATTACAGGTCATTAAATAACGACCTTGCATATTCAGATCAAGTCCTTCATCAATGGTAATGTCCCATTTTAGATTGGGTAGAACATGGTCAATGAGCCAATTATTTACCCCTAACCAGCTATTTGTAATTTGAATATTAGTTTCATCTATTTTTGATGATTTTTTTAATAGTTTGGTCAGACCTAATGCAAGAACAGGAGGACCATGAAAAAAAGTACTTCCTGTAATGACTGTACCTACAGTGAGTCCACGTGTAATTTTTTTTAGCGCAGATTGTTTATTGGGTGCAGTTGACATATAAAAGACCCCGAATGTCTCAAATCCATAGAAAAGTTGTTCAACTATAACTGTCATAATATGAAATACAACGTTATCTTAGACAACAATGAAGAAATTGTGATGAGCTAGCATCTTAAAGTGCATCAAAATATTACAAAAACATAACTAAACTGTTTATTATTAACAAAATATCAATGTTTTATACTTCCTTTTTGTTTCATTATTCATTCAGACAACAAAACACACAAAGTGAGGAGGCATGCAATGCGTGCATTAGTTATTTCAACAGTGGTAGGGGCAGCAGTAGTTCTTTCTGGTTGTCAAACAACTGGTAATAATCTTGGTGGCGTTGAATACGATAAAGCCGCATTAGGTACTTTAATTGGTGCAGCAGCTGGTTATGGTATTTCTAAATCAAATGCAAACTCTAGCCGTCAAAACAACCGTGCTGCGGCAATTGGTGCAGTTCTTGGTGCTGCTGGTGGTGTATACCTTGACCAAAAAGAGAAAAAATTACGTCAACAAATGGCGGGTACTGGTGTAGACGTTGGCCGTAACCCAGATGGTTCTGTTCAATTGATCATGCCTGGTAGCATTACTTTTGATACAAACAAATCAAACATCAAGCCAAACTTCTACGCAACTTTGAACAAAGTGGCTCAAACTTTGGCTGAAGATAACAAGAGTGCAATTCTTGTAACTGGTTATACTGATAACACTGGTAATGACTCTATCAACATTCCATTATCACAAGCACGCGCTCAATCAGTACGTAGTTATTTAGCTAGCCAAGGCGTATCTGCTAGCCGTATCGACGCGCAAGGTTATGGTTCATCTAACCCGATCGCAGATAACTCAACTGCATCTGGCCGTGAACAAAACCGCCGTGTAGAAATCAGCATTTATGCTAAACAATAAGATCTAGTTTATTGTTTCAAAAACCACCTTCGGGTGGTTTTTTTATGGGTGCAGTACAAGAAATAATCACGACATTCTGCGGCGCATAAATTGCATTATTAGACATCATTTATACATATCCGTAGATTTACTATTGGGATTCTAAAAAAGAGATGACTATAATCATGCTCGAAAAATTAAGAGGTAATACACGATGTCATCTGCCAGTCAATTGAACAACAAGCAAGAAGAAGCCATGAAATATACTCAGGGCCCTTTATTGGTGCTTGCTGGCGCTGGTTCAGGTAAAACATCGGTTATTACGCGTAAAATTGCCTATTTGGTGCAACATTGCCGTATTCCTGCACATCGTATAACCGCGATGACCTTCACAAACAAAGCTGCGCGTGAAATGAAAGAGCGTGTGACCAAGCTTTTGTCGCGTGAAGAAGCAAAAGGTTTATCCGTCTCTACCTTCCATACTTTTGGTTTAAACCTTTTACGTTTAGAACTTAAAAATTTACCTTTAAAAGCTAATTTTTCGATTTTAGATGCAGACGACTGTAAACGTATTTTGATGGATCTCATGCATCGCGATAATTTATCGGGTGCAGAGAGTAAAGAATTAATTGCCAAGGCAATGAAGAAAATTTCAGATTGGAAAAACGATCTGATTTTGCCGGAACAAGCACATTCGACTTGTGAAACACCAGAAGATGTCCAGTTTGCACATCTCTATCAACTTTATGAACGTAATCTACGTGCCTACAATGCTGTCGATTTTGATGACCTCATTGTTATGCCAACACGTTTATTGCAAGAAAATGCAGAAGTACGTGACAAATGGCAAAACCGCGTTCGCTATTTATTGGTTGATGAGTATCAAGATACCAATACGGCTCAGTATATTTTGGTCAAACTTTTAGTTGGGGTAATGGGGCAGTTTACCGCGGTAGGTGATGATGACCAGTCGATTTACGCATGGCGTGGCGCTAAGCCTGAAAATATGGCATTGCTTAAACAAGATTTCCCAAATCTACATATTATTAAGCTTGAGCAAAATTACCGTTCGACCAGCCGTATTTTAAAAGCAGCAAACTGTGTGATTCAAAATAACCCACATATTTTTGACAAAAAATTGTGGAGTGATAAAGGGCATGGGGAAGTCATCCGAATCATTACATGTCGTAATGATGACGATGAAGCAGAGCGCGTGGTAAAAGACTTACTGACTCATAAGCTAATGAACGGTAAGAACTGGAAAGATTATGCTGTGTTGTATCGCGGAAACTTTCAGGCACGTGTGTTAGAAACCCAGCTTCGTCAAATGCAAATTCCCTATAAACTCTCTGGCGGTACATCGTTCTTCGCGCGTGCAGAAATTAAAGACGTGATGAGTTATTTGCGTCTTATTATTAACCCAGAAGACGATAGTGCTTTCTTACGAATTATTAATACGCCTAAACGTGCGATTGGCCCTGTTACTCTAGAGAAACTAGGTTTATTCTCACAAGAAAATAATTTGTCTTTACTCGGTGCTTCTGCTGACCAGCGTTTAAGCATGGTGCTTCCTAAAAAGGCAGAAACACAGCTTCATGAGTTTGCTGACTTTATTGCGACATTTACTCGTGAATTGTTAGAAGATGATGAGCCAGTGCCTAAAGTTCGTCAAATGATGAATGAAGCAGGTTATATGGATTACGTTCGAGAACAGTCAGCAACACCTGCACAAGAGAAAAGTAAGCTCGATAACATCGAGAACTTATTTACCAGCATTCAAAATCTGATTAATCGTGCTGAAGATGTTGATGAAAAGAATATTGAAAGTGTTATCCGAAAACTAGTTTTGCTCGATCTGTTAGAACAGCAGCAGGAAGAAGAAGATACAGACAAAGTTAACCTTCTTACTTTGCATGCAGCAAAAGGTCTGGAATTCCCATATGTGTACATTATGGGACTTGAAGAAGAACTATTGCCTCACAAGAACTCGATTGCAGCAGAAACCATTGAGGAAGAGCGCCGTCTCATGTACGTGGGAATTACACGTGCACGCCAAGGTTTAACGTTAACTTTAGCGGAACAGCGCAAAAATGGCGGACAGATGAAACAAATGACGCCTAGCCGTTTCCTTGATGAGCTTCCACAAGATGAGCTCGAGTGGTTAGGGCGTAAAAAGAAAATTGCGGCTAATGTTGACCCTAAAGAACAGGCTCAACAATATCTGGCAAATTTAAAAGCTTTATTAAAGCGTTAATTTTTTTAATTTTTAGGAAATCCCATGAAAGTTCAAGTGAAATTGCTCGATCCGCGTTTAGGTAAAGAATGGCCTTTACCTTCATATGCAACAGCAGGTTCAGCGGGTTTAGATTTACGTGCCTGTTTAGATGAAGCAATTGATATTGAACCAGGACAAACTGTTTTAGTTAAAACAGGTATGGCAATTTATATTCATGATGTAAATTTTGCTGGTTTAATTTTACCGCGTTCAGGTTTAGGTCATAAACACGGTATCGTGCTTGGCAACTTAGTTGGTTTGATTGATTCGGATTATCAAGGTGAATTGATGGTTTCAGTTTGGAACCGTGGTCAAACTACATTCCGTTTAGAACCAGGTGAGCGCTTGGCACAGTACGTTTTAGTGCCAGTCGTACAAGCTGAATTTGAGCAAGTAGAAGAATTTGAAGAAACTTTACGTGGCGCTGGTGGCTTTGGTCATACAGGTAAACAGTAAGTTTTTCTAAAATATTAACGAAAATCAAACGCCTGTTGAACAGGCGTTTCTTTTTATATCTTGAATGTTACAATGGATTATATTACAACACGCTTTACTCATATTCTTTTAACTTTTTTAGCAAACAAACCTTTCAAAAATTTTGAATAATCTATGTTTTTGCGATAGATCGAATTGATCTTTAAATAGAAGATACGCTATGAATGTAAGACACTCATTTCCAAAAAGTATTTTTCGTGCTTACGATATTAGAGGCAAACTTTCTTACTTAACCACGGACGTTGTCCGTTCAATTGCCTACGGATTGGCACAACAATACAAACAAGCAAAACAAACTCAATTAGTGATTGGCTATGATGCCCGTCTCACAAGCCCAGCCTATGCACACTTAATTGAAGAAATTTTAATAGAACAAGGTTTAAAAGTGACCAATATTGGTTGCTGTTCATCACCAATGATGTACTACATTGCACGAGATTTTGGTGGCAATGGCATTATGGTGACAGCAAGTCATAACCCAAAATCTGATAATGGTATTAAGTGGATTTTAAAAGGCGAACCGCCGTCTCCGGAAATGATTCAACAGGTGGGTGAAGAAGCCCAAACTTATGTACCAAGCCATTCAATTTCTGTACTTGAGTTAACCTTACCGCAATTTAAAGCTGAATTTTGCCAGCAATACCAACAAGCCATTTTTAAAGATATTCAGTTAAAACGTCCTTTAAAAGTTGTTTTAGATGGTTTGCATGGTTCAGCTGGGCATTGTTCAAAACTAATCTTAGAAAAAATGGGTTGTGAAGTCATTGCTTTACGCACTAATCCAAATGGAGAGTTTCCAGATCACGCACCAGATCCATCACATGCAGCTCATTTGATTAGCTTGCGAAAAGCCGTGGTCGAGCAGCAGGCTGATATTGGTATTGCTTTGGATGGTGATGGAGACCGCGTTGTTTTAGTTGATGAAAAAGCACAGATATTGACCGCAGACCGCTTATTATCGCTTTTTGCCCAAATGTGCCTTGAGCAGCACCCAGAGCAAGAAATTGTTTTTGATGTGAAATGTTCGCGTATGGTTCAAGAAACTGTCGAGAAACTCGGCGGAAAAGCAAAAATGATCCGCACGGGAAGTAGTTTCCTAAGGGCTTATTTATCTCAGTCGAATGGACGTGCCATTTTTGGTGGAGAATATGCAGGTCATTATGTGTTTAATGATGGCCGTGGTTTTGGCTACGACGATGGTTTGTATGCTGCATTACGTGTAATGGAGTATTTTACCCAATCTAATGCCGCTACAATTTCTGAATTATTTGCTCCATATCCAGAAAGATGTTGTACAGAAGATACCTATATTGGTACTTATCAGTCTGATCCAAAGTATGTATTACAAGATATTGAGATTTTAAGTCATCGCTTAGGGGCACGTATTAGTAAAATTGATGGCGTACGTCTTGATTTTGATGATGGTTTTGGCATTATTCGAGCATCAAATACTGGTGAATACTTTACAGTACGATTTGATGCAGATAATCCTTTACGATTAAAGGAAATCCAGCAAAAATTTGTAGATATGTTGCAAGAACACTATCCGCAAATTGCACAAGAACTTTCAGAGGCCTAAGTAAGGAGAGGCGTAATGCCACAACATCAGCATATCGGTGTCGACAAAGCAAAAATCTTGATTGAAGCTTTGCCGTATATTCAACGTTTTACTGGTAAAACGCTGGTGGTGAAATACGGTGGCAACGCAATGACTGATCCGGAGCTTGAAAGTTCATTTGCCCGAGACATCGTTTTACTTAAAACTGTAGGATTAAATCCGATTGTTGTTCACGGTGGTGGGCCACAAGTGGATTCATTCTTAAAGCAGTTAGGCCGTGAATCTGACCGTATTGACGGTATGCGTGTAACTGATGCTGCAACCATGGAAGTGGTTGAAATGGTGTTGGGCGGCAGTGTAAATAAATCAATCGTTAACCTGATTAATAAACACGGTGGACGTGCGATTGGTTTAACGGGTAAAGATGGTAATTTACTTCGTGCCCGCAAATTGCTTATGGAAAAGCAAGAAGAAGATGGTTCTATCAAACATATCGACTTGGGTATGGTTGGTGAAGTGTCAGGCGTTAAAACAGATGTATTGGAAATGTTCACCCAAAGTGACTTTATTCCAGTTATTGCGCCATTAGGTGTAGATGAAGAAGGCAATACTTATAATATTAACGCTGATTTAGTTGCAGGTAAGGTTGCAGAAGCATTAGGCGCTGAAAAATTAATTTTGCTCACCAATATTAGCGGTGTGCTTGATGAAAATAAAAATCTGTTAACTGGCCTTACGACACAAGAAGTTGATCGCCTCATTGAAACAGGTGTGATCTATGGCGGTATGATTCCTAAGGTAGGCTGTGCGCTTGATGCTGTTAAAGGCGGCGTTGTGAGTGCGCATATTGTTGACGGTCGCGTGCCACATGCAACATTACTTGAAATCTTCACTGATCATGGTGTTGGAACGCTGATTTCTAACCGCACTAAAACAGCTTAAGAAATCCGTTATTCTCAATAAAAAGATCATCCTAGGTGGTCTTTTTTTATACCATCTTGATTTGGTCATTTTTTTGTCATGAGCTTTGACTAGTGTAGGGGGTGTCACTAGGAGCGTTCATTATGCTGGAAAAATTTAATCAATATCGCCAAACCTGGACTTTACCTTTAAATCGTCATAAAGCAATAAATCAGACGCAATTTCGTTTTGAGTGGGTTGATAATTTAAAAGAATTACAAGATGTACAACGGTTTCGTGCACAGCAATTTAGTCAACAATTCGGAATCAAGTTTGAAGATAACTTAGACCAAGATATTTACGATTTTGGTTGTGAACATGCGGTCTTGCGTGAAAAGTGGACTGGAGAAATTGTAGCGTATACGCGTCTAAAACTATTTCAAGGCCATGAAATAGCACAGAGTTATAGTGCACATGAGTTTGATATTGTTCCTCAGCTTTCCCATCTTCCAAATGTGTTAGAAATAGGCCGTACTTGTGTACATCCTCGCTTTCGTAATGGTAAAGCGTTATCTATGCTGTGGTTAAACCTTGCACCGAAAGTGCTATGGTCAATGCGTGCTAAATATTTAATGGGCTGTGTCAGCATTCATTTACAAGATAATTTGGCTAGAGCGTACTACACGCATCGCCAGATTCAGCAGTTACCAGAAAGTAAAACGATTGATATCCGTTCGAAAAAAATCTATGAACCTGAATATCCTGAGTTTAGCTTCCCACAAGATGAACGTATGCCAAAGCTATTCCAAATGTATCTGAGCATGCAGTCAAAACTATCGAAACAGGCTTTTTTTGATGAAGAGTTTAACTGTTTGGATTATTTTGTATTTCTTGAGGTGAATAAAGTCGCGACCTCATTTGTGATGAATAAAATGGTGCAGCGTTAATCATATTTCCTATTTTGTAATAGCCAGCACATATTGAGATTTGCAAGCACTTTTACTCTCATGCACAATAGAGCAGATGGGGTAATTAGAAGTAGTTTAAAAAGCGATATGTGCCAGCTATTAGGAATGAATTGTGCAACACCAACGGATATTACTTTTTCCTTCCGTGGTTTTTCACAACGGGCAGGAATTACCTCAGATCATAGTGATGGATTTGGCATCGCATTTTTCGAAGATAAGGCATGCCGTTTATTCGTTGATAACCAATCGGCAGTTGAGTCTCCAATTGCCGATCTCGTTCGTAATTATCCTATTAAATCACGTAATGTGATCGCACATATCCGCAAAGCTACTCAAGGTAAAATCACTTTAGAAAACTCTCATCCCTTTATTCGAGAGTTGTGGGGGCGACACTGGATTTTTGCCCATAATGGTGATTTACATGATTTTAATCCGCCGTTAAGTGGACGTTTCACACCAGTAGGTAATACCGATAGTGAGCGTGCATTTTGTTATTTGCTCGATCAACTCGTTGAAGCTTTTGGTTATGAAGAGCCGAGTCTTGAACAAATCTTTGAAGTATTAGAAAAAATTTCTCCACAAATTGCGGAATACGGCACATTTAATTATTGTCTATCTAATGGCAAAGCATTATTTAGTTATGCTATTACTAAATTACATTGGCTCGTTCGTGAATATCCATTTAATCATGCTCATTTAATTGACTTAGATGTTGAAGTCGATTTTAGTCAGGTAACCACCCCAGAAGACCGTGTGGCAGTAATAACAACTGAACCTTTAACACATAATGAAAATTGGACAGCGTACCAACCTGGTGAAATGATTTTATTTCAACATGGTCAACCAATTAAAAAGGCTATTACCTTTGTAGAAAGATTAAAGTGCGAACAGGAAAATCCTGAACTTAAACGTATTACGCGTGCAGATCAGTATTAATATAAAATACATTTAAAATATATGAATAAGGATATTTATATATTTTTATCATTTAACAATTAAATAGTTTGTTTAAAAAATACTTTATTATTTTAGTTGGTTAATTTTAATTAAATATTTTAAAAACAATAACTTGAGTTGAATATAATTTTTATATGCTAAAGCCGACAAAATAGGTTTGTTTTTATTTATATTCTTTAAATATATCATGGAGTTTATGCAACGATCATTAATCATCATTGGGGAGATGTATGAAAATGAAATGGGCTTCAGAATATAATACGGGTATTGATGTTATTGATGAGCAACATAAACGAATACTTGATTATATTAATGAAATTGATGATGTAAAAGATGACGAAGACAGACGTCGTATTAAAGATGTTCTAGACAATATTATCGATTATACACAATCACATTTTACTTTCGAAGAAAGTTTGCAAGAGGAAGCTGATTATAAATATCGTGTACCTCATAAACGTGTACATGATTTGTTTATTAAAAAAATAGAGCTATATCGTGAACGTTTTGAAATGGGTCACACGATTGAAGCAGAATTACAAGAAATTTTGGCTAAATGGTTAATTAATCATATTCAACATGATGATGCCGATTATGTAGGAGCAGTAAAAGAAAATATGATGGGAATTATTAGAGAAAAAGAAAAGAAAAAAGGGAAAAACTGGTTTGCTCGGTTTTTCTCATAACCTGAAATAAAAATAACTCATAATTTCAGTTAGCGCGGCAAACTATCGTTTCGGTAGTTTGCTTTTTTTATTGAGCAAACTTTGATTTTCAAGCATGACACGGGCAAAATATCTCTAGTCTTTTTCAAGGAATGCATAATGCAGGACATACCTATGTCACGATGGTTATCGCCCCTGATGGCGTTTTGCTTATCTTTCATCATTATGGCGACATTGGCACCCACAATGGGAATCCAGATTGATCGTCAACTCGATTTCTGGTTATTGTGGTTAGGCACAATGTTGTTATTGGCACTACCAGTTTGTTATTTGGAAATTGCTTTAGCAAAACGGTCGAAGACTACAGCCTTAAATGCTTTATCAAGTTTAACTCGTGAAGCAGATAGTTCCCCAAAATGGCGTTTGGTTGGCTGGCTTGCGGTTATTTTTATTCCATTTTTAGCTGGTAATGTATTAAGTACAACTGGCAATTTACTGACTACACAACTTAATAATAGTGTTTCAGGGCAACTTGTTTTTGCTGGCCTTGCTGTTGTGGCCCTCATTTTATCCTTTATTCCACGTCAGATTTTAATCTTACTGATGACGATTGGTGTAATTGCTTCTCTTGTTTTAGCTAACGCGATGGGAACGACTTTACAGCCTTGGCACTGGACCAATGTTGAGTTTAAAGAATGGGGTAATGCGACTGTACTTGCACTTGTTGCAAGTGGATTAGGCTTAGGGCTTTACTGGCAAAATAGTGTAGGTGCTGTTCAGTCGCAAGAAGGCGCAACGAAAACTGTTCTTCCAATTTGGTTAGCTCAGTTAATTGCTGTGATTGCCTTTGGTTTCTTTTCTTTACAAGCACAGCTTCCTGTTTTTACTTGGATCTTTACCGCAGTAATGACCACAGCGTTATTTGTGCAATTGGCTAGAGAGCAGCTTGCTCAGCGTCAGCTTATGCCTATTTTACAGTGGGTGATTATTGTTGTAGCGATTGCTGTTTGGGCTGTGCCTGAGCTTCATAACATCTTTACGCTGATTTTGATGCTTTGGGGATTACTCATTTGCCTGATCTATGCCATTTTTGCTGGCTGGATTATGAAAATTAGCCATTTGCGTAAATCTATGAATTTTAGCAATGAGTTGTTTTATAACTTATGGCGCATTGCGGTACGTATTGTATTGCCGCTTTCAATTGTGATTGCCATGATTGCGGTAATTGGACAAATTATCTGATGGAAAAAGCTCAGCAAGTGTGGGTTGCTTATGCAGCTCCAGAGCAACAGTTTTTAGTTGCTATTCCATTTGAAGCTGGTATGACTGCATTACAAGCAGTTGAGACGAGTGGTTTGCAGACACAGTTCAGTTTGCCTGAGCCATTACAACTTGGCATCTTTGGTGCAAAAGTTGAAGCACATACGATTTTGCAAGCTGGTGATCGAGTTGAGGTTTATCGACCTTTAACGATCAATCCCAAAGATATACGTCGTAAACGCGCTGAGAAAAACCCTGTGGGGCGATATATTAAAAGTAATCGCTTTAAGCAATAAGCCCCATAAACAAAACCCCTCAAAGTATTTCACTTGAGGGGTTTATTTTTATTAGAAAAAACGATTATAGTGGTGGTGCAGTTAAAATCGCTTCTTTAGAAGCAGGTAAACCTGGTTGCGATTCTGGAATAGTTTCTAAACCTTCAATTTTAGTTACAGTACCAGTTCCATCAAAGTAAATTTTTAAATGCTGACCATGTGCTGCGGGGATTTTAGCTTTTTTAGCATAAGTTCCCGGGATATAGTTGTAAATGTAGTCCCAACGTAGAGGATTTAGAGGATCAGTCACTGTTGGACTACCAAGCAAAAAACGCACTTGCTGGAAATTCATGCCGACTTGTACTTGAGAGGCTTGAGCTTTGGTCAATGGAGTCCCTTGAGGAATATCAACCTTATACACACCAAAGATTGAACAACCAGCAAGGAGTGAAGTGACTAATAACGTCAGCACGAGTTTTTGCATTTTGCTACACTATCCCAATAAATTATGATGCATTTGATCAAAGGATAGATCATACTTCATCTAAATTCTATTGCCTATTCCAACTTGAGATTTGTTGAGAGACCTTTTTTCATGCCTATTTCCAATCAAGATTTGCGCAAAGCTGGACTTAAAGTTACCCTTCCTCGAATTAAGATTTTGGAATTATTAGAAAATTCAAAACAACATCATCTTAGCGCTGAAGATATTTACAAGACTTTGTTAGAACAAGGGGAAGATGTCGGCCTTGCGACAGTTTACCGTGTGTTAACACAATTTGAAGCTGCGGGTATCATTCAGCGCCACCATTTTGAAAACAATCATTCTGTTTTTGAAATTATGCAAGAAGATCACCACGATCATTTGGTTTGCCATAATTGCAACAAAGTTATTGAATTTACTAATGATATTATCGAGAAAGAACAGCATGCTGTAGCAGAGCAACATGGGTTTACCTTAACGGGTCACTCATTAAATCTCTACGGTTACTGTAACGAACCTGAATGTCAGGAAGTGCTGCGCAAGAAATAATCGTTTTCACACAAAGAAAACAAATAAAAAAGGAAGGTTACGTTTAACCTTCCTTTTTTTATGAAGAAATTACTGTCGGTCGAAGGTTAAATGCTGATTTGTGCCTGCAATTTGATCAGGACTTTCTTCAGCAAGCTTAATTGTTAAACGTAAATCGTTTGGTGAGTCGGCATGTTTTAATGCATCTTTGTAGGTAATTTGGCCTGACTTATAAAGATCAAACAGTGCTTGGTCAAAAGTTTGCATACCGAGTTCACGTGAGCGTTTCATTAAATCTTTAATTTCATGAATTTCGCCTTTGCGAATATAGTCTGAAATTAGTGGTGAGTTAATGAGAATCTCAATCGCTGCACGGCGCGAATTACCATCAGGCGTTGGAATAAGTTGCTGTGCAATCATGGCCTTTAAGTTAAGTGATAAATCCATGTAGAGCTGGCTATGACGGTCACTTTCAAAGAAGTGAATAATACGGTCAAGTGCTTGGTTGGCGTTGTTCGCATGCATTGTGGCTAATACAAGGTGACCTGTTTCGGCGAAGCCAATCGCGTAGTCCATAACTTCACGAGAGCGAATCTCACCAATCAAGATTACATCGGGTGCTTGTCGCAAAGTATTCTTTAAGGCAATTTCAAATGAGTCTGTATCAATTCCGACTTCACGTTGAGTAATGATGCAGCCAGCGTGTTCATGAATAAACTCAATCGGGTCTTCAATGGTAATGATATGACCTTTAGAGTTATGGTTCCGATAGCTAATCATTGAAGCCAAAGATGTCGATTTACCTGTACCTGTTGCCCCTACAAAAATAATGATGCCGCGTTTGGTCATCGATAAATCTTTAAGCACAGGTGGTAATTGCAAGTCATCAATTGAAGGAATTTTAGTTTCAATTCGACGTAATACCATGCCTGGCATGTCGCGTTGCTGAAAAGCACTGACACGAAAGCGGGCAGTTTTATCACGGTTCATAATCGCAAAGTTACATTCACGAGTCTCAGCAAATTCTTTGCGTTGTTTTTCACTCATGATGGAATGTAATAGTTGTCCAATAATTTCGCCTGAAAGACTATTTTTTGAAATGGGAACAATTTGCCCGTTAATCTTCATCGATGGTGCAACGCCATCTGTAATAAAGAGGTCGGATGATTTTTTTTCAACCATGAGGTTGAGTAGGTCATTAAAATCCATATTTATTCTCTAGTTATTTTTATAGGAATGATTCTGGCTGTTTAGCAGCAGTACGAGCCGTTTGTGGGCTGATCACACCGCGAGACACCAGATTTTTTAAGCTTTGGTCGAGGGTGGTCATGCCATGATTTGCGCCAGTCTGAATAGCTGAGTACATTTGCGCGACTTTATTTTCACGAATTAGGTTACGAATGGCAGGAATACCAATCATGATTTCATGAGCTGCGACACGTCCGCCGCCATTCTTTTTAAGCAGGGTTTGTGAAATTACAGCCTGTAATGATTCAGAGAGCATGGCACGAACCATATCTTTTTCTTCGGCAGGGAATACGTCAATCACACGGTCAATGGTTTTCGCAGCAGAAGTGGTATGCAGCGTGCCAAACACCAAATGACCTGTTTCGGCAGCGGTAAGCGCTAAACGAATAGTCTCAAGGTCACGCATCTCACCGACCAAAATAATATCTGGGTCTTCACGCAGTGCTGAACGTAGCGCCTCATTAAAGCCGTGTGTATCACGATGCACTTCACGTTGGTTAATCAAACATTTCTTAGATTGGTGTACAAATTCGATAGGGTCTTCAACCGTTAGAATGTGGTCATAACGATTTTCGTTGATGTAGTCCATCATCGCTGCAAGCGTCGTTGATTTACCCGAACCTGTTGGACCTGTCACCAGTACAATCCCGCGAGGATAGTCACAAATGTCTTTAAAGATTTGTCCTAAGCCTAAATCTTCCATGGTGAGTACTTTGGACGGAATGGTACGAAACACTGCACCCGCACCACGGTTTTGGTTAAATGCGTTTACACGGAAACGAGCAACGTTGGGCACTTCAAAAGAAAAGTCGGTTTCGAGTTTTTCTTCGTAGTCACGACGCTGTTTATCATTCATGATGTCGTAGACCAAACGATGAACATCTTTATGATCTAGAGCAGGTAAGTTAATGCGACGGACTTCACCATCAACGCGAATCATTGGTGGCATGCCAGCAGATAGGTGTAAATCGGACGCGCCATTTTTCACAGAGAAGGCGAGTAGCTCTGTAATATCCATAATTTCCCCAAGTAAATCAAAATATGTCATTATTTTGTAGAATAATATACGGCTTTCACCGAGGCTTACCAACACCTCGCTTTAGGTGAAAAGCAAAAAAGTTTTTTGAAAATGAGAACCTTGTCAATGAATTACCTGCAAGATGCGCGTCAGCACGTATTACAGCAAATCCAAAGTGCTTGTGAACATGCTCAACGTGCGCCTGAAACTGTGCAACTTTTAGCCGTATCAAAAACACATCCAAGTGAAAGTTTGCGTGAAATGTATGCAGCAGGACAAAGAGCATTTGGCGAAAACTATTTGCAAGAAGCTTTGGAAAAAATCGAAGCTTTACACGACTTAGACATTGAATGGCATTTTATTGGTCATGTTCAACGCAACAAGACGAAGCATTTGGCCGAGAAATTTGATTGGGTACATGGTGTAGATCGTTTAATTATTGCCGAGCGCCTATCTAACCAGCGTGGTGATGATCAATCTGCGCTTAATATTTGTTTGCAAGTGAATATTGATGGGCAAGACAGTAAAGATGGCTGTGTACCAGATGAAGTTGCCGAGTTAGTTGGTCAAATGAGTCAACTACCGAAAATCAGGTTACGTGGCTTAATGGTCATTCCAGCGCCTGACAATACTGCCGCTTTTGCAGATGCTAAAGCCTTGTTTGATGCTGTGAAAGACCAACATACGCACCCAGAAGACTGGGACACTTTAAGTATGGGAATGTCGAGTGATTTAGATGCTGCAATTGCGGCTGGTTCAACTATGGTACGTGTAGGAACGGCGTTGTTTGGTGCTAGAGACTATTCTCAAAAAGGGTGATGTAAGCTTTATCTTACAGAAATTGCGGCCTTTTGCGGCTATGGCAGACAATGCTTTTTTCGTATTATGAACTCATCAGGAAACAGGATGTTTCTAAGAATAACAATAAACAGTGATGAATGGATGCATACAGGTACGACAGGAGTTATACCAACGCAGAATCTAAAAAAGCCCCGACAGGATGTCGGGGCTTTTTAGTTTTAACCTACTATTTCAATGGTACTTGCACCTGCACCGAGTGGTTTTACCTGAATTTGTACAGGAATACGCTCATGCATTTCTTGAATGTGTGAGATGAGAATGACTTGGCGTCCCTGATTTTGCAATTGGTCTAAAGCATTCATCACCATGTGCAAAGATGAGGCGTCTAAAGTACCAAAGCCTTCATCAATAAACAGCGATTCAATTTTCATTGAACCCGAGGCCATATTGGCAATCGCTAAAGACAACGCAAGGGCAGTTAAGAACGACTCACCGCCAGATAAAGAAGCAACAGAGCGGGTTTCTCCATCCATGTCATGGTCAATAATCGCAAGACTTAGAGACTGATCTAGGCGTTTTAGTGTATAGCGTTGAGACAGCATTGCCAGTTGCTGGTTGGCATGTTCCACTAAAATATCTAGGTGATATTGCTGGGCATAGTCGCGGAACTCTTTACCTTTTGCATCACCAATCAAGCCTGAAATTTTGCTCCAGCGATGTTCTTCTTGCTGAATATTTTGAATTTGCTCGGCGTATTGTTGCTGTTTAGCCAGATTTTGCTGGTGCACTTCGAGCTTAAGCTTAAGCCGATCACGTACTTCAAGCTGGGCTTTAAGCTCTGCAATATTGTCTTGAATAAGGCTAACAAGCTTTTCATATTCAATATCTGGCTGAGTGTGTAAGTGCTCGCTTAATTGCTCTTGCATGGTCTTAAGGGCAGAAGAGGCTTCACTTAATAAACGCTCGGCATGATTAAGACGGTTACGAATATCTTGCTCTTGGGCTGAATTAATCTGTATGAGCGCCGTAAGATCAGTTGCCTGAAAATCAGCATGGGCTTTTAACCAGTTTTGAATTTGCCCATCAATTTGCTGCTGGTACTCCGCAGTGTGTTGATGTTGATGCTTGAGCTGATCGAGCGCCTGTTTTTGCTGCTCAAAGTGCTGTCTGGTTTGTTCAAAACGTTGTTTAGCCTCGTGATACGCCGTTTGTTGTTGCTGACGTTTAACGTCATGCTCAATTAGCCATTCGTGTGGTTTAATATCGGTACGGCCCGTCATTTGTTGAATGAGCGACACCGCTTTTTCATTATTTTGTTGGCCTTTAAGCGTAATCTCTTTGAGATTTTGATCGATCTCATCAATTTGCTTGGCCATTTGTTCAAAGTTAGCAGTCAACATTTTAAGTTCTTGTTGCTGCTGTTCAAAACGCAGTGAAAGCTGTTCTTGTTGCTCAAGCTGCTTAGCGCGTGCATCAAGAATAGTCCAAGTCTGCTTAGCCGTTTGGCTACTCGACTGCTGCCATGCGTGCTGTTCGGCTTCAGATAAACACTCAAGAATATGTTGAACTTGTTGTTGCCATTGCTGTGCCGTATTGAGCAAGCTTTCATTGCGCTGAATAGATTGAACCAGTTGATTGTGATGTCTAATCGCTTGGGTTAAACGTAAGTTTTCTGAGTCAAATGAACTTATGGCAGTTTGCGCGGCTTGTCTAAGCTCATTAAGTGTTTGCAAGATTTGTTCAGGAGCTTGATTAAGCTCAATATGTAACTGATTGAGCTTAAACGTTTGCTCAAGCTCTTGCTGCAAGCTTGATTGTTTTGTTTGAAGTTGAGCTAGATATTTCTGAACTTGCTCAAGCTCGGCACGGCATTGGGTAAGTGAATGTTGCTGGGTTTGCCATGCATTAAATTTAGTTTGCTCGAGTGCAACAGCTTGCTGCTCTTGTTGTTGCTGCAAATCGAACAAGGCCTTGGAGACTGCACTGTCATCAACACGATAGGGATGATGTGTACTTCCGCACACTAGACAAGCTTCACCTTCTTTAAGATTGGCACGTAACTGCTCAATATTTTCAGTGTGTAGTAAACGCTGCTGTTGCAGGATGTGCTGTAACTTTTCACGTTCAGTTTTTGCTGTTTGGTAGTCTTGTTCAGCTAACTGGCAAACGGTTTTAAGCTGTTCTTCTTGCGCGGAGGTTTGAGTATGTTTTTCGTTGAATTGTTGAAGCTCAGCATATAGCTCATGATAAATTTTTATTTTTTGCTGAATCAGATCTAACTGAGTGATTTGAGCAAGTTTCTGATCTTTATCTTTACGCTGTTGCTCAAGTTTTAACTCAATTTGTTCAACTGTGCCGAGTGAAGCTGTGAGTTGTTCGAGTTCACTTTTAGCTTCCGATAATTTTTGGCGGGCAAGGGTAGGATTGCCAAGCTGTTGTTCAATTGCTTCGTAATTTTGAATAAATTGCCCAAGCTGATGTAGATGTGCTGAAAGGCCTTTGTCTAATACAGCATATTGCTGAGTCTGAGTAAGCTGCTGTTGTAGATGAACTTGGTTCTGCTCAAGCTGTGTAATATGCTGTTGCACAATGTTTTGCTGCTGTTGCAATGGACCGAGTTTTTGCTCAAATACATTTTTCTTTTCTTTGCACTTTTTATATTCATCGGCAATAAAAGCACGTTCTTGAATGGACTGTCGAACTTGATTTAAAGCTTGTTGATGTTGCTGCTCAAAATCGAGTGTCTGTTTGAGCTGTTGTTCTGCAACTTGATATTGTTTTTGTCCCGTTTCAAAAATTTGTACTAAATCATTAAACTTGGTTTGTGCTTGCTGAATTTGCGGCTCAAGTTGTTGTAGGGCTTGTAAATTTTGAGCTTGCTGAAAAACTTGTGGGCGTATTTCAGAGAAAACTTCGAGTCGTTTTAATTGCTCACGCTCACCAGCCAATTGTTGATGATGATTTTGCTGGGTTTGAAACTGTTGTTGTTTAGCTTGAACTTCTTGTTCAAGTTTTGCTTTACGTTCAAACCATTGTTGCTGTTTGTCTAAAACATTTTTTTGTTGTTCTAACTGTTGATGGTTTTGCTCGGCTTGCTGATATTGTTCGGTAAAAGCCGCAATATCTTCATCAGACAAAATTTCGATATGGCCTAAAAACTCTTCAAGCTGTTTACGCTGCTTTGCAATATCAGCCGTTTTGCGAAAAGCCAGTTCACCAATTTTAGCGAAAATGCTGGAGTTGGTCAGGTACTCGAGTAACTCACCGCGTTCACTGTCTCGTGCTTTTAAAAACGCGGTCACCTCTGACTGAGCAAGTAGTACAGCACGAGTAAACTGTTCAAAAGAAAGCTGGGTAATTTGTTTAACTTTTTCATCAACCGCTTTGGCTTTGTCGGCAAGTACTACACCATCTGTTAGACATTTTAAATGGCGTTGTACGCTTTGTAATTTACCATTTGGGTTTTCACGCGCACGCTTAATTTCCCAGCGTGCCAAATAGCGTTTTTGATCTTGTGCAATAAAGCAAAGCTCAGCAAAACCATGTCCTGTACCACGGCGTAAGACAGTTAAAGGTGAGTTAGTGAGTAACTCAGAACCATCGACATCTTTTAATTTGCCGTCGCTGTCTTTAAGGCGAGGAACCCGATTAAACAAAGCCAGACACATCGCATCTAAAATGGTTGACTTACCTGCGCCTGTTTTTCCTACAATTGCAATAAGACCTGCATGGGCGAGAGGTGCGCTTTCAAAATCAATAAAGTGTTCATCAGAAAGAGATGCCAGATTTTTTATTCGAATGGATAAAATTTTCATGACATATCCTTAAGGTGTTGCATCATTTTCAAGATGTTTTTGTGCTTCTTGTACTAGACTTAGAAAATCTTTTAAGACCGAATCATCGGAGCTGTAACCTTGTTTTTCCCAAATATTTTGAAAGAGCTTTTCTGGTGTTGGCGGTTCAAGTGCGATTTGCTGAGTGGTATTTGAATCAGCCGCATCTTTATTCACATATTGACGTGAAATACGTACTAAACGATAGCGGTCAGGGGGTAAGGCCGCTTCAAACTGCTGACGTAAATTAGGCTGCGGCGGCGTTAAACTATAATATTCAATATCGACATATTCACGGTGGTCAATATTTTCAATCACGCCGTGAGGCAAGGCTTTGAGTTGTTGCAGCACTTCGTTTAACTCACCACGAATGCGGTGCAATTGTATGCAACGTGGAATTTCGACAGCTTCAAATTGTAAACGGTTGTCTGTCTCTTGAGCTGGGTCAACTTTGACCTCAACTACTTGGTGCTTATAGTTAATTTCACTAAAAGAAAGCGGAATGGGTGAACCGCTATAACGAATGTGTGGCTGACCTACTTTTTGTGGTTTATGTAGATGTCCTAAAGCGACATAGTCGACAGCATCTTCAAATAAAGTCGTTGAAAGTGCCTCTTCGTTACCAATAATAATTGGGCGTTCAGAGTCAGATGTTTCCCCATCTTGCATATGAGCATGTGACATCAAAATTAGGGCTTGGTCTGGTGTCTTGCGACGTTTGGCTTCAGCAATGAGCTGCTGGTGCAGATAGGCAATCGCATTTTTGCTATTGGTGGTATGTTCGTTAAAGCCCGTAATTTCGGCCGAACGTAAAAAAGGCAGGGCAAGGCACCACGCCACAATCTCTTGATTTTGATTATAAATAGGTAAAAGTAGTCGATCGAGATCTAGAGTTTTATTTTCATTCCAGCGAACCACACCCACAGTTTTTGCATTGTATTTTTCTAAAAGCGGTTCAACCTGTTCAATACGATAGCCTGAGTCATGATTACCTGCAATCATGAGTGTTTGCATGTGCGGTGCAATACGATGTGCATCTGCTAAAAATTGGTAGAGTTGTTTTTGTGCTTGTGAACCCGGGTTAATGACATCAAAAATATCGCCAGCAATAAGCAGGGCATGTGGTTGTTTTTCTTGAATTTGAGTGAGCAACCAACTTAAAAATTGTTGGTGTTCGTAGTGTCGTGAGTGATTATAAAAAAACTGCCCCAAATGCCAGTCAGAAGTATGTAGAAAATGTACGGACATAGAAACAGACATCAAGCCAAAATAAACACAGATACGTTAGCATAAATTGGCAGGAGATTTTATCAAGACATTTTAAAGTGCTCGTTATTTAAGCTCGCAATGAAACCTGAATTAAATTGTTCACTTTAAACGCTGCTTTGTTACTATCAGGTCAAACCATGAACTTTGAGAACAAAATGGCTATTCATAAATACGAAGTAAAAATACAGTGGGAAGGCAATACGGGTACAGGCACTTCATCTTATCGTTCTTATA
Organism: Acinetobacter sp. X9; assembly: GCF_054889255.1. Lineage (NCBI taxonomy): Bacteria > Pseudomonadati > Pseudomonadota > Gammaproteobacteria > Moraxellales > Moraxellaceae > Acinetobacter > Acinetobacter sp. X9. The sequence goes on along the minus strand of NZ_CM142679.1, from coordinate 2,958,790 downwards.
AACGAGACTTTAGTATTCAGCATCCGCAAAAGGCCACAATTCAAGGTTCATCAGACCCTGCCTATTTCGGCGATGTGACCAGATGGAACCCTGAAGATTTATTGGTTGCATCAGCTTCAGCTTGCCATAAACTTTGGTATTTACATCTGTGTGCAGTCAACCATATTCATGTGCTGAGTTATGTCGACAAAGCACTTGGCTTTATGGAAGATGCAGATCCAGTTAAACGTGGTCACTTTACCCAAATTATTTTAAGACCAAAGATTGTTTTGGAAAAAGGTGCCGATCAAGAGCTTGCAGCAAAACTGCATGAAGAAGCACATCACGAATGCATGATTGCCAATTCGGTAAATTTTCCAATTACATGTGAAGCCAGCTTTAGCTTTGCCGAATAATTAATATGAAATAGCCACCGTTAAAAAGGCGGTGGCTATACATTAAAAAATAATTAAAGTGGTTAAATAAAATCTTTAAGCTGCATTTTCATCGACTTGAAAAATACCAAAAACGTTGTGGTCTAAATCGACAAAATAGCCATGCCAAGCACGACCAGGAATAGCGAATTTATCCATCGCCACAATACCACCTTGCGCTAAAATTTTTGCAGCCACTTCATCAAAGTTTTCCACCTGAACCGAACAGGTAAATGCATTGGTGCCATATTCCATTGGAGGTGTTTGAGCGGGGCGTTTTAATAGTCCCCCCATAATTGAAGGCGTTTCGATACGGTAATATTCAATTGGTAGGCTTTCATCGAGTTTAAATTGCCAACCAAACACAGCTTGATAAAACTGTGCATCGCGGGCAGGGTTTGAAGACTGGATTTCAAAATAGGCAATAGTGTTCATATTATTTAAATCATATTTTTATGGTGTAAAAAGTATAGGCATAGCCTTTATAGGCACGAAAGCACTATTGTGTATGGTGAGCGTAAAATAAATGAAAGTGCTAGAAAATAAAAACCGACGATTCGAGTGATGAGAGAATCGTCGGTCAAAAACTTCATCAAGGGTTTCGGCTGCTAACAAAACCTAATCCGAAGGAAGGAAAGAGTCGTAATGAAAGGTCACCGAAACAATTTTGCGGATGCCGTGCAAAGGAAGTATTCGGTTGCTGCGACCTTATTACCCTATATAACGTCAAGAGATTCGAATTGGTTGACAGAAAAATGAAAAAAAATCGAAAAAAATTTATAATTATTTTTTGAACCCATAAATTAGGCAAAAATATGACCAAATTACGTTCTTACTTTCTCTGGTTTTTTGCTTTATGCATTGTGCTCACCTTAATTGTAGGTGTGGTTGCAGCACTATTACCAGCGAGTGTAGGTGGTATTTTAACAGCCGTTCCATATTTAGGCGCAATGATTTTTGTCTTATTTAAATTTTTAAAGAAAGAACGCCGTGCCCCAACTGTACCAGAAAAAAAGAAATTTACTTTGGGTTTTACCCTGATTTTTTGGGGCTATAACTTGTGTGGTGTTTTATTTGGTCTGTTTTTATTTGCCAGAAAAGACCCTGAGATTTTGCAGAACTTTATGCTTTACCTCAAACAGCCTCAGTTTTTAAGCATTATGGTGATTATGCTTTTAATGTTAGCTATTCCGCTTTATTTAATTACCTACTGGTTTTATGGCAAGCAGGCACAGCGAATGGCTGACAAAATGTTTAACGTGTAATAGATCACTACGAAAACTCATACGATTAAATATAAATGAGTCTTATACAATTAAATAAAACTTGAATCCTCAGCTTAGGAGGAAATATGAATAAGAATGTATTAATCACGGGTGCCAGTGGTTTTATTGGCACGCATTTAATTAAGTTCCTGCTGCAAAAAAATTATAACGTGATTGCTGTGACACGGCAGGCTGGAAAGGCATCTGACCATCCTGCCTTGCAGTGGGTGCAAAAGTTTGAAGATATTTCGACACGTCAAATTGACTATGTGGTGAATTTGGCAGGCGCAAATATTGGTGAGAAACGCTGGACCGAGTCACGTAAAAAACAACTCATTGAAAGCCGTGTAAATACGACCCGAAAACTGTATGCATGGCTCAAGCAGTCTGAAATTTTTCCGGAAGTAATTGTGTCTGGTTCTGCAATTGGTTATTACGGAATAGATGATCAAGAAAAGTGGGCAGAAGTGTGTACTGAACAAAGTTCACCACAGCCTATTTTTATGTCCGAGCTTTGCCAAGAGTGGGAGCGAGCAGCTTTAGCAGATCCTCAACAAAATACTAAAATTATTCGCTTAGGTGTGGTGTTTGGGCAGGGCGGTGGCATTTTGCCTAAAATGTTGCTTCCTATTCGACTCAATTTAGTCGGTCAAATTGGTCACGGTCGTCAGCCTGTGGTTTGGGTACATATTGAAGATGTATTAAACGCAATTGAGTTTATATTTAAACATCCTCAATCTGCTCAAATTCACAATGTCGTGGCACCAGAAAATGTGACTCAAAAGGTATTTGTTGAACAAGCTGCTGCGGTACTCAATAAGAAACCATTGTTGTCAGCACCAAGCACGGTTTTTCGCTGTTTGTTAGCGGAACAGTCGCAATTGATTTTGAATGGGCAATACGTTAAACCGGCTACCTTACAAGCAGAAGGATTTGTGTTTACTTATCCTCAGTTAAAAATGGCTTTAGAAAATATACTCGCCTCAGGCTAAGATTTTATTTTGCAAACGCTCTGGAGAATATGCTTTGGCATCAACTAATGTCGGTTGACCCAGCATAAGTTGACGGAGCAATTGCGCAGAACCTGCACCCATACACAAACCATTTCTAAAGTGACCAAAGTTTGCCCATAGGTTGTCCATTTCAGGCATTTTGCCAATGTATGGAACGCCATTTGGTGAACTTGGTCTGAGGCCTGCCCAACGATGTACGATCGGGAAATCGGCCAGTTCAGGCACCATTTCTAAACATGCTTCTAAAATATTGTGCTGAGTCGTTTCATCGGTAGAGGTGTCAAAACCACGATGTGCCATGCTTGATCCACACACAATATGACCGTCCATACGTGGAATCAAATACATGACTCGATTCATACACATGGTCGGTAGCCAGTGAGCAGGGGTTTTAAATAACAGCATCTGACCTTGAACAGGTTCGACTGGAATATCGAGTTGTAATTGTGAGTTCCAGTAATGGCTCCAAGCGCCCGAAGTTATTACAAAATGGTCTGCTGTATGTTTTCGACCATCTTCAGTTTGGAGCGCTTGTATCACATCGCCCTGTTGAATCAGTTTTTTAACAGCAGTGTGTTCGAAAAACTCAACTTTTGGATGTTGTTTTAAATAGCGAATCAGTGACTGTAAAACGCGTGGGTTGCGAATATTAGACAGTTCAGGGAAATAAATGGCTTCTTGAAACTGATCGGAAATATGTGGATTAACTTGCTCTAGCGCATCTCGCTGTAAATATTCACAGCGCTGCATCGGTTCTTGATGCTGCTCGGCGTAGGAAAGTCCAACGTCAAAATCTTCTTCATCAAAAATCAGCATGCCTGTGTCATGAATTTCAAAATCAATCCCTGTAACAGGGTAGAGCTTTTGGTTCCATGCTTGATAAGAGGCTTTGCCAAATTGAGCAAGTTGGTTCACTGCATGCACATAGCGCCACGGGTACATCGGAGAGAGAATACCTCCGCCAGCCCAAGAGGCTGCTTGACCCGCTTGTTGTTGATCAAAAATGCTGATGGTACAGCCTTGTTCAACCAACTCCAGCGCAGACATTAATCCACTTATGCCCGCACCAATGATTGCAATATGCATGCAGTGTTATCCTTTCTCTGCGAACTTAGTTCATTTCCTTGAGTTTTTCGGCAGCGGTTTCTGCAAAGTAAGTCCAGATTCCGTCTGCACCAGCGCGGCGGCAGCACATGAGTGATTCTAAAATGACTGAGTCTGATAACCAGCCATTTTGAATTGCGCCAGCTAACATCGCGTATTCGCCACTCACTTGGTAAATGAATGTAGGAACACCAAAGGTATCTTTCACTTCACGTACCACATCCAGATATGGCATGCCCGGTTTTACAATCACCATGTCGGCGCCTTCTTGAATATCAAGTGCGATTTCATGTAAAGCTTCGGCACGGTTGGCAAAGTCCATCTGGTAGTTATATTTATTACCACCTTTTAGGTTGGATGCAGAGCCAACAGCATCGCGGAATGGGCCATAGAAGCTAGACGCATATTTCGCAGAGTAGGCCATAATGTTGGTATAGATGTGACCATTAGCTTCTAAAGCCTGACGAATTGCGCCAATACGGCCATCCATCATGTCACTTGGTGCAATTACTTCGGCACCTGCTTCTGCGTGACTTAAGGCTTGTTTAATCAAGCATTCTACAGTCTCGTCATTTAGCACATAGCCTGTTTCATCAATAATGCCGTCTTGACCATGAGTCGTGTATGGGTCGAGGGCACCATCGGTAATTAACACCATTTCTGGTAATTCTTTTTTAAGCAAACGACAAGTGGTTTGTACTAAACCATCTTCACGCCATGCAGCTTCTGCGGTGAGGCTTTTATCTTCTTGCGGGGTAACTGGAAAAAGAGCCAGTTTTGATACGCCCAATTCCAGAAGTCTTTCAGCTTTTTTCAGTAACAAATCTGCCGACAAACGCTGAATGTTCGGCATACTTGGAATATCTTGGGTCTGATTTTGTCCCGGTAATACAAATACTGGATAAATCAAGTGATTGGTAGTGAGCTGTGTTTCGCTGACCATCGCACGCAACTGGTCATTTTTACGGATACGGCGCATGCGAGTGGCTGGAAATGCAGGACGATTGAACGTATAAGTCATAACAATCTCGATGTTCGGTATTACACTAGGATAGGTTGGCGGATATTCCATTACTGTCAACCGACTGCTGTATTGTAGCCCCATAATGCTGTATTTGTACAAAATTATGGGCGTTTATCATGCTTTTAAATTTAGGCAACATATGAGTGAAGAAAAGAAAAATTGGACTGGGAACATCCATTTAGGTGCAAAAACAGACCTGACTGTGGTTCTCAACCAATTATGTAAGGCGTTTAATAGCTCTCCTTTTTTTAAGCATAGTGGAATGATTATGCGTGTGGTGGACGGGCACATTGAAGGCTATATTGAGATGCAACCCAACCTGATTGGCAATTTGGCATTTCAGATTTTGCATGGCGGTGTTGCTGCAACTTTGCTCGATAGTATTGGTGGAATTGTGGCAATGGAACACCTCTATCGCCGCTCAACTCCCGAAACTTTAACTGAAACCATTAAGCAAGTGTCGCGTTTGGCAACAGTCGACATGCGTGTAGATTATTTAGCACCGGGGCGTGGTAAATATTTTATTGCACGTGCCGAAGTATTACGTTTAGGTCGTAAGGGCTGCACCATGCGCATGACCATGGTCAATGATGAAGATAAAGCGATTGCTGCCGGCATTGCTTCATATGCCTATTAAGCAATGAATTGAACCCTTTGAAAGCGCCAAGTGCGCTTTTTTTAGTGTATAAAAAGCAGAAATTTTTACAAAAACTTTGAGATAAACATTAATTTAATTAGAACGAACGCATGAGTTATAAATTTTTATTCTCATATTATGAGGTTTTAGCGTTAAAATTAGCTCCTTTGACAATGCGGTATGTCTTGTTTATAGAAAAATAAAAACTCTATAACAAGGTGTAGTGCGAGATTGATGGCAAAGCCAACTCATCTTTAGGAACATACCATGACTGATGCACAAAGCAATGTACAAGAAACAGTGCCAACAACATCTGCCTCGGATGAAAACAATCAAAACAAGCGCAAAAAATTTCTTGGTTTTTTTGCGCTGATTTTGTTGATCGCCGCTATTTTGTATGCAATCTGGGCATTATTTTTAAATAATTCCGTGAGTACGGATAATGCCTATGTCGGTGCAGAAACCGCGCAAATTACTTCAATGGTAAGCGGACAGGTCGCTCAGGTTGTCGTAAAAGATACCCAAACGGTACATCGTGGTGACGTGCTGGTTCGTATTGATGACCGTGATGCCAAAATTGCATTAGCTCAAGCTGAGGCAGAACTTGCCAAAGCAAAACGCCAATACAAACAAACTGCGGCAAACAGTAGTTCTTTAAACTCTCAAGTTGTGGTGCGTGCTGACGAAATTAACAGTGCCAAAGCACAAGTTGCTCAAGCACAGGCAGACTATGACAAAGCTGCTTTAGAACTCAACCGCCGTGCACAGCTTGCTGCCTCTGGTGCAGTGTCTAAAGAAGAACTGACTAAAGCACAAAGTGCAGTTGAAACAGCCAAAGCAGGGCTAGAGCTTGCTAAAGCTGGTTTAGCGCAAGCCTCTTCGAGCCGTAAAGCTGCCGAAAGTACTTTAGCTGCAAATGAAGCGTTAATTCAGGGTGTAAGCGAAACTTCGACACCTGATGTACAAGTTGCACAAGCACATGTTGAACAAGCTCAGCTTGATTTGGAACGTACCGTGATTCGTGCGCCAGTCGATGGTGTGGTTACGCGTCGTAATATTCAAGTCGGTCAACGTGTTGCACCGGGCACCAGCATGATGATGATTGTGCCGCTCAATGATTTATATGTAGATGCGAACTTCAAAGAAAGTCAGTTGAAAAAAGTCCGTCCGGGTCAGGAAGTCACGCTGACTTCAGATTTATATGGTGATGACGTTGAATATCACGGCAAAGTGATGGGCTTCTCTGGTGGTACAGGCTCTGCCTTTGCCTTAATTCCGGCTCAAAACGCAACAGGAAACTGGATTAAAGTGGTTCAACGCTTACCGGTTCGTATTGCACTTGACCCAAAAGAACTTGCTGAACACCCACTGCGTGTTGGCTTGTCGATGGAAGCAAAAGTCGACTTATCTGCGAAGTAAACGCTTATGAAAACGCAAACACCTTTTGCCGAACTAAGCGGTGGCCGTTTAATACTGGCAGCGTTTGTTATTGCCTTGTCGAACTTTATGGTCGTGCTCGATACGACCATTGCCAACGTATCTGTACCGCACATTACCGGTAACCTTGCCGTTTCAAGTACACAAGGGACATGGGTTGTTACGTCGTATGCTGTTGCAGAAGCGATTTGTGTACCTTTAACAGGTTGGCTTGCAGGTCGCTTTGGAACCGTTCGGGTTTTTATTTTTGGCCTGATTGGTTTTACCATTTTTTCTTTTCTGTGCGGCCTAGCAAACTCGTTAGGGATGCTGGTATTTTTCCGTATTGGACAAGGTCTTTGCGGTGGCCCACTCATGCCACTCAGCCAAACCTTGCTGATGCGTATTTTCCCTCAAGAAAAACATGCGCAGGCGATGGGCCTATGGGCCATGACTACCGTCGTTGGACCAATTTTAGGACCAATTTTGGGTGGTCTGATTAGTGATAATCTGTCTTGGCACTGGATTTTCTTTATTAACTTACCGGTTGGTATTATTTGTGTTTTAGCGGCAATGCGCTTGTTAAGAGTGGCTGAAACAGAAACGGTTTCTTTAAGAATCGACACGGTCGGTTTAGGTCTGTTAATTCTGTGGATTGGTGCGCTACAGCTCATGCTTGACTTAGGGCACGAACGAGATTGGTTTAACAGCACCAGCATTATCGTTTTGGCTTTAACTGCCGCCATTGGCTTTGTGGTGTTCCTCATATGGGAGCTCACCGACAAACACCCCGTCGTAGATGTGAAAGTCTTTAGGCATAGGGGCTTTGCTATTTCGGTACTGGCCTTGTCGCTCGGCTTTGGAGCATTCTTTGGCAGCATTGTACTGATTCCGCAGTGGCTGCAAATGAACCTTTCCTACACTGCGACATGGGCCGGATATTTAACCGCAACCATGGGCTTTGGTAGTTTGACCATGTCACCGATTGTGGCAAAGCTCTCGACCAAACATGACCCACGCGCACTGGCAAGTTTTGGTTTGATTTTGTTGGGTGCTGTTACCTTAATGCGAGCATTCTGGACCACAGATGCCGACTTTATGGCGTTGGCTTGGCCGCAAATCTTACAAGGTTTTGCTGTGCCATTTTTCTTTATTCCACTGTCGAATATTGCACTCGGTTCGGTACTCCAGCAAGAAATTGCATCCGCTGCGGGTCTTATGAACTTCTTAAGAACCATGGCAGGGGCGATTGGTGCTTCAATTGCAGTGACCGTGTGGGACGACCATGCCAAAGTTGCACGCAGTGAAATGGTGTCAAACCTTCATACGACTGAAGTGCAAAACACACTTTTGCAAAATGGTTTTACGGCTGACTCGACCTTAGGAATTATTTCAAACCTTGTCGATAAAGAAGCGATTACCATGTCGGCAAACCATGTATTTTTGCTATTTGCGATGGTGTTTGTCTTTGCGGGACTTGTCATTTGGCTGTGTCCAAAACCCAAACAGGTCAGCGGTATGCCTTCTCACTAAGCACCAAAAAGCATCTCTTCGGAGGTGCTTTTTTTAGGCCAACTACAAAATGAGTGAGTTTATAAATAGGAAATTTTGCCTGTATTTAAAGAAATAAAGCATGTCAGAATTGGGCAAATCAGTTATAAAAGAGTGTGATAACAAGCAAGGAGACATCGCACAGAGCACAAAATAAACACCCTCAATCATTTAATAATATTAAAACTTTATTTTTATCAAAGATTAAAAAACTGAAGACCTGAAAACAAAGAAGCTTGCATGGCAATTGCATGGATAGGCAGGCGTATATATTGGAGTTATCACGTGAATAAAAGATATTCATTTTTGTTCAGTAGTTTATTAGCAGTCGGTTTATTACAAGGATGTGGAGATGATTCCTCGTCAGATCAGCCCAAGGATGATTCAAATACAACCCCACCCAATTTAATTGTAGATAATGACCCGACCAGTTGTAGCAAACTGGCACAAGACGGTTCAAGCGTGGTGGTCGGTTCAAACCAAAATGGTGACCCAGCCGCGCCAGAGGGTGCATCGGGTTATAGACTCGGTAACACGGTTAAATACGCAGATAAATATATGGTGGTGGCAAACACACCACTTGCGGTAAAAGCGGGCTGTGATGTTTTAAGAGCAGGCGGTAGTGCAGTCGATGCAGCCGTAGCAGTACAAGCCGTGCTTGGTTTGGTCGAGCCACAGTCGAGTACCATTGCTGGTAGCGGTTTTATGATGTATTACGATGCCAAAACCAAACAAGTCACTGCCTATGATGGTCGTGAAACCGCACCTGCTGCAGCCAACGAATTTTATTTAATTCGCCAAGATATATATGACCCCAATTCACCTCCGCCTGTACCAAGTGCGCGCCGTAGTGGTCGCTCGATTGGCGTGCCGGGTGTGATGCGTTTGCTTGAACAAGCACAAAAAGAGCATGGCAAGCTTGAATGGAAACAGCTTTTTGGTGAAGCGATTAGTTTGGCTGACAACGGTTTCCGCATACCGGGGCGTTTGGCAGATGCCATTGCAAGTAATGCAAACAGCTTAGCGCTTGATGCAAATGCAATGGCAACCTATTTTCATTCAGATGGTTCACCACGTAAAGTCGGTGAGACCATGACTAATAAGGCTTATGTAAAAACCCTAGAAGCCCTTGCTGTACAAGGGGCAAATGCGTTGCACACTGGTCCAATTGCCCAAGCGATTGTGGAAAAAGCTGCACAACCATTTGGGGATGACCCAGCAAAAACTCCAATTACCCCAAGCTTAATGACCTTGCAGGATTTATCGAACTATCAGGTGAAAAAACGCGACCCGATTTGTACGACGTACCGTGACCGTTACTATGTATGTACCATGCCACCTCCATCTTCGGGAGGGATTGCAGTTGCACAGACGCTAGGTATTTTAGAAAACTTTGATATGTCGCTTTATCCACCTAAAAACCCTGAAAATGAAGGCGGTGTGCCCGATGTGATGGGCGTACATTTTGTGTCTGAAGCAGAGCGTTTGGCCTACGCCGACCGTGACAAATATGTGGCAGACACCGACTTTGTCGCTTTACCAGCACAGGGTATACCAAGTTTTATTGATAAAAATTACCTGAAACAACGTGCCGCACTGATTAACCCGAACCAGAGTATGGGCGTTGCACCAGCAGGTAATTTCAATACAGCAGCAGGTGTGGATACCACTGTTGAACATGGCACAACTCAGTTCACGATTGTAGATGCCTATGGCAATGTGGTTTCAATGACATCGACTGTTGAATCGAGCATGGGTTCTTTCCACATGGTGGATGGTTTCTTGCTGTCAAACCAGTTAACTGACTTTAGCGCGAACCCTTATGACAGCACTGGGGCGCTAGTTGCCAACCGTGTAGAAGGCGGCAAACGCCCACGTAGTACTATGGCACCAACCTTAGTGTTTAAAGGCACCACGCCAGATGAGTTTTATATGGCAACAGGTTCACCAGGTGGCGGTACCATCATTCAATATGTGGTTAAAACATTGGTGGGAGCATTGGACTGGAACTTAAATGCACAGCAGGCCACTTCACTTGTTAACTTTGGTGCGACCAATAGTAAAAACACCAATGTAGATAGCTCGAATGTGCAGCTTTCTTTAGTTGACCTGATTGAAGGTTTAAAAGCAAAAGGGCATGGCATCTCTAACACTGCGCAAACCAGTGGTATTTCAACGATTATGAAAGTAAATATAAATAATCAAAGTAAATACGCAGGTGGGGTAGACCCACGCCGTGAAGGGATTGTCTTAGGTAATGGAGCCTTATAGACCACACTTTAAAAAAAGCTGTCATTTTTGGCAGCTTTTTTATGAGGGGCCTTGAAAAAAACAAAAGGCTCTCCATTATTTAAATATGTTCATCAGTAGCAGACTGTTGATAAATTGCACAGCATTTTATTTTAGTTATGCTATGATGTTCAGACATTCATGGGGATGTTATTGGCTTCGACGCCGGTGATGAAACTCATAGATGCATGCCGAGAGCGCATTTTCTCTCGTAAATAAAATTTGCATTTTAATAGTCGCAAACGACGAAACTTACGCTCTAGCTGCCTAAGGGCAGTTTGTCCGCTTCCTAGAATACTTGTGGTTTAGGAACCCGACCGTAGCGCACGCACACAAGTCCGTATAGAGTCAAGCCTCGGGGCTTTATACCAAACTTAGAGGATCGCAACTTGTACCCTGTTCGTCGGGTCACTTGGTGTTAAAACAATAGACGATATCTAAGCATGTAGTATTCTCGAGCGTAGTGCTGGCGGACGCGGGTTCAACTCCCGCCATCTCCACCAAAATTCGTGAAAAGCCCTGGAACGTAAGTTTCGGGGTTTTTTATTGGAAAATATTTTATTAAAAAAATTTAAAGTAAGTACAATGCGATTCTTATTTTCTTGAATATAAAAACTTTAATTAGGTGTGTAATGCAAAATAATTTCGTTCAACAACTTCATACATTACCAGAGATTTTTGAGGGGAATTTTTTTTGTATCCCAGACTATCAGCGAGGGTATGCATGGGATGAAAAGCAGATTGATGAATTATTGAAAGATATTGATCATCTTCTTTTGGATACTTCAGCCGTTAGGCACTATACAGGTACACTTGTTTTATCACTGAATAAAGATCAGTCTAATCAATATCATATTGTAGATGGGCAACAGCGATTGACTACCTTAGTTATTTTTTTTAAATGTATTTCTCTAGTTGCTGATAAAGTTGAAAAAGAAAGAATTACCGTCAAATATCTAATACGAGGTGCTATAGGAAATGACCAATTTGTATTAAAGCTAAATACGGATACTCGGAAATTTTTTGAAAAAGTAGTATTGGCTGATGCTAATTTGGAAAATTGCCCAATTACATTAGAGTCACATGAGCGGCTATTAAACGCTCGTAATTTGATTGTCAAATGGTTAGATCAACAGACGTCTTCAGGGGTTTCCATTGAGCAGATTCTAAATATTTTAGAAGATAGATTAGGATTTTTAGTTTACTCACCAGTAGAAGATGCCGAAACAGGTATCATGTTTGAAGTTATTAATAACAGAGGCAAACAGCTCAGCGAATTAGAGAAAGTTAAAAATTATTTAATCTATTGTTCTATAAAGCTCTCAGCTTTGTCATTAAGAGATGAAATTACAGAACATTGGTCTGATATTTTACAATCATTGAATAAAGCCAAGAAAACATCACCAGCTGAAGAAAGTTCATTTTTAAGATATTGTTTAGTCGTTTTTTTTAAAATGAATAAAACTGATAGTCAATATGGGTATGATGTTCTTAAGGATAGAATAAAAATAGATCAATTTTTGCAGTCCAGTGAAAAGAAAAAACAAACAATAACCAAACTACAAGAGTTTATTCAGTTTTTAAAATTAGCTGCAAAGTGGTATGAACACCTTTATGCTCCTAATTATGTCGGTTTAGACAAGACCATAAAACCACTTATTGAAAACATTAGAGCTCAAAATGTCCATGCTTCAATCATGCCTTTATTCCTAGCACTGGTACTAAAAAATAAAGGAAAAGGAGAGATTCTTGAACGTCATCTTCAATTATTGGAAAAATTAAATTTTCGAGTCTACATTGCAAACGGTATGACATCGAGAAAAGATACAGGTCAGGGTGACTTATATCAGTATGCGAGTAGATACTACTATGGGAATTTGTTAGACAGCTCTATTGCAGTGGAAAATAGAGTAGTTGGAAAAACAACACTAACAAATGATGACCAAGCATTGGAATATTTACTGGTTAGTTTTACTCAAAAACGTGCGCATGATGGTTGGTTCGAAGCCTCATTTTATTTGGATGGTAAGAGTTCTTTTGATTTTTATGGGTGGAGAGGACTTCGCTACTTTTTAATGAACTATGAATCTTTTTTACAACCTAATAAGACTATCAATATAGATAAGATTTTAAAGAGTAGATCATCTGGTAAAACCAATGATTATTTGTCGGTAGAGCATTTGTGGGCGACAGAGAATAGAAATTTTGAGGGGCAAAATTGTAGAGAAGTTGATCGTTATCAAAAAAGAAGACTTGGCAATTTCGTTTTACTTGAACTCCGTTTAAATATTCAAGGTACTAATGATGATGCATGGATCAAAGCAGATCGATATCTTGAAGGGTTTGAACAAGAAGCTCCAACAGATTTATATCATGTACGACTAGCAGGAAAAAGTGTTCGGAAAACCTTTAACATTATGAGTGATGTCAAGAAAACCATTAATTATTATTCTGATTTTTATAGTGAAATTATTGCTGAACAGGAAGAGCGTTACATTAAGTTTGCGATGAAAAGATGGTCGTTAAAGGGGTATATTGGTTATAAAAGACATCACGAAGAATTGGAAAATTAAAAATTTTTATTTTGCAGTACGATAAAAAGTGCAAAATATATTTGCATTAACAAAGGAAGCATCGTATAGTAACTTCATGCAGTAAAGAGCTCAGTACGAGCTCTACTGCATGATTTGAAAAGTTGAGATTTGGCGATCAGATAACTTTTCAAAACAAAACTCGCTAATCACAGGAGACTTTGTTAAACAGATTATATCTGAAAAATAACAAAGTACTCCAAGTTTATTAAAAGGAAAAACTATGGAGACGAAATTAAAAAATATTGCTGAAATTTATACAGGCTTTACTCAACGCCCTCCTGAAAAATCAGTAAATACTTTTGATTTAAAAACGATTCAAATTAAAGATTTAACCAAGGAGCAAGTCATCATTTTAGATGATCAACTGGTTGATCTTGAGTGGTCTTATGATTCGAAGCCACAATATTTAAAGCATAATTCACTCATTGTTGTTGCACGTGGAGAACCACGAGTATATGTATTCAAAGGTCAGCAAGTGGATCAGGTTGCTGTGAGTAACCAATTTATTGTAGTGAATTTGAATGTTGATAACATCAAACCCGAATTTTTAGCTTGGTACTTTAATCATTCACAAGCAATGCGATCTTATTTTGAAATGAATAGTCGAGGATCATTGCTCATGATGCTCAGTATTTCGACTTTAAAAGAAGCGGAAATAGTTATTCCTTCTATGTTTCAACAAGAAGAGATTCTTCGACTTGCCGAAGAAGCACACAATGAAGCTTTAATATTCAAACAATTGACAGCTTTAAGAGCTGAATACAATCAAGCGAAGAGCGAACAAATTTTAGTGCAAGCCCAAGTGGCGCAATAAACCGAATTTTTGGAATTGGAGAAATGAAATGTCAAATGAAGTAAATCAACACCCACAGCACTCTAAACTTGTTGGATTAGTTTGGAGTATCGCTAATATTATTCGTGGACCTTATCGTCCACCGCAGTATCGTCGTGTGATGTTGCCGTTAATTGTATTAGGGCGTTTTGATGCAATTCTTGCACCGTATGCAGATGAGATGAAAGCAAGCTATGAAAAAGCTGTGGCGAATTTGCAGGATAAAGCCCCGAATGTCTTTTTACAAAAGCAGTTGAGCCAAATTGCGGATAAAGATCGTAAGCAAAATCTTTATAACATCAGTGGTTTTAATCTACAAAAACTGTTGGATGATCCAGATCAATTTACGGCAAATTTAACAAAGTATATTGATGGTTTTTCACCTAAAGCAAAGGATATTTTTGCCAAGTTTGAATTTGCTAAAGAAATTGAAAAACTTGATGATGCCAACCGTCTATATAAAGTCTTCCAAGAATTTCGTAATGGTTTGGTAGAGTCAGGTTTAAGCCTTGCACCTAGTAGCGTGAGTAACTTACAAATGGGCTACCTATTTGAAGAGTTAGTACGTAAATTTAATGAACAGGCAAATGAGGAAGCAGGGGATCACTTTACTCCTCGTGAAGTGATTGAATTAATGGTGAACTTAATCTTTGAAGAAGATCAGGACGAACTTGTTAAAGCAGGCGTACACCGCAGTATTTACGACCCTACGGCAGGTACAGGTGGGATGTTATCGGAGTCTGAAAAATTTCTTAAGAAATACAATGACAGGATTAGTCTTGATATGTATGGGCAGGAATATAACCCTGAGTCATATGCGATTTGTTGCTCTGATTTATTGATTAAAGATGAACCTGCTGAAAATATTGTTTATGGTGATACGCTTGGTGTGAAAAATGCCAAAGAAAAAGATGGTTATGTCCCGCATGATGGTCATGCAGATAAAGACTTTCACTATATGTTTTCAAATCCTCCTTTTGGTGTGGAATGGAAAAACCAAAAAGACTTTATTGATGACGAAGAGAAGCAAGGATTTTCAGGTCGCTTTGGAGCAGGCTTACCACGGATCAATGATGGATCGTTGTTGTTTGCTCAACACATGATTTCTAAAATGAAAGCTTCGCCTGAAGATGGTGGTGAAGGTTCACGTATTGCCGTGGTATTTAATGGTTCGCCATTATTTACAGGTGATGCAGGCAGTGGTGAAAGTAATATTCGTCGTTGGATTATCGAAAATGATTGGCTTGAAGCGATTATCGCTTTACCTGATCAGATGTTCTATAACACAGGTATTTATACTTATGTTTGGATTATTTCGAACAAAAAATCTGAACAGCGTAAAGGTAAAGTACAGCTCATTGATGGTACAGCACATTATCAAAAGATGGCGAAGAGCTTAGGCAACAAGCGTAATGAATTATCTAAAGCACATATTGCTGAACTGACTAAGTTTTATTCGAAATTTAAAGATCAAGACACGAGTGCATTGATTCAAAACAAAGCTGGTGAGGCAAAGGTGTGTTCAAAGATTTTTAATAATCAAGATTTTGGTTATTTAAAGCTGACTGTTGAACGCCCATTACGTTTGAACTTTATGATTTCTGCTGAACGTATTGCTTTGTTAGATGAACAATCTGCATTTGAAAACTTGGCAAAGAGTAAGAAAGTAAAAGATACTGCTGAAATTTCGAAGGAAGAGCAAACAGGTCGTTTACAACAGGAAGAGATTAAAAAGGTACTTATTGCAAAAATTTCTGATCAGGTTTGGAAAAACCGAGATGCGTTCTTAAAAGTACTCGATCCAATTCTAAAAGGATTAACCTTTAAACTTGGCGCACCTGTGAAGAAAGCGATTTTAGAAGCTTTATCTGAGCGTGATCAAACTGCCGATATATGTAAAGACACTAAAGGTAATATCGAGCCTGATACTCAGTTGCGTGATACAGAGCTTGTTTCATTCCCTGACAATTTGACTTTACCTTTGCCTGTGAACTATGACAAAGAGCCTGACTTATCTAAGTTATTGCCATTGGTTAAAGCGCATTGTGACGCTTATTTAAAAGCGGAAGTTTTACCGCATGTGGCCGATGCATGGATTGATTATAGTAAAACTAAAGTAGGTTATGAAATTCCAATTAACCGTCATTTTTACGTATATGAACCACCACGCCCATTGGAAGAAATTAAGGCGGAGATTGTTCAGCTTGAGCAGGAGATTATGCAGATGTTAGGAGGTTTGTCTGCATGAGTCAGTTACCACGTTACGAAAGTTATAAGGATAGTGGCGTACAATGGTTAGGGGAAATCCCTAACCATTGGAAAGCTACACGTATCAAGTTTTTAGGGGATATTGTTTTAGGATTAACCTACTCTCCCGAAGATGTAACCACAAGTGAAAGCGGGACTTTAGTTTTAAGGTCTTCTAATGTACAAAATGGGATGCTAAAACTAGATGATAATGTCTATGTGGAAAAAAGCATTCCCAAAAAAATGGTAACAACAGATCAAGATATTTTAATCTGTTCTCGAAATGGTAGTCGTGCATTAATTGGTAAGTGTGCATTAATTGAAGGCGAAGGTGTCGGGCAAGCTTTTGGTGCATTTATGACAGTACTTCGATCACCATATCGAAAGTATTTATATTATGTTCTTAGTTCGGATCTTTTTAAATTTCAAATTGGTAGCTTTTTAACTTCTACAATTAATCAACTTACTACTTACGCTTTAGGTAATTTTGAAATTGCATTTCCACCATTGGAAGAGCAAAAAGTTATTACTGACTACCTAGATAAAAGTCTCGCCCAAGTTGATGCACTGATTGCCAAGCAAGAAACCTTATTGGAAAAATTGGCTGAACAACGTGTGGCTTTGATTTCTCATGCGATGACTAAGGGCTTAAATCCTGATGTGGAAATGAAAGAGAGTGCTATTAGCACATTAGGTGAAATTCCTTTACATTGGGGAATCATCAAAAATAAATTTATTTTTGATTTTTCCAAAGGCTTGACTATCACAAAAGAGAATTTAGTTGATGAGGGGATTCCTTGTGTGAGTTATGGTGAGGTGCATTCTAAATTTGGTTTTGAAGTTGATCCTAATAAGCATCAATTAAAATGTGTACCTGAAACTTATATAGAAAGTGATGAAAATTCTTTACTTAAGTATGGTGACTTCATTTTTGCGGATACATCTGAAGATGTGAAAGGGTCAGGTAATTTTACCTATTTAAATAGCAATATTCCTACTTTTGCTGGCTACCATACGATTATTGCTAAAATGAGTAAGCTTAATAATCCAAGATTTTTAGCTTATATACTTGATACTGAAGAGCACCGTAATCAGATTCGTATGCTGATTAAAGGTGTAAAAGTATTTAGTATCACTCAAGCGATTTTGAAAAATACTTTTGTATGGTTACCACCAATTGAAGAACAAAATCAGATAGTTGATTATTTAGATCAAGAGGTTGAGAAATATCAACAAATTGGTCAAAGATATGAATTAACAATCAAAAGATTAAAAGAATACCGTTCAACCCTAATTACCCAAGTAGTTACAGGGAAGATCGATGTCCGAAATCTTAAAGTAAACTAAAAAAACATTGGGTCGTATTTTTTTGGGGGAAATGCCATGCATAGCGAATATTATTTTGAACAAGCCATCGAACAAAGCTTAACAACGGATGGAGGCTATGAAAAAGGTAACCCGAAAGACTATGACTCAAGAATTGCTCTATTTCCTAAAGATGTCGTTGCCTTTATTCAGGCAACACAACCAAAAACTTGGGAAAAAATTCATAATTCGTGTAAGGAAGAAACGGAAACTCGTATTGTTAATGATTTAGCACATGCCTTAGATACCGAAGGTGCATTGTCAGTTTTACGCCAAGGCTTTAAATGCTTTGGTAAAAAAATAAAAATGGCATACTTTGCACCCAATACTAGTATTAATAAAACTACCCAAGAACAATATGATGCCAATGTCCTTAAATGTACACGTCAGCTCCATACGGAATTTAATGAAATTCCAGATATGGTACTTTCATTGAATGGGATTCCATTGATCACGCTTGAACTTAAAAATGAGTTTTCAGCATCGGGTTGGAATGTTGAAGATGCCAAAATTCAATTCAAGAAAGATCGCAATGCAAAAGGACGTTTATTTGAATTTAAAAAACGTACTCTGGTTCATTTTGCAGTAGATACGTGTGAAGTCTATATGACAACGAAGTTGGATGGTGAAAATACCTTCTTTCTTCCTTTTAATAAAGGATTTATAAATGAAAAAGGTGAAATAGAAGCTGGAAATCCAACAGTAAATGGCGATGTAAAAACACACTATCTATGGACTGAAACCTTAGCTCGCCATAGCTTTATGGAAATTTTTGCTCGTTTTATGCATTTGAGTATAGAAACTAAAAAAATTAGAACTGAGTCAGGTTTTCGATATATCGAAAAAGAAACTATGATTTTCCCACGATACCATCAATTAGATGCTGTGCGTAAACTCACAAAACACAGTAAAGCCAATGGTTCAGGTCATAACTATTTAGTTTGGCATTCAGCAGGTTCAGGTAAATCAAATACTATTGCCTGGCTCGCCCATCAATTAGCATCGATGCACAATGCTGATGATCAGAAAGTTTTTAATTCAATTATTGTGATTACTGACCGTATTGTACTTGATCGTCAATTACAAGAAACGATTGCACAGTTTGAGCATAAAGATGGTGTGGTACAAAAGATTGATGAGAATACATTACAGCTTACCAATGCATTAGCTTCAAATGTACCAATCATAATTACCACAATCCAAAAATTTCCATACATTATGCAGTCAATTCGCACCCAAGCGAAAAAAGGAATTAATGTTGATTTAAGCACAGAGGGTAAGCGTTTCGCTGTTATCGTTGATGAGGCTCATAGTTCACAAACTGGCGAAACAGCAATGGAATTACGTAAAATTTTAAATAAGGATGGGATTGAATCTGCGATTGCTCAAGAATTTTTAGATGATGACGAAGAAGATGAAAGCGAATTAACTGATGATGTGAAAAAGCGTTTATTTGCAGAAGCCTCAAAGCGTAGTCGCCAACCCAATTTAAGTTTTTTTGCATTTACTGCTACGCCTAAATGGAAAACGCTAGCTTGCTTTGATGAAGCGGGTGATAGCGGAGAAGCTCCATTTCATCATTACAGTATGAAACAAGCAATTCAGGAAGGCTTTATTTTAGATGTCTTGGCAAACTACACCACTTATGGGCAGTACTATAAATTAATCAAAATTGCTGACAATGATCCTGAACTGGCAAAAAATAAAACTAAAGCTTTAATGGCACGTTTTGTTTCAATGCATCCGAGCGTGATTGCTCAGAAAGTAGAAATCATCGTAGAACATTTTAGAACAGTCACGATGCATCGAATTGGTGGTCGTGCCAAAGCTATGGTTGTTACGAATTCCCGTGAACAAGCAGTACGTTATAAATTGGCGTTTGATGAGTATATTAAAGAAAATAAATACACTGGAATTAAGTCTTTAGTTGCATTTTCAGGGAAACTTGAAGTTGATGGGTTGGAATATACCGAACCCAAAATGAATGGTTTTAAAGAAACAGAGCTTCCAGATCAATTTGATACTGATGATTATCAAGTGCTATTGGTCGCTGAAAAGTATCAAACAGGTTTTGATCAGCCTTTACTACACAGCATGTTTGTAGATAAGAAGTTATCTGGAATTCAAGCGGTACAAACTTTATCTCGTTTGAACCGCTGTGCTTATGGCAAAGAAGATACTTTCGTGTTGGACTTTGTGAATACTCATGAGGATATTTATAAAGCATTTAAGCCATATTACGAGTTGACTGAACTAGGTGATATTCCAGACGAGCAAAAGTTGAATAAGCTTGGGCATGATTTAGACCAATGGAAATTTTATTTCGAAGCAGATTTAAATGAGTTTGCAAATATTTGGTTTAAGGATCGGAGCAAGCTAACAGGGCATGAGCATAAGCAGTTGAATAGTATCATTGATCGTGCTGTTGATAAATATAAGAAAATTCATCCTGAAGATCTTGTACATCAACAAGCACAACAAAAGCTATTTAAAAGCCAATTACAAAGCTATTTAAATTTATATCTGTTTGTCTCACAAATCATGGACTTTACAGATTCAGAACATGAGCAACGTTATGCGTATTTAAAAGCTTTACTACAAAAGTTGCCTAAAGGTTCTAAGGAAAATGAAGTCGATTTATCTAAAATTGTTGAACTTCAGTTTTATCGATTGCAGAAAATAAGTGAGAATAGTATCGATTTGGGGCAGGGTGAAACGAATGCCTTAAAAGGTTCAACGGATGTTGGAACAGGACAGGCAGAATCTACGGATAATGTATCGCATTTGATTGATGAGTTAAATGAGGCATTCGGTACAGACTTTACAATAGCTGATCAATTGTTCTTTGATCAGATTGAGCAAGCAGCTATCGAAAATGAAGAAATTGTACAGGCAGTGAATGCAAACTCTTTAGATAGTTTTACTGAGTATCTATCTGGGAAGTTAATTGACCTCTTCCTTACTCGACTTGCTGGGAATGAAGAAGTTTGTAATAAAGTAATGAGTACAGAAGAATTAAGGAAAAAAGTCGCTAAACGATTGGCAAAACATATTTATGTTCGTACTAAGAAGAATATTTCATAGTAAGGAAAGAGAAATGGGGCAAGGTAAAAGTGTTAAATTGTTTTTGGCTGATGGAACACCTAATGGGATTTTAACAGCCGAAATTATTAACTGGACAGGACATGTGCTTTCTGCCCCTCGTAGTAAATTAGCTGAGTTGATCCAGCGTGATGAATGTACAAAAACAGGTATATATTTCCTCATTAGCCATGATCCAGAAAATCCATTATATCCAAGAGTGTATATTGGGGAGTCGGATGATGTGGCTAATCGTTTAAAACAACATAACCGAACAGAAGAGAGTGGGGGAAAAGATTTCTGGGAAAAGGTTTGTCTAATTACAAGTAAAGACCAAAATCTAACTAAAGCTCATATCAAATATCTTGAAAGTCGTCTGATGGATATTGCTAAACAGAATGGACAATGTCAGCTCGAAAATAGTACAGCACATAGTTATAGCCGTTTACCAGAGTCGGATATTGCTGATATGGAGTTTTTTTTAGAGCAAATACAAATTGTTTTGCCTGTATTAGGCTACGATTTCCTCAAAGATTTAAAAAGACCTAGCTATCAACAATACTTATCAAAAACGCATAGTTTTGTAGAACCTGAGATTGATAAAACAGCAAACTTTTATTTATCTAGCCGTGAAGTAGATGCTAAAGCACAAGAGATAGACGGAGAGTTTTTTGTTTTAAAAGGCTCACAAGTTCGAAAAGAGGTTTCTCAACCTAACTATACATATATGAAGAATTTACGTCCTACGTTATTTGAAAAAGGGATAATTGATCCTGAAGGTTTTGTCTTTACTCAAGATTATATGTTTACTAGTCCTTCTGCTGCATCCGCAGTTATACTTGGGAGAGCTTCTAATGGAAGAACAGCATGGAGAGAAGTAAACACAAATTTAACATATGCTGAGTGGCAACAAAAACAAGTAGATAGTGCATAAATTTAGATATTAGAAAAGTTTAATTTAATTAATTTTTGCTAATTACCAGTCCTTTTTAACACACAGAACTTTACTTTTATATTGATCTGAAGTGATACAAGTATATTGCAATATGCAAGGGACACAGGTATTCAAAAGGAGGCAATTAGCTAACAATATGTGAAGACATACTCTGAAATTTGGGGAAATTTCAAAAGATGATTACTCCGCTGGGGAGCGGTTTAAGAAAAGGGTAATCATCGATTCTTAAATAATTTATAAGATTTGGTTAGATCAAATGAACAACTTAATAACGAGATGTGTAAATAATCTGGGGCAGTGGAATGAAGTTGCGCTGACAGTGACTAAAGCTATAGTTGCAATAGGAGTGTTGTGTTTAGTTGCATATCTTTTAACAATTGGCTATATCCCATCGGAAATTAGCTTTGGTGATACACTGATTTTTTTACTAATTTTTGTCGCATGTTCAATTGTTTATAGTATTTTGAGCATGGTCTTGTTTTTATTTGGCATGTCTTTAATGCCAATAATATACTTCATATTAAAATTAGCTAATAAATACTTACCACCTCATGAACAATTCAGAGATGACTTACCCTTTCCAAAGATTAGTATTAGTACATTCTGTGTATCACTTTATTTCATATATATACTTAATGGTTTATTTTTAGCATATTGGCAAGTAAGTCTTTATGTGGGTATTACGGCAAGTTTGATAGCTTTTCTTTATTATGCTTTTTACGTTAATCGCCGAGATATCCATATTTTCACTAAAAAGTTCAAAAACATAGAGGAAATTCTTGAGGACACTGAGGCAAGTGAGCATCTAAAAACATTTGCAAAAGAAAAGCTAAAAAGATTAGAAACCTCTAAAAAAAATTGCTTACAAATGGCTCTTTTTCTTATCGCGATTCCTATAGTTTATATGTTCCCATTTGCTGATATTGGTAAGCTGTTTCTTCATTACACTATGCAAAATACTGGTGTAAGAATAGAAAAGGCGACGTTATACATCAAGGCCCCTTATGCCAATTTAATTGAATTACCAAAAATGACCACTAAAGAACTAAGCCAAAACCAAATTTTTATTTTTAAGGATATGAAAGTTCCATTTCAAGGAATCGGCAAAAACACTTTAGTCTCTTACAAAGTGAAAGATATTGAAAAGCAATTAGTGATTCCTAATGAATATATTACTGTAGAGCGAACTCAGAAGGTCGATAAGTAAAGTTATATCTCAGTCATTATTAATCAATTGGTTTCCTACCCCCAAGGCCCCCATGCCACAACAGAACTTTAATTTTTTGCGCTGATTTAAAGTCATCCACCGTTGCGGCACAGAGATAAGGGAGCTAAGCCAAACGCTTAACCCATGTCTTTTTTATCGCACCGCCGCATTACACTAAAAAAAGTAGGGGCAAAGTCCTGTGGGAGAGCAGGACTTTGCAAACTGACATGTTCTAACCGTTGCATGAGCTGAGGCGAATACACTTGTTCAAGCCGTTGGTAAATACAGTCGCAACTGGCTTGGGTGTGCCCACCCGACAGGCAAATTTTTTCAAAATCCTGCTGCGTGCGAAGGTCACAACCCGAAACGCTGTAATCGCCGACAACGAGGCCTAGAACCAAAATAGTTTTATAAAATTTCATATTATTCTCGTGATGATTTGGGGATATCTCAATGAGAAAAAATAAACCGTTATATTTTAAGTTTTAAAATCATTTTTAAAGGCAATAGTTAACCCGCCTATAAAAGCAATAAAATAAAATGACTTAAATTTTAAAATAAAAATAATTTATAGATTTAAAACTTTAGATAATAGAAAACCTAAATTTTAAATAAATAAAAAGTTTATAAGGGAGAGGGGATAAGTTTATATCGTGGCATGGTCAACTCCTTAAAATGTATGGAGCTCTACCACCAAAAATCACCGTCAATTGATTATGGTGGTAGAACGAAAGGGGGTTAGCAGACTGGGATCCAAGGAACCAGCACGCGCGAGCGCGTCCCCCTCCCGTCCTACCGCAAAGAAAAGGGACGCAAGGGTCTAACGACTTATAGTGGAACTATAACCCGCCATGGATCTACGGTCTGCTAAAACCGACTGGCAATGTAGGCCAGCGGGACCATAATAATCATAAGTTTTTAATAGGTCAATTCAATTTAAATAAAATATTATAAAAATTTTAAATATAAATTTATATTTTAATTAAACTCAAAAGTTAATATCTCTAAAGCTATAAATTAATAAAAATAATAAAGCTAAACTAAACGTTTAGCCTGCTCTTAAAATGTATAACGGTAATTAATAAATACACGGTGTTGGTCCCAATCTTTACGGGTCATACCATTTATTTTTTCACCTAGGTTTGCATTTTCAAACTTTGACTCATAATGCAAAAATGAAT
Source organism: Acinetobacter sp. X9 (assembly GCF_054889255.1). Taxonomy (NCBI): domain Bacteria; kingdom Pseudomonadati; phylum Pseudomonadota; class Gammaproteobacteria; order Moraxellales; family Moraxellaceae; genus Acinetobacter; species Acinetobacter sp. X9. Next base: position 2,934,616 of record NZ_CM142679.1, on the reverse strand, counting down.
AACGCACATCTAAGTTTTTCACCCACGGCAAGGCATAACTCACCGTAAAGTCAAAGTATCGCTCTTTACCTTCAATATCACTGCTGATATTACTTTGGTGAGCACCAAAGCCATAAATGTACTTCGCCTCGGTTTTCAAACCTTTCACGTAGTCTTTCCAGTTATATTTCAAGCGAAGGGCAACAGCGGTTTCATCGTTATTGGTAAAGTCAGGGCCAATGGTTGCAGAGGTCGGAAACGGGTTAGTGCCGTGATCTTGCGTTAAAACCGAATTACGGGCGGAGTGCACGGCAAAGTTATCTTCAATCCAAAAACCATCAAACTTTGAAACGGCAATGCCACCTTCGAGGTTATTTCTGGCCACATTTACATCGACAAAATAACCATTGCCACGGTTGTTAATGTCTTGGCCTTTGACACAGTCCAGCTCGGTTTCGGCACCGCATTTAAAAAGCTTACCATCATCACGCGAGAAAAAAGCACCTGTGTTGAATGTCCATACAAGGCCATGCAAGGGCAACTTATATTGAGCAATCACCCCATACTTTTTTAAATAATCTTTGCTATTTAAATACTCGGCATTCACGCTCCAGTTGTTGTACTGATATTTGGCACCCAGTAAACCGACATAATCAATGCGCTCGTCATTTTCAGTGACCAGTTTTTCAAATGAGTCCATGCTGCGCGGTTTCCAGCGGTCATAGTAAGCAATGTAAGTCTGTAGCTGATCATTCAGTTGAAACTGACCACTTGCCCTTGAAAAAGTGTCAGGCACTGCGCGGTTATTGGTGCTTTTAAGTAACAGCGAGTCTTGCAATTGGCGACCTAATTTAATTTCCCCTTTATCGCCGAGTTTTGCCTTGATATAGAGCTGCCCTAAAGTTGCAAAGTTTTGGTCGAGCTTGCCGTTATTTTCGACCTCTAAAAGCTGAGCGCTAGGCTTGCCAGAGTCAAATAACTTGGTGACTGCATAGAGTGAGCTATCCACCCCAAGCCAGTCCCACATGTACGGAGACTGATAATTTAACTCAAGCCCTAAGGCACTTTGTTCATATTCACTCGATGAAGGCGAAGGGTTAGCAAGTGTGGGGTGGGCAGTGCCTTCATCATTCCAGTAACGGGTGTTGAGTTTTAATTCTAACTTGCCAAATTCTTGAGGAAGCTCTGCATACGCATTGCTTACACTGCCTAAACCAATACAGCCCCATAGCAAATATTTATTCATTTTAAATTCCTTTTTTAAGCATGAATAAGCCCTTTGCCTAACGCTGGGTTAGGCAAGCTTTTTATGAAATGGATGAATTAAGGAGAGAGTTTTTCGAGCACTTGGCCTTTGGTTTCAATGGCAAACAAGAAGGTTACAAGCCCACCAATCAGCGCCACAACGGCAAGCACACTAAACACATATTGAATGCCGTAACCACCAACCACGAGGCCCACCATAACAGGCCCAATTGCAGAGCCGGCACGAAGCCAAGCAGTACTAAAACCAATGCCCATCGCACGTAGGCGAGTAGGGTAAAGTTCAGCAGCGTAAAGGTATAAAGAGAATGAAATCGTCTGCAAAATGGCATAGCTAATCGTTGCGAAAATTACAACTTCCATTGCCGATTTTGCGCCTAAAACCGAGAGGCTCATGAGTGGAATAATCGCCAAGAAAAACGCTGCACTGTACCAAGGACGGCGGCCGACTTTATCAATCATTAACGCACAGATAATAGAGGCAATCACACCCACGCCTGAAGTAATCCAGCCATAACCTAAACTGGTTTGCAGTGACAGGCCAAAGTGTTGTTTGTAAAGAGATGGCAGCCAAGTCACCATGGCATTGTTCACCATATATACGCAAAACCACATGCCCCACAGGGTAAAGGTACGTTTACGGTAAATGCCACGGAACAGCTCACGCCAGTCGGTTTTTGCCATGCCTTGCGGATTAATTTCTTTAACCACAGGTTCAGCCAAAGTTTTACCGCTTTTAATGGCACCGTCTTCAAAGCTTTTAACCACTTGATCGGCTTCTTTAAAACGACCTTTTGAAGCAAGCCAGCGAGGTGACTCAGGCAAGAAAAACCGTAAAGGAATGACCAGTAAAGATGGAACTAGGCCCACAATAAACATGACTTTCCAGCCGTAAATTGGCATCAGAAAAAATGCCGCCATGCCTGCAAACATAAGACCGAGAGGGAATAAAACTTCATAGAGCAAGAAAAACTTACCACGCTTTTCTGCACCAATAAACTCATTAATATAGGCACTCGCAACAGGTACTTCGCCGCCTGTTCCCACACCTTGTAAGAAACGGAAAATTAACAGCGACATTCCGCTCCACGCAAACAGACAAGAAATGTCCATTGCCACAAACAGTAAAATGGTAAAAGACAGCACTTTTAAACGACCGACTTTTTCGGCAAGAGAACCAAAGAAGATCGCACCGACCAGTTGCCCGACATAGCCCGCGGCAATGATCGCCCCGACATAGGCAGGCGTCAGGTGCCATTCGGTAATGAGTTGGGGTAAAGCAAAGGCAATCGCAAGAACAGTATAAGCGTCAAAAAAGGTCGCGATACCAATGGTAATTCGCATAAATTGCAATCGTCCAGTGACGGGTAGTCGTTCAAGTCTTGCAATAATTTCCGCATTTTTTTGATGATGACTAATTTGTTCTACATCCGCTAGATTTGTCATCTTCTATCTCCTTATTACTACATTCCTCGTAGTTTTGTTGTTCTATTTCGCACTACCTGTTCACCACAGTTTGCATGCTTTTTATTATTATTTTTAAGAGACATGCCCGATGTTTGGCCTCAGGCAGCGTACAGGAAAAAAAGGCTAGCGTACATGCTAGCCCGAATAGAATTTAAGCAACGGCTTGGGTTAAATTGACCTTGCCAATTCCGGCTTGACGCATCGCATCATGAATTTCTTGCTCAGCACCATCTGCAAGTGGAAGCAGTGGCGAACGCACAGTGGCATGGTCCAAAATTCCGCGAGCAACCAGTGCATGTTTAAGCGCGACCGTGCCTTCCATGTGTGAACCACGGTGATAAACGTTGAGAGTCACTGGTAATAATTGATCGTGAATAGCACGTGCTTTGGCATAATCTTTAGCTTTGCCTGCTTTAATCATTTCAATTAAAAGTTCAGGAGCAATGTTGCCATAGCCAACCAAAGCGCCGTCTACATCAAACATGGTGTGAAGCAAATATTCATCGTGGCACGTCAACACTTGTAAGTCTGGGCGTTCACGGCGAATAATCGGAATTTCGACATCCCAGCGGCGCATATTACGCACACCATTTTTCATGGCAAATACGCCTGGCTGTGCAGAAATATCGAGTAGAGTCTCTAGGTCGTAAGTGGCCTTTGTTGCATCTGGATATTGGAATAAAATAGATGGTAAACCACTTTCTTCATAAATCGCTTTATAGCGGTCTTGCGGTGCGCCTTTTTGATAGCCAAAACGCAACCAGCCATGTGAAGGGTAAATCAAACCTGCCGAAGCACCCGCACTCACTGCACGTTTTGCTTCTTCTGCTGCAACCGAAGTACCTTCGAGTGTAATCCCTGCGATTACCGGAATTTTGTCATCTACCGATTTAACAAAGCTTTCGATGACCTGCATTTGTTCTTTTTGCGACAAGAATGTTCCTTCACCTGCATGCCCAAGAACAACCAAGCCTTTCACACCATCAATACTGCCTAACCATGAACCTAAACGTTGAATTGCATTATGGTCTACTTGTCCGTCACGGGTAAAAGGAGTTACAGGTGCTGGGGTTAATCCACGTAAATCTAAACTCATAATCGTACTTCCTATACAGTGTAATTAAATATTCTCTGGTTCTTAATCTGACTTAAATCGTGTTGTAGAGAACATGATTGGAGTATAGAAATAGGTGAGCTATGTAGGAATTACCAATTCTTGAATTTCAGTTATACTGAAAATGTATAGCTCAAAATGCTGCTTATTTACGATTTAGGAAGAATCGATGAATTATGAATTATGGAAAATATTTTTAGATGCGGTGGAACTCGGTAGCTTAAGCAAAGTCGCGATGCTGCATAACACCAACCAACCGCAAATTAGTCGGCAAATGAATGAACTTGAAGCGCAGTGTGGTGGCCGTTTGTTTAACCGAACCGGACGCGGCGTCGAACTCACCGATTTAGGCCAGCATTTACTTCCTAAAATTCGTTCATGGCTAAACGTGACCGACCAACTGAATAATGAAATTTTGCACTCGACCGATACCCCGATCGGGACGGTTCGTATTGCCAGTTTGCCGTCTACTGCACATCCGTTGTTATCGACCCTGTATAAAGTGCTTCAAGAGAAATATCCCCTAATTAAACTGTCGGTGCGTGAAGGGCAAGGCGTGCATTTAGAAAAATGGCTTGAAGATGGCAGCGTCGATTTAGCTATTCTCTATCGGTTTAACCCAACGCCTAAACAGGGCGATGTTTATCTTAGCCAAGCCGATACTTACTTGGTCGGCTGCGAAGGTGATGCGCTTACTCAGGCAAAAGAAGTCGAATTTAAAGAAGTAAGTGAGTTACCGCTAGTCACGTTTTGCAGGCCAAGTAACTGGCGCAATTTTTTAGACCACATGGCCTATGAAAATGGGGTAGAACTAAATATTGTGTTTGAAGCTGACTCGATTAGTTTGCAAACCCATTTGGTTTCCGAGTCTCGCATGTATACCATGCTGGGGCCACAAGCGTTAAAGAAGGCTAGCCAATACACCTCAATTCAAGCTGCGAAAATTATTAACCCCGCACTCAAGCGTTATATTTCTTTGTCTATTTCTAAGCACGGCTATTTAACGCCTGCGTGTAAGGCAGTGATGGAAGAAATTAGGAATTTGGCTGATTTGCTTTAATCAACCCATAACTTTATGACTGGCACTGTTGCATAGTACGCCTCATGGATTTTATAAAATCACGTGGTATCTCAGGGCTTTGTAAACTCAAACTTCCAAGTTTATGCATGAGCTTAGGGGAGTATTGACGTTCTAAACGATGATAAATGCATGTACAGCTTGCACGGCTATGACCAGCCGCAATACATTTCAAATAGAAATCACGATGAGGACTGTTTTTTTGACCCGCGAAGGCAACAGATACAAATAATAATCCGCCTAAAAAAACTAAAAAATTATAAAGTGACATATATCTACTCGTGATTGTTGTTATTGATTATCCATATTTTGGCATAACTTTTTCAGATCCAAAACCAGTTGATGTCAACTAGCGGCTTCATCATAGTTAGAACAGTTTTGGAGGTCAAATTGATTTGACATTAAAATTTCTAACTGAATACGTCATGTAGGTTTTAGAAATGTATAAATATTATTAAGTAAAAATAATATGTCTTACACATCATAATTATAAATAAGACAAGAAAATTATTTTAAAATAACTTTTAAATACAAAAATATTATTCTATTTATTCTGTTGATTATATTTAAGTTTATTAAAAATCTATAAGCTTCTTTGTTTGAGTGCATTGTATCTATTTGTTAAAATAAAATGGATCATTTGTGGTTAAAATAACAGTGTTAAATAATATCTTTGATTTCTTAGACAAAATTGGTTTTGCTTCACAAAAACGGGCACTGCATATTTATCTTGCCAATCCTGAAATAAATAGTCAGGTTTTTTTACAACGTATTGATGGTTTTCATGCAATTAATGAAGGTCTCTCTGCGGAGCTTATTTGTTTATCAACGGATCCTTATATTTCTTTAAAGAAGTTTATAGGTTGTCAGGTTGCAGTAGAACAAGTAACAGATTCGGGTAAATTATTTAGAACAACAGGAATTATCACAGGGGCGAGTCAAGGGCAAAGCGATGGCGCTCTTTGTCTATATAAACTGACTATGCAAGATGCGACCAGTTTATGGCACAAACGACGTAATAGTCGGGTGTTTATGAACAAAAGTGCGGTAGAAATAATTGAGATTATTTTTAAAGAATGGCAAAACAAAAGCCCCTTATTTGCCGCTAGTTTACAAATAGATAGCAGTGGCTTAACGAAGAATTATGATGTTCGCCCTTTTTCTATGCAGTCAAATGAAAGTGATTATGCATATTTAACCCGTCTTATGCGGGAAGAAGGTATCAACTGGTTAATTGATGAATCAGAGGCTATGGTTTTGAGCAATAGCCAGACGATTGAGCCTCAAAAATTACGTCTTATTGATCATAATCACGAGTATAAAATCTTAGAGCGCCGAGCTATTCGCTATCATAGAAGCAATGCAACTGAACAAAATGACAGTATTACCAGTTTTATTGCACAAAGACAGTTGCAACCCACGGCAATCCATCTTCAACGTTGGCAAGCAGATAATTTAAATCAAGAAGATGCAAGTGGCAGTGTTTTAAGTGCACATCAACATAGTTCACAGCGTGATAATGAAAGTTTAAGTCTTGAACAGGCATGGACAATGTCACCTGCTTGGATTGCGGATCTAAATGGAGAAGATCAGGCAACTACTTCAAGCAATAGTCAGATTGAAAAACTAAATAAACAATTAAATCAATATCAAGCTTTACAGGCAAAATATTTTATTGCTCAAAGTAGTGTACGAGATGCTCAAGTTGGCTATTGGTTTCAGTTAAATGAACACCCTGAACTTGAAAGAAATCATGAAATTTCTGATAAAGAATTTTTGATTTTAAGTAAGCGGTTTTATAACCAGAATAATCTGCCTAAAGATATACGTGATCAAGTTGAGCAACTATTAAGTTTGAGCCATTGGCAAGTCAGTCATGATCGAGCGCAAGAAAGACAAGCCAATGAACTCATGGTTGTACGCCGCTATATTGATATTGTTCCAGAGTTTGAGCCATTAATACATCGCCCCTCGGCCCATGTGCAACGAGCCAAAGTAGTGGGTTTAGATGGAGAAGAAATTCATGTAGATGAATGGGGCCGTATCAAGGTTCGTTTTTTATTTACCCGTACCGATGATCATCAACATGATGGAGGTGCAGGAAGTAATGACAATGATACTGACTCGGCTTGGGTGGATGTATTAACGCCATGGGCAGGGGAAGGATACGGTGCTCGCTTTTTGCCACGAGTGGGTGAAATCGTTGTAATAGACTTTTTTGATGGAAATATTGATCGTCCATTTGTTACAGGCCGAATTCATGAAGGGCAACGGTCACCCACAAAATTTGATATTAAAGGTCAGCTACCCGATACCAAAAAGTTAAGTGGTATTCGCTCTAAAGAGGTAGGTGGGTCTGGATTTAACCAACTTCGTTTTGATGATACGACTGGGCAAATTAGTACTCAACTCCACAGTAGTCATGGGGCGAGTCAGTTAAATCTAGGTAACTTAAGTCATCCTAAAGACAGCGCTACAAGCGAAGGTCGGGGAGAAGGCTTTGAACTTAGAACTGATCAATGGGGAGCTGTACGCGCAGGTGACGGTTTACTGATTTCAACATATAAACAAAAAAATGCAGCTCATGATGCGCTTAATATAGAGCAGACAATTGCTGATTTAAAAACACATAAAGAATGGAATACAGTTCTAGAAGATAATGTAAAAGAACATAAAGTCATGGCATTAGATGCTTTAGCGACATTGACAAAAAGTATTGAGGCTTTAGAGGCAGCAGGTAAAGAGACAGAAGTACAAACGTTAAAAGAAGCGATTATTATTCTAACGAGTCCAGCAGATATTACCTTAAACTCATCTAAAAATATTCTTCTTCAAAGTCAGTCAAATACTCATATTTCAGCTAAAGAAAATATTAATTTGATGAGTGATCAAAATACGGTTTTAGCAAGTCAAAAGAAACTAAGTCTTTTTTCTTATGAAGACCTTATGCAAATTATTAGTGCCAAAGGAAAGTTAGAAATACAAACTCATGAAAAATCAATTGAAATGATTGCGAATGAGGTTGTTAAAATTTTGTCTGTTAAATCCAATATTGAACTCACTTCGCCAGAAGAAATTACTTTAACTGCTAAAGAATCCCAAATCAAAATCAATGGAAGTGGTGTATTTATTACCACTACTGGAAAATTTGAGGTTAAAGCAGGGCAGCATGTCTTTTTGAGTGGTGCAAAGGCTGACTTACCAAAACTAACGTGGTCATTTAAAGAGAAAACTGCAAGTTGTATGAAGAACGCGAGTGAATCACATGAAGCCTTCATTGGTTTTGAGGGATAGTCATGGAAATTTTTACTCAATCGCCAGATTTTTTGGAAAATATATTTGCACCTACAGAAGAGATTGATGAAAGCTTTTATTATTTTTTAATTGATAGTAGTTCTTTTTCAGGTGTGGATAGCTTTTGTAAGGATTTTCCATTTGATGGCGGGCAGAAAATAAACCTCTACTCAGATTTTTCTGAAAATCTACAAGAAAATGGAGCACTACTTTATTCTTTTACTCACGAAGAATGTATTAAAAATATTGAGCTAATTAAAAACATTAGAGACCAAGGTGGGCTAAATTTCTTCAATTCTTATTTTGAAATTGAACAAATTAAAGAACATCTTGATGAACTTATGGAAATTAAGCAACCTAATGGAAAAAGTGCTTTATTTCGATTTCAAGACAATTTTGCTTTTCATGCAACGGTAAGTGTATTAAATGAATTGAAATGGAGAAAAATATTATCCTTTAAAATTAACTATTGGATTTGGCAAAATATTGATAATACTTTTCATCGTTTAGATAATTTTCCAACCAATCACTCCATTCTTACTACATTAAGTTTTTCAGAAGATGAGTTTAAAGACATCAATATTAACCTTAAGCCAATGCGATTAATGCCTCTATTAAAAGAATATGATGAAAATTTAAAAGAGTTACCTTTTTATCAGCTCTATGAAATAGCAATAAACTTGCTTAAAGAGGCTAAAAAACAACAGTTGATCAGTTTTGAAGATGAAATTTTATTTAGTACTTTATATCACAAATTTGGAACATTCCTTCTTGCTGAAGGGCCTTTTAAAAAAGCTTTAAATAAAACTCAAATGACAGCAATGAGTTTTCAAAAAACGACTGATGAAATTGATTTAGAAGAGCTAGACGATTGGTATAAAAGATATCAAGAAGTTCAAGTCTAAATATATTTATTACAGAGATAATACATTGATAAACCCTTTAAAAATATTATGTTGTGCAGCCATACTCCCACTCATGGTTGCCTGTCAGGCCGAAACGGTCGATTTAACATTTATGGTTTATAACTATAGTACTGAGGGGCTTGGAGAAATTCAAGTCAACGGTCAGGGTAGTACGATTGCTGATGCGGCTGAACGTTTAGGTAGTATTGGGGAAGCAGGAACTGCTTGTTGTGTTCATTTACTGGCAAACAGTGATGCTGCCGATGTAAGCTTTTATACGGATATGGGTGAAGGCTACAAGCAGTACCATATTAAAGTTCCCGTAGAAAACCTCAAAGACACTCCCCAATCATATGCAGTTTTACATTATTTCCCAAATAATACAGGGGTAATAGAGGTTTCAATGCGTAGACCAAGTTTCCGTAAGGATTTATTTGATAAAGCACTGGGGAATAAAGCAAAAAATATTCAGTTAGATTCTCCAACAATGTGGAGTACGATTCCTGAAAATGAAGCAGCCCGAATAGAGTATCCAGATTAAATATGACAAATTGGAATGAAATAATGAAGAATATTTTTAAATTAGTGCTGTCAGCAGCAATACTTCCGCTCATGGTTGCCTGTCAAGCCGAAACGGTCGATTTAACATTTATGGTTTATAACTATAGTACGGAGGGGCTTGGCGAAATTCAGGTCAATGGTAAAGGAAGTACTATTGCTGATGGAGCAGAACGATTAGGTAGTGTAGGTGGTTCAGGATCAGCTTGTTGTGTTCATTTAGTGGCAAACAGTAATACTGCCGATGTAAGTTTTTATACCGATCGGGGGGATGGCTATAAACAGTACCATATTAAAGTTCCTGTAGAAAACCTGAAAGACACTCCACGTTCATATGCAGTTTTACATTATTTTCCAAATAATACTGGGGTCATAGAAGTGACTATGCGTTGGCCAAGTTTTAGAAAAGATTTATTTGATAAAGCACTTGGGGATAAAGCAAAAAAAGTGACTTTAAGTTCACCTCAGATGTGGAACAAGATTCCTGAGAATGAAGCAGCCCGTATCCAATTTCCTGATTAAAAAATTTTAAAATATCAAGACAACGACTATGACTCAAGCAATACAAAATGAAACTCGTTCTGTTAGAGATATGCTTATAGCAGCTAAAGTTTTAGCAAAAGATGGTAAGGCTACAGAAAGCCCATGCAAAACTTGTCGCGTACCAGTTTGGGTTAGTTTCTTTTTTGATGGTACAGGAAATAATAAAGATGCTGATGCAGCAACTTTAAATCAGACCAATGTTGTGGCCCTTTTTGAAGCACACAAACAAGAACCAGAAAAAGGAATACAAAAATTTTATTATGAAGGTTTAGGTACTCAGTATAAGTTTGATAAATATTCAGTAGTGGACACAGGCAAAATCGCTGCTGCTGCACGAGGGTTACAGGGTAAAAAAATTGATATTACTGATGCTGAGTGGCGTAAACAAGGTTACAGTGAAAGTGGAAAGGGTATACAAGGAGCTTTGGGTTTAGGTGTTGCATTAGGTATACAACAACGCTTACAGAAAGCTATTTTTGAGTTAGTCGATTATTTAGAAAGAATTTATCAAAAAAATGGTATTACTGAAATTAATCTTTCTGCTTTTGGGTTCTCACGTGGTGCAACAGAAGCTCGTATTTTTATGAACTGGTTACAGCATGCACCGAATGTAACTACCCAAGGAGCAGGCAGTGGTAAAAAATTGTTTTATAGAGGTAAACCTATAAAAATAAAGTTTTTAGGCATTTTTGACACAGTAGAGTCAATTGGTAATGCTGGGCAAAATAAAAATCCTGAGTTATATAGAACACGTATTGAAGACTATATAGAGCATAGTATGCACTTGGTCGCGTCTCTTGAAATGCGGCAGTCTTTTCCTTTAACTCCCACAGGTAAACCTACGGCAAATACTGTAAAAGGGCTTATTCATGACCAAAAGGTTTACCCTGGTGTACATTCTAATGTGGGAGGCGGTTATATGCCTATGGAACAGGCACGTATTTTAGGTTTGTCTCGTATTACTTTACATGCTATGTATAACCGTGCCTGTGCTTATGGATTAAAATTTTTTACCCTGAATGAATTAAGTGCTTCCAAGCAACGTAAAATAGTTTTTACAAGATTTTATGCTTTTGATTCCAAATGGCAACAAGATTTAAATAATTTTATGGGATATGTCAAAGGAGGAACCTCTTTTGAACAGCAAATGCAGAGCCAAATAGCGTTATATCATCAATGGATACGCGAAGGTGGATATGCTCGTTTTATTCATCGTAAAACGAGAGAGCGAATAGGGCGAAAAGAAAAAATTACTGCCATAACAAAACTCAATGATGGCTTGTTTGAAAATATTCGTCAGGCCCTAAATGTTTATGTACCAGAAGGCGCAAGACCGTATGATGTGATAAAAGGCAGAGATCGCAAAAGTACTTTACCAAAAGAAGTGATTTACTATTTTGAAAATTATGTTTGTGATTCAGTAGGCGGTTTTATTGCTGAGGCCAGTGACTTCCAAGCAATTCTCAATGATGGTAAAGCACCTAATTATTTTATCCCTAGAGGAATTGTTCGACCTACTTAATCCAATAAAGCAATTTGTATTATTCCTAAACAAGAAATACCGCAAAATCAGTTTATTGATGCTTATAAACAAGCTCAACAGACAGATAACTTTTTAAATGCATCTTAGTGATGCATTTAAAATACCTTAGCTTTAAAAATAAAAAGTCCAATTGCATTGTATCTTTTTTAAATACACTCTGACTTAAAATGAACAGCTAGGTTTTTACATAAAGATCTGTTGTTATTAAAGATCGAAATTTATATTAAATTTCTGACAAAAATTTCTAATTAAAAAACCAATATTTGATAGGAAGTGTAATGCCTGATACCTCAATGCAACAAGAGAAACAAAGTACATGGGCGATATGTCGAGATCCTGTTTTACTCACTATGGTGGGTGGGGCAATTGATACTATTGGTTTTATTGCATTGTTTGGCTTTTTCACCGCGCATGTGACGGGAAACTTAGTGTTGGCAGGGGCAGCATGGGTTAAAGGTGGCTCGGGTTTATGGATTAAGCTCGCAGCAATTCCACTATTTATTTTGACTGTTGTCATTACCAAATTGTTGATTGACCGCAGTCAGGCCAAGCACAAAACGCTGTCTTATTTATTTTTATTTGAAGCAATTTTTCTATGTGCCTTTATGGTGGCAGGGCTTTACTTCGAGCCATTTAAAAATCCAGATGCACTAACAGTTGCAGTAACAGGAGGACTGGGCTTAATTGCTTTAGCTATTCGTAATACTTCAAGCAAAACCCTTATTAAAAATATTAGCCCAAGCACCATGATGACAGGCAACACTACCCAGCTTGGGATTGATATTGCCAACTTACTTAAAAACAATAATGCAGCTAATCGGGCAAGTTTTCTAAAAAGTGCCAGTATTGTAATTGGTTTTGTGATTGGTGCTTTCTTGGGAGCGATCCTCTATGTCTATTTTGATTTCTGGAGTGTAGCGCCGTTTATCTTACCCATTTTGTATTTCTCTTATTTAGCTTCACAGCAAAAGTTCAACCAAGCTTGATTTAAAAAAATAACAAATTAGCCTGAATTAAAATGAGTTCAGGCTTTTTTTTGAAATAAAGGAAGACGAAAGCGGAGTCGAAATTGTTCGTTCACTGCTTTACAGGCATAATGACCAGATGGGGAATACATTCGATTAAGGAAGGCACAATGACAAAGTCTTACCATTATTCATTCATAACAATAATGGCTTTGCTCAGTGGTTGTCAGGTCATTCATTTAAAAGAAAGTAATTTAAGCAATGCTTTAAAAAGTAAGAATGAAAGTATTCTGACCGACGGTACCTTAAGTCATCAAACCCAAAACTTACTGTATTTGGTCAAAGAAGATGAAAAAACTTGCCTACAAAATTTTGATGATTGTTTAAAGAAAATTCAGAGCCTGTCCGAAAATAGTAGCCGAGAAGAACGCTATGCTGCGCTGAGTGAAATTTACTTGGCAAAAGCTTTAGATGTCGGGCGTAGTAGCCAGTGTCATGTTATTAATAAAAGTAACAGTTGCGTTGAGCAAGAGTTAGCGCTGTTCGATAAAAGCTTACGCTATAGTTATGTCTATTTATTTGACTCTGAAGAGTCGCCGTTCGATCGGGTATTTGACCATCGCCAAAATCAGGTACGTATTTTTTATAACGTCGCCTTGTCAAAACTCATGACCACGTATTTTAATCATTTAAATACGCATCGTTTTCCACCACTGCTGAAAGCAGATGGGCATGAGTACCATGTCAATTTTGACCACGCGTTAGATGTACAAAAAATTGAAGTCGATACTTTTCGCTCCAGCTATAACATGAACTTTTCTGGTTTTAATACCGTTAACCGTAAGGATGGTTTGGGGGCAGAGTTTATTGTTGGGCGTAAAGAAAATGATGTAAATCACGGCTTCATTTTAGACCCCGATAATTTTTATGCTCACCAAGCCAACCCTAATATTCATTTACCACGCTTCTTTCCAGCCACTGCTATTGCATACCCAAAACAAAAAGCCACAGCCGATCAGGTCATTGCTGGGGCAGAGTTAGAAATTTCAATGTTCGATCCATATCGACAAGACCGTGTAAAAATTGAAGGTGTGGACTATCCACTGACTGCAAACTATTCGGCTCCTTATGGGCTTTGGTTGTCGAAATATAATTTAGGTGCGGCAGGTTATTGGTCTTTAATTAATAAAGAAGCCAATTTAATCATGCCGCATTTATATATGCTGGAGCCCTTTAACCCGAATAAGAAAATTATTGTGTTTGTTCATGGTTTAGCAAGTAGCCCAGAGGCATGGGTGAGCCTAACCAATGACATTATGGGCGATGCTGAATTAAGGAAAAACTATCAGGTTTGGCAGGTGTTTTATTCAACCAATATGCCGATTTTTGAAAGTCGTTTTCAGATTTATTCATTGTTGAATCAGGCTTTTCAAACCATTGCGAAAGACAGTTATGCGGCACACGATGCAGTGTTGGTCGGACATAGTATGGGCGGCGTGATTAGCCGTTTATTGGTGAGTAATGCTGATGTTTCAGAGCAAGCCATGCAAAAAATGAATGAAGCGCAGTTAAATCGTTTAAAAGAAAATCCGATCATTCGTGAGCGTTTTCAGTTCAAGGCTTTGCCATATTTTAATCGAGTTGTTTTTGTTTCGGCACCGCATCATGGTACAGACTACGCTGATCGATGGTTTACCCAAATTGCCCGCCGTATTATTCGTTTACCGGCTGACTTTTTTATTGCGGTCGAAATGAGAGATGAGAAAAATACCAAACTCAGAAAAGGCTTAATTGAAAATGGGGCGAGTAATTTAAGTCGCTCTTCTAACTTTATGCAGTTGACTCAAGCCATTCAACCATCGCCCCAAGTGGTCTATCACTCGATTATGGGCAATATTAACGGGACAACAGAAAAGTTAAAAAGCAGTGATGGGATTGTGCCTTATCAAAGTTCACATTTGGGGGGGGAGCAGTCAGAGCTGATTATTAAAGGTGGCCATTCAATTCAAAATAGCCCAGAGGCAATTTTAGAATTACGCCGTATTTTACGATTGCATTTAAAGCAGTCGCAGCCTTCAAAATAGAAATTTTTGTTTTTAGAAAACCACTGCTGAACTAGGTCAACAGTGGTTGAAATAATTAATTTAACTGATTTTGTTTGAGCGATTTTTTATGCTCAAAGTAGCTGATTGAAAAAATAACCAAGCCGACCAAATACAACACACCAGACAACAGCAGTAAGTCTAAACCTGCTGCATAGAGTAACCAAAGTGCATAGATTGAAGCGACACTTGCAATCGCAATATGCGGTGTGCGTTTATGGCGAATGGATTCTTTAAGGTAAAAAGCTGACACCAGAAAATAAGGCAGCAAAATCATGACCGATGAAATCAATAAAAGTTGAGTGTAATTTTTATTGAAAAAATACACGGCAATTAAAGACCCTTGTACCACAAGCGTCGTCAACCAAAGTGATGAAATCGGTACATTATTTTGATTATTCTTTAAAAATAATTTCGGGAAAGCACCATTTTTTGCAGCTAAAAAGGGAATTTCAGTGGCAAATAAGGTCCAGCTTAAATAAGATGATGCAACCGAAATAATCAAGCCGATGGTAATAATGATGGTACCCGGCAAGCCGATCAGTTGCTGTAAAATGGTCGCCATAGATGGGTTATGCATGCCTGCAAGCGCTTCGCGACTTGCCACACCATAAGCCAACACTGTCACCATCACGTAAAAACTTAATGCCAGCAAAACACCTAAAATAGTGGCTTTACCAATATCATGACGTTTTTTTGCACGCGATGATAAAACTACAGCACCTTCAATACCGGTAAATACCCAAAGGGTAATCAGCATCAGGTCTTTCACTTGCTGCCAAAGTGGAACTTGCAAAGAAAAGTCATGTAAGTTGAGTTTGAATAAATCAAACTTAAAGGCAATGAAGGTAAAGAAGATGAAAACCACCATTGGAATAATTTTGGCAATGGTTGCCAGTAAATTCACAATCGCAGCTTCTTTAATGCCTCGACTCACTAACCAGTGCACCAGCCATACAAAAATGCTTGAGCCAATCAGTGAATAGAGCGTATTACCTTCACCAAAAATAATATGGTCTTTGCTGTCGGTAAACATGCCGACGCCTGAAAAGGCAATCACCACATAACCGACAATACCAATGGTAGTACATAACCAATAGCCCCACGCCGAGCAAAACCCGATCAGGTTTCCAAAGCCTTCGCGTGCATAGTTATAAATACCGCCGTCAAGGTCTGGTCGTTGACGCGTTAAATGCAACAATGAGAGAGCCAAGAAAATAATGCCGACTCCGGTAATGAGCCATGCAACAAGAAGGGCAGAGCCGTTGGCGACTTGAGCCATATTTTGGGGAAGACTAAATACGCCTGACCCCACCATAGAACTAAAGACCAGCGCTGTAAGAGACAATAATCCGATTTTGGCAGCAGACATGGCATTTATTCTTTAAAAAATTGAGAAAGTTCAGCAATGTGTTCTGGTCCGATACCACAACAACCACCCACTAAACTTGCACCTGCTTGCTGCCATTGTTTAGCAAAACCAAGATAAGCTGGAGCGTCTAAGTCTTTACGAATTTCATCCAGACCATCATTGGCAGTAGCACTTTCATCTTGCGGTGGGAAAGCATTGGCATAAGCACCAATTTGTACAGACTCAGGAATAAGTCCTTTAATTTCATTAATTGCTTGCAAGATCACTTCAGGTTGGCAGCAGTTAAACAACACTGCTTTGGCATTTGATTGTTTGATGAACTCAGCCACTTGTTGCATATTTTCGCCTGAACGAAGTAATGCTTGTTCTTGTTTAATCTCATCTTGCAGCGTAAATGACACCCAATAGTCTTTACCATCTTGTGGCAATAATGCATGGACTGTTTCAACTTCTTTTAAGCAAGATTGGGTTTCAGCGAGCCAGAAATCTACTTCTGGTGCCAATGTGTTAATGATCGGCTCAGCAAGGTTTTTAGCTTGTTCAGGTTGGAACAAGTCTGCACGGTAAGAGCCAAATAACGGCGGTAAGCAGCCTGCGATTTTGACATTTTTGCCGCTTTCTTTAACTGCATTTTTTGCTTGTTCAATTGCAACTTGAATTAAACGCACGCCGTCAGTTTCAAAGCGTTCTTGTCCAATATGAAAAGGCACAACAGCATAGTTATTAGTCGTAATAACTTCTGAACCCGCGTTAATAAAATCGAGATGTACTTCTTTTACTGTTTCTGGTGCTTCAATGAGTGCAAGCGCAGACCACTCTGGTTGACGAAACGGAGCGCCACGACGGGCCAATTCACGGCCTAAACCGCCATCTAAAATCTTCATAAATTACAACATAAAGGGAGAAAAAATATTTGAGTTAATCTAGCGTGTAGATGGATTGTGTTCAATCGCGAATATGCTCGATATATTTCTAAATAAATTAGATTGTTATGAATATTTTTTCTTAAGAGGATTTCTGTAGACGATGTTCAGTTTTACTGATGAACTTCACGTGAAAAAGATGAGGTATTTATTTGAACACATTGAATAAAAAATGATCTTATAACGCGCCAAATTGCTGCCAACTTTCGCCAGTGTGCTGCGTTTTATAATACGCTTTAAGTTGTTCAAGTTGCATAAAATGTATGCCTGACCAAATCAATAAACTAATGAATAATAAAACCTTAGATAAGCTGCGAACTTTTTCTAGGCGAGCAAAAGCTAACAGTACAAAAAATAAGGCAGGTAAAAATATAAAGAATTGAGCAGGGGAGAAAAATAAATGAGCTGTACTGAAATATAACGCCGCTGCACTGATGAGCAGATTTAAAACAGAACATAGCTTTTGATATTTACCGAGCTTAAATGCATACGCGGTGATGGCAAGTAGTACGGCTGAGCTGATGTAAATTGCTGTACCACCAATCATCCATATATAAAAACCGCTTAGGAAAAGATAAGCCAGCAACAAAAAAAGCACGAGCTTAAAACCAAATGACAAAAGGCGAGGTGATGATCTTAAAGGCGTCATAGCGAATCTAAATATCTCAGCTGAGGTCTTAAAAAACAAAAGGACGAATCGAAATTCATCCTTTTGGAATTTTATTTATACATCGTCAAACTTAGTTTGCTTTTGCAACTGGGGCAGCAGCAGTTTCATCGTTTGCAGCTTTGAACGGAGATGTATAGTTCAAGCCAAGCGTAGAACTTGTGTACTGGCGAACTTTATCGAGTAACACAGGATCTTTGCTTAAGTCTTGTTTATAAGACACTACAATTTCATGAAGCTTCTGGTTCCACTTACCTTCAGTTTGCTGAGGGAAAGCTTTTTCAAGCAAGTTAAGCATAATGTATGGAGAAGTCGAAGCACCCGGAGACGCGCCTAACAATGCAGTTACAGCACCATCTTTAGACGCAAAGATTTCTGTACCGAATTGAAGCGTTGCAGGTTTACCCGGTTCTTTTTTGATGATCTGAACACGTTGACCACCTTGGCTTAAACGCCAGTCTTCAGCTTTTGCATCTGGGTAGTACTTACGAAGTTCATTGAGACGGTCTTCATCTGACATCATGACTTGGCTAACCAAGTATTTAACAAGATCAAGGTTCTCTAAACCAACAGTCGTCATTGGTAAAACGTTGTTTTTGTTGGTTGATGCAAGTAAATCAAGCTGAGAACCATTTTTCAGGAACTTGTTTGAATACGTTGCAAATGGTCCAAACAATACATATTTTTTACCGTCGATATAACGTGTATCAATATGTGGTACAGACATTGGAGGCGCACCAAGTTCAGCACGGCCATATACTTTCGCTGTGTGTTCAGCAGTAATTTTTGGGTTGTCAGTAATTAAGAACTCACCACCCACAGGGAAGCCAGCATATTGTTTAGCTTCTGGTAAACCAGTAAGTTGCAATAATTTAACTGCTGCACCACCTGCACCGATAAATACAAAACGTGTTTTAACGTGATCTACTTTACCAGTTTTCAAATTTTTGAAAGACACAGTCCAAGTTTTGTCATCATTTTGGCTGATGCCAGTCACTTCAGTTGATGTCTGTAATTTGAAATTTGGGTTTTGATTTAAATGACCCACTAATTGTTTAGTGATTGAACCATAGTTTACGTCAGAGCCAACATCCATACGGGTCGCGGCAACTTTTTGACTTGGATCACGGTCATTCATGACTAAAGGTGCCCATTGTTTAATCACAGCAGGGTCTTCAGTAAATTTCATACCTTTGAACAACGGGCTTTGAATCATGGCAGCATAACGTTTTTCTAAGAATTGAACGTTATCGCCCCAAACGAAAGCAATATGCGGAACTGGATTAATGAATGATTTCGGTTCAGCTAAAACGCCTTGTTTTACCTGATATGACCAGAACTGTTTAGCAACTTCAAATTGAGAAGCAACTTTTTCAGCTTTGGCAATTTCCATCTTACCGTTTTTCTCTTCGGTATAGTTCATTTCCATAAAGCCAGAGTGGCCTGTTCCGGCATTGTTAAAGCCGTTTGAACTTTCTTGAGCAACTTGGTCAAGACGCTCAAACATACGAATTTGCCAGTTTGGTTCAAGCTCAGTTAAATAAGTACCAAGAGTAGCACTCATGATGCCGCCGCCAACAAGAACAGCATCAACTACTGGCTCATCTTTTGCAGTTTCAACTTGTTTTGACGTTGTTGGTCTAAACAAGAATGCAATACCTGCAATTAAAATAAGAATGATTAATACCAGAAGGTATTTCAAAAACTTTTTCATGTAAGGGGGACCTTAAAATAAGTTATTTGAGTCACTTAAGGTGTGAGGAAACCTAGACAGCGTATCCAGACAAAAAGGATATAAATGCGAAAGTAAACTCTCTAAAACAGAGAGTCTTGAAAAAAATAAAAATTACTTGGGATTATCGCAAACACTCTATATTTTAGACTAATTTTGCATTGACAAGACAATTTTTATAATAAATGGGGTTCATCAAAATCATAAATATGATTTATATTTAACCAAATTGAGCTTTGATAAGACAATTTAAGTTGATTGATATTGTATAAATATTTGAAATTTAAATAATAATTTTGATTTGATTAAAGTTAAATCAATTGAAGAATATTTGCCTATAAAAATCGATTAATTTTTATTTCATACCATATTTATGTAAATAAGCTCTTCGCAGGCGCTTATTTTCTGTCATACATAGTTCTTATTAATATTGATTCTATAAAGATTAAATTAAGGGCATATCTCTGCATAAGAAATATGCCCTTTCAGATTTTATGATGCTACATAGAACGGTGCAGTTGAACGTGGTAATGCTTCACGTCCACGAATTTGGTCTGCAATTTTCTCGGCAATCATGATGGTGGTTGCATTTAAGTTACCAGTAATAATCAGCGGCATAATTGAGGCATCAACAACACGTAAACCCTTCATACCGTGTACACGACCTTGACTATCTACAACAGCCATTTCATCTTCACCCATCTTACAGCTACAAGACGGATGGTAAGCTGTTTCTGCATGGTTACGAACAAAGTCGTCAAGCTCTGCATCGGTTTGCAAATGTTTGCCCGGACTAATTTCTTCACCACGATATGGATCAAGCGCAGGTTGCTGCATGATTTCACGAGTGATTCGGATTGCATCACGGAACTCGCGCCAGTCTTGTTCGGTCGACATGTAGTTAAACAAGATACTTGGATGCTCAAACGGATCTTTTGATTTAAGTTTGATTCGACCACGTGAAGGCGAACGCATTGAACCTACATGAGCTTGGAAACCATGTTCTTTCACTGCATTACTACCGTTGTAGTTAATGGCAACTGGCAAGAAATGGTATTGGATGTTTGGCCATGTAAACTCATCAGAACTACGGATAAATCCGCCTGCTTCAAACTGGTTACTTGCACCAATACCTGTGCCGTTAAATAGCCACTCGGCACCAATCGCAGGTTGGTTATACCATTTTAAAGCAGGGTATAAAGAAACGGGTTGCTTACATTTATACTGTAAGTACATTTCTAGATGGTCTTGCAGGTTTTCACCTACACCCGGCAAATCATGAACCACATCGATGTCCATTGATTTTAAGAAGGTACTTTGACCCACACCTGAGCGCTGTAAAATTTGTGGTGACGCAATTGCGCCTGCGCAAAGTAATACTTCGCGTTTAACCAAGGCACGTTGTAAGTTGTTTTGGTCAGCACCAATAATGTATTCAACACCAATCGCTTGCTTTTGATTAAACAAGATTTTATTGGTTGTAGCATGGGTCAAGATAGTGAGGTTTGGACGACCTTTTGCCATATCTAAATAACCGCGTGCAGTGCTTGAGCGACGACCTTTAGGGGTTACCGTACGGTCCATTGGACCAAAGCCTTCTTGTTGGTAACCGTTTAAGTCATCAGTACGCGGGTAACCTGCCTGTACACCTGCTTCAACCATGGCATGGAACAGTACATTGTTGCCATTTTTAGGTGTAGCAACGGATACTGGACCGCTATCACCATGGTAGTCGTTGCCACCAATGTCACGGGTTTCGGCTTTTTTGTAGTAAGGCAAACAGTCAGCATAAGACCAGTTTTCAAGGCCTTTATGAGTTGACCATTGCTCTAAATCCATTGCGTTACCGCGGATATAGCACATGCCGTTAATTAAAGATGAACCACCTAAACCTTTACCACGACCACATTCCATACGACGGTTATTCATGTGTGGCTCAGGGTCGGTTAAGTAAGCCCAGTTATAGCGACGGCCTTGAAGAGGGTAGGCCAAAGCTGCCGGCATTTGTGTACGGAAATCCAAGCGATAATCTGGTCCACCCGCTTCTAAGAGTAAAACAGTGGTATCTTTGTCTTCAGTAAGACGCGCAGCGAGTACATTTCCGGCAGATCCTGCGCCAATAATAATGTAATCATATTCTTTAATATTCATAACTATCCTTTTTTTACTAACAGTTTGCCTGAGCAATCTATAAAGACTGCTCGGCATATGTGATTTAGGTTGAAGTGTTTAAAGCGATGGAGGCATTAAAAAATGCTTTGATAATCACCAAGTTCAACTTGAATAGATTTGATACGAGTATAGTGCCCAAGCGTAGTTAAGCCATTTTCACGGCCTACACCAGATTGTTTATAGCCACCGACTGGCATCTCGGCAGGCGATTCGCCCCAAGTGTTAATCCAGCAAATACCAGCTTCAATTTGGTGAATAATGCGATGAGCACGGCTGATGTCTTGAGTAACAACGCCAGCAGCTAAACCAAAGGTGGTATCGTTGGCACGGCGGATGACTTCTTCTTCAGTTTCATAGCTTAAGATGCTCATGACAGGTCCAAAAATTTCTTCTTGAACAATCGCCATCTGGTCAGTGCAGTCGCTAAATACTGTCGGTAGTACATAAGCGCCTTTGGCAAGTTCGCCCTCAGTTGCGCGGCCACCGCCAATTAACACTTTAGCGCCTTGTTGTTTGCCTGACTCAATGAAAGACAACACTTTTTCCATATGAGGGAAGCTAGTGAGCGGTCCGAAGTTTGTGTCTTCAGCCATTGGATCGCCAATGCGAATACGTTTTACACGCTCTACAACAGCTTTTTCAAAGTCGGCTAAAAGTGATTTTGGAACAAATACGCGTGTACCGTTAGTACATACCTGACCTGAGCTAAAGAAGTTTGCCATAACGGCAATATCTGCGGCACGGTTCAGGTCAGCATCTTCACAAATAATCAGTGGAGATTTACCACCGAGTTCCATAGTCACTTCTTTAAGCGTAGAGCCCGCAGCACTTGCCATGACTTTTTTGCCAGTTTCCACACCACCAGTGAATGAGATTTTTTCAATCACAGGATGTTCAGTAAGCCACTGACCAATTTCACGGCCAGCGCCTTGAACCACGTTAAATACACCGTCTGGTAAGCCAGCTTCTGTATAGATTTCTGCAAGTTTAAATGCAGTGAGTGGAGTGGTTTCACTTGGTTTGAAAATCATGGCATTGCCGGCAGCAAGGGCAGGGGCAGATTTCCATAGAGCAATTTGAATTGGATAGTTCCAAGCCCCAATACCGGCAACTACGCCTAAAGGTTCACGGCGTGTATAAAAGAAACTTGATTCGCGAAGCGGAACTTGGTCACCCTGAATGGCGGTTGCAAGTCCTGCGTAGTATTCGAGTACATCTGCGCCAGTCACAATATCGACTGTAGATGTTTCGCTAAAAGCTTTACCTGTGTCGAGTGTTTCAAGACGGGCAAGCTCATCATTACGTTCACGAAGAATGTCGACAGCACGACGTAAAATACGTGAACGTTCCATGGCAGTCATGGCAGCCCAGATTTTTTGTCCTTGTTGGGCACTTTGTACAGCGGCTTCAATATCTTGTTCAGAAGCTTGTTGAAGAGTCGCGATTGTCTCGCCGTTGGCAGGGTTAATACTATTAAATGTTTTACCACTGGTTGCTTTAACGTAGCGTCCATGGATATACAATTGATGAACTTGTACATCACTCATTTTGTCTCTCCTGCAAAGGCTTGTTCGCAAATTGCAATTGCGTTTGTACATAATCGTAAGCAATGGAACGAGCAAGATTGCTGTCAAATTCGTTATGACGGCTTAAACTGCCTCGTAACCATAATCCATCAATCAATGCTGCCAAACCTCTAGCGGCAACACTGGCCTGTTGTTCATCCATTAACTTAAGAAAATAAAACTTTAAGTTGGAGTACAGGCGTTGATCATTAATCTTTTGCAAGCGGCTTAAGTCTGGTACATGCATACTTGCTGACCAAAAGTCCAACCAGACCCGCATTGCTTTTTCATTGACCTGACTAATGTCAAAGTTAGAGTCGATAATGGCCTTAATTTGGCTCTCTGGATGCGAATCTGCTTCTGCTCTGTACTGTTCGGTTTTACGACGCAGAACATTTAACATTTCTTGCATACAGGTATTTATCAACCCCTGTTTGTCGCCAAAGTAATGGCTGACAATGCCGGTCGACAGCTCGGCTTTTTTTGCAATTTGTGCAATGGTGGTATTGGATAACCCCACTTCATAAATTACGTCGAGTGCAGCGTTCATGATTTCTTCACGTCGCACATGTTCTGGTTTTACTCTGCGTTTTGTCATGGTTGTCCACATCAGCACTTTTATGGGTGCTTAAAATTCAACATGTTAACTTGCAGAGCATCATAGCACTTTTTTATCATACTTGTTATTGATTGAACGTTCAATCAATAACAAGTATGATATGTAAAAATCAATGAATTTTTGAACATGCTTCTAAAAAGAAAGAAGTGAAATCAAAGGTTCTAAAGGATAGGATGATGCGCATAAGTACATTACTTATCACGTTATTTTGAGAAAAATACACCGATTGCAAGGAGCAATAAGATGGTGTTGAAAAGTGATGGATATTCTTCAGACCATATTCGGTTAAATCGTTTCGTATTTTGGAGTTCAGCCATCAGTATCGGCATTTTTGGCCTACTTTTTGTGCTGTTTCCAGAAAAAAGTCAGTTTTGGTTGACCTATGTACAAGAGCAAGTAAATCACTTTTTCGGGTGGTATTACATGTTGGTTATTGTGCTGTGTCTGGGCTTTGTCGCTTGGCTCGCTTTTTCAAAAGTAGGACAGATTCCTTTAGGAAAAGATGACGACAAACCTGAGTTTAGTTATTTGGCTTGGACTTCAATGCTGTTTTCGGCAGGGATTGGTATTGCGCTACTTTATTATGGTGTGGCCGAACCTGTTGACCATTTTTTAAGACCACCAGAAGGTGAGGCAGGAACGATTCAAGCAGCCCGTAATGCGATGACGTATAGCTTTTTGCATTGGGGGATTCATGGCTGGGTGCTCTATGCATTGCTCGGAGTTACTTTAGGTTATTTTGCTTTCAGACAAAACTTACCATTGGCACTTCGCTCGGCGCTTTACCCAATTTTTGGAGAGCGAGTGCATGGCTTGGTGGGTGATTTTGTCGATGGCTTTGGGATTTTAGCGACGGTCATTTCCTTGGTCACCAACTTGGGAATTGGAGCGCTGGTGCTTGTATCGGGCATTTGTTATTTACTGCCGCAAATTCCGGATAACTCAGCGACCTTAATTACTGCCGTGCTCATCATGATGTTCGTTGCCACAATTACGACAGTGGTGGGTATTGAAAAAGGTTTGGCATGGTTGTCGCGTATTAATTTACGTTTGCTATATGCTTTACTTTTATTTGTATTTTTAACAGGTCCGACAAACCATTTATTAAATGGTCTGGTGCAAAATACGGGCGATTATCTCAATAATTTTATTGGTAAAAGTTTTGATATGTATTTATACAATCAAAAAGCCAGTGGCTGGTTGGGTTCGTGGACTGTATTTTATTGGGCTTGGTGGATTGCTTGGGCGCCTTTTGTCGGTATGTTTATTGCCCGCATTTCAAAAGGACGTACCATTCGTGAAGTAGTATTAGGTGTATGCCTGATTCCACTCGGCTTTACACTGGCTTGGATCTCGGTTTTTGGAAACACTGCAATTTATTTAATCTTGCAGCAAAAACAGAAAGTATTAGGTGATATGGTCTTAACTGATCCAGCATTATCTTTATTTAAATTACTCGAATATCTGCCGTTTAATCCTTACGTTGCGGGTATTGTTGTTGTAATTTGTTTCGTTTTATTTTTGACACCAGTTGGCTCTGGTACACTAATGATCGCTAATTTGTCCTCAAAAGGGGGCACCAATGATAGTGATTCACCGATCTGGTTACGCGTCTTTTGGTCTGTGGTAATTACCATTGTAAGTATTGGCTTGCTATTAGCCGGTAGTTTTAACTCCATGCAAAGTGCTGTGGTGTTATGTGGTTTACCATTTTCAGTCATTATTTTGCTTTATATGTTTGGTTTAGCCAAAGCGTTAAAGCAAGATGATTTTGACCCTCAATTAGTGAAAAAACAGTTAGCTGTTTCAAAAGACATTTCAGTCCCATCGAATTGTGACCAGAATAAAGTGACCGAGGTTTTATAACCTCAATCGATCACATCTATATATTATTTTTTTGCGTTTAAAGTCGTCTTTTCATTGTTTTAAATAAGAGTGAAAAGACGAAATTAAATATTTTGTTTTTATTTTATTCCTTGAGGATTGTATGGCAACAGATAATCCAAGAGCAGTTGATGATTTAACATTATCTAAATCTAAAAAAGACCCGCTCAACCGTGTGGTTTTTTATTTTTCAGCTGTACTTATTTTAATTTTTTCTCTCGTCACGTTTTTGTTCAACGATTTTGCAAATCGAGTCATGAATGCCGTGCTTCAGTGGGTAACTTCAACCTTTGGTTGGTATTATCTGCTGGCTGCAACACTATATATGGCCTTCGTGATTTTCATTGCTTGCTCAAGATATGGCAGTATCAAATTAGGACCTAAGCATTCCAAGCCTGAGTTTAGTTTACTCAGTTGGTCTGCCATGCTGTTCTCGGCGGGTATTGGTATCGACCTCATGTTCTTCTCGGTCGCTGAACCACTATCTCATTACATGCAACCTCCGGTCGGAGCAGGGCAAACCTATGAAGCAGCACGCCAAAGTATGGTTTGGACATTGTTTCACTATGGTTTAACTGGCTGGTGTATGTATGCCTTGATTGGTATGTCATTGGGATATTTCAGCTATCGTTATAATTTGCCGCTTACCATTCGTTCTGCACTTTATCCAATCTTTGGACAAAGAATTAATGGGGCAATTGGGCATAGTGTTGATACAGCTGCCGTGATCGGGACAATTTTTGGTATTGCGACGACCTGCGGGATTGGAGTAGTACAGCTGAATTATGGCCTACATGTGTTATTGGGGTTACCAGAAAATATCTGGATGCAATTTATCCTGATTGCTGTTGCGGTGGGTATTAGCGTTATTTCGGTGACATCCGGCGTCAATAAAGGCCTGCGGATTTTATCTGAAATCAATATTTATGTTTCGGTCGGGTTATTGCTGTTTATTTTATTCTTGGGAAATACCGAGTTTTTACTCAATGCCCTTGTCCAAAATATTGGTGACTATTTAACTCGTTTCCCTGCTTTAGCATTACAAAGTTTTGCTTTTGAACAGCCTAAAGAGTGGATGAGTAGTTGGACTTTCTTCTTCTGGGCGTGGTGGATTGCTTGGTCTCCATTTGTAGGACTCTTTCTGGCACGTATCTCAAGAGGGCGTACCATTCGTGAGTTTGTATGCGGTACCTTAATTATTCCACTTCTATTTACACTCACATGGTTATCTATTTTTGGTAATAGCGCACTGCACAGTGTTATTTTTGAAGGCAACCAAACCTTAGCAGCAACGGTGTTAGCAAATCCGGCTCATGGTTTTTATGACCTGTTAGCACAATATCCGGGCTTTACCTTTATCGCTTCAATTGCCACCGTAACTGGGCTTTTGTTCTACGTGACTTCTGCCGATTCGGGAGCGCTGGTTTTAGGTAACTTCACGACTAAACTTACTAATATCGATAATGATGCTCCACGTTGGCTAAGCGTTTTTTGGGCTGTGGCGATTGGTTTACTCACATTAGCCATGCTCATGACCAACGGCATTACCGCCTTACAAAACGCAACTATTATTATGGGGTTGCCGTTTAGTTTTGTGATGTTTCTTGTGATGGCAGGGCTTTATAAGTCCCTCAGACTTGAAGATTACAGGCATGCTAGTCGCAGTATGAATGCAGCGCCAGTCGTAGGGAACGTTGATATTCTGAACTGGAAACAGCGTTTAACTCGAGTGATGCATCATCCGGGAACCACTGAAACACACCGCATGCTAGATACGGTGTGTTTGCCAGCTGTTCAGGCTGTTGCTGATGAGTTGATTAAGCAGGGTATGAATGTGGACGTGCAGCAAACCCCGCTTGAAGATGAAGATACGCTTTACCATCTAGATCTCACTATCCATTTGGAAGAAGAGCAAAACTTTGTTTATCAGATCTGGCCTGTACGCTATAGCGCGCCGAACTTTAGCCAGCGTGTAAAACGAGGCAAACAGTTCTATTTCCGACTTGAAACCTATCTTTATGATGGCTCTCAAGATAACGATCTGGTCGGTTACAGTAAAGAACAGGTCATTAACGATATTTTAGATAAATATGAAAGACATATGACGTTCTTACATATTAATCGTATTAGTCCCGGGAATCGTCCATTGTTCCCAGATCCACAAGCTTAAGAGGAAAATGCATGGCTTCTCCTTATCTACATTCTTTTGCTTTATTTTTCTCGTTGCTCAATCCATTTTTAATGAGCATTTATATGATTGGCCTGATCCGCCATTCAGAAGCCAAGGTGTTTAATAAAGCACTGATTCAGGGAAGTTTGATTGCTTTTGTCGTGTTCATGCTATTTGCATGGGGCGGCGAAACAATTTTTAGTAAATATCTGAATGTACGTTTTGAAGCCTTTCAGATTTTTGGAGGCCTTATCTTTTTGGTGATTGGCTACCGCTATGTGTTTCAGGGTGCCGACACCATTGGAGAAATGCGTGGTGCTCCAGAACATCTGGCTGGCACCATTGCCATGCCGTTTATGATCGGGCCAGGGACTATTAGCGCTGCGGTAGTCACAGGAATTGAAATGTCAATTGGTGAGGCAGCGCTAGTAATTGCCTTCACCTTGTTTTTAACTTGCAGTATTTTGATTTTGATGAAATTTTCACATGATCATTTACGCTATAAACATGCCAAACATATTGACCGTTATTTTGATATTGTCGGGCGTTTATCTGCTTTATTAATTGGTACGATCGCCATTGATATGATTATTAATGGTGTAACAGGCGTCATTAATAAAGTTTAGCAAGTCACTCATAAGAACCTGCTATGCCATTGAACATGGAATAAAATGGCATAGCATCTTCTAAAAAATTCTAAGATAAATAAAACAGCTTTAAAAAATAACTTTAAAAATAGTGCCTTAAAAAATTAAATTTTTAAAAACAATCAAAGATATTAAAAAATACGATGCTATGTTATGGATTTAAGCATGTTTTTTTTGTGAATTATCAACCATAATGTTGACTGAGCTTGTTTTAAGACAGAGTTGAGCTATGCCTACATTAGATGAAATGACCACAGCAACTGATGATCAGTCTGAATTGACGATGTCAGTTTTGATGACGCCTGATATGGCAAATTTTTCAGGTAATGTTCATGGTGGTACGATTCTAAAACTACTAGACCAAGTCGCTTATGCTTGCGCAAGTCGTTATTCGGGTGGCTACGTGGTGACTTTATCTGTAGATAAAGTAAATTTTAAAGAACCTATTTATGTAGGTGAGTTGGTAACCTTCTTGGCAAGTGTGAACCATGTAGGTCGTACTTCAATGGAAGTCGGTATCCGTGTTGAAGCACAAAATATCCAGAAGCGGACAGTGCGCCATACCAATAGCTGTTATTTCACGATGGTTGCTGTTGATGAACAGGGCAAGCCATGTGAAGTACCTCAATTAAATCTAAATACAGAATGGAAGCGTTGCCGCTTTGAAGCTGCTGAGCATCGTAAGGTTTTACGTCTTCAAGAAAATCACAACCCATCTTGTAGCATGTATAAGAAAACTTCTTAAAAAAGATTGAATTAAAAAAGGATCGAACCGCAGCATGGTTCGATCCTTTTTCTTCTTTACCAAAATTCAGCGTCCATTTTTCATTTCAGTAAAATTATCTCTGAGCTTGGAGGAGAATGCTGAGAGAATTAACGAGTTGCAGGAGCAGCTTCAGAAGCAGAACCTACAGCATCAGATGCAGCATTTGCAGTGTTTGCTTGTTCTTGAGTTGAAACAACAACTTTTTCTTCACCAGCAGCGTTATGTGCTTGGTCGTGCTTAGAAGCAGCAAAAGTTGAAGCAGCAGTTAAAGCAAGTGTAGTAGCGAGTAAAGTTTTAGCTAATTTCATTTTATGGCATCCTTAAATTTCATTTAAAAATAAATTAAACCTAATCGTTCATACATACCTGAAACCTGTATGGCTGAATGACTAAGCTAGGACACATGCTAAGCCGAGGTTGGTATTACATCAATTAACTTAACAATCTATTACGGCTATCTTAACAATATGAAATATACGGGTCATTTATGTGAGCAATCTGTAAAATAAAGGGACTTAAATACACCTTAAAATGTGAAAAAATATTTCTTATCGAGTAAAAAAAAGCCAACTCTGTTACGTAAACCTAACACTCTGGCATGAATTGTGAATATGTTTGAATAGGATATTTCGTTTGAATTGTAGAGGTTAAAAGTTAATTTAGATAATTGATGAGATGCCTGTCACAAATTGAGAGCTTTAGCCTGATAATTGAAAAGTATATCTTCAAAGTGAAAAATCATTTTCATGGGATTTAAACAGTGATATACCTTTCTTAGTTTTTTATACCTTGTTGATTTGAGCCGCTTGTGAAACTGATAGCCCCAAAAACTGTTCCCACCCATATTATTTCTGGTTTTTTAGGGGCAGGAAAAACCACATTATTACAGCATTTATTAAGCCAAAAGCCTAAAGATGAGGTTTGGGCTGTATTAATGAATGAATTTGGGCAAATTGGAGTAGACCAACAACTCTTACCTCAAGATGAAGGATATGCAGTCAAAGAGCTATTGGGTGGTTGTTTATGTTGTAGCAGTCAATTGCCGATGCATATTGCTTTAGCCCGTCTATTGAGTGAACAAAAGCCAGATCGACTCTTTATTGAGCCGACTGGACTTGGACATCCTTCTCAGTTATTTGACCAACTGACTGAACCTCATTGGCAAAGTAGTTTAGCTATGCGAGCACTGATTACGGTGGTAGATGGCAGTCGTTTGCACGATACCAATTGGGTTAAACAAAACCTTTATGAAGATCAGTTAAAAGCTGCCCAAATTGTGGTGGTATCACATACAGATGTGATGACTTTTGAAGATGATCAAGCGCTTGAGTTATTAAAAGACGAATACCAGCCTTATCACCAAGAGTGGATTAAAATTGAACATGGTCAGTTAGCGTTAAATAAAATTGATAGAGCTGCTCGTTTAACTGAGCGTTCTATACAACCTTTACTTAAACTTCAAAAGCAAATGACTGAAACCGAAGTTGCAAAGGAAATTAATCAATTACCTTATCATTATGTCGAGTCGGCACAAGGTTATATTGTGGCAGGTTGGAAGTTGCCTAAACGCTGGAAATTCGAGTTTTATGCTTTGCTAGATTTATTATGTGCACAGCAAGACTGGCTTCGAATTAAGGGAATTTTTAACACAGATCAAGGGTGGAAAGTTTTTAACTTTAATCCTGATCAGTTTAATTATAAGTCTGGTGAACAGGGCATTGATAACCGTATTGAAATCATTAGCGAACATAACCATGATTGGTTAGCTTTTGAAACAGCATTACTTGCCTGTCAGCTTGAAGAATAGAGAACATTAAACCAAAGATGATTTAATGTTCTCATAATGGATTTAAGGTTTTGTATCTAACACAGCTTTAGCTTGAGCATGATCAATATCTTTTTCCCAATGAGCAATCACTACGGTCGCGACACAGTTACCGATTAAGTTGGTACAGGCACGAATAATTCCAATAAACCAGTCGACTGAAAGGAGAAGTACTAAGCCAATTGCAGGGAGGCTGGGTATCACTGAAAGTGTGGCTGCAAGAATAACTAAAGCCGAGCCGGGAATACCGTGAGCGCCTTTAGATGTAATGAGCGAAACTAGCAAAATAGCTAGTAAGTCATGCATAGACAAATCAATATTGCAGGCTTGCGCAATAAAGATCACCCCTAAAGTTAAGTAAATTGAAAACCCGTCTAGATTAAATGAATAACCAGTTGGAATAACCAAACCGACAGTTGAATCTTTGATTCCCAAGTTTTTGAGTTTTTTCATAATTTGTGGAAGAACAGAGTCAGAAGAAGCTGTACCTAAAACAATAGCGAGTTCATCTTTAAAATAGCCCACAAATTTGAAAATGTTGAGACCAGCAAGTTTTAAAATCGAACCTAAAACAATAACGACAAATAAAATGCAGGTTGCATAAAACAGTAAGACTAAATAACCCAATTGTAAGAGTGAATCTAAACCAAATTTGGCAGTCGTATAAGCCACTGAACCGAATACACCAATTGGAGCTAAACGAATAATGAGCCCCATAATTTTAAAGAAGACTTCTGAAAAAGCTTCAAGTGCTTGACGTACCAGCTCTGCTAAATGTTTAGGAATTAAAAGTAGGGAAACACCAAATAAAATAGCGATCAATAAAACCTGTAAAATATCGCCGTTTGCAAAAGCAGCAGTGAAGGTTTTTGGAATAATATTGAGTAGAAATTCCGAACCTGTATGCATCTCGTGGGCACGTTCGGTATAGGTACTTAAATCTTTTGCATCTAAATGGCTAATATCGATATTCATACCGACGCCCGGTTTAAATACATAGGCCACAATAATGCCTAAAATTAAGGCAATAGTAGTAACCACTTCAAAATAAAGAATGGTTTTTGCACCGACTTTGCCCATTTTTTTTATGTCATTTGCACCATAGATTCCCAGTACAACAACACAAAACACAATTGGTGCAATAAGCATCTTAATTAAAGAAATAAAACCATCACCTAATGGCTTGAGAGATAGGGAGAAATCATGGAAACCGATTCCAACTGCAACTCCAAGGAATAGAGCACAAAGAACCTGTAAAAATAAACTACGCTTGAGCTTTAGCCACATAAGTCATCAATTTTAGCAAGAGGAAAATATATCTCTCTAAAGCAAAAAGCCGGCCAACTATAACTTGAGGGGAGCGTTTTGGAAGAATATGCAAATTTCACATGACTATGCTTTGGATTGTTCAGTTTTTTTATAATTTCTTATCCAAAATCGAGTATCCTTAGCGCCAAATTTTGGGACATATTAATCATGGCGCTTAAAGCAACAATTTATAAGGCAGACTTGAATATTGCCAATATGGATGACCATATTTATGGTGATTATCAACTGACGCTTGCCTTGCATCCTTCGGAAACTTTAGAACGCTTAATGGTTCGTTTGATGGCCTTTGCTCGTTTCGCAAGTGATGAGCTTGAGTTTACTAAAGACCTTTTTGAAACTGACGAGCCCGCGTTATGGCAAAAAGATTTAACGGGTCAGTTAGAAACATGGATTGAAGTTGGTTTGCCATCTGAAGATAAAGTCAAAAAAGCCAGTGCACGTTGTAAAACAGTGGTGATTGTTGTTTATGGCACACAAGTCGAAGACTGGTGGAAACGAAACAGTAAAATTAAAACGTTAAGTAACGTTCAGGTTTGGCAAATTGCCCCTCAAAGTACAGTAGAGCTAGAGCAACTGTGTGAACGTACGATGCAGCTTCAATTAAATGTCATGGACAACGAGTGGACGCTTTTAGGTGAAAAGGGTCAAGCAAATGTTGTGTGGACACAGTTACAGTAACACAGAAAAGCGCAACAAATTCTACAGATTCAGTTGGTACACTAATGTACCAACTGCGATTTTAAAGATTCAGATTAAAGGGTAAACCATGTCAAATGAATTAGAAATTATCGATTTAAAAGTAGGCGAGGGTAAAGAGGCTGTTAAAGGCGCTTTAATCACGACTCACTATACAGGTTGGTTAGAAGATGGCACAAAATTCGATTCTTCAATTGACCGCGGTAATTATTTTGAATGCGTAATTGGCACAGGTCGTGTAATTAAAGGCTGGGACCAAGGCATTATGGGAATGAAAGTTGGCGGCAAGCGTAAACTCATCGTACCTGCTCATTTAGCTTATGGCGAGCGTAAAATGGGAAAGATTATTCCTGCTAATTCTAATTTAATTTTTGAAATTGAATTATTTGATGTCAAAACTCGTGACTAGTGAAAATTTAAAGCCCTTTAGGGGGCTTTCTTGTTTATATGAGCTTTAAATATAAATACATTATTAATTTATATTTTAGCTTTTTGAATATTTAAGATTATTTTCAGATTATTTGATTATAAATGCTGACTGAAAAACTGTTCATTTGCAGGCAGTGTGATATTAAGACCAAATTTCAAAAAGTTTGTGGCTTAACATCAAATTTCACATAAATAATCTATATTGATATTGAGACGCTATTTCATGACTATCCGCTTTGCATCTCCTTTGTTGAACATATCACTTGGCTTGGCCTTGGCAGGTTTGTCAGGCATGGCATTAGCTAAACCACCTAAACTGGACGCTTCAACACTTACGGTGATTGGTTATCATGAAATTACCGATACTAAAAATGCCTTAATTCCTCAATATGCAGTGACCACTCAACAATTTACACAGCACGTTGACTGGCTACAAAAAAACGGATTCCATTTTATTACGGTTGATCAGTTGATCCGTGCTCATCAGGGTAAGGCTCAACTGCCTACAAAACCAGTTTTATTAACTGTAGATGATGGTTATCAATCTTTCTATCAAAATGCTTATCCAGTCATTAAAGCTAAAAAAATTCCGGTTGTTCTTGCTGTTGTAGGTTCATGGTTAGAACCAAAAGCAGGGCAGAAAGTTGATTTTTCAGGGGAAGAAATCCCACGTGACAAAATCTTAAGCTGGGGTGAGCTGAAAGAGATGCAAGATAGTGGTTTTGTAGAAATTGCAAGCCATAGCTATCATTTACACCGCGGTATTACAGGCAACCCGCAAGGTAACTCTGAACCTGCTGCAACAACTCGTTTTTATGATGTTAAAACTCAAACCTATGAGAACGATGAACAATATCAATCACGTATCTATAATGATTTAAAGAAAAATAACGAGCTACTCAAAGCGCATGGCTTACGTTCACCACGTATTATGGTGTGGCCATATGGTCGCTATAATATGCAAACTGTCCAAATTGCGAAAAAATTGGGTATGCCAGTGACTATTACACTGGATGATGGGGCTGATCACGCAAAACAATCTCTACAAAATATGAGCCGTATTTTGGTAGAAGGCGATATGACGACTGATGATTTGGCTCAAGAAATTAAAAATCGTGAATTGAATTTAACGGATAACAACCGTCCGCAAAAAATTATGCATGTCGATCTGGACTATATTTATGACCCGGATCCGAAACAGCAAGAACGTAATTTAGGTCATTTGTTAGACCGAATTAATGCGATGGGTGTAAATACTGTCTATTTACAAGCATTTTCAGATCCAGATGCGAATGGCTCTGCTGATATGGTGTATTTCCCGAACCGTCACATTCCAATGCGTGCTGACTTGTTTAACCGTGTTGCATGGCAAATTCAAACGCGTACGCCTGTGAGTCGTATTTATGCGTGGATGCCTTTATTGGCATGGGAACTACCAAAAACTGATCCAGTTTCTAAAGACTTAGTTGTGACAGAACAGGCAAAATCTGGTGAACACCTCAACATGGGGTATATCCGTTTAAGTCCGTTCTCAGCAGACGCACGCCAAACTATTCGTGAGATTTATCAAGATTTGGCTAAGTCATCTTCATTTAACGGAATTTTATTCCATGATGATGTCACCTTATCTGACTATGAAGATGCAAGCCCAGAAGCATTAAAAGCCTATGCAAAACAAGGCTTGCCAACAGATTTGGCAAAAATCCGTGATAACGATCAAGATTTGCAAAAATGGACTGCATATAAGACAAAATATCTAGATGATTTTGCAATGCAACTCGTTGATGACGTGCGACAATATGAACCGTTCTTGCTCACCGCACGTAACTTATACGCGCAAGTTGCTTTAAAACCATACGCAGAAAACTGGTATTCACAATCGCTTGAAGAGTCATTAAAACGTTATGACTTTACGGCTATTATGGCAATGCCTTATATGGAACAGGTAGATAATGCCGATCAGTTCTATAAAGATATGGTTGATCGCGTGAAACAATATCCAAATGGCATTAAGAAAACCGTTTTTGAATTACAGGCAACTGACTGGCGTAAAAACGAAAAGGTACCTTCAACTGAAATGGCTGCAACAATTCATTCTCTTTATCAGCAAGGTGTAATGCATGTCGGATATTACCCAGATGACCCAATTAAAGATCATCCGGATGTGGACACTATGCATAAAGCATTTGCTGAAAAATCATCTCGTCTTGTGCCGTAGTTGAGGCTAAAACATGACAATCTTTGCTGCAATATGGTCGCATGCCTTAAAATTCGTTTTCTATTATCCATTATTCATGTCGTATTTATGGATGATTGGCGCGATCATTTTCTATTGGAAAGAACGTCAGGCTCCGCCTTACGATCAACCTGCTCCATTAGAGAGTTATCCAAAAGTCGCTGTATTAATTCCTTGTTTTAATGAAGGGGATAATGCAGAAGAAACCATTAGCCATGCATTAAAACTGGACTATCCTCATTTTGAAGTGATTGCGATTAATGATGGTAGCTCGGACAATACTGGTGAGGTACTCGACCGTTTAGCAGCACAACATGAAAAACTACGTGTTGTTCATTTGGCTCAAAACCAAGGTAAAGCGATGGGGCTGCAAGCCGGAAGCTTAATGACCGATGCCGAGTTTTTAATTGGTATTGATGGTGATGCTTTACTTGATCCTCATGCAGCAAAGTGGATGATTCGTCATTTTCAGGAAAATCCAACAGTTGCAGCTGTGACGGGTAACCCACGTATCCGTACTCGCTCAACTTTATTAGGGCGTATTCAGGTCGGTGAGTTTTCTTCGATTGTCGGCATGATTAAACGTGCACAACGTACCTTTGGACGCTTATTTACCGTATCTGGTGTGATTACCGCTTTTCGTAAGAGCGCTGTTCATCAAGTGGATTATTGGTCACCAAATATGTTGACTGAAGATATCGATATTACGTGGAAATTGCAGCGTGCAGGCTGGGACATTCGTTTTGAGCCAAATGCCTTGGTCTGGATTTTAATGCCTGAAACTTTAAACGGTTTGTGGAAACAACGTTTACGTTGGGCTATGGGCGGGGCACAGGTATTAATTAAAAATATTGATGTGTTCACTAAGCCAAAACTAAATTTTTTATGGCCATTAATGTTTGAGCTTTGCTTAACCTTAGTTTGGTCATATTTAATGCTCGCGATGGCTTTATTATGGTTGGTACATTTTATTTTACCTGTCCCTGCTTTAGCCGTTGTGAGCTCTCCATTTTTACCGTATGGTAGCGGTATTTTATTGGGGGCAACTTGTCTCATTCAGTTTGCTTTAAGCAAATGGATGGATAGTCGTTATGAACCACATCTAGGAAAAAACTATTTCTGGATGATCTGGTATCCATTGGTCTTTTGGCTAATCACCATCTCGGCAACTATTGTGGCATTTCCAAAAGTTTTAAAACGTGGAGATGAGAAACGTGCGCGTTGGGTGAGCCCGGATCGGGGCATTCGTGGATGAAATGCAAGAGTCATGAGATTTTAAAGATCGTGCTGTATTGATGTCTGGGGAAAACCGCAGCACTTCGTTAGGTAAATAGAGAAATGAAGACAAATTCGTTGATTATTGATTTACGCCGTCAATTACCATGGCATAAACGCTATGCTTCTACAACAAGCACGGCCATGATGTGGGCGGTTTGGTTGTTGCTGTGGCGTCCATTTGTACTGATCTGGGTATTGGCTGAACTCCAAAAAACACATTTAGTTCACCGTTTGTTTAGTGCCTTTGGTTTGGGCATTGAACATGGCATTACTGCGTTAATTGCTTGTGCAATTTGCTTATTGTTGTGGAGTCATGTGCTGCCTGAGCATCGTGTTGGCGGTAATGCGCTTAAAGCAAAACAGACAGATGATTATGCGCGCTATTTTGATTTACCTGAACATGAAATTGAGCAGGGACGTAGTCAGAAAATTACAGTCGTTCACCATGATGAATTAGGTAAAATCATTAGAGTTGAATAAAGCATATTAATGAAAAAAAAGCCCGCATCATGTGGGCTTTTTTTTACACTAATTTCAGTATATCTATAAGTTTTAAACTGTAGAGTGCAGTGCTTGTGCAGGTATTATTTACCTTTGAAAACAGGAGGTCTTTTTTGCAACATGGCAAATACACCTTCTTGAACATCTTCTGTGGTGAGCAATGGTTGAAGATGGTTTTGCAATTGCTTAAAGGCAACCTCATAACCTTCGTTAATAGCTTCGCGAGCAGAGGCGAGAGTCGCTTTTACAGCAAGAGGAGCAGCTTGCGAAACATGTTCAGCAAGTTCTATTGCACGGTTGAGCTGAGAGCCTTCTGGGCATATTTCGGTAATCAGGTTCATGTCAAATGCTGCTTTTGCATCGAAAGAGTCACCAGTGAGTAAATAACGCATGGCTTTGGCCCAGCCTGCGGCTTGAGTAAAACGGGCGGTTGCTCCGCCAAAAGGTAAGATGCCACGTTGGACTTCCATTTGAGCAAATTGTGTGTTTTTACTCGCAATCGTAATATCTGCGTTAAGAAATAGTTCTATACCAGCGGTATAACAATAACCTTGTACCGCTACTATCAAAGGTTTACTGAGCTTTTGGCCGATTGTGCCCCAAGGGTTAATCTCATTTTCACTAAAATCAAAAACACCTGTAGCGAGTTTAGGTTGTAACTCAACTAGGTCTAAACCAGCTGTAAAATGATCGCCATGAGCAAAAATAACCGCGCAGCGCAGGGCATCATTATTTTCATATTCAGTGAGTGCTAGTGATAAGTCTTTGATCATGTGACTATCAAAAGCATTACGTTTTGCTGCCCGATCTAGACCAATTAAAAAAATATGCCCGCGAGTTTCACGGCTGACTTTTCCTTCTTGATTTGACATATTGTCATGCTCTTTATTCGTCTTTAATCATGTTTTAAACAATCGTTTAAAAACTAGCAAATAGAAATTGTTAGTAACTTGATCAGTATTTGTTTTGTCTGTGTATTGAGATAAATCGATAGCATTAGAAAAGAGTAAAACCTCAGACAACTTTAATTTCCATCATTTATTTAAATTAGCAGTTTGCTTAGCTTTATATTTTTCTCATAATACCTCGTCAAATTGATCTCAATAAGCAGCTGTTTTATGTCACCTCTAGAAATCTTTGCGGTCTTGATTAGCCTGATTGGAGTCGGATTAACGGTAATCCGTAATATGTGGTGTTGGCTGTTTAATTTCTTTGCCTTTGTTTTATATGCGTATTTGTTTTACGAATTTAAGCTATATGGCGAAACGATTTTGCAGTTCTTTTTTATGGTGGTAAATTTTTATGGCTTTTACTACTGGCTTAAAGGAAAGCAGCAAGATCACGATATTCGTATAGAGCCAATAGCTCCTAAAGTTGCAATTTTTCAAATGATCATTGCCGCGGTAGGTGGTTTACTTTTTGGTTTGATACTTAAAAACTTTACCGATGCAGCGGTGCCTATGCTCGACTCACAGCTTGCCGCATTTAGTTTGCTCGCAACGTATTGGACCAGCCGAAAACATATTGCGACTTGGATACTTTGGGTATTTGTCGACATTATTTATGTCGGGATGTTCATTTATAAAGATTTATTTTTAACAGCCGCTTTGTATGCAGCATTTGTATTGATGGCAGCTTATGGTTGGTATCAATGGGAAAAGGTTAAAAAGAAACAGCTTTTAGCCTCTAACCAGCTTTAATTTGGAGAGCGATCATGTTGTTGAGCTTAGAGGTTTATAAACAACAACAGTTTGATCAAATGGCTGAAAAAATAATGGTCAAGCCAAAAGAATATTGTGAATTTAATTCTGTATCTGATTTTTATAACGCTGCGTGGCTCAACGGTTTTCCACAAGGTACTCAGGTCTCTGCGACAGGTTTAGATGATGGTGCTGAAGAGTTTTATGCAGTTATTCAGTTTAAACAACAGTATTTAAGATTTGATATTAAAGAAAATAATTCGACAATTATCTTTAAGGATATGAATGGGAACGTTTTAAAAAGTAACTTTTGATTTATAAAATAAAATCTAAAAAAAGCGACTTAACGTCGCTTTTTTTTAATAAATAAATTTGGAAATTTTATTCGCTGTTTCAACAACTAGGTTTGCGATATCTTCTTTAAATGTTCTTTCATCGTAAGTGGTAATTGGACAACTTACAGAGATAACAGCGACCATTTTACCGTTTGACTGTTTAAAAATAGGCGCCGCGCAGGCTGCCATATCGTGATTGTAATGACCCCAGCTCACCATGGTTTTTTGAGTTTTTACGTATGAAAGCCTTTGCAATAAAGCTTTTAAATTGGTTGGCGTCAGTTCAGAGAAGCTGTCCCAATCGCTAAAATTGCGGTAACGCTGACGTACTTCAGTTTCAGGTAAATCAGATAAAAGCATTTGACCAATGACGGTTGCATGGGCAGGCCAGCGAGTTCCTAAACTAATGTTGCTCGTGAAGGTTCCCATAGACTGGATATTATTTACAAAGACAATATGAGTACCTTCTAAAATAGAAAGATGTACAGCGAGTTTGGTTTGGTCACGTAGTTCTTTCATTAAAGGTGTCGATAAATCGAGTAATGAAAGTTTAGATAAACTGTTAAAACCAAGTTCCATGACTTTGGAATCGAGTGCATAAGTTTTTTGAGATGCTTTTCTTAAATAGCCACAAGATTCGAGTGTATAAATCAGGCGAAATGCACTAGAACGGTTCACTTCTAAAATTTCAGCAATTTCTGTAATGGTCATTTCTTGCGCTTGTTGATTAAATGCTTGCAAGATAGCTAAACCCCGTACAAGTCCGGGAACTAAATATCGGTCATCATTTTTTGTTGTTTCCGATTCGTGCGAATCTTCTTCAATTGCTATGCTCATTCGTGTCATTTTCCTATAAATAAAACATGATTCAATTTGGGGCATGCTGCTTTATTTTATAACTATTGTAATTGTTAAAAATGCATAAAACAATTTTTATATTTAAAACTTTGTTTCCTTCTTGAAACGTAACAAAATATTTAAAAATTAGTAAACTAATGAATTTTATATTTATTTTTACTTTGACAAAAAATGATCAAGGGGATTATGCTTAGCTTGTGTTTTGAAAATCAAATTATGTTTTGTATATAAAACAAAATGAGGACGCAAGGTATGAGTTGGATCTCAGTTTGTCAGCAGGGTGACGTTAGCGAAGATGAGCCGAAAGCCATCGAAATTGAAGGGAAAAAAATAGGCGTATTTTTCGTCGATGAAAATTACTTTGCTATCGAAAATGTTTGCCCTCATGCGTATGCCTTATTAACCGAAGGATTTATCGAAGATCAGACTGTTGAATGTCCATTGCACGAAGCAATTTTTGACATTCAAACAGGTGAGCTAAAAAGTGGGCCAGGGTGTAGAAACCTATGTACGTACCCAGTTCGTGTTGAAGGACAGGATATTCAAATTCAACTCTAGTCCTCACATGTACAAGGAAGCAGAACAATGAAGACATTTAATGAAAAGTTGGCAAGCTGGATTCATGCAACGCCGGCAACCGAAGCAGGTATCAACAATATTCAAATTCCAGGTCAATCTGAATTGTTGGTTTGGCAGACACGTTATAAAGAGCCAACTCTCTATGAACAGGATTTTGTAAAAAACTTGATTCAGGCATTTTCTGCGGGCGCAACAGAGTTAGATGACGTTGTTTCTGCACTTAATCAACAGGGTTTCCGCTGTGAATCTGGTGATGAATGGACTTCTGCAAGCTTTACAGAAGAAATGCAACGTTTAGGTTATTGATTCAGGGAAGAATAAAATGAACGCAATCGTATCAACTTCACAAAGCGCTGAAGAATATTTAGAACTTGGTTTACGTGACCAATGGCATCCGGTTTTGGCAAGTTGGGAAGTCGCTGCTAATCCAGTCGGTATTACCCGTTTAGGCGAAAATATCGTGGTTTGGCGTGATGCCGAAGGTCAGGTTCATGCACTTGAAGATCGCTGTCCACACCGCGGTGCTCGTCTTTCCCTAGGTTGGAACTTGGGTGACCGAGTTGCTTGCTGGTATCACGGTGTTGAAGTTCGTGCTGATGGTGTAGTTGCTGATGTGCCAGCGGTTCATGAATGTCCAATGACCGGCACTAAATGTTTAAAGAACTATCCTGTCATTGAGCAACATGGCGCAATCTTTATCTGGTTTGGTATTGATGCAAATGAACAACCAGCACCGCTTGAGTTCCCAGAGCAACTTGCGAGTGAAGAATGGAGTGCGTTCCTTTGCCAAGCAGACTGGAAAGTAAACCATCAATACGCGATTGATAATGTGATGGACCCAATGCATGGGACCTATTTACACGCGACATCGCACTCGATGGCAGATGGTGAACGTACTGCAGAGATGAAGCACCGCACGACCGATAATGGCTTTGTTTTTGAAAAAGAAGGTCAAACAGGTGTGAACTTTGACTGGGTTGAATATGGTTCAACAGGTGCAAGCTGGTTACGTCTTTCAATTCCATACCGCAAACAATTTGGCCCAGGTGGTGAATTTTGGATTGTGGGTTATGCAACGCCAATTGATGCCAACAATACTCGCGTATTTTTCTGGCGCTGCCGTAAGGTGAGTGGTTGGCAACGTAATGTATGGCGCTTCCTATATCGCAATCATTTAGAACAGTTGCATTGGGATGTATTGGAACAAGACCGAATTATTTTAGAAAATCTTGCGCCAAATGCGCGTGAAAAAGAATTCCTCTATCAACACGATGTTGGTCTTGCTCGTTTACGCCGTTTAATGAAAAAAGAAGCTGAGAAGCAATTAAAGAAAATTGCTGCACTAAATGCATCAAACCGTATCGAGATGCAGGAAGAAGCTCATGGCTAATGTAGCGTTGTTGCAAGGCAAAAAAGTTTTAGTGACTGGTGCTGCGCGTGGTTTAGGTAGAGATTTCGCTCAAGCGATTGCCGAGGCAGGTGCTGAAGTTGTGATGGCAGATATTTTGTCTGAATTGGTGCAACAAGAAGCACAAGCGTTACAACAACAAGGACTAAACGTTCATGCTGTCACCGTTGACCTTGCCAATGCAGACTCTATTGAAAATGCGGTTGCAAAAAGCGTGGAAGTATTACAAGGACTAGATGGCCTTGTGAACTGTGCGGCACTGGCGACCAATGTCGGTGGAAAAAATATGATTGATTACGATCCTGAACTTTGGGATCGGGTCATGAATATTAATGTGAAAGGCACATGGCTGATTAGTAAGGCATGCGTTCCCCATTTAAAGCAATCGGCTGCAGGCAAGATCATTAATGTTGCTTCCGATACAGCACTTTGGGGCGCACCGAATCTAATGGCTTATGTTGCAAGTAAAGGTGCAATTGTTGCCATGACGCGTTCAATGGCAAGAGAGTTGGGACAATCTAATATTTGTGTCAATACATTGTCACCGGGCCTTACTCTGGTTGAAGCAACCGAGTATGTGCCTCAAGAACGTCATGATTTATATGTCAACGGAAGAGCGATTCAACGTCAGCAACTTCCACAAGATTTAAATGGAACAGCATTGTATCTACTGTCGGATTTGTCCTCTTTTGTGACAGGTCAAAATATTCCGGTCAATGGCGGTTTTGTCTTTAACTAAGGAGTAGTCAAATGATTACAGGGATCGAGATTTTAAAGTTTGGAGTTGAAGATAGAGCCGCTTCAAACAAGTTTTTGGCAGATTTTGGTTTAAGCCAAAGTACTTCGGATATTGAAGGTACTGATCTTTACCAAACCCAAAATGGTAGCAAGATTTATCTATTTAATTGTGATGATGAGCGTTTGCCGACTGCTATTGAACAAGGTTCAACTTTACGTGAAGTTACGTGGGGCGTTGATAGTGCTCAAGACCTTGAAGACTTGGCAGCTCGTTTGGCCGATGTAGAAGGTTTTAAACGTACTGAAAATACAGTTGAGTGTATTGACCCAAATGGCATGACCATTCGTTTTGAACAAAGTT
The DNA here is from genome assembly GCF_054889255.1 of Acinetobacter sp. X9. NCBI lineage: Bacteria > Pseudomonadati > Pseudomonadota > Gammaproteobacteria > Moraxellales > Moraxellaceae > Acinetobacter > Acinetobacter sp. X9. The sequence continues at coordinate 2,891,015 of NZ_CM142679.1, read as the reverse complement.
TTGTTAAAGAAGTACCTGAACTTAAAACGGAAGGTATTAACCAATACGGCAACATTCAACGTGTGAATGCAGCAAGTCCTGTTTATGAAAAAGGTCAACCTGTTGCGATTGGACATGTGGTGTTCTTCACACCGGATTTGGCAACAACTGAAAACTTCTATATTGAAAAAGTAGGCTTTCATTTATCTGATGCTTACAAAAATCGCGGTGCATTCTTACGTTGCCGCGGTGAAGGTTATCACCATGATTTATTCTTGCTCAGTGTTCCAAATAAACCTGCTGGCTTAAATCACGTTGCATTTGTCGTTCGTGATATCCATGAAGTGATTGGGGGCGGTTTAAATATGAATCGTTCGGAGTGGTCAACCTTTATTGGACCAGGACGTCATCCAATTTCTTCTGCTTATTTCTGGTACGTCAACTCACCATTAGGTGGTGCATTTGAATACTACACCAACGATGATTATTTGACAGAAGAATGGCAACCACGTGTAGAAGAACATCGTCTAGAGCTTTTCACTGAATGGGCGATTGAGGGTGGTCTTGATGACACAACCCGCCGTCAGGTGAAGCCTGTTTAACAGGTATTGCTTTACAAGGAAGATGGCTATGGAAAAGATCGTAATTGTAGGTGCCGGACAGGCAGCGGGTTGGGCAGTAAGTACCTTGCGTCAAAATGGGTATGTGGGTGAAATTCACGTGGTTTCAAATGAAGATCAAGTGTTTTATGAGCGTCCGCCACTGTCTAAGCAAGTACTTTCAAAAGAAGCAACTTATGAAAGTTTGAATCTGTTCTCTCCTGAACAGGTTCAAGAGTTCAACGTTCAATGGCATAAACCGGAAATTGCGACAAAAGTCGATCGTGAGCAAAAACAGGTTCATTTAGAAAGTGGTCAGATTTTGCCGTATGACAAATTGTTGATTGCAACAGGAAGCCGTGCACGTGTACCCGTCAATACATGGCAGTTCATTCCAAATGTTGTGACTTTACGCAATGTGCATGACTGTGAACGTTTGGCTGAAATTTTAAAGAATGCAAAAAATGTCGCTGTGATTGGCGGTGGCTGGATTGGTTTAGAAATTGCTGCAACTGCACGTAAGCAAGGTAAAGATGTTCATATTTTTGAATATGGCGACCGTTTATGTGCAAGAAGTGTGAGTCCTGAAGTCTCTGCATTTTTAAAAAATATACATGAAACCCAAGGCACAAAAATTCACTTAGATAGTAAGAGCCTTCATTTGGTTGAAGCACCTAATCAAAAAGTTGAAGTGGTGAACCATCCTCAAAATAGTCAGTTGTTTGACTGTGTTGTAGTAGGTGCAGGCGCTGAAATTGCCAAAGAGTTAGGTGTACATGCTGGTCTCGATGTGAAAGATGGCATTGTGGTGAATTGTTTTGGGCAAACCTCGGATCAAAACATTTATGCCGCAGGTGATGTCGCGATTCATCCGGGCTTGGGTTATTGCATTCAGTCTTGGGCAAATGCACAAAATCAGGCAATTGCAGCAGCAAAGTCGATGCTCGGCATTGAAACTGAATATAGCGATATTCCATGGCTTTGGTCAGATCAATATCACTTTAATATCCAGATTTTAGGTACGTATCAACCTGAAAAAACGAAGGAAGTAGTCATTCGCCAAGGCGGTGAAGATCAGGTGAGCTATTTATATCTGGACCATGAAAATCGTTTGCTCAACATGATTGCCATTAATGATTCTAAACTGGTCAAACTGGCAAAACGTTGGATGCAAGCCAACACCGTTTTAGATCCAAAACTATTAGCAGATGCTGAATTTAATGTCATGAAGTTAAAACCGTAAACATTAAATCTGGTTCTCATTACCAAATCGAAGGAATGACACATGAGTAATGAAGAAAAAAGTGGATTGAAGCATTGGGTACCTGCTTTTGTCCTTATGGTGTGTGTGGTACTGGCGTTTTTCGACAAGATTAGTATTGCGGTTTTATTTTCAGATCCTCATTTTCAAAGTGCAATGGGAATTGCTGAAGATAAGGCCAAGCTCGGATGGCTCATGACAAGTTTTTTACTTGCTTATGGTTTTTCATCAGTCTTTCTAAGCTTTTTGGGTGACATCTTTAACCCAAAGAAAATGCTGTTCTGGAGCGTAACGTCGTGGGGCGTACTCATGTTCTGTATGGGGTTCACCACCAGTTATTCAGGCATGTTGGTTTTACGTGTACTGCTTGGTTTAGCAGAAGGCCCGTTATTTGCCTTGGCATACACCATTGTTAAGCAGACTTATACGGACCGTCAGCAGGCACGTGCTTCTACCATGTTCTTACTTGGAACACCGATAGGTGCATTTCTTGGGTTCCCGATCACTGCAAATGTTTTAGCTCACCACGACTGGCACACCACTTTTTTTGTGATGGCTGCGCTAACCCTGATTGCGATTTTTAGCATTGTTTTTGGTCTGCGTAACTTGCAGCTCAAGAAAACTGTCGAAATTGAGGGCGAGAGTAAACGCACTAATTTCAAAGGTCACATTACTAATACTAAATTGCTGCTCAGCAACAGCGCATTCTGGTTGGTTTGTCTCTTTAACATTGCGTTGATGACGTATTTGTGGGGCTTAAACAGCTGGGTTCCTTCTTACTTAATGCAAGACAAAGGATTCAATCTCAAAGAGTTTGGGATGTATTCAAGCTTTCCATTCATTGCCATGTTAATTGGCGAAATTATCGGTGCGTTTTTATCTGACAAGTTAGGCCGCCGCGCAATTCAAGTATTTAGCGGTTTATTACTCGCGGGCATCTTCATGTATGTGATGGTCATTATGACCCAACCATTATTGATTATTGCTGCCATGTCTTTAAGTGCTATGGCATGGGGTTTTGGAGTAGCAGCTGTATTTGCTCTGCTTGCAAGAGTCACGACCTCAAATGTAGGGGCGACTGCGGGTGGAATATTTAATGGTTTAGGTAATTTTGCAAGTGCAATTGCGCCTGTTCTTATCGGTTACATCGTGATGCAAACACACAGTTTTAATTTAGGAATTACCTTCTTGGCTGCTGTCGCTGTCATTGGGTCGTTGTTCTTGGTTCCTCTTTTAAAACGTTATTAATTCACTGTATAGGAGTTTAAAAAATGACTACACAACAATTCGAATCGTGGGCACAACCAGAGGGTGCTTCTTTAGAAGATTGGTTAAACACACGTATTGCTCGCTTTGAGACACGTAAATATGACTTCGATGCTTTGAAGTTCCAAGCAGATTACGACCCGAAATATCGCCGTGCACAAATGCGTTACATGGGTACGGGTGCAACAGGTGTTGCAAATGATGGTAACACCGTTCCAGCAGAAAACTTCACGTTTTCAACCATGGTTCTACCACCACAGTGTGAAGGCCCTTTACACATTCATCACGATGTTGAAGAAGTTTTCTTTATGCTCCGCGGCGAAATTGATTTGTTCATTGAGCACAACGGCGAAAAATTTGAAACCCGTTTAAAAGAGCGTGATCTGATTTCAATTCCACCGGGAATCTACCGTGGTCTGTTTAACCCAGGTCAAGAAGATGCCTTGATGTGTGTGATGTTAGGAACAGGTAAACCAACCATTCCGAACTATCCACCAGAGCATCCATTGTCTCAAATCAAACGTTAATTGTTTGATGAAGTGAATGAAAGGAACGAATTGAAAATGATGACACTCATTGAAAAGTTAGCAGAATTTCCGGTGAAAACCGTTACTGTTCAAGGCCAGCAGCAAGCCTATCGGGAAGCCGGTCAGGGTGAGTACCTTGTGCTGTTGCATGGCATTAGTTCAGGTTCTGCTTCATGGGTAAACCAACTTGAAGTGCTGTCTCATCATTTTCATGTCATTGCCTGGGATGCACCGGGCTATGGCAAATCAGATGAACTTTTAACTGATCAGCCCAATGCTACTGACTACGCAAAGCGTTTGGCAGCATTGTTAGATGTTTTAAAAATTGAAAAAGCAATTGTGGTCGGACACTCATTAGGTGCCTTACAGGCCAGTGCATTTGCTGCACTTTACCCAGAGCGAGTGGAACATTTAGTTGTTGCTAACTTGGCACAAGGCTATCAACGCCACGATGAACAAACACAAATTCAGGTTTTTGAAAAAAGACCAAAAATGTTGAAAGAACTAGGCGCTAAAGGAATGGCTGAAAGCCGTGGACCTCATTTGATTTATAAACAAGAGCCACAAGCCTTAGCTTTAGTTTCAGAGGTGATGCAGCAGCTGACCCTAAAAGGTTTCACCCATGCATCGTACTTACTGGCATATGACGAAATACGTAATTACTTAACCCATTTAAAAGTCCCATGCACAGTCATTGCAGGGCAGCAAGATCAAATCACTCCTGCGTTAGGTATACAAGAGCTTGCTCAGGAATTGCAGTTGGAACAGCGCTTCGTCATAGAAGATGCAGGACATTTAAGTTATGTCGACCAACCGCAAGCATTTAACCAAATTATGTTGACGATTCAGGAACAATCGTAAGAGAGATTAAGGATTATGAGCTTCCAAGTTGAAGGAAAAGTTGCAGTTGTTACCGGTGGCTCATCTGGGATTGGGCTGGCTGCTGTTGAAATACTGGTTGCAGAGGGTGCAAAAGTTGCTTGGTGTGGTCGCGATGAAGAGCGTTTAAATGCTTCAAAGCACTATATTTTAGAAAAATTTCCACATGCCAATATTTTTACCAAAGCATGCAATGTATTGAAAAAAGAAGAAGTTCAGCAATTTGCCAAAGAGGTCAAACTCAATTTGGGCAATGTGGATATGCTGATTAACAATGCTGGACAAGGCCGTGTTTCAAATTTTGAAAATACACAAGATGAAGACTGGATGAAAGAAATTGAGCTGAAATATTTCAGTGTTTTACATCCGGTACGGGCTTTTCTTGACGACTTAAAACAGTCGGCAAATGCCTCAATTACCAATGTGAACTCGTTACTGGCATTGCAACCGGAACCGCACATGATTGCGACTTCATCTGCACGCGCTGCACTGTTGAATTTAACCCATTCGTTGGCGCATGAGTTTACTCAATATGGTGTTCGCGTGAATTCAATTTTACTCGGAATGGTCGAATCTGCGCAGTGGAAACGCCGTTATGAAACCCGTTCAGATTTAAATCTGTCATGGGAAGAATGGACAGGCAATATCGCAAAAAATCGTGGCATTCCTATGCAGCGTTTAGGCCGTCCAGAAGAGCCTGCACGTGCTTTAGTTTTCTTGGCATCACCATTGGCATCTTACACCACAGGTTCGGCAATAGATGTCTCAGGTGGTTTTAACAAACATTTATAAATATTAGGTGCTGTCATGAAAAAGTTGATGATGATTGGTTTTGGCGCAATGGCAGCAGAAGTGTATGCCCACTTGCCTCAAGATCTGCAACTCAAATGGATTGTCGTGCCATCTCGCAGCATTGAAAAAGTGCAGTCACAAGTCTCTTCTGACATTCAAGTGATTTCAGATATTGAGCAATGTGATGGTACCCCAGACTATGTCATTGAGGTGGCAGGTCAAGCAGCAGTAAAAGAGCATGCTCAAAAAGTTTTAGCGAAAGGCTGGACCATTGGTCTGATTTCGGTGGGTACTTTGGCTGATAACGAGTTTTTAATTCAGCTTAAACAAACTGCCGAAAAAAATGATGCCCATCTGCATTTACTGGCAGGGGCTATCGCAGGTATTGACGGTATTTCTGCAGCCAAAGAAGGTGGTTTGCAAAAAGTCACTTACAAAGGCTGTAAAAGTCCAAAAAGCTGGAAGGGTAGTTATGCAGAGCAATTGGTCGATCTAGACCATGTTGCTGAAGCTACAGTCTTTTTCACAGGAACTGCGCGTGAAGCTGCCATGAAATTTCCAGCTAATGCCAACGTTGCAGCAACCATTGCACTTGCAGGACTTGGTATGGATGAAACCATGGTTGAGTTAACTGTTGATCCAACCATCAACAAAAACAAACACACTATTGTGGCAGAAGGTGGCTTTGGGCAAATGACTATTGAACTGGTGGGCGTGCCGTTACCAAGTAACCCAAAAACATCAACTTTGGCTGCGCTTAGCGTGATTCGTGCTTGTCGCAACAGTGTAGAAGCAATACAGATTTAAGAAGGATTTGATCATGGCAAAGGAAATTTATATTGCAGGTGAATGGCGATTAGGCAGTGGTGCAGTCATTCAAAGCCTGTTTCCGGCAGATCAGTCGGTAAACGCTGAGCTTTCAACAGCAACGCTTGAAGAGGTAAATGAAGCAATTGAAAAAGCAGATCAGGCTTGGCGTGAACCGAGTTGGAGAAACAGTTTGCCGCATGAGCGTGCACGTATTCTCTATAAAGTTGCAGACATTATTGAAGCGCGTGTAGATGAATTAGCCAAATTACAAACACGTGATAATGGTAAGCCTTTAACCGAAACTCGTGGCTTAGTGATGAGCGCGGCGGCAACTGCACGTTATGTTGCTGCGGCATGTGAAACGTTGAACGATGAGCTCACCACTCAACGTGCTCCAGACTTTATGACCATGAGCGTGCATGAACCTGTAGGTGTTGTGGCAGCCATTACCCCTTGGAACTCTCCAATTGCGAGTGAAGTTCAAAAGCTTGCTCCAGCTTTGGCAGCAGGAAATGCCGTGGTGTTAAAACCAGCAGAAGCAACTTCACTGATTGCTTTAGAGCTTGCCAAAATTTTTGAAGAGGCTGGTTTACCAAAAGGCTTACTCAGTGTGTTAGTGGGGCGTGGTTCTGTGATTGGTGATGCTATTGTTCAGCACCCATTGGTTCGTAAAATTTCTTTTACAGGTGGAACAACCACAGGTCGTCATTTGGCACACATTGCCGCTGACAAACTCATTACCACTTCGCTTGAGTTAGGTGGTAAGTCACCAACCATCGTTTTGCCAGATGCAGATGTCGAACTGGCAGCTAAAGGTGTCGCGTACGGTATTTTTAGCTCGGCAGGCCAAGCGTGTATCGCAGGTTCTCGCTTGTTTATTCATAGCAGTCTTTACGATCAGTTTTTAACGCGTTTGGTTGAAATAACCAAAGGCTTACGTGTAGGCCATCCAGAACAAGCTGGTGTGCATTTAGGTCCATTGGTCAATGACAAACATTTGCAGTCAGTTGATCGCTATGTGCAACTTGCTAAAAGCGAAGGTGGTCAGGTTCTGATTGGTGGTGAGGCACTTACGACTGGTGACTATGCCAAAGGAAGCTATTACTTACCCACCATTATCACGGGCTTAAATAACAGTGCTCAAACCTGTCAGGAAGAAATTTTTGGCCCTGTTTTAGTCGTTATGAAATATGACAACGAGCAAGATTTAATTGCCCAAGCCAATGACAGTTGTTTTGGCCTTGCTGCAGGTATCTGGACTGAAAGCTATCGCAAAGCTTGGCGTATTGCACGTGCCTTAGAAGTGGGAACGGTATGGATTAATACCTACAAAAAATTCTCGATTAGTGCGCCGTTTGGTGGCTTTAAAGACAGTGGAATCGGACGCGAAAAAGGCCGTTTGGGCATTTTATCGTACATGCAACAAAAGAGTATTTATATGGGGCTGAATGAACAGCCTAACCCTTGGTGCGATTAATAAATTCAAGGACTGAAAACAAATTTTGAGGAATAGACATGACTGAACGTGTAAATGTAGGCGAAGCAATCGTAAGAGTTTTAGAAGCGCACCAAGTTGATAGTATTTATGGTGTTATTTCCATCCACAATTTACCTATTGCCGATGCAGTAGGGCGCCGTGAAAAAATGCGCTTTGTCGCAGCTCGTGGTGAAGCGGGTGCGGTTACTATGGCAGATGCACACTCACGCTTTAAAGGCCTAGGTGTAGCGTTAACCAGTACGGGTGCTGGTGCAGGTAATGCGGTAGGTTCACTGATTGAAGCAATGAATGCGGGTAGCCCTGTATTGCATTTAACAGGTCAAGTTGAGCGTGAATATCTCGACCGTGATGCAAGTTTCATCCATGAAACTAAAGACCAACTTACATTCTTGCGCGCATCAAGCAAAGCGGCGTTCCGTATTACCAGCCCAGACAATGCTGTTGGTGTAATACGTGAAGCCATCCGTGTTGCAACTACAGTTCCAATGGGGCCAGTAAGTGTTGAGCTACCAATTGATGTACAAGCAGCCGAAATTGATTTGCCACTTAACTTAGGGCCAGTCAAAGCACTTGAGTTACCACAGGCAGAGCAAGCTGAAATTGACCATCTTGTCAGTGAAATCAAAAAAGCAAAACGTCCAATTTTCTGGATTGGCGGTGGAACTTTAAATAGCGTTGCCGAAGTTAAAGCAATTGCAGATTTAGGTATTCCTGTTGTGTCATCTACACATGGTCGTGGGGTGTTGGCAGATGATCATCCACGTAGTTTAGGTGCTTTTCATAACTCTGCAGGTGTTGAGCAGTTATTAAAAGATGCCGACTTGATGGTTGTAGTGGGTTCTCGTTTACGTAGTAATGAAACAAAAACTTATTCGGTTGAGTTCCCTGAAAACATTATTCAGGTAGATGCCAACCCAGTGGCTCAGCAACGTAATTACAAAATCCGCAACTTCATTTGTGGCGATGCCAAAGATGTCTTAACACGTGTGTTGGAACAGCTTCAGGGGACTTCAAAAGTTGATGCTGATTACGATGCTGCTGTAGTAGCGGCTAAACAGGCTGCAATTGATGCGCTGCGTAAGCAAATCGACCAATATGCTTTAATTTGTGATCACTTACGTGCAGCTTTACCTCAAGATGGCATTTTTGTACGTGACATCACCATGTCGGGTAGTACATGGGGCAGTCGTTTATTCCCTGTACAAGCACCAAACCAAAACATCCACTCACTCGCGGGTGCAATTGGTTTAGGCCTTGCAACAGCAATCGGTGCTTCAGTTGCTAACCCTGATAAAAAAGTAATTGGTTTAGTCGGCGATGGCGGCTTAATGCTGGGTATTGGTGAAATTGCAACTATGGTGCAAGAAAACACCAACATGGTCTTAATGATTATGAATGACGGTGGTTATGGTGTAATGCGTGGCATTCAAAATAACTACTTTGGTGGTCGTCAGTATTTCAATGAATTGCATACACCAGACTACAAACTCCTTGGCGAATCAATGGGTGTGAAAAGCTGGAAAGTCGGTAATGCAGATGAGTTTAAAACGGTTATTCAAGAGGCTGTCGCTTTTGAAGGGCCAACCGTGATTGAGCTCGATATGAACTCGATTGGGCCATTAAACTTCGCGGGTCCACCGCAAAAGAAACTGTATTAACCAGTTTGGATGGTTTAGTACATATGCGATGGGAGCTGCTAAGCCATCCTTTTTTTAGATAAATTTTTTTGTCTAAAAAAAAATAAAAACGAAGTTTTACAGGTAAAACAAATAAAGTTCCAGCAGGACGCTGGAACTCAATCAAGGATGTAGAGATGAAAAAGACTTCATTGATCATGGCATTCATTGCATCGCTTACGCTGGGGGTAAGCGTCAATGCATTTGCAAAAGACTCATTGCTTGAATGGAAAAGTGATGATGGTACCGATTCATTAAAGTTAGGTGGGGTGGTTCGGTTAAATCAACGCTATGAAGATTGGGAAGGGCCAAACCGTGGTTTTGGTAAGCTCCATTTTGATATTTTCAGGGTTGATCTCAAAGGTAAATTTGATGATGCCTATATCAATGCCAGCTATATGGTTCAAGACCAACAGAAAACGTCCATTGAAAAAGCATATGTTGGCTATAACCTGGATGCCAATAACAGCATCGAAGCGGGGCTAGTCTATAAACCTTTTACGATTTATCCTTATCCGCAAAATGGCTGGACCTATCACATTCCATTCTTTTTAGGTTATGGCAATAACATTGCACCGGGGTTCAACTGGAATTATCACGACAAAGACTGGGATTTAAAACTCGGTTATTACCCGCAAATGCTAGAGACGAACCTGCGTTATTCACCAGAGAGTGCAACTTATGATGACTTGGTTGGAAATGCATTTCCATCTCAAAAAGCCTATCAAAATGAAAAACGCAATCAGGTGAATACCCGCATTGTTCGCAAGTTAGAAACTGATTTCGGTAAGCAAGAGTTCGGTGTATCGGGTGCAATCGCCCAGCTACATAATGATATTACCGATAAAGACGGCAAATATTATGCAGTCGGTTTGCATACTGAAAACAACTACAAACGCTTTAATTTACAAAGCTCAATCATTCATTATCAATATGATGCTAAAAACCCGGATGGTGTAAATAGTGATATGACTTTGATGGGAGCGAATGGACTTACACCTGCTTATTTCATTGCTTCGGAAGGTACGATTGCCAGTTTAAACCTTGCCTATACGTTGCCTGTGACCAATATGGGCAAGCTAAAAGCCATTAAGTTTTATAATGACTATAGTTATCTCGATAAAAAACGTGATGATTGGTCAGACTCGCAAATGAACACTACAGGGATGATGTTTATTGCTTCACCATTTATGGTTTGGGCAGATTATACTTGGGGTAAAAACTCTAACATTATTGGTGGGGCAACCAACTCAACAGGATATACCTCTGCTACCTCGCCAAACAGTGACAAATGGTTATACCGTATTAACTTTAATATCGGGTTTACTTTCTAGAGTAAGCAGCAATAAAAAACCACGCAATTGGCGTGGTTTTTTATTTAATAAGTGAAAATTTTTAATACCTGTTTTTTTCGAACTTATTCCAAAACACAAAGGCAGTCACAAAGGCCAAAATGGTTAGCGCGAAAATATAATACATCGCACCAATATCACTATATTGACTGAGCCAATGCACTAAAGGCAGGGTCATACCACCAACAATTGCATACGATAAATTATAAGAAAATGAAATGCCCGAGAAGCGAACAGGCGCGGGGAACATTTTAACCATACTGCTCGACACCATGCCGACAGTACCAGAGCATAGACCCAACAACATATATAAACCAAAAATGGTTGAATGTGCCGCGTGCCCCAAACTATTATAAAAAACTGCTGCTGTGAGTGCCACGGCAAGCGCACCGACCATCATGACTTTGCCACAGCCAAAACGGTCAGCAAAATAGCCTGCCAAAATACAGCCGACCATTTGCATGACAATGGCTGCACTTTGCATTTCAAAAGTTTGAGAACGCTCAAAGCCAAACGTACCAGTTAATAAATTTGGCATGGCTAAAATCACCACCACCACACAACCTGTTAAAAACCATGTAAATAACATGCCAATCGCAACAGCTGTTTTATGCGTTTTTAACACTTGTTTTACAGGCATTTCTTTTGAGATTTCTTTACGAGCTTGCATGGCTTTAAACACAGGCGTTTCTTTTAAATAAGTCCGCAAATAAAGTGCAACCAGACCAAAAATACCACCTGCAATGAAAGGAATACGCCATGCCCAGTCATGGATTTGTCCTTCACTAAAATTCAGTGAAATCCATAAAGACATCAATGCACCCAATAAAATTCCTAAAGACAGCCCAGCGGTGAGTAAACCATTTGCCAGTCCAATTTTTCTTTCAGGTACATGTTCAGACACAAATGTCCATGCGGCTGGAATTTCACCCCCAATCGCAATACCTTGGACCACACGCATAAGCAATAAAAGTAGGGGTGCCAAATATCCGATATTTTCAAAGGTAGGCAATATCCCGATAAACAGGGTAGGCAGTGCCATCAGTAAAATAGAAAGCGAAAATAGTTTTTTACGACCGACCAAGTCACCAAAATGGGCCATGACAACCCCGCCTAAGGGCCTGAAAAAATAACCTGCTGCAAAAATACCGTAAGTGTTGAGCATGGCCCAAAACGGACTAAGTGTGCTAGGGAAAAAGAGGTCGGAAATGATTTTGGCGTAAAACACATAAATCACAAAATCATAAAACTCTAAAGCTCCACCCAATGAAGAAAGGGCGAGGGTTCGTTTATCTTCTTTATTAAGATAGTTCGCATCCTGCAAAGTTAATTCCTGATCCATTTTTTACTTAATTGTTGTAATTGAAGTTTGGATATTAATGGAAAAGTGAAGTAAAAGTAAATGGAGGAAATTTGTTCTATATGGTAACGGGTAACGTCGGTTGGACTTGCTCAGATCAAAAAGCTTTAAAACAAAAAACGCTTTAGATGAAACAAAAACAGATGTAGGAATGGCTTTTCTTTTGTTTGGTTCAGCGACACAATAAAACTTGTTATAGCCAGTTTAATGAGAGAGTCAAAGGATGAGTGTAGTTTTACCTGTCGCGAAGCGTGGTGAAGATATTTTGAAACTGACTGCGGCCCCTGTGTCGGCAAATGAGTTAAACAGTAATTGGCTTTATCAGCTTGCTGACGCTATGCATGCGACAATGCTTGAGCGTAATGGAGTAGGGATTGCTGCACCGCAAGTTTATATCTCTAAACGCGTCATTATTGTGGCGTCTCGTCCAAACCCACGTTATCCCGATGCACCTGAAATGGAAGCAGTGGTCATGGTGAATCCTGAGATTTTAGAGTTCTCAAACGAGGTTTGTTTAGGTGAAGAAGGTTGCTTAAGTGTGCCAGACGAGAGGGGGCAAGTTGAACGCGCAGAAAAGGTTAAGGTTAAATATTTAACACTTCAGGGTGAAGCAGTTGAAATGATTTTCCATGGTTTTCCTGCTCGTATTGTTCAACATGAAGTCGATCATTTAAATGGGATCTTATTTGTAGAAAGAATAATCTAATCTTTAGTTTAAAGTTTTGAAAAACCTATAATGAGCTTGAAAAGGATAACTCATCGGAATTAGAATACTTATATCGTGATATTTAAATCATTACAAAAGATATAATTTTAATATTATCAGCAGGTTGTGCTGAAATTTTGCGCGATGTTGTAAATCTCCTCATTTAAGGTTACTGACCATGAAAACCCCTCTCCCAGAATATTTGGCAAATGTTATAGAAGCCTGTGACATCGATAACAGCGGTCATCTCGCCGATTATATTCCTGAGTTGGCAAATGCAAACCCAAATCGATTAGCTTTAGCAATGTCTACGGTAGATGGTGAAATTTATTCGGTCGGTGATGATGATGTTGAATTCACCATACAATCAATTTCTAAACCATTTGTATATGCCTATGTTTTACAACAGCTTGGCATTGATGCAGTACTTGCGAAAGTAGGGGTAGAGCCTTCGGGGGAAGCCTTTAATGAAATTTCATTAGGTAAAGACGGCCGTCCCAAAAACCCGATGATCAACTCTGGCGCAATTACTGTACATTCCTTGATTCAGGTTAAACATGGTTTGCATAGCGCAGAAATCCTACGCCGTTTTATGAGCGAGCTTGCTGGTCGTGAATTAAGTTTTGATGAGTCTGTTTATGATTCGGAAGTCAAAACAGCCTACCGTAATCTTTCGATCGGTTATATGCTCCGCACGGTGGGGATTTTGGAAACTGACCCTGTTGATATTGTGAATGGTTACATTCGTCAATGTGCGATCATGGTTACAGTTAAAGATCTGGTACGCATGGGCAGTGTACTTGCCAATGGCGGGGTCGACCCTAGAACTGGAAAACGCCTATTAAACCGATCTGTAGTTAGACAAGTGCTCAGTGTCATGATGAGCTGTGGCATGTATGATGCCGCGGGTGACTGGCTTTCAACTGTAGGTATTCCTGCTAAAAGTGGTGTAGCAGGGGGGATTTTGGGTGTGCTACCGGGGCAGGTCAGTATTGCTGCTTTTTCACCTCGACTAGATGAGCATGGTCATAGTGTTCGAGGAATCGATATTTTAGAGCGATTATCTCGTGACATGGGATTACATCTCATGGAAGGTACGCCTTCTGCCCAGACCATTGTACAAAGTCATTACCGTACAGGAAAAGATGCATCATTAAGTGTGTATGTGCTTCGGGGTGTATTGAAATTTACCGAAGCTGAAATGTTGTTGCGTATTTTACAAGACGAGACAACTGATCAAAGCACAATCGTTATTGATTTAACCCAGATTTCACTTATCCACGATGTGGGTAAACGTATGTTTTTAGAAGGCGTAGATCGCCTGATTGATGATGGTCATACCCTTGTTTTAGTTGATCCTGAACAGCGCTTAGACCATGCCAGAACCGCCAAAGATCGAGAACTTCATGTCTATCATGATTTCGATGATTTATTGGAAAAACATGAGATCCGCACTAAAAAAAAGACTTATAGCGACATCGTGGCACTTCTAAACTGCTGAGGTGTTTTTCCTAGATGTCGCTTAAACATCGCACTGAATGCGCTGGGGTTTGTATACCCCAGTGACTCTGAAATTTGGGCAATAGATTCGCCATTCGCGATTTTACTCAAGGCAAGTGCAATATGCATTTGCTGTACCCATGCTCGATAAGACAGCCCAGTTTCTTTTTGGAACATACGCATTAAAGTTCTAGAGCTCGTACCAATATCATCAGCCCAATCTGTTAAATCTTTTGAATGGTCAGGAGTATGTAATAACTCTTGGCAAATTTTTAAGAGTCTTTTGTCTTTCGGCCACGGAATCTGAATAGACAACAAATTAGCGCGATGGATTTCTTCAAAAATCAAAATTTGTAAAGAACGGGAAAGCTCTTGAGAGGTCGCTGTATTTGGAGTGTTCTCTCGTTCAATTTCATTTAAACGAATCAAAAGTTCATGTAACAGGTTACTGACTCGAATAATAAAGCAATCTTGTCCCATTAAAGCTGCTGCATTTACTTCAACCAATGCCGTATTTAACTTAACGTGACTCAGTGAAATCACGCTGTGCTCTACATGTGCTGGAATCCATAATGCACACATGGGTGGCACAATCCACACATGATTAGGTGTAAACACCTGAATGTTGCCAGTGGACGCATATAAAAACTGCGCACGTGTATGCGTATGCGTAGGGGTGATTTCTCGATAAGAATGCTCAGAAGATAGCCCAGTCACAAGTTCAGACAAATCAGACTGAATAAGAGAATCGGACATAAACTATCCTAAAAATTGTCACTTATACGATGATTATTGGAAGATAACTTTATAAGCGACAATTTACAATAAGTATCTCATTTAAAAATATTGGAGTTTTTCAGGTATGACGTCTTCAATACAATTGAAAGATGGTATTGCCAATACCGTTGCAAATGATCAGCCTCAAGGAATGATTATTAAAATTGTAGGCGCCGTGGCAGTCGCACATTTACTGAATGATTTAATTCAGGCGGTGCTACCAGCCATCTATCCAATGCTAAAAGCAAACTTTTCGCTGAGTTTTGCGGAGGTTGGCCTAATCTCGTTTGTATACCAGATTACAGGTTCACTGCTACAGCCTTGGATTGGACTTTATACCGATAAACATCCAAAACCATATCTTCTTCCACTCGGAATGATGGTCACATTCTGCGGCATTATCTTGTTGGCATTTTCACCAAGCTTTGCAGTGTTGTTGTGTGCATCTGCGTTGATTGGGGTAGGCTCGGCAACTTTTCACCCTGAAGCTTCACGGGTGGCACGAATGGCATCGGGTGGGCGCTTCGGTACAGCTCAGTCGACTTTTCAGGTGGGCGGAAACACGGGTACAGCCATTGGCCCATTGTTAGCAGCTTTACTGATTGTCCCATTTGGGCAGCATGCAGTTGCGGGCTTAGTGATATTTGCACTTTTAGCGATTTGGGTTTTATTTGGCGTAAGCCGTTGGACTGTGAGTCATGCTAAAAGTCAGGTGGTTGCACGTGCTACCCAAGCACATACTAAATTGCATGGTCGTAAGCTGATTATTGCTTTGAGCACAATTAGTGTGTTGATGTTTGCCAAATTTACCTACATTGCTAGCATTAGTAACTACTTTACCTTTTACTTAATTCAAAAGTTCCATATCAGTATTCAAACAGCTCAGTTGCATTTATTTGCCTTTTTGGCAGCCGTTGCTTTAGGTACATTTGCAGGTGGTCCAATTGGTGACAAAATTGGCCGTAAAGCAGTGATCTGGGTTTCATTTGTTGGTATGGCACCGTTTGCATTAATGATGCCGTATGCAAACTTATTTTGGACAACGGTTTTCTCAATTATTGCAGGTTTAGTGTTGTCATCGGCTTTTGCAGCGATGGTGGTTTACGCACAAGAAGCCGTTCCGGGCCGTGTGGGTATGATTGCAGGTCTTATGTTTGGTCTTATGTTTGGGGTAAGTGGTATTGCCGCAGCTGGGTTAGGGCATTTAGCGGATATTAATGGCATTGAATGGGTATTTGGTTTATGTTCATTGTTGCCATTACTTGGTTTTGCAACTGCATTTTTACCCAACACAAAAGTTAGATAGAATTTTTTATTTTATTCTTTTAAATCTCCCAGTCTTAAACAGATAGGGAGATTCTTTATAAGAAAAGAAAACTGTATATTAGGTTAATAAATTTATTTTAATTAAAAATAATAAAGTTAATTAAATAGTCTATCTTGTCCTATGAAAAAAATTGGTTAAAATCGCAAGGCAGTATATCAAGACATAAATTGATAATATTGTAGAAATAGTAATAATTTCTTAATTTATTGAATTTATTATATAAAATAAAATTTATTATGGGTGGTATGAAGTGTTCGCTATTAAGCAATTATCATTAAGTGTTTTTCTCGTTTCTACATTAACTTTAGTTGCATGTGGTGGTGGGGGTGGAGAGAATTCTACGGACAGTTCTTCTACATCTTCAAAATCAAATCCTAATGAAATTCCGACTTTATCATCTACTTCTTTGATTAATTACACTACAACTTTTGAGCAAAATCTCACTATAATTAATGAAAAAAATAATGGCATATCAACCCAGCTTGTTCCAAGTAATGGATCTAGTAAAAGTGTGATTGAACCTAGTTATAGTGTAAGAACTTATGGAAATTCAGGGCTTTCATTTTATTATAAATTAGATAAAAATCAATTTATTAGGGTTGAGTATGATAAGCTTTCTGGTAAAGTAATAAATGCAAGAATTGATACAGAGAAATCTTCTTTAACTTGTAGGGATGATAAATGGACTCCTGAAGGTTGTGAAGGGATTAGTATGATTTATGATAGTCGTACTGGTGATTCAACACTATTATTTAATAATAAAAAATTTGAAGATTCATATTATACAGATTCCTCCTCGAATAATAAAAAGGTAACGTATTTAGTTACATTGAATGGTACGGTAAAAGGCAGTATTAGTAGCAAACCTTTAGAATTTACAGATTTTGAAAAGACCCATAATGGTGAAATTACTGTTAATGGTAAGAAAATGGATATTCTTCGAGCCTATATGAGGGATACTCAGCTTGTTGTTCAATTTACGAATGGTGAGAGCTTATATTTGCTTACAGGTAAATCATCAGGGCTGGTTAACACTTATTATACAGGAGAAGAGATTCTCTCTAGTGCGGCGGCTATGGGAACATTAAAAAAACTAGATAACGATCGAGTAAATGTAGAATTTAATAACGTTTACTTTAATTCAAAAACTGGATCTAACTCTAAAATAGCCTCAGGAAATATTACGTTAATTAATAGTTACGCCAAAATTGATATCTCAAATGTAGGAAAAATTGATACAAACGAGATTTATGCTTATGAACTCTCTAATAAAGAAATAACTTACTTTATTACATCTACTACTGGGCATGGTTATATTACTGTTCAAGGACAAAATCCTGTTAATATTCAGATAAATGGCTATTCTTGTACTTTAGGTGATTGTAAAAATGTATTGATCTCTAAAGATGGTTCTTATATCCAATTGAATGGTACAAAGCTGGGTGATGTGAGTGTGACCGGTTCAATTCGAACGAATATTCATTAAGTGATTCATTTCACCTTGTACTAGCTGGATAGGAGTAAGGTGACGGTTAATATTCGGCATTTTATGAATACAAAAGTAAAATAAATGAAAAGACTCTCAGCCATACTTAGCTGAGAGTCTTTTTAATATGAACATAGCCTCATTGAAAAGACTATTTTTGAACACCAAACTTAAATACGGTAACACTGTTATAAGTTTGATTCGGGTTTAAACGTGTAGAAGGGAAGGATGGTTGATTAGGGCTGTCTGGAAAATGCTGTGTTTCTAATGCTAGCGCGTCTGCTTGTCGATAGAGCACACCATTTGCGCCAACAATATTTCCTAATAAATGATTAGCTGTATACATTTGGACACTTGGTTCAGTCGTTAAGACTTGCATGGTCCGTTTAGATTTTGGATCAACCACACTAGCTGCAAGATTGAGTTTCCCTTGAGACTTTTGATTAATTATCCAAGTTTGATCATAGCCATATCCATAGGCCAATTGCTGATTATTCGCTCGAATATCTTTCACAATTGCTTTAGGCGTTCGAAAATCAAAAGGTGTACCTGCAACTGAAGCAATTTCACCTGTGGGTAAGGAGTTTTGGTCGGTTACCAATATACGGTCTGCATTGAGTTGTACCACATGATCTAGTACGCCATAAGGATTACTCCCAGCGCCTGACAAGTTGAAATAACTGTGGTTGGTGAGATTGACGACTGTCGGTTGATCAGTTTTGGCTTTATATTCAATCTGGAATTCATTTTGATCTGAAAGACTGTAGATCACTTCTACATCTAATTTTCCGGGAAATCCTTGATCACCATTTGGACTGGTCAACTTAAGAGAAGCTTTAACGGTTTCACCTTTAGAAACGAGGGGTTTAACTTGCCAAACACGTTTATCAAAACCGGGATTGCCGCTATGTAATGAATTCGGCCCATTATTTTTTTCAAGGTTATACGTTTTTCCATCTAAGCTAAATTTAGCATTACCAATCCGGTTCGCATAACGACCAATTAATCCGCCAAAATGAATGCCTTCCTTGGTATCAGTGACTTCATAACCTTTTAGTTCATCAAAGCCCAAAACAATATTATTTTGTTTACCTTGTGCATCGGGAGTCAAAATCTGTGTAATTACACCACCGAAGCTAATAAAAGATACCGAGACACCTTTGTTATTGCTCATGGTGTATAAATCAACTTTTTGACCGTCTTGAGTCGTACCATATGGTTTTACATTTAATGTGGCTGCATTGGTAAGTTGTGCAAAGCTATAAATCGTAATACCTAAAATTACTAATTTTTTCATGTTTATACTCTATTTTTTAATCATAGGATTGGATGAATATAAGATTGATTTTTCATCTTTTTAAAGAGGTTTTTATTATAGATAGTGTTAATAATAATCGAGTAGTTAATGTTAAATATTGGAAAAATTGGTTCAATTTAGGCTTATAAAGAAATTAATCTTATGCGCAAAATTCGACGATAGGCTATTTTTATGAATCATCCCGACTCGGTTTTAAAATTTTCACTTGGTCTAAATAGTCTCTCGTTTGATGTAGACAGCCAACACATTCACCTTGAGCAGGGCTTAGGTTTTGTTAATTCAAAAAGTGTCAGCGATGGTGTTATTGATGAGCTTGCTATCGAAAAGATGATTTATTTTATTGAAGAAATCATCGAGTCAAATCCCCTCAGAAATCTAAATATAAGTGGTGTAGCTGTTACATCTGATGCAGTCATGACACAACTCAGTGAGTTATTTTTTAGTGCTAAAAAGCAAATCAGCCGTACTGAGCTTGAGCATGGTTTTAATAGTTTTATTGAGCGTTTGAGTTACTACACGAATCAAGTAGCTCCAGATGAGCTTTATATTTTTACCTACTTTGTATTTATTCGAGAGATGATGCATCACTTAAGAATTGAGCAAATTCAAATCATTTAATAATTACTTTCTCAATCCGCTAACTCATCATGAATCCAGTTTAAAAACAGTTCAATTTTAGGAATAAATTGATGCGTTCGTGGATACACCAAATGATGAGCAGAGATTGGAATCGATAGCTCATCTGCAAAAACTCTAACCAACTTTCCAGATTCTAAGTAATTTTGAGTAAGCAAATTACTTTCCAAAACAAAACCTAACCCGTGTGTGGCCGCCTCAAGTGACATATAAGAGCGGTCAAAACTCAAAGTGTAGGGAAATTCAGGAATGCTTAAACCCTGATGGGCAAACCATTGGGGCCAAGTAACTAATGTTGAGCGCGATAAAATCAGTTCTTTTTTTAATAAATCTTGAGGTTTATTTACTGGACTACGTTCAAGTAGTTTGGGGGATGCAAGTACTTCTAGCTTTTCATTACGAATCGTTCTGATTTCTACCCCTGTCCAGTTGGGCAAACCATGACGAATATCAATATCGATCTTGTCGCGAGTAAAGTGCAAATTTTCATAAGAACATGACAGATTGACCTGAATCATTGGAAATTTTTCTTTAAATGATTCAAGGCGAGGGAGTAACCAGAGCAAACCAAAACTTGGAGATGAATGAATATATAAACTGTCTTTAGGGCTTTTATCAGCAGCTTTTTCCGTGGCTAACATGAGGTTATGCAAAATGGTCGTGACATCTTGAAAATAGCGTTCGCCAGAAGGGGTAAGCGTCACACCACGAGCACCACGAATAAATAAACTCTGCCCAATCATTTCTTCAAGCTTAGCAATTTGATGACTTACTGCTGAAGGGGTGAGATTCAAATGCTCGGCTGCCTTGGCAACATTGCCGAAACGGGCAGTTTGTTCAAAAGCCTGTAATGTTTTAATTGAGGGCATCTGGTTGAAATTGTTTTCACTATTATCCATGAAATGATCCGTTTTTATCCCTAAAACTTATTTAAAAATAGCATAGGCATGAATTTTTTTCATGCCTTGTTGAATTCGAGCTGATTGCTGGGCTTTGTGAAAAAAGAGATTCTAAGTCAGAACTCAGGATATAAAGCGTAAAAGAGGATTGAACATGTTACTACAAGGAAAAGTGGCATTAATTACTGGTGCAGCATCAGAACGTGGAATTGGGCGAGCAACCGCAGAAATCTTTGCACAACAGGGTGCCAAAGTCATTATTGTTGATTTAGATCTTGCTCAAAGCCAAAACGCTGCAAAGGCACTTGGTGAAGGACATTTAGGTCTTGCTGCAAACGTTGCGAACGAAGAACAGGTCAAAGTAGCTGTTGAACAAGCGCTACAGCACTATGGCAAGATTGATATTTTAATTAACAATGCTGGTATTACTCAGCCAGTTAAAACACTCGAAATCCAGCGCAATGACTATGACCGCATTTTAGATGTTAGCCTACGCGGAACACTGATTATGTCGCAAGCTGTTATTCCATCCATGAAGGCAAATGGTGGTGGAAGCATTGTATGCCTATCTTCAGTTTCAGCGCAGCGCGGTGGTGGTATTTTTGGCGGGCCACACTATAGCGCTGCCAAAGCAGGTGTATTAGGTCTGGCAAAAGCGATGGCACGTGAGTTTGGTGGCGATCAGATCCGTATAAATTCTCTTACTCCCGGTCTAATCCAGACTGATATTACTGGCGGTTTAATGAATGATGACCGTCGTCATGACATTTTGGCAGGTATTCCTCTCGGCCGCTTAGGTAAAGCGCAAGATGTTGCAAATGCAGCATTATTTTTGGCAAGTGATCTGTCAGCTTACTTAACTGGTGTCACACTCGATGTAAATGGTGGCATGCTGATTCATTAACGCTTGTCATTTAAAAACTAAAAATAGAATGATGGTCACAAGAGGATACTGTGGCCAAATGTAAAGGGATTCGCATGATGGATACAGTATTTTCATCTGAAGTAGATATGGCGGTTCGTAAATCTGCCTATCGAAAAATTGCATTTCGGCTCATGCCATTTTTAATGCTTTGTTATTTTTGTGCCTATTTAGATCGAGTAAACGTGGGTTTCGCCAAGCTCCAAATGATGAGCGATTTACAGTTTAGTGAAGCTGTATATGGTCTAGGCGCAGGGATTTTCTTTATTGGTTATTTCCTATGTGAAGTACCAAGTAACATTGTACTTCACAAAGTAGGTGCACGGCGTTGGATTGCCCGAATCATGATTACATGGGGCATCTTGTCAGGCTGTTTTGCCTTTGTTCAAACCGAATGGCAATTTTACACCTTACGTTTTCTATTGGGTGTCGCCGAAGCTGGACTAGCTCCGGGCTTGTTGCTCTACCTTACTTATTGGTTCCCGTCTTATCGCCGCGCACGCATGACAGTTCTTTGGTTTATCGCGATTCCAATTTCAGGAATGATTGGTGGACCACTTTCAGGCTTAATCATGGACCGAATGAGCGGTGTACATGGTTGGTTTGGCTGGCAGTGGATGTTTGTAATTGAAGCCATTCCCACAGTGATTGTTGGCTTGCTTGTACTTGCTGTTTTAAAAGATTCAGTTCAAGACGCCAATTGGTTAACCCAAGACGAAAAGAACTTGGTGAAGCAAGAGCTTGCTCAGGATAACCAGCACAAAGAAGGTCATGCTAGCGTCAAAGAGTTTGTCGCAGATAAACGTTTATGGCTACTGGCAGGTATTTACTTTTGTGTAGTGATGGGCCAATACGCCATTACATTTTGGCTACCAACTCTCATTCGTAATTCGGGCATTAGTGATAACTGGCATATAGGTTTGCTCACAAGCCTGCCTTATATGTGTGCCATTGTGGTCATGATTTTGGCAGGGCGTAGTGGTGACCATTTCCAAGAACGCCGCTGGCACTTAATTATTCCGATGTGTGCAGGCGCTATAGCACTTACATTTGCGACTTTATTCGCTTCAAATCTAACGCTCTCTTTAATTTGCCTTTGCATCGCAGCCTCAGGTGTGCTGACGGCATCCTCTTTATTCTGGATGTTACCGACCAACTTTTTGGGTGGTGTTTCCGCAGCGGCAGGTATTGCAGCAGTGAATAGCTTCGCCAATCTTGCAGGATTTTGCTCACCTTATTTGATCGGTTGGGTCACTACCAACACAGGTTCAAATGCAATCGGCATGTTCTTAATCACAGCAGTATTAATTTTCGGTGCCAGTCTGGTTCTGCGTGTTCCGGCAAAACTGGTCAATCGTTAATAAGGAATAGTAAATGACAATGTTAAATGTTGATAAAGCAGGCCAAATTGCCGAGTTGCAACAACGTGCCTACCACATTCGCCAACATGCTTTACGTATGGGGCAAGTACAGGGGCAAGGTTATGTTGGGCAAGCCTTAGGGGCAGCAGATTTGCTCGCCGTGTCTTATTTTCATGCCATGAAATATCAGCCAGAGAACCCTGAATGGGAAGGCCGTGACCGTTTTTATCTGTCTATTGGGCACTATGCAATTGCACTCTATGCAGCCTTAATCGAAGCAAAAATTATCCCGCTTGAAGAACTTGAAACCTACGGTGCAGATGACAGTCGTCTACCAATGTCGGGCATGGCTTCTTACACACCGGGTATGGAAATTACAGGTGGTTCATTGGGGCATGGTCTTGGAATTGCAGTCGGTGCATGTTTAGGGCTAAAACAGAAAAAGTCGGATGCTTTTGTTTATAACTTACTTTCTGATGGAGAGCTAAATGAAGGCTCAACATGGGAAGCCGTGATGTCTGCTTCGCATTGGAAACTAGATAACTTAATTGCCATCATTGATGTGAATAATCAGCAGGCAGATGGGCACTCCAGTGAAATTTTAGCATTTGAGCCAATTGTTGATCGTTGGCAGTCTTTTGGTTGGTACACCCAACGTGTGGATGGCAACAACATGGAAGCTTTGCTTGAAGCATTCGAACAAGCGCGAAACCATGAGGGAGCATGCCCACGTGTCATTATTTGTGACACCAAAATGGGTAAAGGCGTGTCGTTCTTGGAAAGCCGTGAAAAAACGCACTTCATTCGTGTTGATGAACATGAATGGGACGACGCTTTAAATATTTTGACCCACTACGGACAGTAAGGAGTACACCATGAGCCAGTTAGCTAATCCTCCTAAGAAAAAACTAACCACTTCGGCAATGATTGCTTCTATTGCTGCCGAGGGCCAACCGACCAAACCAGCACCATTTGGACATGCACTGAATGCCTTAGCAAAAGAGCGTGACGATATCGTAGGTTTATCAGCAGATTTATCTAAATACACTGATCTACATATTTTTGCTAAAGAAAACCCAGACAAGTTTTTCCAAATGGGTATGGCAGAACAACTTTTGATGAGTGCAGCAGCAGGACTTGCTCGTGAAGGGTTTGTTCCTTTTGCAACAACTTATGCCGTATTTGCATCACGCCGTGCCTATGACTTTATTTGTATGGCAATTGCGGAAGATAACCTGAATGTCAAAATTGTAGCAGCTCTTCCGGGATTAACCACAGGCTACGGCCCAAGTCATCAGGCAACGGATGATATTGCAATTTTCCGTGCTATGCCGAACTTGATGATTATCGATCCATGTGATGCCTTAGAAATAGAACAGGCAATTCCTCAGATTGCCGCTCATAATGGTCCGGTATATATGCGTTTATTGCGTGGTCAGGTTCCATTAGTGCTCGATAAATACAACTACCAGTTTAAATTGGGTAAGGCACAGGTGATTAAACCCGGTAAAGACTTACTCATTATTTCGACTGGTCTATTGACCATGCGTGCGCTTGAGGCAGCGGAAGAGCTTGAAAAAGAGGGCATTGAGGTTTCAGTGCTACATGTACCGACCATTAAGCCTCTAGATGAACAAACTATTTTAGATGAAGTCACAAAAGGTGGCAGACCTGTTTTAACTGCCGAAAATCATTCAGTCATTGGTGGGTTAGGAGAAGCTGTTGGCTCACTACTTCTAAGAAATGGTCAACATCCTCGTTTTGACATGATTGGTTTGCCAGATGCATTTTTAGATGCAGGCGCATTACCCACTTTGCATGACCGATATGGTATTTCAACTGAAGCAGTCAAAGAGAAGATTAAGTCACATTTGAAGTAGAAAGATTAAACTTTCAAATTGAAAAGGGCGTGATGGAAATTCCTTCACGCCCTATTTTTAATCAAGATGATTCAAAAACTTAAGCAATCGAATCATCTAAATTCGGCGCTAACCAACGTTTCGCTTCATCCAGTGTCCAACCTTTACGTTTTGCATAATCTTCCAGTTGGTCTTGAGATATTTTACCTACGTTAAAGTATTCACTTTGAGGGTGAGAATAATAGAAACCACTTACTGAAGATGGTGGCATCATGGCAAAGTGTTCAGTCAGTTTAGTACCAATTTTGTCGGTAGAACCTAACCAGTCAAACAACACAGCTTTTTCAGAGTGCTCTGGGCAAGCAGGGTAGCCCGGTGCAGGGCGAATACCGACATATTTCTCTTTAATCAGTTCTTCATTGCTAAGCTGTTCATCCGCTTTATAGCCCCAGAACTCTTTACGAATGCGTTCATGTAAGTGTTCGGCAAAAGCTTCAGCAAAACGGTCTGCCAATGACTGCACTAAAATTGCAGAGTAGTCATCACCTTTAGCTTTGTATTCATTTGCCAGTTCTTCTGCACCAAAAATCGATACAGTGAATCCGCCTAAGTAGTCCTGTTGTTCACGGTCATTACGAATGTAATCTGCCAAAGACAAGTTCGGTTTACCTGTCACTTTGTCAGATTGTTGACGTAAGTGCTCAAAAGTATGCGTAACATTTTGACCAGCTTCATCAAATACGCTCACTGTGTCAGCGTTAGTGCGCTGTGCAGGGAACATACCGAATACGGCACGAGCATCAAAACGATTGTTGTCGATAATATCTTTCAACATCGCTTGAGCTTGGTTATACAAATCTGTTGCAGCTTCGCCGACCACTTCATCTTCTAAAATTTTCGGGAATTTACCTGCCAAGCTCCATGAAATGAAGAATGGTGTCCAGTCAAAATACTCTACAAGGGTTGCAAGAGGGTAGTTAGTGAGAACTTGTGTTCCTAAAAGATTTGGTTTTGGTGGTACATAGCTTTCGTCAATTTTAAAACCGTTTTCAACTGACTCAGCATAGGTCAATTTTGCAGCTTTTGGCTGTTTGTTGGCTAAGCGCTCGCGAATCTTGGCATATTCCGCACGGTGCTCTGCAATAAAGTTTCCACGCATTTCTTTAGAAAGCAGAGTCGTTGCAACACCTACCGCACGTGAAGCATCAGCCACATAAATCACAGCATCGTTTTGGTACTGAGGATCAATTTTTACTGCTGTGTGGGCTTTAGAAGTAGTCGCACCACCAATTAATAAAGGAATGTTAAAGCCTTTGCGCTGCATTTCTTTCGCAACAAATACCATCTCATCTAAAGATGGCGTAATCAGACCTGACAAGCCGATGATGTCACATTTTTCATCAATTGCAGTTTGCAAGATTTTCTCGCAAGGTACCATCACCCCAAGGTCAACAATGTCGTAACCATTACAGCCAAGTACCACGCCTACAATATTTTTACCAATATCGTGTACGTCACCTTTAACAGTGGCCATCAAGACTTTACCTTTAGATTGGCTACCTGTTTTTTCAGCTTCAATGTACGGGTTGAGCCAAGCCACAGCTTGCTTCATAACACGTGCAGATTTCACAACCTGTGGTAAGAACATTTTGCCCGAACCGAACAAGTCACCAACCACGTTCATACCGTCCATCAAAGCGCCTTCGATTACATCTAAAGGACGTTTGGCTTTGAGGCGAGCTTCTTCTGTATCTTGATCAATGTAAGTGGTAATACCTTTAACTAGTGCATATTCAAGACGTTTTTCGACTGACTCATTACGCCATTCAAGGTTCTCGGCTTCTTTGGCAGCACCGCCTTGTCCACGGTATTTTTCAGCTACTTCAAGCAGTTTCTCAGTCGCAGCTTGACCAGATTCACCTTGGTTTTGGTTTAAGATGACATCTTCAACCGCTTCTTTTAACTCGGCTGGAATATCATCATAAATTGCCATTTGGCCGGCATTCACAATACCCATGGTCATGCCTTGCTTGATGGCATGGTACAAGAACACAGAGTGAATGGCTTCACGAACAGGTTCGTTACCACGGAACGAGAACGAAACGTTCGATACACCACCAGAAATCATGGCGTGCGGTAAGTTTTGTTTAATCCAACCTGTGGCCTCAATGAAATCGACCCCATAGTTATTGTGTTCTTCAATACCTGTTGCTACTGCAAACACGTTCGGATCAAAAATAATATCTTCAGCAGGGAAGCCGACATCATTAACCAAAATGTCATATGAGCGCTTACAGATTTCACGCTTACGTGCAGCGGTGTCGGCTTGACCTGTTTCGTCAAATGCCATGACAATAATCGCAGCACCATATTGACGGCACAGGCGAGCTTTTTCTACAAACTCTTCATAACCTTCTTTTAAAGAAATCGAGTTAACAACGGGTTTACCTTGTACGCATTTTAAGCCAGCTTCAATGATTTCCCATTTTGATGAGTCAATCATGATTGGCACACGTGAAATATCTGGCTCAGAAGCTACAAGGTTTAAGAAATGCACCATCGCATTTTGCGAATCGAGCATCCCTTCATCCATGTTAATGTCGATAATCTGTGCGCCAGCTTCCACTTGTTGCTGTGCAACTTCTAAAGCTTCAGCAAAGTTTTCTTCACGGATTAAGCGTAAGAATTTTTTCGAACCTGTAACGTTAGTACGTTCACCCACGTTAACGAACAATGAGTCATCATAAATATTAAATGGTTCTAAACCACTCAAACGACAAGCAGGTACAGTTTCAGGAACTTGACGAGGGGCTATATCTTTTACCGCATTGGCAATCGCGCGGATATGGTCTGGTGTTGTACCACAGCAACCACCAGTAATATTAATTAAGCCACTTTCTGCAAATTCTTTTAAGAATGCTGCCGTTTGTTCTGGCGTTTCGTCATATTCACCAAAAGCGTTTGGTAAGCCCGCATTTGGGTGCGCTGAAACAAACGTATCTGCGACATCGGAAATAGTTTTTACGTGAGGACGCATGGCATCTGCACCAAGCGCACAGTTAAAACCAATCGATAGTAAGTCACCATGACGTACAGAGTTCCAGAACGCTTCCGCAGTTTGACCTGTTAAGGTACGACCCGATGCATCAGTAATGGTCCCTGAAATCATGATTGGTAATTCACGACCAATTTCTTTAAAGACTTCTTTAACCGCAAAAATCGCAGCTTTACAGTTTAATGTGTCAAATACGGTTTCAATCAAAATGATATCTGCACCGCCTTCAATCAGCGCATGAGTCGCTTCAATATAGTTTTCTTTTAGCTCATCAAAAGTGATGTTACGAAAGGCAGGGTCATTTACATTCGGTGAAATTGAACAAGTACGCGATGTTGGTCCAAGTACACCTGCTACAAAACGCGGTTTATCTGGAGTCGAATACTTCTCACAAGCTGCTTTAGCTAAACGTGCTGCTTCACGGTTAATCTCTGGAACAAGATCTTCCATGTGGTAATCAGACATAGAAACACGTGTGCCGTTAAAGCTGTTGGTTTCAATAATGTCTGCACCAGCATCAAGATAAGCTTCATGAATACCTTGAATGATTTGAGGCTGGGTCAGAACCAAAAGGTCATTGTTACCTTTTAAGTCATGTGCCCAATCGGCAAAACGCTCACCACGGTAGTCGGCTTCTTCCAATTTATGGCGCTGGATCATAGTTCCCATTGCACCATCAATAATCAGAATGCGTTTAGCAAGAAGCGCTTTTAGGGTGGCAAGCGTAGACATAGAAAACCCCGATCTTTTATATGAATTTAAAAATGCGGCGCTATTGTAACAGAATAGTTGCGCAATTGATGAGCTATAACGACCCATCATTCACTGTAATAAATTCATTAAAAAACGACTTTTATGACAAATAAAGATCGTTTTTTCATCAAATATTCATAAAATGATCATGATATTGAAATATTTCATCTCCAATATTCGGTTTTATGACAGTTGTGGTGTTTAAAAAGTAGACGTTTAGGTGATTTTTTAGATATTTTTGCTTCAAAAATAGTCATAAAATAGATGGATGGGGATTTATGTAAATTATTGTATTTAAATAAAAAAATAAAAATCATAGAGGAAAGGTGCATCAAATGAGGTCAAAATGTGAAAAATTGACTTCATCAGGCGCCGCTTTGTCATATAATTGTCATAATTTAATTTAAGAATACAGAGGATTTTTTTATCCTCTTACCGTCTGCATGAATTCTAATCTACCCCCTGTTTCGGATTCAAAACTTGCGGCAAACCTGCAAGTCAAATCGACGAATGTACATGTCCCGACACCTAAATTTTTTATGCCGGTGTTTCTGACGATTATTGTTGCAACACTTATTTATATTGGATTTCAGGTAAGTGCTGATTTAGCACATGTACCACCTTTGAGTCTTTATTCAGTTATTCTTTTATCAACTGCACTCTTGATTGCTTTAGGCTTTGAGTTTGTAAATGGCTTCCACGATACTGCAAATGCAGTGGCAACAGTGATTTACACCAATGCTTTACCAGCACCAGTTGCAGTCATGTGGGCTGGTTTTTGTAATTTCCTTGGGGTAATGGTTGCAAGCGGCGCAGTCGCTTACGGCATTATTGCATTGTTGCCTGTTGAATTGATCATGAATATGGGTAGCGGTGCAGGTTTCGCAATGGTTTTTGCGCTTCTTATTGCTGCGATTCTCTGGAACTTAGGTACTTGGTTCTTGGGTATTCCTGCTTCTAGCTCTCATACCTTGATTGGTTCAATCTTGGGTGTGGGCATTATGAACCATCTATTGAGTGCATCGACTGGCGTAACGACCAGTGGTGTTGATATGGATCAGGTGATTAAAGTCGGTAAGGCATTATTATTTTCACCTTTAATTGGTTTCGCTTTTGCAGCGATTGTATTCTTGTTGGTTAAAACTATTTTTAAACGCCAATTAGAATTATTCCAGCCACCTGAAGGGAATAAACCACCACCAGCAATCATTCGTGCAATTTTGATCTTTACCTGTACAGGTGTGAGTTTTGCACATGGTTCTAATGACGGTCAAAAGGGTATGGGACTCATCATGCTGATTTTGGTTGGTCTGGTGCCGTTGGCTTATTCATTAAATAAAAATCTTGATACTCAGCAAGTTCAATCATTCCATCAGCTTTCTTCTCAAACTGCCGTATTTTTGAATCAAAATCAGCCAGAATTAACCGATGAAAAAGCACGTGTTATTCTGACTAAATATATTCAAACTAAACAGCAAACTCCGGAAGTTGTGCCTGCATTGGCAAGTATGACTGATCACTTGGGTGAGCGAGTTTCTAGCTATAGCAACTTAAAAGATATTCCTGAAGCTGCAATTAGCGAAATTCGTAATGACATGTATTTAAGCACCACGACGTTTAAGCGTTTGGATAAAGCAGATGCTTTACCAAAAATGGATGACTCACAGAAAAAGCTTGTGAAAGAATACCGTAGTAGCTTAGATTCATTCTTACAATACATTCCGACTTGGGTAAAAGTGGCTGTTGCTTTAGCACTTGGTCTAGGCACAATGGTGGGTTGGAAACGTATCGTTGTGACTGTAGGTGAGCGTATTGGTAAGCACCACATGACTTATGGTCAAGGGATGTCTGCTGAGCTTGTTGCAATGAGTACAATTGCAGCTGCTGATGGTTTAGGTATGCCAGTTTCAACAACACACGTTTTAAACAGTGCTGTTGCGGGGACTATGGTCGCGAATAAATCAGGTTTAAACTTTAATACCGTGAAGACAATTCTCTCTGCATGGGTATTTACTCTTCCTGCAACAATCTGCTTGTCAGGTGGTTTGTACTGGTTATTCTTACAGTTTGTATAAAAGCATTTAAAAAATTAAAGCCACTGTTCACAGTGGCTTTTTTATTTATTTAGTTTTTAAAGTTGAGACTATTTTTCATGTACATTCATCTATAAATTAATAAGTTGTTATAGGTCATCAAACAGCTTTATAGGCTGGGCTTAAAATTTTATATCAGGATATATTATGAATGCGGTTCAAATACATCAGCTAAAACAAAAATTTCCACTTATTGAAACACTTCAAGCCTATCAAGAAACATTTTGGTTTACACCTCATCGTTATCCTTTAAAAGAAGCTTTAGAAAAAGTTGGACTAACCGCTAAGGATGTAAGTGAAGCAGAAGCAAGACTAGCGCGTTTCGCACCTTATTTGGCAAAAGTATTTCCTGAAACTCAAGCACAACATGGAAAAATTGAATCAGATATTGTTGAAATTGCTCATATGCAGCAAGTGCTTTCGTCAGCGAAACAAGTACAGCTTAATGGAACATTCTGGCTGAAAAAGGATAGTCATCTACCTATTTCAGGCTCCATCAAAGCACGTGGTGGCATTTATGAAGTGCTCACACATGCTGAAAAACTTGCCATGCAGGCAGGGTTACTTAAACCAGAAGATGATTATAGTAAATTAGATCAAGATTCATTTAGGGCATTCTTTTCTAAGTATCAAATTGCAGTAGGTTCTACAGGCAACCTTGGGCTTTCTATTGGCATCATGAGCGCCAAACTCGGCTTTAGAGTCACTGTTCATATGTCGGCTGATGCTAGACAGTGGAAAAAAGACAAACTACGTTCAATCGGCGTTAACGTTGTAGAATATGCCAGTGATTACGGCGTAGCTGTTGAAGAAGGACGAAAAGCCGCAGAGCAAGATCCACACTGCTTTTTCATTGATGATGAAAACTCAACAACATTATTTTTAGGTTATGCCGTTGCAGGAATACGCTTAAAACAGCAATGTGAGCAAAAACAAATTAAAGTCGATGCTGAACACCCATTATTTGTTTATTTGCCGTGTGGCGTCGGTGGTGGGCCTGGTGGGGTGAGTTTTGGACTAAAACTGGCTTTTGGTGAGCATGTACACTGTATCTTTGCAGAACCAACACATTCGCCGTGTATGTTACTTGGTGTCCACACAGGTTTGCATGATCAGATTTCAGTCAATGACATTGGCATTGATAACGTTACTGCGGCAGACGGACTTGCGGTAGGGCGTGCTTCAGGTTTTGTCGGGCGTGCTATGCAACAATTAATCGATGGCTACTACACCATTCATGATGAACGTTTATACGAGCTCATAGCGCTTTTAAATCAAACTGAGAATATTCAGCTTGAGCCTTCTGCAGTAGCAGGCATGATGGGGCCGTATTATGTTCAGACGAGTCCTGATTACTTGGCTTTACACCAGTTTACAGCTGAGCAGTTGCAACAGGCAAATCATGTAATATGGGCTACTGGGGGTGGCATGGTGCCGCCTGATGAAATGCAAAAATATCTATCGCACTTTCAAGATAAATAAAGATACGTTAGAAAAAAGCCCAATTCTAGGATTGGGCTTTAATCAAATTATTTTTTAGATGATTTTCTAAAAGGGAGTTTTTCGGTAGCAAAACCATAAATTGCAGCGAAAGGCAGGGCAGTTCGTGCTAAATAAGCCACACGCCATAATCCACCATGATTGGCACCTTCCATCATAAGTTCAAGCGGATGGTCTAATACAGTTTCAGGATTCGCGACAGAAGACTCATTTCTTAAGTCATGAATCCAGAGCGCCGCCATAATGGCATTGGTGGTTTCAGGGCTAAATGCTTCTACATCGAAAAGTTCTGCACCATTAAAAGCTGCTTTCAATAATGGATTTTTAGTCACTGAATGAGTGGTTGTCGATGGTGCAATATTAATGCTGACACGTTGTCCTTGATGGCGGGCCAAAATAGCACGCCATTGTTGAATACGTTTTGCTAAAGCATAGTTTGGACCTTGTTCAACCACTAAGCAGTCGGCAATACCATAAGTTTTTCCATTTTCACATGTAACCAAGTCTTGGTATGGCGCTTGAAAAAAACGATTGAGGGAAAGAGCAGAAACGCCTTTTACTGCCAATTTTTGCATTTTTCTGCGGGATTTAAATTTCTCTTGAGCAGCCTCTGCAACTTCTTTTGGTACTGCATAAACATCGGTTGGAGTACACATAAACATAAGGCTTGTATCAGGCTTATGCTCGCTCACAAATTGCATGATGCTATCCATTGCCATGGAAACGCGGACATGCTTTTCACCATCTAAATAGGCGATTGCTGCCAAATCTAACTTTTGTGGAAACTGTACCAGCCACTGCGCTATTTCTGGTAATTGAGTCAGTAAATTTGCACCCAGCTTATCTTTTAACTCAGAAGCTTTTGCTGACGAATCAAAGGCTTCAACACATGGTGCAATAAGTGTTGCATTCCCTTGTTGAATCGTATTTAAGATTTTGCTCCAGACTCGTGAGTTTGGTAAATCTACGGCAACAATATTTGCTTTCCATTTGGCTAACCAAGGCAGTGGTCCTGCTTCTGAGGCTGCACCAAACAGCACCATTGTACGGTCAGATAAATCGAACCATTCAGGATGAGCAATAGCTTCACGAAGTGCCTTTGCATGACTTGGCTCAATAATACCAGCCTCTTCCCAGCGTTGAATCTGGTCTAATAAGCTTTGTCCACTTAGTTTTTGTCCTTTATAGGGAACATACCATTCAGGTGCTGCGTCACTTTCACCTTTAAGTTTTACTGTATAAAGAGGAGTAGATGAAGCAATATGAACAGCATCTTTTAAAAGATAGTGTTTACCATCACGATAATAATCAAAAATATGGTGAGCTTTATGCAACCCTTGCTTCGCAATAGTAATTGGGTTGTTGATATTAGAAATCCCTTGTTTAACAAGAGCTTTAAAATATAAAGGATAGTTTTTTCGCCAGTTTTTTTCATTCAACACTTGTTGTGCGATTTTATTATCTACAATAGATAAGGCCTCTGACAAAATCTCTTGGCCTGTAAGAGATGTACTTTGTTTTTTTGTTGAGGCGTGTACCGGAAATTGTAGACCTTCGACTTGACTTGTGCTGGACATAAAATATCTCGTTTATACGACTGGGTTAATATACATGTGTATACATTATCTATGCCAATGAAAGGAAACGAGTGGCAATAACTGACAAAATATTATTGATTATTTATGTGATGAAACGTGAAAGAGAAAGTTATTATGATAAATTCATCTCATTTTGGCCTTAATTTTTTTCACATTTTTAGAACATTTTTATAGACTTACGTTACATAAATGTTTATTTTGTATTAAGCAAATACATCAGTATTAATCTGAAGGTAAAATGTTCAAAATGTATCAATAATAGAGATACAGAAATGATTAAAAACTAGACTTTTTTCTTAAGCGGTAAGAAAAGTCAAACGGAATAAGAAAGAATTGGGGTGAAACTAGATAGAAGACAACGTAAGATTGTCTTTTAAAAATCTTGGGGATATGGTGATTTTTTTACACCATAATTTTCTAGTTTCATCCCATCTATTTTTGGGCTGGAACTCTCCATTTAGTATTCAATTCATCACTTGATTGAAGCCTATTTCTTTAGAGTAACTTCAAAATTACTTTAAAAGAGGGTATTTCTAACAACGTCCTTTTTTAGCTTGTCCTGGTGGGCAAAAGCCTCCTGGATGTCCGTAATATGGTGAATCAGGGTCAATCACAATACTACCTTCAGGTGTATGGACCGCACAGGCTGATAGTGACATTGTGAAAATTGCTGCGGCACAAAGAAGTAAAGTTTTCATCTTGTTCTCACTTTTTTATCATTCTCACTTGTACTATAAAAACATTTTGATTATTTTTCGACCTAATTTTGGTTAAAAAATATCTTTAATAAGTCGAATTAAGAAGAAATTAAGGAGACCGTAAAATAGTCCGAAATCCAACATGTGTTGCAGCTAAATCAAAATCTTGTGGATAACGGCTACTGCTACGATAACGTGAACAATAATTTTGTGCACAAAGAAAAGATCCACCTTTAATTACATATTGAGTGCTGGTGATTTCTTGTTGACGTAAATCAGAATAATTTCCCATATGCTGGTCATGAGCACCTTGATAAGGAGAAGATGTCCATTCCCATACATTTCCAATCATATCAAATAGTTTGAATTTATTTGCCGCAAAACATCCAACGGGTGCAACACCTTTAAAGTGATCTTGATTTAGGTTTTGAAAAGGGAATTCGCCTTGCCAGTAATTGGCTTGCGGATGTTGATGTTCATCAGTAGGGGCCTGATGTAAAGGGGTATCAGTTTTTGAATTGGCTTTAGCTGCATATTCCCATTCTAGTTCTGTTGGTAAATCACGTCCTAGCCACACTGCATAATGTTCAGCATCATTTTTACTTACATACCTTACAGGCTCATTAGGATTTGCTATAGCTCCAGTACCGCCGTTTGGCGTTTTCCATGTATACCCTGATTTTAGCTGCCACCATTGCTGTGGGTGATGAGGGTCTGGTGAGAAAACAGCAGCCTGTTTTTGTTTTTCGGCATCGGTAATATAGCCAGTTGCTTTTACAAAACTTGCAAACTGAGCGACCGTAACTTCAGTTTGGTCAATCCAAAATCCTTTGACTTCACGCTGCTTTTTTCCAAAATTAAGTTCATCGGGATAGGCCTTTTCAGAACCAAAGTTAAAATCTCCATCGGCAATTAAAACCATTCCTGCTGTAGGCTGTTTGAGCCAACCCTGAGGCAGACCACTATAGTTTTGACACTTTTCAATAGACCCTAAATCAGCTAAAGATGTTTGCTGTTGCGTCGAAGACCTAGATTCAGAAAATTTTGAAGATTCGCTACAGCCTGTCATAATAGACAGGCTGATTGTGGTAACTAAAAATGGCTTCAATTTCATTTGGCGTTATATTCCTGCACACCATTTTTTTCAGTATATTTTTGATAGACCGATAAGAGTTCTTGAACTTTTGCAGGATAAAGCTGAGCAACGTTTTGTCTTTCACCGCGATCTAATTTAATGTTGTATAGCTCCCAAGTCCCTGTGCCTAATTCAGGCCGCCCTTGAAGTGCGATTTTCCATTCACCTTGTTTTGCATATTTGCTGCCATGTAACTCATCGGCAAAGCTAAAATTTGCAGGGCGAATAGTATCGGTTTTGTTTTCAAGCAAAGGTTTCCATGAAATTCCAGATGGCGTATTAATGGCCCGGCCATTATATTGACCTTGTGGTACTGGAATATGAGCATATTCTAGTAAGGTAGGGAAAACATCGAGTACAGATGCAAAGCTATGATTGGTTGCTTCTGCTTTTTTCTGATTTGGTAATTTCACAATAGCAGGGGCAGACGTTGCGCCTTCGCCCGCTGTATCTTTCCATAAGTGGAAAGGTGCGGCACTGACTTCGGCCCAACGTGGCCCGATATAGTGGTACGAACTAGGTGTGCCAACATTAGCTACCGAGTTATCAAAAACAGATTCACTGCCATATCCGCCACGTACAAAACCTTCTGCACCATTATCTGAGACAAAGAAAATTAAAGTATTGTCATAAAGATTATTTTGTTTGAGATATTGAATAATGCGGCCGACATTCGCATCAAGATTTTCTACCATGCCCGCATAGATTTCCATCTTACGAGCTTCTAGTGCTTTTTGTTCGGCTGTTAACTCATATTACCCATATTTTTGTGGAGCATTTTGTGTCGCAATTGGTTCTGCTGCATCAAAGTTTGCAGGAATAATTCCAAGCTGTTTTTGTCTGGCAATGCGGGCATTACGAATTGCATCGTAACCGACATCATAAACTCCGCGATATTTTTCACGATATTCGGCTGGGGCTTGAATTGGCCAGTGAGGCGCCGTATAGGCAGCATAAGCAAAGAACGGTTTGCCACTATTTTTGCCTGAATCTAAGTAGCTTAGTAATTTATCGGTGAAATAGTTGGTAGAGAAAAAGTCATCAGGCAAAGCTGAAACAGGAATAACTTGACCATCTTCTGTATAAGTTGAATTTCGTTTAAATGCACTTGGTGCTTGCTTAAAATGATGGTCTAAGCCTTGTAATAAAGTAAATGAATGATCAAAACCTTTAGCATGTGCATTGGTTTCAGGGGTTAAGCCTAAATGCCATTTACCACTGATGTACGTGCGGTAACCATTATCTTTAAGTACTTGTGCAATCGATAAAGAACGTTCGTTTAAATAGCCCTCGTAACCTGGTTGTCCCTTCAAATGTTCTGGGGTGAGTTCTGCCATTGCGCCAATACCAGCTAAATGATGATCAGTACCGGAAATAAGTTGAGAACGTGTTGGCGAACAGGTCGGGGCAGTATGATAATCCGTTAAAAGGCGTCCTTCTTGAGCTAAACTATCAATATTAGGGGTGTGAATTTCACCACCAAAAGCTCCTAAATCTGAATAGCCTAAGTCATCAGCCATAATAAATAATATATTAGGTTGCTTAGGCGTGCTTACAACATTTTCTTGATTATCATTGTCATTACATCCAGCCAAAGATAAGCTAAATAATGCAATAGAAAGGCTAGATAAAATTGCTTTGTACTTCATTGTATCATCTGAATTATTAAAGGAATTGGCACGAGTTTAATCAGATGGTTTTTGCAAACAAAACAAGGAAATGATCAAAGAAAATCAGAAAAAAGACAGAGAATTTATGCAGATAAATAAATCAGAAAAAAAGAAAAGCCCATAACGGACTTTTCTTAGATTTATATGCTTTAAAAAGGAAGGCGAGTAAGCTGGTCTAAGAAATGTGGAATAACTTTAGGTTCAAGTAAAATGGTTACGATGATTCCGTAAGCTGCACCCCATAAATGAGCACTATGGTTAATATTGCTATTACCACGCTTACCAGCCCAAATACTGTACGCCACATATAAAATAGCAAAAATAATAGCGGGTACAGGAATGAAGAATACAAAAATCAGCTTCCATGGCTGAAACAGAATATAAGCAAATAAAACTGCTGAAACAGCACCTGAGGCACCTAGGCTGGCCCAATTCGCATCATTTTTATGTTGTAAATAGCTTGGCAAAATCGCAAAGATTAAGCCACCTAAATAGAACAACACAAAACCCATGTCATAGAAATATTGGCGGTAAAAACTTTCAATGATACTGCCAAAGAAAAACAGGGTAATCATGTTGAAAAGTAGATGTGTTCCGTCGGCATGGATAAAGCCATGAGTAATGAATCGATCAATTTGTCCACGTTGCATTGCAGGCGGCCAAAAAATCAATCGGTTCATTACATTTTGATTGCTAAAAGCAAGTAAAGAAATAATGACCGTAATAATAATAAGAGTAACTGTATGGTTAAACGGCAAATGCAACATAAGAAATATTTAAAAAATGATCAATACTGAGCTCAATAATGCCATTAAAAACTTAACTTGAAACCCTGTTGTGTATAAATCCGACAAATTTAGTTGATTTTTTTTAAATCCACCTCATCTTCGGTTAATATAAAGGCATCAGCTTGAGGAATATTGTTATGTCGACTGAGAACACCAACACTGCTGTTGCAGAAGAAATTCCAAACCTTTTGATTACACCATCTGCACAAGAGTATTTGCACGATTTATTAACGAAGCAAAATACTCCGGGAATTGGCGTTCGAATTTTTGTTGAGCATCCGGGTACGCCACGTGCGGAATGCTGTATGGCATATAGTGCGCCAGAAGAAGTGATCCCAACGGATTATAAACAGGACTATCCTGATTTTCCTGCATATATTGATGCGCCATCTATTCCTTATCTTTTAGATGCCGTAATCGATTACAACAAGGACCGTTTTGGTGGTCAGCTCACTTTCCGTGCTCCAAACTCTAAAGTTCCACGTGTTGGTCCAGATGCTTCGATTGAAGAACGTATTACTTACATTCTTCAGGCAGAAATTAACCCAGGTCTTGCAGGGCATGGCGGAAATTGTAGCTTGGTAGAAGTACAAGATGATCCAGAACACGGTTTAACTGCTGTATTGAAATTTGGTGGTGGTTGCCAAGGTTGTTCTGCAATTGATGTTACCTTGAAACAAGGTGTAGAAACTACTTTAAGAGAGAACATTCCTGAGCTTCAACGTGTGATTGACCAAACAGATCATACACAAGCAGAAGGTGCTTACTTCAAATAATTAAATTATTTGAAAAGTGAAATAAAAAAGCCTCGCAATGAGGCTTTTTTATGGTCTTACAATTGAAAATAATTATCAATATTATTTATTTTTTTATTTAAATTTGTTACATTTGTTTAAGTAAAACTTAATATTTATTCATAATTTAATATGTTGGAGTAGGGTATGACGAAGAGTATTTTCCAATCTGTATTATCAATTTCGGTACTTACAGTAATGTTTCCTGCGGCTTATGCCGCTGAAAGTGAAAATATTTTAGTTGATTCTTCCATAAAAAATGAAAAAGAAAGCGAAGTTACTCAACTTGAAAAAATTGTTGTGACAGCAAGTGGTTTTGAACAAAATATAAAAAAAGCAGCAGCTTCAATTTCGGTTTTAACTCAAGATGAAATTAATAAAAAAGCATATCGTGATGTAACTGATGCACTTAAAGATGTCCCTGGTGTAGTTGTTACAGGTGGCGGAAGCTCATCTGATATTAGTATTCGTGGGATGGGAAGTGCATATACCGTTATTATGGTTGATGGTAAGAAAGTAAATACACGTTCTGTGCGACCAAATAGTGATAATTCAGGTATTGAGCAAGGTTGGTTACCGGGAATCGAAAGTATCGAACGTATTGAGGTTATTCGTGGTCCAATGTCGGGTCTATATGGTTCGGATGCGATGGGTGGTGTGATTAATATCATTACTAAAAAAGTTGCAGATGTTTGGAACAGTTCTGTTAAGTTAGATACAACAATTCAAGAAAATAATAAATCTGGAAATCTTTACCAAGCCAATACTTATGTGTCGGGACCTTTAATTAAGAATTTACTTGGTTTAAAAGCCAATGGCACATTTTCACAAAGAGATGAAGATGAAATTATTGGTGGTTATAACAAACAAAAAATTCGGGCGGGAGGGGCTACTTTAAGCTTAACTCCTAATGATCAACATACCATCGAGCTTGAATACCAGCGTTCTATCCAAAATCGTAATGCCACAATAGGTAAAACAGTTTCACCTATTCAAACTGGTCGGAACCCACCAGTAGATTCATTAACAGACTATTACCGTACAGAATATAGTTTAACGCACCGTGGGGACATTGGTCCTGTAAAGACTCATTCTTATATTCAACGCGAAGAAAATAAGAACCCATCTAGAAATATGGAAGCTGTAAATATGACATTTAACACGCTTAACCAGATCACACTCGCAAGTCATGCGCTTAGCGTGGGCGGAAGTTATCTAAAAGAAGAATTAGATGATTTAGGTAACCAATTAAAAGTGGGTGGCTCACAACCTGTTTCTAATTTAGATCGTTATAGCTGGGCATTATTTGCAGAAGATGCATGGAATATTATTGATCCTTTCACTTTAACAATGTCATTACGGATGGATCAGGACGAAAAATTTGGAGATCATTTCAGTCCTAAACTATACGGGGTATGGACCTTAAATGATAACTGGGTTATTAAAGGCGGTGTATCAACAGGTTATAAAACACCTGCACTACGAGCGACCGTAGCAGAATGGGGGCAAGCTACAGGAGGCAGCAGTTCTGCAGGTGTAATTGTTGGTAATCCTGATCTAAAGCCTGAAAAAAGTACCAACTATGAGCTGTCATTCTCGTGGGATAATTTAGATAATTTGAATGCTGGTTTAACGATTTTTAATAGCGAATTTAAAGATAAAATTACAGAAGTTAGAACGTGCTCAGGAGATGCTGGTGCTCGCGAGTGTAAGTGGTTAGGTCTAGATTTTGATTTTGTGAGTCAACGCACAAATGTGGATAAAGCCAATATGAGAGGTGTTGAAGCGACATTTGGTTGGTTAATATCACCAGATTTAAAAATGAATGCTAATTATACTTATACCGATACTGAGCAAAAAAGTGGTCAATTTAAAGGTCAGCCTTTAAATGAGATGCCGGAACATATGTTTAATACCACTTTAGATTGGCAAGTTAATGACTTAGTCAATATGTGGAGCCGTTTGAATTTTCGTAGCAAAACTTCTGAATATTTAAGTCGTACGTCAATGGCTGAAGGGAAGCCTGCTTATGGACTAGTTGATGTTGGTATGAACTATAAACCAACTGACAAAATCCAAGTTGCGGCTGGTATTTACAACTTATTTGATAAAGATATTGACGTAGCAACTTATAGTTATGTTTTAGATGGGCGTCGTTATAATTTGGGAATCATTTATAAATTCTAAGTGGTTAAATAACAAAGGCGCTTTAAGCGCCTTTGTTATTTAAAATATCTAATGCTTTTTCAGAATAATAAAAACTTTCTAAGTAAACACGCGCACGGCGTCTTAAATGTCCTGTTGTAATTAACTGCTGTAATACAGGCACAAGTAACGTGGTCAGCTCATGTTGCACTAAGCTTTCATCGATATTGAGGTCACGAAGCAATAAATCAAAACTACGCTCCTGATTACGTACATACCAAGTATAGATACCATCATGTACTTGCTGTTTTAGATAATCAGTTTGGCGAATGTGGTCCCAGATTTCATGTCCTAGGCCAACCGTTTTTGATAAGTCTTGAGTTTCTACATAATTTTTTAAAACAGAAAGTGGCATAGTTTTAACTTTATGCCAAACATTTGCCTGAAAATGGTAGAGCTTATCATTGTCAAAATGTTGGTTTAAAACACGCTCACTCATTTGGCTGAGTTTTAAAATATTCTTTTGCAAATAATGATTAATCGTATCGTCCAGATTTGAATCGGTTACTGTTTCTAAAACAGATTTCCCCATTTTCATAAAACGACCTACACCTGGTACACGCTTTGACATTGATTCATCTAAATAATCATGCATTGTTTGCTGAATCAGTTGCGTGAGCAGGGCCGAAAAAGCAGGATTATTCACAATCGTTTTAATCAGTTTTTTACGGTGCTCTTCTTTACTTGCAACGTATTGTGCAATTCGGTCAATCGTTAAAACAGGAATAACATCTTCAACAGTTGCGGTTTCATTTGCAGGATGAATCAATGCAAACCGAATATGCTCAGCAATTTGTTCAATCAGGAAATCAGAAGCAGGCGTATCTAAAATCTGCTTTTGAATGAGCTGTTGAATTTGTTCAAAAGTCCACAGATGTTGTAATTGCCGACTCCCCAACCAATGATAAAATTGCTCAAACTCTTGCTGGATCACCTGAGTCTGAGCAAATTGCTCATCTAAAAAATCAAGATGAGCTTCAATAAGTTTTTCAATAAGTGGTTGGGTAGACATAAGGTCTCACAAGTCCGAAGTTTTATTAAGGTGTGGTCGTTTTTGACGACTGATTTGTTTCTACTTTAAGTAAAAACGGTAGATATTGTTGCATAACCAACTGTTCAGCTTCCAATATTGGCATATGACCTACATTTTCTAAAATAACTGGAGGTTGGGCATTCTTTAAAAGTCGTTTTAGTTCACTTGCTACTTCGACATTAATAATCTTATCTTGTTTGCCCCATAGAATGAGCGTCGGTGCATCGATCGTTTTGGTAAGTACCGCAAAGGAGTCTGGTGTATAGACTTTATTAAGTGCAATCAATTGATCAACCAGTTTTTGTGTTTGAGGTGCCTGATCAATCATCAACTTTTCTTGAGCTTGAAGAAACTCTTTAGGAATAAACGGAGGATTAAACATGGTTTGTTTTAACAAATAGTTAAAGTCACCTTTTTTAGACACTAAAAGTTGTTTGAGGTAAGCAGGATCTTTTAAATAAATTGTATTGGCTGAGCGAAAAATACCGCCGCTATCTACTAAAAATAAACTTTTGGTTTCAAATGGATACTGTCCAGCATAGAGTAGGGCAATAGAGCCACCAAGTGAGTGCCCAGCAATATGAATTGGACCTTTTAAATTTGCAGCCTCAACAAAGCGACGTAATTTTTCAGCAAGATTTGGTACCGAATAATCGAAGTCTTGGGAAACGATAGTTTCACCACTACCCGGTAAATCAGGAATAATGACATGGTAATTTGCGGTGAGATAATGAGCCACTCGGTTCCAGTTATCACGGCTACCCGCTAAACCATGAATAAGGAGTAAAGTCGGTTTTGTTGTAGAGCCGCCTTCGCTATATGACCAAGTCACATCACCGACTTTTAAGCTTTTGCTTTGTAGGCCTGCCCAGCTACGTTCTTGTTGTAATACATTCTGGAATGTCACATCAATATTATCGGCTGCCTGTGTTTGAGAAATACTCATCACTGACAATACGCTACAAGCCAAAGTCAGGGCGGTAGCAGTTTTTTTCATAGAGGCCTTAATTGATTTGGACAGCCTTGTCATAGATTTCATCCT
The DNA here is from genome assembly GCF_054889255.1 of Acinetobacter sp. X9. Lineage (NCBI taxonomy): Bacteria > Pseudomonadati > Pseudomonadota > Gammaproteobacteria > Moraxellales > Moraxellaceae > Acinetobacter > Acinetobacter sp. X9. Next base: position 2,847,861 of record NZ_CM142679.1, on the reverse strand, counting down.
TGAAGCTTAAGCGAGTTTGAAAAATTATTGAAAAACTTTGCCAATGAGTCATTTGCCAAATGTTTGGAATGAAGAAAATTATAGTCAATCCGAGAACCAAAGTATGTCTATTTTTTCACTAAACAGTAGCGAATGTGCAGTGAGCTCTACATTAAAACAGGTTAAGTATTTTTAAATTTTTTCATAGAAAAGGATTTAATTTTTTGTCAGTGACATTCAAATTTTGACACATTAAAATGATTTCCAACCTTGAAAAAACAATGGAAATATAAAATGCCTACCGCGCAAGAAGTTTTAGATCGTCTGAAAGCTGGTAATCAACGATTTGTAAATGGAAATAGTTCCCTTGCAAAAACCTTATCGCATCATGAACGCGCTGAAATGGCAAAGGATCAAAATCCGTTTGCAATTGTACTTGGCTGCTCAGATTCTCGTGTTCCAGCAGAGATGGTATTTGACCAAGGTCTTGGTGACTTATTCGTAATCCGTGTAGCTGGTAATGTGGTTGCACCTTCACAAGTCGGTAGTGTCGAGTTCGCAGCAGAGCGTTATGACTGTCCGGTTGTAGTCGTATTAGGACACAGTCATTGTGGCGCAATTCAGGCAACAATTGATACGTTAATGAATCCTGATCAACCACCATCGTCTAACCTAATGTCGATTGTGAACCGTGTTCGTCCATCAGTTGAAATTTTAATGCAAACTGACTTAAAAAATGATTTGAAAAAACTATCATGTCATGCGGTACGTTCAAACGTTTTTGCTTCTGTAAATCAATTACGCCATGGTTCAAGTGTGCTTGAAAGCTTGATTGCAAAAGGTGAGTTGATTGTGGTCGGTGCAGAATATTCACTAGAAACTGGTGAAGTTACTTTTTTTGATTTCTGATCATATTAAAAAGAATACTTAAAGATAAAAGGTGCCTATAGGGCACCTTTTATATATGGGTAAGCTAAATTAAGTAGTCTTGACTGCGCTTGAGCATTGGGATGAATCAAATCATTTTGCATAAGCTGTTTTTGACCAGCAACACCATCTAGAAAAAACGGTAGTAGTTTCACCTGATATTTTTGACTTACAACTTTATAATTATTTTCAAAAGCTTTGCTATACGCAGCCCCATAATTTGGCGGAATCTTCATGCCAAAAAGAATAACCTTAGCTTTTTGTTTTTGGCTTAATTGAATGAGCTGATCCAGATTTTTTTGAATCATTTGAGGTGGTTGCCCACGCAATCCGTCATTTCCACCTAATTCAATCACGACCACATTCGGCTCATAGGTCTGCAATAATTTAGGTAATCGGGCTAAAGCGCCGCTTGTTGTTTCTCCACTAACACTTGCATTGACCACTTTGTGTTGTTTGGGATACTGTTGGTCTAAGCGTTTTTGCAGTAATTGTACCCAACCTTGTTTGGGATCAATTCCGTAACCGGCACTAATACTATCTCCTAAAATTAAAATAGTTTTCGCCGATACAAGCATAGGCAGCATACTTAATGAGATGAGCATGATGCTTTTAGAACCAATCAAAAAAGATTTAGACATTTGTACTTCGACCCTGATTCTGAATACATAGGACTTTTCACATCATGCCACAACCCATCATTGCTGCCCATCAAGTTACACAAACTATTCAGATTAACCAAAATCAGTTTACGATTTTAAAAGATATTGATTTAGAGATTTTTGAAGGGGAACAGGTAGCAATTACGGGACGTTCCGGCTCAGGTAAATCAACCTTACTAGGAATTTTGGCGACTTTAGATCAACCGTCTGAAGGAGAAGTCTGGTTGTGTGGTCAAGCTGTTCATCAGTTAACAGAGGAACAACGTGCCCAAATCAGAATGCAGCATATTGGTTTTGTATTTCAGTCTTTTCAACTTCTGCCTCAGTTGAGTGCGCTTGAAAATGTGATGTTACCTTTACGATTACGTAAAGACTTTGATTATAAAACAGCGGAGAAAAAAGCTTCAGATTGGTTGCATCGAGTAGGGCTCAGTCGTCAAGTTGAACAAACGCCTAAAGTCTTATCTGGTGGCGAGCAGCAGCGTGTAGCCATTGCACGCGCTCTTATTGCAGAACCACAAATTATTTTTGCGGATGAACCGACTGGAAACCTAGATGGTCAGACAGCACAAGAAATTGAAAGCTTACTCTTTGATTTAAATCGAGAGTTAGGTACGACTCTGATTTTAGTCACCCACGATCGTAATTTAGCAACCCTATGTCAGCGTCATGTTGAGTTAGATGATGGCCGACTAAAGACAGTACAGGGTGGTTAAACTATGCGTAATCTTCTCAAACCAATTTTGCTACAGAGTTTTCGTACGGGTGGATTATATCTACTCATTATTGCTCTATCGCTTGCGATTAGCGCAACGACAGCCCTGAAATTTAGTAATGACCAAGTTAAAAATGCAGTCAGTCTGCAAGCTTCACAAATGCTGGGTGCTGATTTAGTTCTGTCGAATAACGAGCCTATCGAACAGCAGTGGAAAAAGAAAGCTGAGCAGCTTGGTTTAAAGCAAACTCATGTCACTATATTTAGCTCGATGGCACATACCCAAGATCAGTTTGTCATGGTGAATGTAAAGGCAATTGAGCCTTTATTTCCACTCAGAGGACAGCTTGAAATTGCGCCAAAAACTCAAGCGATTCAATCTGGTGAAGTTTGGCTAAGTCAAAGAGCAGCCGATTTACTTAAAGTAAAGCTAGGAGATACTGTTTCTATTGCTGATGGTACCTTCCGTTTTAGTGGCGTGATTGTGCGTGATTCAAATCAAGAACTCGGTTTTTCAGGCTTTTCTCCAACCGTTATTATTCATCAAGCCGATATTGCTAAGACTCATGCGATTCAGACAGGGAGCAGAATTGACTATCGTTTATTAATGGCAGGTAGCCCTGAACAGGTTCAGTCATTTTCAAAGCAATTTAAGCAACAGCATCAACCTTCTAAAGATGTAGATGAAACGACTGGCTTGCGTTTACGTGATGCAAGTGAATCGAACAGTAGGTTATTACGTCCGCTTGAAAATTTAGATACCTTTTTGCAATTGGCCAATATTTTAACGATTTTATTGTGTGGTATTGCCATCGCTTTAACGAGTCAAAGATATGTTCAACAAAACCAAGATCACATTGCACTTATTAGATGTTTAGGCGCCAGTAAGTTCCAAATCTTGTGGGCATATATTGGATTGCTTTGTATTGTCAGTGCGATTTCAATTGTGCTGGGAAGCCTATTAGGTTTAATCATGGGGTTTGGTCTGCTGCAACTTATGCTGCAATTGATCCCTCAATTAGAGTTAAGTTTTTCGGTTGTACCTCTTTTAATCGGGCCTTTACCAATTGCGATTTTTACCAGCGTGATTGTGCTGCTTGGTTTTATTTTGCCAAGCATTTGGGAGCTTTTAAATACACCTCCAATTCGTGTTATTCGGGAGCAAGCCAAATCTCGCAAATCTTTATTTTTTATGTTTTTTGCAGGAATCACTAGCCTAGTCGTTTTTAGTTTGGTATTGAGTGAAAACTTAATGCTCAGCATTCTGGTTTTAGCGGCAATTATTGTTCTTTGTATTTTGCTTTACACCGTTGTTTGGCTATTGCTTCGTAGCTTAAAAAAGCTGAAAAATCGATTGTCTTTTTATATTCGTTCGCCATTACAAAGCGCCTTACAAATTACTGCATTGGCTTTAGGCTTAAGCCTCATTACGGTACTCAGTGTATTAAGAACAGATTTATTACAGCGTTGGCAGCAACAACTTCCAGAAGGGACACCGAATCAATTTGTTTATGGATTACCTCCATTTGATTTAAAAGCATTTGAGCAACAATTAAAGCAGAATGGCTGGCAAAGCACGCCGTTATATCCAAATATTCGTGGCCGATTGTTAGCTAAGAATGATGTGCCTTTTTCAGAAGAGGCTATAAAGCAAAACAATTCTTTGCGCCGTGAACTGAATTTGACTCAATCAAATCTACTACCAAATGACAATGTCATTACAAATGGTCAAGCCCAGTTTAATGGCGTAGGGCAAGTTTCAGTCGAAAGTAAAACTGCCGAAAGTTTGGGAATCCAAATTGGAGATAAGCTTACTTTTAGTTTGCCCGAAGGCAACTTACAGGCCAAAGTTGTGAATTTCCGGAGTGTAGAGTGGGAAAGTTTTAGCCCTAACTTTTTCTTTATTTTTTCACCTAAAACCTTAGACGAAAATGCTGGAAGTTATTTAGGTAGTTTCTATGTGCCTAAGCAAGATCAACCAAAAATGATCACTATTATTCAGCAGTTCTCAAATACAGTATTTATTGATGTTGATCGAATATTAGATGAAGTAAAGCGCTTAATGAATGTTCTAGTCAAAATAGTAACTGTTCTAGCGGCATTAGTTGGTTTTTCTGGAATACTCGTTTTAATTGCTTGTCTAAATTTATTAATGGATGAGCGACGCCGTGAAGTTGCTTTGTTACGTTCATTTGGTTTATCTAAAAATAAAATGAAGCAAATGCTCAGTTTTGAGATTGGGTTTTTAGGTCTGTTAGCAGGCATAGTTGCCTGCTGTTTTGCAGAAGTGATTAGTGCGATCGCAAGCTATAAAATGAATATGGCAATACAGTGGCATATTGAAATCTGGCTGATTTTACCTTTTGGCATGATGCTGGTTTGTGCTTTGATTGGTCGTTATCGACTAGGCTATCTCTGTAATTTACCACCTTTACAAAGTTTAAGAGAATTAAACCAATTGTAGTTTAAGGAATAATGTCAGGGTTCTGGATGATGATTTCATGCCAGAGTGGAAGTAACGGTGAATTGATTTGTACACAGTACATATAAAAAACACCCGTAATGATTACTGCGCCTAATAAGCCTAAAATTTTAAGTATAGTTTTTAACTTGCTGACATAGCTTAAGTACCACATCAGTGCAAGGAATGCTCCAATAATCATGCCGCCAATATGCGCGGCATTATTAATACCCGTTGCGACAAAGCCAAAAACAAGGTTGATGGCCATAATCATTAATAATGCTTTTTTATCGAGTATGTAAGCTTGATGAGGCAGCGGGGGAAATAGAGAAAGTACTGTTAACGCAGCACCTAATCCCATCACGGCACCCGAAGCACCTGCACTGACATGAGGAAGTAAACTTTGATCGAAATGTTGCAGTAATTCATGCCCATTTTGAATAGTCATATAGCTACTGAGAAGGCTACCAAATAAGCCAGCAAGTAAATACAGGCTTATAAAATAAAAGCGACCAAATAGTGACTCAGCTACATTACCGAAAATATAGAGGGCCCACATGTTAAGCATGAGGTGAACAAGACCAAAATGAAAAAACATGCTGGTAAATAAGCGTTCGGGCTGCCCAGTAAAAGTAAGTGGTGTAAAATCAGCGCCCCAATGAATAGCATCTTTCATGACTGGGTCGCTAATATCGACACCAGTCGCAATTTGCCAGACAAACAAACTTACATTAATCAAGATCAGTAAGGCGGTCAGCCACCAAGTTTGTACATTGAGTTTACGATTAATGTGCGGAGGCTGATATTGAGTCATGCTATGCTTTTGTTATATATGAACATGCTTAACAGCTTAACATGAAAAAAGTTGAATACAGGAGATCAGGACGAACATGAAAGCTTTTATTGTTCGCGTGTTGTTAATTTTTATTGGGGCAATTCTCCTTATTCAGCTTTGGATTTTCTCAAGTTTAGTTTGGTGGCGTACACATGAAGTCGATACCACCATGTTTATGCGAATTGATTATTGGTCAGATACCTCAGAGCCGATCATTCATGAATGGCTTGACTATGATGATATTAGTGACAATTTTAAACATGCGATTTTAGCTGGGGAAGATGCAAAATTCATCCATCACCATGGTTTTGACTGGGATGGCATTCGTTTTGCACTAGAGCGGAATAATGAAGAAGGCGAAGTGGTTGCTGGTGGTTCTACAGTATCTCAACAACTGGCAAAGAATTTGTTTTTATACAATAAGCGTTCATTTATTCGTAAAGGCCAAGAAACCATAGCCACATGGATGATGGAGCGAATGTGGTCAAAACGCCGAATTCTTGAGGTATATATGAACTCTGTTGAATTTGGCAAAAATCGATATGGTGTAGAAGCAGCCGCGCAATATTATTATGGTAAAAGTGCGAGAAGCTTAACGCGTGAACAAGCTGCTTTTTTAGCCGCATTATTGCCTGATCCGAAATATTATCAAGATCACCGCAACGATCGTAAACTACAATATAGAAAACGCGTTATTCTACGTTATATGAATAGCACCCAGATTCCTGAATAATGATGTTTTAAAGATGTGTAAATTTTTTAGTTTTTACCAAATTGTCATATTTTTGCAGCATACTGTTTTATAGAGATTTTGGCTGGATAGAGAATTGAGTTAGACATGAATACAGCGATTACACCAACGACCCCAACAGAATATAGTTATAATGACCGTTATATAAATCGTGAATTGTCTATTCTTGACTTCCATTTGCGTGTATTGGAGCAAGCGGTAGACCCTTTACATCCATTACTTGAGCGAATGAATTTCTTGCTCATTTTTTCACGTAATCTAGACGAGTTTTTCGAAATTCGTGTTGCAGGGGTGATGGAGCAATTTTCTCTGGGCAATGAGAGTCGTAGCCCTGATGGTTTGACGCCAAGACAAGTCTTACAAAAAATCTCTGAAACTGCTCACGCTGCGATTGAACGTCAATATCGTATTTTAAATGAAGAAATCTTACCTAAATTACGTGAAGAAGATATTTGCTTCCTCCGTCGTGGTGAACTAACGCCAGCACAGTCAGCTTGGATTAAGAAGTATTTTCAAGAACAAGTTGCACCTGTATTAACCCCAATTAGCTTAGATCCAGCGCATCCGTTCCCACGTCTCGTAAACAAGAGCTTAAACTTTATTATTACCTTAGAAGGTAAAGATGCTTTTGGCCGTCAAATTGATTTAGCCGTGGTTCCAGCCCCACGTTCATTACCTCGCGTTGTACGACTGCCAGATGAGTTAACAGGTGGTAAAGAACATCACGTCATGCTATCTGCAATTATTCATGAACATGTGTCCGATTTGTTCCCTGGCATGACAGCAACAGGATGCTATCAATTCCGTGTTACACGTAATGCTGACTTGGCATTAAATGAAGATGTTGAAGATTTAGCAAAAGCTTTAAAAGGTGAATTAAGTTCTCGACGTTTTGGTCGTGCTGTTCGCTTAGAAGTAACTCATAACTGTCCGCAGCATATTTACGAGTACTTATTAGAAGAATTTGATTTAACTGATGAGCAATTATATAAAGTTGATGGTCCTGTAAACTTGGCTCGTCTGGTTTCAAATTTTAAACGCCCTCATTTGCGTTATGACTCACATACCCCGGTTGTACCTAAAGTGTTTAAAAAGACCGAGAGCATTTTCTCTGCAATGCAGAAGCAAGATATTTTGCTTCATCATCCTTTTGAATCTTTCGCTCCCGTGATTCAGCTACTCCGTGAAGCTGCTCGCGATCCACAAGTATTGGCAATCAAGCAGACACTTTACCGTAGTGGTGCTGACTCTGAAATTGTACAGATTTTGGCGGAAGCTGCGCGTAATGGAAAAGAAGTGACCGCGGTTATTGAATTGCGTGCACGTTTTGATGAAGAATCAAATATTGAAGTGGCTAACGTTTTACAAGAAGCGGGGGCTGTGGTTGTTTACGGTATTGTTGGTTATAAAACTCACGCCAAAATGATTATGGTGGTACGCCGTGAAAACAATAAACTTGTGCGTTATGTTCATTTAGGCACTGGTAACTACCATGCAATGAATGCTCGAATTTATACCGATTATGGTCTTATGACGACTGATAAAGATCTGTGTGAAGACGTGCACCGTATCTTTCAAGAGTTGACGGGTATGGGCAAAATGGCGAAATTGAAAAAGCTATTACATGCACCATTTACCTTACATGCTCAGCTCATCAACTTTATTGATGAAGAAATTGCCAATGCTAAGGCGGGGCGTAAAGCTCAAATTATTGTGAAAGTAAATGCCTTAACGGAAGTTCAATTAATCAATAAATTATATGAAGCATCTCAAGCGGGTGTTCAGATTGATCTGATTATTCGTTCTATTTGCTGTTTACGTCCAGGTTTGCCTAACTTATCAGAAAATATTCGTGTACGTTCAATTGTAGGACGTTTCCTTGAGCATACTCGCGTTTATTACTTTAGCAATAATGGTGATGCACGTATTTACTGCTCAAGCGCAGACTGGATGGATCGTAATTTATTTAACCGTGTTGAAGCATGTTTCCCTGTTGAAGATCCTGCATTGAAAAAGCGTATTTATCAACAAGGACTAGTGAACTATTTGCAAGATAACCAGCAAGCTTGGTTGTTACAGTCAGATGGTACTTGGGTGCGTGCTGAGCCAGCAGAGGGTGAAAAATTGCATAATGCTCAAAGGGCACTATTAGAAATTATTAAATAATAAGTTTTAAATTTAATTAAAAAGCCGAGAAAATGTCGGCTTTTTAATTCACTGAAATTCAAAGTAATTTAGTTAGTTTTTCTAAATGGTTGTTGGATAAACGATAATAATTTGAAGCACAGCAAGATGTTTTTAAAATATGTGATTTTTGCCATAAAACATTGAATTTTAAAAATATACAAATCACAAGAAATCTACTTTAATACGCCACATTAAATATATTTAACTTTGGTAAATGAATAAGATGCAATGCTTTATTAGAAGTTTACTTATTAGAATACTTTTGGGGATAATGCCAGTGACTGCATACGCAGATCAGAAGTGTTATGGGGATATTATTGTATTTCAAAGATTTGATGATCAAGCGATATATCCTTATTTTGCGCCAGTTTCCAATGATAAAACTAAAAAGAGTGAGGTAAAGAATAAAACAATAATCATCCAAAAAAGAAAACAAAAGCAAGATGAGTTTTTAGCGCAAAAGAAAAATGAGGAAGTTCACACAAAAAAAGTAGAAGAAAAGAAAAATTCTGAAAATAAAAAACAACTTGATGCTGCGATTGCTAAAGAAATTTTAGAAAATGGTGAAAAAAAGTGGATGGTACAGGTTGCACTAGCAGCTAATCAAAATAAAGCAAATCGGGTTCAATCTCAGCTTGAGGCAAAAGGCTATAAGGTCGTAACTAGTTCAACCACTAAAGGAATACGAGTCATGATAGATCCGGCCAACGACTATGCTATCGCACAAATTATTAGAGAAAAAATTATTGCTGATAATAGTTTGAATATGCAATCTGCTTGGGTGTTTAAGTGGGCATCCCTTACACCTCAATAAAATAAAAAGGAGTCCGAAGACTCCTTTTTTTATTCATGTAGGTTTGTCGTGATTTTCTGCATAATTTGCAGTAACACGTCAAATTCACTTTGTAGCGGCGTACTTTTACGAGTGACTAGCGCTAAAGTGCGACTCGGGGCATCTTCAATTGGTTTTGCAGTAATTTGATCATTAAACTTGATCATACTATTTTCAATTGCAATTTCTGGTAAAAGCGTAAAACCTAAATCAGAAGAAACCATTTCAACTAAAGTTGGTAAAGAGCTTGCTTTTAAACGGTTGTCGTTTTTACGTTCACCGATAGGGCATGCACTTAAAACGTGGTCACGTAAACAGTGGCCTTCTTCAAGCAAAATTAATCTCGATAAATCAAGATCATCTAGTGAGTTTGCTTGCAAAGCATTTGTATCTTGCTTACTACATACAAGGTACAAATTTTCTTTCGAGATTTCAGCGACTTTTAGGCCTCTAGTATCAAACGGTAGAGCAAGAACAATCATGTCTAGATTACCGTGTTCCAGACGCTCTACAATTTTTTCACTTTGAGCTTCATGCAGATGCAACTGAATTTTAGGTAACTGCTGATGCACTTCATCAAGTAACCGTGTCAGGATAAAAGGTGCAATGGTTGGGATAACTCCCAAATGCAAATCACCTGTTAACGGTTCACTCATTTCACGGCTCAAACGCATTAAATCTTGAGCATCTGCTAGTAGTACACGGGCACGAGCAACAACTTGTTCACCCAATGGTGTTAAACGCACATTCTGACGGTCACGCTCTACCAGAACGCCACCTAACAATCGTTCAAGCTCCATGATGCCGCCTGATAACGTCGATTGCGTGACAAAAGAGCGGCGTGCTGCTTCAGTAAAATGCAAAGTTTCCGACAACGTAACTAAATATGATAGCTGTCTTAGTGAGGGTAATGCAGCCATAGTGTCCTAGTATGATGATTTAAAATGATGCGCAAATAAACCGCTAAGCTGAGGAATAAAATGTGCAGGGATATCATGCCCCATTCCATCAATTAATTCAAACTTAGCACCGGAAATTGCTTTTGCTACAGCCTTACCATGACTAGGTGGAAGTAAGCGATCACGAGAGCCATGTAAGACTAACGCAGGTTGCTTAATTTCACGGTCTAGTTGAAGTAAGGAGCCTGTACATAATATTGCTAAAAACTGTTGAAGTACACCAGCAGGATAATAGCTACGTTGATAAAGTTTGCGTGCAGTTTGCATTGCTTCAATCTGGTTGACGTAACCAGGTGAACCAATCAATTGAAATAATTTTAAACTGTGATTAACAATACCATCTTCGTCACGTGACTCAGGTTTGCCAATTAAACTCAAAAGCTGTTTCGGAAAAGGAGGGGGTAAAAAAGGCTGATTATTACTTGTAAACATGAGCCCCAATTTCTCAACCTTTTCAGGATATTTTGCTGCAAGAATTTGAGCGATCATCCCGCCCATTGATGCACCAATGACATGTGTTTTAGTCACGCCTAAGCGGTCAATGAGCATTGATACATCATCTGCCATATCATGCAGAGTATAAGGCGCTCCTTGGTTACTTAACCCCAGCGCAAAGCGACCCATCAATTTAACCGTATTTAACCGTTTACCTTCATGACGTACTTTTGAAGAAAGGCCAATATCACGGTTATCAAAACGAATAACACGAAAACCTTGATCAATGAGTGATTTACAGAAGAAATCTGGCCAGAAAAGCATTTGAGCCCCAAGACCCATAATCAGCAAAATGGTTGGATGTTCCGGTTTTCCACCTACTTCTACATGTAGCTCAATACCATTGCCTAAGTTGACTTTGGTTTCTTGCATGAAAGATGTGTAGGGCGAAATGTTAAACTGTAAGGCACTATTCATGTTATTCATTCCTTAAAGGAATACTCTCAAAAGAGTATTCCTGATTCAAACCTTATGCTTGGGCTGGAATAAGATCTGGAACAAGCTTTGTTAAAGTTAAGCGTTGTTTACCTGCTGTTGCACCTAACAATACGAAACCACGCAATGTTCCTTCATTGTCAATTGCTTTAGCAAGCATACCATCGTCGAACTCTTCTGTTTCCCAGTTCACTTCTACATCTACTGGTGCCGGTAATACTGTAAGTGGAGCTGCAGGAGTTTTTACTGCAACGGGCATAGCAGGGTAGTGTACGGCAGTTTGTTGTCCGCTGAGGGTTTTTGCAAGAGCACGAGCTTGCTGCATAATCGGCATTACATATGGAAGTAGCGTGCCACTTACTTCTGCACAATCGCCAATTGCATAAATGTCGGCTTGATTCGTTTCAAGTAAACTATTGGTAATAATTCCACGGCTTGTTTGAATATCTGCACTTTTAGCAAGTGAAATATTTGGCTGTAAACCAATGGCTGAAAGAACAATGTCTGCTACCAAAGTTTGGCCATTTGCGAGTGTAATCGCATAATCTTCGCCATCATTAATTTTGCTGACTTTCTCAACTGTTGTGCCTAATGCAAATTTAACACCAGCCTCTTCGAGATTTTGCTGGAATGCAGAAGCAATATGACCTGGCAATAAGCGGCCTAATGGTTGAGGTGCCAAATCAATGACAGTAATCTCATATTCACTGTGAAGTAAGTCATTGGCAAATTCACAACCAATCAAACCAGCTCCTAAAATAACAACACGCTTGTCTTTACGTTGAGCTAGATTTTCACGGAAAGCACGGTAATCAATTAGCGAGTTCACTACATGAATGTCATCGCTACCATCGCCTGCAATTGCAAGACGAATTGGGTTAGCACCAACAGCTAAAATTAGTTTTGAATAGGGTTGATTCGAAGTTACCCCGTCTTTCTCAAGAACAAGCTCATGGCGTTCAGTCAAAATTTCTTTTACGAAAGTAAAAGGCTCAATACGCATATTGAGTTGGGTACCCATTTTTGCAGCATCACCTAATGGAATTTGTTCAGGTGCTTTTTTACCTGCAAATGCATTTGATAATGTTGGTTTTGCATAATTCACTGCATCATCCGCACAAATCATCACAAGTTCTTGCTCTGGACTAAGCTTACGAAATTCACGTGCTAAGGTATAACCCGCCATGCCTGATCCGATAATGACGATAGGATGCATTTTTCTCTCCAGAGTTAGAATTATTTATTTAATACGGTGATTGGTAATATTCGTAAAAAAGACCATGTCAATCATGGCCTTTTACTTGAAGTCATTAGATTTCGATCATTTCGAAGTCAGCTTTTGAAACGCCGCAATCAGGGCAAGTCCAGTCATCAGGGATATCTTCCCATTTTGTTCCAGCTGCAATGCCGTCTTGTGGCCAACCTTCTGCTTCATCGTAAATCCATCCACAAACGATACATTGATATTTTTTCATGAGACTCTCCGCACTGATAAGTTTGCTCAAAGCTGCCTTTCAGTAAAACTATTCCATCTATTAATAATGTAACCACGATCCGGTCAATAATAACCAATGTGCCTTTGATCGGATATCAAATTTTTACGCAGTTCTACATTTAATGTAAAGCAAATAACGGAGTTTAATCATTCGTAAGCAAAGATGAATGGCAGGTTAGGACAAATAAGTGGTTTTTTAGGCAAAACTTGAGCATAAACTAATAATAACTAATACATTCTTAACGTTAATTTTAAACTTAATGTTGTTTGTGAAATTATTGAGAAATAAAAAGTGTCTGCTCATTTAAAAGATTTATATAATAAGAAAGCTAAATAACAACAAATAAAGATTCAACAGATGTCATTATTAAACGCGAAAATTAAAATTCGACAGTATAAGAACGGAATAAATCAGGGAACTTAAGTATGGAAAATTTAGTATACGAAGTAGAAATTGAGGCACCTATAGAAAAAGTATGGGAATTACTTTGGAATAACGAGACATATAATGCTTGGACAAAATTTTTTGCTCCAGATTCCTCAATGCGTACCGATTGGCAAATCGGTGGTAAAACTTATTTCCTAGATGGTGAAGGAAATGGCATGGTCTCTACCATTGAAGAATTGAAAAAGCCGGAAATCTTGATTTTTAAACATTTAGGAATGATTAAGGATGGTAAGGAAGATTTAGAAAGTGAAGAAGTTAAAGGTTGGAGTGGTTCCCAAGAAAAATATTTTTTAAACCAACACAATAATGTAACTACTTTAAGAGTTGAATTAGCCACCTTACCTGAATATATGGGTATGTTGAAAAGTGGCTTTGTTCAAGGATTTAACGTAATCAAGAAATTAGCAGAAGAAAAATAGGCAATCTGCATTAATTTAAGCCAAATATTTTTTATAAATTTTCATAATCAAATCATTGATACGAGAAGGGTAGGCCAAACGATGATGTCCGCCTTCAAAGGTTTCAATATTCATGTAGGGAGCAAGTTTTTCTTGAACCTGATACATATCAAGTTGCTCATCTCCTAATTCTAAATAAGCCATTTTAGGATTAGAGAGGGTAAGTTCCTCTTCGGAAAGCTGAGGATAATCAGGTCGAAAACTAGGCGTAAGACTTGGATTTGCCACAATAACAGCTAATTTATGTTGAGCGGCAGTTTTTAAGGCCCAATATCCTCCAAGGCTGTGACCAACCAGTAAATCTGGTTTAATCGTCTGAATAGCTTGGTGATAAAAGTACTCAACAGATGCATAACTTAAATTACGATAATCAACGTCAATACAAAATTTTTCAGGATGTAAAATGGCGTGGAACTTTGTCGATTCACGAGAAGAATCCAAGCCATGTAAAAATAGAATTTTCATTATTTACGACACAATCTCATTGATAAAATACAAGGCAAATAGGGCCTTTGAATATCGAGGTTATTTGGATTTTTTTATATTTTACTAAAAGCTTTAAAAAATGATCTTAGCGATTGGTCTAAGTCATTTTGCCTTTAAAAAGTACTGCTCGTTTCCATAAATTGTCTTTTTTCATTTTTGTTTGCTTGAAATCATTCGAAAAACTCCTGCAATCTGTTAAGCTATGTCACTTCATTTTTACTTAATCGAGGCAGAGATGACGCAACAAAACGCTCAATCGACTTCTGAACCAACTATTTCCGAAAACGATTTAATTGCACAGCGTCATGCCAAATTAAAGCAAATCCAAGATGTTGCGAAGGAAACTGGAAAGAGTCCTTGGCCAAATACTTTTAAGCGTGAACATTATGCTGCTGATCTACAAGAACAATTTAAAGATCAGTCGAAAGAACAAATTGAAAGCGCTGAGCATGTCTATGTAAAAGTGGCTGGCCGTGTCATGTTAAACCGTGGTTCTTTCATGGTGATTCAAGACATGACAGGTCGTATTCAGTTATATGTTGACCGTAAAGGCTTACCAAAAGATATTCTTGAAACTATTAAAGGTTTAGATCTTGGTGACATTATTGCTGCCGAAGGTTATATCGGACGTTCAGGCAAAGGTGACTTATATGTTCATCTTGAAGGTTTTGAACTTCTTACAAAATCGCTTCGTCCGTTACCAGATAAATTTCATGGCTTAAATGACACAGAAGTTAAGTACCGTAAACGTTACCTTGACTTAATTGTGAATGAAGAAACACGTAAGACTTTTGAAATCCGTGCCAAAGTTGTTGCAGGTATTCGAGCATTCTTAAACAATGAACGTTTCATGGAAGTTGAAACGCCAATGATGCATGTGATTCCGGGTGGTGCTTCTGCACGTCCATTCGAAACACATCACAATGCTTTGGATATGCCTTTATTCTTACGTATTGCACCTGAACTTTATTTGAAGCGTTTAGTTGTTGGTGGTTTTGAGCGTGTGTTTGAAATTAACCGTAACTTCCGTAATGAAGGGGTGTCAACACGTCACAACCCTGAATTCACGATGATCGAGTTTTATCAGGCATATGCTGATTATAAAGACTTAATGGCATTAACTGAAAATATGCTTGAAAAGTTGGCTTTGGATATTCTAGGTACAACTGATGTTCCTTACCAAGGTGAAGTGTTTAGCTTCAAAGGACCATTCAAAAAAATCTCTATGTTCGATGCGATCTTAGAGAATAATCCGCAGTTCACGCCTGAAAATGTAGGTGATCGCGAGTTTCTTGCAGAATTTATTCGTGAAGAGTTGAAAGAAGAGGTTAAGCCTGGTTTTGGTTTAGGTAAGCTTCAAACGATCGTATTTGAAGAAACTGTTGAAACTAAACTTCGTCAGCCAACATTTATTACTGATTATCCAGCGGAAACTTCTCCATTGGCGCGTCGTAATGATGACAATCCACACGTTACAGATCGTTTTGAATTCTTCATCGGTGGTCGTGAATTGGCAAATGGTTTCAGCGAGTTAAATGACCCAATCGATCAGGCTGAGCGTTTCCAAGCGCAAGTTGCTGAAAAAGACGCTGGTGATGATGAAGCAATGCATTACGATGCAGAATTTGTTGAAGCATTAGAATATGGTTTACCTCCAACAGCAGGTGAAGGTATCGGTATCGACCGTTTAGTCATGTTATTTGCTGACGCACCAAGTATCCGCGATGTAATTTTATTCCCGCATATGCGCCGTAAAGAAGGTTAATCTTCTAAAATGCAAAAAGGCAGTATTTATACTGCCTTTTTTATTACTTTTTATATCTAGAAATTTACCTAATTATACTAACCTTAAGATAGCGTTAAAAAATGTAATTGCACAGTTTAACAATTGCAAAGTTGTGATAAAAAATTTAAGGTGTTGCTCATAAATAACTTTGAGAATTGGCTGGCATGTTTCTAAGAAAAACACTTTCGATTGCAATATTGGCAACTGCTTCATCCGCTATTTTTGCACAAGGTTTAGTGCTAAATAATGAAGATTTACGCACCGATTTAAACTGGTTAAATCAACAAGGTGTTATTAATATTAGTACTTCAACTTGGCCGTTAAGTGGTGATGAAATTCAAAGAGCACTTTCTCAAGCAAAAGTGTCTCATCCAGCTCAACAAAAAGTTATTAATTCAGTACTTAATGCATTAAAAGCAGATAACAATACAGTTAAAGTGGGTGCTTTTGCTGAATCTGATATTAAAAATATTCCTCAAGCATTCGGTGATAACCAAAAAGCTCAATATCAAGGTTCATTAGAGTTTAATGCTGGCGGTGAAAACTGGGATGCTAAAATCCGAGTAAATGCAGAAAAAGATCCTCAAATTGATAATGGACAAGATGTGAATGTTGAAGGTTCATATGTCGCTGGTAAACTTTGGAATCAATGGGTAGTTGCAGGTCAAATTCCAACATGGTGGGGACCTGGACACGATGGTAGCTTAATTCGTGGTGATGCTAGTCGACCAGTTTATGGGGTAACTGCACAACGTGCTGTGCAAAATGCTTTTGAGACAAAATGGTTGTCTTGGATTGGACCTTGGCAATACCAAGCATTTGCTGGTCAATTAGATGATTATAAAGCAGTACCTGATGCTAAATTATTGGGTCTACGCATAACTGCACAACCATTACCATATTTGGAACTAGGTGCTTCACGTACAATTCAGTGGGGTGGAGACGGACGTTCGGAAAGTTTTAGCTCTTTATGGGATGCTATTAAGGGTAACGATAATGTCTATGGCGATACTGAAAATCCATCAAACCAATTGGCTGGGTTTGATGGGCGCTTATTATTGCAACCTCTTTTAAATATTCCAGTAAGTCTTTATGGTCAATATGTGGGTGAGGATGAGGCCGGTTATTTGCCATCTAAAAAGATGTATTTAGCTGGGGTTGATTATTCGTCAAGCTACAATGATATGCCATATCAACTTTATGCAGAATGGGCAGATACGCGTACTAATGGGGATGTAAAGAGTATCTCTTATACGCATTCGGTTTATAAAGATGGCTATTACCAACATGGTTTCCCATTAGGTCACGCGATAGGTGGTGATGGGCAAATGTATTCGGTGGGTGGCGATATCCGCTTTGATGTTATGAACCGTTTAAGTGGTCGTGCTATGGTGGTTAAAGTTAACCAATCTAACTTGGCAATCAATAAAGCATTCCCTAAAGATGATGAAATTAAAGCACTTGATTTAACGTGGACGCATTTCATCAAACCTGATCTTCCATTAAAAATTAATGGTTGGGTAAGTGATTCAGATCTTGAAGGTAATGATGCTGGTGCGTCTATTGGTATTGAAATTCCATTAGAACGTAAAATGTTTGGTTTCTAAGATTAGATCATGTTTTAGAAAAGAGAAGCGATTAATGCTTCTCTTTTTTTATGGCTTTTAAAGAAAACTAAAGACTAGAACATGATTTGCTTAAGTTGACTACACAAGCTAGGATTACAAAGTTATGCAAGTGAATCAGCATATTACATGTATATGATTAAATCGAATATCAATATGAAAAAACAAGCAAAAGGAATCGGTTTTAAATCACTATAATGCATAACTAATGCTATAAGCCATATAAAGGCTTGTGGTTGGATTATCTATCACGAAAAATTGGAGTTGTTATGGCACTCGTTCCTCCACATGGTCTTCTAGGTGGTGGTTTAATACTACTTCTAGATTTTATGGGCAAAATGGATAGAGAAGGACGTGTTCATGACTGAATCAAGACTCACACATCTCAAGCAACTTGAAGCTGAAAGCATTCATATTATCCGTGAAGTTGCTGCAGAATTCGAAAACCCAGTCATGCTTTACTCAATTGGTAAAGACTCGGCTGTGATGCTTCATCTTGCGTTAAAAGCATTTTATCCAGCTAAACTTCCATTCCCATTATTACATGTAGATACGGGTTGGAAATTTAAAGACATGATCGCGTTTCGCGATAACATGGCAAAAACTCATGGTTTTGACTTAATTGTTCATCAGAACAAAGAAGGCCGTGAAGCTGGGATCAACCCATTTGATCATGGTAGTTCAAAATATACAGATATTATGAAAACCCAAGCTTTAAAACAGGCTTTGGATAAATATCAATTTGATGCTGCTTTTGGTGGTGCACGTCGTGATGAAGAAAAATCACGTGCAAAAGAGCGTGTGTATTCATTCCGCGATAGCAAACACCGTTGGGACCCGAAAAACCAACGCCCTGAACTTTGGAATCTTTACAATGGTAAAGTGAACAAAGGTGAAAGTATTCGTGTATTCCCTTTATCTAACTGGACTGAGTTAGATATCTGGCAATATATTTATTTAGAAAATATTCAAATCGTTCCTCTTTATTTCTCTGCTGTTCGTCCAGTAGTAGAGCGTAGCGGTACGTTAATCATGGTTGATGATGAGCGTATGCGTCTAAAAGAGGGTGAAGTTCCACAGATGAAGTCTGTACGTTTCCGTACGCTTGGCTGTTACCCGTTAACTGGTGCAGTTGAGTCTGAAGCAGATACGTTACCTGAAATTATCCAAGAGATGCTTTTAGCCACGAGTTCTGAGCGTCAGGGTCGTATGATTGACCATGATGAAGCGGGCTCAATGGAAAAGAAAAAGCAAGAAGGCTATTTCTAAGACAATTTCTAAATTTGTGGAGTTTGAGCAATGTCTCATCAATCAGAATTAATCAGTCAAGATATCTTGGCCTATTTAAAGCAACATGAACAAAAAGACCTTCTACGCTTTTTGACTTGCGGTAACGTAGACGATGGTAAAAGTACGCTTATTGGACGTTTACTCTACGATTCAAAATTGATTTATGAAGATCAATTGCAAGCTGTAACACGTGACAGTAAGAAAGTGGGCACAACAGGTGATGCACCGGACTTGGCATTACTTGTAGATGGTTTGCAGGCTGAGCGTGAGCAGGGTATTACCATTGACGTAGCTTACCGTTATTTCTCAACAGAAAAGCGTAAGTTTATTATTGCGGATACCCCAGGACATGAGCAATATACACGTAACATGGCAACAGGTGCGTCAACTGCGGACTTGGCAATCATCTTGATTGATGCACGTTATGGTGTACAAACTCAAACTCGTCGCCATACCTTTATTGCAAGTTTGCTTGGTATTAAGAATATTGTTGTTGCAATCAATAAGATGGACTTGGTTGAATATTCACCTGAACGTTTTACTGAAATTCAGATTGAATATGATGCTTTCGTAAGCCAATTAGGTGATCGCCGTCCAGCCAATATTCAGTTTGTACCAATCTCTGCTTTAAATGGCGATAACGTTGTAAATCCGTCAGCTCATACGCCTTGGTACAAGGGTCAAACCTTGATGAGCATTCTTGAGTCAGTGGAAATTAGTCGTGAATCAAACAAACACGAATTCCGTTTCCCTGTTCAGTATGTAAACCGTCCAAATCTTGATTTCCGTGGTTTTGCGGGTACCGTTGCTTTAGGTGAAATCAATGTTGGTGATGAGATTGTTGCACTACCATCAGGTAAGCGTTCAACAGTTAAAGAAATCGTTACTTTTGATGGAAACCTTGAGCAGGCTGTAGCGGGTCAAGCGGTTACATTGACCCTGAATGATGAAATTGATATTAGCCGTGGTAACGTTCTGGTGCGTGCTGGCGAGCAACCATTAATTTCACGTAGCGTTCGTGCTTCAGTGGTATGGATGAATGAACATCCGCTCGTGAAAGGTAAGTTGTACAACGTTAAAATTGGTACCCAGACTGTTCCTGCTAAAGTCACTAATATTCACTATCGAGTGAATGTGAATACACTTGAACATACTCATGTGGAAGAGCTTGAGTTAAATGCAATTGCAGATGTTGTAGTTGAGTTCGATGCGCCAGTTGTGTTTGATCAATATCAAGATTCTCGTTATACAGGTTCATTCATCTTTATTGACCGCTTAAGCAACGTAACTGTTGGTGCGGGTATGGTTGAGGCTGCTGTTGAATGGACTGCACATAGCAATCCTGTAACAGCTGAAGATCGTGCTGCACGTTTGGGCCAAAAGCCAGCGGTGATTGGGATTTCTGCACAGTTAATCGAGAAAGCTCAAGTTTTAGAAAGTTTATTGATCCAACAAGGTGTAGTTGCGATTGCAAAAGCCAACTTAACTGCTGATCAAATTACTTTATTGCGTGAGACAGGTGTTGTAGTTATTACTACGGCTGTGGATGGTACAGATACAGAAGTTACTGCTGAAACCGTTGAAGAGGCAGCTGAAAAAGTTGTGGAATTAGTTCGTCTTTAATAGACTGAATTGATTTTGAAAAAACCCGCGTAAGCGGGTTTTTTGTATTGTGTATACTCTATATTTTTATATAACTACATCTCTAATATATGAAACTTGAAACCCTTAATAAAAATGCTGAATTCTATATCGCTTCACTAGCTTTGGGAGTTTTAGAGGGAATGAAACAGGGAATTCTTTCTCCTGAAGCTGGAATATGGTCTTTAGCAAGGTCGAGCTTTTCTAATGAACTTTTAAAATCTACAATAATTTCTAACGATCTAAAATATGTAATCGCATGTTTTGATGAGATTGATGCTTTATCTAGCTTTGACGGTGGAGAGGTAAAGCAACAGCAAATGATTGATGAATTGAAAGAGAGATGTCTAAGTTGTTTGCAGGGGGGTGATTATAAAAATCTTGATATGAAAATGACATCTTCAATAAATGATGAAGATGATTTATAGATCATGTCTGATTGTTCCGCTTATCAAGAAGCTGGAATAATCAAAAAATTAAAAAATATTTTGGGTTTTTTGAATCAGATGCTCTTTTATATCTTTAGGATAGCTCTGAATCATTTTTAAAAAAACTTCTCGATCACCTTGATATAAGGCCCGTGTTGCTTCTTCGTAATTTGGCATATTGCCCAACATAGCAGACATAAAACGGTCGATGGCTTGTTTGGTGAGCATAATATTGCCTTCAGAGTTTGGGTTATTTAACTCTTTATCAATTAACTTGCGAATCACTGCTGAGGCACTCGCGCTTTGTTGATCTAACCAATCCCAATGTTTTTTTTGTAAAGTGATTTCACGAGAAATTACTCCGAGTTTAGGTCGTCCAACTTTTTTAATTTCTTCCGGTTCAGCATAACGTTGTTGAATTTCTTGTTCCGAACCAGAAAGATCAAGATCAATTTGTTGACCTGTTTGATCATTAAAAATCAGAATATTTTCCGTTGTTTTCGGAAGATCTTTGAGTTTTTTTGCAAGTTCAATAAGGGAGTCACTTGCAATAAGCGTGCTTCCAGTGAAGGCAGTATAGGTGATTTTAGTATTCATTTTAGCCATATATTTTTATCGGGGTAAAATAATATTATCAGGGTAAAATTAATTTGGCAAATAATTAAAATTATAACCGAAGAATTATTTGATTTTATGAGTGTAGTCTATGAAGTTAGGACTATAAAAATATTCAAGATAATGGGCTATTTAAAATTTTACTCTGCTTTAGTATCGCTTTTATGAGAGAATACGCCTTTAGTTGTATGTATAGAGACTCCTATGTTTGAGCAATCTCCTGAATCTTTAAGCGATATCGAAATTTTAGACATTTTACAGTCGATGAAAAAAGATAAGCTAGATACGGAAGCAAATGAGATCATCCGTAACGGGGGGAAAGCAGGACGTCAGGAAGCACATAAACAGGCTTTAGTGGCACTGAATACAAATTTTGAAGAAAAGTTTGTAGAGGCAGTTACTCTTGCACTAGGTTTAAATGCAGCTCAAGCTAAAAAAATTCGCTATAAAAAAGATCGAATTCGTATTTTAAAAGCGCGTGGTATTGATTATTTAGCTATTGATGGTGCAGAAACAGCGCAAGTTTTGGCACAAATTTCACAAGCGATTGTTCGAGAAGATGCAATAGTTACTCATGACTTACATGACATCTTCCCATTTTGGAAAGAAGGTTGGCCAATGGTGCAATTTGATAATGCCTATAAAATTTTAGAAGAAGATATTAGCTTGCACTTTCATGCGTTCTTAGACGCCATGATTGAGTATATAAATAAATAAAAATAAAAGCCCCGTTTGGGGCTTTTATTTTTAGGGGAATAATTAAAGTGTACTAAAGAGCGGGAAAACGCCAATCACTAATGCGGTGCCCATCAAAACCATACATGTTATAAATGCCCATTTAAATGTGAACTTTTGATGATCTGCAAAGTCAACTTTAGCAAGACCGCATAACAAGTAAGTTGATGGAACAAGAGGCGATAGTAAGTGTACTGGTTGACCTACAATTGATGCACGAGCAATAGCTTCTGGGCTAATACCGTAATGTGAAGCCGCTTCAGCAAGAATTGGTAAAACACCATAGAAGAATGCATCATTTGACATAAAGAATGTCAAAGGCATACTGACTAAAGCGGTAATCGGTGCAAGATATGGACCCATGCTTGGAGGAATCATTGCGACGAATTCTTTAGACATCGCCTCAACCATACCTGTACCAGATAGAATACCTGTGAAAATACCTGCTGCGAAAATTAAACCTACAACAGCTAAAATACTATCTGCATGCATTGCGATACGCTTTTTCTGCATATCAACATCTGGATAGTTAATCAGCATTGCAATACAGAACGCTAGCATGAATAGCACTGACATTGGCAAAATGCCTTTGATTAATGCAATCATGAGAATAATAGTAAGTACCATATTTACTTTGCGTAAATGTGGACGCGTCGCTTCAGGATCTTTCGACACGGTAATATTGTCACCATGATGACTTTCAAGCTCAATCACGCCTAAACGTTTTTGCTCATAGCGGCCATATAAATATGCCAAGAAGAATAACCAACCAATACTAATGATCATTGGAAGGATCATTGGTACGAAAATATGGCTTGGATCAACTTGTAACGCACTTGCAGCACGAGCAGTAGGACCACCCCATGGCGTTAGGTTCATTACACCACTACATAAAAGCATAAGCGCAGTCATGATGAGTGTGTTCATTCCTAGACGTTGATAAAGTGGCAACATTGCAGCCACACAGATCATATAAGTGGTTGAGCCATCACCATCTAAAGAAACGAGAGTGGTTAAAAAGACAGTTCCTAGAGTAATTTTTAAAGGATCGCCTTTAACTTTTTTCAAAATCCATTTAACCGGTGGGTCGAAAAGACCTGCATCGATCATTAAGGCAAAATACAAAATTGCGAATAAAAGCATTACGCCAGTTGGCGCTAATTTTTTGATGCCATCCAGCATCATCTCACTGAGACCTTTAAGTTCAATGTGACTTAAACTTTCAAAGTAATGACCTAGGCCCCAAGCAATGAGAGAAAAAATAAACGGGATGAGAATTAAAGCAATAATAGGGCTTAAACGTTTGGACATGATTAAGTACATGAAGCACAAAATCATGCCAACACCAAGTAATGTCAGCATACAATCAATCCTTTGCCTATAGTTTTACTGAACAAGTTTATTCAAAACTCTGACCTTGGTTATTCTTATTAATTTTTATTAAAAAGACAAATAATATATTTAGTTTATTTGGTTAATATATATTCGTTTGGATGGGTATATTTAGATGAAATACTGAACATATATATTAAGGTTATAATGGTTTTATAATAAATGAATACTATTATAAAATAATATAAAGGTATTATAAAAATAAAAATTATATGGCATTTTTTTTAATTATATATATTTTGATGAGTGAAATGAGAAGAAGAAGCATTTAGGGGCTTACTTTGAGCTAAGTTACATAAGTTTGTTTACAATGTAAATGGGGCTTAATCGCTTTATAGCCAGTTAAGAGATATAGATTATTTTATTAATTTTCAGTATTTAAGCTTTAATAGAGTTGTTAAATAAAATAATAATACTTTTAGATTAAAAGAGCAAATTGAATAAATGAATCTAAAATAATTATTACATATATTTAAAAAAGTTATTTAGTTTTAAAAAATACCCCAGCTAAATTGTGGGGTATTTAAATTAATACCGATTAGTTTTCATCAATTGATGAGTGTGTTTCGGTTTGTTCTAAAATTCGAGTTACAAGAAGTTGGTCAATTTTAAAATGGTCGACATCGACAACTTCAAATTTATATCCACCAAATTCCACAAAATCTGCTGGACGGGGAATTTTGCGTAAACGGTACATCATGAAACCTGCAAGCGTCTCATAGTTTTCTTCATCAGGCATTTCATCAATTTCAAGAGCATGTCTTAGGTCATCAATTGGTGTGCTGCCATCAATTAACCATGAGTTATTATCACGTTTAATGATTTGCTGTTCTTCTTCAATAGGAGTAACCCAATCACCCATAACTGTAATCATAATATCGCTTAATGTAATCACTCCGACAACGAGTGCATATTCATTGATAACGACAGCAAATTTTTCTTTTGTAGAACGAAAACGGTCAAGTAGTTCAGAGAGTGTGAGAGTGTCGGGAATCATGAGTACAGTACGAATGGTAGACTCATTTAATTGAGTTGGTGATTGATTATTTAAAATACGTACTAAGAAATCTTTAGCATCAACATAACCAATAACCTGATCAATATTTTCATTACACACTAAAAATTTTGAGTAAGGATATTCTGCTAATTTTTGACGAATACTATCTTCATGTTCGTTTAAGGTGAAATAAACGACGTTCTCGCGTGTCGTCATGCTTGAAGGTACAGTACGTTCTTCTAGTTCAAAAACATTCTCAATAAAGTGGTGTTCTTGTTTTTGAAGTACGCCGGCTTGAGCACCTGCATCCATGACCGCTGAGATATCATCAAAAGTAATGTTGTCTTCGCGTGTTGTATTGACTTTAAACAAGCGAAATAACAGATTCGCAATAGCATTAATTCCCCAAGCTAAGGGTTTACATACCTTAATAAAAACTTGAATCGGGTTAATAACGCTAATTGCAATTTTTTCAGGTGCAATCATTGCCAAGCGTTTTGGCATGAGATCGGCAAATAAAAT
This sequence comes from Acinetobacter sp. X9, assembly GCF_054889255.1. Taxonomy (NCBI): domain Bacteria; kingdom Pseudomonadati; phylum Pseudomonadota; class Gammaproteobacteria; order Moraxellales; family Moraxellaceae; genus Acinetobacter; species Acinetobacter sp. X9. The sequence continues at coordinate 2,822,705 of NZ_CM142679.1, read as the reverse complement.
AAATAGAGAAGTTACTAAAGTGAAGGAGAGGGCAAAACCGATAGTCTGTGTCCAAGGGCCTTCATAAAAGCGATCAACTAAAGTGACGAAAAAAGGACGAAAAGCAGCTTCACCCAAAATACCGCCTAAAATTGCAACTGCATTTAGGCCAATTTGAGAAGCTGCAAAAAAATCGGCAGATTGTTCTTGTAGATCAAGTACTTGTTGGGCACGTTCTTCGCCAGCTTCGGCTAAAATTTTTAACTTTACTTTTCTGGCACCAGCCAATGCAATTTCAGTTAAAGATAAAAAGCCTGCTGCGATGATGAGCAGTACGATGATAATGATATTTTGAAAGAGACTCACAAATCACCCGAGGTTCATCATTATTATGACTATGTTTTAACACAAAAAAGCGCTGAGGTAATCAGATTGATTGCTCAGCGCTTGAAGATAATGTCTAAAATCGACAATTAAATTAAAATTTATTTAATAGTGAGAAAATTGTGAATTGTTGGTTAGAAATTCACGATTTTCTTCTTCAATCATTTGACGAGCAACAAATAAAATAAGTTGGCGCAACCAGCGATGAGCTGGATGATGATGTAATAACGGGCACCAAGCCATTTTAAGTTCAAATTCTGGAATATAAAAAGGAGGATCTTTTATAACCAGTTTTGGATTTTGAGTTTGTAGGCGCGCCATCCGAGTTGGAAGGGTGGCAATCAAGTCAACATTTTGAGCAAGTAATGCTGGCATTTGGTAGTGGCGGGTAAAAACAGAAATTTTACGACGTTGACCAATACGTTCTAATGCCTGATCGATCCAGCCTAAACCGCCTTGTTTATCTGGATTTACACCAAAGCCTACACCCATACCAGTTTTAGAAACCCAGATATGCTGTGCATCTAGATAACTTTTGAGATTCAAATGGGTTACAGCAGGGTGTTTGTCATTAAGAATACAGCTGAAACTATCACGCCAAACTAAAACTTGGTGGAAACTTTGCGGTATTTCATTAAATCTATTAATTGCAAGATCAACTTTACCTTGTTCCATGTCTCTATAAGACACATCACTTGGTGTAAGAAAGTCGAGTACAACATTTGGAGCTTCAGAGCGTAGAGCTTTGACAAGACGAGGAACTAAAGTTGCCTCGGCATAGTCAGATGTCATAATGCGGAAAACACGATTACTTGTATAAGGGCGAAATTCGGTACGGGGTTCCAAAATCATGGAAAGATCAGAAAGGGCATCACGAATACGAGGTTGTAATTCAAGTGCACGTTCTGTTGGGGTCATCCCTTCGGAAGAGCGGATAAGAAGCGGATCATTAAATAAATTACGTAAGCGACGTAAAATATTACTCATTGCAGGCTGAGTTACCCCAAGCTGTTCGGCTGCGCGCGTAACATTTTTTTCACGAAGAAGTACATCAAGATATATTAATAGATTAAGATCTACTCGCTCCAGATTCATAAAAAAAATACCGAAAATAAAACCCTGAAATTGTTTCAAATTATGCCATATTTAATGATCATTGTGTGAAAAAATGATGAGAAAAGCGACATTTTTTGTAGGAATTAAGTAGGGTGGAAAGACGTTTCAAAGGCACGTTTTTACTGTCTTTGCTCAGTTTTGAATGAAAGAAATCTAAATAGAATATATTTATGAATAACTTCTCAATTTCTAGCATATCAATTGACTTTTTGCATTGGCAAAAATAGCCTAATTTACAATTGACTTTTAGATTTAAAAATGAGTGGAAAATCTCCGAAAATTGTATAAAAATAAGACTTAGTGAGTTTTTAGAATAAAACTCTATACTTCTTTAGGATAATTTTATTTTTATAAACAAAGTGTTAAAGTTTTTAGTTTTATCTATAATATCGATTTATTGGTATATTTTTTAAATAAATACTGAAGATTAACAAAGGATATTGGATTAATTGATTGGCTAAGTCTAAGCTGTGTTCATGAGGAAGCAGCTGGTGTCATAAGAAATTTAAGTAACGTGACTCTAGGCTTCAATCGATGAAATCCTAAAATGAATACAGGACAATATCATGACTACATATCAAACAGCGATTGATGCAGTACGTCAATTAAAAGCAAAATTCGGCAATACTTGGGCAGACATTAGCCCAGAAGATGCTGCTCGTATGCAACTTCAAAACCGTTTCAAAACTGGTTTAGATATTGCTAAGTATACAGCTGCGATTATGCGTCGTGATATGGCTGAATACGATGCTGACTCAAGCAAATACACTCAATCATTAGGTTGCTGGCATGGTTTCATCGCACAACAAAAAATGATTGCGAACAAAAAATATTTCGGTACTACAAGCAAACGTTATATCTACCTTTCTGGTTGGATGGTTGCTGCTCTTCGTTCTGAATTTGGTCCACTTCCTGACCAATCTATGCACGAAAAAACTTCTGTTCCTGCATTGATCGAAGAAATCTATACTTTCTTACGTCAAGCTGACGCAAAAGAATTAAACGATTTATTCCGTGCGCTTAAAAAAGCACAAGAAGCTGGTGATACTGCTAAAGCAGCTGAAATCACAGCTCAAATCGACAACTTTGAAACTCACGTTGTGCCAATTATTGCGGACATCGATGCTGGTTTCGGTAACGAAGAAGCAACTTACTTACTTGCTAAGAAAATGATCGAAGCTGGTGCTTGTGCGCTTCAAATTGAAAACCAAGTATCTGATGCTAAACAATGTGGTCACCAAGCTGGTAAAGTAACTGTTCCACACGAAGACTTCATCGCTAAGATCCATGCATTACGTTATGCATTCTTAGAAATGGGTCTTGAAGAAGGTATCATTGTTGCGCGTACTGACTCTGAAGGCGCTGACTTGACTCAAAAAATCCCAGTGGTTAAAGAGCCAGGTGACATTGCTTCTCAATACATCAGCTACTTAGATACTCAAGAAATTGACATTGCTGATGCTCAAGAAGATGAAATCTTAATCAAGCGTGATGGTAAATTACACCGTCCTAAGCGTTTACCTTCTGGCTTATATCAGTTCCGTGCTGACACTCAAATTGACCGTGTTGTACTTGACTGTGTGTCTAGCTTACAAAATGGTGCTGACCTTCTTTGGATCGAAACTGCGACTCCAAACGTAGAAGAAATCGCACACATGGTTAATCGCGTTAAAGAAGTTGTTCCAAATGCTAAGCTTGTTTATAACAACAGCCCATCATTCAACTGGACTTTAAACTTCCGTCAACAAGCTTACGATCGTTGGGTTGCTGAAGGTAAAGACGTTTCTGCATATGACCGCGCTAAATTAATGAGTGCTGAATATGACAACACTGAATTAGCTGCTGATGCTGATGACAAGATCCGTACTTTCCAAGCAGATGCTTCTCGTGAAGCGGGTGTGTTCCATCACTTGATCACACTTCCGACTTACCACACTGCTGCTCTTTCTACTCATGAGCTTGCACAAGGTTACTTCGGTTCTGAAGGTATGTTGGCTTATGTTGCTGGCGTACAACGTAAAGAAATCCGCGGCGGTATCGCTTGTGTTAAACACCAAGCAATGGCGGGTTCTGACATCGGTGATGATCACAAAGAAATCTTCTCTGGTGATAATGCTCTTAAAGCACATGACGATGCTAAAAACACAATGAACCAATTCGCAGCTCACTAAGAATTGATTCATAAAAAAACCCGCTCAAATGAGCGGGTTTTTTAATTATTAAAAATTATTTTTTCAAAACATAGTGTTCAGCTAAAGAGCCTTCAACTTTTTTACCTTCCATATCTAAAGCAGTTGCAGTGTTCTCACCAATAAAGAATTTACGGTTTTGGCCTTTATCATCTAACGTAATAACTGAAGTATTATCTTTGTCGAAAGTAAAGGTACCATGGGTTTCAAATGGGTTGGTGTCACCTTTACCAAGATAAGTTTCGGTTAGCTCGTAGGTTTTATCATCTTTAAGTTCTAATTCAGTTTTAATACCTTCACAGTCTGCGCATGGGAGAGTGCCTTTATATGTGCCGTCCCAATCGAGTGAGTTTTCAGCTGTGTGCGCGCTATCTACAGCATTATTATTCGCTTCAGTCGTTTGTGCTGGAGCAGATGCTTGAGTTGTCGTGTCGGCTTTATTTTCATTTTTGCTACAAGCGGCAAGAAGGATACTTAAGAGTGCTACTGATAATAATGTTTTTTTCATGATGCTCTAAACCTCGGAAAATAAATAAAAAACAAGTAAACAGGCTATGAAATATAAGAGCCTAATAAAAGTTTAAGTATGTAATTTAATTTTAACAAAAGGTAAAGTGGGTAAAATTTAATCAAAAAAGAAAGATATAAAATTAAAAAAAGGTATCCACTAAAAATTAGCGAATACCTCTATATATTAAGGTTGAGAAGAAACCCCACCTAAAGAATCACAAGCTGATTTATAAAGTTGATATTGTTGCTTTAAAACTTCATCTAGCGGCATATCAAATAACTCTTCACCATTTTTATAGCTCTCTACATATGAAGTCGCCTTTTCTTTGCTTACCGCTAAAGACTGTTGGTAGTAAGAATTAATTGAGCTTGTTGCAATCTGACTTGTCTCAACATTTTTACATTCAAAATTATGGAGAATTTTCTCTGCACGTTTGACCTCACTAGATTGGCCAAAAATACACCCAGTTAAAAAGACAAGTGGCGTTAACACGAAAAAAAGTTTCATGGAGAGCAAGTATGGAAGCAACGGTGGGCGCTATTGTATAAATAATTCCATGAGTTACTGTGGTTTTATGTTAGACATTGATTGTTTTTTAACTCATTAAAATCAAAAAATTGTATCTAATTTTATCATTTTGCTTATTTTTATATTTGGTGCGTATTTTGCTTATAACTTTAAGCACTTATTTTGAACATATGAACCAGAATGAATCAGGTACAAACGTTTTCAAAAAACTCTTTAGCACCATTTTGGTATGCGCAATTAGAACTCGGATTCTGTTTTGAAAATTCGCGCACCATAATGAGTCATAGAAAGCATCATGGCCCTGTAAGGGTGCAAAAAATGCTCTGGCCTGAAAAAACAGGTGTATGTCACGCCATTATTGTACATCCTCCAGCAGGAATTGCAGGAGGAGACCATCTTACTTTTCAAATCGAAACCAAAGATCAAGCTCATGCGGTTGTAACGACTCCTGGTGCGGGAAAATGGTACAAAACCAATGGAAAGCAAGCCTTTCAGCATATTCATCTTCATGTGCGAGATCAGTCTATTTTGGAGTGGGTTCCACAAGAAACGATGCTGTTTGACGGAGCTCTAGCACACTCTGAAACTCATATTCATCTTGATCATGCTGCGAGTTTTATTGGCTGGGATATGTTGGTACTTGGGCGACAGGCACGTGCGGAGCGCTTTATTCAAGGGAGTTATTACAACCAGTTTAAATTGTGGCGAGAACATAAGTTATTGGTTGCAGATACATTGTATTTTGAGGGAGAAGATCGTTGGCTTAGTTCGTGTTTAGGTATGAATAATCAAGCAGTAATGGGAAACTTTTGGGCGGTTGCACCTGAGAAATATCGATCTTCATTTTATTTAGAACAACAGCTCGAACTCATTCGTGAATTGATGATGCGTATGCAAGCACCTCTAACTTTAACATTATTAGATGATGTAGTTTGTGCGCGTTTCTTGGGAAATGATGTCCGACATTGCCATGATGCATTTGCGGCAATAAGAGCAAGATTAAGACGTTATTGGTTTGATTTAGATGAAGAATTCCCAAGAATCTGGAGAACCTAAGTTACGTTAAATTGCGTATTTAAAAAACGATTAAAACAAGTATGCTGCTTTTGAGCACGTATTTTGCTTAAAGAAAATTAGATGCTATTTAGGAAAGAGATATGGAACTCAATCCAACAGAAAAAGATAAATTACTTATTTTTACCGCAGGGCTAGTCGCTGAGCGTCGTAAAGCGCGTGGTTTGAAACTAAATTATCCGGAAGCTATCGCTTTTATTTCTGCTGCTTTACTTGAAGGAGCGCGGGACGGTATGACGGTGAGTGACTTGATGCATTACGGAACAACTTTATTAAAGCGCGAAGATGTGATGGATGGTGTGCCAGAAATGATTGCTGAGGTTCAGGTCGAAGCAACTTTTCCTGATGGCTCGAAATTAGTCACTGTTCATCAGCCAATTGTATAAAAGGAACGCTTATGATCCCCGGTGAAATCATTACTCCAGATGCAGACATTGAGCTGAATGTTGGGCGACAAACTTTAAAAATTGTAGTTGCTAATATTGGCGATCGACCTATTCAGGTGGGTTCACATTTTCATTTTTATGAAGCAAATGATGCACTACAGTTTGACCGTGAAACAGCGAAAGGCTTTCGATTAAATATCGCTGCAGGCACAGCAATACGTTTTGAACCGGGACAAAGTCGAGAAGTAGAGCTTGTTGCTTTAGCAGGTAAGCGAGAAGTATATGGTTTTGCAGGCCGCGTCATGGGCAAGTTGGATTAAACATAACAACGATAATGAAAGAGATGAGTAATAAGTTATGAAAATGTCACGTCGTGCATATGCTGAGATGTTTGGTCCAACGGTTGGTGATCGTATCCGCTTGGCTGATACAGAGCTTTTTATTGAGGTTGAGCAAGATCTAACGACTTATGGTGAAGAAGTTAAGTTTGGCGGTGGCAAAGTCATTCGTGATGGAATGGGGCAATCTCAACTTTTAGCCGATGAAGTTGCCGACACTGTGATTACCAATGCTTTGATTGTCGATTGGTGGGGGATTGTAAAAGCTGATGTTGGCTTAAAAAATGGTCGAATCTGGAAAATAGGGAAAGCTGGAAATCCTGATATTCAACCTGACATTACCATTCCTTTAGGTGCTGCAACAGAAGTGATTGCGGGTGAAGGTCAAATTTTAACGGCAGGTGGTATTGATACTCACATTCACTGGATTTGCCCACAGCAAGTTGAAACTGCACTTATGTCGGGGACAACAACAATGGTGGGTGGCGGAACAGGACCTGCGGCAGGTACTTCGGCAACGACAGTGACTCCAGGGCCTTGGCATATTGCGACCATGTTGCAAGCCATTGATGATTTACCTATGAACATTGGACTGTTAGGCAAAGGTAATTTGAGTTTGCCAGCCCCAATTCGAGAGCAAATTAAAGCTGGGGTAATTGGCTTAAAGCTGCATGAAGATTGGGGCTCAACACCAGCAGCCATTGATAACTGTTTGAGTGTGGCAGATGAGTTTGATGTGCAGGTTGCAATTCATACAGATACTTTAAATGAAGGTGGGTTTTTAGAAGAGACTCTGGCTGCATTTAAAGATCGTACAATTCATACGTACCATACCGAAGGTGCGGGTGGTGGGCATGCTCCCGACATTTTAAAGGCAATTGGACAAAGTAATGTCTTGCCATCTTCGACTAATCCAACACGTCCTTATACGATTAATACCATTGATGAGCATTTAGATATGCTTATGGTTTGCCATCATTTAGACCCAGCAATTGCTGAAGATATCGCTTTTGCAGAAAGCCGTATTCGCCGTGAAACTATTGCCGCTGAAGATATTTTGCAAGACTTAGGCGCAATTGCCATGATGTCCTCTGACTCTCAGGCGATGGGTCGTGTGGGTGAAGTAATTATACGTACTTGGCAAACTGCTCATAAAATGAAAATTCAACGTGGTCCTTTAGAGGGTGATAATGAGTTTCATGATAACAATCGCGTTAAACGCTACATTGCCAAATATACAATTAACCCAGCCATTACCCATGGTTTAAGCCATGAAATTGGTTCGATTGAAGTTGGAAAACTTGCTGATTTAGTGTTATGGAAGCCTGCATTTTTTGGTGTAAAACCTTCCATGATTATTAAAGGTGGCATGATTGCAGCGGCACCGATGGGTGACATTAATGCTTCAATTCCGACACCTCAACCCGTGCATTATCGCCCAATGTTTGGTGCCTATCCGCGTGGTGTACATAACACCTGTATTACCTTTTTATCTCAAGTGGCAATTGATGAAAAAGTTGCTGAGAAACTAAATCTTAAAAAGTTAATTAGCCCATGTAAAAACACGCGTGCAATTACTAAAGCCGATATGAAGCACAACACATATTGTCCAGTCATGCATGTTCATCCTGAAACTTACGAGGTGCGGGCTGATGGTGAATTATTAACGTGTGAACCTGCAGACACATTACCAATGGCTCAGCGTTATTTCTTATTTTGATGAATTTTATAGAGATGATATGTCTCATTACTCTAGATATGAAAGAAATAAATAAGGAGAGAGAAGCTAAATGAAAATTTACACCCAACGACTTGAAGATATTTCTCCTGATCAGGCATTTGAAACGGTTGAACTGACTTTTGATACCCGCCAAAAATCCCGCTTTCGAGCGGCTTTAGCGAGTGGCATCGATATTGGTGCGGATTTACCGCGTACTGGCATTTTGCGTAGTGGTTCATATATTGCAACGCAAGAGGGCGATGTATTACGTGTTGATGCCAAGCCTGAGCGATTAATGCAAGTCACTGCTCAAACCGATTTTGATTTACTTAAAGCTGCCTATCACTTAGGTAATAGACATGTACCGTTAATGTTGACCCCTGCAGCTTTGTATTTTGAGCCTGATCATGTGCTTGCAGAAATGGTAGAAGGTTTAGGACTTACAGTTTCAGAAACTGATCATCCGTTTGAACCTGAAAGTGGTGCTTATGCGCAGCATAGTCATGATCATCGTTTAAGCCCAATCAAAGCTTTACATCATGTCCATTCATAGTGCCGCGCAATTACTGCAACTGCTGACACTGTCTTCTACGGCATTGCCAGTTGGGGCGTATTGTTATTCACAAGGGGTGGAAACGGCAATTGATATTGGCCTAATACATGACGAAACCTCAGCAATTGCTTACTTTGAAGAAGTTCTTGAAATGCTGTTAGTACGGTTTGAGTTGCCCGTATTAAAGCGTCTCATGCAGCATCATGATGACTCAGAACAGTTTCTGGTTTGGGCAAATTTGTATAAGGCCAGCAGAGAAAGTAAAGAACTTTTGGCAGAATCTCAACAGCTGGCATTTTCTTTAAATGCGTGGATTAAAGATGTTTTAAAAAAAACAGTTGAGGTTAAAAAGCAGTTTGGTTTCGTACCAGTCTATGCACAGCTTTGTGGCCGACTCGAACTCAACGAGATGGATGTACTTACGGCTTATACCTTCACTGTTTTAGAAAATCAGGTTTTAGCTGCAGTAAAAACTGTTCCTTTAGGACAGATGGCTGGGCAAAGAATTTTATGGCACTTACATGGTTTAGTACCACAAGCGGTAGAGAAAGCTTTGAAGCTTAATGACGAGCAATTGAGCAGCGCTTTACCTCGTTATGCCATGCTGAGCATGAAACACGAAACACAATATTCACGGTTATTCAGATCTTAAGTTTAGGAAAAAGGATAAAAATCATGACAGAGCGTAGTCCATTACGAGTTGGAATTGGCGGACCAGTGGGTTCGGGTAAAACAGCACTTACACTTAATTTATGTTTAGCCTTGCGTAATAAATACAATATGGCTGTGGTGACAAATGATATTTACACCAAAGAAGATTCAAACTTCTTAACCCGTAATGAGGCGATGTCACCAGATCGTATTGTGGGGGTAGAAACTGGTGGTTGCCCGCATACCGCAATTCGTGAAGATGCTTCAATTAACTTGGCTGCAATTGATGATTTGTGTGAAAAATTCGAAGGCTTAGAACTTATTATCATTGAAAGCGGTGGGGATAATTTGGCAGCGACATTTAGTCCTGAACTTTCTGATTTAACTCTATATGTGATTGATGTGGCTGGTGGTGAAAAAATTCCTCGTAAAGGTGGGCCGGGTATTACCAAGTCAGATTTACTCATTATTAATAAAACTGACCTTGCGCCAATGGTAGGTGCAAACCTTGATGTAATGGACCAAGATGCGAAACGCATGCGCGGAGAAAAGCCATTCTTATTTTCAAACATGAAAACACAAGATGGTCTTGAAGAAATTATCCAATTTATTGAGAAACAAGGGCTGTTTAAAGCTTAAGGAGAGATTATGGACTTCATGAAAAAATGGAGTGTAGCGCTCCTTTCATTATTGCCGGCTCTTGCAATGGCCCATCCGGGACATGACCATGCACATTCTGGTTTTATGGCAGGCTTTATTCATCCGTTTACCGGTCTAGATCATTTAGTCATGGCTTTAGGTTTTGGTGTCTTGTTGTGGTCAGCTGCTAAACAGTGGAAAATTGCTGGAGTCATTGCCTTAAGTACTACCTTAATTGTAGGCTTTTTAATAGGTGCTCAAGGTTTGGTACCAGTTAATATAGCTGAATACGGCATTGTTGCTTCTTTAGTTATTACAGCAATTGCTCTATGGACAAAATCAAATCGAATTTTACCAATTGCCGCGGCTTTGCTTGCAAGTTTCCATGGCATGGCTCATGGTGTTGAGTTAGCACATGCAGGGCATATTCATATTGCTGCATTAGTAACTGGTATGGTTGCTGGTATGGCGCTCATTTATTGCGGTGGACTTGCACTAGGTTCCATTTTTACGCGATATGTACCTTATGGTAAAAAGATTGTGGGTACTTGCGCAGCAATTGTTGCAGTCATTGGTTTAAGTTAACTAAAACCTTGCAAAAAAAGGTAGCATTAAGCTACCTTTTTGGATTTGCAAAATAAAATGTGTGTGCATAAAAATATTGATACTGTTTTTATAGCGCTGATTATCTTTTACAGTGGATATGTTCAGGCTTATGATTTTTTTCAACCAGAAAGTGATTCTACTTTACTAGATACAGACCAGTTGTTAGATCAATCAGATTTAAACTTGGAACAAAGGCGGTTAGCCATTGAGCATGATGATGAAGTTAATAACTATAATGTGCTCAAAAACGAGTTTTATTCAAATGAGCGTTGGGTAATTTATAATTATACAGCCTATGATACTGGGCAACTTCAGAATAAAAACAGTAATGGTTTTACGAATCATATTAATATTCAAGATTTATCCATTTCAGTTGGATATGGGGTTAATTATAGTGTTAATCCAAGACTGAAAATTGGTTATGAATATATTTCGAGTTTTCCTTATGATCGAGGTCAACTCATACGATTTTTTACGATCTATTTATTCTGAAATACGAAATAAAAATAATCTAATTCAAATAAATAGATCAGGTAAATTAATTTGCCATAAAATCCTACATGTTTAAATTTTCTGATAAAGCCCAGCGTGGACTGTGCCAGCTTTAGTGGTTTTAACTTGTTGCCATGTTGCGGGAAGTTGAAGCTGAGCTAAATCTCGGTCAGCTTCAACATAAATATAGCCATTTTTTTTAATATGAGGCTCGGCCAAGTTCGAGAGTTCTTGCCATAAATCAAGACTATAAGGTGGATCTAAAAAAACCACATCGAACTGTTCTTTTAAGCGGGGTAGAGTTTGTTGAGCCGTTGAATTAATTAGATGACAGTTTTGGGCTTTTAATAGTTCAATATTATCTTTTAAAAATCGTGCCTGAGTTTTGTCGGGTTCAATCATATAAACAGATGCAGCACCACGTGACAGAGCTTCAAAACCTAATGCACCAGAGCCTGTACAGATGTCGAGAACTTTAGCGTTTTGAATATCCCACATGAGCCAGTTAAATAGAGTTTCGCGTACTCTATCTGGGGTTGGGCGTAAGCCATTAATGCTAGCGAAAGGCAGTACTCGTCTTTTCCATTCGCCGCCAATTATACGTAATTGATTTTTCATTATTCATCGGCCTCATTGGTAGCAGGACGAGCAGGAGCAGCTTGCGGTGTTGATGCTGCTGGTTTGTTGGTGGTAGCTGTAGCCGATGCTGGACCAGAGCTTTCACCGCCGCTTGGAAGTTCACCTGGTTTAATACCTGCTGTCATTAACCCGCCATTGACTTGGTGATTTGCTGGACGAATCGGGTTTTTCTTACGAGTTAATAGCCAGTAATCAAAGACAGGTCTTGCAAGTTGAGCAGCTGAACCACCATGACGACCATTTTCCCAAATGACTGCAATCGCAATTTCAGGTTTTTCAGCAGGGGCAAATCCAACGAATAAACCATGGTCAAGTTGACGTTCACTCAAGGCTGCTTCGTTATAGCGTTTACCCTGTGCAATACTCTTAACCTGTGCTGTACCTGTTTTCCCTGCAATTTGGTAGAGGGGAGTACGAATACCGCGGCCAGTACCTGATTGAATTACATCAATCATGGCATCACGCATTTGAATCCAGTCTTCATCCGTGCCGTTGAATTTGATTTTGCCATCAGGCGCATTACGTACCGTAAATGGTTTTGCACCATGTGTTGCGCGTAAAACATGAGGCGTTACATGAGAACCATGATTCGCCGTAATTGCTGTTGCCATCGCAAGCTGTAATGGAGTGGCTGTAAATGCGCCTTGACCAATGCTGACAGAAATAGTTTCACCCTTCATCCATTTCGTTTTACGCGTACGCATTTTCCATTCAGGACTTGGATAAAGGCCTTCACTTTCACTTGGTAAATCGACCCCTGTTTTTTGACCAAATCCAAATTGACGCATCCATTGGTTCATTTGATCAATGCCCATTTGATGGGCAAGAATATAAAAATAGGTATCACAGGATTGCACAATGGCTTTATGCATATTCACTACGCCATGACCAGATTTCTTCCAGTCACGGAATTTATGTGAGTCACCAGGTAGATGGAAATAACCAGGGTCAGAAATTGCTGTTGACCAGTCTACAATACTGTAGTGTAAACCACCCATTGCTTCCATTGGTTTAATAGTAGAACCCGGGGGATATACACCCTGCACAGCACGGTTATAAAGAGGTTGGTCTAAATTGTCACGTAGTGAACTGTAGTCAGTATGACTAATTCCAGTCACAAACAAATTAGGGTTAAAACTTGGACTAGACACTAAAGCTAGAATTTCACCTGTACGAGGATCAATGGCGACAATAGCCCCACGACGACCTGCAAGCTGTTGAGATGCGACAACTTGTAAACCGTAATCTAAAGATAAATAGAGATCATTACCACGAGTAGGGTCTTTACGACCTAAATGACGCAATACATTACTATGTGCATCTGCTTCAACAGATTCGTAACCGGGTGTCCCATGTAGTAGGTCTTCATAGCTTTTCTCAACACCAATTTTTCCAATTAGGTTGGTCCCAGCATATAAGTCTTTATCAATACTTTTTAATTCTTTATCGTTGATACGCCCGACATAGCCAATCACATGAGCAAATAACTCACCGTGTGGATAATAGCGAGTCATTTGTGTCTCGATTCTTACACCTGGAAACTTATATTTGGCTTCACTAAATTTAGCAATATTGGCTTCAGTTAGATTAAGTTTAATCGCGACGCGTTCAGTTTTACGGGCAGTTTTTATACGGCTTTTAAAACGGTCAATATCTTCTTGTGTTAAATCTAAAATAGGTTGTAATTGCTCAATGACACTATCAACATCTTCTACATCTGTTTTACTTAAAGTTGCTGTAAAAACAGGATAGTTATCTGCTAGTAATATACCGTTTCTGTCATAGATATAACCACGAGCAGGCGGAAGCGGCTGCAAGCGAATTCGGTTTTTGTCAGATGCAGTCGAGAATTCGTCGTAGTGAAAAATTTGTAGATAAGCGTATCGGCTAATTAAGACTAATAAGCAGATGGTCACGATCCCTACGGCAAAAAAGATACGACCTCGATAAATGCGCTTTTCTTGCTGGATATCTTTTAAAGGAAAGTGCTGTTTCATAAGGATCGACTTAATGACATAGGGTAGAAAAATAGCTGCTTATTCTAACGCAAGAGCACTTAAAATATTGCATAATTTTCAAAGTTTCATTGCATTTTAATAAGATACTTTTTGACTTTGCAGACAACAAAATTGTAGATACTTGTATATAAGAAGCAAAATAATTCTGTTAAAGTCTCTCATTCAATAGAATAGGGTTGTTCTCACCATACGATTAGGGAAAATGGAGAAAATAATGAGAAAAATTTATCCCTTACTTGCAGTTTTGACAGTAAGTAGTTGGGCCCATGCTCAAGACTACTCGTTTCTTCCGGAAGCAAAATTAGCAGGTCATAATGCATCTACCTGGAATGTGGGTGCAGGCGTTACTCAAAAATTATTACATCTTAACGGTGAATGGGTAAATCCGTATGGTATTGCCTATGCGAAAGCCGGTGCATTTTTGAATGGTGACAAAACCGCTGGTGGTCAAGTTGGTTTTAGATATCCTTATTATCTTACTGGCACAGACAAGAATGGTTACTATATCGGTTTCTATGCTGGTCATCTTGATAGTAAAGAGGTTGATGGTGATTTTAAATCCCGTTTAGGTGCGGGTGTTGATTTGGCCTATGTGTGGTTAAATTCAGAAAGAATTAGCACTTTTAGTGTAGGTATCGGTGCGGCTGAAAAATTAACTGACCAGAACGGAAATGTTGCTGCAGATACTAAACCACAAATTCAATTTTCTTATTCTCTAAGTTTTGGTTTATAAAACAAAGCAGTTTATCGTTAACTCGCCATAAGCAGAGCACAAATAAATACGAGAGTCTTACATGTTAGAGTACGTCAGTGGATTGTGGCAGACCTTTTTACACAGACCTGATTTTTGGGCCGTTTTGAGTATTATTCCCGTAACGGCTTTTGTCACATGGGCACATGTGTGGATGGCTTTAAAAATGGTATTTTACCCAATTAAATTTTGGGGATTCCATTTAGGACCATTGCCAGTAGGTTGGCAAGGTATCGTGCCACGTAAAGCAGGACGTATCTCTGGGATTATTACTGATAACACTTTATCTAAATTAGGTTCATTGCGTGAATTTTTAGAAGCAATGGATCCTGAAGATATGGCGCGTATTATTGGTGAACAAGTCGGTTTTGAACTTGAACATCTTATTGATGAAGTCATGATCGATCGTAATGCTGTACTTTGGGAAAATCTACCTTATTCAATTAAACGCCGTATTTATGCTCAAGCACATAAGCAATTGCCGGGTGTGCTAAAAGAATTAGTGACTGAGCTGACCATGAATGTAGAGTCACTGGTTAACATGCGTGAAATGGTCGTGAGCCAGATGGAAGGTGATCGCCGTTTAATGGTACGTATGTTCTTAAAGGTGGGTCAAAAAGAAATTAACTTTATTTGGCATATTAGTGCACTGATTGGGATGTTCTTTGGTATTTTCCAAATGGTGGTTTGGTTTGTAGTACCATGGCACTGGACAGTACCATTTTGGGCTGCAATTTGGGGCTTTTTAACTAACTGGATCGCAATCTGGATGGTATTTAACCCAATTGAGCCGCATTATATTCGTTATCCACAGATTTTTAGATTAACAAAAGATCGTAAGTTTCCATGGATTGTACCAGTTCTTCGAATTGGAACTTATAATGTCCAAGGCGCTTTTATGAAGCGTCAAGAGGAAGTCTCTGATGTGTTTTCGAGCGTAGTCACAGAAGATTTAATTACGTTAAAATCGATTATGACCGAAATGATGTACGGGCCGCGTAAAGATAAAACGCGCCGCATTGTTAAGCGTCATATTAACGAAATCATGGAAACTCCGTTAGTTCGCACCTCTTTACAGCTTTCTTTAGGGCCAAGAGAGTACGCAAGATTAAAGACGGACTTGATTGATCGTTCAATTGAAATTACGATGGGACCCGTATGTGACCCAGCACTGAACGCAAGCCGGGCACAGAAGATTTTTCAAATGTTTAAAGAGCGTATTCGTGAACTAACACCAAAAGAATTTCAGAATTTATTACGTCCTGCATTTCAGGAGGATGAGTGGATTCTTATTGTACTAGGTGGGGTAACCGGATTTATTGCTGGTACAATACATTTGTTTGTAGCTTTCTTATAATTCGATGTCAGGCAGGATCTATTGAAGATTAACGAGACTTTTTCTGCCGGACTTCATATTCATTGTTTTAAATGAGGATGTTTTTTATGCGCATTATTTTACTCGGACCACCTGGAGCAGGCAAAGGGACTCAGGCTCAGTTGATCTGTAAGCGCTACAATGTCCCACAAATTTCAACCGGTGATATGCTCCGTGCTGCGATTCGTGAAGGTACTGAATTAGGTCTAAAAGCTAAAAGTGTAATGGAATCTGGTGGTTTGGTTTCAGATGAACTTATTATCGGTTTAGTAAAAGAACGTATTGCTCAACCTGACTGTGCAAATGGCTGCATTTTTGATGGTTTCCCACGTACTATTCCACAAGCTGAAGCTTTGGAAAAAGAAGGGATCAGCATCGATCACGTGATTGAAATTGATGTTCCTGATGAAGAAATCGTAAAACGTCTTTCTGGTCGTCGTCAGCATCCAGCTTCTGGCCGTGTTTATCACACTGTATACAATCCACCTAAAGTGGAAGGTAAAGATGATGAAACTGGTGAAGATCTTGTTCAACGTCCAGATGACCAAGAAGAAACAATTCGTAAGCGTTTAGCGTCTTATCACACTGAAACAGAGCAATTGGTTGGTTTCTACCAAGGCCGTGCTGCTTCTGGTGAAAATGCTCCAACTTATGACAAGCTTGATGGCTTGCGTACAATTGAAGATGTACAAAAAGATTTGTTCAACATCTTAGACAAATAATTTTTTTCTATAAAAAACTGCCCAGTGGTTCCACTGGGCAGTTTTTTTTATATTAATAATAATTGGCGACATAATGTGTCGTACTATGTAATAATAGTATGTGAAATTAAATTTAAAACATTTATAGTGTGTTTGATTGTATAAACCAAGACATTGAAATTAAAAAATTATTTTAAAGGGTTAATTATGTTGCTGATGATTCAATCTGATCAGGTGGAACAGATTATTCCAGATGCAAGTTCAGCGAAATCAGCTAAAAAACTAGCGAAATTTGAAGCGTGGAATAATATCTCAGGTTCAGTTGATCAATGGATTTGGGGGGAAATTCAAGGTAGCTCAATTTATCAAAGTGCAATTTTTTTACCCGAACTAAAGTGTGAATGTAGTTGCCCGAGTTTTAAGCGGCCTTGTAAACACGCTTTGGCATTATTATTTGTCTATACCGAGTATCAAGATAAATTTATTGTGCAATCGGATGAACAAAACATACCTGAGCGAGTACAGAAATGGCGTGATAAAAAAAACAAATCACTTGAAAAGAAAGAAAATAAAGTCAATAAGCCTATTGATGAAGAAGCTCGACTCAAACGCCAATTAGCGCGTGAGAAAAAAATTGATGCCGGGATTGATGCATTGCAAACATGGCTGAATGATGTTGTAAATCTAGGACTAGGACGATTACGTCAGCAACAACACGAGAAATTTCGAGATATCCAAAGCCGTTTAGTAGATGCTCAAGTTGCAGGTTTGGTGAGTTATTTAGATGAATTTTCTAGTGCCTTGTATCAAGCCAACTGGCAAGTAGAAAGTTCATTCTGGTTGGCTAAATTACAAACTGCTATTCATCTATGGCAGAATCGTCATCGTCTTAAACCTGAGCTTTATGAAGAGTTAAAACAGTTATTTGGCGTTAATTTGCCAGCTGATATGTGGGATAACATACCAGTTCATAAACTTGATCTTTACGCTTTAGGACAAGTGACGCATGAGTTGGTCAATACTCAGGGACGTTATCGTCGTCAATGGTTATGGGATAGTCAGAACCTGTGTGATTATTTGCTACTAGATTTTGAAATACCCCCTCATTCAAGCTTTGGAGTGACCTTACCTTATCAAAAACAATTGCCTATAAATGTCAAACTCTATCCTGTAATAAGCCAACAACGCTTACGTCTGGAAGATAATCTAATAACATTTAATGATTTAAACGAAGTGCTCATTTCACCTAGGGGATTTAAAAATTTTGACCAGGCATTTACTCAATATGCGAATGGCTTAAAACAACATCCTTTGCAATTAGTACGCTTTTTCTGGCTAGAGCAATTACGTTTAGTAAAGCTTGATAAAATAATTTATTTGGTCGATCAGGATCAAAAGATGTGTGAAATTGAAATTAAACAGTTTGTTGAGTTGTGGTTTTTAGTGGGGGCAGAGCCATTCAGTGCTGGTGTAGAGTGGGATGGGTTGAAACTTAAACTTATAAGTATTTGGCAAGGAGGGCATTTTGAATGTCTTTAACCACATCATACAGTGAGTTTAATCAACAGTTACTTCTCAAACTGACTTTAGGACAGCAATTTAAGCAAGTTATAAAAATTCCTAAAGAATTGCAGGATTATATTCCTAAAGAAATTGATTCAGCACAAGATTTATTGGTCTTAAATCAATATTGGGGACTGATGCAACTAGCAGGTTATCAAACACGAGCTGTGCCTGAAAAGGTTCAAAAGAGTTTTGGTGAAATTGATCAGATACAAAATGAAAAGCAGCTAGATGATGAGCTTGTGCAAATTTTGAAATGGATTGTTGCGCAAGAGTCGCCATTTTTATATCAGGATTGGGTTAATCAAATTTTAAAACTTGCTCAACAACAGCAGCAAGTGATTCCACGTTATTTGGTGTTGAAAGTTTTACCACTGTGTCGGAACCTAGTGTTATTGGCATCAGTCTTACCTGAGTTTGCATTTCAGGGAGATGTGACAACACGTGTGGATGATGCGAAAAGAGTGTGGAAATATTTGAAACAACAAAATGCCGAACCATTGATCCGTCAGTTGTTGAAATTAAAAAATAGCGATTGGTCTTTATTGATGAGCCAATTGTGCGGTCAATTACCAGACTTTACTAACCAGTATATTGCGGAATTCTGGTCACAATCTATTCAGAAAAATCATTTGCAAAGTCATGCTGAAAGTCTAGTGATATATAACATGCCAGTAACCCAATTTGAAGCTTTATACCAGCATGTGAAAACACTAGAACCCCAGAATGCAGCGACAGTACGTAATAATGCAGCATTAAGCTTTTATTTATATTATCAAGATAATACCCTTTATAACGAGGTTATGGCGTTACTGCGTGCATGTTTAAGCTACGATGTTCAAGCCAGAAAAGTTAAATTCAACATTAACTTAGATCAAGATGATGCATTGAATGATTATGGTTTCTTTGATCGAGAAGCAAATTTGGTTGAAAGCCGTAAAAGTTTAAAAACGGCTTACCAAAGTTCTCAAGTCGAACAGGCTTATCAGGAGTTTTGTGAAAGTTCAAAGGGCGTACTTTATCTCAAAAGAATTTTAATCCAATTACCACTTGCCTATTGGTTAGAATTATTTGGTACTTTGGATCATTTATTTTCATTACATTCGCGACAAAAAGATTCACTGTGGAGCGCATTTATTTTGTGCTGTTACCGAGAGCAGCGCCGTGATCTAGCTTTATGGTTTTATCAACATCAGACCAAATGGTGTGAAGCTGTGACAATATCAACTGGAAGCAGGATCGAGCGTGAGACAATCTTTGGTTTGCTAGATCAGGAGCCAGCAAGCAAATTATTATTAGAACAACTTGAGTCCTATTATCGAAATCAAGATTTAGAACATTTTTGGTATGTATTTCAAAGAGCAAAAGTTTTACATCAAGATCAGAAAATTTCAGAAATGGCAGCTGTTTTAATACAACACGCATATGAGACTTTGGACTTGCAGCAGGATCAAAATAAATTTGCATTATTAAAAGAGCATGCACAATGGCTGATTTTGGAAGCTTATCCAATAGACTTCAGTTGTCTACAACCTCTTTTTCCTATTTCTGAATGGAAACAACTTATTCAGTTTATTCAGTATAAACAAAAACTTATTGCTTAATGATCAATAAATCATAAATTAGGATAATCAACATGTCTCAACAAGTTTTACGTGCACGTGCAGAACAACAGTTTTCTCATGAATTAGATGCATTAAAGGCACATGACTATTTAGCAAAACCACCACAATGGCAACTTTCACCGAAAGCTGTTGTAGATTATTTATTGGGGACCACTTTAGCTGATGGAACTGTGATTTCACCTAAATATATTGGTAATCGCCGTTTAATGGAAATTGCAGTGGCAACTTTGGCAACTGACCGAGCATTGTTATTATTAGGGGTGCCGGGTACGGCAAAATCATGGGTATCTGAGCATTTAGCAGCTGCTATTTCTGGAAATAGTGCATTACTGATTCAAGGTACGGCTGGCACTAGTGAAGATACTTTACGTTATAGCTGGAACTATGCACAACTTTTATCTAAAGGTCCTAGTGAAGATGCATTAGTCAAAAGCCCGATGTTGCGCGCGATGCAAGAAGGTAAGATCGCTCGTGTAGAAGAATTAACCCGTATTCCTGCAGATGTTCAAGATACTTTAATCACGTTGCTTTCTGAAAAAAATCTGCCTGTGCCTGAGCTCGGTATTGAGTATCAAGCGATACAAGGTTTTAGTGTGATTGCAACAGCCAATAACCGTGATAAAGGGGTGAATGAACTCTCCTCTGCGTTAAAGCGTCGTTTTAATACGGTAATTTTACCGCCGCCTGCCACAATCTCAGAAGAAGTCGAGATCGTACAAAAGCGTGTTCAGTCATTAGGTAAAAGCTTGCAACTTCCTGAGATTCAGCCTTTGGATGCTCAAATTCAAAAACTGGTGACGATTTTTAGAGAGTTGCGTCATGGACAAACTTTAGATGGTAAGCAAAAGCTAAAAACCACTACGGGTA
The DNA here is from genome assembly GCF_054889255.1 of Acinetobacter sp. X9. Lineage (NCBI taxonomy): Bacteria > Pseudomonadati > Pseudomonadota > Gammaproteobacteria > Moraxellales > Moraxellaceae > Acinetobacter > Acinetobacter sp. X9. The sequence continues at coordinate 2,802,000 of NZ_CM142679.1, read as the reverse complement.
CCTTATCAACAGCTGAAGCTATTTCTGTGATGAGTCATGGTTGGGTAATGGCTGGGCATTTTGGTTCAGGTAATTTAACTGACCATGAATTAGCAGCAGGTTTACAGGGTGCTGTATTAAAAGATCCTGTTCAAGATCTTGTGCCTTGGAAAGAGTATGTTGAAACTGTGATTAAACAACGCGAGGGTTGGCAAGACCTGTATCGTGCTTGTCGTGACTTAGAATAAAACTCAATAATAAATGACCTCATCCCAATCTTCTCCTTGCAAAAGAGAAGATGTGATCGGAATAAAGGATAGAAAAATGCTGCATATTCTCGGTATTCGTCATCATGGGCCTGGTTCGGCACGTAGTGTATGTAATGCTTTGGCTTCAATTCAACCCGATTGTATTTTGATTGAAGGGCCACCGGATGCCAATCCAATTATTGCCCAATTACAACATGCCGATTTTAAGCCACCTGTAGCATTGTTGTTGAATACTCCTGTACAAAAAGAAGTACGATCCCAGGCGGTCTTCTATCCTTTTGCTGAGTTTTCACCTGAGTGGCAAGCTTTACAATATGCGCTGCGTCAGCAAGTTGCAGTAGAGTTTATGGATCTACCTTTGCAACATCGTTTTGCATTAGAAAAACAATGGGCAGAACAACGTCTACAGAAAGCTTCGGTGGATGAACAGGCATTAACAGATGAGCAAGAGGTTGAGCTGAATCAGCAAGATGATATTGAGTCAGAATACAATCTGGAACAACATTATCTTTCGATTCGTCGAGATCCAATTCAATTATTGGCTGAACAGTCTGGCTATCAAGATAGTGAACGGTTTTGGGAACATCTAGTCGAACAGCAACCACATGCTGGACAAATGTTTACTGCTATTAGCGATGCGATGGCAGCTTTACGTGATCATTTGCTAAGCCAGCAACCTGAAAATTACAGTAGCGAAGATCAATTGCTGGAGCAGTATCGTGAAGCCTATATGCGCAAAGTGATTAAGCAGGCAGAAAAACAAGGCTATCAAAATATTGTGGTGATTTGTGGTGCATGGCATGCACCTGTGTTGGCAGATTTAAAAGCTCAAACTAAAGCGGATACTGCTTTACTGAAAGGTTTGCCTAAAATCAAAGTTGATGCTGCATGGATTGCATGGACACATGGACGATTGAGTCGAGATAATGGTTATGGCGCAGGTGTACAAGCGGTTGGGTGGTATACCCATCTTTGGAAGCATTACCAACAAGCTTTAGACGGAAATGTTGATGGCGAAAAAATTACCATTGATTGGTTAAGTCAATTTGCCCAAGCCTTACGCCAAGCAGGTCATGACGCCTCTAGTGCCCAAATTATTGATGCGGTACACCTGATCCAATCTTTATTGCAATTACGTGGACGCCGTATCCCTGATTTGGAAGATTTGTTTGAGGTAATTCGCTCGGTCTTGAATCATGGTTTGGATATTCCACAACCGATTTTAGCTAAATTGCTTGAAGATGAGCAATTGGGACAAGTACCTGCTGAATTGATTGAGTTGCCAATTCAAAAAGACTTTTTACAGCAAGTGAAGCATTTTCGCTTAAAACTCGAAGCACCACATCGTGATATTACGCTAGATTTACGTGAAGCATTCGACTTGGCAAAAAGTCAATTTCTACATTGTATTAAATTACTTGGCGTTGCTTGGGCAGAGTTAGCAGGTACAGGTGCGAAGCACGGGAATTTTAAAGAAATTTGGCAGTTGTCTTGGCAGCCTGAAAGTAGTTTATATCTGAATGAAATGTCATTGTGGGGCAATAGCGTGCAACTTGCTACGCAAAGTTATGTAGAACATCAGATCAAACAATGTGAAGATGTGGGACAAATTGCTCAACTGATTGAAAGCATTTTATTGTCTGGTTTGGACCAAAGCTTAAATTTTGCGTTGGATAAACTGAATGAACTTACTACCAAGCATCAAGACCCAAGTATTATTTTGGCAACTTTAAAGCCATTAATTACCGCAATTCGTTATGGCAGCGTACGTCAGTTTTCGATGCAACATTTGCATCAACTGGTAGAAAATTTAGCGATTCGTTTGATGTTGAGTTTGCCAAGTTATTGCGTACAACTAAATGCTGAAATGGCCCAGCAGTTTGCTCAACAACTACAAGCCTTATATGAACTTTTAGAACAATTACAACAAGATGAATTATTACAGCTTTGGCAGGAGACCTTGCAACAGTTATTGCAGTTGGAATATATGCAAGGTTATTTGCATGGTTGTTGTGTACGTTTAGCACGAGAACAGCAGTTGATTGATGTGAAACAGACACAGGGATTTCTCTCACGAGCTTTATCGATTGGGCAGACGGCAGACTACAGTGCCGCTTGGTTTGAAGGTTTTCTCACTCATCAAGCTTTGTTATTGATTCATGAGCAAAGCCTTTGGGAAACCGTGAGCCAATGGGTCAATCAATTACAAGAGCAGCAATTTATTGAGTTATTGCCAATTTTGGCGAGAACAGCCTCCAGTTTTAGTCCTGCTGAAGCACAGCAATTAATTCAGAAAGTGACACAAAAAACGACCAAAATCAAACAAGAGGTTGGTGTTTTAGACATCGAACGTGCTCAAACGGTATTAGATGAAATATACACATATTTACGGCCTGTTTCTGTCGAGGTTTAAGTGATGAACATGAATGAAGAACTGATCACTTTAGAACAATCAGATCTTGCGGAACAAGAACGACGTTGGCGTTTGATTTTAGGACAAGTCCCAAATTCGACTTCGCATTTACCGAATTGGTCGATGCAAGATAGTAAGATGCAAGAGTGTTTGAATGAACTTTATCAGACGCAGCAGCCTAATCGTCGAGGTGGTCTTGGGCATTCGAGTCCTCGAGTTGCGCAATGGTTAGGTGATATTCGTCAGTATTTTCCATCCTCGGTAGTGAAAGTCATCCAAAAAGATGCTTTAGAGCGTTTGAATTTACAGCAAATGTTGTTAGAGCCTGAATTGTTGGCGAGTGTTGAGGTTGATATTCATTTGGTTTCAACTTTGATTTCACTCAATCATTTAATGCCTGAAAAAACCAAAGAAACTGCGCGTATCGTGGTACGTCAGTTAGTAGAACAGCTTGAAAACCGTCTAAAGCAGCCCTTGCAGCAAGCGATTAGAGGGAGTATGAACCGTTCAGCTCATACACGACGTCCTAAACGCATGCAAGATATTAATTGGAAACGCACCATTCAAGCTAATTTAAAGCATTGGCAAGAAGACTTTAAAACGATTATTCCGCATGAATTACATGGGCATCCACGCCAACAAACGGCCTTAAAAGATATTGTACTCTGTGTCGATCAAAGTGGCTCTATGGCTCCCTCAGTGATTTATTCCAGTGTTTTTGCGGCGGTGATGGCAAGTATTCGTGCAGTCAGTACGCAAATGATTGTGTTTGATACCGAGTTAGCTGATTTAACACCTTTACTAGAAGACCCAGTGGATGTGTTATTTGGTACACAGTTGGGTGGGGGAACCGATATTGCTAAAGCGATAAAATACTGCCGTAGTAAAATCACTCGACCAGAAGATACGATTTTTATCCTGATTAGCGATTTGTGTGAAGGTGGTGATGCTAAGCAAATGCTCAAGCAAGTGGCTGAAATGCTAGATAGTGGGGTGCAAGTCATTACGCTACTGGCATTGTCTGATGATGGTGCACCTTGGTACGACACTCAACATGCACAGATCTTTGCTGATATGGGGATTCCAACGTTTGCCTGTACACCTGATCAATTTCCCGAACTAATGGCAACTGCAATTGAAAAACAGGATATTCATGCATGGTATGCAAGCCAACAAAATCTGACATAATAGTAGTTAAAGATTATGTTATGGCATATAACACTCAAAGTTTGAGTGGATTGAGGATACTTCTTTGCTGAAAATTATTTTGATTGTAGTGGTAATTTTAAGTTTAGCTCTACTGTTATTTTTATTGTATCAAAGTCAAAAAATGCTGCGTCATGTGCAGAAACAACAGGCTTTGGAAAATAAAAAGAATGGACGAGAACGTCAACTACATCCGAAATTACAGCAGATTAAGAAACCTCAGGATTAACTGAGGTTTTTTGTTGGAATCGTTTTTATTGCGCCAAATTCAAAACGATCAGGCCAGTTACAGACATCTGCAACAACACATTCTGCACATTTAGGTTTACGGGCGATACAACAATAACGACCGTGTAATATGAGCCAGTGATGTGAATCTAAAATAAATTCTTTAGGAATGACCTTAATTAAGCGGTGCTCAACCTCAAGAACATTTTTACCTACTGCTAAACCAGTTCGATTTCCCACTCGGAAAATATGAGTATCGACAGCCATGGTGGGTTGTCCAAAAGCTGTATTTAAAACAACATTTGCGGTTTTACGTCCGACCCCTGGTAAAGCTTCCAAGTCTTTTCTGTTGCTTGGCACTTCGCCGTTAAACTGCTCCATTAAAATCTTACAGGTCTTAATGACATTTTCGGCTTTTGCGTTATAGAGGCCAATTGTCTTGATATATTCCTTTAACCCATCTACGCCTAAGTTATAGATTTTTTCGGCTGTATTCGCCACAGGGTAAAGTTTATCAGTTGCTTTATTAACACTTACGTCGGTCGCTTGAGCTGACAACATAACTGCAATAAGTAGCTCAAATGGAGATGAATATTTTAACTCGGTTTGAGGTGAAGGTCGTTGTTCGCGAAGGCGTTCAAAGAAAATTTGAATCTGCTTTTTCGTCATATTCTTGACGGCCATTCAGACCTCCTGTAATTGCATGAGTTGCTGTTGAAGTTCTTCAAGTTGAAGACGTTTTTTAGCATCTTCACGTACACTGAGTTGTTTTTCCAGTTTCTTAATTTGCGTACGAATTTTCGCTAACTCAATTGTAGTTTTTGCATCAGTTGACACAACTTCTTTGGGTTTCTCGATGAGCTCAATTGAAGGTACTTCATCAAGTGCCTGAGAGAACTGGGCAAACAGTTGGGTATCAATTTCAGCGCGTACTACAGGCCCTTTACGGTGAGTACGACGTTTTTCTTCGCGCTGAATGTGAGCGTAATAACGTTGTCTTAAATCATTTTGTTCAGCGATACGCTGTTGCTCATTTGGTAATACTTGCGTGTCTTCGACCAAATCAATGCAATCTACGGGACATGGTGGAATACATAACTCACAACCTGTACATAAGTCAGTCAAGATGGTATGCATGAGCTTACCACTTCCAATAATAGCATCTACAGGGCAAGCACTAATACATTTGGTGCAACCAATACATTCATCTTCTCGAATAATCGCTTTCATTCGCTGAGGGCGCCCATCGGCCTGTACAGGCCATACGCTAGTTTCAGCGGTTAACACAGAACGATTTAATAGATTTGCGAGTGCATCGGCTACAGGCTGACCACCTGGAACGCATTTATTTGCTTCTTCACCTTCAGCAATCGACTTTGCGTAGGGTAGACATCCATCACGATGTCCACATAAACCACACTGAGTCTGTGGTAATAACGCATCAATCTCGCGTATGAGAGAAATAGATGAATTCATAGTGGGCAAATAGCTTGGTTAAAACGATGCGATAATGAAGAAAAACCTAAGTAAGGTCAATGGATTTTAACGAATTTATCGGGTTTTTAATTGACCTAAAATGTAGCTAATATTGCACAATAATAGATCAATAAAAGTGAAAAGTTAAATGACTATTTCTTATCTTTAAGTAGTTTTTCTAAAAATAAGCTTTTGATAATTAAGATAAATAAAATAATTTAAAATAAGTATTGTTAAAATTGATGGAAAGGGATTTAATATTTTGCTGCTAAATGATGCATTTAAAAATGTATTGCACCAATTTAATTCATTACTATGCTGAGGACCGTGCATTGAAATACAACAACCTGAATGAATTCCTGAATTACGTGCAAGCGCGTGATCCGCATCAACCTGAGTTCTTACAAGCTGTCGAAGAAGTCATGACAAGTTTGTGGCCATTTATTGAAAAAAATCCAGAATATGCAGAGCAGGGATTGCTAGAACGTTTGGTTGAACCAGAGCGTGTGATTCAATTCCGTGTTTCATGGATGGATGATCAAGGTCAGACTCAAGTTAACCGTGCTTTCCGCGTTCAATACAATTCAGCAATTGGTCCATTCAAAGGTGGAATGCGTTTCCATCCATCGGTCAATCTATCAATTTTAAAATTTTTAGGTTTTGAGCAGACTTTTAAAAACTCACTTACTACTTTACCAATGGGTGGCGGGAAAGGTGGTTCAGATTTTGATCCTAAAGGTAAATCTGATGCTGAAATTATGCGATTCTGTCAGTCACTCATGATTGAGCTTTATCGCCATTTAGGACCAAATACGGATATTCCTGCGGGTGATATTGGTGTGGGTGCGCGTGAAGTGGGTTACATGGCTGGCATGATGAAAAAGCTGAGTAATGACACCGCTTGTGTTTTTACCGGTAAGGGAATTTCATTTGGTGGTAGCTTAATGCGTCCTGAAGCAACTGGTTATGGTACGGTTTATTTTGCAGAAGAAATGCTAAAAGCCCGTGGACAATCTTTTGCTGGTAAAACTGTTTCTGTTTCAGGCTCTGGTAACGTCGCACAATATGCGGCAGAAAAGGCGATGTTCTTAGGAGCAAAAGTTGTTACCTTGTCGGACTCAAACGGTACAGTTTATTTAAAAAATGGTTTTACAGATGATTTACTTGCTGAAGTAATGGAACTGAAAAACGTTAAACGTGGTCGTATTTCCGAGTTTGCTTCTAAACATGGTTTTGAATATTTTGAAGGAAAAACGCCTTGGCATATTCCTGTCGATATTGCTTTACCATGTGCTACGCAAAATGAATTAACAGGTGAAGATGCTAAAACGCTTATTGCAAATGGTGTCGTTTGTGTAGCTGAAGGCGCTAATATGCCCTCTACACTTGAAGCAGTTGAACACTTTATCGAAGCGAAAATTTTATATGCCCCAGGTAAAGCATCTAATGCGGGTGGTGTGGCAACTTCTGGTTTAGAAATGTCTCAAAATGCAATTCGTTTAGGCTGGACCCATGCTGAGGTCGATGAACGTTTACATGCAATTATGAAAGACATTCATGCCAACTGTGTAAGATATGGTACTAAAGAAGACGGTAGTGTGAACTATGTAGACGGTGCCAATATTGCAGGTTTTGTAAAAGTTGCTGATGCAATGCTTGCTCAAGGTATTTTCTAATATAGAAATAAAAAATCCGATGCATAAGCATCGGATTTTTTTAGTCTAAAAACTTATTTTTTAGGTTTTTTAACTAACTCTTGTTCTACAACCATATCTAATACATCTGCTTGACTAGATTGGTCTGCAGCTGGGTTTTTCACTTCAAAACGTTTTACACGCAAAATTACGCGTTGGTCTGGTTTATGTTCAAACCCTTCGATTTGACCGTAATATAATGACCAGTTTTTGTCAGCGTAAGTTTTAACGCCTTTGTCATCATATTTAATTTCACGAACTTGCATACAAGTTTGTGGCGCAACACCAGTACAAGATTTAGTTTCCGGAGCTACTTCAAGGAAAACTGTTTTTCCTTCAGATTGATATTTTGCTTCAGGTGTCATTTTACCAGTGAAAGTATATTTCTGACCTTGAGCATCAGATACTGTCAATGTTGGTTGATCAACATTTGTAGTATTGAGTTCAAACGGAACTGCACGTTTTTGGAAGAGGCTGCTAGAGAACTGTTCCTGTTTCATTAAAGCAGGTTCACATGCCATCATTGTCGACATTACGTCAGCTGTTACAATCGTATTATTTTCAACTTTCCAAGTTGTTCCTTGGCGGTTACAACCTGTTGCGATAGATAAACGGTCATTTGTAAAGTTAAGAACGATTGGCTTTTTAGTATTTTCAGGCTGATATGACCAAGAGTAATCTGTTAAAGCTTGAGTATTAACTGCTTTTTGACCTTGGAAAATGTGTTTTTGACCAGTTTTATCTGTCACCGTTAAAATCACCTGACCATTAGTGTTGCTAATTTCAATTGGTAATTTTGCTTCATTAAAGATGCTAGTAGAAAGTTGTTCTTGTTTCATTAAATCATCTTGGCAAGCCATCATCGTTGAAACAAGATTAGAAGTAACAAGTTGGTTGCCTTCAACTTTCCAAGTACCGCCTTGGCCATTACAGCCCGTATTAATGGCTAATTTACCATCTGCATTAAAGTTAAGAATAAGTGGTTTAGAAGCTTTTACATTTTGATAAGTCCATGCATATTCACCTAAAGTGGTTGCAAGGTTTTGTTGTTGCTCAGAAACAATTGGAGCAGGAGTATTAGTAACTGTTTGACACGCCATCAAAGAAAAAGGTAATAACGCAAGAATTAAATATTTAATTTTCATTTAAAAACTTCAAGTAAAAAAACAACAGTAATAAGCTTAAAACATTCTTAAAAAAAGAAAATGTAAACATTTGATTGTTTCGGTTTTTAAAATGTATAAGTTTGTAAATTATTCTAATTTTCAACAAAAATAATGGTATACCCCGCAAAAACGGGGTATTTCTTAATAATTAATCAAAACGATAGATGTCCATTCCTAATGAGCCCATTGTGAAGCTACTATGAACAATCGTAAAGCGATTGCCTGTACCCATAGCAAAAAACAAAGGTGCAAAATGTTCAAGCGTAGGGTGGTTACGTTTCACAAACGGCAGTGATTGCCAGTCTAAAACTCCATCATAATCTTGATGGGAAAGCTTATTAACGACAGTATTTCTAAAAGTTGAAGCCCATTCAGGAACTTTAGAGTTGTCTCCTTGCCAAGATAACTCTGCAAGATTATGAGTAATACTTCCTGAACCAATGAGTAAGATTTGTTTATCACGTAAAGGGGCAAGCGTTTGTCCTATACGATAAATTTCTTGTGCACTTAAATTTGATGGCAAAGAAATTTCGACTACAGGAATGTCTGCATCTGGGTACATATGCAATAAAGGCATCCATACGCCATGATCACGAGGACGGGTACTATTGGCATGTGCAACAAAGTGAGCATCGGCCAATAATTTTAAGATTTCTTCTGCTAATGCTGGTTCGCCAGGCGCACTGTAGCGAATTTCATATAATTCTTTAGGAAATCCACGGAAGTCATGCCACGTTTCAGGACGAGTTGAAATGCTCACTTCAAGTGCTTTACTTTCCCAGTGCGCAGACATCACAATAATTGCCTTTGGTATAGGAAGATTTGTACCTAAACGGTGTAGAGCAGGTCCCACTTGTTCTGGGTCAAGTGCAAGCATGGGTGAACCATGTGAAATAAACAGTCCGGGAAGGGTTTGTAGTTCCATTTCATTACACCTGAGTTGAAAAGCAGAATAATAGGTATTATGCCAAAATCAGGACATGTTAAAAGTATCCAGATTTCAACGGATTGTTCTTAAAATGAAACGTTTGTTCCTTTTATGCACGGTGGTAAGGATGATTGTGGTTAATACTCATGGCCCGATATAGTTGCTCGATTAATAAAACACGTACCAACGGATGGGGCATGGTAAGTTTTGAAAGTGACCAATGCCAAGCGGCAGCTTTACGTACCTGATCTGACAAGCCATCTGGACCGCCGATAGCAAGTGCTACATCATTACCCTCAAGCATCCATTGTTTCATTGTGTCAGCTAATTTCTCTGTACTCAGTTCCCGACCACCAACTTCTAGAGCAATTAAGGTTTCATTCGGTTTTAAAGCATTTAAAATGCTTTCGCCTTCAATTTGGCAATATTTTAAAATATCTGCTTCTGAATCATTCTTACCACGTTTGGCCATAGGTAGTTCAATAACTTGGGTTTGAACAAAAGGTTGGATGCGTTTGAAATAATCTTCAAAACCAGTAAGAACCCAAGCAGGCATTTTTTGACCAATGGTCAGAATACGAATTTTCATGTTATCTATTCATTCAAAAACAGCTGGCGCATTATACCTGAGTAATGAAAGCATCTGACGATCTAAAAGACAGGCATAAAAAACGCAGTCCAAAAAACGGTGTTGGACTGCGATCAAATGATCATCTGTCTGGAGTTCAGATGATCATAGAGAATATAAACAAGGCTATCTAAGAATTAGACAGTGAAGAGTACTCATTTATTTAAATACTCTTATTACCTATTATGAGGATGGTTGGATATTTTTCAATCAAATTATGTAACAAAAAAAAGAGAGCCGAAGCTCTCTTTTTCCATATTTTTAATTAGTGACGTGCTGCTTTTGAGCCTTCCACCGGTTTTACAATCGGTGTTTTAGGTAAAGGTTTTGGCATCGAAACTAATGCTAAAGGCAAGATGTCATCAATACTTTTCACAGCTTTGATTTCCAAACCTTCTTTAACATTCGCAGGAATTTCTGCTAAGTCTCGAACATTGTCTTGAGGAATAAAGACAAGCTTGATTCCACCACGGTGTGCTGCAAGAAGTTTTTCTTTTAAGCCACCAATACGCATTGCACGACCACCTAAGCTTGTTTCACCCGTCATTGCAATATCAGGTCGAATTGCAATACCTGTAAATGCTGATACAAGCGCAGTTGTTAATGCTAAACCAGCAGATGGACCATCTTTTGGTGTTGCACCTTCAGGTAAGTGAACGTGTACATCAGTTTCTTCAAAACGAGAAGCTTCAATACCTAACTCATCGGCACGTGTACGCACTAAAGTCATTGCTGTAGTAATAGATTCTTTCATTACGTCACCGAGTGAACCAGTCGTAATGAATTTACCTTTACCTTTGACAGCTGCAACTTCAATTGTAAGTAATTCACCACCTACAGATGTCCAAGCTAGACCATTTACGCGTCCTACTTGTGCTTCATCTTCTGCGATACCGAAGTCAAACTTGTGTGGACCTAAGTATTCTGGAAGATTGGCAGAAGTCACATCAAGTTGTAAGTTTTTAGACTTTTTACTTACTGCTTCTTTTACCACTTTACGCGCAATTTTAGATACTTCACGTTCTAAACTACGTACACCAGCTTCACGTGTATAACGCTGAACAATGTCACGAATCGCTTCTTCATGAATTGTTAACTCTTTTGGACGTAAACCATTATTCTTAATTGCTTTTGGAACAAGGTAACGTTCAGCAATGTTAACTTTCTCATCTTCGGTATAACCCGGTAGACGAATAACTTCCATACGGTCAAGCAAGGCTTCTGGAATATTCATACTGTTTGCAGTACAGATGAACATCACTTCAGATAGGTCAAGATCAAGATCTAAATAGTGATCGTTGAACTTGCTGTTTTGTGATGGATCTAATACTTCAAGCAAAGCAGAAGCAGGATCGCCACGGTAGTCTTGCGCCATCTTGTCAATTTCGTCGAGTAAGAACAATGGATTCTTCACGCCAACTTTTGTTAAAGATTGCACAATTTTACCTGGCATCGCACCAATATAAGTACGACGGTGACCACGAATTTCAGCTTCGTCACGTACACCACCAAGTGCCATACGAACAAATTCACGACCTGTTGCTTTCGCGACAGACTCACCAAGTGAAGTTTTACCTACACCAGGAGGGCCTACTAAACATAGAATCGGACCTTTGAGCTTTTTAACACGCGACTGAACAGCTAGGTATTCAACAATACGGTCTTTTACGTCATCTAAGCCGTAGTGATCTGTATCGAGAATTTCCTGTGCTTTCGCAAGGTTGATACTCACTTTGCTCGCTTTATTCCACGGCGTATCTAAAATTACTTCTAGATAGTTACGTACAACAGCTGCTTCACTAGACGCTGGTTGCATTGCTTTAAGCTTACGGAACTCAGCTTCAGCTTTTTTACGTACGTGTTCAGGTAAATCAGCTTCAGCAAGACGTTTCTCTATTTCAGCAACGTCATCTTCAGCACCGCCATTCATGTCAGAAAGTTCACGTTGAATGACTTTCATTTTTTCATTTAGAAAGTATTCACGTTGATTTTTTTCCATTTGGCGTTTTACGCTGTCATGCAAAGTTTGTTCAATTTGCTGTTCAGCAGATTGATTTACCAAGTAGCTCATAAGCTCTTGCAAATGTGCTTCAAACTCATCGTGCTCTAAAAACTTCTGTTTAATTTCAATATTTAGAGGCACACGTGTTGCTACAAAGAACATGAGTTGTAGCAAGTCTTCAATTTTATTAGCCGCAGCAACGAGTTCGCGTGCATTACGTAATTTTGCTTCAGCATATTGAGCAAATAAAGTACGCAACTCTTGCAAACGAGTTTCTTGAGTAGCTTTATCTACGTTAATTGTCATTGGACTTAAGCTGTGTTCAGCAGTCAAATGGCTATCTTCATCGATAATCTTTTCAAGTTTAGAGCGATGTAAACCTTCAATAAGTACTTTAATGCAGTTTTCATCATTTTCATGATTTACGACTTGAACAATCTTAGCGACAGTTCCGTACTGATAAAGGTTATCGTGATCAATTTCTTCTGTAAGCGAATCTTTTTGCGCAACTACAAATACTAAATTGTCACTGTTACGAGCCACATCAACTGCATTGATCGATTTTTCACGACCCACGAATAACGCAATTTGCATGTGTGGGTAGACCACTACATCACGTAACGCTAAAAGTGGTAATACACTTGGAACCTGAGGCTCTAAGTCAGTTTTTTCATTCATAATAAGTTCAGACATGGGCACTCCTAATGAGTGACAACGAGGTTGCCATGTTTTTTATAGTGATGTGTATTTCAAAAATTACAAGGGCCTCTCTATAGAAAATGTGGAAAAAATGACTAATTTAGTCAACTTTTTTATTAAAATATTATGAATCAACGGATTAATTCTTAAGAAGAATAAAATTTTGTAGAAAGGATAGGTAATTTAGCTTAATAATTATGAAATATTCATATAGTAAAAAAGACGTTTGGGTGGAAAACAACCATTTTCTTATGTCATTTGTCGGCATTGTATAATAACAATAATGCAAAACTTATTTAATATTGAACGTTAAATAGCCATGTTAATATAAGTTGGTAAATCGGTCTGTCACGTAGAAGTAACCATCCTTAGGGTGGTTACTTTTATGATTTTAGGGGCATTAAAAACTTAAGACTAATTTTAATTTTCTATAAATATTATCTTTTAAAATAATAAATATGTTGAGGGGTGAGTAAAGCATCTAAGGGTTGATCCCAACTTTGACGTTTTAAAGTATGTTCAATAAATTGAAATTGATGAGCTAACCCTAAACGATAAGGCTTATGTTTTGCACTAGCCAATGTACGGTCATAATAGCCGCCTCCCATACCAATACGCGTACCGTATTGATCACAAGCTAAAAGTGGCATTAACAGTAAATCAAGTTTTGATACATGTTTTCCTCTTGTTGCCATGGGTTCTTTCATACCCAATGGATGATGAGAAAAACGTCGATTTACATATTGGTTTTTAGATATTCTTACCCAGACTAAACGTTGGTTCATAGAACAAATCATAGGTAAATAAACTTGTTTATTCTTTTTAAAACATAATTTTATGAGAAGCTCTGTGTGAACTTCTCCAAAGGCATGCAAATATAAACCAATTTTTTTGGAAGAATGAAAAATAGGGAGGATGTTTAGATGATGAAGAACATTAAGCTGAGCCTGTTTTTGCTCAAATGAGCTTAAAGAACGTCTTTTAGATCTTAAATTTTTTCTAATAAAGCTGAGTTCATTCATGTATAAATCTAACTAAGATTAAAGATCAGTCGTGCAAAATTATACCTATTTTTCGACAGTTTTATGGAAATAGAAGGGTAATTCGAAAATAACTTAAATTGGTTGGACCAATAGTCATAAATTGATCTGATCTATATGTTTAACTATTAAAAATTCTATTTCTTTACGTATTGTCAGTATTTCTTTACATTTAATAAGGTTAAGTATTTTTAAAAGATTAATGCAGAATTGTTAAGCCTATGAAGTTGAAAATTTTAACCATTACAATAAGTGTTGGTCTGCTACTTGCTGGATGTACGAAACAAGCCGAACCTGAAGCGGCGGAAGTAGATTATAAAGCTCAATTTGAAGAATCAGATCGTAAAATAGGAGAGTTTTTAGATCAACTAGATAACCCGAATACACCTCAAGAAGTTAAAGTCAAAATCTTATGTCATGACTATCCAGAAGTTTATAAGACCCAATATATGCCTGCCTTAATAAAAATTTCGCCTAAACCTTATACCGAAGAGAAATTATTATCGGATTTGAAAAGTGCGACTGATTACTACAAAGATGCCTTTGCTATTAGGTGTAATTAATAAATTCATTGATGTTTTAATTCTCAAAAAATGCAACAAATGTGAATTGTTTGGCGATATTGAGTTGTGGTAAGTTTAATTTTGTTTTGTTTATAACTGCTAATTGGGGGTTCTCGATATGGAAATCTTGAAATTCTTACAGAGTTTTAATACGGTCGGTACATATTTAACGATCGCTTCAACCGTTTTAGTAGGTCTAATTATTTATTTTTATGTGATTAATCCGGCATAAACACCTTTAAAAGAAATAGGGATCAATTTCCTATTTCTTTGTTAAAGATAAAATTCTGTAATTAATTTAAAGCTATAAAAATAAGGTAGGTATATGAAGTTTAAATTATTTTTTCTTAGTTTTTTAGCTTTGGGTTGTTATGCCGATGAAAGTGTAAGTGATCCCGAAATTTGTAATGTGGTAAAGAAAGTTTCTTATACTGTCATGGAAGCGCGTCAACAAAAAGTCCCATCTGAAGACTTGCAGCATATAGCGAATAGTCTTGAAGATCCAAAGGCAAAAGAACTTTATCAAGATTTAATTACTTCTGCTTACTCAACCAAAGTATTCAAGACCAGCTTCTTTAAAAGAAAAGCGATAGAAGATTTTCAAACAGCTTGGTATCAAGAATGCCTGAGTAGAAAAGAAAAGTAACTTTGAGGGCAGAGATTCATTGATCTCTAAAATAATAATGTTATGAATTATTGAATGCTTGAGAGAAGTATCGTACTGACAGGTCTGTATGAAAGGATGAGTGTTCTGAATTTTATTATTTAACTAAAAATAAATGCTCCGAAGATGCCGCTGCATGTGTCGTTACCCTGAACCCGACGAGTTCTCGGGTAGAAATGATTTTATAGCAACATGAAACGATATTAGACCATTTATAAACACATGAAAAGAGTTTTTAAGTTTTTGTATTTTAATGAAAATACCTGAAACGATATTAAATCCCATGTCGTGATACGATAATATACTTTATTTGCCTACTATCTGCCTATTTCTTTTAATTTGCCTATTTTTATATGTTTTTAGCCTATTGTTTGCCTACAAATTTTTTTAATAAAAAAGGCGGTTAAACCGCCATTTGTGATGTTGATTGTATGCGCTGCCGTTCAATATAAGCTAACACATCTGCTTTTTTATAAAAAATTTTTCGATAGTGGACTTTTGAAAAGGGAATACCGCCACCTTCACAACGCTTTTTCTGCAACCAAGATGTCGAAACATCAAGGATTGCAGCCAGTGATTCTGGTGAAAATTCTGCATCATCATTAGCAGCATTAAACTTTTCAATCTCAGCTTCTTTATTAATACCTTTCATTCCTCAGCTCCTGATTTACTTTCAAACATTGCTTTATCAATAGCCTCTCTCTTTGTTTTCGCGATCGACTCGTATATGTAATCCCATCCAGATATATAGTAAATTTCTGCTACACATTGGCCTTCTTTAAGTAAATCACCCTCATCAGTCCAGTGCTTCTGGTGGCAGACAGTTCGTTTAGTAGAGTCATCAATCATGAAGTCCAAGCGAGCTGTATCTTTTGCCTGATCTTCAGTAACGATGACATAACCTTCCGGCAACGCCTGAGTTTTTGACGCTTCCCAAATTAAACGTCCAGCAACTTCAATAATGTCATTAACTTCATTATTACTTAGATGAGCTGTAGCCTGGCGAAGGGTGTTCATATTTTTAGAAAGCCAATTATCATATATTGGGAAATGAGGCGTTGATGGAGCCGGTTGTTTAGTTATTAATAAATAAACATCGCCGTTTTTCTCAACATCAAGTTCAGCTAAAATCTGCTTGATAGTTTTCGCACTTAGCTTGCATACAGTCGCCAACTGAGAAACTGTTAAGCCGTAAGTATCATTTGCCAGTGCTTCAAAAACTTTAGCTTTGTATTTTTTGAAATTAGTCATTTCATTGGCCTTTTTAAGTTCAGCTGCTGTACTCATTTTCACTTTCTCCATGTGGCTTCTTTAAACTTTACATTTACTAAGCAAGCATCGATTTCTGAAGGATTAACATTGTCAAACTGGTGGTTCATGTGAGCGCCGATTACCAATAAAATGCGCGTCATTGTTGAGTAGCGATATTTCATTGGCTTATCTCCAATGGTGCACCTGGCAATTGAGCTTCGCGGTTTTTATAGGCTGTCATCGCGTCATACTTTACAGTTCCATTTTCAAGTAAACGGATCTCAGCGAATAAGGTGCGTAAAACATCAATATTCTGTGCAGCATGGATGCGCTCAATTAAAGGTCTGTTTTGAAGTTGTCTAAGACGGTGATGTGATGCCTCTAATAAGGGCTTGCGCTGAGCTTCTGACCATTTACGTGTGCGGTCAAAGATTGCATTAACTTCTTCAGCGTTCCCAGCCATATCCATTTCAACAATTAAACTGTCTATAAGATCTTTGGTGTATGTGAATTCAGGATATGTAGGCTCAGGGTCTATTAAATCAAGCTGTGAAAGTTGTTCTTTTCGTTGCTCATAATGAATTTTTAAATCTCGTAAATCCTCAGTTGAAAGATTATTTTTGCTTGCCAGGATTGTGTCATTAGCTTTGGCTAATTCTTCAGTTGTACTAGCACGATCAATTAGACCCTTAAGTATTTCTTTTGGGGCAGATGCTTTTTTGTCGCTGAAAGTTGTCTCTTGAATAACTTTCATTAAATTGTCGCGTTCTGGATCTTCTAGATGGCCATTTGCGCCAATTTTCCGCTTAACCGCTTGTAGTTCTTCAGCTGAGGTGCAAGATTTGATTTCACTAATAAATGAATCATGTAAAACAGAAAATACTTGCTCACTAACCGAATCAGCTGCATCCATTTCAATAAAATCCAACTCAGTTAATCGAGCTTGTTTAGCAGCTTCAATTTCATCTAATTGCTCTTGCGTAAAGCCTACTTTCTCAAGACCTGAACAAATGTTTTTGACTTCCTGCTCAGTATTTGCGATTTGCAAAGCATCTAATAGAACTTGGTGCTGAAGATTGTTTGAAGCTTGAGTTTCTGCGATTTCATCAGTCGAAGAGGGTTCCAAAACTTCTGTATGAATAGGATCCTCAGCTTTAACTTCCTCAACTTGTTTTTGAGGAGCAGTCTTTGAAGATTTTTTCTTAGTTGTTTTTTGTTTTTCTGCACCGCCAATAGGTACGACAAGCGCATCACTTGTATCAACATCACGGCCAACGGCAGCACAAAATGCCTTTAGCTGGAGACGAGCATTTTCAATATCAGCTTGAGCAAAGCCATTTAAAATTGCTGTTTTGTGAGCTGGTGTTTCATTGAATTTGTACCAATAAATACTGCCTGTTGGCTCAATAAGATAAATGTCTTGATCTGGCTTAACATCTTCAAGGGTAAGTGGTTGAGTAAATGCAATCCCGGCCAATTCAATTTTTGGCAGTTGGATACAATACTCATAGCCTGGCAAAGAAAATACTGTAGCCGGGAACTGCTCCAAAGTATCAAACTCACCATCGATGTGGCGGCAAAGAACAATTTTGCCGGACATCAAAGCATTAAAGGCTTCTTGGTTTGAAATTAAATTAGTCATGTTTATTTCCTGCCTTTAATCAGTGGTGGAGTTGTTGAGTTTGGATTTTTTGCTGAGGAAGGGAATTAACTATCCATCCCATTTGATCGGCACGTGCACGACAAGCGTTCACGATCCCAGCTGCATATTGAGAATTTGCAAAAGTGACAATGGCTTTATCCAGAGTAGATGGATATTTGGCATTCTTGATGCTAGTAAGCGCATTTGTATAACGTTGAGCTAATGACTGAGTGCTATTAGCATTGTTTGCCTGCGAGTTCTGATTAGATTGCTGGTTTTGATTACCGTTGGTACGGTTGTTTTGATTTTTAGATGCTTGGTCCATTTGTTGATGATATTCATTAGTGTCATAGTCCTTAGTGTCATCAATAAGAAACAAGCCATTTAAAGCGTATTTACGAGCATACGAACTCGATGCACCAAAGGTTTGAGCTACATCCATACCTTTTTTATTAACGTCAACGCCAGCATGAGCCGTTACGGTAATTTCTTTGCCGTTAGCATCAGTAAAGACTGCTTTAGCTGTAATAACGACTACTGAACCAACTTGTTGAACTTCATCTGTAAGGACAAGCGTTGCACCCAATTCATTGAGATGCGGTTTAACTGCTTCAAGGATGTCTTCACAGTTACGGTATTTGTATTTGCCAAAATCATTGGTTTTGTTTTTTGGAGCTTTCAACTCTTTTTGAATTTTATGTAATGCGTTGTTTTGATTAGTCATGATGCCACCCAATTAATAACGAGAGTTTTTATAAGCGATACGTTGCTCTGCGCTGTATCGTTGGGGTTGAGTACGGTTCTTTTGCTCAATAGCGCGGTGATAATTAACACCGCCCTTAAATTCAGGCTTGAACCATTTTTGTGATAATTCATCCGTAGTAATTGGACGCGGCTCACTATCTTGTGAATCCTTAACAAGTACGTTGTACCAGTTGAATGGCTGAGCTCTTTTGCCACCAGTAAACTCTTTGTCAAAGTCTGGCGTAAAATCTAGAGTCAGCTTGGCCAAATAGATTTTTGGACCAAGACGTACATGGTAGAAACCTTCCTGGTCTTTAAAAAGAAACTTACGAAAAGGTGTGGTGAGGGTCTTTTTCATTACTTATTCCTCCACCAGGCGATTTTTTTCAATGAAGCCAATGAGAAGGGCGTTTATATTTCGATGATCGATGTAATCTGTAAAATCTTTATAAGGATTACCATTTGCATCTTTGACGCTAATTTCACCTAGCTCAGTAATATCTACGGCAATAAAGTCAGAACCAGGAACACCGTAGTCATCTTTGTGCGCAGAATATTTAAAATCAAAATCCAAGGTAAAGCCGTCCAGATTGACTGAAGCAATACCGCTATCTTTACCAGTGATTTGAGCTGTTTTAACGCTGTAAACGCTTGGTGTAGTGTTTGGAACAAATACATTATTTGTATTTGTGCTTGATTCAGCAGTTTGAAAACCGCAGTTACTTAGAGTCACCGTAGCAATAGCAGCTGATACGCCAATCGCTAAGTAGTACTTGTATGGGTTTGCTTTTGCATTCATAATTGATCTCGCAGTTTGCAAAGCACATCGGAAGGTAGAAGAGTCGATGTGCTTTTTTATTGTCTGTGAGAAAAATATACCTGTAAGGTAAAATAAAGTAAATACCTGTGAGGTGAAATTAATTGATTATTTTTTTACTTGCTAGGTGTATTTAATGTTAATGCCATAAAAAAACCCACCAATTGGTGGGTTTAAATAATGGTTTATTAAAATAATTAATGAGCTTTGGGATGCTGCTGTCTGTGTTGGCTAGGAGGCACAATATCGGTAATAGCAGTAATGCTTTCGACTTCATCCATATCAAAAGTTAAGCGTTCACCGCCGTTTACAGCTAAAAGATTTAAAACATTATTATGAATGCCAATAAATTCTTTAATTGTGCATCTACCATCTTTTAAACAAACTTGCACAAATTCAGTCGGCGTTAATTCTGCATCTGGGTCACATACTACATACCAGCCATTACGTATAGCAGGGTACATTGAGTCTCCAGTTCCTTTAATTGCATATGATCTATCTCCAGCAGTGTGAGTCGGCACGTACCCATCGCCAGCGTTTCCATCATACCCCATGTCTGTAAAATAACCGTCCAGGCCCATCTTGCTGTATGCCTTAACTGGAACCCATCTTTTTGAAATAACTAATGGTTTTTCGATAACATTTGAGAAAAGTACAGCATCTTCACTGTCAGGAATATTATATTTTTTCTTAAATGCTTCTATGTCGAGTTGCTTAAAACTAGCAGTACCTTCTAATTGGTGCGCATTTCCATTTTGAATGTCAGATTGATCAAGGTATCCACGTGGCTTATTAAAAGCTTCTTCGATTTTTAAAGCTGTTTCATCACCAATATTCTTTGTTGGATTCTTTCCAATATATTGGCTTACCAATCCATAAGACATATCAATCTTTTCGGCAAATTCAGAACGAGTTAGTCCCGATTCCTTCATTAATTTTCTTGTATTACCAAGCCTAATTTCATGAATAGTCTTTAATTCACTCATGTTTTTAATTCACCTCTAGCGCTGAACTCAAAAATACCCAATAGGTAAAAAAAATAAATACCCTAACAGGTTGTATTTTATTTACCTTGTGGGTATATTTAATTAATAAATTTACCAGTGAGGTGTATTAATGCTTACTCTTTATAGCTACTGGCGAGGATTAAGTGAGAGTGAACGTCTCAAATTCTGCAAAGAAGTAAAAGTTACATATGGATATATGGAAACTCAATTAATCCATGCCCGCAAAAACCCAAGAATGGAAACCATTCAAAAAATGGTTGATGCAAGTAATCAAAAACTAACTCACAAAAGCCTATTTGATTTCTTTTTAGGAACTTCAAAAACAGCTTAAAAACAAAGTTAGGCAAGTATTAATCAAAAAGTTCAAAAAATATATGTGAAGTAAATGAAGGATTTCACAATGCAAGAAATGACTCTAAGCCGAGATGCACAAATAGCACTTTGGCAAATGGTAAATAAAACGCCCAATTGCACAGCAAAAGAAATTGCTCAAGCAATAGGAGACTCACATAACACGGTTTGTAATTACGGCAATCAAAACATGCCCACCTATTTACCGAGCTTAAAAAAGCTTGAAGCCATGATCTATTTTACACAAAACCCTACATTGCTAAAGGTTTGGGCTCATGAGTTGGGCTTTGCTTTGGTTCCAGTTGGATGCAGCAGCTCTAAACATCATGAGTTATCAATTTTTGAAGCAATGATGCAGCACAACATTAAAAACGGTAAGGCGAATCGGGTCGTATATGAAGCATATGAAGACGGAATTATTACGCCGATGGAATATGAAGAAATTCACCATCTAACGCAAAACCTTATTGAGCTTATCACCGCCGTTGATCAAGCAGCACTTAAGCAAATGAAAAAATGTACAGCTGAATTAGGAAACGAAAAAGCCTGATGGTCGAGATCAGGCTTTTCAATTCAATTACTTGCTAGAGGAATCGAATATGCAAACTAATTTATCAAATCAATCGACTAAAGACAAACTTTTAGAACAAAAGCGTCAACAAAGTTACCAGTCTTGGCATGAACCGGCTTTGAGAACTTTGTCTGGTTTGCTAGTTGAGCGTAAGCAAAATTTGAAACGTAGAAACCATGATGAAAATCAAGCGGCCGTAACTCGCGATGAGTTTATGCATGCTCTTGTAGATGAACATGGTGTACACGGAATTTATCTTTATCACGCTGGAGTAATTATCTCGAGTCTTTATAGAGCTAAGCGGATCCGCTATTTGGGATCTTTCATTCAAATCATTGAAGAAGGTGAACTTAAATGACGAATTCACCTTTACCTAAAACGATTCAAACTGAATTGGGTACAGAAAAACTCTGTATCCAATGCAATGAGTACTTTCCATTAGATGAGGAATTTTTCTGGCGATCTGGTTCTAAAAGAAAAGATGGCTCAGCTATTTTCTGTGCAACTTGTAAGGCTTGCTATGACATTCGGTATAAGCGCAGAAAGCATAAAAATCATGAGGTACAAACAACATGAGTAAATATGTGCCTAATTCTTTCCAGGTTGCTAACGCTTTCGTTGATGAGGCAATGAGTAAAATCTCAGATGCCTCAGTAAAGATTTATTTAATCATTAACCGTAAAACGCGCGGCTGGGCAAAAGAGTGTGATGCGCTTTCGCTTACGCAATTAGAAGAGCTGTCAGGCAAAAGTCACCCGACTGTTGTTAGATGTACAAAAGAACTGGTTAAAGTTGGTTTGGTTAAAAAGCACGATCAATCTATTTACGGAAATGTTTACTCGTTAATTGATAATTATTTTATTGGCGAATTAATTAATTTTCCAAATAAAGGATCAGTGCTGGTCCAATCTTTTAGTTTGTTTAATGGTCAGCTAGTTAAATTTTTTAACTACCAAGTACCAGTACCTAAAAAGACATCTAATTGCAAAAAGGTCAAAAATCTTTGCTTAAATTTCCCTCAAAAATCTCGCTTGCTAGTTAAAAAATTTAACTACCTTGAAAGTACCTGCCAGTTAAAATTTTTAACTACTGCTAGTAAAAATTTTTTACCACTGCTAGTTAAAATTTTTAACACACAAAACACACTATCAAAACACACTAATCAAAATAAAAAAAATACATGGTTTGTTTTGGAAAATTTGAAATTAGAAATTTGTTCTATCAATCCGTCAATTGATACAAACGAGATTTTTAAAGCTTCCTGGTTTGAGAGAGAGCTAAAAGCATTCGAAGGATTTAACCAGGATCGCAATCACTCCGATGATTACATGGTTAAGTTTTTTGCAGAGTGGATGCTTAAAGCACGTGCCAAATACGCAAAGATGAAAGCACCGGCACCACGCTCTTTTGAAAACAAAAACTCAAGTGGCCAACAATCCAAATCTGAAAACACATTGCCGGAGGTAATAACTTTTGCTTCTGACAAACAGCTTTTTACTTTTGCTCGTCTACTTGTAAACCATCCTGATTTCAAAGATTCATTTTGTCGTACGGGCGAATCATGGATGGATGCCGGAAAGCGTATGGCCCAAAAGCTAGTAGATCCTGAGCTACAAAAACCATTTATTCCGTATTTGATTGAGATGGGTTTTAAAACTCCATCCAAAGGGGCGGCAGCATGAATAAATTCGAGATTTTAGCGTGGGGGTTGCTCATTTCATTTTTTACAGCAGCTCTAAGCGGAGCGGTGGCTTTGTGGTGGTTAGCGAGAAAAGAACATGGTGAGGTGGACAATGGATAGCTCTCAACGCTGTGAAGCTGAACAGTTAATTAATTCTTATGGCGGACTTGCTGAAGCTAAAGCGTATATGAAGCGCTGGTTCAAATTGAGCAAGATTACTAAAAATACTCAAGCAGATGCCTATGTAAAGGACTCAATGCATAAGCTGAATGAAGCAATTGCAGTGATGGAGCAAAGCCAATGAGTGCAATTAAATTAATTCGAAAGGTAGGACTTGATTGTGCTAAAGCGAACGTTAAAGGTGCTTTTGAACTAAGTAAAACGCAACCAATGGACTTACATAAGCTTGAAATATTCGGAATTGTTGTCGATGTATTTGAGCTAAAACGGCTGGTGGGGGTACATGAACGCTTAGTAAAACTAGGCGGGTTATCCAAAGCTAAAGATCACTTGGACTATTTAATCTCTCATGGATCTGAGTTTGCTGGTGTGAATAAGCAAATGATTGAGGAGCTGACTTTGGATATTTCCATATGTGAACAGGAATCAGGAGTTAATGGTGGTGAAGCATGAATATTCCAGAAAATTTCGATTTAGTTAAAACGATAGCTCGCCGTGACAAATTACGAGACAGATATTACCGCGGTGGACTATCTAATGCTGATTACAAAGAGTTAATCCAACTTGATAAAGAAATTGGACAAGCCTTCGAGGACCTCAAGAAATGAGCAAAGTTTTAATAGGGATTGATACTGGCGTAAATACTGGTTTTGCAGTGGCCATTGATCAGGGGAAAGGTGGACAGCTTCAGGATGTTGGCTCACTCACGATTACCCAGGCAATGAGCAAGGTGTTAAAGCTGGTCGAAATCCACAGTAAGCAAAACATCAAATTATTTATTGAGGATGCACGTAAACGCACTTGGTTCGGTAACGCAGATGCACGACAAGCCAAAAGTGGAGCTGGTACTCGTGAGGGGGTTGGATCTGTTAAGCGAGATGCACAGATTTGGGAGGATTGGTGCAAAGAGCAAGGTTTGAATTATTCGATGATTCACCCAGCAGCTAATAAAACTAAAACCGATGCTAAATATTTTTTAAAACTAACAGGGTGGGCAAAACGTACAAATGAACATGCGCGAGATGCAGCAATGCTTGTTTTCGGGCGATATGCAAAGTTTTGATGTGAACAAAGGTTTCAATAAGTTGTTTATTAATTATGGTAAAGGGTAAATAGGAAGGCGATTATGTTGGTTGAAAAGTTTGATTTTATTGAGTTACTTCGCCTTGCTATTGCTCAAAGCGAAGGTAAGGGGAAAATCACAAAATCCGTTGTCTTAGGGGAGATTGCTTTATTGCCTACTGGGGCAAAAAAATGGGCTGAACTGCTCATTGAGCGAGTCGATTTTGAACGCATTACAGAGATTACAGAAGCAAAGAAAATATATGAGACCTGGATAATTGACGGAAAGGAATTTAAGAAACGTATTGATGAAATACCCGGCAAAGTTGAAATCAAAAAAGGTGATATTAATTCTGCAGATTTCTTCCGTGTTAGAAACGTATTGGCTGGTAAGATCCATAGAGAAATGATTAAGAAAAACTTCAAGCCGAATAATTGCCAGGGTGACTTAACTAATGTGGCCAAAGGAATAGCTGAAGTTGTTTTACGTGGACGGTTGTTTACTAAAGCAATGTGTGGACACTGCCAAGGGCTGGGCAAGTTAGAATTGTTCAATGCTCAAGGTTATCCGGATGGATCAAAATTTTGTGAAAAATGTGCGGGTACGGGAAAACGACCTTATACATTGCACGAAAAAATTACGATCGCAAAATTAAAAGTGTCTAAGTCAGGTTATTCTGAGAGATATGAACCATATGAATTAATTGCTGAAGCATGTATCGAAAATTGGGAAAACAGCATTAGAACTAGCCTGGCTAGATCGTTTCATTTTGAACCAGAAGAAATATCATTAGCTTGACTTAAACAGAACGGTTGAGTATAAGTATTTCTAAAATGGGCGTTTTTAATTCTTAGTCGCCAATATACTTAATTAGCTCACAAAATAGTGGGCTTTTACTTTTTTAATTTGCTAATTTCATAATTATTGGAGACTCGCAATGAGTGAAGCGCAGAGCAATAGAGCACAAGAAATATTGAATCACCGTGAAAATGAATTGCTTGAAGCAAAACGTAAATTTGAACAAGCCCAAACAGATGTAGATGTGGATGTGGCTAAAAAAGAATTGGATGACGCTCAGAAAGCCTTAGACAATCAAGCTCGTTCAGATTTATTGTAAGAAATATCTTTATTAAAACCAAATTATAAGAGCTCGCCAAATGGTGGGCTTTATATTAATAAGTTAGTAACTTAGCTAATACTCAATTATTTTTAAATTAAGAAAATAGAAAATTCATTGAAATGTTAATTAATAAAATCAAGCAAGGCTCTTTACTAGATTTAATCGCATTATTTACGCCCTGTATAATTTTGATTGGTGCTGCATACAAACTAGGTTTTTATGATTCCAAAAATATTGATGCACTTTGGCTAATTTCATTATTCTCACCTGTTGACTTCATGGTTTCTAATGTAATTATTTATTTATATTATGTACTTGCAATACTCTATATGGATAAAATTATAGATGGCAGAGACAAATTAATTGGTGGATTGATAAGCGCTAATGTTGTACTTTTTTGTTCATTTTTAGGAATGATATTTTTTTCAAAGGCTGAATGGATATTTGTATTAAATGCAATTGTTGCTTTAAATTGCTTTGCAGCAGTTCTTTATTCAAATCATCACGGATTTCGAGTTATTGGAATTGTAGCAATTTTAGTTGGGCTTCCATATTTTAATGGTAAGAATGAAGCTGATAATTTAACAACAAAAGAATTGCCAATCGTTACTCTAAAAAAAGAGAACAATATCTATGAAACTTGGATACTTTTAGATAAATTTTCTGATAAGGCAATACTAATGCACAAAATTGGTGAAAAAAACGAATTCAAGATTGTTGAATTGAAAGACATTGAGAGAATCAGTCAAAGTAAGATTTGATAACTCATTCTTACATTTTTAACTTGATCGATTATTGGATTACCTTGATTTAATGCGCTGTAATTTTAATGCTAATAAGGCCCAGCTAAATATCGATTATTGGCGGGGCTTTTTACTTTATGTGTTAAGCTGCCATTCATAATTTTATGGATTAGCTCAATGTATATTTGTATTGGCGGTGATTTAGACGGTGAAGTTGTAAATAACCGTGAAGGTACATTCTTTGAAGCCAGTGAAATAGATCCTAGTAAGCAATCAACATATAACCGCCAGAGTTATAAAGTTGGTGAAAATACATATCGTTTTTGGCTTTGTGCTGAAATGTCTTATTCGGAAACAACCAAAATCGCTAATAAGTATCTAGCTGAAAAATACCCATATCTATCTTAAATAATAGTACAAACAATTGAAGCCCACCAATCGGTGGGTTTTTTATTGCCTACTTGGAGTGTTTATGACTGAGTTTCAAAAAATCACGAAAGAGATAAGACAGCTTCAAGTAGATCTAAATCATTTGGGAAGCTGTACAACGAAAGGATTAAGTACAGAACAGATCGCTCAATTAGATGAGCGATTTTTTTTAGCCATAGCAAAGCAAAACAAATTAATTGCACGGCTCAACAATAAGCCTGAGGGCTTCTTTTAAGGAGCTTAGTGAATGGATGGTAAAGATTATTTTTGGCTTACTAGAAAAAGAGAACCTAAAACCAAACCCAAGAGTAGACCACTTCCTAAAGCTACCCTAAAGTACTTAGAGGCAGAAGAAGAATTAACACAGGCTTTAGACGTTCTGGAAATTAAATATGAAAAAAAATTCCAATTTAAATCTACAAAGCATTGGCGTTTTGATTTTCATTTAATCGAACATCGAATTTTGGTGGAAATTGCTGGCGGTCCTTGGTCGGGTGGACGTAAGGGTAAGCTTAAAAACAAAGCTTGGAGTCTTGATCGTTACGATGTGGCTGAAGAAATGGGATACACAGTAGTTCGCATAGAGACAGCTTCAAGATGCCGCATTGATGAGTCTGGACCTTTGCAGTTACGGACTGAATACGCTAGTCAGTGGCTAAAAAATTTAAAGAGGCAAATATTTAATGAATCAGATCAGACCATTTCCTCCAACTGATTTTATTGACCAAGCAGATGAAGAGGAAGCGATTCGCATAGTACCAGCGCCCGATTTACAAAACTGGGTAGTTGCTAATTTTCTTACGCTTGGTGGACCTTTACATAATCCAGATCACGACCATATCGCTGAGATGCTTCATGACAATGAGAAGTTCTTGGCTTTTGCATGGGCATCAACTGCTTATTCGAGAGCTAAACGGATGGTGTTAGGCCAGTGCGAAAAAGTTATGTTTCAACAGGGCGGCTGGAAGAAAGCTCGCCAAGAGCAGCAAATGCGTGATTGGTTCGGTTTCGTTCCAATTTACTTAATCACTATCGATGCAAGCTTTTGTGAAAAGGCTAACGATAGCGAGTTTTGTGCACTGCTTGAACATGAGCTATATCACATTGGTGTAGAACGAGACTCGGACGGTGAGATTATTTACAGTGATCATACTGGCTTACCAAAGCACTATTTAGCTGGTCACGATGTGGAAGAGTTTATCGGTGTTGTTAAACGTTGGGGTGCAAATGAAAACGTTAAGCGGCTTATTGAAGTCGCTAAAAACCCGCCGTTTGTTTCTGATTTAGATATTTCGAAATGTTGTGGAAACTGCGTAATTACCTGAGCCTTGAGGCTCTTTTTTTTGGCTATTTAGGTTGACGTAGGTTGACAGGATTGAGGATATGGCGGCTCTAAAAAAGGAGGTAAAACTCTTTATAGTTCGCTCACTTGCCGTATTTAATACACCCACAGAAACTGCTGAGCTCGTCAACCAAGAATACGGGGTAAAAGTTACTAAACAGCAGTGTGAGAAATACGACCCAACTAAACGGGCAGGTGAGAACCTAAGCGAAGAGTTAAGAAAAGATTTTGAAAAGACTCGCGAAATGTTTTTGGGTAAGCCTGAGGCAATCCCAATTGCAAACTTAGCGGTGCGTTTACAGCGATATGAAAGCCAATATCAAAAGCACAGTAGAAACCGTGTAGCAGCTCTAAGCATTCTTAAACAAGCTGCTGAGGACATGGGCGGCAAGTACACGAATAAGACTGAAATTACAGGCGCTGGCGGCGGTCCATTACAAAGCGCAAACATTACCTATGTGACTGCTACCGATGAGCAGGTAAGGCAGGCGATAGATGAACTCGAGAACGAATATTGATCCTGTTAAAACCAAAGCTAAGCGGATTAAATGTGAGAAAGAACATTTATTTTTCACACGTGCTTTTTTCTTGCCACGTATGGGCTTTAAGTTTTCGGTCAATTGGCATCATGAATATATTGCCGACAAGATTGACGAGGTAATTGCTGGAAAGGTTAAGAACCTAGTTATTAACGTTCCACCGGGTAGTGGTAAAACTGAATTACTAACAAACCTTATTGCCCGTGGCATAGCGCGTAATGCTCGATCACGTTTTTTGTATTTGTCTTTCTCGCAGTCACTTGTTGAGGATGTATCGGCAACAGCAAGAAACATTGTTAAGTCAGAAGACTTTCAGAATTTATGGCCAGTAAAGATCTCAACCAGTACGGATGCTAAATCGAGTTGGAAAACTACGGTCGATGGCTATGACGCTGGTCATGTTTATTCTGCTTCGATGGGTGGTCAGGTCACAGGTCGCCGTGCAGGTACTTTAGCGGATGAGGGCTTTACCGGTGCGATTATTCTGGATGACCCATTAAAGCCTGAGGATGCTTTTAGTCAGACTGCTAGACGTAAAGCTAACCGTAAAATCTTAAATACGGTCAACTCGCGTAAAGCTAAATCTGACACGCCAATTATTCTGATCATGCAGCGTTTGCATGTAGAGGATCCGACTAACTTTGTGCTAACGGGTAATGTGCCTGGTGCATGGGAGCAAATTAGCATCCCAGCACTTATCGATGATGAGTACATCAGTAAGTTGCCTGAAAAAATACAAAGCAAAATTCCACGTAATGTTGAGCGTGATGCTAAAGGCCGTCAAAGCTATTGGCCATTAAAAGAATCATTGCAATCGCTATTGCAACTCGAACAAGGCGGACAGGATAAAGACGGCGCCACGGTATCCCGTTATACGTTTGCTAGCCAATACCAGCAGGCCCCTAAAAAGCTTGGTGGTGATCTTGTTAAGGCTGAATGGTTCCCACGTTATCTTGATCTACCAGTTCTTAAGTGGCGGGCTGTATGGGCCGATACTGCTCAGAAGGTCAAAAAGCATAATGACTTCTCTGTGTTCTTATGTGCTGGTCTTGGCTATGACAATAACCTTTACATCATTGACGTGAAGCGCGGGAAGTGGGAAGCACCTGAGCTTTTGAAGGAGGCTAAAGCCTTTATCAATAAGCATAAGGATAGCAACACCAAAATCGGAAAACTGCGTTATATGGCGGTAGAAGATAAGGCGAGTGGTACCGGATTAATTCAATCTATTTCTAGGGAAACTACATTACCTATTAGGGCAATTCAGCGGGATGAGGACAAGCTCTCAAGGACAATGGACGTCATTCTTTATGTTGAAGATCAGCGCGTTTGGTTACCAGCAAACGCACCATGGCTTTTGAACTACATTGAAGAAATAGAAGGGCTCACGGCCGATTGGACACATGACCATGACGACCAATGGGACCCAACCATTGATGCAATTAACGATTCATTAGCAAGCAAGCCAACTGTATTTGATTAGAGGAAATTATGGCTGAAGATAAAAAGTCCGATGCAATTGGCGATGCAGGGGCGTATACAAACTTTGTCTCAAATATTGGTACCGAACGTGACAAAGCTTCTCACGGATCTTTCGTTAAAAAAGTAATTCCTGATGAGCAATTAGAAGCTGTGTATCAACACTGGTTAGCAAAACGAATCGTCAACCGTCCAGCCAGTGATATGCTCCGAGCTGGTTGGTTCTATGAAGGGATTCAGGATAGCGATTTATTGAAGCTTAAAGAGGCTTGTAAGGCTTTTAACTTAGATGGGGTGCTCTTATCTAGTTTAGTCCTTTCTCGCTTATATGGCGTTTGCTATGTGCTTCTAGGCACAGTGGACGGCGGCAACTTAGATCAACCGTTTGATTTAAACAAGTTAGGCGTTGGCCGTTTGGAGTTTTTCACCGTACTCAAGAAAAAGCAGATTGAAGCCGATACTTCAAAGTACTTACCACCAAATGAAGCTGGCGGACTTCTAAAGCAACCTGAATTTTACAAGCTTAATCTCGATGGAAAGTCTAACCAGCGGATCCACCACACTCGCTTAATTAAATTTGGTCATGCAGATGTGGTCAATGAAGAGCCTGTAAGTGTTTTACAGGAAGTTTATGAGGATTTGCTTGATCATGCCGCCGTTAAGAAAGCCTCAGCTAGTCTTGTGCATGAATCAAAAATTGATGTGATTAGGACGCCCAACTTGGTCGATAAGATCAAAGAGGACATGAAATCTGTAGTTGAACGTTTTCTCAGTGTCGGATTGCTTAAGGGTTTAAACGGTATGCTCGTCTTGGATAAAGACGAAGAATACGATTCTAAATCTTATAGCTTTGGTGGTTTACCTGACCTTATGCGTGAATTCTCTATTCAAGCTGCTGGTGCTGCTGATATGCCATATACAATTTTATTTGGCCAATCACCAGCGGGGATGAATGCAACAGGTGAGCATGACACACGGAACTATTACGACAGTATCGCTACTAAGCAAATTTGGTCCTTAAAGCCATTCATGTTGAAGCTTTTAAGAGTGATTGTTCAAGCTACATTTGGTCGTCAATTTCCAAGCTTAGATGTTGTTTTTAACCCGTTATGGCAATTAGACGCTAAGGTGCGTTCTGAGGTCGAAAAGGCTAACGCAGAACGGGATTCCAAGTATTTAGAAATGGGCATCATTACCGAGCCACAAATAGCAAAACAGCTTGTTATTGACGGTGTTTATTCAGTGATTGATGAAAAACATATCAAAGAGCTTGAGACAATGGTGAAGCTTAATGACAACGATAATTCAGATCCTGAAACCCCACCTCCAGCAGGCGAAGAAACGTAAAAAGGGTCGCAAAGCTTCTAAGCCAAGAGCCGTGCACGTAAATCGCCGTGTTGAGCTTTATTACACTCGGCAATTACTGGCTATTTCAAAATACTGTCAGGAACAAACAAAAGAATTAGTTATTCCTACAGTTGGCCAGAATATCGGTGATGCTTGGTTTTCGGACATGATGACGGCGTTTAGAGAAAAGCTCACAAAATATGTTGTTGAGATTTCCCGACCGTTGGCCACAAAAGTTGTGACTGATACCCAAAAGGAAGTGGACAAGCAAATTGCAGAGCACACCAAAACAATTATTGGTGTGGATCTAACGCCGTTCTATAGAGCTGCAGATATTCAGGACGAGGTAGATCTAAACATCACGGCAAATGTCAGTTTGATTAAGTCTATTCCGCAGCAATATGCCGATAAGCTTGAGGTATTAATCACCAATGCTTTGCAAACTGGACAAACCAATGAAGAGTTGGCCAAAGCTATTAAGCAATTGGGTTTATCTACTGATTATCGTGCACGACTTATTGCTAGTGATCAGATGGGCAAGATTAACGGCCAAATTAACCAAGCCCGACAGCTTTCAATGGGTGTTGAGACATACACATGGCAAACGGCGAAAGATGAGCGTGTGCGGCCAGATCACCAACATAAGCAGGGCAAGACATTTAGATGGGATTCTCCGCCAGATGGTGGACATCCCGGTCAGCCTATTCGTTGTCGTTGCACAGCTTTGCCTAATTATGAGGATATTTTGATTGATTAATTTAATTACTTTATGAGATTTTAATAACTTGGTAATTAAATTTTATTTAATCATTTTTTTAAGGTGGGGTAATGGAAATTAAAAATGAAATTTTAAAAGATTACGAAGATTACTGTCATAAAAAATTAGTTAGTGAGTTTGGTAATTATAAGGCTGGAACAAATGGACCAATTCATTTATATCAACGTTATAAGTACAGAATTATTAACGCTCAACCGAGAGAGGTGATTGAACCTCAAAATTTAGTCATACCTGCTGAACATTTAGGTGCTTATCAAAAAATTATTTTAGATATAGAAGAAGGAAACTCTTTAAATAAATATCAAAGCAGAAACCTTAAAAAGCTAGATTATAATGATGATATGTTATCTCATTGGAGAATCCAGCATTTTCATTTAGGTAATGTTGTGGAAAGTGATGGGTATATGGAAAGAACGTCGGATTTATTGTTTATCCACTTTTCTAACTCTCAAGCACACATTATTGGTATTTTCTCACATGGCGATTGGTGCGATTTAGATATCATCGAAACTATTCATGAAAATTGGCCTAATCTACTAACTAGTTTTAAGTCTGAATCGACTAGCGAACCATTGACAGAAGAGCAATATAAAATTTTAAGACGTAAAGGCTACAACACAACAGTTAGAGTAAAGGATGGTACAGAATATCACCCACCAGGTTTTGGTGTTGTTGCTAATGGATCGCCTGTAGAAGCCATAACGAATGTTCAGAGGATTTTAATTACATTTGAGAACTCATTTGATGCAATTTCTACGAACATTGATCAAATATTAGAGGCTGACCCTCAAAAAAGAACAACTGAAATAGCAACTATCGGTTTGGAGGTGGATGAGGCTAATCAAAGATTTGTTTATATAATTAAGGAAACAGGCCATAGATTTACCTTAGATTACGAATAAAGAAAATTTTCATAACAGGAAATTAAATCTGATATTTCAAACCCACCAAATGGTGGGTTTTTTATTGAGCGCAATTTATGAAAAACATTTACCGCTTTAAGGTAGGTGACTTTGCTCCGAGTGAATCCACACGTTCATATACACCAGAAGGTTATTTGAAATGCGTAAATGTTCGCTTGGGTAAAGCACCTCAGGTACGTCAGTACTATGCGTATGAGTTCCCAAACTTAGAAGGCTTTTCAGCAGATCAGACTATTAACGTCTATACATCCGCAGAAGAACTATTTAAGCCGGCAGCGATTAAAAGTTGGGATGGTGCTGATGCTACAGATTATCACCCACCCAAGAATGAAATTAATGCAGCCAACTGGAAGGATTATCACATTGGCTATTGTGAGAACGTCCGCCAAGAAGGCGAATATCTAGTGGGTGACTTGCTCATTAAAGATAAAGACAGCATTAATTTAATCCAGAACAACGAGCGATTAGAAATGTCGCTGGGTTATGGAGCCACATTAGTTTTAGAGCAGGGCACGGCGCCAGATGGCACGGTGTACCAAGCAAAATTTATCAATTTTATTGGCAATCACGTAGCACTCGTTAAATACGGTCGCTGTGGTGGTGATTGCCGCATCGGTGACCAAAAGCAAACTCCACCAGAGGGGAAAACAATGGAAGTAATTGTAAACGGTATGCGTTTTGACATTGGCGATAACAAGCCTTTGGCGGATGCATTAAAGATCCAGCAAGAGCAAATCGATAACTTAAAAGCTGCAAAGCTTAAAGTCGGGGATAAACAATTTTCTATCGGTGATGAACTTAATGCAGTTCAAGCAGTTGTAGATCAATTGCATAACGATAAAACAACTCTTGAGCAGAAAGTAGGTGATCTGGAAAAAAACCAGATGACACCTGAAAAGCTAGAACAAGCTGCAACCGAACGTGCAGCTGTAATTGCCGATGCTAAAGCATTGGTGCCAACAGTTAAAACTGAAGGCTGCACATGCGAGCAAATCAAACGCGATGTAATTGCGGCTAAAGCAGGTGACGCATTGGTAACTGCCTTATTAGGTAGCGTGTCAGTAGGCGATGCCAAACCTGATCAGATCGATACAACTTTCCGCGCTTTGTCTGCTGTGAAAGGTACACACCCATCTAATCCAGTAGGTGATGCCCTGCATAAGCAACAAAACATTCAAGCAGGTGATGGCAAACCAGATGATGGAGAGCCTAAACCTAACAACAAAAAAGAAGCTTGGAAAAAAAGCTTCTAAGAAACTGGAGAGATTACAATGTCTTTAACCCCTCAAGCTATTCCGGGTATGCGTGCACGCCTGCACATGCCTGAAGAAATTCTATCTTTACCAGTTGCTGGTACAGGCGTAGTAAGTGATGGCGAAGTGGTCGTGCAGTCTACCGATGGAAAAACAGTTAGCGCAGTAACTGGAGCAACCAATACAAAGTTTGGTGTAGTCGTTTTTCAGCACGTAGGTAAAACAGGAAAAAATGCCTTAGGAAAAGAAGCTTATCAAACGAAAGACTGTGCACCTGTCATGCAGATTGGTTCAATTTGGGTAAAGCCTACTGCACCTGTGATTGATATCAACGCGAAGGTTTATGTGCGTACCGCGAACCCTACTGCCCAAGCGCCGCTAGGTTCACTTTCTTCTGCAGCATTAGATTCAACAGAACTACCTAATGCCTCATGGGAAACCATCTCTGGTCCAGATGGCTTAGCAATTCTTCGATTACGTGGAGCATAAACAATGTCAAAACAATTAGAACGGATGAAAATTCGCTTAACTGCTGTAGCCCATGGTGTTCAAGCTGCTGTAGGTGATGCATTCAATTTAGATAACTTTGCTAAGTTATTGTTGAAGCTTGAATCAATTGATGAAATGACACCGCAACTTGCTGAAGCTCAAGCTTATGCAAAATATTTGCCTATTGAGTCATTAGACGGCGCAGTAATGGGATCCGCAAGTGTCTTACAGCGTAAAAAAGGTGTTGGACGTGGTAAGCGTTTCTCTGGTACTGGCAACGATGTACCCTTAGCAGAAGTGGTGTATGACCAAGTAAAACTTACTGTACAGCCGGGCGTAATCGGTTATGAAATCAGTATTTTTGAAGCTGCATCAGCCTTAAAAGCTGGCATTCAATTAACGACTGATAAAGTTGAAGCTGCTCGATTAGCTTATGAAAATCACATGAGTGATGTAGCTTGGTTTGGTGAGCCTGAAACTGGTTTACTCGGCTTCTATAACCAGACAGGTGTAGAGGTTATTTCCTCTACGGTTGATTATGCTACAGCTACAGTTGAAGCTATTCTTGCTGATATCAATAAGGCAATTAAAGGCGCGTCAAATGCCTCTAAGTTTGATAGCAGTATTCAGCCTGATACTTTCGTAATGCCTGAGAATAAGCTCACCATTCTTGCTAGCCGTATCGTTCCCGATTCAGCGGGTAAAACCTTCCTTGAGTACATTAAGGAAAAAAACACTTTTGCAATGCAAGGTAAAACACTGACATTCACTTCTGAAAGTATGCTTGAAGGTAAAGGTGAAGGTGGTACTGACCGTAGCATTATTTATCGCCGTGATCCAAGCTGCATTACTTTCCGTTGTAATGAACTGGAATTCTTAGCAGCTCAACCTATCAATTATGTGATGCGAACACCAGGACACTATATGTATGAAGGTGTCTATTTAAAACGTGTCGATTCTCTCCGCTACTACGATGTTGAATAAGGAAAACTAAACATGCCAAAAATTACTTACAGCGGCTCTCAGGCCGCTTTTTCTTTTGATGGGATTCAAGTCGGTCAGGGTCAAACCGTGGAAGTTAGTGCTGCGGATCTCACGCGTATTTCAAAAGGTAAAGCCTTTAAATCACTCGTTGATAAAGGTGAACTTGAAGTTCAGGAAATCCCAGATGATGAGCCAAAAGCAGCAGGTAAAACAGGCGGCCGTAGTGGTAAAGGTGGCAAGCAAACGGATGCAGCCAGTGACGCCGCTAAGGCAGCAGATGAAGCTGCTTTGGCCGCCGTGAAAGCTGAATTAACTGCACTTGAAGTAACGTTCAGTGACGATGAAACACTTGAGCAGTTACAGGCTAAGTTAGATCAGGCTAAGGAATAAGGTGGTTATATGGACGTACAAACGTTTCGCCAGAAGTTCTCGACTGACTCGAGTTTAATGTCTTTGCCAGATGAGAGAATTCAGGATGCATTAGAAGAAGCTGATCTGGTTGTATCTCAAATTGAGTTTGGGGCATTAAAGGAACGTGCTGTAGGTCTATATGCAGCACACATTCTTAAAGTTGGTACCGCAAGCGGCAATGGTGCTGCTTTTGGTACCGCCTCAAGCATGACAATTGCGGGCCAAAGTGTAAGTTATTCACGATCATCGAAAGAAGCTTTCTATGATCTCAGCATGTATGGCCAGCGCTACCTTGCATTAAAAAATTCCATTCCAATCGATGACGAAGGCACAAACCCTAACCGTTTAGGCGTTGGCGCTTTTGTCGTATAGGAGAGACACATGCCTTTTAAATATCAGGCACCAAAAGGTTATAAGCCAACAAAGGTTGTTATTGCTGGTCAAAACCTAGATATCAATAACGGCGTTTTAGAATCTGATAATGACATTATCCATATTTTAAAGCCCTTAGGTTTTGAGCGTTTTGTTGAAGTTGTTGAACCAAAGAAATCGACAGCCTCTGCTAAAGAGTAATTAAGCTATGAGCGATTATCGTGTTGATAGCAATGTCAACTTTGATGAGATGAATAATCGCGTTAGGTTTGAAATAAGACGCACGATTAACGCTCTTACTTTGCGCTTACAGCGGATTATTCAGGAAGATATGTTGAGTGGCCAACGGCTAAAAGTTCAGTCTGGCCGCTTACGTGGATCCGTTTCATCTAAAGTAGATGAGGATAAGGATTCGATAGAGGGAACGGTAGGAGCTGGTGGTGCTTTGGTTCCTTATGCCTTTGCTCATGAGTTTGGCTTACATGGATCTATGGGCGTTAAGGCTCATCTTCGAACAATCAAACAGGCTTTTGGTCGACCTATCTCACCAGTTCAAGTCAATGTGAAGGCTCACTCAAGGAATGTTCGTTTTAGAGAACTGCGCTTCATGCGTGATTCACTGGATATTGTGGCCAAGATTGTGCCGAAAAATATTGATGCAGCAATTGAGCGAGGTATAGCAGGTGGATAGCGAAGCAATCTATCAGGCGTTGTTTGATCGGTTAAGTGCAAGGGTAGAGGGATTGATTACAGTCAGTCGCCGTTTACGTCATTTTAACCACGTAACACCTGAACAGCGCCCAGCCATGTTTATTACACAAGGCAATCAGCAAGAAGTACCGGTACATGGTTTAGATTCAAAAGTTGAACTTGCTGCTGAGGTCTATCTCTATATCCATGAGGCTGATAGAGATAAACCACCATCATCACAGATGAATGTTTTCATCGATCGTGTACGTGAAGCTATAAAACCAGACCATCCAGATTTTAATGAGTGTCAGACCTTAGGAGGTTTGGTAGAGCACTGCTGGATCGAGGGCACTGTAGAAGTATATGAAGCAGTAGAGAACATGCTGGATGATCAGGCGATTGCAATTATTCCTATCCGGATCCTCACAACCAATTAACAAAACATTCATTTTATGACCGCCTCTATGGCGGTTTTGTCATTTTAGAGAGGTCAATATAAATGGCTCAATATTTATTTGGTGCCGGCAAGATCTTTGCTACACCGATTCAAGATGTTTACGGGCAACCGATTAGTAATCCCACACCAGTTGAAGTGGGTGTGATGCAATCCGTTGGTGTGGATATTAGCTATGACTTAAAAGAGCTTTTCGGTCGTGGTCAATTCGCTGTAGATGCTGCGCGTGGTAAAGGTACCATTAAATGTAAAGCTTCTTTCGGGCGTATTAACGGTACTTTGTTAAATTCCATTTTTTTCGGTGGCGTTGTTGCTGAAGGTGGAATTGAAACAGTTTCCCAAACCATTAATGGTGAAGTGATTCCGGCTGGTGGTGCTGTTACACCGGTTGTTCCTAACAGCGGTACATATGTAAAGGATCTAGGCGTAACCGATGCTAAAGCAATCCCGCTTAAACGTGTAGCTTCAGCGCCTGCAACTGGACAATACAGTGTAGATGCTGCAACCGGTGCTTATACATTTGCTGCTGCCGATGCAGGTAAAACTGTATTTATTAACTTCCGTTATTCAGCAATGGTAGCGGGTGCAAAGTCAATCACTGTATCAAACCTAGATATGGGTTATACGCCAGAGTTTGCCGTTGACCTGCAACGTGACTACAAAGGCAAGTTCATGCACATGAATTTCTTCCGTTGTACCAGTAACAAACTTGGATTCAGTTCAAAACAGGATGATTACGATATTCCTGAGTTTGAATTCCAGCCTATGGCTGATGATCTAAACCGTGTTTTCAAAATCGATTTATCGGAGTAATACCAAATGCAATTTAAGCAAGTTGAAAACCCGCGAGGCTCAACAATTATTATTGATGGGCAGCCATTTGTATTTGCTCCATTGTCACTTGGTGCGGTTGAAAAGTTATTGCCAGCTCTTCAAGCATTTAAGCCCGATGATGTTGGCACTGTGATTGATGTTGCGTTTAAGTCGCTTAAGCGAAATTATCCTGATATCACACGTGATGATGTTGCAGAGATGATTTATATGGATCAGCTAACAGAAGTCATGGAAGCTGTAATGTCGGTGTCTGGTCTTAAAGGAAATGATGACAACGCTGCAGGTGGTTCGGGGGAATAGATTGGGAGGAGCTTTACACGCATTTAGTGCTAACCATGGGTAAAGATTACGACTATGTACGTGATGAAATGGATCTACCCAGATTAAGAGCATTAAGTGCGTATCAGCAAAGTAACCCTCCCGCACATATAGGAATACAACGTCTTTGTCGTATTTTAGAAGCTTTCATGGGTATCGAAGAAACACC
Source organism: Acinetobacter sp. X9 (assembly GCF_054889255.1). NCBI lineage: Bacteria > Pseudomonadati > Pseudomonadota > Gammaproteobacteria > Moraxellales > Moraxellaceae > Acinetobacter > Acinetobacter sp. X9. The sequence goes on along the minus strand of NZ_CM142679.1, from coordinate 2,763,064 downwards.
GCAAGCTATTACCGTTTCAGATGATGATGAAGACGATATGCTAGAAGTCTTCGAAATTTTCCCTCAGGGTGGTTAAGGCCGCCCTATTTGCATTATTTGTAAGCGTTGGTTAAAGTTTGTTAATTAAAACTTTATAAGGATAAATCTGTGGCTTTAACTAATTGCAAAGAGTGTGGGGCACAAGTTAGCACTCAAGCTAAAAATTGTCCAAGTTGCGGGGCTAAAGTTAAAAAACGCTCAATTCTAAAATGGATTTTATTAGGCTTTGTCATTCTTTTTATTATTGGCGTTATTGCGGGTGGTGGTGAGGGATCTTCATCATCAAATAGCACTAGGGAATTGTCGCCTAAAGAAGATGCTCTTAAAAACACTGTACTTGATTATGATTGGTCAAAAGGTGGATTTGATAGTGTCATGTTAGTTGATTTTAAAATCAAAAATAACAGCAAGTATGACATTAAGGATATAACTGTTGAGTGTGAGCACTATTCAAATAGTAAGACAAAAATCGATAGCAACAGCCGTGTAATTTATGAAATTGTAAAAGCTGGACAAACTAAAACAGTTAAAGAATTCAATATGGGATTCATCCACTCACAAGCTGCATCTTCAAGTTGTGGAATATCTGATTTAGTCGTAATTCAATAAATAGTCTTCCAAAAAAGCCCCGTAATCACGGGGTTTTTTACTTCTTTTAATTTACCTTGCATCGGCAAGGTTTTTTTATGCCTATGAGGTGTGTATGGCAAATAATAACCGTGTCGAGGTGCATATCGGTGCAAAAACTTCCGAGTTAAAGGAAGGGATGCAAGATGCTGAAAAAATTGTTTCGGATGCTTCTAAGAAAATTGAAAGTACTGGAAATAATATCGATTTTAAACTTGATCTATCAAATCTAAGATCAGAGTTAAATGGTTTTGCGACAGGTTTATCTGACAGATTTAAAACTGTAGGGAACGATATAAAAAGTTCCCTTACTAGTGGTTTATCTTTAGTTAAAGGTGGTTTCTTTTTAGGGATAGGTCAAGAAATAGCGAGAAGTGCAGCAGAGGCCGTGGCGGCAATACCAGATCTAGTTTCTGCAGTTGGTAAAGCATCTAAAGAATTAGAAATTCAATCAAGGTTAGCAAATGCAAATACCACTGAATTTCAAGAGTGGGCATTTGCGGCAAAAAAGGTAAATGTTGAGCAAGATAAACTTTCGGACATCATGAAGGATGTAAACGATAAGTTTGGTGATTTTATGCAAACGGGCGGCGGAGAAATGGCCGACTTTTTTGAAAAGATTGCCCCAAAAGTTAATGTTACTGCTAAAGAGTTTCAGGGCTTATCCAGTCCTCAGATTCTCGGAAAGTATTACGAAACTTTGCAAAAAGCTAATGTTTCGCAAGCTGAAATGACTTTCTACATGGAAGCAATTGCAAACGATGCGACTTTATTAGCGCCATTATTGGATAATAATGGTCAAAAATTAAAAGAGTACGCTAGGCAAGCACATGATTTAGGCGTAATCATGAGCGAAGATGCAATTGCTGCGACTAAAGAATTTAACTCTGCTCTTGAAACGATACAAACAACTTTACAAGGGGTGCTTACACGTATTGCAGCCCAAGCAGCACCGTCATTGACTGAGTTAGCAAATCAATTTTTAACATTTGCAGTAGATTCAAAAGATGCTATTGATGACTCAATTAAATCAATTATTGGTATTTTTGAAAGCCTCTTTTCTATTCTCAGTGAGCAGTTCACTACTATTGCAGGAATCTGGAATGATTTAACGGGAAACATTGGTGATGATGCAAATACCCAGATAAGCTTTATGGATGCTATTTCTGTAGCTTTACGTGCGCTTGGGGTGGTTGTAACTGGTTTTCAAGTTGGAGTTCAAACAGCATTTGCAATTATTCGCGCCATTGTTGTGACAGTTTGCCAAGCCCTTATTATTGCATTTAATGGTCTAATGGCTGGCTTTGATATGGTGCGCAATACCATTCAATTCGGTTTAGATGTTCTTCAAGTTAAGTTTCAAACTTTTGGTAGTGTCGTTAATAACATTCTTCATTTTAACTTTTCTGGTGCCAAGGCTGCTTGGGAAGGTGGGTTATCTCAACTTGGTGGTATTACTGAACGTTATACCAACCAAATGAAAGGTCGAATGAATGATCTGAAGAACTCTTGGAATAATGGGGCAACCACGGCGGCCAATTCCCTTGTCACAGCAGGTAAGCGGATCCTTGATTTAACAACAGCGGGTAATCAAAAGATTACTAATTATGTATATAAGGATCCAACTACCCAACTCGGCCCACCTAAGCCACCAAAATTAGCTTTAGGGTCTGCACCACCAAGCACAAACAAGGGTATTGGCACTGGCGTTAAGGATGATAAAGGAAAATCTAAATCGTCGGCAAAATCTAAAGCTGAGCAAGAGGCTAAAGAGCGTCAACGACAAGCAGAGCAGGCAGCTAAAGCGCTGGCTGATATTCGGTATAAATATGCATCCGAAGAAAAGAAAGTCGCTTTAGATCTACAAAAGGCATTAGATGAGATTGAAAAATCTAAGATGACTGCCGATGAAAAAGCCGCCGCAAAAGTCAAAGCCGAAAAGGATGCTTCAGACAAGATCATTGCTATCCGTTTAAAAGAGTTTGAGGAATACAAAAAAGCTCGTGAAGAACAAATCGACAATTATCAACAGCAAGCACAGCGCCTTTATGAAATCGAAGCTGCACGGATCCAAGCTGAATATGATGCCAAGAAAATTTCAAACGTTCGCAAAGTTCAATTAGAGAAGCAGCTCGAAGATCAATTACGTGAAATTAAACGGCAAGGTCTTTTAGAGCGTTTAGCACTTGAGAACGAGCAATCTGGCATTACTGGCAAGCAAGGTAATCAAAACCAAATTACAAACAATATTTCTGATTTAGAGACAGATCAGAAAGTTGCTGACACTAAGTCTATGGGCTTAATCAGTGATGCGGAAATGAAAGACTTTGAGGCTAAGTTTGGTGGGTTTACTTCTCGACTTTCTAACCTTTGGGATCAAGGCATTCAATCTTTAATGAATGGCACCTTGACTTGGAGCAACGCAACAAAAGCAGTATTAGCTGACATGGGTGCATTTGCATTGCAATCGGCTACTAAAGAGCTACAAGGGTGGCTCAGAATCCAAGCGATTAAGTTAGCTCGAAAGCTTGGTTTCGTTGGTGCTGAAACGGCGGCCGAAGCATCTGGCCAAGCGGCTCAAACGGGAGCAACAATCGCGGGTGAAGCAACAAGAACCGGTGTTACAGCTGCAGGTGGTTTAACTCGTTTAGGTTTAAAAGCTGCTGAAGCTGTCAAAGGTATCATGATGTCAGCTTGGGAGGCGATGGCGGGCGCATTTAAAGCCATGGTTTCTATTCCTTACATTGGTCCAGTTCTCGCCGTTGGTGCCGGTGCTGCTGCATTCGGTTTAGTGGCTGGTCTAGCTGGCAAGATCAAATCTGCTCGAGGCGGTTACGACATTCCATCAGGTGTGAATCCAGTTACCCAGCTGCATGAAGACGAAATGGTTTTACCTTCTCAACATGCGAATACTATTCGTGAAATGGGTAAAGCTATGCGTAGTGGTGCAAGTTTTGGAGCGGCTGCAGCTGCTGAAGGCGGAGGAGCTGGACCGAGTATTCATATCAACGCAGTTGATGCAAAAAGTATTGAGCGTTTGTTAAAGAAAAATGGCCGTGCGGTCGCTAATGGTTTGAATAGTTACGCTCGTGGATTCGGTAAGAATGGTAAATAAGGGGGTGTAAGTGTCTAACGTTTTATTTCCAGAGTTACCCGGTCTTGAATGGGATACCTCAATTACACCCATGTTTAATACCAAGATCATGACTTCAATTAATGGCCGAGAACTCCGTGCGAGCTTTCAGGCCGCACCGAAATATGAAATCTCGTTGTCTTACGCATTCTTGCGAGAAAGTAAAGGGAGAAAAGAATTGCAGCAACTCCAAGGCTTTTATTTAGAACGCCGCGGGGCATTTGATTCATTTCTTTATAAGATGCCAGACGATAACCAGTTTGATTGTACATTTGTTGGAGATGGCACAACTACTTCGTACCAACTCTACAAGATGATGTATGTCACGCCTTTGCCTCTTGGAAATACAGAGGAACAAATTGTGCAGGCAGTCGATCCTAATATGTGGAATCAAACACCTGTTAAGTCTATGTGGGATGCAAACACATCTAAACGTATGTGGAATACAACTACAGCACAAATTACAGCTGATGGTAAATACATTCTTTCACAACCTATTGAAGCTGGTATCGAGCTAAATATTAAGGGTACTTATTACTACCGATGCCGCTTTAAAGATGACACTCAACAATACGTCAACTTTATGCATAAGCTTTGGAAGGCTGGAAAGGTTGAGTTAATCGGATCTTTAGGAACTAAGATATGAGACAAGCATCACCACAGTTAATAGCCTTGTTAGATGCTGATCAGTTCATTATGGCCGATCTCTACACCATCACAACCATACAAGGTATTGAGTATTGTTATACAAGCTATGACGTTAATTTGACTGTACAGGGTAGAGAGTTTCGTGCTGATGGGCCAATCATCAGCCGAGAAGGCACAAGCCTTTCTTTAGGCATTGAAGTGGATAATTTATCCATCACAATTGAGACAAATGAAAACACTAAATTCGGTGATGTGCCTGTAGCTCAAGCTTTCCATAACGGCATTTTAGATGGCGCCCGGTTTAAGTTGGAACGTGTATTTATGGATATGCGTACACCAACTGATACCAGTGCCGGCACGCTAGTTTTATTTGAAGGTCGTATCGTTGAGCCTGAACTTGATCGCTATGAAATTAATGCCAGCGTGGTTTCTGATGTAGATAACTTAAAGCTTCAGATGCCGAGAAACTTGTATACACCAGGATGCTTAAATACTTTATTCGATAGCGCTTGTGGCTTACTCAGTTCAAACTTTTCAGTCAATACCACTATTGGGGCAAATAGTACCCCTAACCGGATCTTATGCAATTTAAGCCAGCCTCAAGGGTGGTTTACCCAAGGCGTTGTAGAGTTTTTAGAAGGGGTCAACATTGGTATAAAGCGGACAGTTCGATTACATGAAGCTGGATCTTTGCTTTTAACTTTGCCACTTTTAGAAATGCCTGAAATCGGTGAAACCATTCGTGTTTATCCGGGTTGTGATAAACGGCTAGATACATGTATCAATCGTTTTAATAACCGCCCACGTTTCCGTGGTGCACCATTTGTGCCAGTTCCCGAAACATCAATCTAATTTTTCAACGTTAACCCGAGCCCTGAATTTTCAGGGCTTTTTTATGGGGTGAGAAAATGTCTTTACCATCTAGTGATCAGCTCATTGGAGAAACTGTAACGGAGGCTCAGTTTAAGGCCGCGTTGAAACAGTTTCTGGAAAATGTTGCACCAATCGAGGCCGTTAATTCTACTGTATTAACAGATCAGCACTTAAACTCTTTGGTGAATCAAGGTGCTTATTTTCAAACGATTAGTGCAAATGCTACTGCTGCTAAGGGATATCCTGTACATGCACAATCTACCCAATCAGTCGTTATTGTTTATAAGCAGTCAGCAGTATTATTTCAGTCAGTACAAGCAAAAGGTGTTTTAGCTACAAGAGTCTCTTTTGATAACGGTGCAAATTGGACGACTTTTACGGTCGGTGTTGAGCAATCTGATCTAACAACGATCAATTCAAATCTTACTCGTATTGAAAACCAGTTTAAGAAACCACTTCATTTCACAGTTTCGGGGACATTTGGCTCCGTTAACTACGATAAAACAACTAGGGTGTTAAGTTGGGCGACCGCATTAATCGCATCCACTAAAAATAGTAGTAATTTAAGAATTTCAATAGCACCTTATAGTGTAACTTTTAGTGGGGCAGCTTTTGAAACACTATATCTTGATTTAAACAATATACCGGCTGACGGCAATATTACTTCTACAAATATTGCATCTTGCTTAAAACTTGGTAAATACTTTGACACCGGTCCTGACGCTTTTAAAGAAGAAATCTATCAAGTGCCCATTGCTCAAATGACACCGCAAGGTGTACTTGCGAAGTGTGCTGGAGTTCTCTTTGACATTGTTTCAGAAGCGCCCAAAGTTGATGGTTTTCGATATACAAAAACAGCAACTGCTTTGTCCGTATTTCTACCAGCTAAAAACGGTAATTTAATTCGCTTCAACATTCCGCATGAAATAATTCCATTTGACATATCAAACCCTCGTTCTCAGCTTGACTTGTGGCGTATAGAACGTGCTCTGGAAGTTAGTGCGAATTTTACGGAGTTGCAAGAAATCGCAACATGGGGTGAAGTTGAATTTACGATGCGTGAGAAAGCATATCAGGCTGATCATGTTGGCGGGACACATGGTGATGAACTTTTAACGAATGCTTTTTTTGTTGTTGATGGAGTGTATAAAGCCCAAGATTTTACTGTTTCAGGCACTCAGTTAGCTAAAGAAATATGGCTTGAACAAACAAGCAATATTTATCGTCTCAATACAACCACACCTATTGCACTTCATAAAACCAAGTTGCAAGTCACAGACAAGTGGCTATTAGCGAAACAAGAAGTTGAGATGTTAATAACTACAGAGGTGGATCATTTTTGGGCTGCAATGCTCACGATGAGAAGGAAATCAGTTAACGAAACTGTTCAAATTACAAAATATGATATTCGTGATTCTGTAATGCGAGATGTATCGACTACGGATTTCGAGAAAATCTATACCCCAATTAAAAGCGACTCACCAGTGTTGGTGTGCGGTGATAAATATAGCGGATCGATTGAGGTTAGCGATTTGGTCGGCTTTTTGGCTGGTGCTGACTGTTATGTTTCAAATGATGCTGCTTATAACAAAATTTATTTATCGGCAATTGGAAGTACAACGACCGGTGTTGTATTAGAAGCTGGTAAAAAATTTAGCTGGACTACCAAATACAAGGTGGATGCTATATGAGAAATTTAGAAGCCGTGCAAGAGGCGCTTACATGGCTGGGTACTCCATATCACCATCAAGGTCGTGTTAAAGGTGTTGGTGTGGACTGCGGTACATTGATTTGTGAGGTCTACGAGAAAGTAGGGCTCATGGATCATTTGGACCCACGGCCATATCCTCCTGATTGGCACTTGCACCAAATGGGGCAACGTTATTTAGAACTTATCTTGGGTGTATGTGACCCGATAGAAGGACCACCGCAACCGGGTGACATCGTTTTATATCAATTTGGCAAGTGCATCAGTCATGGTGCAATTGTTATTGAATGGCCACAGGTCATTCACAGTTATCTCCATCAGGGAGTCATTATTCAGGATGGAACCAAAGGAAGTTTAGCCCGGCGAATTGCCGGGTTTTTTCGTATGAAGAGGCTGAAAGAATAATGGGTGGATTATTTGGCGGTACCACGATTAGTACTACTGATACCCGTATAAACTCAATGCGGATTCAACAATCAGCTTACGGACTTTGTCAGCCTTTGGTGTATGGCAAAACCCGCGTAGCTGCCAACATGTTTTGGTATGGAGATTTTCTAGCAACACCCCATACTACGGTTGAGAAATCTGGCGGCAAAGGGGGGAGCACTAAAACTAGTAACACTACATTTAGTTATAGTGCGTCTCTCATGCTTGGGCTATGTGAGAACCAGATTAAAAAGATTGGCCTGATTTGGGTAGATAAAGAACAGTACATACCAAAGCAGGAAGGATCTATTACGTTAGATCCAATCGACCAGCTAAAGTTTGAATTATATGATGGTAATAATAACCCGCCGTGGGGCTGGCTAGTATCGAAACATCCTGATCAGGCAATCAACTATCCTTATCTCGGATATGTGGCATGTGCCAATTATGAGATGGGAAATAGCGCAAGTCTTTCAAATCATAACTTTGAAGTGATCAGTACTATTACATTGTCAGAAACTATTGATGATGCTAATCCTGCAGATGTGATTGAAGACTTTATTACACATCCTCGACACGGCGCAGCACCTAATTTAAACATGGCGGATTTAGAAGAGTTCCGCACATATTGCCGTGCAGCCAATCTTTTAATTAGTCCGGCTTTCACAGAACAACGTCCAGCATATGAAACAATTAATGAGATTGTTGAAGCAGTAAATTGTGCAGTGGTATCAAGTCCAGATGGTTTAAAGATCCGATCTTTTGGTGACTCAGCAATTACTGGTAATGGCGTAACGTTTACACCAGATCTCACACCGGTTTATCACTTAACTGATGATGATTTTATTAGCGATGATGAGCCGGTGCGAGTTCGCCGTAGCCGTGATACTGACGCTTATAATCATGTGCAGATTGAATACATCAATCGCTACAACCAGTACAACACAGAAACGACGGAGGCCAAGGACCAAGCAAATATTGAGATGTTCGGTTTAAGGACCGAGGATCCAGTAGAAAGCCATTACTTTTGTGAGCCCAAAATAGCCCGTCATGCTGCACAGCTTCGCTTACAACGATTGCTTTATGTTCGTAACGAATATGAGTTTACCTTAGGCTGGAAATACTGCCGGCTAGAGCCAATGGATATTGTCACGATTACTGATGAGGCATTGGGCTTAGATCAATTTCCTGTACGTATTAAACGGATCGAAGAAGATGAAGAGGGGCGTTTAACTGTTACAGCTGAAGAGTTGGCCATAGGCTCAAGATCCGCTATTGAATATGATTCACAAGCTTCTAATGGTTATCAAGGCGGCAATGAAGAACCAGGCAATGTGAATGCTCCAGCTATTTTCGAGCCTCCGTTAGATTTAACAGATGGAAAAAATCAAGTTTGGGTTGCTGTGTCTGGTGGAATCAATTGGGGAGGCTGTAACGTTTGGGCCAGTCTTGATAATACGACTTATGAAATGATTGGTACCATTTACGGATCAGCACGATACGGGCAGCTTGTAACGGCCATTGATGCAGTTGATACCGCTTTACAGGTTGAGCTAAATACAGCAAGTCGAATCTTCAGCGGCACCTTACAAGATGCTCAAGCTGATCAAACTCTTTGTAAAGTCGGTGACGAGTATTTTAATTATCAGGTGGCCACATTAAACGGATCTGGTCTTTATACCTTAAGTGATGTTCTGCGCGGACGTTTTGACGATGCTCAGATTCATAACGCTGGTGAGCCTTTTGTACGTCTTGATCGCGCTATCTTTGAATACCCATACAATGAAAGTCTTGTGGGTAAACAGATCTTCTTAAAGTTCACTAGCTTTAATGGTCTTGAGCGTAAAGAACAAACATTAGATGAAGTAACAGCTTACAGCTATACCTTGTCGGGTGGACGTCCTGCGGGTGTAAAGGGCTTATCACTTCAATCGCCGTTTGTTGGTACCACGTTCAAAGTTCAATGGCAAAGCTCAACCGGTGCAGATGGCTATCGTGTGCAAGTCTGGTCGAATGGGGCAATGATTCGTGAAGTTGATACAACAAATACAGATTACAGCTATTCAATTGAAGAGGCTAAAACTGATGGTATCGGCCGAGCTTATACAATCCGTGTAGCAAGTAAGAACGGCGACCAGATCAGCACTTATGCTGAATTAAGTATTAGTAATCCGGTACCACCATTACTTTTAAATGTTTATACGGCTGCAACGGTAGATTCTATTACAGTGAATTGGGTACCGAGCGAAGTACCAGACCTGAAAGATTATGCAGTATGGCTAAGCAGTACTCCTAATTTTGATCCTACACAAATGTCGCCTACGTGGACCGGCACAGACTTAACCACTACTTTTGGAGGGTTACAACCAACAACCCCATATTACATCCGTGTCGCTGTACGTGATGTATGGGAAAACACAGTCTGGAACTATACAAATCAGATTACTCAAAGTACTTCTGAAGGTTAATTTAAATTAATTCATAGCACCCAAAGGGGTGCTTTTTTTTGTCCAAAATTTAAGGAGCCTAGAATGGCTGAACCTATTAGCACTGCTGGCGCAAGTGCATTTTTTAAAATTTACGGTATGGCGATAGTTGTCATTTTAAGTACGGCTCTTATTGCCCTTGTAGTGATGATGATACGTATGCCAAAGAACCCGCAAGAGTGGGCAGTAGGACTGATTTGTACCGTGGTTTCAAGCATTACAGGTGGATCATTTTTTATTATGAAATTTGGTCTACATGAATGGGTAAACAATGTTTGGGGTGTTCTAGCGCTTGGCGGGTTTTTCTTTGCATGTGGATTGCCCGGCTGGTTCATCGTCCGTATCACGGCGAATTTTATAAATCAGCGAGAAGGTAAAAACATCGTTGAAGTTGTTAAAGAGTTAAAGAAAGAAGTTAAAGGTGATTAAAAATGAATATCGAACAATATCTTGATGATTTGATTAAGCGTGAAGGCGGGTACGTGAATAACCCAGCAGATCGAGGCGGCGCAACAAAATACGGTATTACTGAAGCAGTAGCACGTACTAACGGCTTTAAGGGCAACATGAAAGATTTACCGCTTGATGTGGCCAAAGCGATTTACCGTAAAGACTATTGGACAGCTCCACGTTTTGACCAGGTGAATTCTATTTCTTCTGCTGTGGCTGAAGAACTTTTAGATACTGGTGTGAATTGTGGTACCGGCTTTACTAAGCCTCTTTTACAACGTGCTTTGAACTTACTGAATAATCAAGGTAAAACTGGTTTTCCAGATCTTGTTGTTGATGGTGTTTATGGATCTACAACACTGGGAGCTCTAAAAACATATTTGGCCAAACGTGGAAAAGACGGAGAGAAAGTCCTGGTACGAGTACTTAATATCATGCAAGGCCAGCGCTATATTGAAATCTGTGAGCGTAATCCCACGCAAGAGCAATTCTTTTATGGCTGGATTGCTAACCGGATCAGCTAGCATGAAAGTCATCCATTGCAAGCGTACTAAATTTGCTTCGATTATTACTGTGCTGTGTATTCTATTATCAGGCTGCACAGCTCATACGATCAATAGCAATGTGAGTGTAGGTATTTGTGTAAAAGCCCTCTGAGGAGGGCCATTAGCTTACTTTGTTGGCTGTTTTTGATAGGATGATTGTTTTTCAATGTGTATGCTTAGTGCAGAAATTAGCTCACTTTCCCAAAGTTTAAAATTGGGTATTTTATCTAAAATCTTTTTATGCATTAAGTGTTCACGCAACATATTATTTTTAAATTCTGTTTTATTTCTAACGTTGAATAAATCTTTAAAGCGAGTAAACCTTAAATTGTTGCACTTCATTATTTCATCTTCAAAGTCAACATCCTGTTGTAGAAGTCCCAGCTTGAAGCCGGATCTTTCTAAATATGCTAAATTTTCAAGAAAATTTTTTAACTTGGCAGGGCAATTTTTTAACACATCAGTATCAAAGACTATATGAAGGAAAAGTTTTTTCTTATTGCCTGATAATCTAATAGTTCTTGTTTTTAATTTATTTAGAGGGAGTTCACATAAATCAACTTTCTCAGCTCTTCCTAACAAGGGAGATGACTTTATAAAGGCCATTTCACACTCTCCCTCAACCCAATAAAGATTAATATCGTTTTTCATAATATTAATCTTCCATCATTAGTTTATCTATTAAATATGTATCCGGCAGAGTACATAAAACGTCATTTTTTACATAATTAATAATTGATCGATCATTTTTATTAAAGTGATTTTCAGCTTTAATAAAAATTGAGTTATGATCTTGATCTCTCTTTATAAAAAGATAACTATGTATAGGTAGATTCATATCTAAAATATCATAATTATGAGTTGTATAGAAAAACTGACTATATTTGTTCATTTTTTCTATAATTAGAGCGATAATCGCCCTTTCAATTTCAGACTGAACATGTGACATGCCTTCGTCCAAGAAAAATGTACAACCATTTAGACCTTTAGTACTGATTATACTAGAGATTAAACTAGCTATTTTTATAGCTTCATAAGTACCTAATGAGAGTAGATGTCTTTTGTCCATAGAAACTATCCCATCATTACTTATATAAACTTTATCTTTATTATAAAAATTAATAAAGAAACCATTAGTTTCACTTTCGCCTTTTTCCAAAGCTTCATTTACAGAAACAATACTTGGATCAAAAGTCTTTAATACAGCACTTAAAATTTCTTTATTATGAGATTCGTTAAATCTAAACTTAGAGTCATCAGAAAGGTCATTGTAAAGAAAATTCCATCCAACACTAAGTTCTAAATTATTAAAGATAAATAATGCATCTTTGAACCTAACACTAGAATAATCCTCATCATAATTACTTAAGTAAAATGATTCTCTACCCTTTAAAGAAAAATTCTCATCTAATTGCTCTAATAAACTTCTTAGTTTCTGTATATTGTCAGTTTTTTTTATTTCAACGGCCTTATATGTAAAATGAAAACGACATCTTTCTTTGCTTTCATTTAGTAATACTTTAACTTTTAAAAAATGAATATAACTATAGTAATTCTCACCTATTACAGTGGTTTCTGTTGAAGGCTCTTTATCAATAAATTCAATATTAAAAACTAACTCGTTTTTATCTGGATGCATTCCTTCCTTAAAAAAGTGGTTAACCTCTTTGTTATTAATAAAACTTCTAATAGCTACTAAAATTTTAGCCAAAGATGTCTTACCCGTTGCATTAGCTCCAGTTAAAATTACTACTCGTTTGTATCTTATATTTTCAAAATTTGGTAAATACTCATATGGAATTGTAGAATCATTAATTTTTCTTGAATAAGTTAAATCAAGTTCACAATCAACAAAGCTATACCAGTTATCAATATATAGTTTAGTGATGATCATTTTTTTAAATTCCACTTTTTGGAATTTGTAATTATACACTATCTAGATAGAGAAAGTTTTATATTTCTTTTGTCACACAAAAAACTCTTATCTTTTAGAAGTATATATATCAATAGCTTAAAAGCATGATATTAAAAGTTTATAAGAATTTAATATTCTTCTTTAAATTACTTAACAATTGTTAACTGATCCCACATAAATGGGTTTTTGGTGAGTTTATCCCTCGACATTGACCAGTTACGACCTGGTACATAACATGGACCAACACCGAGCATTTTCTTTCCGAATTTTGTGTGCACGTTATCCAGTGTTTTCATCAATTTTTCTTTCTTCTCTATAGTTTCAAAGTCTGTGAGCAGGTCATAGGTATGGCCAGCCTTAGGTTCTAACCCTGTTAATATGACACCGCATTTTTTATACTTGATGCCTTCTTTAAAGATATCTGACACCATTTTTACTGCTGCTCTTACAAAATCTGTTGCGCAATCTGTGGGTTCAGAAAATGCGCCAGTAATAGACTTATTATAAAATGGTGCACTTTCATCAAAGGGGCTTGATTGAACAAATACAAGTAGACAACCACATAGTGATTCTTCATTACGCAATCGCTTACATGCTTCTTGTGCATGCATTGCTATAGCTTCTTTCAGATCATCTAGCTCAGTTACTTTAGCTCCAAAAGAACATGATTTAATAATTTGTTTTTTTGATGGCGGGGTGTCTTCAATCTCAATACATGAGATGCCTTGTAGTTCATTAATTGTACGAGCCATTACTATAGAAAACTGTAGTTGCATTTCGCGTGCTTCTGTACAAGCTAGATCCAATACTGTTTTGACTCCCATAGAATACAACTTCTTTGCATGCTTACGACCAACGCCCCAAACTTCTGAAACATCGATAAGTGAGAAGTAATATTCTTTATTGCATGGATCCATATTAACGAGATCACAAACGCTGTTAAAGCCAGGATTCTTTTTAGCAATGTGGTTAGCTATCTTTGATTCAGTTTTACTTCTGCCGATTCCCACGCATACTGGCAATCCTAACCATTTCCATATTTGCTGGCGCATTTGTTGCCCGACCTTTTCAAGATCAAAATTCTTTTCATAAGCTGTAAAATCAACAAAGCACTCATCAATAGAATAAGGTTCAACTTCTTCTTCAGTAACGTATGAACCAAGAATCTTGTGAAAGCGCCGTGACATTTCTGCATACATTGTATAGTTGCTTGATAGCACTACTACGTTATGTTTTTGGACTATGTCTTTAATTTGGAATAACGGCACACCCATTTTTATATTTAGGGCTTTGGATTCGTTGCTGCGCGCCACGGCGCACCCATCATTATTGCTGAGAACAATCACAGGTTTGTTGTTTAAACTTGGGGCAAAGACTCTTTCACAAGAGACGTACATGTTATTGACGTCAATTAAGAAAAAGACTTTGTTCTCATGTTTCATGACTTATTTCTTATCATTTTAATGATGCAGGTGACAACGCCCCAGATAATTAATTCTTGGCCATCCATTAAATAAATATTTTTATACTCAGGATTTTCGGCTTTGAGCCATTGGCCTTTTTCATCGATCATTAGACGCTTAACTGTAAAATCATTATCGATTAGTGCCACAACAATATCACCATGTTTAGCATCTAAGCTGCGATCGACAATTAGTTCGTCGTCAATATCTATACCTGCATTTAGCATTGAGAGCGAAGCAACTTTGACAATAAACGTAGCAGTTTCATTTTTTATTAAGTGCTCATTCATATCGAGAGCTTTGTCGATGTAATCTTGGGCAGGGGATGGAAAGCCAGCGTTGATCTTCTCTAAAGCATAAGGCACAAGCATGTGTGTTGTTGGAACAACTTGCTTGATAGATAAGGCCTCAGATAAAACAATACCTTGTGTGAGGTACGGTTTTATCTGGATGATGGATGGTGCAATTTCGCTCATAGAATATCCCTTAACTTGAATTTGTAACATATTCAAGATGATATGCTAGAGCTTAGTTAAATTTCAAATTTAAAAAGTTGTGGATAAATAATGAGTAGTCATTACTTGTCGCACATTATTGTGTATTTGGTCGGAATTTATTCAGATGAAAAATATAAAATTACTTTGTAAATTTAGACTTTATTTAATTTTAAGTACTAAGAAATTATAACAAAATAAGACACTTCAAAAATTGGTTATACTTAAGTTATTGATTTTATATTTATCCACAAGGTTATCTAAACGTGTTTTTTCAGAGTTTTGCTATGGTATATACCGACATATCAAACAGATAAAAAATTACTATAAAGTCAAGATTGCTCAACTGGAAAAAATCCCATATCTTAAGCACATAGGGCACAATGCTTCTATATTCCAAGCCATCAAACTCGGTAATTTATTATTGATTAATTTGGGAAGGAATTGGAGCTACCCTCAGTTGACTACTTCTTGCAGGAACATATCAACTGAGGGTAGTGAAACTTAGCTGCATTGCTTTACAACACAGTTCGCTGAAGTTAGTAACGCTGACTACGTTACTGACTTTAACGACGGAGATTGCGATATGAAATTTAACTCTAGTCTTCGACGCGCTAAGGCGACGCTGACTACGGCGATAAATTTCGCTACGCAGTAACGTTATTAAAGCGCAAAACATGGCATAAGGCAATGCTCTTTTAAGGAGAGCGACGATGGGTAACCAAGTGTTAGTCGTTTGCTTGCGAGTATTAAGCTTTATCGCTGACTTACTCCAAGTAGCTGATTTTATTATTCGTTAATAAACTTGCTACTTAAGATAGACTGATGAAAGCCGCTGACTTAGGTTGGCGGTTTTTTGTTAGCTTTTGGAAAATAATTTGATGTAAATTCATCTAAGGGCATCTCAAAGAAAAATTGGTCGGCATCTTCTTTTTTACAATTTAACCAATCTTCTCGATATTCCTCAGGGATTACAATAATCGATCGTTTCTCATCTTCTGGTTTATGGAACTGGCTCATGAAAGGGTGATTATCTGCATTAATAGTCAGCATTGACATAGATCTTACTTGCTGCCCATCAATCACAGTCGAATCATAAATAGCAGCTACTGTAAAAGGTAAGCCATCCTCTCGATAAATTCCCCATCTTTCCGCTTTACCATTCACATACCTAGGCTCATAAATTTTTTCGACTGGGATTAAAGCAAATTGGCTTTTAGCCCATGCATGTCGGAAGCTCGGCTTTTTATCTACAGTCTCAGTTCTAGCGTTATAAGTATACTTTGAGAATTTTAGATCATTTTTCCACGGCGGAATCATACCGAACTTTACTTGCCGCCATTCGATATGGCCATCTTTGGAAAATATAAGAGGGCAGTCGTAACCCGGATATACATCCGCTTTATATTCGAAAGTAGGTTCGAATAGATTTAGTAGATGTACCCGGTCTTTTGAAGTTGGTTCGTAATTAGCGCACATATTCTAAACTCAATACATTAAGCTCTATTTTTATTTTTAATCATATTATTAATTTTAGTGTAGTAGAGATTCATTAATATATAATATTCATTGTAGGTTTTACGTTCTCTTTTCATAAACCCTGTTTTTGAATCAGGCTCTACAACAAAAGTACAATTTATAAAATGTGATGAAAATATAGAGTAGAGTTTATTAATATCACTTTTAAATTTTGGGGTAAATATAATCGAAACTTTCAAATCAGTATCGTTAGGTTCATTCATAGTTCTCCTTAAAAGCTTGTAAATAGAAAAATAATGATCATTAATTATATCTTTATTTATATAAAGAATATTATTCGCGATTTCATAGAACTCATTAATTAATGATGCTAGTTCTTCATCTTCATTATAGTTTAAGTATCTAGTAATATTTATATAAAAATCTAAAAGATATGGATTTTTTTCATTGATTGTATCTTTGTATAAAGAATTTGCTAAATAGTAATCTTCATTATTATTTTGATATAAGTCATAAATTTTTATTATAGTTTTACAAATTGGATCAATTTCATTTTTAAATCTAATAATATTTTCTTCAGCAGTATTTAGTAGTTCAAAATTAGCTTCATAATTTTTTTGGAATCTCCAAGAGTTGAGCAGTAATATAGCAATGATGGGAGCTATTAGAGTTGCTGACCAAACAAACATATTTGAAATAACAGAAGGAACATCTTTAGACTCTGTTCCATAAGTTTTAGTAAGAATTAGACCAATTCCAATTGCGAACAATACTAAGATAGTATAAAAAATCAGACTGAGAAAAATAGTTCTCATCAATTCATTTGGTCCAAGATTTTTTCTAAAAAAGTTTAATTTTTTCATTAAGCTAAATTCTCTTTATAAAATTTATTGGGAAACTATCAAGTAAGGCATGCCCAACTGTCTCTACCCCCCTGTTATTTCTCTTTGTTTAGCTTCTTATCAAACTCATAACTATAAAATTATTCTGCAAGCCTAAGGACCAACCAGTCTCTTTAAAGAATGGTTCACCATACTTAATTGTGTGCTCGATATAAAAATAAACCCAATCTTTCATTAGCTAATTCTCAATTTTTAGTAAGTGATTTAATATTTAAAGTCATGTTAGCCAGCCCAACTATTCAGAATATCTTCTTATAATAATATTGTTATGCTCAATCCATCTTTCTTTCATATTCCTTATTGATTTTTGTTCAAAGTAGATTCTGTTTTTGATCAAGGCTTTTGAAATGTCAGATAAGACAACATTTTCAATCATATTCATAGCTTTACGGAGATCGTCAAAAGTTACTTGGACATACCCATCAGTTACATCATTATCATCATCACTGACTGTGTGATTAATGAGTTTTTTAATAGTGTAGCTACCAATTGCTAGACTATTTGCGATTGTTCCGAAGGTTCTCCGTAAGTCATGAAATGTAAATTCAATGCCAGTTGCATCAGTTATCGTATAACGGGCTTCACGCTTATCAACGATATGTGAATCAAGCGTATCACCAGCGAAAACGTATTTATTATTGCCAGCAAGTTTTTTTCGCTCTGCCAATATATACCAAAGCATTTCTCCCATAGGCAGGAGAAGGTCTTCATGATTTTTTGGGTCCTGAATTTTTAAAGTTCCATATTTTAAGTCAACATTTGCCCATTCCAGTGTTTCTCCTTCTTCTCTGCGGAATCCGGTAAGGATCAATAGGAGTAAGAAGTCCTGATTTGTGTACGCGCGATGATTTAAATTTTGGTTGCCTGCCCACCAAGTTGTACACACAGCAAGTGACCAGTCATGTATCTGGTCTGCTCGAATATACCCCTTACGGCGTTTAATCTTGTTCCATTTCTTCTCTTTATAAATAACCCCAACAGGGCTTTTTTCTGTGATAATTTTTTCATCATTATCGTTATATAGAATTGAGGCATGGAAGTTGTAGACCGCTGATAAAAACTTCATTGCAAGATTTGCTTGCGCTAAACTTCGCTCAGATAAATCCATATGCTTGTTTAAAGTCATTCTCTGAGAAATTTCAGTAATTTTGATGTTTTTCCAATCTTTAAAATAATCATTGGCACATCGGTCATAAGCATCAATCGTATTAGCACTTAGCTTTTTTTTACTTTTGTAGACTTCATAAGCTTGTTCAAGTGTTGGGATTAATTCGTTTGCTTCTTTTTCGGATTTAAAATCATTCTTTAATTGTCTTTTTTGAGCAACAGGATCAATGCCTTGGTGCATCATTAACAATATTTTTTTAGCTTCTGTACGTGCTTGCTCAAGAGTATAAACACCATGTTTACCAATGGACTTCCTTTTGTTTCGGCCATCAGGCATTCTCGTTTCAACAAAATAGGTTTTCGACTTTGTTGCAATTAAACCAAAACCAATAGTCACTGAGTCACGATAAAATTTAGTTCCCGTTTCTTCGAGCGGGATGTTGTCGATAAATGTTTTTGTAAGTTTATATCTTTGGGTCATGGTGACTTAAAAAGCATGAAACGATACGCAGCAATATACCACAATAATTCTGGAGCCTACTATAAGCCTATTTTTGATTAATTTGGTAGAAAATAATAGGTTTTTAAATTGTCATTATTGGTTGTAAGTTATTGTTTTTATAATTAAATAAATGCTCCGAAGATGCCGCTGCATGTGTCGTTACCCTGAACCCGACGAGTTCAAGGTGGACGCGACGTATACTTGCTGGGTTTCCTACTCGAAGGTAGGCATACACTCTAAATATACAGAACGCAATCCATAAGTTTAAGTATCGGCAGGGGAATAGACCCGCTGGCGAACATCCCAGAGATAGCTTAAGTATAACCGATCTGACTATGTTGGCAATCACTTGAGTCTATGGAACTGTAAACTTAGTTTGCGTTTGATGAAGCTTTGTACATTGAACGTGGATAAAACGATATTCAACCGTAATGAATAGTCAAAAATAAAAAAGCCTTGCACCTATGATTTATAGAGCAAGGCATTTTGTGGTAATCAAAGCTTGTTAAATAACCTGTTCCACATCTTCTAAAATTGTTTGTAGTAGGCGTTCACAGTGAGTGTATTCCTGCAAAGATTTATTAAGACTCAGCACTTCTTGAGTTAACTGTAGAGCGACCATAATGACTAGTTTGTTGTGCTCAACACGTGGGGCACTACGGCGCATGTCATTAAATTTCTCATTGAGAAGTTGTGCTGCGCGTTCAAGTTCATCTTTTTTATCTGAGGTAGTGGCAAGTCTAAAAGTCTGCTCAATCAGCCTAAGCTCTACCATGACTTGTTCACTCATGATTGGATCTCCTCACCAGTTTCAGCATTAGGATGGGCAAGTTGCTGGATTTCTTGAGCGTGTTGGTCTTGAGCAGTGCCCAAAATTCCTAAACGCTGAATAATGGCTTCAACTTTTGATTTGGCAAGCTCATTTTTTTGTAACAAACGGTCACGATCTTGTTGTAAATCATGCAGCTCTTGTTGGGTTTGACGCTGATGGGCTTGTAACTTTTCTTTTGCAACACGTAATTCATTTCGTTCTGCAAGAATTTCTTGAAAGCGATTTTTTAAATCAGTCGTACTTTTTTCTAATCGGCTATAACGTTCGGCAAGTGTGTTAGCATCTTGATTCAATTGTTGAAATTGGCCTTTTAGCTGAGAAAGTTGCTCAGTTACCGACTCAATTTCCTCTTGTTTTTTAGTGATAATACTATTTTTTTGCACAACTTGTGCGTGATGCTCTGTTTCAGCCAGTTCTTTAGCTTCTGAGAGTGCCGCATGTTCACTCTCTAAATGATGTAAGCGTGTTTTTAAAACGCTAATATGCGCTTGTAGCCGCTGTAATTGTTCTAACATAACGAGGTCGCACAGAATTGCAATCAAAGGTAATATATACAAAGTATAGAGATTGGATAAACGAATGCAAGACGATATTTCAGGCTGGACAGATTGGAACGCTCATTTTGAAGGAATTGAAGAAATTTCAAGCCCTAGTGAGTTACATGGTCTATTAACAGGTATTGTTTGTGTGACAGAAGCGCCTACGCGTGAAGAATGGTCACAAATTTTAACAACCCTTAATGTGCCAGAGTTAAGTGAAGATGCTTTAGCGCTTTTGACTGACGAAGCAGAAGATGTGGTTCATGCTTTATCTGAAGATGAATTAGATTATTTACCAATGCTTCCAGATGATGAACATCTACTTCAAGAGCGTGTGCAAGCACTATCTGATTGGTGTGCGGGTGTTGTATTAGGTTTCGGTTTGGCATCGGGTCATGTTCGTGGTGATGAGCGCGAATTGATTGAACACCTTCAAGATGTTGCTGCAGTAGAATTTGAAGATTCTGACAATGATGAGGAAGGCGAAAGCAGCTACGAAGAATTGTATGAATTTGTACGCTTGATCCCTGTAAGCTTGTCGATTGGTAGAAAAAAAATCACTGTAGCTGAAAGTTCTTTATTGAAAAACTTTCATGCAAAAAGTAAAAATGCTGCTCTAGGTACAGATCAGAATATTGTAGAAATGTTCACACCACATCGTCCAAGCTAATTGAGGCGATGTGTTATTGGTTGTATTTTATTTTTTTACTTTAAAATTCTAAATCAAGTAGATCATTATGAAATTGCCTCAAGCTGATTTTCAACATCGTAGAGACCGTTTAGCAGAAAAAATGGGTCCTAACAGTATTGCAATTATTGCAACGCGTGAGGAGATGTACCGTAATCGTGATGCGGATTATAAATTTCGTGCCGATAGTAGTTTTTTCTATTTGACGGGCTTTGCTGAGCCTGAGGCAGTTGCAGTTATTGAAACTTTTGAGGATGTAACTGACTATAGCTATAGTCTTTTTTGCCGTGAACGTAACCGCGAGATGGAAATCTGGAATGGTTACCGTGCCGGAATTGACGGTGCAATCGAAGACTATGATGCAGATGAAGCCTATGCAATTGATCTGCTTGATGAAGAAATTATTGAAAAGTTATTAAATAAAGAACGCCTTTATTATCGGATTGGGCAAAATGCTGCGTTTGATGCACGAGTGAGCCAGTGGATTAAAAAAGCAGATGCTGAGCATCGACATCAAGGTGCTCCAGCTCAACTGGTACAGCTCGACCGTATTGTCGATGAAATGCGTTTAATCAAGTCACCACAAGAACTTGAGCTGATGCAAACCGCTTCAAAAATTAGTGCTCAGGCACATACCCGCGCGATGCAAATGGTGCGTCCAGGTATGATGGAATATGCGCTTGAAGCCGAGCTCAATTATATATTTGGGCAAAACGGCTGTGTCCCGTCTTATAACAGTATTGTTGGTGGTGGGGCTAATGCCTGCATTTTGCACTATGTTGAAAATAACCAACCTCTTAAAGACGGTGATTTAGTCTTAATTGATGCTGCATGTGAATATGAGTTCTATGCCTCAGATATTACCCGTACTTTTCCGGTCAATGGTAAGTTTAGTGCTGAACAAAAAGCATTATATGAAGTGGTATTGGCTTCTCAATATGCAGCAATTGATGCAGTACGCATTGGCAATTCGTACCGTGAGCCTCACGAAGTAGCCGTTAAAATTTTAACTGAAGGCTTGGTTGCTTTAGGCTTACTCAAAGGTGATGTTAACGAACATATCGAAAACGAAGCATACCGTCAATTTTATATGCATGGTACAGGCCATTGGTTAGGAATGGATGTACATGATGTCGGGTCTTACAAAAAAGGTGAAGACTGGCGTCAATATGAAGAAGGTATGGTCGTTACCGTTGAACCCGGCCTATACATTGCACCAGACGATGAAACTGTAGATAAAAAATGGCGTGGTATTGGTATTCGTATTGAAGATGATGTGGTCGCAACCTCGAAAGGACCACGAGTTTTAACTGCTGATGTAGTTAAAACTATTGCAGATATTGAACATTTAATGGCGCAAGCTAAATCATAATTAAACGTATTCGCCAAAGGAGCACAACTCGATGCAACAACAAGTGATTATTGTAGGTGGGGGAATGGTTGGGCTTAGCCTTTCACTCATGCTGGCGAAGGCTAATATTGCAGTAAAGCTGTTAGAAGCTGTGAAATACCCAAACTATGATGATCAAAATGTTGCCCCTTATCATTCCAGTTTTGATGCGCGTAATACGGCTTTATCGCGTCGTAGCGTCCAGATCTATCAGAAGCTGGGGTTATGGGATGCATTACAGCAGCACGCTACTCCAATTTTACAAGTTCACATTACTGAACAAGGCAGTTTTGGTAAGGCACGATTAATTGCGGAACAAGAAAAAGTAGAAAGCTTTGGGCAGGTGATTGAAAATGCTTGGCTGGGTCGTGTTTTATTGACTCAAGTACGTCAGCAACCTTTGATTGAGTTGATTGATGGCGTTCAAGTGACTGCTTTAACTCAAGATGCTGAGCAAGTACATATTGAGGCCAAGCGTGGTGATGAGGTTTTAAAACTTGACTCAAAACTATTAATCGCCGCAGATGGACGTGACTCTTTCTGTCGTCAGGCAATTGGCGTCGGTGTTGATGTTCATGATTATGATCAGGTTGCAATTGTCACTACCGTTCAGACTTCAAAACCCCATGAGCAAGTAGGTTTTGAGCGTTTTAGTGCATTAGGTCCTTTAGCGTTGTTACCTTTACCGGGTGAATATCGCCGTTCGGTTGTATGGCCTGTTAAAAAAGGCACTGAAAGTGAGTGGTTAGGAGATGAAAATGATCAGCATTTCTTAAGTGCGTTACAACAAACTTACGGTGACCGAGCTGGTAAATTTGAAAAAACCGGCAAACGCTTTAGTTATCCGCTTTCACAAGTGCTCGCACATAAACAAGCTGTCGGACGCGTTATTTTAATGGGTAATGCGGCGCATACAATCCATCCTGTTGCAGGACAGGGTTTTAACCTATGTCTACGCGATGCGGATGTTTTAGTACGGTATTTAGTGAACCAGCTAACCGCTTCTGACGATATCGGTAACCCAGATAATTTACTGGCTTATGAACAAGCTCGTTTGTCAGATCAACAACGAGTCATTAAGTTTTGTGACACCGTGGTTCGTGGTTTTAGTAATCAAAATCCATTATTAAAATTAATTCGTAATACGGGATTAATTGCATTTGATGTCATTCCAGGTGTTAAACCACTGGTAGCGAACTATGCAATGGGGCTAAAAGCATGAGTGAAGTGTTAGATGTTGTCATTGTTGGTGGTGGACTGGTTGGTGGTTTAACAGCTTTATTACTTGCGCAAGGTGGTGTACAGCCTACTGTGCTTGATGCTGCTCCTATACTGGATGTTGAAAAAACACTAAGTGTGATGAACCCGCGTGTTTTAGCACTGAGCCAAGCGACCATTCATTTACTTAAAACTGTCAATGTTTGGGATGATCTAGCACGTCAAATGCCATATACAGGCATGCAAGTGTGGAATCTGAATGGCTATGGTGAAATTAATTTCGGCCATGAGTCTGTACAAAGACCAATGCCAGAACGGTCCTTAGGTTCTATGGTTGAGCCAAGTGTATTGAATGTTGCTATTCAACAAAAAATGCTTGAGCAGTTAACAGATTATCGCACTCAAGTTCGCGTGACTCGCATTGAGCAGGGCGTTGGGTGTTGGCATATTCAATTGGCAGATGGTACGACACTTAAAACAAAACTGCTGATTGGGGCAGATGGTGCCAATTCATTTGTACGAGAACAGGCCTTTATTGACCTAGATGTCTTAGATTACAAGCAAGCAGCGATTAGTTGTGCCATTAAAACATCTAAACCCCACAATCATGTTGCTCGTCAAATTTTCTTACCTACAGGGCCTTTAGCCTATTTACCGATGGCTAGTCTTGAAGAAACTGAAAATGGCTACTGGCAGTCAATTGTCTGGACACTGCCTGATGATTATGCCGATGAATATTCTGCTTTAACTGATCATGAGTTTATGCAGCTTTTAACCCGAGAAAGCCAACATATATTGGGTGAAGTATTAGATGTACGTTCAAGAGCACAATTCCCGCTCAAAGCGCGCGCTGCAAAACAGTATGTGAAAGCTGGTTTAGCTTTAATTGGGGATGCAGCACATGTTATCCATCCACTTGCTGGACAAGGCGTAAATATTGGTTGTTTAGATGCAGCTGTACTCTGTGATGCATTACTACATGACTTAGCGCGTGGCGTATGGGCAAATGAACAGACATTGTTGCGTTATGAGCATCGTCGTAAAGGCGAAAATGACGCAATGATGCATAGCATGTCAGCAATTGGATGGTTGGAAAGTAGTGAGCTATTTCCATTTATCTGGGCTCGGAATGTGGGACTCAAGCAAGTTGAACAAATTTCCTTCTTAAAAGAGCGTTTTATGCAACAAGCAAACGGTTTAGGGTCTTTACAAAACACCCAGTATAGTCGTTAAAATAATTACGAAGTTTATGCTCTACTGGTCTAAATAAATATCAGTAGATATTTTTTAAACAATCATTTATATATCATTACCAATTGGGTTGAAAAAGATACACATTTGACCAATTTGGCTCTTTGCTAAATGCAAAGAGATTGCTAAATTTCTGAGGTCTTAGGACCATAGCGATGATGCAATAGAAATCATTCTGGGGAGTGAAAAATGTCAGATATCAATGATTATGAAGATGCAGAAGATTCTGCTGTAGATGAAGATGAAGCGAAGGCAGCTGAAAGCGGTGCAGCTGATGAAGAAGCAAGCAGTATTAATGATACTGATATTGCTGAGGCAGAAACACTGACTGTGACTGCTAAGCAAAAACAGCGCCAAGCGCTAGAAGATGAAGTTGCCGCATTTTTAGCTCGAGGGGGGAGAATTACTGAAGTTCCTCCAGATGAACATAGCGACCATTAATCCTAAAAAGCATCACATGAGTGATGCTTTTTTTATTTTTAAAGAGAGTTTTGAAGTTCTTTCAAAATCCCGCATTCATCTACTGTTCGGTTGGTAGAGCAGTGCTGTTTTAAATCAATCAAAGATTCTTTTAAAAGTAATAATCGTTCGATTTTTTCTGATACTTCTTTTAAGTATTTATCGACTAAATTATCAATTTCTGTGCAAGCCTGTTTAGGCTGTGCTTTCATTTCCTTTAACGTTTTAATATCGCTCAGTGAAATATCTAATTCACGGCAATGCTTAATAAATAAAAGGTCTGCAAGTGTTTGTTCGGTGTAAACACGATAATTATTTTCTGAACGTTGGATGTGATCAAGTACACCTACTTTTTCGTAATAACGGATCGTATCAATTGGAATATCCGCTTTTTTTGATAATTGACCAATAGAAAAACTCATAAGACTTGACTCTGGAGCTACTCAAGGGTTTTTAATCACTATAAAAGAGTTTTTGAGGAAATAAAATGGCTGGATGTGGTTGTGCTTCAACATGTTCTCCTTCAAAGAAAGTGAGTCCACGTTTTAGAAAAGCTTTATGGATTGCACTTGTAATCAACGCTTTAATGTTTGTTGTAGAAATATTGGGAGGTTATAAGGCCCAATCTGTTTCACTTTGGGCAGATGCATTGGACTTCGCCGGAGATGCAGCAAACTATGCATTATCTTTAGTCGTTCTTTCGATGAGTTTATATTGGCGTGCGACAGCGGCATTAGTTAAAGGAATAACGATGGCGGCTTTCGGTGTTTTTGTCATTGCGAAAGTGGTCTGGTCGTATTTTTATGGCGTTTCACCGGAACCAATGGTGATGGGGGCAATTGGTGTAATGGCTCTAATTGCTAACGTTTCTGTGGCGCTTATGCTTTATGCATTTCGTGATGGTGATGCCAACATGCGCTCTGTTTGGTTGTGCAGTAGAAATGACTCAATTGCCAATATTGCTGTAATTTTAGCGGCGGTTGGGGTATTTGGAACAGGCAGTGTATTTCCCGATTTATTTGTTGCCTTTGTCATTGCATACTTGGGTGTATCTTCTGGCAATGCTGTTATAAAACAGTCACAACGAGAAAGAAAACAGGCAAGAGTTATAGTTGCCAGTGAAGCGTAATACTAAAGAGTAATAAAAAAGGATCTTTTTATGATCCTTTTTTAATTTTAAGCCGTTAAAACAAGAGGGTTATAGCGATACTCCACATGACGCAACCAATAAGGAAATCTAAAATTTTCCAAGCTTTGGGATTGGTAAATAGTGGCTTTAATAATCTTGCACCATAGCCCAGACTAAAAAAGAAAACCCAAGAGGCAAGAATGCTCCCTAAAGCAAAACTCACTTTGTCTTCAAGCTGAGTTGCAACTGAACCAATCAGAACAATAGTGTCTAAATAGACATGAGGATTAAGCCAAGTAAAGGCAAGACAGGTCACTAATGCTTGAGTTAATGTTTGTTTTTGACTGCTATCAAGGTCCATACTTTGGGTGGTCTTAAATGCAGCATAAAATGCTTTAGCACCGTAAACTAATAAAAACGTTGCCCCTAAATATTTAGCTACGGTAATTAAGATAGGTGATGCCGTCATGATTTCGGCAAAGCCTAATACACCACAGGCAATTAAAATTGAGTCGGACAGAGCGCAGATTAAACACAACCAAAATACATATTGCTGTTTAAGTCCTTGTTTTAGGACAAAAGCATTTTGAGCTCCAATTGCTACGATAAGCCCACTGCCAATACCGAAACCTTTAAAAAATATACTAAGAGAGAACATAACAATAAGATGGAAAAATCAGATATGGGAATTATCTGACTTTTTATTAAGAAATAAGTAAAATTAAGAATATTTAGGTTTGGCTAAAAATAATTTAGGTTTGATATGTTGGATAGCAAACAATGTGAAGCCTTTCTTGCAGTTGCAGAATTGGGAAGTTTTGATGCAGCAGGAGAGTATTTATATATTACGCCCTCGGCAGTGTCCTTACGCGTACAAGCTTTAGAAAAGTATTTAGGACAAATACTCATTATACGGGGCCGCCCTTGTGTGCTCACTCAAGCAGGGCAAACTTTATTGCAGCATTTACGTCATACGAGATTAATGGAGCAAAATTTATTACAAGGTTTGATGGGGAAATCATCTGAATCTGAATTTTATAAAATTGCTCTAGCTTCAAATGCAGATTCATTAGCAACTTGGCTTTTACCAAATATTCAGCAAACGCTTTTTAAAGAAAAAATCGTGTTAGAACTAAAAATTGATGATCAATCTCACACGCACACTCTACTGGAGACAGGACAAGTCAATGCCTGTATTTCGGCAGAAGAGCAGGTCATGTCAGGTTGTTTAGCTCAACCACTAGGAAAAATGCGTTATAAAATGTTGGCCTCTGCTGAATTTGTAAATAAATGGTTCAGTGCTGGGGTGAATAGAGACGCATTAAGAAAAGCACCAGCAGTTATTTTTAATCATAAAGATTTAATGCATTCAGAGGTTTTATTAAAAGGATACGGTTTACCGATGCAAAGTTATCCTTATAATTTTATTCCAGCAACAGATGCTTTCGTCAAAGCAATTCAATTAGGTTTGGGCTATGGCATGGTGCCCGAGTTGCAGGTTCAGCCACTACTCGAAAATGGAACACTTGTTGATATTATGCCTGAAGCCGAACTTGATGTTCCTTTATATTGGCACCACTGGAAAAGACAGTCGCAGCAACTTGATGTATTAACCGAGACGATTGTTCAGTCAGCAAAACATATCTTGAGATAAATTTAAGTCCGTGAGCGGGCATAAAAATTTGAAACATGCTGAATATAAAACTCTATATCTTGTTCTGAGTAACCTAAAAGTTGTCCGATTCTACGGTCAAGCTCTAAGCGATCTTCGAGTTGAGTTTCCTTTAGTGATTTTTCAATACATAACACAAGTTCATTTAAATCTGCTAAAGGTGCATTTTTATGGATCAGCATAATTGAAAATGGTAAAGGTAAAGAGGTTTCAATATCTTTACTCAGCATAGATAAAGTGCCTTGCTCGAGATGCTCTAAAAACTCGGTAGGTAATAGATCATAAAATAAAGCGATAGGTTTCTCGCCTGAAAGTAATAATTTTAGTTCACACTCTTCATGCGGCCCAAGTTTTCCAAGCTGTACAGTCATGTAAATACTCTTATTTTTATCTTTAATATTATTATGCAAAATTCATGCACAGTGATGATGAAGGCTATTTATTGTTCATCACTGTGCTTAATTAAAAGATTAAGATTGTGTTAACTCAAGCGCACGTTGATAAGCAACTTTTTTCTTAATACCTGTTAAATCGGCAGCCAGTTGAGATGCGGCTTTAACAGATAAATCTTGAAGTAAGCGCTTTAAAAGCTCATCTAGTTTTTCTTGTTCCAGATCTGTCTTTTCTGGTGCACCGCCAACTACAAGAACAATTTCGCCTTTTTCTTGGTTGTGATCATTTTCAATAAAACTGACCAAATCTTTTAAAGTCATTTTTTTGATGGTTTCAAAGGTTTTGGTAATTTCACGTGCGAAACCTACAGGACGGTTTTCCCCAAATACCTGAGCCATATTTTTTACACATTCTAAAATACGGTGTGGTGCTTCATAGAAAATTAAGGTCTGAGTTTCATTTTTGAGTTTTTCTAATTGAGAAATACGTTGAGAAGCTTTTGACGGTAAAAATCCTTCAAAACTAAAACGATCGCTCGGTAGACCTACTGCACTTAGAGCGGCAATTGCAGCACAGGCGCCAGGCACAGGAACAACCCTAATGCCATGTTCTTGAGCAGCTCGAACTAACTTAAAACCAGGGTCACTAATAAGCGGTGTACCTGCATCACTAATTAAAGCAATGTCATCGCCTGCAAGTAATTTTTGAACCAACTGCTCAATTTTATTACTTTCATTGTGGTCATGGCATGCAGTAAGTTGAGTCGATATATTATAGTGCTTAAATAATTGTGCTGATTGACGTGTATCTTCGGCAGCTACAATAGAAACTGATTTTAAAATATCAATTGCACGGAAAGTCATATCATCTAAGTGCCCGATTGGGGTGGCTACAACGAATAACTGAGCACTCATTTGGTTTTACTCCGTACAGATAAACAATTTTAATGGGGTAGTTTACCCGAAATTATGATTTGGGCGTGAACAATGTCTGCCAACCTTTGCTTTTCCAAAATGATCTGATTTTCATTTGTTCAATTTAAATCAAAAAGTACGGGTGGATTTAACGAAATAATTTAAGCATCAAAATATGTGGTGCTACTTTTAATTTGGGGAAGATAAAAATGTTAATAGCGCATCAGTTGGGGAAATGGGCAGAGCAAACGGCTTTAAACCTGTTACAAAAGCAAAACTATGTATGGGTAACCAGTAATTATCATTCATGCCGTGGTGAAGTGGATTTGATTGTTAAAAGAGGGCAAGAGCTGGTTTTTGTTGAGGTAAAGGCGCGTACTATAGGAAATTATGGACAGGCTTGCGAAATGGTGACAAGAGCAAAGCAGAAGAAAATTATTAAAACCGCGATGCGTTTTTTACAGCGCTACCCATCTTATCAGGATTTTTATTGTCGTTTTGATGTGATTTGTTTTGATTTTCCACAGAAAATTGCAAAAACAGTACAGCAAGACTTTTCAAATTTCCATTATGATCTGCAATGGATCGAAAATGCATTTACTTTGGATTAAGAGTTCATTACTCTTTTGAGCAAATTAAAACCGATATTTTATGATCAAGCCAAGAAGAGATTGATAGGAGTCTGGTGGAGTGTTGAAACGTATTGCTGTAACAGCGCTTTGTGTCGCAAGTTTGTCAGGTTGCGCAAGTTTTATTTCTGGTGGAACAGGTACAGCTCCAGTCGGAACAGATAGTGGTGTACGTAGCTTAGGTCAGGTATTCATTGATTCTTCAATTAAACGTACAGCGAATATTAACCTCTATAAGCTTGATCAGCGTTTTAAACAATCTCGTATTAATATCGAAAGTTTCCATAGCACAGTATTGTTAACTGGTCAGGTGCCAGACCCTTACTTGAAACAGCTAGCAGAAGACAATGTTAAAGCCATGAGTGATGTCAAAGCTGTACATAACTACATTACCGTGGGTAATAAGGTCAGCTATAACACGATCATGCAAGATGCTGGTGTAACTGCAAATACACGTGCTCTATTAATGAAAGCGCCAGTTGTATCGGACAGTAAAGTACTTGTCCATACTGAAGATGGTGTTTTATATGTGATGGGCCGTTTAAATACAGCTGAAATTAATGATTTAAATAATGTGCTTCAAAATGTTGGTAACGTGACCAAAATTGTGACACTCATTGATAACGTTGATTTAGCACCTGCGCCAGCAGCGAGTACTACTAGTGCAACGACTACACCAATTATTAATAACGTCATTGCTCAACCAACAGTTCAAACTCCTGTTGCAATTGATCCTGACCAAACAGATCCAGCTTCGAATGCACAGTAATATATGAATCTGATTGAACAACTACAAAGTAAAATTGAACAGGCGCGAACTCTTTATAAAGAGTTCCGCCTTTATGATTTGGGGAGTTTTGCTTTAAACCGGTTTACGCCAAAAGATGGTTTTGAACAGGTCGCAAATGTACGTTATGGTCTAAAGCCGCGTCACCGTTTGGATATTTACCGATCTGTTAAAAAACTAGCACATCAGCCCCTTATTGTTTTTGTACATGGTGGTGCTTGGCAACATGGTAATAAGCGAGATTATCTTTTTATTGGTGAGACGTTTGCTAAAGAAGGCTATGACGTTGCAGTTATCAACTATCAACTAGCTCCTAAAAATATTTTTCCAAGTTTTGTTGATGATTTGACTCAGGCACTGAATTATTTACATCAAAACCAAGACAAACTAGAAATTTCTACAGAAAATGTTGTGCTTATGGGACATTCAGCAGGGGCATTTAATGTAATGTCTGCTGTTTATCACCCAAAACCAAATCCTATTCAATGTTTAGGTAATATTAAGGCGATTTTTGGTTTAGCTGGACCTTATCATTTTGATTATAAGGGTGACCCACTAGCTGAAGATGCTTTTGATCAAAGTATTTCTTATCAAGAGGTGATGCCATACTATTTCGTCAATCAAAATAGTATTAAACATTACTTGCTCATGGCTGAAAATGATCAGCTTGTCGGTAAAGAAAATACGTTGGATTTGGATCGGGCTTTAAGACAGAGTGGAAATCACAGCCATATCGCTGTGATTCCTAAAACTGGACATATTACAATTTTGGCCAGTCTTTCTAGTTTTATTAGTCACTATTTCAGAACGAAAAGAACGATCTTACATTTTCTTGAAGAAGTGTTTTAAACGAGACTCTCGTTTAAAACACAGCAGATTATCCAGCTTGGGTAATCTGCATAATCATTGAATGAGCAATACTTCCTTTAAATGGAATCTCAGGTAATTGATCAATTTTGAAGAATTGGGCATCTGCAATTTCTTCTTCTTGAAGCTTAATTTCACCCGACTCATATTCTGCCCGAAATGCAACCATAAGGTTACTTGGGAATGGCCAAGGCTGACTTGACATATATTGAATATTTTTGAGTTTTAAGCCTACTTCTTCAAAGGCTTCACGTTGTACAGCCTCCTCAAGTGTTTCGCCAACCTCAACAAAGCCAGCAATCAAACCATACATATTGGTTTTGTTATGGACTGACTTAGCCAGTAAAATTTCATCATCACCGCGAGTAATGACGGTAATAATGCAAGGGTTTACACGAGGATATTGATGGTAGCGACAAGAAGGGCATACCATCGCATATTCAGTTGGATGAACTTCTGTTGGATGCCCACAATGGCTACAAAACTTATGGTTACGTCGCCATTCAAGTAATTGAACAGCACGGCTCGCTTGCAAAAACTGTTCTTTCGACCAGCTGGTAATAAGCTGGCGAATTGGGACAAGTTGTAAGCCTTCCGGGATAGGTTCCTCAGCAAGCAAGTCACGTGCAATGACCTGCTCATCATGACTGAAAAGTAAATCACTTGCTAACTTTTCGACTTTGGGGAGTTGGAGATTCTGGTCAACCAGTAATTGTTGATGATGGAAAATATAAGCAAGTGATAATTCAGACATTAAGCTGCCTTTTTTTGAAGTTGTTGACTACTCGACAATGCTACATTAAACATGGATTGTAGAACAGGTTGTTTATTTTTTAAATTGTCAACTAACATGTCAATGCCTGCTAATACGTTAAAAATACAGTGAATTTGGTCTGTATTAAAAGGCTGGCTTTGTCCAAGTTGCTCTTGAACGAATTGGGCAGTTTGGAGTAAAGCATGTTGTTGAGTCGTACTTCCTAAAAATTCGGCTGCACCCGCTAACTCTTTTAATGAACCTGCAATGGCTTCAATATTTTGTGTCTGATCATTGGCATACAAAGTAAGACTTTGACAGATAAAATCAATTAAATTTTTTGTTTCTGTAAGCAAAGCTTGATGAGCTTCGTCAAGGCGATCTAAAGAAATAGCCTTATTATTCACGCTAAGTTGTAGACGATTTGACGTGTAATTGCGTACCAAAATACCAATTGAGTTCATGGCAGATAAAATGCTGTTCATCAGCTGCTGAGCATAGTTTTCGTCACTTAAAATGTTAAGTTGACTTAAACTGCTAGCTTGTTGAGAAAGCGCAGATGCGGCTTCATCAAGGTTTAGGAGTTTAAAGGTATGAGCTAGTTGTAAAAGGCTCGCTTGTAGTTGCTGTGCTTTTTCAGGCGACATATTTTGGTAGTTGTATTCAATATCGTTTCGTACCTTATTCATTTCATCCAATATCAATTGGCTGACAGTGTGCATCGTGTCGAAGTCAGGACCAAAAAGATGGCGACTTAAAACGAGTAATTGAGTATCAGTCGGTGTTTCATCACCAATATGAAGTTGGTTACGAATAAGGTGAGCAATCTCATCTTCTTGAGCGATGACAATACTTAAAATATCTGCGAAGGCAGCTAAATTGGGCTCAAAACTTTCGGGCGCTGCTAAAAATAGAGCAATATGACTTTCAATATTAATCAGTACACGTAGACGTGAATCATTTAAAAGTAGGTTATCAATATGGTTAAAAGCATAATTGACGAGCTGCCAATACTTTTGGCTTGGCTGAGTGTTCGCCATGCTGACCAAATAGGTTGCAATAAGTTTAAAGGCTTGAAAATTCTCAGCTGATGCTGTCTTTTTTAAAAATTGGTGTAGAGATAGTTTGTAGAGTTGATGAATGAACTGAGTTTTTTCACTAATTAATATTTCAGGCAAGGGTAGTTGAAGCGAAGTATTTGCAAGTAAAGGGACAATAGCTTGTCCTGATGTAGTCAGTGGTTTATTTAAAGCTAATTCTAAATTATTTAAAGTCGTAAGAAGAAATTGTGGAACTTGTATTTCACGCAAACAGATAAATTCAATATAACGCTTTACCATGGTCGTGCCTTCGCTTAGGGCAACCACATCATCCGTATTAATTTGGGCTGGATTCGCAATAATTTTTTGCATCAACTCAGTCGAATATTGAGTGATTTTTGCAAGATAAGGAACATCAATTAAGCGTAGAACTTGAGTGCATTGCTTAAACTGTTCTAATGCATCATCAATACCAAAAGGGAGGGTTTGTTCTTCAATTAAGGTACTTACTGCACCTTCAACCAGTTTTATTGAACGATCAATTTCATGTTTAATGATGAGTAAAGCTGTTGGATCGAAATGAATCGACGTATTCTCAGACATAAACGTTCCCCTTTGCAAAAAATCAATTGTTATATTCGTAGTGCTCAATAATTTGAGCTAAAAATCTATGTGACTAATATAACTTAACTTGCAAAGGGGAAAAGCTAAAAACACTAAAGAATCAAAAATTTATTTTGCAAAAAGGCAAGGTTCTCCGTGTTTTTCCTCATATTCTTTGACCCAAGTCTCATGTGTGTTTAACTCTTCATCTGAAGGGTAAATTACAGGGAGGTCAACTTGAACTCTGCTTCTATTGGTTGTTTGCTGGCTATTTTCACTCTGAGATAAGGCATCTATATCAAAAGAAACCTGACCACCAGTCATTGCCAAGTAAACATCAGCAAGAATTTCAGCATCGAGTAATGCGCCGTGGAAAGTACGGTCACGTGCTGGAATTTCATAACGTCTTACAAGCGCATCAAGGGAGTTTTTTTGCCCCGGATGTTTGTTTTTCGCTAAAGCTAAAGTATCTGTTACCTCACATACTTCAGAAAGTGCAGGAAGCCCTACGCGTTTAAACTCCATATCAAGGAAGTTTATATCGAAGGTCGCGTTATGGGCAATAATCTCTGCACCTTTGAGATAGTCAAATAAGGTGTCAGCAATGTCCGCATAGAGCGGTTTATCTTTTAAGAAATCATCACTGATACCGTGGATGTTTTCTGAGTCTCCCACTGGTTTTTGTGGGTTAATATAAATATGAATCGAGCTACCCGTAAGTTTACGGTTAATCATCTCAATCGCGCCCACCTCAATAATGCGGTCGCCATCTTGGAAATAAAAACCAGTAGTTTCCGTATCGAGAATGAGTTGTCGAGGACCTTGTAATTTTAATTTGGCTTCGGTCACAACGATTTGAGGATGAATGTTATTGGTTGGCTGCTTACTTTCTTGTTCGGCAGTTTCAACTTCAATAATTTCTTCTTCCACAATAATCATCTCAACTTCTTCAGATGCTTCAAGATGAATATTTTCTTCTTCAGTTGCGTCAGCCAGATCAAATCCGAAAGGGTCATCTAGCAGCCAGTCCTGTTCAGGCTTTTTTATATCTTGCGATACAGTGGCAGACTGTGGTTGCTTGAGTTCTTTAGCAGTTTTGTCTGCACCTAAATTCGCCAACTGGTCTGCCATTTCATTGCCAGGGTGTCCTGCATGGCCTTTAATCCAGTTCCACTCAATATTTCTACCTGCACAGACAGCATCTAATTTCTGCCAAAGGTCAGGATTTTTTACATCTTTCCAGTTTTTCTTTTTCCAACCATGAATCCACTCCGTAATACCTTGCTTCACATAATTTGAATCTGTCCAGATAATCAAATGTGCATCGGTTGGACAAAATGAAACACCTTCAATGGCAGCAGTGAGTTCCATACGGTTATTGGTCGTATCAGGCTCACCGCCAAATAATTTATGTTCACCCTGCTCGGTAATGACATATGCGCCCCAACCACCTAAACCCGGATTGCCACGACATGCACCATCAACATACAGTGTGATTGTTTGAGACATAAATCGAAACCTAAACTAAAAGAAAAAGAACTGAATATGGTGTATTGTATACGCAAAAAGTTCGGTTCCATCGTATCAAAGCAAGGTTTTTTTAATTTCTTGTAACATTTCCATGCGAATGACATTAAATTATTGCCTTGTCTATCTTGCATGCTTTACTACAATGGCATCGAAGACCTAGGGTTTGTGGGCAGACCCCAAAAAAATATTACGCGAGTTGTTTGGAAGTTTTTATGTATAAACCAACCACATTTGTGTGGCAGCCATCTGCAGCATCATTGTTTAAAATTACCGTACTTAGCTCTGCGTTAGCTGCGTTGGGTATTACAACAGGCTGTTCATCGACTCCGCAATCTGCAAAAACCTCAAAATCGAAACAGGTCAGTGGTGCAGGTTATTTAGATGCGAGTAGTCTTGATTCATTGGAAGACTTACTTTCAGCAACTGATATGCGTGCTGTAGAGGGTGACCGTCTGCTTATTTTAAAGCATGGTGATGTCTGGAAACGTATGTCTGTTGGTTTCAAAATGGATTTGAACCATTGGGATTCACGTATTGAAGCTCAGCGTAGTTGGTTTATTTCTCGTCAGCCTTATCTTGATCGTTTAAGTGCCCGCGCAAGTCGTTATTTGTACCATACAGTTAAAGAAGCTGAACGCCGTGGTTTGCCGACAGAACTTGCACTATTACCTGTAATTGAAAGTTCATATGACCCAGCTGCAACAAGTAGTGCTGCAGCAGCAGGTTTATGGCAGTTTATTCCGAGTACTGGCCGTATTTATGGCTTAAAGCAAACAGGCATGTATGATGGCCGTCGAGATGTTGTTGAGTCGACTCGTGCTGCCTATGAGTTTTTAGGAAGCTTATATAATCAATTCGGTTCTTGGGAGCTTGCTTTAGCAGCCTATAATGCTGGACCGGGACGTATTCAACAAGCAATTAACCGAAATCAGGCAGCAGGTTTACCAACTGATTATTGGTCTTTAAAATTACCTCAAGAAACCATGAACTATGTTCCTCGTTTCTTGGCTGTTGCCCAAATTATTAAAAATCCAAAAGCTTACGGTATTTCTTTGCCGCCTATTGCAAATAGACCCCATTTCCGTGAAGTGACTTTATCTGCACCTTTATCATTGAATGAAATTGCTTCTGTAGCTGGATTAAGTCGTTCGGAACTCTATGCATTAAACCCGGGATATCGTGGTGAAATGGTAGACCCAGCAAGCCCAATGCGTATCTTGATTCCGGCGGATTTAAGTCCTTCAATTGATAATAAATTAAAAGGTATGAAGTCTGGCGGTGGTTCAGGTTGGTGGGCAAATGTGACTTCACCATCTAAGCCAGATGTAAGTGCTTCAACATCTGTGACAATTAAAACCACGCCTGCAAATCAGGTTCAACCGGTTAAACCGTCTACACCTACTAAAACAACGAGTAGCTCTACCACGGTAAAAACTTCAACTCCACGTGGGTCTGATGCTTTAGCCGCGTTTGCAGCTTCGGCTGATGTACCAAGTGCTCCACGTATTCCTGTTGCTGTGACACCTGCGGCAAATATTAAGCAAGTGAAGACAGAGCCACCAATCTCGGCTGCAGAACGTGAAAAGATTTTAGCGGCAGTTCGAGCTGAAGGTGAGAAAGAAACAGTTCAACAAGCTTTAGAGCCACAACCAACGCAGGCTGAAAAAGATCAAGTAGTTGCTGAGTTAAAAGCTATTGCACCACAAGGAACAGAAATTGTTGATCCTTATGATGGCAAAATTAAGTTAACTGCGATTCAAACAAGCCAATCAGTTGCAGAGCAACAAGGTAAAGAAGTAAGTAAAGGTTTTGCATATCCAAAAACTTTAGCTGAAGACGTGACTGTTGCTAACTCTGAAGATGGGCAGCGCAATAAAGACAAGCCTTATATTAAAACTGACACAGATGTAGTGGTTGTGCAGCCAAAAGGCAAACGTAGTACCTATACAGTTTTACCGGGTGATACTCTAGCCGTTATTGCGATGAAAAACGGTGTAAACTGGCGCGATGTTGCTAAGTGGAACCAGATTGACCCTGAAAAGACGTTATATGTTGGTTCAACGCTTTATCTTTATGATGCTAAGCCACAAGAAACTCAAACGAC
Organism: Acinetobacter sp. X9; assembly: GCF_054889255.1. Lineage (NCBI taxonomy): Bacteria > Pseudomonadati > Pseudomonadota > Gammaproteobacteria > Moraxellales > Moraxellaceae > Acinetobacter > Acinetobacter sp. X9. The sequence goes on along the minus strand of NZ_CM142679.1, from coordinate 2,725,468 downwards.
TTCAAAAAGCACAGCTAAACCAGATGTATATGTCGTTCAGGCTAACGATAGCTTAAGCGGTGTGGCAAACCAGTTTAATTTGTCAGTAAGACAATTGGCTGAATATAACGATTTATCAGTGACTGATGGCTTATTTGTTGGGCAAAAACTACAGTTAAAAGAACCAAAGAATAGTCGCGCAAGTACTAAAGCCGAGCCAAAAGCAGTTCAGGCAAGTGCAAAACGTATAGCAACTAAAAGCTATACTGTGAAGCGCGGTGAATATCTTAAATTGATTGCAGATCGTTATGCGCTCTCTAATCAGGAACTTGCTGAATTAACTCCGGGATTAACTGCGGGCAGTAACTTAATGGTAGGCCAAAAAATTAATGTGCCTACACAAGATATTTCTGTAGATGAAGTTGCTGAAACTAAGGCTTCTAGTAAATCTGAGAAAGCATCAGCAAGTGTTTCTTATAAAACAGAAGGCTATAAAGTACAACGTGGTGATACTTTATCGAGTATTGCAACTAAATCAAAAATTAGCCTAGCTGAGTTAGCCGAATTAAATAACTTAAAAGCAAATAGCCATGTACAGCTTGGTCAAACTTTAAAAGTACCGGCAGGCTTAAGTGTTCCAGAGCAATACGTTGTACAGTCTGGCGATAGCTTAAATGCGATTGCGAGTAAATATAATTTGCAAACAAGCTATTTGGCTGACCTAAACGGTTTGTCTCGTACTGCTGGTTTGCGTGCTGGTCAACGCTTAAAACTAACAGGTACGGTTGAAGAAGTGCCAACTAAATCTTCTAAAAACGCCAAAGAAGAAACACCAGAAACTTATACAGTTAAATCTGGTGATAGCTTAGGTAATATCGCTAATCGCTACCACTTACAGCTGGACTACCTTGCTTCACTAAATGGTCTTTCACGCAACAGTAGCGTTCGTGTGGGGCAGCGTTTAAAGCTAACGGGTGATGTGCCTACAGTTGAAACAGCTAAAGCAGATACTAAGTCTTCAACTAAAACGGTTGCCGCTGGTAAAAATACTGAAAGATATACGGTTAAATCTGGTGAGTCTTTAAATAGTATCGCGAGCCGTGCTGGTATTTCAGTGCGTGAACTGGCTGAAATGAATGCATTAAAAGCAAATGCTAACTTACAGCGCGGTCAGAATATTGTGATTCCAAAAACTGTCGTGGAATACAAAGTGAAGCGTGGTGATACCTTAATCGGTCTTGCGAGTAAATATGGTTTAGAAACCAATTTATTGGCTGAGCTGAATAATTTAACGCCTTCTACTCAGCTTCGCATTGGTGATGTGATTAAAGTGCCTAATTTGTAAAATAATTAGCCACTTATGCATAAATTAAATTTTCAACTGAGCCTGCTAGTCGGGCTCAGTGTCATTTCCCATAGTGTTTTTTCTGCACAGCAAACCACTTCATATATAGCGATTCATTCTAAGCCTAAGTATTTAGAAATGATGGCTATGCCATATGCAAACCCAAATGCCCCTAAAGGTGGCCTATTAAGTCTGGCAGCTCAAGGAACTTTTGATAACCTCAATAGTATGAATGGTAAGGGGAATGCTACAGAAGGCGTTAATTATCTTTTTGATACCTTAATGACTCAATCACTTGATGAGGTCGGGGTTTTATATCCGCTTTTAGCTGAGAAAGTGAGTTTTGACCAAGAAAAAACGCAATCAGTGTCTTTCTATTTAAACCCTAAAGCGCGTTTTAGTAATGGGCAGCCAGTCACTGCGGCAGATGTTAAATTTAGTTTTGATGCCTATCAGACTAAGTCCAATTTAGGTTTGCAAATGTACCTTGCCGATTTGGCTAAAACAGAAGTAATAAATACTCATCAAGTAAAGTTTAGTTTTAAGTCTACACATAACCCTAAAATGCCATTCATTTTGGCAACCTTACCCATTTATTCAAAAGCAGATTGGCAAAAAAGAGATTTTAGCCGAATTACCCTACAACCGATTATTGGTTCGGGGCCATATGTAGTTGAACGAGTTGATCCGGGCAGAAGCATTAGTTATAAACGGAACCCAAATTATTGGGCAAAAGATTTGCCTATTAATAAGGGGCGTTATAACTTTGACCGCTTGAGATATGTTTATTATCGAAATTGGGATATTGCTTTTGAAGGATTTAAATCTGGGCAATACACTTTGCATGAAGAAACTAATCCTAAAAAATGGGTAACTGATTACCGGTTTCCAGCCGTAAAAGCAGGGTTGGTTTCTCAATATAAGTTTCGTCATCATAATCCTATCGCCACTGAAAGCTATGTTTTTAATACGAGACGAAAACCTTTAAATGATATTCGTTTTAGACAAGCTTTAACCTATGCTTATGACTTTGAATGGCAGAATAAAGCTTTGTTTTATGGACAATATCAGCGCCTACAAAGTTATTTTGAAAATAGTGAATTAGCAGCAACAGGTCGACCTTCAAAAACTGAATTAGAGTTGTTAAAACCGTTATTGCCTAAGTTATCTCCACTTATGCAACAAGGTGTTTTAGCAAATTGGAAATACCCCGTGTCTGATGCGAGTGGTTTCAATCGTCAGAATTTATTAACTGCGCGCCAATTGCTTATACAAGCTGGCTATAAAGTTAAAGAAGGGCAGCTCTTTACCCCTGAGGGAAAGAAAGTTCAGCTTGAGTTTTTAATTCAGCAAGATGGTAAACAACGAACACTTTTACCTTTTATTCGTAACTTAAAAAAGTTAGGTATTGCAGTTAATTTGCGTCAGGTTGATGCTCCGCAATATTTAGAACGGACTCGTCGTTACGATTTTGATATGACCACAATGAATTTGCCTCAATCTCTCAATCCGGGAAATGAACAGACTCAATTTTGGGGGAGTATCGCCGCAGCTCAGGATGGAAATTACAATTATGCTGGAATTCGCAATCCAGTAATTGATCAAGTGATTGCAAAACTCGTTGCAAGTAAAAGCCGTGAACAACAGATTATTTATACTCGTATTCTCGATCGATTGCTTAGAGCTGGTTATTATCAAATCCCGACTTATGGTAAAGGTGAAAACTGGTATGCTTATTGGAATATGTATCAACAACCTAAAGTTAAACCAGCACTTTCTTCTGGGATAGAATATTGGTGGAGTGATGCAAACAAAGCCAAAAAAGTTGCCAAATATTTACATCAACAATAAAAAGCACCTGCCATAAAGGAAATCCTGTTATATGGGTTCATATATTCTCAAGCGACTTCTTTTAATGATTCCCACATTATTCGTCATTCTATTGATTAATTTTGTGGTTGTGCAAATTGCACCGGGTGGGCCAGTTGAGCAAGCAATACATCAGGCACAAAGTGATTTGGGAATTGGCCGTGCATTGAGTGCAGAAACTTATTATCAAGGTGCTCAAGGTTTAAGCCCTGAAATGGTAGAACAAATTAAGGCACAGTATGGCTTTGATCGTTCTGCCCCTGAACGATTTTTTCTAATGTTAAAAGGCTATTTAACTTTAGATTTCGGACAAAGTTTCTTTAAAGATAAACCAGTCGTGCAATTGTTGTGGGAAAAAATGCCTGTTTCCATTTCACTTGGGCTGGTGAGTACTTTGCTCATTTACCTCATTTCTATTCCGCTGGGAATTAAAAAGGCAAAACAACAGGGCTCTTGGTTTGATAGATCAACTTCATTAATCCTTGTAGTGGGGTACGCCGTACCAAGTTTTGTATTTGCGATTTTGTTAGTTGTTTTTTTTGCAGGTGGGTCTTATTTTCAATGGTTTCCACTACAAAACCTAGTATCAGATAACTTTCATCAACTCAGTCTCTGGGGCAAAGTTACCGATTATTTATGGCATATGACTCTGCCACTCATTACCATGGTATTAGGCGGTTTTGCCAGTTTAACCTATTTAACTAAATACTCATTTTTAGAAGAACTCAATAAACCCTACGTTTTGGCTGCATATGCAAAAGGTTTGAACAGCCAACAGGTCTTATATAAGCATGTCTTTCGTAATGCCATTTTAGTTGTGCTCGCAGGTTTGCCAGAAGCGTTAGCGGGCATTTTCTTTGTAGGTAATCTGTTCGTAGAAATCATCTTTCATCTAGATGGGGTGGGTTTGTTGGGCTTTGAAGCCATTGTTCAGCGTGATTATCCTGTTATTTTTGGTGTCTTATTTTTCTTTACTCTATTTAGCCTAATTTTACGTCTCATTTGTGATGTGTTGTACCAATGGATTGATCCACGAATTCACTTTGATGCGCAAGGAGGCAAATAATGTCTTTGATTGTGCGAACACGATTACAGCGTTTTAGACAGCATAAATTGGGCTGGGCCAGCTTTATTTTATTTAGTCTAATTTTGTTTTTGTCATTAGCCGCGGAGTTGATTGCTAACGATAAACCGCTGTTAGTGAAGTATGAAGATTCTTACTATTTGCCTGTGTTGAAAACTTATCCGGAAACGACGTTTGGTGGAGTGTTTGAAACAGAAGCTGATTATAAAGACCCTGCTGTACAAGCGCTTATTGAGGCTAAAGGATGGGCAGTTTGGCCCCTCATTCAATTTTCATATCAAACGCCCAATTTAGATTTAGCAGTTCCTGTGCCATCACCACCTTCCAAGCAAAACTGGTTGGGAACAGATGATCAAGGAAGGGATGTTCTTGCGCGTATTCTTTATGGCTTAAGAGTATCGTTGCTTTTTGGCTTAGCCTTAACCTTTTGTTCTGCTTTATTTGGAATTACCGTGGGCGCCATTCAAGGTTACTATGGCGGTTGGGTAGATTTATTAGGACAACGTTTGGTTGAGGTCTGGAATGGCTTACCCATGCTTTTTATGGTCATGATTTTAGTCAGTATGTTTGTTCCAAATGTATATTGGCTATTTTTCATTATGTTGTTTTTCGGCTGGACCGTTTTGGTGGGCATCGTTAGAGCAGAATTTTTGAAAGCTCGCCAGCTTGATTACGTTCGTGCAGCCCAAGTTTTGGGAGTGACCGATCACGCGATTATTTTTAGGCATATTTTGCCCAATGCGATCAGTTCGAGTTTGTCTCAGTTACCTTTTATTTTAACGACCAATATTAGCGCTTTAACCGCTCTTGATTTTTTAGGATATGGACTACCACCCGATGCGGCCTCTTTAGGTGAATTATTGCTTCAAGGTAAAAATAATTTAGATGCGCCATGGTTGGCAATTTCAGGCTTTTTTAGTCTGGCGATTGTTCTTTCACTTTTAATTTATATTGGGGAGGCGGCCCGTGAAGCGTTTGACCCAAGAAAATAACTTAAATCTCACTTCAACATTATTAAAAGTAGAGCAACTTTCGGTTCAAACTAAAGACCAAAAGGTTTTATTGGAACATCTGAATTTTTACTTAAATGAAGGGGAAACACTCGCTATTGTGGGCGAAAGTGGTTCAGGTAAATCGATGAGCTGCTTAGCAATAATGGGGTTGCTACAAGAAAAATTAGAAGTAACAGGTCGGGTCTGGTTTGGCTCACAAAACATGCTTGAGCTAGATGAAAGAGCTCAATCAAATTTACGTGGTCGGCAAATCGCTATGATTTTTCAAGAGCCTGCTGCTGCATTAAATCCGCTCCATCGGGTTGAAAAAATTATAGGGGAAAATCTTCTTTTATCTGGTTTTTCAAAACAAGAAGTTCGACAGCAAATAATTGAATTACTAAAAGATGTTGGAATTGTTGAACCAGAACAAATTTTAAAACGCTATCCACATGATCTTTCTGGTGGGCAAAGACAACGTGTCATGATCGCGATGACATTGGCACTTCAGCCTAAAATTTTGATTGCTGATGAACCTACTACTGCGTTGGATGTGGTTTTACAGATACAGATTTTAGAGCTATTAAAATCTTTGCAAAGCAAATATGGGATGGCACTTATTTTAATTAGCCATGACCTCAATTTAGTACATCGCTATGCTGAGAAACTTATTGTATTGCAAAGTGGGCGTGTCGTGGAGCAAGGTGAACTGAGCCAAATCTTTGTAAATCCTAAAACTAGTTATACAGCACAATTATTAGATCATGATTTTGGAAGTGTAGAGTCTAGACCCGCTCAACAGAATGTTTTATCAGTTCGACAGCTCAGCGTGCAGTTTCCTATAAGAAAAGGAATTTTAAATCGCATTCAAGGGTATTTCACCGCAATAGAAGATTTGAGTTTTGATCTTGCTCAAGGTGAATCACTTGGGCTGGTTGGTGAAAGTGGTGCGGGTAAGTCATCGTTAGCCCTCGCTTTGGTCCGACTTATTAAAAGTGAAGGGCAGATTGTTTTTTTAGGGCAAGATTTGAATCAGCTACAGCTCAAAGCCCTACGTTTGATGAGATCAGATTTTCAACTTGTATTCCAAGACCCAGTTGGAAGTTTAAACTCGCGTATGACAGTAGGGCAGATTATTGCTGAAGGATTGAAAGTGAAAGCAGTAGCTGATAACGAGATCAAAAAGCAAGTAGAATCTGTATTGGTAAAAGTTGAATTGGCTGAAGATTTTCAACATCGTTACCCTCATGAACTTTCAGGCGGACAACGTCAACGTGTCGCCTTAGCCAGAGCTTTAGTGGTTCGGCCTAAACTTTTAATTCTGGATGAACCTACGTCGGCCTTAGATAGGACCACGCAAAAAGCCATGATCAAGCTGTTGAGACAATTACAGCAAACTGAGCAGTTAAGTTATATTTTCATTAGTCATGATCTCAATATAGTAAAAGCACTTTGCCACAAAGTGCTGGTATTACGTCATGCAAAAGTTGTTGAATATCAGGAAACTGAACTCTTATTTTCTAAGCCTCAAAGTGAATATACGAAACAGTTAATTAAAGCATCCTTTTAAAGATATTTTTTAATTGATTGTTTTATATAAATAAATTTTGGTTAAACTTCTAATGCAAAAAGTTGCATATTTTTATATTTTTTAAAATTGACATGTGCTATTGTCAGTTATCGATTATGCCTTGACATGCCCAATAACTCATTTAAATTAGAGTAATTGCTCTAAAATTCAAAGAACAGAGGTTAACCATGAACCAGATTGCTCAACCTATCACAATTCGCAATACCACCTTTAAAAACCGAATTATTAAAGGTGCAATGAGTGAGGCACTTGCAAATTATGAAGGCCAACCAAATGACTTACATTTGGGTTTATATGGTGCATGGGCAAAAGGTGAGCTTGGCTGTGCAATTACGGGTAATGTCATGGTAAATGCCGGCGCAAAAAATGAACCGGGTGTTGTTGTTATTGAAACTGAACGTGATCTAGAGCGCTTAAAAGAATGGGCGGAATTAGGTAAAAAGTATGGCATGGTGCAGTTGATTCAATTGTCGCACCCAGGTCGCCAGTGTCCAAAAGGTTTAAATAAAGAAACCGTAGCGCCTTCAGCTGTACCTTTTAGCTCAGCTTTAGCCACCATGTTTGGAACGCCACGTGAACTTACTCATGAAGAAATTCTAGATATTATTAAACGTTTTGCGAAAGCAGCTCAAATCTGTGAAAAAGCAGGTTTTGAAGGGGTGCAATTACACGGCGCACATGGTTATTTAATTAGCCAGTTTTTATCGCCATTAACCAATAAGCGTACAGATCAGTGGGGCGGTTCAGTTGAGAATCGTACTCGTTTTTTACTAGAAGTTTATAAAGCGGTACGTGAAGCAACTTCAGATAATTTTATCATTTCAGTGAAGCTTAACTCGGCTGATTTCCAGCGTGGTGGTATTAGCGAAGAAGACGTGATTTCAGTGTTTAAAGCAGTGGATGAAGCTGGTATCGATTTAATTGAAATTTCAGGTGGAACTTATGAGGCACCAGCAATGGCTGGAGCTAAGGCTGACAAACGTAAAGCAAGTACGATTGCACGTGAAGCATACTTTTTAGATTTTGCTGAAAAAATTCGCCAGCATGTTAAGTGTAAACTCATGGTGACAGGCGGTTTTCGTACTGTAGAAGGCATGAACGCTGCACTCGCAAGTGGTGCATGTGACTTTATTGGTATTGCTCGTCCATTTGCAGTAGAAACCGATTTAACAGAACGTTTAATTGCAGGACAAGATGTTCGCTATGCAGTAAAACCAATTAAAACAGGCTTACCTTTTGTCGATAAAATGGCAATTATGGAAATCATTTGGTATGCGGCTCAATTTAAAACCATTGGTAAGGGTAAAAAGCCAAATCCAAAACTTTCACCACTGGTGGTGTTTTTAAATTACGCCAAAGGCAATATTAAAGCGGTGATTCAAGGACAAGTGAATTCACGTAAGTCTGCATAAATCTGATGCGCCATTTCACTAGCTGAAATGGCGCATTTGTTTTAGAACGTATAACTCATACCCACTTGAACGGTACGTGATTCACCCGGATAAGCATAGGAACGGAAAGCACTTTCATCATAAACTTTATCAAAAATATTCTTCACATTTAAGTTAAGACGAAGTTTGGGTGTCGCCTGATAATAAGAAACCAAATCTGTAACTGCATAACCCTTCATTGTGTAAGTACTATTGGCTGTCTGACCTGCACGTTTATCAATATATTTTTGATTAATGCCCAGACCTAAACCTTGTAAAGGACCATCCTGAAATTCATAGATATTTAAAAGATTAAAACTATTCTTTGGGATATTGGCTAAAGCTGTTCCCTTTTGCAAAGTATTGTCTTTAGTTACTTCCGCATCTGTATAGGCATATCCACCAATAATTTTCCAGGCAGATGTAATTTGACCAGCAATATTTAACTCAATACCACGGCTATGAACTTCACCAGCAGCCACTTTATAGTTTGAGAATAAAGGATCATTTGTTAAAACGTTTTCTTTATTGGCATAGAAAATAGCAGAGTCGACTGACAGCATATTGTTGAGAGCTAACCATTTAAACCCTAGTTCATAAGCCGTACCTTCTTCTGGATCAAATCCTTCGCCACTATGACTTGCACCAGTATTGGGTTTAAAAGATTTTGCAGCATTGCCATAGAGTGAAAGGTTATCACTGGCTTTATAAACTAAACCTAACCGTGGAATAAATGCATCATGACTAGTGTTCCAATTGGGTTTACCTGGACGCAAATCCTGATAGTCATGTTCATAGTGCTCAAAACGTAAACCTAATAGTGCACTTAAACGTTCATTTAATTCGATTTGGTCTTGTACAAAAAGAGCCGTTGTTTTTAAGTTTTCACGGTCATGTGTAGAAACTGTATTAAGTTCAGGTAGTGGTTGCCCTAAAGCCGGATTATAAATATTAATAGGATAGCTATCGATATCTTCGCTTGAGCGAATAATGTACGACTTATAATCATAATTTTCATATTCAAGCCCCGTCACTAAAGTATGTGCTAAACCTAAAAGTTGGAAATTGCCTGTAAGGTTAATTTGGGCATCGGTATCTTGCCATTTTAATTCGCGATAGTTGTAATTTCGCCCTAATGTTTCTCCGTCATTTTGAATGCCATTTGCCTCTACTGCATAGCCATGCAATTTGCCATTTAAATATTGCACACCAGCATTCAGCTTCCAGTCATTACCAAGGTCGTGTTCGACTCGTAATTGAGTCATATTGTTATCATTGTAGAGTCGGTTGTTGTATTTACCTGTTTCCCATAAATAGGTTTCGGGTGAACTATTAAAAGACTTCTGGCCTGCATATCGTGTATGACCACGATCAAGTGGATGCTGATTTCGTAAAATATCCGCTTCAAAAGTAACTTTGGTTGCGTCAGAAGCTTGCCATTGGATGACTGGTGCAATTCCATATCGTTTGGACTCGACATGATCACGATAACTATCACCACCTTCTGCAATTACATTTAGACGATAACCGATGTTCTCTGCTTTCTGTAAAGTTCCTGTCGTGTCTACCGTGGTGCGGTATAAACCTTCACTGTTAAGCTGTGCGCCCAAAGTGGTTTGTTGCTCAGACTTTGGTGTTTTAGAAATTAAGTTAAACGTACCACCTGGGTCACCACGGCCATATAAGCTAGAAGAGGGGCCACGTAAAACGTCTACGCGTTCAATCGTGTTGCTATCTGGAGCATTCGGATAACCACGGTTAATCGGGAATCCATTACGATAAAATTCACCGCTAGTGAAACCACGAAGGTTAAAGCCTGTTAACCCTTGACCACCAAAGTTATTAGCACGAGTCAGACCGCCAGCTAAATCAAGCGCTTCAATCAAACGTGTTGCGCCGATATCTTCAATTACTTTTTGAGTTACTATACTGACGGATTGTGGCGTATCTTTTAATGCGACTTCACTACGTGTTGCGCTATTTGAACTATCGACTTTATAAGCTTGGTCGGCAGCTTGTTGGGCTTTAATCTTAATGGTAGCGAGCGTTGTTGAGGAATTATTGGTTCCTGCGAAAGCACTTGAGATACAGCAGAGTTGAGCGATGCTCAGGGAGAGGAGGCGAAGCTTAAGATCCATTTAAAACCTTGTTGATAATAAATATCAGTATAAAAATAAGAATTATTATATTGTAAATCTATGTAAAAGAAATACTGGCTCGGTGATATATATGTACAAGTGTATTTTATTGGGAAATACAAATGGCAAAAAATTAAACAAAAATAATTGATTAGTTTAAATAATTATAAATTACAGACTAAAATAGAGTATGAAGTACATAGAATAATAGCTTTTAAAATCAAATAAATAATTTATAGCTAGCCGTTTCTAATTGTATTTTTGAAAATCAAAATAGTTTTTATATTTATTTAGGGGAAATTCGATGTTTGCGATTGTTGGTATATTTTTAATAGCCATGATGATATTGGCAATTTTAAATGTTTTAAAGAAAGGGGAAAGCAAAAATAGAAATGCAAAACGTAACCCAATTAAGGGAAAGCGTATCATTACTATGAATGAACAACCTACTTTTATGAAACTAAAGGAAGCTTTGCCCGAACATATTATTTTGGCGCAAGTTGCTTTCAGTGCTTTTATGACAGCACAAGGATACGCGACGCGTAATTTATTTAATCGCAAAGTTGCTGATTTTGTTGTGTTGGATAAAGCATTTAATATAGTTGCTATTGTTGAACTGGATGATTCTAGCCATAAGGGGAAAGAAAAACTTGATGCAGAGCGAGATGCTTTAATTCAAGAAGCTGGTTTTAAAGTCATACGCTATAAACGAACACCAGAATTGGCACAAATACATAGTGATTTTAATATTGCATCGAGTTCATTAGCTCAAGTTTCAATAGAACCAGATTTAACAAAAACAAAGTTAGTTGCTGATGCAATAATTATTGAGAGAGATGATCCAAGTGTACAACCGACTCAACATATTGATGAAGCAAAGCTGAATTCTTGATTTTGAAAATAAGAAGTTTATCTCATGGATGATATTTGAAGTGAGATAAAATAATTTGGAGATAGGATTCTTTATAGATAGAAAAAATATGGCGTCCCTACGGGGATTCGAACCCCGGTTACCGCCGTGAAAGGGCGATGTCCTAGGCCTCTAGACGATAGGGACGTTGAGGATGGCGGTATCTTAAGAAGCCGCCACCAAACTGTCAAGGAGGTAAGGTGACAGTTTGTTCAAAATATAGCAAAACAGTTCAGCAGTCTTCTGAGTATCGTACAAAGCAGAGTGTGCTTCTTTACCATCAAACTCAATTCCAGCTTGAATACACGCTTTCGCAAGCACAGTTTGTCCAAACATAACAGCACTTAAAGTAACCGTATCCATCACTGAAAAGCTATGAAATGGGTTTTGGTTTTTTGTACTTGTACGCGCAATCGCCGCTTGCACAAAACCAAGGTCAAAATGCGCATTGTGGCCCACTAAGACTGCATGTGTACAATGTTGCTGTTTACGGACTTCATTCACCGATTTAAAAATACGGCGTAATGCAGTGCGCTCATCTTCAGCCATTGCAATACGCATTGGATTGAATGGATCAATACCAATAAAGTCTAGCGAACGACGATCGAGATTAGCCCCTTCAAACGGGTTAATATGTGCATGAAATGCTGGACCAGGGACAAATTGTCCCTGAGCATCATATACAATTGGAATGCACGCAATTTCTAGCAATGCATCTGTCTGGGCATTAAAACCTGCCGTTTCAACGTCAACAACAACAGGTAAGAAGCCACGAAAACGTTGGCCAATGACCGGGACAGAGGTTTCTTGTGTCACACTTTTCTCCATTGCAGCGTTTTCCCGGCATGCAGCGGGATAATTTTTTGATCATCTAAATAATCAAAAGATTCTGGAACGAGGTTATCTTCTTTTACCAAAGTAATGGTAGAAGTATTACGTGGTAGGCCGTAGAAGTCTGCGCCAAAGTGGCTAGCAAAACCTTCTAAACGTTCTAGTTTGCCCACTTGATCAAATGCTTGAGCGTAAAGTTCAATTGCATTAGGCGCACTATAACAGCCCGCACAGCCACACGCATTTTCTTTTGCATTTTGCGAGTGAGGAGCACTATCTGTACCCAAGAAAAATTTAGGGTTACCGCTCGTTGCAACTTCAAGCAAAGTGGTCTGGTGAGTTTGACGCTTTAAAATTGGTAAGCAATAGAAATGCGGTTTAATACCACCAACCAACATATCATTACGATTAAATAATAAATGCTGAGGTGTAATCGTTGCAGCCACATTGCGGTCTTGTTCTAAAACAAAGTGTGCAGCATCGCTTGTTGTGATGTGCTCAAGTACCACTTTAAGTTTTGGAAACTGTTTTAATAACGGTGATAAAACTTCATCTAAGAAGCGTTTTTCACGGTCAAAAATATCAACGTGGTTATGAGTCACTTCACCATGAAGTAATAACGGAACTTGATGCTCTTCTAGTTGCTCAATGACTGCATAAACTTTACGGATGTCACTTACACCGTTATCAGAATTGGTGGTCGCACCTGCTGGGTAAAGTTTAATAGCATTTACATGTCCAGATTCTTTAATTTTACGAACTTCATCTGGTGAGGTGAAATCAGTAAAATAAAGCACCATACGTGGGTCAAAGTTAAGACCCTCTGGAACATGAGCAAGGATACGTTCACGGTAAGCCAGTGCTTCTTCCACAGTTTTTACAGGTGGAACAAGGTTTGGCATACAGATCGCACGAGCAAATTGTTTGGCCAAATCAGGTACAGTACGTTTTAATGCTAAACCATCACGTAAATGTGCATGCCAGTCATCTGGCTGGAGCAGGGTAATAGAGTCCAAGGCAGTTCAAACTTCGAAATAAAACAAATGATAATCGATAAAGTGTGAAAATGGTAACGAGAATTACGGACAAATGGCAAAATAAAGCGCCAGAGGCCTTAAAAAATAATGTTATATTTTGTTAATGTGTGAGAGGCAGGAATCAAGTAGTGGCAAATAGGGGAAATGTACATGAATTACTCAAAGCAAAAGAAGAAATAGAATATTTAGTAACTCTACATACCCATCGTTATGCCAATATACCTCTACCACATCAATTAGAAAAAAAATTCTGGTGTCTAAATCTTGAGCGAACTAAACAGAATATCTCAAAGTTTTTAGCAAGTGGCGTTTTAACCTATCTCATTTTCATATTGCTGGCTCTACCTACAGACTATTTGGTCATAGGCGTGCCTTATATTACTTGGGACTTCATCTATTGCTTACTTAGCGCAATTAATATTGCTTGTGCACTGCTGTTATTTTGGGTTTTTGCAAAGTTTAAAAAACTCACTGAATATTTTTATATCGCTGCATGTGGCATTGTATTTTTGACCATCATTATCAATGCAATGTTGCTCCTTAGCGTAGGAAATGTCGCTCTTAAAAACCAGTCGATGTTACTACTTTCTTTTTTATATATGCTGGGTTTTATCCTAAGCGGTATAAAGCCTCTACATATGCTTTGTGTAGGTTTAACAGCAGCCTTTTGTGTTTTTTCCCTACTGATTTTATGGCAAGCGAATTGTGATTTTATAGCTTTGGGAAGAGCGCTGTTTGGAAGTTGTATTTTAGGTTTTTCAATTAGTACGATGCTTACATCTAGAGAAAGAAGCCTTTTTTTAAATAATCAGCTTGCTGAGCTTAACGAACAGATTTTACGTATTGAGGCATCTGAATTGCTTCATTTAAGCCAGCAAGATGCACTGACGAATATCTCAAATCGACGTACTTTTGATGAAATGTTCGACTTTTTTTACTATCGTGCAAAGCAAGAAAAGCGTCCATTGGCTGTTTTGTTTATTGATATCGATTTTTTTAAAAATTATAACGATTTTTATGGACACCAAATGGGGGATAAAGTCATCTCATCTATTGCCGCTGCAATTAAAAATTCGATTCGGCATGTTGATTTTGTTGCCCGCTATGGAGGAGAAGAGTTTGTCGTACTGTTACCGAAAACACCTGCTCAAGGCGCCTATGCCGTCGCTGCAAATATTTATAAAGCGATTGAGCGACAAGCGATTCCTCATGCAGCATCTTTAGTCTCTAAGCATGTCACGATTAGTTTAGGTTTTACTGTTTATACAGAAGGTTTTAAAGTAAATCAGGACAAGTTAATTCACGCTGCGGATCAAGCTTTGTACCGAGCTAAGCAACTTGGACGTAACCAGATTTATTATCAACCGTTGGAAGTATCAGAATTTGTTTAAGCACAAATATTTGAAATAAAAAAGCCACCTTTGTCGGTGGCTTTTTTATTAAGTAAGAAAATTATTTCTTCTTGCTATCGAGTTGTGGTACAGCAGAACCTTGACCGATTGAAAGCAAGCCAGCATCTGTATAGATGCCTAGTTTTGCACGTGTATCGGTAATGTCGAGGTTACGCATAGTCAACTGACCAATGCGGTCCATTGGCGTAAACATTGAATCACCTTTTTCCATTGTTAAACGTTCAGCTTCGTACGTTAAGTTTGGAGATTCAGTGTTCATGATGGTGTAGTCATTACCACGACGAAGTTCAAGAGTCACTTCACCAGTAATCGCTTTAGCAACCCAACGCTGTGCAGTTTCACGCAACATAAGTGCTTGAGAGTCGAACCAACGGCCTTGGTAAAGTAAACGGCCTAAACGTAAACCGTTAATGCGGTATTGTTCGATCGTATCTTCGTTATGAATACCAGTAACCAAACGCTCGTAAGCAATATGAAGAAGGGCCATACCTGGTGCTTCATAGATACCACGAGATTTTGCTTCGATAATACGGTTTTCGATTTGGTCAGACATACCTAAACCATGACGACCACCAATACGGTTTGCTTCGAGAATAAGCTCAACCGGATTGTCAAAAGTTTGACCGTTTAATGCAACAGGTACACCTTCTTCAAAACGTACTGTCACTTCTTCTGGAGTAATTTCAACGTCATCTTTCCAGAAAGCAACGCCCATAATTGGGTCAACAATTTTGATACCAGCATTTAAGTATTCAAGATCTTTTGCTTCGTGAGTCGCGCCCAACATGTTTGAGTCAGTTGAGTACGCTTTTTCTTTTGACATTTTGTAGTCAAAACCGTTGTCGATGAGGAACTGCGACATTTCTGCACGGCCACCAAGCTCATCAATAAAGTTTTGATCTAACCAAGGCTTGTAAATTTTAAGATTTGGGTTAGTCAACAAACCATAACGATAGAAACGTTCAATATCGTTACCTTTATAAGTTGAACCGTCACCCCAGATGTTTACGTCATCTTCTTTCATTGCAGTAACGAGCATAGTACCTGTTACTGCACGACCGAGTGGAGTCGTATTGAAATAAGGAACGCCACCTGTACTGATATGGAATGCACCACACTGAATTGCAGCAATACCTTCAAGCGCCAATTGTAAGCGGCAGTCAATTAAGCGAGCTTTTACAGCGCCGTATTGTTCTGCTTTCTTTGGAATTGCATCGTAGTCGTCTTCATCTGGCTGGCCTAAGTTTGCAGTATATGCATAAGGCTCAGCGCCTTTTTGTTTCATCCACAATAAGGCAGCTGAAGTGTCTAGGCCTCCGGAGAAGGCAATCCCAACTTTTTTGCCTACTGGTACATGCTGCAAGATAGTTGCATTATCAGTCATTGCTAATCCTAACATTTATGAAAAAGACCCCATATAGGCGGTCTTGAGAATTCTGAATGGCGGCTATTGTAGCACTATTCATGGTGCTTTTTTTCGCAAAAAAAGCATTAATTCACTAGTTCTGATTTGAAGTTTTAATTTGATAAAAAATATAAGGCTATTAGAATAAGAAGAGTTAAATGAAGTATGGTTGTCCAAATAAGAAAAGACTTTT
Source organism: Acinetobacter sp. X9 (assembly GCF_054889255.1). Classification (NCBI taxonomy): domain Bacteria; kingdom Pseudomonadati; phylum Pseudomonadota; class Gammaproteobacteria; order Moraxellales; family Moraxellaceae; genus Acinetobacter; species Acinetobacter sp. X9. Next base: position 2,709,252 of record NZ_CM142679.1, on the reverse strand, counting down.
AATAACTTAAAAAGAAAACAGGATGAATATGAAGAAAAATATTGGCTTATCACGTGCACACTATGTTGTGGCTGCGATCACGGTACTCGACGCGATTTATATGATTTACCATTACATGGCATTAAATGACCCTATTCCTACATATTTACTTGGTGGAATTATTGGAAAAGGGGTAGTTATTGGACTCCATATATATGCTGCTAAAAGAGTTTTAGATGGCACAAAAAATTCTAGATATATTTCTCTTTTTCTAACGATATTTTTACTTTTCGCGTTTCCTATTGGAACCATTCTTGGCGTGATTATGCTGTTTTTATTATATAAATGGGAGAAAGAGTTAGATTTCATTAGCGTCATTAAATAAAAGCAATAGGAGCTGTTTTACTGGATTGACTATAAGCTCCGATAAATTTCTTTGCATGGTCATCCAAAATTATCAAAAAAGTATTAAAGTACTATGCAACAAGTTGCAAAAAATTATTGGGACGCAGCATGACAAGTTACGCCAATTTATTAAAACCATTACATTTAGGCTTTACCACTATTAAAAACCGTGTGGTGATGGGATCCATGCATACGGGGCTTGAAGACCGTTTTTACAATTACCCAAAACTAGCAGCTTATTTTGAAGAGCGTGCAAAAGGTGGAGTAGGTTTAATTGTGACAGGAGGTATTTCTCCGAACCGTCAAGGGTGGTTGGCTCCAGCTGGCGGTACTATGAATAGCTTATTTGATATTCCTCAGCATCGCCTAGTAACGCATGCCGTTCATAAGCATGGCTCAAAAATTTTAATGCAAATTTTGCATGCTGGGCGTTATGGTTATCAACCATTTGTGGTGTCTTCAACAGCAATTAAATCGCCCATTTCACCATTTAAACCGCGTCAGCTTTCTGAAAAAAATATTCAGAGCACAATTGAAGATTATGCACAATGTGCCGACATTGCCAAAAAAGCAGGCTACGATGGCGTTGAAATTATGGGGTCAGAAGGATATCTGATTAACCAGTTCTTAAGTCGCCATGTAAACCAGCGTACTGATCGTTGGGGCGGTGAAATCGAAAACCGTATGCGTTTTCCGGTTGAAATTGTCAAAGCGATCCGCGCAAAAGTTGGCGAAAAATTTATTATTTGCTTCCGTCTATCGCTACTCGACCTTGTGCATGACGGTAACACCATGCAAGAGGTGGTGACTGTAGCCAAAGCTTTAGAAAAAGCAGGAGTGACTTTATTAAATACCGGCATTGGCTGGCATGAAGCTCGTGTGCCGACCATTGTAACATCTGTGCCTCGTGCAGCTTTTGTCGACTACACTGCTCATGTAAAACAATATATTTCTATTCCGATTATTGCGTCAAACCGTATTAACATGCCTGAAACTGCCGAAGAAATTTTGGCAACTGGCAAAGCAGATATGGTTCAAATGGCGCGTCCTTTATTGGCCGATGCATTTTGGGTAAATAAAACTGCGACTAACCGTGTTGATGAAATTAATACCTGTATTGCATGTAACCAAGCCTGTTTAGACCATGCTTTTAAAAATAAGCGTGTATCTTGTTTGGTTAACCCACGTGCAGGCCATGAAACTGAACTGGTCTATTTAAAGACTAAACAACCTAAGCGAATTGCAGTTGTGGGCGGCGGAGTAGCGGGTATGTCGGCGGCAACTGTTGCGGCAAGCCGTGGCCATGCAGTGACGCTGTTTGAGGCAACTTCTGATGTAGGTGGCCAATTTAACTTTGCCAAAGTTGTACCAGGTAAAGAAGAATTCCATGAAACGATTCGTTATTTTAAAGTCCAACTGGAAAAAACTGGAGTAGACGTACGTTTAAATACTCGCGTAAATCGTGAGCAGCTTGAACGTGAAGGTTTTGATGAAGTGATTGTTGCAACAGGTGTAATCCCTCGCGCATTAAAAATTGAAGGAAGCGACGCACCACAAGTCCTTTCTTATGCTCAAGTTTTAAAAGGGGCAGAAGTCGGGCAAAAAGTTGCAGTGATTGGTGCAGGTGGTATTGGTTTTGATGTATCTGAATTTTTGCTTAAACCGCCACATCAACCTCAGCCTCAACCTTTAGCCGAGTGGCAACGTGAATGGGGTGTTGACCCAGATCCAAACTACATTTCTGAAGGGGGAATGCAGCCGCCAGTTGTTGAGCCAGCAATCCGCGAAATTTATTTATTGCAACGTAAAACAACACCACTCGGTATTGGCCTTGGCAAAACTTCGGGCTGGGTCCATCGTGCACAGCTTAAAAAGCATGGGGTCCGTATGCTGCGTGGTGTGCAATATAAAGCAGTCACTGATGAAGGACTTTGGATTGAGCATAATGGTCAAGACCAACTTTTACGTGTAGACACGGTAGTGGTGTGTGCAGGGCAAGAGTCGGTAAAAGACTTGATGCCAAAAGAAGATGAGTCGACGATCGCGAACTACCATATTATTGGTGGTGCAAAGCTCGCAGCAGAGCTAGATGCGAAGCGTGCGATCAAAGAAGGAGCAGAATTGGCTGCTCAACTGTAAAATTGATGAAACAATATGCACTTGAACACAAAGCGATGATATTTTTCTTGAATAAAATGAATAAGCTTTGTATTCTTACGCACATGGAAGCGTGGCAGAGCGGTTTAATGCACCGGTCTTGAAAACCGACGAGGGTGTGAGTCCTCCGTGAGTTCGAATCTCACCGCTTCCGCCAAATTCGAAAAGCTCCTGTTAATAGCAGGGGCTTTTTTTTATTTATTGTTTATCACTCAAATCAATTTTAATTTGCAAGTCTAATATGTTGATGCTAATCAGCATGATCAACAGATAACGAATTTCTGTGAACTCGCATTCAAGTGCCAAGATGTGCCATATGCCAAAAGGAAAATAAGCTTTCCAGTCACTATATTTGCTATGACTGGTAGATAACCATCTGCTGTGTATAAGATTTTAATTACAAGCTCTAATACTCAAAATCTGACGATTTAATTCAATAACAATTAAAGCGCAGATTCTAGAGCTGTTAGAGCCTGTTTTTTTATTTAACGGTTGTGAGCAACATAATGTTGAGGAAAGATTTAGCTTTTGAGCGAAAGTGTGTACATGGGCTCTCATCAACTAGAGAGGTGGCCATGATACCTTCGAGAGAAGCAAATATGATTTCAGCCATGTCTCGCTCTGTTTCAATAGTTTGAGGTGATTCTTTTTTTGCTTGGCATAAAGTATCTTCTAACCAATCGATATTCTGTTTGGCGAATAACCTCAATTCACTTACACATGGCTCTTGTTGGAAAGAGGCTTCTCTCACCATTACCATATATAAGCATAGACGTTTTTCGTCGTTCAGCATCTCGGCGAAAAGTTCAGAATACGCATGCAGTTTTTGGGTTAAGCCATTCAGTTTTTCAATTTCCTGTAATCGGTAGAATTGCTCTTCTCTGTAGTGTTGAAGTGCAGATCGTGCCAGATCATCTTTAGACTCAAAATGGTAGTAGAGACTAGGCGCCTTTATTTGTAAGCAGTCAGCGATTTGTCGCATGCCTAGTCCGCTGAATCCATGCTGTTGAAACAGATGAATTGCGGCTCCTAGTATTTTTTCTCGCGTCAAAGGTGTATGGTTTTTTGTAGAGGATGTCATAATATTATTCCGTCAGTTCAATACCGCCATGATGAGTAATGAACAAGAGAGTGTTCTCTACGGCAAATGCCTTATGTTCGTCAGTACCTTGAACTTGTAACACATCTCCAGCCTGCATTTCGACATCATTGAAGCGAATCACACCTTCTAAAACAATGATCTGTTCCCATCCAATATGAGTGTGTTTGGGAAAACTTGTTCCAGCCTGAAATTTTGCTAAATAGCTTTCAATACCATCTTCACTAATCCAAGTTCGACAGGTTTGAACTCATGGGATATTACTATCAGTCCAAGTGCGATCTTTTTGACTAACTAAAATCATTTATAACTTCTTAGATAATTGAATTTTAAACAATCTAACTAACGTTTGTTAGAAAGTCAATGTGAACTAAATTTTTAGTGAAGAATAGTAGATATTTATGAGTGTTTTTATGGAGTGATCTCAGAGATATTTGAACAAATTGCTAGATTCTATGACTTAAGTTCGTAAAGTTTTTCTTAAATAATAGATTGAAGACTTCCAGAACTTTATACTAACAAAATTAGGGGGAGAGCGTTCTCTGGTTAATCTTAAAAAGTATTGAGATATAGTATTTTAAAATGTTGATATAAATGGCATTCAAGTTCTACTTAAGTGTAATAGGGTATTTTTTTAAGATTGTTTTGGTTCGGGAAAAGTTATATTTAGGTCTACCTAAAATAATAAGAGAATAATTTTTCATCATTGAGTTTTAATTGGTATTAATTAGTTTATATTTATAATATGCTTTTTAGTAAATTTTATCTAAAAAATTATTTGAATATATATTGTATTTTCTCATCAAATCATTACAGTAGATATTGTTAAGCTCTAATTTTTACTATTTCAGGCTCAGTGGTTTTCACTAGACCCATTTCAAATTTTTGGAATGGGTTTTTTATTATAAAAATTTTAAAAATGTCTTTTGAAAATTTATTTTGTCTCAGCCTAACTAACTGGTCAGATTAAAATCAATTCGTAAAGTATTTAGTAAGGATGAGGTGATCAGCGTTACCTATAAAGATGTGCAATATCGAGTTGATGATTGGTTATATTTGAACATGAAATTAATAAAACCAGTAGATTTACTGGTTTTACTTTAGGTAAATATTATTTAACACTTGCCGTAACCATTACTTCTACTAATACTTGCGGACGTGCCAAATCTGCTTGAATAGCCGCGCGCGCTGGTGCTGCTCCATCTGGTAACCATGCTTCCCAACATTCATTGAACACTGCAAAATCTTTGGCAATATTTTTAATCCAAATTTGTGCAGTTAAAATACGGCTTTTATCACTACCAGATTGTTCCAGTAAAGCATCAATTTTTGCCAGAACTTCTAAAGTTTGCTGCTTGGCATCAGCATCTAAATTCGTTGGAACTTGACCGGAAACATACACTAAACCGTTATGAAGCACGCAACCTGATAAACGTGCATTCGTATCAATACGTTGAATATCATGACTCATTTTATTTCTCCAGAGATAAACCATCTAATATAATTGGCGAGGTTGCTTGGCTAATTAACTGACTAATGACCATGGCACAACCAGCAGCTAATGTGAAACCTAAACTACCTTGGCCAATATTTGTCCATAAATTCAAATATTTCGTACGACCCAAAATGGGTAAACCTGTAGGGGTGGATGGACGTAAACCACTCCATTCTTGTGCAGTATTTACACCCAATAAATCGGGAAATGTTTTTCGTACCGTATCTTTCAATGCATTTATTCGCTCTTTTCGAATGTAGATATCTTGATAGCCAATATCGACCATTGCGGCAATACGAAGCTGATTCCCCAATTTTGCATATACAATTTTATTTGCATAATCGGTTACGCTCATATTGGGTACAACGTTGGCTTTTTCTGGGAATGGTAGAGTTAGGCTATATCCTTTTAATGGATAAACTGGGACTGAAATACCTACCATATTAAAAAGTGCAGTACTGCCATTGCCTGCAGCAACGACAAATTCATCTGCTTTTATACGTTCTTGATTTGTTTCAATCGCAGTAACTCTATTATTTTCTACAAAAAAATCTGTCACTTCATGTGCATATAAACATTTGAAGTTACTACTCTTTTCTAGTGCTTTATACAAAGCTAAACAAAATTTGTAGCAATCTGCTGTTTCATCATCTGGTGTATAAATTGAACCCACTAATGTAGATCCAATACCTTTCAATGCAGGTTCAAGTTGAACGGTTTCTTCCGGTGAAAGCACTTTTTGTACAGTTGGATCTATCGTTAATGCTGCTTTTTTAAATGCTTTTTCATTGCGATGAATAATCATTTTTCCTGATTTTACCCAGTCAAAATCATCAATTTCATCACGCCATTTAGACATAATACTTTGACTATATAGGGATAACCGTAAAATATGATTGCCGTTCACAATATTGTCTTTACGATTACATGCCATGAGGAATTGGAATAACCAAGACCATTGAAGAGGTGAAAAATTCAATTTAAAGTTTAAAGGCGAATGGGCTTTTCCTAACCATTGCAGCGCCTGAAATGGAACGCCTGCATCCGCTAAAGGTGCAACATAGCGATAACTGAGTTGACCACCATTTGCAAAACTTGTCTGGCAACCAATCTGGTCTTTTTCTTCAACTATTGTAACTTTATGACCTGCTTGAATAAGTGCATAGGCCGTACTTAAACCAATGACTCCACCACCAATGACAACGACATGTTTTTTCATTCTTCCATGCTATATTTGCAACACACATTTGTATTAAAGAAGAAGAAAAAGGGTTAAACAAATGAGTTTTTACATAGTACTCATAACTTTTGGTTAATTGATGGCGTCATCGAAGCAATTTCTCTTTTAATCAATTCAATAAAATCTTCAGTCGCTTTGGTCGTACTTACATTGGCATTTTTTAAAATATAAATTGTGGTATATAAACTTGGTTTTATTTCATGAATCATATGATTTGGTAAGGAGTGTGCAGCAGTATAAATATCGGTAATGCTACACCCTAAACCTTCGCGTACCAGTTCACTCGCCATATAGTAAGTTTGTACATTCACAATACTTTTATTAAATGTTCTGTACTTTTTTACGACTTGCAGGAGGGAATCTGAGTAGGGTTGAATCCACCTGTTTTCATCAATTAAATGAATATCTTGATTTGAATCAATAGGCTGAGAATCAATATAAACCAGAGGAATTTCTAGAACAGGTGTGGCAATAATGCCATGCTGAGTATGGGGCTGGAACGTCACCGCAATATCAATTTCACGTCTTAATAATTTTTGCTCTAATGCTTGAGTATGATCTGTGCCAATATTGACAAAAACATCAGGGTATTTTTTTAGAAATTTTGCAGTTAATTTGGGAATGAGGCTCAAACCTAAACTGGGTAAACATCCGAGTGTGATTTGACCTTGAGTATTTCTTGCCAAATTATCCGTCAACTTATTTAGTTCATTTATTTTTTCATAAATTGGCTTAATTTCATCATATAAAATATAGGCTTCTTTCGTGGGTTGTAATTTCCCTTTGACCCGTTTAAATAGAGCAAAACCAAGGCGTTGCTCTGCATGTTTTAGTAATTTACTGGCTGCTGGCTGTGAAATGCATAACGATGACGCTGCTTCTGTGAGTGAACCAAAAAGCATGACTAAATAGAATATTTCTAGGTGTCGAAGATTCATAAATGAGCACATAACTATTAGTTATAGGTAATCTATTAGAATTCATTATTTAATGTCAATGAACCCTTGTAAATTGGTGTGAAATTCAATGCCCAATGATCAAGGAGTGATACATATGTCAGTTGAGCAATCTTCTATAACAATACCAAATATAAGGACACCTAAAAATATTGCCCTTATCACCATTATTATTCTTAGCTTTGCTTTAGCATTTTATGCAAAAGGCCTACCAGTAGAGGAGGTCGGTTTAATTGGGTTATTGCCCATTTTTGCCTTGGCGCTCTTAACTGTTATTGGTCTCGATATTGTTCTGGCAGTTATTATTGCTATTGTCATTAGTGTGATCATGACATCCACCAGTGTATTTGAATTGGGTGGAATTCTTGCAAAGTCTACGGGCTCATTTATTGCGACTGTCGGTCTTATTATTATGTTAGGTGCTGGGGTTGGTGAAGTTGCCAACCGAACAGGTGCAGCGAAAGAATTGGTCAAATTTATTGTCAATAAAGTTGGGCTTTCAAGTATTCCTCGCGTCAAACTTGGCATCATGATTTCATCAGTTGTTATTTGTGGTTCATTGGGTACTATGGCAGGTGGTAATGCCATTATTGTTGCTGTCATTATTCCCATTGCTGCTGCAGTTGGTTTAACGCCGCCCACCGTTGCATTACTTTTGATGACAGCAGGTTCTGTCGGTCTTTTTATAGGACCTTTTACACCAAGTACAGTGACTATTTTAGAGTTGGGTGGCTTAACTTACCCGCAATATTTGAGCACTTGTGCCATACCTATGAGTGTTGTCACACTTCTCACAGGTTGGTTCATGTCTGGCTATATCCAAAAGTGGACTTTTGGAAAATATACCTATAATGAAAATTTCTCAGAACTTTCTGAAAAAATAGAAAGTGCCTCTGAATTGAAAAGAAGTAAACGTGCGGCGATTGTATTTATTGGCACAATTATCGTGATGGCAATTCTTGGAATTATTTTTAAAGCAGGCTTTAGTTTTGCAATTATTGTGATGCTTACTGTTGCCACATTAACTGGGTTAGTGGCGGGGTTTAGTCCTAAACAAATTTTGGAAGCACTCTATGAGGGATGTGGTAAATTAGTCTGGATGTTTATTCTTTACTGGTTATACAATCCAATTTTAGTTCTTGTTGAAAAACTTAATGCTTACCAAACACTATTAGATAATGCGACACCGTATTTGGTCGACTTAAGTCCTGCTATGCTGTGTTTTGGTATTTTCTTATTTAATATTGTGGGGCATATTCCAGGGGCAGCTGTTGCACAAATGACCTTTACCAATAAAATTTTTGGACCAATTTTACTGGCAAATGGCGTTCCACCTGTTGCGGTTACAGCAGTTTTATTATCAAGTTCCCAAGTAGACTGGTTTGGTCCTTTTCCATCTTCTGATATGTTTGGTCAAATGGGCTTAGCACGTTCAAGTCAACTGAAATACATGCTTTATGGTGGTTGGGCCATAGTGATCGCAAATATTCTACTCTTTGCAGTATTGTTTCAGATTTTGAATTAGCCCCTACAAATTAAAGCTATTTCTTATTTAAATAAATTTCAAAAGCCTCTTAATCTAGAAAGTTTAAGAGGCTTTATTTTTACGACGATAACAACTTAGCCCAAGCTAAGTAAGATTTCAAAATTTAATCTATTCGCTTTTAATAAGAAGAGAACTCTTTACAGTCCAATCTAATCAATATTTTTAAAAATTATAATTTCTGATATTTTTTAAAAGGTAATGATCTTTATTTTTCTCAATTATGAAATTAAAGTTAGTTTTTCGCATGGAATTTTTTTTTAAGGTTTGGACTATTTCATAGGGAATAGGAGAATATTTCTTAATACCATTAATTTCATAAAACCCTTTCGACTTTCCATTATCTGTTTTTATACCATCTAACTCTCCATAAACTATTGTGAGTTCTCTTTTATATTCCATTAAAAAACGCCAAATCGATGATGAATAAAAGCTATAAGGTTTGGAAATTTCATCCTTAAACTCATTTCCATATATTTTTTTGACTGCTTGATCTGAATATATCGCTGGACATAACAAAATCAATCGATCAATTTGAAATTTTTTAGCTAAATTAATTGCAATATAACCACCTAAGCTATATCCAATAACGATATCCACTTTTTTTAGAAGACTATAAAAAACCATACTTTCATGGATGTTTTGATATACGGATGATTTCGTTTCACTCGTGTTATTTAAGCCACTTAAATTGAATGAAAGCGTTCCAATATTTTTACTTCTAAGCAGATTTTCTAAAGGACTTAAAGAGCTCAAATCAGAGTTGCCGCCATGTATCAGTAAAGCTATTTTCTGTGGAAAACCATCACAATAATTAAATTTAGCTTCTAATTCATAAGTACCAAAATCATGGAGAAAGAAGAAAGAATTTTCATTTTCAGTAGGATCATTTTTTAGCTTATGTATTGGAAAATTTGTTAGATTAAAAATAGGATTAGAAAAATATCTATCTACAATCGATATCATGTCTTGCGTTTCCATAACTCATAATTCCTATTAATCGTGTTAATAAGATTCGTTTGTATAAAGTACAATTGAAATAATGATTACTTCATAATTTTATTTTAAAAGTATAGCTCATAGAATTTTAATAAATAAAAAATCTGCTTAAAAATTAGAAATTGAACCAGAGGCCTAGGCCTATCTAAAAGATATATTCTGTATAGATTTGCCAATGCAACCAATAAAACTCAAATGTTATATTTATTTTTGTCTCTAGGTCATTGGTTTATTTAAACTTTGCCATATTTATTAAAAGATAGAACTATGTTGATATAAAAAAACCTTGATTAAAAATCTGTTTTATAACTTTTATAGACTTATTTAATACTTAATGCTGTGAAGTTTTTACCTACATGATCTAAAAGAGTTTTTAGAAGCAATATTATATCCAAAATAGTTATTTTCGTTAAGTTTATGCAACAGCGATTTAGCTACCAAGAATATGTAAGTAATAGGATAAAAATGTTAGAAACTGATGTTTTAATTGTTGGAAGTGGTCCTGCTGGTTCTTCTGCTGCACTTATGTTAAGTACTTATGGAATCAGAAATATCATAATAACTAAATATAGATGGCTGGCGAACAGTCCGCGTGCTCATTATATCAGTCAAAGAACAATGGAAGTTATTCGAGACTTGGGGATATCTGATGAAGTAATAGCGAAAGCAGCACCCAAGGAAGTTATGGGAGATGTTGTTTATTGCACATCTTTAACGGGTGATGAAATTGGACGCTTTCCTTATGGAATGAATCATCCAGAAAGAATGTCAGAGTATGCTAAAGCAAGTCCTTGTGAACAGTGCGATCTTCCTCAACATCTATTTGAACCTATTTTACTTTCAAATGCAGCATCACGAGGGAGTCATCCAAGATTTGATACGGAATACTTATCTCATGTACAAGATGAAAACGGCGTAACCGTCACTGTTTTAGATAGATTAACTAAACAAACATACTTAATTCGTTGTAAGTATTTAATTGGAGCTGATGGTGCAAGTAGCCAAGTCGTAAAAGATTTAGATTTACCTATGGCAGGTAAAATGGGGAAAAGTGGCAGTATCAGTATTATTTTTAAAGCCGATTTAACAAAATACGTTTCACATCGACCGGGATACCTGTGGTGGATTATACAACCTGGAGCAAACATTGGTGGGATTGGCCTAGGATTGTTGCGTATGGTCAGACCTTGGAATGAATGGCAGATTGTCTGGGGATATGACATTGAAAAAGAAGAACCATCTCTTACCGATGATGAGGCGATTGCAATTTGCAAGCAGCTTATTGGTGATAACGACATTGAAATAAACATAAGTAGTAAGTCGTTATGGACAGTAAATGAAATGTATGCAGAGCAATATTCGAAAGGTCGAGTGTTCTGTATTGGTGATGCTGTCCATCGTCACCCACCTTCGAATGGATTAGGTTCAAACTCATCTATACAAGACGCTTATAACTTATGTTGGAAATTAGCATTTGTATTAAATGGCAAAGCGGGTAGTGGTTTATTAGACAGTTTTAATGAGGAAAGAGCACCTGTTGGTGAGCGAATTGTTAAACGAGCAAATCAAAGTGTTAGAGAGTTCTCTACAATATTTTCTGCTTTAGAGTTAGATGGAAAGTACAGTACAGAGACGATGCAAGGAAGTATAAATGCCTTAAGCGAAGGTAATGAAAAAGGTGCTGTTAAACGCCGTGATTTAAGATCTGCAATTGAATATAAAGCTTATGAATTTGCTGCCTTAGGCGTAGAAACTAACGTACGTTATCATTCATCTGCAATTATTGGGGCAGAACATAATATTGAAAATGAATTAGATTCTAGTAGAGATGAAGATCTTCATTATTATCCTTCATTTACCTCTGGCCATAAACTCCCTCATGTATGGCTAGTCAAAAATCATAAAAAAATATCAACCTTAGACTTAATCGGAAATGGAAAGTTTACGCTGTTCTGTTGGTTACAAGGTGACAAATGGAAGTGGGTTGTAGACCAACTTAATAACCAGCTCAACTTGGATATTAAAGTTATACAGGTAGGTCCAAAAAGAGACGTTGAAGACTCTTATGGAGAACTTTCTCGCTCTTGGGGTAATGATGAAAATGCTTGCATTATGATCAGACCAGACGGCTATATTGCTTGGCAAAGCAACAAAATTGAATCGGCGGAAAATGAATTGCACAAAGCAATGACATCAATACTTAGTTTGAATTAGGATTTCACCGCTTCCGCCAAATTCGAAAAGCCCCTGTTAAAAGCAGGGGCTTTTTTATATCTATTATTTTACCCCTCATTCTACCCCACATAAAAATTTGGATTGCGTTAGACAGATTTTGATTTCAGTTTAATTTTATATTGTGTAGTTAATGCACCATCATAATGGTCAATATCTTGTAATTGTTTGATGAATTCTTTCGGGGCAACTATTGCTGCTATATGTATAATTATGGGTAGAATAGCTCCTTATAATACTAATCCCTTTGCATCACTAACTTGCAAAGTAAAATTGACTGATATGTACCAAATTTAAATTAAGAGATATGGATAATTCATGAATTTAATAAATCACTGTAGTAAGTTATTTCTTGCAATTTTTCTTATGATAAATCTTTCAAATACGTATGCAGCAAAAATACAGGCTGTAGATGCTGAAGTACAGGAGAGTGCTGGAGACGCAATGGAAGCTGCTGGAGCAGAAGCTGTAGAGGCTGGTGGAGGGGAGACTGCATGCCGTGCTGACGAGGCGTGTGATGTTGTATCTGCTGTTTCTGAGGATGAAATGTACGGTGGTATTCAACAAGAATATGTCGTAAAAGGCTGTAAGGTAACAATCTACAACGATGGGCCTGTGAAAATGGTTAATGTAAAGACGGATCAACCATGTGATGCTCCACTTCCTAAAGACCATAAATTTTCTAGATAGACTTTGTGAGCCTATAAATTATTTTGTGCGCCTTTCTGTTTTTTCTCAAAATCATGAACCATTTGAATACGCTCTTTGGTTGCAGGATGAGAGGATAAAGTATCAAGAACAGCTGTAGATAACTTATTAGCTGAAGATTCTTCTTGAGAAGTTGGTGGGTTGGACTGATTTTTTTTATCGATACCTTCTTCTGTTGTATCGCTTAAACGCTGTAAGAAATTTGCGAAGTGCGAGACTTCGATATGTTTCCTATCCATTAGCTGTAAAGCATATAGATCGGCTTCGGACTCAAATTTACGTGAGTAATTTGCACCAATCATAGCAGCTGGTAATGACGTAAATAAGTCTGAACTATCTCCTGTCATTGCAATGTATAATATACTTAAGCCTAAACTAGTTAACCCTTGTTGCAAACTATGGCGATAAACCAAATGGCCTTGTTCATGGGCTAATACGCCTAAGATTTCCTGATTCGTATGTGCCAATTTGATCAGTTCATCTGTGATAATAATCGTATTATTGGGTAGCGCTACAGCATTTGCCCCTAACTGATTACCTTTACGGAAGACTAATTTGGCTGGTTTGTTTTCAGCAACAGTATTCAAATACTGTTTAGTAATTTGATCTTTTTGAGTTTGTGCTAATTGGCTGGTTGCAGTCCAATTATTTAATACATAATTCTCGGCTTCATCACCTAATTTCTTTAAAGTATTCTCAGGTAACTGAAAAGCAAGATAATGGGACGTTGCTGGAACCCCCCATTTGACTAGACTGATCGCAAAAGTAATCACAAAAATTACACTAAAAAGAATAAGACCCGGAGAGCGTTCAAATTTCCAGATCGAATGTTGAACCTTTTTAGTTGTGTAATTAAACCATTCAGGTAATGCACTATGAAATTCAATCCGTGCATCATCAGATAATTCAATTACTGGGTGTAACTGTCCCAGCGCACCAATCAATTTCATATCAGTATATTGATAATGACGCTGAAGTTCTAATTGTTCACCATACCGAATTAGAACTTCAGATTCAGATTGAGCTGAAATCTGAGCAGGGTATGGTTTAGACACTAGGCCATCATAGAAAGTGATATCTACTGCGTGGGACATAAATTATTAAACTCAGATTGTTATAAAGAGATGTCGATATCAAAAATATCACTGATTTCTTCAGCTAAAGCACTTTGTTCTTGTTGAGCTAGATTCATCATTTGATCTGGATCATCTAATAAAATTAAACTCATCGATTCAATCTGGTATTTATGAATACGAACTGCAGCCCAAGCAGACATTAAACCTATTGTTAAGATTTTTACAATCCAGTTCGATGCTACAATCCATGCAAAACGCCATTGGTTACAGTCTGTTTTAAATTGACTGTTTCCAACTGTAGTATTGTTCCATGTCGTAATAAAAATACGTGCAGCAATTAATGGATAAATAAATAATCCAATAAATGCATATACCGTAAATATTCCGAAGAATATAGCGTTTGGTGAGAACCCAGAAATTGTTCCTGCCATAGCAAAGTAAATGATTGAAAAAATAGCAATTATACCAATTGCAATAAAAACTGGTATATAAACTGCAGCCATATATGCAGACCATTTCGCGTTTAATTTAAAATTTAATTGTCCAGCATATAAGTTGTTAAGATAATATTTTTTATATAGCCAAATAGCTACAGGTGTAAAGATTCCTAAAGTAAAAATATATACCAATATACTCAAAAGAAAGACTTTATAAGATTCTTTTATTGTTCCACCAAAATAAAAACGTGCGTTGCCGAACTTACTATTTCTTGCAGTAAAACGCAAAGTAGCACGAATTAGCCAAGGTACTGCTGCATATAATGCAACTAGTCCAACCACAGTCGCAATCATTGAATACTGTGATGAAATTGCAAATATGACGTAAATTCCTAATGCAATTAAACGTCCAATCAAAATCTTGGTTGGAATGCCTGTAAAATCAAAGCGGCGTTCAAAAAATTCTGTATTACCATAGAAATAGCGTAAGCGACGAACTTTAGCCCAAGGCGCATATAAGCTTAAGGTAATAATAGTCAAAAGAATATTAACGATCCAGATTCCAAAATATTCTGAGGCATTCCCATGAAACTTAAAATGATGAATTCCTGAGTGTGAAATTGGTGGAGTAGTAATATTTTGCTCCTCATTTACATCTTGAGGAAGAGAGGTTAAAGCTTGGTCTTGCATTTTATTCTCTTTATTGAAAATATATGATCTTGATTGAATGTAATAGATAATTAGAAAACTATTGAGAATATTATATGTTTTTTATAAATTGAAATAAATAGAATGAAAAGCAAGCAACTATTTTACCATTATATTCTTATTGAGTTGTTTCGAGCAGAAAGCTTATCGCGAGAAGTATAAATAATAGGTTCAAAGGCATCGGTGACTTATTGTGATTGTAAATTTAGTAGTAATTCTAAGAAAAACTTTCTACATCATTAATTTCATCATTTACCATTTTTTATATTCTAATCTTACCTGTTAAAACTAATATATCTATATAAAATTCAATCCCGTTATAAACCCCAATTTAACAATAACTCATTGATTATTTATCCTTACTTTTTAATGATCTAATTTAAAACAAATGTCATTTTGTGTGCTTGACTGTAAGAGAGTTGAATACTATTCTTCGCATGCTGGCCACATTGCCAGTCGGTTGTCGCAGACCGGGAAAACAAAGTCGATATGCAAAATTCTTATTTTGTGTGTCGGGAACTCGTTCGCCCCCTTTTTCTCTACGGTAGGGCGGAAGGGGGACACCTTCGGGTGTGCTGGTTCCTTTGTTTCCAGTCTGCGAACCCCCTTTCGTTCTGCCACCATAATTTTAATGATTTGGCAGAACTCCCAAAATCAGGAGTTGGCTATGCACATCCATTATTTCTTGGTACTCAGTGCCAAAAGCTATAACGACACCACTTAAAAATTTACAGCAGCTTGGAGTCTATAAGGTTTTCAGGCTTTAGTCATTTTTACTTAAAACTTAGCAAAACAAAACTTGAGATGTGCCAAGCACCATCTTACGGCTTTGCTGTGCCTTTTTTTCTCCCAGAAAGGGCACAGGCTTTTTATCTCATTTAGAAACAACAAGAATTTATAACGGTAAAACTATGCCAACTTTAGAAATATCTTCCAAAAAATTACAGGTGGTTCAAACCGCTATCCAACTTTTTACCACGCATGGATTCCATAATGCAGGCGTAGACCTGATTATCAAAAAATCCAAAATTCAAAAAGCCACGTTTTATAACTACTTTCACTCAAAAGAACGTCTTGTTGAAATGTGCTTAATCTTTCAAAAAAGCCGACTCAAAGAAGAAGTTCTGGCAATTGTCTATTCACATCGCTACCCAACCGCAGCCGATAAACTCAAAGAAATTGTCCGCTTACATGTCGATGTTAATAGCCTTTACCATCTTTTGTTTAAAGCCATTTTTGAACTAAAACTGCTTTATCCTCGAGCTTACCGCATGGCGATTGAATATAGAAAATGGCTACTTAAAGAGCTTTTTGATTTGATATTTAGTCTAGAAAGTTGTGGCTTAAAACCTGATGCAAACATGATTTTATTTATGATTGATGGCGCAATCATCCAACTTTTAGATCCTAATAAAGCGGAGGAAAGGGAGAAGTTGTTGGATTACTTTTTAAATGCTTTGGAACGAAGTTTGGTGACTGTATGAATAGGAGTATAAAAATTATATTAGTTATATTAATAATATATTCTATATCAATAATTATATTATTTAACTTTTATTAATTTGTGCTTAAGCTCTTGTAATTGTAGTGATTTATTTTTACTTTTTTATGGAATGGTATTTTGTAAGATATTGATTTTTAATTTTATTACATACATTCTAGGAAGTTATTATTTGTAAAAGGGTAGATTTGAAAATAGACAAATCTGTCTATTTTTTATAAAATATAGTAGTTTATAACTCAGATTTATAAAAAAGTGATGTTTAATAATATCTTTCAAATTTTAGAGAATTTTGGTTTTCTCTCAAAACATCGTTCGGTATACCTTCAATTTTCAGATGCATCCCTGAATAGTCAAGTTTTTTTACAACGTATAGATGGGCAACATTATCTTAATCAGGGCATAACTGCAGATTTGATTTGTTTATCAACCAATGCTCACCTTCCACTTAAAAAATTTATAGGTGTACAGGTTGCTGTTGATCAGGTGACAGATCAAGGACAATTATTTCGTACTACAGGTATTATTACTGGAGCATCACAGGGGCAAAGTGATGGTGCTCTAACTTTATATAAGCTCACAATAAGTGATTCAACTTATCTTTGGCATAAACGCAGAAATAGCCGTGTGTTTATGAACAAGAGTGTGAAAGAAATTAGTGAAATTCTTTTTCAAGAATGGCAAGGGAAAAGCCCATTATTTGCTGCTAGCCTTACACTAGATTTGAGTGGGTTAAAACAGCAATATGATACTCGTCCTTTCGTTATGCAGTTGAACGAAACTGACTATGACTTTCTAACTCGTTTATGGCGAAGTGAAGGTATTAATTGGCTGATTGATGAAGCGGAACTGATTGTACCGAATAATACAGATCATATTCAGGCACAAAAATTACGTCTCATTGATGATAATAACCAATTTCAAGCGCTGACAAGAAGAACGGTTCGTTACCATCGAAGTCATGCAACTGAACAGTTTGATAGCATGACTAGTCTAATCGCTGGTCGTAGTTTACAGCCGACTTCTGTGTATGTGCAGCGTTGGCAGTCAGATGTATTACAACAAACAGATGGGGCTGGCAATGTACAAAGTAAACATCAACATAGCAGTAATTATGACAATCAGAGTTTAAGTCTTGAAGATGCTTGGCATTTTAGCCCAGCATGGATGCAAGATTTGAAAGGTGAAGATGGTGCAACACCAGCAAGTGGTCAGCAGCTAGAAAAGTTCAATCAAAACTTAAGTGTTTATCATGATGCTCAATCTAAGCAGTTTGTTGCTCAAACTACTGTACGGGATACACAAGTCGGCTATTGGTTTGAACTTAATGAGCATCCGGAAATTGATCTACATAGTGGAGCAGACAAAGAGTTCTTAATTATTGGTAAGAGTTACTACAATCAGAACAATTTACCCAAAGATTTAAATCAGCAAATTCAAGCTTTGGTTCAACAAAGCGATTGGCAGATGGGTAACACAGAAGAACGTCAGGGTAATGAACTGATTTTACTACGCCGCAATATTAAAATTGTGCCTGAATATCAACCATTACAAAATCGGCCTAAAGCTTCTCCTCAACGTGCGCGTGTCGTTGGTCCAGCGGGTGAAGAGATTTATGTTGATCAATGGGGACGTATTAAAGTTCGTTTCTTGTTTACAAGAAGTGATGACCATAACCACGATGGTGGAGCGGGAAGTAATGACAATGACACTGATTCGGCTTGGGTCGATGTTTTAACCCCTTGGGCTGGAAAGGGGTATGGTGTACGTTTCTTGCCACGTGTTGGAGAAATCGTTGCTATTAATTTCTTTGATGGTAATGTCGATCGCCCATTTGTAGTTGGATGCATTCACGAGGCCGAACGTCATCCAACCCGGTTTGACCAGAAAGGACAGTTACCCGATACCAAAAAACTAAGTGGGATTCGTTCAGAAGAGGTGGGTGGAAAAGGCTTTAACCAGTTACGACTTGATGATACGACTGGGCAAATTAGTGCACAGTTACAAAGTAGTCATGCTGTTAGTCAGTTAAACCTTGGTAATTTGAGCCATCCGAAAGAAAGTGCGACAAGTGAAGGTCGTGGTGAGGGGTTTGAACTCAGAACAGATCAATGGGGGGCTATTCGAGCTGGTAGTGGTTTACTCATTACTACTCATAAACAGGATCAAGCCCAAGGTGTGCATCTTGATGCAAATAATGCCGAACAACAAATAGAGGGTAGCCTCAACAATGCCAAAGCACTTAGTGAAGTTGCTAAAAATCAGCAAACCGATCCATTAGAAGTGCTTGAAAATCTAAAAACTTTTTTAGAACAAATTGAACAGCAAGATAAAGATAAAGCAGCTGTATTTAAGCAAGCTATTATGGTGTTAAGTGCACCAAATAGCGTGGCTATAGCCAGTAACGAAGATATACATTTAAGTGCAGATGGCCAATTAAGCCAAAGTGCTGGAGATAGTATTAATTTAAGCACTCAAAAAAACATAATTGCACACGCACAAAATAAGATCAGTCTTTTTGCAGCCCAACAGGGAGCTAGGCTCTATGCGGGTAAAGGGAAAGTTGAGATACAAGCCCAAGCTGACGGAGCAGACTTAATTGCACGTAAAGGCGTTCAGATTATTTCTACAGAAGATCGAATTGAAATTACTGCCTCTAAAGAAGTTGTAATCACATCTGGTGGTTCCCAAATTAAGATCAATAGTTCGGGAATTTTCCCCGTCACAGGAGGGAAGTTTGAGGTGAAAGCTGGGCAGCATTTATTTACTTCTGGAGCAAGTGTGAGTGCAAATACTCCACAGTTACCTGTGTTGGGAGAGCTAAATCAGCATAATTTGCGGTATCTTTTGAAAGATAAAGAAGGTATTCCGTTTGCTCATCATAAATATATTGCTTTTATGCCAAATGGGAAAAAGCTGGAAGGTATCACTGATGAGAATGGATATACTCAGTTAATTAAAACAGTACGTCCAGAAGAAATATCTATCCACTTGTATAACAATGAAGAAATTAATATAGATTAGCCATGACAAAATTCTATCCATACGTTGTCTTAAAAACAAATGTTAGCCCTAAGTTGTTAAAATATAATATTTATATATACAACACAGTACTTAACCAAGCTGAGACAGCTATTCTTTTTAAAGATACTGCTTTTAAGAAAATAGGTAATGAGCTCTATCAAACTAAATCGATTGAAATTGATAGTTCAAAAATAGGGTTAGAAAGACTAAGAGATTGTGTGATTATTCTTAATTTATATCGACTAAGTACTTCTGGGCAAGAAAGTTTAGTAATGAGTCGCTATATTATTCCAGATAAAATTGAATCTTATCCTTACCAAAATCATGAAAAGAATAAAAATATTCCCGTAACAAAATACGTTGAGTCTACCGCTGTCACTAAAGTTGTTAAAGGTGATGTTTCTAAAAATAATTTTGAACTCGCTTTAAATCGAAATCGAATTTTCCAGTGTATCGACCCTGGGTGTAAACCTGGAGAGCCTAAAGATCCTTTTTCTAAGGCCCAAATTGAAGCAGGTTTGCAATCGAGATTAAATGAGCCACTGCCAAACCAAGATTTTACATCATTATGTGGACCAGCAGCTTACTTTTTTTGTCTAATAAACTTAAGTCCCTCTAGATATAAATTAGCAGTAAAACAGCTATGGGAGAAAGGTCAAACAGAAATTGGGAAGCTTGTGATTAAACCATCATTGGATGGAAGCAGGCGTGTAAAGAATTATTTTCATATAAAAAGTGGTGATCCCAAAATTCCTCCAATTGATTGGATCACGCTTGCAAGCTTACGCGAGTCTGAAAATATTATTTTAACACTGAAAGATCCGTCTCAAGAAGTTGCCGGAATTACACCTTGGCCCGAATTGAGTAGCTGGTTTAAAAAAACAGGCTTTAAAGGAGTGAAAGCTTACCCCTTTTATTTTAATGGTTATAGCCCTAGTTTAATAAGTGAAATTAACCGATACGCTGGAGATGGTTATTATGTAATTACCTTAATATCGGCTAGTCTTCTTAGTCGTGGCAGTAGCTCTGGTACTCAAAGTTTTCCAGATCACTGGATTGTTTGGACTGATAAATTAAGAGATACAAAAGGACAGCCGATAACAAGTTCTTCAGATCCTTATAAATCCGAAGTTCGACTGAAAATGTTTACGTGGGGGGAGAATACCCAAAGACTCGGTGCAGGCATATCTCTATATAATTTCGAAAAGAAAGTATTTTTTGCTTTAATTGTTAAAAAGGAGAAATTCTAATGAAAATTAAACTTATCGCTATTTTCTCAATTTTATTGATGCTTACAGGTTGTGGTAAAAAATATACGATTACTCCTGATAGTTTGCCAATAGCTCACGTTAATCAAGAATACAAACAAACTATAGAAATATCAGGAGGAAAAGTTGTCGATCATTATGCTAAATTAGAAACAAATATTCCTAAAGAATTAGGAATAACAGTTCAACCTGCTAATGATCTAGATGGTTATAATGTTATTGAGGTCAAGGGAACTCCAAAGTATAAAGGTACATTTACAATTCATATTTGGGTCGGATTTTATGCTGGTGGCGATAATGAAATCGATAAAACCTATGCTTTTACAGTTCAGTAAAAAGAGACCTTAACTTTTAATAAGTGAAATTTCTATCCATTTAACAGGAAGAAGAGAGCCTAATAGTGGTGAAATCTAAAAACTATATTTGCTCTATTATTTTCTCAATTTTATTGATGCTTACAGGTTGTGGTAAGAAATATACTATAACTCCTGATGTGCTTCCAACAGCTCATGTGAATCAAGAATATAAACAACTCATTCATATTTCTGGAGGTAAGGTTGTAGATAAAAATGCTGAATTAACTACAGATATACCAGAGGATCTTGGTATCACAGTCAAGCCAGAAAATGATTTATCGAGATACAATATTATAGAAATTAAAGGAAAGCCAAAATATGAAGGAACTTACAGTATAAGTATTTATGCTGACTTTTTTGGCGGTGGTAATAATGAAATCAAAAAAACCTATACTCTTAAAGTTGAGAAATAAATATTTTAAATTTTAAGAAGTTCCAAAATTAACTTAGTACTCTTCCCAAAAAAATAGTCTATTATTTATAGGCTATTTTTATTTGTAATTTTTATCAATGCAAATTTAACAATAAATTTTAATATTTGAAAGCTTGCTTAGTCGCGGTAGTTAATTACGAAAAAAGTATTTTTTGCTTCAATTGTTAAAAAGGAAAAATTCTAATGAAAATTAAACTTATTGCTATTTTCTCAATATTATTGATACTTACAGGTTGTGGTAAGAAATATACGATTACACCTGATGAGTTACCCGTTGCTCATGTCAATCAGAGATATTATCAAGTGATTCATATTTCAGGTGGTAAAGTCGTTGATACAGATCAGCCATTGAACACAAATATTCCTGAAGATTTAGGAATAACAGTTCAACCTGCTAATGATCGAGATGGTTATAATATTATTGAGGTCAAGGGAACCCCAAAGTATAAAGGTACATTTACAATTCATATTTGGGCTGGTTTTTATGCAGGGGGGAATAATGAGATCAATAAAACTTATAATTTTACAGTTCAATAAAAGAGATTTAACCTGTAATAAGTTATATGAAATTTCTATCCATTTAACAGAAAGAAGATGGTCTAATGATGGGGAAATCTAACAACTATATTCGCTCCATTATTTTTTCAATTTTACTGATACTTACAGGCTGCGGTAAAAAATATATGATTACACCTGATGTGCTTCCAACAGCTCATGTGAGTCAGGAGTATAGACAACTTATTCAGATTTCTGGAGGTAAAGTTGTAGATAAAGAGGCTGAATTAACTACAGATATACCTGATGATCTGGGTATTACAGTTAAGCCAGAAAATGATTTATCTAAATACAATATTATTGAGATCAAAGGAAAACCAAAATATAAGGGAACATTTTCTATAAAAATTTGGGCTGGGTTTCATGGTGGGGGAAGCTCTGTAATTGAAAAAACCTATACTTTTAAAGTTGAATGAAAAGAAACATCATTTAGTATCTATACTTTTATGTGCGCTTTTATAGAAAACTTAAAAATATAGTAATACATGGTATTTTAATTATGTTTGATGGTGCTAATTTTGTAGGACTTGCAGCAACAATAAAGACTTGATAAATAATTGAATTATGGCTTCTTATTGCTGAGTTAACTATATATTCCTTTATTATTTTGAGCCAAACAACTTGTTTGGCTCATATTTTGAGGTTAATCCCTATCTATTCAGACTGAGCTAAGTCACGTTCACGGCATGATAATTCATAATAATTACCTTTTGGCAGAGAACGAATTTTAAAGCCATAGTAATCACTCGTCGACTCTATAGGAGCGACACTACATTGATTTGTTTTCGCAAATTTTTCAATCAATTTTAAATTAGAAGTTTGCTTAAATATGGCTCCCCAACCTTCACTCACACAACAGCCCACATATTCAGACATATATTCATCTGAAATGAGTACAACGTTTTGTCCCATAAATTCATAAGGCTTTTTCAGTTTGTATATATCGTTATAGTCTGCTCGTGAAATATTAGGTTTCTTGGCTAAAAAGCCTTTTTGTTTGAGTATTTGGAACTTTAAAAAATTCTGAGGCCCAGTACCAAGTCCTCTATAAACCGAATTATTATCTTCTGCAAAGCTATATGAGCTAAGCATACTGACTAAACTTAAAAATAATATTTTTCTCATTTTAAATTTCAAAAGTTATATGAGGCCGTAATTCTTTCATATCTTATGAGTAGCGTAAAGTAAATGACTGATTTTTACAGTCTACACATAAAATATAGTGTCGATAATAGTTTGTTATTAAATTAAGTTTTCTTTGAATTAGATGAGGTAAGAGAGGGAGGAAAGCAATCAAAAATGCTTACTTTCCTTACTTTAAAATAAATTAAACCTGAGCTTAATTTATATAAATATTACTTCTTTTGCTTAAAACGGTATTTACATTTTAAACAGCGATAATCTTGAAAAATATTCTTGTCGATTATTACGCCAGCTTTCTTACCAAAAATATTACCAACTACACCGCCAGTAATTCCTGCACTAATGGCACCAACAAAAGTTCCTACAGTTCCGCCAACAATTACACCTAAAGGACCAGCAACAGTACCAATAGCTGCTCCAACAGTAGCACCAGTCGCAGCACCACCTACAGTGCCTGCCGTTGTGCCGGCAGCTGTGAGTAAAACACCGCCAGTTGTTCTAAGTAATTTGTCATGGTCACGTGCTTCAATTTCTGTAGAACCACACTTAGGACATTGCAGAGCTTTTTCCATAAAATTTCCTGTCTTTCATCATTGAGTGACACAGTTGAAGGCTAAATCAGTAAAGTGGGTAAAGAACCTGTCTTGCGATACAGTATCTTTTGCCTATTGAGTGATCGTAACGATAAACTGGTCTGTTTTGATTTTAGCTGAACATTGACACAAATATTTATAGATCATGTAAACACTTGTACTTTAATAATTATCTCATTAAATACCAATGTTTAGAATGACTAAGGCTTATATATCCATGTGTCTAGTAGAGAACAATTTAATAATGATGAATAGAATGTGAATGGTTTTTCTAAAGTTACTTAGAGTGACAAGCTGATAAATGATAAAAGGCCTATTCTGTTTGAATAAGCCTTTTTTGAATATTAGAGTGCTTTTTTCCAACTCAGAAATTTATATAATCCAAACATGAATATAATCCAGATTGGAATTAAAATCACAGATTTTTCAAACCCTTTTGTCCACATGATATATAAAATCATGCCAATAAAAATCAAAACGATATAGTTACTTAAAGGTGAAAATAGAGCAGGGAACTTGGCAACTTTGTCTTCAAGTTTCATGGCACGTTTAAACTTTAAATGAGTAAAGCTAATAATTGCCCAGTTTAAAACCAGTGCAGCCACGGCCATGTACATGAGATAGCTTAAAGCTTCTTCTGGAATAAAGTAGTTCAGCAATACACAACCGAAAATCAGAATAGAAGAAAAGATAACAGCAGGTGTTGGAACCCCTTGTTTGCTGACTTTTGTAAAAATTTTGGATGCATGGCCTTGTACTGCTAGACCATATAACATACGACTGTTTGCGTACATACCGCTGTTATAAACAGACAGTGCGGCTGTTAAAATAATAAAGTTAAGCAAATGCGCTGCCCAACCAATCCCAAGCTGGCTAAAAATCATCACAAATGGACTTTTATCTAAACCACCGAGGTCAAGCTGATTCCATGGAATGAGTGACATGATGATAGCAAGCGAAGCCACATAGAAAACCAAGATTCGAAAGATGACTTGGTTAATGGCTTGTGGAATACTTTTTTCTGGATTTTCAGCTTCAGCAGCAGTCATTCCAATTAGTTCAATACCGCCAAAAGCAAACATTAAAAAGGCGAGCATATAAAATAGGCCCGAGAACCCATGCGGGAAAAATCCGCCATGCTGCCATAAGTTTGCAAAGCTAGCGATAGAATCACTACCCGCGGTGAGCAATAAATATAAGCCAAACACGATCATGGCAATGACCGCCGCAACTTTAATAATAGCTAACCAAAACTCAGATTCGCCATAAAATTTAACGTTGCCTAAGTTCAAACATGTGACCAAAACAAAGAAAAATAAGGCTGATATCCAAGCAGGAATGTGGGGCCACCAGTAATGCACATATTTAGCAACTGCTGTCAGTTCGGTCATCGCGACCAGAATATAAACCACCCAATAGTTCCAGCCCGATAAAAAACCAGGGAATTTCCCCCAATATTTTTGTGCAAAGTAACTAAAGGAACCAACCACAGGTTCTTCTACGATCATTTCACCCATTTGGCGCATAATTAAAAATGCGACCAAACCGACAATGGCATAACCTAAAATAATAGAAGGACCAGCAGACTGGATGACTTGTGCAGAGCCTAAAAATAAACCTGTCCCGACAGCACCACCCATAGCGATCAACTGGATATGGCGATTTTTAAGTCCGCGTTTTAATTGGGAAGATGAGTTGCTCAAAATATATGCGCTGAATAAAAAAGCTGGCGCTATTGTAATAGATTGGTTAGGGATAACCTAGTTTGAAAAGGATTTTACTCAGCTAAATAAAAAGGATCCGTACAAAGCTATACGGATCCCTTTTTGAAATCAGTTATTTTAATAAATTAGAAAGATACCATTTTGCCCGGATTAATCATTGCGCCAATGCCATACATACTTTTTGCGAGTGGAATAACCACGGGTGCAAGGGTACGACCAAAAATAATATTTTGATGATCAATTTTAGATAACATTTCGAAGTCGTTAGATTGCCCAACAAAGTCATTCGCGATGGCTTTACCAATACGTACCGTCTGAGCAACGCCGTGACCACTCCAACCATGAACAGCATAAATGGGGAATTTATTGCCAAACTTACGGCTATCGACTGCACCATTTACGGTTAAATCTGTCGTGCCACTCCAGACAAAATCCATCTCTAGATTTTTAATTTGAGGGAAAACAGTGTGAATTCGATGTTCTAGATAATTTAATGTTTTCTCTGGACCCCAGCAGGTTCCCGTACCTTGGCCACCAAACAATAAGCGGTTGTTAAATACGGGGCGATAGTAATCAATTTGGAACTGAGTATCATAAACTGGATGCCCAAATGGCAGTAGCTCTTTCGTATCAAGCTCTAGCGGGGCAGTCGTCGCAACATAGGTATAAAACGGAATAGTGGTATTGTTTTGTTCTGATAAAAGTTTAAACGAAGCATGGTGTACTGCTAAAACTACAGACTTTTTAGCTTTCACGACAGCATTTGCAGTTTGAACATAAATACCATCTGGTTTTTCTTCTATTGAAATGACTTCTGTTTGTTCATAGACAGAACCGCCGTTTTGGCAAAAGCCATAAATTAAGCCACGGTTCAAAGCTAAAGGATGGATTTGTCCTCCCAACTCATCAATTAAGCCACCTGTATAGTAATCCGACTTAATATAGTCCATGAGTTCATGTTTACCCACAATGCGGGTATGGTCTTCACCTAAATATTTTCGTGCGTCGGCGCCTTGTGTTAAGCCAACTAAATGTCCTTCATGAACGGCGGCAGTAATGTGACCATATTTTCGGTCAAAGTTAAGTTGGTATTTTTCCGAGATGTCATCAATGAGTTGCATCGCTTCCGTAGAGGTAAAATGCCAGAGTTTTTTGGCATCTTCATAGCCTAAGCGATCGGCCATTTCTTGAGCTTCCCAGCGAGCTAAACCAGGGGTAAGTTGTCCGCCATTTCGGCCAGAAGCTGCACTACCTACACGGTTTTTTTCTAATAAAACAGTCTCTACGCCTTTTTCAGCTAAATGTAATGCACTCGATGAACCTAATAAACCACCGCCAATAACCACGACATCACATTCAATATCAGCTTTTAAACTGTCAAAAGTATGCCAATCAGAAAGTGAGCTTTCATAGTAGTTTGCTGGATTATCTGCCGATGCACCTTCTACAGTTGTTGCGTCAAATTTTGCATGCTTTGGATTTAACCAACTCCATTCTTTGCCCACTTGTAGAGATTTACTTGGTTTATATTCCACGTCTTTTAAAAGTTGAGGTTTAGAAATAATTTTCATGACGAAGTTCCTTAAAAATTAATAAGCATTACTGATAGCAATACTTTGTTTTTTAATCGTTTTATAGATAAATAGGAGAATGCCCAAAGCTAACCAGAAACATCCAAAAATCAGTGAAGATGAGTCAAGATTAAGCCAGAGGCAAATAATGCTGAACACAGAAATAAGCGGTAAAAATAGGTTTAGAAATTTGTTTTTAAAACCTGCGCGCTGTTTATCTTTAATATAAAACTTCATAAAAACAGAGAAATTTACGGCTGTAAAAGCGACTAGGGCACCAAAGCTGATGAGGCTTACGACTTGGGCTAAATCTAGAAAAACCGCAGACATTGAAATAAGACCAACAAACAAAACCGAAAAAAATGGTGTACCTAATGAGATATGAATTGTCCCAAAATACTTTTTAGGGAAAATATTATCGGTACCCATTATATACAGTAAACGTGAAGCACTGGCATGAGAGGCAAGGCCAGAGGCGACAGTGTTCATAATTTGTCCGCATAAGAATACAGATTGGAAAAAAGCACCACCCACGTAAAGCACAATTTCAGGCAACGCTTCAGATGGATGCTGAAAGCGTAGATTGTTTGGAAAATAAAGTTGAATAAACCAAGCTGCTGTGAAGAAAATAAGTCCACCCGCAAGAGTTGTTAACATGACTGCGCGGGGAATATTTTTGGTGGGTTGTTTGGTTTCATTAGAAAGCGTGGTAACCGCATCAAAACCTAAAAATGAAAAGCACAAAACTGAGGCACCCGCAACGAGGGGGAGTAAAGATTGGTGCTCGTGCCAAAGTGGCGCCAAAGTAAGCACATGCTCATAACCTTGAGTCGAGCCAATACCCTTAATCACTAAATAAACAAAAATGACCATGAGTATGATCGGTGCAAACACAAACAACAGGCTTAAATTGGCGAGCAACCGAATGCGGAAACAATTCACTAAAGTGACTAGGCTTGCCGATACAAGCACCCAGAACCAGTAAGGCAGGCTTGGGATAAGGGCTGTGAGATAAATCGCAGCTAGCAAAACATTAATGAGGGGTAATAACAAATAGTCGAGTAGCGAACACCAACCGACAAAAAAACCACTTTTAGGCCCTAAACTTTCAGCGGTATAACTATATGCCGAGCCTGATTTTTCTGAATTTTGACTAAATCTTGCATAGCTCCAAGCGGTGAGTAGCATGGCGCCAAGTGCGAGTAAATATGCCAGTGGTACGTGTCCATTGGTAATTCCAGAGACAATACCGAAGGTATCAAATACCGTCATAGGGGTCATGTAGGCAATACCAATAATCGTGACTTGCCAAAGAGACAGTTTTTTTAAGGAAGACGTTTTATTTTCCATGTCATTTCAACCTCAAATTCGTTGTTTTGCTTTTCATCCGGAAAAGCGATGCTATTTTTGAGCCAAAACTTCCCCTAGACCTGAATAAACAAGTCTGTTTGGAGAAACTTTGAACAAAAGCTAGGGGCTGTTTCGCTTTAGTGATGCCCTAAAGCAAGATCAGATATTTATATTTTCGGCTTCACTCTAGATCACGACCAGTTGAAAAGATTGACACGGTCGTGAGAGAACCTGCTCATGGCTTTGGTCTTTAAATAATGTGCCTGTTCTGATGGTGATGTCATTTGAAGTAATCACTCGAGAAGAGTCGTTAATCACAATTGCTTTTTGCTTAATATTCTTGAGCCTCGGCATAAGAAGTTTTTCGAGTGCGGAAACTAAAATATCGGTAGCAATTACACCGATAAATTGATCACGAATCATGACCGGATGAGCAAGGGTGATGGTGTATGCACCATTGCAAATATAGTCGACATAGGGTCCATGGATGCACGGACTTTTGTTTTGAGCAGGTTTATGGAACCATTCGAAAGAGCGAAAATCTAAAAATCGCTGAGCATTTTGATAGTTTTCAAGTTTGGCTTGCTGTAACTGATCTTCTTTTTTATACCACCATTCGAGTGTCCAATAATCCTGTTCTTCTTGCGTTGCAGGGCTATAACTTGCAAAACCAATGCCTTGACTGTAATGGCTTTCCTGTAATGCCTTTTTAATTTCCTTTTGCAAAGCTGTACGTTCTGAACCTGAAAGCTTAACGTCTTTTGTTTTTTCAGGTTCATGTTTCGAAAGAATTTTGCTCGCTTTAGTTGCCAGCTTTTCTGTAATGGCTGTCGTTTCTTCAACCACCGTCTTTAACAAATTTTGAAGCTCTTCTATATCTAAATGTTGGGTCATTCCTATAACTCCTAAAATTCCGTATTTCTCACTCGATATTTTATAAGTGCTCTACTTTATTGTTTTTATTCAATAGATAACTTATATCGAAGCATTTGGTCTGTTAGCATCGAAATGATTTTTCGCGCTTGAATAACAGCATCATCTTCATTGCCTTGAACAAAAGATGATAAAAGTTGGTGGTGTTGAGCGACGACCAGTTGATGAAATTGATCATCTTGATAAAGCACTGCGATGAGCGGCGCCCATTCGGCTTGTATAGTTAACTCTTGATTTGCCAAGCGAGCTGATTGAGCAAAAGAGGTGAGTGTGAGCAAGCAACGTAAATCAAGTTGGGCACGAGTGTCTGCTTCAACGGCCTGTTCAAATTGATCGATAAGTTCTTTGATTTTGCCCAGTTCATATTCAGTGGTTCTTTGTGCTGCCAAATATGCAGCATGACTTAAAATTGCACTATGAAACTCGCCTAAATCAGCTAGATATTCATTGGAAGCTTGACGTAGAGGATGCTTATTTAAAAGTAAATCTGAGGGCAACTCACAAACAAAGCTTCCGCCGTTTCGCCCGCGTCGTGTATCAATCAGACCCTTTACGCGTAAAGTATTTAACGCTTCACGGACCGTAATGGGTGACACTCCCATTAAGCGAGCTAGATCCGCCTCGTTAGGAAGCTGTTCATTGCTTTTGAGCAATCCAGAGATAATTGCATTTTCCAAGCGTTCCACAACTTGTTCCGATCGAGTTGCCTGAGCGATAGGTGCAAAAATTATCGTATATGCTGACATGGCGAATTCTCTAAAAGCTAAGTCAGAGACTTAGCTTAATGAAACGGATAAATGATTAAAACACGCCATATTGATGGACGGCCTGTTCATCTTCAGGCACAGCTGGTATTGCATCCCAAAGTTCAACAATTTTGCCATTATCCACACGCCATAATTCAAAATAGGCATGTCGATTTCCGGCAATACTTCCTTCGGAATGTGTCAAGACAAATTGACCATCAGCAATGGAGCGATGCGTTTTGGAGTATACCAAACCTTGTCCTTCATTACGGATATTGTTCAAAAAATCAATGACTGCTTTAACACCATCACCAATGTCTGGACTATGTTGAATGAACTGATCATTGTGAGTATATTCTTTAAATGCCTCATAATTGCCATCAATTAAAGACTTCTTAAAGAACGAGGTCACAATCTCACGATTTTCCTCTGGGTCATGGTGAGTGACGATTTCAGTCGGACCATCTAATTGAGTTCTACCACTCACATTTGGCGCGGCTTCTGCCACCAGACCATCCCAGTGTTCAACAATTTTGCCATCTTTCACTCGGTAAATATCAAAACCAACTAAAGGGTTTTCATCAAGGCCCTGAAAGCGGCCATGAATTGCAACCAAGTCACCGTCTGCCAATACACGCACAGCTTCGTGTTGCATGTCGGGGCAGTCTTCTACCAGTTGGCGAAGGCCCGAAAGACCATTTGCAACGAGTGGTGAGTGCTCTATAAAGTCTTCAGAAAAATAACGATCCAGAGCAGTGGTGTCGTGCAAATTAAAAAGCTCGTGATGGGCTTTAGTCACCAAGTCTTTCATTTCTTGCTTATTCATTTTGATCTCCTTTCAAAACTCATTGTTATTATTCGTTTGAACTCATCACATGTTTAACGCGAGTATATTCTTCAAAACCGTAGCCAGATAAATCTTTACCATAACCTGACTTTTTGAAGCCGCCGTGTGGCATTTCTGCGGTTAAAGGAATATGGGTGTTAATCCAAACTGTACCGAAATCGAGTTCACGAGACAGACGAGTTGCGCGAGCATGATCTTTAGTCCAAACACTTGAAGCTAGGCCATATTCAACATCGTTGGCTTTTTCAATCGCATCATTTTCATCTGTAAATTTTTGAACGGTAATCACTGGTCCAAAAATTTCATTTTGAATGGCTTCGTCGTGTTGTTTTAAACCACTAATAACAGTTGGTTCAAAATAGAAGCCCGGACGGTCTGCTTGTTTCCCGCCTGTTTCAACTTTGGCGTGAGCAGGTAAGTTGTCGATAAACGCTTTAACGTTTTTCAATTGGTTGGCATTGTTAAGTGGGCCATAAAGTGCGTCTTGATCATCGGGTTCACCAAAACGGGTATTTTTTGCAGCTTCAACTAACTTGCTTAAAAATTCATCATGAACAGATTCAGCCACAATTACACGCGTTGCTGCAGTACAGTCTTGGCCTGCGTTGAAATAACCCGTTAAAGCAATCATTTCAACTGCTTTGTCGAGGTCAGCATCTTCAAAAACCACTACAGGCGCTTTACCACCAAGCTCAAGATGCGCTTTCGCTAGATTTGCTGCGGCAGAAGCTGCAACTTGTAATCCGGCACGAACTGAGCCTGTAATAGAAACGAGTGCAGGGGTCTTATGTGATACAACTTTTGAACCGACTTGTGCTTGGCCTAACACTACGTTAAATGCACCTTTAGGGAAAAATGGTGCAGCAATTTCTGCCAGTAAAAGCGTACTTTCAGGAGTTGTATCACTTGGTTTAAGTACCACTGTGTTACCTGCGGCTAAAGCTGGAGCAATTTTCCAAACAGCCATCATGAGTGGATAGTTCCACGGTGTAACTTGTCCAACTACACCGACAGGTTCGCGGCGAATAGAAGAGGTTAAACCTTCTAAATATTCACCTGAAGCAGTGCCATTGAGTAGGCGAGCAGCACCTGCAAAGAAACGAACCTGATCTGCTGATGCACCTACTTCCTCAGATGCGATTAAATGTTTTAACTGACCCGTATTACGACTTTGTGCTTCAATTAAACGCTCCGCATTTGCTTCAATAGCATCTGCTAAATTCAGTAATGCTTTTTGACGAGTCGAAGGTGTACTGCGTCCCCAAATTTTAAATGCTTCTTTTGCAGCGGCATAAGCTGCATCAACTTCTGCCTCGGTTGCATTCGGTGATTGTGCATAAACTTCACCAGTCACTGGGCTGACCAAATCGAAATAATCATTTCCTTTGCTAGCAACATATTCGCCGTTAATGAAGTGTTGTAGTTGAGTTTTAGCCATTTTTTATACCTTGTCCTTAGGTTTTAACATATAACATATAATACTATATGTATTATGTTTTAAATTTTCTGTCAAATGCTTTGATGAGGGGATTGAGTGAAAAAAGTTGGAATTTAAATCAAATTGTATTTTAAGTTTTTGAATTGATTATTTAAAAAATATTAAAAATTTATTGAAGATTTTTAATTGTTCTCTATTGATTCACTACTACAAGATAGTTCTGAACCTTTTTAGAGAGGGGAAGATGCAAGTTTTTGGAAAGGTAACATCATTTTCAAAAAGTTAAGTGAATTACTTCAGCTTTATATTTTAACTTTGTAGTTTTATTCAAAGGTATCTTATATTTTAATGAGGATAATGAGTTAGAGATTCATTTAAATTCATATGATAAAATAAGTTCAGTAAAGAATTCTTTCTTATTAATAATTTATTGAAAGAAAAAATATCATTTTAAATGAGAATAATATATGGAAACTATGTATTTGGTATATCATGTTAGAGATAAAATAAGAAAAGATCCTAATTATATAAAAAAAGTTCAGGCTTTAACTTTGAATGAATTAAGACCAATGCATGGATTGAAAGGCACATATGGGCTATATGGTTCGCTTGAGTGGTTAAATAATTTAGAGTCGGGGACAATTCCACGTCAAGAAATATCAGGAACAATTCGGCGTATTTATACAACTGATATGGATAATGGCAACATACCAGACACTATGGATATTGAATTAAAAGATATCGGCAAAATTATGAAGCAAGGTATTTTTTTAAATAATGAATCCGATATAAATCTTTTTATTGTAGGGAGGAGGATAGAGATTATCTATTATATAGAGGATATGAAAGCAATTGATCATGCAACTGGTGAAAATGTAAAGCATGAGTTTGTTCTTGAAATGAAAATTTCAAACTGATCATAGATAGTCTTTCAATATATTCTACAGAAAGAGATATCCTATTCTGTAGAATAATATATTGAATATGTTTGTAGGTTATTAGCTTGAAAAAATAAGAAAACTATTAATCTCAGGTCTTATGACTCGCAAGCAGAATGCTGGTTTCACTGTTATAAATACCTGAAATATTCCTGATTCTTTCTAATACTTTATCGAAGTTTTCTAAAGTGTCAGAGCGTAGCTCAACCAAAATGTCCCATTTGCCATTGGTTTTATGCAAACATTCCACGGCACTTTCTAGGCGTAATTCTTTAATCACAGACTGCGCTTTAGTGCCTTCAACCATAATGCTCATCCATGCACGGATGACGTTGCGTTCTGCATTGGGTTTAAACCGTACTGTATATCCAGTAATGATGCCCGAAGACTCTAAATATTCGATTCTCTTTTTGACCGTTGCCCGTGAAACGTGAACTTTTTCGGCTAACTCGGTAACAGACATCCGTGCGTTATCTTTAAGCAAACCTAAAATAATTTGATCAATGTTATCCATATTGTAATTGTCAATTATCAAATTGGTAAAAAATAATTCATTTTTGACTGAATTACAAATTTTGTGAATCAATTTGATTTTGGATAATAGGGTCATCAGTTAAGCCTAATAATTCAATTTAATGGACTAGATAAGATGAATAATTTTGCAGTTTCTCGTAATGACTTTAACGAGTGGATGGTTCCAGTTTTTGCACCGGCAAATTTCATTCCAGTACGTGGAGAGGGTTCACGTATTTGGGATCAAGAAAATAAAGAATATATCGATTTTGCAGGCGGGATTGCAGTAAACGCATTAGGTCATGCGCATCCAGTGGCAGTGAATGCTTTAACAGAACAAGCAACAAAACTTTGGCATGTAGGCAACGGTTATACCAATGAACCTGTTCTACGCCTTGCAAAACAACTCACTGAAAATACATTTGCCGATAAAGTGTTCTTCTGTAACTCAGGTGCAGAAGCGAACGAAGCCGCATTAAAACTGGCTCGTAAAGTTGGGCTAGACAGTGGTGTAGCTGGTAAAAGCGGCATTGTGGCATTTAACAATGCTTTCCATGGCCGTACCTTATTTACCGTTTCGGCGGGTGGTCAACCTAAATATTCACAAGACTTTGCACCTCTTCCAAATGGTATCAACCATGTTGCCTTTAATGATTTAGAAGCTGCAAAAGCAGTCATTAATGAACAAACATGTGCAGTCATTGTTGAGCCGATCCAAGGTGAAGGCGGTGTTATTCCGGCTGATATCGAATTTTTAAAAGGTTTGCGTACACTGTGTGATGAGTTCGGTGCCTTACTTATTTTTGATGAAGTACAAACTGGTGTTGGTCGTACGGGTGCACTGTATGCCTACATGAACTCTGGTGTTATTCCAGATGTGTTAACGACTGCAAAAGCACTAGGTGGCGGTTTCCCAGTCGGTGCAATGTTAACAACCGATAAGTTTGCTCCGCATTTTTCAGTG
The DNA here is from genome assembly GCF_054889255.1 of Acinetobacter sp. X9. Taxonomy (NCBI): domain Bacteria; kingdom Pseudomonadati; phylum Pseudomonadota; class Gammaproteobacteria; order Moraxellales; family Moraxellaceae; genus Acinetobacter; species Acinetobacter sp. X9. Next base: position 2,674,321 of record NZ_CM142679.1, on the reverse strand, counting down.
GGTACGCATGGTACGACTTATGGTGGTAACCCATTGGCCAGTGCGGTTGCCGGGGCAGTATTTGAGTTTATTAATACGCCTGAAGTACTTGAAGGTGTAAAACATCGTCATCAATATTTCCTAGATGCATTAAATAAATTAAATGAAAAATATGAAGTCTTTAAAACGATTCGCGGTGAAGGTTTATTGATAGGTTGCGCTTTAAAAGACAAATTTGCTGGTAAAGCAAAAGACATCAATAACCTTGCGGGCGAAGAAGGTTTACTGAGTCTTATTGCAGGTCCAAATGTTGTACGTTTTACGCCGTCTTTAATTATTCCATTTGCTGACATTGATGAAGGTTTGCAACGCTTTGAACGTGCGCTTGCTCGCTTTGTGGAAATTCAAAAGGATGTACAAGCAGCATGATGATTATTCGCTACATTGAACCTAAAGATGTTAATGACCTTTATATATTGGCTCAAAAAGCGGGTTTTGGTTTGACATCTTTGCAGCCAAATATGGAAAAACTTGCTGCTCGTATTGAACGGGCGTGTAAAACAGTAGCAGGTGAACTCCCAAAGGCAGATCAGGTTTACTTATTTGTTTTAGAAGATACTGAACTCAACAAAGTTGTCGGTGTTTGCGGTATTGAAGTTGCACTTGGTTTAAAAGAGCCTTGGTATAACTTTCATGTAGGAACACAAGTTCATGCTTCTGAACCCTTAAGTGTTTATAACGCTTTACCTACTTTATATTTGAGTAATGACCATACCAACTGTAGTGAGCTTTGTACTTTATTTTTAGACCCTGACTATCGCTTAAATAAAAATGGCAAATTTTTATCTAAAGTCCGTTTCTTGTTTCTCTCAGCATTCCGTCAATATTTTGAAGAAACGATTGTTGCCGAAATGCGTGGATACTCTGACGCCAATGGGCAGTCACCATTTTGGAATGCGGTAGGTCATAAGTTTTTTAATATTGAATTTACCAAGGCCGATTATTTGAGTGGAGTCGGGCAAAAGGCTTTTATTGCTGAGCTGATGCCGAGACATCCACTTTATGTCGATATGCTGCCTGACGATGCGAAAGCTGCGATTGGCATTGTTCACCCAAATACTCGACCAGCCTACAACCTCTTGCTTGAAGAGGGACTACGCTACAAAGGCTATGTCGATATTTTTGATGGTGGTGCAACGCTGCAAGCGGATATCGAAAATTTACGGGCGATTAAAGAAAGTCAGTCTGTAACGGTACAAATCGAACAGCCTCAAAATATCGCTGTAGGGGATGAGTCTTACATTGTGGCCAATGATGATTATGAAAATTATCGCGCCATTCTTGTGTATAGCAAACCTCATCAGAACATATTGCAGTTAACAAAAGAACAGGCAAAACAATTGAATGTCGAAAATGGCTCTTTAGTTCGTGTGCTAAGTGTCCATGTTAAACAGGTTTCGAGTCCAGAAGTGAATAAACTCAAAGAGGTTAAACATTTGCGAATGGTTGTTAATTAAGCGGGAATTACTATACATTTCACCAAATTTAAGAAGGAATACTATATTATCGCTAGCGCAAGATGGGTATATGGATAAATACAATCTTGCTCGCTGAGCTGAGATTAATTAGTCTGTTTTTCTTTATAAAAGTTAAATCAATAAAATATTTGATTAGTTTATATATTTTAAATGTTTATCGAAATTATGTTTTGGAAATCAGGCTAATATAATAATGAAGGAAAGGAATGATGAATAATTTTTATTGTTATAGGTGATGGCTTTTAAAAAGGAATTTATAAGGTCTTAAGTGATTTAATAATATTTTAGAATGGTTTAATGGACTAAATTAATAATCATATAATTTGTTTATTATTAAAGCATTTACGACGGTTGCTATAAATTGGAGTAAATATTACATGAGTAAGAATAACGGAAAGCAGTTCCTGGAAGGAGATCTTCTTGGTAGTCAACATATGACTGAGCAAGAAGAAGAGAAATTGCAGCGCTCATTGACAAATCGTCATATTCAAATGATCGCAATCGGTGGTGCAATTGGTACTGGATTATTTATGGGTTCCGGGAAAACATTAAGTGTTTCGGGTACTTCAATTGTTTTAACCTATTTAATTATTGGTTTCTTCTTTTTCTTTGTGATGCGGGCAATGGGCGAATTGCTGCTCGCGAACACCAATTTTAAAACATTCGCTGATTTTGCAACAGCTTATCTCGGTCCATGGGCGGGGTTTTTCCTTGGTTGGTCCTATTGGTGTAACTGGATTATTACTGCGATTGCCGATGTAATTGTAATCGGAGGGTACATGCAGTTTTGGTATCCCGATTTACCCGTCTGGATTCCAGCATTTACATCATTGGCCATCTTAACCATACTTAACTTTGTGGCCGTTCGATTGTTTGGAGAACTTGAGTTTTGGTTCTCACTTATCAAAATTACTGCAATTATTCTATTTATTCTGGCTGGTATTTATTTAATTGGTACGGGGTTCACTTCTCCAAATGGGGTTAAGGCCTCAATGAGCCATTTGTTTGAAACACAATCTATGTTTCCTTATGGTGTAACAGGTTTCTTGGCTGGTTTTCAAATTGCCATATTTGCATTTGTGGGTATTGAGCTTGTCGGTACAACTGCCGCTGAGACCAAAGACCCGCATAAATCACTTCCAAAAGCGATTAACTCTATTCCTTTACGCATTTTATTGTTCTATGTGGGCGCGTTGGTTTGTATTATTGCCGTCACATCTTGGGCAAAAGTTTCACCAGAAAAGAGCCCATTTGTAGAAATGTTTACTTTGGTCGGGTTACCAATTGCGGCAGGTTTAATTAACTTTGTTGTTGCGACTTCGGCTTTATCTTCTGCAAATAGTGGGATCTTTGCGACCAGTCGTATGTTATACGGTCTAGCGTTAGATAATGATGCACCTAAAAGCTTTAGTAAGCTGTCAAAAAGAAAAGTTCCAATTCGCGGACTTGTATTTTCAATGGCGTGCGTAACGGTTGGAACATCTATTTTATTTATTGTGCCTAATGTTATGACGGCATTTACGATTATCTCAGCGCTTACTTCAATTTTATGTATTTTTACGTTTATGTTGATTGTGCTTTCATATATTTATTATCGTAAGAAAAGTCCTGAACTACACATCCAGTCAAAGTATAAAATGCCGGGTGGGCTATTTATGGCATGGCTGACCATGTTATTTTTAGTGTTTACTATCGTCATTTTGGCTTTGGACCATGATACTTTAATTGCACTTGAGTGTTCACCAATCTGGTTTATTGGTTTATTTATTGCCTATAAATATAAAAAGAAAAAGATGTTGCAGCTTGATATCTTGAAAGCTCAAAAGGTTGATTATATTTAAGCTAGAAGATGAAACATTTTGAAAGCTAGACGGGAGTCTAGCTTTTTTATTTTTAAAATAATAATTTTTAGTTAAGATAATTTGTTTATGTTTCCAATATTTAGTAGCAAACTTACTCAGAAAATTTTTGTAAGGTCTGAAATGTTTTTCAGGATTTTAAATATAGTCATAAATATTAAAATGAATTAAATTGATTTTAAAACTAAAGATTACAAAGTAAAAGGAATAGTAATCCCATGATACTTAAGTGTAATGATAGTAATTTGTACGATTTTACTATGGGGAAAAGATATATCTGTTTTGGGATGCAATTTAATGAATATCGAAATGAAACAAAAGTATCTGTTCGCCGCGATTCAGATGGTACCCCTGTTATTGTAGAAATTTCTAAATTTGAAATAATTAATCCCAGTATACCTGAAGGTTGGGAAATTTCATTTTATAAGCAGGAAGATACTATAACTACGACTATTGAACCTAAAGAATTTAGTGGAGAATTTTGGGATGACTATCATGATGGGAACCCTAAAATGGAAAAATTATTTGAAGATACTTATTTAAAGATCTGTAAATTTCATAATTTTTCTATTACGTCCGGTTGATTAATTAAAAGCCAATAAAAAAGCCTCATTACGAGGCTTTTTTTATATTCATTATTTAATACTTGGATCACCTTTTTTCAAGAAAAAGCGAATCGCTAATTTTTGTAGGAATGTTCCATAAGGAGGGTGGAAAAGCTGAGTTGGGAAGAACCGATGGCGAATAAAAACCGTTTTAGCATGTGAAAGTTCACGGAAACCTTCCTCACCATGATATGACCCCATGCCTGAATTGCCGATACCACCGAAAGGAGCATCATGATTGACTACATGCCAGCCCCAGTCATTAATGGTCACACCACCCGAATGAGTTTCACGTAAAATTCGGTCGCGTTCTACCGAGCTATGTGTAAAGAAATAAAGCGCTAAAGGTCGTTCGTCCGATTTCACATAGGTAATCGCATCATCTAAAGAATTATAAGCCACCACAGGTAAAATAGGGCCAAAGAGTTCTTCTTTCATAATGCGCATATCTGGCGTGCAATTCAGCACAATCTGTACAGGCATCCTGCGGCCTTGTTGGTCAAAGCTATAAGTATCGCAAGGAATAATACGGGCACCTTTTTCTTGTGCATCGGTCAAGATATCTTGAATACGTTTTAAATGGCGGTCGTTCACAATGGAGGTGTAATTTTCATTATTTTCAATGTTTTGACCAAACATTTTTATAAAGCTTGATTTTGCAGTTTCAACAAATTCATCAATACTTTCTTTTGGAACCAACGCATAGTCAGGCGCTACACAGATTTGACCACTATTAGTTGCTTTACCATGGGTAATACGTTTTGCAGCATCGGCAAGCGGATAATTACGGCTCACAATGGCCGGTGATTTGCCACCTAACTCAAGTGTAACAGGTGTTAGATTTTCAGCAGCAGCTCTCATGACGACTTTGCCAATAGCTGGAGAGCCAGTAAAGACAATATGGTTAAATGGCAAAGTGGTGAATCTAGCTGGATCTGTAATTTCTTCACCAAACACGGCCACTTCATCTTCATTAAAAACTTCGGCAAGCATGCGTCGAAGCATGGCATTAGTATTCGGTGTAATTTCAGGCAGCTTAATCATGACTCGATTGCCCGCAGCCAAAGCGGCAATGAGGGGGCCAAGTGCTAAATAAACGGGAAAGTTCCAAGGCACAATCACACCAACCACACCTTTAGGTTGGTATTGCACACTTAAACGGTTTGATAAAAATAAAAGCTCGGTACGGCGTTTACTTGGGCGCATCCAGCGGCGTAAATAATGAATGGCATGATCGGCTTCCAACACAGAGCCAAGCAAATCTAGTAGTTTAGATTCATCAAATGATCTAGAACTAAAATCGGAATTAATCGCAGCAGCTAAAGCATCTTGATAACGGATAATTTGTTTTTTGAGTTGATGCAGTCTGGTGCGGCGTGCCTCAAGACTTGGATAGGGATCTGCCTCAAAATTGGCACGTTGTTTGGAAAAAATAAGCTCCATATGTTCAGTGGCAGAGCCGCTATATTCTTTTAAGGTGGACTGTTCCATTATTATTCCTTCCATACTTTTGCTTATCATACTTTATGCTTGAAGCGTCATATGGTCGATGTTAAATTGAGACAACAAGAGGTAGTTTAGTGCCATTATGCACGTCACTCTAGGGATGATGTGAATTAAATGCCTAAAAATATTTATAAAAATGCAAATAGTGTTATCGAAGGAAATTATGATAATACATCCTTAGGTGCCAATACATATTTGCTGGGTTTAACCAGTTTATTCGATGAAATGGGTTTGCAAGGCCATTCAATATCAGATGTTCTATCTGGCACAAATATTTCGCCAGATACGATGAATCAATCCTCTATATATTTCCCAAGTCCAAAAAATTCAGCTATTTCAAAATATTCAAAAACTATCTCACGATCCTTTAATTGCACTACGCGCAGGACAAAAGCAGCGATTGTCTGATTTTGGGGTATATGGTTACACGCTTTACTCTTCGCGTAATTTTAGACAAGCGGTAGATCTGGGCATCCGACACATTAAGCTTGCAGGGCCTATTTTAAAGAAGTCAATTTATATTCGAGAGGATGTTACGATTTTTGCAGGGCAGGACATTATTGCACTGAGTAAGCTTCTGTTTTTTAATATATAAGAATCGAATTTTAAATTCTAATTATTATAAAAAATTTATAGCAATTAATTTGCTGGTGTTAGTAGTTAATATGAAAAATAAAGATCTTGATATATAAAATATTCTTTCTCATTTAAGATTTTATACTAAATGTTGCAAAAATTTACCTTTTGTTATATTTTGTCAAAAAAATTTAAAAATGGAAAAATAATGAAGTTAAAATTTCTTTTTGTATCTATTTTGTGTGCCATGCATTACACAAATGCTGCTGATATTGAACTCTCCGCAAGTTTAAAAGGAAGTACATCTGTGGATGGTTTGGGAGTTTTAAATTATAACTTACCTTTGAGCCTGCCCCCTTCTATCCGTGGTTTTTCGCCAGACTTAAATTTAAATTATAACGGACAGGCAAATGATGGAATATTAGGTCTAGGTTGGGGGGTTTCTGGATTATCTGCCATTTCCCGCTGTGTAGACGATTCAGCATATAGTGAAAAAAAGGAAGGAATTTCAATTGTTAATGCATCTATAGCTGAATTGCTGGGAGGGTTAGCTAATACACCAGCTTATTTAAAATCTACACTCTGCTTAGATAATCAAAAATTAATTCGCACCAGTGCAGATACAGCAGCAAATATAGATACAGAATTTCATTTAGCAAATGATGACTTCTCTAAAGTTAAATTAGAAATTGGAAATACAGTTTCTGGCACTGTCTCAATGCCATTCATTAAAAAATTTATTGTGACTCAAAAGGATGGTACTATACGAGAATATGGTGCCAGAGTAACAATGAATAGAAAGAACTCACAAACAGGAGTATATGAAAAAATCTCTAATGCTGAAGCTTATACTTACTTGTGGGGGTTAACCTCTGTAAAAGATATAAATGGAAATTATTGGACAATAGATTATTTGGACTCAGCATCTACAGGTGCTTTATATCCATCAGTAATAAAGTATACAGGTAATGGGTCAGTTTTACCTTCAAACTCAATAGAGTTTGTTTATATAAATAGGCCGGAAAACGAAAAGAAAGTTACTTTTGTCGAAAATGGTTCTGCAACAGTAATTGATAAAAAACTATCTAAAATAAATATTAAAATAAACAACGTTTTAAAAAGTGAATATAACTTTCAATATGAAAATATTGATGATAATACTGCTAATAAAAATAGATTAAAAACAATTAAATATTGCTCTACAGTTGGTACAAATAGAGAGTGTCTTGTACCAGTAAACTTTGAATGGAGTTCATATGGTAAAGACAATATATCTTATGTTATAAATTCTAATCTTGCAAAAATCCCTAATACAGCTAAACAAGTCCAATTAGTAAAGCTTCATACAAAAAAAGGTGATAGTTTTCAGAATACAATTGGCTTGTCAGTTAATGCTGATACTTTGACAATATATGATAGTAATTTAATGAATGGCACGGGAGCAAATATTACCTTAACTCATACTACACTAAGTAAGTTTAAAGAATGGTCTCCAATTGTTTTGGATGTGAATGGAGATGAGATTGAAGATCTTGTAATTTACGGTAAAGATACAAGTAATAATATATCATTACTAGAATTTACTTCAGCATTTGATACAGATGGGAAGAGAACCTTTACTTTTTATAAAGAAATTTCAAATTTTGCAAATGTCTCAGCTCCGTTGCATAGTCTAGATGTAAAAGATGGAAATTATGATGGAGTTAATGATTTAAACTTAACTTTTATAGATTCTAGTATGGCTAGATTTTATAGTTTAAAGTTAGATCAAGCAGGGAATAAAACTTCTTTAGATACAATTGATCTATATTCTGCCACTTTATCAGATTTAAGAAATAAGATTGAGGAAGGAGATATTGGTAAAAATCTTCTTAAAGGAAGATTTAATCGTGCTGGAAGTAGTGACATTCTTATACACTATACAGATAGTGAGGGGTTGAAGTTTTGTGCATTAAATGTACAAGATTCTATTTATCAAAATAAGAGTGAAGCAATACCATGTTCTGATAATGTTGTTATAAGTGGTACAGAAGGTCAAAGTTATAAGAGTTATGATTTTTCTGTTGTTGACTATAACCATGATGGCTTGGATGACATTATCATATCAAAGGTTATAAGGGCAGATTCTACGAATGGAACTGCTACCAGATTCAAAGATAAAATTATTGTTCTTTTGTCTAAAAGTCCAGTAGCTGGGACTAGTTTCGAAGTTCTTCCAGCCTTTGAAACAGATTATTTTACAGTTGATACAACAAAATGGACTAGCGCATGGGAAGGGTATTGGTCAAAACCATTTTTTAATGATATTAATTTAGATGGTTATCTTGACTATTATCGTTATACAAAGGCATCATCTCCTAATTTAATCACTTTTTTGCAAAATTCTAATAAAAAATTTGATATTCATAATAAAGCAGTGAAAGTCTGGAAGGATGCTACTTCCTCTACAGATCAAACTTTATATACTATTTTGGGTATTCCGTATGTCATTAATGATACAAATTACAATTTTAGTTTTATATCTGAACCTAACTTAGATTTTAATTTAGATGGTTATCCAGATGCTGCTTTTTCGATTTTAGCCCGACCAAAAACAACAAGTGTTGGTTCTAATGCTTTTCTTTTATCATATGCTGCTAGAGCGTACGATAAAAATGATGTGATTGGTACTCCTGGCCTTCCATCCTCAATAATGTTAACAAAGAATAATAAATTTAATGATTTACTAACAACTATAGATATGGGGAGTGGGGAGAAAGTAAGAGTTGGGTATATGAATAAAACTCAATCTACTGATTCTATTGTTAAAAAACCATTTCCTGTTCAGGCGGTTGATAAACCAATTTTGGTGGTGAGTGGTATTAATAATTTATTAAATGATGTTAAAAAATCTAGCCTCAGTTATGATTATTTTACTCCCCGTTTAGATGTTAAAGAAAAACGTTATTTAGGCTTTGAAAAGCAAACTAAAGTTATAGAAAATTATAATAAAGATGAGGTAGGTAACCCTGTAACAAATAAATTAGAAGAAGAAATAATCTATAAACAAGATTATCCTTATGTGGGAATGCCGAAATCTATTATTCAAAAATTAAATGGCAATTTAATTTCCAAAATGTCAGTAAATGATGCTGATTTTGTGAGTGATAGTGCTTATCCAGCTACTAAAGTTAAGGTTCCACGCATTAAGTCCTTCACAACAGAAAAATATGAACAAGGTAAGTTTGTCTCAAAATCTATTAAAAGTGAAACTATTGAAACGCGTTTTGGTAATACTTTAGAGTCTAATCTGGTAACTTCAAATGCTGATAATACTTCAGTTTTTACAACGAATGTTAAAGCTGCTTATTATCCTGAAGATCTTGCTACATGGAAACCTGGTTTAGTTAAAGATCGTACAGTATTAAGTAATCGTACGGGGCAGACAGCTATTCAGACAAAAACATCATTTGAATATGATGATAAACGTCAAGTAAAAAAACAGATTGATGAGCCTGATGATACCTCTTTAAAAACACAATCTGATTTTACTTATGATGTTTATGGTAATCCTACTAGTATTACTGTGACAGGTGCTGGAAGTGGAACTGATACAAGTATAGGAACTCGTAAAGTAACCTATGCATATGAAGCTGGAACAAATTATGTAGCAGGGACGTTTAAAACAAAGCAAACAAATGCATTAAATCATGAGGAAAAGTTTACTTATGATGCTTTAACTGGTCAGGTTTTGATCTCTACAGATGCGAATGCGAAAGTCGCGACTAATACAATAGATTCTATTGGAAGAATATTAACAACAAAAAGCCCTGATGGTGTGTTAACAACAAATGCAAATGAATTGTGTAAGACCTATGTGGGTGTAGGTACAAATTCCCTTGAGTGTGAAACTGGAGAAAAATATAAATTTACTTCTACAACTACGGGTTCTGCTCCAACTATTAGTTTTTTAAATGGTTCTAATCAAGTAACTAGAACTATGACGAAGGCATATGACAATACTAATTATATTGTTGCCCGAAACGAATATGATAATAATGGACGGCTATATCGTAGTAGCCAACCTGCGCTAAGTAATGTGGCATACGCAAATTTACAATGGACATCTTTTGGCTATGATGGTTTAGGGCGTCTAATTAAAACAGTTGAGCCAGGTAACAGAGTTACTAAAACGGTTATTAATGGTTTAGAAGCTACAACTACTAATGCTAAAGGACAAAATAGAAAAGAAATATCTAATATTGCTGATGAAGTAGTTGAGGTGGTTGATCACGATTCTAAATCTTTAAAATATACAAGAGATGCTCTTGGTCGCGTCATTAAAACAACAGATGCTGCTAATAATACAATTTCTATTACTCTAGATAAAAAGGGTAATAAATTACAACAAGTTGACCCGGATGTTGGAACTATTTCTTATCGGTATAATCCGTTAGGCCAACCTGTATGGTCAAAGGATGCAAAAGGGCAGCAGATTACTTATCAATACGATGCATTAGGTCGTTTAATTAAACGAACTGAACCAGATCTAATATCTGAATGGACATGGGATACAAGTGGAAATGGTAAAGGTAAACTTGCAAAAGTAAGCTCCAATAACGGATTTGTTGAAAACTATTCTTATGATACTTTTGGTCGCCCTACTCAGGTAGTGACAGGAAAACAAATTGATCCTAAAGCTCAAGCTTCTACTGATCCTGACTTTATTATTAAATGGAATTATGATTCGGCTGGGCGTTTACTAAGTTTAGTTTACCCAACTGGAATAGGTTATAGAAATATCTATGATACCAATGGATATTTGCGAGAAGTTAGAGATTTGGCTGGTACACGTTTATATTGGGCAGCCACCGCTCGTGATGCTTTAGGTCATGTAACTTCTCAGACTCTTGGCAATGGTTTGGTATCACAATATAAATATAAAACTGATACTGGTTTCTTAGAGTCAATCAATACAGGTGGTTCTACTGTTCAACAGAATAGTTATACTTTTGATGTATTGGGTAATTTAACGAATAGGAACCAAAATATAAATGGTATTTCAATAACTGAGGCATTTACCTATGACAATATTAACCGCATCAAGAGTATTGTAAATCAGAAGGGATTAACAACAACTGCGACTTATGATGCAATTGGAAATATTGCCAGCAAAAGTGATGTGGGAACATATAACTACACAACAGGCGGGACCAGTTGTGGTGTACATAAAGTTTGTGCGATAAGTTCAACAACAGGTGGTCTTAACACAAGCTTCGCTTATGATGCTAACGGAAATTTATTAACAGGTAATGGCCGAACCAATACTTGGACAAGCTTTGATATGCCTCTGCAAATTAAGCAAGGAACAAGTACAGAAAGCTTCTTATATAATGCTGACCATGAAAGAGTGCGCAGAGTAAGTGTTGATAGCGCAGGGAAAGCAACTACAACTATTTATATCAATCCAAGAATTGATGTAGGAAATACTTTTGAGCGTAATTATTTACCAGATGGAAGCATGGAAAATACGCATTATATTTATGCTGGTAGTAACGTGGTTGGTAGTTATCTCACAACAGATAAAGGTACAGCACCGACAGCAGATCTTAGTACAACCTATAAAGATGGTGTTGCCCCAAATGCGACTCTTGGTACAACTTTAAAAACGGGACCCATTCGTTATTTCCACTATGACCATCTTGACTCACTCGAAGCTATTACTGACTCAGCTGGTAGTGTAATAGAACGATTTAACTATGATGTATGGGGAAAAAGACGTAATTTAGATGGAACACTAGCAACAGGTTTAAAGTCTACAAAAACAAATCGTGGTTATACCTTACATGAAATGATGGACAATGTTGGCCTAGTCCATATGAATGGTCGAGTGTATGACCCGCAAGTTGCAAGATTTTTAAGTGCCGATCCTAATATCGATGGTGCTGATAACCTGCAAGGTTATAACCGTTATAGCTATGTTCATAATAATCCAGCGACGCTGGTAGATCCAAGTGGTTATGGTTTCTTTAAAAAGTTGGGTCGGGAACTTATACGTCCATTTAAGCAGTTGGGCCATGCGATTGAAGATGCCATTATTACAATAAATGATGATTGGTTAGGTAACTGTTCAAGTAGTAGAGGTGATTGTGGGATGACCGTAGGTGTCACTTATGGTCCAAATAATACTGCAATCGGTAATGCGAATAGCGGACAAACGACCATCCAGCCATATATTGGTTTAACTGGTCAGAACAGTAATTATACGCTTAATTTCTCATATCAAAATGGTGGATTAGACTTTAATAGTTTTGGTTATGGATCTAATTCTTATGATGGTGTTGGGAGTGGGATTGCAAAGTTAACGCCAGCATATAGTATTGATGCTAGTCTTTTTAAGGGTTTTTCTCAATATTTATTTCCAAATGTTCAAGGGGATGAAGCTAGAGCTCTTAACTTGGATCCTGATAAAAGTAGTGTATGGCAAACTGGTTCAGATGGTAATCAATATGCCTGTGGTAATAACAACTGTAATATGGTTTCTGGTAGTACAAAGCCAAATTATTTTATCGAAGAGACTATTATTGATCGCATTACAGGGGGGATATTTTCAAAATTTGCGAAATTGGCTGCTGTAGGGCGTTCGGGTAAGCAAGCTAGACTTAGGGAGCTTTCAACAGATGATAAATTGGGAGCGGCGGATAAAGGTTGGATTAAGAATGAGTTGAATTCGATTGAACGTGGAAAACGATCTTATATTAGAAATCCCCCAGGAAAAGATCTAGCCCATGAGCGTGGACGTGAAGCTGCAAAAGGCTATGGGTATGAATATTCAAACTTACAAGATCGTATTCTTCATCGCTTGCAGCATAGATATGATAATTTTGGTAGAAAGAATAAAGAAAGACCTCCACAATAAATGGTGTAATTGGTTTGCAGGAAATAATTTATGAAAATTAGTCAGAAACAAATTGATGCTGTAAGTGCATTAGCTGGCCCTAAAAGATATGAGCATTTCATAAAGGTTGTTGCTGATAGGCAGGAAGTGTGGGGATTATATAAAGATGGTTGGGCATTAGCTGCAACAGATGATGGTCAAAAAGTATTTCCTGTATGGCCCGCTAAAGAGTATGCAGAATTATGTGCAGATAAAGAATGGATGGGATATGAAGCTGAGTCATTTTCTTTAGATGATTTTATGGGCGAGTTACTGCCAAATTTACAAAGTGATAGAGTCTTAATAGGTATTTTTTATACGCCTGTAAATAATGGAATAACTCCAGAAATAGAACAAGTATTGAGTGATCTGGAGCGTGAGTTGGAAAATTATTAAGAAGCTACTCCACCTTTTAGGTGGAGTTTTTTTATTAATTGTAATGACTATTATAATTAATGGTTATTTCTTAAGTTTAATTATAAACTAAGTAGGTATTATTATATACTTTTAGTAGTTAAAATTTAAAATAAAGATATTTCATATTTAAAAGATATTTTTATTGGTTGTTGTGTTGATTTGTTAAAATAGGTATTATTTGTTTATATAAATGACACCTAAATTTACACAATGAAATACAAAATACTTTTTATATCAATTTTTCTAGCAATTCATCATTCTCATGCAGCAGATATAGAACTCGCAGAAACCTTAAATGGTAAAACCTCCGTTAGTTCTGTAGGCGTACTCAATCATAATATTCCACTGAATATTCCTCCTTCGCTTAATGGCTTTGTTCCCCCATTATCCCTTAATTATAACGGAGAGAGTCCTGATGGTATTTTGGGGTTAGGTTGGAGTATTGGTGGAATTTCAGTAGTATCTAGATGTAGTTTTGCACCTAATAATACATTAAAAGATGCGGCATCTGCTGAGTTGCAAGAATATTATAAAGTTGGTGGTTCACCGACCTCTTCAGCTTTTAAACAATCCTGTTTTTCATTAGATGGAAAAAAATTAATTAAAGTCAGCCCTGATAGTGCTGCAATGTCTTCTACAGAGTTTCGATTTGAAGATGATGATTTTTCAAAAATCACCTTAGAGCTTGAATCCAGTGGTTCTATTAGTGGCACTATTAAAAAATTTATCGTTAAAACCAAAGAGGGGATAATAAAGGAATATGCAACTCCACTAAAATTTAACTATAAAGATGCTACAACTGGTCAATATCTGGTTAATAGTTCTACTACTGAGGTTTCTGAATGGGCGTTGACCTCTGTAAAAGATAATAATGGTAATTACTGGACAGTAGAATATGAAGATCTAAATAAAGGGGTATTCTACCCTAAAGTTATCAAATATACGGGCAATGGTGCCAATGCTCCATTAAACTCAATTAATTTTGAATATACGTCCCGCCTCGAAATAGAACGTAAAAATATAACTTTAGAAAAAGATTCTGCACGTGTATTAGATAAAAAACTCTCAAAAATAAATCTTAAGGTAAATAATACTTTAAAAGGGGAATATAGTTTTCAATACGAAGATATTAACGATACAGTGGCAAAAAAAACAAGATTAAAGTCAATCAGTTATTGCTCAATTAATGGAAGTGATAGGTCTTGTACCATTCCAACTAAATTAACATGGAGTTCATACGGCAAAGAACGTATGAGGCCACCTCACAGACCAGGAGTATTGCCAATTCCCTCAATTGCGGATAAAAGCAATGTGCGCTATGTTTCATTAAATGTGAGTAAATATCCAGGACTATTTGAAAAAACAGTTATTTCAAAGGATCTAGATGGGTTAAGTATATTTTCGATAGGAACTGAATATTCTGCTAAAATTACGCATAGTTTATTGAGTGGTTTAAAAGAGTGGTATCCAATTATTATGGATATTAATGGTGATGAAATAGAGGATCTAGTTATTTATGGAAAAGATAGCTCTAATAATGTATCGCTTTTAGAATTTTCTGCTTCTTTTAATAACGAAAATAAAAAAGAGTTTAAACCCTATAAAGATGTTATAAATATTAATGCTGTTCCATTGCCATTGGTGAATATAAAGGTAATGGATGGTGATCGTGATGGTATTAAAGATCTTATTTTAACTTATGCTGATGATAACAATATTCGTT
This sequence comes from Acinetobacter sp. X9, assembly GCF_054889255.1. NCBI lineage: Bacteria > Pseudomonadati > Pseudomonadota > Gammaproteobacteria > Moraxellales > Moraxellaceae > Acinetobacter > Acinetobacter sp. X9. The sequence continues at coordinate 2,659,202 of NZ_CM142679.1, read as the reverse complement.
TTGATGGTATTAAGCTCGATGGTACAGGAGCAAAGGTTTCCGTTAAAACCTCTACAGTAGATTCTGCAATTATAACGAAATTAAAAAATAGTACCGGAAGCTCAAAAATATCATCAAGGATTTTAACTGGTAATTTTCAGCGAAATAAAGAAAATGATATAATGCTTTATTATACTGATGCTACAAAAGGGCTCGGTTTTTGTCCTATTAGTGTTTATTGGGATGTGATTAATAAAGATAGAGTTTTGAGTTGTAATTACAAAATTGCTCCTGTTGATTGGGAGTGGACTGTCCAAGGTAGTGGGGCGAATATATATAAAGATTATTCATTTAATGTATTCGATTATAATAATGATGGTCTTGATGATATTGTGATGTCCAAAATCATAAGAATGGACAGTACAAATGGAACTTCTACAAGGTTTAAAGAGCAAATAGTACCATTACTTTCAAAAGATAATGCAAATAGTTTTGAGTTGTCTACTACAGTTGAAACTTCACCCTTTGTTATAGATACAACAGGCTGGGGTTCAGACTGGGAAACCACTAAAATCAGTCCACCAAATTTTGTAGATTTTAATCAGGATGGATTGGTTGATTTCTACAGATATACTTATTCCTTTAAACCAAATCTTATTACTTTTTTACAAAAGCCAACTAAGCAGTTTAATATCGACAATTTTCATTTAACTAATTGGGATAAACCTCAAGCTGGTACTGAAGAAGTTATGTTTGCAATTATGGGATATCCTGGTTTTGTAAGCCCAGAATATTTTAAAATTGATATTATCCCCACTCTTAGTGATTTTAATTCTGATGGTTTACCTGATTTAGATTTTAGAATTGTGGCATATCCGCATAAGGCTGGTGAAAAAAGTTTTTTATATTCCCTGATAACAAGCGCGACGGATACCGAACCTGACCCTTATCTTGATGGTTGGATTTATGCGGCATTTATGCCTACTTTAACTTTACCCGATATGTTGCGTTCAATTGAACCTGGTGATGGTCGCAAAGAATGGTTCGCATATTCTAGTATAAGTGGAAACCCTGAGAATCAAGAATCCAAGCTATTTCCAGTTAGGGGAATAAGTGCGCCGATCTGGACAGTTAAATATATACGTAATTATTTAAATGATGTGTTGGGTGCACAGGTAACTTATGATTATTCTACTCCTCGCCTAGATGTTAAAGAGAATCGTTTTCTTGGCTTCGAAAAACAAACAGAAAAACTGGAAAGCTATAATAAGCCATCGGATATTTATGCTGTTACCAATACTATAGAAAAAGAAACCATCTTTAACCAGAACTATCCGTTTATCGGGATGGCGAAATCTGTAGTGACCAAAGCGAATGATGCCTTAGTGTCTAAGCTAACCGTGGCTGATGCAGATTTTGTAAGTGACAGTGCCTACCCAACCACCAAGGTTAAATTCCCACGAATTAAGAAATCTACAGTTGAGAATTATGAACTGGGTACACTGGTTTCCAAGACAGTCACAGCCAATAACTACGAGAACGTATTTGGTAATTTAACCGATTCAACGGTAACCACAAGCAGTGCAGATGGCACAAACGTATTTACCACGACAGTTAAACCCACTTATGGTACAGCTGACAAGACCAACTGGATTCCGGGCCTGATCAAAGACCGGGTGATGACAGCTTCACGTACGGGTCAAACCGCGATTCAAACAAAAACCAGTTATGAATATGATATCAAACGACAAGTCATTAAAAAGATTGATGAACCGGATGACGCAGCGTTAAAGCTACAGACCGATTATAGCTATGATGCCTATGGCAATGTCACCAAAGTCAGTGTAAGTGGTACGGGCAATGGAACGGATACGGGAGCAACGCGTACGTTCAGCTCAGCCTATGAGGCAGGAACAGGTTATCCTGCTGGTGTATTCAAGACCAAAGAGACCAATGCATTATCGCAGCAGTCTACAGCAACCTATGATCCGGTTACAGGACAACTCCTGACCTCCACAGATATCAACGGGGTTGCAAGCACCCAAAAAATTGATGCACTCGGCCGTGTGATTCAGACTAAATCAGCCAGTGGCGTGCAGACGGATATAAGCTATCAGTTATGTAAGACCTTTGTTGAGGTGGGAAGTAACAGCAGTGAATGTGAAAAGGGTGAAAACTATAAGATCACCTCGACTTCAACATTAAATGCACCGGTCATTACCTATAAGGATGCTAATGGCAACGTTAAGCGAACGCTGACCAAAGCCTATGACAATGTCAATAATATTGTAGTGCGTAATGAATATACCGCATCTGGCCGTCTGTACCGAAGCAGTAGTCCAAGCCTGAGCAATGTAGCCTATGCAAACCTGCAATGGACGACCTATGAATATGATGCGCTTGGACGTGTGAGTAAATTGACAGAGCCGGGTAACCGGGTCACCAGCTATACGCGCAGTGGCTTGCAAACCACAATGACCAATGCCAAGAACTTAAAGCGTACAGAGAAGAGCAATATCGCCAATGAAGTGGTTGAAATTGTTGATCATGATAATAAATCCCTCAAATACAGCCGAGATGCGCTAGGGCGAATTACCCAGACGACAGATGCATCAGGGAACAGCATTAGCCTGACACTCGATAAAAACGGGAATAAACTGCAACAGGTTGATCCGGAACTGGGAACCTGGAAGTACCGTTATAATGTTCTGGGACAACCGGTATGGCAGCAGGATGGTAAAGGACAGCAGACGACTTTCCAGTATGACAGTTTAGGCCGCTTGATTAAACGAACCGAGCCGGACCTGACCTCGACATGGACATGGGATACTGCAACCAAGGGTAAGGGACAACTGGCTCAGGTCAGTAGTACGAATGGCTTTAGCGAAAGCTATAGCTATGACAGTTATGGTCGACAAATCCAAACCATGACCAGTAAAAAGATTGATCCTATTGCCCAAGGCACGACAGATCCGGACTTTATCACCAAGTGGAACTATGACAATGCCGGACGTATGCTGGCATTTGCTTACCCAACGGGATTTGGCTACCGAAATATTTACGATACCAACGGTTATTTAAAAGAAGTCAGAAACCTTGCGGGCACGCAGCTCTATTGGTCAGCAGATGCACGGGATGCAAGGGGTAATGTTACCGCAGAGACCTTGGGTAATGGTCTGGTGACGAAAAGAGCCTATAAGGCAGACACAGGGTTCATTGAATCGATCAGTACCGGTGATGCGAAGATTCAGCAAAACACCTATAGTTTTGATGCACTAGGCAACCTGACCAACCGAAACCAGAACTTGGCGGGTATCTCGGTGAATGAAACATTTAGCTATGACAACATTAACCGCCTGACCAGTGTTGTCAACCAGAGCGGTGGCAAAGTTACTGCGAGTTATGATGCGATAGGCAACCTGACAGCCAAGAGTGATACGGGAACATATAACTATGCAACAGGTGGGACGAGTTGTGGTGTACACAAGGTGTGTACGATCAGTTCAACAACCGGTGGTCTGAACACGGCTTTCAGTTACGATGCGAATGGAAACTTATTAAGTGGTAATAACCGCAGCTATAGCTGGACAAGCTTTAATATGCCTTTGCAGATCAAGCAGGGGACGACGACAGAAAGCTTTATGTATGATGCCAATCATGAGCGGGTAAGACGTACCAGTGTAGAGAACGGGAAAACCACAACAACGTTATATATCAACCCAAGGATTGATACGGGCGGGACATTCGAGAAGAGCTATTTACCGGACGGCACAGCTGAATACACCCACTATCTCTATGCAGGTGGTGATGTACTGGGCAGCTATGTCAGCAAGGATAAGGGAACGCCACCGACCGGAGATCTGGGCTTAACTGCTCAGGCAGGGGTTGCACCGAACAGTGCTAAGGCTGCGGTGAGTAAAACAGGACCTTACCGTTATTTCCACAGTGATCATTTGACCTCAATTGAGGTGATTACTGATGCTACAGGAGCGGTAGTTGAACGTTTGAGCTATGACCCTTGGGGCAAGCGCCGCAATGCGGATGGAACCGTGGCGAGTACTGTGCTGAAGGGAACCAAAGACAGCCATGGTTTCACCTCGCATGAGATGCTGGACAGTATTGGTCTGGTGCATATGAACGGGCGAGTATATGACCCGCAGGTGGGACGATTTACCAGTGCGGACCCGACCATTGATGGAGCGGATAATTTACAGGGTTATAACCGTTATAGTTATGTACATAACAATCCAGGAACATTGCTAGACCCGAGTGGTTATAGTTTTTTTAGTAAGTTAGGACGTGAAATTGTCCGCCCATTTAAGCAAATAGGTCATGCTCTTGAAGATGCAATCATTACGGTAACTGATGATTGGTTAGGGAGTTGCTCAAGTAGTCAGGGGGACTGTGGAGTTACAGTAGGTGTAACTTATGGACCAAATAATCAAGGATATTATTCAGCAGATAACCAAAATATTAATCAATATAATAATGGGAAAATGACGATCCAGCCTTACGTAGGATTTGGTGGTCCAAAGAATTATTATTTTGTGAATTCTTCATATCAGAATGGTGAGTTGAATTTTAATGGTGTGGGTTATAACAGCAATGGTATGGTTGAGCTGGTACCCGAATATAGAATTCATGCTAGTCATTTAAGTGGGTTCTCTCAATATTTATTTCCAAATGTTCAAGGAAGTGCAGCAAGGGCCCTTAATTTAGATCCTTATAATAATAGTATATGGCAAACTGGGACAGATGGAGCTCAATATGCCTGTGATAATAATAACTGTAATATGGTGTCTGGAAATGCTACACCTGTAACATGGGTTGAAGAATATATTTTTGGAAGAATTCAATATGTAGGAAAAGCCATTGGATTTTATAGAAGTATTACAAATGGTCAGCATGAGTCTGATTCAAAAGTCACAAGTTGGATATCTAGAAAAGTCTGGAATGATTTATCACCAAATATCCAAAAGAAGTTTATGAATGCTCAACAAAAAGGTGTTGTACCTCCTAATGGTAATCAGGGGATAATTAAATTATCTAGTACAGAGCCATTAGTAAAAGACGGATATACTCATAAATTAAAAATACTTGGAAGTGGAGGGGACTTAAGAATTTACGGTAAGCAGCAAGAAAATGGTCATATTATCTTTGATAAAATACAAGGGCATTGAAGTGAATAAGGTTTTGATTGAAAGTATCTCATTAGAAAAATTGAAAGAGTTAATTAGTGAAAATGATCCTCAAGATCTTGATATTTTTGAAGATGTTAATCGCTTAAGTTTTGTATTAAATAATATTTCAATAGATAGTAATTTATATGAGAGTTTGGTATATATTTGTAAGATTGATATTATATCTTTTAGTAATTTAAAAATAGCATACTATAAGGCTGTTCTTAATATGGATTATGAAGTCATTGATGATTTTTTTGTAACTTTAATAGATTAGTTTTTGGGCAAAATATTAAATATTTTACTATAGTCTATATTAGCCTTTTAATATAAGAAACCCTATTTTTAGGGTTTCTTATATTAAAAATAAACTTATGTGATTGATTTTATAAAAATATTAGTTATTATGGTACTTTAATTATTAATAAAGATAATTTATTATCTTTATTTTATAAATTTTATCCTATGAGGTTTTGGAGTAAAGTAGGCTGCCTCACAATTATATATTGGAATAACACTTTATCTATAGGTAAAGATTGTAAGCGATAGACTGGAGTAATTTGATATATGCATCCGTTCAATTTCTCAGCTTCATCCACTCCTTACCAGCATTATTTTTGAGTAGGATCAGTATTACCTTCCACCTATAGTTTTTATTTGGATAACTTTATATTGTCAACAATCTACTTTATTTGCACTATTTTGAGTTGAAGCTAATTAGGATAATTTTTTTAATATTTTCTTAGAAAAAATTTTTTATATTCTACTTTATAATAGGAAATATATTTTTTTATGGGTATTATATGGTAGTTTAAACTTCTGCAAACATGTATGTGCAATGTATAATAAAACTTCTAAAATTAAAGGCTTTACCCTCCTTGAGCTAATGATCGTTTTAGTTATCATTGGTTTGTTAGCAGGTATTATTGGACCAAATCTATTTAAAAATTTGGAAAAGTCTGAAAAAACTACAGCTAAATCTCAAATTGATGCATTGACTAAAGCAATCGATCAGTATCGTATTGATAATGGTTCATTTCCTGATAATGGAAATGGACTAAATGCTTTAGTGGTTGCGCCCGCAGGTGCATCTCGCTGGAATGGTCCCTATATTAAAAAAATCCCAATTGATCCTTGGGGAATGTCATATCAGTATCAGTCACCAGGGCAAAATAACCCTACCGAATATGATGTATATTCGTTTGGGAAAGATAAAGCTAAAGGTGGAACGGGCGATAATGTAGATATTGGAAATTGGTAAGACCATGCCAATCTTTAAAGCACGTATTATAAATACAAATGGGCAGCAATTAGAGAAAAAAATTGAAGGCGAAAGTCTAGATGCTGTTCGCCAGTATTTATTGCATGAAAATTTTTTTATTATTGAACTAAGTGAACAGAGAGCACAATTTAAATTTAGAAAAACTTCTAGTTTTAACGTTGTTATCTTTGTTCATGAGCTGAAAACGCTTTTACAATCTGGACTATCTATTATAGAGGGGCTAGATGTTTTACTTAGTCATCATGCTGAGACCGATAAAAATTCTCCTGTATACCGTATAAAACATGCATTACATCAAGGCATGCCCTTATCCCAAGCAATGCTGAGTTGTGGTGAAAATGTTTTTCCTCCTTTATTAGTTGCGACTGTTGCAGCAAGTGAGCGAAATGGTACGCTTATTCAAGCTTTGAATAGTTATATACGATATGATGAGCAGATTTCATCACTTAAATCAAAAATTTATAATGCATCCATGTATCCACTATTACTTGTTGGTATGGCAGTTACTGTAAGTTTATTTTTGCTTATGTATTTAGTTCCACGATTTGGAGCTATTTATGAAGGCGTTGATATGGATTTACCGCTTGCCTCTAAACTGATGCTTGAGTTGGGTGTGTGGTTAGGTGAATATCGAACGATTGTTATTGTTATTATGACTCTTAGCTTAATTTACATAGTGCGTAAAATTCTTATAAACGGAATTGAAAATACATTAATGCAATTTTTATCTGCATTTCGGCCTCTCGGAAGACGGTTAGAAATAGTTTTTCTATCCCGTTTCTTTAGAGGACTTGCTTTATTACTGGATGCTGGAGCCTCAGTTGTAAAATCATTTGATATGTTAGCCTCAATTTTAACACCAGCTCAACAGCAACAGCTTTATAAAGCAAAGGATTTAATTTTACAGGGTAATAGTTTAAGCGATTCTCTTTATAAAACTGGACTTAGCACATCAGTTTCTGCGCGGCTATTAGCAGCCGGTGATCAAAATGGTGAAATTTCGGCAATGTTAAGGCAATCGGCAGATTTCCATGATTTAGATTTAAGTCAATTTATAGAGCGTTTTTCTCGATTACTAGAACCTATTTTAATGTTGGTGATTGGGTTATTTATTGGAATGATTGTTGTTTTACTTTATATGCCAATTTTTGAAATGGCGAGTGGGTTGCAATCATGAGTTTAGTAAAGCAAAGCTTCGGTGAAAAAGAATTAAAAAACATAAAAGTTGTACAAAATATTTCACCTGATTTGGCTGCTAAGAGACAGTGCTTAAGTGTTAAATTAGATAATCAATTGTGGGTACTTTTTGCAAAAGAGGTTGAGTTAAAAGATTTAAATTGGTTGAGTTATATTATTAAAGAACCATTTAATATCGCTCAAATTGAGAATGAATACTTAACAAAATTTTTAGTTATTTTAAATAAATATACTAATGACTTAAGTAGCGAGCAACAAAATATAGAGCAAGACGTAGCTTTGCTACAGCCAAATACTATCAATGAAAGTCAAGTCGTTCGTTTAGTCAATACAATCTTATCGGATGCCTATCAATTTGGTGCTAGTGATATTCATTTCGAAAATACGGCAGACGGTTTAATTATTAAAAATCGTATTGATGGTGTATTAGTTGAAAATATAAATCTATTGATGAATGTGCCAGCAGAACAAGTAATCTCTAGATTAAAGGTTTTAGCAGAGCTAGATATTGCAGAACGGCGAATCCCTCAAGATGGACGTTTAACAGTCCATTTAGATGGTTATGAAATTGATTTACGTATCTCAATTATGCCAGGCTTACATGGAGAAGACGCTGTTCTCAGGATTTTAGATAAACAGGCATTAACCCAAGATGATGTTCCTTTAACTCTGGAGTTATTGGGCTTTGATAGTCAAACTATGATTGACATTCGCCAATTGGCTAAACAACCCTATGGTATGATGTTAGTTACTGGTCCCACAGGGGCGGGTAAAACAACGACATTATATGCGTTGTTACATGAACAACATGATGGACAACAAAAAATTATTACAATTGAAGACCCTGTTGAGTATCAAATAAAAGGAACTTTACAAATACCTGTAAATGAAAAAAAGGGTTTGACTTTCGCTAGAGGTCTTCGCTCAATTTTACGCCATGATCCAGATAAAATTTTAGTAGGCGAAATTCGTGATCACGAAACAGCGGGTATAGCAGTGCAAGCTGCACTTACAGGGCATTTAGTTTATACCTCTGTACATGCCAACCATGCTTTAGATGTGATTGGTCGTTTTCGTCATATGCAAATAGATCTATTTGGATTTGTAAGTAGCCTGAATGGCATTATTGCTCAACGACTCATTAGATTGAATTGTCCACATTGTAAACAACCCGTGCAAATTAACGAAGATGTAGCTCAATATTCTGGAATTTCTCCAAAACAGTTGAAAGAATATAATTTTTATCAAGGTGTTGGCTGTAATCAATGTCAAGGAACAGGATATAAGGGACGTCAGGCGATTGCTGAGGTCTTAATCATGGATGATGAGTTACGTGAACTTATTATTCAAAGTGCACCGATGAGTCAAATTAGAAAAAAATTGGCAGATCAAGGGATGAAGTTTTTAAGACAACAAGCTCTTGCTGTCGTTGCTCAAGGGCAATCAACTTTACAGGAAATTAATCGTGTTACCTTCGTTGAAAGATAAAAAACTTTTTTTAACTGTAAAGGATGAAAATTGTTATTGGTTTTCAGGTACAGCCACAGGATATGAAATGGGGGACTGTTCTTTAAATGATTTAGAGCAACAAATAACGGAACTAAATAAGGGCTCAAAAAAGAAATTTACATCGATTGATGTAGTAGTAGATAGTATTCATTGTAGGTTTGCAACAATACCAGCATTAAAAGATTGGCCTGAACAAGATGTTCTAGATTTTTTGATTCATCAGAAATTTCAACAAGTTGATATAAATTTTGATCCGAATAACTTTATCATATTAAATGATAGTTTGAAATTTAATCAATCTTGTGTTGTGGTTGCTTTCCAGAAGACAGTTTATGAAAAAATTATAAAAATACAATCAATATTAAAAGTTAAGAGCTTAATGCCATCTATTTTAGCTATTTGGAATTATTATGAATTTCAATTAAATCAGACATCATTAATGATTGTTGAAAATGGTTTTATATACTCAGTGATATATGAGTGTGGAGTTATTCATGAAATTAATGCTTTTCCTAGTCATTTAAAAGATGTGTTGAGCTATGATCATATATTTAATTTTTTGGAAAATGACTGTAATGAGAGGAATTCAAATATTTTAAATTTCAAACTACCTCTGTCGATACAACTTTCCAATGAAATAATAAATAATCATTTTTTAAACTTAATGAGGTTTAAAAACTATGGTTAAAGTTTATATAGCTCCCAAAAAATATAATTTAGAAAATAGATATATAAAGATCTTACTTGGTATTCTAGTAGGAGTTGCTTTTGTAACAGCTATTATTTTAGGGTATTTAATGATTGAATATAAGCATCAGTTTTCTATATTTAACCAGTTAAAGCAAAAATATTACGATCAGACAGAGATGCCGGTAGCTATTGAAAACAAGCCTCAAGTAAATTTAATTGATATTAGTATGTTGGATAAAATTATGCAGTCACGCCCAGATGGAGTGGCTTTTAATAGAATCAAGTTAACTCAAATAATGCCTTTACAAATAGAAGGATTAGCAAATAATCCAATAGAAGTTGAAGAGATCGTAAAAAATGCGTCGAGTCTTGATATGAAATTACAAATTAGTCAGGTGCAGGCTGATAATGATCAAAAAATTATTTTTGAGTTGAAGCAAAAGTGAAGTTTAAAAGTTTCGATACCTTGAAATGGTATATTAATAAGTACATCTCAAAATTAACATACTATCAATTGATTATGTATGCTATTTTGCTTTGGATTGTTGGGTGTTGGTTTTGGATAATTCCAATTTATTCTCATAAAATAAAATATCTTAAACAAGAAAATTATGAAATTGCACAATTGATTCTACCTGATAATGTTGCAAAAAAATCGCCTATCAAATTAAAAAATATTGAAAAAATAAATTATTCTGGAGTGCTGGCTGTTACTCAACAACATAATTTAAAATTAAATGAATTTCTTTTTTTAAGCGAAAAAAATTCGAGTAAAAATCAATATCAATTTTCAGTCAAAGGGAGTTGGTTACATATACGAGAATTTATATCAAAACTTACTGAAAAATATAGAGATAATTTAATTATTAATTCTCTTGATCTTCAGAGGGATGAAACAACAAATGAGGCTACTCTAACGATTATTATTACTGATGGTGATATATGATTGATTTACATCAGTGTCTTCCTGTTAAATACCGCCGTATTGGTATTTTGATTAGTTGTGTTGTGGTATTGGGGGTATGGTCACTTACACTACCGCCTACAGATTCATTGGAGTTTGAAAAATCTATTATTAATTATAAAAAAGAGGAGAAATCAGATGCGATGAGCTGGTATTCTCTTCAAGCAGAAAGTCCAAATTTAGGTTATTGGGATCTACCAGTAATTCATCCTCAAATAGAAAAAACTATTCAAGTTAGTAAAAAACCTATTCCCATTGAAAAAAAGAAAATAGTGAATAAACAGCCAGTTTTGCCTCAACAAATTATTCCTTTAGTAAATGAACAATCACCAATAGCTACAGTGAGCTTGCCTCAAGTGAAATATTTGGGGCAAGTTGTAGATAATAGTGGTTTACAGATTTTTTTATCAATTGATGACTCCAATGTAGTAATGCAGCCAAAGCGTATTTATGATCAAATTTGGCAAATTATAGGCGTTGATAAATACGAAATCCGTTTATTACATATACCTAGCAATCAAATTTTACATATAAACAAATCATGATGAATTTTTCTTTAATGAACTTACCGCAAACTAAACTAACAGTGGTTACTCTGAGTTTTCTTATGCTTGGAGGTTGCTCTATAGCACACTTATCTCAACATGAGAAAGAATTAAAAAAGTTAGATAAATTAAAAAAGGAAGCAGATAAAAAACCTGCCAGCCATCGGATAGATTACGTTTTTGAACAGCAACAGATGATCAACTATCGAATTTCACAAGCCGAAAAAGCCAGATCGCAGGGAAACTTAGAAATGGCTCTATTGCAGTATCAGCAGATATTAGAAATCGATCCGCATAATATTGTTGCTCAAGAGGGTATCCAAAAACTGAAGCAAATCGATCAAGTAAAGCCTTTATTTGACTTGGCAAAATCAAGTTATGAAAAAGGAAATTTTGAGGCTGCATTAACAATTTTAAAGGAAGTTATAAAGACAGCTCCTGATTTACAGCAAGCTGTAAATTTAAAATTCGATATTGAGAGAGAATTAAATCGCAAAATACTAAATCCTCCATTAGCAAGTGAAAGGTTAGAACAGCGAGTTTCATTAGAATTTCGTAATGCCCCAGTTCAAGCGGTGATGGAGTTACTTTCTCAACATTCTGGTATTAATTTTATCTTAGATAAAGATACTCGTTTAGAGCAAACTACTACAATCTATGCAAAAGAAACTACAGTACAAGAAGCATTAGACATGATAGTTAGAACTTCTAACTTAGGTTATAAAATGTTAAATACAAATACTTTTTTAATTTATCAAGATACGCCTGAAAAGAAAAAAATATATGAAGAGTTAATTACCCGATCATTTTATCTAGGGAATGCTGATGCTCAGAGAGCCCAAGAGATGGTTAGTAAATTATATGAACCTAAAGCTATGTTTTTTGACAATAGTTTAAAAATGTTGGTCATACGAGATACGAAGCAGGTTGTTGAAAGTATTGAAAAAGTATTGGAAGCATATGATTTACCTATGTCTGAAGTTGTGTTGGATATAGAGGTCTTGGAGGTAAACAGAGACACTTTACTTGGTTTGGGTATTACATTCCCTGATCAAGTAAAAGTAAGTGCATTAAATCCAATAGGTGAGGTTGGAAAATATACGCTTAATCAATTAAAAAATATGACATCTGATAGTCTCAGTTTGGTCACTGCCGATACTTTGGCCACTCTTAATTTTAAACAGACAAGTACTAAAACTAATTTACTCGCCAACCCTCGTATACGAGTTAAAAGTAAAGAAGAAGCTAGTTTCTTAATAGGAGATAAAGTTCCTGTTGTAACAACAACTGTTGGGCAAAACTCTGGATTTGTTTCAGAATCTGTTAACTATCTAGATGTAGGTTTAAAAGTTGAGGTCAAACCTGAAGTAAATAAAGATAGGCAGGTGCAAATTGCTATTAAATTAGAAGTTAGTAATATTGCAAAAGAAATTGCTACAAAAAATGGTCTTGTATATCAGATTGGTACGAGAAATGCGTCAACTACTTTGCAATTACATGATGGTGAGACTCAAATGCTTGCAGGTTTGATCAGAGATGATATAAAAACTTCTGCAACACATTTGCCTGGTTTTGGAAAATTACCACTTTTAGGTAGATTATTTTCTAATACAACTGACAGTAAAAATAAGAGTGAAATAGTTTTACTAATTACTCCAAGAATCGTACGCCCTTATTCATTACCAGCTCCCCATATTCAGGAATTTATTTCTGGTACAGGTAGTCAAGTCACTACTAGACCTTTAAGACTTACAGATCATTCTACTTATTTGCCTCAGGCACAAGCTATGCCAGAACAAGTAATTGAGTCGCAAAGTACGAATAAAGTAATGGAAAATAATATATCTACTATTGCTTCTCAAGCGAGTCAGCCAATAACATTTGATAAAAAAGCAGACTTTCAGTTAAGTGGACCTTCAAATGTTATACCAGGGCAAGAATTTACTTTAGCCCTCATACAAAATACCCCTGCTTTCCAATCCTTAAGTCTAGATGTTCGACACCCAGAATCGTGGGAATTGGTGAAAATCGTTAATATTGCACCAACTACACGTATTGATCAGGAGAAAAATAGTAGTGGAACGAAATTAACATTTGGCGCTACACCCCAACATCAAGGTCCTATTGCTCTTTTGACGTTTAAGGTTCCTGCAAAACAATCGAATCATAAAGAAAATATAGTAATAGAAAATGGAAAAATTAATTTAAATGATGGTAAAGGTGAGCAAGCTTTGTCGGATAAAGTTGTTAAAGAGTTTGAGCTAAATCAATGAATAGACAACAGAATGGCTTTACCTTTGTTGAGGTATTAGTTTCTTTAGTTTTATTAGCTTTACTAGCCTCTGTTGTTATACCTGTTTCTGACATTGCTTCTAGGCAGTCTAAAGAACGAGAGTTGAAACGAGCATTAGTTGAAATTCGCGATGCTATAGATGCTTATAAAGAAGCAAGTGATAAAAATGAAATACCGAAACAATTCCAAACTGCGAGTGGTTATCCGCCAAATTTAAAAATACTTGAAGGGATTCCAGAGGAAAGGGGGAAAATAAAGCATCAACGCTTTATTAGAAAAATCCCTGCTGATCCATTTTCGACACAAAAAAATATACCACCTGAACAAACATGGGGGAAGCGTTCATTTTTAAGTGAGGATAATGATCCCAAAGAAGGGGAGGATGTTTATGATATCTATTCTACTTCTAAGAAAATAGGCACGAATGGGATAGCGTATCATGAATGGTAATTATTTAAATAAAACAAAACGAGGATTTACCATTGTTGAGTTATTGGTAGTTTTATCTGTCATTGCTCTACTGCTGTCAATTGTTACTCCACGGTATTTAAATAAAATTGAAGAAAGTAAAGAAATAGCTTTAAGACAAAATTTGTCAGTTATTCGAAAAAGTATAGATCAGTATTATTCTGATCAAGGCGAATATCCAGATAAACTTAACCAACTTGTTGAAAAACATTATTTAAGAGCAATTCCATTAGATCCAATTGCTGAAAAACATGAATGGAATGTTGTAAAAGAAAAACAAATAGGAGGTATTTATGATATTAAGTCTACAAGTCAACAGATAGGTAGTGATAATCGAGTTTACTCAGAATGGTAAATAATAAACTTTATAATATAAAAACTAGATCCTCTCAGCAGGGAGCCATTTATATATGGATGCTACTATCACTTTTATTTCTATCTTTAGGAATTGGGCAGTGGTCTATAAACTATGCGACTTTAAAACAGCGTGAAAAAGAAGAGGAGCTTCTAAGAATTGGGTTAATGTATAGAAAAGCAATTTATCAATATTATCAGAATTCACCAGGTGGTGTAAAAACTTATCCTGAAAAAATAGAAGATCTATTAAGAGATCCAAGGTATTTAGAGGTAAAGCGTTATTTAAGAAAATTAGAAAAAGATCCAATGACATCGAAAGATTTTATACTTATTAAAAATAGTGAAAATCAAATTATTGGTATATATAGTGCTTCGCTACAAAAAACAATTAAAAAAACAGGATTTTTACTTTCTTTACAAAAATTTGAGAAATCTAAGAGTTATAAAGAGTGGAGATTTGAAATGTAATTAATTATTTAGATAAGACTGGTACTAAGTCAGTTTTGAAATTTTATTTAATTTTAGGTTTTAAATAAATTAAAAATTATCTCGTATTTTAAAATTTGGTTCAATCATGAATAATATATTTTCTTTAACTCTTGTTTCTTAGTTCTTGTGTTTATGCTGGATCTGAAATTCCTTACTTTAAGGGAGATTGTGGATTAAAATTAAAGGATTTTTCAGTAATAATAGCAATGTAGTTTATTGATCTAATTTAGCCTACTGGTGCTCCATCGAAAAATTTAAAAATACTGAAAATCATGGAGATTGGGTGTTTGAAGGGGAGAATTTTTATTGATTATATTTTTGATAATAATTATTATTAATTTAATGATGCTTTGTTTTAAGATGTAGTAACTTTAATTATGTATACTATAGTTTGATAGATATTGAAAATGACAATAATTGAGAATTTTATATGAGTAATAAGCCAAGGTTATCGATTTTAATTTTTATGCTACTCAATAGTGGTGCTTCTGCTGCAGGAGATAATCCGTATTTTAAAGGGGATACAGGTTTAAACTTTAATGATTTTATTGTAAACAAGGAATGGATGGGGAGTGAAACTGTTGATCCTTATTCAGGAAACTTATTTGTATTAAATACAGATGTATCGTTGTCGAGTAATAATGGTTTACTAGATATTGTCGTAAATCGTTTTTATGATATGGCTAATTATGCCTCGGGACAAGCTTCTTTTAGAAAAGACAGTTATGAGTGGAATCTATCTAATGGTTGGGTAATGAGAGTTGCTCCACGTCTAACATTTTTTAATTATTATAATGTAGACACACAGGATGGAACACCTTATTGGTTTTACGATAGGTTCAATAGTGGTTTTACATCACTTTGTAAGAAAGATCGTTTTTTATGGAACAGAACGGGTGATAAGTTGGTACTTGCACATGCTGATGGTAGGACGGAACTCTTTGCAAAAGAAGCTACATCGAATATGGCCCGTACTTCATCTAATTGGCAAGTAAGTTGTATTGCTGGAAATATTGTTTTAAATTCTCCAGAAGGTGTTCGATATGATTATGGGAACATTGATACTGATCTAAATACGGGCTTCCATGCTAGCACTGTATATTATGCAGAGTTTTTAGGACCAGATTTACCTACAGAGCATTCAGTTTATATGGATGCTAAAAAAGCAACAGACCCTTTGGGAAATGTTTTAGAATTTGAATATAAACAATTCGGAACTAAAGTTAAACCAGAAATTGATAGTTATGGTCATAGCAGTACCGAGAAGAGAACACAATATTATAATTTAGGTAATCCAAACTTACAGCTAGTATCAGTAAAAGCAAATGATGGGCGTGCTATTAACTTAGAGTATGATCCCGTAAATGGTTTTCTAAAAAGTATAAAAGATAATAATAATCGAGTATGGAAATATAATTATACTTCAGGCATAGAAGCGGTCAATTTTAACGATACTAGAGGTAATACCAATTTGGTTAAAAATGTCACAAAAGATAACTATTTTTTAACAAGTGTAACATTTCCTGATAATAACAAGATAATTTATGACTATTACCCTATTTATTGGACTGATCGAGTAAAGGTAATACAACCAGACCTCAGCCCACTTACACATTGGGCTTCCTTTGCTGATGGTGAAAAGTTAATTAATGCATTAAAGCTTAAGTCCATTGTTTATCCAACACAAGGTAAAGTCAGTTATGAATATAGTTATAAAATATTAGAATCTAGCTTTGATCCATTTGGTGAAAAAGTGATGCCGTATGTAAAAACTAGGAGTTTGTCAAGTGGTGATAAGTGGACATATGATTACCAAAGAGGTGCTGCTGGTCAGTATGCACAAACAGTGATTAAGGGACCAGAGGGAACTACGACCTATAAATTTATTGACCCTGAATTTAATTCATGGCGAGGTATCGGGGAGCCACCATATTATGGGGCACCAGTCCAAAATACGCTCTGGAAACTAGGTAAGCCGGTGGAAATAATAGATCCTACTGGTGGAGTTACAACATTTCAATGGACTAATCGATTATTATCACAACAACCACTTGTTTTTGTTGATACTGGTTTTGTAGCAGATGAAAAAACTTGGGCAGCAGATTTATCTAAAAAAACAATAACCCGTGATGGAGCTATATATACTACAGAATATCAGAATTATGACAGCTATGGTAATCCTGGTAAAGTTATAGAAACGGGACCGAATGGTGAAAACCGAACAACAATTTATACTTATTATAATGATCCAAACAAATGGATTTTATCTAAACCAAAAGATGAAACAATTTATAATGGCAGTACTTTGGTTGGAAGTATAACCAGAAACTATGATAGCAATGGTAATGTTTTAAGTGAAAATAAAGACGGTATTGTTAATATTAATACATATGATGCGCAAGGTAACATTGCTACATCTGTGAATGCAAATGGAGCAACTACTACATTTAGTAACTATAAAAGAGGTATAGCCCAAACAGAAGTTCAACCTGAAGGTGTAACTATAACTCGAGAGGTAGATAATGCTGGCAATGTAATTTCAGAGACCAATGGGGCTGGCCAAAAAACTAGTTATATTTATGATGGACTGGATCGAGTAACATCAATCATACCCCCAGTTGGTGATAAGACGACAATTACGTATACGGCGACTAGTAAGACAACGACACGAGGCAATCTTGTGGAAGTTATGAATTACGATGAATTTGGTCGTCCTAAAGATTCAAGCAAAGATGGAATTAAGACGACTTATAAATATGATGCCTTTGACAATAAAATATTTGAGTCGAACCCTAGTTCAGATAAAGGGACGACAATTAGTTATGATGCGTTGAATCGGGTTAAAACAATTACTAATCCAGATAATACAAAGCAGACCTACGAATATGGTAAAGCTAGTACAAGTATTACTGATGAACGAGGGAAAAAAACGACCTATAACTATCGTTCATACGGTAATCCAGAAGAACAACATCTGATGAGTATTACAGCACCTGTTGCAGATGCGAATGTTACGCTCACCCGTAATGGAAGGGATCAGGTTACGACGGTTAAACAAAAAGAGTTGACCCGGACCTATGGTTATAACAGCAAATACCAACTGACATCGATAGACAACCCAGAAACAGGGAAAACGATTTATGGAAGAGATAATGTTGGGAATATGACCAGTGTTAAAGTTGGATCATTAGGAACCACTACATTAACTTATGATGGGCGTAATAGAAATACGAGTATCACTTATCCTTCGGGTACACCGAAGGTAACCAAGACTTATACGAAAACAGATAAGCTGGATATGGTAGATAATACGACAGTACAGCGTAAATTTAACTATGATGCTAACGATAACTTAAGCAGTGAAACGCTGACAGTAGATAAGCAGACCTTTACGACAAAATATGGTTATAACACAAAAGACCAGTTAAGTAGCGTTACCTATCCACAATCAGGGACGGTAATTGATTATGCACCAGATGCTTTGGGCCGACCAACGAAGGTAGGAAATTACGTTACGAATATAAGCTATTGGCCATCAGGACAATTTAAACAATTGAATTATGCTAATGGTACGGTGAGTAACTACGGTCAAAATGACCGTTTATGGCCAAGTAGCTTTGATACGAAAAAAGGTACAGTAGCCCATCTAAACAGTAATTATACCTATGATGGTGTTGGTAATTTACTAAGCATAGCAGACAGTACCGATAGTAATTTTAATCGAACCGCGACATACGATGATATCAACCGATTAATCACCGCTCAAGGCCCATGGGGAGCAGGAACATTAACTTATGATGGTATGGGGAATATCACTAAGCAAAAATTTGGTTCTCAAGTACTAGACTATGTTTATAACAGTACAACAAATAAACTTAGCAGTACTTCAGGCTCCAAACTAGGTACATATAGTTACGATGTTATGGGTAATATCACAAGTGACGGGGTTAATACTTACAGTTATGATGCAGTTCCTAGCCTGATTTGTGCAAAATGTAATGATAGTAGTAAGAGAGTGGATTATAACTATGATGGGCTTAATAAACGAGTCAGTGTAACCAAAGCTGGAGTTAAGCGTTACGAAATACTAGCAACTAATGGCGATCAATTGATTGAATTTATACCAAGTCAAAATAATAAATTGACAGAGTACTTCTATTTGGGTGGAAAGCGAATTGCCCAACGTATTTCTCCTTAAAAGACAAACGAATAGAAGATAAAGGAAATCAATATGAAGCAAAGTCTAACTGTATTAAAATTTGTAATAGTTAGCATAATTAGTTTACTTAGTGTTCTTCAACTAAGCTATGCAGCAGAAGAAATTACATACTACCACAATGATGTTTCTGGCAGTCCCTTACTTGCAACGAATGCCAGTGGTAACGTACTTTGGAAAGAGAGTTATCGGCCTTATGGAGATAAACTCACTAAGAGTGCGGCAAGTCAAAATAACAAGATAGGGTTTCATGGCAAGCCGTTTGATGATGACACTGGTTTGTCTTATATGCAGGCGCGTTACTATGATCCAATATTGGGACGATTTACGGGAATGGATCCTGTAGATTACCAAGAAAACAATCTCCATAGTTTTAATCGTTATGCATATGCAAACAATAACCCTTATAAATATGTCGATCCTGATGGGAATCATCCTCTAATTTATATGTTAGGGGTAGGACTAGGAGCGATTTCTTTAGCTGATGGTGAGCCACCGCAAGCGAAAGCTTTTAAACTAGCACCTACTGCTGTGGGGGTAAAACAGGGTATGGCTACGGAAGCTAAAGCACTCTCTTCAAAATCTTCTACAATAAGGTCAAACAATGCACAAGGAAAAGCATTTGAAGATCAAGTAGAAAAAAATCTTTCAAAACAGGGGTTAAATGTAGGAAAAGAGATTACTGTAAAGACCCAGAGTGGAGTTCGCACTAGATTAGATTTTCTTACAAAAGATAAAAATGGTAATATAGGGTGTGTCGAGTGTAAATCATCGCCAACAGCACCTTTAACTCGTAATCAAAAACAAGCTTTTCCTGAGATTGGACAGTCAGGAGCAACAGTTGTCGGTAAAGGTAAGCCTGGATTTCCTAATGGTACATATATACCACCCTCTGAAATAAAGATTAAACGACCCTAATTGAAGGAAAACTTATGTCAGTTGAAGAAGTAAAAGTCATTGATTTTGTTACGATAACTGCAGGGGGGGATTATTTGCTCACTATAGCTGACCATTTGCCTTGGGAGAGTAAAGAGCATTTATTCATTTTACAAGAGAAACTTAATACTTACATTTCTTTTATAGAAAGTAATGAGATATATGATTTGTACCCTGAGGCTAGGGGATGCAAAATCATTATAAATTTAATGTATAAGTATCCCTTAAATGGCACTAATGAATTAAAATTTCTTAAAGAGGTAGAAAATGCATTGAAAAATATTGGTATAGTCTTTAAGTGGGAACACTCATCAATAGACAGCTGATCTAATTTTCGATAAAAAAGTTTTTTTAAGAGTTTAAATAATTCAAATTTTTAAAGCCAATAATTTTTTATTATTGGCTTTTGGCTTAATTTTACAGATTTAAAGAACTATAAGGATGAGTGGGAAAAATTAAACACAAAGCTAATTAGGAGAAAGGGGGAGATTCTAGCAACATATGGATAGAGTAATTTAAACTTAAGCTCTTTAACTAATAAAATATTTACTAACTCATATTGAAAAATTACATGTTGATGATTTTTTAACTTTAAATTTTTATTAAAACTATTAAGATTTGATAAATTTATTGAATTAAATACTAGTTGTAAGGCTTTAAAAATAAAAATAATGATTTACATAGACAAACATTGGATCCTTTGAGGCATGTAAGACCATGAAAAATGTTGATTATTTGATTGTAATACCAAAGCTAGGTTTGTGGAGTTCAGAGAATAACGCCAGAGTAAGGGATGAATTTAGGAGTCTTTGCTACTTTTTGGGGATGAAACTTCATGAGGCTAAAATTAAGTCTAATAATTTTAGTGGGATATATTTTATAGGAGAAGAAGAGTTAAGAGAAGTTTACTTTATGAATAGCCTAATGGTGATCAGTGTAAAATTCATAGAAAGTTTGTATCCCTCAAAAGGTGATGTCATTGCTATAAATGAATATTTAATTGAACGAATTAATGATGGTTTATTGAAAGTTAAAGAAAAATATTCTGAAATTTTTAATGTAATAATTCAAGGGATAGAAGAATTCAGAAAAGCAGATTATAAATGCATCTGGATACACAAGAAGAAAAAAATAAAGAAATATTTATTTAGACTTAGGTGTGAAATGAATATAGATTATTTTCATCTTTATTTAGAGATTTTAGATAAAGATCTGTGTGTTATTTTTTCTAAAATAATATTAGAAACACCGCCAAATGAATATTCTTTCAAATATAGATTTAAAGACCTCAAGATAGATGATGAGGGTAATGTTGTGGTAACAGATTGTGCTAATGAGGTTTGGTATAAGTTTAATCCTAAAGATGAAGTGGAGGAATATTTAGATTAATTTATTATAGAATCTACTTGAAAATTTACGTTTTTCCTTCTCTTTTTTTATGTGATCATGATTAGAAATGCTATATAACACCTCTTAATTAAGGGATTTACGTAGTTTTTTAGAGTGATGCATAAGAAAAGAGGCTTTACCTTTTAGAGCTAATGATTGTTTTAGTTATTATTGGCTTGTTAGCACGTCTTATTGGGGGTAATCCCATTAAAAATAATAGGACTTAAACTTAGAAATTTATAGATTTTAATACGTTATTAACGGGATACCTTGAATATGAGTAAGCAGTTTCAAAGAGATTTTGGAGTTTACTGCTGTCCCCATATATTTCATAAGGAAAAACCTGTTTTATTGGTAGTCCGTGATGAAGATGGAGATTGGCAGTTCTTATGTGGGAATGATGCTGATGATGAATGTCACTATGTTGGAGTCGGTCATCTTTTAGATAGAGATAATTCCTTAGAAGTATTAGTTAATCTTGAAAAAAATACAGGTGCTGAACTTGATGATACTAATCAGGTTTGGAAATATTTTAATTTGGACTAAATAAATGAAAATGTGAATGCTATTATTTATAGTGTTCACAGTTTTAAGTATTTATAAAAATTCTCTAAGTTCTTGAAGAGTTGATGAATAGAAATATATTTAAGAAAAACACCCAAAACTCTTATTTTTACACTTTAAAATAAATTAAATGAGCTTACTTTAGAAAAAATTATATCTGCATTGCAAGGATTGCAGTGGGAAACAAGCTGGACAAGTTACACAGGAACAAAGGCGTATGTTTTTGGAGTTTAAGAATCGATGAAAGATATTTTGAAAGTTCAGAAAGAATGTTGTGATCATTATGAAGAAAAATTTTTTCCTGTAGAGTTAGATCAGTTGGTTGTAGTATCTGATGATGTTTTAGAGGGAGAAATACCTATAGAGGGTGTTAGGTATAGATCACCTAAACATATGAGTGGTTGGTGGTTAACGGCTGATAAATATGATGGTGATATAGAAACTCTCAAGAATGTTCATTTTACACATATATTGGAAAAAAGACCTGATTTAGCAATTTATATGGCATTACCTTACGGATATAGATTTATATTGGGAGGAGAAGAGGAGCATGTTTGGTTTGATGAGAATACTTTAGATGAATAATTTATATTTTATTGTGAAATAAGGTTGTTTTAGGTTTAATAGCCATTTGTTTTAAGTGGCTATTAAGTCTAATTCGATTTTATTTAAAGTGAATTTGGTAGTCTTTTTGGTTAATTAAAAATTAATAAATATAATTGGTTTTTAGGTTTAAATAATATTATATATTGCTTGTGATATGTTGTAGAGATTAATTTATAATATTTAATTTTAATATAGGTTTTAAAATATTTGTTATGATGCTTTAATATTAAGCTACTCTAGGGTAAGTTAAATTTAAAATCATAATAAATTTATTTTACTTAAATCGAGAGAGTAACTTTTTCTGCAAAAATGGATTACAGAGCAAAATCGCAAATAAAATAATAAATATACCGATAATGCTAAACAGATCCGGTAATTCATGCCAAAAAACAAATCCCCATATTCCTGCAAAAATAATGGCAATGTAGTTCATTGGGCCAATTTGTCCCGCTGGTGCTAGGCTGTAAGCATAAGACATAAACAGTTGGCTAATGTTTGCTAAAAGTCCTGCGGCAATGAGTAGAGCTAGTTCATGCCAAGTGAAAATACGCCAATGCCAGAACATTGGAATAGAGGAAATTAAACTACCGAAAACACAGAAATAAAAAACGATACGTTCAGGCGGCTCTGTACTGGTTAAAGCTCTTACAGTCACAAAGGCCATGGCTGATAAAAAGCATGCACCCAGTCCAATAAAAGACAACGCATTCAATAAGCC
Source organism: Acinetobacter sp. X9 (assembly GCF_054889255.1). Classification (NCBI taxonomy): domain Bacteria; kingdom Pseudomonadati; phylum Pseudomonadota; class Gammaproteobacteria; order Moraxellales; family Moraxellaceae; genus Acinetobacter; species Acinetobacter sp. X9. The sequence goes on along the minus strand of NZ_CM142679.1, from coordinate 2,635,820 downwards.
TTGGTCAGGTTTAGCAACAAATAAAACCCCAATTAGCCCAATAACGGCGGCAAAAATCATCGATTTGGTAATTTTTTCTTTTAAGAAAAGCCATGCAATGAGTGGAATAAAAATAGGAGATGAATAACTAAAAACCATGGCATTTGATAGTTTTAAGTTCGCAATGGCATAGAAAAAACCATACATTGCAGCAAGTCCCACTAGACTTCGCCACGTGTGCATCCAGAGTTTATCGGTTTTAATAAAGTCTAAACCCTGTTTAAACAGCATCGGAATAAAAATAAATAAACCCACTGCATTTCTAAAAAATACGACGGTCGCATTGTCCACTGTTTCTGAAGCAAAACGAATGCACACTCCCATAATGGAAAATAATAATGCCGATGTCATAAGACAAAGCAGTGCTTTTCCAAGTTGATTTGAGGGGAGGTTTGGAGCAGTCTGATTTTGCATATCGAAATGAGTTTTTGGTTTTCGGTGTTATCTTAGCAGCGATGCAGGCATTGGATGAAATATCATTTAATAATGATTCAATACTGATGCTTAACAAAATAAAAAAAGAGAGCCTATTTAGCTCTCTTTTTATCTTATTGGATGTTATTTACAGCTAAAGTTTTCAGCTTTTTCGCTATCACCTTGACCATTGTAACGAGCAATGAGTGGGTAAGGGCAAAGTGGGCGGGTACGGTCTGGTGCCCAATCTTGCGGAAGTTCAGTATTCACTTGACCACTTGGGTTACCTGCGCCGCGTGCGGTCGCAATGATTTTGTCAGGTGCTTGCCCGTATTCAACCCAGCTGACTAAAGCAGTCAATGCATCAAATTGGTCAGTCGCAATGCCATCACGGGTATGGTTCATGCCCGGAACTCTAAAGAAACGTGCAAATTCAGGTGCTGTACCTTTTGCATCATTTTTATAGTGTTGTAGCAGTTGATCGTACCAATTTTGAGTGTCATCTACAGAGAAAACGCCATCTGCTGTGCCTTGTACCACAATCATTTTTCCACCGTGATTACGGAGTTTATCTAGATTCAATTCATCGGGTGGCATCATGAATGACATCGAGCTTTCAGTGTATACATCATTGGTTGCCGATAGTTTTGGATAGTCGGTATCGAAGTTAAAATTAAAGGCAAATTGTCTAGAGTTTTGAGTCACAGTTGGGTCTGGTGGGACTTGAAAAAGAATGCCGACTGCAACGGGGTCACGCGCTGTTCCCACCGAAGATTCAAATTTCCAGCTTGCCCAGTTACTTCCCACTAAACCGGGATCGAAAGGTTGGGTTGCATAGAGCGCTTGTCCAGCCGAATTTACAGGACCACGGTAAATGTTGGCTAATACATCAATTTGTTCGGTACTTAAACAAGTACCATCTCTTGTGCTTGAGCAAACAGGTACATCCTTGTGAATATCAAAAGCTGTACGGCAAGCTTCGACATCTTGAACCAAGCCATCTGTAATACCGTCTAGAGCATCGCATTGATCTAAAATCGCTTTTGCTAATACTTTGCGTTCCGAAAGAGTAAGAGCGGTACTTAAATCATTTTCATCTGTTGCGACACGACGAAGCTGTTGTGCTGTGTAGAGTTGAGCTGCGGCCGCACGAGGTAAATGAAAACCCGGTGTACTTGCTAAAATTCCATCATATTGGTCACCCAAACGGGTTGCGGCAATCATGGCATGACGACCACCATTTGAAGTGCCACCTGCATAGGAGCGATCTGGTAATTTGCCATATGCGGCTTTAATTAGGTTTTTTGCCATAGGCGTGAGTTTGGTAATTGCACCATAGCCATAGTTGATTCTGGCTTGAGGGTCTAAACCAAACATTGGATTTTGTGAAGCATTATGTCCAGCATCGGAGGAAATAACCGCAAAACCATCATGTAGAGCATTGGTGAGTGGTCCACCGCTACCAACCTGACCTGTTGCAGGGACTAAATTACCATCGGTTCCACCATTGCCTTGATAGAGAAAACGGCCATTCCAGTCTATTGGTAAGCGCATTTCAAAACCAATTTGATAGGTTTGTCCATCGACAGGGCTTATGCGTTGATCCATATAACCTTTAACCAAACAATGAGCGCCAATCGGTTTATTGGCGACAGTCAAGGTGCCTGCCTCTTGAAGAGTGGAGGAGCTAATGACCGTATTGTTGTATTGAAATCCGAGTAAGTCCGTACAGCTTCCTGTCATTTTTACGCCTACAGCAGGAGATAACTGCGGTGGTTCGTTTGTAGAAGGAACCGATGTGTCATCACTATCACTTCCACAGCCTGCCAAAGAACCAAGCATGGCAAGCACTACAGCGGAATGCATCAAAATTCGTTTATTTTTGGTGTAATTCATTTATTCATATCCTTATTGAATGCATGGTTGTAATTAATCTAAAACCAGAAAATTCGCTGTACTTCGTGCAATCATTTTGTTGTTTTGCCAAGCTTCACTTTCGAGATTCAGTACGGTTTTGCCTTGTTTAATGAATCGGCATTTTGTAATGACTTCACCCACAGCACAGGGCCTTAAAAAATCCATTGTTAAGTTGATGGTGGTAGCTGGTTTACGGTCATTGGCGAGATATGCAAAAAGTCCCATCACATCGTCAAGCATGGCGCAGATCATGCCGCCTTCAACGGTGCCGCGTGGATTGGTAAAGCTTTCTAGGGCTGTGTAGTGGATGGTGAGTTCAGTGTTTTTGTCATTCCAATGGATATTGTGTCCGCCCAAATGGTGATGGATGGGCGGTAAGTGTTCTAAAGTTTTTTGATCCATAATGAAGGCTCCATCCTTTTTGTAGGTGTTATAAAAATTATTATTTCAGGGTATAGGCATCATAAATAACTGCTTTACCCAAACGCATTGCACTACCTACCGCAACGGTCTGGTTAAGCCATGAATATTGAGGTGAGCTGGTTTCAAACTGCATGGTAATTTTGAAATAGTAATTTTTCGGGTCGACATCTTTGCCTTGGGCAAGCTGTTTTAGTGTTTCTGCCGAGCCATGTCGGTAACCTTTGGTTTGAAGGTAAATAAGCGCACCATCATTGGTTTCTAATAGATATCGCGTATCAATAATGGCTAGCCCTTTACTGTCGACAATTTGCCAATCTGCGCCATTATTTAAAATACGACCTTTAAGTGATTTCCCTTCAAATGTCCCACCTGTAATGGGAATAATTCGGCGTTTACCTGCATCACTGGTCGTGCCTAATTCCCAAACAGGCGCATTTAGATCAACACTAAATTTTGCTAAAGGTTCAAGCTGAATAGGTGGCGGGCTATATTGCGTTTCTGCATGAGTCAGGCCAATAAAATAAATTCCGCAGAGTAGAGCTACAACTTTCTTCATGATGAATTTCCCGAAATAAAAAGAGGTTCTATTTGTGACAGAACCTCTGGTTTTGAATTATTTAAATTTCCATGTGTAGTCGATGTTGAGACGGGTTTCGTTTACAGGTTTGATATTGGCTGTAGAGAGCATGTTGTTGTCATAAATGGCGTAGCGTGCGCGTAACCCTAGATTTTTTAACCAGCCACTTTGAACGGTGTAACCTAAATCAAAGTCCGTTTCGCGTTCTTTTAGATTAGTTCCGCCTAAGTTGGGTGCATAAATATTGTGACCTGTGGTGTAACGAGTCATAAAACGTAAACCCGGTACATAATCTTTAAAATCATATTCATAACGGAAGCTATAGGCCTTTTCTTTTGGATTTAAAAACTCGCCCGGCCATGTATCAATGAGTAGACCCGTTTCACCTCCCGTCAAATATGGAAAAGCGGTGTCGCCATGATGTTGGAAGGTTCCAAAAATAAATTTATGGTTTTGATGTTTAAGTTCGAAATGCGCATGATATAGGTCATTATCGACTAAGCCTGCTTTTGCTTGTCCATCATCGCGGCTGCGGTAGTAACGTAATTGCGAGCTAAAGTTAGTGGTGTCATTAATTTTATGTTGATGTAAAGCACCGACCATGGTTTGGTTATAAAGATCATCAACATCCATGTAGAAAGCGGTGAGTTTGAGTGCAGGATTAAACTGATAGTTTCCACCTAAATAATAGAGTCCATCCGTTTCAGCACTTTTAAAGCGTCCATTTACGCCTGAAATTTTAATTTTTTCATAGTTGGTCGAATCCCGATGATTCACTTTATCGAGGTAGGCTGCCTGTAAATCAAAATCTTTAATATCTTTACTGGTCAGTGAAATTCCTCGATAGGTTTGAGGAAGCAAACGAGCAGGTGAAGCTACTAAAACTGGGTTCATCGGCATGAGTGTACCAATGCGTAGCTCGGTCTGGCTCATTTTCGCTTTTGCTGTGACCCCAATTTCCCCATAAGAGTCAGCAGGTTCATTGGTACGCGTGTCTCTAGGTAAGTTTCCTGTACCGCCATGCTCTGCGTCGGCATCGAGTTTAAAACCCGCCGTCGCAAGTACATCCAGTCCAAAACCGACAGTCCCTTCGGTATAACCTGAATTGGCTTTAAGAATAAAACCTTGTGTCCAGTCCTTGGCAGCAGGGTAAGCAGATTGCTCTTGATAGTCGCGGTCAAAATAGAAATTTCGCGTGGTGAGTTCTACTGAACTGTTGTCAATAAAATTGCCAGCCCACACTGAACCAGAGAGCATGAGGGTAGAGTACATCCATAATTTCGACATAGCATTTCTTCCTGAAATAACATTTTTTTGTTTTCAACAAGGCATAGTTGTTGTGTCTGCCTTATTCGGTTTTTTAAATCGAATTATTTTCCGAGCAGTTCTCGGGCGACGATTTCTTTCATAATTTCATTGGTTCCCCCATAAATTTTTTGTACCCGTGCATCCACAAAAAAACGTGAGATTGGGTATTCCTGCATGTAACCGTAGCCACCAAAAAGCTGGAGTAATTGGTCAATCACTTCACATTGGACATCGGTAATAAAGCACTTCAACGCGGCAACTTGGGTTACGCTTAACAGGTGTTGTTGATATAGCGCCGCACATTGGTCTACAAAGGCTTGGGCGGCTTTCGCTTTGATTTGCGCGTTTGCGAGTACAAAGCGTGTGTTTTGCATTTGGCTTAAAGGTTGTCCAAAAACTTTACGCTCCAGCACATAGTCTTTGGCGAGTTCTATGGCACCTAAAATTGACCCTAAAGCCATCATTGAAATGCTTAAACGTTCACGAGGTAACTCTTGCATTAAATAAGCAAAGCCTTGTCCTTCTTGACCCAAACGCTGAGTTGTAGGCACATAAACATCATCAAAAAACAGTTCGGCTGTATCTTGGGCATGCAGCCCGATTTTTTGTAATGAACGGCCTTTTTTAACGCCGTCTAAAGCAGCATCGACTAGTAAAATCGAAATACCTTTTGCTTTGGCTTGCGGATCGGTTTTTGCTACCAGAATGATCAGATCGGCATGCAAACCATTTGAGATAAACGTTTTTGAACCATTCACATGATAATGATCATTTTCTAAAATGGCTTGAGTGCGTATGGCCTGTAAGTCTGAACCAGCATTCGCTTCGGTCATGGCAATTGCAGTGACGACTTCACCTGTCACCATTTTCGGTAACCAATAACGTTTTTGCGCTTCAGTTCCAATATTTTGCAGGTAAGGAGAGACCAACTCATTTTGCCCACCAATGGCAACCGCCAAAGATGCAAAACCAGCTTGAGCAGTTTCTTGAACCAGCATGAGTGAGTAATGAACAGGAGCACCATAGCCGCCATATTCCTCGGGTACATCGACGCACAAAAAGCCATTTTCCCCAAGACGAAGCCATAGATCACGTGGAATCAGGCCATCGTGTTCCCATTGTTCGTAGTAAGGAGCAACCTGTTCTTTTAAGAACCTGCGATAGCTGTCCCGAAATAGTTCAAATTCTGTATCGTGTGGCATGTTGAACCTTTTTTTGGCAAAAGTGAGGCTAAGGCCCAAACCGAAGTTTGAGCTTCCTTTTTTATTTCAATTGCTTATTGCTTTAAGGTGGGCACCCGAATAATCAGCGGGTTATCAGTCTGCTTTTGATAAAGCTCATCAATTAAAGCGGCACGACGTTTCGTAATACTGCTTTGATTGAGGTTGCCTTTATCGGTCACTTCGCCGGCATCGAGTTGAGGTGGTTCGGTCATTAAATAAAGCATTGAGACTGTATTTGAACTGCCAGTCGCATCTTTATTAAAGGTCGTTAAAAATTGGCGGAACCATTGCTGAACCTTAGGGTGTTGTAATATTTCTGTTGCAGAATGTTCACCAAGCTTAAGACCTGCATGTTGAGCACACGCTTCTAATTTTGGAAAAATCAGAAAACCAATAGCATTCAGGTTTGAACCAGTAATACAAACATCTTGGATGAGTAAATTACCTTGAATAAGCACTTTGTTGCGTAATGTGCCCACATTCACAAAAGTACCTGTATTGAGTTTAAAGTCTTCGGCAATTCGTCCGTCGTACATTAGGCCTTTGGTGGGATCATTGACATCGACTAAACGAACGGCATCGCCCGTATGGAAAAAGCCTTCATTATCAAACACAGTGCTTTGCTGGTCTGCTTTTAAGCGCCAATAGCCTTTCATGACGTGTTTGCCACGAACACAGAATTCAAGTTTGTCACCACATGGAACTAGCTTAATTTCGCATCCCGGAGCAGGATATCCAATAAAGCCAGCCATTACGCGTGGGCCAGTTGTAAAAGCACAAGAGGGAGCAGTTTCAGTCATGCCCAATCCACTCATAATGCGAATTTTTTCTCCACAATGTTGCTGAGCAATTTTATCGAGTCTGTTCCAGCCCGCTTCTGAAAGTGCTGCACCTGCAAAGAATAGAATTTTTACTTTGGCAAAAAAGCGGTCTCTTAATTCCTCATCTTTTTCTAAAGCTTCGGTGAGTTCTTCCCAACCTTTTGGCACATTTAAATAAACGGTTGGAGAAATTTCTTTGAGATTACGAATGGTTTCATCAAATTTTCCTGCAACGGGTTTGCCGTCATCAATGTAAATGGTACCGCCGTTATAGAGCGCGATGCCGACATTGTGACTACCACCAAACGTGTGGTGCCAAGACAGCCAGTCGAGTAGGACAGGCGGCGTTTCTTCAAACTCAGGGAAAGTCTGCAATAACATTTGCTGATTAACACACAACATTAAATGTGTGGTCGGCACAGCTTTAGGCAATTTAGTTGAACCTGATGTAAATAAGAATTTGGCAATTTGGTTTTCATCAAGGGTTTGATAAAACTCTTGAACATTTGAAACAGGCGTATCTAATAGCGACTGAAAAGACGTACAGATCTGATCGCCTACAATCCCTTTATTGGTCACCACTTCAATATTAGGCGTAATACATGCCTGAATCGCTTTGGCAAAAACTTGTCCATCGCTGGCATAGACCATACCAGGTGTGAGCACTTCAAACACATGTTTGAGTTTGCCAAAGTCTTGAGAAATCAGAGAGTAGGCAGGGGAAATAGCCGAGAAAGGCACACCTGCCAACATAGCACCCATAGACAGTGTTAAATGTTCGAGATCATTACCACTTAAAATGACGAGTGGTCTTTCTTGGCTTAAATTACGATCATGCAAAGCTTGAGCAATGTGCCATGCACGTTGTAGAACTTCTGCATAACTCAGTTTGACCCATTCGCCTTGAGCATTGCGTTTTGCTGCAAAAATATGGTCTGGTTTGGTTTGTGCAAAATGAATTAACCGATCTGTCAGTTTTTGTGGATACGGTTTTAATTGCTCTTTTGGGCTGATATAGAGCGTGTCATCTTTATGGTGATAATGAATATCATGTTGCCCTAATTTTACGAACCGTTCGCGGTCTTGTGATTGAGTGGCATTCATTTGCATTTCTTTCACTCCATGGAAAGCGCATCACTGCGCTTTATTTTTTGCATCATGCAATTTTTATTTAATATGTTGTTGTCCGCATTAGCCTGACTAAATCGGGTAATGACGTGATTGGGTTTGAATGGTAATCCAGCGTAGTTCGGTAAATTCGGCAACAGAGACTTTACTACCAAAACGTCCGTAACCACTCGATTTTGTTCCGCCAAATGGCATTTGAGCTTCGTCATGTACGGTTGCGCCGTTAATGTGACAAATACCCGAATCAATCTGTTTAGCCACTTCCAATGCTTGCGGAATATTCTGGCTAAACACTGCCGCAGAAAGGCCGAACTCGCTGTCATTTGCCAATGCTATGCCTTCGTCAATGCTTGAAAAACGTTGAACTGTGCATACTGGGCCAAATGATTCTTCACGGTAAAGCAGCATGTCAGGTTTAATATTGAGCACCAGCGTCGGTTGCATGGTGGTGTCTTCAATATGAATGCCTAAAGGTAAGTCAGCACCTTTTTTTTGAGCATCTTCCAGCAAATGCTGAATACGGTTTGCAGCACGTCGACTTTCTAAAACACCGAGTACATTGTCTTTTGAGGTTGGATTACCTGCCCGAATAGCGCGGGTTTTTTCAATCAGTTTTTCAATAAATTGGTCGGCAATATTGTTTTGAACCAAAACACGTTCGGTCGACATACAGATTTGACCCTGATTAAAGAACGCTCCAAAAGCGACTGCATTTACGGCTTCATTAATGTCAGCTTCATTTAAAACCACAACAGGGGCTTTACCACCGAGTTCAAGTAAAACAGGTTTTAAATATTTAGCAGCAGTCTCGGCAATAATTTTCCCGACTTTGGTTGAACCCGTAAAATTAATGCGCTTCACAGCTGGATGAGAGACTAAACGCTCTACGATTTGTGGTGCATCTTCGGCGGCATGCGTAATCACATTGACCACACCTTCACCTATACCTGCCTCATGTAACACTTCACCAATTAAACGATGTGTTGCTGGGCAGGCTTCTGAGGCTTTTAATACAACAGTGTTGCCACAAGCCAAAGGCATAGCAAGTGCACGTGTTGCCAAAATCACAGGGGCATTCCAAGGTGCAATTCCTACAATCACACCACAAGGAACTCGCACACCCATCGCAAGATTGCCCGGCACATCTGATGGAATCAGGCTTCCGTCAATTTGTGTGGTCATGGCTGCGGCTTCACGTAACATGTTGGCAGCAAGGTGAACGTTAAACCCATACCATGTTGCAGTTGAACCTGTTTCTTGCATTCCAGTTTCAATGAATTGCTCGGTTTTTTGGTCCATTAAATCGGCTGCTTTTAATAAACGTAAGCGACGTTCGGTAGGCGAGAGTTTCGACCATACTTTAAAAGCTTGTTGCGCCGATTCGATTGCACGGTCAACATCTTCCAGTGTTGCGGCAGCAGCTTTAGTTGCCACTGATCCATCAATTGGGCTAATACGCTCAAAAGTTGCCTGATTTGATGCATCAACAGATTGACCGTGAATAAGTAACTGTACATTTTGCATGGGTTGCGTCCTTACATTGCCATTAAAGAATCAAAAGTTAACCAGTACGTTTATAGCTCTGTAAACCCGGTTTAATTGATTTTTCATCTAAAAATTGTTTCAAACCTTCTTGGCGACCATTTTCTGTATCGCGGTGGATACATTGATCAAGTTTGGCATATAAGTAGTCTTCGTTTTGATCCCAAGTCAGTTCACGACAACGCTTAAATCCATTTTTAGCGGTACGAAGAACCACAGGGTTTTTCTCAAGTAAGCAATTTGCAAGTTCAGTCACTTCTGCTTTTAATTGGGCAAGCGGTACGCTTTTATTCACAAGGCCCATGGTTTCAGCTTCTTTACCACTAAAGGTTTTACCCGTCATGATGTAGTACAAAGATGCACGATGACCTACGGTATCTGCCATTGCTTTACTTACAAGGTTGCCCGGTGGAATGCCCCAGTTAATCTCAGATAAACCGAAAGTTGCTTCATCTGCTGCAATTGCTAGGTCACACGCCACTAAAGGTGAGAAACCGCCTCCAAAGCACCAGCCGTTGACCATAGCAATCGTTGGTTTTGAATACATGCGAAGAAGTTGCCACTGCCAGCGACAAGAGTCACGGCGAATACGTTCTTGGAAAATTTCAGGCTGAGTGTCGACTTCACGGAAATATTCCTTCAAATCCATACCCGCTGTCCAAGAGTCACCAGCACCCGTCAAAACTAAAACACGCGCATCTTGATCAAGCTCAAGAGTTTCGAGCACATCAATCATTTCACGATTGAGTGTTGGGCTCATGGCATTTTTCTTTTCTGGGCGGTTTAGTGTTACCCATGCAATTCCATCTTCAACTTTGACATCTACTGTTTCCCAGCGGTTTTCATAACTCATCTTCATACTCCTTGAATGATTTTTAGCTGTTCTGGGATTTAATTTAATATCAGTTAAACTTACATTCAAGTCTTTTTTATAAAATTTCATAAATATTTTTTAATTCATTGTATTTTAATTAATAATTATTTTTTAAATTAATTTAATATAAAAATATGTTGATTTTTTAGTAAGTTTAACTGATATTTTTGGTGTGTTTAAACAACAATACACAAAGGGCTAAATGGAACGACTAGTCAATAAAGGACAACACAATGGAAAAAATATCAGGACAGCCTTCAAGGGCAAAAATCACGTTGCTACTGTGCTTTGCCATAGCAATTTTTGAAGGGTTTGATCTTCAATCAATGGGGGTAGCCGCTCCACGAATGCGGGCTGAGTTTATGTTGGACAATGCCCAGATGGCGTGGGCGTTTAGTGCTGCAATTTTAGGGACGTTACCAGGTGCAATATTAGGCGGTCGGTTTGCTGATATTGTCGGGCGTAAGAAAATTCTGATTTTTAGTATTTTACTTTTTGGAATTATGTCTTTGCTAACGGCCTATGCTGCTAACTTTAGTTTGCTATTGCTCATTCGTTTTTGTACAGGTTTAGGAATGGGTGGAGCACTTCCGATGATGATTACACTTGCCTCTGAAGCTGTACCTGACCAGCACAAAGGTACTGCTGTCAGCATCATGTATAGCGGCATTCCTTTTGGCGGATTACTCACTTCTGTTGTCGCCATGTCGTTGGCAGGTGATGCAGAGTGGCGTCATATTTTCTATATTGGTGGGATTGCACCTATTTTACTCATTCCACTGATTATGCGCTTTTTACCTGAGTCAAATGATTACCTGCAACGTAAAGTTCAAGCGCAAAAAACGACACCATTCTTGGAGGTTTTATTTGCTAAAGAACGTCGTATGTCGACCATTCAGCTTTGGGTCAGTTTTTTCTGCACGCTAGTGGTACTTTATTTCTTGTTGAACTGGTTACCGTTGCTGATGGGCGCGCAAGGCCTATCAAAACTACAGGCAAACTATGTACAGATGGGCTACAACGTTGGCGGAATTTTAGGTTCAATCCTCATGGGTGTATTGCTTGATAAATTACGCATGAGCTTTGTGATTAAGCTAATTTATCTCGGCATTTTATTCTCACTGTGCTGTTTAGCAATTTCTCCGACAGTGGCTTTACTTGCACTTTCGGCAGTGGGTTGTGGCCTATTCATTGTGGGAGGACAATCGGCGCTGTATGGTCTGGCTGCTATGTATTATCCAACTGAAATGCGTGGAACTGGTGTAGGTGCAGCAGTTGCAATTGGGCGTATCGGTTCTTTTGCAGGACCTTTAATGGCTGGTTTTTTACTCTCGCTTGGACAAAGCTCGACCATCGTGATTGGTTCAAGCATTCCAGTGATTTTAATTGCAGCGATCTCTGCATTACTTCTTGTCAAAAAACCTAAACAGCCTGTACATTTAGTACAAAGCTCAGGTGCTCGCTAAGTTTTAACGAAAGTATGGGGTTAGTGCCTCATACTTTCACTACAGATTTTCTTATGATGATTGAAAGGTTATGGTACGTTCGAATTTAGTTCCAAAAAAAGTAGAAGATGAGCCTAAGTTAAGTTACATGATTGCTCGTGTTGACCGAATTATTAGTAAACATTTAACAGAACATTTAAAAGAGCTTGAAATTACCTTACCGCAATTTACTGCACTTTCTGTTTTAGCTTCAAAAAGTAATTTATCCAATGCCAAGCTTGCTGAGCGCTCTTTCATAAAGCCGCAATCTGCCAACAAAATTTTGCAAGATTTACTGGTGAATGGCTGGATTGAGAAAAAACCTGATCCAACACATGGCCGCCGTATTTTAATTACACTGACAGACAGCGGTATTGATAAGCTAAATAAATGTAATGAAGTGGTTTTGAAAGTTGAAGAAAAAATGCTTGAAGGCATTGATATTAACTTGGCTTATTTAATCCGTAATAATCTCGATATTATGGTCAATAATCTTAAAAATCTTTAATTGAATGTGGTTTGTAAATTAATTTTTTAAAATCTACAGAAATGCTTAAGCACTGATTCAAACAGAAAATTTATTTCATTTTACAAATGAACTTGCTAGCATCGAAGTGACGTTTTTGGTGATGTGTGGCAGCGAATGTCTTCAGGACAACAAGTTTTACTTAAACTAAGAAAAATGATTATTTCAGGGGAACTTGAGGGCGGTGCCAGAATTGCCGAAATTCCGACTGCCGAGTTACTTGGCGTTTCAAGGCAGCCTGTTCGTATTGCCTTTCGGTTGCTCGAGCAAGAAGGCCTCCTCATTAAAAACCCAACTCGTGGTTATACAGTTCGTGAAATTTCAGAGCAACTTGTTCATGATGCGCTCGAAGTTCGCGGTGTGCTTGAAGGGTTGGCTGCAAAAACTTTGGCAGAACAAGGCTTAAGCGAAGAGCAGAAAAAGACGCTGCAACATTGTATTCAAGAAACTGAAAAACTTTTTAATGAAACAGACGAGTTTGGCGATGCTGAACTGGAACGTTATCACCATTTTAATGTCATTTTTCATGACACGATTATTGAGGGTGCACAAAACGTCGCCCTCATCCAAGCCTTAGCAAAAAATAATCAATTGCCGATGGCTTCTGCTCAAGCCATTACCTATGACCAGAATCAAGCTTTGTCGGAATATCGCCGTTTGCATTATGCACATTTGCAGCATTGCTCGATTTTCGATGCGTTGGTACATCGTCAGGCAGGGCGTGCTGAAACTTTAATGCGTGAACACAGTAGTGTGGTGATTTTGGGTGAAACGCTAAGAAATGTTCTCAGCGCTTAAGGTGAAAGAAGTTCCTTTATTTTTGAATAAAGGAACTTGGGTATTAAAGCTCAATCACAAGATGTTTAGTTTTTGCACGAGAACAGCAGGGCGTAAACTGGTCATTCAATGCATGTTCCTCATCGGTCATAAACATATCTCGATGATCTGGAGTGCCTTCTACCACACGGGTAATACATGTACCACAAATACCTTGTTCACACGAAACAGGAATATCAAAACCATTTGCAATTAATGCTTCTGTTGCGGTTTGCTCTGGTAATACTTCAATTCGGCGGTCCGTACCTTTCACTTCAATGGTGAAAGCTTCATCGTTGGACGTATCTACCTTTTGAGCAACAAAATGCTCTTGATGTAACTGTTCGCTATGCCAACCCGCTTGTTCGGCCGAGCTCATGACAAACTGCATAAACCCTGTAGGTCCACATACATATAAGTGTTTATCAGGTGAAGATTGGCCCAAAGCTTCTGCCATATTACATTCGGTGTCTGGTTGGTCTTGAATGTGAAAATGAACTTGCTTACCAAAGTACTCGGTTAAATTGCCATAGAAGGCAATCATTTCATGACTACGAACGAAGTAGTGCAATTCAAAAGGAATATTGGCCGACTTAAGCCGATATGCCATCGACAAAATAGGGGTAATACCGATACCACCCGCAAATAAAATCGCTTGTTTGGTTTGAGGGTGAATCTCAAATAAATTACGCGGCTCACCAATTTTTAAATGATCGCCTTCACGATATTCGGTGTGGATGCAACGTGAGCCACCGCGTGAATTGGCATCATGTAAAACGCCAATCACATAACGATGCTTTTCAGTGCAGCAGTTTGAAAGTGAATATTGACGGGTGAGGCCATTTTTTAGATGTACATCAATATGTGCACCTGCTTCAAAATTCGGTAGCTCTGTACCATTTGCTGCAACCAATTCAAAAGCACGAATGGTTGGGGTGAGCTGATGAATTTTTTGAATAATAACGTCCATGTTCATACTCCTTTAAATAATCCGAATGTTTGGAAACTTCTGTGCGGATGTTTCAGGAGGTGTTTTATTTTCTTCGGCAAGTAGTCGCTCAATCACCTTACGAGACTGCACACCACCTGCGTCGATATTGAGCATCAGTAATTTGCGATGCGGATTATTTAAAATATTTTGTTGCTGTTGCTCAAGCATTTCTAAATCTTCAGTAAATATTTTGCCTTGGCCTTCACGAATTTGATCGGTGAGTTCAGCATTATCTGGCTGGAAGTTACGTGCCATTCCCCAGAAATACCAATGTGAAGTTTCAGTCTCCGGCGTAATAAAATCGACCACGATTGAGGAAACTTTTTTGTCTTTTGGTGCGTGATAACCACCATGTCCAGCATGCGCTACACCCACTTCAATGTGAACATTACTTGGCGCAAAGAAGTGACAACGTTGCCAACGGTCAACTGGTACATCATCTGCTAAGTGGTTACCACGAAGAGCCATTTGCCAAAATGGAGGTGCGATCACATTTTCCATATAGCGTTCGGTAATGACATGGTCGCCGTCAACTTTAGTGACAGGTAATGATTCATCAATCTCTTTTTGTCCGATGCTGCTTGAATGAACATAGGTCTCGTGGGTTAAATCCATTAGGTTGTCGATCATTAGGCGATAGTCGCACTGAATGTGAAACAAGCCTCCGCCATAGCTCCATTCGGGATGATCTGCCCATTCTAAAGTTGGGAGTTTTGCTTCATCTGCTAAAGCCTTTTCACCTGGCCATACCCAAATAAAGCCGAACTTTTCGACAACTGCATATGCTTTGTTGCAAGGAAAACCATTTATACGTTGAGCTGGCATTGAGACGGTCTTTCCGTCACAACCCATGACTAAGCCATGGTAGCCACAGACAAGGTTGCCATCTTCGACATAGCCAAGTGAGAGTGGGGCACCACGATGGGGACAAAAATCTTCAACGGCTGCAACTTGGTTTTCTTTACCACGATAAAAAACGATTTTTTCACCACAGATGGTGCGACCTAATGGTTTATCTTGGATTTCTTCTGGACGGCAAGCGACATACCAAGCATTTTTAATAAACATTTGTGACGACTCCTTATCACTTATTGGATCCAATTTATAATAAATAAAAATATTGGTCAATTGATAAGCAATATATTTATTCAAAAATATTGTTCTTTAAAGTTGGTTAATTTGTATATTTTTAACTATTGTTAAGGACTTATACGTTTCTTTGGAGTTTTTGGGAAATTTTTTTTATTTGTTTTAATTTGGATCCATAATGGCTGTAACTATAGCCATTATGGGCCGTGAAAATTTAGAAATTAAAAGTGTAATGAAGCATCATGCGCTGTTCATCCAGACTTTTGCCATGTTTGGTGTCGTAGTTAATATTTAAGAAAAGAAATTTAAGATTTTTAATCCAAGCATTTAGATCGTACTGAATCAACACATCACTTTCTTGCTCAAAATCGTTTTGATTCATGGTCTGAAAAGAGTCGCCATAAATATATTTATAGGTCACTTTTAAACCCTTGATATAGTTTTTAAAGTCATAGGAAGTAACGAAATGATAAGACTTTTCATCTGCTTTGGTAAACGCGCCTAAGGTCCAGTTCACCATGTGAGGAATGGGCATATTATCGAGTTTTGGAATACCATCTTTCCCAAAGTTTTCTTGATAGCCAATTCCGGTTGTAAAGTTGCCATGTTTGATGAAATGCATAGCGCCTATGGATGTATTATCATATTCACCAAGCTTTGATTTACCGACATCATCGTGGCGAAACACACGTAATTTTGTGGTGTGCTGCTTTGTCCATTGATAATCAAAAGCAAGGTAACTTTGATTGATGAGATCTGTTAAGTAACCATTATAAAATTTCCAGTGGTACCGCGGTGTTTTGCCATCCCATTGAAAGAAATAGAGTCCGTCAGATTCATGTTTTGATATGGCGAGTTTGTGGTAGTCCTCCTCATTTTTAGATGAATAACGGTTAATCAAACCCAGCTCGAAATTTTGTTGGGGTGTCTTATATTTTAATTCCAAGCCTTTGTAGTTCACTCGTAATTGATGTGTGTCGACTTGTGGGGTAAGTGGTGAGTCGGGAATAATTTCACCTACATTCATACGAAAGTTTTGATATTCAACTCCAGCACCTAAGCCATATTTAACTTGGTCTTGTGCTTGTTTCTTGGTATTAGGGTCAAAGGGTATGACCATATCATTGGTGTGTTGGTCGCTACTTAGGCGATAAGCATATTGAATGCTTGGATTGAGGTGTAGCTGAACCTCATTAAGTTTGGTTGACCAGTCGCCACGATAGATCAGACCTTGGCTCAAGCTATGAGTATCGGGGCTGGTCCCATTTTCATATTGTCTGTCGAAGTTGAATGTTTTTAGTGTGAGTGTATTTTGAAAATTAACATCGACTGCACTATGAGCTAAACAGCAGGCAAGGGTCGTCCCTGAGAAGAAAATCCCATAAATAAAAATATGCTTCATTTTTAAATCCGTTTAAAAGCGTTTTACTGTTCTAAATCCGACATGGCTGGTGGCAAGGTCGAGTTCTTGTGGATGCCTCGCGGCAGCGCGATAACGTGCGCAATAATTGGTTGCGCATAAATAAGATCCACCTTTAATCGTATATTGCAAAATCTGTTCGTGACTTTGCCGATATTTCGATGGATCTCCCATATGATGGTCTCGTGGTCCTGTATAGGGTGTTTGCGTCCATTCCCATACATTGCCAATCAGGTCATACAAACCAAAGGGGTTTTTACTAAAACAACCCACAGGGGCAATATCCTTAAAACCATCTTCCTGAATGTTTTTATAAGGAAATTCGCCTTGCCAGAAATTGGCTACAATATGGCCTTCGTGGGTCGGGCCAATATCGGAATTTTGCTGAAAACCTTTGGCTGCATATTCCCACTCAAGCTCAGTCGGTAAGTCATGACCTAGCCAGTTTGCATAAGCGTAGGCATCATTCCATGTCACCATACGAACAGGCTCATGAGGCGCGGGTTGTTTAGGATTGTTTAAGCCCCATGGATGTTTCCAATTGGCCCCTTTTTCAAATTTCCACCATTGTAATTCTTCAACTAGATGATCTGGTTGTACAAACATAGCTGCGCCGCCTTGCTTCTCTGCATCGGTGACATAACCCGTTTGTTTAACAAACTCTTGAAATTGAGCATTAGTGACTTCAGTCGCATCAATTAAAAAAGCGGGAACGGAAGTTGCCTGTAAATTTAAGGGGCGTTCATCTTCATAACCTTGTGTGGTGCCTAAAACAATTTTTCCTTGCGGAAGCTTGACCATGCCTGCTTCTTTATTTTTAGGCCAACCCGAAGGAAGGCCCGAATAAGAATTACATTTAGCTTTGCTGCCTAAGTCGGGCAAGGTGGTCTGTTCTAGTTGAGGCGTGGTTTTTTGGCATGCACAAAGTAAGAGGAACGATGAAAGCATCATGATCTGTTTCATCTGGTTTTCTCTACTTTTTGTTATATTGCTCAAAATCCACAACACCATTTTCGTCTGCATATCTTAAATATTTATCATTTAAGACTTTGACGATCTCAGGATGGGCTGCATAAAGATTATGTTGCTCATTAAAATCTGTTTTTAAATTGTAGAGTTCCCAACCATGGCTCTTAAATTTAGAAGGTGAGTTTTCAACAAGTTTCCATTCGTCAGTTTTAGCGTAGCGGCTGCCATGTAGTTCTTTAAAGTCATAATAATTAACAGGACGAATACGGGCAGTATTATCTTTAAACGCAGGGATCAGACTAAAACCAGATGGTTTAATTTTGGTGCTTGAAGTTGGATAAACCTGATTATTTTGAATCCCCGCTAGCTCCATCACAGTTGGGAATATGTCTCTGACTGTCGCAAAGTTATTGTTAATTCCATGTTGTTTGGAAATCTGCACAGGTGACTTAACAATAAATGGAACTCTTACTCCGCCTTCTGAAGCGGCTGACTTCCAGTACGTAAATGGTGTGCTGCTCACTTCGGCCCAGCGTGGTCCCATGTAAACATATGAGCTGGCGTTACCTATATTTTCATAGCGATTGTCGGCATCACCCATTGGGAAATTATGATCACCACCTTCAGCGCCGTTATCTGACATAAACACAATCAAAGTATTGTCATATAAATGATGCTTTTTAAGATATTGAATGACATCGCCCACACGGTCGTCTAATTGGGTAACCATGCCCGCATAAACTTCCATTTTGCGCGCTTCATATTTGCGCTCTTGTGGGGTGAGTTCATTCCAGCTTTTGGTGCCTAAAGCTTGGTTACCACGCTCGACTGGATATTCTGCATTTGCAGGAATCAATCCTAATTGCTTTTGTCTCTCAAAGCGTTGTTTACGAATTGCATCGTAGCCTTGATCGTATTTACCTTTATATAGGTCTCTATAATGAGCAGGTGCTTGTAGTGGCCAGTGTGGAGCGGTATAGGCTAGGTAGGCAAAAAATGGTTTTTGCGCTTTATTTTTGTCTAAATATTCAAAAGCTTTTTGTGTAAAAAAGTCGGTCGAGTAGTAGTTATCAGGCAGTGTGACTTTTTGACCATTTTCAGTATATTGAGTATTGCGCGGATAGTTTTTAGGCTGGTCTTTAAAATGTAAATCAAAGCCATCGAGCAGAGCAAAAGATTGATCAAAACCACGGGCTTTAGGGTTTTGTTCGGGAGCATAGCCTAAGTGCCATTTACCAACCATGAAGGTGTAATAATCTTGTGTCTTTAAAATCTCTGCGAGTGTATAAGCATTTTGCGTTAAATGACCTGAATAGCCATCAATTTTGAGGAGTGCACGCGGGCTATCTGCTCCAACCAATTTTTCTTGTCGTTTTGAAGTTTCATACATGGCACCTAAACCTACCAAGTGGTTATCTGCACCTGTCATAAGCTGTGCACGAGTAGGTGAACACATTGATGAAGCATGAAAATTAAAAAGCATTTTTCCTTGCTTTAACAGACTATCAATATGAGGGGTTTTAATTTCGCCACCATAAGCACCAATATCTGAAAATCCAAGATCATCGGCCAAAATAATCATGATATTAGGTGGTTGTTGATTTTTGGGAGGTGCTGCTTGCGTTGTGTAAAACAATTGGCTGGCAAAAAAAAGTCCCAATGTAAGCTGGCTTACTCTTTTGAGTTTCATAACAACAATCCTTTGAAGTTTTAAAAATGCATCTTGCATTCCATAAAAATGAACTGAGCTTTTTTGGCTAAAAAATGCTCTGGAATCGATCATAATAGATTTTTTAATATGGATCCATAAAAATATTCAAGCATTCTAATTTTATGTTTTTAATAATTTTATACTTATATAATTTATGTGTTTATATACTTTTTAATAATCTGTTTATAATTTTAGTTGATTTTTTGGATCCAAATATTCAGTATAGAAAAAGAGCAGGATGCTCAAAAAACAAATATTCCTCTAGGTCATTATGGATACGGATGTGCATAACCACCCAATCGCTTATATCAGCAATGTCGTGTGTATGTCTTATCCAAGGGAGATACACAAATGGAAAGAGACGTTCTAAGTGAGATCAATCAAAACAACATGAGCCGCTATCAATGGTTCGTCATTTTGATCTGTATTTGTCTCAATATTATTGATGGCTTTGACGTGATGGTAATGGCTTTTACTGCTCCATCCGTGTCAGCAGAATGGTCACTTTCAGGCGCACAAATTGGCTTGTTGTTAAGTGCTGGCCTTTTTGGAATGGCTGCCGGTTCAATTTTTCTCGCGCCTTTAGCCGATAAAATCGGTCGCCGTTTACTCATCTTAGTTTGTCTTGTAATTGCAGGTCTTAGCATGCTGGGCTGTGCTTTTGTACAAAGCCACGGCATGTTAGCTGCACTTCGGTTTATTACTGGAATTGGGGTGGGGGGCATCCTTGCGAGTAGTAATGTATTGGCAAGTGAATATGCCAATGCTCGCTGGCGCAGTCTTGCTGTTAGTTTAATGTCTACTGGTTATGGAATTGGCGCGACACTTGGCGGGGTACTATCACTGGCATTGATTGAGCATTTAGGTTGGCGCTCAATCTTTTTAGCAGGAGGGGTTACTACCATCGCAATGCTGCTGATCAGCGCATGGTTATTACCTGAATCTTTAGATTACTTACTAGCGAAACGACCAAAACAGGCACTAGAACGAATTAATGCAACTGTAAATCGTATGGGGTTAAACGAATTACCAGTTATGCCGCGTTATGAAAAAATTAGCACGCAAAATGGCAGTGAGCTGGGCAAATTATTTGCTGGACAACTTGGATTTCAAACGCTTTGTTTGTGGTTTGCATTCTTTTTAGTGATGTTTGGCTTTTACTTTGTCATGAGCTGGACACCAAAAATTCTAATTTCAATGGGAATGTCACCAGAGCAAGGCGTAAGTACTGGTATTTTAATTAGTATTGGTGGGATTTTCGGGGCAGCCATTATTGGTTTATTGGCATCACGTATGAAAATCTTCTATGCCTTAAGCCTGTTTTTAGGACTAACCTCGGCATGTGTTTTCCTATTTGTCGCTGTCTCATCTCAAGTGAGCATTGCACTCATGGTGGGGTTATTACTTGGCACACTCATTAATGGCTGTGTGGCAGGTTTATATTCTATTTCTCCAACAATTTATGATGCTGAAATCCGTAGTCGCGGCGTGGGCTATGCAATTGGTTTTGGACGAATTGGGGCAATTTTATCGCCAACGGTTGCAGGCATCTTCCTGGATAAAGGTATAGCACCCGCAACGCTTTATGCCTATTACGGTGTGGTGTTTATTTTGGCTATTTTCCTGATTTTAAGTTTGGGTAGTGCTTTTTATCGAAGTAAGAAAGAGCAGAACTACTCGCTTAAAACAGCACCTTAATCCATTAAAAATTAAATAGTTGAGATAAAAAATGAAAAAGACACCAGTATGGGTGGGGGTATGCTTGTGCCCATTATTTAGTCAAGTTGTGCATGCCGAATTTCTTGCAGACAGTAAAGCTGAGCTAACACTACGTAATTTTTACTTTGACCGAGACTATAAAAAAGACCCATATCCCTATACAGCAGGTAGAGATTGGGCGCAGGGTTTAATTTTTAAAGGACAGTCTGGTTATACTGAAGGTGCGGTTGGGTTTGGTGTTGATGTACTGGCAATGGCAGGTTTTAACCTGATGGGAAGCCGTGCTGATGACTATGCGCGTAGTGGCTTATTACCAGTGAATACCGATAACTCGCGTGATGATTATTATGGAAAAATCGGCATTACAGGAAAGGCTAAATTTAGGAAAAATGAGCTTTTTGTGGGGGACTTAGTTCCACAATTACCGACCATTTTTTCATCGCCAGCGCGTTTGTTCCCTCAGACTTACCGTGGTATCCGTTTTGTTTCAAATGAAATTCCAAATCTTCAACTCGAAGGCTTTTATGTCGACGAAGTACGTCAGCGCGACTCAATTCGTTATACCGATGTTGGAACAGACAATATCAACCATCGTTTTGACAAAGCGGCAACTACTGATTCTTTTTATACATTAGGTGGAAGCTATCAGTTAAAGGATTATCGTCTACGGGCTTACCATGCTGAACTCAAAGACATTTATCAGCAACAATTTTTAGGTTTTAACGGCAAACAACCTTTAAATGATCAACTTAATTTTTTAAGCGACGTGCGTTTTTTTAATAGTGAAGAAACTGGAAGTAAAAAAATAGGAGAGGTCGATAACCGACATATTAGTGGCTTATTTGGTTTGAACTATCAAAACCATACGGTTTCTTTGGGCTACATGCAGTCATTTGGCTCGACTGGTTTACCATTTTTGTCAGGAACTGAAAGTCCGGTTGTGCTTGATTTTATGAGTTCTGACTACTCAAATAAAGATGAAAAAGTCTATTCGATTCGTTATGAATATGACTTTAAAAATGCACGACTAGGTGATGTTTCGTTAAACGGTCTGCGCTTTATGACCCGCTATGCAAAAGGTGAAGACATTGATTTGTTGCAATATGGCGATCAGCGTTTTAAAGAAGAGTCGATGGAATTTGATTTAGGCTATAAAATTCCTGAAGGTAAGTTAAAAGGTTTGGGAGTACGAGCACGTTTTTCTCACTATCGCAACGATATGCCTACCAATATGACCTTTCATTCGACAAATGAAACGCGGTTAAATGTCGATTACACTTTTAAGTTTTAACACTCAATATTTATTAAATTAAAGACAAGTTAAAACATTGTGAGCAGCAATGTTTTAACTTTAGTTATCAACTTCACAAAATCCCTCTATAATACCGCCAATCTTATTAAAGCCACTTGAGTCGTTCATTAAACACATGGCTTTAATCTCTCATTTTTTTAAGTCAATTTCTTCGCTGTGATTCGGCTTATTTTTCAATATTTAGAATTTTATGTGTCTGTGCTGACACATAAAAATATTTAGGTGCCAGCATGGAAATCAAGGTTAATTATCTCGACAATCTTCGACAGGAAGCTAAGTTCGATGACTTTACGGTAATTGCCGATCAACCAATTCGCTACAAGGGTGACGGTTCGGCACCGGGCCCATTTGATTATTTTTTAGCATCGTCAGCATTGTGCGCAGCGTACTTTGTAAAAGTGTATTGTGCCGCTCGAGATATCCCGACCGATAATATTCGTTTATCGCAAAATAATATTGTTGACCCTGAAAACCGCTATAAGCAAACATTTAAAATTCAAATTGAATTACCAGCCGATATTTCAGAGAAAGATCGCCAAGGGATTTTACGTTCGATTGACCGTTGTACTGTTAAAAAAGTGATTCAAACGGGTCCTGAATTTATTATTGAAGAAGTTGAAAGTATCGATGCAGATGCGCAAGCATTGTTATTGCCAAGCTTAACTTCAGAAAGCCATACCTATATTCAGGGTAAAGACCTGCCATTAGAAGAAACCATTGCCAATATGTCTGCCATTTTGGCAAATTTGGGCATGAAGATTGAAATTGCATCTTGGCGTAATATTGTTCCGAATGTATGGTCGCTACATATTCGTGATGCCCAGTCTCCGATGTGCTTTACCAATGGTAAAGGTGCAACGAAAGAAAGTGCTTTGGCATCTGCATTGGGCGAGTTTATTGAGCGTTTAAACTGTAACTTCTTCTATAACGACCAGTTCTGGGGTGAAGATATTGCGAATGCTGAATTTGTGCATTATCCAGATGAAAAATGGTTTAAACCGGGTCCAAATGGTGAATTACCTAAAGAAATCTTAGATGAATATTGTCTTGAGATTTATAACCCAGATGATGAGTTGCTTGGCACACATTTATATGACACCAACTCAGGTAATGTAGAGCGTGGTATTTGCTCGTTACCTTTTGTGCGCCAGTCTGACGGTGAAGTTGTCTATTTCCCATCAAATTTAATTGAAAACTTGTACTTAAGTAATGGTATGAGTGCGGGTAATACTTTGGCAGAAGCCCAAGTTCAATGCTTGTCAGAAATTTTTGAACGTGCTGTTAAACGTGAAATTTTAGAAGGTGAAATTGCACTTCCAGATGTTCCTGAAGACGTATTAGCAAAATACCCAAGTATTGTTGCTGGTATTAAAGGTCTAGAAGAGCAAGGCTTCCCAGTATTAGTTAAAGATGCATCGCTAGGTGGTCAGTTCCCAGTAATGTGTGTGACTTTAATGAACCCGCGTACGGGTGGGGTGTTTGCATCTTTCGGTGCGCATCCAAGTTTTGAAGTTGCGTTGGAACGTAGTCTGACTGAATTACTTCAAGGCCGTAGTTTTGAAGGCTTAAATGATTTACCTCAACCGACTTTCCAAAGTAATGCGGTCACTGAGCCGAACAACTTTGTTGAGCACTTTATTGACTCAAGCGGTTTGGTATCTTGGCGCTTCTTTAGTTCTAAATCTGACTATGACTTTGTTGAATGGGATTTTTCTGGCGAAGGCGAAGAGTCGAATGCAGAAGAAGCTGCAACATTGTTCGGCATTCTCGAAGAGATGGGCAAAGAAGTATATATGGCAGTCTATGAGCATTTAGGTGCGACCGCTTGCCGTATTTTAGTACCAGATTATTCGGAAATTTATCTCGTTGAAGATTTGATTTGGGACAACACCAATAAGGCACTTTCATTCCGTGAAGACATTCTAAATCTACATCGTTTGGATGATGAACAGCTTGAGGCATTGGTTGAGCGTTTAGAGGAATGTGAGCTAGACGATTACACTGAAATCACCACACTCATTGGCATCGAGTTTGATGACAATACAGTTTGGGGACAGCTCACCATTTTAGAACTGAAATTGCTAATTTATGTGGCTTTACAACAGTTTGAAGAAGCAAAAGAGCTTGTAGAAACTTACTTGCAATATAACACCAACACCGTTGAGCGTGGCTTGTTCTATCAGTGCATGAACGTGGTGCTTGAAGTGATGTTAGATGAAGAACTAGAGCTTGAAGACTACCTTATGAATTTCCGTCGTATGTTTGGTGACACGCGAATGGATGCGGTATTAGGTTCTGTCGATGGTAGCGTTCGTTTCTATGGTTTAACACCAACAAGCATGAAACTAGAAGGACTTGATCGCCATTTACGTCTGATTGAGAGCTATAAAAAATTGCATGCAGCTCGTGCTAAAGCCGTGGCGATGTAATTTAGAAAGCGAAAGAAAAAAGCCTATTTTTTAATAGGCTTTTTTTTATAAAACAAATTTCTATTTTAGGCAGAAGCTTTAGTGATCTCTATGGTTTCTGCATCTGCTCTATAACCTTGTTGCTCATCCAAAGTATGTTTAGCCGGAATATAAGACATTGCGCGTTCTGCAAGAGCTGTAATGGTGAGACTTGGATTAACGCCCAAATTTGCACCTAACATTGAACCATCTACAACATATAAGTTTTTATAGTTAAACACGCGGTTTTGTCCATCTACCACGCCACGTTCTGGACTTGAAGCAATTGCACAACCACCCATACAGTGGGCTGTAAAAGGTACGTTAAACAAAATTTCGGTAATGGTCGTCATCGGGTGACCATTAAACATTTTGGCAACTTTTTCGGTAAATGCATTGGCCTGTGGAATATACACAGGTAGCTTTTTACCTTCGCTCGATAACACCTTACCAAAAGGCCAGAACCAATTACGTTTCAAGCGCATATTAATTGAGGCATCAGCTGTTTGCATCACCAAGAAAATTAAAGTCTGACGTGCAAAACTGACTGGATTACTCATGCGAAGAAAAATAAATGGATGGCAAATAAGTGCCCATAACCAAAAGAAAATACGTGTCCAACCCGGTTTGCCTTTCGCCATGTAAGTACACATGAGACCCATGGCATCTGAACCAGTTTGGTAACGAGTCGCTTCAATGTGAGTGTCATGGTCAATGTAAATACTTGAACCAATGGCAACACCTTTGCTCATGTCGACATCTTTACCAAAAAAGCGAACACCTAAAATCGACTCGGCATTAGTACGAACCCGATTACCCAAATCATCAGAAATATTTGGCAAAGAACCGGACTGTTTTAAACGGAATAACATTTCTTGCGTACCCAAAGAAGATGCAGAGAAAATCACGTTACGAACACGCCATGTACGACGTTGTTTGTTAAACCATGAGCTCGAACATTCAGTCGTAACTTCATAGCCATCGCTGCCATCGGCTTTACCATTGAGTGGTTTAACGTCAACGACTTTGGTTTCTTCGTAAACCTTGGCGCCATTTTTTTCGGCAAAGTACAAATAGTTTTTATCTAAGGTATTTTTTGCGTTGTGTTTACAACCTGTCATACAACCGCCACATGCCGTACAGGTTCCGCGGTCTGGACCATCGCCGTTAAAGTACGGGTCAGGGTAGGTCTTGCCGCCTTGTTCACCTTCGGGTGGAAAGAAAGTTGCAACGCGCGTCGGTTTAAACGTATGTCCAACCCCAACTGCATCGCCCATTTTTTTGAGCATGTGGTCGGCAGGACCGAAAATTTTATTATCCGTCACACCAAGCATGCGTTCGGCTTCAGCATAGTGCTGTGGCATTTCATTTTTCCAGTCCGCTGCATCTGCCCACGTGCCTTCATCCCAAATATGTTCAGGTGGAACCAGTAGGGTATTGGCATAGGTAATTGAACCGCCACCTACGGCGTTCCCGCAAATAATGGTGACATGGCGAAAAAAACGCATGTTGAAATAACCAAAAAGTTTCATGCCCGGGCGCCAAATCCAGCGACGGGTATTCCAGTTATTTTTAGCAAAATCTTTAGCTTCCCAGCGTCGCCCCATTTCCATTACAGCAACAGAGTAGCCTTTTTCGGTTAGACGGCAAGCAGAAACACTACCACCAAAGCCTGAACCAATAATGAGGTAATCATAGTCATAATTGTTTGTTGTCATGCCGAGGACTCCTCTCTGGCGATATTTTTATATTGACTGTGTATGTTTATCAATGAATTGCCCAATGCGCTCAATCGAGTCATTAGATTCGTTTAGTATACCTGCGTGGAATTGAAAAACATGTCCGACTCGGTCATAAACCCTTAAGTTCGTCGGAATACCATATTTTTCGGTTTGTTCAGCGAGACGTTTTGCATCGTCCAATAAGACTTCTTCGGTACCGACGTGAATTAAAACAGGTGGTAATCCAGTTAAGTCGGCATAGAGTGGGGAACAGGTAGCATCGGTTGCCGATTTTTGTCCGCAATAGTTTTTTGCACACCATGCTAACCAGTCCTCTGACAGCATCGCATCTTGAGCTGCATGAGTTTTAATCGTGCTTCCAGATAGGCTTAAGTCAACCCACGGTGAAAGTAAAACTAATGCTGCTGGTAACGGTAACCCTGCATTTCGTATTGCAATTGCAGTACTTAAACTCAGTCCGCCGCCCGCAGAATCGCCAGCAATCACGAGTTTTTTCGGGTCTTGTCCTTGAGCAAGTAAAGCTTTATAAACTGCAATTACATCTTCAATAGCAGCAGGGCTTGTGTGCTCTGGGGCTAGGCGATATTCAGGTAACCAGACTTGTGCTTGAGCTGGATGTCCGATTTGAGCAGCAAGCTTAGTGTGACTTTTTGAGCTACCCACCACATAGCCTCCGCCATGTAAATACAAAATGCCGCGTCCTGATTGAGTCGTTTTGGGCTGAATATGGACTGTCGGTATTTGCGCAATGGTTTGCTTTTTTGTTTTATAGCCACGTGGCCCAAGCACAATTGCACTGGCTGCATCGCTACAAAAACGTTGTAGCTTTAGTGGTGTTTTAGGGGATAAAGCTGGACGTAGTGTGGTACGGATAGTCCATGCAAGAAGCTGCTTCATAATAAGGACTCATACTAAGCATTTAATATCAGTCAGCATCTCTTAAAATGAAGAGTATGCTGACCACTGTTTTTATTTTGCTGATTTGTTGAGTAGACGGGTTTGAAAGGCAGTGGCAGTTGCAAAAATCTTTTGGTAACCCTGTGGAAGAATACGTTGAATCACATCAACGGCTTTCGCATCGGCTCCGATTAGTAAGCGGCGGCGGTCCTTACGAACAGCTTCTAAAATTTGTTGAGCTGCATCATCAGCAGGGGTGCGAAGTAATTTATCGAAAGCATCCTGACTTTTTAGCGGGTCCATTCCTAAAGACTGGACGCTATTATTCATGCGGGCAGCTTTGGCAATATTGGTACGAATACCACCCGGATGCACACAGGTCGCACTCACTCCAGCATTTTGTAGATCGAGTTCTTGGCGCAATGATTCAGTAAAGCCACGAACGGCAAATTTACTAGCGTTATAAGCACTTTGAGTTGGTTGAGCTGTTAAGCCGAACATACTGGAAATATTAATAATATGCCCATCACCACTTTGCTTTAAGTAAGGTAAAAACTCTTTGGTGCCATAAACTACGCCCCAAAAATTAATACCAATGAGCCATTCAAGGTCTTCGTAGCTCACACCTTCAGCCGTACTACCAATTGCGACACCAGCATTATTAAAAATCAGGTTAACTTGGCCATGTTCATCTACTACTGCCTTTGCCCAAGTGGCCACTTCATCACGCTTAGCTACATCAACTTTTTGAGTGGTGACTTTGACAGAATAAGGTGCCAAAAGCTCGACTGTTTTAGCTAATCCAGCTTCACTAATATCGGAAAGTGCCAGATGGCAACCTTGTTTTGCGAGTGCTATGGCAAGTGCTTGTCCAATACCAGAGCCCGCACCTGTCACAGCTGCGACTTTATTTTTAAAAGACTTCATAAAATTCTCCGTTTATTTTTCTCATTTCCTATGGTGAAGCTTGTTTAAGAAATAGCCGAAACCTGTGTGTAGTTTTCAATGTCAAAGCGACGAGTGCGTTGGCGATATTCAAGGGTAAAACCTGGCCAGTTATTGGTATTTTTACCCTCAGCAGTTTGATACCAACTGGTACAACCTTGAGCCCAGACAGTTTTTTTCATTTTTTCTTGAATGCTTTGATTAAACTCATGTTGAACTTCTGCACGAACATTGGTAAACAGAAGTTTGTTTTGTAGGGTGGTCTGGATGGCATCTAAAATATAGTTCACTTGGCTTTCAATCATATACACAATTGAGTTGTGCCCAAGATTGGTATTTGGACCATAGAGCATAAAGAAATTTGGAAAGCCGCTAACAGTTAAACCGAGATAAGCTTCTGCACCATCTTTCCATGTGTCTTTTAAGGTGCGACCATCAAGACCTGTAATCTGCATTGGCGCCATAAATTCTGTTGCGGCAAAGCCTGTACCATAAATAATGGTATCGATTTCACGCAGATTTCCTTCCGTATCTAAAATCCCATTTTTAGTAATTTCTTGAATGCCCGTATTAATCACATCAACATGAGGTTGGGTCAGCGTTTCATACCAGTGGTTAGAGATTAAAATACGTTTACAACCAATTGGATAATCCGGCATTAAGCGGTGGCGTAACTTCCCATCTTTAATGACTTTACGGATGTGGCGCTGGAATAAATATTCCACCAACGGCATTTCATTGAGTGAAGTTGTAAAAGCAAGTAGGCGAATTTCATGGTGTCCATATTGCAAGGCGCGGTCTAGACTTTGCAAAATCGGTAGTTTGCGGAAAGCTTTTTTCTCTAAAGGTTGATAAATCCGATCCGGTTTGGGAATAACATACGGCGCTGAGCGTTGATAAACGTCTAGGTGGGCAACCTGTTTAGCAATTTCAGGTACGAACTGAATTGCACTTGCACCTGTGCCAATAACTGCAACACGTTTGCCAGTTAAATCATAGTCGTGATCCCAACGTGCTGAGTGAAATGCCTTACCTTTGAAGTTTTCAATGCCTTTAAGTTTTGGATAAGCAGGACGGTTAAGTTGGCCTACCGCGCCCACTAAAAATTCAGCTTCAAACTGTTCGCCAGTCGTGCTTTGAATGTGCCATACACCTTGCAGGGCATCAAATTTGGCACTGGCTATTTCAGTATTAAATTGAACATGTGGACGAATGTCATATTTATCGGCACAGTGGCGTAAATATTGATAAATCTCTTGAGATGTACCGTAGCGATTTTTCCAGCCTAGCTCTTGTTCAAAAGAAAAAGAATACAGATGAGAAGGCACATCACATGCACCACCTGGATACGTATTGTCACGCCAGACACCACCAACATCGCTAGCTTTTTCAAAGAGCGTAAATTGTTCAAAACCTGCTTGTTTGAGACGAATGGCAAGTCCTAGACCACCAAAACCTGTGCCAATAATGGCGATGCGTACATTTTTATTTGAATTAGACGACGAATTAAACATAGGCTGCTCTAAAATCCTTAAAAACAGTGAGCGAAAAAAATCGCAATTTCCTGTATGCAGAATAGACGTTTATTTGCTTGATTTAGAGGATGGATGAGGACAAAATATTGTGATTCGAGGACATTCTGAGCAATACAGTGAAGTATGCATGGGCTTTTGAACGCAGTGTACATAGTGTTCGGTTAATGGCTGATTTTGCGGTGGAATCAGGCATTTCTTATCAGACGATTTTGCAAGGGACAGGGCTTAGCAAACAACAATTACTCGACCCTAATATGGTGGTGACAGGCCATCAGGAATTACAGCTGATTCATAACTTGGTTGAGCAACTAGGAGGCAGACCGACATTAGGCTTAGAAGTGGGCACACGCTATCATTTCACCACATTTGGGCCATTAGGCATGGCTCTGATGAGTAGTGCTAGCATTCGTGAAGCACTAGATTTGGCTTTAAACTATTTCACTTTAACTTTTGCTTTTACTCGCTTTGATGTGTCGGATACACCGCAAGGGATCCGTATCGAAATTGATGAGCAAGATATTCCATCTTCAGTGCGTCAATTCATTATTGAACGCGATGCCGCTGCACTCATTACGGTACAGCGAGATTTGGTGCAGGACAGTTTTTGCCAGTATTTGGCTTTTTCTTTTCAACTCAAAGGTGATGCCGAGCCATATCGGAATTTATTTGGAGTCATGCCTGAATTTGGTGCTGCGAAAAGCTTTGTAATTCTTGATCCGCAAAAAGTAGACCAAAAGTTGCTTATGGCAAATGAATTGGTTTTACATACAGCTGAAGAACAGTGCCGACAAATATTAGAGAAACGCCAATCACAAAATAAATTTACAACTTTAGTGCAACAGCAATTGATGAACGTGCGAGGGGAAATGCCTTCTATGGAAATCGTGGCTGACCGACTGCATTTAAATGCACGAACCTTACGCCGTCATTTGGCATTAGAGGGGATGACTTTTATTCAGATACGTGAAGAAGTCAGGCAAGTTCTAGCTGAGCAATATTTGGCATTACCAAAAGCTTCGGTTGAGCAAATAGCCGAGTGGTTAGGTTATGCAGAACCTGCCAGCTTTATTCATGCTTATAAAAGATGGCATGGGAAAACACCTCATGCCATGCGTTTAGTACAAAAATAAAAAAATGAAGGGTGCTTTTGCTTTCCCTTCATTAAAGAGCAGTTTATTTAATAAAGCTTAGTTGCTTACTGATTTTTTCTAAAATCGGTGCTTTCTTGGCTTGAAATTCAACTTTGTTTTGTTGAATCAGGTTGTTGCCTTTGGTGTCGATAGAAATAATGAGAGGACCAAATTCTCTCACACGGTTAATCCAAAGGGTTTCTGGCATACCTAGGTCTTGCCATTCAGCGCCTTCAATCTCTTCAACTAAGGTTGCTGCGAGAACTGCGCACCCACCTGGGAAAATGGCATGAACGGCAATATTTTCCTGACATCCAGCAGCTGTTTCTGGTCCCATGCCACCTTTACCCACAATAAGCTTTACGCCAGTTTGCTTGATAAATTCCCGTTCGAATTTTTCCATTCTCATACTGGTTGTTGGACCAATCGAAACCATTTCGAAGTCGTTTTCACCTTTCTTACGCACAATAGGGCCAGCGTGAAAAATCGCTCCGCCTTCAAGGTTAACTGGTAGTTCTCGACCTTGTTCGATCAGTCTGCGATGGGCAACATCGCGACAAGTCACTAAACGGCCAGTCAAATAAACCACATCACCGACTTTAAGGTCTAAAAGATCTTCATCTTTGATTGGCGTTGTCAGAATTTTTTTCATAGTACAACTCCTTCATGAGACAAGATTTCATACGACATATCTGGGTTAATCTTAATTTTGCCACGGCGATGTGCCCAGCAACCTGTATTTACGGCAACCCCAATGGTTGATGGGTGGCGCGCAGAAGATTCAATATTGACTCCCATCACACTGTTATTGCCTGTTAGTCCCTGAGGACCAATACCAATTTCATTAAGACCTTGTTCTAACAGTTGCTCCATCAAGGCAGCGCGTGGGTTATCACTTGTTGAGTCAACCGGACGCATAATCGCGAGCTTAGAAAGGCGAGCCGCTGTTTCAACTGAAGTCGATACGCCAACACCAACCAGTAAAGGTGGGCAGGCATTAACACCGCGTTCGGTAATAACATTCATCACAAATTCAGCAACGCCTTCGTAGCCTTGACCTGGCATTAAAACTTTTGCCGCACCCGGTAAGGTACAACCGCCACCAGCCATATAGACATCAATGGTACAAGTGTCGAGTTCAGGTACAATACGCCAATCTAACCATGGAATTTGAGTACCTGTATTTGTGCCCGTATTTTTTTCATCGAAGGTTTCCACAGCGTTGTGACGTAAAGGACCTATGCGAGTTGCCTCAGCAGTTGCTTCGCTCAAAATATCTTGAAGTTCACCAAGCAAAGGGAAGTTGGCACCTGCTTCAACAAAATATTGAATGACACCCGTGTCTTGGCAGCTTGGGCGGTTGAGTTTATCGGCAGCTTGCTGATTTTCTTCCATCGAGTCATAAACTGATTTAGCCAATGGATTGGTTTCTAAAGTACGCAGTTCAATTAACTTGCTTTTCACATCTTTCGGTAGGCGTTTTCCAATATAAGCCGTAAATTTGGCCATGGTGTCCGTAAGGGACTGGACTGCAATATCTTTGTCCATGTTGTGCTCCTTGAAGAAACTTGTTCAGATCTAATTGA
This sequence comes from Acinetobacter sp. X9, assembly GCF_054889255.1. Classification (NCBI taxonomy): domain Bacteria; kingdom Pseudomonadati; phylum Pseudomonadota; class Gammaproteobacteria; order Moraxellales; family Moraxellaceae; genus Acinetobacter; species Acinetobacter sp. X9. Next base: position 2,603,235 of record NZ_CM142679.1, on the reverse strand, counting down.
TATAAATAGGGTTATTGTGTGGCTTTGGCAGTATTTACTTTCACTTTTTGGGAGAAGCTCAGCACTAGTGTTAGTAAGGTCGAGATAATCAGTAAGCCCGCAACAAAATAGAGCCCACCTGTGAAATCTCCAGTTTGATCTTTAATCCAGCCGATCATGGCAGGGCCTGCAAACCCACCTAAATTTCCGATTGAGTTAATAGTGGCAATGCCTGCCGCTGCGGCTGATCCTGACAAGAACATGGTTGGCATGCTCCATAGCGGTGGCTTGGCACAGCTAATACCGACATTCACAATGGTAAGTGCTGCAATTAATCCAATGACGTTGTGTGTGCCTGCTGCAATTGCGAGACCAACTGCTGCGGTTAAACATGCAAGAGCAACATGCCATGTACGTTCATTGGTGCGGTCAGAGTGTCGAGACCATAAAACCATGGCAATGACAGAAACAATTGGTGGAATGGCATTTAAAAGCCCCACAGTCATAGACGTTACGCCAAGCTGTTTAATAATTTGTGGTGCCCAGATACCGAGGGTATAAAGCCCAGCCGATGTTCCGAAATAAATCAACGCAAGGGCAAGTACCCGTGGGTTAGCAAGACCGCGAAGAATGCTGTGATGCTGAGGTGCATTTTTCCCGACATCTTCTTCTTTCATCGTTTTTACAAGCCATTCGCGTTCATCCTGTTTTAACCAAGTGGCTTGTTCAGGACGGTCAGTCATATATTTAAAAACCACAACGCCTAAGATGAGTGCTGGTATAGCTTCAATAATGAACATCCACTGCCAGCCAGCGAGACCCCAAATTCCATGCATTTCAAGTAACGCGGCAGAGATTGGTGAACCAACTGCTGTGGCAATTGGGGCGGCTGCCATAAATAAAGCAATCACACCAGCGCGATGTCGTGCAGGAAACCAGTAAGTTAAGTACAGAATAATGCCGGGAAAGAAGCCAGCCTCGGCAACACCGAGTAAAAATCGCATAACGTAAAAGCTAGTTGAGCTTTCTACAAAGGCCATACCGGCTGCAATCAAACCCCATGTCACCATGACTCGAGCAATCCAGATACGGGCACCGACTTTATGCAAAATAATGTTGGATGGGACTTCAAATAAGAAATAGCCCAAAAAGAAAATTCCTGCACCAAAACCGAGAACCGAGGCGGTAAAGCCTAAGTCTTCTTTCATGGTGAGTGCGGCAAAACCAATATTGACGCGGTCGATATAGGCTATAAGGTATAACAACATAATAAACGGTACGATTCTCCAAGTAATTCGACGTAACGTTCGCTTTTCAATATCCATTTCCATGTCATGACTCCATATTCATGACTACCAATCCTGATTGGTAGTTTTCGCTTTCTTTACCGCTATTGATTCGGCTAGATGGCTTTTTCCCGTTGATCCACAGCATTCCTTCTGCGGACATTGTTATGCTCTTAAATAAGAGATGGCTTATGTCGGGAAACATTGAAATGGATGTTAAACCCTTTAAAAAACTGATGAATCGATATAAAGTTAAATCACTATTGCAAAAAACTTAATAATCATGAATGCAGATACGGAATTAGCTTTCTTTTGTTTATTGGTCAAACAAGGAAGTCTTGTCGCGACGGCACGAGAGTTAAACTTGACTCCACCTGCGGTTTCTAGACGTTTAACTCAACTTGAAGAGCGTTTAGGCGTAAGACTTTTAAATAGAACAACACGGCGAATTAGTTTAACCAGTGAAGGTGAGGTCTACTTTGAAAATGCAGTTCGTATTTTAAAAGAGATCGATGAAATGGAGCGTTTGGTTTCAAGTAGTCGGGCAGCGCCCAAAGGGGTATTGCGTGTGAATGCTCCTTTAGGCTTTGGTCGTTCTTATATTGCTCCAGCGATTTCTACGTTTGCCAAAATCTATCCTGATGTCGATGTCCAACTGCATTTAACAGACCGCCCGATTAATCTGCCAGATGAAGCCATTGATGTCTCAATCCGCTTTGGCGAAATACCCGATTCACGTCTAATTGCAAAAAAATTGACAGCCAACCGCCGTTTATTATGTGCATCACCTAGCTATTTAAAAACGGCAGGGCAACCACTCACACCTCATGATTTAACACAGCATCAGTGTATTGTGATTCGGCAAAATGATTCTGCTTATGGTAATTGGCGGTTAAGTCATGGCAAACAAGTTGAAACCGTTAAAGTTCATGGGCAACTGAGTACCAATGATGGTGCAGTCGCATTAAATTGGGCCTTAGAAGGCTATGGTATTTTGATGCGAGCAGAGTGGGACGTAGCAAAATATTTAAGAAGTGGTAGATTAGTTCAAGTGCTAGCGGACTATGAAACACCACCAGCAGATGTCTATGCGGTGTATTTAGAGAGACTGAATCTGTCGCCTAAAGTTGCGCACTTTTTAGATCATTTACGCCAATTTTTAAATCAGCATGTCGATGGGCCAGAGCCTCGTTCAAGTTGGTAACGATGGTATTAACCTCAATTAAAAAAGCCAACTTAAAGTCTAAGTTGGCTTTTAACATTAGTTTTTATTTAAACGCAAATGCAATAACCGTGTTGCTGAGGTGTGGCGAATTTCATCAATTCGTGCATTAAAATATCGTTCAGTAATGGCTTCGCCTGATAAGTCTTCGACCACTTCAAATCCCATCTGCTCCACTGCATGATGTAAATCTCTTGGTTTAAATTGGCCCAATAAAGGCTCTTTCAGCAAATGAGTAAACTGCGCAACCCCCATACTTCCAAGTCGCTCAATACCGTTTAATTCCTGAAAATCGGTCGAATAGTCGAGTACTACTTCGCTACCGTTTGCAGCAAATTCAGCAATACTTTTTAAAGTTTGCAAGGTCGTTTGCGGGTTTAAATAGTGCGTTGTGCCTAACCATGAAAAAAATGCAGGAGCAGATGAATCATAGATACTTCTGATCAGAGCTTCCGAAATAGACTCTTTTTCAAAGTTAATCGCGACAAACTCAACGGTAGTAGGAATATTTCCTAACTTTTTTAGCTTGGCTTGTTTGGCCGTTTGAGTATCAGGATGATCGACTTCAAAAATTTTCAAAGTAGGGTAATGGTGTGATTCACGTAGTGCAAAAGAGTCTAGGCCAGCACCCACTAATACATATTGTTGAGTATTTTGTTGAACTGCCTGAGCAAGTAAATCTTCGGCATAACGAGAGCGTCCGACCACTTGTCCAGTAAGTAAACCTAAAGTGCGGTTTAAAACCGCAGAATTCATCACTTTAACAATCAGTGAATTAGAGAGAAGTTTTTTCCAGCCTTTACTGGTCAGCTCAAAAGCATAAGGATCTGAAAATACAGGGTCCTGTGTATTTTGAAAATGATTGGCTCGTAAGGCAGCAGCGGCTTCAGCAGTACGACTTGATTGTCCTTCTTTCATCTTTATCCTGTTTTTTTATTTCTTGAAGATATTCAACGAAGAAGGCAGTGTATTTCATGGAAATCTAAAATACACTGCCTATTTCTTACAACTGATTTGATCGAAAATACAAATTAGTGAGTTTTTGTCGTTTGATACGTCACTTCATAATCTTTCAAATCTACTTTTTTCAAACGTTGTTTAAGTTTTTTCAGTGACCAAGGCCATGCAGCAAAGTTACGCCCGTTGGCATCAAGGTAGTAACTCTTACATCCGCCGCTATTAAATACGGTTGTTTGTAAGTGCTTTTGTACTAAATCATTATGCTTTTTAATCACATCAGATTTAACATTTAATTTGCTAATTCCTTTGTTTTTAATTTTCAATAAGCCATCTACGATATAGTCAAGCTGTGCCTCTGCTAAACCAATGAAAGAATCATAAACCAGTACGTTAGGTCCTAAAATTAAAAATGCATTTGGTACATTTTCAATGTTGGTTCCTAAATAAGCCTCTGGTGAACTATCTTTCCAAATATCTTGTAAACATTGACCTTTTTCATTGTGGACACGTTTACCAATTGGTGGATGAGATACTTCAAAGCCTGTACCCCAAATAATCACATCAACTTCGTGGCGTTCACCATTCGCAGCAACCACTGTGTTGCCTTCAACTTTCACTAAACCATGAGGAATGAGTGTGGTGTTCGGTGCTTGTAGTGCAGGGTAGTAGTTGTTAGCGAATAAAATACGTTTACAACCAATGTCAAAGTTCGGCGTTACGTTTTTACGTAGCACTGGGTCATTAATTTGCAATTTAAGTAATTGCTTACCCAATACATTTACTGGTTTTAGCGCAAGAGGATTACGTAAACCAAAGTTAATTGCATTTAGCGTTAACGCTACACTTTTACGCCAGCTCGCCTGAATAGCCGGATATTTAGCAATGATTGATTTACTAAACTCGCCCAAGTCTGTATCTGGTTTTGGTAATACCCAAGGTGCTGTACGTTGGAATACAAAAAGTTCTTTCGCTTTTGGTTGAATTTGAGGCACAAACTGAATAGCAGATGCACCAGTACCAATCACGGCAATGCGTTTACCTGTCAAATCATAATCATGGTTCCATTTCGCTGAATGGAACATTTCACCTTTAAAAGTTTCTAAGCCTTCAAGACGTGGAATTTGAGCTTCGGTAATTGGACCTGTGGCAAAAATAACGGTTTTAGATAAATATTGACCAGTGGTGGTGTCAAGTACCCACACATGACGTGAGTCATCCCATGCGGCATTCAGCAATTCATTATTAAATTCGATTTTAGAGGTAACATTAAATTCGTTACTTACATCTTCCAGATAACTTAAGATTTCTGGTTGGCGCGCAAATAAATGGCTCCATTTTGCACTTGGTGCAAATGAGTAAGAATAAAGAGCAGAAGGTACATCGCAACCACAACCCGGATAGGTGTTCTCACGCCATGTTCCACCCACGCGGCTAGCTTTTTCAATAATTTTATAATTGGTATAACCAACTTGATCTAGGCGAATGGCAGCAGCGATCCCTGAAATGCCCGCACCCACAATAAAAGTATCGAAAATATGGCTTGGTGATTTGACAGCTTTTTTTGCTGATGCATTTGTTTTCATTTGCGCAGTCATATGTGTACTACCTATAAATTTTTTATTTAAATAATTTGTACGATGTACCAAGGAACTTGGTATACAAGCTTGGGGATGCGCGTTTCATGAGCCAGAATAACTTCGCATCAATTTGAGGAATGGTATACATCTCATCCTGATCAAGGCGATTAAGGGTTAATCTTGCAACATCATCACTTGTGGTCAGCGCATAGTTCATCAGTGCATGGTCTGCCAGCTTTGAATAGCGCCCCGGAATTCGACCATTTTTAATGATATTGGTAGGTACCAGCGTCGGGCAGAGCACGTTCACCTTAATGTTAAACTTACGCAGTTCGGCAGAAAGCGTTTCTGAAAGCGCACGCACACCCGCTTTAGTCACGTTATAAGCAGTCATTTCTGGGGCAGCCGTGTAAGATGCCGCAGATGCCACATTAATAATCGCGCCGTAACCTAACTTTTTAAACTTGGGAACAAATGCATGACAGCCATGAATAACTCCCCAAAGGTTAATATTCATGACCCAGTTCCAGTCTTCTAGGCTGAGTTCGTCAAATTTACCGCCTAAACCTACTCCAGCATTATTAATGACAAGAGTCACAGGATGCCCAAGTAAGATTTCAGCAGTTTCAGCGAGATGGTTAACCTGTTCAGCATTACCCACATCACAGCGCATAGCAAAAGCTTTTGCACCTTCTTGTTCAAGAAGTTTTACTGTTTCTTCAGCAGCTTCCAGATTAATATCTGCACACACTACGCTGCCACCACGTTTCGCAAGTTCAATTGCAAAACTTCTACCAATCCCACTGCCTGCACCCGTCACTACAGCATAAGCTTTTTGGCTTGGTTTAACTTTCTTTTTGCCAAATAAAATCATGATTCATCCATAAATAGCTTGAAGAGATACCAGCTACCTCTTTGATAGCTGGAAATGCAGGACGATTAAGACATGCGTACTGGTGGGGTAAATTCTTTAACAAAGTAAGGAGCAATTGCGCCGCCTTCGGTCAGCAATTTCTTTTTGTAATACTCAAGATATTCAGTTGTATCATGATCATTTGGATGAAAATCTGGGCGTAAGTAGTCAAGAATTTGACCAATCGTACTGCCGAAAACTCCATCTTTTGGACCAAAGATTAAGCCTACACCGCGACGAGCATCTTTCCAGAATTTCAAAGTCAGCATCTCTTGTGGCTTTCTTAACACAGGCACAAATAATGTAGTCGCAGGGATTAAACCTAAAATGGTAAATAACGCGAGGAAGAAACCAGACGCGCGTAGTGCATAGCTACCATTTAAAAGTTGATAGACATCGTAGGCAATATCTTTATGCTCAGATTCTTCAAGCATATGCCACATCCACAATGCACGGCTTTTCTCGTCATCTGAATAATAGAAGTTCTTTTCGTGCTTCATCATGTATTCAGCAAGTACCGCAGTAAAATGCTCAATACCTGCCATCATTGATAATTTGAGTGGCTGGGGAAACTTTAAGAAAACATACTTAAAGAAGTTTGAGCCAAGAAAACGATATAGCGCAACAGGATATTCAGCATCTTGAAGGGCATCGTTATATTCATTGTGCAATTTTGAGTGAATTGCTTCTTGGCCAATCAACGAAGTTACTCGCTGCTTTAATATTGGATCTTTGATAAATTCACGGTGATGGCGAGCGGTTTCAATCACCAGATCTTCACCGTAAGTTAAAAACACTGAGAGTGTGGCAAAAAACAAAGTAGCAAATTGATTGTCCATATAGAATCTGACATCAATTTCTTTACCATCAAAACCAATATTTAAATGTCTGATTGGAATTGAGCTTTTGCTAGCAAAATCTGGTAGCTCAATTTCACGCTGAAATTTAAGTTTGTTGAATGATTTTTTAACTGCGGTCGAGATCATGGCGACACCCTGAGGCAAAGTAGTGGTGCATTTTGATGAAAATCAATAAACTCAATGATCAACAAAGCACTGTAAAATTCCATTTTCAAAAACAGATAGTTCTCTGTATTGACTACGGTGTTGTTGCTCCGTTATTTGTTTGATTATTTGGCTGAATAACGGAAGAAGAACCGAGGCAGGCAAGAGCTGCTGAATGACTCTTCTTTAATTTTTTCATATTAATCTGACATTATGTTCGGATTCAATTCGGGTAAATTTTTAAATATATAAAAGTATTTTATAGACATTCTTTGTAATAATAATTTTAAATAAATTAGACTCATCTTTTTGAAAAATAATAAATTAAATTTATTCCTAATCTCTGGAAATAATAAATTAAAACATCAATTGATTGATAAATTGAGATCTGTTTTTCTCAGTTTTCTCACTTAAGTTTGACAACTATTCGGATTTTGTTTTTTTATTTCTACCTAGTCAGATTACATGCTAATCTGACTTTATGTTCGGATTATTAATTAGATCGTATGACTACGCGTAAACCACGTCAAACTCGAGCTAAAGTCACTGTCGACACAATTATTGAAGCAGGTTTTATTGCGGTGGCACTTCACGGACCGAGTGGAACCACGACACGTCATATCGCAGAAATTGCAGGGGTGAGTGTCGGGTCTTTATACGAATATTTTAAAAATAAAGAAGAAATTTATGATGCGATGAATCACTTTTTTGTTCGCGAAATTCTGGACATGATTACAGAGCTTACACCGACAATTTTACAGTTGGAGTTAGAGCCTGTCATCGAAATGATTTTTTATACTTTTAGTGATTTATTAAAGAAAAATAATGACCGTTATTTGACTGTTTTACGTTATGCAGGAGAGTTGCAGTACGACAAATACATTCCCAAAATTGAACAGGCTTTAATGGAAGTCATCATGAAATATATGATGCATAATCCAAAATACCTAAAAATCAATAATTTGCCTGTAATTACCTATATCTGTATTAATAGTGGAATTTTTAATGTCGCACGGCATCTTATTTTGCCCAACCCTTATATTAGTTTTGATGAAATGGTGCAGGGGCTAACTACTATGATCATGAGCTATATCAATACAGAGATGGCTCGTTCAGAAGAGCACTGATATAAGTCCAAGTAACGATAAAAAGCCCTCACATAAAGTTTATGTGAGGGCTTAATTGATTTTATGGCATGGTTGGAACTTCTTCAGGACGCATATCGAAAATCAAAATTTCGGCGTTATCACCATTGGTAAACGATAAGCTTCCACCTTCACGAATACGTGCAGCATCGCCGGTGTTAAAGGTTTTACCATTTACATCAACACGACCTTTAGCAACGTGTAGGTACACATATCGACCATCAGGAATCACAAAGTCAGCAGTTTCTTCACCATCAAAAAGACCTGAGTAAATATTAATATCTTGTTTGATCGATAAAGTTTTCTCGCCACCTTTTGGTGAGATGATCAAATGCAATTTACCGCGTTTGTCTGCTTCATCAATATGAACTTGTTGATAGCCTGGCTCTGTATTCACTTCATTTGGAACAACCCAAATTTGCAAGAAATGAACGCCTTCTTGAGCTGAGTGGTTAAATTCACTATGAGCAACACCACGACCTGCACTCATCAGCTGAATGTCACCCGGCACAATCACAGAGCCTGTACCCATCGAGTCTTTATGCTCTAATGCACCTTCAAGTACATAGGAAATAATTTCCATATTACGGTGAGGGTGAGTACCAAAGCCTTTAGATGGAGCAACGTTATCATCGTTAATTACAAGCAGATCCGAAAAACCAACTTGTTTAGGATCCCAATAGTTAGCAAATGAAAAGCTATGTTTTGATTGTAACCAACCATGATGTGCTGCACCACGCTCGTGAGATAAACGCATATCAAACATGATGTATTCTCCTGATTTAAATTTTTATCTGAGTACAGTTTATCGTAGCGTTTATTGGAATGAAGCTATGAAAATAGAAAGCTTGGTGCGATTTATAGAACGATGAAACTTGGACGTAATTTTGCTAGTCATCCAATAGCATCCATGGAGAAAATATTTTTAAATAAGATGAAGATTTCTTTGAGCTGAATTTTTACTTTAAAAGCTAAACATGCAACATAGAAATTAGTCGCTAAAGAAACAATTTTAAAGAAAAGTACATTAACGAAAATAGCTCCTTTTTATCTCATTTAAAGCTTAGCAAATAAAAAGAAATTTCAAGCCATATACACATTTGTCTATGCTCTATCTTTAAAATAACTTAAGAGTTAAAACCGATAAAAAGATAATATTAAAAATAACTAAAATAAGCTCTTATTAAATAAAGTTACTTTTCAATGGAAAAATTTAGTATTTATTAGGTTTTTTAATGATATTTTTAAAATAACTTTTATTTTCAATAATTTGAATAATGGTGTATTATTGTAAATAAATGTGAAAATATTCACAAAGCTATAATTTTTTGTTAAGATCATTAACATTAAAAACATAGAGATAATAATAATGATCAATAAAGTATTAATAGTGTTGTGTGTGGGTATTGTCTTTGTATTAGGGTATTGGGCTTATTTAGATACTCAAAATAAAAGACATCAAGAGCTAATGCAGATCATACAAGAAGCTGAAAAAAACCTGCAAAGTATCGAACGAAATCCGAATCATGCTCATCACAGCAATTTAGCTTCTTTTCATATGCAACAATATATAGGCGAGAAAAAAATTATTTTCTAGCAATAACGAGCTATAAATTTCTAACTTTTTACAGTGTCATTGGTCATATCTTTTCATAAATTTTGATCATGTTTCTGTTGAATCTGTTAAACTTATTGAACGTATAGTAAAAAAGCTGCATAGGGGTTATGCAGCTTTTTTGTGTTTCAAGAGGGGCTGTGGTTGTTTGCTATGTATAAAGCTAGAAATCAAATGAGTGGCATATTTGTTGCTTCTTAAATTTGAGATTCTTGTTTATAGGACTGAACAGAAAAACAATATTGTTCAGCGACCTACATAGACGTAAATATTCCACAGTTCAGATTTTGCATAGAGGCTACTTATGGCGGCGCCCAATTCTTCGGCAGGCTGGTTAGAGCGTTTATTTAAGCTAAGCGACAATAAAACCACTTTCCGAACTGAAGTTCTTGCTGGTGTAACTACATTCTTAACGATGTGTTACATCATTATTGTCAATCCACTCATTTTATCTGAAACCGGCATGGATCATGGTGCCGTATTCGTTGCAACCTGTTTGGCAGCAGCAATCGGATGTTTAGTAATGGGGATCATTGCTAATTATCCGATCGCACTGGCCCCTGGTATGGGTTTAAACGCTTACTTTACCTACTCGGTTTGTATGGGAATGGGCGTGCCATGGCAAACAGCTTTAGCCGCTGTTTTTGTTTCAGGCCTTGTCTTTCTTGCAATTAGCTTCTTTAAAATTCGTGAAGCGATTGTTAATGCGATTCCAATGTCACTTAAGTTTGCAATCGGCGGTGGTATTGGTTTGTTCCTAGCGCTGATTGCACTAAAAAATGCTGGAATCATTGTTGATAACCAAGCGACATTAGTCGGTTTGGGCGATATCAAACAGCCTACAGTATTATTAGCGCTATTCGGATTTTTAATGATTGTGGTTTTACACCAATTAAAAGTTCGTGGCGCAATCATTATTAGTATTTTAGTTGTTACGGCCATCGCTACTGCTTTAGGTTTAAATGAATTTAAGGGTGTAGTGGGTCAAATTCCTTCAATTGCACCAACATTCATGCAAATGGACTTTGAAGGTCTATTTACTGCAAGTATGGTCGGCGTCATTTTCGTATTCTTTATCGTCGACTTGTTTGACAGTACAGGTACTTTGGTTGGTGTTTCACACCGTGCAGGTCTTTTACAAGACGGTAAATTACCTCGTTTGAAGAAAGCATTATTTGCAGACTCTACTGCAATCGTTGCAGGTGCCGCATTAGGTACATCTTCAACTACACCATATATCGAATCAGCTTCAGGTGTAGCAGCAGGCGGACGTACTGGTTTAACTGCTGTTGTGGTTGCAGTCTTATTTATCTGCTGTTTATTTTTAGCACCTCTTGCTCAATCTGTACCAGGTTTTGCAACGGCGCCAGCTTTATTGTTCATTGGTGTGTTGATGATCCAAGGAATCACTCACATTGATTGGGATGATATTACTGAAGCTGTTCCAGCATTTTTAACCATTGTATTTATGCCATTCACCTATTCAATTGCTGATGGTATTGCAATGGGCTTTATTAGCTATGCATTAGTTAAATTATTCACGGGTAAGGCAAAAACTGTACCGTACATGGTATGGATTATTGCTGCGCTTTGGGTATTTAAATTTATCGCGTTTGGCGGTTAATATGATTTTTTATAATTTTCTTCTTGAGCTATCTTAGACATAGTTTTCAATAAGAAGAAAATTATAAAAGGGTGTGATTTTGACCACACCCTTTTTTCTTTAGACGTGGAGTTAATATGAATCAAGTCGAGCTGATTCGCGCCTTACCAAAAGCCGAATTGCATGTACATATTGAAGGGACTTTCGAACCTGAATTAATGTTTGCAATTGCCCAGCGCAATCAGATTCAGATTCCTTACAAATCTGTTGAAGAAGTAAAGCAAGCTTATAACTTTCATAATCTTCAATCCTTCTTAGATATTTACTATGCTGGCGCGAATGTTCTTGTACATGAACAAGACTTTTATGATTTAGCGTGGGCCTATTTTGAGAAATGTGCTGAAGATCATGTCGTTCATACAGAAATGTTCTTTGATCCGCAAACCCACACAGACCGTGGTGTTGCGTTCTCAACTGTGATTAATGGTTTAAAGCGCGCTTGTGCAGATGCCAAAGCTAAGTTTGGTATTAGCTCTCAACTGATTATGTGTTTCTTACGTCATTTAAGTGAAGAAGCTGCATTTGAAACACTTGAGCAGGCTTTACCATTTAAACAAGACATTATTGCAGTTGGCCTTGATTCAAGTGAAGTAGGGCATCCACCAGCTAAATTTGAACGTGTGTTTGCTAAGGCGCGTGAAGAAGGCTTCTTAATCGTGGCTCATGCTGGTGAAGAAGGTCCACCTGAATATGTATGGGAAGCTTTAGATCTACTTAAAGTGAATCGTATTGATCATGGTGTGCGTTCTGAAGAGGATGAACAATTAATGACGCGTTTAATTAATGAAAAAATGCCATTAACGGTTTGTCCTTTAAGTAATTTAAAGCTATGTGTTGTTAAGGATATGAAAGATCACAATATCCGCCGTCTTTTACAAAAAGGCGTACATGTGACGGTTAACTCAGATGATCCTTCATATTTTGGTGGATATATGAATGATAATTTCTTTGCCATCCAGCAAGCATTAGACTTAAACAATGATGAGTTGAAACAACTCGCAATTAATTCTTTTGAGGCTTCTTTCATTTCAGATGAAGAGAAACAAAAGTGGATTGCAGAAATCCAAAAAATCTAAATAAAAAAACCGCCTGTGATAGGCGGTTTTTTTATACATCAGGTTTATTTAGGCTGTTTAGTCATACTATTTAAAATATTGTCTTTATCAATAAAGTGATGTTTTAAAGCTGCTAGTACATGCCCAACAATGAGAAAACCAGCAAACCAAGAAATATAAATATGTAATGGTTTAACAACAGCTAAAAGCTCTGGGTTATCTTGCACTAAACGCGGAATTTCAAATAAATATAAAACAGGAGCAGGGTGACCAGCACTCCAACTAAACAAGCAACCAGTGACAGGTAAAGCCACTAAAATTACATAAAGGAATAGATGACCAACGTGTGCCAGAGTTTTCATCATCGGTGACATAGTGTCAGGTAGTTTTGGAGCTGGATGTGTATAGCGCCATAAAATCCGGATAATCACTAAAAAGATAATGGTGGTTGCAATATTCTTGTGCAACGTAATCACATCACCTTTAAAGCTGCCATCAACGTCATAGCTTAAAAAATTTCCACTATAAAAGCCAATAACCCATGCGACGATGAAAATGATTGCCATCACCCAATGCAGAATTTGTGCGGTACGGGTGTAATACTGAGAGGAAGCAGCAGGCATAAAAGACCCTTTTTTTGTCGTTTTGATTTTTGATTTTAGGGGAAAGCACAGATTTTGAGAAATGTTTTAAATGTGACAGAGCGTGCTAAAAACAGAACGTTTTACCCCAAAAAAAGCTTTTGATGGGCTGAATTTCGCTCGGCAAAATAGTTTGCATAAATGCATCAAATTATTTGTTTCTTCTAAAGTTGAGTTTAGGCACAATACGCGCTGCCAACGTTCAATCAAAGGAAAAAATGATGAAAAAATTGATGCTCGCTCTAGCACCAGTTGTTTTAGCTTTAACAGCATGTGCAACAACTACAGGCACTGGTACAGGTGCTGCTTCTGCACAAACCACAACTCAACAATTGGGAGTTGCTGCGTTAAAGGTTGCTGTAAATGCGAAATGTATTACAGAGATTAATAATGTCGCAGCTTGGAAAACAGCAACAAAATATATGACTGCTGAGCAACGTGATAGCATCCAAACCAATGTATGTGGTTGTGTGAGTGAAAAGGCTCCAAACAGTGTGACAGCTGTAGAATTAGCGGCTGCTGCACTTGATGTAAATACACGTGCTACAATCGTAAACCAAGTGGTTTCTAAAACTGTAAATGCTTGTGTGGCAGAAGCTTTACAAAAGTAATTAATGATTTTGTATTAAAGAAGGCTGATTATATTGATCAGCCTCTTTTATTTAAAGGTAGTGAGTCGATGTTTATTGCTGGTGTAGATGAGGCGGGACGGGGGCCTTTAGTAGGTTCGGTTGTGGCAGCGGCCGTTATTTTAGATCCGAATAATCCAATTTTAGGATTAAATGATTCTAAAAAATTAACTGAAAAGAAACGTGAAAAGTTGTTTATTGAAATACAAGAAAAAGCCTTAGCTTGGTCAATTGCTGAAGCAACACATGCTGAAATTGATGAGCTAAATATTTTACAGGCAACTTTTTTGGCTATGCAGCGCGCTGTTGATGGCTTAAAAACTCAACCTCAAAAAGTGATTGTCGATGGTAATCAAATTCCTAAAGGAATTATTATTCCTTGTGAAGCCATTGTTGGTGGGGACGCAAGCCATGCTGAAATTAGTGCAGCAAGTATCTTGGCAAAAGTGACACGAGATCGACAAATGGCGGAATTAGATCAGCAATATCCGTTATTTGGTTTTGCCAAACATAAAGGATATCCAACCAAAGCACATTTTGAAGCGATTGCCGTGCATGGTGTGATTGATCAGCATCGTCGTAGTTATGCACCTGTTAAACGTGCGTTAGGTCTATAAATACAACCACTTAAAAAATTTAAAGCGACTATAAAGTCGCTTTAATTAGGGAGAGAACAACTTCATACTAACGATTGAAGTTTTTCTGTGCATAATTATCATCTTCATAAGAAACTTGATAATCTTGATCAAGATGTTGAAGGTGTTCATGCATTGCACGTTCATGTTGAATACGTTGATAAATTTCTTCGCGATGAACAGAAACCTCTTTTGGTGCATTCACACCAATACGAACTTGGTTTCCTTTGACGCCAAGCACAGTAACACTGACTTGATCCCCAATCATTAATGTTTCCCCGACACGGCGGGTCAGAATCAGCATGTTTATCTCCTTGCTAAACGCTTAAAACTGCAATATTGGTACCCAAATAAAAAGCTCAACCTCAGTTTTCAGTCAGATTCTAACAGAAATATGAGAACAAAGTCATATTTTGATAATCTCTGCCAAAAAACTTTCCGTTTAATATAACAGAGCCGCTATAAAAAAAACTATAGCGGCTCTGTGTTTTCTTTGATTATTGTCGGACAAGTAAACATTTTTTAATGAATTCTTGACCGGTTGGTAAAATTAAGCGCGAGCGCTGCTTTCACCATGTTCACGATCCAAACCAAAAGCGGTATGTAAGCAGCGAACAGCAAGTTCAAGATATTTCTCGTCGATAATCACAGAAACTTTAATTTCAGAAGTTGAAATCATAAGAATATTGATACCTTCATCAGCAAGGGCAGTGAACATTTTGCTCGCTACACCTGCGTGTGAACGCATACCTACACCAACGATAGACACTTTAACGATATCATCACGTGTTGAAACTTCACGTGCGCCAATATTTTTAGCAGTTTCGTTTAAGATTTTTTCAGCTTTCGCTAAATCAACACGGTTTACAGTGAAAGTGAAATCTGTTGTGCCATCTTCTTCAACATTTTGCACTATCATATCGACTTCGATATTGGCATCACTTACTGGTGATAAGATTTTAGAAGCAATGCCTGGTTCATCAGGTACACCTAAAATCGTTAATTTTGCTTCGTCACGGTTAAAAGCAATACCTGCAATAATTGGCTGTTCCATAGTATCTTCTGCCTCAGTAGTAATGAGTGTACCAACATTTTCTTTAAATTCGTCGTCAAAAACGCCGTCGTCGTCATTATCAAAGCTTGATAATACACGTAAAGGAACTTGATATTTCCCGGCAAACTCTACTGAGCGAATTTGTAAAACTTTAGAACCTAATGATGCCATTTCTAGCATTTCTTCAAAAGAAATACGGTCGATTTTTTTGGCTTTAGGAGCAACGCGAGGGTCAGTGGTGTAAACACCATCTACATCAGTGTAAATCTGGCATTCGTCAGCTTTTAAAGCAGCAGCAAGAGCAACACCAGAAGTATCTGAACCACCTCGACCTAGTGTTGTGGTATTTCCATTAGCATCAAAGCCTTGGAAACCAGCAACCACAATAACACGGCCTGCATCTAGGTCATTGGTCATGACATCTGTATCAATAGACTCGATACGCGCCTTGGTAAATGCACTGTCAGTTTTAATACCGACTTGACGTCCGGTATAGGATTTAGCTTCCACACCAATCGAATTAAGTGCCATAGCTAACATGGAAATCGTCACCTGTTCACCGGTTGAAACCATTTGGTCTAACTCACGTGGGTCAGGTGTTTCGGTAATGGCTTTAGCGAGAGCAAGTAAGCGGTTTGTTTCACCACTCATTGCAGATACGACCACAACAACCTTGTGACCGTGATCATGCCAACGCTTCACACGACGAGCAACATTTAAAATGCGCTCGGGGGTACCCATAGAAGTACCGCCATATTTTTGAACGATTAATGCCATAGTTGTTCCATATAAGCCATGACCCTGAGAGGCTTTTCAGGGTCAGTTACACAAAAAGTGAAGTCTTATTTTTGTTCAAGCCATGCAGGCAATGCTGCGATAACTTGTCCAAACTTCTCGTTAAGTGGCGCGCCACCTTGTGCTAAGTCAGGTTTACCACCACCTTTACCACCTAACTCGGTTGCTAGATGTTTGATGATGTCACCTGCTTTTAGAGTTGCAGTGTATTGTGATGCAACTGAAGCAAGTAAGCTGACTTTGTCACCCTCTACACCAGCTAACACAATCACTGCATTCTCTAATTTCGATTTAACACTGTCGTGTAAGTTGCGAAGTGATTTTGCATCTACACCTTGAACAGTGGTAATAAGCGTTTGACGACCAGCAATGGTTTGTACCTGATCAATCAATTCTGACGCTTGGAAGTTTGCCAATTTCTGATTGAGCTGTTCAATCTGCTTTTGTAATGCAGAAACCAATTCAACATTGGCTTGTACACGCTCAACAGTTTGGTCTTTCTGTGCTTTTAATAAGCCATTAATGTGCTGGATATCAGCATCAGTTTTTTGTACTACATCTAGCGCTTTAGTACCTGTAACAGCTTCAATACGACGTACACCAGCAGCTACACCACCTTCAGAAGTGATTTTGAATAAACCAATATCACCTGTACGTTTAACGTGGATACCACCACAAAGTTCAATTGAGAAGTTTTTCTCATCAATAATTGAACCCATAGAAAGTACACGTACTTCATCACCATATTTTTCACCAAACAACATCATGGCACCTTTAGCTTTTGCAGCTTCGATATCAAGAAGTTCGGTTGTTACAGCACTATTTGCAATAATTTCTGCATTCACTAAGCGCTCAACTTGTTGTAACTGTTCAAAAGCTACAGGTTGGTCATTAGCAAAGTCGAAACGTAAGATATCGCTTGCAACTAAAGAACCTTTTTGTTGTACATGTGAGCCTAAGATTTGACGAAGGGCAGCATGTAATAAGTGAGTTGCAGAGTGGTTACGTGCAGTTGCTTCACGAATTTCTGCTTTAACAATCGCTTCAACGTTTTGATCTGCTTTAAGGCTACCAACGGTCACAATACCTTGATGAACAAAGGCACCGCCTGACTTTTTAGTATCTTGAACTTCAAAAATACCAGTTTCGTTTTTGAAGATACCAGTATCACCAATCTGACCACCACTTTCAGCATAGAAAGGAGTTTGGTTTAAAACGATAAGCGCTTCATCACCTTCAGAAACTTCTTCAACTTGTACGCCATCTTTATAGATCGCTACAATTTGACCTTGACCAGTGGTGTTGATGTAACCATCAAACTGAGTTTCGCCTTCAACTTTTACAATGTTGTTGTAGTCGACTGCAAACTTACCAGCATCACGAGCACGTTGACGCTGTGCTGCCATTTCTACTTCAAAACCAGCTTCATCAATAATAAAGTCACGTTCACGTGCAATATCAGCAGTTAAGTCTGTCGGGAAGCCGTAAGTGTCGTAAAGTTTAAATACAGTGGCACCAGGAATCGTCTTATCTTTTAATTGAGCAAGCTCACCTTCAAGTAGTTTTAAGCCTTGCTCAAGTGTTTTAGCAAACTGTTCTTCTTCACGAATTAAAGTTGCTTCAATCACATCTTTACGAGCTGCAAGCTCTGGATATGCATCACCCATAACTTCAATTAAAGGTTGCAACATTTTGTAGAAGAACGTACCAGTTGCACCAAGTTTATTTCCGTGACGAACAGCACGACGGATAATACGGCGAAGTACATAACCGCGACCTTCATTACTTGGATTTACACCATCAGCAATGAGGAAACAGCATGAACGCGCATGGTCTGCAACAACACGTAAAGACGGCTGACCTTGGTCTTCAATACCGATAATATTGGCAGCAGCTTTTAATAAATGTTGGAACAGGTCAATATCGTAGTTTGAATTAACATGTTGTAATACAGCAGAGATACGCTCTAAGCCCATACCTGTATCAACAGATGGAGCAGGAAGTGGGTGAAGCACGCCATCAGCAGTACGGTTAAACTGCATGAAAACGTTGTTCCAGATTTCAATGAAACGGTCACCGTCTTCTTCAGGTGAGCCTGGTAAACCACCCCAAATGTGATCACCATGGTCAAAGAAAATCTCAGAACATGGACCACATGGGCCAGTATCACCCATTGCCCAGAAGTTATCAGATGCGTATTTTTCGCCTTTATTATCACCAATACGGATAATACGTTCTGGCGCTAAACCGATTTCTTTGTTCCAGATGTCGTAAGCTTCGTCATCGGTATGGTAAACCGTGGCATAAAGTTTATCTTTTGGTAAAGCAAGCCATTGTTCGCTGGTTAAAAATTCCCATGCGAATTTAAGCGCATCACGTTTGAAATAATCACCGAATGAGAAATTACCTAACATTTCAAAGAATGTATGGTGACGTGCGGTGTAACCAACGTTATCTAAGTCATTGTGTTTACCGCCAGCGCGTACACATTTTTGAGATGTAGTTGCACGCACATAGTCACGTTTCTCAAGACCTAAAAAGCAGTCTTTAAACTGGTTCATCCCAGCATTTGTAAATAATAAAGTTGGGTCGTTGGCAGGAACAAGAGAACTCGACGCGACACGTGTATGCCCTTGCGTTTCAAAGTAGCGCAAAAATGCTTCACGAATTTCAGCAGATGTCATTAAACGAGTACTCACAACCAAGTCACTCCATATTTTCGAATTTGGCTAAATGTATCAATGCCTGTTTGTTTTATGCCAAACCTTAGCATGTGATACGGGGCTTATTTTTTAAAAACGCTAAATTGTAGCGGAAAAACCCCACCGAACCAACGATTTTAAAAGGAATATCTTACAAAACTGTGATTTGGCTAAAAATCTATATTCAATTGGCCTTGACGTGCTTTACTATATGCCTTCTTTACTTTGTAGTTTTGTTGATAAGGATAGGTCATGCAACGTATCGCCATTAATGGGTTTGGTCGGATTGGACGTAATGTTTTACGCGCCTGGTTCGAGAGCCCAAAACAATTTCATTTTGAAATCGTGGCGATTAACGATATAGCAGATGTCCAGACATTAGTACATTTATTTAAATATGATTCTACGCACGGCCGTTTCAATGGAAATGTAGATATATTCATTGAAAATGAAAAAGTTTTTTTGAATATTCAGTCAAATCAACGAACGTTAAAAGTTGAGGTTTTAAAGCAGAAACAACCTGAACTTTTACCATGGTCTAGTTTAGATATTGATGTGGTACTTGAGTGTACGGGACTGTTCCGTTCTCATGCGGATGCAACACGTCATCTACAAGCAGGGGCGAAACGGGTCATTATTGGGGCGGCACCTTTTGATCATGTCGATGCAGCCATTGTTTATGGTGTGAACCATAATGAAGTCAAAGTGACTGATCAGATCATATCAAGCGTTTCATGTACTACGCAGGCTTTGGTTCCATTAGTAAAAATCATTGATGATGCTTTTGGTATTGAAACTGCACTTATGACAGAAATTCATGCAGTAACAGCAGATCAATCTGTACTTGATCACGCACATCGTGATTTACGTCGTGCTAGAGCTTCAGGGCAAAATATTATCCCGACCACATCTAGTGCACTCGGCGCATTAAAGCGTGTTATGCCTAAAATGGAAGACCGTATTGATGGTTATTCAATTCGTGTACCGACTATTAATGTGGCAGCAATTGACTTAACTTTTATCGCGCAATCTCCAATTACTGTGCATCACATTAATGAAATACTAATTAAAGCATCTCAAACAGACTATGCAGAAATTATGGCGGTAACAGATGAGCCATTAGTTTCGAGTGATTTCAATCATTCACCTTATTCACTCATTGTTGATTTAACTCAGACGATGGTTGTTGGCCATCAAGCTAAAGTATTCGCTTGGTACGATAATGAATGGGGCTATGCAAATCGTTTATTGGATCTGTGTGATTCTTTCTAAATTTAAAATACCTTAAGAAAGCTATTCAAAGATTAAATTTAGTTAACTGGCAACCAGGTGATAGTTCAGATATTGGCCCATTCTTTGGTCGAAGAACTTTTGCCTATGATGTGAGTGAATGAGAATAAAGTATTGAATATTATTATTAATTCATGAAATCTTCTTTTTGACTTTAGAGTTTATTAAGAAAGATTTATGCAAATTGTCAGGTGCATGGCACAAAGTATCATGCTACACTAAGAGAAATCGGGTGTGTTCCCGATTTTTTTATGTGGGGTCGTTCCACGTTGATCAGATTTTAGGCTTGAAATATGACCATTTCAGAGACATGGTTGCTGCCTGACGGGGTAGCAGATGTATTGCCGGAACAGGCGCAAGTCATTGAAAAACTTCGCCGTGAAGCTTTAGATTTCCTCGCGGTACGAGGTTATCAATTGGTATATACACCATTTATCGAATACATCGAATCGTTGTCTTCATTATCAGAATCAAATCAAGACTTAGATTTAGTAACTTTTAAGGTCATTGATCAGCTCTCAGGCCGTTTACTCGGTGTTCGTGCTGATATGACGCCACAAGTTGCACGTATCGATGCACATGTAAGACCAGTTGAAGGCGTTGCACGTTACTGTTATTCAGGGACTGTATTACATACTAAACCACAAAATTTCAATGCCACACGTGCACCTCTACAATTAGGTGCAGAGTTATACGGGCATGACAGTATCGAAGCTGATGTCGAAATGGTCGATGTTATGCTGGGGTTGATCGAGAACATCTATACTTTACAAGGCGCGCATTTAGATTTGGGTCATGTAGGGTTGTTCCGCAGTTTAGTAAAATGTGCTGGACTGTCAAAAAATGAAGAGCATGAGCTTTCAGATCTTTATCAAAGAAAAGCGTTACCAGAGTTAGCTGAATTTACTCAAAACCTCAATATGGGTTCTGATTTCTATGCACTTGGCCGTTATTCTAGTGATTTAGAAGCATTGCAGGCGAATTTAAGTGCAAACATCTTACAAGATGCTGAATTTAAGTCAGCATTAGATGCACTTAAAACAACACTTGCGCAAATTAAAGGCCGTTGGCCAAATCTCAATATCGGTATTGATGTTGTAGAGCTACGTAGTTATCACTATCACACTGGCTTAATGTATGCGGTCTATGCACCGAATCGCGCTGCGCCCTTAGCACAGGGTGGTCGTTATGATGGCATTGGCGAGCACTTTGGCCGCGCACGTCCTGCTACTGGCTTTAGTTGTGATTTATATGCCCTAGGTGCAAATCAGTTCGCCGAAATCGAAACTGTTGTTGCTCCAAAAGGCTCAGAACAGGATTTACTCTCAGCAATTTCGAATGCACGTGCTCAAGGTTTACGTGTAGTTCAATTGTTAGGTAATGATGATTTAAGTTCTATTCCATATGCGACCCATCAACTCGTGTCGCAAAATGGACAATGGAATATTGAAAAGATTTAATCGCCAACGGTAAATTTTTACTGGTGGTTTCCAATTTTAACAGCATGATGTAATGAGGCTATTATGGGCAAAAATGTTGTGGTACTTGGTACCCAATGGGGCGACGAAGGTAAAGGTAAAATCGTCGACCTGCTCACAGATCAGGCGGCTGCGGTAGTACGTTATCAAGGCGGACATAACGCAGGTCATACTCTTGTCGTAGGTGGTAAAAAGACTGTATTGCACCTCATTCCATCAGGCATTTTACGTGAAAACGTATTGTGCTTAATTGGTAATGGTGTAGTACTGTCACCAGCCGCGTTAATTGAAGAAATGGGAATTTTGGAAGCAGAAGGTGTTCCTGTTAAAGAACGTCTACGTATTTCTCCAAACTGTCCACTCATTTTGCCTAACCATATTGCACTTGATCAGGCACGTGAGAAGAAACGTGGTAATGCTAAAATCGGTACTACAGGTCGTGGTATTGGTCCTGCATACGAAGATAAAGTGGCTCGCCGTGCAGTGCGTGTTGCTGACCTTGTTCGTGGTGGTGCAGCGTTAGAAGAAAAACTTCAAGAAATGCTTGAGTTACATAACTTCCAATTAACTCAGTTCTACGGTGTAGAAGCTGTTAAATTTGAAGATGTATTGGCTCTTTGCAACCAATGGCGTGAAGTGCTTGCTCCATTAGTGATTGACGTTACTAAAGTGTTGCATGACTATCGCAAAGAAGGTAAGGCTGTAATGTTTGAGGGAGCTCAAGGCTCACTTCTAGACATCGACCACGGTACTTATCCGTATGTTACAAGTTCAAATACAACTGCTGGTGGCGTAAGCTCTGGTTCAGGTATGGGGCCTTTACATCTTGATTATGTATTAGGTATTACTAAAGCTTATACAACACGTGTAGGTGCTGGTCCATTCCCAACTGAATTGGTTTACGATGCAGCTGCTGATTCTGGTGATCCGATTGGTAAACACCTAGGTACAGTTGGTCATGAATTTGGTGCTTCTACTGGCCGTCAACGTCGTTGTGGTTGGTTTGATGCTGAAATTCTTCGCCGTTCTGTAGATGTAAACTCACTTTCAGGTATTTGCTTAACTAAACTTGACGTTTTAGATGGTTTGGAAGAAGTAAAAATCTGTGTAGGTTATGAAAATACAGATTCAGGTTGTGTAGGTTCTTCAGATGCGGTTTCTTTTGAATGCTTGAAGCCAATCTATGAAACTATGCCTGGTTGGAGCGAGTCGACTGTTGGTTTAACTAGTATCGATCAATTACCAGCAAATGCTTTGGCTTATGTTAAGCGTATTGAACAATTAATCGAATGTCCGATTGATATCGTTTCAACTGGTCCAGATCGTGCAGAAACAATTGTTTTACGTCATCCATTCTCTGCTTAATTAGCAAAGATTAAAAAGGCCTCCTGAAAGGAGGCTTTTTTTATACCCGACTAAAGTGCAGTTTTCGTTTTATTAGATTCAGATTAAAAACGTTATATATAGATAAGGAAGGATGGGCTCAGGATGAAGCTGCAACCAACTATTTCAAAAACAATTTTTTATTCTTTTTTATTTGCTATTGGTGGTTCACCCACGCTGGCGATGTTGGTTATTTATGGACAGGAGTATCATGAAGATTTCTTTATGACTGCTTTTATGAGCTTGTCGGTTTTGTTCGCATGTGTGTTAATTCCTGTTGTACTCATACAAAATAGTTATTTACTCTGGAAACGGGAAAGTCCTAATCTTGAAGAGAAAGTTAAAACCTTAAGTCATGTTTATCTGGGTTTAAATGTAATCTGTTTAATTTTCTGGATTTATTTGATGACTTTATCTACTTGATCGTTACATAAATACTATGATCATGGAGAAATGAGACATTCAAAGCATGAGTGGTATTTCTTATAATAAGTGCAAAAGAATAAACAGCTTTTTATCGATTTAGGTGATCCGTGTTATGAATAAAAAACTCTTTTTAAGCTTGTGTGCAGCAAGTGTGATGACCATTTCTGGCTGTGCAACAGTAGCGGACATGGCTGGTGCAGATACTGCAACCTTAAATGCTCAATCTGCTCAAGGTTTTAATAAGATGGTGCAGGAAGCACGTGGTAAGGGTGCTCTCGATACAAGCTCTAGTACATATAACCGTATTAATGCTGTATTCAACCGTTTAAAACCATATGCTAACCAGATGAATCAGACTGGTCAACCATTTAGCTGGCAATTAGCGGTGTTGAAATCAGATACGATTAATGCTTACGTTGCACCTGGTGGCAAAGTAGTGTTCTATACAGGTATTGTGAATAAATTGAACCTGACAGATGCTGAAATTGCAGCTGTTATGGGACATGAAATGACACATGCTTTAGAAGAGCATGCAAAAAGTAAAATCGGTGCACAAGCTTTAACTGATTTAGCTCTAGGTATCGGTTTAAGCTATGCGGGTAATAATGTAGGCCAGCTTGGTACTGCTGCTGCTCAGTTAGGTACACAAGTGGGTGTGGGCTTACCATATTCTCGTAGCTTGGAAAGTCGTGCTGACCAAGGTGGTTTAATGTTGATGGCGCGTGCAGGCTATAATCCAAATGCAGCGATTACGCTTTGGGAAAAAATGAATAAGCTTGAAGGTGGCGGTGGTTCATCCTTCTTGTCTACTCACCCATCTAACTCACAACGTATTGGTGATATGCGTAAAAACTTACCTGCGGCAATGGCAGTTTATAATAGCCGTAAATAAGATGTAAATTTTGTATAGGTAAAGAAAACGGATGCTTAAGCATCCGTTTTTTATTTAAGGAGCAGGGTTGGGCTGTTGAGTATGGATGGCCTCAATACCTTTTAGAACTTCACTTGGTAATTCAATCTCAAATGCCTGAATATTTTCTTTGAGTTGATCTAAATTAGTGGCACCAATAATTGTGCTGGTCACAAAGAACTGTTGTTTAATAAAAGCTAAGGCCATCTGAGTTAAGCTTAGTCCATGCTTTTCTGCTAGCTGTGCATATTGTTCAGTTGCCCACTCACTTTGAGGGTTACTGTAGCGGCTAAAGCGAGGGAATAGTGTCACACGAGCATTAGCGGGACGTGCACCATTTCTAAACTTGCCAGTTAGGTAACCAAAAGCCAGAGGAGAGTAGGCGAGCAAGCCGACATCCTCATATTTAGCAATTTCTGACATACCTATTTCATAAGTGCGGTTAAGCAGGCTATATGGGTTTTGAACACTTACAAATTTACTGACACCTAGCTTTTCGGCCAAATGTAAAAATTTCATGGTGCCCCACGGGGTTTCATTTGATAAACCAATATAGCGAATGCGCCCGCGATTAATCTCTTCTTGTAGGGCAAGTAATGTTTCTTCTAGAGGTGTTGTGTCGTAATCATTTTCAGCTTGCTGATTGCCATAAGCGAGCGTACCAAAAAAGTTGGTATGACGTTCAGGCCAATGCAGTTGATAAAGGTCGATATAGTCCGTTTGGAGGCGTTTAAGTGATCCATCTAGGGCTTTAGCAATATGGTCACTGTTAAAGCGTGTATTGCCTTCTCGGATGTGTGTTCCTCCAAAGCCCGGACCTGCAATTTTAGATGCGAGAAAGACTTTGTCACGTTGTCCATGCTGGGCAAACCAATTGCCAATAATCGTTTCAGTTGCTCCATAAGTTTCAGGTTTTGGTGGAACAGAATACATCTCTGCCGTATCCCAAAAATATAAGCCATGCGCCAAGGCGTAATTGAGTTGTTCAAAAGCTTCTTGTTGGGAGTTTTGCTCACCAAATGTCATGGTGCCTAAACAAATTTCTGGAAGTTTAAGGCCTGTGCGACTAAGTGGGTTAAATTGCATACAGCGGAATCCTTGGAAATTTTGAGTTAGCCTAACGGAGAATATGTATTCAACTTAAATCATAAAATTAGAATAGTTTGTAAGTTTTGTGTATTAACTCATTGTTGCATATAAAAAAAGCAAACCGAAGTTTGCTTTTTATTAAAAATTTAATGAATATTATTCTTCATCGTCGTAGTCTTCATCAGAAACAGTGTTTTCTTCTAATGATGCATCAAAAATAAGAATGGCTTTACCATCAGTTTGGATCATACCTTGATCTTCTAAGGTTTTGAGTACACGACCAACCATCTCACGTGAACATCCAACAATACGGCCAATTTCTTGACGAGTAATACGAATTTGACGACCATTCGGCAAAATCATTGCTTCTGGTTGAGAAGATAGATCGATTAAGCAACGTGCAATACGACCAGACACATCAATGAACGCAAGATCTGTCATTTTACGAGTCGTATTTTTTAGACGGCGAACTAATTGTGCAAAAACAGCATAGCTTAAGTCTGGGTATTGTTTGCTAAGTTCGTGGAAGTTGTCATAAGAGATCTCTGCAATTTCACAGACATCACGAGTTCGAACTTCGGCTGTACGTTGAGGGTTCGGTTCGAAAAGCCCCATTTCCCCAAAGAAATCGCCCGGATTTAAATACGCAACAACAATTTCACGTTCGTCATCTTCACGCAAAATAATTGAAACTGAGCCTTTTAAAATTAAATATAAAGATTTTGACTCTGTTCCGGCATCAACAATTGTGGTTCGTTTTGGATATCTGTTGATGTGAGCACGTTTTAACAATGCTTTAACGGATTCAGGTAGTTGCCCCGGAGATAAAGCATCTGTGCTGAGTTGTGAAAAATTTGAAGTCATGCTTAATATGTTCCGAATAGGGTAAACAATTCACACAAGCTCGAGATGAGCTATTACACAGAAGAGATGAAATTCCTTATCAACTCATTTTATGTTAGTGTACAAAACAAGGGCCTGTTGACATTTCACAGATGGTTGCAACATAAGACAATTCTTTTAGACGTACCAAATAAGAACTATGAAATTTAGCCATTCTAAATAAATAGATCTTAACAACGGAACGTACAAAATAACTTGGTCTTGCGCTATGCCTGCGCTGCTTTAATTGCAACTCAGATTATGGCTGAAATTTCACAAACTTTATTACAAAACTGGACAAAGGATTGCCATTGTCTGGGTTTTGCGTCTTATTTGGATTAATTTTTAGCTATAACGCAATCCATAGATGAAATGTCAACAGACCCTGCTTAAATTTATAATTTTTTTTGGGTAGTTGCAATGCAAACAAGTGTACATTGGCTAGAGAATGTTGCTTTTGAAGCGAAATCGGATAGTGGGCATAGTGTCATCATGGACGGCTCACCTGAGTATGGTGGTGAAAACCGTGGTCCACGTCCTATGGAACTGATATTAATGGGACTTGGTGGGTGTGCTTCATTTGATATTGTGACTATTTTAAAGAAATCTCGCCAAGATGTGACGAATGTTGTATGTAATTTAAAAGCTGAGCGCGCTGACGCAATTCCGGCTGTGTTTACTAAAATCCACTTACATTTTGTGGTAACTGGTAAAGCTGTGAAAGAAAAGCAGGTTGCAAAAGCAGTTGAATTGTCTGCCGAGAAATATTGTTCAGCAAGTAAAATGCTTTCCGATGGTGGTGTTGAAATTACACATGACTTCGAAATTATTGAAGCGGAATAAGGCATTTTTTTGCTAACTAGAAATTAAAAAAAGCTGACATTAGAGTTGGCTTTTTTATTGTCAAAAATAACTAAAAAATAATAGGGAGAAGAAAGGTGAATATTCGTTCTGCTAAATCAAAAGATACTCAAGCTATATGTGATCTACTTAAACAGATGGGATACCCACAGCCTTTTGCTCTTATTCAAGAAAAATTTGAGATACTCCATAATGACGCTAATTCACAAATTTTGATTGCTGAAGAGAGGGATAAAATTTATGGTTTTTTATCTCTCTACTTTATTCCGCAAATTGCCTTACAAGGTGACTTTGCCAAAATATGCTATCTGTGTGTTGATGAGAATATGCGCAGTAAAGGTGTAGGGCATTTACTCGTAAAGGAGGCTGAGCAACAAGCCAGACGCCGAGGGTGTGATCGAATCGAACTGCATTCAGGAATGCAAAGACCTTTGGCACATCAATTTTACCTAAGAGAAGGCTATATCGAAGCGCCAAAGTATTTTCGTAAAGCTTTAAATTAACGAGCTGTATTTAGAAAAAGCTGAGGATCTACCCGAGCATTATTAAGGCTCATGCCCCAATGCAGGTGTGGGCCTGTCACGCGTCCTGTTTTGCCTACTAAACCTAGTGTTTCTCCTTGGCGGATATGTTGGCCTTTCTCTACTTTAATTGCGCTTAAATGGCAGAACATGCTGACTAAGCCTTGGCCATGATCAATCAATACAGTTTGTCCATTAAAAAAATAAGATCCAGTTTGAATAACCACACCATCTGCGGGCGCAATAACTTTTTGCCCTACTGGCGCAGGAATATCTAAACCTGAGTGAGGCGCGCGTTCTTCACCATTGAAAAAGCGCTTTCTTCCAAAAGAGTTGCTAAATTTCCCTGAAGTCGGGCGTATAAATGTGGGTAGGGTTTGCCATGAGCTCTGTGTAAATGAGGTATACACATCATTTTGTTCTTTTGCTTCTTGAGCGTAGCGGTCTAATTGACTTTGATTAGGGTTCACATAATCTTGGTTCGTGACTTTAATGCGTTGCTCAGCGTAAGGATAAGACTTAACTGCTATTTGAATTGGGGCTTTATTCGTATCGAGTTGAATATTTCCGATTGGAGTAGATAATGGAATGCCAAGCACGGCATAACGCTGCTGACCTTCTTGGCTAATTAAAACAGGCTTTTGTTGAAAAGTGACCTGAGTAATATCAGTACTTAGAGGAACAACTGCAATTCCACCAGGTCGTCTGGAGTCCTGTGGGAGCTCGGCAAAGCAATAAAAGGGTATGGATGTAAAAAGTAAAGTGGAGAAAAGCTTTTTTATAAACATAGCTGCCTTATTTTTTATGCAAAGAATAATGAAGATTATATCAATAAGATTTACTTAAAGATTGTTTTAATTTTTTTAATGATATTATTTATTATTTTATGTTAATAATTTATTGTTTTTTTTATGCAGATATCTTTAATTTTATGGTTTTTAGGAATTTTATATTTTAAGTTTTCTAAACTTAATATTTTATTGAAATTTTTATTAATTCTTACTGTTTTGCTTTGATATTTTAAATATCTTGTTATTTAAATTTTTATTATGAATAATAATTTTGTAATTAAATTTATAATCATAATTTTAATTATTATATAAGAAATTTTAAAGGAACTAATATAATGTTAAATATATCTTATAACGATCGTTTTACTGAAGTATGGAAATATATGCAACGTGGGTTGGTTTATCCAGCTCCCCATGCAACTTTTAGTACGGTTTGGCTTAACACAGAAATTACACGTGAAAAAATTAAGCAATTAATGATCGCTGTGCGTCAAAAGGTGCATCATACTGAGGAACTTTCCAGTAAAAATACAACTTTGTCGATTGGTGTGTCTTTTGATAATTGGGATAAAATTTGTAAAACAGAACGTTTATCGCGACCCAAAGGAATGCAATTACATTATCCAGATCAAAACAATTCAAATATCTCAAAAGTTTTTGCGGACTCTAATGGGAGTTTTAAAAACTCGAATGGTGATATTTGGTTGCATGTAAAAAGTGATGATGCTAATGCATGTGAAATATTACAGGAATATATTAAGGAATTTTTAGGTTCAGATATCAAAGAAATAAATGAACAATATACTGCTTCACAATCTAAAACTGGTCGTAATGGTAAGGTTCTGGGTTGCCGTTTTTCTGAAAATTTAAATAATCCATCTGATACAATTTCGCTAGCAAAGCATACTTTGATTGGTGCAGAAGATATTGATCATTTTGGTGGTTCTTATGTTTTATCCCAACGGTTTCTAATTAACTGGGATCAAATCAATATGATGTCAGAAGATCAAATTGAAGATTTGATTGGACGTAAAACTGATGACACAATTATTCCAGACCGTGATAGCCGTTCGCACATTAAAGCTTCTCGTGTACAAGATGAAAATGGAAATACCACGCCTATTCTACGCTTAGGTTTACCGTTTGGCCGTGCTGAATCAAATTCAAGTTTTAGAGTGCCAAAATCGGTAACTAAAGCTGATGAAGCAGGAATTTATTTTGCTGGTTTTGCAAAAACTGCTGCCATTTTAGAAGAAGTGATGGCAAATCAAATTGGACCAAGACACGATTCAAAGGAAGATTCAAAGCAAGATGCTTTGAACGGCTTTATGAATGACCGTCTATTCAATAATCTTCACTCGGACTTGGGAGGAATATTCTATATTCCAAGTTTAAAAGATTTAAAATTAGATTTAGATAATGATCGAGCATCAGAATATCTAAATACCTTTAATTATCTGAGCGACAACGATAATCTGGATTGGAAGTCATTTCCAGGTATGGATTGGACGCGTTTTGATCGCCATTATACGAATAGTTCTGATAATGGTTTGATGTACTACAACCATAGTAATTATCTTTTTAATATGGCGACTGGGCTAAATCCTCATAGTGAGTTTTTTAAGCCGCCATCAAACCGTATTTTAAGTCTACTTGAGAATACATTTTCTTTATGGCAAGACAACTGGTATTTCAACCGAAAGCAAGAAGAAATTGAGCATGGCATAGATTATTATATTAACCAGTTTAATATTTCTGATAAGCCTGAAAATATTATGGATTTATCAATTATGTTGCGCAAAGGCTGGGCTATTCGATTAAGTTTACAGTTATTTTCATCAGAAAATTACGGTTTCCGTGGAAGAAAAATTTTATTAAAAAATGGTGAAATGATTCCATATTCGAACAGACGTGAATGTGATGGTAAGGTCATTTATGGATCAGATACCTATCGCATCATGCCTGATGAAATTATTGTAGGAGCCATGCCAAACCTGACCTTGGGTGAAGGTCGTTATGTCATGAAGTATTTATCTGAGGAAGAACGTATTCAGGGCTTTTTGCGTAACTTAAGTGAAGCATCAGGTGTTGGACATGTTATTCCGAATTATAAAAAAGCATTAGATTTAGGTTTGGCTGGTCTACAACTGGAAATTGCTAAACATGCAAGCAATGCGCAGACTCCAGAGAAAAAAGATTTTTATGAAGCTTCTAGATTGGCGCTAACCGGTATTTCTGAATATTTCTTAAACTACTCGAAGCTTGCATTTAAAATTGCAGATCAGATGCAAGAAGGACAGCAATTCGAAAAAGATAACTTAACTGCGATTGGTCGACGAATGGAAAAGTTGTCGAAAGATAAACCAGAGACATTTATTGAAGCAGTTCAATTTATTTTTACATTGCATAGCTGTCTGCATTTGAATGGTGAACCAACAGCATTTGGACGCATGGATCAACTGTTACAACCTTTCTTGGACAATCATTCAGCTACGCTCGGAGAGGCACAAGAAATTATTGATGCTTTCTATATTAAGCTAGATGAAAAAGTACAACAAAACCGTATTTTCATGGAAGATCATCAACCTTTCGGTAATCTTGCGATGGGTGGTAGTTCTGGCCCTTATCCTCAAGGAGCATCATTGGGGCAATGGATTCAGCAGATTACAGTCGGCGGTACAAAAGTTGACGGTGAAGCAGACTTTTCTAAAACTGAGCCTGCTTACAATGATGTGACACGATTATTCATTCGTGCATCAGGTCGTTTACCATTAAATGCTCCGTGTTTGTCTTTAAGAACTCGCAAAGATATTCCTGAAGATATTTTAGAAGAAGCTGCACATGCAATTTTATCTGGTGGTGCTCACCCGATTTTATTAAATGATGAAAAGCTTATTCCTAGTCTTCTCCAAAGTGGAGATGGTGTAGGGGGAGATGCGCTCTCTAATTTGCCAATTTGGAACTCTAAAATCGATATTCGTTCAGCGCAGAATTACGCTTGTGATGGTTGTTATGAACCACAATTTCCGGGCGAAAACTGGTTCTCTTTAGGTGGCTTCTCGACATTACAGCCTTTGGAATGTGCATTAAATCAAGGTAGAACAATTTCAAGTGCTGGGCAAAGCTATCTGTTTGGACAAACTGTTTCATTAAATAGCAGACCTGCCGATCAGATTGATAGTTTTGAAGATCTATTAGAGTTATACATGCAACATTTTGAGTTGCTCAATCGCAAGGCATTTAATGGGCAAATTCTAGGTTATGGTGCCAATACGGATATTTGCCCATCTCCAATTCTAAATGTCTTAATGGATGACTGTTTGGCTAAAGGGCAGGATTTTTATAGTGGTGGTGCTAAATATAATATTTATGGACCATGTTATATCTCGCTCAGTAATACCATTAATTCGCTATATGCGATTAAGGCAATGGTATTTGATCCATTAACCGCAGTAACTACATTACCTGAATTGTTAGAGTGCTTATGTTGTGACTGGGGTTATAAAATGACTGAGCCATTTATTAGTAATTTAGCTGGGCATGCTCGTATTGCTGCACAAGCTGATCGCTATAAGCGTTTACGAGAGATTGCTTTGGCACAACCGCGTTATGGACGAGGGAATTCTGAAGTCGATAAACTAGGTGATCAGATTGTTCAAATGATTGCAGAGATATCAGTCGAGACATTTACAAAACCATGGCCACAATTCGCACAAAGCCTCAAAGCTCTAGCTGAGCGCTATGGTTCAAACGAACATCCTTTTGGTATTCAAATTCAACCTGGTGTAGGAACTTTTGAAAATCATGTGGAGATGGGGGCATGGAATGGGGCGAGCGCTGATGGTCGTCGTTTAGGTACGACAGTGGCATCTGATTTAAGTCCATCGCCAAGTCCAGCAGATTTAGCGATTGACCATCAAACTGTTGAGTTTAGTCGTGCTTTGAAAGGTTTTGATGGTACTGGTACAAATTTAATGGCAGATGGAGCGCCTACGGACTTTAACATTCGTGAAGACTTTGGTGTTAAAGATTTGATTGGTATTTTAAAACAGTTTAGTCAAGGTAGTTCATCTAATATTTTAACGATAACGGTGGCTAATCCAGAAACATTTAGTGAAGCTGTAACATCACCTGAGCAGTATAATTTATTACGAGTACGCACTGGTGGTTGGTCAAACTTCTTTACATCTGTGTTCCCGATTATTCAAGAACAGCATCAGCGTCGTCCAATCTCTACGCCAGATATTCCAAAAGAAAAAACAGAGCAAGCTAAATGCCCATTCCATCAATAGCATAATTAATTAGTTATTTTATAAGGCAGTCTTTCAGATGAAGGACTGCCTTCACTTATTTTAAAATTTAACAACTACAACTTTTAAATATATTGCAGCTTTAAAATTGCTACTTGTTATAAAAATTCAGATCAAAATATAGTTTTTTCGTTATTACTTAAAAATTATACAAAACATACTTGAAATAGGTCATTCATAATCCCATATTATAATGGAGTTTTACTCATTGTTATTTTTATAACATTATGAAAAATATATAAAAATTTATTTGAAATTCGAAGAAGTGTTCCCATCTATTAGACAAGTACAAATTTGTTGTGAGGAATAACAAGAATGCGTTTTGAGAAATTTACAAACCGCTTGCAGCAAGCCCTCTCAGATGCTCAATCTTTAGCGATGGGTAAAGACCATACTGCTATCGCAGGTATTCATATTTTGTCTACCTTGTTAGAAGAGCCATCAAATATTAGTTTGTTGCAACAAGCAGGTGCACGGTTACCTGAACTTAAACAAAAACTTGAACAGGCTATAAAAGATGCGCCGACAATTGCCAACCCAACGGGTGATGTCAACTTAAACCCAGAAGCCGTTAAAGCGCTTAATTTGGCAGACAGATATGCGCAAAAGGCAGGTGATGAATTTTTATCAACTGACTGGGTTTTATTAGGTTTGGCAGAGACAGGCGAAACTAAAAATATTTTAAGTGCGGTAGGTGTAACTCCCGACAGCTTACGCAAAGTAATTGAACATATTCGAGGTAATGACAAAGTCATGAGTAATAATCACGAAGACCAACGTGACTCACTTAATAAATATACGATTGATTTAACAGAGCGTGCTTTATCTGGAAAACTTGATCCTGTCATTGGGCGTGACGATGAAATTCGCCGTACCATTCAGGTTTTATCGCGTCGTACCAAAAACAACCCTGTTCTTATTGGTGAGCCGGGTGTAGGTAAAACCGCTATTGTTGAAGGTTTGGCACAGCGTATTGTGAATGGTGAAGTGCCAGAGGGATTAAAAAATAAACGTGTTTTATCCCTCGATTTAGGTTCATTACTGGCTGGTGCTAAATATCGTGGTGAGTTTGAAGAACGTTTAAAAGCTGTTTTAAAAGACTTGGCAAAACACGAAGGCGAAATCATCCTGTTTATTGATGAGTTACATACACTCGTAGGCGCAGGTAAAGGTGATGGCGCGATGGATGCAGGTAATATGTTAAAACCTGCGTTGGCTCGTGGTGAATTGCGCTGTGTGGGTGCGACGACCTTAGATGAATATCGTCAATATATTGAAAAAGATGCAGCTTTAGAGCGTCGTTTCCAAAAAGTGCTAGTTGATGAGCCAAGTGTTGAAGATACGATTGCAATTTTACGTGGACTCAAAGAAAAATATGCCACTCACCATGGTGTGCAAATTTTAGACTCTGCGATTATTGCTGCGGCGAAAATGTCTCATCGTTACATCACTGATCGTCAATTACCAGACAAGGCAATTGATTTGATTGATGAGGCAGCTTCTCGTATTAAAATGGAGATTGACTCTAAACCTGAAGCACTTGATAAGCTCGATCGCCGTTTAATCCAGTTGAAAATGCAATTGGAAGCTGTGAAAAAAGATGAAGATGTCGGCAGTAAAGCTGAAGTCACTCATCTTGAAAAACAGATTACTGAAGTCGAGAAAGAATACAACGATCTTGAAGAAATCTGGAAGTCTGAAAAAACTTTGGTGGAAGGTACTAAACAGGCTCAGGTGGAACTTGATAAAGCACGTATTGCTTTTGAGAAAGCTCAGCGTGAAGGCGATTTGGCTGAAGCAGCACGTTTACAGTATGGCGTAATTCCAGAGTTACAAAAACAACTGGAGCAAGACGAAGTTGCTGAAGAAAACGAAGAGCCAAAACTCATTCGTACTAAAGTGACTGAAAATGAAATTGCTGAAGTTGTTAGTGCTGCAACAGGTATTCCGGTTGCTAAAATGATGCAAGGCGAGCGTGAAAAACTCCTTAATATGGAAGAGTTCTTACATGACCGTGTTGTAGGGCAAGATGAAGCAGTTGTTGCGGTATCGAATGCTGTTCGCCGTTCACGTGCCGGTTTGTCTGACCCGAATCGACCTAGTGGATCATTCTTGTTCTTGGGTCCAACAGGTGTTGGTAAAACAGAGTTGACTAAAGCTTTAGCTAACTTCTTGTTTGACAGTGATGATGCGATGATTCGTATCGACATGAGTGAATTCATGGAAAAACACTCTGTTAGCCGTTTGGTTGGAGCACCTCCAGGATATGTTGGTTATGAAGAAGGCGGTGTTTTAACCGAAGCTGTTCGCCGTAAGCCATATAGCGTGGTGTTGTTTGATGAGGTTGAAAAAGCACATCCAGATGTATTCAATATCTTGCTCCAAGTATTGGATGATGGCCGCTTAACCGACTCGCAAGGTCGAGTAGTAGACTTTAAAAATACGGTAATTGTGATGACTTCGAACTTAGGTTCACAAGATGTACGTGAGCTAGGTGAGGGTGCAACAGACGATGAAGTGCGTACCATTGTAATGAATGCGGTAAGTCAACATTTCCGTCCGGAATTTATTAACCGGATTGATGAGCTTGTGATTTTCCATTCACTCAAAAAAGCACAGATTCGTGGTATTGCGGATATTCAGTTGGATCGATTACGTTCGCGTCTTGTTGATCGTGACATGAGCCTAACTGTAGATGATACCGCTTTTGATTTATTGATTGATGCTGGTTTCGATCCTGTCTATGGCGCGCGCCCATTGAAACGTGCGATTCAACAACAGATTGAAAACACATTAGCACAAAAAATCTTGTCGGGTGATTTTGTCGCAGGTGATACTATTCTAGTTAAAGGCGAAAATGGGCATTTAGTCTTCGATAAAATGAAACTCAGCTAAGCTTTGTCTGCTAAAACCGAAAAGAGAATATGGAAACATATTCTCTTTTTTTATGGTGAATCAGTTTTTATGGTTGATGTGAGTAAAGCAATTATGGCATCTGAAACTTTCTGAGTTAATGTCTTTAACTTTTGTTCTGAGTGACCAGATAAAAAATAACGATAATGATAAATATGCTGTTGGTAAGAAATGCAAATAAAAAAGGTGCCCACAGGTTTTTCTGGGGTTTCACTTCCGCCAGATTTTAATAGCCCAGTACAACTGACAATAATATCAGCTTGTTGAAATAAGCTTTGACCCAGCCTACACATTTCCTCTGTGACTTGCGGTGACTCTGCTGTGTAAGTCTCTATTAACTTTGGATCGATATTTAAAATACTAATTTTAATACTTGGGTCGTAGCTAACTAAGCCACCTAGTAAAATATCTGCACCACTATTTTTGTGAATAGAAAACTGACTTGTTAAATAACCCGAACTCGCACTCTCAATAAAAGCAATTTTGAGCTGGCGATCTTCTAATAGTTGGCAGCACTGCTGAAGCATTATTTCACCTCGAATGGTGTTTATTTATAAATAAAATCAATTTACAGATAAATTTTAAAATTACAGTAAGTGATTTAGCAGTGTCGTACAAGTCTGAGATAAAAATCTATAAAACAACTTGAATATTCACTAAATGCTTGTGAAATATTTCAAGTTTTAAAATGATCAATGTTAATTGTCGGGAAGTTTATTTATAACATTGCGACATGTTTAAAAAATTGTTAATTTTGTTCGATATAACGAACAATAACAATTTAGGATAAATGCAATGAACAATAAACAAGGACCTGCGCTGTGTATTTTAGGTTTTATCACGTTAATACCCATCAATGTATGGGCTGCGCAGCCTCTAAGTGAAGGGGCCTTAGCAACACAAACAGGGGCAGTAAATGCAGCTTTACCTGTGATTATTGCGAAAGCTCAAGACGATGCTAAGAAACCAATGATAGAACAACAACAAGCACGTCAGGTGTTAGGGGATAATTATTTACAACAAGTTCGATGGGATGCACTTAGAACAAGTGTACTTTCACCTTATCAAGAACAAAAACAAAACCATGTTAT
Organism: Acinetobacter sp. X9; assembly: GCF_054889255.1. Classification (NCBI taxonomy): domain Bacteria; kingdom Pseudomonadati; phylum Pseudomonadota; class Gammaproteobacteria; order Moraxellales; family Moraxellaceae; genus Acinetobacter; species Acinetobacter sp. X9. The sequence goes on along the minus strand of NZ_CM142679.1, from coordinate 2,566,415 downwards.
CGATAGTAAGGAAAAGAAAAAACTGGAAATGATGGCATTACCGGAAAGAGCAGATCGATTTACCAAATATGATTTTGAATCAAAAAATGTTCATGGTGAGGTTATTATTACCGTGAAGTAATAATAACCTCTAGTCTTATTAATATTGATCTAGGCCAGGATGCTGGATTTTCCATGCACGGTGGATTTTTTGATTACGTTTAAAATCAGGGCCAATCGTTTCAGAAGTGATTTCTTCAACCTGAAAAATAGCTTCGATCTCTTCGTCCATCTCAAAACCACGATAGTTGTTTGAGAAATAAAGCGTTCCTTCACTGTTTAAACGGTTCATTGCACGTTTAATGAGTGAAACATGGTCACGTTGGACGTCAAAAGTACCATAGAACTTTTTAGAGTTTGAGAATGTCGGTGGATCGATAAAAATAAGGTCATATTGTTCGTGACCTTCTTTTAACCACTCAAAACAGTCACTCGCAAAGAACATGTGCTGTTCATCTGCGTGATCTACAGTCAGGCCATTTAAAACGAAGTTTTCTTTTGACCAGCTTAAGTAAGTATTAGATAAGTCTACACTTGTCGTACTTGCAGCACCGCCTAAAGCAGCATGTAAGCTTGCTGTAGAAGTATAACTATATAAATTCAAGAAGTGCTTACCACGAGCTTCTTGTGCGATACGTAAACGCATTTGACGGTGGTCAAGGAATAAACCTGTATCTAGGTAATCTGTCAGGTTAACTAAAATTTTAGCTTTACCTTCCTGAACGATAAAGCGTTTTGAAGCTGTGCTTTGTTTTGTATATTGATTAGTACCTGTTTGGCGCGCACGTGTCTTAATAAAGATAGCATCGCGGTTTAAACCGGTAACAGCACGAATTGCAGCGAGTGCTAAATTAAAACGTTTTTTTGCTTTTTCAGGATCGATTGTTTTTGGTGGTGCATATTCCTGAACGTGTAAACGATCGCCGTATAAGTCAACAGCGACATTAAAGTCAGGTAAGTCTGCATCATACAAACGTAAGCAATAAACATTTTCTTTCGTTGCCCATTTTTTCAAGGCAGTCATATTTTTTTGCAAACGGTTAGCAAAATCTTGAGCTTCTTCCATTTCAATAGGTTGAGCTTGCCAAGTTGCTAAGAATGGTTGTGTAACTTTTTCTGGCTTAATTGAACCAAAACGAATGTAAATTGGTAACTTACCATTCATTAAACGTAAGGTTTCAGGTGCTTCAAACGCTAAAACATCGGCTTGTTCAATTTGCGCTGCAATAATTGCTGCATATTGATTTGGGAAATGTTTTTGTAGAAGTGCAGATAAACCTAAGTAAAGAGAGCGGTTAGATGCTTTATCACCTAAACGTTCACCATATGGAGGGTTAGTCACAATAAATGCAGTTTTGCCTTCAGCTGAAAAATCAGGCCAGTCCGCTAAAGTACGTTCTTCAATCTGAATTTGACCTAATACTTTTTCAAAGCCTGCCGCAATAATATTTTCACGGGTGGCTTTTACAGCTTCCCAGTCTGCATCGTAGGCATAAAACTTAGGTAAAGGTAATTCAAGCGCCTTTTCATGACGTTCTGCTGCTTCAGCTTTGAGTGAAAGCCAAAGTTCGCGGTCATGACCATGCCAACCATTAAAACCAAAACGGCGAACAAGTCCTGGCGCACGGTCGGTTAAAATCATTAATGCTTCAATAATAAATGTACCTGAACCACACATTGGGTCGAGCACAATTTCTGGCTTACGTTGTTGAAGCTGAGCTTTTTGTAAGATTGCCGCCGCAAGGTTTTCTTTGATTGGTGCATCCGTCATATAACGGCGGTAACCACGTTTATGTAATGAATCACCAGATAAATCTAGGCAATATGTATGTTCAGTCTTACCTGCCAAAACATATAACGTAATTTCTGGTTGTTTAGTATCAATGCTCGGACGACGACCTACAGCTTCCATAAAGGAATCGACAACACCATCTTTTGCTCTAAGCGTTGCAAATTGAGTGTTAACCTTAATTTCACGTTCTGCATGTAAGCGAATTGCGAAGGTACTTTGTGGTGCAAAAATAAGTGACCAATCAAAGCTAATCGCACCTTCATAAAGCTCTTCTGCTACATCACGTGCATCGTGTGTATGTTCAAGTTCATATGTATGAATTGGAAGTAAAACACGAGAAGCAAGACGCGACCACATACAGATGCGGTAAGCATGTTCAAGCGTTCCTTCAATGATTAAACGTCCTGCTTTACGTTCTGTCACTTTGGTGCCAAGCTGTTCTATTTCTTCTTGTAAGAGGGCTTCTAAACCATCAGCACAAGTAATCCAATAGTGGTTTAAACGTAAAGAGGTATTCATAAACTCGATTGACCAAAACATATAAATATTAACGATGCAAAGTTTAACTTATTTTGATGTGTAAAGGTTTTTAAATTATTGCAACCTATCATAATCCAACCAATAAACTGATTTTTAAAGATTAATACAATTAAAGTGGTATGTATTTTGCTAACTCAATCCTATCAATGGTTATTTAATTAACAAACATAGCCAGTTTTTAACCACTTTATTATTTTAAATTGATGGGGTAATTATAAATGAAAGACATGATGGGGAATGGTTTTATTGCTAATGCAGATGCTTTCTCAGTTTCTACACAAATATATGTACGCATGCGTAGGGTGACGGGGCGAGTAATTGATGCAATGTACGTTGTCCAAAATAAAGATTATGCAAAATATGTCATTGCGCTGGCACTAGAATCAGAGGATGACGAATTAAAACGATGTGTTGAGCGATTGAAATCGTTGGTTGATACAATACCTGAGCCTTCTCTAAAAGAAAAAATTGCTGTTGTTAAAGTCGATGAAGAGTCTGAAATTACCGCCGAGGATATTTATCGGGCTCAAGTTCCGCACCATTACATTGGTGCATTAAGGTAATTGCCAATAAGGTTCTAAATTTTCTGGTCAATTTAGGGCCTTATTCTGTAAAGTTCTTCTGCGAAAAGAGCGGAATTCAGCTACACTATGCACGTTTTCGCGATTCGACCCATAGGAATCCATTATGCATATTGCAGCGTTGCATCAACCGAGCCAGGTTCAGCTCAATCAAGACGGAAATTTAAAACATTTTTTAACGATTGAGGGACTTTCAAAAGAAAACCTCACCAAGATTTTAGATACCGCACAAAGCTTTTTAGATGATAATAATAATTTAATTAACCGTCCGCTCTTAGAGGGATTGACGGTTATGAATCTCTTTTTTGAAAACTCCACACGTACCCGTACTACTTTTGAAGCAGCAGCAAAACGTTTGTCTGCCAATGTACTGAACATTGATATTGCACGTTCAAGTACTTCAAAAGGTGAAACTCTGCGCGATACGCTCTGGAACCTTGAAGCAATGGCCGCGGATATTTTTGTTGTTCGCCATTCATCTTCGGGTGCTGCACATTTCATTGCTAAAGATGTATGTCCAAAGGTCGCGATTATTAATGCAGGGGATGGGCGTCACGCGCATCCAACGCAAGCGATGCTTGATATGCTGACTATTCGCCGTGAAACTAAAAAACCATTTGAAGATTTAAGCGTTGCCATTATCGGGGACATTAAACACTCTCGCGTAGCACGTTCGGATGTAGCTGCATTACAAACCCTAGGTTGTAAAGATATTCGCGTGATTGCACCGAATACATTATTGCCAGTGGGCTTTTCTGAATATGGCGAGCACGTTCGCTTGTTTAACAAGATGGATGAAGGCATTACTGATTGTGATGTGATTATTGCCTTACGTATTCAAAACGAACGTATTGACTCTCCAGCGTTATCTTCACAGTCTGAATTTTACAGAATGTATGGTTTAAACAAAGAACGTCTTGGTTTAGCTAAACCAGATTGCATTGTGATGCATCCGGGACCAATGAACCGTGGTGTAGAAATTGATTCAAGTGTTGCTGATGGAGACCAGTCGGTTATTTTGAAACAAGTAACCAATGGTATTGCAGTTCGTATGGCCGTATTGGCGTTATCAATGCAAGGCCAACTCCAAGAGCAAGGTTTAATTGAAGCGATTACGTTGTAAGGAATGGATCACATGAGTATTGTAAAAATTGAAAATGTACGTGTGTTAGACCCAATCCAAAAAACAGACAGCGTACAAACTGTATATATTGAAAATGGCAAGTTGGTTGCTCCAGTTGAGCAAGTTGAACAAACCATTGATGGCCAAGGTAAATGGTTAATGCCAACCATGGTTGATTTATGCGCGCGTTTGCGTGAACCAGGTCAACAGCAACATGGGACATTAAAATCGGAAGGTAAGGCAGCACGTGCCAATGGTATTTTGCATGTGATTACACCACCTGATTCAAAGCCGATTGTACAAGACAACGGTGCTCTCATTCATGGCTTGATTGAAAAGGCTTGGCATGATGGTGGTATTCACATGCATATCATTGGTGCTCAAACCCAAGGTTTAAATGGTAAACAACCTGCAAATATGGCGGGCCTGAAAAAAGGTGGTTGTACTGCTGTTTCTAATGCAAATGCTGCTTTTGAAAATGATGATGTAGTTATTCGTACCTTGGAATATGCAGCGGGTCTTGGTTTAACGGTTGTGTTTTATGCTGAAGAGCCGCAGATTGCTAAAGATGGATGTGCACACGAAGGCTTTATTGCTTCTCGCCAAGGTTTGCCGATGATTCCTGCAATTGCTGAAACTGTAGCAATTGCAAAGTATCTGCTTATGATTGAAGCAACTGGCGTAAAAGCTCACTTTGGTTTGTTATCTTGCGGTGCATCGGTTGAATTAATTCGCGCAGCAAAAGCAAAAGGTTTACCTGTGACTGCCGATGTAGCAATGCATCAGTTGCATTTAACTGAACACTTAACTGATGGTTTTAATTCACTTGCGCATGTTCGTCCACCATTACGTTCTGAGCAAGATAAAGAACTTTTACGTCAAGGCTTAAAAGAAGGCGTGATTGATGCAATTTGTACGCACCATGAACCTTTAAGCAGTTCGGCAAAAATGGCGCCATTTGCTGAAACTCAGCCGGGTATTACCGCTTTTGATACTTATGTCTCTTTAGGCGTTCAACTCATTAATGAGGGTTTATTTGAACCTTTAGAATGGGTTGCTAAAGTTACTAGTGTGCCAGCACAGGTTGCGAATATGACCTCGCGTTGGGAAGATGAAGCTGGATGGGTATTGGTTGATCCTGCTTTAAGCTGGACAGTAAGCAAAGACACTATTTTATCGCAAGGGAAAAATACCCCATTGTTGGGTCAAACCTTGACGGGTAAAGTACTTCAAACTTTTGCTAACTGATAAAGTTCTTAGTTAAAGTAAATTTAAAATATGAACAGGTAGATCAATATGATCTACCTGTTTTGTAAATACTAGATGGAAAATTGTATATATATTATATAAAAAACAACAAAAGATTGAAGGAAGATTAGAATAAAAAACTATCAGCAAAGAGAAGTATTTGAATAATCAAAAATTGCTGGTTACGACGTATAAGATTCGGGAGAATAACCAATGTCGATAAACCCTATAGAATTGCTTAAAGAAAAAGTATCTTCAATATTATTAAATGAACAGGATGGATACCTAGGCGAAAAATCGAATGCTTTATCTAAGTTTTATCCAATTTTACTTTCATTATTAGCTGCTAAACCTGATCTTATCGGACAATTGAAAAATAGTTTGGCTCCTTCCTTATCAGACCTTTTTTCTCATAATGACCAAATCAAAAATACTGTACTTACCCATTTAAGTGGTACAGCACCAAATAATGAAATTGAAAGTACGCTCAACAGTGCAATTAAACCCAGCCTTAATGCAATTTCAGATGTTGCCGGAAATGACCAGCAAAGTATTGTGAATTACTTGCGCCAACATGCAGATACTATTCGTTCATATTTACCAGCATGGGCAGTGGGTCTATTAGCTCCGCTAGGACTTGGTGCAGGTTTATCTTCAGTTCCACATGCAACTTCAGCAGCCCCACCATTAGCTGCAGCCAGTGAAAAAACAGGCAAATCTCGTGGGTTCCTCCCTATTATTGCCTTAATTATTTTGGGTCTTATCATTGCTTGGTTATGGCGTTCTTGCCAGCATAAAGAAGCTGTACCAGCACCTGAACCAACAGCTGCCAGTGGTGTTGAGGCTACTACCGCAGCTGCACCTGCGAGTTTAACCTTAAGCACAGATGATAAAGGTGCTGTTAGCCAGTGTCAGGCAGGTATTGGCGATCAAGGATTCTTAGCAACACTACAAACTCAAGTTAAGCAGGTTTTCTCATCAACTCAAGATTGTAACGTTGATACTAGTCAAACATATGCAGCTGGATTTACAGATAAAGATGCACTTGCTGGCGTGCTTGGTGCCTTAAAAGGTGTGCCAAATGCATCTTTAGAATGGATAGGTGACAAAATTACTTTGAAAGCAGGTGATGCAGCAGCGTTAGCAGCATTAACCGCAAAAGTAAAAGCTCTTGTTCCTCACACTGAAGTTGTTTCTACTGCACCAGAAACAGCTGAGCAATCTGTAAGCAATAGCTTAACTGCTTCGCAAACTGCTCTAGGCTCAATTGATCCGAACAATGTCGATGTAAATGCTTTGGTGAAAGCACTTAACTTGCAAATTATTAATTTTGCGAGTGGTTCAAGTGACATACCTGCCGATAACAAAGCCATTCTTGACCAAGCTGCAACACTTTTAAATAAAGTGACTAGCATCAAATTAAATGTGGGTGGTCATACCGACTCAACTGGTAATGCTGCTGCAAATAAAGCTTTGTCTCAACGCCGTGCTCAAGCAGTTGTAGATTATTTAAAATCTAAAGGTGTGGATGCTTCTAAATTAGTTGCAGAAGGCCATGGTTCTGATCAGCCAGTTGCAGAAAACACGACAGAAGAAGGTCGCTTTAAAAACCGTCGTATTGAGTTTTCAGTAGCCCAATAATCGACTGATTTATGAAAAATTAGTTATTTTAATTTGAAAAAAGCTTCTCATTTTGAGAAGCTTTTTTGTTGAGACAAATAATGTTGGATTGATATGAAAATCAGTTTGGTGGGAAGTGGGCGAGTGGCCTTTCATTTGGCAAAGGCTTTATTGGGCCAAGGTCATAACATCGTACAAGTCTATGCGCGTGATTTTGATAAAACCCAAAAATTTGCAGAGAAAACTCAAGCAAAAGCCTGCCAGTCTCTTCAAGAATTCCAATCAACCGATCTTATCATTCTTGCGGTTTCAGATAGTGCAATTGCAGAGCTTGTAAAACAAGTTCATGAATTCTTTCCTGACACACTCATTGTCCACACTTCGGGTAGTACTGATATTGAAGTCATCAGTCATGTACATGAAAAAGCAGGGGTGTTTTATCCATTACAAACATTTAGCTTAGAAAGAGATGTTGATTGGTCTGCAACGCCATTATTTGTTGAAGCCTTAACAAATGTCGATCAGAAACTACTTTCAGATTTAGCAAATAGCCTAAGTAACCGAGTATATCAATACACCTCAAAACAACGTTTAACTTTACACTTAGCAGCTGTGTTCGCTTGTAACTTTAGTAATTATTGTTTTGATATGGCAAAGCAGGTTGTAGATAAAGAGCAGGTGGACTTTGGCTTGCTCTATCCATTAATTGTGGAAACAGCTAAAAAAGCGACTGAAAATGATCCGAAACAAATGCAAACTGGGCCTGCGGTAAGGGGAGATCAGAATATCTTGGCAATGCATCAAGACTTATTGGCTCAAGCAAATCAAGATGATTTAAAACAGGTTTATCAACTTTTAAGTGATGGCATCGTGAAACGCCATCACTCGGACTAAAAGTGATTTAAAATTAAGGTTCGCCGTTATTTCCCCATTTTAAGAAACCAGCACGTTGATTTAAACGTTCAAAATATTGGTCGACATTTTTAAGCGTTGGATGGTCAAAAGGTGTAGCTTTCCAGCGCTGTACCGATAGACCAATTGGAATATCGGCCAAGCTAAATTGTGAACCAGCAACATAGGCCTGAGTTTTTTCAAGTTGTTGATCGAGAATCTGCATATGATGATTCCAGTCAGCAATACCTTGTTGTAATAAGTTTGGATCTTGATGATCTGGTGAGTGTCTCAAGAGAGACATAATCGTATAAGTCCAGCTGTTATTCAGCTCGATCGCTTGCCAGTCAATCCACTGGTCAACAAAGAATCTTTCTTTCGCTTGAGTAGGGTAAAGCTGATGCTTTTTATCATAAGCATTTGCCAAATAACGGATAATACTGTTGGACTGCCAAAGGACTAAATCACCATCTAAAACAACAGGAATTTGACCATTTGGGTTTAATTGTAAATATTCAGGTGATTGTGCTGAGCGAAAGCCTCGTCCCCAGTCTTCTCTTTCATATTCAATATTTAGTTCTTCACACAACCATAAGACTTTGCGAACATTGATGGAGTTATCGCGCCCTAAAATTTTTAACATGTGTTGTTGTCCTTAGCTATTTTTAGTATGGCAAGTACCAGTTTCTATAAATAGCTAGATTTGGCTCGATTGGCAATCAATAGTTAAAAAAATACATCTATTAGGACGTATATCCTAAATAAAATTCTAAAAATTTGATTAATAAGAATATATTTGAACTTTTAAGTAGAGTTGTTTGATAATATAGGAGTAATACTTTTTAACTAGAATCGAAAAGATAAACTATTCAAAATAAGTGTGGAAATGAGTTGGTCTATATTTTTTAATATAAAACTTAATTAATAAAAGGTTATTAATGGAAGAGAAAGTTATTGAACTAAATGAGAAGAATATTCTAATGAGATATTCCTCTCGATTAAGTGAGCAAGCAAAATGGTTGGTAGAACTGATTGTAGATATGAGCCGGAAGGGTGTATCTATTGAAGATGGTGTAAAAATACAGTTTGGTTGGTCTTTTTTTATATTTCGAAATTTTGATGATAATCAGTTAATATTGTGTGAACCAGATTTTTCACGTAATCCATTTAGTGAAGAAAAAAATAGTATTGATTTTACACTTGAAGTTCAGGCACTACAAAATAGTTTTGCAAAGCGTTGCGGGGTAGATCCTATACCTACGTTATTTCAGGATAAAATTATTTTAGTAAAAGGATGTTTGGATAAAGAAAAACTATTTATGGAGCGTATAGAACCAGACTTAGAGAAAGGTGATTCTGGATGGTTTATTAATACACTTGAAGATGATAGCGAAGACATTGAATATGAAGCAATATATGCTTTTCAACTACTTTACTTAAGACCTGAAATTATGTCTGTACTGATACTACCACCAGAATTTATAGTTCTAGTAGATAAGAATACTATTGAAAAAGTAATAAATGAAAAAAATGAAGTTGTTTTATGAATTATTAGCGAATATTTACAGTGAAAAAATTTATATAAGTAAACTGACGGTTGGGTAGAAAAAGAAACATAGAGAGTGAAAAGTGAATGAGTTGAAATCTATTGCTAGAGAAATACATTGTGCTATTAAAGGTAATGATATTGATTTCGCTATAAAGCTATTAAACGTTAATGAAAAACTAGGCATTCTTAGCTACAAGACCCCTTTTGGAACATGGTTGCATGATGCTTCTGCTCATGGTCGTCAAATTTTAGTAGAGTATTTTGTTATAAAGGAATTGATATAAATGAAAGAGGAGGGATTTTAGGAGGAAATGCTTTAAATGAAGCAGTAAAAAATCAGCATATAGATCTTATTAATTATTTATTAGACTTAAATGTTGAAATGATAATCGATGAGTCCGAATATAATTCGCTCTTTACGGCAATTTATGTGGGAAATTTAACTATAGTTAAGATTTTAATATTTCGGGGTATAGATTATAAAATTTCTTATACGAGTGATTATATGAATAATATGGATGCTGAAGCATTCGCCTTGGAACGTGGAGAAAAAGAAATAGCTAGTTATTTGAATTCTTTGAAGCAGTAAGATTAGATGTAATAAATTAAAAAGTATCTCATATTCAATAGTAATATATTTAAAGTATATATATATCTTCAACTGAGCTTAAAGTGATAGAATTAGATGTGTTTATTATTTTTTGAAATAAATATCAGTAAAATTCATTAAAACTCAGTTAATACTTTAGATTCAGTGTTTGCAAGTGGAAGAACTTAAGTAGGAAATTTTCTTTAAAATAAACCCGGTGGTTAAGATAGTAAGTAGTAATTATGAAGCAGTTACCAAATGAAATTCACGAAGAAATCACCTTTTTATGCAAACGAGGCGATGAGCTTGTTAAGCACGGAAATGTTGAGGAAGCAAAGAAAAATTATATTGATTCTTTAAAATTACTTCCAAGCGACCATAGAGAGTGGGAAGCAGCAACGTGGATATATGTTGCAATGGGAGATATGTATTTTCACCTTAAAAATTATGAACAAGCATTTAAGTGCTTTTACAATGCAGTTCAGTGCCCACAAGGGCTGGGAAATCCTTATATTCATCTTCGTCTTGGACAGCTTTATTTTGAAGAAGGTAGCTTTGATGAATCAGCTGATGAATTAACACGAGCTTATATGGGAGGAGGGTTAGGTATACTTTTGGAAGATGATCCTAAGTATTTAGACTTTTTAGAAACAAAAATTGTTATATAATATAACTTTAAGGTCAAAAAATGTATAGCGTTTGGAAAGCAGATTTTGATAATGAAATTTATTATACGCGTGGAACCATTAGAGATATTAGTGTATTAAAGGAAATTAAACTTACAAAGGGTGAACCAATCTCTGATAAAAATATCAAGATAGACATTGATTTAATCGAAGAATATGAACCAGCAGATTATTTTCATGTAGGTTCACTTTTTATAGTTTCTAGTAAGCTAAAAGATATTTTAGAAACAAAACAGGTAAGTGCAGAATACTTTCCAATAAAGCTATATAAACCAAATGGTATTCCTATACAAACTAAATACTTTTTTGTAAACTTGTTGGAAAAAATTGATTGTATTAATAAAGAATATTCACGATATATAGAAGAAGAAGGTTATATTGATGAAATTTATAAACTTGTTATTGATGTAGATAAGGCTAAAAATGAAGTCTTATTTAGAGTTGGTAAAACATTTAATAACATAATCTTAGTACATGATTCATTAAGTGACTTAATAAAAAGTTTAGGTTGTACAGGGGTGAGATTTATTAAGATTGATGATTGGAAATGGTAGGATTGAAAAGTCTCTCAGTGTGAAATTGTGCAGTACTTATTATGCATATTTATAAAAAGTATTGAGTAGTTAGCTTAGAATTAAGAGATAATTTAAATATCTTCTTATTAAGAAGAATTGATGTGATATTCGAGAATAATAGGCTAAATATGAATTTTTTAAAAAAATCTGAATTGCTCAATATTGTTGTGAATGAAATTATTTATTCAGCTCCAGCTAATTGGTCAAAGATTGTATATTATACAGAGCGATTACGTGATATGGAAATTGGTTTGCGTGATGCTTCGATTAGTAGATGTTGGGTAGGACAGGATGAAAAGCTTTATGATGCTTCTAATGGTCCAGCTTTAAGTATATCTGTTGAGTTAGATGATGTAGTAGATGAATTATTTATTGACTCCGAAAAAAATAAAGAAATATGGAGTGGTTTTGGCGTAGTTATTAATCATAATGGTAAATATATTACTCATTTTTATTATCAAGATACACCACTTTTAGATAATAAAGACGAAGAATATAGAGCAAGATTGGATGCTTTAGCTGAGATGATTTAAATATGACAATAGAATTTTACTATAGGTGTAAAGGTCGTATAATTTTTTAAGGTTGATTAAATTAATTGGTTGAATTTTTCTGATACTTTAGAGAATAGGATTAATTTAGGAATTCTATTTTGTTAATTATTTTTAACTAAGTTCTTAAAGAAATTATTTATACAACTTTTTATAAATACGTCTTAAATAAAGATCGATGTCTTAAAAAATATTTTCAGATTAATGCATAAGATAGGTTATTATAAGTGAAAGTATTTCTATCTAAGAAATTATTTGAATCGCTCTATTATGACAGCGAGTTCAGAACAGAACTTTTAGAAGTCTGGGTACTTAAAGAAAGTGCAATACATGAACTAGTATCTATAGTTTTTGACAATTTAATCAAAGACCATTTTCACTTAAAGAGACTTAATCCTTATGTTGATTGAAATTGCTATCGCGGATGCTTACGGTGCTGGTTTTGAATTTTGCAGCCAAGATAAGATTATTTCACAGAATAATTTAGAATTATACAGCAAACATGAGTTATACGATATTTTAGGCAAGTATACAGATGATACACAGATGTCGATTGCGATAGTGGAGTTTATATTATCAGGTCAAGAATGGACCAAAGAAAATATAGCTTCAAAATTTTTAGAATGCTTTAATAGAGATGTGAGATTAGGATATTCAGAAGGTTTCTTTAATTTATTAAGTAAAGTTGAGTCTAGCAAAGAGTTACTTAAACTAATAATTCCAACAAGTGAAAGAAATGGGGCGGCAATGCGTTCAGTTCCAATTGGTTTTCTAAAAAATAAAGAAGATGTAATTGCTTTAGCAAAGTTACAAGCACAAATTACACATGATTCACCCATAGGAATTCAATCCAGCTGTGCTGTCGCTTTAGCTGCCCATTTTGGAACTCACCAAAAAGGTTCTATTAAGAATTTAGAGAGGTTTCTAAAATCAGAGCAATATGGAAACTGGGATTATAATTGGAAAGATCGAGTATCTTTAAATGCATATGATACGGTCAGTGCCGCATTAACATGTTTATTGCAACATAGTTCTTTAAGTGAGCTCCTAAAGTCATGTATTAATTTAGGAGGAGATACGGATAGCGTTGCAGCGATAGCTGTTGGTTTAGCTACATGTTTTATAGAATACAAAAAAGATTTACCTGTTCAACTTTATAATAATTTAAATGAAGATAAATACGGAATATCTTTTTTACAAAATTTAGAGAAAAAGTTTTTTGAAGAAAATTTAATATAATCAAAAAATTATGGTGTTATTTTTTGAAATTTAAAGTTCTCACTTTAATCGAAAAATGCATTTTTTATTTAATTTTTTGAAGATGAGATCGTTAATTTTATAATCTGATCCAAATACGGTGTTCAAACTTAGTCGCGGGCACCCGTATGGACTTTTATTGAAAAAATGAAAAAGGTTGATGAAGTGACAATTGATAAAACAGAATTATATTGGTCTTCACTATGTAGGTTAAGATCGGAATTTGATTGTTGGGTTCGTATAGTCCAAAAGCAAGATTCTTCAGTTGAGAAAGGTAAGTGGGGGCAAATGTTAACAATCTCTATCGAAAATTATTTAGAAGGGCCGGAGGGTTTTGTTTGTTTTAAAGATATAGAAGCAGTAGAGATCTCAATTTATTGTCTTATGGGAGGAATGGCAAATCGACCATTGCAGATGATTAATATAAAAAATGAAATCTTAGAAGCTTTACACGAGACTCAGCTGCGTTGGGAAATATATGAGAGTGTTTGGTCTGTTGGTAGAATTTTCGAAGAGGAGCCTGTAACAGTGATCGCTATCCTAAATCCTTTCAATTATAGTTGAATTATTGTCTTATTTAATTTTCTTCTGTAAAACTTCATTTAAAAAGTATTAGTGAGTTAAAGTAATTGTTTTTTGTAGTATGAAAATGAGTCCTTAAAATTCTAATGTTTTTTTTGAAGATAGGGTCGATAATTTTATAATTTGATTCAAATTGAAATTTTTAAACTTACTTACTGGGGCACAAGCTTAAACTTTTTAAAAATATTAAGTATTTATTTAATGTGTACGGCTGATATAAATAATGACTTTAGCTAGATTGTAATAGATGATCTTTTTTAGGGTAAATATACTTTAGAAAGATAATATTCACATTTTTATAATAGTCGAGATTTAACTTTAATATATTGGAGAGTATTATTGGATAAGCAATATGTTATAGAGAAAATTAAAGAAGCAGCAATAGAGGCTTTTAACTCTGTAAGACAAGAGCAGCCTGATATAAATTTTTGTGCTTATGGCTTATATTCTGATACAGATGCAATCACAATCTGTCCAGCACAAAATAGCTGTATTCATTTAAATAAAATGATAGAAAATGATCCTGATGATAAAGAATACTATAGATGGAGTCCAAGTGAGTGGAGCCATGAATCTAAGGGGGGTGAGAGTTTTAACGAGATTTCTACATATTTAAGAGCTAAATCTAAATTAATTAAGTCTTCAGATGAATATGATCAGTTTAAGTTCGATGTATATCAATCCTGCATATTGGCACTTAAGAGTTTGAAAGACGAGGGATTTTTTTGTGATATGGATAGGAATGGTGTCATAGTCTTTACTATTTCTGATGCGATAAATAGTAACGAGCATGAATGGATAGAATTGTTAAATAGTAATGATGCTTCACAGCAATTTAATGAGTGGATAAAGACGTTACAATAACAACATCTATTTCGTCGATTCTACTGTCCAATAATATAGTGTTTTTTATCAAAACAATAGGTTAGTTTTACAATTGCTGAGAAGAACACTCTGTACAGCTTAGTGTAGTGGCTGTATCCCAATTCACTAAAACCATTACATGCTAAATTGAAAAGCGAATTAGGAATTCAACGGCAGGGTCTATCATTCCTGTTTTAGAATTAACTGAGTTACTTTGATGAGGCACCTCTGAATTTTTTAGACTTTATATTGTCAAGTTTCAAATGATAACAGATTTGATTGTAGGAAATTTTATTATAATTAAATACAATTATGATAGATATTCATCTGCTTTTTGAGTCTTTCTTTCATTATTATTTAGGGGATATTTTAATGAGTATAAATGATTATTCTGATGAAAATGATTACTACAGTCAAGAATTTGAAAAAGAGGGAACTGTATCAATTTGGGCAGGAATATTTGGTGAAGGTGTAGATACAGATTTAGATATCTTGCAAGATTTATGCGGGGTCGGGTATTATCGTCTTGACGATCAGGAAACTAATAATTTTAATTTTGAGATGGTGAGTTTAAATAAATTACTTGAAGATTTATCTTATTCAAAATCTTTTATTAATGAGGTAGTCAGTGCTGCTTTTGAAAAAGGGATAGTAGATTGTAGGTGGGTTATTGCACAATATGATTTTTCTTATAAACCTTCTAAAGTTAGGAGAAGTATTGCAAAAGATCCTATTTTTATAGGTAGCTTTAAATATTCAGTAGAGAGTTGATTGGTTAATTTTACTATCAGATATACACAAGGTGTGGTGATTCATTTAGCCGGCTCTTTAATAATGCTCCTCAGCAAATTTATATTAGAAGAATGAAATTATGATTAATGATGATGCCAGTTCACTAGTTGTTGAGATTGCAAAAAAATTTATAACGCTCATGATGGGTGTTGAACCACAGTGGGAAAAAGCATACTTAAGATTTTCCTGTAATAATTCAGTCACAGAACTTAAAGCATCATTCGTGTCTGAAACTGGCGTAGAAATAATAGATGTCTTGAAGTATAAAGATTTCTTTCATCCTATGAATATGCAAGGTCAAGAATTACTAGCAGCCTTAGGTAAAATTAAAGGAGTATTTCTACTGGTGATAGATGCAAACTTTGACTATGAAATTAATTTTGAATACCAAGATATGAATCGTTGGAAAATTAGTAAATTAGCAGGTGGGACTGGAGTACCTGAAGGCATTATATAGTTGTGCAAAAATATTACCTTTAGCATCAACTAGAAGAAATTGGTTAGGGTGGTGCTTTGGACGATGTTGGTTTCCATTTTATTGTGTGAAGTTTGAGAAAAACTAATCAGCAAGCTCTTTAATAAATTGATTTAGAACATTAGCTAATATCAATTTTTCCGAAAGGTGAATAATTGTTTATATTTTTAAAATCCCTTTTACATGGCACTAGGTTCATACTTAACGTGCAATGAGTCTGATAGAAGCGAATGGAAGTTTTAGAGCTGGTATCACATCTATGGAGGCGAGACTAGTAAACTATCAGACAAATTTTTAAACTAAATCATAAAGCTATGACTTTGTATCAGTTTATTTAGAGTATAACAGTGAAGAAAATAGTAGCAGAATTAATTTTATTAAGTAATAAATCTATATATCCAAGAGTCTATTGTATTGATGAAACGGGAGGTGAAAATGAGGCCATAACCGTGACACTTTGTGATGCTATATGGGAATTGCGTGGTAGACCTCTTTTGGAGTTAAAAGAGTTAATAAGTAGTTTTATTTTGGAAAAGTATTACCCAATTGATCAAGAGTTACCGGATATGTCAATTAATGATAAATTTATTTGGGTGAGACCACCATTGGCAAATAAAAGTGAGATTTGTATATCAAATGAGAATATTCAAGAGTATTCCATTGATGATGGATTACCCCAATATTTTAATTTCGAGCAGTTTAATACAGTATGTAATGTTGTAGAAGAGTTTGAAAATATAATAATTAAACATGGAAAAGAAAATTTACTTGGTATTAAAATTGAGATTGATTTTCCTTAATCTTGAATCAGGTCTAGTTACTAAAATTATTTGCCGATATTATGGTTTAATTATGATTAAAAAACTGAAATAATTGCGGGTGTAGAAAATGGGTTTACAAAGTATAGAACCATTTGGTTTTATGGATTCTAATCTGAATTTAATCGAGCATAAAAAATATATAATTTTTGGAGAGTCAAAAGAAATTAGTTTTACTCTTGCTGGTTACGAAGCTAATGATATTACAAATGCTCAAGAGCGAGCTTACAATGAATTTATTGATAATTCTTTAGTCTATATCACGTTAATAGAGGAAGCTCTATTTAATTATTATAAATTAAATAGAGCTAAAATATATCAAGATTTACCTGATGATGGAATGGTGCCTTATATCCAAATGGTTTCTGATTTGAGGAAAGTCTTTGATTGGGATCAATTATACTTTTTACCTAATGGTGAAATAGTTTTTATGTTTGAAGCAACTTTCGAACCAGAGCTGGGGATAGGCGTCTTGATAGTTGATAAATGTGTTAAAACTATTAATGTACAAGAATATTTTATTTGAATGATGAGGTTCTGGCGTTTTATCTGTAATGCAAAAGCACTGGCTGAGATGAGTCAGTTTTTCTCAATTACATAACACTTTTTCAATGATTCGTAAGTGAAGTTATATGCATAAGTCCAATATCATTCGACAAAATCAAGAGAATAATATTTTAATTAGAAATGCTATTAAAAATCATAATTTGATTAATTTAAAAAAGATATTTAACGAATTTCCTAGTTTAATATTTATAGATACACCATTTGGTAGCTGGCTTCATGTAGCTTCTAGTAGTGGAGCATTAGAAATAGTTAAATATCTAATTTCTGAAGGGGTGGATCCTAATAAAAAAGGGGGAACTTTTGGGGGCAATAGTTTAAATACAGCAGCATCAAGTGGACATATTGATATAGTAGAATACTTATTGTCATTAAATGTTGAAATGGATACCACAGAACCAGAAAAAAATCCTTTATTTGGTGCCATAATGAAAGGAAGTTTACCGATCGCTGAAAAATTAATTTGTCACGGTATTGACTATAAAATGTCTTATACTGGCAATTATATGAATAAAATGGATGCTGAGGCATTTGCTTTAGAGCGTGGAGAAATAGAAATAGCAAACTATTTAAATTCCTTGAAATGAAAGTCTGATAACTTTAATAAGTATGATATTCGATAGCTTATGTGTAACTTTGGGAGTTAAATAACTTATATGAATTTGAAGCATCTAGATTCAGATATAGATTTCGTAGTAACACCTGCAGCATTTTTAGGTGTTTTTGATATATATGATCGTGAGGAAACATGGGGGGCCTATTTAGACCAATTTGATCCGAATAATCCAAAAGAACTAGATGATTTGCTAGAGAAATACTTTTTTAATAACGGTAGAGTTTTGAGGTTTACAGTTGATCATAAAATTGAAATGATAAAAGTTCTTATTAATGCTTTAAATGATAAAAACTTTAACTTTGATGCATTATTAGTAAATGATGAAGATCCATATGATACATTTTCTCTTCCATATACTTGGGAATTCAAGCGACCTAGATTCTATTTTGAAGAAGTTTATCAGTTGTCGTATAAATATTGGGGAAATGACCTTAAAGAAGCTGGTTTTAATATGCCTTGTTTAAATGATTTTTAACTTTTTCTATATGCTATTTAAAATAGACAGGATTTGTTAAATGCACCAAGATAATTCTATATCTATTTGGGTGGGGAATTTAGATTCTTCTTGTGACTTAGATAACTATGTCTTAAATCGATATTCATTAGATGGTGATTTTGAAGGATCTTTATTTACAGATGAATTCCAGATCGATTTTATTGATGAGGATTTTGTTGAGAAAAGTTTCTTTGATTTTACCAGTAATTTAGAATTAGCTTTCAATGGGTTTTCCTACGATGAACAAATTTTGGAAGAACTAAAATTAAAAGATATAAAATTATTGTTTCCCATTAATTTTATAATTCTAATTTATAATTTTGCATATAAATTAAATCACAAAAGTGTAGGGAAGGTTCAATTTTTAGGTACATTGCCTTATAAAAAACCATAATTTTTTATTTAATATAGATGCTATATTTTGAAGTTTTATTAATTCAAAATAAAAATAGATATAGCGTGGTAATTAAAAGTTACTTTTGTATTTGCGCTGAGATATTAGCTAATGGATATAAATGGAGTTTTAAAGTGGGAACTTTAAATGATAAAGTTTTTGGAGAGTTGTATAATAAGGAGCTACTTTGGTTGCGTCCATATGAAATAGAAATATTTCATACATTATATCCAGTTGAATTAAATGTTTATACATATGAAGATGATGGTAGTGATATCACTCAAAATCAAAGAGATACTTTTATTCATTTTGAGTTAAACAAAAAAAATATTTTGGATAATGTTGAAAAAGAGATCAAAAAGTATTGTTATGAAAACTTTCAGATTGCTGAATTGGAAAGTATAAAAAAAAGGTTATTTTAAAATGTTTGAAAATTATACATACTGAAATAGGGGAGGATAGACAATTAGGATTTATTTTTGATTCTATATTTGATCCAGAGCTTGGTATAGGTGTCTTAGTTATAAATGAGCAAGTTGTTGCGGTAGGAGTGCAAGATATAGTGCTTTAATATAATTTGGAATGTAATAGAGTTAAAATGTAAAATAGTAGATGTGACAGCTAATAAAAGAGTCAAGAAATGGATGAATTAAAGATAATTGCTAAGGATATCCATAGTGCCATTAAAGATGGTAATAATGAGGTAGCTATAAAGTTATTAAATGATCATAGACATTTAGGAATTTTAAATTTTAAAACTCCTTTTGGTACTTGGTTGCATGATGCTGCTTTACATAATCGTAAAGATATTATTGTATACTTGGTCTCAGCAGGAGTTGATATTAATGAACAAGGTGGCCCCCTCCGTGGTAATGCTCTAAGTCAAGCAGTTAATAAGGAAAATATTGAAATTATTGAATATTTTTTGAATTTAAATATGGAGATAATAACATCAGATTCTATAAAAAATCCTTTGTTTACTGCAATTTATTGTGGAAATCTTGATATTGTTAAAATTTTGATTAAGCATGGTGTAAATTATAGAGTGGCATATACTGGAGATTATGCAGAGCATTTTGATGCTGAGGCGTTCGTTTTAGAGCGAGGTGAAAGAGAAATAGCTAACTATTTGCACTCTTTGAAGAAACAAGATCATTTATTATAATGTAGTGTGAATTTTCTATATTTTTTAAATTTACTTGTTTTGATTAAAAATAAAATATCTAATTGTATCTTAGTTTATAATAATATTTAATATACATGGTTTTTATATTTTTAGATAAAATTTTATTATGAAAAAATTTGATTACTATGGTGTGAGTTATGATAATGAAAAAGATATGATTTCAAAATTAAGTAAAATTTTGGGAATTGTATTTATACCTCATGATAGTTCTTTTTGGGGAGATTATTTTTTAGCAAAAATTGGTGGTAATGGTAAGTGTAGGCTTTTTCAAAATTTTAATCCATGTGAAGATGATTGGAACTACCCGGATCATAAGCATGTTGAGTGGATTATGGAAATAAATGGAACACCTGAAATGGATAATATATTTAATAAATTGTTAAATGAAGCTGGATCTAATATTTTTTTATTATATCGATCAGAGGTAGAAGCTTTAAATTATATAAAAGAGTATGAATTTAAAGATGGTGATTTTAAATTGGTCAATGAGGTTTTTTATAAGAAAAAATAATTTTCTTATTTTGATTTGGCAAAAACATCAACTTTAAATAATTTTTATGATTTCTTCTATTATTCATATTTTATAATTTGTTGCTAGCTTATCTTTAATATTTTAAATGAAATTATTGTCATATTTTACTTGATAGAGAAATGGAATGGATTGGACTAAGAAAATAGCGAGATTGGCTTTTGTGAAAATTCTTTGTATGAGGCAGATACTAAGAAAATTTGGCCTTATTATTTACCTGAATTAACTGCAACAATAGATGATATTATAAAAACTGAAATTATATTGGGTGAGGAAATTGATAAATTTTACAAGAGCTTTCTTTTATATACAAATGGATGGAAAGGCTTTTATCAATATGTAGATTTATTTGGTCTGACAGATTTGATAGAAGGAGAAAAAAAGAAATATGCATTGGATTTATTAAATATAATCGATATTACATATCTTTCTAAAAAAGGCATTTGTAGAACTGATTTGATGCCAATAGCAGCTACTTTAATTGATAAAGATATTTTTTTAATAGGTAAACCTAATTCATCAATAGCTGGGGAAGTAATTTGGTATGCTGGGGAAGAAATTGAAATTTTTAAAAATTTAGTGAATTTTTTTTAGCAATGATTGATTATAATATTGAAGAGGTTAATGATCTTAAAAGTGGGTTGGTTGATATTCAACCTAAATAATAAGACGATATATTGATGGAGAATAAACTATGAGTTTATCTAAAGGTTGGTCTGATTTTGGTTTAAGTGGACCTAAAAATTTAAATTTAGATGAAATTTTAAAGATTGAATCTATTTTGAATATTGAATTTCCCTTCTTGTATAAAAGTTTAGTTGAATATGCAAACCCTGCATATATCGAGGTTGGTTCTTTTTATTACGGTGATGATGAAACATGTATAAGTGATTTTTTTCCTCTAACTCAATCACATGAGTATGGTTCATTCTTGTGGTATGCACTTGATAATTCTATAATTCCTAAAGGTATTTTACCATTTGCAAGAGATGCAGGGGATTTCTTGATTTGTTTTGATTATCGAGAAACAAAAATATCGCCTAAAATAATTTTACTTGATAGCTTCTTGTCGGAAATATATCCAATTTCAAATAATTTTAAAGATTTTTTAGAGCTTTTACATGAGTGATTAACATATTAATAAATGTTTTATTCACCTTTGTTATTGACTTTAAGATAAATATAAAATTTGAAATTGTTGTAGATGTAATTAAAACTTTAATTTCGTAAAAACAGAGAAATATTTCGTATGTCTTTAAAGTATCCGAATAGCACTGTTAATTTTACAGCAAGTCCAGCACATGCTTTGACTCACTTTCAGGTGTATGATCGGGATGAATGGGAAAATTACTTATCCGAATATGATCCAAATGACTTTACTCAAATGAAACACTTATTTAATGAGTATTTTTTTAAAGTAAAAAATAAAAAGTATAATGTTCATCATAAAGCAGTAGTTATGCTCTCTTTAGAGAAAGCTTTGCTGACTAAGAATTATAACTTCGCTGAATTGTTAGAGTCTGATGATGAAACATGCTTTTATTTTCCTTATAATTGGAAAATTGAAAAACCTAGAGATTTTTTTAAGAGTATTTATGGTTTGATGTTTGAGAACTGGGGTAGTGAAGTAATTAATTCGGGATATAAAATTTTACTACCAAACGAAATATTATAAGC
Organism: Acinetobacter sp. X9; assembly: GCF_054889255.1. Taxonomy (NCBI): domain Bacteria; kingdom Pseudomonadati; phylum Pseudomonadota; class Gammaproteobacteria; order Moraxellales; family Moraxellaceae; genus Acinetobacter; species Acinetobacter sp. X9. Next base: position 2,544,381 of record NZ_CM142679.1, on the reverse strand, counting down.
TTGGGGTAATTATAATATATTTCATTTGTACTGGGCTCTTTTGATTTTTTAGCTATTTTTTTACATATTGTTAGGTGTGGGAAAGTATTACCATGAATGAATATTTTAAGATGTACACAGAATCGCATGATGGAATAGAATGATGGAATAGAATGAACGTTCTATTGTGAGGTGGAAAATGGTATGATAATCCGTCATATTATTGTTTTTGAAGGAATTTTTTATTGGGCAACTCCTAAAGAATATTTTCATGAACAATATGATTTTACAGATCAGCCAGAGTTTGGAGAGCCTGATGAGAGTACAATTTCTATATCAAAAGCTGAGTTTGATGAGATATGGAATCATGCATTAAGCCAGAATTTAATTTGAATATCATCAATGGTGATCTTATTAATTTAGCAAAAAGTAATTAAACAAGATTTCTATTCTTGTAAAATAGCTTATCCTATGCTCGGAACTAGTCTTGCTGGAGGAGACTGTAATAAAGTATTGTAAGTTTTAGGTAATTACAATATATTTTATTTGTAAGTTTAATGAACTTTAAACATTTCTTAACTTTAATGGTTTTAAATTAATAAGGTTATATGATGATAAAAAGAATTGTTAATCCTTTTTATATCTGCTTTTTTTTATCAAATATATTATTTTATCGAGATTTTGATGAAGTTCAAACTCAGGGTGTCATATTTAACAGTATAGATTTTACTAGTTTTAAACATATTGATATTTTATTAGAAGAATTAGTAAAGCCTGAGTTTGTTAGGTTAGATAATCCGACGAAAGAAAGGGTTATGCATTCGTTGTATTATATGAATATATCAAATAATAAAAAATACATTTCATTTGTGTTAGATTATTTTGAAATTTTAGATTTTTCTGAAATTGCAGTTGATTATTTTTTGAAAAAAATGTGGGAAATATTTTTTGATAGTATTCAGTTGAATTTATTAAAAGAAGATTTTAATGTTTCTTATAGAATTTTAAATGATAATAATATAAATTACATTCTTCAAAGTGAAAGTAAAGATATGAGTGGAGTATTGGATGAAGTATATGGAAAAATATTAAATAACTAAAATTAATATAATATTTTATGGTGTATTTAAAAAGTATTGTGTTTTTTGTGGAAATCAAAAATACTAAGACTAATTTTCTACAAGTTTTTAAAAGGAACAAAAATGAGTAAGTTGTTAATCTATTTAGGAGAAAATAAAACTTTTGATATTAATCAGGTAGTAGAACAAATTTCAAGTATTTTAGGGGTTTCAAATTTAAAAATTGGAGATTTCATTGGTGCTATTTTGGAATGTGAGTATTCATTAAATGGAAGTTCAACTATAGTTAGAATGAGTAAAGATGCTGAAACTTTAACAATAGAAGGCGTTGGAGATGAAGCTATTGATTTTACTTTGAAAATTCAAAAATTATTGCCTTATCCTTTATTAATGATGGATATGGAATATAACTTTAATATTAGATTGTTGGATTATAATTCTCTTGATGAAATTAGAAAAATGACCTTAATTTAATTTATTTTTAAAATTATACTTATAGTCTTGTTTTTTATTAAATGTCTTGATTTAATGAATAATCTTTAAGATATAAAAATAAAAATTTGAATGCTTAATATGGTAAATTTAATCAAAAATTATACGTTCGTCACTTAAAATTCTTAAAGTTAAAGTCATTAATATTATAATCTGATTTAATGCTAAGGTGTTCAAACTTAGTCATCGGATGCTAGTTTTTAAGTATGTTTTTTTTGCCGTTAAGCCCACATAAATTATAGTTCAAGTGTTAAATACTTAACTCATCTAAATGAATATTATTGAAAAATGAAAAATAGGTTAATGACATGACAATTGATAAAACAGAATTATATTGGTCTTCGCTATGTAGTTTAACAGCAGAGTTGCGTTGTTGGGTCCATATAGTTCGTAAGCACGATTCTTCGGTTGAGAAAGGTAGGTGGGGGCAAATGTTAACAATCTCTATCGAAAATTATTTAGAAGGGCCTGATGGTTTTGTTTCTTTTAAAGATATAGACGTCGTAGAGATTTCAATAAATCGTCTTAAAGGAGGAATGGCAAGTCGACCATTGCAGATGATTGATATAAAAACTGAAATCTTAGAGGCTTTACACAAGACTCAGCTGCGTTGGGAAGTACGAGAGAGTGTTTGGTCTGTTGATAGGATTTTTGAAGAAGAGTCTGTATCAGTGATTGCTATCTTAAACCCTTTCAATTATGGCTGAAATTTTATCTCATGTAGTAGGTGATTTTCTTTTGAATTATAACGCACATTTATAAAATAATATTATTATTACTCATATCGAATAATAATAACTTGAATTGATAATATTACTAGGAGTTAATTATAGTAATTCGCACTTCATTCTTGATGATACTAACTCGTCCTCTTTAATAAAGAGGTGTATTATTTTCATCGGTAGTATTTAAATAATCTTCTAACATGTCTATCAATATTTTACACTATACTAATCTCATGATTGTAAATTCAATTTATAAATTAAGTAAATATTCCTAGGGGATTACAAAATGACGTTAAAAGAAAAATTAGGTGAATTAGAAGATGCCCTCATGACACTAGCGCATTGTGCTCCAAATGATTATGATGAGTGGCTTCTTGAGTACTTTCCTACTCAAGAAGCCATTCATGAAGAAGAAATAAAGGACCTAAGAGCATTGTGGTCTGAAATTAGACCAAAAATAAAAAAAGATCTGGTGAAAGCCGATTATGTTGAAATTAAAATTCAAGAAATGATAGATGCTTTTGATAACGGGGAGAAGATTGAAGGGCGAAAAATTGCTAGAGAGCTTGCTGATTTGTACGATATTACTAAATTGAAATAAGTTTTAGAGTTACTAAGTAAATTCACTTAATGAGAGATATATATAAATGTTATTAAAAGATAAATTAAAATGGATAGAAAATAAATTATTCTTAATCTCAAACAATACTCAAGATAATCAGTTATCTGAAAGTGAAAAGAATGAGTGAGATGGTATTTTTGTTGAAATAAAAAGATTGTGGGAAGAAATAGTTTTTGAAGTTCAAAAAGACACTGTAAAGGCGTTACAAATTGAAAGAAAAAATATTGAAATGATTGATGTATTTCATCAAGATGATATTTTAAAAGCAAAAAAAATAGCTTGGGAAATAGCTCATATGTATACCATTACTGAATTGAAATGATTAATTCTTATAAGAGGGTATTTAATATTCATGGTTGTACAGAAAATTTATATTTTTGGAGATAAGATTCCATTATGAATAAATATGATTATTATGGCGTGAGTTATGATAACGAAGAAAATATGATTTTAAAGTTGAGTGAAATTTTAGGAGTTGTATTTATACCTCATGATAGTTCTTTCTGGGGGGATTATTTTTTAGCAAAAATTGATGGTAAGGCAGAATGTAGGCTTTTTCAAAATTTTAATCCGTGTGAAGATGAGTGGAACTATCCAGATCATAACCATGTTGAATGGATTTTGGAGGTAGATGGAATATGTGAAAATAGATAATATATTTAATAAATTGTTAAATGAAGCTAAATCTAATGTTTTTTTATTATATCGATCAGAGGTTGAAGCTTTAAACTATTCAAGAAGGTATGAATTTAAAGATGGTAATTTTAAGTTGATTAGTGAATTCTTTTTTAAGAAAAATTAATTTTTTCTAATTTATTTTAAGTTATATATTTATTTAAGTAATAATTTTTACATTTAATTTAATGAGGATATCGTTGAAATATATCTATGTTTAGGAAGGTGTATTGATAAATCTTCAACTTTAAATGAAATTAATATATAGCTTTGATGGTAGGTTAATAGTGTTTTGAAGTCGAATTCCAAAAAGATGTCTATTAATTAACAACTTTATATGAAAATAAAGCTGGGGGATAGAATGAATTTTATTGAAAAGTCTCAACTTATTAATGTGATAGTTAAAGAAGTAGTTGAGGTTATAATTCCTGCCAATTGGAATTATATTTATTTTTATACTGAAAGTTTGAGAGATAAAGAAATTGGTCTAAGAAAAAAACAACTGTTGAATGTTGGATCGGAGAAAAACAAGTTTTATATACTAAGGATTATGCATTAGATACAAGTGGTGAGTTATTAATGGAAATTAATAAACTTTATTTGATGTGCGAAAAAGATAATGATATTTGGACTGGATTTTTACTAAAAATAAATAATACAGGAAAATATTCCTCTAAGTTTTATTATGAAGGTACACCATCTTCTTGATGGTAATGATGAGGAATTAGATGAAAGAATGAATGATTTAAAATCTTAATTAATTAAATTTAACCTAAATATCTTTTTAAAATTTTGGCTACTTTATATCCCACAATTTAATTATTTTATGAGAATAAATAATATTTTGCTACTCAAACCTATGGAAAGTCATATTCTGTACTGGTTTAATTCTAGAATGGCCAAATAAACACGGCTTTTCCTATTTGGGATGAATAATGAAAGCAAAACAGGAAATATTCGATTTACTTAGTGTGCTTAAAGTGTTTGATGTCAACTATGTAAGCCATGAAGATTATTTGAAACTGCATGGATTGAATGTGAACCAGACTGAGGATGTAGTTAAAGCTGTCAGAACTTTGCTTTTGCCAGAGTTTAATACATATCCTCAGGGCTCACGACAACGACTAATAGCTTTACTCAGCGCGAAAATTTTGGATTCCAGTGAGGATTTTAGTATGCTTTTTGATCGAATTGAGCTGGCATTTGATAATGAGATTATTGATAAGCGTGTTTTTATGTCTGCTTTGTTGGTTGGGATTGAATCAGCCTCTTAACCTGCCATTCGGAATATCATGTCTACCTAGGTAGTGGACTTGATCTCAAAAATATCAAAATATTGAGTTTAATCGAGTGGTCGATGTAATTCTAAATTCAAGAAAGAAGTAGAATGACTTCTTTCTTTAATGATTCGTCATAATTAATGAAGATGATTATCTTCATCAATAGTATCTAAGTAAGCGCCCAAAAAACCTGTTAAGATTGAGGCAATTTATGATAGTAACACAATTCGTCCATAAGGTTTTGTAGTTAAATATCAGAAAGCAGATGGTACGTGGTTAGAGTTCAATTTGAAAATAGAGTAGGGGGATAAAATGGATTTTTTAAGGAAATCAGAATTAATTAATTCTATACTTGAAAAAATTGCATCTTTGGCCGTAAATGATTGGCGAAATATTGTCTATTATACTGAAAGACTTAGAGACAATAATATTGGATTGAGAAATAAGGATACAGCCTTATGTTGGGTTGGTGATAATCTAAAATTATATACGGCTGATTATCCTTTACGTTATTCTATGGAACCTTATAAAACAATAAATATTCTTTTTGAAGAGTGTGAAAAATCTGGTGATAATTGGTGTGCTTTATTTTTATTTTTAGATCATAATGGTAAATATTGTTCTAAGTTTTATTATGAAGGTACACCTCTTCTTGATGGTAATGAAGAAGAGTTAGATAAAAGAATGAATGATTTAAGATCTTAATTAATTAAATTTAGCCTAAATATCTTTTTAAAATTTTTAGATATTGAGGCTTCTTTATATACTACAATTTAATTATTTCATGGAAATAAATAATATTTTACTATTCTAAATGATTAGATGTGTAAATTATTACTTCTATTAATTTTTTTAAGAGTAGAAAAGTTTTACTAATAAATGCATGTTTTTTAATAATTCAATGAACTATTTTTAAGTTTAAAAAATATGGCACTAAGTCTTTAAAACTTAATGCCATATTTTTAAATAAAAACAATAAAATTTTTACTTAATCTTTTTAAAGATAAAGTCATTAATCTTATGACCTGACTCAATACCACGGCGTTCAAACTTAGTCACTGGGCGCCAGTCTGGACGTGGGTAGCTGTTGCCTTTACCTGCCAAGTTTTCAAGATCTGGACGGTTGTCTAATACATCTAGCATCCATTCAGCATACGGTTCCCAATCTGTTGCAGCATGGAACGTACCACCAAGCTCAAGTTTTTGTTCAACCAATTGCATACGCTCATGAATAACAAAACGACGTTTGAAATGACGTTTCTTTTGCCATGGGTCTGGGAAGTAAAGTTGTACGCAGTTAATGCTGTTGTCTGGCATTTCACGTAAAACCTGAATCGCGTCTGCATCAAGTACACGTAAGTTTTTAAGTTCCGCCATACCTGCTTCATATAGGCATTGAGCAATGCCAGGTACGTGGACTTCAATACCCACATAGTTACGTTCAGGGTTCGCTTTTGCCATCAGCACTAATGAACGACCCATACCAAAACCGATTTCAACAGTTAAAGGATGTTCTGGATGTTCGAAGTGTTGACGTAAGTCACCAACAGGATATTCCAAAATTAAATCGCGATGTTGTTCTAATGCCGTGCGTTGAGACGTATTAAGTGGTGCTGAACGACGCATAAACGTCACAATTTCACGGTGTTCAGGCAAATTGTCTAAGTCTGCAATTTGCGTTTCTAACTGATCGATCGACATAACCTTGGCAATATTGAAATTCAAATGCGGTATTTTAAGTCTTCAGGTGGTCAAGTCAAATGTTTCGGTGTTTTTCTTCATGTAGATGTCATGATCAATATTTAAGCTAAGAGGCTAATTAAAACTCACATGAACATTTTTACTCATGAAAACTTTTCAATTAAAAACACTTTCGGTTTTTTTAAGTGCATTAGGTGCATTTTCATATAGTTCTGTTGCTCAGGCACAGCTCATGTTTAGTCAGTATGTTGATGGTAGCAGTAATAAAAAAGGGCTAGAAATTTATAATCCGGATGGTACTACTGTTAACTTGGCTGATTATGAAATTCAACAATTTAATAATGGTGGAACTGCGAAAACAGCTACCTTCCGTTTACAAGGTACGCTTGCAAGTAAACAAAAATTTTTGGTGGGGCGTTCAGAGTTACAGACAGAACTTGGCAATAAAGTAAATCAAGTGGCTGCATTGTCTTTTAATGGGGATGATGCAGTTGTGCTTGTTTATAAAGGCACACCTGTAGATCGTTTTGGCCGTATTGGGGAACGACCTGAGGCAGGATGGGGAACTGCTGTTTCAAGCTTGGGAAATAGCTTTAAACGTATTGAAACTGAAAATCCAGCTTTGAGTATTGATCCGACAGCGGCATTTGATTTGGACCATTCATGGGCAGCATGGGCAAACCGAAATGATTTTACAAATCTATCAGGTACTATCACTCAGCCTCCTATTGAAACGGTCAGCTGTTCAAGCTCAGATACACCAATTGCCGATTTAGCAACATCAGCACAAAACCAGACTTATACCGTGCGTGGGGTAATTACTGCCGACTATCGTTATGCAAATGGTTTCTCAGGTTTTTATGTTCAAACACCTGATACGAAAGCACGTGCAAATGTGAGCAATGCCATTTTTGTTTATATTCCGAATAGTAGTACGGTGAAAGGTGGACAAATTGGTGATGAGGTTATTTTACGTGGTCGTTTAACCAGCTATCAAAATCAGCTACAGATTGACCAATTACAACAAGATATTCAAACCTGTAATAGCAATATGGCAAATCAGGTTCAGCCAATTAGCCTTGAACTACCATTTTCGAGTTTAACAGGCAGTTCAACCCATTCTCCGCAGCGTTATCAAGGCATGTTGGTGAAATTGCCTCAGACTTTAACGGTGAGTGAGAATTATAATTATGGCCGTTATGGTGAACTATCTTTAAGTTTAGGTCGCTTATATATTCCAACCAATTTATATCCAGCGCTATCTCCTGAAGCTAAAGCTCTAGCTCAGAAAAATTTATTATCTAAAATTATTTTTGATGATGGTTATAACAATCAAAACCGTACACCATGGTTACCTACAAATTTTAGTGCTGCCAATACATTGCGTTCAGGCTACCAGCTTAAAAATCTCGAAGGGATTTTAGAATATCGTTTTAACGGTTGGCGCGTACAACCAGTGCTTGGACGTACGCAACCAGAAGTTGTTACTCAAACAAATCCACGCCAGAGTGTCATTACAAAAAATGCCAATCATATTCGTGTAGCTTCATTTAACGTCTTGAACTATGACAATGGTGCAACGGGTTTCCCAACAGAGCGTGGTGCAAACACACAAGCAGAGTTTGATAAACAGCACCGTAAAATTGTGAGTGCATTAAAAGCGATTGATGCTGACGTTTACGGTTTAATGGAAATTGCCAACAATGGCTATGGCCCAAACAGCGCGATTGCTCATTTAACCAGTGCACTAGGTCCAGACTGGAAATATGTTATTCCTGAAAATCTGGATCGTTTAGGTAATGATGTTATTGCTGTTGCGATTATTTATAACAGCAAGCGTGTGAAGCCTTTAAATAAAGCTGTTGTGCTTGATTTAGGTGATAAAAACCGAACAACCTTAGCTCAAACTTTCCAAGCTATCCGTGGTAATAAAACATTTACTGTTATTCCAAACCATTTGAAATCAAAAGGATGTAGTGGAGTAGATGCCAGCTCTTCTGATGCAGATCAAAATGATGGTCAGGGATGCTGGAATCCAACCCGTGTAAAAGCTGTTGATCAAATTGTACAGTGGCTAGCAAAAAATCCGACGCAAGTGCCTAAGCAAAATGCTTTACTCGTTGGAGACATGAATAGTTATGCAAAAGAGGCGCCGATTTTGGCATTTGAAAAAGCCAATTATAAAGTCTTACTCAATGACGCTAAAGTTGGGCAAGGCGCTCAGGCGTACAGTTATGTTTTTGGTGTGGCAAGTGATGCAAATGGTAATGGTGGAGCGGGTAACTTAGACCATGCTATTGCTGATGCAGATTTATATCCAAAAGTAGTTCGTACTTTTGCTTGGCATATTAATGCTGACGAACCGACTGTTCTAGATTACAACGAAGAATATAAAACTGATGAACAAAAAGCTTTGTTCTATGGCGAAGATGCCTATCGTTCTTCGGACCATGACCCTGTGATTGTCGATCTAGATTTAAATGGCAAAGACTCGAATCAGCCAAATGATAACCAGAAAAGTCCAATTTTCGATTTCTTATCTCAATTAATGGAATGGATTAGCCAGCTTTTTAAACGTAGTTAATGGTAAAAATGCGTGATGTGAATGTGTTTTATCATATTTTAAACAATCGTCACGCAAGACAACTTGCAAGGGAAAACTTTTTCAAGAATATTAGGTAGTGTAAGTAATTTATAAATTTACGCTTTTTTACAATTAAGGAATTGTACAAACCTTGCAGGTTTTTTAGAACCAATTTAAAACGTTAATGTGAGATAACAAGGATCAGATATGAAATTATATTATTCGCCAGGCGCATGTTCTTTAGCTGCACATATTATTTTAAATGAAATTAATGTTGATTTTGACTTAGAACGAGTAAATTTAAAAACACATAAAACAGAAAAAGGTGCAGATTATTACGAGATTAATCCAAAAGGATATGTACCAGCTTTAGAAATTAACCCTGGTTTAATGTTAACTGAGAACGTTGCGATTTTACCTTTCCTTGCTCAGCACGATCCTAAGCAGGATTTAATTCCGCCCTCGGGTATGGGCCGTGCGAAAGTATTGGAATGGTTGGGTTATTTGAACTCTGAATTGCATGATGCTTATGCAGTTTTCTTTGGGGCACCTCTAACAAATGATGAAAAAACCAAAGCTTATGCTGAAATCGACCGTCTTTTAAAATATATCGATAACTATTTGTCTGAATCTGATTACGATTATTTGGTAAATGATAATTTTGGTCCAGCAGATGCTTATCTATTTGTTTTAACAAATTGGTCAAACTCAATTGAGCACGACTTAACACCGTATAAGCACATTATTGCATTACGTAATAAAGTTGCAGAGCGTCAATCTGTACAAATTGCGATGCGTGATGAAGGCTTAATTTCATAAAAGATTTTAAGAGCCAAAAAAAGCCCCTAATCAATAGGGGCTTTTTTATACTAAAGACGATTAGTGTTGAGCGTCTTTTTTCACTTCAGCAGCGGTGTTTTCAACAGCTTGAGCTGTATCAGCAGTCGCTTTACGTGCAGTAGCTTCTGTTTCAGCTGCAGCTTTAGCAGTCGCATCAGCAGCGTGATCGGTTGCAGCATCGATCTTCTCAGCAGCATTATCAGTTGCAGTTGCAATATCATCAGCAGCTTTATCACCAGCAGATTTGATATCAGCACTTGCTTGTTGAGCAGCATTTTCTAAGTGTTCACCTGTAGTCGCACCAGTTTCTGGAGCTTTATCTTTATTACAACCAACAAGGGCAACAGTCGCAGCAAGACCTAAAGCAACAAGTAATTTATTCATTGTGTTTTTCCTTCTAATTCATGGCATCCAAATATGGATGTCTAAAATATAAACATAAAGTAAATGATTAATAAAGATCGAAAATTGTTAAAAAGTTGTAACTCTAGTATTAAAAAAGCCTAGCATTTTGTAATGCTAGGCTTGAAATAAATAATAATGATTTTGACCGATTTTACTGCCCAGAACGGATGATGTAATCAAATGCTGAGAGTGATGCTTTAGCACCTTCACCTGTAGCAATAATGATTTGCTTGTAAGGTACAGTCGTACAGTCACCCGCCGCAAATACACCTTGCACATTGGTTTCGTTGCGGTCATTCACAATGATCTCGCCACGGTTGGTTAACTCAACTTCACTGTCTTTCAAGAAGTCAGTGTTTGGTAGTAAACCAATCTGTACAAAGATCCCTGCAAGCTCGACCACATGCTCTTCATCAGTCGCACGGTCTTTATATTTAAGACCAGTCACTTGTGAACCATCACCTAACACTTCTGTACTTAAGGCATTCATAATCACCGTTGTGTTTGGCAAGCTATGCAATTTGTTTTGCAGCACTTGGTCAGCACGAAGTTTGGTATCGAACTCAACCAGAGTCACATGCTCAACAATCCCTGCAAGGTCAATTGCTGCTTCAACACCTGAGTTACCGCCACCAATCACGGCAACACGTTTGCCTTTGAACAATGGACCATCACAGTGTGGGCAGTACGCGACACCACGGGTACGGTATTCTTGCTCACCCGGTACATTCATCTCTCTCCAACGTGCCCCTGTTGAAAGGATCACAGTTTTCGATTCAAGTTTTGCACCGTTTTCAAGTTCAACTTCAACCAAGCCATTTTCAGTTTGGTTGGCACCTGTGATTTTGCTGACACGTTGCAGGTTCATGATATCGACATCATATTCACGAACATGTGCTTCCATCTCGGCAGCAAACTTAGGACCTTGAGTCTTTTGTACAGAAGTGAAGTTTTCAATGTCCATGGTATCCATGACCTGACCACCAAAGCGTTCAGCCACGATACCTGTGTTAATACCTTTACGTGCCGCATAGATCGCAGCTGTTGCACCTGCAGGACCACCACCAATCACCAATACATCAAAAGCATCTTTGGCATTGAGTGCTACTGCGTCTTTTTCAGCTGAGTTAGTGTCGAGTTTCGCTACAATCTCTTCAAGGGTCATACGACCTTGACCAATGTGTTCGTTGTCTTGGAATACCATTGGCACAGCCATGATTTTGCGTTGTTCCACTTCATCTTGGAAGAATGAACCGTCAATCATGGTTGCCGTGGTGTTCGGGTTGTAAATCGCAATCAGGTTAAGTGCCTGTACCACGTCCGGACAGTTATGACAGCTAAGCGATACGAATACATCAAAGTTGGCTTTGAGGTTTAAACCTTTAATCTGGTTGAGCACTTCATCAGACACTTTAGGTGCATAACCAGAGACCTGTAACAGTGCCAAGATCAAAGATGTAAACTCATGGCCCATTGGTAAGCCTGCAAAGAATACACGAGGTTGTTCACCAGCTTTAGCCACACCAAAGCTTGGACGACGTGTATTGTTACCGTCAAAACGGGCAGTGACTTGGTCAGATAGTTCAGCAATTTCTGTCACCAACTCTTTAATTTGAGCTGCTTTGTCTGATTCATCTAAAGCAGCAACTAATTCGATTGGACTTTCTAGACGTTCTAAGTAAGCTTTTAATTGAGTTTTAATGTTTTGATCTAACATCTGTTTTTTACTCCAATGCATCCAAATTCTTTCAATAGATGCATAGTACGTGAAAACACAGAATAGGTGAAACAGTATGTTTTTATAGATTTAATCGGTTTTTTGAATTATTGAAAACATTCATAAATAAGATCAATAATTTATCTCTAAAATGTTCTTTTTTATGTTTTGTAGTGTTTTAAAGTGAAAGTATTTAAAAATTTATATATGTTATATGGCTGTAAAGATTTTATGTCATAACATTAAAAGGTACTTTCATGTCATTGCAACGCGGCATTTATCAGCATTATAAAGGTAATCTCTATCAAGTTTTTTCTGTGGCAAAACACAGCGAGACTGAAGAAGAGTTAGTCGTTTATCAGTGTCTTTATGGTGACTATTCAACTTGGGTACGTCCTTTAGATATGTTTACTGAAACGGTTCAAATGGCTGATGGAAGTATCGTGCCGCGTTTCAAGTTAATTCAAAGCACTTAACTCAAACGACTTTTATATAAAATAACGATTTTAAAGGGTGAATATATGCCAAATACTTTTTTCTTACAAAGAGTTGCCGATTTATATGACACCTTTAAACGACATGATGCACAGCAGACAGATCGTTTGCTGCGGTATCGTAATATTGAGGCGGAGTCTGCAAAATTACTATCGCAATTTATTCGGATGCAGCAAGCTAAATCAATTTTAGAAATTGGGACTTCAACAGGTTACTCTACTTTATGGCTTGCTGAGGCTGCTCAAGCTACTCATGGAAAAGTAACCACGCTTGAAATTGATGCCAATCGTAGTAATGAAGCTAAACGCCATGCGACTGAACTGGCATTAGATGAATTGGTAGATTTTTGGGTTGGAGATGCAGCCGACTATTTAAAAGAAACTCATGAAACTTTCGATTTTATTTTGTTAGATGCTGAGCGTCCTGCGTATGAGAATTATTGGCCAGATTTAAAACGGCTGACGAAGCCAAAAGGTGGCGTACTCATTATTGATAATGTTATTTCACATGCGGCTGAAGTCAGTTCATTCTTAGCATTAATTAAAAAAGATGAAAATTTTATGAGTAGTATTTTGCCCGTAGGCGCTGGTTTATGCATTGTAGTGGCAAGATAAACCATATTGAAAATATGATTTATTCATTCATAAAGGCCTGTTCTAAGCAGGCCTTATTTTATTATGTTATGAAGCATTCACTAAAGATAGGCGAGTAAAGTGTAAATCGAATTCTAAATATTTATGTACAAAAGCAGCTTTGTCTGTTGATCGTAATAAGTTGTCATAAATAAATTCTGGTACAGGATGATAAAGTTCGCCTGAACCATCGCTATAAAATATTTTTAGATGACGTGAAGTCGCATTGTATTTCCATGAAGTGACTGCCAAAGTATTCGTCATAAATTTTTCCCCTTTTATTTCATATGATTTAAGCTCAAAAAACATCGGTTATTTATTCGACATTACTCAAACTTCATGTAATGGGGAAGGGCATAATTGTAAAAGTATCAGTAGAAAATGTGATGTGCTTATTCAAAACAAAAGAACCATCCGATGAGGGATGGTTCTTTGAGTTTTTAAAATCTAATAAGAGATTAGATTTTACCAACTAGGTCGATAGATGGAGCAAGAGTAGCTTCGCCTTCTTTCCATTTAGCTGGGCAAACTTCACCTGGGTGAGCGTGTACGTATTGAGCAGCTTTTACTTTACGAAGAAGTTCAGATGCGTCACGGCCGATACCACCAGCGTTGAGTTCAACGATTTGGATTTTACCTTCTGGATCGATAACGAAAGTACCACGGTCAGCTAAACCTTCAGATTCGATAAGAACGTCGAAGTTTTTAGAAAGAGTCCAAGTCGGGTCACCAACTAATGGATATTGGATTTTTTTGATTTCTTCAGAAGTGTCGTGCCAAGCTTTGTGAGTGAAGTGTGTATCAGTAGATACAGCATAAATTTCAACACCAAGTTTTTGGAATTCAGCGTAGTTGTCAGCTAAGTCACCAAGTTCAGTTGGGCAAACGAAAGTGAAGTCAGCTGGATAGAAGAATACAACAGACCATTTACCTTTAAGGTTAGTTTCGTTAACTTCAACAAATTGGCCGTTGTGGTAAGCAGTTGCTTGGAATGGTTTAACTTCAGTATTAATCAAGCTCATCATTGTCTCCATGATTGAGGTTTATATTTAAACTTGTTTACGAGATCTAGAATAAATAAAAATTCTTTATTGGGGAAATAGTATTTTTACATGACTAAAATCGGAAAATCGAATAAGTGATAAATTTACGATTTTTAAGTCCCCAAACACTGTATTCGATTTGACTGCAAAAACATGTAAATCAAATGACAGTTATCGTAAAAGAAACTTGCCTAACAACATGAAGTCTCGTTAGTCAAAATTCAAGGGTAAAATTTTAAAAAATTAAAAATATATAAAAAACCAACTGTTTTACCTTATGGTCATTAGAGCGTAAAATAGAGGATTGTTGTATTTTCAGGAAAATTTGTCTGTGCAGAATGATTTAAATATTGATCAGTGGGTGATGGCAAGAGATCGTTACCGTTTAAATCGTTTGCGTAAAGATAAAAAAGCCAATACAGCAGAGATTGAAAAATTATTTGAACAATCTAATGCCAAAGTAAGGCAGCGATTTGAACGTCTCCCTAAAATTAAACTGAATCAGGAACTACCTGTTTCTCAATATGCTGACCGTTTAATTGATGCGATTCAAAAACATCAGGTCATTATTGTGGCAGGTGAGACGGGTTCAGGTAAAACCACTCAGCTTCCTCAAATTGCAATGCTAGCAGGTCGTGGCTTAACGGGTATGATTGGTCATACTCAGCCACGTCGTTTAGCTGCACGTAGTGTTTCTCAGCGTATTGCAGAAGAAGTCGGAGAAAAGCTTGGTGAATCGATTGGTTTTAAAATCCGATTTAATGAACAAGGTTCGCAAGATTCAATTGTACGGTTAATGACCGATGGTATTTTGCTTGCTGAGTTAGGCAATGACCGTTTCTTGTCTAAATATGACACGATCATTATTGATGAAGCGCATGAACGCTCACTCAATATCGATTTTATTATGGGTTATTTAAAGCAGTTACTGCCAAAACGCCCAGATCTAAAAGTTATCGTGACTTCGGCCACTTTAGATGTAAATCGCTTTAGTAATTACTTTAATGATGCGCCTATTTTTGAAGTAGAAGGGCGTAGTTATCCTGTCGAAGTGCTTTATCGCCCAATTTCAGAAATGAATATTGGCGGCAGTGATGACGATGAGTTTGATGATTTTGAAGAAAACCTTCCACGCGCAGTTGTACAAGCGGTAGAAGAATGCTTTGCAGATGCAGAAGCAAAAGGTCATCCAGAACATGCCGATATTCTAATTTTTTCAAGCACAGAGCAAGAAATTCGAGAATTACAGGAAACGTTGCAAAAGTACGGGCCAAGACATACCGAAATTTTACCGCTGTATGCGCGTTTAGCTGTTTCTGAACAACAGAAGATTTTTAGTCCGGGTGGAAAAGGCCGTCGTATTATTATTGCGACGAACGTGGCCGAAACTGCACTTACGGTTCCAAACATTCGTTATGTGATTGATAGTGGTTTTGCTCGTATATCACGTTATAACTACCGTTCACGTGTACAACGCTTACCCATTGAAGCAATTTCTCAAGCCGCAGCCAATCAGCGTAAAGGGCGTTGTGGTCGTATTGCTCCAGGTGTGTGTATTCGTTTATATAGCGAAGAAGATTTTTTAAGTCGCCCTGAGTTTACCGAACCAGAAATTAAACGAACCAACTTAGCGTCTGTTATTTTGCAAATGCAGAGTTTAGGGTTAGGTGAGTTAGAAAACTTTGATTTTATTGAGCCACCAGATTTCCGCCTTGTAAATGATGGCCGTAAGTTGCTGATTGAGTTAGGCGCACTTAACGAGAAGAAAAATGAGCTGACTAAAGTCGGGCAAATGATGGCACGTATGCCAATTGATCCACGTTTGGCACGTATGATCGTGGGTGGTGCTCATTTTGGCGTACTCAAAGAAATCTTAATTGTGGTAAGTGCTTTAGCTGTTCAGGACCCGCGTGAGCGTCCGGCAGATAAACAAATGCAAG
The DNA here is from genome assembly GCF_054889255.1 of Acinetobacter sp. X9. NCBI lineage: Bacteria > Pseudomonadati > Pseudomonadota > Gammaproteobacteria > Moraxellales > Moraxellaceae > Acinetobacter > Acinetobacter sp. X9. The sequence continues at coordinate 2,528,172 of NZ_CM142679.1, read as the reverse complement.
CTGACCAAAAGCATGCTTTGTTTAAGGAAGCAGATTCAGATTTTCTGTTTTATTTAAAACTTTGGGAGACTTTAAATCCTAAAGGCGAAGCAGGCATGTCTGAAAATAAACGGCGTCAATTTGCCAAGCAGCATTTCTTAAGCTGGTTGCGTTTACGTGAATGGAAACAGACACACCAGCAATTGGTTGAGTTAGCCGAAGGCTTAAAACTTAGCTTTAATGAAAAACCTGCGAATTATGAAAACTTGCACCGAGCATTGCTGACAGGTTTATTATCGTTTATTGCTAATAAAACAGATGAACGTAATACCTTTATGGCGGTGCGTCAGCAAAAGGCTAAAGTTTTCCCTGCAAGTACGCTGCACAAAACCAATACTTCTTGGGTGATGGCTTTTGAGATGGTCGAAACCTCTCAAGTGTACTTACGTACTTTAGCCAAAATTGATCCTGAATGGATTTTGCTAGCTGCACGTGACTTATTGAAATATCACTATTTTGAGCCGCATTGGTCTAAGAAAGCGGGAATCATTAATGCATATGCACAAATTTCTTTATTTGGTTTAATTATTGAGCCAAAACGTTTAATTAATTTTGAGAAAGTTGATCAGCCTGCTGCCCATGAGATTTTCTTACGCGATGCATTAACCACAGGTAACTTGGGTACAGTTCCACCATTTTTAAAACACAACTTACTTAAGCTTGAAGAAGTAGAGCGAGTTGAGGATAAATTGCGTCGTCGTGATTTGGTGGTGGATGAAGAAACAATTTATCAGTTTTACGCGTCGAAAATTCCTGAGGAAATCGCGAGTCGCCGTAGTTTTGAAGACTGGCGTGCAACGGTAGAAGCAAATAATCCTCGTTATTTATTTATTGACGATGATGCGCTCTGGCTCAATGACCGACCAACCACGCAGCAATTCCCAGATCATTTACACAATGGGCAGCTGCGTTTAGCAACCACATATCATTTTGATCCGAGTCATGATGAAGATGGTGCCACTGTTCAAATTCCTGTACAGGCGTTGCCTCAAGTCGATGAAAATATTTGGTCATGGGGAATTCCAGGTTGGCGCCAAGATTTAATTGAGGCTTTACTCAAAGCTTTACCTAAAGACAAGCGTCGTAATGTGGTGCCAATTCCTGATACAGCTCGTAAGCTCATGCAAGGGGTTGATGCAGTACATTTACGTGAACATATTTTTAGTTATTTAGCTTTTGCCTTACGTGGTGAGCAAATTACTGAAAAAGATTTCTCGTTTGAACGTATTGATCCATATTTGGTGCCTTTCATTAAGGTTATTGATGAAAAAGGTAAGCTGATTGCGAAAGGGCGTGATTTACCTGAGTTAAAAGCACGTTGTCGTGTAGAAACGCATCGTCCAGTGAAACAGCAAAAAGGTGAGTTTAAGGACTTTCCTGAAAACTTTACTTTCGAGGCTTCTCATAAAGTTACGGGCGTTGTAGTAAAGCAATATCAGGCTTTAGTTCCGACCAAGGCTTTTGCTGACCTCGAAGCTAAAGATGAGTCAGGCATTGTTATTCAAACGTTTAACGATCAGGCTGAGGCGATTAAACAGCATCGTGAAGGTATTATTCGTCTAGTCCATATGCAACTTGGCGATTTGGTTCGTCAGTTGAAAAAGCAGATTTCAAAACCGCTCGCGTTGGCTTATTCACCTTTGGGCGATAAAGCTAAGCTTGAGCAGATGTTGGTCTATGCAACGTTGCAGATGGCAATTACGACTCTGCCAATTAACGCAGATGAATTTAACAAACTGCTCGAGCAAGTTAAAAAGCAATTTTTGACCCATGGTCAGCAAGCACTTGAGCAGTTAAGTGATATTTACATTCAGTGGCAGCAAATCCGTCGTCAGCTTTTAGTGCTTGATCCAAACGTGTTTGGGCGCAGTATTGATGATATTGAAGATCAACTAGATTTAATGTCACTTGGTAATTTTGTTTACTGCCAACCAGTCGATCTTTGGCAGGAATATCCGCGATATTTAAAAGCGCTGCTATTGCGTTTAGATCGATTGCCAAATAATCTACAGCGAGATCATGCCGCTATTGATGATGTCGATCCATGGATGGACAAGGTATTTAAATTCAAAAATAATCCCAAAATCAAAGAATTGTATTTGATGTTGGAAGAATTCCGCATTTCTTTATTTTCTCAACCGATGAAAACCAAGATGCCTATTTCGCCAACTCGACTGCAAAAGTTATGGGATCGTTTGGGAATCAGTTAAGATAGATCGGGGTCTGTTTATGTTGTTGTTTAGCCTACAACGCAATTTATAAATGAAAGATTAACAGACCCTATTCATTTTTTTAGGAGTTTTACATGGGCATTCGTATCACAGGTACTGGGTTATTTCACCCAACAGAAATCATTTCTAATGAAGAACTGGCCGACAGTTTAAATGCTTATGTGGAACAATATAACCAAGAGAATGCAGAGAAAATTGCAGCAGGTGAACTCGAAGAATTACGTGGTTCTAGTGCTGAATTTATTGAAAAAGCGTCTGGTATTAAGCGCCGTTACGTGATTGAGAAATCAGGTATTCTCGATCCAAATCGTTTGCGTCCTCGTTTGTCTGAACGTTCAAATGATGAACTTTCACTTCAAGCAGAGTGGGGCGTCATTGCTGCGAAACAGGCAATGGAAAATGCAGGCGTAACTGCTGAAGATATCGATGTTGTGATTTTGGCATGTTCAAACATGCAGCGTGCTTATCCAGCAGTTGCGATTGAAATTCAGTCGGCACTTGGCATTCAAGGTTATGCCTACGACATGAACGTTGCATGTTCAGCTGCCACTTTTGGTTTGAAACAAGCGGCAGATGCAATTCGTTCAGGCGCTCGTCGTGTTTTATTAGTGAACGTTGAGATTACATCGGGTCACTTAGATTACCGTAATCGTGATTGTCACTTCATTTTTGGCGACGTTGCAACGGCTTCTATTATTGAAGAAACCACTACTAAAACTGGTTTTGAAATTTTAGATATTCATTTATTTACTCAATTTTCAAACAACATTCGCAATAACTTCGGTTTCTTAAACCGTAGCGAAGATGCAGTGGTTGACGACAAGTTATTCCGTCAAGATGGTCGCAAAGTCTTTAAAGATGTTTGTCCGTTAGTGGCAAAAATCATTAATGCGCAGTTGGAAAAAATGCAGTTAACTGCAAACGATATTAAGCGTTTCTGGTTACACCAAGCCAATGCCAACATGAATGAACTAATCTTGAAATATGTGGCTGGTAAAGAGGCAGATCTAAGCCGTGCCCCAATTATTCTAGATGAGTTTGCTAATACCTCTTCAGCAGGCGTGATCATTGCTTTACACCGTACAGGCCATGAAGTAGATAATGGCGAATATGGCGTGATTTCATCTTTCGGTGCTGGTTATTCAGTCGGTTCGATTGTTGTACAAAAGCACGTTGCTTAAGTTGCAAAGTTAATTAAAAAACGCTCGTAAGAGCGTTTTTTTATGAGCGAAATTAATATAAAAAAGCGAACCAACATTGGCCCGCTTAAATTGAATCAAAAGTTATTAAAACTTTTTGGTGTAGTTTACAAACAGGCGATCTTCACCAAAGTCATTACCATGTTTAACGTTGTAATCAATACGAATGTATTGCAGGGCAACACCCTTTAAGAATGGCTGTTGAAATGCATAGTTTAAAATCACATTCGACTCAGTTTCATGATTCTTTTCGCCATTGGCTGCTTTAAAATCATGGCCATAGACATATTTCACCATTGCGTTTAAGCCCGGTACATAATCTTTAAAGTCGTAGCCATACATTACATGATAAGACTTTTCGTCTTCTTTAAAGAAACCAGTAGCGTTCCAGTTAATGAAATACGTCTCTGGTAAGAAACCATCTGGTAATGGATAAGCCGACTCACCGATAATCTGCTGGTATCCCAAGCCAAAGGTATGGTTTTTTACTTTAAGAGTCTCCAGCACCCCAATATTTTGTGCATCAATATCAAAAGTGTTGCCGTCATCTTTTGCATTAAAGTACTTAAACTTAGAGGTCAGGGCAAAATTAGGTTGTTTCCAATTATGCTCAAGTCCAACATAGTGTTTGTTGTAGAGGTCTTCTAAATTACCAAAATAATATTCGCCCTTTAAAGACGGCGTAAATTGATAGCGCAGATCTATGTAGTTCAGGCCATCAGATTCTTTGGTCATTCCATTTGCCGTGAATGAAAACTTTTTAAAGTCTTCTTCATTTCGTGGAGAGACTTTTTCAACCCGACCAATTTCTGCATAAAGCTGATCTGAAAGTTGCGACTTAAGATTGGTTCCCCAATATGAAGCAAGTAATTGTCGGCTCGCATCAACAGCTGTTACAGGCAGGTCTAACCAAAGCTCACCGACACTTAAAAGAGTTTTGTCATAGCCCAGTTTTAAGGTCGCACCGTATTTTAAAAAGTCAGATGCTTGTGACTGTGTTTCTTTATTAAAAGGCAAAACTGTGTCCGCAACATGTTTGTCTGAACTTAAGCGCACGGCGTATTGAACAGAAGAATCGGCCCCAATCGTAATCGGTTTGTCTGCAATTTGCAGAGGGGTGTCATGCATTTTCGACTTATAAAATAGCGATGCTGCCTGAGACCAACTGCCCGTATCTTTGAGTGCATCATTATCAAAATTACGATTGATATAGGCATTCTTTAGCGTGAACTTCCATTCATCTTCAGGCTGCTGATTTGGATTTGCAGCGAATGAATTGCCACACATTAACACTAAGGTCGCAAAAGTTAAAACACATGGCTTAAAGCGGTGTAATAATTCCATAATCCATTTCCAAAAAGATGCGCCAGTCCTCGGCGCATGTATTTTTACTGCTGGGTAAGCGTGTTTTGAGGGTTAAAAGTTGATGGTGTTTGTGCAGCAACAGAGGCTTTGAGATTGACCATAAATATTGCAAATGCAGCAATCACACCCGGAATTGCAATCACTAAGAAATTCATTTGGTGAGGAAGCTCAAGTGTGAGTAGCGCTCCGGTTAAAACTGGTCCGATAATCGCGCCAATACGACCAATTCCAGATGCCCAGCCCATGCCAGTTGAACGAAGTGCTGTTGGATAGAACTGTGCCACGAAAGTGTAGAGTAAGATTTGTGAACCAATTGTGGCAGCGCCAGCAATCGCAATCAGGCTATATAAAATAAATTGTGGACTATTAATGCCAAGCAGAATTAAAGCTGCTGATCCCACAATAAACATGATCGTAATAACAGGTTTTAAATGGAATCTATCTGCCAAAGCACCACCACCAATTGCCCCAACCATGCCGCCAATATTGAGTGCAAAGAGGAACAACATGCTCGCACCTAATGAGTAGCCCGCTTGCAGCATGAGTTTAGGTAACCAGCTTCCTAAGGCATACACCATGAGTAAGCACATAAAGAAAGCGATCCAGAACATAAATGTGCTGAAAGTACGGCCTTGTTGGAAAAGTGCACGGACAGGTGCATCTGTGGTTGTGCTTTCGTTTAACACCAGTTGTGTATTGGCGTTTACCTGCGTTTCTGGCGCAATTTTACAAACAATACTTTTTGCCTGCTCGCTATGGTTTGATTTCACTAAAAAGGTGAGAGATTCAGGTAAAAATTTCCAAATGAGTGGGAGCAATAATAGGGGAATACCCGCAATTAAAAACATGATTTGCCAGCCCATGTCTTTCACGAGCCATGCGCCAAGTAGAGCAGATGTCATGCCACCAATTGCATAGCCACTAAACATAATTGCGACTAATGTACTGCGGATTTTTTTCGGCGCGTATTCAGTCATAAGCGCGACGACGTTTGGCATAACGCCACCAATCCCAAGGCCTGCAATAAAGCGCAAAATAGCAAACTCTGTTGGTCCTTTGGCAAAGGCACCTATAAAGGTAAATCCGCTAAATAAGGTGACACAAATCAGGATGGTTTTTTTACGTCCCAGTTTGTCTGAAAGTGTGCCGAAAATCATGGCACCAAACATCATACCGAATAGAGCAGCACTGGCGAGTAAACCAGCTTCTACCGCAGTTAATGACCATTGCTGCATTAACAGAGGAAGAGCAACCCCATAAATAACTAAATCATATCCATCAAAAATAATAATAAGTAAGCACCAGATTAAAACTTTCCAATGAAAAGATGTAAAACTGGCTTTATCAATTAACTCATTAATATTTACCTTGCTCGTATCCATTTTCTTCACCTCCAATTTGTGAAGCATCGCGTTATTTTTTAATAAACTATTTTGTTATTGGATTAGAGTCAAAAACCTAATTGATATATCTTTATGTCTTTAAGGTATTGTGCTTTTATTAATTTAATTATTTGAAAAATATGTATTTATTTTGATTTCTTTAGTTGGTTTTGTTGTGTCATTAAAATGGGGTTAAATATTGTATTATGAGAATTTTAAGGATTTTAGAGATGTTTTTTTATGGATTTTATTGATGATAATCACACTTAAAAATATCGTTAAATTTATATTATGAGTTGAAGTAAAAATATAAAAACAAAATACTAAAATCTATTATTTAATTATTTTAGAAATTTATCTTAAAGATGAAATTTAATTTATATTTAATAGAAATCGCCAAAACAGTGTTAGCGAATTATTTGCATCCTGATTTGGCGATTGAGGCTTTATTCTAGTGGTAGGCGCTTAGATAAAAAACTTAATTTGTGGCTGGCGTTGAGCGTGGGGTGAGAATGAAATGGGCGATTACACCAATGCAAATACCCCAAAAAACTGAGCTTAATCCAAGAAAATGCATGCCTGATGCGGTAGCTAAAAAGGTAATAAGTGCAGCATCACGTTGACTATCATTCTTCATGGCAACAGAAATATTGGTCGCAATTGCTCCAAGCAAGGCTAAACCTGCCAGTGCTGCAACCAACTCTTTAGGAAGTAAGCTAAATAGCATGACAATACTGCCAGCAAATAACCCACCTAAAATATAAAAAATCCCATTGGCGATTCCTGCGATATATCGTTTTTCTTTAAGTTCATGTGCATCTTTGCCCATACATAAAGCAGCGGTAATTGAAGCAAGCACAATGGTAATACCGCCGACGCAAGCAACAGCTAAAGAGGCAATACTGGTGACAGTAATAATGGGTTTGGCTGGGGTATCGTAACCGCTGAGTTTCATAATCGCCATACCCGGTAAAAATTGGCCGGTTAAGCTGACTAAAATGAGAGGAACAGCGAGGTTGAGTGTTGAGTTCCATGTCCATTCTGGGCTAATCCACTGGGGGATTGCTAAATTAAAACTCACATCAACCGGATTCATTTTGCCTAAAATGAGGCTTAATAAAACTCCGGCAGCTAACACCCAAATCATGGTGTAGCGCGGCATTAAACGTTTGGCAATTAAAAAGACAATGAGCATGCTAAAAACAATAAAAGGCATGCTATCAGACGCGGTAAATAGACCAATACCAAATTGAAAAAGAATACCTGCCATCATGCCGGCAGCGACGTCTTGCGGAATCCATTTTAGTAATTTGTCGAAGTAACCTATAACGCCAATTAAAAAAATAACGATAGCAGAAGTAATATAGGCGGCTACTGCTTCATTCAATGAAATGTTTGGAAATAGGGTAACTAACAGGGCAGTACCTGGTGCTGACCATGCGGTTATGACAGGCGTTTTATATTTAATCGAAAGATAAATACCTGAAACGGCAGCACCAATTGAGATTCCCCAAATCCATGACACCATCATGTCGGTGGACACATGAGCACGCTGAGCAGCTTGGAAAAAAATAATTAGTGGGCCTGAGTAAGAAATTAAAACCGCGAGAAAGCCCGCAACTGTTGCTGATATGGACCAGTCATTTTTTAATGTCTTTAACAGGGTTGCCATGTGTGATTGCCTCCATGCAAATCATGTTATTTACCCAATCATATAAAAAGATCAGGATTAACCCTGATCTCCACCTCCGACCGGAATGACCGATCCCGTCATATACGATGCGTCGTCTGATGCAAGAAATAAAATTGCATTGACTTGTTCTTGAATTGTGCCATAACGGCCCATAAATGTTCGATCTATGGTTTGATCAACTACTTGCTGCATCCAGTCTTTTTCATTTTGACTTAACGGGTTGGCGTTACGTGGCACTTTACGAGGTGGCGCTTCGGTTCCACCCGTCGCCACGGCATTGACTCGAATCCCATCTTTCGCATGTTCAAAAGCAAGCGATGCTGTTAGAGCATTTACACCACCTTTAGATGCAGAGTAGGGAATACGGTGAATACCACGGGTTGCAATTGAAGAGACATTTACAATAACACCCGCTTGTTGCTTAATCATGGCGGGTAGCACAGCGCGGCAACACCATAAAGTTGGAAACAATGAGCGATTGACTTCCTTAATGATCTCTTCTTCGGAAAACTCTTCAAAAGGTTTCATCCAGATCGCGCCGCCTACGTTATTAATCAGGATATCTACCCGACCATAATGTTCGATGGCTTTTGCAACAACCGCTTGCGCGCCTGCATAGGTTTCTAGGTCAGTATTAATCGTAACAGCATCACCACCTGTACTCTGAATTTCTTTGAGAACGTCTTCAACGTATTCAGAGCGGTCAGCCATGATGACTTGGCCGCCTTCAGCTGCAACTTGCAGTGCCACACCACGACCAATACCTTGGGCACTACCCGTAACAATCACGACTTTATTAGTAAATCTTTGACGGTTTGACATAGATAACTTCTCCATCTATTAATTCGCAGAGAACTTTTCAAACAAGAAATTAGCAGGTTTGATATTTTCAGTTTCTAACCAACCACGTACCGCTTCTACCATTGGCACTGGGCCACATAGATAAACATCGACATCGCCACCGTTTAACCATTCACTTTCAATATGACCAGTGACATAGCCTTTGCGTTCATGGTTACTCTCAGAGCTTGCGACCACAGTTCGATATTCAAACCATGGAAATTTCGCCTGCAACTCATTGAGTTTTTCTAGAGCAACCAAATCAAAGTCATTGGTGACACCAAAGACTAAACGAACTGGTTGTTCTGAACCTTTTTCTTCAAGCACTTGTAACATCGACATAAATGGGGCAATACCAGTACCGCCTGCAAGCATTAGCACTGGACGCGCTACATTACGTAAGTAGAAGCTACCGAATGGACCTGTAAATGTCATTTTGTCGCCAGCTTTAGCATTCTTGCTTAAGAATTCACTCATCTTGCCATTTGGTACATTACGTACCACAAAACCAGTTAAACGATTACCCGGTTTTGAGCTAAATGAATATGAACGGGTTTCGCCAGTTTTTGGAATTGCAACATTTACATACTGACCTGCAAGGAAATGAATATCCGGTTGGCCTTCATCAAGTTGAATGTCAAAAGTGATGGTTGAATCTGATAAGTTTTCAACGCGGGCTAGGGTACCTTGGAAGCTATGAATTTCTGTTTTGCAGACATCTGATGACGCCTGAATCTGAAATACAGCATCGGACGTTGGTCGACATTGGCAAGCAAGAATGTAGCCTTGCTCAGCTTCTTCTGGGGTTAATGCATCTTCAATATAGGTTTCTTCTGGCATGTCATAACTACCGGACTCGCAAAATGCGCGGCAAGTTCCACATGCACCATCACGGCAATCCAAAGGAATATTAATTTTTTGGCGATAAGCTGCGTCAGATAGGGTTTCGCCCTGAGCTACGTTAATGAAACGTGTAACACCATTTTCAAATTGAAGTGCAACATTGTGGTTTGACATGGCATGTATCCTACAAAATATTTGAAACTTTTACCCTCAGTCAACAGTCCGTTTAACTGAGGGGGTATGTCTTAAAGGTGGTAAATATCAATCACTTGATTGATGTAGTCATTTTTCAAAACGACATACTTGCTCAAGATTTTTGGTTGATCACCTGAAAAATCGATCACATAACGTGACATACCGAAATAGCTGTAATTTGTCTTGTAACGGAAACTCAAGGTATTCCAGTTAAAGCGAACAGTGACTTTGTCGCCGTCGCGATCGAGAACTTCAACGTTGGCAATATTGTGGCTTGTGCGTGTGTCCGGCATGGTTGCAGATGAGCGTTCAGTTTTAATACGGAACACACGATCTTCTAAACCTTGACGGTCTGGATAATAAATAAGTGAAATTTCAGATTGCGGGTCTTCAGTTAATTTATCGTCGTCATCCCAAGCTGGCATCCAGAAAGAAGCTTCCGGTGCATAGCATTCAAGCCAGTCATCCCATTGTTCATCATCTAAAAAACGAGCTTCACGATAGAGAAACTGAGCAATATTTTCTAAAGTTGCTTTGTCTTGAGCACTCATGCTGTTTCTCCCTGATCAGCAATTTCTTTCTCTGATGCAATCGCGTGTTTCATGGTGTGTAACCAATATTGATGTTGGGCAAGATAAAGCCCTTCATCTTCAGTTTTGATCCCACTTAACATGGGTTTTAAACCGATTTCGTTCGCTGCCTCGTCTGGTCCATAAATCCAGTGTTTTGAACCGCGGCACATGTCATTCCATTCAAGTGCAATACCTGCATAGCCTGCCTGACAAGCACGGAATTCTTCTAAATCGTCTGGTGTTGCCATGCCTGAGGCATTAAAGAAATCTTCATATTGACGGATACGACGTGCACGAGCTTCAGGTGCTTCACCTTTAGGTGCGATACAGTAAATGGTAACTTCGGTTCGATTAACCGAAAGTGGGCGAAGTACACGAATTTGCGAACCGAACTGATCCATCAAATAAACATTTGGATAGAGACACAAGTTACGTGAACGCTCAATCATCCATTTCGACATGGCTTCGCCGTATTTTTCGGTGTATTCGTCTGCTTTTGGGAAGTTTGGACGGTCTTCTGGGTTTGCCCATTGTGTCCAAAGCAACATGTGGCCATTTTCAAAGCCATACGAGCCACCGCCTTGTTTACCCCAAGAACCTGCACTCATGGCACGAATGTTATCGGCAGCTTGAGTTTCTTTACGGTGTTGAGTCGTTGCTGCATAGTTCCAGTGAACAGCAGAAACGTGATAACCATCTGCACCATTTTCAGCAGTGAGTTTCCAGTTGCCTTCATAGGTATAGGTAGATGAACCACGTAAAACTTCTAAACCATGTTCAGACTGGTCAACAATCATGTCGATGATTTTGGTGGTTTCACCTAAGAATTCTTCAAGTGAAGGAACATCGGGATTTAAGCTGCCAAATAAGAAGCCTTTGTAGCTCTCAAAACGAGCCACTTTTTTAAGATCGTGTGAACCATCTTGGTTAAAACAGTCAGAATAGCCTGCTTCACTTGGATCTTTAACCTTGAGCAATTTACCTGAGTTGTTAAACGTCCAGCCGTGGAAAGGGCAAGTATACGTTGCTTTGTTACCACGTTTGTAACGGCAAAGTTGTGCTCCGCGGTGTGAACACGCATTGATCATGGCATTCAATTCACCGTTACGGTTACGTGCAATAATGACAGGCTGACGACCAATGTAAGTGGTGTAGTAGTCATTATTGTTTGGAATTTGGCTTTCGTGTGCTAAGTAAACCCAATTACCTTCGAAGATATATTTCATTTCGAGGTCAAATAGGGCTTCGTCAGTAAACACTGAGCGATGAAGTTTAAATTCACCTGTATCGATGTTATCGACAAGTAATTCATCAATACGGTCAAGATGGCTAGTATTGATTACAGGAATACGTGGCATGTCCGTTCTCCGACTTTCCAAAAGTGTGGAAGTCACCAAGGCCTTAGCTACGATCTACAAGGTCTTGATATCCTAATATTGTCAATGAAGCGCATGAGTGCGCTGGGTGTTTAACCGTGAATTGATGAAGATGAATCACTGGAAGATTGGCAAGAAGGCTTGTTCACAAAGCAATTCATCACTTCATCGGTTTGTTGCTTGTATATACCTTAAAAGAATGGTTAAACTGTGTCTAAGACTGAATTTGCATTTTTTTATATCTTAAAGGTATGGAAACCTTATGGAACTAAGACATTTACGGTATTTTGTGGCTGTTGTTGAAGAACAGAGCTTTACAAAGGCAGCCGAAAAACTATTTATTGCTCAACCACCTTTGAGTAGACAGATTCAAAATCTGGAAAGCGAGCTTGGCATTCAACTGTTTGAGCGTGGAAGTCGTCCTTTACAAACTACACAAGCAGGGCATTTCTTTTACCAGCACGCCGTTAAACTTTTGTCGAATGCTGAAGAAATAAAAAGTATGACCAAGCGTATTGGTCTCATCGAAAGAAGTATGACCATTGGTTTTGTTGGGTCTTTACTTTATGGTTTGTTGCCTCGAATCATTTATTTATTTCGCCAACAGCAACCCCATTTGAATATTCAGCTTATGGAGTTAAGTACAACCGAACAGTTACAGGCATTAAAAGAAGGACGTATTGATGTCGGTTTCGGACGTTTAAGAATTAGTGATCCTGCTGTGAGACGAATTCTTTTACGTAAAGAGCGTTTGGTAGTGGCAGCACATACCAGCCATCCAATTGCACAGCGCACAGAAGGGGTATATCTAGCTGACTTGATTGATGAAAAGATGTTTATGTATCCCACTTCACCGAAACCCAATTTTTCGACCCAGCTTTTGAATATTTTTGCCGAGCATAGTTTGGTTCCAAAAAATATGCATGAGATACGAGAAATTCAATTGGCTTTGGGCTTAGTTGCAGCGGGAGAAGGGATCTGCATTATTCCAGCAAGTGCCGATACCATTCGATTTCCACACTTAAACTATATTCCGATTTTAGATAACGGCGCGGTCAGCCCAATTTTTATTACAGCACGGGCAATGGACCGAAGTGAAGATTTACAGTCACTATTTGATTGTATTTATCAGGTTTATGACTTAGAAGGGATACCTTATCAACGGACTGTCTTTACACTCGATCAAAACCCGATAGATGATTCAAATGGTATCGACTTTTAAATAAAGGAGGTGCATAGCCTCAAAGGATGAAGCTATGCAATTTTATATCTTATTGCACTTTCGCTGGGAAACCATCTTCTTCAAGTGCTTCGGTAATTTTATCGATGCTTTCACTGCTTTCAACAGTCACGATTTTGGTTGTTAAGTCTACATCTACTTTTGCATTTGGATCGACATCTTGAATCGTTGCAGTCACACCACGTGCGCAGCCGCCACATGTCATATTTTCAATAAGTAGTTTCATGTTCATACTCCATCAAGAATGAGATGTTTGTTTGGATAACACTGAGTCTAAACCTTGTCATGATTGTAAGGTCAAGACCAAATTTTTAAAAAAATATGCTTGACCTTCCCATGATGGGAATCTGTATGCTCAATACAGAATATTAAATTTTGCAAATTTGCAGAGGTGTTTGATGGACTCAAAAAACACAAAATTGCCAGCATATAGTGAAACACTTCCAATCGAAGGCATGACTTGTGCCTCGTGTGTAGGTCGTGTCGAAAAAGCACTTAAGAAAGTTGAAAATGTAGAGATTGCCAATGTTAATTTGGCAACAGAAAAAGCGGTTGTTTATTCAAATCAACCAATCCAGCGCGAAGCACTGGTTAAAGCAGTTGAACGAGCAGGTTATGATGTTCCCAAAGCTGCGCCAGTTGAGTTGTCTATTGAGGGTATGACCTGTGCATCTTGTGTTGCACGTGTAGAAAAAGCCCTTAAAAAAGTAGACGGCGTTCAACAAGCTACGGTTAACTTAGCAACAGAGCAGGCTTGGGTACAAGCAGATGCATCAGTCAATGTTGAAGACTTAATTCGCGCTGTTAAAAAAGCAGGTTACGACGCTAAAGCATCTGAAAAAAATCAAGATGAGCAACTCGATAAAAAAGCATCAGAGTTAGATCAGCTTAAAAAAGATTTGATCATTTCGATTGTGTTGGCCTTACCTGTGTTTATTTTGGAAATGGGTTCACATCTCATTCCAGCTTTTCACATGTGGATCATGGACACGATTGGTCAATACAACAGCTGGCTTTTACAGTTTGCTTTGACTACATTAGTGCTCGTTTTTCCAGGTCGCCGTTTTTATCAAAAAGGGATTCCAGCCCTGTGGCGTTTGGCACCAGATATGAACTCGCTAGTGGCAGTTGGAACCTTGGCTGCCTACAGTTTCTCGGTCGTAGCAACCTTTATGCCGCATGTGTTACCACAAGGCACGGTCAATGTTTACTTTGAAGCGGCTGCCGTTATTGTCAGTTTAATTTTACTCGGACGTTATTTTGAAGCCAAAGCTAAAGGACGTACTTCGCAAGCGATTCAACATTTGGTAGGAATGCAGCCTAAAACAGCCCGTATTCAACGTGACGGTCAAGTGGTTGAAGTTGCAGTTGCCGAAGTAGTCAGTGGAACTATTGTAGAAATTCGTCCGGGTGAACGTGTACCAGTCGATGGTGAGGTGGTTGAAGGGCACAGCTACATTGATGAATCTATGATTACGGGTGAACCTGTCCCAGTCGAAAAAGTAGTGGGACAACAGGTGGTCGGTGGTACGGTCAATCAAAACGGAACACTGAACATTCGGGCAACCGCGGTGGGTAGCTCATCTGTACTTTCACAAATTATTCGTATGGTTGAACAAGCCCAAGGTTCTAAACTTCCGATTCAGGGCTTAGTCGATAAAGTCACCATGTGGTTTGTACCTGTAGTGATGTTAATTGCAGCAATTACTTTCTTGGTTTGGTTTATTTGGGGGCCAGAGCCTGCACTCACTTTTGGATTGGTGAATGCCGTTGCAGTACTGATTATTGCGTGTCCTTGTGCGATGGGACTTGCAACACCAACTTCTATTATGGTTGGTACTGGACGTGGTGCCGAGTTAGGTGTCTTGTTCCGTAAAGGTGAGGCTTTGCAGCTTTTACAAGAAGCTCAAGTAGTTGCAGTTGATAAAACGGGTACACTCACTGAAGGTAAACCGACACTCACTGACTTTAATGTGCAATCAGGTTTTGAGCGTGAACAAGTGCTGACTTTGGTTGCTTCGGTCGAAGCCAAGTCTGAACATCCCATTGCTCTTGCGATTGTTCAAGCAGCAGAGAGTGAAGGCTTAAACTTATTACCAGTAACAGCATTTAACTCGATTACAGGTTCAGGTATTGAAGCAGAAGTTTCAGGCCAGAAAGTACAAATTGGCGCAGACCGTTATATGCACCAACTTGGTTTAGACACCAACTCTTTCCAAGCGATTGCTGCTCAGTTAGGTGAAGAAGGCAAAACCCCGCTATACGTTGCTATTGATCAAAAACTTGCGGCAATTATTGCTGTGGCAGATCCAATTAAAGAAACAACCTATGCTGCGATTGAGGCCTTGCATCAATTAGGTCTCAAAGTTGCCATGATTACAGGAGACAACCGTCATACGGCGCAAGCAATTGCCAAAAAGCTGAACATTGACGAAGTTGTGGCAGAGGTTTTACCCGAGGGCAAAGTGGACACAGTCCGCCAACTGCAAAAACAGTATGGGCGCTTAGCTTTTGTTGGTGATGGTATTAACGATGCACCAGCCTTGGCGCAAGCAGATGTCGGTTTAGCTATTGGTACAGGAACAGATGTTGCCATCGAAGCAGCTGATGTTGTGCTCATGTCAGGTAGTTTAAAAGGCGTACCGAATGCAATTGCATTAAGTAAAGCCACCATGCGAAACATACGTCAAAACCTGTTCTGGGCATTTGTATATAACGTTGCACTGATTCCAATTGCAGCAGGGGCATTATATCCAGCATTTGGTGTGTTACTTTCACCGATGTTTGCAGCAGGCGCGATGGCACTTTCTTCGGTCTTTGTTTTAGGCAATGCATTACGCTTAAAACGCTTTCATGCGCCAGTAGAGTAAGCGTGCTGAAAATCAACTTTTGGTTTAAGATCATGACAGCAGGTCTTAAACCAAATTTAATATTTGAGGTGTGAGATGAATATCGGTCAGGCATCCAAACATTCGGGCATTTCGGCGAAAATGATTCGCTACTATGAAGAAATCGGTTTACTTGAAGCAGCTCAGCGTTCTGCTTCTGGCTATCGCATCTATTCAGAAACAGACCTTAAAACTTTAAACTTTTTAAAGCATGCTCGAGAGTTAGGTTTTTCATCTGAACAGATGAAAGAGCTTATTTCACTTTGGAAAAATACTGATCGGCATAGTGCAGAGGTGAAAGCCTTAACCGTCAAACACATTGCCGAATTAAAGCAAAAAATTGCCCACCTACAAGAAATGGTTAATATTTTGCAGGCTTCTGCCGATGATTGCTGTGGCGATCAACAGGCTTCTTGTGCCATTTTAGATCATATTGAAAAAGGGGTGGGTGTAAGCTAAATCCCATAAAAATAAAAAGTTAAAATCATGATTTATACAGCTTCTTGTCTTTGTAATGGTGTTCAACTCAGCATTAATGCTGAATTAAATCCCATTATGGTTTGTCATTGTAAGCAATGCCAAAAAGCACAAGGGGCTGCTTTTGCTGCCATCACTCAAGTACAAAAAAGTGATTTAAACATTGTGCAGGGTGAAAACCTGTTACAGGCTTATTTTGCATCACCTAATAAAAAGAGAGTGTTCTGTAAAACTTGTGGTTCACCGATCTGGAGTGAACGTCTAGATAAGCCAGAAGTGGTACGCCTGAGGGTCGGACTTATTAATGAAGAAATATCGACGCCAGTCATCTCTCATGCTTTTGTTAATTCACAAGTGAAGTGGTATCCAATTTGTGATGACGCTCGCCAATATCCAAATGGGGTAGAAAACCCTTAAATATTAAGGATAGATCGTATTTTGTTCATTTGTAAAAAAACGTGAACAAGACTAGTCATGAATAAATAATGTGCTATAACTGTACCTAAGGTAATCGTAATATCTCCTCGATCCACAGGGAAACTTGGGACAGGGCAAAAGATACGATAAGACCTTACATATAGCTAGCAAAGAGCAAACAAGAGTTGGATAGACACAACGCTTACATTGCTCACCGTTGCAGAAAAGCCCGTGAAACGGGCTTTTTTAATGCCTGTAAAAAAGCTATTTCTTATTTGGAAATATCTTATACTTTTAAACTATTTATGAAAAATTAATGTAAAAATAATAAAATATTTCAAATATACAGACTTTTCTGTATTGCAATTTATTTTTATTAAGGGTACATTTGGTTAACGGTTTAAAGTTCAAGTTTAATAATGAACTCATGGTCGTTGTGGGAGATCTAAGAGCCTGCATTTTCCCCAAGATGCGGGTTTTTTTTATGCCTGTAAAAAAGTAAAAATTGTAATCAGCTTAAATAAAAAATATCTAATTTACTGTTATCTAAAATATTTTAATTAGCCTACGATCTAAAGATTGCGTAGGCTTAAAGTTGTGAATACCACTTAGGAACGATATGCCAGACAAGCTTGTGCGCAAGCAAGACATGCTTTAGCACAAACTTGGCAGTGTTTATGGTCATGTTTACTGCATTCTGCTGCACAAAGTTGACAAGCGTTCGCACAAAGTTGCATGGCTGATTCTGCTAGCTCAGAGTTTCTTAGTTCTAAAGACGTACAAAGTTGGCAGGTTTCTACACATGTCATGCAATGCTTAATACAGTCACGCATCATACTTACATGTTCTTCTTGCAAACATGCAGCTGCACATGTTTTGCAGGCAATCATACATTCAATGCAGGCTTGAATTGAGGTAGAGGCATTACAAAATAAAGAAGAGTTGGTTTCTTGTTGAGTTTCCATAAAAGTTCTCCTGTCGAAGACTATTATTAAAAAACAGAATATTGTTATCTCTTTTCATTTTATAAAATCATTTCTTTGCTAGGTGAGTTTGAAATGAAAGGTCTACAAACGCTCAATAGGGCTTAACCTCGTATAAGAATGTTACATCTAGCTACTTCAGTTATAAATTTCAAAACTACCTGCCTAGCATTAGATTTAAAATTTGATTCGATATAATACTTTTGGCTAATTTCTTATTGTGTGAAAATTGTGCAAATTATCAGTGTGAACTTTAAGGGCACACGAAATGGAAAACGTTAATCAATTTGCTCACGGAGCTGAGCATGAAGTCCACATACATTGCAAACGATCATTAAGCACTTTAATACTGAGTATGCTCGTATTAATTACAACTGGTCGTTAAAAGAAAAAGCACCTAAGGGTGCTTTTTCTATATGAGTTTAAAGTAAATGCCTTCACTTAAGAGTCTATAAAGCCACGCCGTTTTTTGTAGGCTTTACGGTCATAAGAAGGGATGTTTGATTGCTGGAGATCAATCGCGAGTTGTTTCTTGCGTTGAAACTGAACTTCACTTAGAAGAGCAGCATAAATTTTGGGACGATCAGTTTTAAACTTTTCTACATCCAACGGAATCGTATCTTCATTCTTAACAATGTACAGCACAGAGCCATTGCCATTCGTTTCATAAACCGTCCAACCAACTCGTACAATGTAGAGTCCGGTTTTCTGATTCTTGCCTAAATAAGATTTAAAACCATCTGGATGAGGGCGAACATAAGCATTCATCATGCATCCTCCATCATCTGATTTATTTGATGAAAGCGACAATCAAAGAATTGATGGGGAACGGGACATCATATTCAGTAAAATCACGATTTCTAGTTGTTTATATATTGATCAATTTTCAAATTTCAAGTCAGAAAAAAGCGTTTATTAAATAAGCTGAATAAGAAATAAATATTAAAAATAACGGCTTATTTTTCTGTGAAAAAAAGCTTGATTTAAGTGTTTAGCGAGCATAAAAAATAGCGCTTATTCTAGGTTTATGTGATCGATTTTGCATATTTAAAATTATTGAAATAGTAAGTGAATTTGTAGTCAGGTGGAGTTAATTGTTTGTTTTAAAATTAAAAAAATAAACTTCAATATTTCTTGTTACAACCATTATGTCGACAATAGATATTCCTTTTTGACATATTTCGCCTGGCATAACTAAAGAGTTCGTTGCCTATGGTGTCATTTATGTTTATTGGACTTGTGGTCACCATTTTGTTGACTCCAGGCCCAACAAATACATTGTTAGCCTCGGCTGGAATACAAGCGGGGGTGAAGCAGTCTCTTAAACTTATTCCTGCTGAAGTGATGGGTTATCTCATTGCAATTACTTCATGGGGTATTTTGCTTGAGTCAGTTTCACATTTTATCCCTTGGCTTCCTGCCTTATTAAAGTTAATAAGTGCAACTTTTATTCTCTACCTTGCATTTAAACTTTGGATAACATCAACAAATGACATCAAATTAGACAGCCCACTGATTACACCTAAGGCTTTATTTGTTGCAACACTTTTAAACCCTAAAGCTTTACTCTTTGCTTCTGCTATTTTTCCACATGCAGCATGGGAAGTGCTTCACGTTTATTTTGTGCATATTGCTATTTTTTTATCATTAATTACACCCATTGCATTTTTATGGATTGCTTTTGGAACAGTATTAATTTCAAACAAAGTAACTTGGTTAAACCAACGTAATTTACAACGTACGGCTGCATTTATTTTAACTTTTTTTGCGATGCCAATCGGCTATTCTGCGATTAGCTCATTTTAAACTTAACCCTTTATTTATATTAAAAAATTTAATTTTTAGGAGATTTTCATGACAAGATTAAAAGTAATTATCAAGGATCAGTTTGATAAAGAATCAATTGCTTTGGCAAAAGTTAGACCCATGAATGATCACGCGCTCGAACTTCATAAAAGTGTTGAACATATTGAAATTAATGATGATATTATTTTACCCAATATGGATTTGCTCTATGAAAACCCTAAAGACGGCAAAATTTATCAGTTAATTGGTCCATTCAGTGAGGAATAACTCTTAAATTAAATTTAACAATAACCATGAGCAGAGTTTGTATTTTGTATGGTCTTAATAGAAGTCATTTAGTTAAGAGATGGTGAAAATTAAGCCAAACTAACGTATAGACACAATTAAAATATTGAACATCTAAAATGGTTATGGGACTATGCCTGTGTAAAAGTGTGACCTAATCCACATTTTTGCATTTCAGGATTAAGTGGATTTCACTAAGCCCATTCCTTCAATGAGAAGTAGGAGTGGGCTTTTTTTATTCTTTGAATGTCTCATCTAGAGCTTGTTGAACAGCTTCAATACGTGATTTACATGCTTTATAAGCTGTAATAGATTCTTCAACAATCTTCATTAAATTATCGATATCCGGGCTTTCCTGAGATTCAAGTAATTCGGCATTTTTCTTCAAAATGTCATGACCATCTTTAAACGTTAACTCTTCATTCTTCATTTGGAATTACCTGCATAATGTTGGCTTCAACCACACCATCTCGCATCTCAATAGCAATTGCGGGGCTTGAAATTTGATGTATAGAGCGAATCGCTTTTCCTTCGGATCTGACAATTGCATAGCCCTTGGCTTGGACCTGTTTAGGGTTTTGCAAAAGAATTTCCTTCATTAAAGATTCGATTTGGGCTAATGAAAATTTAACTTGTTGCTGTGAGCTAAACTGAATACGTTCTTTCATCTGGTCAAGCAAACGATGTGCCGAGCTAAGTTGACTCTGTGCCGAAGATTTAATGTGATGAAGCAGTTGATCATTTTTGCTTTGATAGGTTGTGATTTGATGCTGAGAAAGTAGCTTAATCGTTTGCAGACTATCTACTGCTTCTTGTACGCGTTCAACAATGTGGTTTCGGATACCAGCAATGACTTTACTTGGTGTATCAAATGAGCGATGGGCAATTTCATCAAGAATAGTACGGTCTTTTTCATGACCAATACCTACCCAAATGGGTACACTACGTTTGCAAAGTAGAGCGGCAAGTTCATAATCATTTAAATAAGCTAAATCATTTACCGATCCACCACCGCGAATAATCACAATCAAATCAGGTGGAAAGTTAAAGGTGCTGGCCCATTGTCTTAAACCTGAACCTAAGGATTCAATCAAACTGGTTGCAGCCGTGTTTCCTTGAAAAGTAGCGGTGTGATACACAAAATGGCAAACCCCATTTCGCTCAAGTGCATCTGCATCTTTTTTAAAGTCACCAAGGCCCGCAGCATTTTGAGGGGCAATGACTAAAACATTTTGAATATCAAAGGGAGTGGGAAGAAGTTTATTTTTATGGATTAAACCTTCTTGAGTAAGTCGTTCAATAATTTGCTGATAACGTTTAGCAATTTCACCCAACGTAAAGCTTGAGTCAATCTCTTCAATATTGACAGAAAATCCATATTGAGGATCAAAACGTGCTCTAATTTTGATGAGTACATTTAAGTCACTTGAAATCTCAATCCCAGTTTCACGTTCAAACTTTAAAACAATTTTACTCGCTGAAAATTTCCAGATTGTGGCTTTACAGCTTGCAATGACTTTATCCGTCTCTGCATCTTTTTCTGCGAGCTCTAAATAGTAATGGCCGCCCTTAATATTTAAATTTCGAATTTCTGCTTTTACCCAAACTGGCTCATCAAAAGCCACACGTATGACTTCCTGAACTGTGCCGAGATATTCACTAAGGGAAAACTGAGGTTCAGACATACGAACTAAAAATTAAAGGGCCAAACTAGATAGTATAAAAGCCATCCAACCAAGGCAATTGCTGTCTATGAATATCGGGTTCTATTTAAAATAAATACAACAATTTAAAGAATTAAAAATTGAAAGTGATAAGTGAATTTAGACTGAATGGTTAAAATGAAAAAATAATAAAAAGAGAATTGTTAATAATTACAACCGATTAAAAAATAAAGTTTGCTTTATAAAATATATGAGCGTATAAAGCTTACTTCCAATTGCGGGGTGGAGCAGTCTGGTAGCTCGTCGGGCTCATAACCCGAAGGTCGTTGGTTCAAATCCGACTCCCGCATCCAAAAATATTATGCTCTGTGATGTACCACTTTTCATAATACGAAAATTATGAAAAGCAATTAGCTTATAAATAACCCTATATAAAGCTAAATATTAAATTCTAGACGAAATGTCCATACCCTAAATCTAGCGTTCTAATTACATACCGTAAAATCACATGAGCTCAGTGATGAGTGAATGATTGTGAATATAGTAAATGAGTGGCACATTGCCACAGCCGTAAATGGCAATGAAATTAATGTGAGGATTGTTCCTCATGTGCGTAAACAAAACTCTCTCGATGGTTATCGTTGGGTCGAAGTCGGTAAAAAAATTCAACTTCAATCTGGTGAAGAAATTGAGTTAAACCAAGATGGTAAAAGCTTCTATACCGGGTTTAATCAACTTTATCGTTTAAATACATATTGTTGATAAAACCATGGTAATAAAGCGAGAAAACCTATCTCTTTTAAAGGAGATAGGTTTTTTTATGTCTACAGGTTGTATAAATAATTAAAGTTATAAAAGGCTGTAATGATTAAAAAAGCTCATATTATTATTTTAATTATATTTAATAACTAAATTAGCCTGCTCGCCAGAACTGGCGACCCATAACCTTAAAGTTTTTACCGTTCTCTTCTGTTACGCGTCGGTCTCTAAATTTTTCATTTAAGCTATGCAAAATTAAAGAGCCATCTGCCTCTTTAAAAATCTGTTTAATCATTCCTTCGCCAGCAAAGTAAACCGCATAAATCTCGCCATCAATGACTTCTGTTTGAGAGATATCAATACCCACCAAATCACCGTCTTTAATGTAGTCGGTCATGCTATCGCCTTTAGCTTTAATAATACGCATGCATTCTTGAGCAACGCGTTTTTCTTTAAAGAATGAAGCAGGGAATGGAATTTTTCCATTAATAGCATCAAAGTGAAATTCAATAGATTCACCAGTCCCACAAGAAAAGTTAGCTTCTACGACTTCAATCCAAACATATTGATCGGTAGATTCTGCACTCACCACAGTCGGGCTTAATACATCACTTTCTCTAAAAGAATCTTCAGTATTCCCAGTCGTTAACCAATAACCATCCACTCCTAAAAATTGGGCAATTAAAGGAAGAAATGCAGATTTTAAATTTTTCCCTGACTCTAAAGCCTGATAGGCAGGTTGTGACATCTTTACAGCTTCTGCCACTTCAGCCTGAGTTTTTTTGGCTTTAATTCTAGAGTCTTTTAAACGGTCTTTAAGAGCCATAATGGTTACACCAGTAAACTTATAACAAATATATAACTTAAGTTATATCTAGTAAAACAACTATAGTTATTGACTAATAATAACTATAGTTATAATATCAGTTGTATCTCAAGATGAATAGAGAAAATTTAAGTGGTGCCTAAGTCACTATTTATCGCTTTATCAAAGCTTTGAGATGGAAGCTAAATTTATTTTGTTTCTACAGGTAGCAGAATAAAAGGGAGATAGCTCAATTATTATTTGCAAACAGGCTATCAAAACAAAAATTGGAATAAAAAAAAGCCCGATTCCGTGGATCAGGCTTAATGTTCGTCGATAAAGGGTATCAAGAACATGAAGAATTTAACAAAGATTGTGAGACCTAACAAAAGTTTCCGATATACGGCAAAGCCTTATATGAACTTTTTGGTCAAAAAATTAAGACGTGTAAAAAGCTTAAATCCACAAAATTTAATACTTTTTTACATTTTTAGAAAAGGAAATATTTGTTTATAAATTAGTGGCTTAATTGCATATAGTTTGGTTCTTTATGATTGTTGTACCAGATGAAACGTTTCGAACACACATTTGTAGCCATAGCTTAGCTATATTGCTCAAAGAATGTATCAAAACCTCAAGAATAACAAACGATAAAGACGCCTTACTAACGAGTACATTGAGTTGGAGATAGTGAATGACTACAGCAATGCAGAACAGAGCTAAACAACTTAAAAATGCAAAACGTGGAGGGTATATCCCGACAATTGCCAAAGACGTAAACAAATATAAGGTACAAAAAATAAAAAGGGCACTTGAGGAGGCCAAGCAGATTGTAAATGAGCTTGAAGATGACGCATTCGAATTCGATGATCAAGTCTCTATGCAAAAAGCGATTGGTGCAATCACAGTGATTGAGTTGATTGAACAAGCCTTAAACGGTGCACACTAACAGGCTTTAGCATACAAACATTTTTTCTCGGACCCCTGAAATAAATGGGGTCAAGGATAAGTTCGTCTTGCAATTTAGCGCTGCTTTAAAGCGTTAGTGTTTTTTATTGACTGTAATAAAGAAAACGAAAGGGATTAATAAACATTGAAAACCACAAGCTGGTCAACGTGATGAGTTTTCAAGTTTTATCCTTTAAAGCAGGACAAAGTCATGGAAACAGTTTCTAGCAGTGGGTTAGCCACATTTTTAAATTTTTATAGTATTGCAATTATGGTGGCTCTGGCAGTCAGCTTAGTTGTCGCGGTTGTATTAATGATGCGTTTTCCTCGTTCTCCAGAAGAATGGATTGTTGCTCTCATCTGTACAGTAGTTTCAAGCCTGACAGGCGGCTCATTCATTATTATGAAATGGAACCTGCATGAATGGGTATCCGATATTTGGGGAATGATCACCCTATCTGGATTTTTCTTCATCTGTGGTTTACCGGGCTGGGCTATTGTGAGATGGATATTTAACTTCATCAATAAACAAGAAGGTAAAACGATTGTAGAGGTCATTAAAGACCTAAAAAAAGCAAAAGATGATCTCCAAAATAGCTAAAGACAGCTTTAAATATAAAGGTAGAATAAAATGAATATTGATCAATACTTAGAAAAAATTATCAGCCGAGAAGGCGGATATGTTAACCATCCATCAGATCATGGCCATGCGACTAAATTTGGCATTACAGAAGCAGTCGCTCGATCGAACGGATATCAAGGCAACATGCAAGACTTGCCCTTAAGTGTCGCCAAATCTATTTATAAGCAAAAATACTGGTTTGAACCCCAGTTTGACCAGATTAATGCAATTAGCCCAGCTATTGCAGAAGAGCTACTGGATACAGCTATAAATTGTGGCGTCAATTTTACTAAGCCTTTATTACAACGTGCTTTAAATCTGCTGAATAAGCAGGGGAAGGAAGGTTGGCCAAATCTTGTGGTAGATGGTCAGTACGGACCTCTTACTTTGCAAGCACTAGCTACGTACTTAAATAGACGTAATAAAGAGGGAGAAAAAGTATTCGTGCGCATTTTAAATATTATGCAAGGGCAGCATTATATTGAAATTACAGAGAACAATCCTAACTACGAAGATTTCTTCTACGGTTGGATATTAAACAGAGTAACACTCTAAAAATGCGTTAGAAAAGAACATGTTTAAAGATCTAATGAGTTAAAAAGCCTAACCACGAGTTAAGGCTTTTTAACAAATAATAGGTCGAGCAATGCTTTATTGTGCGATAAGTAAAATGGCAAGTAGAAAGAAAATAGCACCACTAATTTTATTGAGAATCGAGAAATTATTTCCAGCCAACATCTTCTCTTTAAAAATCGAAGAAAAATTTGCGTAAACTAAATGAATTAAAAAACCAATAAAACAAAAGGTTAAAGAAAGAATTAAAAATTGATTTAAAATCTCTTTCTTGATATCAATAAATTGAGGGAAGAGTGCGATAAAAAATACGATTGTTTTAGGATTAAGCAAAGATGCAAATAGGCCCTGATAAAACAATTTAGATTTACTTACAGCTTTATCTTTTTGTTGATCGGTCATTAACTCTTGGGTTGCAAGTTTTTTAGTGAAGTTTTTATATCCGAGATACATTAGATAAAATGCACCAATAAACTTTAGAACCATAAAAATAGTAGGGTTACTGGTAATAATAAGTCCTACACCGCTGGCAGAAATTACAGCAATCACAAACATACCAATAATTAAACCACTTATTCCAAACAAAGCAGTTTTAACACCATAGTTAATTGAATTTGTGACAGTAAATAAAACTCCCGGTCCTGGGCTTAATAGGGTAAGAAATGCTATTGTTATAAATACTAAAAGACCGCTCACGCTGATATATCCTATTTATCAATTGAGGCAAGATTGTGCGGTTACTTTAAATGAGAAAATAATCGTTGTATACAGAAGGTTATGTATATTTAAGCCTTAAATAGATTAAATATTTAAAATATAGATTTGTATAAATAAATAGGGCATATAAAACTATAAAAGTGAAAGCAACATAAACACACAACGTTAAAAATTGAGCATGTTAGTATACTAAGTCTATACCTCAAGAAATCTATAGTATGACGAAAAATGAACGGCAGTTTAAATCTGGCGAGTTTCAATTTTCCTTTTTAGCGTTTAAATATTGGGGTATATGGTTTTTAGCTTTTATTCTAATGTTATTTGCGATGTTACCATGGGCTATTCAATGGCGCCTTGCTGATTTTCTATCAAAAATAGCGTGGAAATCTCTAAGTTCTCGAAGAAAAACGACACTACGTAATTTACAAGCATGTTTTCCAGAAAAAACACCTTTGCAAATTGAAGCAAAAGCTAAACAGGTTTTTGTTGATACTTTAACGGGTGTATTTGAAGCTCTAAATGCTTGGTATTGTCCAAATTGGTTTAAAAGCCGTGTCCATATAGATGGTTTAGAAAATTTAACCAATAATCAGGAAAATGGCGTACTTTTATTAGGTACACACAGTACGCTTTTAGATGCAGGTGGAGCGGCGTGTACTTTATTCTTTAATATGGACGTGGTTTACCGACCTCAAAACAATCCGTTTTTAGATTTTCTGATTCATCGTAGTCGTGCGCGAGTGTATAAAAACCAAATTGCTCGAGACAACATGCGTGGACTCATACAAAACCTTAAACATGGTCATGCGATATGGTATAGCCCAGATCAGGATTTTGGCTTAAAACAAGGGGTCATGGCATCATTTTTCGGTATTCAAGCCGCTACTGTTACAGCGCATCGCAGACTAATGGATATCTCAAAAGCAGCAGCCGTGCCTTTATATTTTTACCGTAGTGGTAATATTCGTAATCCGCAATATCATGTTTTAGTAGAACCTAAATTAGAAAATTTCCCGAGTGGCTGTGAAGTCAGTGACGCTGAAAGGGTAAACAAGATTATTGAAAACCAAATTCGCATTGCCCCTACACAATACATGTGGTTTCATCGACGCTTTAAAACACGTCCTGCTGGTGAACAGAAATTCTATTAATGGCGTCAGTAACTCAAGAATTAAAAGTACTTCTTTCAATTAAAATATAGAATATTAGATTTTTAATTGAAAGGATCTTTAATCAAATCAAGATGAAAGATGTTGAGTCAACACTATAAAATTTTTCTTGCTTTAATTATTTTGAATATCGATTGCAAATGATTTTGAAGCGTGTATAGTCGAGCATAACTAACAAAATATTCTTGTCATCATAAATTTCTATTTCGCAGTTTTATTTATAAGTCTTCGGTTCATTCAGATATTTAAGTTTTCACGTCTATTTTTTAGTTAAATTGGTTTCCCCAATAATAAGTTATAATATTTTAAAATTTAGGATAAATATATGTCTACTTCTACTGGTACAGTAAAATGGTTCAATGAAACTAAAGGTTTTGGTTTTATTGCGGCTGATGAAGGTAAGGATATTTTCGCTCATTTTACCGATATTCAAACACAAGGTTTTAAGGTTCTCTTAGAAGGCCAACGTGTTGAGTTTACTGTAGTACAGGGTAAAAAAGGCCCACAAGCTTCAAATATTGTGATTCTTCAGAATTCATAACTTCATAGAGCGACTAGAGTTGTTTTAAATATATTATTTAAATAGAATATGTTTAAGGCTAAAGCGCTTTAGAAGAGTTTAAAAACCCACTCTATCTTGTGGGTTTTTTATAAGTTTTAATTAAACTTATCTTTAAAAATAAAAAGCAGAATAAAAATATGCTCTTAAAAGTGCTTCTAAATTTTTTTAAAATATAAGTAATTAGGTGTATGGTACTAAAATGGATATTTGTATTGGCGGTATTTTAGACGGTCAAAAGATAGAAAATCATAATGATGTTTTTAAGATAGAAGAGCACTATTCGGACAATAGCTCTCAGTATGTTAAACAGCATTTCCACCTATTTGGAAAAATTTTTACCTTTTGGGTGTGCGAAGATATTGATTTACAACAGGCAATCAGAAAAGCCGAGAGAATTTTAGCGAATAAGAAAGAAACTCTTTAGTTGTTTGAACTAGAACACTTCCGTGCCTTAATTTGGTTTAAAGATTTTCTTATTAAGTAATAGATATTTTTTATATTAGCTTAATAGAATTCGTTACAGAATTTTTTACAATACTCTTGTATATGTTACACAGCTTAACATTTTTTTGTGGTATTTACTAACAATAGTAATACATTAGGCTTAATCTAAAGTTGTTTTATTTATTGCGCGAATAAAACAAAACCCACTTTAATAATATATCTTATTAAAGTGGGTTCTTTATTCAGACGGTCATCATTAATTCAATATACATAATTAAATTATAGATAATATTTGTTGTTATAAACCTCTCTTAAGAAAGGAAAACATTTTAAATGTTAAGTGCAGTACAACCTAATATTTGTTTTATTGGCAGTAGTAATCTAGCTTTAGCGTTAATAGGAGGGTTGGTTTTAAAAGGATTTAAAAAAGAAAAAATACACCTCATTGAAGAGAAAAAGATTAATGATACAAATGCTTTAAAGCAAAAAGAAAATGGACTAAAAAAAGCTGAAATTGTTGTTTTGCTACTAGAGCCTAAACAGTTAAAAGAGACACTTATACCGCTAAAAAAATGGTTAGCTAGTAAAATTATAGTTTCTATGATGGCGGGAGTAGATATTGCAAACTTGACTCGTTTTACGGGTTCGAAAAAAATTGTTCGCGTAATTTCAAATCCACCTGTGCTGACGCATACGGGGACACATGTGCTTATTGCTTCAGAGCAAATGGACCAGCTTGATAAAGACCTAATCGAAATGCTGTACTCTGCAACGGGTCAGACTTTTTGGGCGCCGTCTGAAACGCAGTCAGACGCAATTATTGCTTTGTCTGGTTCGGGGCCAGCTTACTTTTTCTATATTTTAGACAGCATGATCAAGACAGGGGTTTCTTTAGGGCTTGATAAACAATTTGCTCTAGATTTAGCACTCCAAGCGGCTAGTGGTGCAGTTGAAATGGTCCGTAAAAGTAATGTCCCGCCAGCGGATCTGTGTGGTAAGGTGACCTTGGCTAACGGGATTACCGAATCAGCACTCAGAATGTTTGAGCTAGGAAATGTATCTGATGATATACGTTTAGCTATGAAGGCCGCATATCATCGTAGTAAAGAAATCACTTCAGAAATTATTACTGAGGTGAGTTAGCACTTCTTTAGCAAACTAGGCCTTTAAAAAGTATTCCCAAATCACGAAGCCTAAGCCAAACCCAATAAAAGAGTAGAGGGTAATAATAAAGAATACAAAACTGGCCTTATTTTTTTTCTTCAAAATGTTCATGGCGATGCCTCCAATTCAGATTAATTACATTTTGAAGAATTGAAGACTGTAATCATAGATACAGAATTTTTTAAAAAAAATATAACAGAGCTATGATCTGTTATATTTTCTAGGTTCTATCTTAATAAAGATTTTTAAATCAATAAATTAAGGAATTATCTCTAAGTGTTTAACTCTTCTATTCGATTAACATTAAATCGGCTGTATTAGCAGATTTGAGAGGGCGTAGAGCAAATGTCGAACGGGTGTGGCGTATTCCTTTAATTGAATAAAGCTTCTTTCTTAAAAATCGTTCGTAATGGTCAGCATCTTTGACTGCTACTTTAACCAGATAATCATAGTCACCTGTGACGAGATGCGCTTCCACTACTTCAGGTATATCTGCTAATGCTTCACTGAAATTTTCTAGCATTTCGTCATCATGGCGCTCTAAAGTAATTTCAATAAAAAAGACTTCATGAATGCCAATCGCTTTTTGGTTTACGTTTACCGTATATCCTTCAATAATTTTTAAAGTTTCTAGACGTTTCAGTCGTGTCCAGCATGGAGAAGATGAAAGACCTACTTCTTCGGCCAGTTGAGCAACGGTTAAACGGCCATTTCCACGTAATGCAGATAAAATTTTCCGATCTATACGATCTAGTGTGTATTCTGTTCTGTTCAAAATATAAACCAAAGAAGAATCTTCTGATAAAAATCAATATACTTCATTTTTATGCTGTGAATGTTTAAAAATTTTAAAAAATACAGGAAACATTTTGAGTCAAAGGTACATACACTATTTCTATGCATCGGACCTTTCTGGATAGAGGTTGGGATGGAGCAAAGAGCACTGTTTCAGTAAGGGTGACTAAACAGTGCTCTTTGCGGATTTCTTATAAATTGTTAGATCGACTTTTATGAATGGGCATAACGTATTAAAATAAATCAAATAATAACTTTTATTTATCAATTGAAGAAAAACTAATCATTATTTTTTATCTAACTTTTCCTTTAATGTAATTCCATTACAAAGGAGGAGCAAGGTTATGATCACCCAGCATGATATAAATCAAAAACAATATCAAAATAAATCTCTCGACTATTTAAATAGCCAAGCTCATTCTGAAGGGGTTGAATTTAATAAATTTATTAATGAAATTCAGAAAATTGAAAAGGCTGTAGTCCTTGATTTAGGCTGTGGTGGGGGGCATGTTTCCTACAATGTTGCTCCGCATGCCGACCTTGTTTTTGCTTACGATTTATCTCATGAAATGTTAGACACCGTTTCTAAGACCGCTAGCCAACGCAAATTAAAAAATATCTTTGTGCAGCAGGGCATTGCTGAGGACATGCCTTTTAGTGATCAGCAATTTGATGTGGTCATTAGCCGATATTCTGCGCATCACTGGCAACATGTTCCGACTGCCATGAAAGAAGTAAACCGCGTGCTTAAGCCTGATGGTATTGTTATTTTTGTAGACATTATTAGCTCTAGCTCGCCCATATTAGATACTTTTTTACAGACCATCGAAACTATTCGAGACCCAAGCCATGTACGAAACTATAGTGTGAAAGAGTGGGTCTATTTTATTGAAGATGCAGGCTTTGACTTAGTCGGCTTAGACAAACAAACGCTTTCGTTAGACTTTGATAGTTGGGTAAAGCGCATGAAAACGCCTGAAGATCAAATCAAAACTTTACGTTATTTGCAGGAAGGTTCCTCAGACCTCGTGAAGAAATATTTCAAAATTCAAAATGACGGTAGCTTTGAAAGCCATGTGGGTTATTTTGTCTTTAAGAAATTAGGGTTTTAACGTGGTGTCATGAATAAGGGTTTTAGTAGATTAGAAATGGATTAAATATCACTAAAACTCTGTTTTCGGATAACTCGAATAATATTAAAGATGGTTATAAAACAGATTTAATATCATTTATTTGTTAAAACTTAATCACACAATTTTTGTAAGGTGATTAAGTATTCAAAAGAGAGGAGGGTTATCCCATTTTCTTTATTATTAATAGACACTTATAAATAATTATTATTTAATACGCCCGCAATATTATCACTAATACTTTTAAAAACTTTGTCGGGGAAATAATGCGTAATTTTTTAGTAACGATTTTCACTCTATTCGTCGGAACATCAATTTATGCTGCTCAAGAATCTAA
This sequence comes from Acinetobacter sp. X9, assembly GCF_054889255.1. Classification (NCBI taxonomy): domain Bacteria; kingdom Pseudomonadati; phylum Pseudomonadota; class Gammaproteobacteria; order Moraxellales; family Moraxellaceae; genus Acinetobacter; species Acinetobacter sp. X9. Next base: position 2,496,652 of record NZ_CM142679.1, on the reverse strand, counting down.
AAGTCTTGTAGGGCAAACACAATGCGAGAAAACAGTAGAACTGCATGGTTTTTTAAGCCGTGCTCAACTTGATTGTAATTATCATTATTCATCAGAGGCACTAATTCATGAAGCTGAAAAATGCACTAAACATGAGTTAGGTGATAAATATGGTAAAGAAGTCATGAGATTCGGCATGAATCAATTTGAAGAACGGAAGAAAGAAGATACAAAAGGTCAATTATGTAGTAGGGTTTTAAAAGAATTTCCAAACTATATTAAAAAATAAAAAATAAGATTTTAAAAACCGATTCTAGCAAGCCGATAAAATGGATTTAATTATCCATTTTATCGGTGTATCACCAAATATAATCTGCTAATTACATTAGAAAATAAATCTACTCATTACCACATTGATATTTAAAATCACTCTTATTATTCTCTGCGATAGAACGGAAGAGGGACGCTTAGTGCGTGCCATTTGCTAGATGGCTGGTCTGTCAACCCACTTTTGTTCTTTCATCATGATTTCATAAATGAATTAATTGTTTTTAAAAATAGTCTGAATAATATTTATAGCTTTTGAATAGTTATTAAAAGGAATAGTCTTTTTAGAGAGTTGAGCATTACTACTCAGAGATTTTTCTAAACGTTTATCAAAACTATATGAAAACCGAATTAGCTCAATTGTATTTTTTAAAGTTTCTTTAGGTCTTTTGCCTGTAGCTACAGACTTTAAGTAACGTTGTAAAAGCCTTATTGTTCTTAAATAAAAAGGAACTTCCATTTTTAAAATTAAAGAGCATTCAAGAAGTAATGGAAGTAAGCGTTTATCGTAAGCTCCTTCTACAATCCAGCTATCTTGTAAGGCGATTTCTTGAGTACCACTTGAGATTGTTTCTTCCGAATTCTTTACAAACTCAGTTCCACTTATATTCCAGTAGATCTCATCAAACCCATAAGTTGATATCTTTAATTCATCAGCTAATTTCTTAGTGATAGTTGTTTTACCAGCGCCAGAAGGGCCTACAATACAAATTTTCATGGTTTATCTTTTTAAAGGGATATTTCAAAAAAATGGTTATAAATAGAAACTAGACTAAAGTTTATAAGTCACTCATCTGTTTTATCAAAGCTTAATAATTTTATTTTGTACAATAAAAACTCAATTATAATTCCGACTTGAAGGAAATAAACTCATGAAAAAACTTTTATTCATTTGTCTAATCGGTTTAGCAGTTACACAGGTTAATGCTCATTCTGGGGGTACAAACTCTAAAGGATGTCATACGAATAGTAAAACTGGTGACCATCATTGTCATTAAATAAGGGTATGAAAGAGTAAGCTGATTTCTGGTTTACTCTTTTTTAATATCTTTAGTTTTGTATTTTTTATGAATAATAAGAGGAAAAAGAATGGAAATGATAATGGGAGTATTTGGCTTATTGGTTTTATTTTTAATATTAAGTAAAAAACATAAGAAGAAAAATCTCACTGGTGAAAGATCAATAGTCTATTTGGTTGATGTTGTTGGGGAGCAATCCTATCAAGCAAATTTAAGAAAGATTGCTGGGCCTAAACAAGAAAAGTCAAAATATGTAGAAGTAATGGCTAGAGTTGTCTCTGAACCTTTTAATGCTTATGACAAGAACGCAGTTAAAATTGAAATTAACGGTTTAACCGTTGGCTATTTAAGTAGGGAGGATGCCAAACTATTAGCTGGTAAAGTGATAAATAAGACAGTGCCAGCTTTAATTAATGGTGGTTGGCTTGATAACGATAGTGAAGGTAGCTATGGCGTCAAACTCGGTATTCAAAGGCTTAATGAATTAATATAACGAAGTACATTTTTAAGTTTACCTTACATTTTTAAATCTAAAAAATAAAAGTATTCTCTAAGGTATTAATAAATCTTTTTACTCATGTTTTTAAAGCTTTATTTCTAGCCAATATCACATTGACACCTAAAACCCCTCCGATTATGCTTTGCGTGCTGGTCACATTGCCAGTCGATTTTGACAGATCGATTTAACACACAAGACATCAAAAAGTTCTCTTTTTGGTGGCGAACTCGTTCGTCCCCCTTCGTAGCGGTAGGGCGAGGGAGGGACGCCTTGTGCGTGCTGATTCTTGTGTGTCAGTCTGTCAACCTTCTCTCGTTCTACCACCATAATCATTTGACAGTGATCTGGTAGAACTTCTTTACACACAAGGAGTCTGCTATGCATACTATTTCTTCTTTATTGGCCGTTGCCAAAGTCTCTCTATTCATACCGCTTGAACAATCTTTAAAGCGGTTTAACCGACTCTAGGTTTTCTACAACCTTAGCTCGTTACGACTAAAAAAATCATAGCAACAATAAAACCTGAGATAGCTTAGGCACATTTTTGTGGTGCTTTTGCATGCCTGTTTTTAGCACTCATTTTAAGAGTGACGGCATTTCTATCTCTTTTAGATACAACAAAAATTATTTAAACGGTATTCCTATGCCAAATTTAGAATCTTCATTTAGAGCACTCAGAGTGCTTCACACTGCAAAAGACTTATTTAATCAATATGGGTTTCATAAGGTCGGAGTCGACCAAATTATTGCAGAGGCCAAAGTTGCCAAGGCTACTTTTTACAACGACTTTCACTCAAAAGCACGACTCATCGAGATGTGTCTCACTTTTCAAAAAGACGCGCTCAAAGTAAAAGTGTTTTCCATTATTAATTCTTACCGTGAGCAAATGGTGCTCGATAAACTTAAGCAGATTTATCTTTTACATGCCGACTTAGATGGCTTTTATCATTTACCCTTTAAAGCAATTTTTGAAATAGAAAAGCTCTACCCAGTTGCCTATAAAGTTGTGATTGATTATAGAAACTGGTTGGTTAGCGAAATCTATAAGGTGCTTTTAACCTTAAAATCTACGGCTTCACTCCAAGATGCTTACATGTTCTTATTTATGATTGATGGGGCAATGGTTCAGCTTTTAGATAAAAATGTGTTAGATGAAAGCGGTCGGTTGTTGGATTATTTCTTTTTAAATTTTGCTTAAGCGACAAAACTTATCTAAGAAAAAGCCTCCAAACAAAGGAGGCTTTTCATTCTAAATAAAAGTAGTTGTTTAGCTTAATGTCGCCGGTTTTGCAGCCTGTGCCATTCCTTCAAAGTATTGAACGGCAGGCGAACGAGCCATATAGGCTAAAGCTTGCTCGGTGTCTCCCTCATGAATTGGGTTAAATTTTGGAGAAACCCATCTTAACGTCGCTTTCCACAAATATTTAATGGTTGGTAAGTTGTCTGAGCGAGTCGCAGTTTTTTCAAATTCACGAATAATTTTGAAGTAGCCACGGCGCATCAATTTTTGAATATCTTCGTGCTCTAAATCTTGTTTACCTAAACTACGAGCAAAGTCAGCAAGGAAATAAATAAACAGTGGGAAAACAGCAGCCATAATCACTTGGCGCGACACATAAAAACCAAACTTGTTTGTTAAAAGGTGCTCAAATAAATCGTAGGCAACACAGCGATGTTCCACTTCTTCAGCCAAATGCCAACGGAACAAATCTGCCATAGCAGGGTCAGCTTGGTCCCAAGATTTACTGTCCAGCGTCCATTGACCAATGGTTCCCGTAAAGTGCTCGATTGCAGCAATCACACCTACTCGGAAAAGTAACCAATATTCATCAAGCTTTTCGCCTTTTAAAAAGGGTATGCCGAGCGGTTTGTCACCCAATAAAATGTTAAAAACAAAATGGGCACGGTTGAGTGTTTCTTGAATGTCGTAACCATTTTCACGTAAGAAGTCCTGTGCTTTTTCATGCGCACGTGCATGAGCAGCTTCTTGGCGGACAAATCCAATCACTTCTTGTTTTAGGGTTTCATCGGTAATTAAGGGCAGGGTTTTATTAAACACACGGCAAAACCAAAACTCACCAGCTGGCAAGAGCATGTTAATGCCATTGGCTACATGCGAGCATAGCGGATCATTCGGCATCCAACAGACGGATGAATCGGTAAAATCGAAATGTACCTTTCTGGCTTTAAGCTGATGATTCCCTGTGATCATATACGTCACCTTATTCATAATTGTTCATTTAATGCGAATGCACAATTTTTAGCACTAAGTAAAAACGATCACCATGTGCTTAAGGGACAAAATGAACCACAAAAAGGTTTGTAGAGATAAAAGCAGCTCCGTTAAAGACTAGTTAAATTTGAAATAAAACGAGGTTAAGTTTTATTTATTTTAAATATGAGATAAATAAAAAAAGGCTCCTTTATAAAAAGGAGCCTTAGTTTTAGATTTTAGTAATAAACTAATTTTATTTTATTAGTAAAAAATAGCTTATTTAAAAAAGCTAACTCTTTTATAGTTATATTTAGAAGTCTAGATCGCTTGCCACTGATCTTTAACTTCCTCTGAATTTTTATTCAGAATAACCTGGTCTTCTTTTACTTCCCCAATCCATCCTGTAGGAATAAGGTGATGTTGACCACTTTCGTCTCGGGTAAGCTTTAACTGATTTTCACCTTCGAGGTGATCGACTGTTCCTACTTTAGTGCCACAAGAAGCAATAACATCTGCGTGTTTTTTAATATCATTAATATTTAAAGTGTTCATTTTAGACCTCTTCTGTAGAAATAGAAAAACGGTAAGAACTAAATTACTTTAAATAATGAACTAAATGTTGAGTTTTTAATAAACCTTACATGATCGGTTTATAAGTTCACTTAATGGGTGTATTTGAATAACAATGAAATAATTAGATATAAAACTAATAATATTTATCTTTTTATTACAATTTATATGTTTATTTAAACAGAAGTATTTAGATATGGTTAAATCAAGTCTTATAAATAATTATTTGCAATGAATATTAAAATACCTATAAATATGACGATATTAAGTATATTGAGTGAATTTGAAGCTGCCTTAGCTGAAGATAAAAGTAAGCTTCGTATAGATTTGCTCAATCAATTGGTAAGTTTAACTCACAATTTGCCTCACCCAGCTTCTGGCCAAACCTATCAACGTTGGCAACTTTTTGCTCAGATTGCTGGAGTTGACTTAAGTTTAGCTAAGCTTTTTGAGTCTCATTGCGATGCTTTAAGCATTTTGAGGGAATTGGGTTATCAACAACAAATAGATGACCAGACTTGGGCTGTTTGGGCAGCAGACGGTGGACCAGCGCCATTACAAGTGGAAGATAGTCTTTGTAATGGCATCAAGCTTTGGTGCTCTGGTGCGGAATTTATTTATAAAGCTTTAATGAGTTATAAGGACCCGCAAGGCCAAGCGCAGCTTTGTATTGTTGACTTAAGTCATCCATCCATTACGACCGATTTAAACCACTGGCATGCTGTAGGCATGCACGCAACACAGACTGCACGAGTTCGTTTCGAGAATACGCCTGTTCAGATGGTTGGTCAGCCAAACAGTTATTTAAAACGCCCAGGTTTTTGGCATGGTGCAGCAGGTGTTGCGGCCTGTTGGTTTGGTGCCGCCGTTGGTTTAGCTGGTTTTTTACAAGAAAGTTGTCAGGTCAGTCCGAATCCTTTTAAAAAACTGTACTTGGGAGAGGTCGCTCATCAATTAGAAATCACTAAGCAATATTTTCAATATGTTGCTGAACTGATTGACAGCAAACCCATGCTCAATCATGAGCGGGAAATACGAATATTACGTGCCCAAACAGAACAATGTTGTCTGAGTGTGGTTGAGCGAGTAGGCAAAGCATTAGGTGCTCGTCCTTTTTGTGAGGATGCCACATTTGCTCAGCTCATGGCTGATCTGCCCGTGTTTATACGGCAAAGTCATGCTGCTTTTGACTATGAACAAATTGCAGAACTCTGTGTATCGGAGCAAAGCCTATGGGAACTTTAAAACATCCTTTGGTTGAAGACCGCGTTATTTTTGGTGAGGGTACGGCCAAAGAGCAATGGTTAAAGGCATTTCAAGAGCATCCATTAGCGCCTTTAGATCTTGATTTATTTCGTTCAAAAAGGGTCGTAATTATCGCTCCACATCCTGATGATGAAATACTTGGCTGTGGCGGATTAATGCAGCAGCTTATTGCACTGAACTGTAAGATCCTAATTTTAGCAGTGAGTAACGGCACACAAAGCCATCCTAACTCTACAAAATATCCTCCGGATCAGCTCAATATTCTTCGCCCGCAAGAAAGCTTGGTAGCCTTAAATTGTCTAGGGGGAGCAAAGTCAACCGAGCATATAGAGCTTAATTTGTTAGATGGTCAGATCCATTTGCAAACCGAACAACTTTGGCAGAGTTTAGACCAGTTGGTTCAAGCTGACGATATTCTAATTTGTAGCTATGAATTTGATGGTCACCCAGACCATGAAGCAGTAGGTAAAACCGTACAAGCCTATGCAACCGCTAAGCAACTACTCTGTTTACACGTATTAATTTGGGCTTGGCATTGGGCAGAGCCTTTAGACCCACGCATTGATTGGCACCGAGCAAAAGCCTACCGCTTAACCGAAGAACAGCTAACAAAAAAACATCAAGCAATTTTGCAGTTTAAAACCCAACTTGAAGCAGATGAAACGACAGGTAATGCTGCGGTTCTCTCTCCAAGTGCGATTAAACGTCTTTTAATGCCTTATGAGGTTTATTTGAGTGATTCATTCTCGCGTGTACTTTGAAGATTTATATCGGCATAACAGTGATCCATGGGGTTATGACGCTCACTGGTATGAAGCTCGTAAAAGACAAATTTGTCTTGCACTGCTGACAAAACCCCGCTATTCAAAGGTGCTAGAAGTGGGCTGTTCAAATGGACATTTAAGTTTTCATTTGGCACAAAGAGCTGAGGAGTTAGTGTGTATAGACATCTCTGAGTGTGCTGTTCGCTTGGCTTCCGAGCGTTTAAAAGAATTTGAGCATGTCATTGTTGAAAACAGAAAAATACCCGAAGACTACTCGATTCAAAAATTTGACCTAATTTTAATTAGTGAGATGGCCTATTACTTATCCAAGGATGAATTGCATCAGTTTATTGAAAAGTTAAAGCATAGTTTAAATGATGATGGCGAGATTCTGTGTTGTCACTGGCGTCATGAAATTCAAGATTTTGAGTTAAACGCCGAACAAGTCCATCAAGCTTTTCAGCAACATTTCCCATTTCATCATTACCTCAGCTTAAACGACCCAGACTTTATGATTGATCTGTGGACGGCGAATACTTCCTCTTTAGCTCAGCAGGAAAAACTAAGATGAAAATAGGTATCGTCATTCCAGCACATAACGAAGAGCACTATCTATCTGCCTGTTTGCAATCTATTCAGGTCGCCATAGATAATATTTCTGGTTATGAGGTAGAAGTGCTTGTTGTACTCGATAACTGTACAGATCAGTCGCGGTTGATTGTACAAAGCCATCAAATCAATTGGATTGAATGCAACTATGCATGTGTAGGGCAAGCGAGGGATTTGGGAATCCGTCATTTAATCAGGCGTGGCGTCACTTGGATTGCATGTACTGATGCAGACACCGTGGTGAGTCCAGATTGGCTGCGCTATCAAATTCAGCATCAACCCACAGATGCAATTTGCGGCACTGTGACGCTAGATGATTTTAGTCATCTCTCTATAACGAAACAGCAGAAATATTTAGCGCACTATAAAGATCAGATGGATCACGCGCATATTCATGGCGCAAATTTAAGTTTTAGTGCAGAGGTCTATCTTTTGGTTGGTGGCTTTGAGCCTATCTCATGTCATGAGGATGTATCTCTAATCAAAAAATTGATCCATCATTGTTGTAATATTACTTGGAGCAATCTGGTTCGAGTAACCACAAGTAGCCGTTTAAATGGACGCGCACCTCAAGGTTTGTCGTACTTTTTAAATAATCTCTAATGACCTAAATCATCACTTCGCCCAATATCGAAATATTCTTTAAATTTTTAGGGTCATATTTAATATTAATAATTCTACCGACTTTATATTTATAGTGATCTTGCTTAGCAATAAGCACCTTTAGATTTTCAGTAATGACTTGGTCTTGCTCAGTTTGGAATTTTAATTTGATATAACATAAAGGGCGATATTGCACCTTAGCTAATGAGTCTTGAAAATATACGACCTCGGCAGAAGTCATCTTTCCTCGTTTATAAATCAAAAATCTTTGAACCTGACTTTTAAGAAAAAATGTCCAAGCAATATAGATAAAGAATAAGCTGAACCAGACCACTCCAATAAAAGTTAAAAAGTCAGAAAATTTCACTCAATACAACCAAAAGCCTTCGTTTAGCACATTATTCTAAAGGAGCTGATAGCTTCGATCTACTTTCTAGAATCAATCTTAAACATAAATAGGCAAGGGGGTGAAATTAAGCAATTCGATTTAAATTTGAGTGGGTATATAACTTAGTTGTTGTATTTATGACTACATATGTAAACAAACCTTATTATAAATGTCCTTAACCCCTAAAATTCTAGAAAAGAAAGTTTTAAGGTGTATAGGTTTGGATTTTTTAAATTTTTTCCGTGATATTCGGGGTGAGTTAAGCCAATATCCTTGGCTAGAGATGTTTGTTTCACTCACTATTTTGATTTTATTTGCAGCAATAGCAAATTTTATTGCTAAACGCATTATTGTTCGGGGCGTTCGTCATTTAGTCACAAAACTCAAATCTCCGAATCAATCTATTTTTGCTCAGCATAGCGTTATAAAGAAATTTGCAAATATTGTTCCTGCCGTTGTGATTATGAACGGTATTGCAACGGTTCCTCATCTATCTCCGAAGTTTATTGCTTTTGTGGAGATGGGCGCGCAAGCATTCATTTTTCTTACACTCGCGCTTACGATCAGCGAACTATTAAATATCTTTAACCTTATTTATCAGCGTAATCCGAAATCTAGAAATAAGCCGATTAAAGGTTACTTACAACTGGTTAAACTCATTTTATTTGTTGTGTGTGGCCTCATGATTTTGGGAACATTCCTTAAAAAGGATGTGTTCACTTTACTTGCAGGTTTTGGTGCAATGGCAGCGGTATTAATGCTGGTTTTCCAAAACACCATTTTGTCTTTGGTGGCGAGTGTACAAATTGCCTCTTATGACATGGTGCGTATTGGCGACTGGATTGAAATGCCATCACTCAATGCAGATGGCGATGTAATTGATATTTCACTGCATACTGTAACTGTTCAAAATTTTGATAAAACCTATACCACCATTCCAACCAATAAGCTCGTGACCGATACTTTTAAAAACTGGCGAGGCATGAGTAATTCAGGTTGCCGTCGAATGAAGCGCTCACTTTTCATCGACCAAAGTAGCGTTCATTTCATGAGTGATGAAGAGCAACAAAAGCTCAAAGACTTTTTGTTGTTAGATCAATACTTAAATGCAAAGAACTCTGAAATTGAAGAATTCAATAAGCATTTAAGCAATCAATCTCGTTACAACAAGCGCCGTCTAACCAATATTGGTACATTTAGAGCCTATGTTGAATTTTACTTACGTCAGCACAAGGGTATTGCTCAAAATCAAACCATTATTGTCCGTCAGTTACAGCCGACAAGCCAAGGGTTGCCGTTAGAAATTTATGCATTTACCAACACGATTGCGTGGGTTTCTTATGAAGCGATTCAGTCAGATATTTTTGACCATTTAATTGCGATTCTTCCCGAATTTGGTTTACGTGTTTACCAAGCACCTTCGGGTCATGATTTGCAAAGATTAACGGCAGAAATTCACCCCAGTTAAGTTTTAAGCTGTAAATAACAGCGCCTAAACTATTTTAAAAAAGCTCCCAGACGGGGGCTTTTTTTACTCATACTCTTCACAAAAGATTAGCCGGCAAACCAAATATTCTGATGATCACACATGGGACTCAAATGCTTAATACGTAGATTGTCTTGCTCAAAATCACCAATATTTCCAGTAATATCTAATCTATTGCCTAAGCCGATCTGCTGACCTTTATAACTTAAAGTGTTTTTTTCATCATCCCACTGAGCAGTATGTTCAGGGAAGACAATGAGTATATCCTTCACATAAAGACATCCTTGCTTTAACTCTAAATTTCCTTTTAAGCGTGCTGAACCAGAAACGCCATTAAACTGATAGACTGGGAGTTTTACAGCATCGGGACCATCGTCTGCTTCTTGTTGATGACATCCTGCAACAAGGGCAAATACCATGGTGTAAATCACTTTATTATAGATACCCAATTTTGTTCCTATAGGGGTTTTCATATATTTGATAGTAATTGACTAAAGTTACATATCAATCTTTAGATTGTTAAAGAAGATTTCATCCCATTACCGCTCGAACTTCAAAGTTGAAGTCCAAATGAGTTTATTTATGGGGGATGAAATTTTTGGTTATTATAATTTATGTATTTGTATATTGTTATCTTTTTTCATCTGCTCTTTAAGACGCAATATGTCGTGTCATTCGCCAAAATAATAATGCCAGAAGGCTAACACCTGCGCCGAGTGTACACACGCCAAACCATCCAGCATAAGCATAAGTCGCTGTTGTGCTGATTGCACCCAATCCGCTACCTACCGCATAAAAGAGCATGTATAGACCAACAAGCCGACTATGCGCTTCAGGACGAGTACGAAAAATCATACTCTGGTTGGTGACATGTAGGGCTTGTCCACCTAAGTCTAGCAATACGATGCCAATTACAAGTGCCCAGAGCGAATAGGACATGAGTGAAAGTGGAGCCCATGCAATTAATAATATTAACAGTGCTGCCAAGCTTGTACGCTGAGCATATCCACGGTCTGCCCAGTAACCGGCACGCGCAGCAGCCAAAGCACCAATCACCCCAACGAGCCCAAAAGACCCAATTACAGTATGAGAAAAGTTATAAGGCCGGGCACTTAATGGCAGTACCAATGCACTCCAGAAAATATTAAATGCTGCAAACATCAGTAAAGCTAACACACCGCGCACTTGTAGCACTTTTTCTTGGCGTAGCAGTTTCAACATAGAAGCCAGAAGTTGAGGGTAGCGCATGGCACTGGGTTGAATATTTAAATGAGGAAGTCGTTTCCAAAGGGGAAAAGCAATCATGAGCATGATGATGGCTGCGCAAAAGTATACGCCGCGCCAACCCGCTATATCACTAATTCCCCCTGAAAATACGCGGGCAAGTAGTAAACCAATGAACACACCACTTTGTGCAGTACCTACTACATGTCCTTGCTCATGTGGGGCCGCAGCACTTGCAGCATAAGCGATAAGCCCTTGTGTCATGGCTGTGCCGAGTAAACCCACCGCAAGCATTCCTACCAAAAGAATAATCGTAGAATGGGCAAAGCCAACTACGAGCAATGCAGATATTAAAGCCAATAACTGTAGGGCCATTAACCGACGCCGATTTACCAAATCACCCAACGGCACTACAAAGATTAAGGCTAGGGCACAACCTATTTGAGTGGCTGTAACCACACCACCAATGGCAGCATGACTCACATTAAAGTCACTCGCTAATATGTCGAGTAGAGGCTGTGCATAATAGACATTTGCTACGCTTGCACCACTAGCAATCGCAAATAGCAAAATTACGCCACGAGGCATGCTTGGAAGCGGTTTATCACTTTCGGAGGATGAAGTTGAAGATGCAAGAGAAGCTTTCATGGGCCTAAATCCATTCAATCTAGTTTTAAAATAAAACTAGTTGAATGTTAGATTGACTGGTTTTAAAATGCAACTAGATAGCTTGTTACTGATGATTAGTTAGGAAACTCAATGGCGAACTCTACATTGATAAAAGATGAACCTTGTCCTGTTGCGCGCTGTGTCAATCTCATAGGAGATCGTTGGTCATTGCTTATTGTGCGTGATGCTTTTGATGGAATGCGCCGTTTTGGAGATTTTCAGCGCAGCTTAGGAGTAGCACGTAATATTCTTTCTGATCGCCTAAAAAAATTAGTCGATGCAGGTGTTCTTGAACTGCAAGATGCTTCAGATGGCACGGCTTATCAAGAATATGTATTGACCGCTAAAGGGGAGAGTTTGTTCCCGGTGATTGTGGCTTTACGACAATGGGGAGAGCAGAACCTATTTGAAAGTGGTGAGCGCCATTCTCTGTTAATTGATAAAAACACGGGTCAGCAAATTCCATTTATGGCACCAGTCGCGGCAGATGGAACAGTGCTGAGAGCCTCTAATACTGAAGTGCAAAAGGTGAAATAAAATAAGACAAAACAAAAATAACCTTTTTTAACTTAAATTTAGGCAGATTAGTTGATAACCTTGCGCGTCAAATTAAGGTGAGATTATGAGATTTATATTCCTCTTTATAAGCGCAATTTCAATTCAATGTTATGCAGCATCAGAAGCAATGGAACTTCATTACTGTGAAACTGTGAAAAAAGCAGCGAGTGGCGTGATGGATGCTAGACAACATGAAGTGCCAGCTAAAGAGTTACATGACATCGCCAATCATCTTGAAGAGCAACAAGCCAAACAACTTTATCAAGAGCTTATCAAATCTGCATATTCTTCAAAGTTATTTGAAGACCCTCTCATTAAGTCAAAAGCTGTCGAGAACTTCCAAACCACATGGCATGAGCAATGTTTAGCAAAAGAATTGGCTAAAAATATGTGAGTGTTAGTGGGAAATAGTTTATTGGTAGACAATAGAAAACTACCTAATTCTTTTGTGAATAGCTAATTTTCTACAGTATATAGCAAGTATCAAACAAGAAAATGAGTTTATAGAGCAAAACTATTTTCTATATTGATGCATAAAGATATGACTACATACTAAACCACCCTTGGGTGGTTATTTCATTTGAACTTAATATAGCCCGAAAGAGCTTATCTTATGGTCTAATTATAATTGGTCCGAACATACCTGTTTTAATTAAAGATTCCCATATTTTCTTTATTGTTTGTCCTGTTTCTTGATTAACAAATAAAGATGAACGTTTACCGTGTGGTGCTCCCAAAAAGTAAGAGCTCATGGAGTCCCATGTTTCTCCAACTTGAGCAGTTTTCCAGTTAGGTAATTCATTTTCTAATAACAATGGAACGGCAATTGATGCTGGGATTGTGCCATCCTTGCATAATGATTTTTGCCAGATACATCTTACAAGTATAGGTGTTGCACTTGATGAGTAAAGCTTTACATCTAGACGTTCTGCAGTTATGTCTGCAATTTCATTTGGATTTAGTTTAAGAACCGAATCTAACACTTTTTGTCCATCATCATAAGGACATGTGATAAATCCATTAGCGAAACAAACTGTATGATCTAAGCCTTGATACCCACATTCTTTACTGGGGGTTATAGTGTCATAATCTACTCTTTTATCACTTACTAAAGGGTGCCAACTTGGGTAAGTATAAATAACAGGACCTAATTCATCGAATAGGTCCATTAATTTTTCACGGCTTTTAGTTAGATCTTTAGAATCTAGATCAGTTAAATGAGAGAGTAGATACTTTTCAACCGAAAGACGTCCGTCTTTTGCTGCTTCATCTGCACGAAATGCCATAGTGTTGCCTTTTAATATTGAGAAATTCATAATATTAAAATACTATGCATGAAACAATTATATTGCGCATAATATTTGTATTTTATGCTTAAAATATTGGAGTTATTAAATTTTTTTAAATAGTGCTTAATATTAATCCAAAGTGGGATATATTTATGCTAATGATTAAATATTATAAACCGTGACTTGATACGGTTCTTTTAAATGGTTCGATAGCAGAGGGGACTTCGCAATTATGAATGTCAAGCCAAATATATTTAACATGGCTGGTGTGATTCCTCCTGTAAATGATATTGATGGAAGCAGTCTAAATAGATCGCCTTATATTATTTCTATAAGCCAGTTGATTGATCTTTTCTCTTTTACATCTGAAAGAGTGACTATCCTAAATGGATTGCTTGAGTATAGGGCTGAATTATATCGTGTGGGTATAGTTTCTGGTTATCAGTGGCTTGATGGCAGTTTTACTACAGATATAGAAATTCTTGAAAAGCGAGCTCCAAATGATATTGATGTTGTGACTTTTTTTTATTTACCTGACGGTGAAACACAGCAAAGTTTTTTACCAAAAACTGGAAAATTGCTTCTTACAAAATATACAAAAGCCAACTTTAAAGTGGATGCTTACCCTGTGATCCTTGGGCAGAATTTGACGCCCGAGCTAATCAGTAGGATAACTTACTGGTACAGTATGTGGTCACATCGCAAAGGTGATAATATATGGAAAGGCTTCTTTCAGGTTGAACTCTCTCCGTTAGAAGATGCGGCCGCCCTTAAAATCCTAAATAGCATGGAGGGATAGAGTGATGAATGCAATACTGTATACAAACCTTTCCTCTGAGGCTAACACCCTCAAAGAATTATTAAAAAATATTCCAGAGGAAAATGTCATAGATAGACTTGGCATACAAAGTAGGCTTGAAGAGGTAGAGCAAGAGTTACGTTGTGTAAATCCTTTTCATATTAATAAAAGAGCAAAGCTAACATTTAGAGGTCAACCTGTTGAGGGTAGTCAAGCTATATCGGCAACTTTTGCAGCTAAAGCGACTAAATTCTTCTCAGATGCTGTATCTGCTGTATCTGCTGGTTTAACTGGAAAATTAAACTTCAAAGGACCTGTTCCAGATAGTAGTTTAAACCAACTAATGATTACTGGCACCGCTATAGGCTCATTTGGCTTCGAATTTGAATTACCAAAGCCTGATAATTTTGATTTATGTCCTGAAGAGTCTATTGTGGAAAAAGCAGTTGATGATATTAGACAATTATTTGAATCAGCAGCTTTAGGGACGGATGATGAGTTGAATGATTTAGTGGAAGAAATCCACCCTAGAGCTGTATCAAAAATTTATGATTTTTTAAAATTTTTGGAAGAGCAAGATGCAAAATGTGGCTTGGAGTTCAATAATAAATTCTTTAGATTCAATGATAAAGATCAGTTGGAGAATGCAATCCATCGATTGGATGACAATAATATCCATGAAGAAATCGTGACTTTTAAAGGTTTTTTTCAAGGAGCTCTACCTTCTGCTCGAACGTTTGAATTCAAGACTGAAATAGAGGGTGAAATTATAAGAGGCAAAATTGGGAAGGATATAACTAATCCAGAAAAGCTTAATTCAGATTGGTTCCAAAAAGCAGCTCAAGTAAAATTTACTGTTATTCGTGTAGGTAATAGTCGTCCTAAATTTATACTTGAATCACTTGCAGATATTAAATAAATAGGAATTTTTATTTAATTAACCCGCGTTGAGCAAGTTTTGTTTGCTTAAAGAAGAAAGCACCCTAGGGTGCTTTAGCCAACCGATTTACTGCTGCTTGAATAATATCAGGTAAAAGCTCTTTTTTCGGACCTTCTCGGTCAGCAATAATTTTTACAATATTCTCACTATTTAGAATCCAACAATCACTTGGAATGAATTGGATCTGAGGTTTTCCATCAAAATGATTAATAGTTAAAAACATCCTTTTAAACTGCACCATTCTTGTAATCACTGCTCTTACAATCTCTTCTTCATTAAATTCTGGGCTGTCGGGTGTTACTCCTCCTAACCGAGTGATCTCTCTATGTAAGCTCCAGTAGTGGTCTATGATTTTATTGCAGATTTCTGATTCTATTAAATCAAAAGAAGAGGGCTTATCAGTTTGGATAGATACCTCATTTTTTTCTGTTGAGTATGATGTGGGTGCACCACACTTAGGACATGCATAAGCAAGATTGCTAAATTTTTTCTTACATTCTTTACAATTAATTAAGGCCATTTTTTTCTTTCTATAAAGTGGTTCTAGAACCTATAAATTTACTTTGAAATAGTTTCAGATTAATTTTCTTGGTTATGTCAGAATAATTTTAAATATTAGTTATTAAGATCCATTAGATAAGAAACAGTCGGGCGTAGCTTATTTTTTCTAATTGAGAACCAATAAAAAAACCACTTAATTCTTTCAAATTAAGTGGTTTTTAAATTTTGGAGCGGGAAACGAGACTCGAACTCGCGACCCCAACCTTGGCAAGGTTATGCTCTACCAACTGAGCTATTCCCGCAATGTGAGCACATTATAGAGTGTTTCATTAAAGTGTCAACACTCTTGTGATCTAATTGAACGTTTAATCAGCACGACGCCAAACTGTACCTTGACGTGTATCTTCAAGTACCACACCTTGGTCGAGTAGAGACTGGCGAATACCATCTGCTTTCGCAAAGTCTTTTGCTTTTTTCGCATCTACACGTTGTTGAATAAAATCTTCAATTTCAGCATCAGACAGAGCAAGCGCTTCTTGTCCAATATCTGATTTTAAGAAATCATCTACATTGTGTTGTACCAAACCTAAAATGTTGGTGAGGTGACGTAATGTCGAATAAAGCACAGTCGCTTGGTCAGCTTGCTCTTCTTTTACAGCACGGTTTAACTCTTTGTTCAGTTCAAACAATACAGCCATTGCTTCAGCAGTATTGAAGTCATCACACATTGCGTTGTTAAAACGTTCAATAAAGCTTTGATCAAGCGTTTCAGTTGTCGTTTGACCGTACACTTGTTGGTAAGCTTTAAATGAATGATAGAAGCGAGTTAAAGAAGTTTTTGCTTCTTTGAGTGCCACATCAGAGAAGTTCACAGGACTACGATAGTGTGAAGACACAATAAAGTAGCGAATCACTTCAGGGTGGAATTTCTCCATCACGTCACGAATCGTAAAGAAGTTGCCTAAAGATTTAGACATCTTTTCACCATCAACATTAATGAAGCCAACATGCATCCAGTAGTTTACATATTGCTCACCAGTCGAAGCTTCACTTTGCGCAATTTCATTTTCATGGTGCGGGAACATTAAATCTGAACCACCACCATGAATGTCAAAGTGATTGCCTAGGCAGCAAGTCGACATTGCAGAACATTCAATGTGCCAACCCGGACGGCCATTACCCCAAGGAGATGCCCAAGACGGTTCATTTTCTTTGGCATGTTTCCAAAGTACAAAGTCAAACGGATGTTTCTTTTCCACTTCTACATCAACACGCTCACTTGCGCCAGCTTGCATATCATCAAGCTTACGGCCAGAGAGGCGACCATATTTTTCAAATTTGGTGACTTCAAAATAAACATCGCCGTTTGAAGCAGGGTACGCAGCGCCTTTATTCACCAGATTGCCAATCATATTTTGCATCTGGTCGATATATTCCGTTGCTTTAGGTGCTTCATCAGGAGCTAAACAGCCTAGGTTCGCTGCATCTTCATTCATTGCATCGATGAAACGAGTAGTGAGTTGTTGGATTGTTTCACCATTCTCATTCGCACGTTTGATGATTTTGTCGTCAATGTCGGTAATGTTGCGAATGTAGCGAACATTCCAGCCTTGGCTACGTAAGAAACGAATAATGTAGTCAAATGCAACCATAACTCGAGCATGCCCGATATGACAGTAGTCGTAAACGGTCATACCGCAGACGTACATATCGATGTGACCTTCTTTGCGAGGTACAAATTCAACTTTTTTTCGTTGCTCAGAGTTATATAAAACAAACGGTTGCATAAGGGTTTTCAAACACTCAACAAAAACAGTGTTACATCATAACTGATGCATCATTTTTCACAAAGGTTTATGCAAGAATTTTATAAGCTTGTGAAATCTTATACATTTAAAAACGTGTAGATGATTGAGTTATGTTAGAATGCCCCCAAATCTTTTGATTAAAATCACCGATCTTCACAAGAGATCAGATCAATTATTTTGAGTCAAACTCGTATGCCCAATCCTACAGATTTCCAAAGCAGCGCATTAGCAACATTGCGTATTGAGCAACAAGCCTTAGACGTGTTAGCAACACAAATTGGTGACAGTTTTAACCGAGCTTGTGAAATATTGTTACAGTGTAAAGGTCGTGTTGTGATCACTGGCATGGGTAAGTCAGGGCATATTGGCCGTAAAATGGCTGCAACTTTCGCCTCAACTGGTACACCATCTTTCTTTATGCATCCGGGTGAAGCTGGACATGGCGATTTGGGAATGCTGGTTCGTGGTGATGTTTTAATTGCGATTTCCAATTCTGGAAAAAGTGATGAAATCATGATGTTGATGCCTTTAATCAAACATCTTGGCGTTCCTCTTATTACAATTAGCCGTGATGATAAAGGCCCAATGCCACAAAATGCCGACATCGCTTTAACTTTAGGTGAGTCTGACGAAGCGTGCCCATTAGGTTTGGCGCCTACGTCGAGTACTACAGCAACTTTAGTATTGGGTGATGCACTGGCTGTTGCTTTACTTGAAGCGCGTGGTTTTACTGCAGATGATTTTGCTCGTTCGCATCCAGCAGGTGCGTTGGGTAAACGCTTACTTTTACATGTAAAACATCTGATGCATACAGGCGATGAACTGCCAAAAGTTTCACCAGATACACCAATGAATCGAGTGCTTTATGAAATTTCTAATAAACGTTTAGGCTTGACGACAATTGTAGATGAACAAGAACATTTGCTTGGTATTTTCACCGATGGTGACTTGCGCCGTTTAATTGATAAACAGCAAGGTTTTGATGTGAATTTGCCTGTTTCAGAAGTGATGACAAAAAAACCATCAACGATTTCTCAAGAAGCACGTGCGGTAGAAGCTCTACAACAGCTGAACCTGAAAAAAATTAGTCAGTTTGTTGTGGTAGATGACCAAAACAAAGTGATTGGTGTAATTAGTATGCATGACCTTATTCAGGCAGGGGTAAATTAATCAATGGCATCTTATGCATTGTTAGAACAAGCACGTCATTTACAGGCATTGGTTCTGGATGTTGATGGTATTTTGAGTGATGGCTTCGTAACGTTAACCAATAGTGGCGATGAAATTAAATCATTCGATATTCGTGATGGTTTAGGAATGAAGCTTGCACAGCAAGCCGGCATGAAAGTTATCATTATTACAGGCAGGAAAAGTAATATTGTTGAAAAACGTATGTCTGATTTAGGTGTAGACCTCGTTTTTCAAGGCCGTGAAGACAAAGGCTCAGCACTTCGTGAAGCTTGTGCGCAGTTTAATATTTTGCCGTCAGATTGCTTGTATATGGGCGATGATTGGCCTGATTTATCTGCTTTTGCAATCGCAGGTATGAGTGTTACTGTGCCAAATGGTCATGAAGAAGTACGTCGCCGTGCGCATTTGGTTACGCAGTCGATGGGTGGGCGTGGTGCTGTGCGTGAAGTCTGTGATATGTTGCTGATCGCAAAAGGCATTTACCAAGAACTTCTTGAAAAATATCTTGCAGTACCGCATTAATAATAAGATTACTTAAAAAGGTAGGCTATTCCTGCTCATGGATACCAGAGTTTTATCAATTGTTGCTGTAGTGGTTGCTGCTATAAGTGGTGGTTACTACTACTATAGTGGCAAGGCAAAAAAACTAGACATTGGTTCTGCGAAGAATATGACATATTCAGCGCAGGGCGTCCATTTGACTCAAACTGATGATCAAGGCAATTTGTATATCCGTGCTGAAGTTCGTCAGCTTGAACAGGATATGCAACAAAAAACATCAAAGTTGGATCAACTTAATGCCTCGATGTATAAAGATGGCAAAGTTGATGCAACATTCTTTGCAAAACAGGCAAATGGCTACGATGATAACCGTAAAGTTATTTTATCGGGTGATGTGGTCGCAACTAAACTGGCGCCACAAGGGAAGATTGAGTTCCAAACTGATGAATTAACTGGATATCCAAAAACCAGAGAAATTGAAACAGATCACCAAGTGGTTGTTCAATCTCCGCAAGCCGAGTTTGTCAGCAAAGGGTTAAAAGCTAATTTGAATAATGGTCAGTACGAATTTTTTAATATTCGAGGAAAGTATGCACCAAAGTCTTAATTTAAAACGTTCTTCAGCTTTCCTAAAACAAGCTGCGGTAATTACATTCGTTGCTTTATCATCTGCTTCGACTTTTGCTTTACCGTCTGACCGTAATCAACAAATTTCGTTAGTTGCAGACCGTGCAACTTATAATGAGAAAACGGGTTTAACGACTTATACGGGTAATGTCGTGATTGAGCAAGGTACGATGAAGCTTCAAGCCGACTCAATTGTTGCTACGCTAAACTCTAAACGTGAAATTCAAACGATTACTGCCAAAGGTAGACCGTCTAAATTCCAACAGCAAATTAGTGCTGACAAGGGCGTTGCACGAGGCGAAGGTCAAACTATTGTTTATAATGCAGATACAGGCATTATTACTTTGACTGGTGGTGCATATCTATATCAAGATGGTTCAAGCATCCGTGGTAACTCATTGAAATATAGTATGAACAAAGGAGATGTTGAAGCTCAAGGTTCATCATCAAATCGTGTTCAAATTATTATTCCGCCATCAACTTCAAAAAGTTTCCCGGGAGCGCGTGACTAATGCAACAAGCTCTTCAACCCCAAACTTTGTGTATTAAGCACTTAGCAAAAAACTATAGTAAACGTTGGGTCGTCAAAGACGTATCTTTTAGTATGCAAAGTGGACAGATTGTTGGTTTGCTTGGCCCTAACGGTGCAGGAAAAACAACAAGCTTCTATATGGTTGTTGGGCTAGTGCGTATGGACAAAGGTGAAATTCACCTTGATGATCTTGATATGTCCGATTTGGCAATGCATGAACGGGCACGTAAAGGAATCGGATATCTTCCGCAAGAAGCTTCTATTTTTAGAAAGCTGACAATTGCTGAAAATATTATGTCTATTTTAGAAACACGCAAAGACTTAAATAAGCAACAGCGCCAACAACGTCTTACTGAATTGTTGAATGACTTTAAAATCAGTCATATTAAAGATTCATTGGGAATGAGTGTGTCTGGTGGTGAACGTCGCCGTGCTGAAATTGCACGTGCATTGGCTGCTGATCCTAAGTTTATGTTACTTGATGAACCGTTTGCCGGTGTCGATCCAATTTCGGTAGGTGATATTAAAGATATTATCCAAACCTTAAAAGATCGTGGTATTGGTGTGCTCATCACAGACCATAACGTACGTGAAACTTTGGCAATCTGTGAACGTGCATATATTGTGAGCGAAGGCGCGGTAATTGCGGAAGGTACTCCACAAGAAATTTTGGATAATGAACAGGTACGTAAAGTCTACTTAGGTGACGATTTTACAGTTTAAATAAAAAAGTTAATCTGTTTGGCTAAAAAGAGGTCAGTACCTCTTTTTAGTTTTTTTATATTTATTTTTTAAAAACAATAAATTAGAATCTTTATTTAATGAAAAAGTAATGTGTGAATTATTCCTGCATTTATGCTTCTTTATGCAAAAAAATATGTAGAATGTAAAAGCTTTTAAACGATAACAAACAAGATCAACAAGACAAGCATGATTGGATATAACCAGAGAAGAGTAAAAAGGACATGTAAAAAGCCAGCTTTCCTGAAAGGGTTGATGCTTTTAACTTCACTGCATGTACCTATGGTGATATATGCCGCTAAACCAAGTGAGCAATATCACACATTAAAAGACAACTTATCACAACTTTTTGCCCCTAAAAGTAGTGATGAATTTAAAGTCGCTAAGATGCAAGAGTTGAGTAATTTTAGGCTAGATCGTTCTAGAGTGCAGGAGTTTCCGACTGTTCAACTCAATGATAGAGCAGCTTCATCTTATTCAAATTTGCCATCAAGGAAAATGACTCTGCAGGAAGCGGTGAAAATCGCTATCCAGCGTAACCCTGATATTTCCCAAGCCATTTCTACTTTAGCTGGCCAAAACGCCGGTATTGATGTTGCAAAGGCGGGTTATTACCCTCAAATTTCAGGTGGTATCACCACAGGTGACTTGAGTAGCGGTGAGCGTGGTCGGCAGTTATTAACTTTAAATGCAACTCAAATGCTCTATGATTTTGGTAAAGTCAAATCAGGTGTATCGGTTGAGAAAGCCAAACTCCAAGTCGAACAGGCGAATGTTTTGGTCAGTATTGATGATATTGCACTTGATGTGGCTCAGTCGATTATCAATATTCAGCGCTATCTCCAATTAAATAAAATTGCCGAGCAGCAAATTGCAGGTATTCAGCGAATTCAGGAAATCGCTAATTTACGTGCAAATGCTGGTATTAGCAGTCAGGCTGACCCGATCCAAGCTCAGTCTTATTTACAAGCTGCACAGTCCGGTTTGATTGCACAGCAATCTTTACTACGTCAGTACCAACAACATTTAAGAACATTGTTGGGTGGTGATGTTTCACGTACAGGTTGGATTATTTCAGATGATTTGGTGAAAGTATCTGATTTATATGGTGAACCTGAGTTTAATACCATTCCAAAAATGATCGCTGCACAAGCGGGCATTGAAGTGGCTAAAGCTCAAAAGGAACAGACCCGTTTAACTCGCTATCCAACTTTGGCAGTGAAAGGCTCGGTCAGTCAGGCCATTAATGGAAAAAACCCAAACAATGATGAAGACGACGGTTTATATAGTTCCATCATGCTTGAAGCCACCAGTCAGTTTTATCAAGGTGGGGCAGTTTCTTCCCAAGTAAAAATGGCTAGTTATGCAGAAGAAGCCGCTAAATCTAAAGTGAATTCTGTGTATCTGGATGTGCTTGATCAGATCAGAACTAGTCGTGAACAAATTGAAAATAAACAACGTCAAATGCAGGTTTTAGCCAACCGCCAAGCGACAACAGTTCGTACACGCGAACTTTATCAAGAGCAGTACAAACTCGGTACCCGTTCATTGGTTGACTTATTGAATGCTGAACAGGCGATTCACAGTGCCAATTCGGAACTTGAAACTGCACGTTATGACATCTACAGCAGTATTGTTCAGTACATTGCAGCAACAGGACGTTCCCGCCAAGCTTATGACTTAAATAATATTTCAATTCAGGGGTTCGAAGTACAACCATGATGACAAAAATAAACTACCAGCCCTGGTTACAGGCGGTCTTAACGATTGCTAAACATTATAGAATTGAGCCTTCAGAAGAAAGAATTCGTTTACAACTTGACTGGAACCAAAATCAAAACCTTGATGATGTTTTGCAGTTAATGACCCGTCAGGTTGGACTCAATTTACGTAAAGTACCTTTTTCATTAGATTTACTTAATCCATGGCGTTTACCTGTCATGGTCGAGTTTAATGACGGACAAGTTGGTGTAATTGATAAAGCTGATACTCAAGGAAATGTCAGTATCCAGTTTAGTGGAGATCACGGCCTTTCCCAAAATTTAAGCTTAGATGTCTTAAAAACAACAATTAAGAATGTCTATATTCTGCGTCCTGAAACGTCTATTCCCGATGCGCGTATTGACGAATATATTAAACCATACGAAGCAAGCTGGTTCTGGTCGATTGTTTTAAGAGACTGGAAACGCTACGTTGATATTATGTTTGCCTCACTGATTGCCAACGTATTGGCACTGGCAACCATTATTTTCTCAATGCAAGTGTATGACCGTGTTGTACCATCTCAGTCTATCCCGACTTTATGGGTGTTGGCAGGTGGTGTACTCATTGCAGCACTTTTTGAGTTTACCTTGCGTATATCACGCGTGTACTTATCCGATATTATTGGTAAGCGTGCTGACTTACGAGTGTCTGATCGGGTATTTGGTCATGCCTTACGCATCAAGAATAAAGACCGTTCAAAATCTACCGGTAGTTTTATTTCCCAGATTCGTGAGCTCGAAGGTGTTCGTGAGCTGGTAACTTCAACCACCATTAGTGCAATTGCCGATTTCCCATTCTTTTTCCTCTTCCTGATCATTTTTGCGATTATTGGTGGAAAACTGTTTTGGGTGATGCTGCTGGTTGTGCCACTTATGCTTTTGCCGGGTATTCTGGCACAGAAGAAGCTAGCGCAACTCGCACAAGAAGGTATGAGAGAATCTTCAATCCGTAACGCCATTCTTGTTGAAGCGGTGCAGGGCATTGAAGACATTAAGCTATTACGTGCTGAGTCTCGCTTCCAAAACCAATGGAACCACATGAACGAAGTTTCAGCCGATATCGGGATGAGACAGCGTAAAATCGTCGGTACTTTAATGGCATGGACTCAAATGCTTCAAGGTTTGACCTATGCAATTGTGGTGTTGGTAGGATGTTTTGCCGTGATGGAAGGTGAAATGACTACAGGTGCGTTAGTAGCTTGTTCAATTTTATCTTCACGTATGTTGGCACCGATTGCTCAAATTACAGGTGTGTTAGGACGTTTACAGCAAGCAAAAGTCGCAAAACAAAGCCTTGATGAACTCATGCAACGTCCGATCGATCAGGCAGATCGTTCGCATTTGGTACATAAAGCAGTTTTAAATGGCGATTACGAATTAAAAAATGTCTTATTCCAATATGGCGAAGAAGACCCAAAACCAAGTTTGGCAATCCGTCATTTAAAAATTCGTGCTGGTGAAAAAATTGCCATATTAGGGCGTAACGGTGCAGGTAAATCGACACTGCTCCAGCTTCTATCTGGTATGCAAGTTCCAACTCAAGGCGCAGTGCATTTAGATGGTCTGGATCTTTCATTAATTGATCCGTCTGATGTACGTCGTGATATGGGTTTACTTAACCAGAATGCGCATCTTTTCTACGGTACGATTCGTGAAAACCTCACTTTAGGTGCGCCGCTTGCAACGGATGAAGAGATTCTTCGTGCGTTAGTAGTGACTGGTGCATTACCTTTTGTTCAAGAGAAAAAAGAAGGGCTAGATCACCTGATTTTAGAAGGTGGTGTTGGTTTCTCTGGTGGTCAGAAACAAGCGTTGTTACTGGCTCGTCTATTGATTCGTCAACCGAACATTTTATTGTTAGACGAACCGACAGCAGCCATTGATGACGTGGCAGAGAAACAACTGATTGATCATTTAAAAGGTTGGCTGGCACATCGTACTTTGGTCGTTGCGACCCACCGCCGCGCTGTTTTAGAACTTGTAGACCGTATTATTGTCGTGAACGAAGGCAAAATCGTGATGGACGGTCCAAGAGATCAGGTACTCAATCAATCAACAGCCCAACAAAAACAAGTGAGCCAAGGGGGTAATTCATGAGCGAACCACAACAAGAACAACAACTCACCCGTTCAATGAATGTATCTTATAGTGAGCCACCCTTACCACGTGCCAGTTTAGTGATCTGGATTGTGGGCATTGGCTTGGTTATTTTCTTTATCTGGGCGTGGGTATTTAAACTTGAAGAAGTTTCTACCGGTACAGGTAAAGTCATTCCATCATCTAAAGAGCAGGTGATTCAGTCTTTAGAAGGCGGTATCTTAACCAAGCTGAATGTACAAGAAGGTGACATCGTTCAAAAAGGCGAAATTCTTGCGCAGCTCGATCCAACCCGTTTTGCATCAAATGTCGGTGAATCAAGATCTTTACTAATCTCTGCTCAGGCGACAGCAGCGCGTTTGCGTGCGGAAGTAAACGGTACACCTTTGGTTTTTCCGGAAATTGTGATGAAAGAACCAAAGTTAGTACAAGAAGAAACTGCATTATATCGCTCGCGTCGTGCTGATCTTGAACAAACCCTTGCAGGTTTAAGACAGGCGTTGCAACTTGTGCAACAAGAACTGGCGATGACAGAACCGCTGGTTGCTAAAGGTGCAGCAAGTGAGGTTGAGGTTTTACGTTTACGTCGTGAAGCAAATGATTTGCAAAACAAAATGAATGATGCGCAGAACCAGTACTATGTGAAAGCGCGTGAAGAGTTATCTAAAGCGAATACGGATAGCGAAACGCAACAACAAATTGTACTGGGTCGTAGTGACAGTTTAGATCGCGCAGTGTTCAGAGCACCGGTACGTGGTGTGGTCAAAGAAATTGCGGTGACTACCCGTGGTGGTGTTGTTCCTCAAAACGGTAAACTGATGACGATTGTACCGATTGATGAGCAATTGCTTATTGAAGCGCGTATTTTGCCGCGCGACATTGCCTTTATTCGTCCGGGACAAGAAGCACTGGTTAAGATCACGGCCTATGACTACTCAATTTATGGTGGTTTAAAAGGTAAGGTTACGGTTATTTCACCCGACACGATTCGTGATGAAGTAAAACAGGACCAATTCTATTATCGTGTTTATATCCGCACTGATTCCGACAAACTTTACAATAAAGAAGGTAAAGCATTTGGTATTACACCGGGTATGGTGGCAACAGTAGATATTCGTACTGGTCAAAAAACAGTACTCGATTACTTACTTAAACCATTTAATAAAGCCAAAGAAGCGCTACGAGAAAGATAATAAAAAAAGCCCCGAGATTCGGGGCTTTTTTTATGGGTTTGATTCTATTAAATTCACGTTATAATTTGATTTTTATTGTGCTTTATCTTATTTATGGCTTTTACGATTGCATCACAGTTTACATTTGAAGAAGAAATTAAAAAAAGTAGATTTCAGGCGATTGCTGCGCCAGTAGAAAATGAACAGCAGGTTAAAGAGTTTTTAGAATACAACAAGGATATCTCGACCACTCACCAATGTTGGGCGTGGAAAATTGGGCATAACGTACGCTTTAACGATGATGGTGAACCGTCAGGAACAGCAGGCCGTCCAATCTTGGCGACCATTGAAGGGAATGACCTGACGAATATTATTGTAATGGTTAACCGCTGGTATGGCGGTATAAAACTGGGAACGGGTGGCCTTGTTAGAGCATATGGTGGCTGTGCTGGACAATGTTTATTATTGGCTGAGCGTATTGAACTCATTGCAAAGAAGACAATTCACTTTTCTTGTCATTTTAATGAGTGGGCGATATTTCAATATGAATTGACTCAACAGCAGATTGAATATCAGGAAACCTACACGGCAACAGGTGTAGATATCGAAGCGAGACTACAGATACATCAAATTGAACCGCTCGCCTTAAAACTCAGAGACGTAACACGTGGTCGTGAAGAATTAAAAATTGAAGAGGAATTAACAGATGACTGATTCCTTACTGAAATATCGTGAGCAACATAAGCACCGCTTAAACTATATGCCATGGTTATATTGGACTTTAAAACCTAAAAACCGTGCTTGGGCTGAAGAGTGGCAAAAGGAATATCAAGCTTATTTAATGGATATGGAAACAGTTGAGATTGGTGAAAATTGTTTTATTTCGCCGCTAGCACATATTTTTGCTGAACCAGGCCGCAAAATTATTATTGGGGATAATAGTTTTATTGCGGCTGATTGCACATTGCATGGACCACTCGAAATCGGCAATGAAGTCGCGATTAACCATCATTGTATTTTAGATGGGGGACGAACGGGCATAAAGTTGCATGACCAAGTCCGTATTGCCGCGTATTGTCATTTATATGCATTTGACCATGGGATGCAACTAGACCGTCCACTTTACCAGCAGCCAGTTACGTCCAAAGGAATCGAAATTGAGCAAGATGTTTGGTTGGGTGCACATGTGGGGATCAAAGACGGTATTAAAATCGGTAAACATGCTGTAGTCGGGATGAATAGTATGGTGACCAAAGATGTTGAGCCGTACCATATTGTCGGCGGAAATCCCGCAAAATTTATTCGCTTAAGAGAATAATGCAGTCTTAAGAATGTAATAAAATGTTTGATCTTTAAACAAAAAAGTTGGTTTTTATACATAAACCTTAACATACCAATTTTTATCTATGTTAAGTTAAAGCTAAGTTTTAATAATAATCTCCAAGGCAATAGACCTGAAGAAGAGAGGCTAACATGAACCGTGTTATTGCGTGTATTGACTCATCACCGTGTATTAATGCTATTGCTGATGCAGCAGCATGGGTTGCTAAAGCAACCGGACGGGAACTTGTATTATTACAAATTCTGGACTATTACCCAGCCAGTTACCATCTTGGTGAAATCAGTGGGGTAATCGGCTTTGAAAGCAATGCAATGCTGCTAAAAGAGTTAGCTGAGCTAGAGCAAAAACAAAGTGAACTCGCGTTAGATTATAGTAATAATTTACTCCGCCATATTTCTGATCTTATTCAAGAAAAACACGGAATTACCAGTTCGAAAATTCAAGAAAAAGGTGATTTTTTAGAACAAAGTTTTAATCTCTTACATGAAAATGACATCGTTATTTTAGGTCGAGTCGGGGAAAGAGCAGCCGAGAAACACAAACCAATCGGTAGCAATGTTGAAAACTTCATCCGCGGTGCGAACTGTACTGTTTTGACTATTGGTGAAAACTTTAAAGTGCCAACACGATTTATCTTTGCTTATGAATATTCGCCAACTTGTCAAAAAATGATGCGCCGTATTGCCCAAAGTGACTTATTGCGAACACTGCAATGTCATTTGGTGTATGTAGGTGATCATCCAGAAATATTAAATGAACCAGAACATTATCTTAAACAAGCGGGTCTAGATGTAGTCACCGTTTACCGTTATGGCGATGTTGCACAAAATATTTTAGAGTACCAACAAGAACACGGTATTCAAATCATTGTGTTAGGGGCATTTAGTCATAGCAAAATTCATCAATTCTTCTTGGGAAGTATTGCGACAACCATTTTCCGAAACGCGACTGTACCATTACTTGTGGCTAAATGATGAGATTTGCATATAGTTATCCGCAAATCTTGTGGATAACTATATGGAAAAGCAACAGTAATAAAAGTAATTAATTGATTATAAATAATAAAATAAAAAAGATGATTTTTTAACCATTATTTCACAATTGCAATTGCGAAGCCATCATGACCTTTTGAGCCAACTGTTTGTAAGGCTGTACAAGACAATATTTGCGGATGATTTTCTAAGGCTTTAAACATTTCACGGATGCCTTCAATACTCGGTTTTTTATTGTCAGGATTTAAAATATCACCTGCTCGAATTACATTATCGAGTACGATAATCGTACCTGATCTTGAGAATTTCAGACTCAATTCTAAATATTCAGGATAACCCTGTTTATCTGCATCAATGAAAATAAAATCAAAAGGCTCGATAGATTGAGGATCAATCGCAGAAAGGATATCTGCAGCACGACCAGCTCGAAGATCAACTTTTACAGGAAGATTGGCATGATCGATATTTTTTTGTGCCATTTCTGCATGAGTAGCACGGCCTTCTATTGTGAGTAAATAACCATCTTCAGGTAAGGCACGACCTAACCAGATGGTACTGTATGCAGCAAAGGTTCCGATTTCTAAAACTCGTTTGCATTTATTCATTTGAATAAGCATCTGCAAGAACATACCTTGGTTAGGAGCTACTGCAAGATGATTTGAAAAGCCGTGTTCGTCGGTATTCTTTAATGCATATTCGAGTCGCGGGTCTTCGGGAATTAAATGTGAATCGATATATTGGTCAATGTCTGTCCACATCTGCTGCATAATCAAATTTACCTATATGTTGATCGGGCTATTTTAAACGTTTATGCATAGAGTGCAAAAATCTTCGTTTCAAGAAATTTTGGTTGATTGGGAAATGTACAATAAAAAAACTCCTTTCAGTTGAAAGGAGTTTTTTTATTAGAAATTACACATCGAACTGTTTCGAGTGAGGTCAGGGCCCCAAGTACGATAGCCTTGAGTGTCGATATGAATTTGACCTGAACTATATAGACCAATACCCATATTTAAGCTCTGACCATGCTGAGCCCAGAACTGACAAAGTTTAAACTTGGTATTTTCGATAAATGCATAATCTTGAGCTTGTGGGAACTCAGGGCCAATACGGAAATCGATTGCCGAGTTAAATAAATGTTTAGATGAGCTTGCGCCGCCTGCACATTCATTTAAAGGTAAGTCTCGGTAAACCGAGGTAACTTCAAAGTCGGTTAGAACTTTTGCTGCAACTAAATATTTAAATACGCGTAGGGTAGATAAAGAATTTCCCCATAGCTCGCGATTAGGTACAGCATATTCAGAGCGGCCACATTTTTGCCAATCACGTGCTGAACGTAATAACTCAAAGCTTGGCACAATGCCTGCAACATTATTTCGGGTTAAGAATTTTTCGTATTCCCGAACACGTTGGTAATTTTCACCAGAACTTAACCAACTTCGATAAGATGCAGGCTCAACTTTAGGGGGAATTGGGCGCTCGATAATAACGCGCTCTTGTGGAATAAAGATTCGTTTACCACTTGGAGAGGTTTTGCCTGTTGTTGTGTGTTGGGGAGAGCTGACACAACCTACCATAACCGCTGGGATTATGCATAAGGGCACCAGACTCTGCAAAAACTTCCGCATAAGAAAAATTAAGCACTTATAAATATTGCGGGTATTTTAATGCAAAACAGTGCACAAATTACGAGGAATTTGCAATGAAATGTTTGAATAGGGTATAAAAAAAGATCAGCGATTGCTGATCTTTTTGAAATTACTTTTCAAGATATTGTAATTTATCAGGTTTGCCGTTCCATTCTTCACGGTCAGCTGGTTGATCGCCAATTTGAGTAATGTTAGGCCATTTTTGAGAAAGTTCAGCATTTAATTCAATAAACACTTCTTGACCTTCAGGTAACTCATCTTCAGAGAAAATTGCATTTGCCGGGCACTCTGGTTCACATAATGCACAGTCAATACATTCATCCGGATTAATCACTAGGAAATTCGGACCTTCGTAAAAACAGTCTACAGGACAAACTTCTACGCAATCTTGGTATTTACATTTAATACAATTTTCAGTGACAACAAAGGTCATGGCGACAGCTACCTAAAAAATATGGTTTCATTTCGAATAGCTTATTTTAGGCAAAAAAGGGGTAAACAAACAATTGCTTTTATTGATATTCTTTATTCATGCATATGAAGATAAGTTAATACGTTGATAATCAAGCATATCTTGTAAACATAGCAGAGCGTAATCTATAAAATTAAAATAATAATATATTTTATAAAACAATAACTTAAAAAATATTTTATTTAATTATTTAGATGTCATTTAAGTCAAGACATCTATTTTATTAAACGCCTTAACTTTTAATTTTTTCTTTTACAAATTTTGATTTACGGTTTTTTTCCTAAAAAAACTTAAATTTTTAGAGCTAAAGCTTACATACTAAATGGATATCTTCAGGTTCGAGCTGCCAAAGTTGTTGATCTGGAGCACTTAACGGTTGCGCGCCATGCTTCATATAGAAGTCTACAGTGCGTCGACTTGGGGTTGCTGAAATATACAGTTGGTCTGCACCGAGTTGCTTGGCTGACTCTTTTGCGGCTTGCATAAGCTTAGCACCAATGCCTTGACCTTGTTGGTCAGCATCCACATAGAAATAGTGGAGTAATTTTGCTTGGGGGTAATTCGCTATAAGTTGATTTGAGACTACGCTTACACCAACGAGCTTTTCAGAAGCATCAAATGCACCGACAAATATTGAACCTTGTGCAAAGAGTTGTTTGAGTTTAGGTGGGTCATTTTCTAAATGATATGAATCCCAATTTTGTACATCAAAAAAACAATCAACCAATTCTAGCTTTTGCTGTTTTTGTATGTAGTTTTGAGTGATTAATTCACGGCGGCTAATGTGATGCCAAATAAGATCAATTTCTGAACTTTGCAAAGATCTTAAGATCATATAAATATTATTCTCCGATATGAATAAGCAGGCCTAAGCCTGCTTATTCGGAAGTGCTTTATTAAGATTTGAGTGCAGCTTTTAACTCGTAGAGTTGTTCAAGTGCCTGACGAGGCGATAAGTTATCGACTTCAATTTGCTTAAGTAAATCTAGAGCAGGGGATGAAACTTCAATTTCGACAACTTTCTCTATGATTTGTGAACCAGAGTTTGCATCTGGTGGAGCAAACAAATCATTTTGAAAACTGGTTTGTAGATGTTGTTGCTGCTGTTTTTCTAAAATGCGTAAACGCTTCTGCGCTTCTTTAATAACATTGGCAGGAATACCCGCTAATTTTGCAACTTGTAAACCATGACTTTGACTTGCAGGGCCTTGTTGAACTTTATGCAATAAAATCAGATTGCCATTCAGTTCTTGCGCCGTGACATGATAGTTATCAATTCCTGCTTCACTACCAAGTTCGGTCAACTCAAAATAATGAGTCGCGAATAAACATAAACATTTTACGCGCTTGGTTAAATCGACCACACATGCCCATGCTAAAGATAAACCGTCATAGGTACTGGTTCCGCGGCCAACCTCATCCATTAATACCAACGACTGGTTGGTGGCATGATGCAGAATTTGCGAAGTTTCAGTCATCTCGACCATAAAGGTTGATTTGCCTGTAGATAAATCGTCGGCTGAACCAATACGTGTAAAAATTCGGTCAATTGGACCAAGTTTGACGGCTTTAGCCGGAACATAGCTACCGCAATAAGCAAGTAAACTGATTAATGCTGTTTGGCGCATGAAGGTTGATTTACCGCCCATGTTTGGACCGGTAATAATTGCCATGCGGTGCTGAGCATCAAGGAAAGTGTCATTTGGGGTAAATGGTGCTTTATTTAATGCTTCAACGACAGGATGACGACCTGCCTGAATTTTAATGCCCGTTTCCGGAGTAAATTCAGGGCGCGCCCAATTGTTTAAACGTGCTTGATGAGCAAAGTTTGCAATGACATCAATTTGAGCAATTGCTGAACTCATCATTTGTAGATGAGCGATATTTTCGCGAAGGTTTTCAAGCAAAGCTTCGAATAATGCTTTTTCACGTGACAGCGCACGTGACTCGCTCGACAGGACTTTATCTTCAAAACTCTTAAGCTCAGGGGTAATGTAGCGTTCAGCATTCTTTAAAGTCTGACGACGAATATAGTCGGCTGGCGCTTGTTCTGCTTGAGCACGAGTGAGTTCGATGTAGTAACCGCTTACACGGTTATAGCCGATTTTAAGGGTATTAATCCCTGTACGTTCACGCTCTTTAATTTCTAGATCAATTAAGAATTGACCTGCATGATCACGAATTTGGCGTAATTCATCAAGCTCAGCATCATATCCCTCTGCAATTACATTGCCATCACGAAGTAATACCGGTGGGTTTTCAACAATAGCTGCCATTAAATGTTGATGAAGTGCTTTGAAGTCTCCAAGTTCTTCATCTAGTTGAACTAATAACTTAGATTTCTTCGCTTGAATGACTGGAGTTAACGCCGTTCTTAAAGCTGGAATTTGTGCACATGCATGACGAAGTTGCACTAAATCACGTGGTCGCGCACTGCCTAGCGCAACGCGGCTAAGCACACGTTCAATATCACCAATTTCTTTAAGCACTAAACGAACTGGGTTTTCGTGATATCCCTGAATGAGTTGCTCAATCGCATCTAAACGAGCATCAAGCAATGCAGTATCACGTACTGGTTGCATGAGTGTGCGGCTTAATAGACGGCCACCCATTGCAGTTTGGCAATCATTTACCAGTTGAAATAATGATGTTCCGTGTTCAAATAATGGTTCAATAATTTCTAAGTTGCGACGTGTAATTGGGTCGAGCGCAATAAAGTCGGTACTTTGTTCAAGTTGGATTGAACGAATATGCGGTAATGCAGTTTTTTGGGTTTCTTTTGCATAGTGAATAAGTGCAGCGGCAGCAGCTTTGGCTAAAGGTAATGGGTCTAAACCAAAACCTGAAAGGGTTGATACCGTAAACTGGTCACATAAGGTTTTTTGTGCATTATTTAGGTTGAAGTCTACATTTGGACGTTTAGTAACAGGGCAATCTAAATGCTTTTTAATTTGTTCGATAATATTGGTGTCGACCAAATCTTCATCAATCAAGATCTCACTTGGCATTAAACGCGCAAGTTCAATAGGTAATTGTTCTGGCTTGTAATCTTGTTGTTGAACTTTAAAAATGCCTGCACTTAAGTCGAGTAAAGCAAAACCGATCTGGTTTTGATGAATGCACAATGAAACGAGATTAGATGATTGATAACTGCTGAGTAATGCATCATCAGTTAATGTACCCGGGGTCAGAATACGAACAACTTTACGTTCAACAGGGCCTTTGCCTGTTACTTCTCCAACTTGTTCGCAAATGGCTACCGTGCGCCCAGCTTTAACAAGTCGCGCCAAATAACCTTCTGCCGAATGATAGGGAACACCTGCCATTGGAATAGGTCGGCCACTGGCTTTACCACGATGGGTTAAGGTAATGCCTAAAAGTTTGGCTGCTAAATGAGCATCTTCAAAGAAGAGTTCATAAAAGTCACCCATACGGTAGAACAGCAACGCATGTTGATAGTCCGTTTTAACTTTGAGATATTGCTGCATCATAGGTGTGTGAGAAGATAAGTCAGCCATGATTTCAGCGCTATTCATGCGTATTAAACCCTTAAAAAAATCAATAATATTTTACGTTTGGTCATCTAACCAATTTCAAGTCTTTTAAAAATGAATGTCATTCAAGAAAAGAACACAACTGGATGAACTTTGAAAATTGGCATCCATAGTATAAAGCGAATTGGAGTCACTCCAGATGTGTAATGGTAACAAATTTGAGTTATTGAAAAAAAGAGTAGTGAAGCTCTGAAGTATAAGACCAGCAAGTTGACTTCAAATTGTGGCTTAAGTGGTCTGAGGTCAAGTTTTTTTCAAGATACTTAAGCAATATGGTTTGCGTAACTTC
The DNA here is from genome assembly GCF_054889255.1 of Acinetobacter sp. X9. Lineage (NCBI taxonomy): Bacteria > Pseudomonadati > Pseudomonadota > Gammaproteobacteria > Moraxellales > Moraxellaceae > Acinetobacter > Acinetobacter sp. X9. Next base: position 2,462,217 of record NZ_CM142679.1, on the reverse strand, counting down.
AAACAAATACTGAAATATGTCGAATCAGAGTATGAATTGCCTACGTCAGTCATTGTCTCGCGCAAAAGTATGCTGAATATAAATAGAGGAGTCATTCATGGGTACGCGTTCAACCATTATGGATACCAATAGCTTTCGTCCAGAACATGCTGCTGAGCTGGATCATGCTACCCGAAAACTGACAGATAAAAGAAATAAAATTTTAGGTGAATCCTATCGCTTGTTTTATCGTAATCCCGTGCATCTGGTGAAAGGTCAGGGTCAATATTTATGGGATGCAGCAGGTCATCAATATCTGGATGTTTACAACAATGTTGCCAGTATTGGACATTGTCATCCTGCGGTCATTGAAGCAGTAAATGAGCAAATGAAAATGCTCAATACCCATACCCGTTATTTACATGAAAATATTTTGGATTATACCGAAGAACTCTTACAAACCACTCCCGATGAAATTGACCGTGCCATGTATATGTGTACAGGTTCGGAAGCGAATGATTTAGCGATTCGTATTGCCCGCGAATATAGCGGTGGCACAGGAATTATTGTGTCTCAAGAAGCCTATCATGGGACCAGTAGCTTAACCTCAGGATGCTCTCCAGCACTGGGAACTGAACAACCTTTAGATGATACAACTCGCCTAGTTCCAGCACCTGATTATTATCGGATTCAAACTGATGATTTAGGTGAATGGTTCGCACAGCAGATTCAACAGCAAATTGACGATATGAACGCAAAAGGCATCAAGTTTGCAGGTTTTTTAGCGGACTCCATATTTTCTTCTGACGGTGTGATGCCTAATCCTGTTGGGTTCTTACAAAAAGCGGTTGATGTTGTCCATGCAAATGGCGGTATTTTTATTGCCGATGAAGTACAGCCAGGTTTCGCGCGCACTGGCGATTCTTTCTGGGGCTTTGGCCGTCACAACGTTGTTCCTGATATCATTACCACAGGTAAACCAATGGGTAACGGAGTTCCAGTATCAGGACTTTTAGCCAAGAGTGAAGTTCTTGCTGCTTTTAGCGATAAAATTCCATATTTTAATACCTTTGGCGGTAATCCTGTTTCTATGGCGGCGGCACAGGCTGTACTTAAAGTCATTCAGGAAGAAGAATTGCAAACTCATAGCAAATATGTGGGTGGGCAACTTCTAAAAGAACTCACCAAGCTTATGGACAAACATGAGATGATCGGTGATGTCCGTGGTGCTGGTTTATTTATAGGATTTGAACTAGTTAAAGATAGAGCGACAAAAGAACCGAATAAAGCATTGGCTTTGAATCTTATTGAAGAGCTCAGAAATACTCATCGAGTTTTAACCTCAGTTGCAGGTCCTTATGGCAACGTATTGAAACTGCGCCCACCTTTGGCCTTCCAAACAAAAGATATCGATTGGTTAGTCGGTGCTTTAGATCAAGCCTTAACAAAATTAAAGTAAGAACTTCTATAAAAAATACCCTTCAAGTTGGATGTTAAATCTAATTTGAGGGGTATTTTATTGTTCATATCTTATGTGTCGTTAGAAGTTATCTCGAATTACTTAAATAATAAAAAGGCCTTTATTCAAGGCCTGTATTTGTGATGTTTTAGTGTCTTAATTGACGGGGTGTAACACCAAACCAGCGTTTAAATGCACGAGATAACGCACTTACTTCTGAATAACCTAATAAGAATGCCATTTCTGAAATTGGAATATTTTTCTGTTTAATATAATGCTCAGCCAACTCACAACGGACCTGATCGACTAAATGGGTGAAGGTCAGTCCTTCAGTTTTTAAACGGCGGGTAAGGGTGCAACTACTTAAACCAATATCATGAGCGATTTTTTCAAGGTTTGGTTCACCTTCACTGAGTTCAAGTTGTATGTGAGAGCGTACCTGATCAGCAAGACATTGACTTGGTGAAGCGCGATTGAGTAGGTGCAATGTATCTAGAATCACTGTTAGTAAAATAGAATCACGTCCCGGCATAGTATGCTGGACGTCTTTTTTTGAAATGATGATGGAGTTAAATGGCTGATCAAAATAAACAGGCGCGTTAAATAATTTGCTATGTTCTTGCCAGAATTCAGGTCGAGTATGCTCAAAGTGAATTGCGCGTGGTGAATAATGAGGGCCCATCACTTCACGGATCACATTCATAAACATGCCCATGGTCAGTTCTGCATCTTGGCGACGAGTTAAAATCGCGCCGTGTTGAACCTGATAATCTATGCGCCAGCTATCTCCTAAATCGACCATTCGATTGAGCGTATCTTTCTGATGCAAATAAAAGTTATTGGTCATGTTCATGAGTGCAGACTCTAATGTGTTTGAGCAAAGACCGATGTAACCAATAAGCCCTAATGATTTCGGTTGAAACTGTTGACCATAATGCAGACCAAAATTATCACAACCTGAAACCAATGCCGCCTGTTCTAGCACCTTGCAATAATTGGGTAGTTGTAAGCTCAAAGTTGGGCTGATTAGAAGTTCAGGATTAATACCACTAATTCCTAAAACACGATCAACATCTGCACCTTTTTGATGAATAAACTCGCTTAATCCAGAGGCGGCTGCAGACAATACACCTTGATTACACATATTTGAATCGACAAGATGAGCTGGATTGAGATGTAACATGTCAAGTCTCATGATATTTATTCCTAACTATTATTATATTAAGCAAAAGCCATACCAGTTTTTGCTTACGTCCATGATTTTGTGTGGTTAAAAGTATTTATAAAATAATGGTTTATGTGTTGCTGTTTTAAGTTTCAGGTTTGATTCTTTAAGAAGATATCTTTAGGTTGGGTAGCTAACTAAAAAAAGGCAGAAAATGCATTAGAGATAGGCAAAAAGGGCAGAACTAAGACAAGAAATTAAGCGGCTTCTCATGCATACAACATGTATTGTAGGCATGAGAAAATAAGTGAAATACTAATTTTTTGTAGTTTTTGCCGTTTGCGCACCATAACTTAAACTGGCCATTGAAGGTCTAAATTGACCTGTATTGGCATCGCGGCCCTGTAGTAAAAACTTAGTATTGGCTTGACCATAGCCCTGTACAGCCTGCTGAGAAAACTTGCCGATATCAGAGTTTGGGCTGCGCAATCGGTTGATAATTAGAACCTTCTGAGTCATTGCAAAATCTTGCATCATATTTTGATCGCCTTCACTGTCACCTGCGATAAAAATTGGTCCGTAACCATATTTAGAGACTAAAAAACGCTGGATGGTTGCAGTTTTGCCTTTACCTTGAGTTTGCGCATAGCCATGATGAAACTCGGGTAAAATTCGATTTTGTGTATCTCGTTCTAACTCCATCGCGTAGGCATTTTTTTCATTAATGTTATAGCCAATCTCTGGATTAGAAATAATTTCCTTAATCACATCAATAAAAGATGCCGAACAGACATAGACATCAATGCCATTATCCTGAAAGGCCTTAAATAGATTTTGCATTTCACGGTATGGTCTTAAACCATTTTCCCAAGTGGTTTTCACAACGCCTGCTTGACCCGAAAGTGCAACGGGAGAGGTCCATGTCACGGGTCCAATCGGTTGCTGCATTTGCCAAGCCACCGTTGCTTTCACCAAATTACGGACTTGTTGTTCGGTAAGCCCAGTAAATAAATAAGTGACCCACGGATATGCAACTTCATGGTCAAACGTGTCTCCAATCGCCGCATATAGATATCTCATTTTAGTAATGAAATCGAGATAATGCGGATCTTGTTTAATTTGATCCAGACTTTGCTTACCTTTTAGACCGCTATACTGGTGATAAAGCCATGTATAGCTGGCAATAATATCTGGGGCAATTTTATCAATATTGACGACTTGGCCTTGCTGGTTGTTGTAGGCTGCTTCAAAATTTTGCGAGCTAATTCCTTTGCGAATAATCTGATTAAGCTGCTCTGGCGTGACATTAAACGCTAAGTGTTCAAGTTGATAAATTAACGTTGCTTCTTCGATGTCTAAAAATACCGAAGTATTGTCAAAGTCAGTGACAATATATGGGCGTTTTTCAGGATTATAGTTAGGGCTATCTTTTCCATAAGTAGCAATCAATTGGTTAAGTTGGTCAAAGTTAAAAGTGTCCCATTGACCTTTTTGTATATATTCCTTTTTGGGAATAGCGACTGCGGGAGATGTACTTTGTATAGGGTTGTAATTACATGCGCTTAGAGCAAGCATACTTGCCAGACTACTGGTAAGTAATAGTGCTTTGGCAACTTTGCTCAGTTGATGGGTAGCTTGCATAAACCCTTCCTTTAAATTCTATAAAATTTAAAAACTAAAAATTGAAAATGAAGAAAAGCGATCTAAATCACTTTTCAAATTCCTACAGGCATTTGACCGTTTAGATATTTTTTACAAAGACGCACAGTTTCATTGGACCATTGGTCTCCAAGACTTTGAGCCATTTCTGTTTGTGCGTGAGAACCATTCCAAGCCATCATTTGAATGCGGCGTTGCATGATAAAAGTTGGGATCATTTCATATTCTTCAGACTGAATATGACCTACGCGCTCGTAGCCTTTTAACCAGTAATCAACCCAATGAGGTGCATTTGCATAATGTTCATTGAAACTAATCGCGGCGGCGAGATCATGCATAAACCAGCTCATTCCGCAGTCATCAAAATCGATCACACCAATACGTTCTTGTTGTAGTAATAGATTGGTTAAACGCAAATCGGCATGAATCAGGCCATAGCGTTCTTGGGTTTTACCGAAGAAATCTAAATCTTTCGAAATTTGTGCAATGGCTTCTTCAATCACGCCGTGATCTTGAGGTCTTAAATGAGGTGCATTTTTCCAGTTTCCCCAGTGTCCATCCGCACCGATCATGGTTTCATGATTCCACACAATACGTTGAAAGTTTTTAGGCGCTTGCCATGTTTTACTATGGACGTGCAACTTTGCGGTAATTTGTCCTAGTTGCTCAAATGCAGTGGGGTCAACTTCAACAGTTGGCATATCGCCCTCAACCCAGTTGAAAAGGACTGCATAACGATAAATATCATTCGATAGTTTTAAAGTAATGACGCGTTCACCAGACTGATCTGCAATCGCAACAGGAACTTGGATTCCACTCGCATTTAAAGCATCTAACCATTCAAGCTCACTTTGTATATCGAGTTTGCTGTGATAGTTCGGACGGTGAATTCGAAGTGCATATCGGGCAGATCCAGTTGAAATCTGAAAGGTTGCATTTTCAGACTGACACAGTAGTTTGACCTGTCCTTGATAGTCTGATGGATACTGCTTAATTGCTTGTTCTGCCAGTATTTGTAATTGAACTTGGCTTAAAAATTCATTTTGTTCTACAGACATAACCCATCTCCTCAATTTAATTTTTAAACACGTTTCGTGTTGAGATGCCGTCGATCTTATAAAAGAAAAAATGAATCAACTTGACTTCAAGTGGTCGGGGAGATGTTTTGCTGTCAAGTTTTATGAATATCTTTTGCGCAACTATTGGTGGTGTAAATTTAGTCGATAAGGCAATACGACAATGAAAGAGTCAGAATTAAGCGTAGATGTGGGTGCTCTACAACAGGACGCAGAGTATTTTGCAAAACGTCAGTTAAAAAAGGGGGCAGTAGGTTGGTTACTTTTAGTGGGGCTAGGTGTTTCTTACGTCATTTCGGGTGACTTTGCGGGTTGGAATTTTGGGCTGGCACAAGGTGGCTGGGGAGGACTCTTTATTGCAACAGTTATCGTCGCGTTTATGTATCTCTGCATGAGCTTTGTAATGTCTGAGATGTCAACAATGTTACCTACCGCTGGCGGTGGCTATAGTTTTGCCCGCGTTGCATTTGGTCCTTTTGGAGGCTACCTCACAGGGACTGCGATTTTAATTGAATATGCAATTGCACCTGCCGCGATTGCCGTATTTATCGGTTCGTATTGCGAATCACTTTTTGGAATTGGCGGTTGGGCTATTTATTTAATTTGCTATTTAGTTTTCATGGGCATTCATCTGAAAGGTGCAGGTGAAGCACTTAAAATCATGTTTGGAATTACCGCCGTTGCTTGTATTGCACTGGTCGTATTCATTGTCGCGATGCTTCCACATTTTGACAGCGCACGTTTATTTGATATTCCAGTCAGCACTCATGCAGGTGCAAGTAGCTTTTTACCGTTTGGCTATATGGGAATATGGGCCGCAGTACCGTATGCCATCTGGTTTTTTCTTGCAGTTGAAGGGGTGCCACTGGCTGCCGAAGAAGCAAAAGATCCAGTACGTTCATTGCCACGAGGCTTGATTGGTTCAATGTTGATATTGGCATCGTTTGCACTTTTAATCTTATTTTTGGGAGCAGGTGCAGCGGGTTCAAATGCTTTAAAAAATTCAGGGGCACCTTTGGTTGACGCACTCATTGCAGTATATGGTCAGCACACATGGTTGGCAAGCTTTGTTAACTTTGTAGGTCTTGCTGGACTGGTCGCAAGTTTCTTCTCAATTATTTATGCATATTCACGCCAGATTTTTGCATTGTCACGTGCGGGATATTTGCCAAAAAACTTATCACTTACCAATGAAAATAAAGCGCCGTATTGGGCCATTATCATTCCGGGCATTATTGGTTTTTTACTCTCTTTAACAGGTGAGGGTGATTTACTCATTTTAATGGCAGTATTCGGCGCAACAATTTCTTATGTGTTGATGATGCTCTCACATATCAAATTACGTTTATCTCGCCCTGAATTACCACGCCCGTATAGAACGCCTGGTGGAATGTGGACGTCTTGTATTGCCTTGGTTCTCGCTGCTGTTGCTGTAGTTGCAGGTTTAATGGTAAATCCAAAAGTTTGGTTATTGGCCGCGCTTATTTATGTCGGATTTATACTCTATTACTTGTTATATAGCCGTCACCATTTAGTAAAAGGCACGCCTGAACAAGAGTTCGCGATGATTGATGAATGAGTTTGATTGCGATAAAAATAAAGAGGCTTCGGCCTCTTTTTTAAGCTTTATATTTCTGTACAAAAGAATATAAAAACAGCAAGTAGTACTTACTCAAATATCATTTTAATCTGATTGATATTTATACAATATAGTTACCAGATCACACGGATATGAACTCATGAAATTTCTAAAATTTCTAACTTTTAGCACCATTCTTACTTTATCCGCACATAGTTATGCGACAGTGGGCGGTGGACAAAAAATTGAAGTATTGGGCTATCAGCAAAAAGAGAAGAAACTTTATGTATTAAGACACTATGAAGATGGTCGAGGACGTCTACCACAACTATATTATTATCTATTAAATAGTAAATCACCTGATAAACTGATTGAAGTTAAATCTCTCTATATCAATCCAAAAACACATAAGATTGATTATGATCAAGATAGTAGAGCGTTTGATAAAGCTCTAAATAAAATTAAAAAGAATTTAACTCCTTTGATCGTAAGTAACAGTAAGAATGTAAAAATTCAGACGTTAAAAACTCATCAGAATCAAGTATCGTCTTGGTTTGATCCTTCAGGAAAGATCACGCAATATAAAACAGAATATGTTGTAAAATCGCCATCCTTACAAAGTAAGTCCCATGTTGCGGTTCATTACACCAAAGCAATAAAAATTTCCCAAAATTATAGCGTGCCTAAACACAATAAGAGGTTGGTTGTCGTTAAATATCTGGGAGTTCCAGAAGAAACTGGTTACGATATTGAAGACCCTGTTTTACTACTTCCTGTGAAAAAATAAGTTTGAGAGCAAATTATTTTCTTGGTTCAAAGCCGCAGCAGTAGAGCATCACTATCTAGATGTTTACAACAATATTGCTGGCATTGGTCATTGTCATTTCGCGATCATTGAAGCGGTAAATAAGCACAAGGAAATATTCACTTGTTACTTAGATTGATTCATTCAAGGTCGAGTTGGTCGTCATCTTTGGTGACTTTAATTTTTAACTTCTTATATTTCCGTTTATTGGGGTCAATTGCTGAATTTATAACTTCATCTGAAAAAGCTGAACATAACATCAATTTTGCATATGCTCGGTAACCTATCAAAATTCTTCGTAGTGGATAGTCTGTTCTTGTAGAGTAATAGTCGATTCTGGAGTTTAGTTCTTGTAGCAGAGTCTGCTGTGACATTGGAATAATTTCTGTAAGAGGTGTATGCAGCATATAGTGATTTATCTACTGTAAGAAGAATTATTTTGAAAATGTTATAAATTTTAGATAAATCAATATTTATATTACATATCAAAGCATTTTAGATATGTAAAATATATATTTATTCTCTTTAAATTTAAGGAGATATGCTGCAAACATAAATTTTTGATGATGCTGTAAAGATAATAGTAACAACTCTTTTTAAAGCCACAGTGCACTATGTGTTATAGTCAATTTCGATTAATTATTGGCATTAAAATGGATATCTGTATTGGCGGTATACTTGATGGGAAAAAAAGAAAAGACGATCAAAATCATTTCAGAGTAGATAGTCATTATTCTGATCATGGATCCGAATATAATAAAGAGCATTTTCATCTACATGGGCAGCTTCATACATTTTGGATAAGTGAAGAGATTGATTTTTGTGATGCACAAAGAAGAGTTGAATTAATATTAAATAAAAGATTAGAACTTGTTTAAATTAAAATAAATATATGTATTAGTGCTTTTTTAGATTCAATGTGGAAAATGAATAAAACGTTTTAATTAATATGATGTTAAACAAAAGCTCTATTTAATATAGAGCTTTTGAGCTATCAATTATTTTATTCCTTTTTTTCTTCATTATTATTTTCTGAATGATTATTTTCTTCTTCAGGCGATTGTACAGGTTTTTCAGTTTTATCCTCATTAGGTTGCGCATTAGAATCATTTTGGTTTTGTGTGGTTTTTTTTGAAAATTCTTTGAAATCAGACATTTTAAACTTCTTAATAATAGTAAGGAAGTTTTATGGTAGGCCTTTAATTCGCTTACATTGCGGTGATTATGAGAACTCTATGTAGAGATATGTGCCTAAAAGTGCTTAATTCTCGACATAATGTTTCTTTGAACCAAATAGACTGTTGATATATAAGTGGAAGAAAATTTTAATCAAATACAAGAGTTAATATATAGCTTGAGAGCTATTGTTTTTAATGGTTTTTTGATAATTATAATTTATTTAAATATATTATTTTAATTTCTTAAGTGGAGGGAATATTTTTAATTAAAGTGGGGGATTCGATCTGTAAATATATTTATACAACATAAAGATACAGTTTTACATGCATACTCAATCAAATTAATTAAAAAATGAGGGAAATATGGATGATGAAATGAAAAAATATTTTGATGTGGCTGAAAGTGTTTATAATAATATTCACTTTAAAAATCAGTCCTCTAAGGATTTAATTGACTGTCTGAATAGACTGTTAATTGAAATTAAAAAAGAAGCAGCTATAAACAATTTACAATTAAAATATCCTGTTATTGATTTTGAAAGTTGTTTAAATAGGCCAATGAAAGAGCGTATTGTTAAAATTGACTTAAGCCTTCTCCCTAATTTTGATAATGAACATGAATTTATTCTATGGTTGGCGGGATTTGTAAAAAGTATTTCTGTATCTAGAAGTTATTATTTTTAAATTATGATGTGATAGCAAATAAAATAAATATTTTTTAAATGTGTTGTATAAATATTTATTTGGCGTATACTCAATTTAACTAGAAAAAAAGACTTATTAGTAAATCCTCTTTTAGTATCGTAGTTTTATTCATAATCCTTCGTTTTTTTTAGATTTTAAACTCAATTCGTTATTATTTTTTCAAAGTTTAATGAGTCATGAAATGTGGCTTTATATTATTAAAAATCAAAGGATATATTATGTCTAATACAGCAATCGGTACAGTGAAATGGTTTAATGAAACTAAAGGTTTTGGTTTTATTCAACAAGATACAGGCCCAGACGTTTTTGCACATTTTAAAGAAATCAGTAGTTCAGGGTTTAAAACCTTATATGAAGGTCAACGTGTTAGTTTTAATATAGCTCAAGGACAAAAAGGTCTTACAGCTACTAATATTATTGCCCAATAATATTTTAAAAATAAAAAAAGCATCTTAGGTGCTTTTTTTTTGTTTGATATATCAATAGGATATAATTTGGTACATTTTTCTGATATTTAAAGTAAAAAAAGAGATCATAATAATTATATTAATAATAAGAAGGACAAATGAGATGGAACTTAGAGCCGTAAAAATGCATAAAATGTTTAGAGATTTTCATGAGGAAAAGGAACATGGCTATGTAGGGGAATATGATGAAAAACATAACCTTGTAGCAATATATAATACGTTTAAAGAAAAAATGCAGAAAATAGAAGGAACTTATCAATGGGTTTTACCTTCATCTGGTGAGGTATTTTTTGTTGAGGAAGATCCGCTATATAGTCGTTAATGGATTTTGCCTCCTACTTTAAGCAGATAAAAGCCTCATTATAAATCGCAATTTAACAATAAATTTTAATTATATTTTCTACTCTAAAATTTGGCGGTGTTATCTGTCTATGTCTAATGCTTTGCCTCGACAGCTTAAAAATAACTGATTTTGATGCCAAGCCAATTGCCCTGACACAATAGTTGTATCGACGTCATAGCGGAAGGTTTTATTTTGAAATGGCGTCCAGTTACATCGCATATAGTTTTTTTGATCTTTAACTGCAATAGCCTCTTTATTTTCTTTAAGTAGAACCAAATCTGCCCAATAACCTTCACGGATATATCCACGATTTTTGAGTTTAAATAAATCAGCGACTTGGTGTGATGTTTTCTTAACCATTGTTTCTATACTTATTTTTTTATCTGCCACAAGTTCCATGAGTGCTGGAACAGCATGTTGAACTAAAGGCAGGCCAGCGGGTGCTTTTAAATAAGATTGTTGTTTTTCGTCCCATGTATGCGGTGCGTGATCTGTACCAATAATATCTAAGCGATTGGACTGAGCAATCGCAGTGATGAGTGCATCTTTGTCTTGTTGAGTTTTAATTGCTGGATTACATTTTATTAAATGGCTAAGCGCAGCATAGTCTGATTCATCAAAACTAAGATGGTGAATACATACTTCAGCAGAAATATGCTTTAGATTTAAAGGTAAATCTTTAAACAAACACAATTCTTTGGCTGTACTTATATGTAAAACATGCAGTTGGGTCCCATATTTTTCCGCTAAAGACACCGCTAAACGTGAACTCTCAAAGCATGCTTGTTTATCCCGAATTTTAGGGTGCATATGTGCTGGAATATATTCACCATATTTCCCGAAATATAAATTTTCTCTTTCTTTAATGCGAGGTGTATATTCGCAATGCGTTAAAAGAATGGTAGGGACATTGGCAAACAATCGTTCAAGAATTTGCGGGTCATCAACTAACATATTGCCAGTAGAGGCTCCCATAAAAACTTTTACACCGCTGACGAGCTTGGGGTTAAGCTGCTCAATAATATCTAGATTTTGGTAGCTTACTCCAAAATGAAAGGCATAATTTGCCATGCTATATTGGGCGGCAATTTGTCTTTTTTGCATAAAGGCATCTAAAGATATTGTTGGGGGATTGGTGTTTGGCATATCCATATAACTGGTAATTCCGCCAATGACTGCTGCCATAGATTCCGAAGCAATACTGCCTTTATGTGGTGAACCTGGATCTCTAAAATGGACTTGATCATCGATCATTCCTGGAATCAGCCAGTTCCCGTTCGCATGAATGGTTTTAGCATTAACAACATGAGAAATTGATGGAGCAATTTTTTTGATTTGACCATCTTGAATAAGTACATCTACAAATTCCTGTTTTCCCTCATTCACTAAATTGGCATCTCGGATAATGATTTTAGAATAGGGTTTAAAACTCATTGTGTAATGCCTTATAGCCTTTGACCAATTCAATATTTGTTGAGACAACACTCTCGGAAAACTCACTAATAGAGATATCAACCGGAGTGTATTGGTTTAAGTCGGTTTTAGAGTTGATGTAGCTCATTGCAGGGACATAAAAATGGTTCGGTAAATCACGACCATCGACGACTGCGTTATGACGAATAGCGCTGTGATGACCGACCTTAGAGTTAAATATGACGCTGTTGAAACCGACAAAAACATGATGACCAATTTCACAAGGCCCATGAATAATTGAACGATGAGCAATTGATGTATTTTCACCAATCACAACTGATGCACCAGCTTTGGAGTGAATCACAACACCATCTTGAATGTTGGAATTTGCACCAATAATGATAGGTTCCATCTCTCCATTTTCGTCGGTTTCATCTGCACGAATCACCGCATAAGGGCCAATAAACACATTGGCATGAACAATGACTTTGCCGCAAATAATAGCGGTCTGATCGACATAGGCTGATTGATCAATAACAGGGAGATGGCCAGATGGATTTTTACGTAGCATTGGATTACCGTTTAAATCTGTTTATTTAAGTTGGGATATTGAGGGTAGTAAGTTGAAACTATTTAATTTGTGACAAACAACAGTCATTTTTGTAAAAATCTTGATCAGTTTCAGATATATATAAAATGTCCTACCATTGCCATGACCCTTTTGCCACAGCATCATGCGCATGTAGGCTTTCTGCATGAGTCACTTTAAATTTGAAACCATGAATATTTTTGTGATGTATAAACGAACCATAAAGGCGTCTTAATGCATCTTCGCAGAACATTAGATTTTGACCGTTGGCAACCGCAAATGCCTGTTCATCAATACGCTTCACGGCAGTTTGCACAGGAGTCATTAATGCCAGTTCAGCTTGGTTTATAAATTCGATGAGTGGAATGTTTTGAAGATTTTGATCTAATTTAAATTGAAGGAGGGCAAAACTTCTTTGGCTATGGGGCGTTGCTGCAATTGCATCTGTGGTATTTAACCAGTTCATAATGTCTTGTTGGTTAAGTCGAATTTCTTGATTTTGTAAGGCCGACTCAAACCGTTGTTGAATAATATTTCTTGAAAGTGCCGCAGAGCATGGGCAGGTTGAAGAATAGGGGATCTCGACTTTTAATTCTGCCTCAAATTGATCATTAGAAAGTTGGCCTGACAAAACAAAAGGATAGCTTTTCCACCCTGAAAGCTTGCTGACTAAGGCTGATCGCTCGATATAAAGTTTACTGTGAATTTCAATTTTGGCATGCTGCGATAAATCTTGATGGCTGTCTAAAAAGTCCTCTAAAACTAATTTTAAATCAGGCATATTTATATTTTCGAGTGATGTTAACTCTAAAAGTCGTGTGTAAAGACGCGACATATGAATGCCTTTTGCTAAAGGGTCATCCAGACTGACATAAGCATTTACGTGGCTTGGGCATAAGGTATTTTCAATTCGAACGGGTAATGCAATGTTTTCCATGCCAACCCAATCAAGGCGGTGGCTATAGGCATTTGGTAAAGTTGGCTCGGCAGATATATCTGGGAGAACAAGGTTCATTTATTAGCGGCTTATATTGTGATGTTAATGTTATGTTATAACATAACATTAATGGGTGGCAAGTTTGCTATAGGCCTTAATGGAGTTAAATAACATTGAATAAGTAAACATAGATATATAAGCTCCTTGTCTCTTTCCGTAATGGTAGGACGGGAGAGGGACACCTATGGTGTGCTAGTTGAGTGACTAGTGTGTCAACCCTTTTCCGTTTTGCCACCATAACTTTGATGTTTTGGCAGAACTTCTAATAAAAAGAGAAGCTAACGGTCATTTATTAAAGCCTAAGCTCAAATATTTACTTTAATTTTCAATCCCAATTTAACAATAAATTTTAATTATTTAGCCTTAGTTTTTTAATGATCTATTTTAAAACAAATGTCATTTTGTGTGCTTGACTGCAATAAATGTGAAGCTTATCCTTTGCCTGCTGGCCACATTGCCAGCCGGCTTTGACAGGCTGAATGAAAGATCGCATCAGAGTTATTCCGTCTGAGGGATACTCTTATGTGTAAACTCCTAGTCTCCTCCCGTAGCGGTAGGACGGGAGAGGGACACCTTCGGGTGTGCTGGTTATATCTTTCACCAGTCTGTCAACCCTCTTTCGTTCTGCCACCATAATTTTAATGTCTGGCAGAACTCCCAATAAAAAGGAGTTGGCTTTGCACATCCATTATTTCTTGGCAGCCCTTGCCATAAGCTATTACGACACAGCTTAAACGTTTAAAGCAGTTTGATTGCCTTAAGGTTTTCAGGCTTTAAATCGTCACGACCAAAAAACTTACTCAACAATAAAACTTGAGATGTGCCAAGCACAGTCTTTACGGCTTTGCTGTGCCTTTTTTTCTCCCAGAAAGGGCACAGGTTTTTTTATCTCATTTATATACAACAAGAATTTTTATAACGGTAAAACTATGCCAAAGTTAGTTCTCTCAACACGTGCTATTCAAGTTATTAATACGTCGATTGATTTATTTCAGCATCACGGCTTTCATACGGTTGGGGTCGACAGAATTGTGAAAGAATCAAAAATTACCAAAGCGACCTTTTATAACTTTTTTCATTCAAAAGAGCGGTTTATTGAAATCTGCCTAATTGTGCAAAAAGAACGTTTAAAAGAAAAAGTGGTTTCAATTGTTGAATACGACCAAGGCTCAAGCGTGAAGGAAAAACTTAAGAAACTTTATTTCTTACATACTGATTTAGAGGGACTGTACTATTTATTGTTTAAAGCCATGTTTGAAACAAAACTGACCCATCCAAAAGCCTATCAAACCGCGTTGAGATATAGAACGTGGCTCATTAATGAAATCTATAGTCAGCTTAGAGCAATCAAGAAAGATGCGACTTTTCAGGACGCCAAGCTATTTCTATATATGATTGAAGGCATAATTATTCAGCTTTTAAGTTCAGAACAGAAAGATGAGAGAGAAAGGGTGTTAGATTGTTTTCTCATCTCTACTATTAATTATCACTAGTTAACGAGCTCGCTTTTAAAAAGATCACCTCTTCGGACTCTTTCGGTCAAAGTCGGCGCTTCTAGATTCTTCGTTCTTATGCTGTATTTATCTCCATTCAAATGTTAATAAGATTAATACTAACCCCGAGGTGCGTACCTTATATGATCGGGAAATAAATATTATATTAAGGCTTATCTCTATTGGATCCAGAACTTTCGGGATTTTATTTACTGAGCTAATTTTGAACGTGATTCCATCAATGTAAGTAAGTCTCTTTTGACATGATCAAACTCTTTTTTAGGGATGCAGCCATACAATTTACACAGGATGAAGAATGAATAATTTGAATTTTAAAACTCTAAAGAAGTACTGGCTGCGATTCGTGGGTATTGCTGTAATCGCGGGCTCCCTAGTATTGGCATTTGCTTGGGTCGCCGGTCTATTTGGACATCGCACCACAAGCAAAACTTTTTTGGGAGACTCATTAAATAACTTTGATCCCGGATATCGACGTGCACACGGTAAGGGTATTTGTTTTGATGGCACTTACCACAGTAATGGTGCGGCGGCGGCACTCTCTAAAGCCACTGTATTTGCCAAGTCTGATATACCCGCGATTGGCCGATTTTCTATTGGAAGTGGTAACCCGCATGCGGCAGATAATTCGACAGCAACAGTAAGTATGGCTTTATTACTTTCCGCAGCTGATCATTCACAATGGCGTATGAAATTAAACAACTTTCCCTATTTCCCTACACGAAATGCCGAAGGTTTTTTGGCGCAGCAAAAAGCATTTAAACCAGTTCCAGCTACTGGCAAACCTGATCCAGCCCTAGTTGAGGCTTTCTTAAAAGAATATCCAGAAGCACGTAAGTCTATTGAGCAAAAGGCAAAGATGCCATTAACCGGTAGTTTCAGCGGCGCAGAATTTTATGTCGTAAATGCTTTTATATTGCGAGCCGCCAATGGACAAGAACAGCCAGTTCGTTGGTCTATGCGTCCTCATTCAAAATTTATTAGCCTGACGAAAGAACAACGTGATCAAGCTGGCCATGATTTCTTGTTTAAAGACATCAAAAAACGTTTAGCTGAAGGGCCGCTCTATTGGGATTTAGTTTTGCAACTTGCTGAGCCGGGAGACCCAGTGAATGACCCATCTCAACCTTGGCCAAAAGAACGTAAAGAAGTGATAGCAGGAACATTGGAAGTCAAAAATGTAACTGAACAGGTAAATGGCGTTTGCCGTGACATTAACTTTGACCCAACACTAGTTCCACCCGGAATTGAGTTATCAGATGATCCGGTACTCGCCGCACGAGCAAGCATCTATTCACAATCTTACAATGCTCGCTTACGTGAAATTGGATTTGGCAAAGCAACGGATGCCGTGGGCAAATAGGAGAGATCAGCCATGCAAAACAAATCTAACAATAATGCTCCACGTCATTTTAATTTGACTGCTCGAATTCTACATTGGTTTATGGCGCTAGCGATTTTGGCCATGCTATTTATTGGTGTGGGAATGACAACCTCAATCACTTGGCGTCCGTGGTTAATCGATATTCACCGTCCTTTAGGAATCGCAATCTTATTATTGGTCATCATTAGATTAATAAATCGACTCTATTTTCCAATTCCACCTTTGCCGCCGACTGTACCACGCTGGCAGGCGTTTATTGCCCACGCATCACATTGGCTACTTTATCTTTTGATGTTTAGTTTGCCATTGCTCGGATGGGCAACGCTATCGGCAGGTAACTGGCCTGTAACTTTATTTCCTGGTTGGGATCTTCCACCTATAGCACCCACCAACTCTACGCTTTATGCTTGGTTTCGTACTCTACACGGAATTTTGGCTTGGCTACTATTTGCTGTGGTTATTGGTCATCTGTCCGCTGCGTTATTACATGCATGGATTTACCGCGATGGCGTATTCTCAAGTATGGCTTTGGGTTCTTCTAAACCATCAAGTAATGGATCTTCTGCTGAAAAGAAGAATGCTGATTGAGGAGAGTGATTTAGCTCTTAAGCTCAGATTAGACGGACGAGAGGGAAAAGATTTTCGATTGTTTTTTTAATCATCTGTTTGAATCTAAAAATAATTTAAATAATAGGATGTATGGTTTGCTTGTTTTTTTGTTAGATGAGCAGACCATAGATCCCGTGCAATAAGATGAGCTCATTACTCAGACAGAATCAAATCATCTGATCTAACTTTTTGTTTATATTATAAAAAAATAATATTTTGACTTTGTTGGCATATTATTGCTATTTTATTTTACGTTAATCGTAAATTGATTACGTATTGCATAATTAAAATGAATTAATTTAAAGCATGTCATGGAGAAGGGAATACCATGAAAGAAGTTGCATTAAGTGATCTGATCAATCAGCAGAAAGTTGGACGCTATCAAAAATTTATTCTGATCACCTGTTTATTACTGATGATTATGGATGGCTATGACATTCAGTCCATGGCTTACGCAGCTCCAATGATTATAGAAGAATGGGGTGTTCAAAAATCCATGCTAGGAATTGTGTTTAGCGCCAGCTTATTTGGTTTGTTTGTCGGATCATTTTTATTAAGTTCACTCTCTGATCGTTTTGGCCGCCGTCCCATCTTACTGATCTCGACCTTTATGTTCTCTGTATTGATGCTGGTGACACCACATGTAGGCAATATTGAGCAATTGACTGCAATCCGCTTTATTACAGGAATTTTTTTAGGAGGTATCATGCCAAATGTTATGGCTTATAGCTCCGAAATTGTTCCATTCAAATCTCGTATTTTCACCATGATGGTCATTTCTTGTGGCTATACGGTAGGGGCAATGTTAGGGGGTGGTATATCCGCCTTATTAGTTCCTTGGGGAGGCTGGCAGGCAATTTTCTATTTTGGCGGTATTGTTCCTTTAATTATTTTCTTTATCACATACTTTAAGCTGCCAGAATCTTTATATTTTTTGAGTGAAGATCATAAAAATAATCCTAAGATTTTATTTTGGTTAAAGAAGTTTTATCCCACATTAACATTCAATTCAGAAATAAAAATCATCAATAACACTGAAGTTGAGGTTAAAAAGTCACCGCTTGAGTTATTTAAAAATCAGCGTGCGTTTTTTACCTATTCCATCTGGATCATCAGTATTTTAAATATGATCAGTCTATATTTTCTGGCGAACTGGCTCCCGACTTTGGCTAAAGAATCAGGGCTCTCACTAAATCAGGCATTGATGATTGGTTCTACTCTACAATTAGGCGGTACGGTTGGTAGTGTAGTGATGGGCCTTAAAATCGATAAGACAGGATTTTATAAAGTATTAATTCCTGTTTTTTTGGTAGCAGTGATGAGTGTTGCTTTAATTGGCTATGCTGTTAGCCATATTGTTTTATTATTTATTATCATTTTTATTGCTGGCTTTGCCATTGTTGGTGGGCAACCTGCCATTAATGCACTGTCTGCTAGTTATTACCCAGTTTCACTTCGTACTACAGGAGTGGGCTGGAGTATCGGAATTGCCCGTTTGGGTTCGGTCATTGGGCCGCTATTTGGTGGCTACCTTTCCCAATTTCTGGTCATTACCCATTTATTCGTGATTGCTGCAATACCTTCGCTACTCGTCATTATTATGCTAATGATTCAAGCTAAGTACCGATCATAAAAAACTATTACATGTATCATGCACATATTGATTGTAATTATGATCGGTAAGTAGATATAAGAAGTTGATTACTGCTACTTCATAAGCTATTTAACTCGATACCACGTTTGATTTCGGCCAATCGCAGAGATACCAATGTATCCACGCGCGGTAAGTTTTTCACCATCAGGTGATACTGTTAGGCTAAAGCGATAGGTCTTATCTGACTGTGGGTCGAGAATAGATCCTTTGTCATATTTATTTTGACCCACACTTTTTAAATTTTTGACGATGGTTAAGCCAACCAAAGATTTATTTTTATAAGTACCTTCACACATCGTACATTTGTTAGCTTCACTTGGAACAAGTATTTTTTCGATGTTTGCAGAGAGGTTGCCATTTTTATCTTGGCTAAATCTTACCAGCGCTCGAGGTTGATTAGTTGCATCATCAATGGTTTTCCAAACACTGCCATGTAATTTGTCCGATGCAAATGAATGAACCGAATAAAAGCTAAGTAAAAGTAAGAGTAAATATTTTTTCATATCAATGTTTTCTCGAATTAAAAATAAATGGTTTTAAAGGCCAGAATTATTCATTTTAAATTTAACTTCACAATTTTCTTAGTATTGAATCTATAAGCTAAACAATATGTAAAGTTATAATCTATTTGTTTGGATATTATTTTGATCGGTTTTTTTATGCAATTGCGAGAATGGACAGAATGATTAAGCAAGATTTAAAAGCAGATTATAAATTACTGATAATTTTTAGAAGTAGTGGGGTGATTAAACTGCATACAGTTTGATAAATAATGACAAAATTTACGCTTAGGAGAAATAAAAAACATCCACTACTTTTTAAATTAGTTAGATTGCGTGTAACTCATCACAAATAATAAAAATAATATGCAAATCATGTGATTAGTATAGATTGACACTGTGCAATATTAAGTCTTATAACTAAACAATCCTGAAAGCTGTTTCTTTAATAGGAACAGAAAAAACACAATATAAAGATGAATAGACATTAGAACAAAAAGTTAAGGAGAGAAGAAATGAAAGTCATTAGACATGCTTTATTTTCTCTGATGGGAATGTTGACAATAAATAGTGCAGATGCTGGAAATGCATCTACATCATTGAGGGTCAGTTTAACCATTCTAGAAACTTGTGAAGTTTCTACACAAGGAAACTTAGATTTTGGTTCAGTTGAACGTGCTCAGCCAGTTCCTACTGCAAGAACGGATGTAACTGTGCAATGCAGCAAAAATACACCGTATCAATTGGCTGTAACCTCAGACAATAACTTTGAACTTAAATCTACTGCCAGCCCAGCATCTGTTGCATATGTACTGTATCAAGATGCGGGCCACACTCAAATTTGGGGAGGGGCGGCAGATAAAGTTCGTTCACGAATTGCGACAGGGATGAAAGAAAATATTCCTATTCATGGGGCAATCACATCAAGCACCAATGTTCAGGCGACTAAGTATGAAGATTGGGTTCGTGTGAATGTTATATATTAATTGTGGAAACCAAAATAATTATAAATATCAAAAACCAATTTATAAAAAAAACTGTTTTTAGGGGTGAATAGAGTATTTTAAAAAGCTACACCAAATTATGGTGTAGCCAGCTGCTTTGATAGAACTAAGCACCACGCATTAGTGCTGCTACTGCTTTTTCCAGAAATTGTAGGGTCACTGGTTTGAGCCAAGTACCGTCGGCAAGGCTTGGTTCATTTTGCATTGCTGTACGGATTTTTTCTTGAGTACTTGGGTTTTTGCCAGCATAGCCTTGTAGCATAGAGAGCCATTGTTGTGCCAAATGCTTTGCTCCATCACTATCTGGTGTGACCTCGGCATCAATCAATTTTTCAATATCGACCAATAATTGAGGCCATTTTTTCATCTCACGAATGTAATTTTCTTTTAGGAAAGTAAACTCATCGTCAGATAAATAACGGGCAAAAATACTCAGCTTACTCTCAGAAAAAGCTTTAAGTAAAAACTCAACAACTTCTGGCGTTACGCCTAATTTTTCCTGAAATTCAGGCTCGGCTGAGTTTATGGCATTTAGTTTAACTAACCATTCTGGGTTAGCTCGCGTATTGTGCTCAAGAGTTTTCATCCACTTACGAGCCAAGTCTTGAGCGGCTTCGCTATTAGATGGTTCGCCAGCATTAAATAGTGCATTTGCTGCTTGAGTTAATTCTTGCCATTCTTGGTGGCTTTTAGTGCCTGCTTGTAAGAAAGTCAGTTTTTCAAGCTCTTCTTTTGTAAAGTATTTGTCAAACATCGCGATAAGCTCCAGTGTTTTTAGCCAATCCTCCAAACCAAGCTCTTCACCACTTATGATCTGAGATTTAAGTTTGCTGAGCTGATTCCGCAATTTCTTTTGCTCTGTCAGCCTTTGATCAATTGCTTGAATCTGCTGATCAATAATCGGTAAAAGTGCAAGATTGGGGTCTTCAAGAACCGTATGGATTTCGGCTAACGACATTCCCAGTCCTCGTAATGCTTGAATCTGATGCAAACGAGTAATGTCTTTACGGGTGTATAGTCGATAACCAGCATCGGAACGGACCGAAGGCTGAAGTAAACCGATATCGTCATAGTGATGAAGAGCACGGACAGTAAGTCCTGTTTGCTTAGCCAATTCACCAACTTTTAACAGCATCTTTTAGCTCCTTCTTCCCTAGGCGTGTTTTATGCTAGGGGCTTACGTTACGTGAGGGTCAACTACTTTAAATCATATTTTTCATTATTTTTGCTTTGGTAGATATTCGAACTTATCTCTTTATTTCAATAATTACCTGAGTTTCATTGCGAGATCTTAAAAAAAGGTCTTTTAAAGTGAGTTGATTTAATAATTCCTAATGAGCTCGGCTATCCAGTCAGAAAACACCCGTACTGCTGGTGAAAGAAAACGCTGATGTGGATAAAGTAAAGTCACGGCAACAGGTGGTGGACACCAGTCTTGTAATACTGCGATTAGTCGTTTTTCTTTTAAGTGATCTATCACAAGTCTTTCTGCAAGTTGAGCGAGGCCATATCCTTCAAGGCACATTTTGATATAAAGCTCAGTTTCATTAACGGCAACAGTACCATTCATTTGTACGGTTTTTTTCTCTTCATTTCGTACAAAGCGCATTTCACCAGCGTGTCTGTTGCTCCCTGAAAAATAATGAATAGCTCGGTGATGTTCCAAATCATTGGGAGTTTGTGGAAATCCATTTTCTTTTAAATATGCAGCTGAAGCGCATGTGACCCAGCGGAACTCACCAAGAGGGCGGGCTACCAGCGTGGAGTTCTCTAAATTTCCCATGCGGATTACACAGTCCACACCTTCTTTAATCAGGTCTACTTGTCTATCGCTGACACCTATCATGAGATAAATATCAGGGTAACGTTGTTGAAACTCTTGCAGATTGGGCATGATGACCGAATGAGCAATGCCCGCAGGCATATCAACTCGTAATCGGCCCTGTGGCTGTTTGATGGCGTTAGTCAGGTTGGATTCGGTGTGTTCAATGAGGTCGATTATTTCTCGGCACTGGATGAGATATTCTGCTCCCTCTGGCGTCAGGCTAACCCGTCTCGTTGTCCTATTTAACAGGCGTACCTGTAAATACTTTTCAAGATTTTTAACTGTGCTGGTGACTGTTGAAGCGGGTAGTGAAAGTGCTTCTGCCGCGTGGATAAAGCTCCCAGCTTCTGCCACCCGAACAAAAATCTGCATTGCCTGAATACGATCCAATCTCATACCTTTGTCCCAATACTATACTCACACTCTTAGATTATTCGTTTTTACTGAATAATAAAAACAGTTTAACCAGCTTTTTCAGCATTATCACTTCAGATAGATTTTCAGCATACATTTGAGAAGTTGGAATAATGATGACTGATTACAACAGAAACATAGTGCAGCTGACTGAGTCTTCGCCAAATAGAACACTGATTCGCGGGGCGACGATCCTAAGCATGGATAGCGTAATTGGGAACATGGTTCGTGGAGATATTCTTATCGAGAACGGTACGATTATCGCCGTTGGTGAAAATTTAGAAGCCGAAGGTGCAGCTATTATTGATGCATCCAATATGATCGCGATGCCGGGGATGGTTGATACCCATCGACATTCATGGGAAGGACAATTACGACGGATTAATCCGAATGCCGAAAGCTTAGAAGACTATTGCAACGCGACGCATTATTCTTTTGCCAAGTATTATCGCCCAGCAGATATGTACATCGGTAATTTGCTTACAGCTCTAGGTTGTATAGATGCGGGTATCACAACATTGATTGATAACTCACACAATAGTCGCAGTGCGGCCCACTCTGATGCGGCTGTTGAAGCTTTACTAGATGCTGGTATTCGGGCTGTACACGCTTCTGGTGCACCAGTAACAGGAGATTGGGATAGAGCGAACTGGCCTAGTAATCTCGAACGTCTTCAAGAAAAATATTTTAAAAATAGTAAAAACGGTTTGGTGTCATTAGCTGCCATGGCTCAGTTAGAACCCGAATTATGGGCTGAGGCACGCAGATTAGGGCTACCAATCATTACTGAATTTTTTGGTGGGGAAATGGCTGCTGCACTAGAGGGTCTGCATCAACAAGGTCTGTTAGGGCCAGATAATATCTTTAACCACTGTACCTCGCTGCCAGATGCTGGATGGAAAATTTTGCGCGAAGCTGGAGTGCGAGTAAACGTATGCCCACGATCAGATGCTCACTATGGTATCGAAGATGGTATGTTTGCCATGCAATCGGCCCTACGTCATGGCATTAGACCTGGTTTGAGTGTAGATAATGAAACGTCTTATAGTGGCGATATGTTTATGGAAATGCGCGTAGCATTTTACTTACAGCGTGTAATGGGCATGCACCAAAACAAATGTTGTGGTTCAGCACATTCGCCAGTGACCTTTCAGGCGCAAAACCTTCTCAAAGCTGCAACGGCTGATGGTGCTACTTGTGCAGGTCTGCAAGAAAAAATCGGCAGCCTGACACCCGGTAAACAAGCTGACCTGATATTAATTCGAACGGATGACATTAATCTTTATCCGTCTGGTAATGCATTTGGCACGGTTGTTCATGCAACTGAACGCAGCAATATCGATACGGTGATGATTGGTGGAAGAATCGTTAAACGTGACGGTAAAGTGTTGGGTGTGGACAGTGAGCAACTTCGTGCAGCGATTGATGAATCTCGCCAGCATCTTTTCGTTGCGGCTGGTTATGCTCCAGATATTTTTGCCGAGACGTTTCTACCTCTTGAATAAGTTGTCTAAGAGGGAGCAAACACTATGTCTATAAATGTTATCTATTACCTTATGGCTTTTGCTGCAGGGCTGGGGATTACTCTACAGACCACGTTGAATGGCCAACTGGCAAAAGGTATAGGCGGAGATTCTGTTGTAGCGGCATTATTCTCGTTTACTTCTGGTGCCATATGCCTTGGGATTTATTCTCTAATGCGGGGAGGAATAGCTCCTTCGCTGATTGCTATTCCAACCCAGCCGTGGTGGACCCTTTTAGGAGGGGTTCTAGGTTCATGTGCACTGCTGAGCTATGTCGTCCTTGCACCTAGAATCGGATTATCGGCTTTGCTAGGGCTGGCAATTGCTGGACAAATTATCTCGTCATTGTTGATTGATCATTTTGGATTACTAGGGGCGGCCGAACGACCAGTTTCCATGTTTAAACTATGTGGAACACTGGTCATGCTGATAGGTCTAGGGATTGCTCTTTTCGGTGACAGGGGATGAGTTTTGAAACTAGTATTTTTGGTATAAAAGAATCATCTAGGATTTCACATTAGTAAGTAGTTAGAGAAATTAAAAAATACTGTTTAGAGGTTTCTCTAAACAGTATTAATCTTTAAGTAATAGGTATAATAATTATGTTTATAAATTAAACATAATACTATTTTGATAAGTCTCTTAAATTTCTGTTATGGGTACTATAAAGAGTCTCCCAAGTTTTACCTTTATCATTCGATATTTTAACCAATGCATATTGGCCAGAATAAAGGATGTTAAGAAGTGCTCCTGAATTTAAAGTAACGATAGAACTAGGAGCCATTATTTCATGCATTTGCCAAGTCTTACCTGCATCTTCTGAAATTGCTAATTTGTCCCAATTAAATTGTGCACCTGATATATATAAGTCTCCCTGTCTTGAAACTTGGGCAGGGAAAACATTTACTTTAAAAGGGCTATTAACTTTTTGCCATGTTATACCATGATCATTAGAGTTAAATAGATTTGAAAATATACCTGCAAAACCACGCTTTGAAGTAATTACGCTAATTGATTTATCTGGGTTAACTATTAATTGAGAGATATTCTCATTATCTGGTACTTTATTTTCAGACCATTTTTTTGTTATATAATCATAATGGTTAATTTTTCCATACATATCCGCATAGCTAAATCCTTGCTCATCCTCCCATAACCAAAATCCACGTAATCCCCAAAAATTATCAACAATTTCTTTTTGTACAATTGGTTGCCAATCACCATTTTCTAAGCGATTACTTTTATAAACTGTAGCTTTATAACCTACTATATGAGATAGAAACCATCCGTTTTGATCATCACCCACGATAGAGGAAATTACGCCGATTGGTAAATTACCACTGTCAACTGGGGTAAGAACATCACTTCCTTTTAAGTGTTTATAAAGAGTATTCATTTCACCATAAGCTAGAAAATCAAAGTTATAATTTTCTTTTACAGTTATACAATCAAAAGCTAAGTTATCATTACTTTGAAAAATTTTAGTTTTTTTATTAGTATCGTGTGAGGGTAAGAAAAAAACTGAGCCAATTTTGCTTGATGCTATAATAGTATTATCTTTTAGCTCTTTAAAACACTGCATACCAAAGGGGAGTATCTTGCTTTCATCACCTATATTTTTTTCTAAAGTTGTAACTGGTTGTGTCCATCCATTCAAAATTTTATCTTTATAAATTGCTTCTAGATAACTATTCTTTAATTTATTAATTAAATCCTTATTTGAAGAATGTTTTTCAGATCTTGCTATGAAGTAGGCATCGTTAGCATGTGTTAAGTTAATACGTCCTAAATCAGTTGTGGTATTTTCTAGTACTTTAAAAGTACCCATCGGGTGAGGTTTATCTTTATCATTTAAATTAATAAATTGGATTTTACCTGAAAGAAAAGGATTTGGAGATGGTTGATAGTTGCTCAATTCAACAATGCGATATTCACCAGCTGGTAGTTGTCCACTATAAATAAATGTAGAGCGAGAGACATCTGAATTTATCATTTTAATTTCATAAATTTTATTATTTTTCTGTATTGCCGTTTTTTCTGTAAGGCTTTCTATTTTTAAAGAAGGATAAATTATTCCACTATTAAAACTAATACTGAGTACAATAGGATTTAGTTTTTCATCCGATTTTATAGTTTCCAGCACTCCTTTTGCTTGTTTATTCGTTATTTTCGGTTGTGGCGTCGTTGCACATGCCTGTAAAAGTGCGATCGCTATTAAGGTAACCCCTAATCTTAAATTAAATTTACTCATTTGTTGTGGATTCCATTTTTAGAAAGTATTTTAAAATGAAGTATTTACAGTGTCTATTTGATCGAGCGTGATATTACTATAATGCTAGTATTGATGGAATATTTATAGATAATTTATGACTAATAAATTTTTAAATAAACTGATTCGTTGAGCTTAAAAGTTATAAAAATTATTTTGAGTTCTTGTGTGCATTAAAAATTCTGTTTCAAAGGGCTAAAGTCTGTTTTAAATAACGGGATTGACTTAAAGTGAGTTAAATCAAAGTATTTAAGAAAAGAATAAAACTAAAACTTAAATTTTATAGAGGCCACATTCAATTAAGATATATGGAATAAACATTTAACAAATCAACAGCAATCGATACTCGCCATCTTTTTCAACAGGTGCTCGATGAACACAAGGTAAAACCTTTTGAGTGGGATGATCTACTGCTAAACGCCAAATATGTCCCGTACCTAAATTTACAGGTTGAGCATCGGGTTTAGGCTGATAATGCAAATCAAAAAAATACTCTGCCAAAAAAGCTTCAAATTCAGCATCAGAACCGTCATGTAATTCTTTGAGCTTTTCTCTAATTTCTGGAATTAAAACTTTTTGTTTAACCTGATCGTTGGGTACAATATCGCTAGCAGCGCCGTGATAGGTACATAAGAATGTATCGGTTTCAATGGGCGAGCGATCAACATGAAATGAATATACATCTGTTGAAATGAAATCTAGCTCTTCATCGCGTTCATAATGTTTAAGTAAGTTAAGTACTGGCGATGCGCCAAAATCAGTTAACAGCTCGATATCTTCTAAAATAATTGCTCTTGCCAAATTGCCTTTTTCTGAAAGTTGCAGGACTAACAGTTCTTCAATAGAAACTTCTGTAATATTTTCTTTTAACTGAAGTTTATTCACAATTTCTTTAAAGTCGCCCACCAAATTTCTGTGCCAGCAGATCGCATTTGTCTTTCCTTGAAAATGTGTATTTACAAGTTCAGAGAAACTAGACACTTTTCTAATTTGATTGCTGTCAGAAAACGCATTCTTCATAGGAGAATTAAATAAAATAATAGAGCATGTCTAATATTATAGCCTGAGCTTAGCTAAAAAATATTCCCTTGCAATTTATTACGCCAGCTTAAACTTACTTCAGAAGAACATTATTTGCCTCTGAAGTAAGGTCTTTAAAGGTCGAGTAATTTATTTACCACTCATATTTAACACCCACTCGAAAATTAGTCGGAGCGCCGTAATAGCTATTTGTGGTGCCTAAATGGTATTTCTCATTAAATAAGTTATTAACATTAAAGTTGAGCATTAGATTATTGTTGACCTTATAACGTGCCATTAAGTCGACTAAAGCGTAACTTTCTTGAGTAAATCTACCTGTTGCAGAGACCGCATTTTTTTCATAGATTTCGCTTTGCCAACGAACACCGCCACCAATGGTCAGGGCTTCATCAAGATAAGGCAGGGTATAGGTGGTAAACAGTTTGACTGTGTTATTTGGCACACCGGTATTTAATCGGTTGTCTTGGCTATCTTTTGATAAGTTACGGCTAAAGCTTGTGGAAACTTGCCATAAATCAGTCAACTTACCTGTCGCTTCAATTTCAAAGCCGCGACTTTTGGTGCCAGATTCTGTTCGATAGGCTTGTGAACCATCTGGAGCAAATACATCTGCTAATGCAATCGCTGTATTGTCCTCTTTAGTTTGATAAATAGCAGCGCCAACATTTAATTGATTATCAAAAAACTCACCCTTAATACCCAGCTCGGTACTATTACCTATTAATGGGTCTATGTATTCGCCTGTAACAGCTTTCTTATCTTGTGGTGAAAAAATATTGGTGTAGCTTGCATACGCAGTCCAGTTGTCAGTGAAATCATAGGTAATGCCCACATAAGGAATCACCTTGCCACTTTCTTCTTGTGTTGTGTAGGTGGTCTTATTATCAGCATCTGAATGGTTGCCAGTTACGCGCTCCCAGTCTTCAATTCGAGTGCCTAAAATGACTGCAAGATTGTCGGTTGCTTTAAGACGAACAGCACCAAAAATAGATTGGCTACGATCATCGCCACTGTACCAACCATCTATTTTTGTTTCGGGGCGGTTAGGTGTACTGCCATCCCAAGCAAAAATATTTTTTAGAGTTCCATCCCATGTCATTCCGTTATTCCAGCCCGAATAGGTTGGACGTTTATTTTTGCTTTTTGTGTAAGTTGTGCCTAACACCACGTCATGAGTTTGATTAAACAAATCAAATGAACCGTTTAAGGTTAAATTGAATAAGTCTTGAGTAGGGCGATAATCCCAACGGGTTGCATACAACATTGCCCCGCTACCAGTAGCTTTATCAATCCCTTTACTTGAGAAGGTATAACCTACAATTTCATCCGAATCTGTAATGGTTCTAGACACCATACCTTTTAATTTCCAGCGGTCATTAAACTGGTGTTCAATATCAGCAAAGTAAGATGTCGTTGAACGGTCTGAACCCGTCCAACTCGCCGCCGCTGAATCTGAACGGGACCAGTTAATCGGTGTGCCATCTGTATAAAAGCTTGGTAAACCACCTCTAGCGACACCAGTCAAATCGAGTTGTTGGTAACTTGCACCCAAACTTGCTTTGGTTTGTTCAGTTAAATCAGCTTCTAATACGGCATAAGCCACTTTACGTTCTTCGTTGTAGCGGTCGATATAAGAGTCTGACTTTTGATAGGCAAAAAGAGTACGACCACGAATACTTCCTGATTCATTAAGAGGTGTGGAAACATCAATATCGGTACGATAAGAATCCCATGAACCAATGTCAGCACTCACCGAAGCCTTAAAGTCCTGTAATGGTTTTTTTCGGACCAGATTAATACTTGCGCTTGCACTGCCAGCACCTGTCATTAAGCCATTTGCACCTCGCACGACTTCGACACGGTCAAATAAAGCCATGTCCTGACTCTGGAAAATACTTGCATATGAACTCATGAGCTTTACGCCATCGAGTAAATAGCTATCCACTTCTTTGCCACGAGCGTAAATAGGTGAGTTATCACTGCCAATGTTGCCGCCTTGTTTAATAGAAAGACCTGCTGCCTGACTCACAACATCGGTTAATTGGGTGAGGTTCTGATCTTTCATTTGTTGATTGGTGATTACACTGACCAGTTGAGGTGTTTCTTTCAAACTTAATGCCAAGCCAGTAGAGGCGGTGGTCGCTTTCGCTGTATATAAGCCAGAACCTTCGGTTGTTAAATTTTCGCCATGATCAGCATTAACATGAATTGTTGCTAAATGAGCCGTACCTGTTTCACTGCCTGCCGTATCAAATTCATTGTTATTATTTGCTTTTGTTTTAATGGCTTCTAACTGGAAAACTTTGGGTTCAATTGGAGCGGGTGGAGCCTTCACTCGGATGCTGTAACCACCATTGTTTACTTTAACGGCTTCAAATGGGTGACTTTGTAATAACAGACTTAAAGCATCTTCAACAGCGTAATTCCCTTGAAGCGCTTTGCTTTTTGTTTTTGAAAGACTGGCATTATCGTAGCTAATGGTTGTGCCTGTTTGAATTGCCAGTTGCTTAATGGCCTGATCAAGCGTGCTCTGGCGAATTGAAATACTGTAAGTTTGTGCAGCGTAAATAGACGTTGAGGTAAGCGCCGTGACCACCCATGGCGTACTCCATAGCACTGCACGTATAGCCAAAGCCAATTTACTTTTTGCTTGATAATCCTTCATGTGGTCTTCTCGACAGGGAGTGTATTTCTCTATAAGTCGAACCAGATCAAAAAAAGGGTCACATTTTTTATCTTTTTTTAATATTTAACAAATAGGGACTGTAATAGGTCAGCTCAAGTTGATGACTATAGGCCAAAGTTTCTAAGCTTTGCTCAGGGTTCTTTAGAGAAAATACCCCAGAAATTTTTATATTTTTTAATTCGGGGGCGAGATGGTAAGTTCCTTTTTTATAAAGAAATAGTTCATCCAGCACTTTTTGAAGTGGCCATTGATCTACAACCAAAAGTTGTTGGGTCCAATAGGGCTGATCGTTATCGAGAGGAAGAGCTTTTGATATATATTTTTCATCAAAAAAAGCACGTTGACCTTGTTTTAATATTTGGCGTTTAGACGAGTTCTCTGGTTCAATGGCTACCGCATGTTTATAGACTTTGACTTTGGTTTGTTCGCTATTTTCTTGACGAACCGTAAATTGAGTACCTAAGGCTTCTACTGAACCATTCTTGGTTTCGACAATAAATGGCCGATGTTGAGCATCCTTTGCCGTTTCAATATAAATTTCTCCATCAATCAGCTTTATCTGACGTTTCTCTTGCGTGAAATTTACATCGACATAGCAATCACTTGCCATAATCAGTTGAGAACCATCCTTTAACGATACTTTTTTAATTTCACCCACTTTGGTGTGATAGTCCGACTGCCATTTTTCCCAAGGTATGAAATAGGCAGACAAGCCAACGATGACTAAACCTGAAAGGCTCAACAGCATATTGCGTTTTGCAGCAAGATTAAATTTTTGATTAGACTGAACTAAAGCTTTGGAAGGGAAGTTACCTGCGAGGTTTGTTAAACCGTGGCTAAATTTTTCCATTTGCTGGAGTGCTAGCTGGTGTTCTTTTTTTTCGGCTTTCCACTGCTCAAATTGTTGTTGCTGTAATGCTGTCATTTCACCCGAATGTAGAAGTACCAACCAGTCTGCGGCTGCATCTAAAACATGAGGAGGAATTTTATTAATAGCTGACATACAGTAGAAATTTGAGCGCGTTGAAAAGGGTTAATTATAGAGGTCTATACAAGCCAAAAAAGCTTGTTTCATATCTCTTTTCACAGTAGCTTCAGAAATATTCATTTTTTCACTAATTTCTCGATAAGTCATGCCGTCTAGTTGAGACATCAAAAAGACCTGAGCCGTGCGGGTGGGTAGTTTTTCTAATATTAAATGAACTTGATATAGGGTTTCTTGAATATAAACTTCATGTTCAGCAGAGGGATAATATTCTTCTGGAAGATGCTGTAGGGCGTCTAGATATAAGTTTTCAATATGCTGACGGCGCCAATGGTCAATAATGACATGTTTGGCGATGCCCATAAGCCATGCCTGTGGTTCCTTAATTTTTTGAAAACAATATCCACTTTTTAAAGCACGATAAAACACTTCCTGACTCAGGTCTTCAGATTGATGATGGTGCTGAATTTTGTGTTTAAACCATGATAAAAGCGTAGTTTGCTGAGAACGGTAAATTTGGCTAAACCATACCTGTTTCTCTACATTGAAGTTCATAGCGGCGGAGTCCACAAATTGGCAATGAGTAGCGCAATTAAACACACAGTTAAATTATTCTTAAATAGTAATGATAATTATTATTAATATCAACAAAGAGAGCTCTATATTCTAAAAATTCTTATGCTCTAATTTTTCGCTATTTAGGGCCTGTACCTTAGTCGCAGACACATGTATCGTTAGGGGATGATCCTTTAAAATTATAAGGTGATTGAAAAACAAAATTATTCAATTAAACAACCGGACTGTGCCACCACAATTAAAACAACACCCACCTCAAGATGAGTCATATAAAAATAAATAAAACATGAGGTTTTATTGGTGAAAATTGACAGGGTATATCACTGTTCAAGCTTGGGGTTTATGAAGAAATATTTTACGGTTGATTTATTTATGATAGCTTCGTCTTACTTTAAAAAACGCAAAAAAAATTACCGTACCGTAAAGGATCAGCAGCTTACAATCGCCGCAAAAGCAAATATCTTCATTTGTATTATTTTTTGTTTGTTTTGGACCACATATTTTATATTTGCACAAATGTGGTTAATTGTGGGTATGGATATCATTTTTACACTGATCTCCATATTTAGCCTTTTTCTTATTTATATAAACCGCATTTCAGCGGGTATTCTTTTATCTCAAGTCGTTCTGCTTGTTTTTCCAGTCATTTTTTGCTTATTTTTTGATGTCGCTACAAGTGACCGTCCGCAAGTGGCTCAATTGTTTTTACCCGCTGGGGCGATATTGGGATATTTGAATTACCGTAGAAATCCAAGCTTTTTACAAGCTGCTTTAATTCTTTTATCGATCGGATGCTTTATATTTTTTAGTGGCAGCTCTTTTAATCTTGAGAGCGCCATACCTTTACCGGAAGATATTCGTGATCATGGGGGATGGATTGCAACTTGTGTCGCTACGCTCATGATCTGTATTTCAATTTACACCATGCAATTAGAGATACAAACTGAAAGCACTATGGTGCAAGACTTACGTTTAGCACTTGTTAAAGAACAGTTTGAGCTTTTTTATCAACCACAAATTAATGCTTCTGAAACGCTAATTGGCGCGGAAGCTTTATTAAGATGGCATCATCCTGTTTTAGGATATATTCCCACAAAAGATTTTATTCCAGCAGCCGAAACTTTTGGGTTAATGCCAGAGATTGGAGAATGGGTATTGGCTCAAGCCTGCAAAGTTCTACAAGATTGGAATAAAAAAGCCGAGACCAAAGATCTTACACTTTCAATTAATATTAGTGCTGATCATTTCATGCAACCAAACTTTGAGCAAACTGTGATTGGGCTGATCCAGAAATATGAGGTCAATCCATCTCGGCTCATATTAGAAATTACTGAAAATATTGCTTTAACGAATTGTGTAAGCATGGTCGAAAAAATGAACTTTTTATCTAAAGAAGGAATTCAGCTTTCTCTTGATGATTTTGGTACAGGTTATTCATCTTTAAGCTATCTACAAAAAATGCCCATCAGACAAATCAAAATTGACCGTAGCTTTGTGCAGGCAGCGTTGGATGATAAACGTAGCAATAAACTCGTGACTGGTATTATTAAAATTGGACTAGATTTGAATCTCAGAGTGTTGGTAGAAGGCATCGAAACGTCTGAACAATTTAGTGTTTTTAAAAATAACGGATGCACAGAGTTTCAAGGTTATTTATGGGGATGTCCGATGCCTTTAAATGATTTCTTAAAACAGATAGCCCATTTCAAAATGAAAAATTAATTTCAATAAGGACTCATGAGAACCGCTATTGATAGCCAAAATTTAATTAGGCCACTCCGAAAATGTCATTAAACAATTTTGAAGAGTGGCCCAACTAAGTAATATATTTGAATAATAAAAAGATCTACATTCGAATATTACGGTAGATAGATTTTACTTTGTCGGGACTAACCGTCAGCATGTGAATTGCGCCGTGAATCATTCCTTCTAATAAATAAAAGTTCACCTGAATGCCCGCATCCCACAGTTTTTGAGCATATCTTTCACCATCGTCACGAACGGGATCATATTCACACACAAAAATGGTTGCATCAGGCAGCCCCTCTAAAGACTGAGCGAGTAATGGGCTTACAAGCTCGTTCTGTTTTTCACTTTCATCCTGCATATATTGATCCCAGCAATAAAACATTGTGGATGACTCTAAACCATAACCTTCGGCGTATTGGTGATAAGAATTACTACTCATCGTGGCATCTAAGGCAGGATAGAAAAGAAGTTGATGGTTCACCTTAATTTCTGGGTGTTGTTTTGCCATTAAACATGTGGCAGCAGCTATATTGGCGCCCGCACTATCTCCGCCTACAGCCACGCGGTTTTGATCAACTCCGAACCGTGAAGCGTTCTCATAGATATAACGGAATGCCATAAAAAAATCATTCAAAGGTGTAGGGAACTTAAACTCTGGAGCCAAACGATAGTCCACAGAAAATACAACCAGTTGAGTAGTTTCTGCTAGTAATCGACAAGCACGGTCCCATGCATCTAAACTTCCGAGGCACCAACCTCCACCATGAGCAAAAACCAATGCGGGCTGTTGCTCAGTGTTTTCGAGTGAATAGGGAACATAAACACGCACTTCAATTTCCGCGCCATCTGAAACAGCAACATGAAAACTTTGTTGATAGCTTGCATCTTGCTCAATGCCTTGCTGATCAATAATGTCTTTATTTACTTGCTCCCTTAGCGCTTGTAACGAGTTTACTCCTTGTGCGGTAGGTCTGGATTTAAGCCAGTTTTCAATTTCAGCAAGTAGAGGCATGGCTTTTTTCCTGTTGCAAAAACTCTAAAATGAGTGAGCTAAATATTTTTGACTGTTCTTCCATAATGAAATGACCGCAGTCTTTTACAATTGCACTGGTTAAATGGGGTGAAACCTTTTTCATGGTTTCATAAGGTGCATTATCCGTGGCATGTTCAGCACCGATTGCTAAAACTGGCATGTCTAAATTTTTAGTTTCTCTCATTTTATTTTGACGTATGGTCTCTGGAATAGAGCGGTAATAATTAAACCCCGCCGCTAACCGACCCGGAATTTTATAGGCTTCAATATAAGTTTCAGTTGCAACTTTATCTTTGTGCCATGACCATTTATCAAACATATAATTTAAATAAGTATCTTCACGGCCCGCGATTAAAGCTTCGGGTAAATCTAGGGTTTGGTTAAACATGAAGTGCCAAAGAAAAATATTTTCACTCGGCTCAACAAAAATAGGAGGTGCGGGCGCTAAACCGGGAATCACAGCCTCTGTGACCGCAAGTCGAGTCACTGATTCAGGAAAGTCAGATGCAAGCGCATAGGCAACCCACATACCAATGTCGTGACCAATAACCGAATAAGTTGGATATTCAAGTTGAGTCATGAGCATCGATAAAATTTTGGCAATACGCCCCGTATCGTAACTTCCATCCAGTGGAGCTGAATTTCCTGTTCCGGGTAAATCAACCGCGATTGCTTGATAACCCTGTTTTGCCAGTTCAAGCATGACTTTGTGCCACGCGTACCATGTTTGTGGCCAGCCCGGAATTAGCAATACCGCTGGGCCTTCACCTAAGGTGACGTAGTGTAATTTTTTGCTTTCGATGTGAATGTAATGATGATCGAATTCGTTATGCGAGTTTTTATTGAATAATTGAGTTTTCATGTTGATTTCTCTTACGCTTCCTTAAATACCCAATAGCTGATTAATTTGAGTCTGATTAACAGGGGCAGCAGCAAAGTCATCAAACACTTTATCGGTAACATGAATAATATTTTGCTTAATGAACTCGGCACCTTCACGTGCGCCATCGTCTTTATTTTTGAGGCAACATTCCCACTCTAATGTGGCCCAGCCTTCGTAGTCGTAATGCGCTAACTTTGAAAAAATCGCTTTAAAGTCAACTTGACCATCACCCGTAGAACGGAATCGACCCGCTCGATTTCCCCAGCTTTGATAGCCGCTATACATTCCTTGGCGGCCTGTTGGATTAAATTCGGCGTCTTTAACATGAAACATGCGAATGAAATCTTTATAGATATCGATATATTCCAGATAGTTCAGTTGTTGCAAAACAAAATGGCTTGGGTCAAAAAGAATATGGCAACGAGAGTGGTTATGAGTCCGCTCTAAAAACATTTCAAATGTAATGCCATCATGCAAATCTTCACCGGGGTGAATTTCATAGCAAAGGTTTACGTCATGTTCATCACAAGCATTCAAAATAGGAAGCCATCGACGCGCTAATTCATCAAACGCCGTTTCGATGAGTCTTGATGGTCTTTGTGGAAATGGAAATACATAAGGCCATGCCAAAGAGCCTGAAAATGTTCCCATATCTTTAAGACCTAAGCGGGCAGATGCCTGAATTGAAGCGAGCATTTGTTGTTTTGCCCACTCGGTTCTAGCTACTGAATTACCATGCAAATGAGATGGGGCAAAGTTATCGCACATTGAGTCATAAGCAGGATGCACAGCCATTAACTGCCCAAAAATATGAGTCGTTAACTCACTAATTTTTAAGCCATGATTGTTTAAAGTACCTAATATTTCATCGCAATAATCTTGGCTTTCTGCTGCCAAATTAACATCAAATAAACGCTTATCCCAAGCGGGAAGTTGTACCGCTTCAAATCCTTGGTCTGATACCCAAGCAGCAATATCTTCTAGACGGTTAAAAGGGGAAATGTCATCGCTAAATTGAGCAAGGTGAATACTAGGACCTTTGAGCGTTTTCATAACAAAACCTAATTAGTTGTCAATCGACAAAAAATAGGCTTAATTTTTGAAAAAAACAACTTTTTATTTGAAAATCAAAACAAATCGAGACTATTTTTAATAAATCTCATTGATTTATTTGTGAAAATATTTTTTTCGAATAATAATGAAAAGAGGTAATAAATTTGATAAAGGGTCATTATGGCTGGCAGACCAAGAGAGTTTGATCGAGAAGAAGCCCTCGTAAAAGCGAGAGATTTTTTCTGGCTTCACGGCTATGAAGGCACATCCATGTCAGATTTAGTTGAAGTTTTAGGG
This sequence comes from Acinetobacter sp. X9, assembly GCF_054889255.1. NCBI lineage: Bacteria > Pseudomonadati > Pseudomonadota > Gammaproteobacteria > Moraxellales > Moraxellaceae > Acinetobacter > Acinetobacter sp. X9. The sequence continues at coordinate 2,425,807 of NZ_CM142679.1, read as the reverse complement.
ATTGCCTCTGCTCGAATTTATAAAGCATTTGGCTCAAAAGAGGCTTTGTTTAGAGAAGCTGTAAATCACTATGAAAAGAACGAAGGTAATTTCGCCGTAAATGCCTTAAAGCAAAAAAATATTAAGGATGCAATCAGTCAATTATTTGCAGATGCACTAGCGCTTTACACGCAAGCCAACCATTCGTATGGGTGTATGGTTGTGTCGGCAGCGAGCGTGTTAGGTGAAGAAAACCAAGCTGTTTGGGAATGGATGAAAGCACAGCGTATTGCACGGGGCCAAAGCCTAGTCGATCGATTTATTCAGGCAAAATCAGACGGACAATTGGTGGCAGAGGCTGACCCTAAAACCTTAGGGCAATATTACGCGCTTGTTCTGCATGGGCTATCTGTTCAAGCAAGAGATGGATATTCGCAAGAAGAGCTTTCTCAGGTAATCCATTTTGCATTAAAGAATCTAGATCAATATGTTGTGAGTGTTTAGTGAATTGAGGTTTATTTAGTTTGTAATGTGGTGCTAGAACTATATATAGACGGATTCTGCCTTACTATTGAGTTTATATTAGTGACTCTCTTCTGGAGTATTTATGTCAAAAGAGATGCCAATTTTTAAGCAATTGTGTATATATTTTAATTAATAGTTATTTCTAACCTATAAAATTGGTATTTTATTAATTATTTCTTAATTAATAAAACTACTAATTGTCGAATGATACTTAAAAGCATATCTTGAGTTTTTAAAATAGACCAAGGATACTAAATAATTGTTAAGTTTTTATTATAGATTCTTGAAACTCATCTAAAGTAAAAATGGCGTATTAGAATTTTTTAAACCAACTATTCTTCTTTTAAAGATGCCTATGTTTCTGACAATAATACTAACTTTTACTTAATAGATAGTTATTTGCTGATGGTTAGGGATTTAATGATAAAAATGTTTGTAAATTGATCAATTAACTTAAAAAATAACTTGTTTTATTCTTAAAATTAATCATTAAAAAATTTAGTATTAAGTAGTAAAAATAGAGGATTAAATTCATGAAATGATAAAATAATATTAACCATATATTTTATCACTGGTAGGCTGGAAATCACAAAGAACAATATAATAATGGTTTTAATGAGTAATAGTGATTTTTACTACAGACTATAAAAATGTTTTATTACTTTATTTTTTGTATGCATTTGTTATAATTTGTTTTATTTACTTTAATTATTATACATGAAATATAAGCTATTATGCCTTTCTATTTTTATAGCAATTCATCAAGCCTATGCTGCAGAATCTGAACTCTCTTTGAGTTTGAATGGTGAATCAAATGTGGACTCTTTAGGGGTACTCAATCATTCTATTCCTATAGTACTACCACCTTCTATTAATGGCTTTGGTCCTCAGTTATCTATAAATTATAATGGTCAATCATCCAATGGAATCTTGGGTGTAGGTTGGAATATTTTAGGTATACCTTCTATAACCAGATGTAATGAGTTAAAAAATGGGAAGATATTCACACCACTAACATCAAGTATTGAAGAGAAGTCACAATCTATTCCATTTTCATCTTCTTGTTTTGTGTTAAATGGACAAAAGCTAATAAAAGTTAGTTCTGATTCTGTCGAGTTTGGAAAAGCTGAGTTTCGATTAGAAAAAGATGATTTCTCTAAAGTTACGATAGAGTTAGAGTCTAGTTCAAGTACTGCAATTAAAAAATTTATAGTTAAACATGGTAATGGTGTAATACAAGAGTTTTCTGCGGCTGTAAAAGGAAATTACAAAAATAATAATGGTGAATATGTTGAGAATATAAATGATCCTGTTATTTATGAATGGGGATTAAGCTCTGTTAAAGATGTAAACGATAATTACTGGACTGTGGAGTACCAAGATTTAAACAAAGGTTTTTTATATCCTAAATCTATTAAATATACCGGTAATAAGGGGAGTCTACAGCCATTAAATCCTACTAACTCTATTGATTTTGAGTATATAGATAGAGAGGAAGTAGAGAAAAAAACTGGTTATATTGAAAACAGATCTTTAAGAGTCTTAGATAAAAAACTTTCAAAAATAAGCATTAAATCGAATGAACTGATTAAAATGCAATATAATTTTGAATATGACAGTATTGATGATAATACCGCGAGTACCACTCGTTTAAAAAACATTAGTTATTGCACTTACGGTATTGAAAAGGTATGTAATTTACCAACTAAAATTGAGTGGACTTCATATGGCAAAGACTTGATAACAACTCCTGCTCGGGGTGTGGCTGAAAAAACTCCGGATATGACTTTCGGAATGAAAACTATAAGAATGAGTACACGTAAAGGTGTTACAACAAAAGAACTTATTTATTTAAGTAATAAGAAAGGTGTTGGTCTGCAAGTGTATTCAAACCATGTAAATCCGAATAGTGCAAGCATTAATACAATACTAACTTATCCATCAATTCTTGGATATTCTTTTTGGTTATTCACTACTGCTGATATTAATAATGATGGTATAGACGACTTGATTATGTATGGAAAAGGGCGTGAAGGAAGCGTTTCTTCTTTACTTTTTTTTACTTCATCATTTGATAATAATGGCATAAGAAAATTTGATTTTTATAAAGAGTTAAAAGATATTCCTGAACCTGGTTTTTATATCAAAGCTATTAAAGCAATAGATTTAGATAAAGATGGGATTACAGATTTAGTTCTTCATTCAGGTAGATATAGTAATAAGTCATCAGAACCAGACCGTTTTGATGCAATTAAACTTGACGTTAATGGAAATATTGTCTCAATTAAGTCGACAAGTTTTAATCCAAGTGTTTATGATAGTTATACTGATGGTTTTAGAAATGAACCTGAATTTGGTAATTTTAAAAGAGATGGAACACAAGATACTTTGAATTTTGCTCAACATAATTCAGATTTATACTTATGTACTTATAATGTGTTTAATAATATATTAAGTGATAATAAAACGATCAGTGGTTGTGAGAATAATCAAAAATTATCTGAATTTTATACTGGTTTGAACAATAAGTTCTTTGCTTATAACAAAGTCATTACTGATTATAATCAGGATGGTTTAGATGATATAGTGTTAGTTCAAGTCATTTTTTTAGAAAGACGTGATACTAAAGTAAGGTTTCAAGTTTCACTAGTGCCTATAATTTCTACCAGTAGTTTATCTGGGAACAATTTCGAGGTACAGAAAGAAATTTTTCTAGAACCATTTGAAATTGAAACTGACTTTGTGCCACCTGCATCTGGATATGGGAGGATGGGTACTTATCATTTTAGTGATCCAGTTTTTGCTGATTTTAATAATGATGGATATTTAGATTTTTTTATTTACGGAGGTAATCCTGATAAACCTTACCTATTGACTTATTTACAGCGACCTGGACAAAAATACGAGGGTTTTTTAAAAGATTTGAGAGGTTTCTATAAGCCAACTTCTGCAACAGAGGAAACTAAGTTTGCGACTAATGGATTTCCCACAGAATCTTCTTTATTTGCTAATTATGATGTCAGTATCGTACCTATCTTATCAGATGTTAATAATGATGGTTTTCAAGAAATTAATTTACAGTTTATCGCTAAATCTAAAACTGGATCTGATGGTTTTATTTACTCTCTATTTTCACAAGCAGCAAAAAGCGATGTTCAAAATCTTGGCGAGGCTTGGCTTTCACTTGGTTCTGGGGTTCAAAACTCTCCAAATTTGGTGAAAGCTATTGAAACACCGGATGGTCGCAAACAACAGTTTGAATATCAAAACTTCAGTCAAGCTTCTGAAAGCCAAGAAGCTAAACCTTTTCCAATACGTGGTAGTAGTGCACCAATTTTAGTCACTCAATCTGTAGAGAATTATTTAAATAACGTTTTAGGTTCGAAGGCTAATTATACTTATTCTTCACCGCGAGTAGATGTAAAGGATAATAGATTCTTAGGGTTTGAAACAACGACAGAAACATTAGAAAGTTATAATAAAAATGCGAGTGGGAATGATGTAACTGATAAGTTGGTCAAAGAAACCGTCTTTAACCAGAACTATCCTTTTATCGGGATGGCGAAATCTGTAGTGACCAAAGCGAATGATGCTGTGGTGTCTAAGCTAACCGTTGCTGATGCAGACTTTGTAAGCGACAGTGCATACCCAACCACCAAGGTTAAATTCCCACGAATTAAGAAATCTACAGTTGAGAATTATGAACTGGGTACACTGGTTTCCAAGACAGTCACAGCCAATAACTACGAGAACGTATTTGGTAATTTAACCGATTCAACGGTAACCACAAGCAGTGCAGATGGCACAAACGTATTTACCACGACAGTTAAACCCACTTATGGTACAGCTGACAAGACCAACTGGATTCCGGGCCTGATCAAAGACCGGGTGATGACAGCTTCACGTACGGGTCAAACCGCGATTCAAACAAAAACCAGTTATGAATATGATATCAAACGACAAGTCATTAAAAAGATTGATGAACCGGATGACGCAGCGTTAAAGCTACAGACCGATTATAGCTATGATGCCTATGGCAATGTGACCAAAGTCAGTGTAAGTGGTACGGGCAATGGAACGGATACGGGAGCAACGCGTACGTTCAGCTCAGCCTATGAGGCAGGAACAGGTTATCCTGCTGGTGTATTCAAGACCAAAGAGACCAATGCATTATCGCAGCAGTCTACAGCAACCTATGATCCGGTTACAGGACAACTCCTGACCTCCACAGATATCAACGGGGTTGCAAGCACCCAAAAAATTGATGCACTCGGCCGTGTGATTCAGACTAAATCAGCCAGTGGCGTGCAGACGGATATAAGCTATCAGTTATGTAAGACCTTTGTTGAGGTGGGAAGTAATAGCAGTGAATGTGAAAAGGGTGAAAACTATAAGATCACCTCGACTTCAACATTAAATGCACCGGTCATTACCTATAAGGATGCTAATGGCAACGTTAAGCGAACGCTGACCAAAGCCTATGACAATGTCAATAATACGGTGGTGCGTAATGAATATACCGCATCTGGCCGTCTGTACCGAAGCAGTAGTCCAAGCCTGAGCAATGTAGCCTATGCAAACCTGCAATGGACGACCTATGAATATGATGCGCTTGGACGTGTGAGTAAATTGACAGAGCCGGGTAACCGGGTCACCAGCTATACGCGCAGTGGCTTGCAAACCACAATGACCAATGCCAAGAACTTAAAGCGTACAGAGAAGAGCAATATCGCCAATGAAGTGGTTGAAATTGTTGATCATGATAATAAATCCCTCAAATACAGCCGAGATGCGCTAGGGCGAATTACCCAGACGACAGATGCATCAGGGAACAGCATTAGCCTAACACTCGATAAAAACGGGAATAAACTGCAACAGGTTGATCCGGAACTGGGAACCTGGAAGTATCGTTATAACGTATTGGGACAACCGGTATGGCAGCAGGATGGTAAAGGACAGCAGACGACTTTCCAGTATGACAGTTTAGGCCGCTTGATTAAACGAACCGAGCCGGACCTGACCTCGACATGGACATGGGATAGTGCAACCAAGGGTAAGGGACAACTGGCTCAGGTCAGTAGTACAAATGGCTTTAGCGAAAGCTATAGCTATGACAGTTATGGTCGACAAATCCAAACCACGACCAGTAAAAAGATTGACCCAATAGCTCAAGGGACGACAGATCCGGACTTTATCACCAAGTGGAACTATGACAATGCCGGACGTATGCTGGCATTTGCTTACCCAACAGGATTTGGCTACCGAAATATTTACGACACCAACGGTTATTTAAAAGAAGTCAGAAACCTTGCGGGCACGCAGCTCTATTGGTCAGCAGATGCACGGGATGCAAGAGGTAATGTTACTGAGGAGACTCTGGGTAATGGTCTGGTGACGAAAAGAGCCTATAAGGCAGACACAGGGTTCATTGAGTCAATTAGTACCGGTGATGCGAAGGTTCAGCAAAACACCTACAGCTTTGATGCACTAGGCAACCTGACCAACCGGAACCAGAACCTGGCGGGTATCTCGGTGAATGAAACATTTAGCTATGATAACATTAACCGCCTGACCAGTGTTGTTAACCAGAACGGTGGCAAAGTTACTGCGAGTTATGATGCGATAGGCAACCTGACGGCCAAGAGCGATACGGGAACATATAACTATGCAACAGGCGGGACGAGTTGTGGTGTACACAAGGTGTGTACGATCAGTTCAACGACCGGTGGTCTGAACACGGCTTTCAGTTACGATGCGAATGGAAACCTGTTAAGTGGTAATAACCGCAGTTATAGTTGGACAAGCTTTAATATGCCTTTGCAGATCAAGCAGGGGACGACGACAGAAAGCTTTATGTATGATGCCAATCATGAGCGAGTAAGACGTACCAGTGTAGAAAACGGGAAAACTACAACAACGTTATATATCAACCCAAGGATTGATACGGGCGGGACATTCGAGAAGAGCTATTTACCGGATGGCACAGCTGAATACACCCACTATCTCTATGCAGGTGGTGATGTACTGGGCAGCTATGTCAGTAAGGATAAGGGAACTCCGCCAACAGGAGATCTGGGCTTAACTGCTCAGGCAGGGGTTGCACCGAACAGTGCTAAGGCTGCGGTGAGTAAAACAGGACCTTACCGTTATTTCCACAGTGATCATTTGACCTCAATTGAGGTGATTACTGATGCTACAGGGGCGGTGGTTGAACGTTTGAGCTATGACCCGTGGGGCAAGCGCCGCAATGCGGATGGAACAGTGGCGAGTACTGTGCTGAAGGGAACCAAAGACAGCCATGGTTTCACCTCGCATGAGATGCTGGACAGTATTGGTCTGGTGCATATGAACGGGCGAGTATATGACCCGCAGGTGGGACGATTTACCAGTGCGGACCCGACTATTGATGGAGCAGATAATTTACAGGGTTATAACCGTTATAGCTATGTACATAACAATCCGGGAACGTTGTTAGATCCGAGTGGTTATAGCTGGCTTTCAAAAGTAACGAAAAAAATAGGTCATGCATTTACAACAGTTCTAGATGATTGGTTAGGCACGTGTTCAAAGTCTAGCGGGGACTGTAATGTCACTATTGGTGCTACCTATGGAGCAAATAACCAAGGGGTTGGCAGTAATAATGATGGTCGTACTACAGTACAGCCATTCATTGGTTTTGGTGGGTCGAATCAATATAATCAAATTAACCTTCCTTCTTATGAGGTAGGTGATATCTTTGGTGGTACGAGAGGAATTGATTCTGAAAGAAGTCGATTAATGGCGGAGGATGAATTGTGGTTGGAGAGAAATCTGATGCTACCAGCGCAGGGGTCAGATTCTGATGAAGATACTACGTTGCGAGTTATTGGTGTTGTAAATAATGAGCTAACTGCTTTTCATCATACTTGGACTTATGGGTTATATGGTAGTGAGCCTACATCTGGTGGATATGTTGGTCAGACTGCAGGTATGGTTGCTGGCCTCTTCACTGGTTCTACAGAGGCAACAATTGCTAGAAATGTCGGAAAGGGCGCTATATGGACTGCAACTAAAGCTAGGACCAGTTTTGGTAAATTATTTAGTCCTTGTGGTTGCTTCGATGATGATACACCCGTTCTAACAAAAGATGGTTATAAGCGAATTGTAGAAATTAAAGAAGGTGATTTAGTCCTTGCTCGCCATGAAGAAACTGGTGAGATTGCTTATAAACCAGTGAAGCGGGTATTTGTAATACCGAACAGACGTATTTACTTACTTAAAACAATTGATGGGGTGGGTAAAGAAAATATTATTGAAGTTTCTGACGATCATCCATTCTGGGTGGTTGATAAGAAGTGGGTGGATAGTATTGATCTGAAAGAAGGTGATCAACTCTTAGATGCCAATAATCAGGTTCATAAAGTTGTTTCTATAACAGAAACAGATCGAGTAGAAACGACTTATAACTTAGAGGTTGAAGGCTACCATACATATTTTGCAGGTGATGCAAGTATATGGGTGCATAATCAAAACCCATGTTCAAATATTCTAAGTGTTGTTAAGCAAGATGCCTTTTTATTTCGTGAAGCAAAAAAATTATCAGCTCAAGAAAGTAAAGGGATTAATTCTATGTTAGTACAAATTAAAAATGGGAATAATAATCCTGGAATTGGTACAAAAACATTCAATGGGATAACTGAATTTAGACATCGGGATGGTGGGCGTATTTATGCGCAGGGAACTGGAAATAATTGGACTATTGTTGGTTATTCTGGTAAGGGTAACCAGCAGAAAGTAATTGATCAGGTAGTAAAACTATATGGGAGATAAAATGGTAACTTATCAATGTGCTGAATTTAAGCTATTAATTATGCATGAACTAGATAGATTTAACGTATCTGAACAGAATGTGGATTTTAATATCACGGTTGATAGTAATACGTACGCAGGTACAGCAGTAACATTAAAAAATATTGAGTTTTTAATGGATAAATATAAAACTAGTGGAGAATGTAGTTATGGTCGTTATTTTTGGCAACATAATATGGTGATTTTAGATGAAATGTCTCTTGATTGTTTATGTGAGATGCTATTGGATATAGTTAAAGATAAGTCTGAAGAACTTCTTGATGATCTGTTTTATAGAGTTGAATAAAATATAGAATATATTGTTTTTAATGTTAATATTTTTCAACTATTTTTTGGTATTGTTAAGTATTTTTATTTAATTTTATGAATTATAAAGGCCTATATAATTATAGGCTTTTATAATTTAATTTTAAAAGAAGGTTTTTAAATATAGGGCTGCTTTAAAAGCTAATATATGATTTTTTAATGATTATTAGTATAAATATTTTTTACAATAATATATTGCATCATAGCTATATTTTTTATATACATAAACCTTAGAACCTCATTTTATATATAACAAGTTCTTGTTGAATGATAACTTGAAAAAATATGTAATTATCTTTGCCTAATCTATTGAAAGGACACCTTCGGGTGTGCTGGTTAAATATTTCACCAGTCTGCTAACCCTCTTTCGTTCTGCCACCATAATTTTAATATTTTGGCAGAACTCTAAATAAGAGATCTGCCTTACATTGAATTTTTAATTAATCAAACTTAGTAACGTCTGGTATTGACTCTAAATAATCAAAAAATTGCTGTATTTGCTCTTCTGTTACACGTGCTGTAGAAATAGGCGGTAACTCATCTCTACCAAAGAATCCAACTTCGGGTGTTTCAATACTTGGTGTCAGTTCACCATCAATAATTTCGCACCAGAAGAAAGCCTTATACACATGTAAAAACATTGGAGGATGTGGGTGCTTAGTTCTATCTGTTAAAGCCAATAACTTAATCGCCTTAACTCGTAGACCTGTCTCTTCTATAACTTCTTTTTCAGCATTTTCCGATGCTGAGTAACCTACGTCAGCCCATCCACCCGGAACAGACCATTTCCCGTCTCCAATTTCTTTTGCTAATAATAATTTATTTTCTTTAAAAACAACTGCTCTAACATCTAGTTTCGGAGTGGCATAACCTACATCTTGGAGCACGTTATTAATAAAATTTTCTGTTTTGATTTCTTTTAATTCTAATAAATACTCAATGTGCTCTAAGAGTTGTTCATAACGCTCTTTGTCATAAACATCTTTTGAATAATGTAAACCTGTTTGAGCAATACCAGTAATTTTATTTAAAGTTTCTAACCACTTAACTGAGTCATTCATTGGAATTGATACCTTTAATATATTAATTTTTTATTGATCTAAGAGTTAACAGGAATCTCATAAGTTACAAATTCATATTTGGGGCCTGTAGATTTTGAAACGACTTTACCTCCCAGAGATTCAGCAATTTTTCGACTTGGATAATTTTCTTCAGCAACTGGATAAATAAAATAGTCTGGTTTAACAAAGTCGACTGCCCACTTAGCGACTGCTGATACAGCTTCTCTTCCATAATCATGATAATGATAATCTTCGCTTATCCATATGCCTAACTCTGGATGAGGAGTTTGCATACGATGGAGGCCAACAAGGCCTATAAATATTTGAGTATGTACATCTCTTATAACAAATATAATTTCAGATCCAGTTTCGAAGTTTTTTAACCAAGCATTCCAAGTTTGATCAAACTCATGTCTTGGTTGAGGGTCCCACGCCATATAGCGTGTCAGAGTAGGCGTAATACAGTTATATGTCTCATCGGCATCTTCTGCCGTAAAAGGAGTTAGATTGAGTCTTTCAGTAGAGATGCTCACTTCATGTAAATCCATAATCTTCCTTATATAAATTACTTAAGTTTAATTGTTATTAAAAATATATTATTCATAGTAGGGTTAAAATAAATAATAAACTATCACTAATAATAGCTATAAAAAAATTTTAGTTTTGAATGTTAAAAATAGAGGAACACATTCATGAACTATCCATAAAATGTGTTTAAACATACTGATGGTATACTTTATTGGAATAGACAAAGATGGGAGAAAATAGTGTCTTACGCATGTCTATGTTGTGGTTATCTTACATTTGATGACTTAGCCTATGATTCGTTTGAAATCTGTCCAATTTGTTTTTGGGAAGATGATAATGTTCAAAATGAAGATCCTGATTATATGGGTGGGGCAAATGGCATTAGCTTAAATATGGCTAAACAAAATTTTCAATTATTTGGAGCAATAAAAAAAGAATTGATACCGTATGTCCGTAAACCTCTTGAAAAGGAAATACCTTGATAAATATACTTGTATGAATGGGATGGAATAAAATTATATATTTACATCCTATGTAATAAGGTTTTATCAATTTATTGGAAATTCTTAAAGCAGAAAAAATAGCCATTTGTCTTTATTTTAGTCTTTTATAAACTCCAATTTAACAATAAATTTTAATTATTTATCCTTACTTTTTAATGATCTATTTTAAAACAAATGTCATTTTGTGTGCTTGACTGAAAGAGGTCTGAATATTATTCTTCGCCTGCTGGCCACATTGCCAGTCGGTCGTCGCGGACCGCTTTTTTCGACCACATCAGGATTATTTCTTCTGAGGAATAGTCTTGTGTGCATCTCGTTCCCTCCCGTAGCGGTAGGACGGGAGAGGGACACCCTCGGGTGTGCTGGAGTCGAAACCAGTCCGCGAACCCTCTTCCGTTCTGCCACCATAATTCTAATGTCTGGCAGAACTCCCAATAAAAAGGAGTTGGCTTTGCACATCCATTATTTCTTGGCAGCCTTTGCCAAAAGTTATAACGACACAGCTTAAACTTTTAAAGCAGTTTGATCGCCGTAAGGTTTTCAGGCTTTAAATTACTTCGTCTTAAAACTTAATCAACAATAAAACTTGAGATGTGCCAAGCACAGTCTTACGGGCTTTGCTGTGCCTTTTTTTCTCCCAAAAAAGTATCTCATTTAGAAACAACAATAATTTTATAACGGTAAGACTATGCCAAATTTAGTTCTCTCAACACGCGCTATTCAAGTCATCAATAAGTCGATTGATTTATTTCACCATCGTGGCTTTCATACCGTTGGGGTAGATAGAATCGTTAAAGAGTCAAAAATTCCGAAAGCCACTTTTTATAATTATTTTCACTCTAAAGAGCGATTTGTTGAAATCTGTTTGATCGTACAAAAAGAACGTTTAAAAGAAAAAGTAGTTTGAATTGCTCAGTACGACCAAGGTACAAACGTGAAGGATAAACTCAAGAAACTTTATTACCTACACACCGATTTAGAGGGGATGTATTACCTATTATTTAAAGCAATTTTTGAAACTAAACTGGCCTATCCAAAAGCCTATATAACGGCAGTGAGATATAGAACATGGCTGCTTAATGAAATTTATAGCCAGCTTATAAAACTCAAAATCGATGCTACCTTTCAAGACGCTAAGCTATTTTTATATATGATTGAAGGTGCAATTATTCAGCTTTTAAGCTCGGATGTGGCAATCGAGCGGGAGAGAGTGCTTGAGTGTTTTTTGTTGGGGTTTAGATGATAGAGTCGGACTCTACGTTTGCTGATCAAAGTTAAATGAAGATATATCAGTCGTGAAGCGAGTTTAAATATGCTGAAATTTGCTTATAAAACTAAGTCTGAACGAGGCTGCTTTTCTAATAACCGAGATATATTATTTTCAAGCCAATCAGTTAAATCAAAAAGGCGTTCGGAAGCTTCTCGACCAAAGTCCGTTAATTGATAATCTACTCGAGGGGGCACTTCGGCATAATCCTGACGATAAATAAAACCATCTTGCTCAAGTGACTTTAAGGTTTGTGCCAGCATTTTTTCACTAATGCCATCAATTATTTTTTTTAATTCATTAAAGCGTAAACGTTGATCACGTAGTGCAACTAAAATTAAAACACTCCAACGGCTCGTTAGTGTCAACAAAATTTTTCTAGATGGACAATCTGCTGCAAAAACCTGACCTTTCATTGCTTATTACCTGCATTACAAAAGTTTACATTTAATGCTGAACTTACTTTTAGGTAAGTACTTACTTTTAGTAAGTTAAGATACTACGATGATTGAAATATTTCAACTACATCAGATGGAGATCACCATGCGTATTGCAGTTACTGGTGCAACAGGTCAACTTGGTCAATTCGTTATTTCTCAATTACTTGAACGGACCGAAGCAAAAAATATTGTGGCATTAGTCCGTAATCCAGAAAAAGCTATAGATTTAAGTTCAAAAGGGGTAGAAGTTCGTCCTTTTGATTATGTTCATGACTTAGAAAAACTTTCAGAGCAACTACAAGGTATTGATAAGCTTTTATTAATTTCATCAAATGAAATTGGTCAACGTACGGTACAACACCAAAATATTATTAATGCAGCAAAACTCGCACATGTAAAATTTATTGCTTACACAAGTTTATTAAAAGCAGATGTAACACCACTTTTACTTGCACAAGAACATGTTGAAACTGAACAATATTTAAAAGCATCAAATATTCCCTACACGTTATTACGTAATAACTGGTACAACGAAAATTATGCAATGGGTCTTAAACAAGCGGTAGAGCATGGCAAAATTTTTGGGGCAACTCATCACGGTAAAATTTCTTCTGCTTCACGTCTAGATTATGCAACTGCGGCCGCTGTGGTATTAACGCAAGACGGGCATGAAAATAAGATTTATGAATTGGCAGGTGATACAAGTTATACGCTTGATGATGTTGCAAAATGGACAAGCGAAATCACTAAAAAAGATATAACTTATCAAGATTTACCTGAAGCAGAATATAAAGCACTTTTAGTGCAGGTTGGTGTACCAGAAGGGTTTGCTCATATATTGGCAGATTCGGATGAAGGCGTATCTAAAGACGGTTTATATAGTGATAGCAAAGATCTGCATCAGCTCATTGGCCGTGCAACGACAAGTATGCAAGAAACCGTGAAAGAGTTTTTAAAATAAGTAGAAGCTTTTTAGAAAGATCTTTTAAGTTAACAATATATTTATCACTTGTCTGAAACCAAAGAGGCTTGAATTGATCTAATTCAAGCCTTTATTTATTTGAATTAAAAGATATAACTATAATGATTTGTGGTTTAAGTTTTTGATATTTAAAATTAATAAGAAGCTTGTTCGATTATCTAATAGTCTAAGTATTAAAAAATAGTATGTCATTTTTAGACAAAATTGATGTCATTCGCACACAAGTCAAACCAATATAAATATGTTGAAATCAGATTTATCAAATGGGACTGAAATAAATCAGTAAGCCAAAATTATCAATATTTATTAAATATAATTTATTAATTTGTGGTGGAGGATATTCAAAAATTATCAGAGTTAATAAATATTAAATTGAGCTAGAAATAATCATTATACCAAGTTTTTAATTATAAAAATATAAAACTAGGAAAATGATTAATTATATTTAAAGGAAAGGATTCTATGTATATATCTAAACAAGGATGTATAGGTACACTCATGCTTTTATATAGTATGAGTGCAAATGCAGAAGTGAGCCTAAAAGACAATTTCAAGTTCACAGCTAATTTTATTGATTTAGCGATGTATAGCCAAGAAAGTGCTGTAGATGACAATTTTACTAATTCAGCAGGTTTGTTTTTAAATACTGAAATTAAATTGGCGAATGAAAGTCATGACTTTGGGGTTTTAAAAGCACAATATGTGTTTAATGGTTTAAATGATGATGCACAGTTAAATACTTCAAACAATTGGTTTGGCGGAGTAGGAAGTTATGTCGGTGGAGCCATTGCTGCCAATGATTTGGCTTCATCCCAACTCAGTTTGCTGACTTGGGATAAGTATTGGAATGATAAAAAACTCTATACGTCCGTTGGGCGTACCAATCTAAGACGATATTTCCTCTATAACAATTGTCAAAATATCCTGTTGTGTACTGACCCAATTAAAGGCGCAATGGGTTCATTGCCGACTAACTATGCGTATTGGGGCGGTTATGCCAAATATAATTTATCAGACCATATCTATATGCATGCAGGGGTTTTTGAGGTCAACACAGATGATTATGTCTATAAGAAAAAAGGACTAGATTTTTCCTTTCATCACCAACTAGGTTATACCCAAGTATATGGTATGGGATATAAAGATAAAAATACTAAAGCAGAGTTATTATATTTTTATAATAATTCTGAATATCGTAATGCATATACTCAAGAAAAATATAATGGTACAGATGGTTTGAATTTTAGGTTTAACCATGATTTTAATAATCAGAATATTCCAACTGTATTTGGTGCTTACTCATATATTGATGAGAAAAATCAGCCTTATAAAAATTATTGGGAACTCGGGTTAAGCTATAAAATCAATCAAGGTAAAAATCATTTAGGCTTGAAGTTCGGTCAGTCTCAACTCAATAATGATTATGTTTTAATGACAGAAAAAATTAATGGCAATAATAATAAAACAACCTCTTTTCTTTCTTTAGATACCGATATTAATTACAAACGTCTGACTCTAAGCCCATTCGTACAATACATCTGGAATCCAGATAACTACTACCGCTCTACAGGAAAAGCCTTCAATAGCAATGTGATTGTCGGTTTAGTCACGCAAATTAAGCTCTACTAAGGGAAAAAAGATGAAGATTACAAAAATAAGCCTACTGTTCACTGGTCTATTCGTCAGTAGTGTCGCTTGTGCTGAATATAGCTGTCAGCAATTGGAACTAAAGGACTGTCCAATGACCGTGGATAAAAAATTACCTGACCCACATGATATGTTGACATGGACACAACAACAAAGGGTGGTGGGCTTTCGAAATACATTCCGTAGTTATGATGGCAGTGTTTTTCACCCCGATAAGAAAAATATACTGGCACTTCCAAAACTAAAGAACAGCATTAAAAATAAGGATATCCATTACTCGGTAGATGGCAAAAATTATAATTTAAATGACTACTTAAAAAATCAAAGTGTTGCAGGTTTGATCGTATTAAAAGACGGCAAAATTGCTTATGAATATTACGGACAAGGCAACAATGAAACGACTCTATGGACTTCTCGTTCAGTGGCAAAGTCTATTGTGGCAACGCTTATAGGTGTCGCTATTCAACAAGGTAAAATCAAATCGGTAGATGATCCAATCATTCAATACTTACCAGATTTGAAAGGAACTGCTTGGGAAAAAGTATCCTTAAAACAGCTTTTGCAACACACTTCGGGTGTTGAGTGGAATGAAAATTATAAAGATCCAAATTCAGATTTTGCAAAAATGACCTATTGTGAGGCAGCTAACAATCCAGATGCTTGTGTCTATAAAAATGTGAAAAACCTGAAAGCGAAATATGAACCGGGAACGGTATGGTCATATAGCACAGGTGGGTCATATCTGGTGGGTAAAGTGTTAGAAGCTGCTACACATGAAAATATTGCTAAATACCTAGAAGATAATGTTTGGAAGCGGGTAGGCATGGAGCGAGAAGGTGTTTGGCAGTCGTATACCCGCAATCAAGTTGATATGGGGGGCCATGGGTTTAATGCAACGTTACGTGATTATGCGCGTTTCGGACAATTTATATTGAATGAAGGACGTGTTTCTAATGGCGACAAGATGTTACCTGATGGCTGGACAGCACAAGCGACCAAATGGAATCAAGCGAAAGGCTCTGTCTCAGAAAACTATCCAAAAGGAATATATGGTTTTCAATGGTGGAACTCACATGCAAAAAAAGGTTCACCATTAAGTACACAAAATTCTGATGAAACTTTCTGGGGACTGGGTATTTTTGGGCAGATGTTAGCCATTAACCCTAAAGACAAGATTGTTATGATGCAGTGGAGCACGTGGGAAACCGCGATGCCTTCTGCTGAGCTTGATAATGAAAAAAGTTTATTTTTTAATGCGGTAACTCAGCATCTTACCGAGCAAAAATAAGCAGTTTTCTATGGCTTAGATTGTCATGAAATTTTAACTTGATATTTAACAACGGGAATTTTAGAATCCGCCCAACTAATTTTTAGGAGCTTCAATGTGAGTACTTGTTCGAGTGACAGTAGTCGATCGGTAATAGTCTAAGTATCCACTGAAGTCCTGACAGACCTCTTTTTGTGGATGCAAGAAGAGGTTTTTTTATTTTCATCTTTTCATTCCTATTATTAACCCATGATCTAATCATGTTGGGTTGCAGTACTTGCATGTGCTCCATGACTTATGGGAGTGATGCCAATGTTATTTACTTTAAAGAAACGCTCACTTATTTCTGGTTTCTGTTTATTCACATTATCTAATGCAAGCTATAGTGGACGACCTATGGTTGTTGACGATGCCGCTCTTGTTTCTCCAAAAACTTGTCAGCTAGAAACATGGGCACAGCATAACTCTGACAGCAAAGAATATTGGGCAACACCAGCCTGTAATTTTGGTGGCAATTTTGAATTTGCGGTAGGGATGGGAAGAGTAAACGATGATACTGAGCATGTCAGTTATGCAACTTTACAAGGTAAAACCTTATTAAAACCCTTAGAAACGAATGATTGGGGAATCGGCTTTTCTTTTGGCACTCAAATTAATACCAAAGATTCTTCAAAAAAAGATTGGACGGTTAATGTTCCATTAAGTGTTTCTACACTGAATGATAAATTTTTAATCCATACCAATATTGGTTGGCTGCGTGAAAATGCTACGCATAGAAACCAGACCACGTGGGGAATTGGAACTGAAACACAATTTGCTAACCCATTAACGTTCACAGCCGAAGTGTATGGTAATGACCGAAATAACTCCTTTTATCAAACAGGTTTTAAATACATGATTTATAAGGATCTTGTGCAATTAGATGCAAGTTATGGCAATCAAATGTCTCATCACGATAATGCTTTTTTCTCTGTCGGGTTTGTATTTCTCACAAAGCCATTTTTACCTTGATGGTTTAGAAATATCTTAACTATCAACAAATGTGACAGAATCTAACTTTTTATATCGTGTAAATAACGCTATCTTGATTGGACTTGAGCACATCCTTTTGAAGTGTTCGTCTTTTCGTTAGATTTTTAGGTATTTAAAAAATGAATAAAATGCACGTAACTTTAGCGGTGATTATTGGCTTAATTATTGGTGGTGTAATCGGTGCTCTAGGTTACTCTAAAACTGCTGCGCGTTATGACGCGATGACCACAGCCTGTGTCATGGTAAATCAAGCAGTTGAACATGGCATCTTACAACCAGAACAAGTCAAAGAGCTTGGAGAGTTAACTGGCCAAACCCTTAAAAAAGATTACGAGTCAGTTGCCTCTAAATTTAAATTCTCTGAAAAGCAATTAGGTAATGCATCTGAAGGTTCTAATTGTAGTCAGTTTATTGTTGGGGTAAATGCCGCACAATAACCATTTAGAAGCCCACAGTAAGTGGGCTTTTTTATAATGTTTAGTTAGGGCAGCTACAATATTAACTGAACATATCATGTATAGACTGCTATAATAATGATCAATTCAAAATCTGAAATATAAGCTTGCCTAAAGGCAGGCTTTTTGTACATGTAAATAAGTCTGCTAGGAAATATGAAACGCTATTTAAAACAAACTGAATCGGCTACGACTAATTGGACAACAGAGCAAGACTGCTTTTTGATCGAAAATAATTCTCTCTCAATTTGGGAGCTCATCGAGCATTTACCTTTTTCTGAAGAAGAAATACGAGTGCGTCGAGCTGTTCTGGGTTTAGTGAGACGAGATAAGCAAATGAAAGCATATTAATTTTACCAAATGGTAAAATTAATATGAAAATAAATGTTTCAAACTTTCTCTATTCAACCATGCATTTTTGCGGATGAGTTATCAAAACCATAATTTTTTTCGGTATTTTATTGGTGCGCTTTACATAAAGCACCAACTACTTACAAACAAGTCTAATAAGGTTACCTTTAATTACATGAGTTTAAGCATAATCAAATACATAAGACATTCATAGATCAGAACTTTATAACAATAGGACGGAGAGAGGTTAATGCCAAAGTATCTAGCTGTAGCCGAAAAGGTTTATAAAAATATAAAAAAAGATGGCTTATTCACTGATGACATTACTCAGAACCTTAACTGTTTAATTAGTCAGACCCGAAAAGCCATCAAGGGGACTGAGTTTAAGCTCAAGTTCAACTATATAGACTTTGAAGAAAACTTAACTAAACCGTTAAGTGAATGTAAAGTTAAAATTGATTTGAGTGTCATGCCAAAGTTTACAAACGAAGGTGAATATCTTCTATGGTTGGCTGGTTTTATTGAGCGAATCACAGAAGGGGGAAAGCCTAAATTGCCACCAATTTCGCATTTTTTACCACCAGGTTTTAAGATGTCGAAAGATTCGTTTCCTGTAACTGTTGCTCCTGCAAAAGAAGAGCATGCAGACATGATTATCAATTATTTTAAATCTGAGGATTTTATGAAAACCAATAAAACTCCTTCATAAAAGAATATAGAAGCGAACGTCCACCTTGCTTCTATATACTGCTGGTTTAAACTCAGCGACCGCCTTCTGGGGCGGTTTTTTTTGACTAAATATAATTGATAACTCAATTTTTTCTTATGTTTAAACTCAGATCATAGACAAGATTAATTGTATGTAAATATGCATGATTTTTATGTTTTATAATAAATAACAATGATTTAAGTTTATATTGCAATAAAGGAAAAGATACATTTTTCACATAACCAATGTGCCAAGTAACGCAATTAAACATTTAGCTGTTCATAATCTTTAAAAAAAAAGAGAAAGTGAACGATATGAATGAAAATGCAGAGCTTATAAAATACATTGATGTTGCTGAAAACGTCTATGAACGTGTCTATGAAAATAATCAAGTTTCCAATAATTTGATTGTTAACCTTAACCGCATCATGGCGGAAATCAAAAAACAGGCCCAAGAAAAAGATCTGAGGTTAAAATATAAGTCGATTGACTTTGAATATTGCTTGAGTTTGCCTTTGGCAGATAGAGATATAAAAATTGACCTTAGTTTGATGCCTCACTTTGAACATCGTGATGAATGCATTTTATGGCTAACCAACTTTATTGGAAAAATTAGTGTGCCTAAAAAGATGACGAGACAAAAACTAAGTTTTCATTAAAGTTTTTAGATTTAAAGCGATATATGAGTCATTACTAAAAAACTAATCGTATCTATGCTTAAATAGTTATGCTTTATTCCAGATCGATATTTTATAATTAGAAAATGACAGAGCGCTTTAAAATGAAAACGTTTGCATTAACCTTTGCTGTTTTAGCTTCGTTATCCACCTATGGTCTAGCCAACGACTCTACGGGTTACGTGGGTACGGGTGGGATTCAATATCTCAAAAACTCGCAGATTACCATGCAAAGCGAAGATCTATTCATCAGTAAAAAACTGATTAAGGTCGACTATCTTTATAAAAACTTAAGTAATAAAGACGTAACGGAAACCATCTTATTTCCGTTACCGCGCATTGATAATTTTTTTGAGGCTGATTTTGCTCACACCGAACAGCTTTTAAAAAGTTTTAAAATTGTGGTGGATGGTAAAAATATAAAGCCGGAGATGCATGTCAGAACCTTTATTCAAAAAGATGAAAAATCGCCCCTGATTGATGCTACGGATGAGTTTAAACAGTGCGGTTTTAGTGAAAAAGAGATGCTAAATCCGTGGACTCGTACTAACTATGATTATGAGTATTATGTAGATAAGCTAAAACAATGTAATAAGCCGCAAATACAGAAAATTTTAGCCAAATTTAAAAAAGATGATGTAATTCCATGGTCATCTCAAGTGATCTATAGTTGGAAGCAGACTTTTAAAGCCAATGGTTTGACTAAGATTCATCATGAATACAAACCTTTGGTCGGTGGCTCTGTAGCTCTCTATCCAGATGAATATAACCAGCAATTTTGTATGGATAAACAATTTAAACAGGGCTTAAAAAAAGCCAGTGCAGAAAATTCGCCGTTTAGT
Organism: Acinetobacter sp. X9; assembly: GCF_054889255.1. Lineage (NCBI taxonomy): Bacteria > Pseudomonadati > Pseudomonadota > Gammaproteobacteria > Moraxellales > Moraxellaceae > Acinetobacter > Acinetobacter sp. X9. The sequence continues at coordinate 2,405,388 of NZ_CM142679.1, read as the reverse complement.
GCTTTGGGTTATATTTTGACGACGGGCGCAAATTGGGCAAAACCAATTGAAAACTTTAAGTTAACCATTGAGCGCGATAAAGACGAACTGGTTTCATTTTGTTGGGATGGGCCAGTTAAAAAAATTAGTCCAACTCAATTTCAAATGACCAAGACTAGGTTTGTACCCAAAAAGGACCTAGATATTATTTTTGTGAGAGTTCGATAATTTCATACAAGCTTCTGGTTTGACCAAATTGCCTCAATATTGATTGTGTGTCATGAACCAGACATGGCACACAATAAGAAAAAGATGCTCTATGTTGCTGTCAGTAGGATTCTGAGCGTAATGATTAATTAGAGCAGCTTCTTTTTAATCCAATAATCTAAACTGAAATAACGGCCGCCTCCAAGAACAAGCAGTGCGAGAAGCATGACTAAATACGTAACGGCAAACTCAATTCCATTATTTAAAATTACAAACGAACCACTAGACGTGAGCCAGTCGTAATTGCCGTAGGTTTGTAATATTTCACGAGCTTTCTCTAACTTTTCAGCCGAGGCCAAGACCTGCATGTTTGCAAAGGGTGCATTTGGATCAGCAATCGCTTGCCATCCATTCAGTAGATGGACCGTAAATATAGCAACTAACATCGTAATAATGAGGGGAATACTAATTAAACGCGTTAGCAAACCAAATGTTAATAATATTGCACCTGCTAATTCAGTCGTTGTTGCAAGCAGGGCCATTACATACGGAAAGGGAAGTCCTAAACCTCCATCTGAGTTGCCAAACCATTCTACAATGTCATTAAAGTGCATTAATTTATTTGTGCCGGCCATCCAAAATATAGGAACTAAATATAATCGAAGAGCCAGAGCTGCGATGCCGTCCGCATGTTGTAGAGTTTTACCCAGTTTTTGATAATATTGAGATAAGCCATAAATAAAATTCTTCATGATAATTTCACATCCGATGCGATTGAATATTAATTAGTCGGATAAAGACTGTATTTCTTACATAAAAAAAATTTTTATTTACGGTGTAATAAAAAAGGATTTGGTCCGTCTAACTATACGTACAAATGTACAAACCGAGAATTTATCTTTAAAGGAATACTAAAATGAACAAACTCAACTCAATGACTTCAGTGGCGGCATTATTAGCACTTTCAGTTGCTGGCGCTACACAAGTGGCGGTAGCAGCAACCCATACAACAACCGAAGCACATGCAACCAAAGCAGCAGATGGAAAATGCGGTGAAGCAAAATGCGGTGCTAGCAAAATGAAAAACCACGAAAAGTCTGCCGAAGCAAAATGTGGTGCAGATAAAAAAGCAGCTGATGGTAAATGTGGAGCAACCAAAAAAGCAGCGGACGGCAAGTGCGGTGCAGATAAAAAAGTCGCTGACGGTAAGTGCGGCGCTAAGTAAACAATCTGATCATGGATGATGTCGACCTTCTGATAAGTGTCGGCATCGTTTCTAAAAGGAGAAATCACCATGATGGATTTGTCAGGCGTAGGGCTGGGTTTAAGGCGTGATTTTATAGACTCGTTTTTAGATGCAAAAACATATCCCGATTTTATCGAAGTTGCTCCTGAAAACTGGCTAGGTTTTGGTGGACGACACGCTAAATTACTCGCACAGTGTGTTGAAAAAGCGCCGTTAATTTGTCACGGCTTGTCATTGTCTATTGGCGGTCCTCATCCACTCAATCTTGAATTTATCGGAAAAATAAAAAGCTTTTTAGAACAATATGATGTCTCTATTTATTCTGAACATTTAAGTTATACAAATGATGGGGGCTATCTATATGACTTGTTGCCAATCCCCATGACTGAAGCGGCTGTTCAATATGTCGCTGAACGTATTTTACGTGTTCAAGATATTTTAGGAAGACGATTAGTCATAGAGAATGTTTCTACTTATTTAATGCCAAATGCTGAAATGAGTGAAGCGGAGTTTATCCGTGAAGTTCTTCAATATGCAGACTGTGATTTGCTTCTGGATGTAAATAATGTCTATGTCAACAGTATTAACCATGGCAGTGATGCATTTGGATTTATTCGGGACATGCCAAAAGAAAGAATACGTTATTTACATATTGCTGGACATGAACAAGTTCAGAAAAATTTATTAATTGATACGCATGGCTCAGAAGTTTGTGATCGCGTATGGGAACTATTGAGATATACCTATCAAGTGTGTGGTGTGAAAGCAACTTTACTTGAACGCGACTTTAATATTCCATCATGGCAAGAGCTAGAAGACGAGCTAGCCAAAATTAAAATAATTCAACAACAGGAGAGTGGCTATGAAGGAAAATCAAATATCCTTTCAGACCATGCAACAACAGTTTTGTGACTGGATTAGAGATCCTGATTTGGAATTACCTCAAGCTCTTCCTGCCGAACGAATGAATATTTATCGAGACTTACTTTTTAATAATGTCTGTTCATTTATTGATTTAGTTTATCCCGTGGCTCGTGCGATGTTGCCAGAGTTAAAGTGGCAACAATTACTCTCGGAGTTTTTTCAAAAAGCCCAGTGCCGCTCGCCTTTGTATAATGATATTTCTCTTGAGTTTAGAGAGTATTTGACAGATCAGCAGCACCCGATATTGCAAGAATATCCTTGGTTGGCTGAGTTGTTGCAGTTTGAATGGCTTGAGTTGTATTTAGACACTGTTGAAATTGAAAAAATAGCTTTGCAGGAAAACTGTAATTGGCAGTTAACCACAAAGGTATGGGTATTGGTTTATCAATATCGCGTTTATACGTGGACAACTTTAATGACTCCAGAACAGGTCGAGCCTATGCCTGGAGCAATTATGGTTTGGCGAGATGAACAAGACAAAGTATGTATTGAACAGCTTTCGCCTTTGTTTGCTATGGTGATTGAACAGTTGACTCAAAATGTAAAGTTAACTGACCAAGATATTCATACACTGATTCAATCTGTACTCACTGATTTATCTGAACATGATATTTATCTGCAGATTCAAGAACTAAAAGCACTTTTAACTCGAATGCGATTGATTCAAACTCCCCATGATTTTAAAGAGGTATAAGGATGACTTCAGCCGTGGCATCAGATCATGAAGAAATAGGGGATCAGCTGCATAATCCAGGCTTTTTACAAGACTTAAGACAGCAAATGATAAAATTTGCTTTTTTACAGCTTTCTTCTCTTCCTCAAGCTGAAGATGTGGTGCAAGAGGCATTAACGAGTGCTTTCCAGCATTTAGATTCATTTAAAGGACGTGCTGCGTTTAAAACATGGGTGTTCGCGATTTTAAAAAATAAAATTATTGATGTGATTCGGCAAAAATCGCGTTTGGTCTCAATGACAGAATTATTTAAAGATGAGGAAAGTGAACTGAGTATTGATGCACTGTTTGATGCTTCTGGACATTGGCATAAATATGAAGCGCCTCAAGCATGGCAAAGCCCTGAAGAAATGATGGAGCAGGCAGATTTTTGGATGATTTTTGAAGCTTGTTTAAATCATTTACCTGCCAAATATGCTCAAGTTTTTATGATGAGAGAGGTGATAGAGCTGAGTTCTAATGAGATTTGTAGCAAGTTGGAATTGTCTATCTCAAACTTTAATGTGTTGATGTATCGGAGTCGTACCCGACTACGTGAATGTTTAGAAAATAAATGGTTATTGAAGGAGGATTGTTCATGCTGACATGTCGACAAGCCACTCAACTGTTGTCTGAAAAGCAAGATAGACCATTGTTATTACGTGAGCAAAGTGGTTTACAACTGCATTTATTGGCGTGCCGCTCATGCCGCCGTTATTCAAAACAGATCAAAACAATTAGTCAGCTTTCTAAAGCATTTAAAAATTTGGATGGCTAATTTTATTTAAAAATTTATTTATTGCTAGCCTAATCACGCTAACAACTCCCATACTATAAAAGTAAAGGAGTTTTTTAAGACAGGATGAAACGTGAATTTAAAGAATCTTGAAGCATTTTATTGGGTTGTGACTTTAAAGAGCTTCAATAAGGCCGCGACTAAATTACAAACCACCCAGCCTGCGGTCTCTCAAAAAATCACATCTCTTGAAAATGAATTAGGCTTTAAAGTTTTAGATCGAAGTTATCGGCAGCTTAAACCAACACACAAAGGCTTAACTCTATTTAAGTACGCCGAAAAATTTATGCGACTAGAGACCGATCTGGTTGCGGAGCTTACCGAAAATCAGCACCTGACTGGCACCATTCGTTTAGGCGTTTCCGAAACTATTGTTTATACATGGTTGGTTGAATATATCGAAAAGGTTCAGCAAGAGTTCCCCAAAATTTCAGTAGAAATTGTGGTAGACCTTACGCCAAACTTACAAGAAGGTGTTCGGACAGGTGACTTAGACATGGCTTTTTTACTTGGGCCCACTTTAGCTTTTGAGTGTATTGAACAAGCTTTGTGTGACTTTGAACTAAGTTTCTTGGCTTCACCTTCATTTAAAGGTGGTGTTGCTCAAATGTCTTTTAAAACATTAATGTCGCATACCATTTTAACTTATCCAAAAATTACCTATCCCTATAAAGAATTGAAAGCACGAATGAAAGAGCAAGGGATTGATGAACCACTTTCAATTACCAGTTATTCATTGGCAACTTTATTGCGTTTAGCCGAGCAGGGTTTGGGTATTGCTGTGGTGCCGACCTTAACAGCACTAAAAGAAATTACTGATGGCCGACTAGAAATATTAAATACGCCTATTCAGTTAAAAACGTTCCATTTCACCTCGATCTACATTCAAGGAAACGATGTTGCCTTAAAAGAGAAATTAACCGAAGTTGCGGTTAAGGTCTCTGAATGCGCTATGAAAAGACTCAATGAGCAAATTAAAAAATAAGCTGTTTTTGTGTGTCTTTTATCCCTATTTTTTCTTATTTAAAAAAGCTGTTTTGTATGTAAAACCATAAAAGCAGCTTATTAACTTCAATAAGTAAAGCTTATCCTGATTTTTTAATAATTAATAAAGCATTAAAAATCAAATATTTGAATTTTTAATTTTATGTAAAAAGTCTTATTGTCCGTAGGGATTAGCTATGTTTTTATTTTAGACACAAGATTTGATCACCGATTGTGTTAATTGGGGAACAGGGAATCTTTGTCATTTTAAAGGATTAAAGAATATCGTTTGGGACAAAAAAATGGTGTTCTTGGTTCAACTTGAAAATAGCGTTGTTAAGCTCAAATGGATGAGGAACGCATTAATATGTCTTTACTGAAATCTTCTTTTTTATCAGATCGCCAATGGGCCATTGTGGCCTCGATCTTTATGATGGCGACCTCTGCAATGGGGCCCGGATTTTTAACCCAAACTGCTGTATTTACAGTCAAGTTAGGCGCGGCATTTGGCTTTGCCATTTTAGTTTCCATTTTGATTGATTATGTGGTTCAACAAAATATTTGGCGAGTGGTCACACTTACTCAAATGCGTGCATCAGACATTGCCAATAAAGCATTGCCGGGTAGTGGTTATTTACTGGCGTTTCTAGTGATTTTGGGCGGGTTTTTCTTTAGTGTCGGTAACATTGCTGGTGCAGCTTTAGGTTTAAATGCGCTTTTTGGCCTCGACACAAAGTGGGGCGGTATTTTAAGTGGTGCTTTAGCCATTTTGATTTTTGCTTCAAGAAAAGCAACGCTTGCCATGGATAAAAGCATGATCGTGTTGGGATTACTTAAAATCCTCCTGATTATTATCGTTGCTGTCATTGTGATGCCTCCTGTCGGGCAAGCTGTACATCAAACCTTTGCTCCAGATCAGATCGACTTTGCCATTATTACCACCATTGTTGGCGGTACGGTTGGTGGCTATATCTGTTATGCGGGTGCACACCGTTTACTCGATAAAGGTGCTGTTGGCCCTGAAAATATTGATGAAGTTGCTAAAGCTGCGACCAAGGGCATTGTTGTGGTCGGCATCATGCGCTATGTGTTGTTCTTGGCTTTTTTAGGTGTGGTGGTGAGCGGTGCAACGATTGATTTAGCTAGCCATGACGCCAATCCAGCAGCTCAAGCATTCCAATATGCAGCGGGTACATTTGGTTTTAAATTATTTGGTTTAATTTTCTGGGCAGCAGGAATTAGTAGCACCATTGGCGCAGCATATACTTCGGTGTCATTCTTTACTGCGTTTAAAAAGAACTTAACACCAAAGCAAACCAACTATACGACCATTACCTTTATCGCATTGGCTTTATTACTTTATGTGTTATTGGGTGCAACTCCGGCAGGCCTACTCATTTTCGTAGGTGGTTTTAACGGATTGGTGTTGCCAATTGGCCTTACAATTTTTGTGTATGTTGCCGCGTGCCGTAAAGATTTAATGGGTAATTATAACTATCCAAAATGGTTGCTTATTTTAGGTGGATTAACATGTCTGTTAACGTGGTGGATGGGCTATATGTCGTTTACGACTGTATTTAACTATTTGACCAAGCTTTAAGCCAGACGTTGTTAAGTAATAAAGGAATAATGCCATGTTTGTAGATTTAAATAGTGATTTGGGTGAAAGCTTTGGCTCATGGAAAATGGGTAATGATGACCAGATTTTACCTGTCGTGACCAGTGCCAATATTGCTTGTGGCTTTCATGCTGGCGACCCACTCGGCATTTTAAAAACGGTTCGTAAAGCTGTTGAGCTTGGTGTGACTATAGGGGCCCACGTGTCTTACCCAGACCTTGTAGGCTTTGGCCGCCGTAATATGGATTTGTCACGTGACGAGCTGATTGCCGATGTGCTTTACCAAATTTCTGCACTCGATGGCTTGACTAAAGTAGCAGGTTCAAAAGTGCAATACGTTAAACCACATGGCGCGCTCTACAACACCATTGCACATGACCAAGCTCAGGCAGCAGCCGTGATTGATGCGATTAAAATGTATAACCCTGAACTGGTCTTAGTGGCTTTGGCTGGGTCGAACTTGGTAGAGCAAGCACGTGCGGCTGGTTTAAAAGTTGTATCAGAAGCATTTGCAGACCGTGCGTATAACAGTGATGGTTCATTAGTTTCTCGCCGTCTAGAAGGTGCGGTTTTACATGACTCGGCATTTGTAGCAAGCCGCGTGGTGTCTATGCTTAAAAATGGTGGAGTTGAGTCAATTGACGGCGTATTTACCCCAATTCAAGCCGACACCATTTGCTTACATGGTGATACCGACGGTGCGCTAGAGATGTCGGCAGCCATTAAAGCCGAGCTTGTAAAAAATAATATTGAAATCCGCCCATTTGTAAACAAAGCATAAGGATGAGCACCATGTATAAGGATATTAAAGTCGACCCAGCTCAGCTTGAAGCCGCATTAGATGCGCGTTTAAAAATCCGTGCTGGTTTTGATAAACCGACAGCAGGCATGGCTGCGGGCATGACGCAGGTCAACATGATTTCGGTGCCAAAAGAGTGGGCATATGACTTTTTGCTCTATGCACACCGTAATCCGCAAAGCTGCCCAGTGCTTGATGTGCTCGAAGAAGGCATCTATGCAACTAAGCTTGCAGCAGACTCAGACATTCGCACTGACTTCCCACGTTATCGCATTTGGAAAGATGGCGAAATGGTCGATGAAGTGACCGATGCAAGAGAGATTTATAACGCTCATCCTGATTTGGTGACATTCTTAATTGGTTGCAGTTTTTCGTTTGAAACAGCTTTGCAAGAAGCGGGCATTGAAGTTCGTCATATTCATGACGACACCAATGTACCGATGTATTTGAGCAATATTCAGTGTGAACCAGCAGGCCGTATTTCAGGAAATATGGTGGTTTCAATGCGACCAATTCCATCGCATCAAATTAGTGAAGCGGTAAAAATTACAGCACGTATGCCAAGCGTGCATGGTGCACCTGTACATATTGGGCACCCTGAAAGCTTAGGAATTTTGGATGTAAATAAGCCAGACTTTGGCGATGCTTCTCGTATTGAAGCGGGTGAAATTCCAGTGTTTTGGGCCTGTGGCGTAACACCGCAAGCTGCCGTCATGAACTCGAAAATTCCTTTTGCGATTAGTCATGCACCGGGTCACATGTTTATTACCGATATTCCTGACCATGCTTGGATTGGCTAACTGGACTAAAGAAGAATTAAAAAGGATAAGCAAATGCGTTTTTTATCGGTAAACGCCGACTGTTTCCTGATTGAGCTTGCGAGCTTAGAGGAAACTTTGGCGTTGTACAATAAATTGCAAAATACGCAATTGAATGGAATTAAAGACTTAGTCCCCGCTGCAAAAACAATTTTGGTTTTCTTTAATGAGATCGAAACCAATTTTAAAACGCTGGTTGCTTCAATTCAGAGTCTCAAAATTGATTCTGGATTTGAGCGTAGCGGCCAAGAAGTGATTGTGCCGATTTGCTATAACGGCGAAGACCTTGCTCAAGTTGCAGAGCTACAAGGGCTGACTGTTGCAGATGTGATTAGAAAACATCACCAAAGTGTGTGGAATGTGGCTTTTATTGGTTTTGCGCCGGGCTTTGCGTATATGAGCAGTCCCGATAAGCCTTTTACCGATATTCCGCGCTTAACGGTTCCGCGTAAAAAAATACCGTCAGGTTCTTTGGGATTGGCTGGAAAATACTCTGGTATTTATCCAAAAGACAGTCCGGGTGGTTGGCAGCTGATTGGTACTACATCAGAAAAAATGTGGGATTTAGAGCGTAAAAATCCTGCGTTACTGTTACCGGGCATGACCGTACATTTTGAAGATGTGACGCATAACCAAACGACAGTGACTGTACCGCAGCAAATCACGCGTACGGTTGAGCCAAAACAATCTGTGCCACTATTTACGATCACTGCGCCAAGTTTACAAATGCTTATTCAAGATGAAGGGCGCTTAAACCAGACCAATATTGGTGTTGGTGTGGCGGGTGCAATGGACTTATCTGCCATGCATAGTGCTAACCGTATTGTCGGGAACCCAACCGACACACCCGTTATTGAAGTTTTAAATGGCGGTCTAAAAGCCAAAATGCAGCAAGCTGGCGTTATTGCAGTTGCAGGTGCGATCTCAAACATTCGTGTGAAATTTGCCGATGGGCAAACCGCAGACTTTGCAAGCCATCAACCGATTGATCTGGATGAAGGCGATGAATTTCAAATTCAGCCACCAACTGCAGGCTTAAGAAATTATTTGGCTGTTCGCGGTGGTATAGACGTTGAACCAGTGCTCAATAGTGCCTCGTTTGACAGCTTGGCAGTGTTAGGTCCAGAGCCTTTAAAGCTTGGAGATACCATTTATCAAGGACAGGTAAAGGCAACCAATATTAGCGTAAATGAAGTGGGTAAAACCGATTTGCCACAAGCTGGTGAAGTCGTTGAGCTAGATATTGTGATGGGCCCACGTACCGACTGGTTCGAACAAGACAGTATTGAACTGCTATGTCAGCAAGAATGGCTCGTGACCAATGAAAGCAACCGAGTCGGGCTAAGACTTTCAGGTGCGCAGTCTTTAACTCGCAAAATTACCCATGAACTGGAAAGTGAAGGTACATGTATTGGCGCTTTGCAGATTCCACCGAGTGGCCAACCCGTTTTGTTTATGAATGATCACCCTTTAACGGGCGGATATCCGGTCATTGCCTCTGTTGCTAAACACCATTGGGATTTGGTCGCACAGATTCCGGCAGGTTGCCGCATCAAATTTAGAAAAATTGCCGAATTTACAGATTTTGAGAATGAAAGATGAATACAGAAAAATTATTGATTGCTAACCGTGGTGAAATTGCCATTCGTATTATTCATGCTTGCCGTGATATGGGAATTTCATCGGTTGCTTTATATGCAGATGACGATATTGGCAGCATGCATGTTGAACTTGCAGATGAAGCATGGGGCTTAGCTGGTGCAACTGCTAGCGAGACTTACCTAAATATTCCAGCCATTATTGAAGTTGCAAAAAAATCGAAAGCGACCATGGTGCATCCAGGTTACGGCTTTTTATCTGAGCGTGCTGAATTTGCTCAAGCTGTGATTGATGCAGGTTTAAAATGGGTCGGGCCATCACCAAGTGCCATTGAAAAACTAGGCGATAAAATCGAAGCACGTAAAATTGCAGCTTCGGTTGGTGCGCCGTTGGTTCAGGGTACGCAAGATCCACTCAATAATGCAGATGAAGCTTTAGAGTTTGCCAAACAATATGGTTTACCAATTGCCATTAAAGCGGCGTTTGGTGGCGGTGGGCGTGGCTTAAAAGTCGCGTGGAAACTCGAAGAAGTGAAAGAACTTTATGAGTCGGCAGTGCGAGAGGCAAAAGCTGCTTTTGGCCGTGGTGAATGTTTTGTCGAGCAATATCTCGATAAACCGCGCCATGTAGAAGCGCAGGTGATAGCAGACCAATATGGCAATATTGTGGTACTTGGTACACGTGACTGTTCATTGCAACGCCGTAACCAAAAATTAGTCGAAGAAGCACCAGCACCATTTATTAGCGATGAGATTTACCAGCAAATTTTAAGCTCGGCAAAAAATATTTGTCAGGCCGCAAACTATGTGGGTGCGGGTACAGTTGAATATTTACTGAGCCGTGACGGCAAGCTTTCCTTTTTAGAAGTAAACACACGTTTGCAAGTCGAGCACCCTGTGACTGAAGAAACATCAAAAGTCGACTTGGTCGTTGAGCAAATTCGCGTGGCACAGGGCCATGAGCTTTCTATTCAAGAAACCCCGAAAGCACAAGGCCATGCCATTGAGTTTCGCATCAATGCCGAAGACCCAGCACGTGGTTTTATTCCAGCCTTTGGTGTGTTGAGTTTATTTGAAGCGCCGTTTGGTAACGGTGTACGAGTCGACACAGGTGTTCGAACTGGGTCATTAGTGTCTAGCCATTTTGACTCACTCATGGCAAAACTGATTGTCACTGGTCCAACCCGAGAAGTTGCAATTGCTCGCGCTAAACGTGCTTTAAAGCAATTTAAAATTGAAGGTGTTACTTCGGTTTTAGACTTTCACCGTGCGGTACTTAATGAACCTGACTTTACAGATAAATTTAATGTACATACGCGTTGGATCGAAAACGACTTTAAACAAGAGTTAAAGCCAACCAAACGTGGCATTCCAAACCATCAACAACCGATGTTGCTGAGCTACATTGAAATTGATGGCAAGTTACACCGTTTAGGTTTACCTGCGGGTATGTTTGCACAAGGCCCAGCAACGGCAGCCCAAGCACAAACAGCCGAGCCAGAAGTGAGTGCCGAGCATTTACTTGCCCCAATTAATGGTGTGATTAGCGCTTGGAAAGTCGAAAATGGGGAGCAAGTGACAGAAGGTCAAGTAGTCGCCATTATGGAAGCCATGAAAATGGAAGTGCAGGTACTGGCACATCGCAGTGGTGTTATCCAGATTGGTGCAGAGAAGGGCGCGACCTGCCATGCAGAAACTGTGATTGCGAGAATTAATTAAGTTTTGAATAAATGATTTGGCTCACTTAAGCATTAGTTTAATTGGGTCAAATCGAATGCTTATTTATTCACTCGGTTTGTTATTTTTCACAGTACTCGTTAACCATTTTCAGCTTGAAAATCAGCCCTAATTGTGAGATATTCCTCACAGTTTAGTGATATGAAAATTAATCACTGTATTGAAAGCTCGCTTATGCGGGCTTTAATTTTTAGCCCAGTTTAAGCATTTCTCACTTAATGAGCTGGCAGCATAAAAACAATTTGAGAATTTGGCACTCACTCAAAGGCGAATTGAAGAAAGCGAATGAAAATTCTACCTTCATCTGAATATGATCAAATTCTAAAATACAGTGTCTATTGGCTCGTCATCTCGATCGTGATTGGAGTTGTAGCGGGGTTGGCCTCGACTTTAATTTTTGTCGCTTTTGATATTTCAAACAAAGTTAGAAGTCTGCATCACTGGCTCATCTACTTTTTGCCTTTTGTGGGGTTTGGTATTGGTTATCTCATTAAAAAATATGGATCACCGATTGAACGGGGAACCCATTTACTGATTGATGAAATTCACCAGCCTAAGTCGTTTATTCCAAAACGAATGAGCCCCATCATTTTTATTACTTCAATTTTAACGCAACTGTTTGGTGGTTCGGCAGGGCGTGAGGCCCCAGCGGTTCAGCTTTCGGGTGCCTTAATTGACCACTTGAGCCATATATTAAAAATCTCGGAAGACAACCGAAAAATTTGTTTAATCGCCAGTATTGGTGCAGGCTTTGCGGGGGTGTTTGGCTTGCCTCTAGCGGGTGCAATCTATGGTTTAGAAATTACTGCTTTAGGTAATTTAAGATACTCAGCTATTTTTCCATGTTTTGTGTCGGCGCTGATTGCATCGGCCATCCCTGAGTTATTTGATATTGTTCATCCGCATATTTTTTATGTAATTAGTGAGTTTCCAGCCATTCATTTTGGCACGCTCATGAACTTAATTGTGGCAGGTCTGATCTTCGGTCTAGTCGCACGTTTCTTTATTGCAGCCATTCATTTTGCGAGTGACGTTTTTTATAAATACGTTCGGTATTTGCCATTAAGAACGATGGCGGGTGGTATTGTCATTATGCTACTTACGTTGTTCACTGCACATCAGCAATACAACGGTTTGGGTACAGATAAAATCATTTCATCTTTTTATGTACCGATTGAGTTTTACGACTTTTTTAACAAGACTATTTTTACTGCTATCACTTTAGGTTCAGGCTTTAAAGGTGGTGAAATTACGCCATTGTTTTATGTAGGTGCGACATTAGGTAATGCTTTAGGCGCGGTTTTAAATCTGCCAATTTCATTGCTTGCAGGATTAGGGTTAGTCAGTTTGTTTTCAGGGGCAAGTAAGGCACCATTAACGTCTATTATTTTAGCTGTTGAGCTATTTGGGATGAATGTTGCGACTTATGCCATTATTACTTGTTTGTTGGCAGCGCTATTTTCTGGGAATTGTGGGTTGTATCGCCGTAAAAAGTTGATGGATTAGTGAGTGGTTTATAGGTAGGGCGTGATTAGGCTTTGGTTCAATTGTGCTTGAGAATTTATGCTAAAATCCATTAAATATATTTCTCATCACAAGCAATTTAATATTAACTATGTTTTTAATTTTAAGAAAAAAATTCCAAAGAATTAGTATCGTTTTATTGGTAATCAATTTATTAGCTTTTAGTCATCAGCCAGATTTTAAAGATATTTTGCAGTTAGCAGAAAGAGGCGATTCAGAAGCTCAAGCAAAACTTGGTGAATTATATGTAGAGGGAGAAGTTGTTCCTCAAAATTATAAAAAGGCATTTGAATGGTATAGCAAAGCTGCTAATCAAGGAAATGCAGAAGCACAGAATAATTTGGGAGCAATGTATGCTTTGGGGCAAGGGATAGATCAAAATTATAAAAAATCATTTGAATGGTACAGTAAAGCTGCTGAACAAGGAGAAATAAAAGCACAGCTTAATTTAGGGGCATATTATGCTAATGGTGATGGAGGAGTCCAAGATTATAAAAAAGCCTTTGAGTGGTATAGTAAAGCTGCTGCACAAGATAATGCTGAGGCTAAAAACTATTTAGGGGTTCTTTATGAGAAAGGTTATCTAGTAAAGCAAGATTATAAAAAGGCATTTGAATGGTATAGTAAAGCTGCTGAACAAGGCAATGCAGAAGCACAAAATCACTTAGGTGGATTGTATACATTTGGACAAGGTGTAGATCAAGATTATAAGAAAGCATTCGAGTGGTTTAGTAAAGCTGCTCAACAGGGAAATTCTCAAGCACAACTTATTGTAGGTATGATGTACTTTAAAGGGGAAGGAGTACAACAAAACAATGAATTAGCCGAAAAATGGCTAAGAAAAGCAGCAGAAAATGGTAATCAAGATGCCTTGTCACTATTTGAAGAATAGTTATATAGAAGTTTCTAATATAAGAATAAGTTTTTTAAGTAAGTAGTGATAGAGATACTTTATGAAAAATAAGCCGTGGATTGAAGAAAATGACCCTTTAAAAGAATATTATGGTTTATTGGATGATAACGAGCTAAGTAGATTTTTAAGTTTATTAAGTGAGTGGAATAAAAATGATTACTCATTAGAATCCGATATTGGTCAAGTTAAGACTGGAATTCAATTATTAGATTTCTTCGACTATTCTAATGAAAGTTGTCCTCTATCCTTATTTGAGAATTTATGCTCAATAATGGGAGGAGAGATTGAGAAGTTATACTGGATTCCTCTTAGTAATAACGAAGATATTATCTTTCAAGATTTTTCTCCTCTTATGATTGCTAAAACTTCGATTACAAAAGAAATGCTTGATTGTGTAAGTCGTTCATTTATGCAGATGTTAAATGGAGGATATATGTTTATTGATAGTAATTGTAGATTTGTAGGAGTAGTTATAGATGGATATTACGTGCAGGTCTATATGAAAAAAGATTTCATGGATGATGTAATGAAGCCGTATATAAAGAATTGGGAAAAGATAGATGAATTTTTAGATCCATTATTAATAAAAGATTTAATTGATCGAGTACATAGGATTTCAAGATAGATAGTATGCCAAGAGCATAATATTTAAGAAAATAAATAACAAAGAAACTAACTTATTTCCCCTAACTTTTTAACGATCTATTTTAAAGCAAATGTCATTTCTTACGCTTGACGATAACAAAAGCGAATACTATCCTTTGCGGGCTGGCCTACATTGCCAGTCGGTTTTAGCAGACCGTTTTCATCTAGATCATCAAAGAAGTAATTTTTTGGTGGTGAACTCGTTCGTCTCCCTTCGTAGCGGTAGGACGGAGGAGGGACGCCTTCGGGCGTGCCAGTTCCTAGATGACTGGTCTGCTAACCCTTCTTCGTTCTGCCACCATAATCATTTAGCAGTGATCTGGTAGAACTTCTATTTCATCTAGGAGTCCGCTATGCGTACTAATTCTTCTCATTTATTGGCCTTTGCCAAACTCTCTCTATTTATTCCGTTTAAATACTCTCGAAATCGGTTTAATCGACTCTAGGTTTTCTACACCTTAAGAATCGTTACGGCTCAAAAATCATAGCAACAATAAACCTGAGATAGGCGAGCACACCTTTATTGTGCCGCTTTTGCATGCCCGTTTTAAGCACTCAATTTAAGAGTGACGGCACTTCTATCTCTTTTACATACAACAAAAAATTATTTTAAGCGGTATATATGAAAAATTTAGAATCTTCATTTAGAGCACTAAGAGTGCTGCACACGGCAAAAGATTTATTTACTCAAGATGGGTTTAACAAGGTCGGGGTCGACCGAATTATTGCTGAAGCCAAAATTCCCAAAGCTACTTTCTATAACATCTTTCATTCAAAAGCACGACTGATCGAGATGTGTCTAACTTTTCAAACGGATGCGCTCAAAGTAAAAGTTCTTTCAATTATCAATTCATACAGAGAACTTATGGTGTTCGATAAACTCAAGCAAATTTACTTTTTACATGCCAATTTAGAAGGCTTTTATCGTTTACCATTTAAAGCAATTTTTGAAATTGAAAAGTGTTATGCAACAGCTTATCAAGTGGTTGTTGCTTATAGAAACTGGTTTATAAATGAGCTTTATAAGCTGCTTCTTACTGTAAAAACTACCGCTTCAATAAAAGATGCCCACATGTTTCTATTTGCAATTGATGGGGCAATGGTTCAGCTGTTAAGTGCCAATAGCGTAGATGAACGGGATAAATTATTAGATTACTTTTTATTTATGCTATCTGAGCATTCAACTTAAACCTTACATACAAAAAGCCCGTGATCGGGCTTTTTTGTAGATATTGGTCGATTAAAACTTAAGTTTTTTAAGCCCACGACTCACACCATTTTGTAGAGCGGCTTTAATGATAGGGCCAATAAAAGGAACGCGGCCTTTAAAGCTAATGGTGTAATCCAAACGAGTTCGATTATTTCCCAAGTCAGTAAATTTCATGACACCACGGTGGCCCTTAATTGGGCTAATCCCGCTCGTAATTGCATATTCAATCAGTTCATTTTCTTTATAGACTAAATTGGTTTCTACAAATGAAGGGGTCAATGGAATAGACATTTTGCGCGCAGAGCCAACACCATTACGAGCGTCTTTTCCGTTGCTAATGCGAGTCACTTTAGCAGGAGCGAAAAGTTTACTTAGGTTTTCATGCTCACTTAAAGTCGCGAAGACCTTGTCTACGGGTGCATCAAATTCTTGTACGATGTTGATTTTTTGAGTTTTTAACATCTTATTCCCTCTAGAAATTATTTTGACATTGGTAATTGTCAGAATTTGGATGTTAGCACGCTTTGGGCAATGGGGGAATTCTTCTTCGTCGGAGTTATCTTAAGTCCGAAAAAAGCATTGCGATCAATCTACAATACTTTTTGGCCTTTTCTTAATTTTTTAAAGAAGGGCTGAATCACAGACCAGTTGGTTGAAACCCAGCAAATAAAGGAACCAGCCGTCACCATTGCTGTTCCTTGCCAAAAGCTCATTGAAAGTTGAGTTTGTAAAACAAACATTGCCAAAATAGACGAAATAATCGGGGTGAAATAAGAGGCCACCACAAGCACGGTAATGTTTCCATGAATGATGCCAATGTTCCAAGCAGCATAACCAAAACCCATGGCAGCAGAAGCCACTAAAAGGGTGATGACTGTTGGAATATCCATTGATGGAATAGCGAATTGCCCCGATACAAGCAGCTTGAACCATAGCGTGAGCGCGACACCAACAAAGAAAATGGAAATTGGATTTTGCCCATTACTTAATTTTTTGGTGAGTACACAGTAAAAAGCCCAAATGATGGCGCCTGCAAATGCCAAAATATAGCTCAGTGGGTTGCTATGAAAATTATCGACAAGACTATTTAGACTAAAATCACCGCTTCCAGTTTGAATAAAAATAATGCCGAAAATTGAAAGTATTAGACCTAAAATAATAAGGAAATTAAACTTTAATTCCTTAAAAATAACAAAAGCTAAAACCGTTAAACTCGGCCACAGATAGTTAACAATACTAATTTCAATTGCCTGCCTTGCTGTCTGAGAATAAGCAATCGCAAATGAAAAGCACACTTCATAAGCCACGAACAGAATTGTGCCAAATATTAAGTATTTTTTAGAGATCTGCTTAAAATCTGGAACTTTGAAAATGGCAAGCAACAGTAGCGCACTTAAAGAATAAATAAAGGTAACACCTAGCTCAGGCCCAATGGCGGCACTGACTTGCTTCATCAGACCGACCAGAGATGCCCACATGAGAATGGCGCTTAAACCAATCAATGTTGCTAGATTTTTTGACATAAAATTCAATAAGTAACGGTTAAAAAAATGGTAAAAGATGAGGTTGTACTAATGAAAGGAATCAATTTTCAAGCTAAGGAATATAGGACAAATTATATAAAATATAAACAATTAAATTTATTGATTGGTTGAATCTGCTATGTTTATTTAGCATTCAATTGAGTAAAGAAATTTCGGATAAAACAACATTTGTACGAGGAAAATATGGAAGTCATTAAAACGGTTGGTGTTGTTGGAGCAGGTATAATAGGCGCAAGTTGGACAGCCTTATTTTTATATAAAGGATTTAAAGTTAAGGTCTATGACCCATATCCTATAGATGAAGCGGTCTTTAAAAATAGAATATCTACAAATTTAAATGATTTATTGGCTTTAGATCAAAACGCTGAACTAAGTCATTCTCCGCAAGATGTGCTGCTTCATCTGGAAATTTTTAATTATTTAAAAGATGCAGTTTCAGATGTAGATTTTATTCAAGAAAATGCCCCTGAACGTTTGGATATAAAACAACAGCTATACCAAGAAATCACTGCATATTGCCCTGAACATACCATTATTGCTTCAAGTTCATCGGGCTTAAAAGTGTCTGATTTTCAAAAAGAGGCGCAACACCCAGAACGTATTTTATTAGGACATCCTTTTAATCCACCTCATCTTTTACCTTTGGTCGAGATCGTTGGCGGTAATTTGACTGATCCTCAAATTTTAAAACAGGCTTCTGAGTTCTATAAACAACTGGGCAAGAATCCAATTGTTTTAAATAAAGAAGTAAAAGGGCATGTCGCAAACCGTTTGCAGGCTGCGCTATGGCGAGAAGCTTTTTCATTGGTTGAACAAGGTGTGTGCTCTGCTGAAGATGTCGATGTCGCGATTACCAGTGGGCCGGGTTTAAGATGGGCGCTCTTTGGTCCTTACATTAATATGCAGCTTGCCAACCAAAAGGGCTTTAAAGAAGCAATTCATCATTTAGGCCCACCAATGACAGAATGGTGGAATGATATGCACGCATTTCAACATTCAGACGAGACAATAGAGTTATTGGAAGCACAAACCAACCAGCTATTAACACAATATAAAGATATCGATTTATACCAAACCAGAGATAAAGGTCTGGTCGATATCTTAAAGCTCAGACAACAACTTAAGTTAGATTAATTCAAAATATTAGAATAGAGCCAATCATTTTATTGCAGAGATGATTGGCTTTTTTTATTGGGGTAAATAACAAAAACATCCCTAGCTGAAACAATCCTAGATTCATTAAATGTTACTGAAATTCCTATCGCGTTGCATTTGAACTATATGCCTTACGTGAAAAGTAAGAATCGTTGCAAACCGTAAAGAAAGCCTCCTCATAATCAAAGGACATGATAGAAAATAGAGGAATAACAATATGCGCGCTTTAACTTACCACGGTGCAGAAGACGTTCGAGTAGAAACAGTAGCAGACCCTATTATTCAAGAACCAGATGACATTATTTTACGCGTGACTGCCACAGCGATATGTGGCTCTGATTTACATTTATATCGAGGCAAAATCCCTAGAACCGAACAGGGCGATATCTTTGGGCACGAATTTATGGGTGTGGTTGAAGAGGTTGGTCCAGCTGTCACCGCAGTCAAAAAGGGTGATCGTGTCATTGTTCCTTTTGTGATTGCCTGTGGCGAATGTTTCTTTTGCCAACTAGACCTGACCGCTGCCTGCGAAACAACCAATACAGGGCGCGGCGCAATTATTAATAAAAAGCAGATTCCACCAGGCGCAGCTTTGTTTGGCTATAGCCATCTTTACGGCGGTGTACCGGGCGGGCAAGCAGAATATGTGCGTGTGCCAAAAGCCAATAAAGGCCCTTTAAAAGTGCCAACCTCATTGTCAGATGAAAAAGTACTTTTCTTGACCGATATTTTACCCACCGCTTGGCAAGCCGTGACCAATGCCCAAGTGAAACGTGGCTCGACCGTTGCAATTTATGGTGCTGGTCCAGTCGGACTGTTAAGCGCTGCTTGTGCCAAGATGCTCGGTGCTGAAAAGATATTTATGGTCGATCACAATGACTATCGATTGAACTATGCAGCGACAACATACGGTGCTATTCCAGTGAATTTCGACGAAGTCGATGCTGCTGAATTTATTATTCAACATACCGACAATTACCGCGGTGTCGATGCGGTGATTGATGCAATTGGTTTTGAGGCAAAAGGCAGTGTGATTGAAACAGTGCTGACCAATTTAAAGCTTGAAGGCTCAAGCGGTGCAGCGCTTCGCCAATGTATTGCGGCGGTTCGCCGTGGTGGTGCGGT
Organism: Acinetobacter sp. X9; assembly: GCF_054889255.1. NCBI lineage: Bacteria > Pseudomonadati > Pseudomonadota > Gammaproteobacteria > Moraxellales > Moraxellaceae > Acinetobacter > Acinetobacter sp. X9. The sequence goes on along the minus strand of NZ_CM142679.1, from coordinate 2,385,854 downwards.
CAGCGTACCGGGTGTATATGCAGGCCCAATTCATGGTTTTTTATTTGGCGATGCTTTTGATAAAGGACTAACTTTTAAAATGGGTCAAACCCATGTGCATCAATATTTACCGCAACTTTTAGAACTGATTGAGCGCGGCGAATTAACACCTGAAACGATTATTATCCACCGAATGAAATTAGAAGATGCCGCAGAGGGATACCGCATTTTTAATGAAAGAGAAGAGGACTGCCGTAAGGTGATTCTGCTTCCTTAAGATTCTCAATCTTATAATTTAGTTTCAAGCCTCTTAATGAAAGGGGCTTTTTTATTTTCAAGATGCACAATTTTTAGTGCAGATTTTTATTTTTGAACTTAAACCGCACCCAAACAGCTCAAGTTTAGTATTACTTTTAACCAAAAACGTAATACTAAGCTGGCATGTCCTTTGCATAGTCATAACCAATCAAAAGTGATCTAGGGTTCCGATACTTCACGTATGTCTGGACCGAGAGTTCACGGTTCCTAGCGAACTACACGGAGGGATAAAAGCCCGGGAGGAAGTCTAAAACTATCCGACAGGAGTAGCTATGAACACTGCAAGTTATCATAACAATCAGGCGATTTGGACCGAACTTTTACCCGGCGGACATCACTGGTCGGGGCGTATTCAAAAAGGAACTATTCTTAGATTTACATCGCTTGGCGCTCAGGCAAATGTTTCTTTGTTTTGTGTAAATGCTGCCGATGTGCTTGAACGTTTTAACATGCCGGACAGCTTAAAGGGGCAACACACAGCCTATTTAAAAGCTTCCAATGTATTGTATTCAGACCTTGGCCGTGTCATGGCTTCCATTGTTCATGACGATCATGGTTGGAACGATGCACTTTGTGGCCCAAGCCGACCTGAGCAAATTGAAAAGCAATTTGGTGCGCGTACATTTCAAGATGCCCGCAATGATATGTACCAAAACGGCTTAGACAGCTTACTCATTGAAATGTGTAAATACGGACTTGCCAGCCAAGACCTGAGTGCTACGGTTAATCTATTTTCTAAAGTTGTGCCAGATGAAAACGACGCTTTGTCTTATGTCAGTTCTGATAACACCGATCAAACCATTGAACTGCGTTTTGAAATGGATTGCTTACTATTTTTATCTGCCACGCCGCATGGTTTAGACACCAGCCCAAACTATCAACCTGCCGATATTCAACTTAGTTTATTTAAAGCCAATTCACTAACAGACAGCGATATTTGTCGTGATGCGTGTTCGCAAAATCAGCGTGCGTTTCAAAACACAGCCCGCTACTACGCGCTTAGCAATATTTAAATCAGGAGAAGCATCATGACAGTTTTACAATCATTTGAAAAAGCAGTTTTAAATGAAGTTTGTCCTGCGGGTGAAGCGTGGATGTGCGAGGTTAAAAAGGGCCAATATTTTCGAATTATTGATCTTGAGGGAAACCAAGCGGTCGATACTTTGTTTATGAGTGCCGAAAATCCAACTGAGCGTTATAGCGCAATGGATACTTTGGCCATCAACCAACAAATCTATTTAGAAAAGGGCACCAAGCTCTACAGTAACTTTGGCCGTCCAATTGCCGTTATTCATGATGATAACTGTGGTCGCCATGACACCATTGGCGGTGCCTGTTCGTGTGAAAGTAATACGGTTCGCTATGCACATGAAACGTATCCCATGCATAGTTGCCGTAACAACTTTATGTATGCCTTGGCAAAACATCCCATTGCAAAAAAGCATGGCTTAAATGTCCGTCATATCGGGCCAAATATTAACTTTTTTATGAATGTGCCTGTGACACTAGACGGTCAGCTTAAATTTGATGACGGAATTTCAGGACCGGGGAAATACGTCGAAGTTCGGGCAGAAATGGATTTAATTGTTTTAATTTCCAATTGCCCTCAGCTAAACAACCCATGTAACGGCTATAACCCAACCAAAATTCAACTGGTTGTCCGTGAAGCGGAAGGGGTGTAAGCATGTTTAAAAAAGTTCTGATTGCTAACCGCGGTGCAATTGCCTGTCGCGTAATTCGCACCCTTAAAAAACTCGGGATCGCTTCGGTAGCTGTTTACTCCGAAGCCGACCGTGATTCTTTACACGTGACTTTGGCTGATGAAGCTTTCTTGATTGGACCTGCACCTGCGCATCAAAGCTATTTAAATATTGAAAAAATCCTTGAGGTTGCTAAACAGTCGGGAGCAGAAGCCATTCACCCCGGTTATGGTTTTTTGTCTGAAAATGCCGAATTTTGTGATTTATGCGAAAGCCAAGGCATTGCCTTTATTGGGCCAACTTCAAGCCAAATGCTCGATTTTGGTTTAAAACATACTGCGCGTGAGCTGGCTATTAAAAGCAATGTGCCTCTACTGCCGGGCAGTTCACTACTTACCGATGAAGCCGACGCCTTGACCGAAGCTGCCCATATTGGTTATCCAGTCATGCTGAAAAGTACCGCGGGTGGCGGTGGTATTGGCATGCGTCTGGTCTGGAACGAAACCGAGTTAAAAGATGCCTATCAAACCGTGTCTTATTTGGCGCAGGTCAATTTTAAAGATGCGGGTTTGTATTTAGAGAAATTTGTACAACACGCGCGCCATATCGAAGTACAAATTTTTGGTGATGGGCAAGGACAAGTTTTAGCGTTGGGTGAGCGTGATTGTTCGGTACAACGCCGTAATCAGAAAGTCATTGAAGAAACACCCGCGCCACACTTAAATGAACAGCAACGTGAGTATTTGCAAAAAGTTGCGATTCAACTGATGCAGTCGGTGAACTACCGCTCGGCAGGCACGGTTGAGTTTGTCATGGACACCGAAACGCAAGAATTTTATTTCTTAGAGGTTAACACGCGTTTGCAAGTCGAGCACGGCGTGACCGAGCAAGTGTTTGGTGTCGACTTAGTCGAGTGGATGGTTACCTTGGCAAGCGGTGACTGGTCAGCACCCACTGAAAAGTTAGAGCCAACAGGACATTCCATTCAGGTTCGTCTTTATGCCGAGGACCCGATTAAACAGTTCCAGCCGAGTGCAGGTCTACTCACACATGTTAAATTTAACCCGCAAGCCCGAGTCGAAACATGGGTAGAAACAGGTTCAACGGTGTCGTCTTTTTATGACCCCATGATTGCCAAAATCATTGTAACTGCTGCAACACGGGACCAAGCCATACAGGCAATGAGTGCTAGTCTTGCCAACACACAAGTCGCAGGCATTGAAACCAATCTGGAATATTTACAAAACATTATTGCTTGCGATGTGTTTGCTTTGGGTACTCAAACGACCCGATTTTTAAATACGTTTGAATGGAAAACTCAAAAAATTGAAGTATTGCAGTCTGGTATTCAAACTGCCATTCAAGACGTAACAGGGCGATTAGGTTATTGGGATGTTGGTGTGCCGCCATCAGGTGCCATCGACCCACTCAGTTTAACTGTAGCAAACCAGCTTCTAGCCAATGAATCAAATACCGCAGGGCTTGAATGCACCTTGCAAGGGCCAACTTTAAAGTTTCACTGCGATAGCCAAATTGTGATTACGGGCGGTGATATGCCTTCAAAACTTGATGGCGAACTGGTGCCGATGTGGCAAACCATCAATGTGAAAAAAGGCCAAGTTTTAAAATGTGGGCTTATCCGTTCAGGTTGCCGTAGCTATATAGGTGTGAAAGGTGGTTTTGATGTTCCTGAGTATTTAGGGTCACAGGCGACTTTCACTTTAGGGCAGTTTGGTGGACATGCAGGTCGTAATTTATTAATTGGAGATATGCTGCCGATTACTGAATATTCTACTCAATCGACTACAGCTTTAGCTCAAGTGCAAATTCCTAGCTTTACCCAAAACTGGGAAATTGCAGTGATGTATGGTCCACATGGCGCACCAGACTTTTTCACCAAACAAGATATTGATACGTTCTTTACCAATGAGTTTGAGATTCACTATAACTCAAGCCGTACAGGCATTCGCTTAATTGGTCCAAAACCTGAGTGGGCACGTGAAGACGGCGGTGAGGCAGGCTTACATCCATCCAATATTCATGATAATGCTTATGCGATTGGGGCAATTGATTTTACGGGCGATATGCCGATTATTTTGGGTCCAGATGGTCCGAGCTTAGGTGGTTTTGTTTGCCCTGCGGTAGTGATTCATTCCGAGCTTTGGAAAATCGGGCAGCTTAAAGCAGGCGATAAAGTTAAATTTGTACCTGTGAGTTACGCGCAAGCAAAAGCACTCGATCAAAAATATCATCAAAGCTTAACTGCGGCTGATACAACTCAGATCGATTTTAACCCAGCCATTCAAGCAGAACCCGACACTTTAAAAGATGCAGTTTTGGCAACTTTAGACGGTAAAGCTGACTTACCAAGCGTGACCTATCGACCAGCAGGAAATAGCTATTTGTTGGTGGAATATGGCGAGTTAGTACTCGACCTAAACTTACGCTTCCGTATTCATGCACTCATGCAATGGGTCAAAGATCAAAACATTCAGGGTATTATCGATTTAACACCGGGTATTCGTTCACTACAAATTCATTTTGATTCAATTCAACTCGATCAACTGGAGCTTTTACAGAAACTTCAACAAGCAGAAGCCGAGTTACCCGATATTCAAAATATGCAGGTGCCTTCACGGACTGTTTATTTGCCTTTGGCTTGGGAAGATTCACAAACTCAACTTGCCACCGAACGCTATACACAAATTGTTCGACCAGATGCACCGTGGTGTCCAGATAACGTCGAGTTTATTCGCCGTATTAATGGCTTAGCTTCTAAGCAAGCGGTTAAAGATGTGGTCTATAGTGCGAACTATTTAGTAATGGGGTTAGGCGATGTGTATTTAGGTGCACCCGTTGCGACGCCGCTCGATCCACGCCAACGTTTAGTCACCACAAAATATAACCCTGCGCGAACTTGGACACCTGAAAATGCGGTCGGCATTGGCGGGGCGTATATGTGTGTGTACGGTATGGAAGGACCAGGTGGCTACCAGTTTGTTGGTCGTACCACTCAAATGTGGAGTCGTTATCGTAAAAATGCCGACTTCGAAGATGGCAAACCGTGGTTATTACGCTTTTTTGACCAAGTTAAGTTTTATGAAGTTTCTGAGGCTGAACTTCTGCAAATGCGTGAAGACTTTAAGGCAGGTCGTCTACAACTTCGTATTGAAGATGGTGTACTCAACTTAAAAGAATACAACGAGTTTTTAAAGACGCATCAAGACAGCATTCAAGCCTTTAAAGATACACAGCAAGCTAACTTTGAGGCTGAACGCCGCCGTTGGCACGAAGCGGGCTTGCAAGAATATATTTCTGAAAGCCTAGATGCGGTTGATGAAGGTGAAACCGTGGTTATTCCTGAAGGAGGCTGTACAGTCGAATCACACATGCCAGGCTCAATCTGGAAAATTGAATGTGCATCGGGTGATATTGTTGAAGAAGGTGCAACCCTTGCGGTAATTGAGGCAATGAAAATTGAAATTCCAATTATTGCGCCGGAACGTATGAAGGTAGAAACCATTACCATTGAAAAAGGGCAAACCGTAAAAACAGGACAAGTGCTATTTACCTTAGCACCTGTCGCTTAAACCAAAAGAGAGCATCAATATTGATGCTCTCTTTTTTTATTATGCTTCGGTCAAATGCTTTAATACTTTATGACCATGTTCAACAGCTTCTAATTTAATTTTCGACTCTGGATTACCTGATAAAGGCGAAACGTCATAAAGCAAGTAAGTGGCGCTTAACTGCATTTGCGTATATTGAATTGAATATTGAACCGCTTTTAAAAAACTATCCGCTAAGTTTTCTCGGTCATTCACCATATCGGCTTCTTTTTGCCCGACCGTCATACTAATAATGACTTTTTTATCTTTTAATTTGTCGCCTTGAGAGCCATAAGCAAACTGATAAGTAAAAACTTCATCAAACCATAACTTCAAAATTGCCGGCATATTAAACCAGAACATTGGATATTGCAGAATGATGGTGTCATGGCGTAGCAACGCTTCTTGTTCAGCACTTACATCAATTTTATAGTCTGGATAAAGCTGAAAAATATCTCGGACTTCAAGGTCCGGATAGGTTTTTATAAGTTCATTCACTATCGTTTTATTTGCAATTGATTGAGCGTAGTAGGGATGGGCCAAAATAAGTAAAGCCATAATAATGCCTTGTAGCTATAAAAATCATAGTCACTATAATTTTTATAGTATGGGTGTACAATAACTATCAAAGTTGATAGGTGGCGTTTAAAAATGGCAAATACTGAAAATAAATGTGAAATCACCATGAATGGAAAAACGTATCCATGTCATATCAGTATGGCTATGGATTTGGTGGGTGGAAAATGGAAAGGCGTTATTCTGTATTATCTAAAAGATGGGCCAAAACGTTTTAATGAAATCAATCAATTAATGCCAACGATCACAGAAATGACCTTAAGCCTTCAACTCAAGCAATTAGAGCAAAGTGGCTTAATATCTCGAACTGTTTATGGTGAAAAAGCACCGATTAAAGTGGTTTATGAAATGACCGAATTAGGCCAATCTTTTAAGCCTGTTTTAGAGTCTTTATCGGTATGGGCACATACAATGATCAATCAGTCATAAGATGAAAAATTAACTTTTTAAAAATATAAATATTAGCCCCATCCCTGTGCATGGGGCTTTTTTTTGCCCAAAAATCACTCATAAATTTCTGTCAAGCCTATCAAAAACCATGTTTAAAAACTGGCACATTTTCTGCATCTCATATCAGTAATACAAAAACTGAATTTGGTAATACTAAGCTAGAGGTGCGATATGAACGATGTAAAACCTGTGGTTCAACCAAAGCCAACTTTAAAAGCCTTTTTAGTCGAATTGCTTAGTGTACGTGCAGGCGTATATATCAAGCAAAACAATCAGCCGCCTAAAACAAAAGGATAAGACTGTGGCAAAACAAAAGTTGGCTCGAATCAGTATTACCGTACCTGAAACGACACTTAACGCACTCGATCAAAAAATTGTCGAGCAGAACTATGAAAGTCGCTCGCAAGCCATTGTCGACATGATTAATAAACACCTGATTGCAGAGCAAGCACAGGCCAATGAAGTCATGGTAGGCACGTTGACGCTGCTTTATGACGCTAGCCAAATGACCTTGCGTAATCAATTGGTCGATTTACAGCAACAGTTTTTAGCACAGGTGATTAGCTCACTTCATATCCAGCTCGACCAACAAAAGATATTGCAAGTCATGTTAATGCAGGGCGCGAGTTCTGAGCTTAGACAAATTAGCCAGCAATTTATTGTGTTGAAAGGGGTGATTAAAGGGCATTTAGAACTGATGGATGCCGTCATGCCGCCTATACAGCAAAATGACTAAATGAGGAGTAGCGTGTTGAAAAATTTATGGACAATTCAAGACTGGAAAACAGCATATCAAAACGGGCAAATCTATCTTGCAGATCTGATTAGCTATGTTGCAGAAATTAAAAATGATGACCACGCATGGATCGAAATTGCATCGAACGAGCAGATCCAATCGCAAATTGATGTTTTAAAAGACCAAAATATTGCTGACCTACCTCTATACGGTGTGCCATTTGCAGTTAAAGACAACATTGATGTCGCTGGCTTTCACACCACTGCTGCCTGTAAAGAAGCTCAATATTTAGCGACCCAAGATGCTGCCGTAATTGCCAAACTGAAAAAAGCAGGGGCGATTGTGGTTGGTAAAACTAACCTCGATCAGTTTGCAACGGGACTGGTTGGTGTTCGTTCACCTTATGGTGCAGTAAAAAATAGTTTTAACCCTGAATATATTAGCGGTGGGTCAAGCTCTGGTTCGTCAGTGGTGGTTGCCAATGGTATTGTGCCTTTTAGTTTGGGGACAGACACGGCGGGGTCAGGGCGTGTTCCTGCGGGCCATAACAATATTGTAGGCCTTAAGCCGACAAAGGGCTGGTTTTCTACCACAGGTTTAATTCCAGCCTGTCGAACTATTGATGTCATTTCTATTTTTGCGCTACATATTGATGATGCGTGGACCATTGCGAATTTAATGCAGGGCTATGATGAAACAGATGAATATTCACGAGTACATCCAGCCAATGTACCGACTCAGTTTTCTAAACGAAAAATAGCTATTCCAGCTCAGCTTGAGTTTTATGGCGATCTTGAATCTGAAAAAGCTTTTTTAGTTGCAGTCGAGCGCGTAAAAAAACTGGGCTATGAAGTTGAGAGTATTGATTTCAGCGCGTTTAATGAGCTTGCTGCCGCACTGTATAACGATGCATGGGTGGCAGAAAGAACTGTCGCTGTTGAACGCATGACAACACGTGAAAAGGCTCATCCAGTCATTGCCCAGATTATTGTGCAGGCAGATAAATTCAAGGCAACAGATGCACTTCAAGCCGAATATAACCGCGCCGTGCTTGCTCGAAAAATTAATTTGGCATTACAACCTTTTGATGCCTTGATGGTTCCGACAGCGCCAACCATTTACACCATTGCCGAAGTTGAAGCCGACCTGTTGACTAAAAACGCACACATGGGGGCTTATACCAACTTTGTCAATTTTGCCGATCTTTCGGCTTTAGCTTTACCAAATGTACTCCGTGAAGACGGCCTACCAAACGGCGTAACCTTTATTGCACCAGCTTGGCACGATCAGGCACTCGCCAATTTTGCGCAGCTTTGGCAAGCCGAAACATCGCTGAGTTTAGGTAAATCAACTCAACATTATCAAAAAAGTATAAACATCCAGTCGAATCATTCAGTGCAGCTAGCTGTGGTGGGAGCGCACTTAACAGGCATGCCGCTTAATTTTCAGCTCACTAGTCGCAATGCCACTTTCTTTAAGAAAACCCAGACAGCAGACACTTATAAACTCTTTGCCTTAAAAAATACCACACCACCAAAACCGGGGCTGCAATGCGACGCGACAGGTACGTCAATTGACGTCGAAGTGTGGGATGTTCCTCTAGCAAATTTTGGAGCTATTGTGGCTGAAGTGCCTGCACCACTTGGTATTGGGAACCTGAAACTAAAAGATGGAACATGGGTCAAAGGCTTTATTTGCGAAGCGTATGCCATTCAAGATGCAACCGATATTAGCCATTTTGGAGGCTGGCGAGCCTATATACAGTCACTCAATCAAACCGCTCAAAGTGTTGTTAGTAAAAATGTTGGGGAATTTTCTATATGATTAAAAAAGCGTTGTTATCCGTATCTATTTTATCGGCAGTTGTATTGGGTGGGTGTGACAATACCGCTAAAGTGCCTGAGGCTAAACAAGACACTCAGGCATCCACAAATACAAAACCAATTACCATTGGATATAGCGATTGGCCAGGCTGGGTGGCTTGGCAAGTGGCTATTGAGAAAGGCTGGTTAAAAGAAGCAGGGCTAAATGTAGAGTTTAAATGGTTTGATTATTCGGCTTCTCTTTCAGCTTTTTCGGCAAATCAGCTCGATGCTGTGTTGGTCACCAATGGCGATAACTTGGTAACTGCTTCGGGTGGTACTCAAGGCATGATGATCATGGCAACAGATTATTCTGCGGGCAATGATGTCATTATTGCAAAAGAGGGTATTAACACCATTCAAGACTTAAAAGGAAAATCAATCGGCGTCGAAAAAGGCTTGGTTGATCATCTTTTATTGGCAACTGCTTTAACTGACCATAACATTAAAGCGAATGAGGTAACGTTGGTAAATTCAGCGACGAACCAATTACCTCAAGTGTTTAATAGCCCCGATATTTCTGCGATTGCTGTTTGGCAACCTGTTGCAGGTCAGGCGTTAAAAGCAGTGGCAGGCTCTAAAATTATCTATACCTCTAAAGACAAGCCGGGTTTAATTTACGACACCTTAACAGTCAACATGAGCCACTTAACTGCTCATCAAGAGGAATGGAAAAAAATCATTCAAGTGTGGGATAAAACCGTTAAATATATTAATGACCCTGCAACTCATGCCGATGCGGTTAAAATCATGGCAAACCGTTCAGGGGTTGATCCAAAGCAATATGAGTTGATGGTCAGCGGTACGCATTTATTAGATATCAGTGCCAATAAAAAAGTATTTGCTAAATCTCAAGGCTTTGACTCAATTTATGGCTCTAGCTATCACGTCAATAAATTTAATGTCGAAAATGGTATTTATAAAACTGAACAAAATGTAGATGGGCTGATTTATCCGACACTCATAGAACAACTCAAATAAGCTCCATAAAGCAAAAAGCCCAAGTTGAACTTGGGCTTTTTTGTGTCTGATTTATTTTTCTGTACTGACTTGAGTCATACGCGGTATTTTTGGTAAGTCTTGCAACGCAGGGTCAAGCTCATCTTCTTCAGCATGTACCAGATAATCAACCCGTGAACGGAGCTGTTTGAACTCAGGTGTACTCATTAAATCGAGTGAGCGTGGGCGGGGTAAATTAACTTCAATAATTTCCTTAATTTCACCGGGGTTGGCTTTAAGTGCCACAATTCGATCTGCCAGTAAAATAGCTTCATCCATGTCATGGGTCACAAAAATAATCGTGATATCAATATTTTGCCATAAATCCATTAAGTGCTTTTGCATTTTTTGACGGGTGTGCGGGTCGAGCGCACCAAAAGGCTCATCCATGAGTAAGATCTTAGGTTGATTAACCAAAGCTCTAGCAATCGCAACGCGCTGTTTCATGCCACCAGAAAGTTGGTGTGGATACTGATTTTCATATTTTTCTAAACCAATAATATTGATCCATTCGCGTGCTTGAGCTTCGGCTGTCATTTGGCTAGCCCCACGCATTTGCGGACCAAACATCACATTTTCTTTTACAGTTTTCCAAGGGAAAAGGGTATAGCCCTGAAATACCATGCCGCGTTCAGGGCATGGACCCGTAATGCATTCGCCGTCTACTAAAACTTCTCCACTATGGTATGGGTCTAAACCTGCGATAACACGGCTCAGTGTTGACTTACCGCAGCCAGAAGGGCCAATCACACAAATAAATTCTCTTTTGTGAATTTTTAAATCGAGCTTATTTAAAACAGTGCGTTCGCTGTGACCATGCTTAAAGACTTGGCTCAGTTGTTTAGCTTCTAAAATCACAGGACGTTCATAAATTTTTTGAAAGTATTCATGCGCGTTAAATGTTGAATCGTTCATTATTTTGCTCCTACTTTCCAAGTGAACATCCGCTCACCTAACTTCATTAATAACCAATCACAGACCAGACCAATCACACCAATAATCAAAATAGCTGCATAGACATTGTCAAAGTTTTGATAGCGTGCCTGTTGGGTAATAAACCATGTAATACCCGAGGTCGTACCAATCAGCTCTGAAACAATTAAATAGGTCCATGCCCAGCCCAATAGCACACGTAAGTCGCGGTAAATATCAGGTAAGGCCGCAGGAATCACCACGTGAAATAAACTTTTGAGCTTATTGGTGCCAAGCGTATAGCCAGCTTCAATTAAGCTTCGATCAACCATTCGTGTAGTATTGGCAATAATGAGAATTTGCTGAAAGAGCGTACCAATCACAATAATGGCAATTTTAGGTGCGTCATTAATCCCTAAAATTGCCACTGCAAGCGCACCAAATGCAGGTGCGGGTAAGTAACGGAAAAACTCGACAAACGGTTCTGTTAACAGGGATATCCGCTTAGAAAAACCACACAAAATACCCAGTGGAATCCCAATCAAGGAAGAGATAAAAAAGGCTGAAAAAACCAGTTTAATACTGTGCCATAAACTTTGATGAAACCACGGTGAATCAGGTTGTTCTGGTGGTGTGGTAAATGCGGTGACCAAAGCCTTAGCGACTTCATGAGGAGCAGGTAAATAAATCGGATTGACCAAAATACCTTGTGGTGGTGCAGAATTTCGATTGACTGCATTTTGTGCTTCGAGATAGAACACATTTTTATCAATGCGACTTCCTACTTGTAAGTAAGAAACACTTCCCGAACTCGTGATTTGTACTTGAGGATGCCAAACAAAAGGTAAGTAACTGATTGCGCACCAAAGACATATTGGAATCACGAAAGAACAAATACTGAGAATCAGCTTGTTCTTTCGCGTAAATTCCTTTGCAACATAACCCATATCGAGAGCTCCCCATTTTGATCAGTATTACGATTTTCATGAAACGTAATATTGTTAAGCAAAATAGGTGCCATCTTTAAGGTGCTCTACATGACTTAAGACGAGGGAACAAAAGTTTCATGTAAATACACCCAATAACATTTTTTATCTTCTACTTTAATGCAGGCCGTAGAGGTACGCACTGTCTCGGTTTCATCAGTTTGCTGATGTTCCTGATATTGCACCCAACAATAATTTTCAAATTCGTATAAAGCTGTATTCTTAATAATGTTGATTTTTAAAGAAGGTTTTTTTTCCGATATTCTGACTAAATAAACTATTCACTTCTGCGAAACCAATGCTGTGCCCTTGAACGGTGACCATCTTAAAATTTTGATCAAAGCTATCTAAAAGCGGGCTCAGACTTTGCTCTGCATTTTTTCCTGTAAATACATTTTCTATTAAAATATGTAGGTCAATGACACTTTGAATGGCTTGATCCATTTGTTTAGACATGGGTTTTCTCCTTTAAAACCTTATCTTTCTTTTAAATAAACTAAAAAGTATGTAAGTTAAGGGAAGATAAGCTATTTTATATAAATAGACAATTCTGTCTGTTTTTTATAAAATATCGATGATTATGACTCAGTTTTTATAATAATGATGTCCCATAAAATATTTCAAATTTTAGATAGTTTAGGGTTGGTCGCACAGAACCGCGTTCTTCATGTGCAATTTTCCAACGCATCATTAAACAATCAAGTCTTCTTGCAACGCATCGAGGGCGAACATACGCTTAATCAGGGCAGCGTTGCTGAATTACTGTGTCTATCGACAAACGCGCATATTGCATTAAAACAATTTATTGGCTGTCAGGTTGCCGTCGATCAGGTGACCGATACAGGCCAGTTTTTTAGAACCACAGGCATTATTACCGAAGCGAGCCAAGGTCAAAGCGACGGTTCACTTACCATTTATAACTTAAGCTTAAAAGATTCAACTGCACTCTGGCATAAACGCCGTAATAGCCGTGTGTTTATGAACAAAAGCGTGCGGGATATTAGCGAAATTCTGTTTAAAGAATGGCAAGGGAAAAGCCCGTTATTTGCCTCAAGCTTAACGCTTGATACAGCAGGATTAACCAAAGACTATGATGTGCGTCCATTTGTGATGCAGTCAAACGAAAGCGATTATGACTTTTTAACCCGTTTGTGGCGTAGCGAAGGCATCAACTGGTTGGTCGATGAGTCACAGCTTTTTGTCGCTGACCCGAATGCTTCCATTCAGCCACAAGTATTACGTTTAATTGATGATAACCAAAACTATCAGGCGCTTGACCGTCGTAGTCTACGTTACCAACGCAGCAGTGCGACAGAACAGTTTGATACCATTACTCAAGTCAAGGCAGAGCGCCGCTTACAACCAACCTCTGTTCATGTACAACGCTGGCAAGCCGATGTCCTACAACAAGAAGAAGGCAGTGGCAGCGTACAAGGTAAGCAGCAGCACAGTGAACACTATGACAATGCCAGCCTAAACCTTGAAGATGCATGGCATGTTAGCCCAGCTTGGATGCAAGACCTAAAAGGCGAAGACCAAGCTACAGCTTCAGGCAATAGCCAGATTGAACAGTTTAACCAGCACATCAATGCTTACCATCACCTGAGTTCTAAACAGTTTACTATTTCAGGTAACGTCCGTGATGCACAGGTCGGTTACTGGTTTGAACTCAATGAGCATCCTGAACTCGACCAACATGAAAGTGCCGATAAAGAATTCTTAATCTTAAGCAAGCACTACTATAACCAGAATAATTTACCAAAAGAATTACAACAGCAACTTGAGCGTCTGTTGCCAAAAGACAAGCTCAAGGCAGCTCAACTCGATAGCCAAAACCCAGAGCAGCGCCACTATGCTGAGCTGAACGTGGTTCGACGCAACATAAAAGCTGTGCCTGAATATAACCCGTTAGAGCACCGACCAGCAGCTTACCCGCAGCGCGCTAGAGTGGTGGGACTGGAAGGCGAAAGCATTCATGTCGATCAGTGGGGACGCATTAAAGTCCGTTTCTTGTTTACCCGAGCCGACGACCATAGCCATGATGGTGGAGCTGGAAGTAACGACAATGACACCGACTCGGCTTGGGTCGATGTACTCACCCCATGGGCCGGTGCAGGTTATGGCGCACGCTTCTTGCCACGTGTTGGTGAAATCGTTGTGATCGACTTCTTTGACGGCAATATTGACCGTCCATTTGTGGTGGGACGCATACACGAAGCTGAACGTCACCCAACCCAGTTCGATCAGAAAGGCCAACTACCTGACACTAAAAAGCTCAGCGGTATCCGCTCAGAAGAAGTCGACGGTAAGGGCTTTAACCAACTCCGTTTTGATGACACCACAGGGCAAATCAGTGCCCAGCTACAAAGCAGCCATGCCGCAAGCCAATTAAACCTCGGTAACTTAAGCCATCCAAAAGACAAGGCTGAAAGTGAAGGCCGAGGTGAAGGTTTTGAACTTAGAACAGACCAATGGGGTGCGGTTCGAGCTGGCAGTGGCTTACTCGTTAGTACCCACAAGCAGGATCAAGCTCAAGGCGTACATCTTGATGCAAGCGAGGCCAAACAACAAATAGAAGGCGGTCTGAACAATGCCAAGGCACTCAGTGAAGTTGCTAAAAATCAGCAAACTGATCCATTGGAAGTTCTTGAGAGCTTAAAAACATTCATAGAACAAATTGAAGAAAAAGATCAAGACAAAGCTGCCGCTTTTAAGCAAGCCTTGATGATATTAACTGCACCCAACAGTATTGCTCTAGTCAGTAACGAGGACATTCACCTCAGCGCAGATGGTCAGTTAAGTCAAACTGCTGGTGATAGCATTAACCTGTCTACTCAAAAAAACCTGATTGCACATGCCCAAAATAAAATTAGCCTTTTTGCAGCTCAAGAAGGTGCAAGACTTTATGCAGGCAAAGGTAAAGTCGAGATACAAGCACAAGGTGACGGAGCAGATTTAATTGCCCGTAAAGCTGTTCAGGTGATTTCAACAGAAGACAAAATTGAAATTAGTGCTTCTAAAGAAATCGTTATTACGGCGGGTGGATCTCAAATCAAGATTAATGGCTCGGGAATTTTTCCAGTTACGGGTGGTAAGTTTGAGGTAAAGGCTGGGCAGCATTTGTTTATGGGGGGAGGGAGTGCATCTGCTACTTTGCCTGCTTTGCCAGCAGTAGAAAAAAATACGGGTTCAATAGAGCTTAATTATGTTTATGAAGATTTATCTCCTGTAAAACAAGCAACATATGAACTTTTATTTGAAGATGGGACCAGTAAAAAAGGTATGTTGGATGCAAATGGTTACGCTAAAATTGACAATATCGAGTTAGGTAAGAAAGCCAAAGTTTTATATGGTGAAGATATTAGAGTTAAACCTGAACATTTTATAGATCTTTTGAAAAATCCTATTGCTGAGCAAAAAATACGTACTGAAGAAGATATGTTATCTGCGAGGGCAACATTTTCTGATACATACAATACTTATCTAAAAGATAATTTTTTTGATGATGAAATTGAAGAAATGCAAAATAGCTGCGAAATTATACATGACTACTATGATGATTATATTTTAGAAAATGAAATTACACCTGAGACAAAACCATATAAAGAAATGCATTCGCAAGATTTAACAGGTGATGAAGCTGAATCCGAGCGTAGTTATCAAGAAGGTGATATTTAATGGCGATTTTACCTTCTGTACCAGCAAAAGCAACTAAACAACCTGTAACACAAAGAGTAACACCTCAGCAGTTAAAAAAAGCAGATGATGATGTGGGGAAGTGGTTTTTAGGCTTACTAGATGGGAGCGGTACGGGGCCTAGTCAAATTATTGTTACAGCAATTTTAGGATGTGTTCCGGTTGTAGGACAATTATTTGATTTACGTGATTTAATTAAGGGGATTATCTTAGTAGCCACAAATCCGGCTAATATAATGGGATGGGTAGATTTAGTCATAACTTTAATTGGATGTATTCCTGGATTTGGAGATGCATTCAAAGCAGGGTTTAAGCTTGCAAGAAGTGGTGCAAATGCAGAGCGTGTATTTGATGCTATGCGTAAATATGCCAAGATAGATCCTAAAAAAGCATTAAAAGAAATGGATTGGAATCAACTTAAAAACAAATGCCTTTCTTTACTCAATAAAATGATTGATGAATTTGTAGATGTTCTGGATTCTTGGTTGGCAAAACAAGTAATGGGTAGACCCAAAGTAAACGAAGTAATTCGTATGCTTCAACAAGTAAAAAAAGATGCTCCAAAATATATGAATTCTGCGTTTGCAGAAATTCAAAAAACAGTTAATCAAATGTTGAATATGCATCCCCCATTACCGAGTACAGCAGCAGCTAAGACCACACGTCAAGTTCCGCCTAGACAGACGACAGTTGCTGGCAAAGGAAAAAACTCATCTCAACAACCTTCAAATCATCAACGAGGTGGAGCACAGCAGCAAGTAAAAGACAAAGCTCCGACTGTTCAGAGTTCTGCTGTTAATAAAACAAAGCGTAGTCAAGAAATTAGGCAATCGAAAAAAAAGCGTTGGTCTACAGGGGTGCCTGCTGAGCATATTGTGGATTATTATTCAAAAGAAAGACGAAAGGGTTTACGTAAAATTAATGATAATGGACGTTTAATAGAAGAACATGATCGTTTAAAGCGTAATGCAGTGGGTGACCGGATACGTAAACAAGATATTAACCAAACTGGTATAGATCATTTGTGGTTTGGAAGTCATAAAGGTCGTAAATATTTGGTTGGTGAAACAAAGGGAAGTATTTTTGGTCATTTTGCTTTTTTAGCGGGAATGGCAGATTCTGATGCTAAAGCCATTGAAGGTAATCGGAGTGAGATTGGTAAAATTTTTGATGAAAAGACCGAATACAATGAACAGTCAGGGTTAGGTAAAAGATCGACTAGTGCAGAAACTTCTATAAAAAATGAAGGGGCTCTAACGGGCAGTCAAGGAAAAGCTGGGTTAAGTGGAACTAAGTCTAAAGGTCGTCAGATGAGTCATAAATGGATAGGAGCTTCCTTAAGAGAAGATATGTCTATTTCTATAACTCATAAAAATACTATATCCACAAATATTATAATTGCTCAGCGTAATTTTTCATACCCTACGATATATAACCGTGAAATTTATATGGTTACTGGTAAGCAATATGAGCAGCATGATCGTTCTAAAGGAAAAGTTCATAATATTCAGATGCCCTTAGTTGTTCTGCCAGATAATATTTTAGTTGAATAGAGAGTTAGTTAATGGAGTTATTGAACAAAGGTGATTGGGAGTCATTAAGACGAGAGCCATATCAAAAATATAAAGATTACGAATATACGGTATCTCAAGCTTTAGAGTCAGTCCAAACAATAGGTGAAAGGCTAAATGATAAGGAGTTTTTAAAAGATAAACCTAAAGGTGCAATTTACTTATCATCTAATCATTTTTTTGAAGCTTCTTTAGAGCTTATATTCTTTAGTTATTCTGCAGGTGTTTCTGTAAAGAAACTAGCTGAATATTTTCCTAATGTTATTTATGCACTTAAAAAAGCAGAATTTTACCATTTGGATTTTCATCAAAGTTCAGAATGTGATGGACACTTAGTACCGCACTTAGAATTAATTACAAGTGAATATTGGGAAGCTTTACAGTTAGTTTGTTTCTCTATTTTATTTGCTCAACCTGAGCATTTAAAAATAATTATGGAACTTCTGGCTTATGAAAATGATGAGCAAGATGCCTTACTGGATAAACTAGTTTCTCCATGGTTACCAGATCGGGAAATCTCGGAAGTCTATTTAAGACAACTTCCATATAGAAAGCTTGATAAAGTATTTACGGCGGATGAAGCTGACCGTCCAGCTCTGATGTCAGCTTACATGGATGAGTGGTATGGCGCAAGTAAAAGAGAACCCTATCATGATCGTCATAAAAGTAGTCAGTTTCCAGGTTATTGGTCATTAGAGGCAGCAGCAATTACAGTTATTTTACGAATAGATGACAGTAGTTATCGTGATAAACCATACTATCCAAAAGACTTAGTGGATTATGCTCGAAGCCAGTATACGGTTCTAGGTGAACATGGAAATATAGATGGAGAAGCTAACCGTTTACGTTGTGAAGCTGGTCAACCTTGTCCACAGTCTGGTGAATGGTATAGTCCAGCGAATGACATGCAAAAGCGTCATTTTAATCAGGGCGAAATTATGCCAGAAATTAAAGATAACTCTTGGGGCGAAACCATTTGGTATTTAGATCTAGAAAATTAATAATATTTATTTTTTGATCTTTTAATATAGGGCCTATCTAACTGATAGGCTTTTTCATTTCTGGAATCATGTTTATGATGAATTAAATAATTGAGCTACAACCATCCGACCAGATGGACAGAAAATAGATTGGCTCACTTATGGAAGTGGACATGTCTATGGCGTAGCTTTAAATGGTGAAGATGTTGTTAGCTTTGAACGTGATGATTTACATAGAGAGACATTACGACACTATGCAAATGGACTTAGCCAACAACAACGTTATGATGAAGTCGGGCGCTTAACTCAGCAATTAATGTTGAATGGGCATGATAAAGGCTATCAGGCCCAAACTAAAAATAATGCCATCCAGCATACCAACCAATTGATTGAACGCTTATATCACTACGATAAAACAGGTGAGTTAACGCTCATTAAGGATACTCGCCGTGGGGCTATTCATTATAAATATGATCCTGTTGGGCGTTTATTAGAAGCGACCAGTAAACTTGGGAAAGAGACTTTTAATTTTGACCCGGCAAGTAATATTTTAGATCGATATAACAGTACCAAAGATCAATCCGCACAGCACATTTCTAGTGAAAAAGGTTATAGCTATAACCGTTTAGTCAATAACGTCGTACAAGAATATCTTGACCAACAATATCAATATGATGCTTTTGGGCAATTGATTCGACAAAAGTCATCACAAGGTGATTTAAATCTTGAGTGGGATGTATTGGGACGTCTTATTCGTAGCCGAAATAATCAATACACGGTGGATTATCGTTACGATGCTTTAGGTCGACGTATTCAAAAAAGAAGTAAACATCACCATACTGGACAAGAGCAGAACATTATTTATGGTTGGGATGGTGATACTTTAGCTTATGAATCTAGCGCTGATATAACTAAACACTATTTCTACGAAAAAGATAGTTTCGTGCCTTTGTTGCAAGCGGCGTATCATCACTCAATTGAACTACATCAAACCCAAGACTGGACAGAAAAAACATATAGCATTTATAAAGCCCCTCTTTGGAATACAGTAAAACAAAGTCAAGGTTTTGATGATGTATGGTTCTATCACTGTGACCATTTAGGTACACCGCAAGAAATGAGTAACCTGACAGGCGCCATTGTCTGGAAAGCTCAATATAAAGCTTGGGGTGAATGTAAGCTAGAACAGGCTAACTCAGATTTCTTTGAAAAGTCAGAAATTATTAGCAATAATATCCGTTTCCAAGGTCAATATTTTGATGAGGAAACAGGACTTCATTACAACCGTTATCGTTATTATTCGCCGTATGTAGGTCGATTTATTAGTAAAGACCCGATTGGATTATTGGGTGGGTTTAATGTTTATGCTTATACTGCGAACCCCGTACAATGGATCGATCCATATGGATTAGCACCATGTAGTCTAGTTAGATATAAGCCAGATAAGGTAACACCTCAAGCTGGAAGTCGACAAGATGCTATTGATAGAGCTTGGTCTCTTGAGAAGCAGCTAATACAAACAACTGGAACAGGTACTAGGGATTGGAGTCAAGCTGAACTGGATACGATTCTTAGAACGCCAAGTGGTAGTGGTAAAGGTCAGCTCTCATCTGTTATGTCAAATCTTGGCTATACTGGTCATCACATTAACAGTGTTAAAAATAATGGAGCATTAGGCGAAAGTTGGAAAGGAGATCCGCGGAATATTGTTTTCTTGGAAAACCCTAAACATCCAAATAGTAGTCCTATGCCTAATGCATATAATGAGCATTTTCATTCAAAGCAAGGTCATCGAGGAAGTACGACTAATGTCTCCAGAGGAAGATTGATTGATAGACAAGCAATGATTAATCAGTTTAATAAAGGTTGTAGTATCTAATATTAGGATAGGTATCATGAATTTTAATGATTTATTAAAGAAAGTTGATGAATGTAATGAAATAATTTATGGTGAAAGATTCCTTATTAATCAGGTTAATTCTGTTAATGATGATCTGTTTAAAAGCTATTTAAGTTGTATTCCTGAAAATGATTTTAATATTGATTTAGGAGGGAATATAAATGATTTTTTAGGAAAAGATTCGTTAGATAATATTCAATATATGTTTGAAGATATATTCGAGGGGGAAAGTGCTACAGTATTCTTAACGCAACATGATGTAAATATCGTATACATAAATCATAATAGTGGCGAGATAGGGGCATGTATTTCAGGCGATGAATTACATATCATTGCTAAAAATTTATTTGATTTTTTTTCACAAATTAATATTGTGCAGAATTTAATTATTGACCTATATGACTCTAACCCTAGAGGTGAAAATGGAGGGTATAAAATAGGTTTTTTAGAAGAGTTAAAGAAAATTCTTATAAATGAAAAAGTATTGTTAGATGTAGAGTATTTTATAGAATTTTTTTATGGTTAAAGTGTAAGTAATATTCAAAAATAAGTAGTATTTCTAGATGTTTGTTTAGAAGTACTACTTTGAAATAAGATGTTTTAAAGGTTGGTCTGTGAATTTTTATACAATTTATCCGTCTGAATATATTGATAGATATTTTTCTTTTGACTTGAAAGGGAAGCAAGAAATTATTGTTGATTATTTTAAATTTGATTTAAGTGATAAGTTTTTAAAAAATCCTAGAATAAGTTTAGATTGTGGTAATATTTTTTCTGATCGATTAAATGAGATGTTAGAAACTGATTTTTATTATTCATCTTCTGGAATTTTACTATTTTCAAAAAGATTTTTTAATGAAGTGAAAGAAATTCTTGAAGATGATTGTGATTTCTATAAGTGCTCTGTGAGGAATGAAGAGGTAGATATTTATGCTATGTATATTAAGAGAAAAAACAATTTATTAGATGAGTATGACTTCATAAAAAAAGATCTTGTAACAGATGACTGTTTTATTGCTAGAGATACGGATAAACCTTATATCTATGTAGTAAGTCAAAAATTTGTGGATGCTATTAATAAATTTAAATTAAAAATGAATTTCTTAGAATACTAAAATATTAACAATTTTTAAAAGTGAATTAATAGCGTAAGTTTTTATTTCACTTTATATCTTTATTACGTTCATTATCATCATCCATTCTTGTATTCATATGGTTAAGTTTTCCTTTACAAAATAGACAGATGTTTCTGTATTTTATAAAATAATGCCAATCCTGACAAAGTTTTCATAAAAAAGATGTTATCTCATATACATAGAATTCTAGAAGATTTGGGTATCAGCTCGCAAAAGCGCGTGCTTCATGTTCAGTTTTCTAATCCATCGTTGAATACTCAAGTCTTTTTACAAAGTATTGAAGGACAGCATCAGCTAAATGAAGGACTGACTGCCGATTTATTTTGTCTTTCTACCAATGCCCATATTTCATTAAAACAATTTATTGGTTGTCAGGTTGCAGTCGATCAAGTCACTGATCAGGGGCAGCTATTTAGAACTACAGGAATTATTACAGAAGCCAGTCAGGGGCAGAGTGATGGTTCATTAACATTGTATAAACTGAGATTGCAAGATCCAACCGCACTATGGCATAAACGCCGCAATAGTCGTGTGTTTATGAATAAGAGTGTACGGGACATTACTGAAATTCTATTTACAGAATGGCAAAACAAAAGCCCGTTGTTTGCTTCTGGTTTAACTTTAGATTTAAAAAACCTAAGCCAAGACTACGATGTTCGACCTTTTGTCATGCAAAGTAATGAAACAGATTATGAGTTTTTAACTCGACTTTGGCGTAGTGAAGGCATTAACTGGTTGGTTGATGAAGCTCAGCTTTGGGTCGCTGATAGCTCGGATGAGATTCAACCACAAAAACTACGTTTAATTGATAATAATGAATCATATTTAGCATTAGACCGAAGAAATATCCGTTATCACCGCAGTAGTGCAGTTGAACAACAAGATAGTATGACGAGTCTTGTGCCAACTCGAAGCTTACAAGCTACAGCCGTGCATGTGCAACGCTGGCAGGCTGATGTTTTAAGTCAAGAAGAAGGCATGGGAAGTGTTCAGTCAAAGCATAGTCATAGTGTTAATCAGGATAATGCGAGTTTAAGTCTAGAACAGGCATGGCACCTTAGTCCTGCTTGGATGCAAGACTTAAAAGGTGAAGATCAAGCTACCGCATCGGGTCACCAGCAGCTAGAAAAACTCAATCAAAATCTATCTGATTATTATGCATTTCAATCAAAATACTTTCATGCACAAACCACGGTACGTGATGCGCAAGTTGGCTATTGGTTTGAATTGAATGAACATCCAGAAATAGATACGCATAACGGATCAGACAAAGAATTTCTGATTATTGGGAAAAGCTTCTATCTGCAAAATAATTTGCCCAAGGATTTGCAACAGCAAATCAATCAACTTTTTAGTCAAAGCCAATGGCAAAACAATCAATCAGGGCCAAATGACCAAACCGAGCGTCAGGGTAATGAACTCATCTTGTCGCGTAGAAATATTAAAGCGGTGCCTGAATATAACCCGCTAGAACACCGACCAGCTGCTCACCCACAGCGCGCTAGAGTAGTGGGGCTAGAAGGTGAAAGTATCCATGTTGACCAATGGGGACGTATTAAAGTCCGTTTCCTATTTACCCGAGCTGATGACCATAGCCATGATGGTGGAGCAGGAAGTAACGACAATGACACCGACTCTGCTTGGGTCGATGTATTGACCCCATGGGCAGGTGCAGGTTATGGTGCACGCTTCTTACCTCGCGTAGGTGAGATCGTGGTGATCGATTTCTTTGACGGCAACATTGACCGCCCATTTGTAGTCGGACGCATTCACGAAGCTGAACGACATCCAACTCAGTTCGATCAGAAAGGCCAGTTACCTGATACCAAAAAACTGAGCGGCATTCGCTCTGAAGAAGTTGATGGCAAAGGATTTAACCAGCTACGTTTTGATGACACTACAGGCCAGATCAGTGCCCAGCTACAAAGTAGCCATGCTGTAAGTCAGCTAAACTTGGGTAACTTAAGCCATCCAAAAGACAAGGCAGAGGGTGAAGGTCGAGGTGAAGGTTTCGAGCTACGAACAGACCAGTGGGGGGCAGTCAGAGCAGGCAGCGGCTTACTCATTAGTACACATAAACAGGACCAAGCTCAAGGTGTACACCTAGAGGCAGCTGAGGCTAAACAGCAAATCGAAGGCGGCCTCAACAATGCCAAGGCACTTAGTGAAGTAGCTAAAAATCAGCAAACTGACCCCTTAGATATGCTTGAGAATATTCAGACGTTCTTAGAAGTCCTCAAACAAGAAGATCCTAAAAAAGCTGCTGAGTTTCAATCAGCAGTGATGCTGCTGGCATCTCCAAAAAGTATTGCTGTAAGTAGTAATGAAGATATACACCTCAGTGCAAATGGTCAGCTTACTCAAAGTGCTGGAGATAGCATTAATATTAGTACGCAAAAGAATATAGTGAGTCATGCGAGCCAAAACATTAGTCTATTTGCCGCTCAGGAAGGTGCTCGACTTTTTGCTGGCCAAGGCAAAGTAGAAATTCAGGCTCAAGGTGATGGCTTAGATGTCATTGCTCGAAAAGGCGTACAGATTACTTCAACCGAAGACACGGTTTTTATTACTAGTCCAACTGAAATTAATCTGATTGCAAATGGATCTCAAGTTAAGTTGAATGGTTCAGGTATTTTTCCTGTTACGGGCGGTAAGCTTGAGGTGAAAGCAGGGCAGCATTTATTTATGGGGGGAGAACAAGTTACTCCTCCTAAAAAGCAGGAAAATAAACCTTATTATTTGACTTTTGAAATTACTGATTTAGATGGAAAGCCAGCGAAAAATGTAGAGTATATTGCATTTAGAATGAATGGTAGCCGGCAAAAGGGGCGAACTAATGCCCAAGGTTTAACTCAAAGATTTGAAACTGATGGCTCAGAACAAATTTCTATTCATATTAGTGATGAAAATGCTTCTAAATATAAACTAGCGGCAAAAGGTTAGAGATATAATGACTCCTTATACTACGTTTGAATATACAATAGTATTTTATAATCAAAGAAATCAAGAATTACCAAATGTAAAATACAGCATAATCTTTTTCTGTGAAGATGGAACAAAAAAGACTTATGAGGGTGCTACAAACCCAAAAGGACAAACAAAACCAATTTCATTAAATCAAAATGGAAAATTGCATATTTTTGTTGAGGGGCATGAAACTATTTTTAGCCCTAAAAAGATTATAAAGCCTATTTTGGCTGAAGGAAGCAGTATTGTTGAAGTAAACTCCATAAGCCTTAAAAAAAATACTTTTTTCTTAACAAAAGCTCAGTATGAACTCAAGCAGAGCAAAGCAAATAAAGATTTAGAAGAGCTAAGAAAAAATGCTAAATCAGTTAAACAAAAAAACTTTTTTAATTTATCAAAAATACAACCAACTTTTCCTTTAGATTTAGCAGAAGAATTAAATGAAAGAATTAATATGTCTTATGAGGAATATAAAAAAAAGAATACTCATGTTGTAAAAAAAACAAAATATCTTAAGTTTAAAAACTATGCTTTATATAGATTTATTGATAGCGCAGGGAATGGAATTCCAATTGTAGATTATCAAATCTTTGGACAAGGTCAGGATAAGCCCTTAGTAAACTTGAAACCAGGGCCACCTGATAAAAAAGGGTATACCCAATTAGCTTATACGCATTTGAAGAGTAGAGTTATATATACTTTAGGAACTACTAAAAAAAATAGTGAATGGTATGAGCCAATAACTTGTGTAGATAAACAAGTTATTTATCAAATTATTTTCCCGACTTCAACAGCGGTAACTCAACCTGATATTAATCATAAGGAAAATATGGGTGCAAGACAAAAACCACCTATTGTGATTAACCCGTGTACCAATGAAGTGCTTGTTTTGCCGCCTGCAGTCTATGCTGAATTTGATAAAAAAACTAAGATATTATCTGATGCAGTAAAGGAAGTTCACAAGTCTAATAAAGATCTAACGCAAGCAATCCAAAGTCGTGATTTGGAAGAAATTAAAGAATTGGAAAAGCGTTTAAATATAAATCAGGAAAAGGCCATTGAAAAGATTAATGGTGAATTTAAGCAAAGAGCTGATTTAAGAGAAGTATGGGTAGTTGAGAGCACAGGTAAAACAAACGAACAAGCATCTAAATATAATTTAAAACGACGTTATTTAAAAGTTACTGAATATGAGGAGTTAAAAGCAAAGCGTAGAAATCCTCAGACAAATGTGGATGTAACTGCGAATCAATATACAGTACAACAACCTGCACAAATCCGTAGTAGTTTTGAAAAACTTTCCCAGCAACTTTTGACAGCAAAAGGAAGTATTGGAAGTGATGAAAAAGCTGTTTATAACTTGATAGGAGGTTTGGGTGGCGAAATTGCTGAAGAGTATAAAAATAGTAGGGATATTACCGTTACCCAAGAAGCACAATGGATGCGCATGGTCGCTGGGGCAAGCGGTGAAGGCTCAATAAGTGCTGCACCTAAAGGGGTAAGTATTAAGGCTTCTGGAGATATGTCTACTAAATGGACATTATTTGAAGGAGTGAAAGAGTGGCGGAAATTTTATCCTTGTGAATCGGGCTGGAAACTTGAATATGATAACTATGATTTAGGAACAATCCGTTTTTTAATTGGGGCGGAGATATCCGGTTTTTCAGGAGCAAATTTAGGGATCGCTGGTAATCTATCTGTTGATATTTCTTATCAAGGCACAACACAGGTTATAAAAGCTGTGGTAAGACCTCCTGAAAGATCTATGAGTCAAATGGTAGATCATAATAAAAAACCTATGTTTCAGCCTGCACAAGGGAGTTTAAAAATAATTGGTGCTAATCAGCAAAATGCACAGAATCAGGGAAATATTGGTATTAATGCTTTTGCTGGAGCCCAAATACAAGGTTTGCTTAAAGGGGCTGTAGAGTGGTTTAAACCTAAAGGTGATGGTAGTGGTGAAGGAGAATTTGTTGCGATTGCTTCAGCTGCAGCTGGAGGTGGTGTAAGTGCGGGTGCGGGGGCGCAAGGTCAATTTCAAATTGGCTATGATCAAACTTCGGGTAATTTTAAAATATTGGTAGCAGCTCATTTGTGTTGGGGGGTAGGAGCGAAAGGAGTTGCATCATTCGTTGTAGGAACAGAGCATTTTTTAAGTTATCTTGGTTTTATAAAATCCCAAGTTGCCCATGCAGGATTTAAGACACTTTTATATATAAATCAAACAGCATTTCTATTAGCTGCACAAGTTCTGGCTTATTGTATAGGGGAGAATCATCCAGTAATTAGTGATATAAATAGAATTGCAGCTTCATATGGAGACTGGATTAGAAGGCTGGATATTGATCAAGGGCGCTATAAAACTGCACAGAATATTAATTCTAGTTCTGGAAAGAAGGAGTTGTTATATGCTACACCAGAGACTAAAGGAATATTATTATACGCGGTAACTCATTGGACAGATAGAACTGCTCCTATTTTTGATATGAATGTTAAATTCTCAGATATGAAAATTGAATTTTTCCCAACTCGTAAGACAGCAGTAATCAATATTTTTAAAACATGTATTTCTACAGAAGAGTGGGAAAATACGATTCAACATATTCATCCACGTGGCAATAAGCTTACTCAAACTCAATTGGGTAAAGTGGAGGGAGATATTATTCGCTTTCTTAATTATGGAAGTGATGAGAAATATGCACAAGATATAATCCGTTGTCTAAATTCTGGTGTCGAATATAAAGGTACCCAAATTAATGCATGGCTTCAGGATTATTTAAAATATCGTAAAGGAGCAAAAAAGATAGCAGGTTCTTTGAATTACATGTTGGTAAAAAATCAGGATGATAGTCGATTTAAACAGCTAGAAATACAGCAGGGTGTATGGGGTGATTCAGAGGAAATAACGCTCATAGCAAGTAATTCAAATGTTTTATCACCTTTTGATCAGGATGATACAGATAAATATGAAACATATAATGTGTAGCTATATTATATGTTTCATATAATTCGGTTTAATTAACCGCACATCTGACAGAATTATTTTGATTTAAGTCAAGATGATGTTTTTTTGTTAATTCATCTTTAGCAGCTTTGGGATCTTCTATAGGGTGAATAGCATGCCTACTAAAAGTGAAGCCTCCAAACATTTGTAGGGATTGTCCTTCAGAAGGAATTGAGCTACGTACAACTTTGAGGCTACCTTTTGTGGGTCCTTGAGGGTTTTTTTCAGGAGATTTGCTGTAATACTGTGGATCATACCAGTCTAGCATCCACTCATAATTATCAGTAATCATGTCATAAAGGCCTAGAGGGGTTGCGGGAAACTTTAATAACTCAGGAATATTTCTAAAAGCGTTTAATTTATTTTGTTGATTTTGACGTTGTTCAAAACTCCAAACATTTCTACCATTATCGATTTTACCGTTGTCTGTAGGATAAAGAATATATTGTCCTCGATTTCGCGCAGCATATTCCCATTGAGCCTCGGTCGGTAAATCCATTTTTAAATTAAGTTGTTTTCCTAACCATTGGCAATAATTTCGGGCTTGTTGCCAATTTACTCCTGCTGCTGAATTGGGAGCTCGATCTTGAATTGATAGTTCATCAAATTTACCAATTTTTTCTTGGCCAGTAACTTCTGTGTATATATCAAAGTCAGCATAAGTTGCTTTTGTTGCGCTTAATGCATAATTGTCTAAAGTGACTTTGTGTAAAGGTTTGCTATCAGCATCACTATCGTATGGTAATTTATCTGGACTTTTTTGCTCACCAAAATCCCCCATCATAAAAGTACCACCTTTAATCTCTACAAGATTCTTTTTTGTTTTATCAAGTAGTTGTTGTAGCTTCTTTTGTTGCTCTGAAGAGAGATTTTGTTTAGTTGTAAATGCTTGGGTTTGCTCTGTATTATTTGTTGATTTTGCGCAAGCAGTCAACGTAATACTCGAAAGTAGAATGATGGCTAAATTTTGTTTAATCATCTTATTTAAAAATCATGTGGTTGAGTAGTGATTTGATTATTTTAGTAAGAGACATAAGAGATATAAATAGAGGTTTTGTTATTCGGATGTAGAAATAATTCGCTTTTCTAAAGAGTAAATGTTTAAATATATGACTATAAATTCTTTGTCTTAACATTTTTTTTATAAACTATAATCTTGCTGCAACTTCCTTTTTATCATTTACTCATCTGTAATTTTATTGTTTTATCAATTTCCAATGGGATGTAGTCAAGATTCAGAAATATATAATTCTTAAAAATTTGTATTCTATGTGAACTTGGTTGCTCACTTTCTGGGATCACATTAGCAAGTGTAATAAAAATATACTAAATAGACCGATTAGTCTTGACAATTTTATTTTTATTAATGTTGAGTTTCTACTTTCATAAATTTGAAATGTATCTTTTACAATCATTTAATTCGTTTATCTTTTAAATTAAATAAAATATTTTTAAGAAAATGTTTCATAAATCTTAACTAAGTGATATTTATGATAATTTTTGGTTTAGTTTTAATTTTTATTTAATTTATAAAATTCAACAACTTATTTTTAATTACAAAAAATAACAATATTATATTTTTATAAGAATAACTTTATTAAGCTATATTTTATGAGCATCTTAACTATTTACTTTTGGTTTAAGTTGATATGTTTTTTATATAAAATATGTTTGTTTATATGATAAACTGCGTCTAAATTTTTTGAATATAAGGTTTTTAGACTGATTTTTTAATGTTTTAAGGATATTAACTTTTCAGTAAGGCCTTGAATAAATAAGAAAACAGAGGAATGAAAGTTGTGTTGAAACGAAGTATTTTGATACTTTTTTTGACTGGAAACATTATCGGTCTATCATATGCTCAAGCAGCAGAACTAGAGCCTGTAAAACTTAAAAAAAGTTGTATTAAGAAGAACCCTCTAGCTGAAGGTCAAAATGATCCTGAGCTATTGAATATTTTTAAGCAAGTTTGTGATAGCGATAATACAACTCAAAAAAATGATTTATTAGCTAAAGCTGCTATGCGGTTTTATCAGACCAATCAACCAGTTAAAGCATTGAATTTAGCAAGTCAATTGCAAAGTCAAAATATACGCGGTTCATTAATAACAGATGTCTTGTTTTTATCTGGTGTGAGCATTGCAAATAATTCTTTGCAGCAAATGCGTACTCAGGAAATGAGATATTTAAGCAATGATGTGACTTATCCTCCTGCAAAGCAGTTAATTGAAAATATTCATACTGCTATGCCTGCCCCAGACCCATCGAGTTTTAAAGCGAGTTCAGAAAGTAGCTCAGCTGATAATGAAAAAAGAAGTTATAAAAAACAGTATGTAACACGTAATAAAGCGAGTGCTTCTAGAACGTCAAATAAACGAGTTTCAAGCCCAGCAAAGACGACTACAGTAAAACCTAAAACTGCACCTGCAGCTACTGTTAATAAATCAAAAAGTTCGCCTTTTGACCCTTTAATTAAATAATCCGGAATAGAATCTTATGGCTAAGAGAGAGAGCGTACAAAAGAAGCTTCAGCGAATTCGACCTCCACGTGTTCAGCTTACATATGATGTCGAAATTGGTGATGCAAAAGAAGCGAAAGAACTACCATTCGTTGTGGGTGTGATGGGTGATTTTTCGGCTGCATCTGAGCTTGAGCGTACAAAATTAAAAGATAAAAAATTCATTAATGTTGATTTAGATAATATTGATGAAGTTATGGAGTCATTATCTCCAAGAGCTGCTTTCCAAGTAGACAATACCTTGACAGAAGAGGGCGGTAAGATCGCTGTTGATTTAACATTCAAATCAATGGAAGATTTTCGTCCAGAAAATGTGGTTCAACAGGTTGATCCATTAAAGAAACTTGTTGAAGCTCGTGAGCGTTTAACTGACTTAAGAAACAAAATTTCTAACAGTGAACGTTTAGAAGACTTACTTGATGAAGTTCTTAAAAATACAGATCAGATTCGTAAATTAAGTGCGGAGGCTGATCATGAATAATACTCAATCTGCAGCAATACCTCTTGTTGAAAATGAACAGGTTAATCTCTTAGACTCGATTGTTGAAGAAAGCCGTATTGCCCGAAATGAAGAAGAACATTCACGTGCAAAAAGCTTAATCGGTGAGCTTGCTAAAGAAGTAATGGCAGGAACAATTACCGTTTCTGAAAATATGACTTTATCAATTGATAAGCGTATTGCAGAAATTGATGCGCTGATTTCAAGTCAATTAAGTCAGATTATGCACAATGAACAATTCCAAAAAATTGAGTCAACTTGGCGTGGTCTCTATTATTTCTGTCAAGAGACACCATCTAACCCTCTTATTAAAATTCGTATGTTAAATACGACTAAGAAAGAGTTGGTAAAAGATTTCCAGGGCGCTACAGACTTCGATCAAAGCACCTTATTCAAAAAAATCTATGAGGAAGAATACGGATCTTTTGGTGGTGCACCATATTCAGCGCTCATTGGTGATTTTGAATTCGACCGTACGCCTTCTGATATGTATTTGCTTGAGCAAATCTCTCATGTTGCTGCAGCTGCTCATGCGCCATTTATTTCGGCCGCTAGCCCAAGCATTCTTGGTCTAGAGTCATTTACTGATATTGACCGTCCTAGAGATGTTTCAAAAATCTTTGAAACAGCTGAATATGTTCAATGGCGTTCATTCCGTGATAGTGAAGATGCTCGTTATGTTGCTTTAACATTGCCACATGTGCTTGGTCGTCTTCCTTATCATCCAAAGGAAGGAACAGCTACTGAAGGCTTTAACTTTGCTGAAGATGTTTCAGGCGCAAACCACAATGAATATTTGTGGATGAATGCTGCTTATGCTTTCGGTACTCGTTTAACAAATGCATTTGATATGCATGGTTGGTGTGCTGCAATTCGTGGTGTTGAAGGTGGTGGTTTAGTCGAGGGCTTGCCTGTACACACTTTTAAAACACAAGATGGTGAAGTGGTATTTAAATGCCCAACAGAAATTGCAATCACTGATCGTCGTGAAAAAGAATTAAGCGATTTAGGCTTTATTCCTTTAGTTCACTGTAAAAACACTGATTACGCTGCTTTCTTTGGCGCGCAATCAACTCAAAAACCTAAAAAATATGACAATGATACAGCAAATGCTAACTCTGCTTTATCGAGTCAAATTCAGTACATCATGGCTGTTTCACGCATTGCTCATTATTTAAAAGCAATGATGAGAGATAAAGTGGGTAGCTTTGCTTCTGCTGGAAATGTTGAAGCATTCTTAAATGAGTGGTTGTCACAGTATGTATTACTTGATGATGGCGCTTCTCAAGAAGCAAAAGCTCAATACCCTCTACGTGAAGCGTCTGTAAAAGTTGTAGAAGATCCTGCTCAACCAGGTCACTACAAATCTGTGGTTTTCTTGCGACCACACTTCCAGCTGGACGAGTTGTCGGTTTCTTTACGACTTGTCACTGAGTTACCTCAGTCCTCAAATTAATAAAGGTCAGCGAAAGAATAACTTTAAATTACAAATAGGAAAGTTCTAAATGAAAGATATATACGTTGAGTTTCGCGGTAAATATAAAGTTGATGGAGAGTCTCGTGACTCTGAGCACAAAGGCTGGTTAGAAGTTAACTCTTGGTCTCATAACATTCGTCAACCTAAATCTGCTACTTCAAGTAGTGTTGGTGGTCATACTGCTGAACGTGTTGAACATTCAGATATGGTTTTTGTTAAAGATCTAGATGCAACTAGCCCGAAATTATGGGAAGCATGTTCAGCTGGTTATACATTTGATGAAGTACAAATTGACTTCTACCGTGCAAATGGTGATAAGCGCATCAAGTACTTACAAATCAAATTGAAGCATGTTCTAGTTTCTAGTGTAACTCCAACAGTTAATGAAGAAGGTGTTCCAACAGAAGCGTTTGGTTTGAAATACGCAGCTGTTGAATGGACTTACAATCAACAAGATATTAACGGTACTGCTAAAGGTGCTGTTACTAAGAAATGGTCACTTTCTAACAATACGGCTTCTTACGCAGCGTAATTGTTTAAGTGAATATTTGGTGGAGGCTGACTTAAAGTTAGCCTCTGCTGTCTTTAAGTATGCTTGTTGTGAACTCGAATGAATTTAGATCGGCTTTATCCATATGGATTTCGTTCAACTTTGTTTGACCGCTTAATTCCTGAAAGTGAAGATTATGCAAAAGGTCTTTCTATTCAGCAGTTAAGAGAATCAGTAGCAAAAGATTTAGAAGACTTACTTAACAGTCGAGTCGCTAAATTGGATCATGTAGTTGATGATTACCCGCTAGTTAAAAAATCTATACTTCAGTTCGGTATTATTGATTTTGTGGGGCTATCTACAGCCAATCCGCTAGATCGTGACAAGATTTGCCAATCTATTGAACAGTCAATTGCAGCTCATGAACCTCGGTTAAGACAAATACGTGTAGAGATGTTGTTGGATGGGCACAATATGGGGGCATTGTGTTTAAGCATTCAGGCGTATCTAAATATTCATCCACTGTATGAACCTGTCGTTTTTGATGCATTGTTAAAACCGACAACGCAGCAATATGTAATTTCAGCGAGAACCTAGGCATAGTGGGTGTGTTGTGATAGAAGAGCTTTTACCTTTTTACGAAAAACAACTACAGGAATTTGGTCAGCAATCTCGTGAATTTGCTCAAAAATATCCGAAAATTGCTCAGCGTTTATCTTTAAATCAAGAGCAGATTGATGACCCGCATATCGAACGTCTTATACAGGCATTTTCATTAATTTCTGCTCGTATTGATAAGAAACTTGCTGATAGTTATGACGTATTTACACGTTCTTTATTTGAGGTGATGTTCCCTCAATACTTACGTCATTTTCCGGCTTGTTCAGTAATAAGCTTTGAAGATATAAATAAAATAAAACAGCTCACAGAAGCGCATATTGTTCCTGCACACACAGTTTTGAAGTCCCGCAGTTTTAAAGGCGTTCAGTGTGAGTTTAATACCACGCAAGAAGTCAAATTACTCCCGATAAGCTTGCAAGCGCTAGAATTCAAAAGTACACCTAGTGCCCATATGCATTTAAGTCAAAATGCGACTTTAACTTTTAAATTTGAAATTTTTAATCATGCTCATGTATGTTTAATAAATGAAAAACTACCTATTTATTTAGATGCAATTTCTAATTTTCCACTTCAAGTACTAGACAGTATTTTTAAGAAGGGAACATCTTTTGCCATTAAAGTAGGGCAGAAAATTGTTGAACTAGATAGAAATCCATTTGAGTTAACAGGTTTTTCCGAGCAAGAAAGTCTGTTGCCACTGGATCAGCATACTCATCATGCTTATCGTTTGCTGATGGAGTATTTTTGTTTTCCTGAAAAATTTAATTATCTAAAACTTGATTTAGGTTTTTTAAAGCGCTTATCTCTAGAAGATGGTAATTTTGAGCTGCTTATACATTTTAAATTAAATTTAAATGATCAAGCTGTGGTCCGAAATTATTCGGAATTAAATGTCGCTAATTTTAAATTGTTTACTACACCAGTTATTAATTTATTTGAAAAATACGCTGAACCACAAAAAATTGTACATAAGCAATTAGAATATCCGCTGATTACAGATGCTCATCATCCTGAGTTTTATCAGGTATATTCAATTACTGAAATGAATATGGTTCGTGAAAAAACGAGTCAAGAAGAAAGCTATGTTCCGGTGCTGCCTTTTTTTGCCATGAGTCATTATCATGCTGATACGGCGCGTTTTTTCTATGCAGTGAACTATCAAAAGCTGCAGCCCAATTTTGTCGAAATGGGGTATTCAATTATTTCTAAAAATTTAAATCCTTCGTCAACACGTTCGGATTTTATTAGCACAAAACTATTATGCTCAAATCGTGACTTACCACATGAAGCATTAGGGCAATCTAATAATATATTAAACCTTAATGATAGTAGTTTGGCTCGCCGCGCTATTGTTTTAAAAAGACCTACGAAACCTTATCAATTTGGCCAAAGTCAGAGTGAGCAGTGGCGTGTTATTTCACACCTTTCATTAAATAGTTTAGCTTTAATGAAAGGTGATGCGGTATCTCATATTAAAGAGTTACTTGCTTTATATAATTTACCTTTATCAAAAGAAAATTATCTAATTATTGAATCAATCAAACATCTGGAATTTTCACTTACTCACAAACTTGTAGATGGAAAGCCATTCCCAATGTTTGTAAGAGGAGTAAAGGCAGAGTTACAAATTGATTCATCTGTATTTAGAGGTCATAGCCTATACATTTTTAGTCAGTTATTAAGTCGTGTTTTTAATTTAAAGGTTCAAATTAATAGTTTTGTTGATTTGGTTGTTAAGGATTATTCATCTCAGCAGGAGTTATACCAATGCAGTCAGAACGTTGGTGGCAAGACTCTTCTGTAACAGCTGAGCTTTTTACAAAGCCAAAGTCTTTTGAGTTTATCCAAGCAACACGGCTATTAAGACACGATTCAAGTCGTACAGTTAGTTCATCTTGGAGTGATCATTTTAAGTTTGAGACATCCTTTAATTTAAATTTTCCTGCTACAGAGATTGAAAATTTAGAATTAACGGACGAGCGGATTTATATTACGAATTTAATTGTTGGTCTTACTGGTATACAAGGTGCTTTACCTTATACGTATACGAATAAGATTAAGCAAGCTCCACGTCAGCAACGAGCTGAAACTAAAGAGTTTCTAAGCTTATTTAATCATAAGCTTACTGCTCAATATGTAGATTCTAGTATTACTTATAATCTACCGATTAGATATGAGATAGAACATAAAAATGACTATTTAGATATTCTGCATGCTTTGAATGGTTATGTGCGTTCACAGCATCAACAAACTGATCTTGATGAATATTTTGCAGAATTTTCAGGATTAATGCAGGGGCAAAATAATACAGTTCATGCATTAAAAACGATGCTGTCGTGTATTTTTAAACATGAAATTACGATTAAAGAATTTGTACAAGAATCCTTTAAGCTAGCGAGTGATCAGTTAACAACTTTAGGTGGAAGTCAGCCGAGTCTACTTGGTGTTAATACTTTTTGTGGGGAAACCATTCAGCAGATTGACGGAAAAATTGAAATTCAAATTGGACCATTAAAACGTCAGCAATATCTCAGTTTCTTACCAAATCAAGAGTTAAGCTTAAAGCTTAAAAAACTTGTAGAAACGTGGTGTAGTCCAACTTTATCAATAGATTTACGGCTTATCTTGGATGAATCAGAAATACAACCTGTTTGTCTCACTCATAAGAATCAGAGTGGGTTAGGCCAGGGTTCTTTTCTCATATCACGACAACCCAAAGTACATAGTCATGAAACCTGCTATAGCCTTATTGGAGAGACAATATGATTAAAAAAATATTACTCTCATTCATTGCTATTTTTTCAGTAGTTAGTGGAATTATTATTTTCTACTGGCGTGATGTTCAATATAATCCTGATAAAGGAGATTTTTTCCTTTATTTCTTAGTTTTACCAGCAATAATTACATTGGTGATTTTATCACCGTGGTTAATTTATAGTGCTTATACAACGTATAAAGACAAAAAAGAGCAAGCTATAAATCAAGATAAAGATGACGTTAATTCAAAACAAACAGCGGTAACTGATCAACCATTAGAACAGCTAGATTTCAATATTTATTCTGGTTTTGCTTTACATGCTTTTGGTGAGAATGAAAGCATTATTGAGCAGCTACAAAACTTTAAAAGCCCAGAGCTGGATGATCAACTGTTAAATTCTTACGGATTGCCTCTTTTATCTTACCGTATTAAAGATTTGGATGAAGAGAATCGTGAGGAGAGCGAATATGCTTCTCCACGACAAGTTCGTATGATGTCATTAATAAGACAGCAACTCGAACAAAATATAGAAAATTTATATCTTCTAGCTGAGCATTTAAAGCGTTCAACATTATTTTATGAGTCGCAACAAGCCCGTGAATATGATATGCATCCAGCATGGGTAGATCCCGACTCTGAATATGACGATGTTGAAATGCCGATCGTAGAAGTTTATCGCTTAAATCGCTTAAATCTTCACATCCTTCTTTCGGAGGATTTGTTACATATCTGGAATGATGACCACAGTAATGAATTAATTTTAGAGTTTTTTACTGAAATTGGTATTTCTGCTCAAAAAATCCATATTGAATATCATTTTTTTGGAGAGCAACTGGCTTACCAAGAGTTAATGCATTTATTAAAGGGTATTCATAAAAGAGAGCATGAGATGTTCTTTTTGGTCGTGGCCGATTCGGAAATTGATCAAGATCTAATTGATGAAAAATCTTGGATGATTAAAGATTATATTCCTGCTGAATTTGCAGCAAGCTGTTTACTCGCAGATCCTTTAGTAAAAATTCAAGAATTAGAACCGACTAAAGCACTGAAAGTGGTAGTAGGTCAACAAGATACAGCGAAGCTTTTTAATAATTTTGAATTTAATGATTTACCTCAGCATGAAGGTGATGAGCCTTATGTACTGATTTTGTCAGATCAGACCGATATAAAAGTTTCGAAGAAATTGCAGCAACACTTTCTTCAAACGCCTGTAGAACCGCATCACTATATTTATGTGAAATCTTCATTAGGGCATACCCAACATTTAGCTGATATTTATGGCTTTATGCTGAGCATGCATTTCCCTGAACATATCATTCCTTTTGTCTTTGGAGAAAATACGGTGTCAGCACATACGTTTGTGCAGAGTATCACTGAAAACTCAGAAGATGATGCGATGGTGTTGAATAACTAATTTAAACTTTGGACTTAGAACGAGAATAGAATGCATACAATTTTAGGCTACTTGTGGCAGTACATCACGAATCCTAAAGCAATTATCGCCTTGTCATTGTTCGTGGCATTGATGTCTTCATATACTTCAATTCCTCGTCATATATTCTGGGCTTTAGCAACTGCCTATGCTTTGGGTCTTATTGTTTATGGTATCTATTGGCTTATTCAACGAAGAAAGCATGCTGCTCAAGGTGAAGAGTTAGCTGAGGCGATCGAAAAAGATAACCAAGCTGAATATGGCAAAAATAAAGATAAAGAAGAGCTTCAGCTAGTTAGTCAACAAATGAAAGAATCAATTCAACTGATTCGTAAATCTAAGTTGGGTGATAAAAAAGGCAATGCTGCATTATATGAGCTTCCTTGGTATATGGTTATTGGTAACCCAGCGGCAGGTAAAAGTTCAGCTATCTATAACTCTGGTTTAAAGTTTCCTTTTGAAGAAACGCATCAGAAAATGGTATCAGCTGGCTTAAGTGGTACTCGAAATTGTGACTGGTTCTTCTCTACAGAAGGTATTTTGCTTGATACAGCGGGCCGTTATTCTGTTTATAGCGAAGATCATTCTGAGTGGCTAGGTTTCTTAAATATTTTAAAAAAGAACCGTTCTAAAGCACCAGTTAATGGTTTGATTCTAATTGTTAGTATTGCTGAGCTAATTAGTCAAAGTCCTGAAAACTCATTAAAGCTTGCTAAAAATTTACGTGCTCGTATTCAAGATTTAACCGAACGTCTAGAAGTGGTTGTACCTGTTTATTTAGTCTTTTCAAAAATGGATTTGATTGCAGGTTTTACTGAGTTTTTTGAGTTTTATGAAGCTCAAGAATATAACCAAGCTTGGGGGGCAACGCTTCCATATGAGCAAAATTCTTCTCATAACGCAGTAGATTTGTTCGAAAAACATTACACCATTCTTTACGATGGTCTAAAAGGGGTAAGTTCGACTCATTTAAGTCGCCGTCATTCGCAAAATATCTCACCAAGCGTAATGACTTTCCCATTAGAATTTAAAACACTAAAACCAGCTTTAAAAAGCTTTATTGGTACACTTTTTGAAGATAACCCATATCAATTTCAACCTGTTTTCCGTGGGTTTTACTTCACCAGTGCTTTGCAGGAAGGTGTAATTGAAAGTCCAATGACTGAACAAATTGCACAAGAATTCCAGCTGACACAAATTGCTCAAAATGATTTAAAAGACCATTCAAAAATTACTCCTAACCATGGCTATTTCTTAAATGGTCTATTTTCAGATGTTATTTTAAAAGATAAAGATCTCGTTAAGCAGCATGTAAATACGGGAAGAAAACGTCAACGTTATATTGCATTTATTGGTGCTTTAGCAGGTGTTTCAATAATTTTGGGTGTATGGGTTTGGTCTTATCGTAATAACCAGCAATTAATTGGTGAAGTTCAAGCAGATTTAAATAAAGTCGTTCAATTAGAAAGAGCCTCTGGTCAGCAACTGTCTACCCAATTAGAAGCTTTACTTATTCTTCAAAGACGTCTACAGCAGTTGGATGAGTTTGATGAAAATAGACCACTTAAGTTTAGTTTTGGTTTATATCAGGGCAATGAGCTTCGTGAAAAGCTAAAAGCTGAATATTTAAAAGGTGTTAAGCAGATTGTGTTAACACCAACACAGCAAAATATTGCTCAATATTTGCAACGTGTAAAAAATAATGAAGCAACATTAAAAGCGAACCACACGAATGTTGAGATCAAGCAAACTGCTCAGTCTCAACAATATTTGGAACCTTCAGATACCAATCCTCAAGATGCTTATAATGCATTAAAAGCTTATTTAATGATGAGCAATCCGCAATATATGGATGCTAGTCATCTAAGCGATCAGGTTACGCGTTTCTGGCGCTCTTGGTTAGATGCAAATAAAGGTCAAATGCCGCGTGCAGATATGATTCAAGAAGCTGAACAGATCTTGTCGTATGCAATGACCTTAGCAAACGATAAACAATTCCCAGTTTTAGAAGCAGATTCGCAAATTGTTGATCAAACTCGTCAAGTATTGCTCTCTGTTGTTCGAGGGATGCCAGCGCGTGATCGTGTTTATAACGAAATAAAAATGCGTGCTGCGGTACGTTTCCCAGCACTGACTGTAAGTCAGATTGTGGGTGAGGCAAATAAAAATATTGTATTGGGTAGTTATGCATTACCAGGCGTATTTACCCAAAAAGCTTGGAATGACTATGTAGAAAAGGCAATTGAAGAAGCTGCAGATAAGCCAACAGACAGTAAAGACTGGGTGTTAAATAGTCGTCAATCTGATGATTTAACTTTCTCAGGCAGTCCAGAGCAAATTAGAAAGCAGCTAACAGCGCTTTATAAGCAAGAATACATTGCGGAATGGAGAAAATTCTTAAGTGGTATTCACTATGCTAAAGCTGGCCAATTTGCTCAGCAAGTAAAAAATATTGATGTTTTAGGTGAACCGCAAAACTCTCCAATTAGAACATTAATTGAAAGAGTTGCAGTCGAAACAAACTGGGATAATCCGGTTGTTCAAGCTGAGCTTGCAGCTCCGCAAAAAGGATTTATTGCCTGGTTTAAACGTAAAGTTCTAAATCATGATGACAAGCAAGTTGCTAATCAAGTGGCAAACAATACCCAAGGCGTTATTTCTCAAGAATACCAAATGTTCTACCAGTTGGTTCGCAAGCGTGATGATCAACAAGGTAAGTCATTGCTTGATGAATATATGACAAATTTAGCACTCGTTCGTAGTAAGTTTAATGAGCTTAAAAATGCGGGTGAAATTGGACCTAATGCAATGACATTAGTCAAGCAAACCCTTAATGAGCAAACGTCTGTATTTAACCAAACTCAAAAAATTGTCGATGAAAAAATGGCAGTTGGTTTCAATGAAATTGATCAGCGATTACTACAAAAATTGGTAGTTAGTCCACTTACGCAAGCTTTTGAAAGTTTAATTACACCGACCCAAGACGAAATTAACAAATTATGGATAATGCAAGCCTATCAACCATTTACAGCAAATCTTGCTAAGAAATATCCATTTAACTCATCAGCTTCTTTACAGGCAACAAGTAGTGAAATTGGTCAAATCTTGGGTGAGAACGGTAGTATTTCTCGCTTTGTCAAAGAAAGTCTTGATCCATTTGTGATTCGTCGTGGCTATACGTTAACGTCTAAAACTTGGAAAGATTTAGGTATTAGTTTAAATCCTCAATTCGTTATGAATTTCCAAAGATATGTTGCACCAGCCAATGGTATGGCGACAGGTGAGTTGAATGCTCAAGCGCAAGCTGCTCCAGCGACTAACCAATCGAACTTCCAGTTCTACCCAATTCCAAACCCACAATTGCTTTCATATACCGTTGATATTGATGGTCAGCGTATGACTTATGAAAACGGTGTTCAGCAATGGGTTAACTTCATTTGGCCAAACCAAGGCAGTATTCCAGGTGCTCGTATTACCGCTGTAGATTTACAAGGTCAAACGCATACTATTTTTGATGAACCAGGTGAGTACGGTATTAACCGTTTAATTGATAGTGCTCAACGTAAGGAACAAAATGGCGGATTTGAAATGCTTTGGCGTAGTAAAACTGATCCATCATTATTTGTAAAAATGAATTTCCGTCTAATTAGCAGTAATTCAGGCAGTATTGGTTCAAGCCGTGGTTATGCAGGTATGCAACTGGTTGATAAAGTCACTGCCGACAAAGCAGCTCGTGTAGTATCTGCTCAGCAAGCGCCAGCTCAAGCTGCTCCTGCAAGAACTGAAAATCCTGTTTCAGCACTTGCTCAGCCTTCTGCGGGAGTTAAACCATGACATGGAAAATAACCTCTATGCGAAAGGAGGAGCAATAATGCAAACATTAAAAACAACTCCTTTGTATTACGGCAAGAGTCCTGCACGAGGCGACTTTTTAAAAACAAAAGGTCAGAATGCTCTAATACAGTTGCTTGATCAGTGGATTACTGAAGCATTGGAATACGCAATGCAATCAGGCAGCTTTAAAGAAGCTTATAACACGTTACCTTCACTGGATTTCTTTATTGCGAATCCGAAAGAAAATATGTTTTTAGCGGCAAATCTTCTCGCAAGTGAAGATAGTTCAGGTCGATCTTTTCCAATGGTACTGAGCCATTTGTTAGAAATTGATTTACCGTATGATAATTTGTTGTATGCGCCTTATAGTTATAAACATGTACTCGTTGATTTATTTCAAAACAATCGTGCTTTAAAAGGAATTAAAGATTCAGATCTGTTACTTGGAAAATTAGGTCACTTACAAAATCAAATTCAGGTTTTAACTGAACGTGAATGTGTAGGTTTCTATGAAAATCATACGATGCACTCATTTGCTCAGTTAATGAAGTTAAGTATTTATGAATTAGCTCAAAGTATGATTGGTCTGGGATTATTGCTACAGCCAATTTTACAAAATGGAACCAGTCGGTTAAATAAAGTTTTAATTTTACCTATTAATAATCCTGCTTACAGTTATGAAATAGCAGCATTTTGGGTCAGTATTATTTGCCGTTTTTTAAAAGAACATAATACTGAGGTGCTGATAGGTTTGCTACATCGAGAGCAACCCGTATTATTCTTTGGTTTTCAAGGAGCTGATATTTTAGCCCTTAGCGATATTTTTACTCAGAATATGGATAGTAAACACTGGGTTTCTTTAATAGAAGCACAATGGATTGATACTTATTTGGAGCAGAATGCTGGTTTAGCTACGCTAGAACAATCATTATGCCAACGCCAACTAAGTTTAAATCAAGGTTTAAAACTATTTAGACAGACTTTTTTGGGTGAATAATAATGAATCAACGAAATCAAACTAAACTTTCACAGTTCATAAAAGGCTGTTTTATCTATGCAATCGCTAACTATGCTTTAGCTCAGCCGATTGTCGTAGAAGGTGTGGTTCCTAATGAGGCGAGTAAACAGGCTATCTTATTAAAAATGCAGTCTGTTTATGGCGCTGATCAGGTTGTAGATAAAATACAAGTGAGACCCGTAGCTGCTCCTAATGGTTGGAGTGACTCGGTAACTCGAGTGATTACGCCTGATCTTAAAAAGGTTTCACAAGGCAAATTAAGCGTAAATGGTACTCGGTTTGAGTTGAGTGGAAAAATGCTGAACCCAGCAGATATTCAGCCTACAATTCAATCTTTTCAAGGATTAGTGCAGCCACCGTACCAACTGTATTCACAATTATCAGTCAATCAGGCTGAGCAGAAAATCATTGACGACGCACTTAAAAATCGAATTATTGAGTTTGAATCTGGTAGCGTAGTTTTAACTGATGCAGGTCAAAAAATTCTAGATGAGATGGCTATTGCCTTAAACAAAGTTGGTGGCAAGAAAGTCAAAATTATTGGTCACACTGATAGTTCTGGCGATGCGACTAAAAACTTAAAACTTAGCCAAGACCGCGCATTAGCAGTTAAAAACTATTTAATTAGTAAGAGTATTCCTGCCGACCATTTATCTACAGAAGGTTTAGGTTCATCTAAGCCAGTTGCAGATAACACTTCTCCGGAAGGAAGAAAGAAAAACCGTCGGATTGAGTTTACTGTTCTATAAATATAAGGAGAAGAACATGGCTAGCCCTTACATTACGATTGGATGCCCAACAACTGGTGGAGGGCAAGTCATTTCAGGAAACAGTACATTTTTAATTGATGGAATTGCAATTGCTTGTGTAGGAGATAAGGCAACTTGTCCGTTACACAAAACGGTTTCTACGATTGTATCGGGAGATCCAAATATGCTTGTCATGGGAAAATCCGCAGCCCGTGTAAATGATTCATTATCATGTGGCTGTAAATTATTGCCAAAACAGAGTTTAGTTAATCAAGGATAAGGATAGAGATATTTTTATATAGATATAAATATCTACTAAAACATATTAACGCTTGAAATGATGAGTAGTTTGTCTGATAAAGCTGAATTTTGTTAATATACAGGCATTATGATTTTAAGCATTAAATTATTTAAAAATATTGAGAGTAATGATGAGTAATTTAAAAATTTTAATTACAAAACTTTCTACAGTTGCACGAACTGCCTTAGAAAAATCGGCTAATGCTTGTGTTATTCAACAAAATTACGAAATTGAAATTGAGCATCTATTTTTAGAATTACTTAATCAATCTTTAGAGAATGATTTAAAAATTTTATTAAAGAAATATAAAATTTCATCTGAAGCTTTAGCTGATGATCTAAAAGAAACAATTTCTCAATTACCAAAAGGTAATACTCGAACTCCTATTTTTGCTAAATCTATTGTTCGTTTGTTTGAACAAGCTTGGTTATTAGCTTCGGCTGAACAAAATCCAGTTATTCGTAGTGGTCATTTATTAGTTGCTTTATTAACTGCGCCTGATTTATATCAAATTGCCACTCGAGCTTCGAGTTTATTTGACCTTTTACCGATTGATTCCATGAAACACAAGTTTCTTGAAATTTGTGAGAAGAGTGTTGAACAACAAG
Organism: Acinetobacter sp. X9; assembly: GCF_054889255.1. Taxonomy (NCBI): domain Bacteria; kingdom Pseudomonadati; phylum Pseudomonadota; class Gammaproteobacteria; order Moraxellales; family Moraxellaceae; genus Acinetobacter; species Acinetobacter sp. X9. Next base: position 2,342,168 of record NZ_CM142679.1, on the reverse strand, counting down.
ATGAAACAAAGACATCTTCTGATCAAGCTGAACCTACAGACACAACTGTAGCAAATACCAAAGTAGCTAAAACACCTGCACTTGATCAATATACGATTAATCTCACTGAAAAAGCGAAAAAAGGCGGTATAGATCCAGTTATTGGACGTGAATATGAAATTCGCTTAATGCTCGATATTTTAATGCGTAGACGCCAAAACAATCCGATCTTAACCGGAGAGCCAGGTGTTGGTAAAACAGCTGTAGTGGAAGGTTTGGCTTTAAAAATTGCTCAAGGTTTAGTACCAAATACCCTTAAAAATGTACATTTACATGTGCTTGATATGGGACTTTTACAGGCGGGTGCAAGTGTTAAAGGCGAGTTTGAAAACCGTTTAAAACAGGTTATTCAAGAAGTTCAAGCTTCTACTCATCCTATTATTTTATTTATTGATGAAGCGCATACTTTAATTGGTGCAGGTGGACAAGCAGGGCAAAATGATGCTGCAAATCTTTTAAAACCAGCACTTGCACGGGGTGAGTTACGCACAATTGCTGCGACTACTTGGGCAGAATACAAACAATATTTTGAAAAAGATGCTGCATTGAGCCGACGTTTTCAGGTAGTAAAAGTAGAAGAGCCAACTGAAGAAGTTGCAGTAGATATGTTGCGAGCGATGATTCCAGTCATGCAGCAGCATTTTAAATTGCAAATTGATGATGAGGCGATCGTTACTGCAGTTCATTCTTCACATCGATATATTAGTGGCCGCCAACTTCCAGATAAAGCAATTAGTGTGCTTGATACGGCTGCAGCACGTGTTGCGTTGACTCAAAATGCTCAACCTGTAAAGCTTGATCAGTTAAAGGCTCAAGAACATAACTTAAAGCTTGAACAGCAAATTTTAGAAAATGAGCATCGTCAGATTCCAATTCATCATGAACGATTGGAAGCTTTAAAAGCTAATTTACAATCTTTGCAAAAAGAGATCCAAGAAACCGAAGAGCAGTGGCAAAAAGAATTAGAACTTGTCCATAAAATTCAAGAGTTAGAAGCACAGAATCATGCTAATGAGTCTGAAGCTTTCGATCAGATTAATTTACTGCGTAAAGATCTTGCTGAAATTCAAGGCCAGCAACCATTAGTATTTGAAAGAGTAAATTCTCAAATTATTAATGAAATTATTTCTGATTGGACCGGAATTCCTGTTGGAAAAATGGTTAATGATGAAATTAAACAAATATTGACGCTTGAAGATAAATTGGGCGAGCGTGTAATGGGGCAAGATTATGCACTTACACAATTAGTTCAAGGCATTAAAACTTCAAAAGCAAAACTTGAAGATCCTAATAAGCCACAAGGGGTATTTCTTTTAGTGGGACCGAGTGGTGTAGGTAAAACTGAAACTGCATTAACTTTGGCAAATGAGTTATATGGTGGTGAGCAGCATTTAATCACAATTAATATGTCTGAATATCAAGAAGCGCATACGGTATCTTCATTGAAAGGTGCGCCTCCAGGATATGTGGGATATGGCCAAGGCGGAGTTTTAACAGAAGCTGTTCGCCGTAACCCGTACAGTGTTGTGTTGCTTGATGAAATTGAAAAAGCTCATAGTGATGTTCAGGAACTGTTCTATCAAGTATTCGATAAAGGTACTTTAGAAGATGGTGAAGGTCGAGTAATTGACTTTAAAAACACGACTATTTTGTTGACTTCAAATGCTGGTTCAAGTGCCATTATGCAGGCTTGCTTAAATAGACCTGTAGAAGAATGGCCTACAGCTGAAGAGTTGATCGACCACTTAAAACCAAGTTTATATAAACAATTTAAGCCTGCATTTTTAGGCCGAATGAGAGTTGTACCTTATTTCCCACTGCATGATGATCTACTTGTACGAATTATTAAACATAAGCTAGGCAAAATCACAGCAAGAATTGAGAAACAATACGGAACACAAGTCCAGTATTCTGATGATTTGGTAGAGCTCCTCTTAAGCCGTTGTACAGAAGTCGATAGTGGTGCGCGTAACGTTGATAATATTTTAAATTCTACAGTGTTACCTGCATTAGCTACAGAAATTTTGGTGGCTTTAGCAGAGCAAAAACTAACAAAAGTTATCATGATTGATGCTAAAGATGACGAAATTCAATATGTACTAGACCCAGTTGTAAAAGCTGCTAAAAAAAGGACTAGTAAAAAATTGAAGTCAGAAGTTTAAAATTGAATAGAGCTAAAATTAGATGAATATTGATATTTCTGAACTACTCGAACCCATTAGTGATAGTTTGCCTTGTGGTGATGACTTTTCGTTTTCTAATGAATTTCATGAAATTAAAAAAGCGAAGACACAAGATGATCTATTACTAGATCAAGGTGATTGGGTTGCTGAGCGCAAACAAGCCGATTGGGACTTTGTAGCAAAGAACACGAGTGTTTTGCTAAAAGATAAAACAAAAGATATCCGTCTATTAACTTGGCTCTTAGAAGCTTGGGCTCATCTTTATGGTTTTGAAGGTATGGCTAAAGGTTTAACTTTAAGCCATACCATGCTGAATCAATACTGGCAGGAAATTCACCCTGTTATTGAAGATGATGACTTAGATCAACGCATTGGTTTATTACAAGGTTTAATTAATCAACTTCCGATGTTGTTAAAGAAAGTTTCTTTAACTAATACGGTTCCTTATTATAATTTACTTGATTACGATAATTTTCTATATCACGAAAATGTTCGCCGTAAACAAACTGAAGAGTATGACAGCCAGTCGGGACCATCTGAATTAGAGCAATTCGACCAAGCCATTTTTAATACTTCTAAAACTTTTCAATATTCTAATTATCAAGATTTTAGTTCAGTCTTAACCGAGTGGGATGTTTTAAAACAGACTCTTGATCATTTAATGGGATTAGATTCGCCGAGTTTTGCTGCTATTGATTCGGCATTTGAGACTATTCACAGCACATTACGTAAGATTTATAAAGCAGAAGCTTTTGGTACAGGGCTTGCGCCAATCCAAGAACAAGCTACTGTTATCACGAGTTCATCTATGGAAAATCAAGTGCCTGTACAAGTTGTTTCAGATCAGCCAGCTTTTCAGCCTCAAGCACAAACGCACTTGGCTAACCGTGAGCAAGCAATGAAAGTATTGCAAGAAATCGCAGATTACTTCCAAGCAAATGAACCTCATAGCCCTGTGAGCTATATGCTTCAAAAAACAATTAAATGGAGTCAAATGCCATTACACGAGTGGTTAGCGCAAGTCATCAAAGATGAGCATCCATTACAAATGGTTCAGGAAATGTTAGGTGTGCAGCCTAAAAATGAATATGAATAAAGATTGGTAAAGACATATGTTTAAAGCTGAAAAAGTCCTGTGGGGCGAAGGTTTATTTTTAAGACCTCAACATTTCCAAATTCAAGATACCTATCATGAACAACGCCTAAATCATACGGTTCGCGCAGTTGTACCTTTTTCGTATGGTATTCAAAAATTGAGTTTCGATGAGGCTCAGTTGAGTACGCATATTCTTGCTCTTGAGTCTGTAGAGATGATCTGGCAAGACGGTGAAATTTATCAGGCACCGGCATATGATCTATTGCCTGAACCAATTTTATTAGATGATCTTAATTTACGTGGTGAGATGCTAATCTATTTAGCATTGCCGCTTTTACAAGCAAATAAGCAAAATCTAATTGATCAAAACCAAGCGCAAAAGGGTAGATATCAATCTCACCTTGTCGAAACGCATGATCTATTTACGAATGCTACCGAAGCAGATATTAGTTTGCTACGCCGCCGTGCTGTTTTTAAATTATTAGATGTACATAGTAATCCAGACCATAATTTAGATGGTTTCTTATATCTGCCGATTGGAAAGATTAAGCGACAAAGCTCTGGCGCTTTTGAAATTGACCGAAAGTTTATTCCACCAATTTTGCATGTGGATGCCTCTGAATCACTCATTTCAAACTTAAAAAGAACACTGAATGTGATTAAGGCAAAAATTAAGACTATTCAAACCAATAACCGAGAAAATGAACAGAAGTTAATTGAATTCCGTTCAGGTGATATCGTTTCATTCTGGTTAGTAAATGCCTTAAACACAGCTCATGCTGGCCTAAATCATTTTGTGCAATATCCACAAATCCATCCAGAACGTTTGTTCTTCGAATTGTTACGTTTAGCAGGTTCTTTATTAACCTTCTCGACGGCTTATGATGTTGATCAGTTGCCTGCCTATAAACACCATAATTTACAAGAAAGTTTTTCGCAGTTAGACACGATTCTACGTGATTTACTCGATACGATTATTTCGAGTCGTTACATCAGTATTGCACTTAAAGAAATCCGCCCTTCATATTGGGTGGGAAGTCTTGAGACCGATAAGATTACTCGAGATACTCGACTTTATATTGCAGTATCAAGTAGTGCAATGCAGACACATGAGTTGATCCAGATCGTACCTTTACGATTCAAGATTGGTAGCACTTTAGATGTAGAGCAACGTGTAGTTGCTGCATTACCTGCAATTCCATTGCATCACTTGATTCAGGTTCCAACAGCGATCCCAGTACGTTCTGGTGTGAGCTATTTTGAAGTTGAACCGCATCATGAATTATACCAGCGCATGTTAGATTCAGAGACGATTTGTATTTATGTTCCGGCTGGCTTCCAAGATATCAGTATTGAACTGATTGCTGTTATGAACGCTTAAAGGTAAAGGAGAGAAAAATGTCACAATCCACTGGTGCTCCTTCTTTATTTGACGATGGGCAAATTGGAACGGGTGGGAACAATAATAGCCAGTCTCAGGCAAAGCTACAGGCAATCAATCTTATTGATTTATTGCATGATGGCTTTTATTTAGTTTTTTTGATTCGAAATCAGTATGTGCCGGCAGATGCTCAGCAGTTTCGTGAAAAAATCTTAAATTTACTCAATCAATTTGAGCAGCAAGCTAAAAAGTTGCAATTTTCAGCTGATGATATTCATGATGCTAAATATGCATTTTGTGCTTTGATTGATGAAACAATCGTAACGCAACAAGACCCAAGCTATTTTAATTTACAAAATGCTTGGTTAATTAGCCCATTGCAATTGAGCTTGTTTGGTTCTCAGTTGGCTGGGTATCGTTTCTTTGAAATTTTGGAGCAATTGCGAAGTCGTGGAAAAGAACGTCTAGCTGCGTTAGAGGTATTTCATTACTGCCTTTTGCTCGGTTTTCAGGGTAAGTACCGAATTGAATCTATTGAAAGTCTCAACCACCTAGTATCAAGAGTGGGTGATGAAATTGACTATTTAAAAGGGAAAAAAGTTGCGTTTTCGCCGTTCTCGGCAATTCCCGATCAAATACGAAATATTATTCATCGCGAAGTACCTTTCTTTTGGATTTTGATCTTTTTATTGATTTTTGCATTACTTACCTTTGCCGGTTTAAGATTTATGCTGAACAATCAAAATGATAAAGCATTATCTAACTATCAAAATGTGATTTCTGCTCCTCAAGAGCAAGCACATATTACAATTTATTTACCTTGATGATGGAACGAAATGGCTCAGGAAAAACCAACTTCTATTCGAGTTTTACAATCGAATAAAAAAAAGCCGAAATCACCAGTACTTTATATTGTGATTGGTGTGATTGCAGGGGTGTTTGTCAGCATCTCGCTATTCCTGTTCTTGTCTCAACCGAATTCGCCAGAATCAGCAGCAATTGAGAGTAAATCAACGGAAGAGCAAATTTTAAATCAAGATGCTGCACATTCTTCAGATGAACAAAATCAGGTTGCTGTAAGTCAAGATAACGAGACGGACTCAATGAGTCGTGATGGCTTTGAACAGCCAAAAGATAATGAGTTAAGCAATATTTTTAAACCTGTTCCGCATAAAACTGTTGCTACGAATGAACAACGAGTTTCACCATTTGATGAACAGCTAACAGGTGAAAAGAAAGTTCAGGTTGTACCTCAGCTACAAACGGGTGCAGCTAAAGCGGCTCAACCCAAAATACAGCCAGCTCAGCAAAAACCTGTGAGTAAGCCGCAGCAGCAACAAGTGGCGCAGGCTAAACCTGTAGTTGAGAGTAAAGCTCCAGCCGAACCAGAACCTGAGGTTGAGCCACCTAAGGCATCGGTAGATATTAAAATTACACGAAGTCCTTTTGCCGTGAATTAATGAACTGATGATCTTTCTCATTTTCTTTTGCTTTACATGTTTGGCAATTGGTTTAGCGTTTTTAATGTCTTATGAACTCAGGAGTAGAAGCAAAGATTTTGTTTTGTCATTACTGCCCCAAGGGCGTAAACAGCTTAATCAGGTTAAACAATTTGCTCAAACCATGAATCAGGCAGCTGCTCCTGAAAAATTACAATCTCATTGGCATTTACAGCAATGGTGGATTGTAATTGCAGGCTTTTTCTTGTTTGCCAGTATATTAGTTTTTGCTTTTACTCGTCCTATTAGTTCAACCCGAATTGAAGCTGAATATCTGAAAAAAACAGATCCTCAAATTTATGCACTTTTAAATGGTGAAATATTATCACCACCGCCAGAAGTAGATGAAAGTCTAATTGAAGCCGCAATTGTTGAGGCCACCCAGTTAGAGCAGCAATATTCGTCTCAAAATAGTGGAGCTATTAATTCTTCACCGATTGATAACGCCAGTTTCGATGGTCGAGCTATTCTGGACACAAATTTAGTTGATCGTAAATGGGACAAAATGAACCCACGCTATAAACAGCGTTTACTCATGGTCTTTAAAATCATGAAAGAACAATATGGTTATGAGTTGGTTTTATTAGAAGGCTATCGTAGCCCAGCACGTCAGAATATGTTGGCGGGCAATCCAAATACGACTAGAGCGAGAGGGTATCAAAGCTATCACCAATTTGGTTTAGCAGCTGATGTAGCATTTAAGCGAAATGGAAAAGTGGTTATTTCTGAGCGAGATCCGTGGGCAATGCAAGGCTATCGATTATATGGGCAAGTCGCCGAATCGGTTGGTTTGACTTGGGGTGGACGTTGGAAATCTATCCAAGATTATGGGCATACTGAGTTCCGAATGCCGGGCTTGAGAAAAACTCAAGAAATGGCAGAAAAACTTATTGCTGAAAGTTCGAATGATATAAGTTAAGAAATTAAGGATTTTCTATGACTTCTTCTTTGAAACAGCTCACTTTATTCAATCAAGGCCTAGGAAAAACCAGTCGATTTGCAAAAGGCTTGGAAGGCACTTTACAGGCGATTGAGCATTTAGGATATGTACAAATTGATACCATATCGGTTGTAGAGCGAGCTCATCACCATATATTGTGGAGTCGAGTACCTGATTATGAGTTAAGTCATCTCAATAGTTTGGTTGGTGAGCGGCAGATTTTTGAATATTGGTATCATGCCGCATCTTATCTTCCTATGAAAGATTATCGCTATGCATTGCCTGCCATGATGTCTGTCAGGAACGGAGAAAGCCGTTATTTCAATAGAGGTGATCAACACCTTATGAATGAAATTTTGGCGCGTGTTCGTGCTGAAGGAAAAATTCGTCTACGTGATATTGATAAAAATAATAAAAAGAGTTTGGGAAACTGGTGGAATACCGGACCAGGCCGTCGTGCTTTTGAGCAGTTATATATGCAGGGTGACCTGATGATCTGTGAGCGCAACGGAATGGAAAAGGTCTTTGATTTGACCGAGCGCTGCTTGCCTGAAAATATTGATTTAAGTATGCCTACGCTTTATGAATATGCGCAGTATTTATTTAATAATACGCTTCGAGCACATGGTGCATTTACATGGAAACAATTAGTTCATCTAAAGAAAAATGATTTAAAAGAAATTATGCGTGTCGTTCTGAAAGAACATATTGATGCAGGTGTTGTATCAGCAATTAAGCTTGAGAAAGGTCAAATGCTATATGTGGAGGTCGCTGCATTAGAACAAAAGTTTAATACTGAGTTCGGTTTAAAAATACTTTCACCTTTTGATAATTCTCTTATTCATCGTGACCGTTTAGCTTCTTTATTTGAATTTGATTACCGCATTGAATGCTATGTACCAGCGGCCAAACGTGTATATGGTTATTTTTGTTTGCCGATTCTATATCAAGACGAGTTAGTCGGCCGACTAGATTGTAAAGCGCATCGCTCTATCAAAGAGTTAGAAGTAATTAGCCTACATTTGGAAAAAACAGTAAAAAATAAGGAGCTCTTCTTCTTCGAACTGCAACAAGAGCTCAAGCGTTTTGCTGTGTTTAATCAATGCTCAACTATTAATGACAAAGTGATTAAGCTTATTCGTACTAAAATTTAAACACCAAAAGCACTCCAACTTTTGGTGTTTTCATCTTTTTAGTTCAAAGGCATACGATATTCAATAATTCCTGGTTTTTGTGCAATCCAGTCATAAAGCTTTTGCGCTGTTACATTGGTTTCTTGAGTATGCCAATATAAACGGTCACAGTTGTGTTTGATTGCTTGCTTCTGCACATATTCAATGAGTTGCTTACCAATATGCTGTCCACGAACTTCAGGTGAAACATACAGGTCTTCTAGATAACAGTAATTATTTTCTGCCCACGTTGAACGATGAATAACATAGTGCACAATTCCTAAAACCTGCTCACCTTGTTTAGCAACGGCACAGTACATAGGTTCATTCTCATCGAAGAAACGTTCCCATGTTACTTTTGTGACATGATGGGGTAAATTCACTTGATAAAAATTTTGGTAAGCAAGCCAATACTTTTCCCATTGTGAATAATCTTGCTGCTGAACAGGAACGATTTGAAGATCTTGATTTTGCATAATAATTACACTCTGTTTTAAAGTAATAAAAAATCGACAACTAGAGTGTAGTTTTGATAGTGGTATTTTTATAAGATACACTTTTGATATTTTTTACAGTACCAGTTTTAATATGGCAGCTCCGATTTCTGCATCTTTTCCACATTTAATTTTGCCAAAAGGCCAGATTAAAGATGGACTATATACGGCTTTGCGTGATGCAATTTTAGATGGAAGGCTAACTGCCAGAACAAAATTACCCTCAAGTCGTGCTTTGGCAGAGATGATGTCAATTTCAAGAAATTCTGTATTGGCGGCTCTTGAACGATTACTAGATGAGGGATATTTATTTACCAAACCAAGTTCAGGTACCTATGTTGCTGAGGTTGTGCCGGATCAGTTAATACATGTTCAAAAAAATTCAAAAGAAAAGTCTAAAAATACTCATCGTTCCTTAAATATTAATCCGAATATTGAAGCTTTATTGGATTCATGGCGAAAGCAGTCATGGTTAAGTAAAAAGAAAAAGATGTTTCATGTAGGGGTAGGCTGTATTGATTTATTTCCTCATCAACTGTGGGGCAAGTTATTAACACAAGCTTGGCGGCAGTCGTATTATCAGCTTGGTCAATTTTACGACCCACGTGGCTATCTACCTTTGCGTCAGGCAATTTCTGAATATGTTCGCTCCACTCGAGGCCTGAACTGCAACGAAGAGCAAATTATTATCGTAAACGGAACGCAGCAAGCTATTCATTTAATGGCCTATGCCTTACTTCAAGCAAATGATGAAGTCTGTTTGGATGAGCCGGGATATGATGCAGCTTTTAAGATTTTTCGAAGTTTTGGTGCGCAGATAAATTTGATCGAGAGTGATGAGGAGGGAATGCAAATTTCTGACATTACTGATCATTACTTCAAAAGCAAACTGGTCTATACAGCACCTTCACATCAGTTTCCTTTAGGGGGAACTTTAAGTTTAGCTCGCCGTTTTGCTTTATTAGATTGGGCAAACAAACAAGAAAAATGGATTTTTGAAGACGATTATAATAGTGAGTTTCGCTATGGCACTCACCCAATTCAAGCACTACAAGGTTTAGATCAGCAGCAAAGAGTCATTTATTCTGGCACTTTTACCAAGATGATGTTTCCAGAGTTTCGTTTAGGGTTCATGGTTGTACCTGAAGCATTAATTGAAACCTTTAGTGCAGCTAAATACTATACTGATGTACGAAGTTCATATTTAGAGCAGGTCGCTTTAGCTTTATTCATTCAACAAGGCCACTATGCTCGACATGTACGTAAAGTTCGAAAGGCATGCTATGAGCGTCAACAAGTATTAATTAACGCTATTAATGAACACCTCTCAGATGTACTCGACGTTCAGCCAACAGATTCAGGCATTCATCTTATATGTTGGTTAAAAGCACCATGGACAGAGCAGGAGTTTATTTCTTATTGCTCGGCATTGAACTTAGAGATTCAACCTCTATCAAGATATTGTCAACTTGAGTCGAAAAAAGCAGCAGTTCTGTTGGGCTATGCTGCACATCAACCTGAGGAACTGATAGAAAATATTAAGAGATTAGCCATCAGTATCAAAAAGTAAAATAGCTAAACTTTTCAAAATAATATCTGGATTTTAGAGCGATTTTATTTTTAATGAGAAGGGCAAAATATTTATTCGATTTTAATATTTTGATGAAATTTTAAAAAATTTAAATTTAAAAGATTTATTAATCTTATTTTAAGCTAACTTCATTATTCTAATAATATCAAAGCTCAGTACAGTACACCTTTTGGCCACATTCTCCAGATGTGGCCTTTTTTTATTGGGAATAAATATAGCTTAGAATGAATTAATTTTTTAAGGAGAATAAGATTTAATCTTCTTCCATGGCATTACTATAGAACTTAACACCTAGTTTAATTCGGTCGCGACCATTACTCATACGCCAACGATTGGTGTCACGCAAAGAATATACACAGCCACAATATTCCTGCTGGTAGAATTCCTCCCGCTTACTAATTTCAATCATTCGGCTAGAGCCACCATTTTTGCGCCAGTTATAATCCCAATATTGAATATCTGGATAATGGGATGCTGCTCGAATTCCGCAGTCATTAATTTGAGCCATATTTTTCCAACGAGAAATTCCTAGCGAACTACTGATGAGACTAAAGCCATGTTCATGTGCATACAGGGCAGTTCGCTCGAAACGCATATCGAAACACATGGTACAACGAATGCCGCGTTCGGGTTCATCCTCCATACCTTTAGCTCGAGCAAACCAATTATCCGTATCATAATCTGCATCGATAAATGGAATATTATGCTTTTCTGCAAAACGAATATTTTCTTCCTTACGGATGAGATATTCTTTTACCGGATGAATATTAGGATTATAAAAAAATATTGAAAATTTAATTCCAGAATCAATTAATGCTTCCATAACTTCTCCTGAACAAGGAGCACAGCAAGAATGAAGTAATAATTGTTCATGTCCAGATGGGAGTTCTAATTTTAAACGTTGAGTTGACATAATAAAAAATTAAATTGCAATTCTAATAATTATATGTTTTTATTTTGTATAATGTGAACTGAATTATTTTCAATTAAACATGAAATTAATTTAATATCTTAAAATTTATTTATTACTTTATTTGTGGTTTAGTTGAATATAATGAAATAATTAGATTATTAAATACTAAAATTATTTATATAGACGCTTTTTAAATTTATTAACCCAAATACTATATAGTAATATAAAATATAGATAAATTTAATATTTTTTAAAATAATAATATTAAAAAACAGCTAGGTAAGTAATTGATTTTTCTAGATATAATTAAAAATTTTTTATGTTTTATTGTGATGTGTGTCACAAATAAACCTTATTTTTTCAATTAAAATATTTCTTTAGATTTGTAGCTTTAATAAATCTATACTATAAAATTCGATGTGTTTTTAAATTTAAGTTTGTGATTATTTGAGATATGAAAGATTGGCAATGTAAGTATTGTAATGGTTACATTATGGTTAATCATTCAAAGATCAGCGTAGGAGAAAAAGTTTACTTTTTGGTATATAAATTTGATGCAAAGAATGAACGGAAAAAATTATATAAAAAGGGAATTGTAGTTGCTCGCTATGATAATATACTTCACATTGAGTCACGTAAAAAAACTTATAAGATCGAACAAGCTAAGGTCTATCCATTAGGAGCACCAATGCCTTTTGTTTACAACATGTTTTGGATTTGCGGGTGCCCATGTACCCTACAAAATTAATTTCTTAAATTTAAATGTCGGCAGCTCATTTTATAAATTTAATTGAATTAGTAATCGTATCAAATTTATTTTCACAGCTTTTATAGAAAAGTTAAGAGCGATAAGCTCATAAAAGTGGCTTTTAGCAGTTAAGGTGTTTGGATTTTCATTTGACAAAAACAATAGGCTCTCTTATAAACCTCGAGTAAAGTTGAGGTTAATCATGATAAGTGAAAATAAAAAAGCTGACTCTAGTCGAGTTTTGACTGTGGGGGAAGTTGCAAAAAGGAGTGGAGTTCCTGTCTCGACCCTACATTTTTATGAGACGAAAGGACTGATAAAAAGTATAAGAACCAATGGTAATCAGCGTCGCTTTCCATTAATCGTTTTAAGATATATTGCGATTATTAAAGTTGCTCAAAGAGTAGGAATTCCTTTAAATGAGATTAAAGAGGCTCTTAGCGCATATCCTATGGGGAGCAAATTAACAGCTAAACAGTGGAAAGAGTTATCAAGCCATTGGCGAAAAGATCTCGATGATCGTATTCAAAAATTAAAGAGGCTACGGGATGAAATGGACTGGTGTATAGGTTGCGGTTGCTTATCACTAGAGCAATGTCCGTTAAGAAATCCAGAAGATATTTTGGGGCAAGAGGGATCTGGACCACGAATTTTGGAAAGGCCATGATCGCAATATTTTGATAATTATTTTTAGAAAGGAAAATCTTAAATTCCAATCAATTAAAGAAATGGTGAATAGAACTTCCAAGTGAGTTTTTTATTGTAAACAAGACACATGAAACATGAATTTTTTTGATATCTTTAGTTTTTTTATTAAGAAGCAAAAATTTATGAAAAAAATTATCTTTCTTGGTTTAGCGCTTGTTTCCTTAACGGCTTGTTCATCTGTACAACATAAAGATTCAACTCCACCAAAAATTGGTTCACCAAACCCAGCTAGTCAATATTGTGTTGAACAAGGTGGGAAATTAGAAATTAGAAATGAAGCAAATGGTCAGGTTGGGTATTGTCATTTACCAAACGGCCAAGTCGTGGAAGAATGGAAATTATTCCGTGATAATCAAGCAAACTGTGTAGCAGAAGAAGCTCAAAAATTAGTGGGTCAATCTGGCCTTACTGATGATCAAATTAAACAAAAAACTAAATCAGAAATTGTGCGCAAAGTGGCTCCAGGTCAACCAATGACTATGGATTATCGTACAAACCGAGTTACAGTTACTATTGATCCTGCTTCTAAGAAAATTACTCAAGCAACCTGTGGTTAATGTGTCTAATTAAAGTTTGCTAAATCAAATTTTAAAGAAAAGAGCCTGCTGAAAATGCAGGCTCTTTTACTTTAATTTTGGGAATAATGGATAACTGGATACTCTTTTTGTTGTGGCAGCTGTTGTAAAGCCTGATTAATTTTGATGAGAAAAATATCTACTTTATCTTGGCTTGGATTGTTGGTGTTGTATGAAGCTCTTTCTTGATAGTTAATTCCGCATCCAATAATTTTCATATTTGCAAGGTTAAAGCTCCAGTCATTTGCATTCTTGATCGAGATATCTAAATCACTATCACATTCTTTCCAGAGTTTTAAAAATTGATTGGAATATACAGGTGGAGCTTCTTGTGCTCGGTAGGCTGTAAATCCTTGCATTTCGGGATTAGCAAACTGAAGGAGATGATTGGTAGGCATTCCTCCCCAAAGTATAGCGGTGTCTTTTGGTAGCTTTATTCCTGTTATATGTTCTTCTTTAAGTGGTGCAGTTTGCTCATCTTTCTGTTTGGACTTTTGAGATTTGTAAACCAGTTTTGTTCCAACAGGAACTGCTACACCTTTGACTTGAGTGCTTTGTGTTGTATAGAAATAAGGCGAATCATCACGGTTACAGCCTGTTGGGTTATAACAACCAATACAACCACTTAACAATAAAACCGGACAACTTAAAACACTTAATTTTAAAATTCGATTCATTTTTTTTGTCTTTAATTATCTCTAGAAATTTAATATATCAGTATTTAAATCAATAATAAAAAAAGCCCCTAGCGGACTAGAGGCAGAAAAACATCAGATGCAAGAACAGGTGAATTATGCATCTGAGTTAAGTAGGTTGTATCAAACCATGTAAAGCACTTTACCAGTAAAAATGAATAAAAATAGGGAGGTGCGACTAATGGCTAATATTTATAGTTTTTTATTTGTACAACTTCCTGTGCTTGTTTTAAGGAAGGGCGCGCTAATACATTTATATTTGTTAATAAAAACTACAAAAGTTATGGCGGTGAAGAAGGTTATTTATAGTGATTGTTCAACCGTTGTCTTTTTGTGCTACTGCCGAAGAGTTATTCGTGCTTTGTACTTGGCTTAATGATAATTTTAGAGCTATCCGAAAGGACACAATAATGACGAACATACGAATAATAATGAATCGAAGGTAGGACCACGTGTTTATTAGTGTATTTGATCTTTTTAAAATTGGCATCGGCCCATCTAGCTCCCATACAGTTGGACCCATGCGAGCGGCATACAGTTTTGTGGATGATTTATTGAAGCAAGACGATTTACAAGCAACAGCTAGAGTTCAGGTGAAGTTATACGGTTCGCTGTCGGCAACCGGTGTTGGTCATGCGACAGACAAGGCTGTTCTGTTAGGTTTAATGGGCTTTGATCCTGAACATATCGATACCCAAGTAAGTACAAACTTGATTGAAGATGTTCTTGAAAATAAAGCCATCCAGCTTAATCAGCAAAAGAGTATTGCTTTTGACTATAAGCATGATGTGCTTTTTTTAGATGAATCTTTGCCTTATCACCCCAACGCAATGGAACTGATTGCGTATAACGGGGCTCAAGAAATTTTATATGCAGAAACTTACTATTCGGTTGGTGGCGGTTTTATTGTTAGCCAAAGGCAATTAGCAACAACTCAAACTGAAACAAACGGCGTTAAGGTTCCATATCCATTTCACAGTGCGGCTGAGCTTTTAAGCTTATGTAGAACTCATCATTTATCAGTGAGCGAGTTAATGCTTGAAAATGAAAAAAGCTGGCGGAGTGAAGCTGAGATTCGCAGCAAGATTATGGAAATCTGGAAAGTGATGCAGCAATGTATTCACAACGGATTAATTAATGAAGGCATATTACCGGGCGGTTTAAACGTAAAACGTCGGGCTAAAAAAATTCATGATAAGTTATTAAATAAGAAAAACTCAAACCTGATTGTGACGACTTTTCATGCGATGGAATGGGTCAATTTATTTGCCTTAGCGGTAAATGAAGAAAATGCTGCTGGCGGTCGAGTAGTGACGGCACCTACAAATGGGGCCGCAGGAATTATTCCGGCGGTTTTATATTACTACGTGACTTTCTCTAAAGACTTTTCCGAAGACAAAGTAGTTCGCTTTTTTCTAAGTGCGGCAGCCGTCGGCATTTTATGTAAACTCAATGCTTCTATTTCTGGTGCAGAAGTAGGGTGTCAGGGGGAAGTCGGCTCAGCATGTGCAATGGCTTCGGCGGGTTTAGCCGAGATTTTAGGAGCATCGCCTGAACAGGTGGAACATGCGGCTGAAATTGGGCTTGAACATAATTTAGGGTTAACGTGTGACCCGATTGGTGGTTTGGTTCAGGTGCCTTGTATTGAACGAAATGCAATTGCGGCTGTAAAAGCCATTAATGCAGCTCAAATGGCACTTCATGATGACGATGAACACTTTGTCACGCTAGATAAAGTGATTCAGACCATGAAAGAAACTGGCAAAGATATGTCTGAGAAATATAAAGAGACTTCAAAAGGCGGCCTCGCTGTTAATGCTATTGAGTGTTAAAAAAATGAGATGGGGACGAGGTGACCCCATCTCATTTTAACCATTAAGCCTCGCGAGCAACTAAAGTTAAAATGTCGTAAGTTGCGACAAGTTCCCCACGTTGGTTTTTGACTTTAATATCCCATACCACAACGCCATGCGCAGGCTGAGACGGGTCTTTTTGTGGTTTAGGTGTTTTTTGTTTACAGGTGAGTTCAACCTGAATCGAGTCACCAATTTTAACCGGTTCAACAAAGCGTAAGTTGTCCATACCATAATTGGCAATCACAGGACCTTGTGCTGCATCTACAAATAGACCTGCTGCAGCAGACACAATGAAATATCCATGTGCAACACGCTCACCAAAGAAAGACTCGGCAGCCGCAATTTTGTCGGTATGTGCGTAGAAGTAGTCGCCGCTTAAACATGCGAAATTGACAATATCTGCTTCTGTTACTGTACGGCGCGCCGTTAATAAACGCTCACCAATCACTAACTCATCAAAAGACTTTTTAAATGGATGTACGCGGTCTTCATTAACTTTCGAGCCAGCAGTCCATGAGTGAGTAATTTGCGTCAGGCTATTTGGAGAGCCTTGAATTGCAGTGCGCTGCATATAATGTTTAACCGCGCGAATACCACCTAATTCTTCACCACCACCTGCACGACCAGGACCACCATGGACTAAATGCGGAAGTGGAGAACCATGACCTGTACTTTCTTTTGCTGACTCTGCATCGAGTACATGTACACGTCCATGCCAAGGCGCAATTTTTTGAATAATCTGTTCGATATTCTCATCGTTATTTTTAACGACAGAAGCCACTAAGCTACCTTCACCACGTGAAACAAGGTCAGCCAATTCTTCAATGTTTTGATATGGCATGAGTGTACATACCGGACCGAAAGCTTCTGTGGTATGTACATGTGTCGCTTGTAAAGGCTGTTCGCAGAGTAATAAAGTTGGAGCGAAAAAAGCACCTTTTTCAGGATGGTCTGCATTAAACTTAAAAGTCTCGCTACCACCAAAAACAATTTTTGCATCTTTGCTGAGCTCGGCAACTTTTTCTGCAACGTCATGTTTTTGTTTAATGCTCGCTAAAGCCCCCATGGTGGTTTCTTCTTTTTGAGGGTCACCCACTACAACTTTAGCAAGTTTGGAAGTTAGCTTCTCTTGTACCGTAGCTAACAAATTTGCAGGAACGAAAGCACGACGAATTGCAGTACATTTTTGGCCTGCTTTGGTGGTCATTTCACGGAAGACTTCACGCACAAATAAATCGACAGTTTCTTCATTTGCCTCAGGGCTTAAAATTGCGCTGTTTACCGAGTCGGCTTCCATGCTAAATGGAATCGAATATTTATTGAGGTGAGGGTGATTACGCAGTTTTTGGCCTGTGTAAGCAGAACCTGTAAAGGTCACACAGTCTTGTGGACCTAAGTGGTCGAACAAATCATAAGTCTGACCGCAAATGAGTTGCAGCGAACCTTTTGGTAATACATGCGCTTCTTCAATGGCTTTTACAACCGCTTGAGTTAATTGTGCACCATCGGTTGCTGGTTTCACAATACATGGCACGCCTGCAAGTAGCGTCGGTGCAATCTTTTCAAGCATTCCCCAAATTGGAAAGTTAAATGCGTTGATGTGAACGGCAACACCTGCTTTAGGACTTAAAATGTGCTTAGCACCGAAAGTGCCATTTTTAGATAATTGAATCCAGCTGTCTTCAGTAATAATTTTTTCGTCATTGAGTTCACGACGAACCAGACTTGAATAAGCAAATAATGTCTGGATACCGCCTTCAATATCAATCCATGCATCTTTACGAGTTGCACCTGTTGCATACGCAAGTTTGTAAAACTCTTCCTTACGTTCAAGTAAATATTGGGCAATTTGTTTTAAAGCATTAGCGCGTTGATGAAACGTCCAGTTGGCCAGTTCTGAACCATTTTGTTTGGCATATTGAACAACACGTTTCATATCGATGCCATGACTACTTACGGCATAAATCGCTTCACCTGTAATAGCATGATAAACAGGGCGCAGTTCTTCACTGGTCGAATGCCATGTTCCATAGACAGAAGAAGCAAGATGAGGCAGTTGATGCTCAGACTGCTGAAAATCTGTGTCAGTTGAGGTTCCTTCTAGGTGTGCTTGTTCAAGCATGACCAAACTCCTTTTTATTTGATACATCAATTATAAAAATTGCAAAAATATGATTCATAATTTCAGATTAATTTGTCTAAAAGTCAACTTTATTTTGATTTGTAAACGTAAAAATATTTTTTGTTTTTAATTAATATTTATTAATTTCAAATATTTATTTCTTGTTTATTGATTGGATTTAATTTGATACTAAAAAAGTGATTGACTTTGTTTTTAGTGTATCGAAAAATAGATTCAAGGGTGATGCCTACAGGGAATGAAAGAATGGAAAACAATTACCAGAAATTTGAACAAAATATTGCCAATGAAATTACGATCGAGGCTAAGGATCAAATGCCCGATGCCTATCGCAAAACATTGATTCGTCAAATCGGGCAACATGGCCATTCTGAAATTGTAGGTATGTTGCCTGAAGGAAACTGGATTACTCGTGCGCCGACTTTAAAACGTAAAGCGGTTTTACTCGCGAAAGTACAAGATGAAGCAGGTCATGGTTTATATCTGTATAGCGCGGCAGAAACCTTAGGTGCTGACCGTGATGACATGATGGAAAAATTAATTGATGGGAAAATGAAATACTCATCAATCTTTAACTATCCAACTTTGACTTGGGCAGATGTCGCTGCAATTGGTTGGCTTGTCGATGGGGCAGCCATTGTGAACCAAGTTGCGCTTTGCCGTACTTCTTACGGGCCATATGCACGTGCAATGGTACGTATTTGTAAAGAAGAAAGTTTCCATCAACGCCAAGGTTTTGAAGCCATGATGGCTTTGGCAAACGGTACGCCAGAACAAAAACAGATGGCACAAGATGCGGTAAATCGCTATTGGTGGCCAGCACTCATGATGTTTGGTCCAAGTGATGAGCATTCACCAAACAGCGCACAAAGCATGGCGTGGAAAATCAAACGCTTTAGTAACGATGAATTACGTCAAAAATTTGTCGATAACACCGTGCCACAAGTGTTGCAACTTGGCTTGGAAGTACCGGACCCAGATTTAAAGTTCAATGAAGAAACAGGCCACTATGAGTTTGGCGAGATCGACTGGCACGAATTTAATGAAGTGATTGCCGGACGTGGACCATGTAATCACGAGCGTATCGAAGCACGCCGTAAAGCATGGGAAAACGGCAAATGGGTTCGTGATGCAGCAGTGGTCTACGCGAAAAAACAGCAGCTTGAAGCGAACAAAGTGGCTTAACAAGATTTATGGAAAAATTTGAGGAAATCAAAATGGAAGATAAAAACAACTGGTCGCTCTACGAAGTATTTGTACGTAGTAAACAAGGCTTAAGCCACCGTCATGTAGGCAGCTTAAGAGCACCTGATGATGAAATCGCATTGCAACATGCTCGTGATGTTTACACGCGCCGTAATGAAGGAATTAGCATTTGGGTGGTTCGTTCTGAACTGATTAAATCATCACAGCCAGATGAAAAAGCTGAATTTTTCGATCCTTCTCTAGACAAGGTTTATCGTCACCCGACTTTTTACCATATCCCAGATGGCATTGAGCACATGTAAGGGGAATGGCAAATGAATCATTCAGTTTTATCTAAATTCTTATTACATATTGGCGACAGTCAACTGGTTTTATCTCAGCGTTTGGCTGAATGGTGCGGGCATGCACCTGAGCTAGAAATTGATATTGCCTTAGCAAATATCGGTTTGGACTTGTTAGGTCAGGCAAGAAACTTTCTGACGTTGGCAGGTCAATATGATGAAGCTCAACGTGATGAAGACCAACTTGCGTATTTCCGTACAGAACGTGAGTTTTTAAACCTCTTGTTGTGCGAACAGCCAAATGGTGATTTTGCACAAACGATAGTACGCCAGTGGTTGATGGATCATTATCATCTTCATTTATTTACTGCTTTAGCGCAAAGCTCACTTCCTGAATTAAGCGCCCTTGCTGTCAAATCTTTAAAAGAAGTGAAGTATCACATCCGCTTTTCGACAAGCTGGATGGAACGTTTAAGTTTAAGCACAGATGAAGCACATCAACGTGTACAAGGCGGATTAAATAATTTATGGCGCTTTACCGCTGAGTTATTTGAACTTAATGCAGACGAAAAAGCACTAGTTGCACAAGGCGTGATTCCAGATTTTTCAAATGAAAAAGAACAATGGAACCAAACCATTGCAGATGAGCTTAAGCGTTTTGAATTAAATGTTGCTGTAAATGGTGCTTATCGCCGTGGTGCGAAACAAGGATTGCATACCGAGCATTTGGGTTATTTGTTGGCTGAAATGCAATGTATTCAAAGAACTTATCCGGGAATGACCTGGTAAGACAAGGAGGTGAGCCATGCAAATGATTCGTCATTGCATCGACCAATGTTGGGATGTTCTACAAACGGTAAGTGACCCTGAAATTCCGGTTTTATCTGTTGTGGATTTAGGCATGATTCGCGGTGTAGAGATTAACGATCAACAAGAAATTATTGTTCGTCTAACTCCGACATATAGCGGTTGCCCAGCAACAGATATGCTCAAAGCACAAATTGTGGAGGCATTTGCCGCAGAAGCTTTGACACCGGTCAAAGTCATGGTCGATTTATCAGAAGCATGGACCACGGACTGGATGTCTGAAGCGGGTAAAAAGAAACTGCAAGTTTATGGCATTGCACCACCTGAAGGGTTGGCGCATCAATGTGGAACTCATGTTCACTTAACAAATGGTGTCGAGTGCCCACGTTGTAAAAGCCGACATACCCGACTGTTAACAGAGTTTAGTTCTACCGCCTGTAAAGCACTTTATAAATGTCAGGACTGTCTTGAGCCTTTTGATTACTTCAAATGTATTTAAGTCTTTAGATAAGGAAATCAGCCATGAGCCAATTTGTACCATTAAAAGTAAAAAGTATTACACCGCAAACCGATCAGGCAATTTGTATTGCATTTGACGTTGTACCTGAACAACAAGAACAATTTCAATTTCAACCGGGTCAACACTTAACCATTCGCCATTTAACCGAAGCGGGTGAAATCCGTCGTTGTTATTCAATTTGTAGCTATGCGGGCAAAGAAGACATCAGTATTGCGGTTAAAAAAATTGATCAAGGGCAATTTTCAAACTGGGCAAATGACCATTTAAAAGTGGGTGATGTGCTTGAAGTGATGCCACCACAAGGTGTGTTTTTTCAAAAAGCAGCCAAGATCGGTGGACAAAACTATTTAGGCGTTGCTGCGGGCAGTGGTATTACCCCAATTTTATCGATTGTTAAGCAAGTTTTATTTGAACAACCTGAAGCGAAATTTACCTTGCTCTATGGCAATCGCTCATGGAAACAAACCATGTTTGCCGAGCAAATTATGGATTTGAAAGATCAGTTTAAAGAACGCTTTCAGCTCATCAATATTTTTTCTCGTGAGTTCAACGATAGTGAACTGATGAATGGTCGTATTGATGAAGAAAAGCTAAAACAGCTTTTTGATTTTGATGTGCTTGAAACGAGTTTTGACCATGTGTTTGCCTGTGGTCCAGACGAAATGATGAATGCCGTAGAAAGCACTTTGCCAAACTATGGTATTGCAAAAGAAAAAATCCACACTGAACGTTTCCACACAGGCCAAGCGCGTAAACGTAGTGTTGAAGCGGATGCAAATCGTAAAGAAGAAAAAGTAAACATCATTTTAGATGGTCGTGAGCTGATTGTTTCTGTGGCTCAGGACGATGAAAGTATTCTTGATGCGGCTTTACGTGCTGGTGCCGACTTACCGTATGCCTGTAAAGGTGGGGTGTGTGCGACTTGTCGTTGTAAAGTTGTTTCTGGTGAAGTCGATATGTTCCTTAACTATAGCCTTGAAAAAGACGAAGTTGAAAAGGGCTATGTGCTGAGCTGTCAAACCTTACCGAAAGGCCCAAATGTTCGTTTGAGTTTTGATGAGTAGAGGCTGTCATGCAAGAGTTGATCAAAGCCAGCACAGCAACTGACGGTGTTTTGTTATTAACCCTAAACCGTCCGGAAAAAAGAAATGCTTTAAACAATGCAACATTGCAGTGTTTATGCGATTTGCTCGAAGAAGCTGAACACAATGCTCAAGTCAAAGCGGTGGTTTTAACGGGTAACTCACAATGTTTTGCGGCTGGAGCAGATCTTAGCGAGTTGGCTGCAATGGACGCCGTGACTTTGCAACTCGATATTCGTCCGAAGCTTTGGCAAAAAATTGATGCGTTTAGTAAGCCACTGATTAGCGCAGTCAATGGTTATGCCTTAGGCGCTGGGTTTGAGTTGGTTTTGCATTCAGATATGGTGATTTGCGGTGAAAATGCCCGTTTTGCATTACCTGAAATTGGCCTTGGGATGTTGCCGGGTGCAGGCGGAACACAGCGTTTAGCACGCTTGGTTGGACAACAACTCACCATGCGCTGGGCCATGACAGGTGAGATGATTTCGGTAAAACAGGCAGAGCAACACGGCATTTGCAGCCAAGTGGTTCCGACCGAATTAACCGTTGAATATGCGGTTCAACTGGCAGCCAAAATTGCGAAACAAGCGCCTTTAGCGATTCGCGTGATTAAACAATCAATTAAAAGTATTCATGAAACAACGTTAAGTCAGGGACTCAAGTTTGAACGTCAAAACTTTGTCTGGCTGGCGGCTACAAAAGATCGAAACGAAGGGATTAATGCTTTCTTTGAGAAAAGAAAGCCAGTGTTTAGAGGTGAGTGATGGACTATCAAAATATTATTGCTGTAGAAAAAAATGGTGTTGGCTACCTGACATTTAACCGCCCAAAAGCACTGAATAGCTTTAACGTTGATATGCATCGCGAAGTGGCTGAGGTTTTAAACCTTTGGGCCAAAAATCCGGATGTTCGCTGTGTTGTGATTAGTGGCGAAGGCCGTGGCTTCTGTGCAGGGCAAGATTTAGGCGACCGTGTAGTAGACCCAAATGCTGAAGCTCCAGATTTAGGATATTCCATTGAAACTTACTATAACCCGCTCATTAAAACGATTGTAAATATGCCAAAGCCTGTGATTTGTGCCGTAAATGGTGTGGCAGCAGGTGCAGGGGCAAATATTGCACTGGCATGTGATTTGGTGATTGCAGCTAAATCGGCAAACTTTGTACAAGCCTTTTGTCGCTTAGGTTTGGTTCCGGACTCTGCGGGTACATGGTTTTTACCACGTGCCGTGGGCCATGCACGTGCGATGGGATTGGCTTTGTTAGGTGACAAGCTCCCAGCAGAAACCGCAAAAGAATGGGGCATGATTTGGGATGTTGTTGAAGACGCCGAGCTTAAAGCAAAAGTGACTGAACTCGCTGAACGTTTAGCGAAACAGCCTACATTTGGTCTATCTCTCATTAAAAAAGCTATTCATCAATCAAGTAATAACACCTTTGATGAGCAAATGCTTTTAGAGCGTGATTTACAACGTATTGCGGGTCGTTCCGAAGATTATCGTGAAGGGGTACAAGCGTTTATGAATAAACGTGAACCAAATTTTAAAGGGCGCTAAGCATGACAGATTTAGACTTATCTCGTGCCCGAATTGCCGTTATTGGTTCTGGCACCATGGGCATCGGCATTGCCCAGTTAGCCATCGTTAATGGGCACTCGACCGTTTTATATGATCTGGACGCTCAAAAAGCGCAACAAGCCGCTCAAGGCTTAGAGCAGACGTTTAAAAAGCTGGTTGAAAAGAGCAAGCTCACACAACAGCAAGTTGATGAAGCCTTAGCGCGTTTAACGGTAGTCAATCAAGTTGAAGCACTGCGTGATGCTGACTTGGTTATTGAAGCAGTTGTTGAGAAAAAAGAAGTTAAACAGTCTTTATTTAAGCAACTTGCTGAAATTTGTAGTGCGCAAACCATTTTTGCAAGCAATACATCTTCAATTTCAGTAACTGCAATTTCGGCGGGCATTGCTCATCCTGAGCGCGTGGTAGGTTTACACTTTTTTAATCCTGCGCCAGTCATGAAACTGGTTGAAATTGTACAAGGCTTAAAGACACCAAACAGCTTATGTTTGGCTTTAAAAAACTTGATGTTGGGCTGGAAAAAAATTCCGGTACTCACCAAGTCGACTCCCGGGTTTATTGTTAACCGAATTGCACGTCCATTTTATGCAGAGGGCTTTAGAGCACTGCAAGAACAAGTCACCAGCTACGACCAGCTAGACTATGCCTTAAAGCAATGCGGCGGTTTTGCGATGGGGCCGTGTGAACTCACCGACCTCATTGGGCAAGATGTTAACTTTTCGGTAACCCAAAGTGTTTACCAAGAGTTTTTTTACGAGCCACGCTACCGTCCAAGCCTGATTCAAAAAGAATTGGTCGATGCAGGTGCTTGGGGCCGTAAGTCAAAACAAGGCTTTTATAGCTATAACGAAAAAAATCAGTACGAGACATTTCAGCCTCAAGCTGTGGTTGCCAAGCCAACTGATGCACATATTCAGCTAAAAGGGACTTGGTCTCAGCTACCTGCTTTTTTAACGCGTTTAGGTTTAAAAAGCGGATCTGCGAGTGATGACAATATCCTTCAAATTGATGATATCGACTTACGTTTAAGCCAAGGTGAGTCAGCCAATATTCATTACTTAAGCCGTAAAGTAGTTTTAATGGATTGGCATCATGATTTTGAGCATGCGGAAGCTTTAGTACTTAGTCATAACGAACTTTGTGAAGCAAGTGATCTGGCTAAAGTTGAGGCTTACTTTGCACAGTTTGGCATGAGCGTGATGTGGATTAAAGACCATCCGGCACTGTTAACCTTACGCACCATCGCTTTACTCATTAATGAAGCGTGTGAAGCAAGTTTACATGGTGTTGCGAGTCTGGAAGATATTGATAATGCCATGAAATATGGAGTGAATTATCCTAAAGGCCCTTACCAGTGGTTGACACAAATGGGCGGTGCTTATGTGCTCCAAACCTTAAATAACTTATATGCACTGTATGGAGAGGAAAAATATCGCGCGAGTATCTATCTCAAGCAATATGTAGCAAAAACTCAAAACATTGCTACCCAATATTCACGTGATATGACTGAATTTGCATAATCAGGAGTCAACATGGAAGACGTTTTAATTTGCGATTTTATTCGTACCCCAATTGGACGATATGCAGGTGCCTTAAGTGCAGTACGTGCAGATGATTTAGCTGCATTGCCCATCAAATATTTAAAAGATAAACACCCGAACCTACCGTGGAATACGGTAGACGAAGTGTTTTTTGGATGTGCTAACCAAGCAGGTGAAGACAACCGTAACGTTGCACGTATGGCAACACTCTTGGCAGGCTTACCTGATACAGTGCCAGCCATGACCGTCAATCGTTTGTGTGCTTCTGGTTTAGATGCGGTAGGCCTTGCAGCGCGCTCAATTAAGGCCGGTGAAGCACAGTTTGTGTTGGCAGGTGGTGTAGAGTCGATGAGCCGTGCGCCATTTGTACAAGCTAAACCGACCGAAGCGTTTAGCCGTACACCTGAAATTTATGACACCACCATTGGCTGGCGCTTTGTAAATAAGCAACTTAAAGCGCAATACGGCACCGACAGCATGCCGGAAACTGCGGAAAATGTAGCTGAAAAATATCAGATTAGTCGTGAAGACCAAGATGCGTTTGCCTTGCGTAGCCAACAAAAAACCGCTGCGGCACAACAAAACGGTTTCTTTAACGATGAGATTTTGCCTGTCGAGATTGTAGACCGTAAGAAAAATGTGAATGTGGTGAACCGTGATGAACATCCGCGTGAAACGACACTTGAAGCACTCGCAAAACTAAAAGCGCCATTTAAAAAAGAAGGTGGCTCGGTGACTGCCGGAAATGCTTCTGGTGTAAATGATGGCGCTGCTTGTGTATTAATTACCAACCGTGAATTTGCAGATACACATGGTTTAAAACCTTTAGCACGTGTAATTGGCATTGCAAGTGCAGGGGTTGAACCCAAATATATGGGTATAGGTCCTGTTCCAGCTGTGCAGAAAATTTTAAAGCAAACAGGTTTAACGCTAGATCAGATGGATGTGATTGAGCTGAATGAAGCATTCGCGGCCCAATCCTTGGCTTGTATGCGTGAACTTGGTTTAAAAGATGACGATGAACGCGTTAACCCAAATGGCGGTGCGATTGCGTTAGGCCATCCGCTCGGTATGAGCGGTACACGTTTGGTGATTACGGCAACACGTGAACTAAAAAAACGAGGTGGACGCTATGCACTTTGCACGATGTGTGTAGGTGTTGGACAAGGCGTTGCACTGATTTTGGAAAACTTAAATTAATTCAGACGGTTTTTAAAATTACATAATGAGGAGAGAGGCGATGGACAGCCTTACAACGGATAATGTTGAACAATTAACACTTGCAGAGCTTAGAGAGCTGCAAACTAAACGGTTAAAACAAACCCTGACTTTTGTATATGAAAATAGTCCGGTCTATAAGAAAAAGTTCGATGAAGCGGGTGTACATCCTGATGACTTCGTGACTTTAGACGATCTGGCAAAGTTTCCATTTACCACCAAACAGGATTTAAGAGACAACTATCCGTTTGGGATGTTTGCCGTACCGCAAGAGCAAATTGTGCGTTTACATGCGTCATCGGGCACAACGGGTAAACCGACGGTGGTGGGTTACAC
Organism: Acinetobacter sp. X9; assembly: GCF_054889255.1. NCBI lineage: Bacteria > Pseudomonadati > Pseudomonadota > Gammaproteobacteria > Moraxellales > Moraxellaceae > Acinetobacter > Acinetobacter sp. X9. The sequence continues at coordinate 2,315,571 of NZ_CM142679.1, read as the reverse complement.
CCAAAAAGATATTAATACGTGGTCTGACATTGTTGCGCGTTGTTTACGCATGGCAGGTTTAACCGCGAAAGATATGGTTCAGGTGGCTTATGGCTACGGACTATTTACAGGTGGACTAGGTGCACATTATGGTGCCGAGCGCTTAGGTGCAACGGTTATTCCAATGTCTGGCGGGCAAACTGAAAAGCAAGTTCAGCTCATTCAAGACTTTAAACCTACCGCAATTATGGTTACGCCATCGTATTGCGTGAGCATTATTGAAAAGCTCGAGCAACAATTTGGTACGGCACGTAATACGTCTTTAAAAGTCGGTATTTTTGGTGCCGAGCCGTGGACCAACGAACTGCGCCGTGAAATTGAAGAACGCCTCAATATTAAAGCACTCGATATTTATGGTTTGTCTGAGGTGATGGGGCCGGGTGTTGCGATGCAGTGCTTAGGTGAGGGCGAGGGATTAACCATTTGGGAAGATCATTTCTACCCAGAAATTATTAACCCTGAAACGGGTGAAGTCTGCAAAGATGGCGAACTTGGAGAGCTAGTCTTTACGACTATTACCAAAGAAGGCTTACCAATTATTCGTTACCGTACTCGTGATTTGACCCGTTTGCTCGCTGGTGAAAATTTAGCAATGCGTAAGATGGATAAAATTGTGGGCCGTAGTGATGACATGCTGATTATTCGCGGCGTAAACGTTTTCCCGACTCAGATTGAAGAGCAAATTTTGCAAGTTCCGCATTTAGTTCCAAATTATGAAATTTTGGTGACTAAGAAAGGCCATATGGATACTTTGCATATTCGTACAGAGATGTGTCATAACTGTACTATACAGGCCAATCAACTTGCTCAGGAGTTGATGAAACGCATTAAAACCATGATTGGGATTAGCGTTACTGTAGAAGTTGTAACGGAAGCGACCTTACCTCGTTCGGAAGGTAAGGCAAAGCGGGTAATCGATATGCGTCAGATTGCTTAACATCAAGATCATTCAGGGTATAGAATCTATACCCTGAAACTAAACGCCAAGACATGAGTATGAGTGCAAAAATACAGCAAATAATTGATTCTGTTGTAAAGAATGAGACCTTAAGTGGAACTTCGCTTATTTCGACAATTTTTGGAGATTCAGTACTTCATCGGGGTGGAAACATTAGTCTTGCAAGCCTGATTCAGTTATTAGAGCTATTTGGTTTTAATGACCGCGCTGTAAGAACCTCTGTTTTTCGTTTAGTTAAAAATGATTGGTTATGTTCAGACAAAATCGGCAGAACCAGTTTTTATCGCATTACCGATTCAAGCCGTTCGACTTATTTGCAGGCCGAGCAACGTATTTATAACGACCAGATGAAAGAGTGGGACCATTATTGGGATCTTATTCTGATGTCTAGCCTCGACACTGAAAATAAAGCGTTGTTAAAGAAAGAACTCGAATGGTTAGGGTTTGCCAATATTTCGACAAACTTAATGGCTTATCCGGGTTGTAACCGTATTGAACTGCAACGCTTATTGGTTGACTTAAATATGAGTGAGCAAGTGGTGGTGTTTAAAGCCGAAACATTGCAGCTCTTTAATAACTCGGTCGATACCATTGGTCGTATGCTCAGAACCAACTGGCCTATCGATGAATTGCGCCAAAGATATTTACAGTTTCTCGATATTTTTAGAGAAATTGGCGTGTTGCTGATGCAGGAAAACGAACAACTCGAACCTGTTCAGGCCTTTCAAATTCGAACTTTGCTGATTCATTATTATCGACGGATTTTATTGAAAGACCCTGCATTACCGCTTGAGTTGTTGCCAACTGACTGGCCTGCGATTAGTGCACGAACTTTATCAATGAACATTTATAAAAAAGTATTTGAACCTGCGGATGAATACTTCTTGTCTGTTGCTGCAACAGCAGAAGGGCCTATGCCAAATGCCACAGCACACTATTGGCGCCGTTTCGGAGGTTTGGTTGCGACAAATGAGAGGTTAAATCATGCCTTGTTATAGTATTGACGGTGTTATTCCGGTAGTAAGCCCAGAGGCTTTTGTACACCCAACCGCTGTTTTAATTGGTGATGTGATTATTGAAGCAGGCGTATATGTAGGGCCATTTGCTTCATTGCGTGCCGATTTTGGCCGTATTCATATTAAGCAAAATGCCAATATACAAGATAGCTGCACCGTACATGGTTTTCCGCAAAGCGTGACTTTAGTTGAGGAAATGGGGCACATTGGGCATGGCACAACTTTACATGGTTGCCGTATTGGAAAAAATGTTTTGGTGGGCATGAACAGCGTAATTTTGGACTATGCCGAAATTGGTGAAAACACCATTATTGGCGCAAATAGTCTTGTCAAAACCAAAGATATTATTCCGGCAAATGTATTGGCAATGGGAAGTCCTGCCAAGGTAGCACGCGATTTATCAGAACAAGAAAAAAAGTGGAAAACCAGAGGCACGCAAGAATACATTGAGCTTGCACAGCGCTGCTTAAACTCAATGCAAGAAGTTCAGCCTTTAAGCTCAGAGCTAGATGACCGCCTGACCTATAAGGACTTTAGTTCTTCAAACTATCAGATTAAACAAGATAGTGTTTAACGGCTTTTAATCAGTCGATTTCAATACAGATAGATTTATAACACTTAAGGAATACTCGCACGAGTAGGGAGACGTTTGTGCAAAAAATGGAAACTACAGCGGTTGATCAATTCGCAGGGCTATTGGGTGTTCAAGTGCTGCATCGAAGTTTTGATGAAGCGCGTTGTCAGCTTAAAGTGAAAGACGAGCACATGAATGCATTGGGCGGTGTGCATGGTGGTGTCATATTTTCTTTAGCCGATATTGCTTTTGCGATGGCTTGTAACGCAGGGGATGCGCCATATACTGGCCTACAGGCGGATATTCGCTATATGAGCGGTGCAAAAGATAAGGTGTTATTTGCAACGGCAACCAAGGTCGGCAGTAGTAAAAAATTTGCGCATTATGAAGTGTTGATAACAGACGGTTTGAATAATAGAGTCGCGTTGTTTACATCTACGTGTTACAGACTTGCGCCGTGATATGGGGTAGGTTTTGAAAAAAGCCCCTGTGAAAGCAGAGGCTTTTTATTAATAAGTAAAATTGGCTAGATACTTTATAAACCTTATTTAAAAAACTCTATATATCAAATTTATTTTCTATTTTTTTAAGGTTGCTATCTTTAAGAATGTTGCGAATATGTTCAATTAATTCCTTATTTAATCTTTTAATGTCTTCAATTTTAGTTTCTTCATATTTTCTATGTTTAAATATCCAATTAACAAAGTTATCTGATTCTTCATAAAAATTTTGATCTGTTAGATTATATTTGAAATTTAAAGGTAAGATTAATGAATCTTCTTTGTAAGAAGAATAATGGTAAATATCAGCCCAATTAATTTTTTTCTTAATTGATAGATTTCTAAAACATCCCCAAGCTGGAAATATAATTCTACATCCTATAGGAGATCTCTTCCCATTAATTTTATCGACAATAAGATCTTTAAATAGTGAATTTGAAATAGGTTGTATATCTTTTTTGTGAAAACATATAATTTCTAATTCATATGTATTGTATTCTTCATAATAATAAAAGTCATCTTTTGTAATTAAGTATTTTATAATTTGAAATAGGCCTTCACGTGATTCATTGGAAATGAAGTTTGGGGGGATTTTATTTTCAAGGTGATTAGTGCTAAATCCATTACAAGTGGAAATTTTTTTAATTTCTTCATTTTTTATTTTAGCTATTAAATCTTTTAATAAAATCGTTTTATCATCTAAAATTATGGGGAATTTATTTAAATAATCTAAATATTTAACATCAATATCATAATATTTTTTATCTGTAAGATGAACTATATAGCTAAATGCTGCAAAAGGTTTTTGTTCTTCATCTAACTCATTGAAATATTTTTCAATATAATTGCATAATCCTTTTTTTAATAAACTTAAAGCTTTTTCGTGAGCATCTGGTAAAATTTTTTCTCTATTATAAGTTAAGAATTTTTCTGATTTAGTGTGATAGAAATCCGCAATATAATCAACACATTCGAAGTATGCGTGTAAGTCTTTAAACTCCTGACCTCTGAAGTAGTTTTTAAAATAATTATGAGAGCTAGAATCATTAAACTCAATGTTTTTAAACAAAATAGACGTTTCTATATCGAAGTATAATTTCTCATCACTCATGTTTTCATTTAAATTAGAGGAAATAGGAGACTTTAATAGAAAATTATTAATACTATTATGTATTTTAATTGTTTCAATAAAGGATAGATTTGAGTCTTCATCCATAAAATCGAATTCTCTTAGCTTTTTGCTAATTAAAAATTTTTCACTGGATGAATAAGATATGTTGATTGGTAAACTATCAATATCAATCTCAATTATAAACTCAGTGCCAAAATCAATATTTTTATTTATTTTTTCAACAACTACACTTTTACTTTTACTATTAAAACTAATTTTTAGTTTTTTATTATCTAAAATAGAATAGGTAGTCATTGTAAATTTGTTGGAAATTAAAAATGCGCTTTGTAAACCAATACCGAATGCTCCTGAGGGTCTAAACCATTTTGGCATTTCTCGAATTCTTCTTTGTTTATCTTTATTTTGAGAAGAACTGCCTATTTCTAACATATATTGTAAATCATTAAAGCTTATACCAGTTCCTTGATCCTTTACCTTTAGTATCCATTGATTTGAGTTTTCTTCTTTCGGTTCGAAAGTTATAGTCATTTTATAATTGTCGTAAATTTCTTTTAATTTAGAATCAGTTGGAATTAAATTTTTAATTTCATCTTTATGTTCAATCCATATTCTATGTAATGTTGAATCAACAGCATTCTGTAAAATTTCACGGATGCAATCAAATTTTGAAGAATATAATCCCGTTCCTCTTACTAATTTTAAAATAGCTTCTTCATTAATCTTAAAGCTTGGCTTTCGTCCTTGATTTAATATTAAGTACGGTTCATCTATATTAACCACAGGTGTCATTAATGTCGGTAAGCGTCCCAATTCTTTAGAAGGTACTATTTGATCCCAGTGTTGAGTCTGTTGATGATATTCTTGCTGTAACCAGTTAAACCAATCATAAGCAGCTTCATAAGATTCAGGGGTAGGGCATAAACATTTTATTTCTATTCGTTCTGAATCGAGTCTAAAATGCTTAATTGAATGATGCTTATCATAATGTGCTTTACTTAAATTTGGTAAGTTATGCCCACACATTGACATCATTACTGGACAAAAACGATTATCATCTATATCTAATAAGTCCCCCATTCTTAATAAACAAGCAACATATAGAGGATGACAATCTTCAGAAGCCATTCCTGCTTCAGCTTTCGGTAAAGATCTTTTAAGATCTTCAAAACTATCACCATGAGATTTACAGATATCAGCAAGAACATCAAATAGTCGTTTAGGTAATAATTCATTTCTTGATGAATTCAAACCAATTTCTTCAACTGGATTCCTTACTATTTTTGCAGAATTTGTAGGATGTTTTTGTCTGTACCATTCGGCTAAAAGCTGAATGTATTGATGAAAAAAGTCATGAGCTGCAGCTTTTTGAGGTAACAAGGCTTTATTTTTAATCCATTTTTTAGCAAATCCTTTTAACTTATCATCACTACTAGCTTTTAAAGAATGTACAAATTCTTCAAATTCAGGAGTGTTCATATCTTCGATTTGTTTTTGAGTAATGACCATCCCGATATCATGATTATATGCTGCTTCTAAAATTAGCCATGTGTCAGTTGCACTCAAGAATTTAATTTTATCTCCCAGTAATCTTTCAATATTTACAATGATTTGTCGTGAATGGGATACATCATGACGACTATAATGCGGAAAAATAGAACTTACATTTTGCAGAGCTTTGCTAATAAGTTCTTGGTCGAAGCGCCATTGTGATTCTAGTAATTTTAGATGTGGATGCCGATTACAAATTATTCCGAAATGTTTTTCTAGACTATATAATTCCTGACCTGATGAAATTAAGTTATACATTTCGAACTACCTTTGTATTTAATAAGTGCAGATAAAAAAAGAATTTATTTTTAAAAATTAATTTTATAGATGATAAATTATTTTTCTTACTGTTAACAACAGGATTGACTACTTATATTCTAGAAATTTGATTATTGTCTATATAGAATTTTCATTTTAAAAATATCTATTTTCCCACCTCTATCACTCCCACTTAACAATAACTCCCTCATTATTTAGTCTTACTTTTCTAATGATTTAATTTAAAACAAATGGCATTTTGTGTGCTTGACTGCAATAGGGTTGGGCACTATTCTTTGCCTGCTGGCCACATTGCCAGTCGGTCGTCGCGGACCGCTGTAAGATCACATCAGATTTATTCCTTTCTGAGGGATAGTCTTATGTGTAGACTCCTCGTCTCCTCCCGTAGCGGTAGGACGGGAGAGGGACACCTTCGGGTGTGCTGGTTTATCTTACCCAGTCCGCGAACCCTTTCTCGTTCTGCCACCATAATTTTAATGTCGGCAGAACTCCCAATAAAAAGGAGTTGGCTTTGCACATCCATTATTTCTTGGCTCTCAATGCCAAAAGCTATAACGACACAGCTTAAAAATTAAAGCAGCTTGAACACTCTAAGGTTTTCAGGCTTAAAGTCATTTTTACTTAAAACTTAGCAACAACAAAACTTGAGATGTGCCAAGCACAGTCTTTACGGCTTTGCTATGCCTTTTTTTCTCCCAAAAAAGTATCTCATTTAGAAACAACAAGAATTTATAACGGTAAAACTATGCCAAAGTTAGTGCTTTCTTCCCGTGCCATACAAGTCATCAACAAGTCGATTGATTTATTTCACCATCGTGGCTTTCATACCGTTGGGGTAGATCGAATCGTGAAAGAGTGTGAAATTACCAAAGCGACTTTTTATAACTTTTTTCATTCAAAAGAGCGGTTTATTGAAATCTGCTTGATCGTCCAGAAAGAACGATTAAAAGAAAAAGTGGTCTCAATTGTTGAGTACGGCCAAGACACAAGCGCGACCGATAAACTCAAACAGCTTTATTTCTTACATACCGATGTAGAGGGGATGTATTACCTCTTATTTAAAGCCATGTTTGAAACGAAACTGACCTATCCAAAAGCCTATATCACCGCAGTGAGATATCGCACATGGCTGCTGAATGAAATCTATAGCCAGCTTATAAAACTAAAAAACGATGCGACTTTTCAAGACGCCAAACTATTTTTATATATGATTGAAGGCGCAATCATTCAGCTTTTAAGTTCAGATGGGGCAATTGATCGGGAAAAGATGTTGGATTGTTTCCTTAATGCGAATAAGACGGTCAATGCATTTGAATATAAGCAATAAACGTTGGCTTTGGGTATTAAAAAACCCTTGTTCAAGTGGGCAAGGTTTTTTTAATCTTGTTTGTTCAGTTCAGGGGGTAAATGCTGCGCCAAATAATCAATTGCAAGACGGGTTTTTAGCGGCATAAAAGGCAGTGTAGGCCATACCAAATGAATCGGAAAAGCAATGCTCGACATGGTTTCTAACACTTGTACGAGCTTACCTTTCTGTAATTCATTTTGAATGAGCCAGTCGGGTAGCCAAGCGATACCAGCTCCAGCAAGCGCTGCATTTTTAATGGCTTGTAAGTCATTTAAAAGAAGTTTTGCTTTGGGTTTTATAAATAAAGGTTCTGCATTTTCCTTTTGAAGTCGCCATTTCTGCATTTGACCAAAATGCGGATCGGCAATCGTGGCGTGCTGGTCTAAGTCTTCAATATTTTGTAGAGGACCTGCTTTATTCAAATAGTCAGGTGAGGCACAAAGTAGCATTCGATGCTCACCGATCGGTTTGGCAACCAACTGAGTGGTGTCAGGCAGTGAACCAATGCGGATGCATAAATCGAAACCTTCTTCGACCAAGTCTACATTTCGATCATTAAATGAAATTTCTAGCTGTAAGTCCGCATGCTGCTGAGCAAATTTAACCATGAGCGGGGCAGCAAAGAGTTGCCCGAACAGCACTGGCACAGACATTCTTAACCGGCCTGTTGCATTAATTTTCCCTTGGTCTAACAGGGCCGCGGCATTTTGTATTTCACTTAACGCTCGGCGGCTATGCTCATAAAACAAAGCGCCTTCGTCAGTCATGCTGAGCGAACGTGTTGTTCTTTTAAATAAAGCAACGCCAAGCTGATCTTCAAGACGAGCAATATTTTTACTAATGGCTGAGCGAGTTAAATGCAATTGCTCGGCAGCTTTTACAAAACTTCCAGCTTCAACCACCGTCACAAATATAGAAATTGCACTGAGTTCATGTTGCATGATTGTTGCCTAAATGGAACCAATATTAAGAAATAATATCACCACTGTTGAATTTATTGTAAGAGTAATATGACTTCATCAAAAAATTGGAGATGGTCATGGCTAAAATATTGGTATTAAAATCCAGCATTATGGGTGAGGGTTCACAAACCAATCGCCTAATCGATATCATGCTTGAACACCGTAAAGACCAAGGTTTGCAAGATGACATCACCATACGCAATTTAGCTGAAATGAACCTGCCTGTATTAGATTTAGAAATTTTTCAGGCGCTTCGTGGGGCTGAAAATGTAAATCAAGACATTCAGCAAATTGTTGCTTTGTCGGACGAATTAATTGCTGAATTAAAAAGTGCTAATTTACTAATTATTGGCGCACCGATGTACAACTTAAATGTCCCGACTCAACTCAAAAACTGGTTTGATTTGGTGGCACGAGCAAGACAAACATTCCGCTACACCGAAACTTATCCTCAAGGTTTGGTTGAAGGGGTAAAAGCTGTGGTGGTAAGTAGTCGGGGTGGTATTCATGTCGGTCAAGAAACTGAGGCAGTCACGCCTTATCTCAAAGCAGTGTTAGGGCTAATGGGCATTCATGACGTCGATTTTATCTATGCAGAAGGCTTAGACATGCAGGCCTATCGCAGCAACGCATTAGATCTGGCAAATCAGCAAGTCAAAGAATTCGCCATTTAAAATCATGAGCTGAAACTCTTGTACCTCTAATTGATCACAAGAGTTTCAGTTTATTTAAATCACATTTCTAAGTTCATTTGCCGTGTTGCGCAGCAATGGCAAAATTTGCTGAACCAAATAGTCTTCTTGTACTCGGTTGGTTTGAGACATGCAGTTAAGCGCTGCTATGGCTTGACCTTGTGCGTTAAAAACGGGCACAGCAATCGCAATTACGCCAAGCTCATGTTCTTCTTTAGAAAGACAATAATCCGATAACGAAATACCTTTAAGCACTTCAAAAAACTTTGACTCATCTACAATGGTAAACGGGGTCAAACGCTTTAAACCATAATTTTTTACCCACGCGTGCTGAGCTTCTTCGGGCAGTGCTGCCAGCAATACTTTACCTGTAGACGTGGCATGGGCAGGCAGTCGGTTTCCTAAATGCATACCATAAGGGCTTACACGTAAATTATCTTGCTGTGGTAAATAGCTACGCGCAATTGGCACCACTTCGTTATCGTCTAACACCACAATTGAGAAAGTCAGCGACGTCTGCGCACACAAAAGATTTAAAAATGACTGAGCAACTTTAGGCAGATGGGCAGAGCTTAAATAAGAACTCGAAAAGCGCAGCACCCGATGAGTGAGCCAAAAGTAATGTTCATCGGTTTCTAAATAGCCTAAGTACTTTAAAGTTTTTAGATAACGCCTTGCCGCTGTACGGCTAATACCGGTTCGCTCAGCCACTTGAGTGACATTAAGCCGCTGGCGATCTGTTCCAAAGGCTTCCAGCAAAGCCAAGCCTTTTGCTAAGCCTGCAATATAATCTTCTTGACGAATTTTCTCATGCGAGTTCGGGTGCTCTAAAAAAGCATCGAGAGAAGGCATCCTTTCATTCCTGTTATTTTGGTTGTTTCTGTCCGCTATTCGGACAAACTAAATGATAAACGGTTATTTTCGTCTTGGATACATAGTGCACAAAACTTAAAGCCAGTAATTTAAAAGTCAGGATGAAACAAGGATGAAGTTATGGATATTTTAAAGACACAGGTTGCAATTATTGGATCTGGACCAGCAGGGTTATTGCTTGGGCAACTTCTATATAAAGCTGGTATCGACCATATTATTGTTGAGCAACGTAGTGCTGAATATGTGGCTTCACGGATTCGTGCAGGAATTTTAGAGCAAGTTTCGGTCGACTTACTGAAACAAGCAGGTGTTGACCAAAATTTAAAAGACAAAGGATTACCGCATTCGGGCATTGAAATCTTAACCAATGGTGAATTGCATCGCGTTGATTTGGCAGCACTCACGGGTGGCAAACAAGTAACCGTATATGGGCAGACCGAAGTGACTAAAGATTTAATGACTGCGCGTGAAGCAGAGCAGCTCACTTCATTTTATGAAGCTCAAAATGTACAAGTGAAAGATTTTTACACTGCACCAAAAGTTGAGTTTGAGTATCAAGGTAAAGCTTTTCAAATTCAGTGTGACTTTATTGCTGGTTGTGATGGCTACCATGGTGTCTGCCGTGCCAGCGTGCCAGAAGATAAAATTAAGACGTTTGAAAAAGTTTATCCGTTTGGCTGGTTAGGAGTGTTGGCCGATGTGCCACCTGTAGCCGATGAACTCATTTACGTACAGTCAGAGCGTGGATTCGCTTTATGTAGTATGCGTTCAGAAACACGTAGCCGTTATTATTTACAAGTTCCTTTAACAGATCACGTCGAAGATTGGTCGGATGAAAAGTTCTGGGATGAGTTAAAAAACCGCCTAGACCCTGAAAGCCGTGAAAAGTTAGTGACAGGACCTTCTATTGAAAAAAGTATCGCGCCGTTACGTAGCTTTGTGACCGAACCAATGCGTTTCGGAAAACTATTTTTAGCTGGCGATGCTGCGCATATTGTTCCACCGACAGGAGCAAAAGGCCTCAATCTCGCGGCTTCTGATATTGCTTATTTATCAAGTGCGCTAGTTGAATATTATATCGAAGGTTCCGAGCAAGGTATAAATGAATACTCAGAAAAATGCCTACAACGTGTATGGAAAGCTGAGCGTTTTTCTTGGTGGATGACTCATTTATTGCATCGTTTTGAAACTGAGAGCGAGTTTGATCACAAGATTAAACAAGCCGAGTTAGGTTATGTGCTTGGCTCGATCGCAGGTAAAACCACATTGGCCGAAAACTATGTTGGTTTGCCTTATGAGATTAAGCAAATTGATAGTTTTAAGCACGCAAGCTAAAGGCTAGATAAAAAATAAAAAGGGCATGCAAATGCTCTTTTTTATGTAAAAAACTGGATGGAATAAAATCGCTTAAAAGATGTAATTCGGCTAAAAGTAGCCCGATACTTTTCAAAATATAGGGCTACCTATCACTTCACCTAAAGTTTAGTTGGCCTTTGCCGCAACTTTATTATTGGTTAATATCACTTGTTGCTGAGATTGAAGGGGTTTAATCACTTGTGGGTTAGAGTTACTCCAAGGGATATAGGCTTCTGTCAAAATATGACCTGTAAGACTCGTTAAATCACTCGTTTTAACTTCCGCATTGCCTTGACGACCAAATAATACAACTTCATCACCTGCTTTGGCCTCTGGAATATCTGTTACATCAACCATAACAGTATTCATTGATACTCGACCAACCACTGGCGCTTTTTGTCCATTTATTAATACAAAAGCTTTATTACTAAAACTACGACGGTAGCCATCCGAATAACCTACAGGGAGGTTTGCGAGTCTAGAGTCACGTTTCAAAGTATAGGTTTGGTCATAACCTACAGTTGAATCTTTCAGGTAATTATTAACCGCGGCAATTTGTGTTTTAAATGCCATCATACCTTTAAATTCAGGGTGATTAGGAAAATCCCCATATATAATTGCGCCTGCACGAACCATATCTAAATGTGATTCAGGAACATTTACAGTAGCAAATGAATTAGCGGTATGTAATGTTAATTCTTTACGATTCAGTTTGGCTTTTTTAATCAACCATGCAGTTTGTTCATTAAATTGCGCCAGACGCTCACGGACAAATTTTTCATCTTCTACGGCATAGTGGGTCATAATGCCGTCAATTTTAAGATGGGGAAGTTTGGTGATCGCCACAGCTTGTTCTTTGCCTAGAGCCGTAGACATTTCAAGACCATTACGATCCATACCACCCGAATTTAAAGCCAAGCTGTAATGAACAGTTGTATTGTTCGCTTCTGCCCATTTAGACATACGGGCAGCTTGGTCATAATTACCTAAAAGCTCTTCAATATTTAAAGCCTGTGCATTGATAATTTCACTATCTGTGGCGGTACGTAAACGTGTAATTTTGCCTTTATAGCCATGTTTACGCACCATAGCCGCTTCAGCATTACTAGTAATGCCAATACAAGATACGTTTAACTTCATAACACTTGGCATAAGTAGGTCAATACTATGGCCGTATGCGTTAGCTTTCATGACTATACAAAGTTGTGTTTTGCCATTAAGTAACTGATTTGTCCTTTTAATATTATCTTCAAAAGCTTGAGTATCAATTTCTATCCATGCATTTGCTGTAGGTGCAGGGCTTACTTCATTTGTAACATGGGGAGTAAGTAAGGGAGCTGCATGAGCAAATTGCACCGAACCGAATAATATTAATGCACAACTATAAGCGAGATGAGAAAATTTTGTTTTAAGTTTCATGAGTTTTTAATCTTTCCTAATTGAATATATTTTACCTTTCGGTATATTTCTATGATTAATTACAGCAATACAATTAATTTGTTTTGCGAAATCATATATTTTTTCGTAATAATATTTCCTCCTTAAAATATTATGAGAAGTATTAAGCGAGCCTAAAGCCACCTTAATTTTATTAAAAAATATTGTCATGATTTAAATCATATTAATTAAATCTAAATATACATCCGTAAAAAAACAATAGAAAAATTTACTATATTTTCTAAGTGTTATTTTTTTAATCTAATTGTACCTATTGTTTTTTATTTAATTCTATAAAAATTATGATTTTTTAAAAAATATAGAGTTTTATTTTGGTTGGAATTTAGTCTATTATACTTTGTAGATGATATTTATTATCATTTGATATTTGATGGGTTGTTGATTAAATATATGTAAATTAATGTTTTTTTTGATAAAATTTTTCTTGGGATTTTGAATATGTAGATTTATAAAAATAAAATAATTTTAGAGTGCTATGACACAATTGCTCAATTTTTAAGCAAAATATTTATTTTTAAAAATTACTAATAAATTAATTTATTTTTTTAAATAAAATATTTGTTAGTCAAAATAAATAATTACCTGACATTAGGTAGTAAAATTGAGATTTAAATTTTCATGAGACAACGCAACTAAAGGCTTTATTTTCCTTGTTTGAGCTAATTTTTTATCCACTGTTATGGCTAAATTAAGATCAAACTATTAAGGTGTATTTAATGAGGTATTTAAGTGTTTTAGTTTTAATAAAGATAATAAGTATATAATAACTTTAATGAAAAAATAGTTTTTTTATAGTTGTGAATGTGGTTGTAAGTTTTTATTTATTATTATATTTTAATTCTGAAAGATAGTAGTGTAGATATCAGTTAATTGTAAACGATATCTAAGAATCAACTTTTAAGTGAATCCCTATATCTATTGGAAGATTAAATAATGAGCTTTTTGATAAGTCTGGTGGTTAGAATATAAAGCTCATCTATGAAAATATTAATAAATAATTATTAATGAGTAGATGGATGGATACCCAAGAATTCTCTTATTTAAAATTGTCAAATTAACTTCTTTAATGAAGGTGAACTCTAAGTAAGTTTCTCTAAATAATTATATTTTTAAGAAATACTTAATGGAAGAATAGGTGTGAACTATAATTTTTTAACCTTTATTATAACTGTGTTGATTATTAATCTATCACCAGGTCCTGCTATGATTTATGTAATGAATCAATCATCAAAATATGGAATAAAAGCAGGATTAAAGGCAGCAGCAGGGGTGGAGTTTGGTGTCTTCTTCTATGTTTTGTTAACGGCATTTGGGTTAATGGTTATTTTTCAAGAAATTCCTATGCTATACAAAGTTATTCAATTCATGGGTGCTTTGTACCTCATTTATTTAGCATATCTATCTTGGCCTAAGTGTAAATCAATAGAAAGCCTCAATATTCTTTCTCAAAACTCTTCAGAATCAGCCCGCCATACATTTAGCAAAGGGATGTTGATTAATTTATCTAACCCAAAGATTGGCCTCTTTTTTGTTAGCTTGTTACCACAATTTGTACCTTCAGATTCTCACCCAGCTTGGCTGTATTTTCTCTTATATGGGCTAATTTTTAATTTTGGAGGTATTTGTGTGAATATGGCAGTTGGAGCAATGGCGCGAAAATTAAAAACTATTATACAAAGAGCATCATGGTTTGATTATGTTCCACCGCTTTTGTTCTTATCTATTGCTGTTTTAAGCATAGCGCAGGTGGGGTTGTGAGTTTGTATTATTGGAATTTCTATGTACACAAAGCCACGTTACTATTTTTAAGCTTAGCTCCCTTGGGAGCTAAGCTTACCTAAAAAATTAAAATGAAGAGTAGATACACTCTACATATGTGGAAATAAGGAATAACTTTAATGAGTAAATTCCTTATTTCCGGCTAATGATTTAAAACTAATGTTTAGATCGTTAGCACCATCAATCAGATAGGCATATGACCTATCTGATAGATCTTTTTATGACTTTTGAGGGTCATATAATTTTTCTTTAATGAATAGGGCTGGTATCACGCCACAAATCAGGTAGGCAGCACCCATGACGACAAAACCTAAACCAATAGACCCGCCAGAGGCTAAGAAACCAATAGTTGCAGGGGCTAAAGCAGCACCTAAACGTCCAACGTTATAAGCACCGCCAATGGCTGTACCGCGAATAGCGGTCGCAAAGCTTTCAGTCATGTAGGTTGCATTTACGCCATACGGGATGCCGTAGAGGAAACCAAAGGTCACCAGTAAATATAGAATGTTGCTTGGCGAGTTATAAAAAACAATCAGAGGTAGGAAAATAGCAGTGCCGATTGCACCAAAGGCATAGGTAAAACGACGTCCTAATTTATCGGCCATCATGCCCGCAAGAACTTTACCTAAAATCATAGCGGTATATGTACCTACCATATAGGCGGTCATTTCCTTAAATTTCATACCCAGTTCACTTTCAAGGTATGACGGCATCCAGTTATTTACACCATAGTAGCCAAACTGTAAAAAGCCTGCGGTTAAAGCCCATAAGATAAACATATTGCGGTTTCGTTTATCTTGGAAAATAAGCTTAAATGCCGAAGTTTTTTGAGCATTTTGAGCCACAACTGGTTGTTGTAGTCGAGACTTTTGCCATGCTTCTGGTTCTGGTACAAGAATATGCATGAGGAAAGCAATAACAACAGGAATAATCGCAACATAAAACAGCATGCGCCAGCCATAATCAGGAATAATCCAACCTGCAAGCAAAGTCGCAACAATATAGCCAACCGTCCAACCTGCTTGTAAAGTGCCCAGTACTGTGGTGCGATAACGGGTTGGGACATACTCGGCCATGAGGGTATTACAGGCGATATAAAGTGAACCTAAACCCAGTGATGCAAAAAATCTTAAAATACCAAACTGAAGAAAGCTTTGGGTGAAACCTAAGCCACAGGTGAGGAGCGAGAAAGTTAAAATAGAAATAACCACAATACGCACACGACCAAATTTATCGCACGCCCATCCCCCAAAAATCCCACCAACAGCCATGCCTGCCAATGTGAAACTGCCAAGCATACCTGCTTGTACTGAACTTAATCCAAAATCTGCCTTAATACTATTTAAGCTATAAGACAGTAGCATCAAATCTGCACCATCTACCAACAGTGCTAGAAAAGCAAAAATAAAAGCTATTTTCCACGTATGAGGCTGTATACGAGAAAGACCTTCTTTGTAATTTGTAGCCATAATCCATTACCTACATTTGATAAATAGCACTTCAAATCGTTTTAAAGTGCTTAAAACTTGATTAAGACGCAGCGCGAATCATGTTTCGGGCAATAATCATTTGTTGAATTTGAGTGGTCCCTTCATAAAGACGGAACAGACGAACATCTCGATAAAAACGTTCAATGGCATATTCACTGATATAGCCCGCACCGCCGTGAATCTGTACGCAGCGATCAGCAACACGGCCACACATTTCGGTTGCAAACATTTTTGCGCAAGAAGCTTCGGTGCTAACGTTTTGTCCTGCATCGCGTAGGCGGGCAGCGTCTAAGACCATACATTTAGCTGCATAAATTTCAGCTTTTGAGTCAGCAAGCATGGCTTGAATGAGTTGAAATTCGGCAATCGGTTGTCCAAATTGCTTGCGTTCGATAGCGTAATTTAAAGAATCATCTAACATTCTTGTTGCTGCGCCGACGCTCAAGGCCGCAATATGCAAACGGCCTTTATCGAGTACTTTCATGGCCGTTTTAAAACCGACACCTTCAACACCACCAATGAGCGCTGAAGCAGGGATGCGACAATTTTCAAAAATAACGTCACAGGTATGGGCACCTTTTTGTCCCATTTTTTTATCGCGTTTGCCAAGAAAAATGCCCGGAGTTTGGCTATCGACAATAAAAGCAGAAATGCCACCAGCGCCTTTAATATCAGGGTTTGTACGTGCCATGACTGTAAATACACCAGCGTGAGGAGCATTGGTAATAAAGCGTTTGGTGCCATTTAAAATATAAAAGTCACCGTCTTTTACTGCGCTGGTTTTTAAAGAGGCGGCATCAGAGCCTGCATCTGGTTCGGTTAAGCAAAACGAACTGATCACTTCACCACGTGCTAAACGTGGCAAGAAAAATGATTTTTGTGCTTCGGTCCCATCAATAATCAGGCCACTTGAGCCAATGCCATTATTGGTCCCAATGAGAGAGCGAAAAGCAGGAGAGGTACGACCTAATTCAAAAGCCACATAGACTTCTTCTTCCATCGTCAGGCCAAGACCTTCGTACTCTTCAGGAATGGTTAAACCAAATAAACCGAGAGCTTTCATTTGCTCAACGATATCTTGAGGAATTTCATCCGTTTCAGCGACTTCATTCTCATGAGGAATTAATACACCTTCAACAAATTGTCGAATCATATCAACAAGTTGATCTAAGGTTTCCTGATCACGAATCATAGTCTCGTCCTTTTACTACATGCAGAAAACATCAATGTGATGTTCGTAAAATCACCAATATTTGAAGCGATAGTAATCAAACGATGAACGCAAAACAATATATTTTGAAAATTAATTTCGCAATGCGATACTTTGTTGTTGATTTATGTTTGGCTAATTTATTGATTTATTTGAGCTATATTTTCTTATAAAAAATCATTATTTTTAGTGGAAAATTAAAGTTTGATTTTTAAAAAGAGCTGTGTATATTAAAAATATATATCGCTATGCGAAATTTTAAATGGATAAGTTTTCCTATAGGAAATAAGTCACAAAATATAGTGGGATGAAGATGGGTGCTTTAAATGGAATTCGGGTGCTTGACTTAAGTCGGGTATTGGCTGGACCTTGGTGTGGACAGATTCTTGCCGATTTAGGTGCAGAAGTAATCAAGATTGAACGACCGAAAGTCGGTGACGATACCCGTTCTTGGGGGCCACCTTGGATGAAAGATGACTCAGGCCAAGACACTCAAGAAGCTGCTTATTATCAGTCTACTAACCGCAATAAACTATCTGTTGCCATCGACATTGCCAGTCCTGATGGTCAAGAATTGATTAAAGCCCTCATTCAAGACACCGATGTCGTGATTGAAAACTACAAAGCGGGTTCTTTAAAAAAATACGGTTTGGACTATGAGTCTTTATCTGCAATTAACCCTGAACTGGTGTATTGCTCGATTACAGGTTTTGGTCAAACTGGCCCAAGAGCAGAAGAGCCTGGTTATGACTTTATTATTCAGGGCATGGGCGGGCTTATGTCAGTCACGGGTGAGCGTGATGATTTGCCGGGTGGCGGTCCACAAAAAGTAGGGGTCGCATTTTCTGATTTAGCTACAGGACTTTATTCTACGATTGCCATACAGGCTGCTTTACTCAACCGACATGTGACAGGTTTAGGCCAATACATTGATATGGCTTTGCTTGATGTTCAAATTGCCACAATGGCGAATCAGGGAATGAACTATCTTTCATCGGGTAATATCCCTAAACGTTATGGCAATGCACACGCCAATATTGTGCCTTATCAAGTGTTCAAAGCTTCTGACCGTGATTTTATTATTGCATGTGGAAATGATACTCAGTTTATTCAACTCTGTCGAAGTATTGGTTTACCCGATTTACCAAATGATGCACGTTTTGCCAGAAATGCAGACCGGATTAAGCATCGTGATGAAATTATCGGGATTTTACAAACTCACTTTTTAACAAAAACAGCAGATGAATGGGTAGATGCAATCTATGCGGCTAAAGTTCCCGTAGGTGTAATCAATAACTTGGAACAAGCTTTTCAAGAGCCTCAAGTGATTGCCCGAGAAATGTTAGTCGAAATGAACCATCCTCAACGTGAGAAATTGAAGGTAATTGGGTCACCAATCAAACTTTCTAGAACACCCGTTGAATACAAAACAGCACCGCCACTGTTGGGTGAACATACGCAGGCCGTTTTGGGAAGAGTGGTCTCTTCAGAAAAACTGGCTGAGCTCAAAGAAAAGGGCGTAATTGGGTAGGTGGCTTAAAAGCGGAAGGTTAAAATTATATTTAAAATCAGAAAATAAAATATTTAATCTTTCGCTTTAATGAGTTAAATGAAGTTATCTTTTAGATGCAGACTCGGATGTTTGCTCTTTTGCTATTTATAGAAAAAATAGATTATAATTTTCGCAGTGCGAAACAAAATATGGATTGGTATGACAATGAACGACGCAGTTGATGCAGAACAGACAGAAAAATTATTAGTGCCTTTAAGGCATGAATTATTACATCCGATTGAAGACATGCAGGATGAAAATGATCGCCAATTTATTACTGCATTAGCACGTGGTTTAGAGCTATTACGTTGTTTTACACCGAAGCATCAACATTTGGGTAACCAAGAGCTTGCTCAAATGACAGGTTTGCCAAAACCAACCATTACTCGCCTTACACATACCTTGTCGCGTTTGGGTTATATCAAACAAGTGCCTAACTCAAGCAAATTCCAGCTTTCAGTAGGTGTTCTTGCATTTGGTTATTCGATGCTGTCTAACGTATCGATTCGTTCTATTGCTCATCCATATATGAAAAATTTGGCAGACTATGCGGGCGCTGCTGTAGCTATGGCAACACGCGATCGACTGAACATGATTTATCTTGATGTGGTACAAGGCAAAGGCAATATGACCATGCGCCGTCAAGTCGGAACCTATTTACCGATTCATTTAAGTTCTATGGGGCGTGCATGTTTAGCCGCAATGCCTGAAGATGAACGAGAATTTTTACTTGATGCCATCCGTAGCAAACACAAAGAAGACTGGATCAAAATTAACCGTGATCTAGACAAAGCTTTTAAAGACTACCAAGATTTTGGATACTGTTTTTCAATCGGCGAATGGCATAAAGATGTAAATTCGGTTGCAGTCCCACTTATTCATGAACAACATGGTTTGCTGGTGTTTAACTGTGGTGGTCCAAGTTTCATTATGAACCGTGAAAAACTCGAAGAAGATATTGCACCGCGTCTTTTACACATGGTGAATAATATTCGTACTGAGATTAGTTAAACGTATTTAATTTATTTATAAGAGCCAGCTTTGATCTTCAATGCTGGCTTTTTAGTAGGTGTATCTAGACTGTTTGGTTGTGAAAGTTCGGTTTCCGTTTTTCTTTGAAAGCACTTAATGCTTCTTTAAACTCGGAACCTTGTAAACAACGCGAGAAAATAGTCGACTCATGGTCAATACGATTGAGTAGATCATCGATTGGCATATCTCTTAGTAACTTTTTACTGAGCTGTAAGGCTTGGCTTGGTTTGTGAGCAAGTTTAATTGCTATATCTTCAATCACTTGATTCAGTTCAGTTGCCTCAAATATTTCATTTACCAGACCATAATTCTTTGCTTGGTCTGCCGAAAACTTTTCACCGAGTAAAATAATTTCCGAAGCTCGAGCAAAGCCCAATAGTCTTGGCAAGATGTAACTTGAACCCGCTTCAGGTACAAGTCCCAAATTCACGAAGGGAAACTGAAAAATAGAATTTTGGCTTGCATACACAAGGTCACAATGTAGAAGCATAGTGCTGCCAATGCCAATTGCCACACCATTTACTTTAGCAATAATCGGTTTTGGAAACGTTGCTAAGCTTTTTAAGAAAATAATCGAAGCGGGTGGTTCGGAACTTGATGCGTCGCGTTTTTCAAATGCATTGACATCATTGCCGCTAGTAAATGCGGAGTTTTCACCAGCAAGCACAACGACATGAATATCTTGATTAGTTGCAGCCTCATCTAATGCCTGACTTAAAGCTGCATACATTTCATAATTAATTGCATTCTTTTTAGTGGGATTGCTCATGGTGAGCGTTAGTATATGTTTATCTAAACGCTGTTGAATTGTGCCTGTTTTAAGCTCGCTTTGGGTTTTATTGTCCTGCTGCATTATTCATTCCTTTAAATAACTTTCCGTCTAAAATTTAAACTTATTAAAATAATGCTATCGAAAAACAATTCCGTTATCAATTATTTTGTTTTATATTGTGGTATAAAATTTTGTATTGTGAAATTTTTACCTTAAGTCACTTTAAATGATGATAAGATTTATGTGTAAATAAGCATCTAGCTCTGCTAAGGAAATGAGAAGCTAGCTATAGAACAGTGAGTGGGAATAATATGAAGACCAAAATTACAGAACTATTTGAAATCGAGCATCCAATTATTCAAGGTGGTATGCATTATGTTGGTTTTGCAGAGCTTGCTGCTGCGGTTTCTAACGCGGGTGGGTTAGGTATTATTACTGGCTTAACTCAGCGTACACCTGAAAATCTGGCAAAAGAAATTGCACGTTGCCGTGAAATGACTGATAAGCCTTTTGGGGTAAATTTAACCTTTTTGCCTACGGTGAATACCCCTGATTATCCGGGTTTTGTAGAAGCAATTATTAAAGGTGGAGTCAAGGTCGTAGAAACAGCAGGGCGTAATCCTGAACAAGTCATGCCGTATTTAAAAGCTGCTGGCATTAAAGTAATTCACAAATGTACTTCGGTTCGACATAGCTTAAAAGCTCAGCAAATTGGATGTGATGCGGTTTCTGTAGATGGTTTCGAGTGTGGCGGGCATCCTGGTGAGGATGACGTGCCAAATATGATTTTATTGCCTTTAGCAGCCGATGCATTAGAAATTCCGTTTGTTGCCTCAGGTGGAATGGCAGATGGACGCTCACTCGCTGCTGCTTTAGCGATGGGAGCCGATGGAATTAATATGGGAACGCGCTTTATTGCGACTCAGGAAGCTCCCATACATGCAAATGTGAAACAGGCGATTTTGAATGCAACCGAACGAGACACGCGTTTAATTATGCGTGCTTTGCGAAATACAGAACGTGTCATGAATAATGCTGCTGTAGAAAAAATCGTAGCAAAAGAAAAAGCACTTGGCGATAACATTAAATTTGAAGATATTATTGAAGAAGTTGCGGGCGTCTATCCCAAAGTCATGATTGATGGGGACGTTAATGCTGGCGCATGGTCATGCGGTTTAGTCGCAAGCTTGATTCATGATATTCCGACATGTGATGAACTGGTCAGCCGAATTGTCAAAGAGGCAGAAGATATTATTCGTGGTCGGTTATTAGGGCTTTTATAACGAACCATTAGCCTACTTTATATAAGATCAGCACAAGCTTTAATTGTGCTGATTTTTTGCATCACGTACACAATAATAAAGACATAAAACGGCAAAAATTAAACCTAAAATACAGACACCTGTCCAACCGTAGTGTTTCCAGGCATAACTTCCTGCCGTTGTGCCTAAAGCGCCGCCAGCAAAGTAACCTGTCATATAAATGGCATTAAACCGCGAACGTAATTCTTGATTAAGTTTAAATACAATACTTTGGTTGGTGACATGCACAGCAGAAAGAGAAGCGTAGAGAATAAGTAAGGCAATAATATAAAAAGCGAAATGGTAGGGTAAAAGTGAAAAAAGAATCCAACTTAAAATAAGCCCAATGCCGCAATAAATTGAAATTTTATGAATGTAGCCTTGATCAATAAATTTACCTGAAAAATTGGCAACGAACGTCCCTAATACCCCAACAAAACTGAAAAGGCCAATGGTAAAGTCGCTAAAAAAATAGGGTGCTGGAGCCAAAAGCAACGACATGGTGGTAAAGGTTAAACTTACACAAGCAAATGTAAAACCACCAATATAAGTTCTGGTTCTTAACCGTCGGCTTTGAATAAAAATCTGTGGTAAAGAGCGAATAGTTTTTGCATAGTTTTCAGATTTGGTTGGTGGAAATAACCCGATATTACGATGCAAAATAATGGCAATAATAAGTAACAAAAAGCCACTGACCAGATAAATAATATTCCAAGCGAAAAGCGTAGACATCAGCCCTGAAAGGGAACGGGCGAGTAAAACCCCCATCATCAGTCCGCTCAGTAAAAAGCCAACCACACGGCCGCTTTGTTGAATCGGAACCAGACTTGCAGCAAGCGGTAATAACAGTTGGGCTGCACTAGAAAATAGACCAGTAATGATGGTGCCAAGCAGTAAAAGATAAATATTGTGCGAAAACCCGCTAATAATTAATCCACTTGAAGCCAATAACATAAAGATAAATAGCAGCTTGCGCTTTTCTATTATGTCTCCCAACGGCATTAAAAAGAGTAAGCCACATGCGTAGGTGATTTGGGCTAGAGTTGGCACCCACGCTGTAGTCGTTTCGGTTAAATCTAGGCTTACACTAATTGAATGAATAAGTGGCTGACTAAAATAATTTCCACCTGTACAAATGCCTGCGGCAATTGCCATTAAAATAATGGTTGGGGTATAGAGTGCGTTTTTCATCATGCCTTAGTCATAATGAAAGTGGACCTTTAATCAACACAACCATGACTATTTTAAGCACGACTGTTAATGCGTTTCATTCAAAGCATCTTGAATGTTGTGCACCATGTGGATTAAACGTGGTCCAATTTCACCTTCAAGTTTTTCCGGATTTAAATGAAAACTTGGCGCACCACAGTTAAAAACATAAAGACCGTGTTTCGAGCTGACCAAAGGTACAGCCACTGAGTTCACTTCTTTATGCCACTCACCTAAAGACAAACAATATCCATAATCTTGGTAATCACGGAAAGCTCGTTCTAAAGAACGTTTTATGGCTGGCCAGTTTTCTGGATTTTTTTGTTTCAATGCATCAAGTAGAAAATTGCGCTCACGTTCAGGGGTCGCAGCCAAGCATGCTCGGCCCATTGAACTACTATGGATTGGCAAAGTCGAACCAATTGGACGGCGCATATTTAATGCAGTTTCAATTTGCACAACATCGATATACACCATATTTAAGCGGTCACGCGTTGCCATCGCCACAGGCGCTTGAACATACTGACTCATCTCTTCCATATATTGATGAGCAATATTACGAATCGAGATGTTAGATAATGCTGCGTATCCTAAAGATAAGACACCAATATCTAGTGTGTATTTGGTCGAGTTAGGCAATTGTTTTAAATAACCTAATGACACAAGGGTATTGGTAATACGTGCAATGGTCGGTTTAGGTAAACCTGTCATTTTTGCTAATTCTTGATTGCCAAGCACCTGATTATTTGCAGAAAAGCATCTTAAAAGTTCTAAACCGCGCGCTAAAGAAGCAATAAATTGCGGGTTATTTTCTCGATGTATATGCGAAATAGGATCTAAACGTATCTCATCAAAATTTATTGGTTTCTCAGTTTCCGTGTTTTGAGACATTCGATCCTCAAATATAATTAAAGCAATAGTTTTGCCATTATATTTCGCTCTGCAAAATAAATCCATTCATCACTGCGCTGTTGTGATGAATGGATATCTGGTTCAATGGTTATGAAACGTTTTCAATCACCATTGCAAGACCTTGGCCTACACCAATACATAGGCTCACCACGGCATATTTTTTCTTACGGCGAATTAACTCCCGCGCTACTGTTAACGCAAGACGAGCGCCAGAGGCACCAAGTGGATGACCAACTGCAATTGCACCACCGTTGGGGTTCACACGCGGGTCATTAAAATCAACATTTAAACCTTTTAAACAAGATAAAACCTGTGAAGCAAACGCTTCATTAATTTCAATAATATCCATGTCATCTAAAGTAAGGCCAGCACGAGTAACTGCTTTTTTAATGGCTTCGATCGGGCCTGCACCCATAATACGTGGTTCAATACCCGCAGCTGCTGCTGACAAAATTTTAGCCATTGGTTTTAAGCCATATTTTTGACCTGCCGCTTCTGAACCAATCAAAAGTGCTGCTGCACCATCATTAATACCTGAAGCATTACCGGCAGTGACCACGCCACCTTCAAAGAGTGGTTTTAACTTTGTGAGTGCTTCAACAGTTGAGCTTGGGCGAGGATGTTCATCTTCAGAAACGAGTTTAGGGGGTAATTTTTTGCCTTGGAAAACCTCAATTGGAGTAATTTCGTCGGCAAAGAAACCTTCTTCTTTGGCTTTTTGATATTTAGCTTGTGATTGGGCTGCAAATAAGTCTGCTTGCTCACGACTAATACCAAAATCGGCTGCAACGTTATCACCTGTTTCAGGCATTGAATGTCCGCCGTACTGAGCAATAATTTTTTTATTTGGAAAGCGAGAGCCAATGGTGGTGTCATAAATTTTTGCATCACGGCTATAAGCACTTTCTGCTTTACCCATCACAAAGGGTGCACGTGACATACTTTCTACACCACCTGCGATATAGAGCTCGCCTTCACCACAAGTAATGGCGCGTGCTGAGTCAATGACAGCGCCTAAACCACTAGCACATAGGCGGTTTACTGTCTGGCCCGGTACAGTGACTGGTAAACCTGCAAGTAATAATGCATTTCGTGCCACATTACGACTGTCTTCACCCGCTTGATTGGTGTCGCCTAAGATCACATCTTCAATATCAGCACCCGGAACACCAGTTTTTTCTAATAGTTTTTGAATGACGGTGGCTGCTAAATCATCAGGGCGAATTGAGGCAAGTTCACCTGCATGGCGGCCAAATGGGCTACGCAAACCATCATAGATATATGCATTTAACATTGAGAAATTCCTTTTCAAGACTCGTGAGTAAAAGTAAGAGGTAAATGAAGTGCGACATGACGCTGTAACCACGGGCTAGGGCGGTAACGTGGGTCATGCGTAAGTGCTGTTATACGGTTCAGAATGAGTAAGATTTTTTGGCTGCCGACTTGATCACCCCATTCAATTGGGCCAAATGGATAGCCTAAGCCAAGACGTACCGCCGCATTAATATCATCTACCGTGGCAACATTTTGCTGGGCAATATCACAGCCTAAATTAATGACCATTGCTAAAACACGCTGCGCAACAAAGCCAATACTTTCAGCAATCATACTCACCACATTTCCATCTAGATTGAAAATAGAGTGAGCGGCTTGTCGGTATTCAGGTTTGGTAACAAGTGAAGGCATCAAGGTTCGATGCTTTGCAATGCCATAAAGCATGTCTATAGCAACAGCTTGTTCGGGGTTAACGCCTAGGCGGGTCGCCGCTTGGGTTGTGTCTTCACCGTAACAAGCGAGCAAACATAAGCTATCTGTTTGTGGTTCCGAATTGGTGTCTAGGACAATATTGTGTTGAGTTAAATAATCTTCGAGCTGTTTCTTATCGTCTGAAAAATCGGCAGCTACCCAAACTTTTGGATATTGCGCTAAACGCTCTACAAATTTGGCAGATTGTTCACCTGTTTTTGAACCGGTTTCATAGTTATAAAAACCTTGATTGACCTTCCGTCCAAGTTGCTTGGCATCTAGCATTTGCTTGGTGAGCGGGTTCGGTCTGTAGCGGGCTTCTTCATAGTACTGGTGATAAATCGACTCCATCACCGGATGCGAGACATCAAGGCCAGTTAAATCGAGTAATTCAAAAGGACCCATTCTAAAACCAACGCCGTCACGTAAAATTCGGTCAATTTCACTAATATCACAGACATTTTCATTTAAAATTTTGAGTGCTTCGGTGCCATAAGCTCGACCTGCATGATTAATAATAAATCCAGGGGTGTCCTTCGCTACAACAGGACGATGACCAAATGCACGAGATAAATCGTTTAAAGCATCAATAATAAGTGGGTCTGTTTTTAAACCACGAATGACTTCGACCACTTTCATGAGTGGAACTGGGTTAAAGAAGTGATAGCCTACAACACGCTCAGGTTTTTTGCAGTTTGCAGCAATCGCTGTAATAGAAAGAGAAGAAGTGTTAGAGGCTAAAATAGTATTATCCGAAACAACGTCTTCAAGTTGTTGCATCAAGCTTTGTTTGATATCGAGGCGTTCAACAATTGCTTCTACAATCAGGTCGCAATTTTTTAAATCTTCAATTTGATGGGCGACAATTAAATGGTTATTTGCTGCTGCTGCTTGCTCAGATGTAATTTTATTTTTGTCGACTAACTTTTGAAATGTAGCAGCCAGTTTTTCTTTTGCCTGTTCTGCTGCACCTGCTTTGGCATCATATAAATAAGTGGTATGACCTGACTGTGCAGCAATTTGAGCAATACCACTGCCCATGACACCTACACCAATCACAGCCATGCTTTTAATATCATAAGTCATGTCGATCATCCTGATTATTGATCTATATTTGAAATTAAACGGAAAAATAGGGTTGGGTGATTTAGCTTAAACATTGTTTATCACCATCAATTGGTAAGATTTGTCCTGAAATTGAGCGGCCACTATCTGATGCTAAAAATAGGCATAAATCTGCAATATGTTTTGGATTGACAAAATATTTGAGTGACTGATTTTTCAGTGCATTTTGAGTCACTTCTTCAAGTGAGGTATGCGCTACATCGGCACGGGCCTGTAATACGCGTTGAACCCGATCACCATCGACTGCACCCGGAAGAATAGCGTTAACTCGAATATTGTCTGCACCGAGTTCCATAGAAAGGGTTTTGGTAAAACCGATCAGCCCCCATTTTGAGGTGGAGTAAGCTAATCGGTATGGATAGCCTAAGCGTCCGGCAATAGATGACATATTAATAATCACGCCTGCTTCTGCTTTCTTTAAATAGGGAATTGTTAATTGGGTAATTAAAAAAGTGCTATTCAGGTTTAAATTTATAACTGTATTCCAATCTCCAAAACTTAGCTCATCTGCAGCAACAGTCGGGCCTGAAATGCCTGTGTTATTAACTAAAATATCAATACCGCCAAGTTTCTGAACTGCATGACCAAACATGAGTTTAATTTGCTCATGATTAGCTAAATCACAGGTATATATGTGCAGCTTTGGATAATCTTTTTGAAATTGTTCTAGGCTTTTAGCATTAATATCACAAACGAAAACCTCATCCTGATTGTTTAAAAAGACTTCAGCAATGCATCGTCCAATCCCTGAGCCACCTGCACTAATCAATACTTTTCTGGCCATTTTCATTCCTTTGTTATTATGATTTTAAGTTATTTACCTTGATAAGATGGTTTACGCTTTTCGATAAAAGCTTGAACGCCTTCATTTTTATCTTCGGTAGAAAACAACAACTGGAATGCTTTTCGTTCTAGCGTTAAGCCTGCATTTAATGGAACATCTTCGCTCATTAAGGCAACTTCTTTAATTTGTTGCAGGGCAATAGGAGGCATTTTTGCGAGGCTTTGCGCCATTTGAATCGCAGTTGGAATAGTTTGGTCATCTTCGGTGACTTGCGAAACAAGACCGATGGTATAAGCTTCTTCGGCTTTCACCATGGCACCCGTCATAATCATGCGCATGGCATGGAATTTACCGACAGCACGAAATAAACGTTGTGTACCACCAGCACCCGGCATTAAACCGACTTTAATTTCTGGTTGACCAAAAGTCGCGCCTTTACCAGCAATAATAATGTCAGCATGCATTGCAAGTTCACAGCCACCACCTAATGCATAGCCATTTACAGCAGCAATGACTGGTTTAGGGTACTGGGCAATAGCATTCCAATAACGTTCGGTATGACGCAGTAACATTTCTGTGGAAGTTGCGGTTGCCATTTCTTTTAGATCTGCGCCTGCGGCAAAGACTTCTTCACCACCTGTGAGCACAACAGCATTGATCTCATCGTTAAAGCTTAATTCGGTAAAAGCTTGTGCTAGTTGTTTGCGAACCTCTGTATTCAGTGCATTTTTTGCTTCAGGTCGGTTTATTTTTACAATCGCTATTTTTTGAATAGAAAAGTCGACTTCTACGAAATTATTCCCTATTGATACACTCATTTTTGAATTCCTTGTTTCGCACATCAAAACTATATTCCTTTTATGATGCTTATTTTGGAATTTATTTCAAGTCTTATTTAGTCCATTAGAGCAATTATGATTTATTAAATAAGCTAAGTTATTGATATTGAGTAATGGTGATTTTTTAAATTTCGTTAAACGAAATTAATTTTCAAAAAAGCTTGAAATTTATATTTTCGTTCTCGTACTATGAAACACATCCGCAGTAAACAAGATTTAAAACATGGTATCCAGACTAGCTGGAGATGGCTGATGGGTACGATGGAAATACATAAAAAGGGAGATCACAGATGATCCGTGATGAAGGGATGTTGGAGCAGTTACTTTCAACAATTCGAGATTTTGTAAAAAATGAATTGATCCCTCGTGAAAACGAAGTGGTAGAGAAAGACAAAATTCCGGATGACATTGTGCAGCAAATGCGTGAGCTTGGTTTGTTCGGTCTTACAATTCCCGAAGAATATGGTGGCTTAGGTATCACCATGGAAGAAGAAGTCAGAGTTGCATTTGAACTTGGACAAACTTCACCAGCTTTTCGTTCTTTAATTGGGACTAATAACGGTATTGGCTCAAGTGCAATTTTGATTGATGGCACAGAAGAGCAAAAGCAAAAATATTTACCTCGTTATGCAAGTGGCGAAATTATTGGTTCATTTTGTTTAACCGAGCCTGAATCTGGCTCTGACGCTGCCTCTTTAAAAACCAGCGCAGTTAAAGACGGTGATTTTTATGTGTTAAACGGCACCAAACGTTTTATTACCAATGCACCTCATGCTGCAACTTTTACCGTAATGGCTCGAACCAATCCTGAAATTAAAGGGTCTGGTGGTATTTCAGCTTTTTTAGTCGAGGCCAATACACCAGGCATTACGTTGGGCAAAATTGACCAAAAAATGGGGCAAAAGGGTTCGCACACTTGTGATGTGATTTTTGAAAATTGCCGTGTGCCTGCTTCTGCATTGATTGGTGGCGTAGAAGGTGTTGGTTTTAAAACGGCCATGAAAGTGCTTGATAAAGGGCGTTTGCACATTGGTGCCTATAGCGTGGGTGTTGCCGAACGCATGTTAAACGACGCATTGCACTATGCGATTGAGCGTAAACAGTTTGGTCAACCTATTGCAAACTTCCAGTTGATTCAAGCCATGCTTGCCGACTCAAAAGCCGAGATTTATGCAGCTAAATGTATGGTTTTAGATGCAGCTCGCCGTCGTGACAATGGCGAAAACATTAGCACAGAAGCATCATGCGCCAAAATGTTTGCGACTGAAATGTGCGGACGCGTTGCTGACCGCTGTGTACAGATTCACGGTGGTGCAGGCTATATCAGTGAATATGCCATCGAGCGTTTTTATCGCGATGTGCGTTTGTTCCGTCTATATGAAGGAACTACGCAAGTTCAACAAATTATTATTGCTAAAAACATGATTAGGGAAGCTACAGCCTAATAAAAAATCAAATGCCATGAGGCATTGGATGCCTCATGTTCCTTCTGAGGATATGGACATGACAACAGAAACAGTTACCCAAAATACGGCTAGCAGTGAAGCTATCCAAACACCAAAAAAGATTTGGATTACCGCATTTATATTCGCTTTTTTAACATTGTTGTGTGATGGGGCAGACTTAGGTTTTTTGGCATTGAGCCTGACCAGTCTTAAAACAGAATTTCATTTGACGGGTGTACAAGCTGGAACACTAGGCAGCTTAACGCTTTTCGGTTCCGCTGTGGGTGGTCTGATTGGCGGCTGGGCGTGTGACCGTTTTGGGCGAGTTCGCATTATTGTATTCTTTATTGCTTATTCTTCAGTTTTAACTAGTGCGCTGGGTTTTACTGATTCTTATATGCAATTTGCAGTTTTAAGAACATTTGGAGCGATGGGCTTAGGCGCACTTTATATTGCCTGTAATATTTTAATGTCTGAAATGGTGCCAACCAAACATCGCTCGACCGTTTTGGCTACTCTCATGACTGGTTATACACTGGGTTCTTTACTCGCGACCTTATTAGCTGGACATATTATTCCTGAACATGGCTGGCGTTTCCTTTACTGGATTGCAATTGCGCCTGTGGTGTTGTCAGTTTTAATGCACTTTTGTGTACCTGAACCTGAGTCTTGGAAAAAAGCGCGTCAATTAAAAGCGTTAGAAGTTGCTCAAAGTAACCAACCTAAAAAACGTCAAAATCCATATTTTGAGATTTTAAGAGATAAAAAACATGGCACCATGTTTGTTCTCTGGATTATTAGTACGGGTGCATTGCAGTTTGGCTATTACGGCGTGAGTAACTGGTTACCTGCTTATTTAGAGTCTGATCTTGGCATCAAGTTTAAAGAAATGGCCATGTATATGGTCGGTACTTTCCTGATTATGATGTTTGCTAAAGTGATCGCAGGAATCGTTGCCGATAAATTAGGACGACGCGCTGTATTTGCTTTTGGAACCATTGGTACAGCACTGTTTATTCCTGTCATTGTCTACTTAAATACCCCAACCAATATTTTATGGATGATGCTGTTTTTCGGTTTCCTTTACGGTATTCCATACGCAATTAATGCCACATATATGACAGAAAGCTTCCCGACTTCGATTCGAGGCTCGGCAGTGGGTGGTGCTTATAACATTGGCAAAGTACTTTCTATTTTCTCTCCATTAACAATTGGTTATCTATCGCAAAATGGTTCTATTGGCTTAGGGCTTTTGGTGATGGCTGCAGCTTATTTTATCTGCGGTGTAATCCCATTGTTATTTATTAAAGACCGACTATTTAACCCGCAAAAGGCAGAGTGACAGATCAATCTGTCACCTTAAATTAAGGATGAAAAGGGACAAGTGAGATGATAAATAAAATCACCAGTGACATTGAACCAATTTTAAAAGCTATTCCTGATGGGGCAACCATCATGACAGGCGGGTTTGGTGTGACTGGGCAACCTGCTGAATTAATTGAAGCCTTAATCGATTTAGGAAAAAAAGAACTCACCGTTGTAAATAACAATGCGGCTTCTGGTGATCGTGGCCTAACCAAGCTCATTATTGCTGGCTGTGTAAAGAAAATGATTTGTTCATTTCCGAAATCTGCTGGGTCAACCGTTTTTCAAGACTTATATAGAGCGGGAAAAATTGAGTTAGAACTAGTTCCACAAGGTAATTTGGCTTGTCGGATTCAGGCCGCAGGGGCTGGTTTAGGGGCTATTTTTACGCCGACTGGTTATGGCACCAAAGTTGCCGAGGGTAAAGAGACCCGAACCATTAACGGTAAAAATTATGTGCTTGAATATCCACTTGAAGCTGATTTTGCACTGATTTATGCCGATAAAGCCGACCGCTGGGGCAATTTAACTTACCGCAAAGCAGCCCGCAATTTTGGGCCGATCATGGCAAAAGCCGCCAAGACCACGATTGTTCAAGTGAATGACACCGTAGAGCTAGGAACGCTTGACCCAGAGTGCATTATTACACCGGGAATTTTTGTTCAGCACGTTGTAAAAGTAGGAGATATCTAATGTCAGTTCAAAAACGTTCTCGTGAAGATATTGCCAAGCTCATTGCCAATGACATTCCGGAAGGTTCATATGTCAATTTAGGAATTGGCTTGCCGACCAACGTTGCTAAATTTTTGCCTAAAGACAAAGAAATCTTTTTACATTCGGAAAATGGGGTTTTGGCTTTTGGCCCACCACCACAACCAGGTGAGGAAGATGAAGACTTAGTAAATGCCGGAAAAGAACTTGTCACTTTGTTAGACGGTGGATGCTTTATGCATCATGGCGACTCGTTTGACATTATGCGTGGTGGCCATCTGGACATTTGTGTGATTGGTGCATTCCAAGTTGCGGTAAATGGAGACTTGGCAAACTGGCATACCGGTAAGGCAGATGATGTGCCGGCAGTTGGCGGTGCTATGGATTTGGCAGTCGGTGCAAAAACGATTTATGTCTATATGGAGCATGTCACTAAAAAAGGTGAGCCCAAAATTGTAAAAGAACTGAGCTATCCAATAACGGGTGAGCAGTGTGTAAACCGTATTTATACCGATTTATGCATTATTGAACTCAAAGACCAAAAAGCTTACGTCAAGGAAATGGTAGACGGCTTAACTTTTGATGAATTACAGGCAGTCACTGACTGTGAACTAATCGATGCACGTGTAGCCTAAATACACACGGAAAAACGCTTCTTTAAGGATTAAAAGATGAAAAAATTAATTTTAGCTGCAGCTTGTGCTGCGGCTTCAGGGACTATTTTTGCAAATTCTTCAGATACGACAGAACAAAGAATTAATTTGCTAGAAACCGAGCTGCAAAAATTAAAAGCAGAACTTGCTGCTCAGAAACAAACTCAAAATAATTTACAGGTCAAACAGGTAAAGATCGAAGAGAACATTGAAAAAACTAAAGCGACTGTAACAGAGAAGCCTGTTGCTCCTTCGTGGGTCACTTGGACGGATAATGTTAAGGTTTACGGTATCGCTCGTATTGATGCAGCGGTTGATTTCAAATCATCACCAGACTCGGGCGGTAGAACGACTAGCAGCCTGTATCGAACACCTTTTGAAAGTGAAAAACGTTCAAATCATGCACGTTCGGATGCCATGATTAATGCAAGCCGACTAGGTGTTTATTTTAATAGTCCTAATAAAGCGGTTACTGGAAATATTGAAGCCGATTTCTTCGATAGCTCTAACATGGGAACGGGGGATGGTAAATTCCGTATACGTCATGCTTTTTTCACCTATAAAGACTGGACCTTTGGTCAAACATGGTCACTCATGTCCAACATGGAAACCCGTACTGAAGCTGTTGACTACACTCAATTTGTGGGAACTTCTTATACACGTACTCCTCAAATTCGCTATGACTGGAAAATCGATGCCAATAATGATTTAAAAGTAGCCTTAGAATATACAGGTTCGAGAGTCTCGGCATTTCCAACTTTAACGGGTCGCTATAGCTTTAAACAAGGCCCTTTAACGGCACTTGCTCAAGGCTTTATTAATGAAAAATCTACAGATGTCGCAACTGCCACGGTGAAGAAAGTAAGCTGGGGCGCTGGAGGCGGCTTAAAATATCAACTCTCCCCTCAGCAGTCGGTACAAGCAAATTATCAATATATTGTTGGTGATCAAAAATTTATGCCTTATACCACGCAAAGTGGTTTGGCAAATTCAACAAGTTTAAATGCCGCGGGTGATTTCTCTTTAAACGAAGACAAAACAGATTTGGTTATGAATAAGTTGAATAGCATCAATATTGGTTATTCATATAAATTCAATGAGCAATGGCGTGCAAACTTATCGGCTTCGATGTTTGATTATGATGACGACACTGCTTATGCCAAACTCAATCCAGATGCTAATAAACGCTTAACGGACTACGCAGCTAACGTCTTTTATTCACCAATTGAGCAAATGGATATTGGTATGGAATATCATCAAGGCAAACGAGAAGTATTTGATGGCAGAACCGCTGATGTGTCACGCTTAAACTTTGTATCGATGTATAAATTCTAAAATGGGACGTAGTTAAAAATGGAAAAAATAGTTGAGCCCAATGCAGAAAATATACTGTCAAAAAGCTTTATTTTTATCATGGCAATGACATGTGGCATTTGTGCGGGTTCAAACTATTATAACCAGCCCTTAATCTATTCCATTGCAGAAGCATTAAAAGTCAATGCCGATCAAGTCGCCTTAACTATTGTGATTAGCCAACTGTCATATGCAGTTGGCCTTTTTATATTGGTTCCCTTAGGCGACTTTTTTGAAAAGCGCAGTTATATTTGCTTGCTGATGTGTTGTACGGGGCTTGCACAAGTAGGGTTATCTTTAAGTCAAACCTTGTCAGCTTTATATGGCTTTACCTTTTTAGCTACATTCTTTTCGATTGCGACTCAAGTTTTGGTTCCTTTCGCCGCAGGTTTAGCCAGCCCGAAAAAAAGCCCTCAAGTTGTAGGCACTCTCATGAGCGGTTTGTTCTTAGGAATATTGTTGGCGCGTTCTATTGCAGGCTTGCTTTCTACAGTTTGGTCTTGGCATGCGGTTTATTTAATTAGTGGAATCGTCATTTTGGTGTTTGCTTGGGTGATGTGGGTGAAGTTGCCAGTTGCACGTAAGTCTCACCAACTCAATATTCTACAGATTTATGGTTCACTATTTTCATTAGCAGCTCACCAGCCGCATTTATTACGCCGTGGTTTTGCTGGTGGAATTGGCTTTGGAATTTTGGCTCTGATTTTCACCACTATGACTTTTATTTTGGCGAATGAGCCTTATCACTTTAACGATTTCCAGATTGGTTTATTTGGGATTGTTGGATTGGCAGGTGTATTTGCGACTCCTTGGGCAGGTAAGAAAATTGCAGCGGGTCTTGAAAATAAAATTGCAGTGATTTGCATGGGGTTATTAATAAGTGCATGGATACCACTATTTTTTGCCCAGCAGTCTCTGCTTGCCTATGCTGTTGGTGTAATTATGGCGTACTTTGGTTTGTCGGCATTTCATGTACTCAACCAAAATTTGGTCTATCGAATTTCGGCTGAGGCGCGTTCCCGTATTAATTCAATTTATATGACTTTATATTTTGGTGGAGCCGCCTTAGGTTCTTTTATTGCGGTGTATGCTTGGAAACACTGGGGATGGGAAGCATGTGCTGCCTTAGGTTTAGTGATGGCATTGGTGAGTTTTACGATTGATCGTTTAGATTTTTATGAAATGAATAAGATTGCAAAGCCAGAAAAAGCTCCATAAACAGGAGCTTTAAAATTTTATTATTTGCGAATAATCATTAAGGTTGCCGAGGCAAAAGCATACACTTTGCCGTTTTCATCTACGATTTTACCTTCGGTACTAATAATATTGCGACCCGCATTAATTAACTCGGCTGTCGCATAGTAAGACGTATCAACCTGCATAGGGCGAATCATTTTTACATTTAAATCAATGGTTCCATAACCAACGCCATGTTCAAGTAGGGTATGAGCTGCGCTGCCTGTCGCAGTATCTAAAGCTGTGGCGCAAAAGCCGCCGTGTACACCGCCTTGTATATTTCTATGTTCTTTGCGAGGGGTAACTTTATAAGTTGCTTTACCTTCGGAAACTTCAACGAGTTCCATTGGTATGGTGTGAGCCATAGGTGATGGAGAAACTTCACCATTTTTTAAAGCGGTTAAAAACTCAAGACCTGTGTATTTCGGGCTTTCCATAAATCGTCCTTGGATGATTAAGCAGTCTAATCACGATACTATAAATTGATTTTTTACGGAATGAAATTTTGCAATACAAAATTTAAATTTATTCTTATTAAGAAGTACTAATTACTTTTCATATTATATTTGTATTTTAAAACATATGTTTATATTTTATTTTTATGGCTAAGTTAGGATAATTTTATTAAATTAGTGAAAATATATTTTGCTATAAGAAATTTTTTGATATTTTGGTGAGATTGAAACAATAAAAGTCCATTTCAAGGAAAAACGATATCTGCCCATGATATAGGCAGTGAAGTGAAAGGAAAAAACTATGCCTTTATACAAAGCTCCATTACGCGATATGCAATTTGTACTGCATGAAATGCTTCAAACAGAACAGAACTATCAAGGTTTAAGCAACTATCAGGAAAGCGTAAATCGAGAATTAATTGATCAATATTTAGAGGCGGCCGCAGATTTTTGTGAAAATGAGTTGGCACCGATTAACCAAAATGGTGATCAGGAAGGGTGCCATTTAAATCAAGGTGTAGTTACAACGCCGAAAGGTTTTAAAGAAGCCTACCAAAAATATGCCGAGCTTGGGTTTACCTCACTAACCGCCGATCCGGAATATGGTGGGCAGGGCTTGCCGACATTGCTACGGATCGCTATTTCAGAAATGTTATGTGGCTCTAATTGGGCTTGGGCGATGTATCCCGGCTTGTCTCATGGCGCAATGAGAACCATTGAGCATCATGGTACCGAGCAACAAAAACAAAAGTTTTTGACTAAACTCATTAGTGGTGTTTGGACGGGAACAATGTGTTTAACCGAATCACATGCGGGCTCGGACCTTGGGTTAATTAGAACTAAAGCAGAACCAAATCCTGACGGTAGCTACTCAATTACAGGCGAAAAGATTTTTATTTCAGCGGGTGAACACGATCTTTCAGAAAATATTATTCATATTGTTTTAGCCCGTTTACCTCAGGCACCCGCAGGGACTAAAGGCATTTCTTTATTTATTGTGCCTAAATTTAATGTGAGTAATGACGCTCAGGTGCTGGACCGTAATAAAGTCGTTTGTAGTGCGATTGAACATAAAATGGGGATTCATGGCAATGCCACCTGTGTGCTGAATTTTGATGGTGCCAAAGGCTATTTGATTGGTCCTGAAAATCGCGGGCTCAATTGTATGTTTACCTTTATGAATACCGCACGAATTGGAACTGCAGTACAAGGACTCGCTGCTTCTGAAATTTCATTTCAAGGCGCATTAAGTTATGCCAAAGAGCGCCTTGCCATGCGTTCGCTATCTGGTCCTAAATATCCTGACAAAAATGCCGATCCAATTATTGTGCATCCTGCTGTACGTTCGATGTTAATGACACAAAAAGCTTTTTCTGAAGGTGGCCGTGCGTTGGCTTATTTTTTGGCTCAGCATGTCGATAATGTCGAAAGTTCAAATGATCAGGAGCAGCAAAAACATTCCGATGAATTACTGGCTTTTTTAACGCCAATTGCTAAGGCTTTTTTAACCGAGTCAGGTAATGAGTCTGCCAAGCATGGCGTTCAAGTCTTTGGCGGTCATGGCTTTATTGTTGAGCATGGTATGGAGCAAATTGTACGTGATGCGCGTATCTCAACATTGTATGAAGGAACGACCGAAATTCAGTCTTTAGATCTGCTTGCACGTAAAGTCCTCAAGTCGGAAGGCAAACTTTTAAAGAACATGACTGATTTAATTGATCAATTTATTGGTCAACAGCAATCTAGTGAAACCCTGAAACCTTATCTAGAAAAATTAGCTGAGCTTAAACAGCAATGGCTGTCACTGACCAAAACTATTGCCGACAAAGCGAAGCACAACCCTGAAGAAATAGGGGCCGCTTCAGTAGATTATCTTTATTTTTCCAGTTACGTCGTGTTCGCTTATTTATGGGCTCGAATGGCACAAGTTGCCCATGAAAAATTAGAATCGGGTACACAAGAAGAAGCTTTTTATAAAGCAAAGTTAACGACAGCTAAGTTTTTCTATCAAAAGCTTTTGCATCGTACACGGAGCCACGCTGCTTCTATTGAGTCTGGAGCTGAATCTGTAATGGAACTTGATCAAGATGCTTTTGCATTTTAGTGAATAGGCATTTTTAAGATCACTGGGTGAAATTGACATGCAAAATTTTACCTAGTGATTAAATTTGTAATTTTAGACTCATGAGTTTTTGGTAGGAAAAACCAGTTGAGCCAAATAAATAGAGGGTTAACATAAGCATTAAAACGTGAATTTTCATCAAATATAGATGTTGGATAAGGACTACGGAAAGAAAATCATGAATGCTTATTATCAATTACTGAATAGAACAATTGGTCCTCAAGGTGAAGTTATTGCTCATTATTGCTCAACTGTTCATGCACAAGGGGCTTGGAACCCTCATGAACAGCATATGGCCCCTGCAAGTGGCGTAATCGCAGCTGAGTTAGAGCAATTTTCACCACGACAAGATATGCGAATTGGTCGAATTAGTTTTGATATTTTTGGATTGATTGCATTTGGTGAGTTTACGATTAAAACGCATGTGATTCGTGCCGGTAAAACCATTGAATTGATTGAAGCCGAAATGCAAGCACAAGGTAAAACCTGTATTGTGGCTAGAGCATGGCGCATGTGTACTCAAGACAGTTCCGATATTGCTGGGCTTGAAGATCAGCCAGTTCATCATCCAGATACCATTACAGAATGGACAGGTATGAAAAGATGGCCGGGTGGTTTTATCCAGACATTAGTCACTAAAACTAATGATCAACATCGTGCGGGAAAAGGTATTGTTTGGCTAAACAATGATAAAGAAATAGTTGAAGGACAGCCGACGACAGATTTTGCTCATTTAATTGGCATGGTAGATGCGGCAAACGGCATTGTACCAAGACAAGAAGGAGAATTTACTTGGGGCTTTCCAAATCTTGATTTACAAATCCACATGCACCGTTATCCGCAAGGGAAATGGCTAGGTCTGGAAACCGTTCAGCAATATGGTTCGGATGGTATTGGTTTAACCAGTGCGGTTTTACATGATGTGTATGGTCCATTTGGACGAAGCGAGCAGATTTTGACTTTACGTAAAATGGCTAAATAAATTTTTGAGCCAATAAAAAAGTCATCCCTAAGGATGACTTTTTTATTTTGAGATTTAATTTTTAGTTACGGACTTTTAGCAGTGTTGGGGTAAGTTCATCCCAACGTTGTTTTGCAGCGTCCATTGCTTTCATTTTGATATGCCCATAACCACGAACTTCTGCTGGTAATTTTGCAATTTGTTCAGCAACTGCCAAGTTATGATTGTCTGGTGCTTCAACAAGTGCTTCAACAAATGCGATGTAGCGGTCGCGCCAAGCTTGTTCGTGTTGACGTTCTTCTTGACGTGCAAATGGGTCAAGGAAAGTTTCACGAAGCCATTGTAAGCGAGCAAGCATCATCATTGGGAAGCGCATCCAGTAACCAAACGCACGTTTACGGACATTTTTCAGACCACCAAGTAACGCTGGCGGAGCAAGATGATACGTTAAACGTAAGCCTTTACCGAATTGGGTTTCGATCGATTCTTTGAAGCTTTTACCTGTTAAAAGACGTGCAACTTCATATTCATCTTTATAAGCCATGACTCTATAAAGCTGAGTTGCAATCGTACCTGTTAATTCTTCTGGTAACTTTTTAGCAGCTAATTCTACAAGCGTACGGTATTTAGCTGCATAAGCTTCATTCCAGTAGTCTGTTAGACGAGCAGAACGGTCTTCAACAAGTTCAGCCAAAGTTTGTGGTGTTTTAGTTTTTGGCATTGCCGCAAGTAAACGTGCAGCTAAAGTCGGGTCACTTGCAAGATGACAACCCACGCGGAAAGCTTCGATGTTCTTTTCAACAGCCGTACCATTTAGGCGAATTGCTTTTTCAATGCTTTCACGTAATAGCGGAATGCGACCAGATTGCCAAGCCATACCAAGTAATAACTGGTTAGTATAGATCGAATCACCTAAGAGTAGTGTTGCGATGCGAGCTGCTGGCAAAGAAACCAGTTGACCTTGACGAACACGACCACGAAGACGATCAATTAAATCAGTAATAGGTGCATACCAGTCACGAGATTTGATAAATTCAGAAGTAGGGGTGCTGTCTTCATTCACAATAACTAAAGCATCATCTTTTAAGCGAGATAGAGCAGCACTACCACCAGCGACTACCGCATCTGCACCAATCAATAATTCACATTGGCCCGCTGGAATTTTCGTAGAAGAAATTTGCTCATCAGTTGCCGCAAGTTGAACGTATGAATAAACCGTACCACCTTTTTGGGCAAGTCCAGCCATGTCCATAACACGTGTTGCTTTACCTTCTAGGTGAGCTGCCATACCAAGAAGTGCACCAATAGTCACAACACCTGTACCACCAATACCACCCACCATAATACGACTTGGAACGTCATATAACTGAGGAATAACTGGTGATGTTGGCCAGCCTGCACCAATTCCTTCAAATTTAGCTGGACGTTTCATATCACGTGTATGAACAGTCACAAAACTAGGGCAGAACCCTTCAGCACAAGTGAAGTCTTTGTTACAGCTACTTTGGTTAATTTGACGTTTGGTGCCTAAAGCAGTCTCTACTGGCTCAATAGATAAACAGTTTGATTTTTTCGAACAGTCGCCACAGCCTTCACAAATATCACTATTAATGTATAAGCGCTCAGCCGGATCAGGGTAGGCATCACGTTTACGACGACGGCGTTTTTCACTGGCACAGGTTTGTACATAGATTAAAGCGGTGACACCTGTAACTTCACGGAGCTCGCGTTGAACTGTATCGAGTTCATTACGGTAGCGAATTTCTACACCCGGTGCAATGCCGTCTTCTTCATTTAATAGTTTAACTTCATCAGTAACAATAACTTGTTTTTTAATACCTTCAGCAGCAAGCTGACGAGTTAACTGTGCAACGCTCAAATGACCATCTACATGCTGACCGCCTGTCATAGCGACCGCATCGTTATAGAGAATTTTATAGGTAATATTCGTTTTTGCAGCGATAGACTGACGAATTGCTAAGTAACCTGAGTGGAAGTAAGTTCCGTCACCAAGGTTAGCAAAAATATGTTTTTCATTGGTAAATGGTGATGCACCCACCCAACTTACACCTTCACCACCCATTTGAGAGAACGTTTCGGTACCGCGGTCAAGTGAAACGGCAATATAGTGACAACCGATACCGCCTAACGCGCGGCTACCTTCAGGGACGACTGTTGAAGAGTTATGTGGGCAACCACTACAGAAATAAGGTTTACGTTCAGCGAGATCAATAACACGTTTTGATTCTTGCTCTGCTTTTAACAGTAAGTCGATTCTGCTTTGGATTTGTGTTTTTAAGTTTTCTGGAATATCGAGTTTTAAGAAGCGAGCAGCCAGCATTTTTGCAATAGGTTCAGGCTGATATTCATAGTGACCAATGAGTGGTGCTTCTTCAATAGAAGTACTCCATTCGCCTTTGCCGTCAGTTGCTTTACCAATCACATGTGGACGTTTGCCATCAGGCAGTGAGTACAGCTCATCTTTAATTTGTGTTTCAATAATTGGACGTTTTTCTTCAATAACGATCAGTTCTTGTAAACCTTCGGCAAACTCACGAACGCCTTGAGGTTCTAAAGGCCAAATCAGACCAACTTGATAAACACGTAGCCCAAGCTGTTGGGCAGTTTCGTCTTCAATACCTAAAATGCGTAGGGCTTCAATTGTATCTAAATAACCTTTACCACTTGCGGCAATACCAATACGGGCATTTTCACAAGGCCATGTAACGGTGTTGATTTTGTTGGCACGGGCATAAGCCAAAACAGCAGGTAAGCGATATTTATAAAGACGTTCTTCTTGCTGAATGCCATGATCTGGCCAGCGAATATTGACGCCGCCCTCTGGCAAATTAACATCTTCTGGTATAACCGGAGTAACACGGTCTAGGTCGACATGAACAGAAGCAGAAGTCTCTACAATTTCACTCACCAGCTTCATTGAAGACCAAAGGCCAGAAAAACGTGAAACAGCAATGGCGTGAACACCAAAGTCTAAAATTTGTTGAACGGATGTTGGGTAGAAAATTGGAATACCACAACCAATCATGACATGTTCGGACTGGTGAGGGATTGTAGAAGATTTACATGAGTGGTCATCACCAAATAAAGCAACAACACCACCACGTTCAGAGGTACCAGCTAAGTTAGCATGGCGGAGTACATCGCCTGAACGGTCAACACCCGGGCCTTTACCATACCACCATGAAGACACTCCATCATATTTGCCTTGGCCTGAAAGATTAACTTGTTGGGTACCCCAAATTGCGGTAGCAGCCAAGTCTTCATTTACACCAGGTTGAAATACAACATTATGGGATTTAAGTAATCCTTGAACTTGCCAAAGGAAACTATCATAGTTACCAACAGGAGAACCGCGATAACCAGAAATAAAACCAGCAGTATGATAACCATTCATCGCGTCACGGCGAGTTTGGGCAAGAGGCAACCGAACAAGTGCCTGAATGCCGGTCATATATGCTGTACCGTTATCACTTACATATTTATCTTCAAGTGACACATCCTTTGTTGCAATAATATTTGGAGTGACTTTTGTAGCTATATTCATTTATATCTCCTTAGAATTTTTAGTAGCTCGGACTACTTTCTTTTTTCAACATCCAGTTGAATATTTGGAGCAAGTGACATACGAAATAAAAAAAGATCGGTTCCTCTTCTTAAAAAGAATTAGTGCCAATGTATGTACATTTAGTCATTGTGGTTGAACTAAACTGGTGCAACAATCCGTAATTTAGGAAAACATATTTACGTTATGCGCAAAAATCTCGATGGTGGACTATTGCATGCAATGCATGCATTCCTGAAAGTGATTGATAGCGGGAGTTTCACAGCAGCAGCTGAGCAGATGGATCTGACCACAGCACAGGTTTCACGTCTTATCAGCGAGCTAGAAACACGCTTAGGTACAAAATTAATACAACGCTCAACGCGCCAGCAGGCACTGACCGATATTGGTGCGACTTATGCAGAGCGCTGTCGCCAAGTCATTTCAATGGTGGATGAAGCAGAATCAGAAGTAACAGGGACGGCATCTAAACCGAAAGGGCGTTTACGTGTGTTAAGCATGGGAAGCTTTGGGCATCATTATGTTTTTCCAGTAATGGCCGAATTTTGTAAGCATTACCCTGAACTAACCGTGGAATATACGACCTCACAGTACGTTCCAGACCTGTTGGCAAAAGGGGTGGATGTCAGTCTTTATCTGACTGAATCATTAACAGATTCTCGTTTTGTCGCACGCAGAATTGGCACTATCTTTTCTGTTTTATGTGCTTCACCTGCGTATCTAGAAAAACATGGTGTGCCTGAGTCCCCTGAAGACTTAAAAAACCACGCCTGTTTACGCTTAGTAAACCCATCTATTACACCAGATTGGCACTTATTAAATACAAGTGGTGAGTCTTACCAAATTGATACTGGCGGGCAACTCATTGCAGATAACCCTGAGTTATTGTTAGATGTGGTGCAACAAGATATGGGTGTGGCGCTATTGCCGATGTTTTCAGCTTTAGATGCAGTTCAGAATGGAAGATTATGCCATATCTTGCCAGAGTGGCGTTCACCCGATATAGGGGTTTATACCTTATTGCCTTCACGTCATTTCATTGATGCTAAAACGCGTGCATGGTTAGATTGGGTGGAAGAACATATTTCGCCAAGAATTGAAATGGATGCATCTTATTTTTATAAATAATAAGATAAATTTTTTAAGGACTACAATTGAAAAAGGATAAAGAA
Organism: Acinetobacter sp. X9; assembly: GCF_054889255.1. Taxonomy (NCBI): domain Bacteria; kingdom Pseudomonadati; phylum Pseudomonadota; class Gammaproteobacteria; order Moraxellales; family Moraxellaceae; genus Acinetobacter; species Acinetobacter sp. X9. The sequence goes on along the minus strand of NZ_CM142679.1, from coordinate 2,272,029 downwards.
TAATACGGATTTAGAACAAAAATAGGGTAAAGAATGCTTCTGTTGAGAGAGGCATTTAATACAGAGATAAATGATAAATTTTAAAAAAATTGCATGAGGGATTTAGTCCCAATTCCTGAACGAAATGAGATAAAGATGAGATAGCATGATCTGGTACTTTGCCTTATATTAAGCCTTATACCAGATGCTGAGCTATTTTAATTTATGGCTATGCACATTTGGTTTGCCAATAAGCATTTGCATAATTCGACAAGCTTTTTCGGTTTAATACATTGCTGATATTTTGGCTGGCTTGCATCAGTTTTTCTAAGTCAATGCCAGTTTCAAATCCCATGTGCGACAGCAAATAAAATAGATCTTCGGTCGATACATTACCCGAGGCACCTTTGGCATAAGGGCAACCGCCAAGTCCTGCAAGGGAAGAATCAAAAACACGAATACCTTGCTGTAAAGACTGATAAATATTGGCAATTGCCATGCCATAGGTGTTATGGAAATGCCCAGCTAAAACTTTACTGTCGAGTTCAGCAAGGCAGGCTTGCCAAACCTTTTGAACGCGATCTGGTGTTGCTGTGCCAATAGTTTCACCTAAAGACACTTCATAGCAGCCCATGTCATAGAGTCGTTTAACAACTTTGACCACTTGTTCAGGTGCAATTGCGCCTTCATAGGGACAATCGACAATACAAGAGACATAACCACGCACACGGATGTTATGTGCTTTTGCAGCCGCCATGACATCGCTAAATTTTTCAAAGCTTTCATCAATAGAGCAGTTGATATTTTTACGAGTAAAACTCTCAGAAGCTGCGGTAAACACCGCAACTTCTTTGCATCCTACCGCATGAGCAGTTTCAAAACCTTTGATATTGGGGGTGAGCAGGCTAAATTGCACATCGCTTGTTTGGGGTAACAGCTTAAATAGCTCATCACTTTGGGCCATTTGCGGTACCCATTTTGCCGAAACGCATGAGCCGACCTCAATCGATTTTAGGCCCGCACTGATTAGGTCATTAATAAAGTTTAAGCGTTGTTCGACAGTCAAAGCCTGCTTTTCGTTTTGGAGGCCGTCTCTGGGACCGACCTCCACAATTTTGACAAACTCACTCATGCAACTTCCTCCTGAGCAGGCTGAAATTCCACAAGTTCATCGCCAGCTTTGACCTGATCACCGACTTGGAAATAGGAATCTACAATCACGCCGTCTTTAGGGGCGCGGATGGTATATTCCATTTTCATGGCTTCAAGCGTCATTAAAATATCATCTTTTTTAACGCTATGATTTGCGCTTACCAAAACTTGAGTGACTACACCCGGCATTGGTGCTTTTAGGTGGCCTTCATCGGCTTGACTATCTGCCTGATTAAAGTCTTGGCGAATATAAGCAAATTTATAGCTTTGTCCATTTTGGAACAAGGTAATGCCTTGCTGATTTTGATTAAAAGATAGCTTTTGCTGAGTTCCACCAATTTGAACAGATGCCATATGCGCATCAAGCAATTGACCTGAAATCGGGTAGCTTTGACCATTATATTCTGCGGTGAAGCCATGTTCATTTGAGGCAAATTTGATTTGAATATTTTGGTTTAAATAATTCAGTTTAATACTGTACTGATAGGCAATATTTAAACGCCAAAGCGGCTGAGCTTGCCAAAGCTGTTTTTGGCTTGAGCTGTTGTTATTAAGTTGGCTTAAAAACTCAATAAATGCCGCTGCCACCACAAGTTCTGGTTTGATCTCTTCAGGGCTAAACAAGAAGTTTTGTTCACGTTGAATCAGGTTGGTATCAAGCTTGGCTTGTTTAAACGATTCGCTACGAACAATTTTTTCAAGAAAAGCAATGTTGTTGCCTAAACCATCGACATGAAATTGGCTTAGGGCATGTTGCATTTGAATAAGTGCAGCTTCACGGTTTTTACCCCATACGATGAGTTTGGCAATCATTGGGTCGTAATAGGTCGTGATTTCATCGCCTTCAACAATACCGCTGTCTACACGAACATATTGGTTTTGCGTTGGGTAGTGCAAATAGTCAATTTTTCCGATTGCAGGTAAAAAGCCTTTTTCGGGTTCTTCTGCATAGATTCGAGCTTCAAGCGCATGGCCGTGAATTTGGAGTTGGTTTTGTAGTTTAGGCAAAGGTTCGCCATAAGCCACACGAAGTTGCCATTCAACCAAGTCTTCACCTGTAATCATTTCGGTAACAGGGTGCTCGACTTGTAGGCGGGTATTCATTTCCATGAAATACGCCGTACCGTCTTGTTCCACAATAAACTCAACCGTACCTGCACCAACGTAATTTACGGCGCGTGCAGCATCAATTGCAGCTTGGCGCATTGCATCGAGCTTTTCGCTTGGCATTTGTGGAGCAGGGGCTTCTTCTAGCACTTTTTGGTGACGGCGTTGTACGGAACAATCACGTTCAAACAAATGTACATAGTTGCCATGTGTATCGCCAAACACTTGAACTTCAATATGGCGTGGTTGAATCACATAACGCTCAATCAAGACGTCATCATTACCAAAGCTCGATTTGGCTTCACGTTTACAAGAGGCTAAAGCATGCAAAAAATCTTCACTGCGTTCAACCAGGCTCATGCCTTTACCACCACCGCCAGCACTGGCTTTAATTAAAACAGGATAGCCAATTCGGTCTGCCTGTTGTTTTAAAAAGTCGGCATCTTGGTTGGTTCCGTGATAACCCGGTGTTAAAGGGACACCCGCTTTTTCCATTAAAGCTTTAGAGGTTGCTTTTAAACCCATCGCTAAAATGGCATCCACTGGTGGACCAATAAAGCAAATGTTGTGTTGTTGGCAAGCGAGTGCAAACTGGTCATTTTCTGAAAGGAAGCCGTAACCTGGATGAACCGCTTGGCTACCTGTATCAATGGCAGCTTGAATAATGCGGTCAGCTTGTAAATAACTTTGAGTTGCAGGGGACTGACCAATATAAACTGCTTCATCTGCAAGTTTGACGTGTTGTGAATTTGCGTCTGCATCTGAGTAAACGGCAACCGTTGCAATACCTAATTTTTTAGCTGTGCGAATTACGCGGCAGGCAATCTCGCCACGGTTCGCAATTAAAATCTTTTCAAACATGATGATCGTCCTTAATTGTTGTTATTCGAGTTAGAAACCCAAGCAGGCTGCTGTTTATTTAAAAAGGCACTCAGACCTTCTTTTGCCTCGCTGCCTTGACGAACTTGAGCAATATGATGTGCTGTCTGTTGCAGCAAGTCATTGCTCATGGTCTGGTTGCTGACCATTTGAATGAGTTGTTTTGAGGCCGCTTGAGCATGCGGGCCACCAAGTAATAGAGCATCAACAATTTCTTGAACTTTTTTATCTAAGTCTTCGGCATCTGCAACTTCATGGGCCAAACCAATGTGTTTGGCTTCACGTGCTGAAATCCGCTCGGCAGTTAAGAAGTAACGGGAAGCTTGTCTTGCACCAATCGCACGGATCACATAGGGACTAATGGTAGATGGAGCAAGCCCTAAACGAACCTCAGAAGTTGCAAACTTGGCATCCGTGCTGGCAATACAAATATCACATGCCGACGCTAAACCCATGCCGCCACCAAAGGCAATCCCATGCACGCGGGCAATAGTCGGTTGTTTAAGTGTTGCAAGTGCATCCAACATTTGCGCAAGTTTTAATGCATCTGCTTCATTTTCTGCTGAAGATGCCTGACCAGCCTGTTTCATCCAGTTGAGGTCGGCACCTGCCGAAAAGCTTTTGCCGCGACCCGCTAGAACCACAACACGTATATCATCACGTGTATTGATTTGTTTAAAGCAAGCATGCAATTCTTCAATGACTGTAGTATTAAAGGCATTGTGCAATTCAGGGCGATTCAGCCAAATATAGGCAACCTGATCTTGTTGTTCGAGTTGTAAAAATTGAAAGCTCATATACACCTCTTACATGCGGAACACGCCAAATTTGGTTGGCTGGATTGGAGCGTTCATAGCAGCTGAAAGGCTTAAGCCAAGTACTTGGCGAGTTTGCGCTGGGTCAATTACACCGTCATCCCAAAGTCGGGCAGAAGCATAATATGGATGACCTTGACGCTCGTATTGTTCACGAATGGGTTGTTTAAATTCGTCTTCTTCTTGTGCTGACCAATCGGCACCTTTTTGCTCAATTTGATCACGTTTTAAAGTTGAGAGTACGCTTGCTGCTTGTTCGCCGCCCATCACAGAAATACGAGAGTTCGGCCATGTCCATAAAAAGCGTGGCGAATAAGCACGGCCACACATACCGTAGTTACCTGCACCAAACGAACCACCAATAATCAAAGTGAGTTTTGGTACATTTGCGGTTGCAACTGCCATAACCAATTTGGCACCGTTTTTTGCAATCCCTTCATTTTCATACTGGCGACCGACCATAAAGCCTGTAATGTTTTGTAGGAATAACAATGGAATATTGCGCTGTGTACATAGTTCAATAAAGTGCGCACCTTTTTGTGCAGACTCAGAAAATAAAATCCCGTTATTGGCAATAATGCCGACCGGCATACCATAGAGTGAAGCAAAACCGGTAATCAGTGTTGAACCAAAACGTGCTTTAAACTCATCAAAACGAGAGCCGTCTACAATACGGGCAATCACTTCACGCACATCGAAAGGCTTACGCGCATCACTTGGTACCACGCCATAGAGTTCCGATGCATCAAATAAAGGTTCATCAACTTGTTTATTTAAGTCGTTTGGTTTTTTATTTAAGTTCGCAACAATGTTTCGTGCAATGGCAATTGCATGTTCATCATTTTCAGCTAAATGGTCAGCTACACCCGAAAGACGTGTGTGTACATCGCCACCGCCTAAGTCTTCACTACTCACCACTTCGCCAGTCGCAGCTTTTACCAGAGGAGGGCCGCCTAGGAAAATCGTACCTTGATTACGGACAATAATGGTTTCATCCGACATGGCAGGTACATATGCACCACCTGCGGTACAGCTACCCATCACCACAGCAATTTGGGCAATCCCTAGGCTCGACATGCGTGCCTGATTATAGAAAATACGCCCGAAGTGATCACGGTCTGGGAAGACTTCATCTTGCATTGGTAAATAGGCACCGCCTGAGTCCACCAAATAAATACAAGGCAAGTGATTTTGTTCAGCAATTTCTTGTGCACGTAGATGCTTTTTAACTGTAAGGGGATAATACGTTCCGCCTTTAACCGTTGCATCGTTGGCAACGATCATGCAAGTGATGCCGTTGACTTGACCAACACCTGCAATCACACCTGCGGCAGGAACATCATCTTCATAAACGTTGTACGCTGCCAATTGACCAATTTCTAAAAATGCCGTGCCGACATCAATCAGTTGATCAATACGTTCACGGGGTAAAAGTTTACCTCGAGCCAAATGTTTTTGACGGGCATTTTCACCGCCGCCTAAAGCAATACGCTGAGCAACTTGTTTGAGATCTGTGACCAATGTTTGCATGGCTTGCTGGTTTGTTTTGAAGTCTTCGCTTCGAACATTAATCTTGCTTTGTAATTGGTTCATAAGATGCGTCCTTATTTATAATTATTATTTGGTTTCATTGAAAAGTTCGCGGCCAATCAGCATGCGGCGAATTTCAGAAGTTCCGGCACCAATTTCATAAAGTTTTGCATCGCGCCATAAGCGGCCAGCAGGGAATTCATTGATATAACCGTTGCCGCCTAGACTCTGGATTGCTTCACCCGCCATCCATGTTGCTTTTTCGGCAGAATATAAAATGGCACTTGCGGCATCTTTACGTAGGCTGCGGTCATGGTCGGCTTTATCACATGCAGCACCAACAGCATAAACGAGTGCTTTACATGCCAACCAAGTTGAATACATATCTGCAAGTTTGCCTTGCATAAGTTGGAATTCACCTAAAGCTTGGCCAAACTGTTCGCGTTGATGTAAATAAGGAATTACCACATCCAGACAGGCATCCATAATGCCTAAAGGGCCAGCACTTAAAACTGCACGTTCATAGTCCAAACCACTCATCAGTACTTTTGTACCGTTACCCACGCCGCCGAGTACGTTTTCAGCAGGTACTTCTACATTGTCAAAGAACAGAGGGTAAGTGTTAGAGCCACGCATACCGAGTTTGTCTAAATGGTTACCGTGACTAAAGCCTTTCATGCCTTTTTCAATTAAAAAAGCTGTCATGCCTTTCGCGCCAGCTTGCGGATCAGTTTTAGCGTAAACCACGAGTACATCTGCATCACCGCCGTTAGTGATCCACATTTTTGAACCATTTAAAACGAAGTGATCACCTTTTTGCTCAGCACGTAATTTCATGCTAACAACATCAGAACCCGCATTCGGTTCAGACATCGCAAGGGCACCCACATATTCACCGGAAATCAATTTTGGTAAATATTTCTGTTTTTGCTGCTCGTTACCGTTACGGTTAATTTGGTTTACACATAAATTAGAATGAGCACCGTAAGACAAACCAATGGCTGCCGAAGCGCGCGAAATTTCTTGCATGGCAATAATATGAGCTAAATAACCCATATTGGCGCCGCCATATTCTTCAGAAACTGTCATGCCTAAAAGGCCCATATCTCCGAATTTTTTCCAGAGATGTGCAGGGAATTTGTTGTCTTGATCAACTTGTTGGGCAATTGGTGCAATTTCTTTTGCACAAAAAGCGGCTACCGAATCTTGAAGCGCAATTAAAGTTTCATCTAGACCGAAATTCAAGCTGCGTAGGTTCATGATATCTTCATCCTATTGGTTATATTTGTTGTCCATAAAATATTTTGTGGGTATTTGATAATTACCATACAATGATTTTTTAAAAAAGTGAATACTGATTCATAAAATGATTTACAATTCATTTTATTTGTTAGAGAATAAATTATGAGCTATAAACGATCATCTTTAATGCAAGAGCGGATGGAGCAAAATCGTAAGTCGATTTTGAGTTCAGCCAGAAAGTTAATTTCAGAGGGAGGTTTTAAAGACGCGCAAATACAAACAATTGCAGAGCAAGCGGGCGTATCAAGTGGTCTGGTTTATCGCTACTTTGATAATAAAAGCCAAGTGCTGATTGAGGTTTTGTCCGAAGCCATTAATACGGAACTATTGGTGATTGATTCGATTACTGAAAGTGACTTATCGGCAAAGCAGAAATTACATAAGGCTGTGGCAACCTTTGTAAAACGGGCACTGAATAGTCCTCAGCTTGCATATTCACTCATGTTTGAACCCGTCGATTCAACGGTTGAACATGAGCGTTTTCGTGTGAAGCAATTGATTAAACAAAGTATTAAAAAAATACTTGCGGATGGAAATGCAAGTGGTGAGTTTGTCTTGGATGATTTAAATACAGCAGCACTGTGTGTTGTCGGTGCCATGACCTATGTGGTGGTTGAACCCCTAGACCCAGCTCAAAATACAAAATTTGATCATGCGCATAAAGACTATTTTTCAAAACAGATTGCTGACTTTTGTGTAGATGCTGTGCAGAGGAAATAGGGCATATAAAGGATAAAACAACACAAAGAAGGCAGTTTAGAAAAATAGTTGCAGTAACAACAATTAGATCAGGTAAGAAGAGAATAAAAGAATCAAGGAGAATGATTCAATGCAACAAGAACGGTTAAGCTACGCCTCGGGACCAAGCACACAGCCCTTATTGGGTATGACCATTGGTGAACAATTTGATCAGGCTTGTCGGCAATATGCTGAAAAGGAAGCAATCGTTAGTTTTCATCAAAACAGACGATTAACCTATAAAGCTTTACAAGATGAAGTAAATGCTTTTGCTTGTAGCCTTTTAAAATTGGGATTAAAAAAAGGTGATCGATTAGCGATCTGGTCACCTAATTGTGTGGAATGGACGGTAACCCAATTTGCAGCTTTTAAAGCAGGGATTATTTTAGTCAATCTCAATACAGCTTATAAGAGCCATGAACTTGAATATGTGTTGAATAAAGTCTCATGCAAAGGATTGATTATTGCTTCTCAATTCAAAACGACTGATTACCAAGAATTACTCACAAAAATTGCCCCTGAGTTAACCACCTGTACTGACAAAGTGCTCAGTTCAGCACGATTACCACATTTAAAATTTGTCATTAAAATTGATGACCAGCAACATACGGGTATTCATCGCTTTAGTGATTTAGTCACTACACCAACTCCTGAACAGCTAGAAGAGTTAAAACTATTAACCAAGCAACTTCAGTTTGATGAAACCATTAATATTCAATTTACATCAGGTACGACTGGTAACCCGAAAGGGACCATGTTGACTCACCATAATATTTTAAATAATGGCTATTTTGTCGGTGAAGGCATCCGCTTAACCCCTCAAGATAAAGTCTGTATTTCTGTACCGTTGTTTCATTGTTTTGGCATGGTGATGGGAAATCTAGCATGTGTTACGCATGGTTCAACCATGGTCTATCCATCGGCGGTATTTAATCCTTTAGAAACTTTAAAGGCTATTCATCAAGAGTGTTGTACGGCAGCTTATGGCGTGCCCACCATGTTCATTGCCACCTTAGAACATGAACAGTTTAATGAGTTTGACCTGTCGAGCTTAAGAACGGGCATTATGGCAGGTAGTCCTTGTCCAAGAGAAATTATGCAGCGGGTTATAGACCGCATGCACATGTCTGAAATCACGATTTGTTATGGTATGACTGAAACCTCGCCAGTGAGTGTACAAAGTTCGGTAAATGATTCGATTGATAAACGAGTAAGCACAGTTGGGCATGTTCATCCGCATGTTGAAATTAAAATTGTCGATTTAGAAGGGCAGATTGTTCCGCAAGGAACTTTGGGTGAGCTATGCGTTCGCGGTTATTCAGTGATGGCTGGCTATTGGGGCGAAGAAGAAAAGACCAAAGAAGTCATTGATTCAGCTGGCTGGATGCATACAGGTGATATTGCCGAAATGGATCAAGACGGTTTTATTAAAATTAAAGGCCGTATTAAAGATGTGGTGATTCGCGGTGGGGAAAATCTCTTTCCAAAAGAAATTGAAGACTTCTTATACACTCATCCAGATGTAAGCGATGTCCAAGTCATTGGCTTGCCAGATGCCAGATATGGCGAAGAACTCTGTGCTTGTATTATTTTGCATGAGCATCATCAAATTGATGAAGACAGCATTCGCCAATTCTGCAAAGAGCATATTTCTCATAATAAAGTGCCGCGCTATGTCCGATTCTTTAATGAGTTTCCAATGACAGCTTCAGGCAAAGCGCAGAAGTTTAAATTGCAGGAAATTATGCGAGCTGAACTTAACTTAACTGGAAATGTCTTTGACTAAAGAGGTTAAAAGTTTGGTCAAAGTGCAGCAAACTATAATTTGAAAGGCAGCTTAAATAGAGGATAAGCAAAATGGCAAAAGACTTTAATAGCCCAAAGGTAGTCGAAGGATATGACGAACATATTCGTAAATTAATTCCAGGTTATGAGGTGATCCATCAACAGGTGGATGCCATTTTGCAATCAGTGTTACCACCAAATGCTCATATTTTAATTGTGGGTTGTGGCACGGGGTATGAACTCGAATATTTACTTAAACGTCATCCAAACTGGAAATTTACGGCAGTTGATCCATCTTTGACTATGCTGCAAAAAGCTCAGGAGCAGGTTGAACTTTTAGATAAATCTTCTCAAGTCACCTTTGTTCACGGTGAAACGTCAGCTTTACCTCTTGAGAATTGCTTTGATGCTGCACTTTCTATTCTTGTGGCTCATTTTATTGCAGATGACATAAAACCTGTTTTCTTTAAAGATATTTATGATCGTTTAAAAGAAAAAGCTGTTTTGCTGACCTACGATTTAATGACGTGTGTAAATCCACAGCATCTTCACGCTTTACGTTATTTATGCTTGGCACAAGGTTTAACAGAAGAACAATGTCAAAAAATGTTAGAGCGTATGGCGCAAGACTTTTTTAGCCTAACCACTGAAGGATATATAAAACTTTTAGAAAAAACTGGTTTTGAAAGTGTGCAGCCTTATACACAAATTTTGACATATCAAGGGTTTATTGCAAAAAAATAATAGATTTCGGAAAGCGTTAATACGGATATAAAACCTGCATATTCTCAATGAGGAAGAGAATATAAAAACTGAAAAAAATTAGAAGATTTAGCTTTACTTAAAAACAAATTAAAAGTGGTTTTCAGGCCGCTTTAGGGAGGTTTTGTCTAAAAAATATGATTGAAGGTCTTTCTTGTGAAAGAAAAGCAAATTTTAAGCACCTATTTTAAATAGGTACATAACAAAAAGGATGTCGAGATCTTTAAGTCGAATTAAAGATCAAAAAAGGAAAGTTTTATGATAAATGCTTTAAATACAACGGTTCAAAAAAACCTGTTGGCTGTTTCTGTGACCCTGTTTGTGTCTTCTGCTTTTGCAGGTCAAACAGATCCTGAAATAGCACAACTTCGCCAAGAAGTGAAAGAGCTTCGGGCTATGTTACAAGCCAATATGCAGGCGCAAAAATCTTTATCGCAAGGACGAGTGGAACTAGCAAATTCAGCGACTCCTCAAGCCGCAACCGTACCACCAATACAGCAAGGTTTAACCAAGTCTGGTGCAGAATTTAACTTATATGGTTATATACGGGCAGATGCTTCTTATCAAATGAAAGGGGCATCTACGATGTATAACAATATTAGCGGTGTTCCACTTGAGAACACGCCAGAAGAATCTGCACAAAAAGACCAGTTGCACAGCACCGTTAATGTGACACGTTTCGGGTTGAATTTTAAAACCCCGACGGCCGCGGGTGAGGTGGGCGGAAAGTTAGAAATGGACTTCTTTGGGGCAGCCACTCGTGATCAGTTTCGGATACGCCATGCTTATTTAACGTTTGATAAATGGCTTATCGGTCAAACGTGGTCAACATTTATCGCACCCGAATATTATCCGGAAACGATTGATGCGGGCACATTTGTAGGCAGTGCATTATTAAGATCGCCGCTAGTTCGCTATAGCGATAACTTAACGGCAAATACAAGCTTTGCAATATCGGTTGAAGATCCGAAATATACTGCGACTTCAGATCCTGACAATAAAATGCGCTTACCAGCTTTGGTAGGACGCTTAAATCATAAATTTGCCAATGGCTCGATGTTGTCGGGACGTAGTTTTGTTGCTGAAAAAAGAACTAGTCATGATGAGGAAGTCGCTTGGGGCGTAGGCTTGGGCGGTAAATACCAAATTACACCTGATACATTACTCAAAGCCGATTATTACCATGTCAAAGGAGATGGGCGTTTCTTGCTATGGAGTAACAGCGGCTATGCAATAGATGATCAAAACAATATGCATAGCAATGAATTTGATACTGTTTCTTTCGGTATTACTCATCAATTTACACCGCAAATTCGCTCGACTTTAGGCTACGGCTATATGAAAGCCAAAGATGATAACCGTTTTGCTGAATTACAACGTAATAGCACCACTCAAAACAAAGAGCTTTGGCAGGGCTGGGTGAATGCACTGTATAACCCATACAAACCAATTACCTTGGGCGTCGAATATGTGTATGGCGAACGAGAAACTTTTGATGGACGTAACGGGATTGATAACCGCTTCAATATGATGGCGAGTTATGACTTTTAATTTATTCAATAAAACCTTGAATAATTTGTTTTTTCTTTAGGGTGCAATATGTCGTTTTAAAAAATTGAATATGAATTTATCTCACAAAGGAGGTGAGTAAATGACAACATCTAAATTAAATGTAAATGAAGTTATTGATCAGGCCAGATTTACCCCTTTTCACTGGAGTATTTTACTTTGGTGTTTATTAATTATTATTTTTGATGGCTACGATCTGGTGATTTATGGCGTTGTATTGCCTTTGCTAATGCAAGAGTGGTCGTTAACAGCTGTACAGGCGGGGATGTTAGCAAGTACGGCACTATGTGGAATGATGTTTGGGGCGATGTTCTTTGGAACATTGGCAGATAAAATAGGCCGTAAAAAGGTAATTTTAATCTGTGTGACTTTTTTTAGTGGTTTCACCTTTTTAGGTGCTTTTGCATCAAACCCACTTGAGTTTGGGGTACTTCGGTTCTTGGCGGGACTAGGCATTGGTGGGGTCATGCCAAATTTAGTTGCACTTACATCAGAATATGCACCTAAACGTATAAGAAGTACGCTGGTGGGGAGTATGTTCAGTGGTTATGCAATTGGGGGAATTCTTTCAGCATTAATCGGTAGCTATTTGGTTGAAAGTCAGGGGTGGCAAATCATGTTTTTAATTGCCGGTATTCCATTATTTTTATTACCTGTCATTTGGAAGTTTTTACCTGAGTCTTTAACCTTTTTAGTTAAGACGGGTAAGACTGAGCAAGCACAGCGCATTATTCAAAAAATTTTGCCTGAACAAAACCTAACGATTAATACTCACTTTGTGCTTAATGAGGATAATGTTCCAACAGGTAGTTCTGTAAAGGGATTATTTCAACAAGGCCGTGCTTTCAATACACTCATGTTTTGGCTCGTGTTCTTTATGTGCTTGCTCATGGTGTATGCCTTAAGTAGCTGGTTACCAAAACTCATGCTGGCAGCAGGTTATTCACTCGGAAAGAGTATTTTGTTCTTGCTTGCTCTAAATGTTGGCGCAATGATCGGTTCAATCGGTGGCGGTATTTTGTCTGATAAATTCCATCTAAAACCTGTAATTATGGGAATGCTACTGGCAGGTGTTGTTGCTTTAGTCGGTTTAGGTTTTAAGTCACCAGCCTATGTTTTATATGGTTTGGTGACTGTGGCAGGAGCAGCAACGATTGGTACTTCAATTCTTCTTTATAGCTACGTTGCACAATATTATCCATTAAGTGTGCGTTCTACCGGAATTGGTTGTGCCTCTGGTGTAGGTCGAATTGGGGCTATTGTTGGACCTATCTTAACGGGCCTATTATTAGGTTTAGAGTTACCACATAAAATGAATTTTGTGATGATCGCAATTCCTGCAATTTTAGCGCTTTTCGCCGTCATGGTTTTAAGACGATATGCAGCTGAAAAACAGCCTATTACACCAAAACTTAATGTCGAGTTAGAGGGTAATTAATCCATATGGATACGGGTAGGAAACAAATTCCTATCCGTATCTGGACGTTTTATTGATTAACTAATTCGTTTAAATCAACCAGATTTGCCATTTGTTGATTACCACGGTCATTCGGATGTAAATGATCTCCTGAATCATAAATTGGATTTAATCGATCAGGATGTTTAGGGTCTTTTAAACCTTGCTCAAGATCAAGTACTCCATCAAATGTATGGTTGGTTCTCATCCAGTGATTAATGCGCTGGCGTAATTCATCTTTATTGGGTTGATAGTAGTTATCTAACGGTGTATTGGGTAAAGCTCCCGAAAATGGTAATAAGGTTGCTCCAATCACTTGAATACCTTGGCGATGTGCTTCATCTACAACACGTTTATAACCTTGAGTGAGTGCTTCAAAAGTCGGTATTTGTTGTTTAGGTGCAAAAGCAGTACCAGGCCATGAAATATCATTAATACCCACCAGAATAATTAATGTTTTCACACCTGAATATTGAAATACTTCACTTTTTAAACGTTTTAAAGCACTGTCACCCATACCGTCTGTGAGTAGTCGATTTCCTGAAATTCCACTATTAATGACCGCGACTTGATGTGGTGATAAGCGCTTAGCTAAAAAGTCGGTCCATCTTGCATTTGCGTCTAAAGTTGCAGTTGCTCCATCGGTAATGGAGTCTCCAATGACTGCAACAACATGTGCTTTACGCTTTGGTTTTACTTCGATAGCCGATAATAATAATCGTGCAGTTGTGGTTTTGGCACTGCTAGGCGTATTTAGGTTCGCAGTCTGGTTGCCCGTAATGAGCCAACTAGTTTGTTTCGCATCCCAATGAAAAGTTTTAAATGTAGTGGGCTTTTGAATAAAGGTATTTACCATTAACTGTGCATGATCTGGAACAGGGAGCGAGATTGGATCACTTATCAGTTGTTTGCCTGGTAAAATTTGTGCTTTAAGCTTTCCAGAGAAATAAACTGGATAAGCACTCTTTGATTTAAGATTTTGTCCTTTGACTAACCCCACAGTAGTTTTATCAATATAAAGCGGTTGATCCCCATATTGATTGGTAAAAACGAGCCTAACAGCTTCACCACCTAAACTAATTTGACTAATTTGTTTAATGGTCTGATTAGATATTTGATCGGGAATATTTGTCGGGAAAACGAAATCTTTATTCCAGACTTTTTGTGGACTAGCTGCCCAAGTGGTAATCCATTCGCTCTTTTGTACTTCTGCTTGTGCAAAGCTCGTAAATAAAACAAGAGAGAATAGGGTGGGTTGATAAAGTTTCATCTCGTAAACTCTTTAAAACGAATTAAAGTTATCTTGAAACAAATTGCTGGCTTGTTATAGCGACATAAGCGGAATAAGATTTGTGAATGAAATTCATAAATAGATTTTGTTATGTCATATTTTGATATTAATCGGTCTGGTGAGTTGGCAATTTTTATTCGGGTAGTCGAGTTAGGAAGCTTTTCAGCAGTCGCAAGAGCTTGTGATATGACGCCGTCTGCTGTGAGTAAGTTAATTTCACGCTTAGAAAAAAGACTTGGAGTTAGACTGCTTAACCGTTCAACACGTCAGTTTCAACTCACCAGTGAAGGATGTCAATTTTATGAGCAAGGCGTTCACATACTTAATAATCTGGATGAACTAGAACAATCCGTTACTGCAAATCACATGCCGCAAGGGCGAATTAGAATTCATACCAGTCTTTCATATTGGACACATTTTTTATTGCCTTGTATTTCTCTATTTAACGAGTGCTATCCACAAATTGAATTAGAGGCTCATTTGAGTGATGAAATCATTAATTTAGTTGAGCAAAGAATTGATGTCGCAATTCGTACAGGACCTTTGAAAAGCTCAAATTTGGTTGCTCGCTCACTCGGAAGCACTCAGAAACATTATGTATGTTCACCTACATATATTGAAAAGAATGGTTGTCCGCAGCATCCAGAAGAGTTATACGAACATCAGCTTTTAGACGTAAGTTACCAACGTCAAAATAAAACGTGGCTTTTTAAAAAAGACGATCAAGAAATCACACTTGCTCCCACTAAGGTTTTAAGAGTAAATCATGGAGAAGCCATCTTACAGTTAGCGCTTGCAGGTGCTGGTATTGCACAGCTTAACCAGTTCCAAGTCAAAAAAGCTTTAGAACAAAAACAGTTGGTCAAAATCCTTGAAGACTGGAATATCAAGGCTTCAGAAGAATTTCATGCTGTTTGGATAGGACATGATAAATATGTCCCTAAGCGCGTAAGGGCTTTTTTAGATTTCTTGGTAGAGCATACAAAAGTTAGTTAATGGAGCCTTTTCTTGCGCTTAACTGACATTGGTGCATAGTTTCATTCATAGTTTCCACAAAGTGCATATTCGCATTAATATTTTGTAAGCTTACTTTGGGTAAGTTCTCTACAAACTGCGGCGAATAATGTTTTTCTAAAGAGTTATAAATACAGTTGCATTGTGAAAGTGCACGACCTGCCCAAACACAATGTGTATTAAATTCATTTTTACTGATAGACCTGCAACCTAATAAACTTATAGAACTTATTAATAGAGTGCAGATTAAAACAATACGATATAAAAAAAACATCATTATTGCTCTTCATTGGTTGTTGTTATCGTTAAGTCATGTTTATAGAAATTTTCTAGTCTTTATCGAGCGTTAAATATGGAAATATTTACTCTGAAAAGATAGGAAGGCAGAAACATATAACTGTAGGATATTTTCTTAAAAATAGTTTCAGTGAAGTCGATAACGTGATGAAGAGTAGAAGAAAAAACACGATATAAAATAATAGTCATTAGAGACTCCTTGATGAAAGAAGTTGCGCCCAATCACTGCTATTAATTATGGTGGTGAAACGAAAGAGGGTTAGCAGACTGATACCTAAGAAACCAGCACACCCGAAGGTGTCCCACTCCCGTTCCTCCGTCAAAGGCACGAGGGGCTACACACCAAAAAACTTGTTTTTAGTGCGCTTAGGTAGACGGTCTGCTAAAACCGACTGACAAAATAGGTCAGCCGGAGCATCATAAGCTGAGCCTTAAAGCGGGTCAATTGCAAAAATAAAAGATTGGTTTATATAAACAAATATTAATATTTTTAAATTTTCATTAATAAAATAATGAGTTATTTAGAATTGAAAATATTGAATAATGGTTCAATAGAGGTTAAAAAATAATTTTTAATGTTTATATATCAAATATTTATTAATTGTTTATTTATATAGTGTTTGCAATTGTTGACTTGATTCAACATAAGTCAAAAAAGAGTAGGGAATTTTGATTTTATGAATATGCTGTAATCAAATAAATAGCTGTTGCCAAATTTTAATTAAAATATCAATTGCAAGAAAAGTAATTTTTTAACATTTATTTTATTTAGCTTTTTACAAAAGCTTGCACAACCTACAAAACTTAAGAGAACCACAGCGGTAGGCCAACATAAGATAATGTTATTCATAAATCTACATCTTAAGATTTATAAGGGTGACCTCAATGTTAAGAATTTTTTGTGCAGTGAGTATGGTAGTTGCAATCGCAATGGGTATGAGTGCATGCCAAGATCGAAACTCAACAGATGATGATGGAACACATGGCTCGAATGATCCAGCAACTACTCAACAAATGGATAAAAATTCATAATTCTTTTGTTTAAGAAAACTCACTTTTAAGTGAGTTTTCTTATCGTTATTTTCTATAAAATATGTAACATAATAAAAAAAGCAATTATATAAAAATATAAAATTAATCAATAAATTAGTCTGTTATAGTCTTTACATCAATTTGTTGTTATTGAATTGTTGCGCCAGTAAATTATAGTTTCAAAAAATTAATAAAATAAACACAAGAAATTACTTATATTCATCCAAAATTCATTTTAGTGAATACAATTTTTTAAAGGTAAGGATATGCCCCAGTATTTAAAAGTAGCTGAGAAAATCTATCAAAATGTTAAGGAAAAAAAGGGGTTTACAGATGACCCTATGGAAGATCTTAACAATTTAATGATTGAGCTCAGACATGAGATTAAGGGGACAAAGCTTAAACTTTTATACAATTATATTGATTTCGCTGAATTGCTGATTAAGCCTCTTCAGGAATCTAAAATTAAATTGGATTTAAGTATTATTCCGAAGAGTAAAAATACGCAAGAATTTGTGTTATGGCTTGCAGGTTTTATTGAGCGTATTACTACAGGTGGCCAAGAAAAGTTACCTCCAATTCGCGATAAAGTTGCATTGCCTGCATATGCTTATGAAGAAACATATCCTGCTCAAGAGACTCCCGTGAATAACGGAGAAGAAATTATTGAATATTTTAAGAAAAACCAAAACTGATATTTTGTTTACGTATGGCTCAAGTCTATTGTTAGGCTTTTGCGTTAAATAAATGGGAAAAACCAGTAACTTCAGTCAAGAAATAAGGTGGTGGTATGTTTGTATATTTTACTGATGGAACTTGCATTAATGATTCTGAAATTTATGGTGTAAAAGCTAAGCAAGAACAAAACAGATATGTCGTAGAAGTTACGATCAAGCCAACACATACACTATCTACAACGCCAGATGTACAATTTAAAAAAGAAATTTTTGATGATCCGCACCAAGCCAATCAATATCTTAGTAATAATTTTAATATGCCGCCGTTTTTCTAATTTATAAATATTTCAAATAATAAAAAAGCTTATTTCCCAGGGCCAATAGGAAATAAGCTATATGCTTTGGACCAATTAAGGATGTTACATGTCATCCCATGCATCTTTAATGGCTTGTTTTGCATGTTCCCATTTTAATCGGGATTCAGCTTTGAGTTCTTCCCACTTTTGTTGCAAGCTACCTTCCATATCTTCAAACTGAGTTCCTTCTTTAGATTCTGAACGGGCACGGTGACCTAGTTCATAAGCAGCAGAAAAATCACGATCATAATCCAGATCTGGCGTAGTTAATTGAGCTTCTTGGTAATAAGGTCGAGTAAGATAACTTTCTCGCCAGCGAGAGTCAGAATAATTATGGTCGCCAGCTACTAGTTGAGCATGGTCTGTATTTTGATCTGTCATCAGTTTTTCCTCATCTCTTATTTAATTTTATGCTTATGTTAAATTTAGGAAGGTGAGGGCACCTTCCTAAATAAAATGAATGACCGCATCAAATGACATTTAAGTCAGCAACGGATTAGCGTTGCTGATTGTTGTTATTTGAGTTTTGTTGGCCTGAATCTTTTTGATTCGAGCCTTGTTGTTGACGGCGGTTGTCATTTTGCTGTTGTTGCTGATTGTTTTGTTGCTGTTGATCGTTTTGCTGTTGGTTGCCTTGTTGCTGCTGGTTATTACGGTTGTCGTTTTGCTGTTGTTGTTGCTGTTGATTATCGCGTTGATTGCTTTGATTATTAGTAGTGCTCATCTTTAATTACCTCATATCATTTATGATGTGTGTTTTATCTGAGAGCTTCAGATAGGTTTATTTAAACATGAAAATTTTCATTGTGTAGTCTTGGGGTGTTACCCTATATTTAAATGTAACTATGAAGATAAAATAAAACCTTGATTTCTATAAAATGTAAATTTAATGAATAAACATAATTAATATGAATGTGGTTAAAATTACATTTAGGTACATTGGAATTAACTAAACACTATGATCATTTCTAAATATGTATTTGTTATTTTTTATGAAGGAGCAGCTATTTTTTATTATCCAATATTACATATTTTATATCTTGCGTAATGTAGTAGAGGAGTTGTCTAAGTTTAAAATATGCTGGCCCTTTAAATATGCGTCTAAAATTATAAAAATTATTTTTATAATAAATACAATAAAAAAAGGTGCCTACAGGTTTTTCTTTATTTTCAGAACCTCCTTTTTTTAATAATCCTGTACACGCAATATAAAGATCGGCATTCAGGAGTTCTTTACCTTTTTTGATCATTTCTACAGTGACTTGCATCGACTCAGGTGTATATTTTTCAATGAGTTCAGGTGAAATATGAAGTGTATTTTCTTTAACACGTAAGTCGTAACTGACTAAGCTCCCAATAAGAATATCACCTGAATAGGGACTCAAAGAAAAGCGGTAAGCTAAATAACCTGCCGAAGCACTTTCAAAAAATGCGATTTTAACTTTTTCTTGTGCTAGTAATTTGCAGCATGAGTTAAACATTTGTATTCTCCTTACAATTGTTTTTAATTTAGTTATAAGATTATTTTTAATTTGTTTTTGTTAAGTTTTTAGTCTTTATAATTTTAAAAGTAACTCAAGTGTAATTAAAATTTATAATTTATATATTTTTTTATAAAAGCAAATATTTAAATTATTCTAAAGTTGAGAATGTAAATTTTTGTTATGTTTTATGTTGTTGAATTTTAATAATTTAAAAATTATATGTTATTTCTTGATAACGTAATATAACAAAGATGGTCTGGGATTATGGTTTTCATAAAGTATGGTGGTTTATATCTCACTAAAGGAGAATAGAAATGCCTGTTGTAGTGAAAAAAAGATTATTAGACCTATTACAAGATAATCAACAGAACTATTACGAATTATTTGTTTTTTTCCTTGATCCTGATATTTCTAGTTTTGAAAAAGAGAAGAAAGCAAGAGATTTTCTTAATGAAGAAATAGATAAAATAGATCAAAAGGAAATTGATTTTCCTGCAACTATAAATACAGTTAAAGAATGGTGTGAAAACGACAATAAACAAAATTGTGAGTTATTTCAGGCTTATCTAAACCGTAGACAAAGTGGGGGTGAGAGAGAGTATTTCCAGAATGTCGGTCAGGCATTTGAATTTTTAATTAAAGTTTCTCCAACTAAAAAAGTAGACGGTGCATGGCTATATAGCTCAGTTCACTACTGGAACGATCCGGTTTTTCATGACCTTATTATTACTTATCTAGAAGAGCTGGGACTCGGTGAGCCGAAAGCAAACCATGTCTGTATCTATGATGATTTGTTACGTAGTCTGGGGCTTGATAGTTTTGATCTGCTTTTAGAAGATGAATACTATCATAATGCCGTGATTCAGCTGGCGCTTGGCTATGCTCCACCAGAGTTCATTCCCGAAATTGTCGGCTTCAATTTAGGTTATGAGCAACTACCGCTGCATCTACTCATCAGTAATTATGAACTTGCTGAACTGGGTATTGATTCTAAATATTTTAATTTGCACATCACTATCGATAACATTGATAACGGACATGCAGATAAAGCAATTAAATTTATAGAAAATATTTATGATAAATACAGAGATAAAGAAGCTTTCTTTAATAAATTAAAACGTGGTTTTGCTCTTAATAATCATGGTGTTTCTTCTTCAAAAATTATTAAAAATTTAAATCTTGAAGATTTAGTCCTTAAAATTTTAAAAAGAAAAGCGCTCGTGGGGCAGCTAATACATAACGAAACTAGACAGTTCGGATGTAAAACCATTAACCAATGGTTATCAAACCCAGAAGACGTTAAAGGCTTGGTTACACATCTTATTGATCACAAATGGATTAAATTTAATACCGACCCTGAGCAGAGTGTGTTCTGGCGGATGATTAATGAAGAAAATGGAAAAATGTTTGGTGTATTTAACCCTGTGGAACGTCAAATTATTCATGACTGGATTGCTGGTACTGATCATTCTTCTAACTACTTGGCCTACAGCAGAGAACTTAAGAATAGCCAGCGTATTCAAGATTATCTGTTTAGCTATATTTCTGATGGTGAACTGGATGCACTCCAAGAGCGTATACGTCAGACACCTGATCTTGCCATAAAAATATGCAAGCTGACTCCGTTTTTGGCCCCAGATTCACACCATAAAAGCATTGGGCTTTGGAGCACACGTAAATATGTCGAGCTCCTTTTTCCATATTTAAGTTCCTTTAACAAAACTAACTCTTGAAGTTTTTAATTCACCCCACGTTTAACTTTAAAACATAGGTAATGAACATGACTGATAATGTTAAATCAACAAATAAAACAAGTGAAATGGCTGGTGCTGACGCTGCAAATAAAGCCAATACTACCCAAAAAACTGAACAATTAGACTCAGTCAGAGACGATGCAACCAATGAAGCATTAACCACAAATCAAGGGGTTAAAATTGCTGATAACCAGAATAGTTTAAGAGCAGGTATTCGCGGTTCGACACTATTAGAAGATTTTATTTTACGAGAAAAGATTACTCATTTTGACCATGAACGTATTCCTGAGCGTATTGTGCATGCACGTGGCGTGGGTGCTCATGGTTACTTTCAGGCTTATGAAGGAAATGAACGCTTAACAAAAGCCGGTTTTTTGACTGACCCAACCATTCAAACTCCAATTTTTGTACGCTTCTCAACAGTGCAGGGACCACGTGGTTCTGCTGATACGGTTCGTGATATTCGTGGTTTTGCCATTAAATTTTATACTCAAGAGGGTAATTTTGATTTAGTCGGCAATAATGCGCCTGTGTTTTTTGTGCAAGATGGGATTAAGTTTCCAGACTTCGTTCATGCTGTAAAACCTGAACCAGATACAGAAATGCCAACAGGAGCATCTGCACACGATACTTTTTGGGATTTTGTGTCTTTAGTACCTGAGTCAGCACACGCGGTGATTTGGGCAATGTCAGACCGTGCTATTCCTCGTAATTTACGCTCAATCCAAGGGTTTGGGGTTCATACATTCCGTCTTATTAATGCCCAAGGTAAATCACATTTTGTGAAATTCCACTGGACACCTAAACAAGGTTTAAGTGCGTTAGTTTGGGATGAAGCTCAAAAGCTTGCTGGTAAAGATCCAGATTTCCACCGTCGGGATCTTTATGAAGCCATTGAAAATGGGGTTTATCCTGAATGGGAACTCGGTGTACAAATTGTTGAAGAAGAAGACGAGATGAACTTTGACTTCGACTTATTGGACCCGACAAAAATTATTCCTGAAGAATTGGTTCCAGTGACACCAATTGGCCGATTTGTTTTAAACAGAAATGTAGATAACTTCTTTGCAGAAACAGAGCAGGTGGCTTTCTGTCCGGGACATATTGTGCCAGGAATTGACTTTACAAACGACCCGCTTCTACAAGCACGTCTATTTTCATATACCGATACACAGTTAAGCCGTTTAGGTGGACCAAACTTCCATCAAATTCCGATCAATAAACCTGTGTGCCCATTCCACAATAATCAACGTGATGGTATTCACCAGCATACGATTCATAAAGGGCAGGCTTCATATCAACCAAACTCAATTGATAATGATTGGCCAGCAGAAACCCCACCTGCTGCTTCAAACGGCGGTTTTGAAAGCTATCCTGAACAGATTAGCGGACAGAAACTTCGTCAAAGAAGCGAGACTTTTTCTGATCATTTTTCACAACCGCGCCTTTACTACAAAAGCCTTGCCCCTCATGAGCAAAAGCATGTGGTCGATGCCTATACTTTTGAATTAAGTAAAGTGCAACGAAAACACATTCGTGAGCGTCAAGTTCAACAAATTTTAGCAAATATTGATCTCGACTTAGCACGACAAGTAGGCGCTAATTTAGGAATTGAAGTGCCTGATTTGACGCTAGATTATAAAAAAACTGCAGTTGAAAAATCGGCTAAATTATCTTTCTTGGCTTTCCCGCCCCAAGATATTCAAGGTCGAAAAGTTGCAGTACTCATCCATAATTTAGTCAAATCTGATGCATTAGAGGCTATGAAAAAATGGGCAATTAAAGAAGGGGTGACTCTTCATTTATTAGCGCCAAGCTTAGCTCCAGTAAAAGATCATCAAGACAGTATTATTACGGCTGATGGAATGCAGATGGCTGAACCGTCAATTGCGTATGATGCAGTGATTATTCCTGATGGCGATAACTTAAATGCCGTGCTGCAAGATGGCGTAGCGCGCCACTATCTATTAGAGGCTTACAAGCATTTAAAACCAATTGCGTTTTTAGGTAATAAATCTGATTTACTTGAACCGTTAGGTTTAGTTCCCGATGAAGGCACTCTAGTTGGAGATGAATTCCAGCCGATTGCTGAAAATTTCAAAAACCTGATTATGGCTCATCGTGTTTGGTCACGAGAACAAATAGCTGCTCAGATACCGGCTTAACAAACAAAAAAGCCCTGAAAGTTTTAACTTTCAGGGCTTTTTTATATCTTAGGGATTAACCATTTACGATTTGACCACCATTTACATGAATGACTTGACCTGTAATGTAACTTGCATCATCTGAGGCAAGGAAAAGATAAGCAGGTGCAACTTCACTTGGTTGTCCCATTCTTCCCATTGGGGTGTCTTTACCAAACTCCTTAACGGTTTCTGCATCGAAACTGCTTGGAATTAATGGTGTCCAGATGGGTCCCGGCGCAACACCATTTACTCGAATTCCTTTTTTCTGCTTCATTAAATTGTTCGATAAGCTACGCGTAAAAGTAGTAATCGCGCCTTTAGTACTTGCATAATCAATAAGCTCATCATGGCCTTGATAGCTGGTAATACTGGTCGTATTAATAATACTGTCGCCTTTTTCCATATAAGAAATGGCTTCTTTAGTAAGATAAAACATTGGGAAAATATTAGTTTTAAAAGTTTTTTCTAATTGCTCATTACTAATGCTTTCAATTTCTTTTTGTTGATATTGCACACCAGCGTTATTCACTAAAATATTAATTTTACCGTAATGTTGTAGAACTTTATCAATATCAAGTTTTGCCACATCTGGATCAGAAATATCACCTTTTAATAAAAGACAATGTTGTCCTTCTCTTTCAACGAGTTGTTTAGTGATTTCAGCATCTTGATCTTCTTCAAGATAAAGGATTGCAATATCGGCACCTTCACGAGCAAACAATACTGCGACAGAACGCCCTATACCGCTATCGCCACCACTAATAACGGCAACTTTACCTTTTAGCTTATCGCTACCTTTATGTGAGCTTTTTATAATCTCAGGTTCAGGATGCATTTTTTCCTGATCGCCTGGTTGATGAGATTGAACTTGTGCGGGGGCAGATGTTGGATACTGGTTTGTTGAGTTTTCCATTTTTAAATACCTCGGTTGTAATATCTAATTTTCATATAGTGAGCTGTTACCGCGTAAATGTGAGTAAAATGAATTTTTTAATAAGTTGTCTTTGTTATTTTATTTATAAGGATGTAAAAAAATATTTTATATTTGAGGGTTAAATAATATCGATTAACTTGATTTTGTTTTTATCAATCATGCTTTCAATAATAGATCTATTTCCTGTATCCTCTAACCAGTTTTCTATCGGTATATTATTAGATAAGTCTAATATTTTTTTAATAATTTCTTTTGCTCCATCTATATTTTCTGAATTTTTATTATTTTTAATAGCTATATTATCTAGCAACAGTTTTATATCTTCATGTTCTATATTTTTTGACTTAATAATATATAAGTCTCTTTGGAAGGGATGACTTGCATGAGGTGGGTCTAATCTATAGCTCCATTCTTTGTCATAGTCCTGCCATGAGTTTTTGGACTTAATATGTCCTAGTAAAATTTCAGGAATGGAAATATGGATATATTGTAGAGCTGACTGTTGATTTTTTAATTGCATAGTTAAGTTACTCAAACCATCTTATTAAAATTAGTTTTAAATATTCATATAAATCTCTCAAGTAAATTAATTCTGAAAATGTAATGATATATGTTGTTGTTTTTTAATTAAAATAATTGTTTGCTTGTTATTTTCTCAATAGACCTGATGTTGTGTTAGTTTACTGTTTTGTACATTTTGAAATTTTTTGTTATCAGTTAAAATATTTTAACTGTGTTTGTAAAAATATATTGTAGTGTGCCCTTAGGTAATAATGAGTATATCCAATATTTAAAGAGTAAAATTATTAATAATTAAAATTTTTAAAATATTTTAAAAATAATATGTTTATAAGAAATTTCATTTTTTGATTGATATACATTTAAAAGGATTGATACATCACTTGGGTGGGAAAATATTATAGATATTCTATTGTTATTAAATCCGTTAACTAAAAGCGGTAGTGACTATAATTAAATATAGGAAGATATAACTATGGCTAATACTAGATATGAAGATGATGATAACAATAGAACAGGTACTTCAAATCGTGGATTTGCAAGTATGGATCCTGAAAGAGTACGAGAAATAGCCAGCAAAGGTGGGCGAGCTGCTCACGCGAGTGGTAATGCACATGAGTTTACCTCTGAAGAAGCTCGTGAAGCTGGCCGAGCAGCCCATGCAAGTGGTAACGCTCATGAATTTACGTCTGAAGAAGCGCGTGAAGCGGGTGCATTAAGCCATAAAAATGATGGCCGTAATGGTCGTGGCCGCGGTCGTGATGATGACGACGATGATGACGATCGCGGTAGCCGCTCAGGTGGTCGAGGCCGAAGCCGTTACGACGACGATGATGATGACGATGATCGCGGTGGTCGTTCAAGCGGACGAGGACGTGGCCGCAGCCGTGATGACGACGATGATGATGACGATCGCGGTGGCCGTTCAGGTGGACGAGGTCGTGGTCGCAGCCGTGATGACGACGATGATGACGATGATCGTGGTGGCCGTTCAGGCGGACGAGGCCGTGGTCGCAGCCGTGATGATGACGACGATGATGATCGCGGAGGCTGCTCAGGTGGTCGAGGCCGAGGTCGCAGCCGTGATGACGATGATGATGATGACGATCGTGGCCGCTCAGGCGGACGAGGTCGTGGCCGCAGTCGTGATGACGACGATGATGATGATCGCGGAGGCCGTTCAGGCGGACGAGGCCGAGGTCGCAGCCGTGATGATGACGATGATGATGATCGTGGTGGCCGTTCAGGCGGACGAGGTCGTGGCCGCAGCCGTGATGACGATGATGATGACGATCGCGGTGGCCGTTCAGGCGGACGAGGCCGTGGCCGCAGCCGTGATGACGATGATGATGACGATCGCGGTGGTCGCTCAGGCGGACGGGGGCGTGGTCGCAGCCGTGATGACGACGATGATGACGATCGTGGCCGTTCAGGCGGACGAGGCCGTGGCCGCAGCCGTGATGACGACGATGATGATGATCGCGGTGGCCGCTCAGGCGGACGAGGTCGTGGTCGCAGCCGTGATGACGATGATGATGACGATCGTGGTGGCCGCTCAGGTGGACGAGGTCGTGGCCGCAGCCGTGATGACGATGATAATGACGATCGTGGCCGCTCAGGCGGACGAGGCCGTGGCCGCAGTCGTGATGACGATGATGATGACGATCGAGGTGGCCGCTCAAGTGGACGAGGTCGTGGCCGTAGCCGTGATGACGACGATGATGATGATGGCCGTGGTCAAAACTCTCGTAATCAAAAACGTGATGCCTACGGACGTTTTACCTCTTAAGCAGAATGTTTTAAAAACAAAGGAGGCTTTTGCCTCCTTTGTTTTTTAGCTTACTTATTTACTGAGGGAGAGGTTGTAGGCCTTTTACAATATCAAGGTATTCAGAACCGTTTAACCAAAAAGATTTTTTCAAAAAAAGTGTCGTCATAATACTTTCGGCTGCTTCGCTATCTGGATTTTCACAAAATAATCCGTAGCTTTCACCTAAAACCGCATCATTTTCAATTAGGCGGATATAGTAAGCATGTTGCTCATTTGCATAACCTAAAACCGCATCACGTTGATTTTTCATTTCGCATGTCTCCATACCAAAAAACTGAATTTAACCAGAATGTTAAGTGTTCAGAATCTCATTTGATAAAAATCAAAAACAGTCAGCGATAACGACTATTCCGAAATAGGTTTTGATTTTCTTCAAATTGCCATTTTGGTTAAAACATCCCTGTTAAAAGCAAAATGGATTAAAATCTGATCATGAGATTTATTGTTATGCAAAAAAAATATTTCGTCAACTTGAAAATGTAACTTTTTCAAGTTACATTGTTTGTGTAGGATTTGAACAGTGGAATGGAGGCAATATGCCAAAGAAAAAAGAGTTCGAGCATGGCGGTGCACGAGAAAATGCCGGACGTAAAGCACAGTTCAATGAACCCACCAAAGTCATTCGTGTTCCCGAGTCTCAAGTTAAATTTATCAAAAATTGGTTACTGAATAATGTCAAAACCAATAACTTGACCGACTTTAACTCAAAACTTAATGTCCAACAGGTTCACCCAAATAACGATAAAATTTACCACATTCCTCTGGCAACTGAACGTGTTGCGGCAGGTTTTCCTTCACCTGCGCAAGATGATATTGAGCAAGCACTCGATTTAAATGAATATTTAATTAGAAATGAAAATGCCACGTTTATTGTTAAAGCCAACTCTTTATCCATGTTAGATGCTGGAATTGATATTAATGATCCGCTTATTGTGGACCGTAGCATTCCCGCTAAATCAGGTGATATTGTGATTGCACTCATCGACAATGATTTTACTGTGAAGCGCTTAATGATTGATAGTCAATTTCATCCACCTAAAGTTTGGCTGAAAGCAGAGAACCCTGATTATCAGAATATTTATATTGAAGAGGGGCAAGAACTGGTGATTTGGGGAGTGGTGACTTATAACCTCAAACGAATGAGATAATTTTTTCTCATATTTTGTTATTCAAGTTACTGACCTGAAATGGAGACCAGTAACTTTTGCTGAATGACTTTTTAAATTTGCCCAATCAATAAACATGTAGCGATAACAACCATCAAACCACCTGAAAAACGACCAACTAACTGTGCTGCTTGTGGTCTGGTTTTTAAAATAGCCTCTGAACCATAACCCACCATTAAGTAAATTATCGCGCAGCTAATCATGTGAACAACACCAAAGGCAAGAATTTGTGTTGTTACTGACCATGAAGCAGTAGTATCAATAAACTGAGGAAGCAGGGCTAAAAAGAGTAAAAAAACTTTCGGGTTTAATCCACTCACGTAAACGCCTTTGGTTGCCCAGCTCAACCATGACTGAGCTTTTTCAGAACCAGATTCGTTCGGAGTAGGAGGGGTAAGTAATAAATTTATACCCATCCATAACAAATAAGCAGAACCCGCAACAGTAAGAATCATTAGAGCAGTTGGATTATTTGCTACAAGCAGACCAACACCAGCCGCTACCAATAAAATCGTAATAAAGTGTCCAAATAGCATACCTGCGACGGCGGGTACGACGACTTTGCCTTTAATCCCTGCTGAAATGGCATAGGCCCAGTCTGCCCCTGGCGTAATAATAAAAAGAATGGAGACACTCCAAAATGCAATAAAAATGTTAAAAGCCATATGCTTATCTCAGCAAACTATTTTCCAAAGGTTTCGCTCGTGGTTTAGAAAAAATCCCTATTTATTCGAGCTTGTTGAAAATAATATGCTCATGTATTTAGAATGTGCTTTTAAATGTTTGCTCATATCACACTCATTTGGGGTAAATTTTTCTAAATGGATCGCACAGATAAAAAGATTCTTGCTGAATTGCAATTAAATGGCCGATTATCTATTACTGAATTGGCAGAAAAAGTCGGTTTGAGCATTTCACCTTGTCATAGACGAGTAAAGGCTTTAGAAGAGTCAGGAGCTATCAAAGGTTATCGGGCAGAACTCGACCCAAACTTAGTGGGATTTGAATTTTCAGCGATTGTTTTTATTACGCTTAAAGAGGGCGATAAACAGGCAGTCGAGAAGTTTGAAAATGCCGTGATTGACATCCCGCAAATTATTCAGGCACAGCGTTTGTTTGGTGAGCCAGATTATTTACTACATGTGGTGGCTAAAGATTTACCTGCTTTTCAGCGTTTGTACGATGAAAAATTATCTGCTATTCCAAGTGTGCAACGACTCATCTCAACCATTGTGATGAAAGATGTAGTGCCTGAACGTTTATTCCCGATTGGCTAAGAATCATCAGATATAAAAAAAGAAGCTTTAAAGCTTCTTTTTTTAGTTTTAAGAATATTTAAGCATCGAGTGTTTTACACAAAGAACAGATCGTACCGTTATGTTTGTGAGAGAACATAATATCTGGACGCTCATAGCCTTGCTCACATACGCGGCAGTGATAGACGGTAGCAACAGGAGTGCCTTCAGCATCATAACGTGGTTCTTTAATACCGTCATCGTGTGACTTGATGTAGTATTTTCCTTTGGTTAGTAAGCCCATGATGGGTGTTAATACAAAAGCAAGCACAAGTGCGATAAGCGGTGAGTAAGGTGCCAAGAAACTACCGAGTAAGCCGAAGAATGCTGCAATCGATAAGCCTGCTGATACAAGGAATGCAACCATACCGACAGGGTTTACGTTGTATAGCATATCACGGCGGTATTCCGGCTCTTTAGGTGAAAGTTTTAAAACATATTTGTTGATTGAAATGTCTGTTGCAACAACTACAACCCATGCAATTGCAAAGTTTGAATAGAATCCTAAGATTTTACCCAGTACCGCAAACATATTGCCTTCCATCAAAGCAAGTGCAATTGCCAAGTTCACCATTACAAAGACAATACGGCCCGGATAATGTTTGCTTATACGTGTGTAGGCACTTGTCCATGCAAGGGAACCAGAGTAAGCATTGGTCACATTAATTTTAATTTGAGAAATAACCACCAAAATCACTGCAAGTGTTAAAGCAGCCCAACCCGGAAGCATGTCATGAAACGCCGCATTAAACTGTTGAACAGGTTCAGTACTGTTTACGCCCGGTATTTTAGTAAGTAAATAGAAACCTAAAAATGCCCCAATAATTTGTTTAATTGCCCCTAAAATCACCCAACCCGGACCCGCTGAAATAACCGCAGCCCACCATGCTTTGCTATTTTCTTTTGTTTTAGCAGGCATGAAACGTAAGTAATCAATTTGCTCACCAATTTGCATGATGAGAGATAAACAAATACCAGCACCCAACATGATTGCAGCCATGTCTACAGTTGCAAAACCTTCGTTACCTGTGAAAGTTGCAAACTGGCTGACTAAGGTAGGTTCTTGATAAATCAGATAGGCCACAGGACCAATCATCAGAACCAGCCAAAGCGGGGTAGTCCAGACTTGTAATTTACTTAAGGCTTTCATGCCGTAAATTACCAGCGGTATGACCATAACGGTTGAGATGAGATAACCTGCCCAAAGCGGAATACCTAAACCGAGCAATAACCCTTGCGCCATGATTGAACCTTCAAGGGCAAAGAAAATAAAGGTAAAACTGGCGAAAATGATACTGGTCAGGACTGAACCGATATAACCGAAACCTGCACCGCGGGTAATCAAGTCAAGATCGATGTTATAGCGCGCTGCGTAGTAGGCTAAAGGAATGCCTGTTAAGAAGATAATAATCGCTGCAAATAAAATGGAGAAAACAGCATTGGTTGTTCCGTAAGACATACCAATACTGGCGCCAATAGAAAAGTCAGCAAGATAGGCAATACCACCAAGTGCAGTAATAGCGACAACTTTGGGACTCCAGCGCCGAAAGCTATGTGGAGCATAACGTAAAGTATAATCTTCTAAGGTTTCATTCACTGCTTTTTGTGAATCTGTACCTTGCACAGTGTCCAGATTTGGATGTTCAGATACACTCATAACATCAATCTCCCAATCAGTTTCGGTCAATCAACACAAATATTGATCATTGTTTTTTGATGGATTTGAGTGTGTGATTTTTGGGAAAAATTGAAAATACGTTATTTTGCGTATATGTGCGTATTCGAGAAAATCGCCATGATAATTGACTTTTGGCATAAGGATTGCTGGGTTTAATGCAGTCACAAGCCAAACATGAGTGTTATGCCAGATTCTTCACGCCCCCAACAAGCCCCACAACGTGTGATCAAAACACGCCGTGAATATAATATTTGGGTGGCAGATGAAAGTATTGAAGATTATGCGCTCCGCTATGCACCCACCTCTGTACGTAAGTGGTCACCTTGGACTGTGACCAACACCGCAATTTCGACCGTTAGCTTTTTGGCGATGGAAGCCATTGGGGCGACTATGCTTTGGCAGTATGGCTTTAGCAATGCAGTATGGGCAGCAATAGTCGTATGTACCATTATATTTTTAACCAGTTGGCCGATTAGTTATTACGCTGCAAAATATAATGTAGACGTCGATTTGCTTACTCGTGGTGCAGGTTTTGGCTACATTGGCTCGACCATTACATCTCTGATTTATGCCAGCTTTACCTTTATTTTGCTTGCGTTTGAAGCCGCAATTATGGCGATGGCACTTGAGCTGGCTTTAGGTATTCCACAAGTCATTGGTTACTTAATTTCGGCATTAGTGATTTTGCCTTTAGTGGTCAAAGGTATTGGTTTTATTAATAAAGTTCAGGCAATCACACAGCCAATCTGGCTCTTATTGCTGTTATTACCGTGGTTTTTTGTACTTTGGAAACAACCACAAATTTTAAGTAGTAGTCTGCATTTTGTTGGTGCGGTTTCAAACTCGACTGATTTTAATCTGTATTACTTTGGTGCGGCGTGCACTCTCATTTTTTCATTTGTGATCCAAATTGGTGAGCAAGCCGACTATTTACGTTTTTTACCCCAACAAGAAAAGAACAGAACTGCATGGCGTTTTGCTGTTTTTTTAGGGGGGCCATCTTGGATTATTTTTGGATTTCTAAAAGTTTTGATGGGCATGCTGCTGATGGTGTTGGCTTTTCAGTTGTTTATTCCTGTCTCTGAACTAGATAATCCGACTTATTTATATTGGGTTGCCTATCAACAATTTATTCCAAACCCTCAGCTAGCGTTAATATTGACTTTAGCACTGGTTTGCTTGGCGCAAATTAAAATTAATATGACTAATGCCTACGCTGGCTCACTGGCATGGTCAAACTTTTTTGCGCGCTTAACTCATAGCCATCCGGGGCGAATTGTCTGGCTTCTTTTTAACGTTTTTATTGCCATTGTTTTGATGGAAATGGGGATTAGCCATGCAGTTGAACGCATTTTGGGGCTATATAGCAATATCGCTTTGGCATGGATTGGTGCCGTTGTTGCCGATTTAATTATCTGTAAGCCTTTAGGCTTAAGCCCAAAGGGAATTGAATTTCGCCGTGCTTATTTATATGACATCAATCCCGTAGGTGTAGGCGCGCTACTCATCGCTTCAGTGTTATCGATGCTGAGCTATTTGGGCTTTTTCGGACTCATGGCGAAAGGCTTGGCGAGTTTTATTGCTTTGGGGAGTGCGGTGTTATGCGTTCCTATTATTGCTTACTTAACCAAAGGCAAATATTACATTGCACGCCAGCCTGAAAAAATTCAGGCAACTTCAGTTGCTAACTGTGTAGTGTGTGAAAGGGACTATGAACTTGCTGATATGGCTGGCTGTCCAGCCTATAACGGTACGATTTGCTCTTTATGCTGCTCACTTGAAGCACGCTGTCACGACTTATGTAAACCTGATGCACGTTGGTCAGTACAGCTCAAAAAAGCCATTTGGCACTATTTACCAGAACGCTGGGCCAGCCGTTTAAATAGCAGGGTCAGTTTGTATCTATTGCTGACTCTAGGGCTGTCGATCGTTTTGGCAGTAAGTTTGAGTCTGGTTTATATCCAAGAAAAAACCTATTTAGAAACAATCAATGCGGCAGCCGTTCCGCAGTTATTTACACTGTTTGTCAAAATTTACACCATTTTATTTTTATTGATGAGCGTTGCTGCATGGTGGCTCGTATTAAACGATGAAAGCCGTCGTAATGCCGAAATCGAAACGCATCAGCAAACAGCATTATTGATTGATGAAATTGCTGCCCATGAAGTCACTTCAAAAGACCTGCAAGATGCCAGAATTTCAGCAGAACGGGCAAATGATGCAAAAAGCCGTTATGTCATTGGCATTAGTCACGAACTAAGAACGCCTCTAAATAGTATTTTAGGCTATAGCCAATTACTTCAAAAACAAGAGCAGCTTTCAGAACAAGGCAAAATGGCGCTCGGTGTGATTAGCCGTAGTGGGCAGCATTTAACTTCACTGATTGACGGTTTACTAGATTTAGCGCGAATTGAAACAGGCAAGATTTCTTTAAATGTAGTGGACGTTCATTTCCCAAATTTTATTGAACAAATTATTCAAATGTTTCAGCCACAGTTTGAACAGAAGAATTTACAGTTTGTTTATGAAATTGGAGATAACCTGCCGCACTATGTTCGTACCGACAAAAAACGCTTAGAACAGATACTTATTAACTTACTAGGCAATGCTTTAAAGTTTACAACGAGCGGCACAATTACTTTGAAAGTCGAGTACCGATTTCAAACAGCATATTTTGAAATTAGAGATACGGGCTGTGGTATTGCCGAGGCAGATTTAGAACGAATTTTTAACCCGTTTGAACGGGGCAGCAATGTAGTGCAAGGTGGATTTACCGGAACAGGGCTAGGCCTACCCATTGTAAAATTGTTGGTCGATTTACTCGGTGGACAGCTATCTGTGACTAGTCAGCTCAATCAGGGGTCACAATTTAAGATTAAGTTTTACTTACCTTCAAAAGAAGTGGTTCATCCAATTTCTAATGTTTACTCCAACCAAATTACTGGTTATCAAGGCGAACGAAAACGAATTTTAGTTGTCGATAATGAAGCGGTGGACCGAGGTTTAGTCGCTAATTTTCTAAAACCTTTGGGATTTATGATTGAAGAAGCCGAGTCGGGCATTGATTGTTTAAGACGTGTACCTATTTTCCAACCTAATCTGATCTTGATGGATTTAAATATGCCTTTGATGGGCGGTTGGGAAACTGCGCGATTATTGCGTCAGAATAATATTACCAATGTGCCGATCTTAATTATTTCAGCGAATGCAGGCGAGCGTGAAGTCAATCCACAAGACGCCGTCTTAAGTGAAGACTTTATGTTAAAACCAATCGATCTTAATTTGTTGCTGAGTAAAATTGGAGACAAGTTAGGCTTGGTATGGATTGATTCCAAATCAGATGCACACCTTGAAAATAATGAAGTTCAAGCACTTGATGTAAAGGTGTTAAAACAAGAGCAAGCCACTGTCCATACATCAATTACACAACCTGAAAAGAATGATCTGCTCGATTTGCCCCAAAGCTTGCAGCATTTAAATGATTTAATTGGACAGGGTTATATTCGCGGAATTCAACAGACTTTAATGCAATGCCGTCAAAATTTTCCGGAGCATGATGAGTTATGGGAACAGCTTGAAGAGGCGATTCAAAAGTTTGATTTAAAACACGCGCAACGATTAATTCAGGATAAGCAATGAGTACGCAACATGTTTCTTTTCAGCAAGCTTCACCAAATGAGCAAGCTGTTATTCTGATTGTGGATGATGTGCCAGAAAATTTAGGATTGCTACATGAAAGTCTGGACCAGGCAGGTTATCGCGTGCTTGTCACAACCGATGGGTTAAGTGCTATTGAAATAGCACACCGATGCTTACCAGATATGATTTTACTTGATGGCAATATGCCACATATGGATGGTTTTGAAAGTTGTATACAACTTAAAGCGAGCCCAATTACACAGTTTATTCCCGTCATTTTTATGACAGGCTTGTCGGAAACAGAGCATATAGTGCGAGGTTTTCAGGTCGGTGGGGTGGACTATGTAACCAAGCCTTTGAATATTGAAGAAGTACTAGCAAGGGTAAAAACACATTTGGCACATGCCAAACTATTGCAGCAACAGAAACAGGTGATTGATGCGACGGAAACAGCCATTCTTGCGCTAGATGTTCAAGGTGAAATTGTTTGGAAAACCCAAAAAGCCAGTGATTTACTGAATCAATATTTACCTGAATTAGAGGGCTTTGAAGCAGGCTTAAAAGCTTGGTTTTCAGACTTAGAAAATGAAAAAGACCCTAAAAAATTAACCAGCTGTTCTTATTCGACACCATCTCAGCAATTACAGCTTTTATTGCTTACGCCGTGGGAAAGTGACTCAAGCGTAGCAAAAAATTATCTGATACAGATTAAGACTTCTACGCCAGCTCTGGAAATGGCTGATATTTTGAAATATTGCCCACAGTTGACTCAACGTGAGGCAGAAGTCATGCACTGGTTATTGTTAGGGAAAACCAATAAAGATATTGCAGAAATATTGGAGCTTAGCCCACGGACCGTGAACAAGCATTTAGAACATATTTTTGAAAAACTTTGCGTTGAAAATCGAACTGCTGCCGTGGCGCACATTAATAGTTTGGTGCAAGAGTTTCACTAATTTAATTGACGATTGTATTTAAAAAGCATACAGACTCACTGCTAAAAATAGTCTATTTTTTTACACTTAAATTTGTTCTTATAGATAAAGATATATAAAGTCATTTTTAAATAAATTTGAGCCATAATATGAGGAATTCATTGTGAATATTCAACAAAAAGATGATACAAAACACGGCAGCTTTAGCTTACTTGATGGTGAAACTGTTGCAGGTGAAATGACTTATACATGGGCAGGCGAAGGCATGCTGATTATTGATGCTACAGATGTAAATGAAAATTATCGGGGACAAGGTGTAGGTCGTCAATTACTGGATGCTTTGGTGGCTTTTGTTCGTGAAAAAGACGTAAAGGTGATTCCGCTTTGCCCATATGCTAAATCGGTTTTTGATAAAGATCCAAGCATTGGCGATGTACTGAGAAAGTAAAGAATAGATTAAAAATCATTTTAAAAAATCGGGCCTTGGTGTCCGATTTTTTATTGGATTTATTGTTCATCTTTGTTTTAGTGAATATGTTTTAAGCAGTTGTATTCAACTGATTTGAAGGTTTTCGATTGGCATATCGAATTTATCAAACTTATAGAAAAGCTTATCTAATAAAAATAGTTTTAGACCAATTGGGAAAAAAATAAACTTCTTACACAAATATTTAATAGCTGATGAAAGCTAAATATTTATAACGTTTTAATATTATTTTTTGGAATTTTCCTTGAACTGGCAGTATATCCATAGTGTGTTGCCGCAATTTTTCTCTGCAACTTTGACCACGCTGAAAATTTCAATTATCAGTATTATTTTGGCAATTATTGTAGGGCTAATTTGCAGCATTTTAATCACATATCGCGTGCGGGTGCTAAATAGAATTGCCCAGTTCTATATTGAGTTATCTCGAAATACCCCCTTATTAATTCAACTGTTCTTTTTGTATTACGGTTTACCAAAGCTGGGTATCAAAATTGATGGTTTTGCTTGTGGTGTGATCGGACTGACCTTTTTAGGTGGAAGCT
Organism: Acinetobacter sp. X9; assembly: GCF_054889255.1. NCBI lineage: Bacteria > Pseudomonadati > Pseudomonadota > Gammaproteobacteria > Moraxellales > Moraxellaceae > Acinetobacter > Acinetobacter sp. X9. The sequence goes on along the minus strand of NZ_CM142679.1, from coordinate 2,235,838 downwards.
ATATGGCTGAAGCTTTCCGAGCAGGTTTGCAATCTGTTGCAAAAGGGCAGATTGATTCTGCAAAAAGTATTGGTTTGCAACCGACTCAAATTTTTAGATATGTCATTTTTCCTCAAGCACTTGCCATTTCAATTCCGGCAATAGGGGCAAATTGCCTATTTCTGATTAAAGAAAGTTCTGTGGTTAGTGCCATTGCTGTCGTTGAACTGCTTTTTGTCACTAAAGACTTAATTGGTATGGACTATAAAACCACCGAAGCTTTGTTCTTACTCATCATGGCTTATCTCATTATTTTATTGCCCGTGTCTATTTTAACCAGTTATCTGGAGCACAGAAGTCGGAAGGTGAGCCATGGAACTTGATTATCTATTTCAAGCAAGTCACCTCGAACGTTTAATGTGGGGACTCTGGGCAACTGCAAAAATTGCTTTTATTTCGGTCTTTTTCTCTGCAATTTTCGGCACAGTTTTCGGCGTCATTATGACTTCTAAAAACATAGTCGTTAAATCGCTGTGCCGGTTGTATTTAGAAGCCATTCGAATCATTCCAATTTTAGTTTTGCTATTTGTGTTTTATTTCGGCTTTGCGACATGGTTTAACTGGCAGTTTTCTGCAATGTGGGTGTGCATTGTTGTATTTGTTTTGTGGGGTACTGCAGAAATGGGCGATTTGGTCCGTGCAGCCATTACTTCAATTGATCAGCATCAACGTGATTCGGCCTATGCGCTCGGACTTACCCATGTACAAGCCTTGGTCTATGTCATTTTCCCGCAAAGTCTAAAACGAGTAACGCCAGGTGCGATTAATTTATTTACTCGAATGGTGAAAACCAGCTCTTTGGCAGTCCTGATTGGTGTGGTTGAGGTGATTAAAGTGGGTCAGCAAATTATTGAAAATTCGCTGTTGACCGTACCGAGTGCTTCTCTTTGGATTTATGGCTTTGTTTTTATTTTGTATTTTCTGATTTGCTATCCCTTATCTCGTTTGGCGGCACATTTAGAAAAGGTCTGGGAGTAATTATGTCTTTGTTATCGATACAACAATTACAGAAATCATTTGCACAAAGTCATATTTTACAGGGCATTGATCTGGATGTAGAACAAGGAGAGGTGGTTGTTATTTTAGGTCCATCGGGCTGTGGGAAAAGTACCTTATTGCGCTGTATTAACGGCTTAGAACCGATTCAGGGTGGTGAAATTCGTTTAACTGGCTCAGGTGTACTCGGTAAAGATGTGGACTGGACTAACGCCCGTCAAAAAATTGGCATGGTTTTTCAGAACTATGAGTTATTTGGGCATATGAATGTCATTGACAATATTTTGCTTGGACCCCTCAAAGTACAAAAACGTCATCGTGATGAAGCTGAACAAGTAGCAGATGAGTTATTAAAGCGAGTGGGGCTATTTGAGCGAAAACTTGATTATCCACGCCAGCTTTCAGGTGGACAAAAACAACGTATCGCTATTGTGCGTTCGCTAGTTATGCAACCTAAAGTCATTTTACTTGATGAAATTACCGCCGCGCTTGACCCAGAAATGGTCAGAGAAGTGCTCGATGTCGTACTCAAATTGGCGAATGAAGGAATGACCATGCTGATTGTGACACATGAGATGTCCTTTGCCCGCAAGGTTGCTGACCGCATTATTTTTATGGATAAGGGCAAGATTATTGAACAGGCTTCACCAGAAGAATTTTTTGAACAGCCAAAAACAGAACGAGCGAAAGCCTTCTTAAATATTTTGTCGTACTAAATTTTTATTATTTGAATCATGAGGAAGTGAATGTTTAAACGTAATTCAATAAAAATATTAAGCAGTCTTGCTGTTGCTGGGGTTTTATTAACTGCATGTAGTAAAACCCCATCAACTGAACAGGCAAGTAATAGTCAAGAAGACCATTCTTTAGAACAAGTCAAAAAAAATGGAGTTCTACGCGTTGCTGTTTTTGCCGATGATCCGCCGTTTGGTTATGTAGATAGTGCGGGGAATAATCAGGGCTTTGATGTGGCTCTAGCAAAACGGGTGACTAAAGATTTGCTTGGTGATGAAAAGAAAGTTGAGTTTATTGTGACTGAAGCTTCAAATCGGGTGGAGTTTTTAAAATCAAATCGTGCCGATGTGGTGTTCGCGACATTTACAGTAACCCCTGAACGTAAGGAAGTTGTCGATTTTGCCGAGCCTTATTTAAAAGGGGCTTTTGGGATTGTCTCGCCTAAAGCTAAGCCGATTACAGACATTGCCCAGTTAGAAGGTAAGACCTTAATTGTAAATAAAGGCACAAGTTCGGATACCTACTTTACCAAGCATTATCCAAAAGTGAATTTACTTAAGTTTGAAAGAAATTCGGATGCCTTCAAAGCCTTAACTGACGGTCGTGGTGACGCAATTTCACAAGATAGTACCTATGCTTTGGCATGGGCCGCGAAGAACCCAAGTTATGTGGCAGGTATTCAGTCTATTGGTGATCAAGAGTTTATTGCACCAGCAGTTAAAAAGGGTAATACCCAATTATTGAATTGGCTCAATACTGAAATTAAGCAGCTCAGAACAAGTGGTGAAATTAAGAAAATTTATGATGAAACCTTGAAACCAATTTACGGTGACTCGGTCAATCCGAATGTGTTTTTAGATGTAGGCCAATAATTTTCGATGTCGCTAGAGCAGTGCCTAGAAGTAGGCGCTGCGATTCTAAATAAGACTTTTACAAGAACGAGAGGGTGAAATAATGACAACATTAACATTTCAAAACGTGAAGCATATTTTAGCTGCGTCTTTACTGAGTTTAGGTTTAGTTGCTTGTGACAAAGGAACTCAGTCTACTGAAAAAACAGCAGATACCACACAAACTGTATCGAGTATTGAACAGATCAAAAAGAATGGTGTGGTACGAATTGGCGTATTTAGTGATAAACCGCCATTTGGATATTTAGATGCTCAAGGTAAAAATCAGGGTTTTGATGTAGAAATTGCCAAGCATGTTGCTAAAGATCTGCTGGGTGATGAAAACAAAGTGGAATTTGTTTTAACTGAAGCGGCTAACCGTGTTGAATATTTAAAAGCAAATAAAGTCGATATTATTTTTGCAAACTTTACTGTTACACCAGAACGTAAAGAAGTGGTCGATTTTGCTAAACCTTATTTAAAAGTGGCGCTCGGTGTGGTTTCTCCTAAAAGTCATCCGATTACCGATGTGGCTCAACTTAAAGATAAAACTTTATTGGTAAACAAAGGTACAACGGCTGATTCATTCTTCATCAAGACTCATCCTGAGATTAAACTACAAAAGTATGAGCAAAACACTGAAACTTTTGATGCTTTAAAAGATGGTCGTGGTGCTGCGCTTGCCCATGATAACTTGCTGGTTTTAGCTTGGGCTAAAGAAAATCCAAATTACACGGTTGGCATTACCAATTTAGGTGAGCAGGACTTAATTGCACCAGCAGTGAAAAAGGGTGACAAAGAGTTATTGGACTGGTTGAACCAAGATTTAGAGAAACTGGCAAAAGAAGGCGTGATTCATCAGGCTTATGAAAAAACGTTAAAACCAGTCTATGGCGATACGATTAATCCAAAAGATTTATTGGTTGAGTAATCGTGCTAATAACCTCTAAAGATTAGAACTCTAGATAGTATTTATTCGAGCTAGGATTCATCTACAGCCTGCCCATAATTTATAAAGATAATGTTTTTGCAATATTTTTTTATAGATCTAAACAGTGGTCAGGTTCTGTAGATGAGAAAGTTTTTTGGTTACTTTTTTCAAAAAAAGTAACAGAATTAGCTGAGTGCTTTAGAGGTTAAAAGGTAGGATTCCATCGTGCTAATTCCTTGACTTTATATTACTTTAATTTAAATAAAGTCGGCTCTGCTGCTAATTTATCTGCCAAATATTGAATCAACACACTCAATTTAGGCGGGACATGCCTTGTCGGTGGGTAAAGTAACCACAGCCCACCACTGTAATAGGTTTTAAAATACCAATCTGGTAAAACCTGAACTAAGGTACCTTGTTGTAGAGCATGGCGTGCAACGAAGTATGGCAAGCTCGCAATACCTAAATGCTGTAGGGCTGCGCTTAAACGAACACCTGTATGGTTTGCTGCATAACGCCCACGCACAGCCACACTGATCGATTTGTTTCCTTGTTGAAATTTCCATTTTGAGTCACTGGCTTGTTCGCCCAAGTAAATACATTCATGCTGCTTTAAATCATGAGGGTGGCTCGGTGTGCCATGCTTTGCTAAATATTCAGGTGTAGCACAAACCAAGTGATCAATATCAATGAGTTTTCGACCCATAAGGCCACCTGGTGGTTGCTCTGTAATCCGAAGTGCTAAATCAACGCCATCATCAATCAGATCTACATAGCGATCTTCTAAAAGCATTTGTATATCAATTTTCGGGTAGCGTTCTAAAAAATCGGGTAAATGCGGATGAATCATAAAATGTCCCACAGCTTTTGGAACACTCATACGAATAATACCTTCTGGTTCGACATGAAATTGACCCGAGCTTTCCATGACTGCTTGTGCCGCATTGACCATATCTAAACAACGTTGATAAACCTGTTGTCCACTTTCACTTAAACGAAGTTTCCGTGTGGTCCGATAGAGTAAGCGAGTGCCTAAAGCACGTTCTAAACGAGCAATGGCGCGGCTAACAGCAGAAGGTGTTGTACCAAGCTGGCGGGCAGTTTCAGAAAAACTTTCCGATTCGACAACCTTAACGAAAGTCGCCATTTCATTTAATAGAATCAGACTTTGATTTGTGCTCATGAGGCAAAAGTTATTTGGATTTTGATTGGATTATCGCGTCTAAAAAATCGCAATACAATCTTTTAGGTGATTTTCAGGAAACTAAATTGTTATGTGGCAGTTGTATGGACATGAGTTTTTAACGCTAGCTCTTATTCATTTTATGGCGGTGATTTTACCGGGACCAGATTTTGTGATTACGGTCAGACAAAGTGTACGTTATGGTTATTTGATTGGATGTCTAACCGCAATTGGTATTGGTGTTGGGATTTCGGTTCATGTCTTTTATACCTTGGTTGGGATTGGTTTTTTGATTCAACAAAGTGAATGGCTCATGTCGCTTATTAGAACAGCGGGAGCAGTCTATTTAATTTATTTGGGGTGGCAGTGTTTACGTAGCCAGCCGAATACCAATATTGAAATTAATGGCCAAGCAGGCAGTGATAAGCCGAGTTTATTTAAAGCTTTTACAATGGGTTTTCTTACCAATGCGTTAAACCCAAAAGCCACTATCTTTTTTCTGGCAATTTTTACGACGATTGTAAGTACAACTACACCAATGAAAGTTCAGGTTTTTTATGGGGTCTGGATGTGTATGGTCAATGCCATCTGGTTTATGGTGGTGAGTGTAATGTTTGCTCAGCCTATTGTACGTAAACGTTTTTTAGAATTTGGAGTTTATTTTGAGAGGGTGATGGGAGTTTTATTAATTGGGATTGCGTTGAGATTGATTTGGAGTTTGTTTGTTTAAGTTGGTTTTATTTATAAGTGGATGGGGTAGCACGACGGAGTCTTACCGTTTATACATCAGAAGAACGTAGCTAATTCTGTTACTTTTTTTGGAAAAAGTAACCAAAAAACTTTGTCATCTACAGAACCTGTTCACTGTTTTCATCTATCAAAAAATGTTGCAAAAACATTATTTTTATAAATTATGGGCAGGCTGTAGATGACTCTTAGCTCGAGCCGAAGCTTAATCCAGAAATCGAAATTAAAATAACAAGACTCTGAGGTGATAGCTACTTTGAGTTGTCCGAACTATTGATGACTCTTAATTCGAGCTAAAATCATCTGCGAACTATTGCATAGCACGACAGAGTATTATCGCTTAAAGTTTTAATTTCTTCAGTCGCCTTCGGCTTGACTTACTTTGGTTTCGCTCAAAGTAAGCAAAAGCATTGTCATCTGCAAAACCTGTCGACTTATTTCATTTAACTAGTATTTCACAGAAACAGAATCTTTTTGATGCTACGCAGGTTGCAGACGACATTTGCTCGAGTAAATATAGTGCTAGGACTATTTGAGTTTTAATAGTTTCCTCATTGAAAAATTGAATTTTAATGATGGCAAATTAATTATAAAAAAAGACCGCTCGAAGGCAGTCCTTTTTGCAAAAATAGATTTAACTGGTACGCTTGTTACGCGTAAGTTGATGTAAAACCGACACCAATAAATCAATTTCTTCCGTCGTGTTATAAAAAGCCAAAGACGGACGCACGGTCTGTTCTACACCAAAACGACGTAAAATTGGCTGTGCACAATGGTGCCCAGAACGTACAGCAATACCATGTTGATTTAAAGCTTTACCCACTTGTTCGGTTGAATAGCCTTGTAAGGTAAAGGACATAACACTGGCTTTGTGATGTGCGGTTCCGATCAGGCGTAAACCTGACACACTACTCAGCGCATTTTGACCATATTCGAGTAGATCATGTTCATAGCGAGCAATGTTATGAATGCCTAGACTTTCGACATATTCAAGTGCAGCGCCTAAACCAACAGCATCGGCAATGTTTCCAGTTCCAGCTTCAAACTTGTTTGGTGCAGGTTGGTAAACTACTTGTTCGAAGGTAACATCCTGAATCATGTTACCGCCGCCTTCCCAAACAGGCATACTTTCTAGCAATTCTGGTTTTGTATAGACCGCACCAATACCTGTTGGACCAAACACTTTATGTCCAGAAAACACAAAAAAGTCTGCATCAAGAGCTTGTACATCGGTAGGGATGTGCGAAACAGATTGAGCACCATCAACTAAAACACGAACACCTTTGGCATGCGCAATTTTAATGACTTCAGCAACAGGTGTGACTGTACCCAAAGCATTTGAAACTTGAGTAATCGACAGCAGTTTGGTGCGCTCATTAATCAGTTTTGGCAATTCTTCTAAAATAATTTGCCCAGTGTCATCCACAGGAATGACTCGTAATTTCGCTCCAGTTTTTTTAGTGAGTTGATACCAAGGCACAATATTGGCATGGTGTTCTAAGTGAGAAACGATAATTTCATCACCTTCACCAATATTTTGCTCACCCCATGTTTTTGCAATCAGATTAATGCCTTCGGTTGTTCCTCGAACAAAGATAATTTCTTTAGAAGAGGGTGCACCAATAAATCGGGCCACTACATTTCTTGCATGCTCATAGGCATCGGTTGCACGAGCCGCTAACTCATGGGCAGCACGGTGAATATTTGAGTTTTCATGCTGATAAAAATAAGCAATCCGATCAATCACGCGCTGCGGTTTTTGTGTAGTCGCTGCATTATCAAACCAGACCAAAGGTCGACCATTGACGCGTTCCTGTAAAATTGGGAAATCGCGACGTATGGCATGCACATCGAGTGGTTGAGCACTGCTTGCTACAAAAGTGGGTTGCGATGGTTGATAGTGACTATAACTTTGTCCACTTTGAGGCAAGTCTAAAAAATAAAATGCAGAGCTTGCCGAACTTTGGGTGGGCGTGTTCGTTGCAAAACGATCTTCCGTCAGTAATGACTTCAGCTGGTCACCATGTGGCAACTGAAAAGACTGTGCAACTGAATAATTATCTTCAACACCTTTAACAGACGGTTCTTCTGTATTGGGAGCAGAAAAATCATTTAAAAAATAATAAGGTGATTCACCTGCACCAGTGGGTAAGTTTGGTTCAATGCGTGGCACATTGGGTTCACTATGAGCAGCTTGTGGCAAAAGTGGTTCAAATGGTGGGCGTGGCAAATTAGCTCCACCAACCACAGGTGCAGACGCTACAATTCGACGTTCAGGGTAGTCTGGCAAATTTGGAATATGCTCAGGATATTCTGGATTGAGACTTTTCTGAAACGCGATATTGGGCGCACGACCACTGAGAGCAGAGAATGGTTCACCTGGTTGTGGTGGGTGCGGTGGCGCTCCGACAGGTAAATCCAAGTTAAGGCCCGATGGAGAAGCTGAACTGCTTGAACTTGGCAATGCTGAAAAAAACTCATTAGCAAGTCGAGCAATAGTGGACTCATCAGGGAAGTTGGCTGGTGGGTTAACACCAGTCACTTCAGGCCCCGTTGGACTACCTTGCAGATTACTTGTAGTTAACTGGGTAGTCATGATATTTGTCCACCTCCACATCATCTAATACTGCCAACGCATCATCAGTCAATACTGCAAGTGAGCAATATAATGAGATTAGATACGATGCAATCGCATTACGGTTGATTCCCATAAAACGTACTGAAAGCCCTGGTGACTGTTCACCAGCAAGACCCGGCTGGAACAAACCAACAATCCCTTGACGCTTTTCACCAACACGAAGCAGCAAGATTTTAGTTTTGCCATCTTCTACAGGAATTTTATTAGATGGAATAAGTGGAATTCCGCGCCATGTAATGAATTGTGAACCAAATAAGCTAACCGTTGGAGGTGGTACACCACGGCGTGTACATTCACGGCCAAATGCTGCAATTGCATCAGGATGCGCTAAGAAAAACCCCGGTTCTTTCCAGACTTTACGTAATAAGTCATCAAGATCATCTGGAGTAGGTGGGCCATTTAAAGTCGAAATACGTTGGTCATCTGTCACACTTGCCAGTAAACCGTATTCAGGATTATTGATGAGCTCACTTTCTTGACGTTCTTTAATGGTTTCAATGGTTAAGCGAAGTTGTTCTTTAATTTGGTCATGTGGGCTGCTGTAAAGGTCGGCTACACGTGTATGCACATCTAAAACAGTAGAAACACCATTTAAAAAGTATTCACGCGGCTCTGGATCATAATCGACAAAAGTCTGAGGTAAAGTTGCTTCATCACGTTGTGTACAAGCCACCTGAATATCATCGGTATTATTGACACGGTTTAGGCGATAAATACCTGCTTCAACAGGAATCCACTGAAGTAAATGAGTCAGCCAGCGGGGAGTAATTGTAGAAAGCTGGGGAGCTGTTTTGGTTGCATTGGCCAGTTGACGGGCCGCATGGTCCCCAAGTGCAAGTTGGGCTTTATCTGTATTTTTCGCCATGAATCATTTTTCCTTATTACATTGGCTTTTTGAAAATAAAAATTCTAGGATGCATATAAACTAGAATTAGTTCTGGTTTTAAAATTAAAATCGCGTTATAAATTTTTTAAATACTGAGCTTATTAATGAGTTATCTATTTTCTAAATAAAAATATATTTAAACTAGAAATAAGCATTTAGTTAATACATAAGTTTTTTGTTTATTTATCTCCTTATCTATTTATTTCACATCTATAGTTTTTAACTGGCAATATGATTTTTTTGATAAGACTCATTCGGTGACTGTAAAATCTGGCTACCTGCGGCCACACTATGTGTAAGCCAGACATTCCCCCCAATAATTGACCCTCGACCAATGGTAATACGGCCTAAAATAGTGGCGCCTGCATAAATCACGACATCATCTTCAACAATCGGATGGCGTATATAATCTTTTTTCAAACCACCATCATCATTGGTTTCAAAGCGTTTTGCTCCAAGGGTCACGGCCTGATAAATACGAACGCGTTCCCCAATCACACAAGTCTCACCAATCACCACACCCGTACCATGATCAATGAAAAATCCTTTGCCGATTTGCGCACCCGGATGAATATCAATACCTGTTGTAGAGTGGGCCAACTCGGAAATAATGCGCGACAATAAAGGCACTTGGGCATACAGTTGATGCGCAATTCGGTGATAAATAATCGCAAATATGCCCGGATAGCAAAGTAATACCTCATCCACACTATGCGCCGCTGGATCACCTTCATAAGCCGCTCGCACATCGCCGTCTAAAAGGCGCCGGATAGAGGGCAAAGTGTTGGCAAAATCCTGCACAATAGTTTGAGCAAGTTCTTGTGGCTGCTGCACTAGGTTTGAATGGCCCAAATGACGTTTTGCTTCATAATTCAAAGCCAGTTGCACTTGAGCATGTAAGGCTGTCAGCACCCGATTTAAAGTATAGGCAATATAAGAATCTTCAGTTTCTTGACGTAAGTCGGCAGGGCCTAAACGCATTGGAAATAAAATCCCGCACAGGTCATCTAAAATGGCCTTTAAAGCTTCTTTAGATGGAAGTTCACGGCCCCCAAATTCTTTGGTTCTGTGCTGCTGCTGACGCCAGTCATGCCTTGCTTGTTGTAAACCTTGTACAACCGCATTAATGTTCCATTGAGTCACAAGCTTTCCTTGATTCACTGAAAATTGATTGAAGTATTAGTCTTGTTGCCAAGGAAGTTGGTGGATGCGCCAGCCATTTTTCTGATTACGCTGTTGCTGATCATTTAGATCACCTTCGAAGCCTTCAAGAACGTTATAAATATGCTCAAACCCTGCATTAAATGCGGCTTCGGCAGCTTGTGCTGAACGGTTACCACTACGGCATAACAAAAGAATGGTTTTATCTTTGCCAACTTTTGATTCAAGTTCTTTTAAAAAGCGTGGATTACGGTTAAATGACGTGCCTGTTGCCCAAGCGACATGAACACTTTCAGGGACATAACCCACAAATTTGCGTTCTTCATTGGTACGCACATCAACTAAAACAGCTTCTCCTTGTTGTACGAGTTGCCATGCTTCAACAGGTGATAAACTGCCACTAAAATTTAGTTCGTGTTCTTGTGCATATTGCTGTGCTTTAGCAAGAATATCTTCGGTTGAAAAGGATGTATTTGAACCATTTGAGATAAAACTTTGCGGAGTTTCAGTATTTAATTTAGCGTTCATTGAATATATCCTTATCTTTGATTCAGATTGTTAAGGTTCAATTTACGCGGTTTTAAATATAAGCAAAAATAAGGAATATCTATTTATATATATTATTTTGATAAATAAGAATGAGGGATATTTTTATAAAAATAGTATTAGTTAATCTTATAAACTTATTAAAATAAAATAGATTTAAGAAATTTTAATAGTTAGTAAAAAACCTTGTGAATTAAAATAATCCACAAGGTTTTAAAAATTAAGCAAATCCACCATTTACTCGAATGACTTGTGAATTTACCCAACGTCCATCTGGACCAGCCAGCATGGCAACTACGCCAGCAATTTCGTCAGGTGTCCCGATTCTTTCCAATGGAGCAAGTTTTGCAATAGCCGCTACTTGTTCATCAGTTTTTCCATTATAAAAAAGGTCAGTGCCTGTCGGGCCGGGTGCAACGGCGTTTACAGTGATATTGCGTCCACGTAACTCATTTGCTAACACATGTACCAAACCTTCGACACCTGCTTTTGAAGCAATATAAGGACCATATAAAGGAAAAGATTTGGCAATTACACTGGTTGAAAGCGCAATAATCCGGCCACCATCTGGCACTGTTTCGGCCGCATGCGCCAATATTAAAAACGCGCCACGTAAATTGGTATGAATTACTTTATCGAAATCTGGCAGGCTTTCAGGTGTAATTTTTGCCATAGGCATAATACCAGCACTATGAACTACCACATCTACTTGACCATTAATGGCCTTTGCCTCTTGAAACAAACGGCTCACCTCATGTTCATTTGCAACGTCCGCTTGAATAGCTGAGGCTTGACCACCTTGCTCAATAATATGTTCTACAGTGGCTTGGGCATGCACTTTATTGCCAGCATAGTTAACAATCACATAAAAACCATCTTGAGCTAAACGTTCTGCAATAGCACGGCCAATACCACGTGATGCACCAGTAACCAGAGCTGTTTTTCTTGAAATATTCATTTTTAGATTGCCTATTTGATTAAGTATGGCTTATTTTAATAATATAGAAATATGGGATAAATCATCAGAATTGGATAAGATAATTCCATATACATTAATAATAGACAGGGTTAAAAGCGAGCACTATGGATAAATTTGATACCTTGCAACTTTTTACCCGCATCGTAGAGCTGGGTAGTTTTAGTCAGGCAGCCGATCAGCTGAATATCCCACGCGCTACAGCAAGTAACGCCATTAAAGAGTTAGAGAGTAATTTACAGTGCCGTTTATTAGAGCGGACGACTCGGCATGTAAGACCATCACTAGATGGACAGGCATTTTATGAACGCTGCACACAAATATTATCGGAACTTGATGATGCCGAATCATCTTTACGCAATGTAATTGCTCAGCCCCGTGGTTTATTACGTGTCGATTTATCAGGCGCACATGCAACTAAAATTGTTTTACCCAATATCGACCAATTTCACGAGTTATACCCTGACATTGAACTGGTAATCAGTACGGGGGATCGCTTGGTTGATCTGATTAGGGAAGGGATAGACTGCGTAGTGAGGGCGGGGCGTTTAGATGATTCCACTTTAATTGCCAGACATTTGGTCGATATGCCACAAGTCATTTGTGCAAGTCCTGACTATTTAAATAAACATGGAACGCCAGAGCAACCAGAAGATTTGTTATCACATTATTGTGTCAATTTCTTTTCGACATCAGGCGGACGGAATTATCCATTTGAATTGATGGTGAATGGCAAAAAACAAGATTATTTTTTGAAAAGCTGGATCGCGGTAAATGACGCTGAAAACTATGTATTATCTGCTTTACGTGGGGCAGGTTTAATTCAGGTCCCGCACTACCATGTGGCAAATGAGTTAAAAGACGGGCAACTAGTTGAGATCTTATCGGAGTGGGAAATCCCGAAGATGTCAGTTTCTGCTTTATATCCGCAGCATCGGCAGCTCTCGCCACGCGTACGCGTTTTTGTCGCTTGGCTGAGTGAGTTATATATAGGCTATTTTTCAAAATAACCATAGCGTATAACGTATAGGTAGAATGCTCTCTAGCACATATAAAATTTTGGTGAATATGTGATTGAATTACCTAATGCAAATGATTGGATCGTCAGAAATTCTGACCCGAATAGTCTAGAACGAATTGAAGCCTTTTTTACTGATCATGCTTATGAGTCGCATCGCCACGATACTTTTGCAATTGGTCGAACATTAACAGGTGTTCAAAGCTTTCATTATCGTGGAGAGATGAAACATAGCTTACCGGGTATGACGATGGTTTTACATCCTGATGAAAAACATGATGGCGAGTCAGGTAGTCGAGACGGTTTTAGATATCGGATGGTGTACGTAGAACCTGCAACCCTACAGGAAATTATGAAGGGTAAACCTTTACCATTTTTTGAGAATGGCTTGAGTCAGGATCCTCGATTATTTAAAGCAACTGATGTTCTATTACAAGGGATGGACCAGCATATTGATCCTTTAGAAAAACAAGATGCTTTATATGATCTGGCAACCACACTTTACGAAATTTCTGGTAATAATCAGCGCACCTCACATGCTTATGACTATGTCGCAGCGGAGCGCGCTAGAGAGTTTATACATGCCTCTTTATATGAAAATATCTCTTTAGATGATATTGAAAAAAATGTGGGACGAGACCGTTGGAGCCTTTCACGGGACTTCCGATTGCTATTTGGTACAAGTCCACATCGATATATGACTATGCGCAGACTGGAAGTTGTGAAGTCCTGTTTAATGTATGGAGAGTCCTTAACTCAAGCTTCATTGATTGCAGGATTTTTTGATCAAAGCCACATGACACGTCATTTTTTAAAAGCATTTGGATTGACTCCAGCCAGATGGCGGATGATCAATAAGCTCTCTTCATAAACAAAAGCTAGCCTGTTTAGGCTGACATAGACTTTATCTTAAATTAGATGCATACCTTTCAAAAAATCATAAAGCATAAATATGCCGGAAATGATTAGCATCAATCCCATGGCTCGGTTTATACCATTAAACCAGATTTTATTTTTAATTTTTTTACCTAACACAGCACCTGCCCAAGAGTAAAGGCAGGGCGCGCCAGCTGCACCCAGTGAAATGAGCAATGATACTAAGAATATTTGAACGCCAATGATATGTGCAGTAGGGTACATAATGGTTGTAACAGGCAAAATGACTAAAATCCCTTTGGGGTTTAAAGCTTGTATCCAAAAACCATTCCAGAACGAAAGCACCTGAACTTCAGTGGTCTCATTACTCAGATCGATATCTGACTTTAGCATTTGATATGAAAGGTAAAACGTATAACATGCACCAAACAAAGCAATATAGTGCAAGGCATTTTGTGGAATGATTGCAGCCCCAAGATATCCAAAAATCATGAATAACATCAGCATTGCACAACCGACGCCTATAAAAAAATAAATCGTTTTTTTGAATTGTCCGGTAAGCCCAGCATTTAGCCCCATAAAATTTACTGGACCGGGGCTATACATCACACTCAAGGTATAAAAAAAGATTTCCATAACGTATCTACTGAAACAAAAACAACCCAGCATAGTGACTCGTAAATTTAGGGTCTTGTACGTTTGTGATGGCTCCTGCACAAACGTACAAGACGAGAAAAATCCGAATGAGTCATGATGAGCGGTCTAAAATAAATGATTCAGGAAAGAGGTTTATGTTTGACACAAAAATTGCGCTGATTGTCCGTAATGATCTTGCGACGTGGCAGAGATTAAATGTGGTGGCTTTTTTGGCAACGGGGATTGCCTCTGCTGTACCTGAAATGTTGGGAAAACCTTATATCGATGCGAATGGCTATGAGTATGGCAACATGTTAGGGCAGCCGATGTTGGTATTTGAGGGGGATTTATCTGGTCTACAAAAAGCACATCGCAAAGGAATAGAGCAAAATTTAACGATAATTCCCTATGTACATGCCATGTTTTCTACAGGCAATGATGAGGATAATCGAGCTGTATTTTTGGCCGAAGATGCGAATCAATTAAATTTGGTTGGGCTAGCATTAAGAGGACCTAAAAAGGCAGTTGATAAGGCAATTAAAGGACTTTCTTTGCATCAATAAGATTTTTATTGGAAGAATCATAAAACCCACTTTTTGAGCAAAAGTGGGTTTTATTTAAAAATAATAATTAAACTTTATCTTGAGTATTGGTCTCAAAATCGCTCGCATCATGACGTTCATGTAACTGTGTGGCTAAATCACCAAAGGTACGGTTGACCATACGGCCACGTTGTACCGCAGGGCGCGCTAAAATCGCATCTGCCCAGCGCTGAACATTTTTATATTGATCGACACCTAAAAACTCCGCGCCGTTATACACCCAGTTTTTAACAAGACCGCCATACCAAGGGAATGCTGCAATATCAGCGATGCTATATTCAGAACCAGCCAAATATTCATGCTTTGCTAGATGCTGATCTAATACATCAAGTAAGCGTTTTGTTTCCAAGGCAAAGCGGTTAATTGCATATTCAATTTTGACAGGGGCGTAGGCATAAAAATGCCCAAAACCACCACCTAGGTAAGGCGCGCTGCCCATTTGCCAAAATAACCAATTAAGGCATTCAGTACGTGCAGCAATATCAGTTGGAATGAAAGCCTTAAATTTTTCAGCTAAATAAAGCAAAATTGAGCCAGACTCAAATACTCTTAATGGCGGGTTTTGGCTATGGTCAACCAATGCTGGAATTTTAGAGTTTGGATTAGCTTCTACAAAGCCACTACCAAATTGCTGTCCTTCACCGATTTTAATCAGCCATGCATCATATTCAGCATCTTGGTGTCCTAGAGCTAAAAGCTCTTCTAACAAAATAGTGACTTTTTGACCATTAGGCGTTGCTAAAGAGTAGAGCTGAAGCGGATGTTTTCCTACAGGAAGTGTATGTTCGTAGCGAGGGCCTGAAGTAGGTTGGTTTAAATCGGTTTTCTCTCCAGTCCATTGCCAAACTTGTGGAGGAATATAGTTTGAATCACTCATTTTTTATCTCGTGTTTGGTGTAAATATAAGGATTTATTTATGTCGTAAGGCAAGCCATTTTTGTACGGTCGGTCTTTGCCATTGCTGTAATGCATAGTTTTTTAAACGTTCTGGTACAGCATCACCATTTTGAATAAGGCGTTGCAACATAAGGGCAAGTTCAGCATCGACAATGCTCCATGAACCAAAAAGAAATTCGGCATCAGACGCAAGAAGTTTTTCTGCAACAAAGAAAAGTTTCTCCGCAGCTTTTAGACCTTCTTCTGAAAGTGGAGTGGAGGTGGGCTGAATAAAAATAACATCGGTTGGACGCTCAGTTCTTAGTGCAACTAAGTCCGATCGGAGCCATGCCTGAATTTGTCTTGCTCTTGCGCGTGCTTGAATATCTTTTGGATAAATAGATGTGTTTGGATAAAGCTCTTCAAGATATTCCAAAATGGCAGAAGATTCTGATAAGGCAAAATCATTATGCTCAAGTACAGGCACTTTGGCAGTTAATGACTTTTCTACATAAGATTTTTCAAACTGGCCTTGCTGGCCTAAGTTGATGGTCGCTATTTCAAATGGAATTTGTTTTTCATGTAGCCCTACAAAAACTGTAAACGCATAGGGGCTTAGAAATTGTGAATCTGTGTACAGCTTAAAATGTTCATTATTCATTGTTATTGTCCATGTCATAAAACAATCGGATCTAGTCTAAGTGAGCTGATTCAAGATTGGGTAGCTTTTTTGTGGAAAAGCTTTATCGGTTTTTGAATTAAGCTATTTCAACGTTAGGGCTTAATGTGCTGAAAATGTTGACGAACAATACTAAGCCACGCCTGTACAGCTGGTGAGACAGGAAGATTCTTTTTCCAAGCCATCACTAAGTGCCACTGAATATTTGGTTTTTCGAGTGGTACTGCTGCAAATAAATTAGGGTCAAGCATGTCGGTATAATATTGCGGGAGAAGCGCAATCCCCATACGTTGTAACACCATGTCTGCCAACAGGTGCCATTGGCTGGTCCGGCAAGCAATAGTTGGGTAAAAACCATGCTGCTTACAGGCATCGAGAATAATACTGTTTAAAGAGAAATTTTCAGGAAACATTAAAAATGATTGGTGTTGTAGCTCTTCTAGATTTATTTTTTTACGGGTTGCCCAAGTCGCATCACGACGTAAAAGTACCATTAAAGGGTAGTTACATAACTCGATGCTATTAAAGATTTGCTCATCAAAAGGCTGCAATAAAACGCCAACGTCCAACTCATTGTTAAGCAAAGCTTGCTCAATACCGCGTGAACCAACCTCCATAAAAGCCAATTCAATATCTGGTAATTGCTGATGATAATCAAATAGGGCAGTCGTTAAGAGCTGCGAGCCTAAAGGCGGAACGCCAAGTTTTAAAGTTCCTGTTTTTAATTGTTGGTAGTTTTCAATTTCAAGAAAGATGTTCTGTTCTGCCTGAAGAAGCTCGACCGCATGTTGATAAATGCGCTCTCCAATTTCAGTTAACTCGATTTGTCTTTTACGGCCATGATCGGGTTTAACCAAAAGCTGTACCTGAAGTTGCTCTTCAAGCTGCTGTAATATTTTACTAATAGTGGGTTGAGTCAGATACAACTCTTCAGCAGTACGTGTAAAGCTTTTAGTTTTTACCAGCGTAACGAAGCACTGTAGTGATTTTAGAGAAAGCATAATAAAGAATAAATTATTCCATTTTAGAATAATATTAACATTAATAATTCATATTTAGCAGCTTTAACCAAGATAGCATAATGGTGTAGTTAACCATCTAATTTCGCAAAATGAGTACTGAATCTGCTTCTGGAACACCCACACAACCTTCACTTTTAGTTTTAGTTAAACAAATTTTGATTTTGGCTGGATTTTGGTGGGTCGGATATCTCTTACATCAAAAACTTGGCGTACCTGTCTCGGCAGGCATTTTAGGTATGTTTTTATTGCTTTTATGCCTGTTCTTTAAAATTATCAAAATGGATCAGGTGGCAATGGGAGCAACTGTTGTTTTAGGTGAGCTATTACTGTTTTTTGTGCCTGTAGTCGTTGCCGTAGTTCAGTATAAGACCTTGTTTATGACCGAAGGGTGGCAAATTGTTTTGAGCATTGCGGTTGGGACCATTTCGGTCATGCTCAGTACCTGCCTCACGATTCACTATTACAATCGTTTGAAAGCTTATTTACAGGCTAGAAAACGTCTTCAACATAAGCATATCTAAAGAGCAAACGACATGAATATCTGGTCAATTCTTTGTCTGATCTGGACTTTGGCAGCCTATATTGTGGCAAAGCGGATCTATCAGAAAAATCCAAAACTTTGGTTGTCACCCGCGATTAGTGTGCCTGTACTCACCATTATTTTGATGACGATTTTTGGAATTTCATATCAAACTTATGCTGAAGATACGCAGTGGATTGTTAATTTATTAGGGCCTGCAACGGTTGCGTTTGCTGTACCGATTTATCGTTATCGGGAAACGATTCGTAAAAACCTTGGAGTCCTTTCAATTGCGATTATTGTGGGGATGAGTGTAGGTGTGATGTCAGCCTATGAGATGGCGCAGTGGTTCCATTTTAGCCCTGAAGTGACCAATAGTTTAATGGCCCGTTCTATTTCAACACCATTTGCCATGATTTTAGCGGAAGATATTCACGGTTCAGCAGCATTGGTTTCACTATTTACGGTTATTACGGGTTTGGTTGGTATGATTTGTGGTGATGCAATTTTAGCAATTACTAAAATCCGTTCTAATGTAGCCAATGGGGCAGCCTTCGGTAATGCAGCCCATGGTTTTGGTACAGTTAGAGCACAGCAGCGCAATAGTGAAGAGGGCGTAATTGCTAGTTTGACTATGGTTATTGCCGGTATTTTAATGGTACTGATTGGGCCATTTGCTATTCATCTATGGTTGCTATTGTAGGTTTTCCGAAGTTGGCTTGTCATGTTGTTGAATAATGTTTGATAGTTTTTTAATGGCTTGTTTCATCAGCTCAGGTTCAAAATCCCCTAAACCGACAATTAATCCCGGGCGCTGTTGCTCTGTTGAAAATGTTGGTGAAATTGCTTTAATGGCAATGCCTGCATCGACGGCCGAGTTTGCAACTTCAATATCATTAATATGATGAGCAAGCCATAACACCATATGCATACCTTGATCACCCGGCTGTAACCAAGCCAGTTCTTGAGGTATGTATTTTTCAATCAAGCCAATAATATATTCTCGGACTTCTGCGTAAACATTTCGAGTACGTCGAATATGTCGCTCTAAATAGCCTTCTTGAATAAAGGCAGCTAAAACATGTTGATCAGCAGCAGGCGGATGTCGATCAATTAATACTCTAAGTCCGCAAAAAGATGCTACTAATTCTTTAGGCAACACTGCATAGCCAAGCCTAAGGGACGGAAATAACACTTTGCTAAAAGTACCCAAATAAATCACTTGGTCGGGTGCCATGCCTTGTAAAGATGGGAAGGGCTGGCCGTTATAACGAAGTTCACTGTCATAGTCATCTTCAATGATCCACGCATTTTGCTGTTTTGCCCAAGCTAATAAAGCTGTACGTCTTGCTAGGCTCATTGGCATACCAAGTGGGTATTGATGAGATGGCGTCACAAAAGCAGCACGTGCATGTTTTGCAAGCTTAATGCCAGTTTCAACCTGAATGCCTTCTTCATCGACAGGAACACGCACCATCCGAATGTTTTGTACTGTATGCTCAAAAATCGCTGTCGTACCCCGATAAGCTGGATCTTCAACCCAGACTTCATCTTTTGCTTCAAATAAAATCTGGCTACAAATATAAAGGGATTGTTGAATGCCGGGTGTAATTACGATTTGGTCAGGTTCACAGTGGACAGAGCGTGATCGGCGTACATAGTCTGCTATAGCAATTCTTAGTGATAACACACCTTGCGGCTCGCCATATCCTGAAGGAACTCCTGCTCCCCGCGATCTATATTTATTACCAAATTTGCGCCAGATATCACTTGGTTGGGTCCGACCGACGGGGACAGACACCGCAAATGGAACATGGGGAAGTGGTTTAAACTCTTTAAGTACTTGGGCATAAGAACGTGCCGACTTCGTCAAAGGGATTGAGCTAGGTATGGTTTCTTTTTGAGAATGTTGCAGTAGAGTTTTTTTAGTTAAAGCATGAGACACATAGGTGCCCGTTCGTGCTTGAGAGTCAAAAACACCTTCAGCTAAAAGCTGATCGTAAGCTTCGATAATCGTTCCGCGAGCGACCCCAAGTGTTTGAGCCAGTTCACGGGAAGAAGGCAACGGATCGCCGGGTTGTAAATCACCACTTTGTACAGCTTCGCGTAAAGCTTGAGTCAGTTGAGCACTAATCTTTCCTTGGCTTTTATCAATTTTTGCAATAGACGGAAGTTCCACAACTTTTGCCATTCTTGCCATAATTCTGGTCTACTTAAAAAAACACAAAGTGGTTCTTTTTAATAAACCACATAAACCAGAAAATTTAAACACAAAATATAAATAACCCTGATATTTACAGCGAGGTTTTGAGCCATGTATATCCCTGATGATTTTGCAGAAAACCGTTTGGATGTGTTGCATTCTCTTATTGCAGAACACCCATTTGGGGTGCTTTTTACCCATGGAAGTAAGGGCTTAGATGCAAATCATCTTCCATTCGAGTTGCAGGCAAATGATGGGGAATTTGGCATGCTACATGCGCATGTGTCTCGAAATAATTCTGTTTGGCAGGACATTAAAAATGGAGATGAGGTACTCGTCGTGTTTCAAGCGGGTGATGCGTATATTTCACCAAATTGGTACCCATCCAAACATGAACAGCATAGACAAGTACCGACATGGAACTATAGGGTTGTGCATGCTTATGGGAAAGTGACGATTCGAGATGATGAACGTTATGTTCGTGGTGTAGTGGCTCGTTTAACCCGTACCCATGAAGCATCTCAACCTGAGCCATGGAAAATGTCCGATGCACCAAAAGACTATCTTGAACCGATGTTAAAGGCGATTGTGGGAATAGAAATTGTAATTACTAAGCTGCAAGGAAAATCAAAACTTGGGCAAAACAAAGAACACCGAGACATTTTGGGTGCGGCAGATGGCCTATCGAAATCTGGTCATCAAACTATAGCGAATGCCATGTACAGTGTGGCTGAGTTAAATAAATAATTTTGAAAATATAAAACTTTAATATTAATTGAGGAGATAAAGATGTCTTTGACTACACCTGTTGAATTAGTGGGTGAGCACGTTATTTTAAAGCCGCTAGATGTAACTCAAGCTGAATCATTGGCAGAGGCCGTTTGCGATGGGGAACTCTATAATCTTTGGTATACCCGTGTGCCAAGACCTGAAAAAATGACTGCTGAAATTGAAAGACGTCTTGGTTTGCAGCAATCAGGAAGCATGTTGCCATTTTATATTGAAGACCGAAAAACGGGACAAGCGCTGGGCATGACAACCCTCATGCATATTGAAGAAGCCCATCGCCGTGTAGAAATTGGCTCGACGTGGTATCGAAAGTCTGCGCAACGTACGCCAGTCAATACTGAATGTAAAAAGCTATTGCTGGCTCATGCATTTGAGACTTTAAATTGCATTGGAGTCGAGTTGCGCACATCTTCTTTAAATGTTCAAAGTCAAGCCGCGATTGTACGCTTAGGTGCAAAGCTCGATGGTGTGCTAAGAAGTCATCAAATTGTGAAAGATGATATTTTGCGGGACACTCATGTTTATAGCATTTTGAAACATGAGTGGCCTGCGGTCCGTCAAAATCTCGAATGGCTATTGAGCAAACCGCGTTAAAAAGAATTTAAACAAACTGCTTTTCTCTTTTTTGGCTTAGCCAGAAGAGAGAAGCTGCGGCAATCACTAACCATGGTATTAACGCCATATTCATTGCTTTCCAGCCAAATAAATCCAGTAAAGCACCTGCACTAAACGAACAAATCAATCCCACAACAAAAACCGTCATATCATTAATTGCCTGAGCTTTGGCTTTTTCAGCCACAGAATAAGTACCTGTGAGTAAAGAAGTACTGCCAATAAATAAAAAGTTCCATCCCACACCTAATAAAATTAAAGAAATAGCAAACGATGCGAACTGAATACCCGAGAGGGAAAAACCAATATAACTAGCAAATAATATAAGACCTACAAACATGATTTTAAGCACACCAAATCGAGCGATTAAATGTCCAGTAAAGAATGAAGGTAGGAACATACCAAGCACATGAAGTTGAATGACAGTTGTAATCGTGCCTAGTTCATGGTGTGAATGTCGCATGGCAATGGGTGTTGCGGTCATACCTAAAATCATGATGCCGTAGCCTGTGACTGCACCAAACAGAGCAACTAGATAGGTAGGCTGAAAGACAATCTGTTGCCATGGGCGACCAGCAGTAAAGTCAGACTTTTGCTCAACTGTATTGGCAATATGTAGGCTAGATAAAATGCCCATTGCCACAAGTGAAATGATACTAATAATTAAAAATGAACCGATATATTCTAAATGTTGAAATAATGGGCCACCAAAGCGCGCCAAAGTCGGACCAATCAGTGCGGCAACAATTCCACCTGCCATAACCCAAGAAATAGCACGTGAACGGAACGCATCATCTGCTACTTCACTGGCAGCAAAACGATAAAACTGAGCAAAGGATTGGTAGGCTCCGACACATAACGTGCCTACGGCTAAGAAAGTAAGTGAACTATAAAAGATACCAATGGCGGCAATAATACCGCCAATTACACCTAAAAAAGCGCCGAAAAGAAAACCCTTACGCCGTCCCACATGTGCCATCAACATTGATGCAGGGAACATCATTAAAGCTGTACCCAAAAACATAGATGCGATGGGTAAAGTTGCTAGTATCGGTGTGTTAGAAATATTTGCCCCAGCCAAACCACCAATCGTCATGACCATGATCGATACGGTTTGGTAAAGTGACTGAGAACTCGCCAAAATAAGAACTTGGCGATGCATCGTATTTTGAAGCATGAGAGCCTTTAATTATATGTGTTAATTGATGAATTTGGGTGCTGAGTTTTTATAGAGCAAGAAAGTATCAACAGCTCAGCTGGAAAATGCTGAGATGTTCTTGGCGATAGATATAACAATATTTCTTTGGCATAAACTATTTCTTATCAAATATTTGTAGCTGAATGATCAGGCTTAATATTCTATCATCTGATAATTTGATGCAAAACAGTTGCAGTACCAGTTTTCTAAATAAGTCTATTTATCTAAGACATTTAATGTGTCTATTCTCTCAAATTCTTTTTCATCCACCTTAAAATAAATCGTTAACCTGAGGTTAATAACGGCTCATCTAGGTTGATTGATCGAAACTCCATAAAGCGTTTTTATAGATTCAGAACAAAACTGCGATCTATAGGTAAACACATGGAAGGCTCAGTTCAGAATAAAGAACGGTTATGGACAAAACGGCGTCATGCCAAACAACTAAAACTAGAGATGGCAAACCAATATACCGATGGTGTGGTGATTCCAACTCAAGACATTATTAAAGTTTTGGAAACCCTGATTACACCGGGTGACAAGGTTATACTCGAAGGGAATAACCAAAAACAGGCAGATTTCCTTTCGCGCTCTTTGGCACAAACCAATCCAGATGTTTTACACGATTTACATATGATCATGCCAAGCGTCGGGCGTTCAGAACATCTTGATCTGTTTGAAAAAGGCATTGCACGTAAGCTCGATTTTTCTTTTGCTGGCCCACAAAGTTTGCGTATTAGTCAGTTAATTGAAGATGGTTTACTAGAGATTGGTGCGATTCATACCTATATCGAACTATATTCACGTTTGGTAGTCGACCTCATTCCAAATGTGGTGCTCTCAGCGGGTTTTATGGCAGACCGTCAAGGCAATATCTATACAGGTCCAAGTACCGAAGATTCACCAGCACTTATTGAACCTGCGGCTTTTAGTGACGGTATTGTGATTGTTCAGGTCAATGAACTGGTCGATGATGTCTCAGAGTTACCACGTGTCGATATTCCTGCTTCTTGGGTTGATTATGTGGTGGTCGCAGATCAGCCATTTTATATCGAACCGTTATTTACCCGTGACCCGAAACACATCAAGCCAGTGCATGTGCTTATGGCCATGATGGCAATTCGCGGAATTTATGAAAAGCATAATGTGCAATCGTTAAACCATGGTATTGGTTTTAACACTGCGGCAATTGAATTGATTTTACCGACCTATGGTGAATCTTTAGGTTTAAAAGGAAAAATTTGCCGAAATTGGACACTAAATCCGCATCCAACCTTAATTCCAGCGATTGAAACAGGTTGGGTTGAAAGCGTGCATTGTTTTGGTACCGAACTCGGTATGGAAAAATATGTTGCAGCTCGTCCTGATGTTTTCTTTACAGGTCGTGATGGTGCTTTACGTTCCAACCGTATGATGTGTCAGCTTGCAGGTCAGTACGCCGTTGACTTGTTTATTGGCGCAACTTTGCAAGTTGATGGCATGGGCCATTCTTCGACTGTTACTAAAGGTCGTTTGGCTGGTTTCGGTGGTGCACCAAACATGGGGCATGACCCGCGTGGCCGTCGTCATGATACGCCAGCATGGTTAGATATGCGTTTGCAGGGTGCCAGTGAAACAGAAACCTATTTGGCACGTGGTAAAAAGCTGGTGGTGCAAATGGTGGAAACCTTCCAAGAGGGCGGCAAACCAACTTTTGTAGATCGCCTTGATGCGATTGATGTGGCTAAAACGGCTGGTTTGCCTTTAGCACCGATCATGATTTATGGCGATGATGTTACCCATTTACTCACCGAAGAAGGCATTGCTTATCTATATAAAGCAAGCAGTCAAGAAGAGCGTCAAGCCATGATTGCTGCGGTGGCAGGTCTGACTAGCATTGGTTTAAGCCAAGACCCGAAAACAACAGCACGTTTAAGACGTGAAGGTTTGGTGGTATTTCCTGAAGATCTAGGTATTCGCCGTACCGATGCCACACGTGAACTTTTAGCGGCTAAAAATATTGCCGACTTGGTGACATGGTCAGATGGCTTAT
The DNA here is from genome assembly GCF_054889255.1 of Acinetobacter sp. X9. Taxonomy (NCBI): domain Bacteria; kingdom Pseudomonadati; phylum Pseudomonadota; class Gammaproteobacteria; order Moraxellales; family Moraxellaceae; genus Acinetobacter; species Acinetobacter sp. X9. The sequence goes on along the minus strand of NZ_CM142679.1, from coordinate 2,211,047 downwards.
ATCAACCACCTGCGAAATTTAGGAGTTGGTAATGATGGCACAAATTAAATATCAAACGCTCAGCGATAGTCAGATTTTGGCAAGTTTAGCGGTCGAGGCTTTGATTGATGAGGTTAATCTGACACCTAAACCAGCCTTGGTTGATCGCCGTGGCAGTGGTGCACATGATGACCTGACTTTGGAGTTAATGGAGCGCTCTGCGAAAAGTTTAAGACCCATGTTTGAAGCGATGGCTCAAGCTGCAAAGCATCACGGAAAAGTCTGTTTAGCCTTGCGTGAAGACATTGGCGAAATTGGTCGCCAAGGTGAAAAGACCATGATGTTGGCGACAAATGGTGTCAACACACACCGCGGCGCAATTTGGGCCTTGGGTTTAATGGTTACGGCAGCAGCATTGGCGCGCAGTAATCAGCAATATTTATCGGCTGTTGAGCTATGCCAGTTAGCAGGCCAGATTGCTCAGCTTGAAGATCGTTTTATTCCAGAGCAGGCCTTGAGTCATGGTCAGCAAGTTCAAAAGAAATTAGGCATCTTAGGTGCCAAAGAACAGGCTCAACAAGGTTTTCCAACCATCGTAAATTTTGGGTTAAAGCAACTTTATCAAAGTCGTAGGAAACCTATGAAAGAAGAGTTCGCACGCTTAGATGCCTTACTTGCCATGATGACCGATCTGAACGATACATGTGTGCTTTATCGCTCGGGAACATCGGGTTTAAAGCGTATGCAACAAGGTGCTCAGCAAGTACTTGATTTGGGCGGCAGCTCAAGCTTAGAAGGTCGCCGAGCTTTGCATCTTTTAGAGATTGATCTACTTCGGATGAAAGCTTCTGCAGGTGGTGCTGCAGATTTGTTGGCAGCAACACTATTTATAGATCGTGTTAAGCAGACATCTGTCAAAAAATAAAAAGGATTTTAATTATGGAAACACTTCATTTTGAATTTGTGGCGACAAAGCCACCTGTAAAAAAAGCATTAGTAGGATGTGTTGGCTCGGGCGATTTAGAAATTTTGATGGAACCTGGTGAAACTGGAAAAGCTTCTATTCAGGTAGTGACTTCGGTAGATGGCAGTGCAGCACGTTGGCACAATCTTTTTGAACGGATTTTTACTGCGCAAATACCACCTGCCGTCAATATTGATATTCATGACTTTGGTGCAACTCCTGGTGTTGTTCGCTTACGTCTGGAACAAGCATTAGAGGAGATTGCTCATGACTGATATTCAAAGCTTGTTAAATAAACAAGATTTTATTGAACTCAGTGCGAGAGAACGTGCCAAAGCGCTATTAGATGAAGGGACTTTTCGAGAGCTACTTGACCCATTTGCACGTGTCATGTCACCTTGGTTGGTTAAGCAAAATATTGTGCCGCAAGCTGATGATGGCGTGGTGATTGCAAAAGGATCTATTCAAGAACAGCCAGTAGTTTTAATTTCGATTGAAGGTTTATTTCAAGGTGGAAGTTTAGGTGAGGTGGGCGGTGCCAAAATTGCGGGTGCCTTAGAACTTGCAGTTGAAGACAATCTAAAAGGAATTCCAACAGCGGCAATTTTACTATTAGAGACGGGCGGCGTTCGCTTACAGGAAGCAAATCTTGGTTTGGCTGCAATTGCTGAAATTCAGGCTGCAATTGTGAACTTACGTCAGTATCAACCTGTGATTGCAGTAGTTGCAGGCAGTGTAGGGTGCTTTGGCGGTATGTCAATTGCTGCTGGCCTATGTAGCTATATTGTAATGACACAAGAAGGACGTTTAGGCTTAAATGGCCCGCAAGTAATTGAACAAGAAGCTGGTGTACAAGAATATAACGCCAAAGATCGTCCATTTATATGGAGTATTACTGGTGGTAATCAGCGTTTCGCTAGTGGTTTGGCAGATGCTTATGTTGACGATGATCGTCAGAAAATTCGTCAGCAAGTCATCGATTATTTAACTCAAGGCGTGCCTCAGCAGCATCGTAGTTCAAATTACTCATTCTATTTAGAAAAGCTACAACAAGTCGATACTGCTGAGCAGATTATCCCAGCACAGGTTCAAGCTTTGTATCAAGGAGAGCAAGCATGAATATCGCCGTTGATACATTAAAAGCATCTACTCGTGGTGCACATTGGTTTAAAGCATTTACACAGGGTTTTAAGACAGTTGAAGGTTTTCCAGCTTCCGTTTGGATGGCTGATGGTCAGATTGATCAGCAAGCGGTACGTGTGATTGCAGTTGTGCAAGATACCAATAATCTGTTCCCACGCGCGAGACAAGGTGAGGTTGGGCTACTGGAAGGCTGGAGTTTGGCAAAAGCAGTTGATGACGTGATTCAAGCCGATGCACAGACTGAAAATAAACGCGGCATTTTATGCTTGGTTGATGTGCCAAGTCAGGCCTATGGGCGCCGTGAAGAATTATTGGGTATTCATCAAGCTTTAGCGGGTGCAGTAGATAGCTATGCTAGAGCCAGATTAGCAGGTCATCCTATTGTGAGTTTATTGGTTGATAAGTCGATGTCAGGTGCTTTCTTGGCGCATGGATACCAAGCCAATCGTATTATTGCCTTAAAAGATTCAGGTGTTATGGTGCATGCGATGGGTAAGGAATCTGCTGCACGCGTTACCTTGCGGTCGGTTGATGAGTTAGAGCAATTGGCATCAAGCATTCCGCCAATGGCTTATGATATTGAAAGTTATGCAACTCTAGGTTTGTTATCTGAACTGTTATCTGTTGAAAACCCTGAACAACCAACAACCGATGATCTTTTGTTAGCGAAGCAGGTAGTTGCTCGAGCATTTAAAGAAATTAATGCTGAGCAATCGAGAGGACTGGAACAAAGACTTCACGGCCAAAATCGCCAAATGTCTAAAAAGGTCCGTGAATTATTGCGTGAGCAATGGTCATGAAACTTAAGCTCGAAGCCCATGATTTACTGTGGGGCATGACGGTCGATTGCTTGGCCGATGATGCTCCAGTTTGGGTGAAAGAGGTATTGCAACGAGGTGATCCTGTTGTAGTTCGACGGGCAATTACTCCTGTAGATCAGGTGGCTGTGGGTGTAAGAGGGCAATTTCGTCATCAACGCTATGCAGCTCAAATGCCACGATCTGCAATTAGCAAACAGCTTAAGCCAGAAGCGCTGACTCATGTAGATACGCAGCAGTTTGAACACTTGGCAGAACGTTTACAGAGTATTTCAAGCATTATGAAAAACTTTTCAGGATGTTGGGGATATACAGGAAGTTTCGGATTTGAGCTGGCAACGGGCATTAAAACAGTAACCGAGCAAAGTGACATTGATTTGTTGATTCGAGCTGAACAGCCTTTTACCAGAATGCAGGCGATTGAGCTACTCGAAAATTTTCAGCAAGCAGGGCTGAATGTGGATATACAGCTTCAACTTCCACAAGGTGGGTTAGCGTTAAAAGAATGGGCTGGGAACAGTGGAAAAGTTCTATTGAAACGTCCTGACGGTGCTGTTTTAGTAGAAAACCCATGGAATTAAGGAAATAGATATCATGGCTTCAATTTGGGTATATCCGGGGCAAGGTGTGCAACGAAGCAATATGTTGCACGACTTACCTCAAACAGCTCTGGTTAAAGAATACCTTGAGCGTGCATCGGATGCACTCAAAGAAGATGTCTTGATGTTAGATAGTCCGGCTGCATTGCAGTCGACACGTGCAGTACAGCTTTGTTTACTGATTTCTGGTGTGGTGAGTTCAGCTTTATTAACAGCGGAAAACTTAACAGCTGATTATGTAGCGGGTCTATCAATTGGCGCATGGTCGGCTGCGGTTGTAGCAGGAGTTTTAGCCTTTGAGGATGCCGTTCGTTTGGTTGCCTATCGAGGTGAACTCATGCAAAACGCCTATCCAACAGGCTATGGCATGACGGCCCTAATTGGTACAGACCGTGCAGCTGTTGAAACATGGGTCAAACAAATTTATGAAATAACGCCAGAGGTGTTTGTCGCAAATATTAATGCATATAACCAGATCGTTATTTCAGGAGGCTTTGAAGCCATGAACCAAGTTGCTGTTTTGGCAAAGCAACAAGGCGTGGTGGCAAAAAAATTAGATGTATCGGTGCCATCGCACTGTGAATTATTAAGTCAGCAAGCAAAGCAACTTGCATCGTCTATGGAGGGAGTGACTTTAAAGCAGCCTAAAATACGATATTTAAGTGGTACAACGGCTCGTACGCTTAGCAGGCCAGAACAGATTGGTGATGACTTGGCTTTTAATATGAGTCGAACTGTAGATTGGGAAAGTACCATCCAAGCTGCATGGGAGCGAGGTGTGAGGTTACAGATAGAAGCTTTGCCGGGAACGGTACTTACTACACTTGCACGTCGAACATTTAAAGAAGGAACTGTATTGTCATTTCAGGGAACACGTTTAGACAGCATTCAATTGGCAATGCAAAACGAAAATAATGCTTCTTTGTAATTACAATACAAATTAAAAATTGAGTAATAACCCAAGGATATGAGGGATTTACAATGATTATTTATGGAACAGCAATATTAGCGATCTGCCATTTATTAGGTGATTATCTTGGCAACACCTTAGGCATGGTATTAGGCGTTAAAGCCAATGTCGGTGGAGTGGCTATTTCGATGATTTTGTTAATCTTATCTAAAGAATTATTGGCAAAAAAAGGTTACTTACCTCAAGTCACACAATTTGGCGTCTTGTATTGGTCAGGCATGTACATTCCGATCGTAGTTGCGATGTCGGCAGGTCAAAATGTCGTTGCAGCTTTATCGGGTGGCATGTTAGGGCTGATTGTCTCTATTGCATCGTTAATCGGTACGGTTTTAGTCATCCGTTATTTAAATAGAATTAGTGGCGACTATGAAACCTATGAATGGACGATAGAATCCAAGGAAAAAATAGCCTAAGCAAACATAAACTACAAAAAGTTCAATCAAAAAGGATTTAAATGATGGACGCTATAATTGCTGTGTTAACAAAAAATGCATTAGTTACTGCTCTTGCCGTAACGGGTTTAATGATGTTCGTTTCCCATTTACTCTCAAAATATTTGACGAAGGGAAAACTACAAAGTTCTGCAATCGCGATTACTTTAGGTTTGGTTGTTGCTTACTTTGCAGGAGTTTATACGCAAGGAACCAAAGGTGTTTCGGACATCGCTATTTTTTCTGGTTTTGCGTTGTTGGGCGGAGCCATGATTCGTGATTTGGCTATCGCTTCAACTGCATTTGAAGTTGATGTGAAAGAAGTGAAGAAAGCAGGCAAAATTGGTCTAATTGCATTAATGCTTGGTTGTGTTGTGCCTTTTGCAATTGGGGTTTTGGTTGCATGGAGCATGGGCTATCGAGATCCAATTTCGATGACAACGATCGGTGCAGGGGCAATGACTTATATTGTTGGCCCGATTACAGGAACCGCAATTGGTGCGAGTTCTGATGTGATCGCACTTTCTATTGCAATTGGTTTAATCAAGTCAGTTTTCTTTATGGTAGGGACGCCACTGCTTGCGAAATTTATGTATCTAAAAAGTCCACGCTCTGCCATGGTATTTGGCGGTTTAGCAGGAACAACCAGTGGCACTGCAGCAGGCCTAGCTGGCACGGATGTTCGATTGGTACCTTATGGCGCTTTAGTTGCAACCTTCTATACAGGACTTGGCTGTTTACTTGGACCTTCTTTATTTTTCCTAACGGTTAATGCAATTTTTGGATAAATTTTTGAAAATCGCACAACGGCAACTCATTATCTTTTAATAAGTTGCCGATATTTATCTTTTAAAATTAGTGGCGAACATTCGACATTCAGCAATCAGAGCAAGTAAGTTAGGGTCGCGTTCTTTACTTTTTAAAAAGACCAGTCCAATTTCTTGTTGCATGTGATATTGCTGTTTTAGCGGAATAAGTTTTACTGAACTTTCATAAACAGCAGAAATACGACCGGGTAGTAGAGCAAAACCGACGCCTGAACTGACCATACTAATTAAGGTGAAAATATCATTCACCTGTAAAGCAACTTTAGGCGAAAAGCCTGCTTTTTTAAAAATAATATCGCTGTCGTTATGGGTTGCAAAACCCTTGGTTAAAGTTAAAAAAGTTTCTTCTTTTAAAAGGCTTAAATCAATATCTTTAAACTCGGCATATTTAGAATCTTTGTTGACGGCCAGAAAGATATCGTCTGAAAACATCGGCAAAACTTCAAAGTCATCATCTTGTGTGGTTTCATTTAAAGCCACGATAATGGCATCCAGCTCAGTTGCTTTAAGCTTTTTCACCAAATCCTGATTTGAACTCAGCAACAGTTGAATATCAAGCTCACTACGTCTGAGTTTAAGACCGCTAATCACATTTGGAATCGTATTTACCGTCAAAGAATAAAGAGACCCTAAATGTAAAACCTTAGCCGCAAAACCAGCAGCTTCTCTGGTTTTATTTACGGTAATAAAAATGTCTTGTACGATTTTTTGTGCCCGTTCTTCAAAGACATAAGCACTTTTTAAAGGAATGAGGTTACGGCCTTCATTTTTAAAAAGAGGGCAACGTAAAGCGCTTTCTAAAGAGTGTAAGGCTTTATGAACACTGACATTACTCAACTGCATTTCTGTAGCTGTTTTAGACAAATTTCCACAGCGCATGAAAGCTAAAAAAATCTGTATTTTTTTCAGGGTGAGTTCTTCATCAATTTCCATATTAATCCTTTGAACCTGTTTCCCTTAAAACTATAGATTTTGAGCTATAAAGTTACCACAAAATAAAGTCTATAAAATTGTGCTTACGTCGAAGCATTTCTTTAGAGACTTGCTTCAACTCTTTGTTGAATGGTTTTGATAACTTGATCTAATGCGCTTTGAATTTTAGTGTTCCATTCAAAAGAACAGTTAATTCTCAAATAATGCTGCTGTGAGGGTAAAACACTAAACAAAGGGCTTGGTGCAACGCCAATATCTTGCTGAATCAATTCTTCATAAACTTGCATACTGTCTAGCGTACTAGGAAGTTTGACCCATAGAAAATAGCCACTCGGGTAGTAATACACTTCGCAAGAGCTCGGTAAATGCTGCTTTAAATAGTGATAAAACTGCTTTTTATAACGCTCAAGTGAAAGTCTAAGTGTACGCAAATGCTTTTCATAATGATGATGTGACAAAAATTCGACTAATGCATTTTGAATGAGTGCATTGACTGAAATGGTACTCATGAGTTGCAAGTGTTGAATATGGTCTGAAAATTTACCTGCATAAACCCAACCGACCCGAAAACCTGCACCTAATGTTTTAGAAAAAGACGAGCAGTGTAGCACCAGATTTTGTTGGTCAAAATACTTCATCGAAAGTGGTTTTTGCCCACCATAATAAAGCTCTTCATAGACATCATCTTCAATCAAATAAATTTGGTGTTCATGAAGCAACTTGGCAATTTTATATTTAATGTCATCACTAACAGTAAAACCAATCGGGTTATGGGCATTCAGCATGAGCCAGCACACTTTGATTGGATAGGTTTGAATGACTTGTTCAAATGCCTCTAGGTCAAAACCATGTTGCGGATGTTCAGGAATAGTAATCACTTTAAGTCCTAAACGCTCAGCGGCTTGCCACGCCCCATAAAACACGGTTTGCTGTAATAAAATATAATCGCCGGGTTGAGCGACCGCTTGTAGCGAAAGGTTCAGTGCGTCCAAACCTCCAGATGTAATGACAATGTCATCTGGGTCTGTCTGTATGCCTTGCATACAGTAGCGTTGAGCAATTAGTTTTCTTAAGGCTAAATTACCGGGAGGCAAACTGGTTGTCTGGTCATAACTTTGTCTTTGACGGGCAAGCTGTCCCATAATTTGAATAAGTTTGGGTGCTGTTAAAAGCTGACTGTCCGGAAAAGCTGAACCAAAAGGTACGACAGACTCATGTTGAATTGACTTAAGATATTTAAAAACTAAGGAATTAATTTCAATTTTAGAGTTTAGTGAAACAATTGAATATTGTTCGAGTGGCTTTAGTGCAATTTGCTCGGCAACAAAGTAGCCAGATTTTTCTTTTGAATAGATCAGACCTTGTGATTCAAGCTCCTGATAAGCATTCATTACAGTCATTAAGCTAAAGCCAGAGCGTTGTACTTGATCTCTTAATGAAGGTAATTTTTCATGCGCATTTAAAGTGCCGCTCTCAATGAGTTGGCGAATGCTATGAGCGAGTTGTTCTGATTTATACATGTATGAGCTGCACGAAATAACAAAATGAAAGAAGCACTTAATCAATAATAAATGCCGTTTGCAGAATCTACAAACGGCATTTGTTTAGAACAATAGATTTACTTTAAGTAAGGGGCTGCATAAATCAAGATAACTTTAAACAATCCCGCAATCACAGCTAAGGCTAAAAAACCACCGAGCCATAGCAGAATAAACCATTGGGTTTGATTGAGTTTAACGGATGACTTTTTCATAAAACCCTCCATACTTAATGATAGCCTTCATCACCTACACGGACTTTGTCTCTAAATACCCAGTAAGAGACAATGGTGTAAGCAATAATGATTGGAATCAAGATAAGTGCGCCAACCAGAGCAAACATTTGGCTTGAATGAGGTGCTGCAGCCTGCCAGATGGTGACTGATGGCGGAATAATATAAGGCCATAAACTAATTACAAAACCAGTAAATGCAAGGAAAACGAGGGCCAATGTATATGCAAATGGTTTGAGGTCGTGATCTTGCTTTTTACATGCCGATAAAATCAGACCAACAAACAATAAGACCAAAATAGGCACAGGGCTAAAATAGAACAGATTTGGTAAAGAGAACCAGCGATCTGCAATTTCAGGATGAGTCAACGGAGTATATAAACTCACGCCACCAAAAATAATGAGCAATGCAATAATCAGCTTTGGCATAAGCTCATACATACGTTGCTGCAAACCTTTTTCGGTTTTTAAGATCAGCCATCCACAGCCTAAAGTAGCATACATGGCAACTACGCCAATACCTGTGAAGATGGTAAACGGAGAAAGCCAATCAAGAGACCCACCAGCAAAAATACCATTTTCGGTTTTGATTCCTTGAATATAAGCACCCAAAATAATCCCTTGAAGGAAGCTCGTTAAAACTGAACCCCAAATGAAAGCCAAGTCCCACAGATGTTTAGTGCGATGAGCCTTAAAACGGAATTCAAAAGCAACGCCACGAAAAATCAGGGCAATGACCATGAAAATAATAGGTAGGTAAAGAGCTGATAAAACTGTTGAATAGACCAGTGGGAAGGCAGCATATAGACCAGCACCACCGAGAACCATCCAAGTTTCGTTACCATCCCAAACAGGAGCGACGGTATTCATCATGACGTCACGTTCTTGGCTGTTCTTAATGAAAGGGAACATAATCCCGATTCCTAAGTCAAAACCGTCCATGACGACGTAAATTAAAACGCCTAAACCAATAATACCGACCCATATTAAAGAAAGATCAATCATGATGTTTCTCCCCAGATTTTTGATTATCGTCAATGTTTTCATCGACAGCACTGAGTGGACGCATTGGTGTTTTAAAGTGTCCAACGCCACCAGTTTCAATATTTGGTGTATCGATAAATACAGGGCCTTTATTAATGAGTTTTAAGGTGTAGTAAATACCGCTACCAAAAACGATGGTATAGACCACCACAAAAATAAAGAGACTAAGTCCAACCTGATCTGCCGAAACGGTATGTGAAAGCCCGTCTTTAGTGCGCATAATGCCGTATACAACCCACGGTTGACGGCCTACTTCGGTAGTAATCCAGCCAGCCAGCATTGCCACATAACCCGCAGGCCCCATCACTACAGCAAATTTATGAAACCATGATGTTTCATAGAGTTTTCCACGCTTACGTAACCAAAGCGCAATTAAAGACAGAGTGACCATGAGCACACCAAGACCAACCATCACACGGAAGCTCCAGAAAACGATGGTTGAATTTGGACGGTCTTCAGGTGCGAAATCTTTTAAGCCTGTCACTTGGCCATCTAAGCTATGCGTTAAAATTAAACTACCCAAATAAGGAACACCCACTTCGAAGTGGTTACGTTCTTCTTTCATATCTGGAATGGCAAATAGCAATAATGGCATCGGCTCATTGTGATTGGTTTCCCAATGTCCTTCCATTGCTGCAAGTTTGGCTGGTTGATGTTCACGGGTGTTTAAACCATGGTTATCGCCAATCACCACTTGCAAACAAGAAGTGACAAGTACCATCCAGAGACCCATCGAGAACGATTTTTTCACCAACTCATCGCGACGGCCTTTTACTAAATGCCATGCAGATGTTCCGACGACCAATAATGATGAAACTAAGAAAGCTGCTGCACCCATGTGGGCAAAGCGGTAAGGGAATGATGGGTTAAAGACAATTGCAAACCAGTCTTTTGGCACAATAATGCCATTTTCGATGGCAAAGCCTTGAGGTGTCTGCATCCAGCTATTAGAAGATAGAATCCAGAACATGGAAATACATGTTCCGATGGCAACCATAAGTGTTGCGAAGAAATGGGCTCGAGGACCAACGCGTCCCCAACCAAATAACATAATGCCTAAGAAACCTGCTTCTAAGAAGAAGGCACTCAAGACTTCATAGGTAAGTAAGGGACCAGTAATACTTCCGGCGACACGTGAAAATTCACTCCAGTTAGTACCGAACTGGTAACTCATGACCACGCCCGAGACCACACCCATACCAAAGGCAACGGCAAAGATCTTAATCCAGTATTTAAATAGATCTTTATAAATCGGGTTTTGGGTTCTTAACCATTTCCACTCTAGCACTGCTAAAAAGCATGCAAGACCAATGGAAGTGGCCGGAAAAATAATATGGAAGGATACTGTAAAAGCAAATTGTATTCGCGCTAATTCTAGAGCGGTTAGACCGAGGCTCATAAACTTTCCCCCTGTGAACTAGCTGATGATGGTTAAATGAGTTAAATACTTATTTTCAGGCAACAAAGTATTTTGGCGATTAAACTTACTTCTGTGATAAATGTTCTTAGCAAGTAAAATGCCAACAGGGTTAAGCAATATAATTGCTTGATATTTCAAGAGAATAGACTGATTGATTGTTCTCAATCTGTTAACAAAGTTTATGCTTGATGTTGCATTTGTAAAAATGCATGTTGCATTGAAACATTGATGAAATATCTGGCGATATGCAATAGATCGTCTCATGAAAACTACCTACCTTAAGAAGTTTCCTTAATCATGCACTTACTAATTTTGTATATGTAGATACAGAAATTTTTTATAAAACTATAACAGTCTGGAGCAGTCATGAGGTGTGCTATAGTTTTTTTTCAATTATCTGTAGCTATGTATCCATTCTTCAAAAGTCCAAAATAAATGAACAAGATTTACGAATGGCCAAAATCACTTTCCAAAACAAAGTGAATGCGACTTTGGGTAATAAGCGCAGAATAGTTTCTTCTCTTTTATTCCTTTGTTGTTTTGCGTGAGGTCTGGTTGTTACGTAGGTTATTAAAGACCTGATTTAAGTGTAGCTCTTCTAAAATAGCTTGGATGTTAAAAAATGTTTATTACTTCTCAACTAAATGTTCTACATAAAATTATTAAAAATCAGCCTATTCCTGTATCTATATTGGCTCAGTTAGAGCAAACCTACGTTAATTTTGAAGCTACTTTATTAAGAGCGAAAGTACTCAGAGACTTTTCTAAATCTGAAACTGTATATTTAATCCAATCTCATATTGAGCTACAGCAAAGTAGTGTGGCTTATCTATTTTCACCATTTATTTTTGCCAACTTAAACAAGGCTGCTATTTATACAACACCTGCGACAACGCCTGTGCTTTCTATTCTTAATAAATATTATCAAGCTGAAAAAAAAGCATTATTCAAAGTAGATGATGTTTTAGACAGCTTAAAAATTTATATAGATTTGGAACTTACAGAGCTTAATGAAGTTGAGTTTATTTATTTAAGCCTCATCAAGGCACTATGCCGAAGTGATCTCTCTACCGTTTTTTTAATTACGAGTTTAGATGTAGATGTCGAGCATTTAAAAGCACTGGAGCAATTTTTAAAGGTCAAAATTTATTGGATTAAAACCACAAAAGATGATGACTTGAAAAATTTAAATAGCTTAGAAATGCGGAAATTATTATTCAAAAATAAAGATGAAACTTATGTCAAATTATGCGCGAAATTTGCTCAAATGAATGCTGAGTTGGTAGGACTCTGTGACACTTTCACGACGCCTCAAATGACGCATTTAATTGACGACATGTTTTATTCAGAACATATTTTTGAAAAGTTATCCGTCTATTCAGAATATATACAAACACTTCTGCAAAGCCAGCAGAGCATTAGACAAAAAGAGGCTTCTTAGTCTTTGAGATGAGAGCTTTTTATCTTTGTGCTTGGGGGCTTATATAAAGAATGAATACAGTTATAAAAAAATAATCGTTTTCATGTGAAATAAATATTTTATGGTAAAAGCAAAGCAATATTGGTTTTACTTACATGACAAATTTAAATTTTGAGCATCATCTCGGTTCACTAACGCATGCAGCACTTAGTCAGGCCTCAATTATTTCTCGCGTGTGGGGTGAAGGGCCTTCAGAACGTTATGATGAATTGGCAAAGAATTTCAGACCGACTTTTGCCCGTATTAAAGAAGGAGCTTTAATCCGTGAGCAACAGCATATTTTGCCCTATGAACAACTTCAATGGCTTAAGGATATTGGTTTTACGCGCTTACGACTTTCCAAAGCTCATGGTGGCTTTGATGCAACTATTCCTGAATTATTTGCATTACTCATTGAACTTGCAGAGGCCGATTCAAACTTACCGCAAGCTTTACGTGTACATTTTGGTTTCACTGAAGATGTGTTGGTGAGTAAAGACAAAGCGTTTCAACAGCGTTGGCTTAGCCGAATTGCCAATGGGGAAACAGTCGGTAGTGCATGGTCTGAAGGCGGGAAAGAGTCAATTGATCAGTTCGAAACACATTTATATCGAGACAGTGAAGGAAAAATTCGCGTTAAAGGTAAAAAATATTACACCACAGGAAGTCTATATGCAGACTGGGTGGACGTTGGTGTAACAGATTTAAAGGGTGAATCTGGCTCGGTCGTTGTTCGCCGTGAAGATGAAGGTGTCGAAATTGTGGATGACTGGAATGGCTTTGGTCAGCAACTTACCGCGAGTGGTACAGCATATTTCCATGACGTATTGGTGGACGAAACTGAAATTTTACCTGACGATGACCGTTTTAAATATTCAGCGGCTTACTATCAACTGGTTCAACTGGCAATCATTACAGGTCTAGGACGTGCTGCAACCTATGATGTTTCTCAAGCTGTTGCTAAACGTACCCGAAACTACACGCATGCAAATGCCCAATTTGTAAAACAGGATCCGCAAATTTTACAAGTGGTAGGCCAAATCCGTGGTGCAGCTTACAGTGCAGGAGCGATTGTTGAAAAAGTCGCACAAAGCTTACAACGTGCTTATTTGGCAGCATTTCAAAATAATGAGCAGCTGGAAGAAGAGCAAAATGCGCTTGCCGAACTTGAAAGTGCGCAGTCTCAAACGGTCATTACCGATCTAATTTTAAATGCCTCTACAATTTTATTTGATGCTTTAGGTGCTTCTGCAACAGACAAAGATTTAGGCCTAGATCGATATTGGCGTAATGTACGAACTTTATCTTCACATAACCCGAGAGTATTTAAAAATCGTATTATCGGTGATTTTAGTGTAAACGGCACATTACCACCGTATCAATGGCGTATTGGTGAAGTAGCTAAACAATAATTGATAATTGTAGATATTAAGCTGCTATTTTTAGTGGCTTAATACTATTTGTTATTTTAAATAAATTATAAAAAACTATTAGAATAAAATCATATTTTGTTTGGGGTTTATATTATAAAGAAAACCTAAAAATTGCTTTAGTATAAAAATTAAATAAAATGCTGGTTGATATTTTATGACTAAGAAAATTAGTTTTAATGCTTTTGAAATGAATTGTATTGCCCACCAATCTCCTGGATTATGGCGACATCCTCAAGACCGATCTGTTGAATATAAAGATTTAGAATATTGGACAGATTTAGCACAAATTCTTGAGCGTGGTTTTTTTGACGGTATTTTTATTGCAGATGTGCTTGGTATTTATGATGTTTATCATCAAAGTGCTGAACATGCTTTAACAGGTGCAGTACAAGTTCCAGTCAATGATCCGCTACAGATTGTGCCAGCGATGGCAGCGGTCACAAAGCACTTGGGTTTTGGTGTCACGACTTCGATTTCCTTTGAACATCCTTATCCTTTTGCTAGACGTATTAGCACGCTAGATCATTTAACCAAAGGGAGAGTTGGTTGGAATATCGTGACGTCTTATTTGGAAAGTGGTTCGAAAAACTTAGGTTTAAAAACTCAGGTCAATCATGACAATCGTTATGATATTGCTGATGAGTACTTAGAGGTCCTTTACAAACTTTGGGAAGGTTCTTGGGAAGAAGGTTCAGTACTTCGTGACCGTGAAAGCGGTATCTTTGCTGACCATAAAAAAGTGCATCCAATTCAGCACGAGGGTAAATACTTTACTGTACCAGGTATCCATATTTGTGAACCATCACCGCAGCGAACACCAGTACTTTACCAAGCAGGTGCATCTTCACGCGGGCAGAAGTTTGCAAGTCAAAATGCCGAGTGCGTATTCATAGCAGCGCCTTCTAAAATTGCCACTAAAAAAGTGGTACAGGGCATTCGCCAAAAATTGGCTCAAGAAGGCCGCGATCCGTACTCTGTCAAAATTTATGCGCTTTTATCGATTGTCACTGATGAAACCGATGCAAAAGCTCAGGCTAAGTTTAAAGAATATCAAAGCTATGGAAGCTATGATGGCGCTTTAACCTTGCTGTCTGGCTGGTCGGGTGTTGATTTTTCACAATATCAACCCACTGACAAAGTTGAATATATTCAAACCAATGCCATTCAATCTTTATTAGATTCTTATGTAAATGCAGATCCAGAGCGTGTTTGGACCATTGAAGAAATTGCAAATTGGAACAGCTTAGGTGGGAATGGACCTGTGTTAGTGGGTTCGGCAGAAACAGTTTCAGATGCTCTACAGCAATGGGTTGAAGATACAGATGTCGATGGCTTTAACCTTGCCTATATTTTGGCGCATCAAACCTTTGCTGATGCGGTTGAGTTTATTGTGCCAGAGTTGCAAAAACGAGGGGTATATCAAACCTCATATGCACAAGGAACATTAAGAGAAAAATTATTTGGTGCTGGGCCATATTTGCCTGAAAATCACCGTGGTGCAAAATATCGTAATCTAAAGGAATTAAAACTTGCTGAGGCGAGTTAATATTTTGGAAAACCTTTAAATAAATAGCTGGTTAAATACCAGCTTTTATTTTGTCTTTTTATATCGGTTTTACTGCTGAGTTAATAATGAAAAGATAATTCTATAATTTAGATTAAAACATCAGATTAATTTGTTTTTGTATTATGTGAATAATCATTATTTTGTTCCTGTTATTAAAGTTCAGGAATTATTAAGTGAGCACACAAGAACTCGATCATAACCATCGTTATGAAATTAAATCTCCCGATGATGTTTCACAATTAATTTCAAAATTTGCAGGGAAGGGTAAATCGAATAAAGTTATTTGGTTGGCACTGATTGGTGTGTTTATTGATGCCTATGATTTAACAACGCTGTCCTTTGGTATTGAGCAAGTTATCTCAGAGTTTTCTTTAAGCCCTGTGATGACTGGTGTGGTGGCTTCAGCAATTGTCTGCGGAACCATTGTGGGTAACCTGATTGGTGGTTGGCTGACAGATAAAATTGGCCGTTATCGGGTCTTCATGGCGGACATGGTGCTGTTTGTCATTGCGGCAATTGTCGCAGGCTTTGCACCGAATGTATGGGTTTTGATTTTAGCCAGATTTATTATGGGAATTAGTGTTGGTATTGATTTGCCTGTGGCAATGTCATACTTATCTGAGTTTTCCAAATTTAACGGTAGTAGCAACAAGGCAGCGCGTTTAGCCGCATGGTGCCCAATGTGGTATGCCGCTTCTTCGGTGTGTTTTGGTCTAGTTCTGGCGCTTTATTTTCTTTTACCCCCTGAGCATAGCAATTGGCTATGGCGAGCATCTTTAATTTTTGGAGCAGTGCCAGCGTTACTCATTATTTTTATTCGGGGTAAATATTTAACTGAATCACCAATCTGGCTTGCAAACCAAGGTGATTTAAAAGGCGCAGCTAAAGTTCTACAAGAATCCTATGCAATTCATGCAATCGCTACAGTTGAAAAAGTAGAAAGAACTGCTGAAAAGAAAAAGCGCGAGGGGTTTGCGGTTTTATTTAATAAAACCTATTTGCCAAGAACGATTGTGGCAATTGTGATTCACATTTCGGTGGCATTTCAGTACACGACCATTGCTTTCTTTTTACCTTCTATTTTAACGCGTTTCTTTCATACCGATGTCTTGACGACCATTACCACCACGCTTGGACTTAATTTACTATTTGCATTTACGGGTGGGTTGTTAGGGGTATTTGTTGCCAGCAGATTTAAATCTCGTCATGTATTGCTTACAGGCTTTTTACTCCAGTTTATTGCCCTGATTGCCTTGGCATTCATTGGTGAACCCGGTAATAGCTTTTTACTCTACACCGCAATTGGCATGCTCGGTTTGTGGCTTTTTGCTGAAGGTTTTGGGCCAGGTGCACAAATGATGGTTTATCCAACTATGGCTTATCCAGCTTCGATTCGTGGTGTTGGTGTTGGCTTTAACCGTGCGGTAACGGGCGTTGCTCAAGCAATTGCTTTGTTTGTTTTACCGATCTGGATGGCGGGATATAAAACCGACGTTTATCTGATTATTTCTATCTTTGCGTTTATTCCTTTAATTGTGATTGGACTACTGATTAAGTTTGAGCCTACCGCCCAAGATGTTGATGTTATTGATGAAGATAAAACAGAACTTCCTCTCAATAATTCACCAGTAATTGACTAGAGTGAAATAGATATCTAAATAAAAACAAAGGCCAACATCTGTTGGCCTTTGTTTTGGAGTTAGAAGTAATAAGCAAAAATTACAAACGCTTTTTTATTCCATTTATCATTGCTTCCGCCAGCCGCAAGGCCTTCACTGTCTCCTAGATATGGATCGTGTTTACCCATCAGCAACTCCGCTTGTACTGTCAATTTTTGATAGTTAAAGGCAATGCCGGGAATAAAACGGGTGGAGTCTTTAAAGCCATCTTGCTCTTTTCGATAAGAACTATAATTTAGGTAAGGACGAACAGAGGTAATGGGGCCAAACTGCTGAGGAAATAAATAGCTCAGTTCGGCTGAATAAATCTGACCTTTGGTTGCCGAGTTAAATGAATAATCGAAACCGCCCAAAGTCAGATGATCTTTATATTGGGTGTCGGCATTATCAATGTCTTGATAACCAGCCAAAAGCTGTAAATTCCATTGGTTATAATTGGTATTGCTAAAAACTGAATAGACTTGGCGATCGCCATCTTGCCCTGAACGCTTATTTTCAATGGTGGAGTACCATGCAGAGGCGCCCAATTGGGTAGAGAAATTTTCTTGGCCTAAGACATTTTTAAAGGTATGAGCACCGCGAACTACAATCGAGTTCTTTTCTTTAGTATTGGTACCTTGTGGTACAGAGTCATCCGCATTGACAGGGTTGATACTAAATCGACTCGAGTCTTTGCTTTTACCTCTATAGGTGCCACCATCGGTAGGATAAAAAGCGAGTTGTGCTTCATTGACTCCATCATTGAAATCATATTTCACCCCAAGGTTGTGTACATCTTCCCAACCAGCACTATTGGCAATGCCTAAATAATAAGTATTTCCCCAAAAGCGACCCAAGCCAAAAGGAACGGGGTTTAAGCCAGCAATAATTTTACTGTTGTCATTAATTTTATAACCCATCCATGCATCGGTAAGCCAGTTGGCATCGCCTAAACGTCCATAATACTCATAAACCCGATAATCTAAATGACCAATCCATTTCGGAGAGTTATAGTCCAGCCATAATACTGCGTCATTAAAAGAAAATTTACTGGTAGTGGGATCAGAGTCAAAATCATAAACATATTTGGCTCGAACAGTACCGCTTACTTTAAGTTGACCTTCTTCAGCATTGCCAAAGGTAAGGGCTGCATGACTTGAGAGGCTGAATGTAAGCAAAGATGTTGTAATTAATGTTTTTGTCAAAATTTGAGAATGTTTAAACAAAAGAATTTTTCTCCTCTTAAAAATAAAAATTAAATTTGCGTCATGTATAAACCAGAAAAAGATTTGTCTAAATCTTAATATTTGCAGAAGATTCAAGATAAAAAGATAATAAAATCTGTTCTTTATATAAAAGAATGAAAATTAATGAGATGCAAAACTCTGGATATAAAGACAAAAATAAAAATGATGAAATGAGTAGGATAAAATACTTAGAAGATGTGTGTCAGCCTTTTCACATCTTATCTTTTGTGAATATCGTTTTTAATTATTGATATATAAGTAATTTAATTTTACCGCTAATCTGTAAGTTTGCTTGAAATTTGCTTTTTACCAAAAGATAAAAACTTATATGAAAAAGTTATTTATAAAAACCAGATAAGCAACTCATATTTTTTTATTTTTCATTATAAGGCCAGCTGCATACCATGAGCTTATATTATTGAAAGATCATGAAATTATGAGCACGAAGACCAAACCGTTGATTATCACGGCAATTGTGGTTGTAGCAATTGTTGCATTTATCGTATGGCAAAATAAGAAAGATAATAATACGGGTGCTTCAGTTCGTGACAACAAACCTGTCGTGATTGCTTATCAAACCGGAGTTGACCCAAGCAAAGTTGCACAGGCGAATGGAGACTATGAAAAACATAGTCAACGTACCATTCAATGGAAAAAATTTGATGCGGGTTCAGATGTTGTAAATGCACTTGCTTCAGGTGATGTGGTACTGGGCAATATTGGATCAAGTCCACTTGCTGCTGCCGCAAGCCGTGATTTACCGATTGAAGTATTCTTAATTACTTCAAAACTTGGTGGGTCTGAAGCACTCGTGGTGAGTAATAAATCAGGCATAAAAAGCCCTCAAGATTTAATTGGCAAAACCATTGCTGTACCATTTGTTTCAACAACCCATTACAGCCTTTTGTCTGCACTTAAACATTGGAACATTCCAGAAGACAAAGTAAAAATTATTAACTTGCGTCCACCTGAAATTTCAGCTGCATGGGAACGTGGTGATATTGATGCTGCCTATGTTTGGGAACCTGCTTTAAGTAAAGCCAAAGCATCTGGTACGGTTTTAACTGACTCGAAACAAGTCGGTGAATGGGGTGCCCCAACTTATGACTTATGGGTTGTGCGTAAAGATTTTGCAGAGAAAAATCCTGACTTTTTAAAAGCTTTTGTGCAAACCACACTTGAGCAGCTTGAAAAATATAATCAAGATCCAGCCGCTTACGTTAAAGATGCCGATAACGTGCAAAAAATTGCCCAGCTCACAGGTTCTGATCCAAAAGATATCCCGCTTTTATTAAGTGGAAATATTTATCTTGATCATGCTCAGCAAAAACAAACGTTAGATGGTGAATTTGCGCAAAATATTTTTGATACGGCGAAATTCTTAAAAGGTCAGGGCAAAGTCGATCAACTTAAAGCCGATTATAAAGGCAATGTGAATTCTTCATTTTTGCAGCCTTAAGGAGTTGTCATGAGTGTATTAGAAGCCAAACATATTCATCTGACTTTTCCTAAACAGCAAAAGCCAGTTTTACAAGACATTAACCTAACGATTGAAGAAGGTTCTTTAACCGTAATTTTGGGCGAGTCTGGTTGTGGCAAAACAACCTTGCTTAATATCTTGGCAGGCTTTCAAAAGCCGAGTTCAGGTGATGTGCTTGTAAATCATGAAGTGGTAACTGGACCAGATGTAACTCGCGCTGTTGTATTTCAGGATCATGCCTTACTTCCTTGGTTGAATGTTGCAGATAATGTTGGCTTCGCTTTGCAGTTAAAAGGTTTAAAGCGTGCAGAGATCGAGAAACAAGTGAGTGCAATTTTAAAAATTGTGGGTTTAAGTCACGTTGAAAAAGCCAATATCTGGGAACTTTCCGGTGGTATGAAACAACGTGTTGGTATTGCCAGAGCTTTGATCAGTCACGCGCCGTTTATTTTATTAGATGAACCTTTTGCCGCATTAGATGCTTTTACGCGTGAAAACATGCAGCAGTTAGTGCTCGATTTATGGATTCAACAAAATAAAAGCTTCTTTTTGATTACTCATGACATTGAAGAAGCATTATTGCTCAGCAATCAGTTAGTACTGATGACAGCGCATCCGGGCAAAATTGTAGAAACTCTACATCTCGATTTTGCTAAACGATATCGTCAGGGCGAGTCTATTCGTTCGATTAAGTCGGACCCTCAATTTATTCAGCTCAGAGAACAGCTGTTTGAAAGTTTAAGGGCACAAAAACAAAACGGTAAGGAGGCGTTACCTACATGAATACTAAAGATAACGTCTATGAATATGACAAAGCAGAGCTAAAACTTAAGCCAGATGTACAAACAGAAAATGCTTCATTTCTATCGTCATTTTTTGAGAAGCATCGAACTTTGGCAGTCAGCATAATTAGTGTGGGAAGTGTGGTTGCACTCTGGTTGCTCATTACTGCTTTGCATGTCGTACCTGAACTGTTTTTACCGAGCCCACAGGCAGTCTGGCAAAAATTTATATCGGTCAGCCAAGAAGGCTTTATGAAGGCGACTTTGTGGCAACACTTGGCCGCTAGTATCTCGCGTGTGTTTTTAGCTTTGATTGCTGCCGTGGTGATTGGCGTTCCGCTAGGCTTATGGATGGGTCTGAACAAATGGGTTCGTGCTGTTCTAGATCCTTTAGTTGAATTATTACGTCCAATTCCGCCGTTAGCTTATTTACCCTTACTCGTAATTTGGTTCGGTATTGGCGAAACCACAAAAGTACTTTTGATTTTCTTCTCGATTTTGGCGCCTGTGATTATTAGTAGTGCGCATGGCGTGTTAAGTCATCAGTTGAATCGTGAACGTGCTGCATTGTCGCTAGGGGCAAGTCAGTCACAAGTCTTTTGGCATGTCATTTTGCCAACAGCTTTACCTCATATTATTACCGGTATTCGTATTGGTCTTGGGGTTGGTTGGTCAACATTGGTTGCAGCAGAGTTGGTTGCAGCGGACCGCGGTATTGGTTTTATGGTGCAATCGGCAGCGCAGTTCTTAATTACCGATACGGTGATTCTGGGCATTATTGTGATTGCGATTGTCGCAGTTAGTTTTGAGCTGTTTTTACGTTGGTTACAAAAACAGTTTTCTCCTTGGTATGGTCAGCAGTTGTAGTAAAGAAGATGAATACAGAAGTAGCAAACTTAAATATTGAAGTGATCAAGCCTACCATTGGCGCAATTATTCACGATATTGATTTGAATGCGTTAAATGAACAGACAACGCTACAAATCCAGCAGGCTTTGCTTGATCATCAGGTTATTTTTTTTCGAAAGCAACAATTAGCGCCGCAAGCACAAGCAGACTTGGCACGCAGTTTTGGTAGCTTACATGTGCATCCGATTTATCCGTCAATTGAGGATGTACCAGAAGTGATGGTACTCGACAGTTGGAAACAAGACTTACGTGACAATGAACTTTGGCACACAGACGTGACTTTTAGTAAAACCCCGCCTTTAGGTTGTGTATTGCAAGCCATTAAAATTCCACCTGTAGGAGGCGATACATTATGGTCGAGCAACACAGCAGCTTTTAAAGGACTGCCGCTTGAGTTACAGCAAAAACTACGTGGCTTAACTGCAACCCACGATATTCGTAAGTCTTTTCCACTTGAACGTTTTGCCCATAACGAAGAAGAGCGTGAAAAGCTGTTGCAAACCTTTAAGCGTAATCCTCCAGTGGTTCATCCAGTGGTGCGTACCCATCCGGTCACAGGCGAGCCTTTGTTGTTTGTAAGTGAGGGCTTTACCACTCGCATTAATGAGTTACCTGAACAAGAAAGTGAGCAATTACTTAATTTCTTGTTTGAGCATGCGACCCAAGAGCAGTTTCATTTACGCTGGAAATGGCAAGACGGTGACGTCGCGATTTGGGATAACCGTTGCACACAACATAAAGCATTATTTGATTATGGCGATGCCCATCGAATTATGCACCGTGCAACTATTAATGGCGATGTGCCATTTTATAAAGAAGAACAACAGCCAGAGTTAGCAGAGGCTTAATTCCTTTAATTATTCTTTGTTTCAATTCCAACGTAGCGTTTTGAGTTGGAATTGAAACAGTAAGTTATCTCTATTGTGTTCCAAAACCCGACAATATACCTGCGTAGTTTTTTACAGGAGGTGGGGCCCAATCACCGACTTTGCTGGTTTTTAAATTTAATTGAACTAGCATTTCAGCTTGTTTAACGGCTGCAGCAACGCCGTCAATAACGATTACGCCTAACTCGTTTTGTAGCTTTAGACACAAATCACTCATACCTGCACACCCTAAAACAATCGCATCGCTTTTATCTTCAGCGAGTGCTTTTTTGCATTCATCTCGTATGGTTCGATAAGCATCTGAGTCAGGAAGCTCCAATTTTTCAACGGCAATGTCACAAGCTCGAACATTTTTGCAAAATGGCGTAGCCCCATAGCGTTGAGCCAGATGCCAGCTCATATTCACTGTGCGTTGTAAGGTTGTCACCACACTAAAACCGGTACTGACATAACTTGCAGTTCGCATAGCTGCTTCGGCAATCCCAATCACAGGTGCCGAAGTGATTTCACGGGCGGCATAAAGCGCAGGGTCACCAAAACAGGCAATGATATAGGCATCTACATTTTGCTGTTCACCTTGGCGAATTTCCTCCAGCACACCTACAGCACTTAATACTTCATCATAATAACTTTCAATTGTTGCAGGGCCCATTTGAGGACTCATAGCAATAATTTGAGTATCAGAATTTGCGACTATCTTGGCTGATGCAGCAATTTTGTCAGTCATGCTTTGAGTAGTATTGGGATTAATAATTTTAATTTTCATTGTACTTTTACCTTAGTCATTGCCGATTTAGCATGGGCAAGCGGTTGGTTAAGAAATCGGTAAATGACAAAACCGAATCCCATCCCAATAAACCATGTGAAATTAGCAAGCCCCGACAGTTGTGGTAAAAGTACGCAGAGAATAGGAATTAATGAAGCAGGAATTAAGGCATAAAAGGCAGAGTGGTTATAACCATTTTTATACCAATACAAGCCTTGAGCATCTAAAGTATATAGATCATCTATCACGATTTTTTGTTTTTTAACGAGGTAAAAATCGGCGAGCAATACACCAAAAAGTGGACCGATAAATGCACCTAAAATATCAATGGTGTAATGGATCACTTGAGGGTTATTAAATAAATTCCATGGAGTAATGAAAATTGAACCTACTGCTGCAATCATTCCACCCATACGCCAACTAATTTTGCTCGGTGAAACATTAGAAAAATCAAAGGCAGGTGAAACAAAGTTAGCGACAATATTAATTCCAATAGTGGCAATCATTAAGGTCAAGCTGCCTAAAATCACCACAAAGGTGTTATCAAGTTTTCCAACCATCTCGACAGGGTCTGTAATGAGCTTACCGTAGACTGGAAGCGTTGCCGCAATACATACCACAGTAAGTAAAGAAAAGCCTAAGAAATTAATTGGTAGTCCAAGAAAGTTGCCCATTTTAATAGCATTAAAACTTTTGCCATAACGAGAGAAGTCACCAAAGTTCAGCATCGGACCTGAAAAATATGAAACAACAAGCGCAATAGCACCAATCATGACTGGTACAACCGCAAAACCGTCGTATTGAACACCGCTCAAGTTTAAATCAATATTTTGCCAGCCAGCTTTCCAGATGAGCCATACTGCCATCGCAAACATCACAACGTAGACAGCCGGACCTGCCCAGTCAATAAACTTACGAATGCTGTCCATACCAGACCAAAAAACAATCGCTTGAAGTAGCCAAAGCAGCATGAAGCCAACCCATCCTAAATAGGAAAGCCCGAGAAAGCCGTAATTTGAAACATTGGCATAGACTGACCATTCTGGAAAAAATTTTAAAATAACCAATAAGAAAGCACTTGAGGCCAAATAGGTCTGAATGCCATACCATGCAACAGCAATAAGACCACGAATAACGGCAGGTATGTTTGCACCAAGCACACCAAAGGTTGCACGGCAAATAACCGGATAGGGCGTGCCAGTTTGTTGGCTAGACTTGGCAATCAGATTTGTAAAAAACTGAACTATTGCAATGCCGATGAGTAAAGAGAGAAGTACCTGCCAGCTGTTCAGCCCAAGAGCAAAGAGACTTCCGGCCATGACATAGCCACCGACACTATGAACGTCCGACATCCAAAAGGCAAAAATATTATAAGCGCCCCAAGTTTGCTTTTTTAAAGGAGCTAGGTCTTGATTTGTTAGCTTTGCATCATAAGAAGGTTTAATTATTGCTTCGGTATTATTCATCTTGAACACTCACTTCCCTATGTTGGGCGGGCACATTCTTCAGCAGCTCGAAACTCTGGCTAAAGAATGAAGTTAAAATTGTGCACAATGTGTTATTTTAATTGTGCACAATTCTATTGAGCAAAAGTTGTGCCAAATTCGGGGGTAGCATTGATGAGATTGTTTAAACTGGTACGGAATTTGGATATAAAGAGACAGCTTTATAAAATGAGAAGAGATTAATTTTTATAAAAAGTACATAAACTTAGTTATATAAGCTGATATTTTAAGGTTTATTTTTGAATTGTTCAGTAGCACATAGATGCTGTGGAAATGAGAGTAATATTCCCAAAAGGTTAAGTTAAACTTACACTACAGTTATTAGATAAAGTTTTAAAAAGAGGAGGCGTTAATACAAATGGAGAAATCAATGCCATCGAATGCACTAAAAAAAACCGTAGAAATGAGCAATGATGAAATTGATGACCATATATATAACGCTATTGTTGATGCCATTTTAAATAGGCAACTTACACCTGGGGCGCGTTTGGTTGAAGCACCCCTATGTGAGGCATTCGGTGTAACGAGGGGAGTCTTAAGACGTGTTTTCGTAAAACTTGCCCATGATAAGGTCATCGAAATTCAGCCCAATCGTGGGGCACTCATCGCAAAACATAGTGCTCATGAAACAAAAGAAGTCTTTGAAGCACGCAGCATGCTTGAAATTGTCACTGTAAAAAAGTTAGCTCAAAAGTCTCATCACTTAGATTTTAGTGAGCTTCGCGCCTTAGTCGATCAAGAGTCGCAAGAGCGATTAGCTGGTAATTGGGCTGAGTGGATTAAGCTATCAGGACAATTTCATTTGAAATTGATTGAAGCAAATCAGAATACGATCATGACTAATTATTTGCAGACACTTATTGCGAGAACTTCGTTATTAATTGGGTTATATGAAATTCCAAAACATAATAATTGTTCTGCAGATGAACACCGTGCAATTTTAGATGCAATTGAGCAAGGTGATGAAAAACGAGCAACTCAATTGATGGAAGAGCATTTAGAACACTACGCGACGACATTTATTCAAGAAGACAGCACAGCGTCAGCAGAACAAAATTTATTAAATTTATTTAAAAATAAGAAGATCGAAACGATTCAAACTAACTGAAAACCATGGGCCAATTCCAATGGAAAAGGCCCAGACCACTTATTTTATAGGAACGATTTGACGTGTTAGAAAATCAATAAATAATTTTACTTTCTTCGATAAAATCTTACGGTTTGGCCATGTGACATATAAGTGAAGCGGCTGACTAGTGTAGTCCTCCAAACATTTCTGTAATTTACCTTCTTTGTAGTAAGGCTCTGCAATAAACTCTGGAAGAAAGACAATACCATGATCTTTTAGACACATATCTAATAATAATTCACCATTATTACAGGTCATCACAGGGAAGCAATTAAAAGACACTTCTTTTTGATCTTTTTGGAAAATCAATTTCTTATGTCGGCTATCCTGATAATAAATTAGAAACTTATGTTCTTTAAGTTCTTCTAATGAATCTGGTAATCCATGCTGATTAAAATACTCAGGTGTTGCATACAAATATCGTTGATAGGTATTTAATATTTTACTATTTGCCAAATTTGGAGGAGAGCCATCAACACGAATTGTTAAATCAAATTTATTATTATTCATGTCTAATAACTGATCTGTCATGAACAAATCAATTTTGATACTAGGGTATTTTTCAATAAAGTCTGAAATTATATTTTGAAGAAAAATATTGCTAAAAGACATGGGGGTATTGAGCTTGAGTTCACCTTCAGGGTACTGCTGATTGTAGTTAATTTCATAGGCAGCCCATTCAAACTCACTTAAAATGACTTTGCTATGTTGATAAAACTTTTCTCCACAAGAGGTGAGGTTCATCTGTCTTGTGGTTCTGGTTAATAGTGTAGTTTTTAGGTCATTTTCGAGGTAGCAAACGCGTTTAGCAACCAAGTCACGAGAGATATCGAGTGCTCTGGCTGCACTACTAAAATTACCATGTTCTACGACACTTACAAAAGTGGAAATACAGTCTAATCGATCCATGGATAAGCGAAAGTTAAAAAAATATATATCAATGATTAAACTATAAAAATTAAAAAGCAATCATTGTTTTTATTGTATTCATGCAGGATACAGATTCGTGCTGATTTGCTGTCTATGCTTTTACATTTTTATCTGTTTTGATAATGACCAGTAAGCAATTTTAATGCATTACTCATAAGGAATAATGGAGTTTACCCATGAATAAGTCACTTTTAGAACAACTTTCACCAACGAATTGTCAGGTTATTTTTATTGATCACCAGCCACAAATGGCTTTTGGTGTGCAGTCAATAGACCGCCAAGTATTAAAAAATAATACTGTAGGGTTAGCAAAAGCAGCTAAAACGTTCAATATTCCTGTCACCATTACTACGGTTGAAACTGAAAGCTTCTCTGGTCATACATATCCTGAGCTTTTAGATGTATTTCCTGATGCTCCATTATTAGAACGTACTTCAATGAATTCATGGGATGATCAAAAAGTACGTGATTCACTTGCAAAAAATAACCGTAAGAAAGTGATTGTTTCGGGTTTGTGGACTGAAGTGTGCAATAACACTTTTGCTTTTGGTGCCATGCTTGAAGGTGATTATGAAATTTATATGGTTGCGGATGCTTCTGGTGGTACATCGAAAGAAGCACATGACTATGCCATGCAACGTATGATTCAAGCGGGTGTCGTTCCTGTAACTTGGCAACAAGTGTTACTTGAATGGCAGCGTGATTGGGCACACCGTGATACTTATGATGCAGTTATGGCAATTGTACGTGAGCATTCTGGTGCTTATGGTATGGGCGTTGATTATGCTTATACGATGGTACATAAGGCTCCTGAACGTATCACATCAAAACACGAAGTACTTGCACCAGTTCCTGCAAAATAAAATAGTACTTATTTAGGTAAAGGCATATCTAGTATTCAATATTGAAGTGATATTAATACGGATATGCCTTTATTTTTTAGAACGATAATTCACAAGAATGGAGTTCAGAATGACCGAAATAAACCTCATACTTAAAAACGGTAAAATCACCACACTAGATCCTAAAAATCCAGAAGTACAAGCAATTGCCATAGCAGATGGTAAAGTCGTACGCACCGGCACAAATGATGAGATCATGAAGCTGGCATCAGCGACGAGCAAAGTTGTAGATTTAAATGGTCGTCGCGTTATACCAGGTCTAAATGACAGTCATCTACATATTATTCGTGGTGGCCTGAACTACAATATGGAACTGCGTTGGGAGGGTGTGCCATCTGTAGCGGATGCACTACGCTTACTCAAAGAACAAGCCGATAATACTCCAGCCCCACAATGGGTTCGCGTAGTAGGCGGTTGGACGGAATTCCAGTTTGCCGAAAAGCGTTTACCGACTTTAGAAGAAATTAATAAAGCTGCACCAGATACTCCTGTATTCGTCTTACATCTATATGCCAGTGCTTTGTTGAACCGAGCTGCACTTGATGTATTAGGCTTTAACAAAGATACACCTGACCCACCTGGCGGCAAGATTGTACGAAATGAAAAAGGTGAGCCAACAGGTCTTTTGCTCGCTACGCCATCGGCTATGATTTTGTATTCGACCTTAGGGAAAGCACCGAAATTGCCAGTTGAAGATCAAGTCAATTCAACTCGACATTTCATGCGTGAATTGAATCGGTTGGGTATTACTTCAGCAATTGATGCGGGCGGTGGCGGTCAAAACTATCCTGAAGATTATGATGTGATTAAGCAATTGCATGACCAAAACCAAATGACAGTGCGAATCGCTTACAACCTATTTGCTCAAAAGGCAGGCCAAGAGCTTGATGACTATCGCCGTTGGACTGAAATGACATTTCCGGGTGATGGTGATGAGCTGTTTAGAATGAATGGAGCAGGTGAGAACCTGACTTGGTCAGCGGGTGACTTTGAAGATTTCTATGAACCACGTCCAGATTTACCAGACAAAATGGAAGGTGAACTAGAAGCTATTGTAGAGCACTTGGCTGAAAAGAAATGGCCATTCCGTATTCATGCAACCTATGATGAAAGTATTAATCGTTTGCTCAATGTATTTGAGAAAGTAAATTCAAAACAGCCTTTTGCAACTCGATTTATTATTGACCATGCCGAAACTGTATCTGAGCGTAATATTGAACGTATAGGTGCGTTGGGTGGTGGTATCGCCATTCAACACCGTATGGCCTACCAAGGTGAGATTTTCGTAAAACGCTATGGTGCCGAGGCTGCTCAGGCAACGCCACCAGTTAAGAAAATGTTAGAACTTGGTGTTCCTGTTGGTGCGGGGACAGATGCGACTCGTGTTGCCTCTTACAATCCTTGGGTGTGTTTGTATTGGCTAAGTACTGGTAAAACAGTCGGTGGTTTACCACTCTATGATGAAAAAAATCTATTAGACCGTCAGACAGCACTCAAACTCTGGACTAAAGGTTCGGCTTGGTTCTCTGGTGAAAAAGATGTTAAAGGCTCATTAACAGCAGGAGAACTTGCTGATCTTGTGGTATTGTCCGATGACTACTTTAAAGTAGAAGCTGAAGATATCCAGTGGATTGAGTCTGTACTTACTGTCTTAGGTGGCAAAGTGGTCTATGCCGGGGCAGAGTTTAAGCACGACGATCCGCCGTTACCACCAGCTTCACCAACATGGTCACCAGTAAAGCGCTTCGGTGGTCAGTGGCGTTTATCTGAAAACCGTAATGCTCCTTCTAATCAATCATTACAGTCACAAAGTGCTTTGTGTGCATGTGCTAGCAGTTGTGGTATGCATGGGCATAGCCATGCTTGGATGCTTGATGTTCCTGTAAATGATAAGGACAAAAAATCTTTCTGGGGCGCACTTGGGTGCTCGTGTTTTGCATTTTAAATAAAACAGTATGGAAACCTGCTTCATTAAATGGCTTAATTCTCTAAGGTATGTACGATGAAAATGTACTTGTTATCTTTGGCTGTAGGGTTGCTTGTTGGTGTCTTATATTATGTTCTAAATGTTAAGTCACCAGCTCCACCTCTTGTTGCATTAGTCGGTTTATTGGGCATGGTGATAGGAGAGCAACTTCTTCCTTTCATTAAGTCTTATTTTTAACCTGTTTAATTCAAAAAAGCTAAATGGTGTTATGCCATTTAGCTTTTTATATTAATAAGTATCTTTAATTACTTTATACGATGACCTTGCTCATCAATGATCACTTCGCCATCTTCTTTTGCGAAATAGCCTAAGTTTTCTACATCTAAAATATCAAGGACAATTTCAGAAGGGCGGCAAAGTCGTGTTCCTTTTGGTGTAACCACGAAAGGACGATTAATTAAAATTGGATACTCCACCATAAAATCAATTAACTGTTCATCAGTCCAGTGACCTTGTTCCAACTCTAAATCTTTGTATGGATCAACATTTTTACGAATTGCTTCACGTACAGTTAAGTTTGAATCCTGAATGAGTTGTACCAGTTCAGCTTTCGTTGGAGGCGTTTGTAAATATTCAATAACGATAGGTTCAAGGCCTGCATGATGAATAAGCGCTAATGTATTACGTGAGGTTCCGCAAGCAGGGTTATGGTAAATCTTCACAGGATTTGTCATGACGAATTCACAATAAGTTGAGATATTGCATTTATATATGGATATGCGTATATTTGCAATAACAGATATTAAATGAGGAGCTGACATGGTCAACCAAGTTGATTTTTTTAAGTGTCTATCCGATTCAACACGACTAAACATTCTAAAACTTGTGTTAAATCAACAAAAAATTTGTGTTTGTGATTTGACCGAACAGCTTGATTTAAGCCAGCCGAAAATTTCAAGACATTTAGCATTGCTACGCACACATGGCATCTTACTTGATGCACGACAGGGACAATGGGTTTATTACAGTTTGAATCCCAATTTACCTGAGTGGGCTGTCGACGTTTTAAAAATTATAGGCGTGCAAGATGAAGATTCGATGAAACACCAATCTTCACAGTTTTCTTCTATTTCTACCTATTGTGAGTGAGGCCATGAAATTTTTATTTTTATGCACTGGAAACAGTTGCCGTAGCATTTTGTCAGAAGTTTTATTTAACAGCCGTGCACCAGAAGGTTGGAAAGCTTATAGCGCTGGTAGTAAACCATCAGGACAGGTACATCCATTAACCATTGAAACACTTGAAAACTTAAGTCTTTCCACAGATGGATTATGGAGTAAAACTATTGATGACTGTGAACAATATCAACCGGATGTTGTTATTACAGTCTGTGACTCCGCTGCACAAGAAGCATGCCCATTATATTTAGGTGGTGCGATCAAAGCACACTGGGGTTTAAGTGACCCATCTCACTTAGATTTGCCGAAAGAAGAAAAGCTTAAAGCATTCCAAGAGACCGTAGCTCATATTAATCGTCGTTTAGATGCATTGTTTGCACTTGATGTTGCGAATCTAAACCGTTCACATTTAATTGCTGAGATTAATGAAATCTCTCATATTGAGTAAGAGAGCAGACATGACTAAGCAAAAGCTTTCCTTTTTAGACCGAAATCTGACGCTTTGGATTTTTATAGCCATGGCCTTAGGCTTGGCTATTGGAGTTTTCTTTCCTCAGGCCTCGGTTTCTTTGAACCAGATGAGTGTGGATAACGTTAATATCCCAATCGCAATCGGCTTAATTTTGATGATGTATCCACCTTTAGCAAAGGTTGACTACGCTACGTTACCAGAAGTATTTAAAGATAAGAAAACTTTAACTTTGTCATTGGTTCAAAATTGGTTGATAGCTCCAGTTTTAATGTTCGCACTTGCGATTGTTTTTCTGCATAGTTATCCAGAGTATATGACTGGTCTTATTTTAATTGGTTTGGCACGTTGTATTGCAATGGTTTTAGTTTGGAATGGTCTTGCTTGTGGTGATAACCAATATGTTGCAGCGTTGGTTGCATTTAACAGTATTTTCCAAATCTTATTTTTCAGTACCTATGCATGGTTATTCTTAACCTTTTTGCCGCCTTATTTTGGTGTGGCAGGGCAAGTCATTGATGTGAATTTCTGGACTATTACACATGCGGTTTTGGTGTACTTGGGTATTCCATTTTTGATGGGGTTCTTGACGCGTTTGATTTTAGTCAAGTCGAAAGGTTTGGAATGGTATCAAACTAAATTTTTACCAAAAATTAGTCCGATTAGTTTAATTGCTTTACTTTTTACCATCGTGGCGATGTTTAGCCTAAAAGGTGGTGATGTAGTGAGCTTACCTTTAGATGTATTACGTATTGCAATCCCACTGACGATTTACTTTGTGGTGATGTTCTTCATTAGCTTCTTTATGAGTAAACGTATGGGGAATAACTATCCACGTACCACTGCTATTTCGTTTACTGCGGCTGGTAACAATTTTGAGTTAGCTTTAGCGGTTGCCATTGCAACATTTGGTTTGGCATCACCTGTGGCATTTACCACAGTGATTGGACCATTGGTTGAAGTTCCCGTTTTAATTTCACTCGTTACCGTTTCTCTTTGGTTAAAGAAAAAGTATTTCTCAGATGAACAGTCTTAATAATGATTTATCAAATGTAGCATTAGATCTTCTTGATAAGCCTACATTTGAGCAAGTGCAAGCACAGCAGCTTGAGCATCCACCTCGCATTTTATTGCTATATGGTTCTAATCGTGAACGTTCTTATAGTCGTTTTGCTGTGCTGACTGCTGGTCGAATCCTTGAATACCTAGGTGCTGAAGTCAAAATCTTTCATCCTAAAGGTTTACCTTTACCTGAGGATGCAGGAACTGATCATCCGAAAGTTCAAGAATTACATGCGCTTTTGGCTTGGGCAGAAGGTATGGTCTGGTGCTCACCTGAACGTCATGGTGCAATGAGTTCAATTTTAAAAGCCCAGATTGACTGGATTCCTTTGGCAGCCGGAGCAATCCGTGCAACTCAAGGTAAAACCTTAGCAGTCATGCAAGTTAGTGGTGGTTCGCAGTCATTTAATGCGGTCAATCAAATGCGTATTTTAGGGCGTTGGATGCGCATGATTACCATCCCAAATCAGTCTTCGGTTGCTAAAGCTTTTTTAGAGTTTGAAGAAGATGGCAGTATGAAACCATCCTCTTACTATGACCGAATCGTTGATGTTATGGAAGAATTGTATAAGTTCACTTTATTAACACGTGGGCAAAAACAGTATTTGACAGATCGCTATTCTGAGCGCAAAGAGTCGGCAGAAGAGCTGTCAAAACGAGTAAATCAAAAATAAACAGTTTCATAAAAAAGTGCTCCACTCGGGGCACTTTTTATTGCTTAGCTTTTACACTCAGGCCATTGTGGGCAAAAGTTTTTGTAATAGTTCAATAAAATTTGAAACTTTGGCAGAGCTTTCATTTTCTCTTGTAATCAAGTAAATAGGCGCATTCATTTTTATTGAATCATCAAAATCGCGATACACAATTTCATGTTCCCAAAAGTTATGCATTGAGGCTGGCACAATCGTTATACCAATTCCAGCAGCAACTAAATTTAATGTTGCAGTTGGCCGAGGTGCTTCCTGAATAATGCGTGGACTAAAACCTGCTTGGTAGCAACTATATAAAATATTGTCATATAGACCTTGTCCTGAAGAACGACGGTATAAAACAAAATTTTCATTTGATAAGTCATTTGAGCTAATTTTTTCTTTTTGTGTAAGTGGATGGCCTATAGGCAATGCCACCATCATTGGCTCATCTAATATATGAAGATGTTTTAATCCGATGTCACGGCTGATCGGTGCTCTTAAAAAAGCAATATCAAGTTTCTCAGAGATTAAACGATCTAATTGTTTTTGACTGCCTGCTTCTTCAAGTTTGGTTTGTACCTTGGGATATATTTCTCGATATGAGCGCAATACTAATGAAATGAGCGGATGCAAGCCCGCAGAACTTGTAAAACCAATATTGAGTTGACCAGTTTTACCTTGGCTAACATCTTGGACTAATTTCGGAATATGTCTGGCATGTTCTAATAAAAGTTGTGCTTCTTTAAATAAGGCTAAACCAGCCTCAGTTGGTTCAATTCCTCGAGGCTGGCGAATAAGTAATTGTGTGCCAAGTTCTTCTTCGAGTTTTTTAAGTAAACGCGTTAGAGGAGGCTGTTGAATAAACAATCGGTTTGCGGCATGCGTAATATTCCTTTCTTCAACTACCACAACAAAGGCATGGAGCTTATGTAAATCGAGCATAGGAATACCTTTATGGTATGGTTAATGAAAATAAAAGCATTTGTAGATATATCACAAAAGTATCATTCTATCTTGGTCAGATAAAGTGAAAAGTAACGAAAATGAACCATGTTGAGATTGCTGTACAGAAGGAGAGTGTCCCGACCTGCACAGAGTTATTTTTAGGTTTTTTAACATTAGGTTTAATTGGATTCGGTGGCGTGCTGCCTTTAGCCCGTAAAGTTATTGTAGAGCAGAGACAGTGGTTAAGCCCTGAAAAATTCACTGAGTTACTTGGTCTGTGTCAATTTTTACCAGGCGGCAATATTATTAATTTATCGGTTGCGATTGGCATGGAGTTTCGCGGTGTTCGTGGGGCAGTGAGCTCACTCATTGGTCTGATCCTTGCACCTACGATAATTGTTGTACTTTTACATTATGTTTATGAGCAGTTCCAAGACAATTTAATGGTTAAGCATCTTTTTGAAGGTTTAGCTGCTGCGGCGGCTGGGCTACTAGTTGCAACAGGTTTAAAAATGCTTAAGCCATTGTTACGTAATCCATTAGCGATTTGCGTAGTGGTTGCTGCAATTATCAGTATTGCTTTTCTAAAAATCTCTTTACTAGTGACTATGCTGATTTTGTTGGCATTTTACTCGGCAATCATTTGGAGACGTGTGTAATGGGCGCAGTTCTACTTACTTTAGCGATCATTTTTACTCAATTGTCTCTTATTGCATTTGGTGGTGGAAATACGATTTTGCCTGAGATGCAACGCCAAGTGGTTGATATTCACCACTGGATGACGGCACAAGAATTCAGTGCATTGTTCGCCATGGCCCAAGCTGCACCCGGTCCGAACATGATGATTGTACCGTTGGTGGGATGGCATGTAGCAGGGTTGTCAGGTCTACTTGTAACATCTACCGCTAAATTTTTACCTTCATCTCTTATTACTGTATTTGTGATGAGAGGCTGGTCAAAATTTAAAGATAAAAAATGGAGACGTGTTTTACAGCTTGCTTTACAACCTGTCACTGTGGGAACTGTACTTGCTAGTGCTTGGATTATTTCTGAGGCAGCGGCAATAAATACGTTACTCATTATTATGGTAGTCATTGCGACTTTATTATCTTTAATTAAAAAGGTTCATCCTTTACATGTCTTGATTGCTGGGGCTGTATTTGGTGTGGTCTTACTCTAGTTTAACCAGTTTGCCGACCTGCGCTGGATGAGTTCAGGTTGGTTTTTTTTAATGAAGTAAATAATTGAATCTAAAAAACCGATCAAATATATAAAAACATACTGTTTTACCTATTTTATGTTTTCACGTACTATGCATCTATTGAAAGAATTTGGATGCATTGGAGTAAAAACAGATGTTAGATCAAAACATTAAAACTCAATTAAAAGCTTACTTAGAACGTCTAGAAAGTCCAATCGAATTAGTTGCTGCCTTAGATGAATCAGATAAAGCTGCTCAAATTAAAGAGCTGGTGAGTGAAATCGCTGAGCTTTCTGACAAAGTGACTGCCCGTTTTGACGGTAACAATACACGTCGTCCAAGCTTTGGTGTGGCTAAAGCAGGTGAACAACCTCGTGTGTTCTTTGCTGGTTTACCGATGGGCCATGAGTTTACATCTTTGATCTTGGCGTTGTTACAGGTGTCTGGATATGCACCTAAAGTGTCAAATGAAGTGCTTAACCAGATTAAAGGTTTAAACCTTAAAGCAAACTTTGATGTGTTTGTATCACTCAGCTGTCATAACTGTCCGGATGTGGTACAGGCGCTTAACCTGATTGCGATTTATAACCCGAACACTACAGCAACCATGATTGACGGTTCATTCTTCCAAGACGAAGTGGAACAACGCAAAATCATGGCTGTACCAATGGTATTCCAAGACAATGAACACATTGGTCAAGGTCGTATGACCCTTGAAGAGATTGTGGCAAAACTTGATACCAACTCAGCTGAAAAAGATGCAGCAGCACTGAATGCCAAAGATGCTTTTGATGTGTTGGTGATTGGTGGTGGCCCTGCAGGTGCAACAGCTGCAATCTATGCTGCACGTAAAGGTATTAACACGGGTATCGTGGCTGAACGCTTCGGTGGTCAGGTGATGGACACCATGGACATTGAAAACTTCACGTCTGTGCAAAAGACTCAAGGTCCTAAGTTTGCTGCCGAGATGGAAGCACATGTCCGTGAATACGATGTCGATATCATGAATCTGCAACGTGTCAGCAAAATCACGGGTGCCAACCAGACTGCAAATGGCTTGGTTGAAGTTGAACTTGAAAACGGTGCCAAACTTGAATCGAAAACTGTGATCCTTTCAACAGGTGCACGTTGGAGAGAGATGAATGTACCGGGTGAGCAAGAATACCGTACCCGTGGTGTTGCGTACTGCCCACACTGTGATGGTCCGTTGTTCAAAGGCAAACGTGTTGCTGTGATTGGTGGCGGTAACTCAGGCGTAGAAGCTGCAATTGATCTTGCAGGGATTGTTGAGCATGTAACTCTGGTTGAGTTCGATACCAAACTTCGTGCAGACCAAGTCTTGCAAAACAAATTGCATAGCTTGCCAAACACAACTGTGATTATGAATGCCTTAAGTACAGAAGTGTTAGGTGATGGCTCACAAGTGACTGGTCTTAAATATAAAGACCGTGCGACTGATGAAGAGCATGTGGTCGAGCTTGCTGGGATCTTTGTCCAGATTGGTTTATTGCCAAACACTGACTTCTTGAAAGACAGTGAAGTTGAGTTAACCAACCGTGGCGAGATTATTGTGAATGACCGCAACGAAACCAATGTTCAAGGTGTATTTGCTGCCGGTGACTGTACGACTGTACCTTACAAGCAAATCATTATTGCTACAGGTGAAGGTGCTAAAGCATCACTCTCTGCGTTTGATTACATCATCCGTTCTGGGCAATAAAATTTAAGTCCAAAACGAAAGAGCCAAAGGATAACCTTTGGCTCTTTTTCTTTTTATGGTTTATATAAACCGTGTTCGACTAAATGCTCTCGTAAAATACGACGTAACTCTAATACAGCTTGTGGTGTCAGTTGGATTGAATGACCACCTGGAAGAACTTTCTCAGATTTTGCACCTTCTAAGTGAGCACTCTTAAAAGGGACAATACCATCGGTAATCACATTTGGATCATCACTCTTGGTGATGTTACCCATAATAGAGTGGAAAACTAATCCTTGGTGTGGATTAATATTTTTAGTCAGCTCCATAAATTTAGATTGATGACTTAAATCGCTTGGTCCATTTTGAATCAAACCATTATCAATATTACTCAAGAAATCCTTAACATCTAAATTTTCGGTTGTTAGTGACGTGGCAACAGCCGACAAAAATGCACCGGGTAAACGAATAATTTTACGCGCTGCTAAAGTAAACCAGCGATCAGCATAATCTGTACCGCGATGAGGGGAAGCCAAGAAGATCGCACGATCAAAATTATTGATCGAATGCATTTGCAATCGTTCAGTGACCATTGGATGTTTTTTAAAGCGGTTTTGCTGACGGATCGTCATTAACTCTAAGGCAGGTTTAGTAATATCTCCATCACTGACCAGTAAACGGCTGATAATGCCT
Source organism: Acinetobacter sp. X9 (assembly GCF_054889255.1). NCBI lineage: Bacteria > Pseudomonadati > Pseudomonadota > Gammaproteobacteria > Moraxellales > Moraxellaceae > Acinetobacter > Acinetobacter sp. X9. The sequence continues at coordinate 2,173,628 of NZ_CM142679.1, read as the reverse complement.
CCCATGCTATGTCCAACAAGAACAGCATCATGTGCGGCAGAGTCACTTGGGTTTAGTGAACTAAAAGCTTGTTTAAGCAGAGCATAAATCTGGAAACGGCTTTCTAAAATTGGCATGTTAGTCGAATAAAAAACTTGCCAAACTTGATAATTATCTCTTAAAACCGTATCGCCCATAACATCATTGGTGAGTGCAATCCACGCTTCGGGACTACTGGCTAAGCCATGTACTAACACAATAATTTTCTTATTGGGATTGTATGGTTCAAGCATGTAGAGATGCGGCATAGTTAAATGCTGATCGCGGTCAATCAGAGTTAAATAAGCTGCGACCCCTAAATTATTTTCGGCCAACCATAGACCGTAAGGCGCAGAAAAGTTAGCAGCTAGAGGATATTGTTTCCCCGCTACATTAATATTATCTGTTCGATAAGGATCATAAACTCGGATCACGAATTCTGGATTATTAATGATTTCTTCGATGGTAGTCGCATGTTTGGGTTCAGCGACAATAGTCGCAGCTAAGTAGCGTGCATGATGAATATTTGGATTAACACCATTTTTATAATTGTATTTAAGTGGATCTAAAATATATTCATTAATATCTTCTTTTCCTGAGCTAGGAAAAACAGCAACAAATTCAGATCCAAAACCATCACGGCGGTTAATGGTTCTTAAGCCTGAAAAATTTAAGTTATAACTCGAAATTAATTTTTCTAATTTTTGGCCTGATAGTTGTTTATGAAATTCAAAATCAATTGAGTAAACACTTTTACCAATATGAATTTGTGGTTCAACAACATTTTTCTTTGGATGTCTTAAGTCATAAACACCGACCATTTTGGCGATTGCTTGATTATAGAAATCGCGAATTTGAACTTGTCTATTATCGAAAATACGGTCATTAGGCTTACGTTTTGTGGAAAATAGATAGGCATAGCTATAGCGAATACTTTTATCTAATAGGCTCAATTGCTGGTCTAAGCAATCATCATATCTATTTAGAATATTCTTTTGTTCTTCTTCAGATTTATGTTTAGTAAATCTACTTACTTTACAGTCAGATGTATCTGATAAAGCCATTGCTTTTGCGAGATACATTTCGCTTGCTGCTGATAAGAACTGTTCATCTAAAATTTGAGGAAGGTTTTTGAGTTGATTTACACAGGTTTCAGGTGTATCTGTACAAACTTTAGCTTCCTGACCAGACATTGATAAAACATTCAGACTCGCTTCGCTGAGTTTATCTTGGGTAAGAATACTATTACGTTCATTTGCAATCGTTACATTCAAAGCTTGCTGTTTAACATTTACGACCTGACAACCACTCAGAATTGAACCGAGTAGTATGACCGTCAACAGTGTTTTGCTTCTTTTTATTGAAAACATTATGGTCAAAATATAGTGGGTCAATGGTAGGTAGATCATACAAATTTTAAAATGTTTTTCAAATGATCAAATATAAAAAAGGGCTGTCAAAACAGCCCTTTTTTATAGAATTAAGCTTATTTTTTAGGTGCAGCAGGAGTAGTTGCTGACATTGCTGGGTTAGTTAAAACTTGCCATACGTTCCAACGACCTTGTTTTTCAATTTCTTGAATTAAACGGTCAGCAATTTCCGCTTCGTCTGGATATTTAACTTTATAGTTCTTTAACGTCTGGATCGCGTTTTTCTTTTGCTCCATTGCAATATAGTTATTTGCAGCAGCTAAATATGCTTCTTGAACATTACCTTTAATGGCTTTGTCTAAGTATGGAATCGCTTCACGTTGACCGCCACCTTCAGATAAACCAAAACCGAACCAGAAATTTGTTTCCGCATCATCTGGATTAATTTTTAAAAGTCTTTGAGCATATTCTAAAGATTTAGTGGTATGAACAGTACCTAAATCAAGGTTACGCGCAAGAACACTTGCTTTAAAAGCACGAATTAAAATATCAAATGATGCATTTGGATTTGCAGCAAGTGTATCAAGTTGTTGTGTTACTTCTTTAAGTTTACTTTCAAAGCCTTTACGTTCTTGACGGTCAGTAAAGCGAGGTGGGTAGTGACGTGCTTTACCTTCTACTAACTGTAAAAAGTCATCAATAGTAGTCACGTCAATTTCATTTTCACCTGCTAAAACTGCGTATTTCATTGAACGTTGTGAATTATTGACAGTCGGGACGATCAGTTTATTGACGTCGAGAGTAAGCTGTTTGGTTGGATCATCTTGACGATTAACGACCATTTTGGTTACAGGCTGTGCAGCAGCGTCTTTTAATGCAACTTCAAATGCCGGTGGCTGATCATAGTTAAAAGGGTTTAGCGCATAAAAAGGAGGAGTAAGCTCTGGTTCCTTGAAAACAAAAGGCTCAATTTTTTGTTGTTTTACGGGTGCCATTGTACAAGCGGTTAAACTTGAGGTCGCAAGGATTATATATGCCAAAGGCTTAAAATTCATAGGATCTTCCGTTCATTTTAGTAAAGTCAGATTTGGTACAGGTAAGTCTAGAAAAAGCTAAACAGACATGCAAGGGTAAGCGTGTTACATTATGAATCAAGAATATTACGTTTTTGATGTCTTATCTTGCGCACCGCATTCGCGACGGACTTCTTCAATAATTTTCAGTTCTTCATCACTAAAAGGCTGTTCATCCTGACTTTCTTTTTTGAAGCTCGGATCTAGCTCTGATAAACGCTGGCATAAATTATTCATACGCGTTTCATTATGCTGAATACGATCAAGTAAAACGCGCATACCCTCTAAAATAGGGTCTGACTGATCAGCAGTTGTCGCATATGGAGCGAAACCAATACTTTGCGCATAATCACGGCGACGTTCTTCATCTTTATTCTTGTCAGGTGCATCTTTATAAATATAGCGGGCAGGGTTTCCTACAGCGGTCACGCCAGCAGGGACAGCTTTAGTCACTACAGCATTTGAACCGACTTTAGCGCCTTTGCCTATGGTAAATGGACCTAAAATTTTTGCACCCGCACCAACAACAACGCCATCTTCTAAAGTTGGATGTCGCTTACCTTTATTCCATGTTGTGCCCCCGAGGGTAACACCATGATAAAGCGTAACATCATCACCAATTTCAGCAGTTTCACCAATCACAACACCCATACCGTGATCAATAAAAAAACGTTTACCGATTTTGGCACCTGGATGAATTTCAATTCCTGTTGCAAAACGGCTAAATGAAGAAAGAAGGCGAGCCGCTCCTTTACAATCTTTTTGCCATAATTCATGTGCGACACGATGCATCATAATCGCATGAATGCCAGGGTAGGTCGTGAGAACTTCGAGTGTATTGCGGGCAGCAGGATCTCGCGCAAATACAGCCTTTATATCTTCTTTCAGCTGTTTAAGCATTGGGTTGATCCTCCTTTTCAGATAATGCTTTTTTCCATTTACCACTGGTTAGGGCTTGTACACGACTAAAAATACCGCGAAGTAAATGATATTCCATACGATCTAATTGTATACGACCAAATAAACGACGCAAGCGTAAAGGTAACAAACGTGGATTATCTGGATCTAAAAATTCAATTTCAGTCAGCATTTTCTCTAGATGAGGATAAAACTCTTCCATTTGTTGTTGAGTCACCAATGGTTCATCCCATTGCATGCTTTGACCTTGGACTAATGGCATTTCATCTGTATCTTGATCCACGTTTTGTTGTTCTAGAGCAGACATGCGAAGTTCGTAACATACGACTTGAATTGCTTGCGCAACATTTAATACGCCATAGTCCGGATTTACAGGAATTGTTAAATGATAATTTGCCAGTGCTAATTCTTCGTTGGTTAAACCACGATCTTCACGGCCAAAAACAATCGCAATTTGTTGTCCTTGAGTAGTGGCTTTAATGGCTTCTTTAGCTGCAGGTCGTACATCAAGTAGAGGCCAAGGAATAGTACGGCTGCGTGCACTTGTTCCAAATACTAAATGGCAATCTTTAATAGCATCTTCTAAGGTGTCGACAATCTCAAGATGTTCAAATAAATCCTGGGCACCAGCAGCAAGCGCTTGTATGTCTGGGTGAGGATATGTTTTAGGTGCAACAAGAACTAATTTAATTAGCCCCATTGTTTTCATGGCACGTAAAGCACTGCCAATATTGGCAGGCAAGGTAGTGTTTACCATGACAATACGCACTTGTGCTAATTGTTTTGACACAGTGTTGTGATCAAACGAACTCATAAGATTTCCAGAAATTACGAATATTGAGAAACTTCGCTTTGGTATAAATCCAATGCATCGTCCATAGTCATGTCCGCGGGAGGGGAAGCAACAGTTTGCGGACGAGCAGGTTCTGCTGCTTTAGCTGCTTTCGACTTTACTTGATATTCAATATAAATATTATCTTTACCAAAATAATCTCTGAGTTTAGCAAGTAATTCATCGAGAGGAGCAACTTTCCATTGCGGACCAAGTTGAAGCTCAGCTTGAGCATAAGGTTGATCAATCTGTAGCTGTAGAGTGATATGCTGATGCATATCTACATTGCAAAATGGCAAGATTATGTTTTGTAAATCTTTTGCCAAAGTGGCTTGCATAAACTCTTCTGCTAATTTGATCTGAATACTGTTAGCACGTTTTTGTCGTATTTCATTTAAAGTAAAAGCCTTGGTTAAACGGCCCATTGGACGTTCAAAGCCTTCTCTTTCATAAATTTCGCCTTCAAAGACGACAACACGCTCAACTTGGATAATATCTTTAAAACGTTGGAAACGTTCATGGTTGCAACTTACTTCAATACGAGCTGTACCATCATCTAGTACAATAACTACGCGATTTGGGAAATTTGCGACGTCAATGACTAAACCTGCATAGACTGTTGTAACACCGCGACGTGTAGCCGTAATTTCATTAAGTTTTACAGGAATAAAAGCTTTAAGCTCTTGGCGGTAAACATCAATTGGGTGACCAGTGAGATATAGACCAAGCGTATCTTTTTCGCCTTTTAGACGAACTTCATCACTCCACGGTTTAACGGGTTTAGCTGGCTTACGCTGAACTTCTTCAACCTCACCAAATAAATCCATAATACCGCTTTCACGGTTACTGCGCGCTTGTTCAGCAGCTTGAACAGCTTCAGGCAATTGTGCCATTAAGCTTGCACGTTCAATTCCCAAGCAATCGAGTGCACCCGCACGAATTAAAGCTTCAAGAGTACGCTTATTGATTTTCTTCAAATCAATACGATGGCAAAAATCGAATAGATCTGTATAAGGACCAAATTGTCGACGAGAGTCAATAACTGACTGCATTGCTTGTTCGCCAACGCCTTTAATTGCACCTAAACCATACACAATAGTTTTATCATCGCTCGCATGGAAATGATAAGTCGACATATTGACGGATGGTGGTAAAACTTCTAGGCCATTATTTCGGCAGTCATCAATTAAAAATACAACACTGTCAGTGTTCTGCATTTCCGATGACATTACTGCTGCCATAAACTCAGCAGGATAATGTGCTTTTAACCATGCAGTATGGTAGGCAACGAGGGCATAAGCGGCGGCGTGAGATTTGTTGAAACCATAGCCTGCGAACTTCTCCATATAGTCAAAGATATGGTTGGCTGTACTTTCATCAATTCCTTTTTCAGCAGCACCTGCCAAGAAGATTTGGCGTTGCTTAACCATCTCCTCAGGTTTCTTTTTACCCATTGCACGACGTAGTAAGTCCGCGCCACCGAGCGTATAACCCGCACAGATCTGTGCTGTCTGCATCACCTGTTCTTGGTAAACCATAATCCCGTAAGTTGGCTCTAATACACCTTCAAGAAGTGGGTGAAGATATTCAAAATCTCCACCATGCATACGGTGAATAAAGTCAGGAATAAGATCCATTGGACCAGGACGGTACAATGATACGAACGCAATAATCTCTTCAAATTTACTTGGACGTGCTTCTTTAAGCATTCGTTTCATGCCGACGGATTCAAACTGGAATACCGCTGTTGTATTTGCATCGGCAAAGACAGAATATGCTTTAGCATCATCAAGTGGAACATGCGAAATAATGAGCGGATCATTACTATCGCGATTTTTATTAATATTTTGAATTGCGTCTTCAATAACGGTTAAGTTACGTAAACCCAAGAAGTCGAATTTGACGAGACCTGCTGCTTCTACATCGTCTTTATCATATTGAGCAACACGGCTAGTTCCATCTTCATCACAAAGTACAGCCGAGAAATCGGTAATCTTACCGGGTGCAATAACAACACCACCGGCATGTTTACCAGTATTTCGGGTGATACCTTCTAGTTTTAATGCCATTTCCCAGATTTCACTCGCATCATCATTATCTGGGTTAGATGGATTGGTAACGATATCTTTAAGCTGGGGTTCCATCTCGATAGCAGTGGCTAAGTCCACACCGAGTGGTTTCGTAGGCACCATTTTTGAGATACGGTCAGCTAAACCGTAAGATTTACCTAAAACACGCGCAACGTCACGAATTGCACCTTTTGCTGCCATCGTACCGAAAGTTGCAATTTGTGATACGGCTTCACGTCCATAGGTACGGGAAACATAATCAATGACGCGGTCACGTCCGGCAATACAGAAGTCGACATCAAAGTCAGGCATCGAAACACGTTCTGGGTTTAAGAAACGTTCGAAAAGTAGATCGTAACGAAGAGGATCAAGGTCAGTAATTTTTAAACTATATGCAACGAGTGAACCCGCACCTGAACCACGACCAGGCCCGACAGGAACGCCATTATTTTTTGCCCACTGAATGAAGTCCATGACGATAAGGAAGTAACCCGGGAATCCCATTTTGAGGATAATACCAACTTCGTAATCAATTCGTTCATCATAAGGTTTACGAATCTCCGGCCAGTCTTCGCCACGTTTTTCGAGAGGGTAGAGATAATCTAAACGTTCTTCTAGACCTATTTTTGACAAATGCTCAAAGTAGGTGTCGATGGTAAAGCCATCTGGAATTGGATAGTCAGGTAAAAAGTAGGTGCCTAGTTGTAAGCTAACATTACAGCGTTTTGCAATGTTATAGGTGTTTTCGATAGCACTTGGGATATCTGAAAACAACTCAATCATTTCATCGGAGGTTTTAAAATGTTGCTCAGGACTATATAAGCGTGGACGACGGTCATCTGCTAATACATAGCCATCAGCAATACAAACACGTGCTTCGTGGGCCTCAAAATCTTCCTTTTCTACAAAGTGCACATCATTATGCGCAACTACACCGACATTATATTGGGCAGCAAGTTTAGCGGCTTCTTGAATAAAGTCTTCTTCACCAGGACGATCGGTGCGTGTTAAAGCCAGATAAACACGGTTACCAAATTTTTCGATCCATGCTTCTAAAAGCGGAGCTGCTTTTTGAGGGTTAGATGAGCAAAGCATCTGACCCACATCACTATGTTGGCCGAGTAAAACAATAATATCTTGATGCTGTTCAAGTACCCATTCTTTTTTTACACATGGAATACTGAGTTGTTGACCTTCAATAAAACCGCGTGAAACGATTTCGGTAAGACTTTTCCAGCCTACATTACTCATTGCAAGTAAAGTTGCACGATGTTGAGCATCGTCAAGGCGAATTGTGCTACCTAAAAGCGGTTTAATCCCTTTTTTTAAACAAGAATTATAAAATTTTACCGCAGCATGAAGGTTTGATAGATCGGTTAATGCCAGCGCAGGCATTTGGTCTTTAACCGCAGCGTTGACCAAGTCAGGTATGCGAACTATCGACTCTGTAATCGAAAATTCTGTATAAATACCGAGATGAACAAACTGCATAAACCAATCCTTAATACGACTGCAGCATAGTTTAGCACGCAAAGTTAAAACGAAATGCTTAATATTTTGGCAAACTGTTAAGGATTTTATTATTTAAGAAGAATGATTTGAATATCTATTGTACAGATTTAATATAAAAGAGCTTATTTTTAAGAAATAGGACCAACCCAAACTTTGTGTTTGGGCTGGTTGAAAAACTTAGTACTGCCAGAACATGCGCTGAATTTCTTTCGTGTCATTAGTCTTAGTAAGAGCTAAAGCTGCAAGAAGACGCGCTTTTTGAGGGTTTAAATCATGTGCTGCTACCCAACCATATTTAGAGTCAGGTTGTTCTGCATCACGTAATACGAAACCTTGTGCGACACGTGATGAACGGATAATTTGAATACCGTTTTTGTCGTGAAGATTTTGTAAGGTTGGTACGATATATTTTGGTACAGAACCGTTACCAGTACCTGCATTAATGATCGCTTTAGCACCAGCTTTTGCATACGCTTCATATGCATCTGGAAGCATAGAGTCCGAACCATAAACGATCTGTACAGTTGGAAGTGCATCGCCTTTAATATTTTCAATATTAAACTCTGAAGCATTTGTATGACGCTTTACAGATTGTCTGAACCAGTAAGGCTTGCCTTCAACCAATGTACCTAAAGCGCCCCATTGGCTAACAAAAGCATTGGTATGAATGTTAATGCCTTTAGTTACATCACGTGCAGCAAAAATAGAGTCGTTCATGAGAACCATAACGCCTTTATTTTTCGCATCATCAGAAGCTGCTAAAGCAACTGCACTATAAAGGTTAAGTGGACCATCAGCTGAAAGAGCAGTTGAAGGACGCATTGAGCCAACAAGTACAATCGGTTTATCAGTATGAACAACCAAATTTAAGAAAAATGCTGTTTCTTCTAAAGTATCTGTACCGTGTGTAATTACGACACCATTAACAGATGGCTTTTTAACAAGCTCATTCACTTGACGAGCAATTTCTAATAATTCCTTGTCAGTAATACTCTCAGAAGCGATTTGTAATGCTTGAATACCAGTTACATTTGCCAAATCTTTGATTTGTGGAACTGCGTTAATTAGCGTATCAACAGGAACTTTTGCAGCAGTATAAGTTGCACTATTTGCCGAGCTTGCGCCAGCACCAGCGATAGTACCGCCAGTCGCAACTACAACAACATTATTTTTTGCATAAAGTGGGAGAGAGCAGGCTAATAAGCCCATCGCTAAACCTAAAGATTTAACAGTTTTAGTCAACATCGAAAATATCCTTATGAAGTGACGAAGTAAAAGTTTGTTGAATATGACTGCTTTTCCTAAGCAAAATACATACCATGTAAAACATATTCATAACTTGTTTGAATAAGAAGCATCCTTGAATAGCATTTTGTTTCATCAACAATTGCTTAGTCATTGCTTTTATTTAGCGCTAATAAATAACATGAATAAAATAAAAAATCTATTAAGTTTTTCTAATTTATCTTGATTTGTTTACTTTTTAATATAAATAAAACAAATGATTTTTTTATCTGTATAAAATTAAAAAATAATAGAGATGTTTAAGTAATTTTTTGACATTTGATATTTTTATATTGTTGATTTTTATTGTTATAATTTAATATTAAGATGATTTTAAATTTTTCAGTATGAATTGAAAAATAATTCCATTAATTTAATATAATTTAATTGTTGTAAATTGAATTAAAATTTAATCACTTGGTATTTATTTTTAAAAATATAAAATTTGTTTGAGCAATTTTTATTCTATTTTTAAGGTTTGATTTAAGAAAATTTAATAGCAGTTTAAAGTCATTATTTAATATAAAAATATAGGTGAATTTCTGCCAGTAATTTTAAAATAAAAAAAGAGCAATTTTATAAGGTCATATAAAATTGCTCTTAAGTTGGGAGAGTGGGAGAAAAGAGAAACTTAAGCGGTCGTTTGTTCTTGAGTTGATTTAATTAATACTGGTTCTGGTAGTTCTTCAGTATCAGCCACTTTATCGCCTTCAAGCTTGGCAACAACTGCGGTAGCAATACTGTTACCTACTACGTTTGTTGCGGTACGGCCCATATCAAGGAACTGATCGATACCGAGCAATAAAAGGATGCCAGCTTCAGGTAAGTGGAACATAGTGAGCGTCGCTGAAATAACTACAATAGAAGCTCGAGAAACACCTGCAATACCTTTACTTGTTACCATTAGAGTTAACAAAATTAAGATTTGTTGAGTGAAACTAAGGTCAATATTGTAGGCCTGAGCAATAAAGAGTACTGCAAACGTGGTGTACATCATTGAACCATCAAGGTTGAATGAATAACCTAAAGGTAATACAAAGCTCGTTACTTTTTTAGGCACACCAAATTTATTTAGTGCATCCATTACTTTAGGATAGGCTGATTCACTTGAAGCTGTAGCAAAAGCAAGCGTTACAGGTTCACGAATTAATTTACCTAAACGGAAAATATCTTTTTTAAGTACGATTGCACCTACGGAGAATAAGATGATCCACAGTAATAAAAGACCAAAGTAGAACTCCGCGATTAAAATGCCATAGTCAACAATCAAGCCTAAACCTTGTACTGTAATTGCTGAAGCGATTGCTGCAAATACTGCAACAGGTGCAAACATCATGACGTAATCAGTAATACGGAACATGATTTTGCTGAGTTCATCAGTCAAACGAATGATAACTGAATCTTTTTCTTTGCCTTGATTTACAAAAGCAAGGGCTGAGCCAAAGAAAATAGAGAAAACAAGGACTTGCAAAATATCGTTATTTGCCATTGCTTCGGCAATACTGCGTGGGAAAACATGGCTTAAAAATGATTGTAGAGTGAAGCCTGTAGTCGCTGGAGCAGAAGAGCTACTCAATTGTTGCGCAGTTGGTAATACTAAATCTAAAGCTGCACCTGGTTGGAAAAAGTTTGCCAGACCCATACCGATAGCAAGCGATACGAACGAAGCAGTAATAAACCAAGTCATTGATTTAAGGGTGATACTGCCGATTGATGTCGATTTCCCCATTGATACAATGCCTGAAACAATAGTGGCAAATACCAATGGAGCAATAATCATTTTGATAAGGCGTAAAAAGATATCTGTAGGTATGTTGAGATAAGAAGCGATTTGCTTCAATTGTTCACCCTCATTAAAGAAGTGGTGACAAATCCAACCTGTCAGTATGCCAAGTAAAATAGCAACAACAATATACTTGAGCAATTTCTTTTGCTTCATATGAACCTCTATCCATTTGATTCAATCATCCTTTGATGGGATTTGAATGATTGAAAGCTTTCCTTGTTAGTTCAGTTCGGTCGTTCTAACGATGTTATCTTCCTAGATCTGTATCTGTTTTAACCGAATCGAATATGGCGATGTTGTTATGGAGATGGATTGTTGCTCGATTTTGAAGCAGTGTGAAATGCAAAAAAATATTGATTCATGCATTTTTTGCATAATAAAGGTTAAGTAGATTGAAGGAAATCAAGTAATTTAAAACGTATGGTAAAAAATATATAAATCAAAAAATTAACTAATTCTTGAAGTCGAAAGAATCATAAAATTTATAAAAATAATTTAAATACAATAATTTATTTTTTGTTGGTAACGTTGTTATGTGGTTAGGAGATTCTTCTTTTATAAAAATGAAAAAAATAGAATTATAAAAAAGGCACCTATTTAGAGATGCCTTTTTTGTTATGCATTTTTTTAACGACGATTGGCTAAGAAACGACCTAGACGGGTAATTGCTTCACGTAATTCATTTTCAGCAGGTAAGAAAACCACGCGGAAATGATCAGGTGTTGGCCAGTTAAAGCCTGTACCTTGCACCAATAACACTTTTTCTGCACGTAGCAAATCAAGCATTAACTTTTCATCATCTTCAATTGGGTAGATGTTCGGGTCAAGGCGCGGGAAACAGTACATTGCTCCATCTGGTTTTACACAACTTACGCCTGGAATTTCATTAAGCATTTCCCAAGCAATATTACGCTGTTCATATAAACGGCCACCAGGACGGATCAAGTCATTAATTGATTGATAACCGCCTAGGGCAGTTTGAATCGCATATTGAGCTTGAACGTTTGCACATAAGCGCATTGACGCTAACATGTCTAATCCTTCGATATAGTCGGCAGCACGGCTTTTATCACCCGTAATTGCCATCCAACCTGAACGGAAGCCTGCAATACGATAAGCTTTTGATAAACCATTAAAAGATACACAAAGCTGGTCGCCCGCTAATGACGCTACTGAAACATGTTCAATACCGTCATAAATAATTTTGTCGTAAATTTCATCAGCAAATAAAATTAGATCATATTTTTTTGCAATCGCTACTATCTGTTCAAGGATATGGCGCGGATATACAGAACCCGTAGGATTGTTCGGGTTAATGATGACAATACCGCGAGTATTCGGAGTAATCTTGCTTTCAATATCAGCAATATCTGGATACCAGCTATTTTCTTCATCACATTTATAATGAATTGCTGTGCCGCCTGAAAGATTAACTGCTGCTGTCCAAAGCGGATAATCCGGCATTGGAATCAGCATTTCGTCTCCATCATCTAATAGGCCTTGCATAGCCATTACGATGAGTTCAGATACGCCATTACCAATATACACGTCATTGACATGCATATTGAGAATTCCTTTTTGCTGGTAATACTGACAAATTGCTTTACGAGCAGGGAAGATACCTTTTGAGTCAACATAACCAATTGCATTTGGTAAGTTTAAAGCAACATCATTAATAATTTCTTGTGGTGCTTCAAATCCAAAAGGAGCTGGGTTACCAATATTCAACTTGATAATCTTATGTCCTTGCTCTTCCATTTCATTGGCGGCTCGTAAAACTGGCCCACGGATGTCATAACAAACATGCTCAAGCTTCGATGATTTTTTGATTTCTCGAGTAGATGGCATGGAATGGATGGTAGCAGTATTTTTAGACATAACGGGATTCACTTTTGCATATCGGTATAAATAACTTTTAAATGTTTTAACTGTTACCAAATTTAGATCATGTTGATCTTTCAATAGTTCAACAATTTTTTCATGGGTAAAACCCGATTGTTGATATTGTTTGATAATTGGTAGTAGTTGTTGGAAAACCACACTTTTTTTCTGAGACATGTTCTGTCCTATACAACCGTGCGCACTTAGAATAGCACTATGTTTGCTTGCTTTAAAGAAGATTAGTAATAAATTTGCTTACTTTTGATTTTATATTTTGCTTACTTTTTGCTTTTTGTTCTTTATATGTTTAAATTCCAACAAATTTTACGTTCAGAGACTAGTGTTTTTGTGATGAATGGCGTAAATATAAAACTCGATCATCAGAAATGTTTACTTCAGAATAAAAGGTGTATGTCATGGGAAAAGTCAATAAAACAGACCGGGAATGGCAAAGAGAGTTATCACCAGAAGAGTATCGGATTACACGACAAAAGGGCACTGAACCTGCATTTACGGGGCAATACTGGAATACTAAGCAACATGGTACCTATGTTTGCCGTTGCTGCGGCGCAGAGTTGTTCTCATCAGATACCAAATATGATAGCGGTTGTGGTTGGCCAAGTTTCTTCCGTCCTATCAATGGTACAGTCATTGATGAACATGAAGATTTAACGCATGGTATGGTCAGAACTGAAATTGTTTGTCATGATTGCGAGGCTCATTTAGGGCATGTATTTGAAGATGGACCACAGCCGACTGGTTTGCGCTATTGCGTAAACTCGGCATCATTACAACTTAAAACAGAAGAAAAAAATGATGAGGAAACCTATCCATGAGTAATATTTATCAGTTTGAAGCTGAGCTGTTAGAGGGTGAAGTTAAGCAGTTCGCTGATTACAAAGGTAAAGTTTTATTAATTGTAAACACTGCGAGTAAATGTGGTTTTACCCCACAATTTGCTGGTCTCGAAAAACTTTATGAAAAATATAAAGATCAAGGGTTGGAAGTTTTAGGTTTTCCCTGCAACCAGTTTGGTGGGCAAGATCCAGGAAGCAATAAAGAAATTGGTAGCTTCTGTCAGCGTAACTATGGGGTGAAATTTCCTATGTTTGCTAAAGTTGATGTAAAAGGTCCGGAAGCCCATGTAATTTTTAGATATTTAACACGTGAAGCTAAAGGTATTTTGGGCAGCAGTAGCATTAAATGGAACTTTACTAAATTCTTGGTAGGTAAGGATGGCGCTGTTTTAAACCGCTATGCGCCTACAACTAAACCTGAAGCTTTAGAAGCTGATATTGAAAAAGCTTTAGCGAGTTAATTGTTTAAATGAACGCTATTCCTCAACCTTTTGAGTTTTGGCAAGATGTGCGAATGCCGTATGTTGAAACCAGAAGGTCCTGTTTTAGCCGAACATGTTATAAATCTCATAGTCATCCAACGTTTTCTATCGGGGCTATAGACGAGGGGAATAGCGTTTTTCAAAGTTCATTTGGTACGCCCCAAAAAATTGATGCTGGTACTTTGGTGATCGTACCCGCACATATTGAGCATTCATGTAACCCTTTGCCAGATCAGGCTTGGAGCTACCAGATGCTACATTTGGACATAAGGTGGTTAAATCAGCTGTATTCAGAATTTCGACAACATGGTTTGGATTTGCTTCTGCCTCAGCATAAGCCGCTCATAATAAAAGAAGAAACTTTATATCAGGCTTTTTCTGATATGAATGAAACTTTATTTGATCCTGAAAAATTAATTATTGAAAAAGAACAGTCGCTGATCTATTGCCTTACCCAGCTATTACTCCCTCATTTCGTATTAGAAGAAATACAAAAAACTGAATATTTGTATGAAGATTTTTTGGACTTAATTCATATTATTAAATCGTCAGAACAATTTATTTCTCTTGAAGAGCTTGCAGAGCAGGTTGGTCTTAGTCGATATGCAATCATTCGTTTATTCAAGGCCAATGTCGGTTTAACCCCACATGCATTTCAAATTAATTTAAAGATTAATCAAGCCAGAGCTCAATTAAAACAAGGGATTTCACTTGCAGAGCTAGCTGTCAATTTAGGCTTTAGTGATCAAAGTCATTTTCATAAAGCTTTTAAGGCACATACAGGAATTACTCCTCGACAGTTTCAACTTGCAGCCGCGCAATAATTTACAAGAAATTATTTTTCTCTATTTTTAAGTTACTCCATACAGTTTTAAAGATGAAATCGTTATGGAAGTTTTTTGGGTTATCGCCTTTACTCACTTTTTAGCACTACTTTCTCCGGGTCCAGATTTTTTTCTTATTCTGACCAGTCTTTTGCAAAAAGGAGCGCGTTATACCTATGGCGTTATTCTGGGAATTACTTTGGGTAATGCTCTTATCTTAATGGTATGTATATTTGGATTTATGGTGCTTGGCAATTTAAGTACAACGATTCTTTTAGTACTTAAATGGCTGGGGGCTGGATATTTAGCTTATTTGAGTTTTCTTTGTTTTAGAGCCACTCAAGGAACAAACTTAAATATTACTGTTGCTGAAAATAGTTTGGTTGAACAAGAGTCTAGTTATAAAAGTAAAGTTAAAAGCTTAGCTCTGGGTTTGCAATCCAGTCTTCTTAATCCTAAAAATATTATGTTTTATAGTAGTTTAATGCTGCTTATTCAACACGAATTTAGCTTATTTCAAAAATTACTAATGAGTATATGGATGACAGGAGTGGTTCTTGGATGGAATTTATTATTAGTTCATTTATTACGTCAAGAGCGGGTATTAGCACAGATTAAACGTTCTGCTAGAGGAATATATTATTGCTCTAGTCTGGCTTTCATTTTTTTCGCAGTGTTATTGGTTGTCTATAGTTAATATACATTGCATAGCCTTCTAAATAATACTGAAGGCTATGCAATTTTGCTGGGTTTAAAGAATCGCTTTTAAACGTTTAACGACTTCTTCACATTGTGCCAAATCTGCTACTAAAGCCATACGTACATGGTTGGCACCAGGATTACCTTGTTCGGTATCACGAGATAGGTAACGACCTGGTAAAACCTTAATATGTGCTTTTTCCATCAGCATCTTGGCAAAAGTTTCATCATTATCTACTTTTAACCAGTAATAAAAACCGGCATCAGGTTTTTGTAATGGCAGTAAATGACCTAGCTCAGATTGGAATAAATCAAACTTTGCACGGTATTGCTTACGGTTTTCTTCAACATGGTTTTCATCATTCCATGCTGCGATTGAAGCAAGCTGGTGTTGTACTGGCATTGCAGCGCCGTGATAGGTGCGGTATTGCAAATATGGCTTTAACAGATCGGCATCACCCGCTACAAAACCTGAGCGCAAACCCGGCAAGTTTGAGCGTTTTGAAAGTGAATGAAATACGATACAGTTTTTGTAGTCATCACGACCAAGCTCAGCACAAACTTCTAATAGACCAGTAGGTGCTTGATCAAACCAAAGCTCTGAATAGCATTCATCAGAAGCAATAACAAAATTATATTGATCAGATAAGGCAATTAGCTTTTTAAATTGTTCTTTAGAAAGCACAGTACCTGTTGGGTTACCTGGTGTACATACAAAAAGAAGGGCTGTCTTTTCCCAAACTTCTGCTGGTACAGCATCAAAATCACCTAAATAGCCATTTTCTTCCGTGCAATTAATGAAGTATGGCTTTGCACCTGCAAGTAAAGCTGCACCTTCATAAATTTGATAAAATGGATTCGGCATCACCACATAAGGTGCATCTTCACGATTAATTAATGCCTGTACAAAAGAGAAAATGCCTTCACGTGTACCAGAGACAGGCAAGATGTGGTTTTCAGCACTAATGCTATTAAGTTTAAAGCGCTTAGTTAACCAATCTGCAATGCTTTGGCGAAGCTCTGGTAAGCCTTTACTGTTTGGATAAGTTGATAAATGGTTAAAGTTATCAATAATAGCCTGTTTAACAAACTCTGGTGCTGGATGCTTAGGTTCGCCAATTGATAGAGGAATCAAGGGAAGGTTAGCAGGAGTAGTATCCTTAAAAAGTTGGTTTAACTTTTCAAATGGATACGGGTGTAATAACGACAAGCTAGAGTTCATTAAACAGTTACCAAGTAGTTGAGTTTCAGTGCTGACAAATTTGATTAGATGCTTCATCTAATGCAGCTTTCAGTTTTTCCGAGAAGAGTTTGACCTCTTCGTTATTCAGCGGTTTTCCATCTTTTTTGGTGACAAAGAAAATATCTTCGGCACGTTCACCTAAAGTTGCGATTCGGGCTGAATGGATGTCTAAACCTTGCATCATAAATAAACCACCCACGCGTGCAAGTAGACCGGGGTGATCGAGTGTTGAAATTTCGACCATATTTTGCTGTAAGGCTTCATTTAATGTTACGTCGACTGTATTTTCAATATCGAAATGACGTAATTGACGTGGAATACGACGTTGCATGAGTCCCGGATATTGGTCTGGTTGGCTAAGGGCTTTCACTAATGCATTTTTAACGGTTTCTTCACGTTCTGGGTCGGTAAGCAATGTCCCGAAACGATCAAGTACAACATAAGTGTCTAAGCTAAATGCTGTACTTGCCGTGATAATTTTTGCATCCTGAACGTCTAAGTTCATTCGGTCTAAAACGGCAACAGTGGTGGCAAATAGGTTAGGTTGATCGCGAGTATAAATAAAGATTTGCACCGCATCTTGAGCTGCTTTACGGTGAGCACGCAAGAGGACTAATGGTTCTGGATTATCACCGTGTTTTAAAATTGCTTGTGTATGCCACGCAATTTCATCCGCTGATTCTTTAATGAAGTATTCATCACCTAGTTCTTGCCATACTTTTTCGACATCTGCCAATGCGAAGTTATTTACCAGCAATTCACTTGCTGCAAACTTGGTGTCTTCAATCAGCATTTGGTAGTCAACAGGACGGCCTAAACCTGTACGGATTACATCACGAGCATGCGTATAAAGCTGACGCATGAGAGAAGCGCGCCATGTGTTCCATAGTTTTGGATTTGTCGCGTTAATATCGGCAACCGTTAAGGTATATAGATAATCAAGATGCTCCATATCGCCCAGTTTTTCAGCGAAATCTTTAACAACATCAGGATCAGAAATATCTTTTTTCTGAGCGGTCAAAGACATGAGCAAATGGTTTTGAATAAGCCATGCAATTAATTTACATTCACGCTCTGTAAAGCCATGTGCACGGCCAAACTCAATCGCGTCTTCTGCGCCAAGTTCGCTATGGTCACCACCGCGACCTTTTGCAATGTCATGGAATAAAGCAGCAATAAAGACAATATCTTGACGAGCAAGACGTTGGAAAACTGAACTTACTACAGGGAATTCTTTGGCAAATTCAGGTTCTCTAAAACGATTTAAATTACGCAGCAATAATAATGTGTGAGCATCGACCGTATAGATATGGAATAGGTCATATTGCATAAGGCCCATAATTTGGCCAAAAGCAGGTATATAGTTTCCTAAAACCCCATAACGTTTCATCGCAACCAAGGTATCGTATAAACGATATGGTGAACGAATAATCGACATAAACAGTGCTTGATGCTCTGGATTATCGCGATAACTTTGGTTGATTCGTTTTGCAGCAAGAATAAGTAAGCGTAAAGTCCGAGCGCGGATTCCTTCAATATCTGGTCGATTGGCTAGAATATAGAACAACTCTAAAATCGCGCTTGGATGCTCTGCGAATATTTTATGATGTTGTACGGCAAGTTTATTATCGACAATTTTAAAGTGATCGTTAACAACTTCAATTTTGCGTTCATAGTTGGGCAGTCGAGGAGTAATCACTGACTCGCTAAAATACGCAAGCAACATTTCATTGAGTGTTGAAACTTGCTGCGCCGTACGGTAGTAGCGTTTCATGAACTGCTCAACACCATAATTTACAGGTTGGCCTTCTTGACGAACATAACCAAATTTAGCGGCAATTTCCCTTTGGTGGTCAAAGAGTAAACGGTTTTCATCACGTTTAGCTAAACGGTGTAAATGATGTCGAATTTCCCAAAGAAAACTTTCAGCTTCTTCTAAAACTGCCAATTCAAACTCTGAAATGAAACCTAAATGCACTAAGTCATAAATACGATTTACGCGAAAGTGACGTTTGGCTATCCAGCCAATTTGGTTAATGTCACGTATACCACCCGGTGCATTTTTAATGTCGGGTTCTAAATTACTTTCAGTATTGTTGTGTTGATGGTAACGCTTGGCTTGTTCGGCCATTTTTGCGTCATAGAATGTTTTGTCAGTCCATGTCTGCGAAACAATACGGCGAGGCCATTTCGCAAGCTGACTATTGCCAGTAATTAACCGCGCTTCAATTAAAGTTGTTGCAACGGTTAAATCGGTAGCAGCCTGTTCAACACAGCTTTGAATCGTGCGAACACTAATGCCGGGTTTAAAGTTTCCAACGTCCCATAAAGAAGAAATAAATGTAGAGATACGTTTTTCGTTTTCTTCGTTAATTTCATGCTCCGATAGGATCATGATATCGACATCGGAATAGGGCAACATTTCACGGCGCCCATAACCGCCTACAGCAAAAAGGCCCAGTTCTGTCTGATCGAGTTCAGCATGTTTCCATAAAAAGATCAGTGCTTCATCTACTAAATCTGAACGGGCTTTAATGATTTCACGAATAGATTGCCCATTTTCATATGAATCTTGCAACTGTTTTTCTACATCCGTTCGCCACTGATTAATGGCTTTAATATCATGATGACTTGAGACATAGTTCAACAATGGCGATATATTGATCATGAAAATGGGTCTACCAATAAGTAAAAATTAAGAGTTTGTTTGAACGCTTACTTGATCAGCGGTTTCTTTCGCTAAAGTACGAGCAAGATCAGTATTTTCAGCACGAGCGGTTGCTACCCCCATACGACGACGTTTGAAACCTTCTGGTTTGCCAAACAGGCGTAAATCGGTGTCTGGGTGTGTTAAAGCTACATTGAGATTGCTATAACTTAAATTGC
The DNA here is from genome assembly GCF_054889255.1 of Acinetobacter sp. X9. Taxonomy (NCBI): domain Bacteria; kingdom Pseudomonadati; phylum Pseudomonadota; class Gammaproteobacteria; order Moraxellales; family Moraxellaceae; genus Acinetobacter; species Acinetobacter sp. X9. The sequence goes on along the minus strand of NZ_CM142679.1, from coordinate 2,153,894 downwards.
TGGCATCAACTCCAGCATAAATTACCGCACTTGCTGCAACACTGTGGCGTGCTGTGTTTACAGGTAAACCTACAATTGCACGTGCATGCAGTTCAAATTCACTTTGAAACTGAGATGCTAAAGTTACGAGTCCTGTATCGTGTGGGCGAGGTGAGACTTCACTAAACCAAACCTTGTCGCCTTTAATAAACAGTTCTACACCAAAAATACCACAGCCACCAAGTGCAGTTGTCACTTTATTTGCAATACGTTTTGCTTCTTCAAGTGCCGCCGCCGTCATTGGTTGAGGTTGCCAGCTTTCTACATAATCCCCGGCATCTTGGCGGTGACCAATTGGGTCACAGTAATGAGTTTCGATTTCACCAGTTTCAGGGTTTTTAGCGCGAACGGTAAGTAATGTAATTTCAAAATCAAAATCAATTTGAGATTCAATAATAACCGTGCCTTGGTTAACACGGCCACCTTGCAATGCATATTCCCATGCAGCATCGACTTCATCGAAACTTTTTACACGAGACTGACCTTTACCTGAAGATGACATGACTGGTTTTACAAAGTTTGGATAACCAATGTCATCGCAAGCGGCGCGGAAGCTTTCGAGCGTATCAGCAAAGCGATATGCAGAAGTAGGTAGGCCAAGTTCTTCAGCCGCAAGACGGCGGATGCCTTCACGGTTCATTGTGAGGTTTACAGCTTTAGCAGAAGGGATGACAGTTGCTACTTTGCTCGCTTCAATTTCAAGTAAAACTTCTGTCGCAATTGCTTCAATTTCTGGAACAATTAAATTTGGTTTAATTTTCTCGATGAGTTGTTTTAATTGGGCAGGATCTGCCATGTTTAATACATAAGAAAAATGTGCAACTTGCATTGCTGGTGCGTGATCATAACGGTCGGCTGCATGTACTTCTACACCAAGGCGTTGTAAGGAAATTACAACTTCTTTGCCAAGCTCTCCTGAACCTAACAATAAAACTTTAAATGCAGAAGATTGAAGTGGGGTACCGAGTGTCACGCTCATGCGAATCATCCTGACAAAATTATTTTTTTAAGCATAGCAGAACTTATGGTGGAGTTAAGCCTTATCATGCATAAAAAAAGTAATTTTGTCGGACAATTAAAAAAGTGGTTTTTAGATATTAACCTGATAGTTTAAAAGCAATTCATCCGCATTTTTACCACGGATGCCCCAATTTTCTTTAGGTGTTTCAAAAATAGTAATTTCAATGTCTTGTGGAGAAATTCTACATTGTTCTTGAATATTACGAAATAAGGTTTGGATAAGCTGCTTTTTAGTGGATGCACTGCGGCCTGCAAACATTGAAAGTTCAATAATAATGTAATGCTGGCTTCTGTCAGAAGGGTAAATGAAATTTTCTGGTTTAAGGCTAATAAAACGTTGAAATCTTTTCTCAACAGGATATTTCAATTCTTCAATAAGCGCCTGATGGATTGCATGAGAAAGTAATTCTCGGTACTGCATAATGGTTTGTTCATTTGCATAAATTTTAACTTGTGACATTTTTATCTCTATTAAGTAGCTAAGGTTATCTTTTTAATCAATTCAAAAATTAAATTTTCCAAGCCAGAAGTTTCAATCTTAAACGCCTCTGGCCAGATTTTATTTTATATAAGGAAGATAAGTTTATCTATTTATAAAGGTAAATAAGTATAGATCAGACCATAAACAATTGCGGCAGTTAAAGTTGCTGGTACGATTTTCTTAAATTTAAAATAAAGACCTGCTAAAACTAAAAAACCGATAAGCATTGCGAAACTCTTATTGGGAGTTTCAAGGAGAGGTGGAAGAGTAGCAACTACAAGCATGGCACTAATCGCAGATATTCCAATACTTCCCAAAGCAATTTTGATCCAGATTGAGCCGCGTCTTTGTTGGTTGCCCTGTAGTTTTTGTATTACGAAAAAAGGTCCAAAGCGTGAAGCAAAATTGGCTATGCCTACAATAATGCCGACCAAAATAATTTCTAGGTTCATATTAAGCCTCAACCTCATCATGTTGTTTCAGCACATAATGTTTAAATAGACCAGCTAAAATGCCTGAAAAAATACCAATAAAAATAGCAGCTGATAAGTTAATCCAATAACAAGCCAAGGCTGAAACCAATAATGATACAGCAACAACAAGGCTATGCTTTCGCTCAAAGGCCGCTAATAAAAAACTTAAAAATAAAGCAGGTAATAAGAAGTCTAAAGCTGCTTGTAAAAACTTTGGTAAATGGGCAACTTGATCGGCAAATAATCCACCTAACAAAGAGCCAGTTGCCCAAGCCATCCAACTAAATAGGCTTAAGCCAAGCATCCAAGACTCGGACCATTGTTGTCTGCGCTGTGAAAGTTGGATCATTCCACTGGCAAAAACTTCATCGGTTAAGCCCCAAGCCCATACTGCCGTTTTCTTAAGATTTAATTTGTTTGGAATCAGGTTGTATAGAGCAGGTCCATAAAGGACATGTCGAATATCTAGTGCAATAACTGTTAATGCTGTTAGCCAGATGGATGAACCGCTAGCCAAAAGAGCGACAACCAAGAATTGGCTAGCGCCAGCATACATTGAACAAGATAGAAAAAAAGCTTCCCATGGTGTAAAACCAAACTGGGATGCAGAAACGCCAAAGGCAAAAGAAACGGGTAAATAGGTGAGTACGATAGCTTGGCTATCTTTGGCGCCTTGCCAAAAAGTTGCTGTTTGGGCAGGCATCAATTGTTGTTCGGACACAATACACCTTGGCAATAAACCAAATGATAAAAATACTTGAAAGATTGAGTATTGTAGCCGAATTTAATAGCATAGTGCCGAAATGTTTAATCGGCAGTTTGATATGTTCAAGGCAAAGATTCGTTTAGTTTATATCGCCATGATGAGTGCAGGTATTTTTACATTGCAGGGCTGTGATAATGGTAATCAAGGTGCAGAAAAAAAAGTAGAAATTAAGCCAGCACCGAAACTAACCAATGATGCAACTGTTTATGCTCAAAAAGCATGGACATTAATTAACACGGTTGAGCATTTAGTTTATGAAAAACAACTCAGCCAAATTGATGACAAAGTTCGTAAACCTTTACGTCAATTGAGTACAGATTGGCGCATTAATGTAAAAATGACGGATTCAGTTACAGAAGGGAAATATGCACTCTGCCGTAAGGCCCTGACAAGTTTAGATATATGGGCACGCGAAACACTAGAAAACAATAGTTCAGTTGCCCAAAAACAAGCGGACTATGAGCGAGATAAAGCGCAATGTAAGGATGCGATCGATATGCCAAATCTTGGAAATACGTCGCCAAAATAAAACTAATGAATCTAAAAAAAGCGAGATGATCAATCTCGCTTTTTTTGCTTTTAAACGATAATGAGTGAATGTGAATTACGGTTTTGTGGCAGCTTTAGCAGTGTTTGCAGTTTTCACAGTATCTTGTTTCATTTGATGAGTCATTTGCTGTGATTCATGTTGAGCATGAGTCGCGCTGGTCATTGCATCATGTTTTTGAGTGCTTAAGTCTTTTTTAACATCCTGTTTAGTTTTAGTTACCTCTTTCTTGGCTTTTTGAGCGGTAGCTTTTCCATGTACCGCTACACATTTTCCACCTTTGTGATTTGGTCCTGTACCGCCTTGTAGTTGAGTCCCTTTTGGACATGCAAATGCCGAAACACTTAACATAGCCAATACGCCTGCTGTCAGAATTGTTGATAATTTTTTCATGTTAATCAGCGCCTTGTTGAGTATTATTGCTCAGCTTGAGTGTAGGGTGAAAATATCTGCTTTAACACATTTATTTTGTGGAAATAGAGTTTGAACAATGTTTTGATTTGCAGTGTTATCTAATTTTTTAATTTAATTTTAAGTTTTTATTATTTAGCCGCTTTTAAAAAATTAGGATTGTGCTTTAGCAACTACTTTCAATTTCTCAATATCTAGAATCTCAATTTTTCTAAAAGCAATTTTAATGATTTTCTGTTTTTCGAGCAGGCTCAGTTCATGATTGATCGTCTGTCTAGATGTGGTCAGCATATTTGCCAACTGTTCTTGAGAAATATGAATTTGACGATCTTGAATAAGAATATGATTCCCATATCCTTCTAAAATGAATAGAAGACGTTGAGCAAGCCTTTGAGAAATACTACGTGTTTGGATAGCAATCTGTTCTAAGAAAACATACCTGAGTTTTTGGCTCGTTAAACGTGCAAAATAGTACCAATAATATGGATTTTCCTTGAGTAGATCATTTAATGGTTTTGCAGGAATATGCAGAACGGTACTTTTTTTCAATGCGATCGCATCGTGTGAGCGCGGTTCATGGTCAATCAGGGATATTTCACCAAACCACATAATTGGCTCAGCAATTGCAGAAAGAGCTTCGTTACCATTTACATCGACATAACCCAAACTAATTGAGCCTTCAAGCACAGTATAAATGCCATCAAATAGATCTTGGGCACGGAACACATAACTATTTTTTTCAAATGTTATTTGCTTGCCGTGCTCTAGAATAAAGTTTTGGAATGCTTTTGGAAGCAGACTAAACCATGTGTTTTCTTTTAGTCGATTAATATAAATTAGGTCCAATATTCGGTCATCCATGAAAAAATTCATTACTTTGTCAAATAGCTGACAACTTTACGTTTTCCTTATATGTACAGTATGACTATATGTAAGCGAATAGGGAATAACTCATGTCAAATCTGGAGCAAGAGCTTAGCAAATATGCGGCTTATCATTTAAATCATAAAAATATATTGACGCATTTTATTGGTATTCCGCTGATCGTGTTTTCAATTTTATGTTTAACCGCAAGAGCTGGAGTCGATATTGGTAGTTTTAAACTGACTTTAGCCATAGTCCTGATTGCAGCTAGTACGATCTATTATTTTATTTTAGATAAAGTATTTGGCTTACTCATGCTCGTTCTTTTAGCTGCTGTGTATCCACTGGCGAGCCAAATTGCTCAATTGTCTTTAGGAGAATGGTTAGCAGCAAGTATTGGATTCTTTGTTGTCGGTTGGGCCTTTCAGTTTGTGGGACATTATTTTGAAAAGAAAAAACCGGCTTTTGTTGATGATGTGATAGGACTTGCGATAGGACCATTATTTGTATTGGCTGAATTTATATTTATACTAGGTTTTAGAAAGTCACTGCATGAACGTATTTTACAAGAGGCGCGTAGTAAACGAGAGACGATGGATTTAAGTCATTAAATATAAAAAAAGCCCCAACATATTGGGGCTTTTTTAGCTTTAACTTAAACGTTAAAACGGAAGTGCATTACATCGCCGTCTTGAACAACGTAAGTTTTACCTTCTAAACGCCATTTACCAGCTTCTTTAGCGCCGTTTTCACCGTTGTATTGTACGAAGTCATCATATGCAACAACTTCAGCACGGATGAAGCCTTTTTCGAAGTCGGTATGAATCACACCAGCGGCTTGAGGAGCGGTTGCGCCAACTTTTACTGTCCATGCACGAACTTCTTGTACACCAGCAGTGAAATAAGTCTGTAAACCTAAAAGCGCATAACCTGCACGAATAACCACATTTAAACCTGGTTCTTCCATGCCCATTGCTTCTAAAAACTCAGCACGATCTTCATCTTCTAATAATGAAATTTCAGCTTCGATTTGATTGCAAAGAGGAACAACAATTGCATTTTCTTCAGCCGCAAGTTTTTTAACTGCTTCTAAGTGCGGGTTGTTTTCAAAACCATCTTCTGCAACGTTTGCAATATACATAGTTGGTTTTAAAGTCATTAAACCAAAGCCACGCACTAATTTGCGTTCGTCATCAGATAAATCAGCTGCACGCGCTGGTTTACCTTCGTCAAGTAATGGTTGGATTTTTTCTAAAACTGCTTTAGTTGCTACAGCTTCTTTGTCACCACCTTTAGCAACTTTAGTTAAACGTAAAATTGCTTTAGCAACAGTTTCAAGATCGGCAAGCGCAAGTTCAGTATTAATAGTTGCGATGTCGTCTAATGGATCAATTTTACCATTTACGTGAATCACGTTTTCGTCTTCGAAACAACGTACAACATGAGCGATTGCATCAGTTTCACGGATGTTAGCAAGGAATTGGTTACCTAAGCCTTCACCTTTTGATGCACCAGCAACAAGACCTGCAATGTCCACAAATTCCATTGTAGTTGGCAAAATACGCTGTGGTTTAACAATCGCAGCAAGTTTGTCTAAACGTGGATCTGGTACAGGAACAATACCTGTGTTTGGTTCAATGGTACAGAAAGGGAAGTTTTCCGCTGCAATCGCTGCTTTCGTTAATGCATTGAAAAGGGTAGATTTCCCTACGTTTGGCAGACCAACAATACCGCAATTAAAACCCATGAAAACCACTCACAAATGTGTAAATTAAAAATTGTCGCTGATTTTACATGAAAGCCATGACAAAGTCATGGCTAGAGCGGGGTTGTATCGCGTTTAAACTTTACGTTTATCAAGTTGCTGGGCTAATGCATCGCCAGTCGCTTGTACTAACATGACTAAAACAATGAGCACTAAAATTACAGCCAACATAATTTGCATATCAAAACGTTGATAGCCATAACGATAAGCAATGTCCCCTAGGCCACCTGCACCAATAGCACCAGCAATCGCAGAAGAGTTAATCATAGTCACAATAGTCACGGTAAAACCCGCCACAATACCTGGCAAAGCCTCTGGTAAAAGTACATGCCAGATAATTTGTTTACGGTTACAACCCATGGCCTGTGCAGCTTCAATTAAGCCTTGGTCGACTTCGCGTAAGCTGACTTCCGCAATACGAGCAAAGAAGGGAATTGCAGCAATAGTCAGCGGAACAACCGCCGCCCAAACCCCATAACTTGTGCCTACGATCCAGCGAGTAAGTGGAATAAGCGCAACCATTAAAATAAGAAAGGGTACAGAGCGAGTAATGTTGATGACCCAACCTAAAGCTTGATTAATCTTTTGTGACGGGTGAATGCCGTGCTCAGAAGTGCTGACTAAAACAACAGCAATCGGTAAGCCAATTAAAAAAGCAATAAACGCAGATGCACCTACCATGAGTAAGGTATCTACAGTTCCAGTAATTAATAAATCAATGAGCTGGTCGTGCATAGCCAAGTACCTCAAATTGTGCAATTGCAGTTAATGCATCTTGTCGTATAGATGAAATATCAATTTCTACGTTAGGAATACCGACTAAAAGTGAACCAATAATATGCCCTTGAATGGTATCGACCTGACTTTGATATAAATTGACAGGTGCTTTAAATCTAGCTAGTAGTTCTTGAATATCCGGAACCTGATGTGCTTCAGCCTCATATTTCAGTTTTACAATAATATGAGTCGAATCTTCATCGGGTAGAGGACTGATTTTAAAAGGCAGGGTAATTTGCTCAAGGTTTAACAATTCTTGAGTAATTTGTTGTTCTGGTCGTGAAAATACAGACCAGACTTGTCCAGCCTCTACTATCTCACCTTGATCAATCACCACCACTTGATCACAAATTTCTCGAATGACCTGCATTTCATGAGTGATGAGTACAATCGTTAGACCCAGTTCCTGATTAATCTTTTTAAGTAAAGCCAAAATAGTCGCGGTACTTTCAGGGTCAAGTGCCGAGGTGGCTTCATCACAAAGTAAAATTTCTGGGTGGTGAACAAGTGCACGTGCAATACCGACACGTTGCTTTTGTCCGCCTGAAAGTTGCGATGGGTAGTAGCCAGACTTATCTGCAAGACCTACGAGTGCCAAAACTTCATTTACACGTTGGTCGATATCTGCTTTGTTGTAATTGGAAACTTTTAAAGGCAATGCCACATTTTCCCAGACTGTTTTTGCAGACATTAAATTGAAATGTTGAAAAATCATTCCAATTCGTTGGCGAGTTTGAATAAGCTCGGCATGACTCAATTCAGCAATGTTTTGTTGATGAATATGAATACTGCCTGTATTAACTTGTTCTAAGCCATTTAAAGTGCGGAGTAGGGAAGATTTTCCCGCACCACTTTTACCAATAATGCCTAAAATCTTACCTTGAGGAACATCAAGGTTAATTTCCTTTAACGCATGCAGTTTTTGACCCTGCGATTGGTAAAACTTATTTAAACCACGAATTTTGATATGGGGCAGAGAAAAATCAACTTGCGATCCAAAACTCACCATCATCATTCTCCTTATTTCCAGCCTTGAAACCACATACCTTTACCAAAGTCTTTATCCAGAATGTCTTGTGCTTGTTTTGAGTTCTGGAATGCTTTAACAAAGGTTGCAAGTTTTTGGTTTTTGTCTTGGTAATCGCGACGGGTCACAAACAAAATTGCATATTTTTTATCGATTGGATCTAAAAATAATGCGCTAAGTGGGTCGGTTACTTTTGCCATTTTTAAGTAGTGGGGGAAGCCGAAAATTAAATCGACATCGTTATATGCATGTGCGGTTTGAGGACCTTCAACTTCAACAAAGCTCAGCTGTTTCGGATTAGCAATAATGTCTTGAGTGGTCGCAAGCTCATTATTAATGTCTTTAAGCTGAATTAAACCTGCACGGTGCAATAAAATTAAAGCACGGGCTAAATTGACCGGATCGTTTGGAATAGCTACACGTGCTTCTGAAGGTAATTCTTCAAGTGATTTATATTTTTTTGAATATAAACCCACATGACTTCCTGAACCCACACCAAATGCGTGTAAGTCATAACCCGTTTCTTTAACAGCATTACGTAGAAATACGCTTTGCTGGAAAAAGTTTGCATCAATATCACCGTTTTGTACGGCAACATTGGGTGCTCGCCAATCAGAAAATTCAACGAGTTTGACATGAACACCTTGCTTTTCTACTTCATTGGCAACGCTTTGTAATAGCTCAGCATAAGGCGGGCTAATCCCGATCGTTAAAACATCATCGGCTTGTTTATTTTTAATATAACGGTAACCTACGAGGCCCAGAACTACGATTAAAATCGTAATTCCGAGTAACCAAGGTTTATGCTGTTTGAACTGAATCGCCATAATCTTTCCGTTATTACTTCCAGCCAGGGAACCAAAGTGTTGGCCCAATCTCAGCATCTAACACAGCTTTAACTTTTGGCGAATTTTGATAGATCTCAACAAATTTCTTTAATTTGTCGCCCTTATCTTGGTAGTCATCACGCACTACAAACAAAATTGCATAACGTTTATTGGTGTTGTCATCAAGTAAAAGTGCACTTTCAGGGTCAGCTGTTTTTGCTAAGCGTAGGTAATGCGGATAGCCAAAAGCCAAGTCAACATCATCAATTGCACGAGCAGTTTGTGGTCCTTCAACCTCTACGAATTGCAAATTTTTAGGGTTTGAAACTACATCTTTAAGTGCAGATAAATGATTATTTGAATCTTTAAGCGTAATTAATTTAGCTTGCTGTAAGAGTAGCAGGGCACGACCTTGGTTCACTGGATCATTTGGAATGACTACACGTGCGTTTTGCGGCAATTCATCAAGGCTTTTATATTTCTTTGAATAAAGTCCCACATGTGATGCTGCACCCACTGCAAATGCCTTTAATTTAAAGCCTGTTTCTTTAATTGCATTGTCTAAGAAAGGTTGGTGCTGGAAAAAGTTCGCATCAATATCCCCGTGATTTAAAGTAATGTTTGGTGTATTCCAGTCAGAAAATTCGACCAGTTTTACATTTAAACCCTGTTTCTTTGCTTCATCGGCAGCAGCTTGTAAAGTTTTTGCAAATGGTGGGCTAATACCAATCACAAGTTCATTTGAGCCACTTTGGCGATGTTTATTCCAAAAGAATAAAGCAACAATAAGGACTACAACGACTAAGCCTACGCCTAGCCATTTTTTTGAGGCTGTTTGAGCCATGTCTATCTCCAAATTTAAGCGGTTATTTCTTCAATTGTTGTTAGGTTTTTGCTGTTGTTATAGGGACTACATCGGAACGCTTGAACAGGGTGTTGTTTTGGTAATTGATCACCCCGATTAAAAATTTTGTTCCGCAGTGAACCCGTTTTATATGCAGTTTTATAGCGACCACGCTGTTGTAGCTCAGGAATAACCAAGCGAATAAAGTCGTGGTGAGACTCAGGTGCAACAGTACGTGTCAAATTAAAGCCATCAATATCAGTCTCATCTAAAAGATGAATTAAATATTCAGCAACTTCTTCGCCACTGCCCACAATGAGGGGATAACGACCACCTAAAACATGCTGAGCTTTTAAGTCATTTTTCGTGATTTGTTGCTCTTTAAACTTTTCGGTAATCGAAACAATACTGTTACTTTTTTGGTAAGGAATCGCTTCATCGTCGGCAAATTTACTTAAGTCGATACCAGTTGAACTCGCGTAATGCGCTAAGCCTGCTTCAGGACTTGCATATTGACGATATTCATTCAGTTTCTGTACAGCGAGATCATGTGTTTCTGCAACAACAACAGTTATACCGACAAAGACTTTAATGTCATCTGCTGAACGGCCTTGCTGTTCGGCAAGAGCACGAATCTTTTTCACTTGTTCGCGTATTTTGTCGGGTTTGTCGCCGCCAATAAATACGCACTCAGCATGACGAGTCGCAAAGTGCATGCCTTTTGGTGAAGCACCTGCTTGAAACAGTGTTGGGGTGCGTTGAACAGAAGGAGATACCTGAAACACACCTTCACTTTGGTAATATTTTCCGTGGTGGTGAATGGTGTGAACTTTAGACGGGTCTGTAAAAACACGCTGTACTTTATCTTTTTTAACGGCGTCGTTTTCCCATGAACCTTCCCAATATTTATAGCAAAGCTCTAAAAATTCTTCAGCTTGTTCATAGCGAGCATCGTGGTCTTTTAAACCTTTTTGACCAATTAAGCGTTCCGCACTATCTAGATAACCTGTCACGATATTCCAGCCAATACGACCTTGAGTTAAATGGTCGAGACTCGCAAAGCGGCGTGCAAATTGATATGGATGTTCATAGCTTAAGTTCACAGTGACCCCAAAACTTAAGTTTTGAGTGACTGCCGCCATTGCTGAAATGAGTGTAGACGGGTCATGGCTCGGAAGCTGAATGGACTCTTTTAAAGTCAGATCAATACCGTTTTGATAGACGTCATACACACCTGTAATGTCCGCAATAAATAAACCATCAAATAAACCACTTTCTAAGGTCTTGGCTTGTTCTGTCCAATAACTGAGTTCGTTAAAACGATGTGATTCATCACGTGGATGTGTCCATAAGCCATGATTGATATGACCAACACAGTTCATGTCAAAGGCATTGAGTAAAATTTCTTTCGCTTTGAAATCTGCCATTACAATGTCCCCCGGCGAGGTGGAAGCACACCGTTAAGAACGTAGTTCCCAATAAAGTAATATTTCCATCGTGCGGCATCATGCAACGTATGTACACGCGCATTACGCCAGAAACGGTCTAGGCCATCTTGAGACTGACTACCACGGCTACCAGCAAGTTCAATCAGCTTAGACGATGCTTTGAGTGCGATATCTGTACTATGAGCACGTACTTTGGCAACATCGATGGATGCTTTAGCAATGCTTTCAGGTGTGGTTTCAATTTTTGCGGCATCAATTGATTGCGCAGCTTGTTTTAATAACACTTCACTTGCTCGTACATCTACAGCAATGCGTCCTAGCTCATAAATCGTTAATGGATCTTGGTTGGCTATTTCTACATTTGAGTCAATCCATGGGCGGGCTTGATGCACTCTTTGCAAGCTTTCTTCAAAGGCCGCACGTGCAATGCCTACCTCAATCGATGCATGCATAATTTGCGCAAAAGGACCCACTAAGGTTGGCTGTAAAAATGCAGTATCAAAAGGAATAACATCATCTGCATCGACAAAAACCTGATCAAACTTGACCGTGCCGCTGCCTGTGGTTTTTTGCCCAAAGCCAGACCAGTCATCAACAAGTTTCAATCCTTGTGAACCACTTTTTACAAAGGCTAAATACTCTCGGCCTGCATCATCTAAAACTAAGGTTGGAATACGGTGAGCAAATAAACTTCCTGTGCAGTAAAACTTTTCACCCTGAATCAAATACCCATTTTCATGCGGACGGATATTGGTTTGTTTATGGGTTGAAGTTTTAGTTTTAAACTCAGCAAGAGCATTACCGAAGCGAGTGCCACTTAATACTTCGCCATATAAACGTTGTTTTTGAGCTTCTGTGCCTGTATTGCGCAATACTTCTAAAGCGTAAAAATGGTTTTGTGGAATTTGTCCGATTGAGCCATCTGCACCACTTAAAAGAGCAATCACTTTAGCAACAGTATGACTTGAAACTTCGGCACCGCCATATTGCTTTGGCACTGTAATTGCCCAAAGACCAGATTGGCTCAATGCATCAATTTCGGTATACGGTAAAATTCGCTTAGTGTCTCGCTCAACTGCGGTTTTTTTAAATTGCTCAGCAAATTGTTTTGCAATTTCTAAAGCTTCAGCATCATTTTGAATAATGTGTGCTTGGCCAGATGCCGAGGTTTGTTTTGTTTGAACCGATTGATATGAAGTCATGACAATTTCTCCTTAAATCCAAGCATGGCGGGCAGGGAAATGACCATTAAGGTAATAATTGCCAATGGCATGTAATTTCCAACGAACAGGGTCGTGTAAGGTATGTACACGGGCATTTCGCCAATGTTGATCTAAATTGTGTTGGCTTAAGCTTGAACGGCTACCACCTAGTTCCAGCAATTTTTCAGAGATTTGTAGAGCCGCATCATTGGCATAGACTTTCGCTTCTGCGACCAAAATTGAAGCTTTAGCTACTTGTTCATCAGTCACAGTTTGAAGTTGGTCAAGTTCATCTAAATATTCAGCAGCTTCATCAAGCAGTAAAATTGCAGCATCGAGCAAAATATTTAACTTACCTACTTCTTGCAGGGTGTAATGTTCAAAGCTGGCTTTTTCAACCTTTGCATCAATAATCGGGCGTGCTTTATGAATAGTCGATAAAGTATCGTCAAATGCAGCTTCTGCAATCCCCACATCAATGGCAACTTGTAATAACTGAGAATAAGCACCGCGATAAGTAGGGGTTTTAGTTAATAAGCGTTCATCAAAAATGAGTTCTGGATTAACTTCAACATGATTTAATTTAACCGTACCACTCGCTGTCGTACGTTGCCCAAATCCATTCCAGTCATTAATGACTTCAATGCCTTGAGCATCTCGGTTAACAATCACTAAAACCACATGACTATCAGGATGAATTGCTTTAATCGCGAGCCAGTGCGCAAAGCTCGTACCTGTCGAATAAAACTTTTCGCCGTTTAAAATATATTTGCCGTTTTCAACAGTAAGAGTGGTTTTTAGTGTTTTTGAATCATGGGTATTACGTTCTGGCCCACCGTTGGCAAGACGTTTACCTGCTAAAATTTCTGAAAAGATAAATTGTTTTTGTTGTTCTGTACCCATGATTTCGATCAGGTTTAACAGGCTAATCTGATTTTGTGGAATCTGACCAACATTCGCGTCACCTTTACTCAAAATACGGAAAACTTGAGCCAAAGTTTTATTGGAAACAAAAGCACCACCGTATTTTTTTGCAATGCGAATACCACCTAGGCCTTTTTGGCTAAAGTTTTCGATTTGCTCATGCGGTAATAAGCGTTGTTGATCACGTGTATTACGACCCTCTAAAGCATAATCCGCCACTTGATAAGCAGCATTAATCGCTTGTTGATCATTTTGAATGATTTGGACGTATGCAGTCGTTTTTGATAGAGAATTAGACATAATGACACCTTGTATTGCTGTCATTACCTTACAAAAGAAATATTTTTCCACTAAACGAGGACTTATGCTCAGCTTATGAAATAAAGTGCAAAGCATTTTTTTTGCTTTTTAATGAAAAAATAGAGATATTGAAAGATTATAAAAAACAATAGTTTAAGTTTGTTATGTGGAAAAATAATAATAGAATTGGTTTTAATATGAAAAAGAGCAATAAGTACGGTAAAAAAAGATATAAAAAAAATAGACTTAAGTGTCAGTGAAAAATGAGCACAATATCCATTGTTTTAAATAAAAATAGCTTCTAAAGTATCTACTTACCATCGACCATTTTTGTACAAATAGTCAAATAAAAATAAACGTGGAGATTTTATGCGGGTTTTGTATCAGTTTCCTTTGTCCCATTATTGTGAAAAAGCTCGCTGGTTGTTAGACCATAAAGAACTTGATTATGTGGCTCATAACTTAATTCCAGGCTTTCATCGTGCTTTTGCACAACTCAAAACAGGCCAAAATTTACTGCCTATTTTGAAAGATGATCATCAATGGATCGCTGAATCGACTAAAATTGCACTTTATCTGGATGATACTTATCCGGAGCATTCACTGTTACGTCGTGATGAACAATTAAGACAGCAAACATTAAAAATAGATAGCTTGGCTGATGAGCTGGGTATTCATGTCCGTCGTTGGGCTCTAGCTCATACGTTGGCGCAAGGAGACCATGCTTTAGAAATTATGATGGGTGAACAAGGCTATTTACGCCAATTTGAAAAAATATCGAAGCCATTCCTCAAAACACTGGTAAAGAAGAACTATAAACTTGAAGAAGAGCTAGTCAACCAGTCAAAAGAACGTATGGATGAACTCATAAATGAACTAAATAACTGCTTAATCGAAAATCAGGCACGTTATATGGTAGGCGATCGCTTAAGTCTTGCTGATATTTCTGTATGTTCTATGCTTGCTCCTTTATTAGAAATAAAGGGTACGCCGTGGGAGAGGGAAGAGGCTGAAGGTGTTTCGGAAGAATGGAATAACTATCAACAAAATTTACTCGATTTACCTCTAGGTCAGTATGTTTTAAGAATATATCAAACTGAGCGTAATGCGCGAGTAGATTGGCGCGGAATTTAAAATTATAAAATGCCCTGAGAAAATCGGGGCTTATTTTTATCTTTGCTAGTTATTTTATTAATGTAGATATTACTATCAATTTTCTAAATGATTTTTATTAAGCCATTTGTTTATATTATTTTGATGCCAAGATTACTTTTTACAATATAAATTCCATTTTATCTAAATGACTAATAACTTTAATTTTTATGATTTTTTGGAAAATACAATTTTTCTAAATACTATTTTTAGCCAAAGTTAAGCCACTTTATTGTGCATGTGTTTACAATGTAATCAATAATTGCCACATTTAAGTGTAAATAGATGAGCTTAATAATAGACAGAAGATTAAAACATAGATTAAAGTAGAAACATGTGAGCAGTTTTAAAGGTATTAATTCTGCAAAACAGATTGAATAGAATAAGTGAAGCAAATGGATGGGTCCGACTTGGAAAAGTTGGCTCGATAATTGCAATTTAATAAAAAATCACTCTATTGCTCTATATGAATGATTCTATAGATAAATAGAGAGAATGATCATCAAGGAGTTCTTATGAAACGTTCTGCAACCTCTCTCATTATTTCAACAGTTATGCTTTGTACGGTTGGCGCTACTTCTCAAATTCAAGCAGCAGATACATTAGCTAAAATTAAAAGTACCGGAAAAATCGTAATTGGTCATCGAGAATCCTCAGATCCAATTTCATATGTTGTTGCAGGTAAACCAGTAGGTTATGCAGTCGATATCTGTAACCAGTTTGCAAATGACATTAAAAAAGAATTGAAAATGCCTGGCTTAAAAGTTGAGTACAAGGCAGTAACTTCATCAACACGTATTCCTGAGCTTTTGGCAGGCAATATCGATATGGAATGTGGTACCACTACAAACTCTAAACAACGTCAGCAACAAGTTGGTTTCTCAACTAACTACTATGCAACAGAAGTGCGCATGGCTGTTAAAGCAAACTCTGGCATTAAGAGTTTGGCGGACTTAAATGGTAAAGCAGTTGTTACTACTCAAGGCACTACATCTGACAAATACATCAAGATGAATGAAAAAGGTCAGGCAGTTAATGTTCAAAATATTTATGGTAAAGATCATGCTGACTCTTTTGCCATGATGGCATCTGGCCGTGCTGCTGCATTTGTAATGGATGATAATATTTTAGCAGGCTTGATTGCGAAGTCTTCTACACCTAAAGCTTTCGCAATTGTAGGTCCGGTACTTTCATCTGAACCTTATGGAATTATGCTTGCTAAAGATGATCCAAAATTTAAAGCGGTTGCAGACCGTACTGTAAATAACTTGTGGAAAACTGGTAAAATGGACACTTTATATAAGAAGTGGTTCTTATCTCCAATTCCACCAAAAAACACAAATTTGAACATGCAACAAAGTTCATCTTATAAGAAATTAAAAGCTAACCCAACAGATGCAGGAATCTAACTGGATCTTTTTGTCCTAAATTTACTTGTGTAAGTGTAAAGATTCATTTGCACAAGTGGTCTATTTTCTAAAGATATTAATTTAAGGGGCAAACATGTCAGTCGGCTCGCTAAACTGGACTATATTCTGTGCGGAGTCTAATGAATATGGTGTCGATAAAGCCGCATGGGCAGAATCAGTTTGTAAAGCTATTGGTAGCTCAAGCTACAATGCTTATGCTGAGGCACCCACATGGTTACAAATGTTAGGTTCAGGCGTGTTCACTATGGTTTGGACAGCTATTATAGCCTTTCTTATCGCATTTTTATTAGGTTCTCTCCTAGGGGTAATTCGTACATTACCCAACAAACCTCTCGCATTTATCGGCAATTGTTACGTTGAAATTTTCCGTAATATTCCACTTATTGTGCAACTATTCTTCTGGGCTTTTGTTTTTCCCGAGTTTTTACCGGATAGCTTAAGTGCAGGTAGTGGGGATGTAGTTGCTGGTGGTTGGTGGAAAAATATTTTAAATCAGCAACCGGCGGTTATTGGTGTTTTTGCATTAGGTCTCTACACGGCTGCCCGTGTATCTGAGCACATACGTGCCGGAATTAATACCGTTTCTCGTGGACAGAAGTTCGCAGCTTCCGCTATGGGTTTTACTACTGCACAAAGCTATCGTTATGTCATTTTACCGGTTGCATATCGTACCGTATGGCCAACGATTACATCTGAAGCAATGAACGTTTTTAAAAACTCAGCTGTTTTATATGCGTTGAGTGTGTTGAATTTCTTTGCTTACACGAAAACCATGCGTGAAGAAACTTCTCAGGACATTATCATTCTTATTCTCTCTACGCCTGTTTATTTGATTATCACTTATAGCATTAAGTTTGTGATGGCATGGATTGAGAAACGAATGGCTGTACCTGGCTTAGGTTCAGGAGGGAAGTAATCATGGATTTTTCTTTATTACAAAACCCTGATGTGATCGCGGCACTCAAAGAAGGTTTCATTTTTACGCTTACCGTAACGGTATTAGCAATGATGGGCGGTATCCTAATTGGAACCCCATTGGCAATGATGCGTTTATCTAGTAATGCCATCGCAAGTAATTTTGCAAAATTTTATGTTGATCTGTTTCGTGGTATTCCACTGATTCAGGTGATCTTTATCTTCTACTTTTTGTTGCCGAAAATATTTGAGTTTCAATCTGATACCTATTGGGGACCATTATTTTCGAGTGTCGTGACCTTTGCTATTTTTGAAGCAGCTTTTTTCTCGGAAATTGTACGTTCTGGAATTCAGTCTATTTCAAAAGGTCAGGTACATGCAGGCTATGCGCTAGGTTTTACCTACGGTCAATCAATGCGGTACGTGGTATTACCTCAAGCCTTTCGTAACATGCTCCCAGTATTGTTAACTCAAACAATCATTCTATTTCAGGACATCTCTTTAGTTTATGTGATTAGTGCACCTGACTTTTTAGGTCGTGCAGATACATTGGCTAATACTTATGGACCTGAAACAAAAGCAACATTCTATTTAATCGTCGCTGTAGTGTATTTCTGTAGCTCGTTTGTGCTGTCGCATTTAGTCAAACGCTTACAGCAAAAAATTGCCATCATTCGCTAATTGGAGATTTTAAATGCCAATGATAGACATCCAACATATCTCTAAATGGTATGGTGATTTTCAGGTTTTAACAGATTGCACGACGAGTATTGAAAAAGGTGATGTCGTTGTTGTTTGCGGACCATCTGGTTCAGGAAAATCAACACTCATCAAAACAGTAAATGCTTTAGAACCATTTCAACAAGGTGACATTATTGTTGATGGAATTTCGCTTAAAGATCCAAAAACAGATCTTGCTAAATTTCGTTCAAGAGTAGGAATGGTCTTTCAGCACTTTGAACTTTTTCCGCATATGACTGTTTTGGAAAATTTGACGATTGCTCAAGTTAAAGTGTTAAAGCGTTCAGTTGCAGATGCTCGTGCAAAAGGTCTGAAATATTTAGAGCGTGTAGGCTTACTTGCTCATAAAGATAAATTTCCGGGCCAGTTATCGGGTGGTCAGCAGCAACGTGTAGCAATTGCACGTGGTTTATCTATGGACCCAATCTGTATGTTGTTTGATGAACCAACTTCTGCACTTGATCCTGAAATGGTCGGTGAGGTTCTTGAAGTTATGGTACAGCTCGCACATGAAGGTATGACCATGATGTGTGTTACGCATGAAATGGGCTTTGCTAAAAGAGTATCTAACCGTTTAATTTTTATGGATGAAGGTAAAATTTTAGAAGACTGCCCAACCCATGAATTCTTTGACAATTTAGAAGCTCGTCATGAGCGTGCTAAACTTTTCTTAGAAAAAATTCAGGCGATGCACTAATAACCCTAGTAAAAAAAGAGCCATTAAAGGCTCTTTTTTTTATATCTAATTTTTAGAAGCTATACTTTGCTAGCAGGTTGATACGTGAATAATCACCCTTGTCACCTGCAAAAGTTTCACGTTGACCGTAAGTATATTCTGCTCCTAAATCAATATTTTTAGTTGGGTTCCAGATTAAATTGACTAAAGCGTTATAAATTTCTTTGTTATAGCTGGTATTGGTTAAATTGCTATTTGCATAGACATTATCATCTTTATATTGAATACCACCTACAGCAAAAGTAGAACGCAGAATAGGGCTCCATTTACGTTGATATCCAATTACTGCGCTATCGAATTCTCCTAAATTAATATCTTGTGTTGTTGTGTCATAGCTATAAGCCGAATTGCTATAAAGTAAATAACGGCCATCACCTTTAACATGATAGTAGTTAGCAACCACGCTATCTTGAGGCGTTAAATCATATTTACCACCAACACCGACACCCCAGCCAAATTTCTCTTCAGAAGTGCTATCTTTTGGAGCCACACGGTTTTCATGGGCAAGACCATGTAACTGTAATAGGCCTTTGTTATCCGTAGTTTTGAAATCATATCGTGCTGTTAAAGCAGGAAAACGGCTTCCACCGGCAGCATTACCAGCTTTTTCAACATCACCGCCTTCTAAGGCAACTAATATTTTTTGTTGTGCATTAATTGGCTGGGTGTAACGAACCTGTACTGTACGTGTAGTACCTGTACCAATAGCACCATTAAAATCTACTGTTTCTGGTGATGTATCTGTGTTTACAAAAGGTGAGGTCGTTTGACCAGCTAACCATTTTTCTAAAGACATATAGGCATGACGAACACGGAAAGTACCATTGCCATTATCTCCATTGCCACCCATGAAATCGGCTTCAATTTTACCTGTTAAATCTCCATATTGAGTTGGACGAGTAATATCTAAGCCAATTCGTGAAGTTGCTGCAGATACATTTAGTGAGTCTTGTTTTGGATCATCTTTATTGAGTGGATAATTGGCACCATTTGAAATACTGCCATTTGAACCTTTAAAGTCATAGGTTGCATCTGCGCGAACACTACCATAAAGCTTGACTTGAGTTTGCCCATCGGCCATAGCCATCCAACCCGGTTTTGATGCAGGAGGTGTAGGGGTAACTGGTGCTGCGGGAATTGTTGCTGGAGCAGTGACAGTTAAAGCTGTTTTTTGTTGATCAGATAGTTTCTGAACAAGTTGTTTTAACTCCTTTACTTCATCACGTAAGGCGTTAACTTCAGCATCTGTAGCGGCATGCACAGGCATCGTCACGCTCATTGCACCTAAAGAACTCATTGCTAATACTAGTGTTTTGATCTTATTCACAGGAACTCCCCCGACATGGATAAAAATTTTCCTGCAAATACATAACAAAAATGATGCCAACTTTAAGAAACTTGAAAAATAGTCAAATTTTGATGATTACTTCCTTTTTAGCGTTAAATAGTAGTGAGAATAAGGATTTTGCATCGATAAAACAGATTTAAGCATAAACCGACTCTCTAAAATGAATCGCCCCTGACACTACTTGCACGTTTAAAAGGCATAAAAGAATTAGGCTCTATAAAGGAAAAAGAGTTTTACTGTCTATAAACCTTTGTATTTTCAATGCAGAGGTGGTGGTATAGGGTTATACTGTCTTTACTGTGAAATTCTGGCTGGAGATAAGAGTGGAGTTAGATCGTTTTGATAAACAAATTCTAGAAATTTTGTCTCATGAAGACTTAAATTTGAATGAACTTTCAGAACGGATCAATCTGTCAGTCAGTTCTGTGCATCGCCGTATTAAGCACCTGATTGAAGCCAACATCATGGGGCAGCTCAAAAGGGAAATTAATTTTAGTAAGCTTGGTTTTACTTTACATATTTTATTGCAAGTTTCATTGAGTAAACATGATAGTGAAACATTTGATAAGTTTCTGTCTGAAATAGAAGCAATTCCAGAAGTAACCAATGCATTCTTGGTAACGGGTCAGAGTGCTGATTTTATTTTAGAGCTTGTAGCACGCAACATGGATGACTACAGTGAAATTTTATTAAGACGTATTGGAAAAATCGACAACGTAGTTGCTTTGCATTCTAGCTTTGTCATTAAAGAATATAATGTATTTAATTGCTATAACTTGCTCAACAAGCTATAAAAAAACGCACCAAATGGTGCGTTTTCTTTGATTCAAATGTTTGATTTAAGCATCAAGTTGAGCCAAAACCTCATCCGAGAATTCAACGTTAGTATAAACGTTTTGTACATCGTCAAGATCTTCAAACATATCAATCATTTTAAGAATTTGTTTTGCTTGGTCAACATCTGTAATTTCAGCTTTTGTAGATGGACTCATCACAACTTCTGCGTTATCAGATTTTAAACCAGCAGCAGTAAGGGCGTCTTGCACTTCACCGAAAGTTTCTGGTGAAGTGATTACCAAAATTTCATCTTCTGAAACTTCAATATCTTCAGCGCCAGCTTCTAAAGCAACTTCCATGATTTTATCTTCTAAAGAAACATCTTCAAAAGTAATCTCACCACGTTTAGTAAATAGATAAGATACAGAACCCGCAGTTCCTAAGTTACCATTTGTTTTACTAAAACAGTGACGTACGTCTGGTACTGTACGGTTTAAGTTATCTGTCATTGTTTCAACAAGAACAGCAACCCCGCCAACACCATAACCTTCATAAGTTACTTCTTTTAGATCATCATTATCTTCACCACCAGCACCACGTTGGATAGCACGGTTAATGGTGTCACGTGTCATATTAACTGAGAGAGCTTTTTCAACTACTGCACGCAGACGAGGGTTGCTAGCAGGATCTCCACCACCAAGTTTGGCAGCAGTCACAATTTCACGAATATATTTAGTAAAAACCTTACCGCGACTTGCATCTTGTTTAGCTTTACGATGCTTAATATTGGCCCATTTAGAATGACCCGCCATGGACGTGAACTCCAAAAAAAGAAAATGCAAAAGTGCTGGAATATTAGCATAGGCTTGGTTTTGTTGAAAACTGTTGCCCTGCGTTTTGTTAGCCAATTGAATAAGAACAATAAGCTTAAGACCTAATGAGTGAGATTAGGTCAAATCAAGTCCAATTTGATTTAGTTAATTTTTACATCTATACCAAATTGAGCGTATAGCTCTTTAATGGTTTCCAAGTCTTTTTGTAAATCAGTCGGGTAAATTTTACCTAAAATCCCACCTTGTTTACTTCGAGCATTGGCATACATTAAAACAATAGGAACATTGGCTGCTTTTGCAATATGCCAAAAACCTGTACGGATAGGCTTACGTTCAGAGCCATCTTTAGCACGTGTAGCTTCTGGAGCAATCACTAAGTTAAAAGTTTCATGGGTTTGAAATTGTTCAACCATTTGCGAAACGATATCTTTACTTGCTTTACGATCAACAGGAATGCCACCCAATTTTTCTAAAATTGGCTTAAGTGGGCCTTTGAAAAGTTCTTTCTTTATTAAAGTATGAATTTTGATGTCTAACATTTGGAATAGGGCAATCGAGAGCACTGCATCTAGATTTGAGGTATGTTCAAAGCCAATAATAACTTGTTTTTTCTCAAGAATTTGTGGGTCTACATTGTAGGTCCAACCAACGGCTTTAAAGATAGAGTTACCTAGAAATTTTTTCATACATCAGTGCAAATTGATAAATTTTCAGGATTCTAATATGAGTTTGTAAAAAAGCCTAGAAAAATTATGAAAGCTAAAGTAGAGCACAAAAGTTAAGGATTATCTAAGTTCTAAAATACTTTAAAAGTTCTTTTTTTATTTTTCTCAAACTTCGTCTGAAAGTAATAAACCTAGATAATTTTAAAATTAAGATACTGGCTGTGGTATCTCTTCATTAATTAAATATTCAATATATTTCCAAATTTTTTCAGGGTTAATAAGGTTTTTATCTGTCGTTCCATCAATAATCATCCCATCAATAATGGAAATAATGATATGAACAAGGGGCGTTGGATTTTCTATACCTAATTGATTAAGCTTTTCATGTAATAGATTAGTCAACCATTTTGTATATTCATAAAATGGTTCACGAATTGAAGTATATTGTTTAGATACTTCAATAAATGCCTTTTTAAATAAACAGCCATTAAATGTTTCGCTATTGATCCATTCAATATACCAATTAAAAATAATATGAATTTTCTCAAGAGGACTAGCATCTTGATGTAAATTTAATTGTTCATTGATTGAGTTTTGAATATTTATGTTTCGATGTTGCAAGCATTCCATAATTAAATTTTCCTTTGACGGAAAATATTTATAAAAAGTCATTTTTGCAACATTTGATTCAGCAATAATACGGTCAACACCAGTAGCATTGTACCCAATCTGATTAAATAAATTTAAAGCAGTATTTATAATATCTTCTTTTTTTGACATTACTATTCCATATAGTTAAAACTAATTATAACTTAATCTAAAATATTAAATTTTTAATACAAATTATGATAATAAAAAACTGATTTTGATTCAAGTTGAGATTGTGATAATGATTATCATTAATTGAAGTTTTTTTTAATTTTTCATTTGATTTCGTACGATTTTAATTCTAATATTAATCGATGAAGGAACATATTTAAATATTAATTTAAGTCATTGTTTTTATAATAAAATATGTAAAAATCGATCATGCTTCAATAAGTTTAATGAGAGCGGATATGCCTAAGAAATTTGAGAATTTTAATAATCCTAGAAAGAAAGCACTCGCAGGGATGAAACAAAGCATTTCAGCTGAACTATGGGAAAAAAATTCAAACTTTTTGACCCGATTAAGAGCAAAGATTGCGAAACATCCTGTATCTCATCATCCTGCAATCGATACTTTAAATAATGGCGAAATTAATAAAGAAGATTTAAAAAAAATTCATTTAGAATATCGCCATGCAATTGTGCAAACTTTTACTGATGCATTGCTCATGGCCCAATTTCAAACTAAACAATTAGAGCCTAGATTGCATGCTGGTGCAAAAATGTTCCCGCGTTTTCTTTTGAGTTTAAATATTTTTGATGAGTTTGGATTTCGGCCAGGATTGGATAAAGACGGCTACTACCAGGGAAATCCTGAATATGCTCATTATCCCTTATTTGAAGATATATTGAATGATTTCGATATTACAGAACAAGATCGTCTAACTTATCACCCGACTGAAATTGCAGATCAGGTTAGAGTATTTTTAGAAAATGCTTATGATGACTATAAAGCTGTTTCAGCCTTACTAGCAGTCGCAGAGGAAGAAGTCATTCTGTATAGTCCACCTTTACGTAGAGCAACTAAAGCAGTTGGTCTAGATGTGGAGGGTGGTGGTTATTATCATGTACATGGTATCTCTGAGGATGAAAGTGCTGAAGCAGCAGATGACGATCATGAAGAAGATTTATGGTATGTCTTGATGCAAGCTTGTACAGAAGAAGACTATAACTATATTGAAAAATTATGCTTAGAGTATTGTGATTTATGGGAAAAGTTTTGGGATACACAAATAGAGAATTCTGAGCCCATGCGAAAGCAAATCTTAGCTTAATAGATGAAAGATGGATATTTAGTACGGAACATAAGTGTATTTTAAAACATCTAAAATTTAGGGATAAAATAAATTTAAATTTTGAGTATTTTTTATAAGAGTAAAGCATATTCTATTTAGATATATATTAAAAAACCCCATAAACTTTTTGTTTATGAGGTTCGGTATTTGGTGGGCCCACACAGACTTGAACTGTGGACCAACGGATTATGAGTCCGCTGCTCTAACCAACTGAGCTATAGGCCCTATAAGTCAGAAAAGCTTTTAATCTCAATGCTTTTCAGTGCGTGCAATACTAATCAATTTTTTAATTAAACACAAGTTATTTTCTGAACTAGACGTAAACTAAACCTAAAAAATTTGTGTCATGTTGGTTAATATTTCAAGCGATAGTGATTCTAGCTTATGTGTACTTCAAGAGTAAAGTGGGAGAAGTTATTTATCGATCAATTAGAATTTATTCCAACAATCTATTGTGACGATGACTTAATTGTATTTGTAGTTTGAGACATTAATTTATATAAAATAAATTTTGTTTAAAATATAATCAGGAAGTGTAGATGTGCTGTTTGAGTGTTGTAAAAATATAGAATTAGAAAAAATTATTTAAGATAAATATAAAGGGTGATTAAAAATATTATATATTTTCATATTGTAATTAAGCTTTAGATACATGGTAGATTGCCTTTTTAATTATATTTTTGAAAAATAATAGTTACAATAATTCTCTTAATAAGTTCTATCCTATATATAGTAAAAAACATAGACTATTATTGTTAAATGACTTTAGAAAATAGCATCATTAATTTTTAGAGTAGGTCGAAATTTAAACTCAACTTAAAAATTAAACACTGAGATATAAAGTTAGCAACTTTAATAATGAAACATAAAAGTAACGAATAAAGGGATTCAATATTTTTTGATGCAAATAAATTTAATTAAAATATAATACTTTTTCTTAAGGTGTTGTTATGTTTTTCTAAAAAAAGCTGTTAAGGGCGGTAATAGAAATTTCTATCATTAAAATATCTTTCCTTCTCTAAAGTATTTTCTATATAAAACCTAAATTGTGATTGTCTTCACAACAATACAAATGTTTGTATCTTATAAACTTTATTCTTGACTAAAACACTTGGTTTTAATAAAGTATAAGTGTATTTTTTACAAAACAAAATATTATTGCTTAATCCTGAAATACAACAAGAGGCCTACTTTCTAAGTAGGCTTTTTGTTTTTAGTAGTATTTAGAGATATGGTACAGAGTAATGAGCTTAAGCTTTAAATAAACTAGATTTAACAAGAATCAAAATTATAAAAATCCTTAGACTTTCAGAACTAACCTATAAAGTTTTATAAATTTTCTTGAATAATTTTAATTAACTCTCTAGCTGCTTTAGGTAAAGGGCGGTCTTGGAGCCAAATTAAATAAATAGATAGAGGTAAATGATTTTTTGTATTTTTAAAATCTAAAAGGACTAAGTGACCTTGATCAATTTTATCTTGTACTAGTGATAATGGAAAATTTCCCCAACCAAGTCCAGCTTCAACCATATTAATTGCTGTTTGTAGACTATTGGTTTTCCAGTACATTGCACCAATAATTGAACGGGGATCTTTCATTTCATGTTCACTACTCGCCACAACAATTTGTCTAATATTGATTAATTCTTCAATAGAAAACTGCTTTGTTCTATCTTGTAGAAGAGCGTGGTTAGAAGAAATCGTAGCCGCCACTGTTTCAGTCATTACCAATTGTAGATTCTCGCGCATTTTTATATTGAGGTCTGAACCCGCTAAGCAAAGACTGATTTGCTCCGTATAAAGTAAATTAACAATGTCGTCTTGGGGAGCAGTAATCACTTCTATGTTTAGTAAAGGGAATTTATCGGTTAGTTTCTTTATTGAATGGAATAATAATTTTGTATTTACATCGGAAACAACGCCAATACGCAATTTACTTTCAAGTCCTAAGGAAAGTTCATATGCATGATTGCTAAATAGCCTAAGTTGTTCAGAAATGATCCGTGCTTGAGGTTCCAAGGCTAATGCTGTAGCGGTAGGAATGACCTTTCGAGGAGTCCGTTCAAATAATATATAACCCAATTCTGCTTCTAAATTAGCAACGGCCATACTTACTGCTGATGGGACTCGATTTAGTTTACGAGCAGCCGCAGAGAAAGAACCCGTATCGAGTACGGTTATGAAAAGTTCAATATTTTCACTGTTAAAATTCATTTTGATATCAGTTGAACTGAAAGCTATTAACTTTATATATGATTTTGACTGAAATTAAAATATAAGGAATTAAGCAGAGTTTGTTGATTATGCAAGGTATAAAGCGTCGAATTGTATATGTTTCTTCCTATGAAATAATCGGAATGATTATTTCATCAGTAGGGTTAGCGATTTTGGCAGGTGATAGTGTTGAACATACTGGACCACTATCTGTCATGATTACGACCATCGCTGTAACTTGGAATTTTATCTACAATATTTTATATGAGAAATGGGAAGCTAAACAAAGCAGTCATATCCGTACAGTTAAGCGTAGAGTTGGACATGCCATCGGTTTTCAGCTTACTTTGGTTCTGTTTTTGATTCCTCTTATTTCATGGTGGATGGATATTTCACTGATTGCTGCTTTTTGGTTAGATGTGGCCTTTATTATCATTATTCCTGTCTATACTTTTATATTTAATTGGAGTTTTGATAAGTTATTTGGATTGCCTATTTCGGCACAGGCTAAAGCGCTAGCAGAATAACCGTAAAATTATTTAATAAGCTATCAAGGTGATTAACTTTGATAGCTTATTAAATTCAATTATTTAATTTGATCAATCACTAATTGTTTTGAAAACTTGAGTTGAGCTTTCTTGGCGAAAATGTAGTAAATCAATGCAGTAGAGATAAGTCCTACAAGCCACGATAAATCGATTCCTCCTAACATTGCCGCAATTTGACCCGTATAGAATTTACTATCAATAAATGGTAGTTGAATCAAAATACCTAGAAAGTAGCAGGTAATTCCAATCCGATTCCAACGGCCATACTTGCCATTTGGATCATAGAGTGCATCTACATCACATTCTTCTTTAGAGATAAAGTAGTAATCAACAAGATTAATAGCACTCCACGGAATAAAAAAGGTAAGCAAAAACAAAATAAATGCTTTAAAGGCGCTTAAAAAAGTATGTTCACCTATAATTGCAATAAAGGTTGAGACTACAACCATAGCAAGGACAATCAATAATCTTGTTATTTTTGAGATTTGATTTGTCGATTTGAAACTATTCCAAATCGTAGCAATACACATAAA
This sequence comes from Acinetobacter sp. X9, assembly GCF_054889255.1. NCBI lineage: Bacteria > Pseudomonadati > Pseudomonadota > Gammaproteobacteria > Moraxellales > Moraxellaceae > Acinetobacter > Acinetobacter sp. X9. The sequence goes on along the minus strand of NZ_CM142679.1, from coordinate 2,126,344 downwards.
ACTGCCATAGGCATTTAAGGTCGTTAGAGTAACTTTCCCAAAAGCGATACTAAAATATAGAAAGGTTACGACAAGGGCAATTGGGTTCATACCCACAACATATTGAACTTCATTTCCAACAAAATTGCCGTTTGCAACCTGAGCGATTAAAACGCCTAAGCTCATAGAAATCTGTGAGCCAATTAAAGAACCTAAGCCGACAGCCCAAAAAACACGAGATGAAGATGTTTTAGTTGGAAGATATCGAGAATAATCTGCAACATAGGGACCAAAAGAGATTTGCCAAGAAGCAGAAAGGGAAACTGCTAACAAGAATGAAGACCAGCTGAAATGACGTACTGCTAAGAGTTCAGAAAAATCAGAAAGTGCGAAGATCTGAGTCAAAATAATCACAAAAGCAATCAAACCAATAATACTGGCTACTTTGCCTACCAAATGGATTAAACGGTATCCAATCGTTGCGAATAAAATGATTAAACTTGCATAAATTAAGATACCAGTTGTATTGCTGACATGTGCCAAATGTGCAATTGCTTTACCCGCTAATACCTCTCCAGTTGCGGTAAAACCAATATACATAAGGCAAACGAGTATGATTGGAATACAAGCGCCATAAACCCCAAATTGCACACGGCTTGAAATCATTTGAGGGAGACCAAGTTTAGGACCTTGGGCAGCATGCAGTGCCATGACGGCAGCACCAAAACATTGTCCTACTAATAAGCCGATAATAGACCAAAAAACATCTCCGCCTAACACAACGGCTAGCGCGCCTGTCACAATGGCTGTGATTTGTAAGTTGGCACCGAACCATAGGGTGAATTGAGCAAATACTCCGCCATGTCTTTCATTTTCAGGAATAAAATCAATACTTCGGTTTTCTATAAAACTACTATTAGGTTTCCCAGCCGATGAGTCCATTTCACTCTCCTTATCCTTTAAGACCCATCCTATTCTTATTTATTCATATTTGTATAAGCAAATATAAACATGTATATACAAGTAATTTTGAGAAGAATCAAATATTTTTGAAGTATGGGACGTTAAAATTGAGTTAAATAATTCATAGATAAATAGAAAAAGTATTTGACAGATTTTATTTTTTTAAAGTTAAATGATAAAAAAATAATATATAAAAAAGCCCTCTGAAGAGGGCTCGATTTTATGCGTTTGCGTCTAAAACAAGTTGGAAATAAGTGGGAAGTTCAGAAAATTGTACCAGTTGGGTCTTATCTTCTTGCTTAAAATAATACTGATAATTGGGGGTGTCTAAATGGTTATCTAGATATTGGGTTGCATCTGTAAACTGTGCTTTTGCAATCGGCTTATCTTTCTTGCATTTAATAATAACAGGGTTTACGGAGTTTAATTTTACAGGAACGCCATTTTCAAATTTAGCAGTTTCAATCAATAAGGAAATTTTGAAATCACCGAAGGTTACACAGAAGTGACCTCCATTTTCAGTCTTAATTTCTCTGTCAGAGAAAAGATCTTTAAATAAATTCTTAAGGGATTCTCTGTGTTTATCTAAAGCAACTTGAAATTCATGATCACGTTGCTCGATCTTTTCTTGCTCTTCTTTTAGCAATTTGGCTTGCTTTTCAATTGTTGTAAAATCCAGCTTCATTTTAATATCTCCTTTGGTTGTTTTAAAACTATATATGGCAATCTTTTATTAAGTTTTAAAGAAACATACAGTATTTGTTACAACGGAATAATTAAGATGAGCTTTTGTATAAACCATCACAAATGTAAAAAATATTTTGAAAATATAAGAATTTAAAGAAATAATTTATATACTTGAAATGCTGCTACATATTAAGTATAGATTTTTAATGTAGCAGCATATTTCTTATTTTGTACAATGTTTTGCCATAAGTGGAGTGCTTTTAATTTTAAAAAATCCTCCGCTACTCATTACACCAAGCATTACTAAAACTGTTCCTACTAATTGCCAGATATTGAGGGCTTGTCCAGTAAGTAGAGCAATTATCATACTGAACACTGGCACAAAGTTAAAAAAGACAGAAGCACGACCAGCACCTAACTTTTGTATGCCATTAAACCAGAATAGATAAGCAATCATGGTAGAGCAGATAACAACATATCCCATGGCTAAGTGCGCATTTATAGGGGCAGATGTAATCGCTGTAAGAGGATCTTCAAATATCACACTCAACAAACCAAGTGTTATTGCCCCGAACAGCATAGAAAAAGTTGTTGTTTCTAAGGGAGTAGCATTTTTTACATAACGGCGAGACAGTACATTTGCAAGACAAAATCCAAATGCGCCCAATAATATAAATAGATCTCCAATGTCTATTTTGAGGTGCAGCAAAGTCGTTATATGTCCCTGACTAATCACCAGTAACACGCCACTTAAGCCAAATAAAACGCCTAAGAATTTATTAGTAGTAAGTTTTTCACCATCTAAAAGGATTGTCATTAATAGAGTCATTAATGGCGTGGTTGCCATAATTAAAGCACCGTTAACAGCTGATGTGGTTTGAAGTCCATAAAAACAGCCAATGTTAAATCCCGCAATTCCGATAATACCAATAATCAGATAGATAGCTAGATTCTGTCTTAAGGCTGTCCATCTAAGCTGGCCTGTTATTGAAAAGATTAAGAGTAAGCCTAGACTTGCAATAAAAAAACGTTCAGACGCAGCAGATAACGGGGGCATATGTTGAATAATATAAGACATTGCATTAAATGCAGATCCCCAAAAAAACATCGTTAAGACAACACCAGCATAGGCATAAGCCACCGTTCTGTTCATGGACAGGCTCCCATTAAGAAAGGTTTTATTCTCGACAAATCTATAAAGGTGTACAATTCCATATTAATACACTTCTAATGTGAAAATTTGCACAATGATTGATTGGGAAAATTTGCATTACTTTTCAGTTTTTACAGAAGAAAAGTCACTTTCTGCTGCTGCCAGAAAATTGGGAGTAGATCATGCAACTGTATCTAGAAGAATTGCCCAGCTAGAACAAAATTTAAAACTTAAATTAGTTGATCGTAGGCCACGGACATACATTCTGACTCCTGACGGAGAACGTCTTGCACAAGTAGTTGCTCGTATGATGGAAGAAACTTTTTCTATTGAACGTTTAACTCAAGCAGGTCAGCAAGAAGTAATGGGAAGTGTCTCTATTAGTATGCCTCCTTTAACTGCTGCACATCTCATCATGCCTCATTTGGGTAAATTTTATCGCCATTATCCGCAATTAAAATTACGGGTGCTCGGTGATGTTCATTATGTTTCTTTACAGCATAGTGAGGCCGATATTGCGGTACGATTTGGACGTCCTAAGGATGAAAATTTAGTTGCTCGAAAAGTAGGTGAAATACCTTTTGGAATATATGCAGGTCCAAATTATTTAGCTTCAACAGATCCTGAAAATTATGAATGGATTAGTGTAGAAGTGGGGGGAGTGCATGGTCAAAAACAGCAAAAGTTAAAAGAAAGGTTAAATCATAAAGAACCGATAATGGTTAGCAATAATCCCGAGTTACAGTGGAGAGCTGCATGTGGGGAAATTGGTTTAGCGGTCTTACCAGATTTTTTAGGAGCTCTTAGTAATTTGGTCAGATTACAAGATGATTATCCGATGAGTGCTGAAATATGGTTAGTCACACACGAAGATTTAAGGCATAGCCCTGCAATACGTGTAGTAATGGATTTTCTAGTAAGCTGCTTCGAACCTTTCAAAATATAAATTTTCTTTAATAAACAAGGTAGAAATTGATAGTTACACCCAAGTGGTTTCATCTAGTTATCAGAAAAAAAGCCTGCATCTTCACGTGCCTGTTTTAAAGCTAAAATAAAAGATATTAGTAAAAGTAGCCCTATGAGGAAAAGAAAAAGATCAATTTTACTGATCGCGTAACCTATACTTGTAGCTCCTAGACTTAGTAAAACAATACATAATATTTTCCAAAAAATGAGCATGTTACGTTCTGATAAAAGCCTAAGAATATTGTTTGTAATTGAAGGGGATTTCTAAATTTATTTATGTTTTTTTTATTATAGATTATGTAATTCTTTATAATTTTATAAAATTCATTTTCTATTAAGCTTATGAAAATAAAATAAATTATTTTTAGGTCATATGTATCGCTTTCTTTCTTTTTTTCTTAAAATTAAGTTTTTATTAATTAATAGAATGATAATTCTTTAGAAACACTATAAAATAGGATTCTAAAATATAAATTTAATTTTTTAATTATTATAAAACAATATCTTAATGTGATTATTTAAATTTTTGTTAAAAAAAAGACTTGATTTTTAAGCTAAATTTTGGAATTATAGTAATGCAAATTGTGATCTATTTCCCACAATTTGTATTTCAGGTTAAGTGGTTATCACTAATGCTCATTTGCTATTTTTGCTTATGAGCATTTTTTTATGGGACTTTTTAATATAACTACAAAATTTTGGAAATATTAAGTTTTAAGATTATTTAGCTGAGCTAAGCTTAATTATTTTTAGTAAATTTTAAGAGATAAATTAATCATAGTGAATAGTCACCGTCGCAGTGGCTTTAACCTCACCTGCGGTCACATTGGTGGCGGTCTGATAATAACGAGCAGTTAAGGGGATATCGTACTCTATAGTCTGATTAGAGCTGACTATGCCTATATTTTGTTTTATTGTTTTTTGAATTGGGGTAGTGGCACCATTCATATTCCATAATAATTCTACACCCACACCATTGGCTTTGGTTGAGTCCGCGGCACTATTATTAATGACCTGATTATTTGTAGAGTCAGAAGTATAATCAAAACTTAAACTGATCATATTACTTGTAGATATACCAGAAGTATTTTCGCCGCCGTTACATAAAATTGATAGATTAAAATTCTGTTCTCCTTGGGTTGAACCAATCGCTTTAAAACCTGACTTTGTAACAGTTGGGAGCTGAATGGGTATATCCACACCATTTTGAATTTCACACGATGAAGATGCAATTCGGATAGGAGCATTACTTAATACAGTTGTTGTTAATAAAGGTCGATTTAGTTGTCCTGTTACATAATAACTACTATAACGGCCAGCTACTAATGCTCCAGAGCCAGTAATTTCAGCAGTTTTAATTATCTCCATAACGAAATATCCTTGTGAAAGCGTATATGGTGTATTTGGAGGTAATGGCTGTGAGTATGGATAATATCCTGTAAAATCTGAAACATCTGATGTTTCGCGATAAAGACGAATACCAATACCAGGTATATTTGTCGCAAAGACATTATTTCCAATAGGACTAATAGGATAATTTAAAGGGAGGATGGCATTAATCAGATCACCGGGACGGTTACAAGTTGCAGTTGAGTCATTTGGAGAAATTGCAAATGTACTTTTCTGTAAGATAGTCCCTATAGGGTCCGTAGGACGAACTACAATTGTTCCAACTGTCATTATAATGTCTATTGTTTTAAACCCTTTACTTAGAATGCAATTTGCATTTGTATGACTATATGCAAATAGACTCATCGCCAAAAATCCAATTTTTTTTAAGATATTGTTCATTTACACGCTGCGTTTGTCATAATAATTGACTGATTGTTATGCTTTATTTGATCCGTGATATCGTATTCAAGCTCGCACTTTTCAGTACTCTTATCACCCCATTTCACATATAAACGGTCATGTGTTAAAGGGGTTCGTAAATAAATACGGCTGCCTTGCGCAACAATACCTATCACTTCGTTATTTTGGTTGTATACCTGTGCTGCAAAAGGTAAGTGTGAGCCATCTAAAGTGGTCGTGCTAATAAAAAGTGCATAACCTTTTTTTGTTGTGAATTGAACTTTAGTGATTGAGCCTGCATAGGGAGCAATACGTAAGCTAGTTTCAGCTAGCTCAACCTGAGTAGACATGTTTTGCGGATCAAGACTAATGTCATTCATATGGTAAGGCGTAACATAGGGGATAACCGCATATCCATTTTTGTTTATGCTGAGGCCTGGTGTATTACCGACTTGTGCTCCTGTTGCATCTGGTGCATAAACTAAAACCATTGTTTGTGCTTGATCTGGCCCAAATAGAATTCCTTCGGAGTGGGCAACGATATTGCCACTCAAGTTAAGCATTTCTTGTTGATATGAGTCAGCGTAACTGAATGAAGCACCTAATGTTGTGTAGTTTGTCTTATAGTTGCCATTAATGTTGAGGTTTGTTTGACCATGGTCTTGACTAGAAATTGATGCGCCGTAATTCAAACGGTTTCCTGTAAAACCGCTAAAACTCAAAATTTGGCTATCTTTACTTAGAAGACTATTTAAATTTAAAGAGCTTTTCTTAAAATCTAAGGGAAAGGATAGAGAAATGAGGTATTGAGTATCTTGGTCAGCTCGCCCACCAGCTTCAATAGTTTCACTATTAATTGCAGAGAAACTATAAGTTAAATCTTTAAATTGGTTGCTATAACCTAATTGGAATTGCTTATTAGTAGTAGACTGGTTCCAATAGTTTGTCCACGAACCTACTAAATAGAAATTTCCCCATTGGTTTGGAAGAGCTTGATTTAAATTAATCTGGAATTCACTTTTTTGCTTACCTACCGAAAAACTATCAATGTTTTGCTCTTGTAAGTCCCGAATTAAAATTGCATCTCGTAGCTTGATATAGTTTTGTGTTGAATAACGATAAGTTGCTAGTGTTAAGTTAGTATGCGTTGGAGAAAATAACTTATTGTAACTTAGACGATAACTTTGCCCTGTCATTTTAGGTTGATGGGAAAAATTGGCATTTGACTGAGTTGCATCAAAAGAAATAGCACCAGCTGGCGTTGAAAAAGCTGTACCTAACAATACAGAGAAATACTGCTGCGTTCCTTGAATTGCGCTATAAGTTGTAAGGTAATTATTGATTCCGCGTTGATATTTACCCTGTATTAGCCATGGAGTTAACTTAATGTTTGGGTCTCGAAATTGTCCTAACGTGAATGAATATCGGCTTATTTGAGGACGTAACATTTCAATGACAGAAGCATATGGAATAGAATATTTTTGAACTATTCCATTAGATTCAAGTACCGAAACTTGTAATTCACCTCCAAATCCTGTGGGATAGAGATCATTAATTTCAAAGTTCCCAGGTGGAACAGTGGTCTGGTAAATTAAATTACCTTGTTGTCTAACTTCGACTTTTGCATTGGTTTTGGCATAACCTCGAACTCTTGGAGCATAACCGAGCATGCTATTTGGAAGCATTCGGTCATCACTTGAAATATTCATTCCACGATAGGGCAAAGAGTCAATAAAATCGCTATTAGTAAAATAATCTCCTAAAGTCACAACACCGTGAATATCGGGAAACGCCTTTTGTATATATGTATTTGTCGATGTATAAGAAGAATTATTAGATTGGCTTTGCCATTTCCATTGTCCATTATGGCGAAACTGCCACCTTGCTAAATTTGCTCCAAGATTGGTTCCCATAAAAGCATAACTATTTTGATGTTGTTCATTGACTATTCGATATGCTGTGGCGTTATAGCTTAAAAAAGCTGCATTAATACCGCGATCCCATAAATGTGGATCGATATAGCCTTGCGGATTTTTTTCTAAGACGACTTGCGGGATCGAAATATCAATTCTTAAACGGGAACTATCAAATACATAAAAAGCACCATCTATCCATGACGCGAGAGCTTTACATGAAGGTGATGAATTAGAATCATGTTGACTTAGAACATCAGCTTTTACGCCATATTCAAGCAACGCGGCTTCTGTAAAACATGTTTCAGCATTTGTGTTAGGAGCTGGGGCAGTAAATCGCATACGCCGTTTACCCAGCCATTGACCATTAATATAAACATCTAAGCTATATTCACCAGGCAAGATCGGGTTTCCGTATTTGAAGCGAGCTATATCAATTTTTTGTGCATTACCTACTAAGAAATTGCTATCAAATTCAGCCTTTGTAAAATGTGGAGCATCAGTATTATTTTCAGCATATATAGCCACAGGCATGAATAGCGTAATACTTGAGACGACATACCAAGTAAAGGGGCTTTTTAAACATATATAAGGTATAAACCATTTAGACATAGTTCTAGAGTCTATTCATGATAGGTTTTAAATTTTCTTAAGTAATACAATGAGGTTAGAATTTTATTGGGTGTTCAACTCGTCCACCGTAATCATTGATATATACAAAGCTCATATCGGCTAAGTTTTTATTTTTTAGTTTAATTTTATCCTCTGAATAAGGGGCAATCATTAAGCCTTGTTGCAATAAGTCTGTTTTATGGCCTTCACTTCCTTGAAAAATGGAGGTAATAGTAAGAAAAAAAGGTGTCGGATTTTTTATCATTAGATATTGATCATTTATTTTCCACTCGACTTTGTCACTTAGTTGATCAATATTTTCTTTTAGATCTATAGGGCGGTAAAAAAATTTAATTCGCGAACGAACAGCGAGTTGCAAAAAATTGTTAGAGGTTGTTGTGGTTTGACCTTGTTGAGTTCTCCCTTCAGGTTTAGGAGGTATATCTAAAACATTAAGCCAAAAAATAGATTCTTGTTGTTGGCTTAGTTGAGATGTAGTAGGCAACGCTGTAATTCTTAAGGTTTGCCCCTTAGTTGCTTCTACTCTTGAAATTGGTGGAGTAATAATGAAAGGTACATTTGTTTCATCTGGTGTTAAATTTGCATTTCCATCATCGATCCATGCTTGAACAAGAGACGGGGCCGTGCCGTTATTACTTAGTTGTAATGTGATCTCACGTGCATTTGAAGGGTAAATGACACGAGTACCATGTAAAACAATTTCAGTATGGCCTGTAGTAGTGAGCGCTACTTGCAGACAAACTAATCCCCAAAAAAATTTACGACCACGAAAAAGCATCAGTCATATTCTCAATAATAAATAATAGGAAGGAGATAGCTTCTATTCATGAATAGAAGCTTCAATTTTAAGTTTATTGATAAATGATCGTGTATTTTACTTGCGATGTTACCGTACCAGCAGTAGAAGCACCTGTAGCATAATATTCGGCATAATAGTTAAGATCAGCACTACCGCCTGCTGAAATATTTACCCATTGTGAATTCGTTTGAGTTTCATTTGTGCTTGTAGCAAGTACAGGAATTACAGCGTTATTACTGCCAAGTAACTGAATATTTACATTTGTTGCTGCACCAGAAGTTGCTTGGTTTAATAAACGACCCGTATTAAAGTCAATGGTTGCGCCTGGTTCAAAATAAGTTGCGACTTTACCTGCAGCAGCACAGTTCGTTAAATTAATTTGAAAAGGTGTGCGACCAGCTACATCACCAGCATTTTTTAAGGTTTGAGATGAAACAGTAGGCAAATTGATTGTTAAATTTTTATCTCCAGTATCAATAGTACAAGTATTATCCGTGACAAGACCATTAATAGTAATTGTGCCATCTGCTGCTTGTGCATTTGCTATATTTAAGAGAGAAACCCCCACCACAAAAATAAACTTTTTCATAAAATCCCCAAAATATATTTTTAAAATAAAATCCATTACTTTTCAGTAATTTTATTCTGATTAAGTAAGGCGAAGGAAATATATCACTTTTCAATCAAAAAACAAGAGAAACATTATATTTATATATATTTTGATCAATTGTTTTTATTAATAAAAATTAAAAAAAATTATTTTTATCATTTGGTAAAATAGCAAATTGGTTTTTACTTAAAATGAAATTTAAAAACTGGTAATATCTAAGTGCTTGTATTCTATTTAATTAATGTAATTCTAAAATATTTAAGATAATAAATATTTAATATTTTTATATAAGTATTTGTTTTTTAATAATAAAATTATTTTGTGTGTATCTTATAAATATATTTAATTTTTTAAGAATTTTTTAAGGTTCAATTCCTACTGTTTTAGTTGTAATTCAATAAAAGATAATCTGGAGTTCAGTTCCATGAATACTATGAAGTATAGCTATAAACCTAATTACTTTTTCTTTGCTCATAAATTAGTTTTATTTTTAAAGGATTATCTCATCAAGCATCCGACGGAGCAGCAAACAACGTTTAACTTGCAAACGATTTATGACATCTTTAGCCATGATCTTGCTTCAAGTACGACAAACCTTGAAGGTATCTTAAATATTGCAGATGAATATGTTTTTGAAACAGAAGATGGCTTACTTCCATTAATTAGCAAGCATTCAGTCAATCTCAAAAATCATGTGCTTTCTTTAGAATTTACACCTCAAGCCTTGGCAAGTCTGTTATCAGGTCATTCGTTAGTAAATCCTAAAGCAGCTTAGATTTTCTTTTAAGGTAGAGTGAACTCATATAAAATTCATAAAATTTATTTTTAAGAGTTATTTATGAGTAAAGACTTCAAGGCTTTAACTTATATTGCGGATGAAAATGTAGCAGATACAGTGACTTGGCTTTTACACCATCAAGATGTTTTTGATTCTTTTAATTTTGATGTGTTGAGCCAAGAATTCACAGTAACGCATGCAGCAGGAAAGGATATTATTCGAGTCGGAACCTTTCTGAATGCTACTTACGGAATATTAGTAACTTCTATATAAATGAAAAAAGCCCTGAATAATCAGGGCTTTTAAATTTTCTAATTTGAGTTAAGCACTCATTGCATCTACTGATAAATCAGCAACTGTTGGCTTTGGTTTTTCAGCCGTTAAACCTAGTTTATTAAATAAAGCTTGGTCTTTACCTTCACCGGCATTTGGTGTGGTTAGTAGTTTATCACCAGAGAATAATGAGTTTGCACCAGCCATAAATGCTAATGCTTGGTCTGAATCACTTAATGATTCGCGGCCCGCAGAGAGACGGATATAACTATGCGGCATGATAATACGCGCCACAGCAATAGTACGAATCCACTCAATTACATCAAGCTTTTCAACATCAGCTAAAGGTGTTCCTTCAATAGGAACAAGCATATTGATTGGCACAGATTCAGGGTGAATTGGTAGGGTAGCTAGTTCATGTAATAAACCAATTCGGTCTTCACGACTTTCGCCTAAACCTACAATACCGCCACTACAAACTTTCATACCAGCTTGACGAACATAATCAAGCGTATTTAAACGGTCATCAAAAGTACGAGTACTAATGATGTGAGAATAATACTCACGAGATGTATCTAAATTGTGGTTATAGTAATCTAAACCAGCAACTTTTAGGCGTTCTGCTTGAGATTGGTTAAGCATGCCTAAAGTCATACAGGTTTCCAAACCTAATGCTTTAACTTCACGTACCATTTCTAAAACATAAGGCATATCGCGCTCATGTGGGTTACGCCAAGCAGCACCCATACAAAAACGTGAAGAACCTGAATCTTTTGCAGCTTTTGCTTCACTAATCACTTTTTCAACAGCAATACGTTTTTCTGCTTCTAGTTTTGATTCGTAATGTGCCGATTGTGAGCAGTATTTGCAATCTTCAGGACATTTACCCGTTTTAATAGATAAAAGGGTACTGACCTGAATTGAATTGGCAGTGAAGTGCTCACGATGTACTTGTTGAGCCTTGAAAACTAAATCCAAAAAAGGTTGTTCATATAAAGCTTGGATTTCTTCACGATTCCAATCATTACGTAGAGTCATTGTCATATCCATGATGATGGCATTAATTCACTATACATAATCATACAGAATTCGTATTAAAGCTATAGGGCAAAAAACATCATTTTTTTAATTTGATAGCTGAAGTTGATTAAGTTGCTGTTCAATTGCCCAATCAATATGCACATTGACGATTTCGTCATGTAAATTTTTGCCATTTTGTAGTTGATCTACAATTTCTTTTGAATAAGGAGCATTTCCTAATCCGATTGCAATATTACGTTTAAATGATTGATAACCTGTCCGGCGGATAGGGCTACCTTCCGTATTGGCTAAAAAAGTGGCTTCATCCCACTGCCAGATATCAAGCAGACTAATATTATCTAACCCATGTCTAGGATTAAAATCAGAAATAGATGCTGTTTTGGCAAAGCTATTCCAAGGACAAATTAACTGGCAGTCATCACAACCAAATATTCGGTTTCCAATACCTGTACGTAATTCTTCAGCAATAATTCCTTTATATTCGATAGTTAAATAGGCAATACAACGTCTTGCATCTAACATATAAGGCTCGACAATTGCTTGCGTCGGGCAAATATCAATACAAGCGCTACAAGAACCACAATGTGCTGTTGCAGGCTCGTCGAAAGGTAGCTCGAGTGATGTAAATAGCTCACCTAATACGAAAAAAGAACCTGACTTTTTATGAATGAGCAAAGTATGTTTACCTGTCCAACCCATTCCAGCACTTTCAGCTAATGATTTTTCAAATATAGGCGCCGAATCTGCAAAAGGACGAGATTCAAAGTCACCAACTTTTTCACGAATTCGTGTTGCTAGCGTTTTCAATCTACCACGCATGACTTTATGGTAATCACGGCCACGTGCATAGCGGGCGATAATGGCAGAATTAGGCTCTAAAGGTACATATCGAGGCTTTGGAGATTCCACAAGATAATTCATGCGGACACAAATAATACTTTTTGTACCAGGCACTAATAGGGTTGGATCAGCTCGCTTTTCTAAATTTTCTTCTAAATAGGTCATATCTGCATGATAACCACGTTCAAGATACTCTAAAAAACGTGGCATTTGCTCTTGAGCATCTGGTTTTGCGATGACACAATCAGCAAAACCCAAGTCTAATGCTTGAGCTTTGATCCATGCTTTTAATTCATGTGGATCAATTTGTTGCACTGCAATGCGTGATGTGTCGGAAGATGTCATAAACCAAAATGCAAGAGGATAATAATATGCAGGCGGTAGTTTATCATAGCGATGATATTCGAGCATGGGAGCAGCGTTGGTTTGCTGCACAAAACTCCTCATTAGGTTTAATGCAACAAGCAGCTTGGTCAATTGCACAGCAACTTATTGAGCTTTTTAAAGATCGGGCTATTAAGAATATTGCTATTTGGTGCGGACAAGGCAATAACGCAGGTGATGGTTACTTTATAGCAACTTATCTGAAACAAGCTGGATTTCATGTTGAAATCTTTGCAGCTCAATTGGGTGAGTCAACCGATTTACATTGTGCAGCGCAATTTGCTAGAGAAATGAAAGCCCAAATTCATCCAAATTTTGATATTAAAAGAACATTTGATTGTCATATTGATGCGTTATTTGGCGTAGGCTTAAATCGTGAATTAAATACTAATTGGCAACAGGCTATTCAACAATTTAATGAACAATCTGGTCTAAAAATTTCAGTTGATATACCTAGCGGATTACAAGCAAATACAGGACAAGTCTTACCTTGTGCAGTGAGAGCTGATCATACCTTTACTATTTTAGGCCTTAAAGCAGGATTGTTTACAGGACAAGGAAAAGAATATGCGGGACAAGTTCGTTTAGTTAGTCTAATTCCTATAGACCACGAGTTGAAACCCTTAGCTTATTTGTCACCCACAAACATTAAACTTCCTCAGCGTATGGCATTTGGCCATAAGGGAAGTTATGGGCATGTTTTAGTGGTGGGTGGACATGAGCAAATGGGCGGTGCAGTTATTATGGCTGCTGAAGCTGCCTTTCATGCGGGTGCAGGCAAAGTGACAGTGGTTTGTCATCGCAACCACCATCAGGCCATTTTGTCGCGGGCACCTAATATTATGCTTCGTGATATTAATGCTTTAGATGAAAACAATATTAAAGAGATTCTATCTCAGGTCGATGCAGTCTGCTTTGGAATGGGATTAGGCCGTGACGATTGGGCAAAGCAGATTTACCAACAATGGTTTAATTTGTTAAATCAGAGTACACGCCTAGAAGTTGTTTTAGATGCAGATGCTTTATGGTTTCTAGCTAAACAGCCTGAAAAGTTAAATACACATATTTATGCCACACCTCATCCTGGTGAAGCCGCTACTTTACTTGGTTGCTCTACAGCGCAAATTGAAAATGACCGAATTGCTGCAATTTATGCCTTACAACAAAAATATGCTGGCCATTGGGTGCTTAAAGGAGCGGGTAGCTTAATTTTAGAAGATAATTTGTATATCTGTACGCAAGGTAATGCTGGTATGGGAACAGGTGGAATGGGAGATGTGTTAGCAGGAATGATTGCGAGCTTAAAAGCTCAGTTCCACAAAGGTATTGCATTACATGAGATAGTGACTCTGCATGCTCAAGCAGGTGATGAACTTGCAAAACAAGGTATGCGTGGTTTACAGGCTTACCAAATGAATCAAGCCATTAGTCAGGTTGTAAATCAATAAATTTTTAACGTCTACGACTGCTAGAACGACTTCGCCCACGTGCCATACCACCTAAGGCATTTAAAACAGAAAGTTTACTCATGCTTCCCGATGCATGAGCATGGCAAATGGCAGCAGCAAGGGCATCGGCTGCGTCGGATTGAGGTTTAATGGTCAAATTAAGTAAACGCATCACCATCATTTGAACTTGTTCTTTATCGGCAGCGCCATAACCAACCACAGACTGTTTAATTTGACGGGCAGTATATTCTGCAACTTGTAAATCTAAATTCACTAATGCGGCTATGGCAGCACCACGGGCTTGTCCTAGTTTTAAGGCAGAGTCTGGGTTTTGAGCCATAAAGACTTGCTCAACCGCAGCTTCAGTTGGACCATGGAATTTCACAATTCGCTCAACGCCAGCAAAAATACGTTTTAAGCGTTCTGGCATTTCTTGAGTTTCTGTTCGGATTGTACCGGCATCAACAAAACGTAGTTTACTACCATCTTTTTCAATGATTCCATAACCTGTTAAGCGTGAACCCGGATCAATACCAATAATCAATGCCATGTGAAGACTTATATAAATAGTTTAGAGAGTATTGTTACATAGCCAAAAAGGTTCTGCATGCGTAATTTAAAGAATGCTGCGATGAATGGTTATTTTTCGGTTTTTTATCGAACCAATTTATATCTTTAAAATCATTTGATGTAATTCTATTTTAGTGGAATACTTATCTATAATTTTGGAATTAAAGTTTATCGGTAGATGGAAGATATTAATATCCGCATTGCGCAGCAAGTGCGTGAAATACGTCTAGCGCGTGGATATACCCTAGATATTCTTGCTAGTCGATGTCAGGTAAGCCGTTCTGCAATTTCACTCATTGAAAGAGGAGAAGCGAGCCCTACAGCTGTTGTTCTTGAAAAGCTAGCAAATGGTTTAGGGGTGCCTTTGACTCAGCTATTTGATTCGCCCCAGAATACTCAATCGCCTCAACCTATGGTACGGCGTACTCAACAAGCAGAATGGAAAGATCCAGAAACGGGATATATTCGCCGTCAAGTTTCGCCTCCAAATTGGAAATCTCCATTTCAGATCGTTGAAATTGAATTTCCAGCTCAATCTCGAGTTACTTATGAAACAAGTACGAATTCTAAAGTTGTATTACAGCAAATTTGGGTAATAGAGGGGCAAATTGATATTCAATTGGGTGAAAACTTTTATGCTTTACAAGAGGGGGATTGTTTGGCGATGCAATTAGATCAACCGATCATATATAGCAATCCTTCTTCTAAAGCTGCTCGATATATTTTAGTTGTATGTAATGAGCTCGTCTCTATTCTTAAGGAATCTTCATGATTAAAAATCTTAATCCAAATTTACGTTTAATCGATTGTCATGAAGCTACACATGCAAAGGCTATATTAGATATTTTGAATGAAGCAATTATCAATTCTACTGCTTTGTATGACTATTTGCCGCGCTCTGAAGAGTCGATGAAAAACTGGTTTGCAGTTAAAAGAGAAAATGGTTTTCCTGTCATTGGTATTGTAGATGAGAAAAACAAGTTATTAGGTTTTGCAAGTTGGGGAACTTTTAGAGCTTTTCCTGCCTACAAATATACGGTCGAACATAGTATTTATATTCATCATGAACATCGTGGCGGCGGATTAAGCAAAATTTTAATGCAAGAATTGATTAAGCGTGCTCAAGAGGCAGACTTACATGTATTGATAGGCTGTATTGATGCAACCAATCAAGCAAGTATTGGTTTGCATGAAAAAATGGGCTTTATTCATGCAGGTACTTTTAAGCAAGTCGGTTTTAAGTTTGGCCAATGGTTAGATGCTGCTTTCTATCAGTTAAATTTAAATACACCGCATATCCCAGTTGATGGATAAACAATAAAGCTTTCAAATTTTAAGTTTGAAAATAACCCAGTTTATAAGGATGAATATAAGCTGGGCTATAAAGTTCAAATTATAAAATACCTAGCTGCTCTAATCCTTTATAAGCAATTTCTTTTCGAATAGAACTAGGTATGCCTTTCTTCATTTCTAAATTAAGTGAGAAAGCTATAATTTCTCCCTGAGGTTGAACTACCCAGCCTGTAAACCAACCAACTTGTGGGTCAGCATCCCATCCCCAACCACTTTTGGCATAAATTTTCCGTCCATTTTTTTCTTCTATGAACAGCATAGATTGAACTTGTTCTTGCACATTTTTGCTAAAAGGAAGAGTTTTATGGGCTAGTTCATAAGCAAACTGGGCTTCTTGTTGAGGTGTAATTTTAAGTGGACCAACAAGCCAAAAATCATCTACTGTTGAACCAATATGAGCATTACCGAAACTAATGCGTTTTATCTCTTTAGACATAAGATCAAGGCCAATTCGTCGAGCTAGTTCCTGATAAATTGGAATAGCAGAAGCTTTCATCGCATCGCCTAATGTCATGTCTTTTTCCCAATCGGGAAATAAACGCTTTTGCCCATCCCATTTAAACACTTCAGTTGGTGTTGCTTTATGATGCTCAAGTCCAATCAAAGCATTTAACATTTTAAAGGTAGAGGCGGGAACATATTCGGTTGATGCTCTTTTAAGATCATTGCCATAGACTTCCTCTATTTGCCCACGTTTTATAACTAAAACACCTTCAGTTTGTGCTTGATCAAACAATGATTTAATTTTCTCTGAGTTTTTATTGGTAGAAATTGACTGTATTTGATGTTGTTCTACCGTATTAAAAGAACATGCAGACAAAAACATCGTACCAATGGCAAAGAAAAGAGCTTTTTTAGTCATGAGTTTGTGTGGGGTTAGAAGAGTTATTCTTTAATTTAACTTGAATAGAGGTACTTTTAGATAGAGAAAATGTAAGTTATTTAGGAAATTCTATATCTATGTACTACTTCTTAAAATTTTATTAAACAACTATATAAACAAAGAAATATATCCAATTTTCTAAAAACCTAAGTTTTCAACTAGACTAAAAAACTGCTTTCTTGAAGGACTTTCCGTTTAACTAGAGTAAAAAAATTAAAATCTAATTGAAGTCGCACTTGATAAACTTGATACAGCACTCATTAATAATAAAGCATGTTTGTTTTTATCGAGTTAAAATCAAATGTACTCTAGTATTGCAGACTCTTGTTGATCCGATAGCATTGTTAATTTTTAGGAATTAGACAGAACTATCAAAGCTAAGAGGAACGCTTAAACCTTATTTGTAACTTAGGTAGGGTTGGGTCAAATAAAACTGCAATGAATTTTCTTTTTGAGATAGATAAAGTTTTACATGAATTTACTTCTTATTGTAGTTCTGGGCGCGATTGTTGAAATTGCCGTATGGATTGGCGTAGCACAGTTCATCAGTGGATGGTATGTGTTCTTTTGGTTCATTCTTGCTTTCTTTATTGGTTTGGGGCTTATTCGCAGAAGTACTGCTGGTATTATGCCTCAATTACAGCAAATGCAGATGACTGGCCAACTCGGTAATGACCCAACAGTAACTAAAAAACTTGCTTATGCTTTTGCAGGTTTCTTATTAATGTTGCCAGGCCTTGTTTCTGATGTGTTAGCGGTTTTAATTTTGATCCCTGGTGTTCAAACTGCTTTCCGTAATATAGCCATGAGAACTTTGGCAAAACGCCAACAAGCTATGATGGATAAAATGATGGGTGGTATGGGCGGTAATATGGGTGGGCAAAATCCATTTGCTGATCTAATGCGCCAAATGCAAGATATGCAGAATCAACAAGGTGGTGGTAGTCAAGGTCAATACCGTGATTCAAGCATTATTGACGGAGAAGCGCGAGAAGTCACTCCAGATCACAAGAAAATTGAACATAAAAATAAGGATTAATAAATACCTTATCTAAAGGCCTAAACCTCTAAAGTTTAGGCCTTTTTTATTTTAAGAAGATATAAATTATTTAGTTAGATGTTCAGTCACAACAGAATCTGTTTGAGCCACTTCAGTTGGGCTTTCTTGTGGTTTTGTTTGAGGCTGGTATTTGTTTGAAGCTAAGGCTGTTTGCTTATTTTCAGATTGTTGATAACCTCGGCTTCTGTTAGCTCGTTCGCGAAAGCCACCTTTATTAATGAGCTTTGTATGTGACATGCATTTGCCTAAAATATGAGATTATTCGCTTATTTTAACAAATTTGGCAAAATATCAAAATAAGAAAAATAGTCCTATAAAAATAATATTTAACTTATATATATGTTTTTAATTAATATTTTTTAATTGACTCAATTGTTCATCCAGATTGAATTATCTATTCATTTCACATAGGATAAATATAAAGGATGTATAAATTAAAAAATGTAGCAAACCTATTAAAACAACAACGGTTGAAATGAGGGAAGGAGGGTTACCTATGCTATATCAATACCATTGTGCGTGTTGCGACAAAGTTGTGGCATCGACTGATAAATCATGTCCATATTGTGGTTCACAACATATTCGAAGCCCGTATGGCTTATGGATGTTTTGTGTGATGGCTTGTCTAGCTGTTGTCGTTGTATTTAAAGTTGTCCATATTTATATCCAGAACCATCAAGATACTCCAACGCAGTCAACTTTACTGGATGTATTAAATCAGGATGATAAAACGACAAGACAATAGATTTTGATTACAGCTACAAAAGATATGGCGTCAAGGATGATTGCTAGAAGATTAAACCCTGCATACCATAAAATTTGAACTATAAATAAAAAAGCCCGCTCAATGGCGGGCTTTTTTACGATTTTATTTTAAAGGCCAGCAGCATCTTTAAGGGCATCAACTTTATCAGTTTTTTCCCAAGTAAATGCAGAGTCGGAACCTTCGCGACCAAAATGACCATAAGCCGCAGTTTGTTTGTACATTGGTTGAAGAAGATCCAACATACGAGTAATACCAAACGGTCTTAAATCGAAATGATCACGTACAAGTTGAATAATCAACTCATCAGAAACTTTTGCTGTACCAAAGGTATTAATTGAAATCGAAGTAGGTTCTGCTACACCAATTGCGTAACTCACTTGAATTTCACATTTGTCAGCAAGACCAGCGGCTACAATATTTTTTGCAACATAACGACCAGCATAAGCAGCAGAACGGTCAACTTTAGATGGATCTTTACCAGAGAAAGCACCACCGCCGTGACGAGCCATACCGCCGTATGTATCAACAATAATTTTACGACCCGTTAAACCACAGTCACCTACAGGGCCGCCAATAACGAACATACCTGTTGGGTTAATGTGGAACTTAGTAGCTGCATGGAACATTTCAGCAGGGATGATCGGTTTGATAATTTCTTCAATAACTGCTTCTTTAAGCTGGCTTTGAGAAATTTCAGGATCGTGCTGAGTAGATAAAACAACAGCATCTAGACGTACAGGCTTGCCATTTTCATAGGCAAAAGTAACTTGGCTTTTTGCATCTGGGCGTAACCATGGAAGGGCACCTGAACGACGAAGTTCAGCTTGACGCTCCATTAAGCGGTGAGCATAAGAAATCGGCGCAGGCATAAGCACGTCTGTTTCACGGCTTGCATAACCGAACATTAGGCCTTGGTCACCAGCACCTTGATCTTCTGGTTTTTGACGGTCTACACCTTGAGCAATTTCAGGAGATTGTTTACCAATCATATTGATTACAGCACACGTTGATCCATCAAAGCCAAGATCAGAGTGGTGATAACCAATACCGTTAACAGTATTACGAACAACAGCTTCAACATCAATATTAGCAGTCGTTGTTACTTCACCAGCAAGTACAACAGCGCCTGTTTTTACCAGTGTTTCACAAGCAACACGTGCGTATGGGTCTTCTTTTAAGATTGCATCCAAAATAGCGTCGCTAATTTGGTCGGCCATTTTATCGGGATGACCTTCGCTTACAGATTCCGAGGTAAAAACAGCGTACTCGCGCATGAAAGTCCTATCTTGGTTATTTCAAAAGACATAATATGTTACATCGACTTGAGCTTGAGGACCAGTTCATACTGACTAAAAAGCATGAATTTATTTCATTTATAGTGTGTTTTAATTGATAAGTGTATTAGCAAAATTGATATAGAAAGCTTTAATTTAAAGTATTTATATTTTAACAACTTGTTGCTAGTGTGTTTTTTAAACATATAACTTAATAAAAATCTTAAATATCAAAATTTGAATTTTAAAGTAAAGAAACATGATCAACGCATACAAGATTGGCTAAATATTTTATCTATATATCAAAAGCTAACAAGATTAATGTTCTTACATTTAGTCGTTGTGCAGAAAAATGAACACTGTTTTGTATAACTTAAAGATTCAAATGTTTTTTGTGTAACCAAGAAACGGTTAAAAATAAAGAAATATACCGTGTTGGGGTTTACCCTAGGCCTTTTTTTTAAGACAATATAGCGGCATTGAATGGTTATTCATCTTCTTCTTTTCATCAATCTATTAAAATTGGATTCTGATCTATGACGACCCCTTTAAACGAACGTCGTATTGCAAATGCAATTCGTGTATTGGCAATGGATGCTGTGCAACAAGCAAACTCAGGGCATCCAGGTGCTCCAATGGGGATGGCAGATATTGCTGACGTCGTCTGGCGTGAGTTTTTAAATCACAACCCAACAAATCCACAATGGGCAAACCGTGACCGTTTCGTTTTATCAAATGGCCATGGCTCAATGTTGCAATACGCTTTGCTTCATTTAACAGGTTATGATCTTTCAATTGAAGATTTAAAACAGTTCCGTCAATTGCATTCTAGAACTCCTGGTCATCCTGAATATGGCTATGCACCGGGTGTAGAGACGACAACTGGTCCTTTAGGTCAAGGTATTGCTAATGCTGTTGGTTTTGCTTTAGCAGAAAAAACATTGGCTGCTCAATTTAATAAAGATGATTTAAAAGTTGTTGACCATTTCACTTACTGTTTCTTAGGTGATGGCTGTTTAATGGAAGGTATTTCTCACGAAGTATGTTCTTTAGCTGGCACCTTACAACTTGGTAAATTGATTGCTTATTATGATGATAATGGCATTTCAATTGATGGTGAAGTAGAAGGCTGGTTCAGCGACGATACAGAAGAGCGTTTCAAAGCCTATGGTTGGCAAGTTCTTCGTGTAGATGGTCATGATGCTGATGCGATTCGTCAAGCGACAATCGAAGCAAAAGCTGAAACTCAGAAACCAACAATCATTATGTGTAAAACGATTATTGGTTTAGGTTCACCGAATAAGCAGGGTAAAGAAGACTGTCATGGTGCGCCATTAGGTAAAGATGAAATTACTTTAACTCGTGAAGCATTAGGCTGGAACGAAGAAGCATTTGTTATTCCTGCTGATGTATATGCTGCATGGGATGCAAAAGCAAAAGGTAGTGAATCTGAAGCAGCTTGGAATGCAGTATTTGCACAATATCAAGCAAAATATCCAACTGAAGCGGCTGAGTTACTTCGTCGTATCAGTGGTGACTTACCAGCAGAATTTGCAGCGCAAGCAGATGCTTTCATTCGTGAAACAAATGCGAAAGGCGAGACAATTGCAACTCGTAAAGCAAGCCAAAATACATTACAAGCATTTGGTCCTTTATTACCTGAATTGTTAGGTGGTTCCGCTGACTTAGCAGGTTCTAACTTAACACTTTGGAAAGGTTGCCAAGGTGTTCAAGAAAACCCAGCTGGTAACTATGTCTACTATGGCGTACGTGAATTTGGTATGACTGCGATCGCTAATGGCGTTGCATTGCATGGTGGTTTCGTTCCTTACGTTGCAACATTCTTAATGTTTATGGAATATGCACGTAATGCAGTACGTATGTCTGCATTAATGAAACAACGTGTAATTCATGTTTATACACATGACTCAATCGGTCTGGGTGAAGATGGTCCAACTCACCAACCGATTGAACAAATTGCTTCATTACGTGGTACACCTAACTTAAATACATGGCGCCCTGCGGATACTGTAGAAACTGCAATTGCTTGGAAGTCTGCTCTAGAACGTAAAGATGGTCCTACAGCACTTATTTTCTCTCGTCAAAACTTACCATTCCAAACACGTTCTGAGGAGCAAATTCAAAACGCTGCAAAAGGTGGTTATGTACTTGCTCAAGAAAAAGGCGAATTAAAAGCAATTATTATTGCAACTGGTTCTGAAATTTCTTTAGCAATGGAAGCTTATGCACAACTTGAAGGTGTGCGTGTAGTTTCTATGCCATGTGCAGAAGAGTTTATGAAGCAAGATGCTGCATACCGTGAAGCAGTATTACCAGCTCATATCCGTGCGCGTGTTGCTGTTGAAGCGGCTCATGTTGACTATTGGTGGAAGTTCGTTGGTCTTGATGGCAAAGTAATTGGTATGACAACTTATGGTGAGTCAGCACCAGCAAAAGATTTGTTCCAATTCTTTGGTATTACGACTGAAGCTGTTGTTGCAGCCGTAAAAGAATTAACTGCTTAAATATTAAAGTAGTGTAAAAAAGCGCTCTAGATAGAGCGCTTTTTTATTTGAGAAGTTAAATAGTGAGTTCTGTTTGGATATTAATCTGAGAGGTTAATAACTTATGAATAGGGCAATTCTCTGCAACTTTTAGTAATCGCTTATGCTGGTCTTCAGTAAATTCACCTTTGAGTGTAATTTTTCGTTCAATATTATTTTGGCCTTTTTCAGGTTCGCCATTAGGGTTTAATGCTAAATCCACTTGAACATGCTCAAGCTTAATACCTTTAAGATTCGCATACATTTCTAAAGTAATGGTGGTACAAGCTCCTAAAGCGGATAATAAAAGCTGAACCGGGTTCGGAGCAGTATCTAGGCCACCTTTATCAGTTGGTTCATCTGCAAACCATTGATGACCTGAAGGATCGGTGAGAGTTACCCGATATGGAGTGGAAGTACTTTGTGCTTGAGCAGTATTAGCCATGTTTTACCTTATTATGAATCAATAAATTTGAAATAAAAATTAATAAATCTGAAGCTTCGAATAGAAGAATATCTATACTTTATAATATGGTTTTTGAATAACAACTGTAACGCTTTTATTGTTGCATGGATGAAACATATCGTTTTATAAAGAATAGTGAATTAAATTACTTGATGTATACACTAACGACTATATCAATAAAGGATACGAAAAATGCATCTTAAAACATTAAGCTTCGGTTTGGCAGTAGCATTGGCTAGTTCAGTTACTTTAGCTGCGCCAGTAGACTACAAAATTGACCCAACACATACAGCTACTGTTTTCTCATGGAATCACTTTGGTTTCTCTACTCCAAGCGCTAACTTTTCGGATATCCAAGGCGTAATTAAAGTTGATAATGCTAAACCAGCAAACTCATCTGTAAATGTGACTATTCCTTTAAGCAGTGTAAATACAAACGTTCCTGCTTTGGATAAAGAGTTCCAAGAAGAAGCTTGGTTTAATGCTGCTAAATATCCAAATATTACGTTTAAAAGTACTAAAGTTGAAACCAAAGACAAAAAGCACTTTAAAATTACTGGTGACTTAACTGTTAAAGGCGTAACTAAGCCAGTTGTACTTGATGCTGTTTTAAACAAGCAGGGCGAGCATCCAATGGCTAAAGTTCCAGCGATTGGTTTTAATGCTACAACTTCATTCAAGCGTTCTGACTTTGGTTTAGGAAGTTATGTACCGAACGTTGGTGATAAGATCACTGTAAACATTACGACAGAAGCAACTGCCGCTAATGCAGCTAAAAAATAAGTTATAAGTTTTCTAAAAAGCTCTCAAATATGAGGGCTTTTTTATTTAGACTGGCTCTTTTTTATCTGGATCTATAAATACTAGGGGTGCTGAAGGATCGATATTTCTTTTCTGCGATTTTTCTCTTAAAAACTGGTAAGTAGGAACTTTTCTTTTTGCCTGATCGCGCAGTTTCTTTTTAATATAAAGAACCAGAGCAAAACATGTAGTTGCAACGGTCAGCATCATACCATTCATATAGCTCATGATTGAGCTTACATAGCCAATAGTTGTTAAACGATGCATCATACGTTCAACTTGAGTGCTACTTTCAATGCCCGTAATTGCCCAACTACATAGATGTTCACAGTTATTAATAATCAAATGATAGTGGTTTTCATGCATACGTGAACGCATTCGGCGAACCACAATCTTTCCTTTATAACGAGGTTTGTCATAAGAACGGACGTGTATTTTTTTGCCATGCGAGAAAGCATCTATTGACGTGATTTCAATCGGGCGTTTTTTGATGAAATGAGCTAAGCCGGAATAATGGATAATTCGACCTCTCCCTGCATATATACCATGATGGCTATAGCCGAGATGCTTTACGATGAGGTGAGCCCCTAAAGGGTAGCGTTTATTCGGTTGTTGCATGCTTACGCTGATCCAATAAAGTGTAAATGGCTTTTATTGAAAAGCTGCTAAACATTATAACCAATATCAGCAATTTGCAGTGTATTGATTACGTCGAATGAAAGAATTTGATGCATATCCAATCTATTCATATTTCTTGTATATAATTTAAGAACTTAATATGAAGGGAAAATGTCATGTCAGGTGATGTTAAATGAAATGGGGCATCGGGTGCTTAGCTTTATATGGGCTTTTGTTTCAGACTGCATATGCTATAGCGCATCAGCAGATTAAAACGGTGGAAGGTGACCAATACGATGTGGTCTCGATCAGCGATTTTAAAGCATTACGCTTGTTTTTAAAGAATCCTAATAATCAGCAATACTATAAAAGCTTTAACAATATTAATGAACAATTAAAGCAGTGTGAGCAGCTTAGCTTTGCAATGAATGCGGGGATGTTTCATTTAGGATTTTCTCCAGTAGGGTTGTATATTGAACAAGCTAAGGTAGTTCAGCCCTTAAATGAGCATAAAGGATTGGGAAATTTCTTTTTACAGCCGAATGGGGTAGTAGCTTGGAATAAAAAACAGGCCTTTGTTTTAACTATGCAACAATATAGCCTACAAAATTTGAAAGTTGATTATGCAACCCAATCTGGGCCAATGTTAGTTATTGAAGGAAAGATAAATTCCCTTTTTTTACCAGACTCTCAATCAAAGAAAATTCGTAATGGAGTTGGTATTCGAGATAATAAACTCTACTTTGTAATATCTAAGAATCGTGTGAGTTTTTACAATTTTGCCAAGTTTTTTCAAAGAAATCTTAAAGTAGAGCAGGCCTTATATCTCGATGGCTCTATTTCTAGTTTATATATGCAAAAGAACAATCGGAATGATCAGCAATTTCAAATGGGACCAATGGTCGGTTGGGTGGACGAGTCCAATTGTGCAGTAAAGTGAAATATAAAAAAGCCAGTACAAGACTGGCTTTTTAATTAATGAATAGACGGTTTTTGAGTGAGTTCATTTAACTCTTTTCGGCTATAACCACGGGAAATAAGAACTTTTTTAATTCCCTTAATGACATCTTCATCTGTTGCTTGTGCAAGTGCACTTAGAAGTTGTTCATTAGTTTTACATGAGCAGTCATTTTCAACACAAGCAGTTTGGTTTTTATGCTCGTTATGCTGTTGATCTGCCAAGAACAGCTTTTGCCAAAAACTCATAGAGCCTTCATATACAACCTAACATAGCTCGAAATATAGCCAATTTAAAATAAAATACAAGACTCCATAAGTGATAAATCCACCAATTGAACTCGAGAATTTTCGATGGGAATGCTTGAGTTAAACGAAATTATGACGAATAGATGACTTGATATTTTTTGAAAATTTAAATACTTAACTAATAAAGCGTTAAAAAATAAGGAGGTATATAACCTCCTTACTTAAAACTTTACAATGAAAGATTTTGTTTAAATCTTCTCAAGTAAAACACCAGACTCTACATGATGTGTATAAGGGAACTGATCAAATAAGGCAAATTTAGTCACTCGATGAGTTTGACTGAGCGTTTTTAAATTTTCATATAACGTGTCAGGGTTACATGAAATGTAGATAATACGTTCAAAACCTTGTAGAAGTTTTAAAGTCTCATCATCAATTCCTGCACGTGGTGGATCTACAAATACGGTGTCAAAGTCATAGCTCTGAATATCAATATTCGCTTCTTGTAGACGGCGGAATTCGCGCTCACCTTGATAAGCTTGAGTAAACTCTTCAGCCGATAGGCGTGCTACTTGAATATTATCAATTTGGTTTTGTTCAATGTTCCATTGAGCTGCATAAACAGAGGATTTTGCAAGCTCGGTAGCCAATACTCGTTCGAACTTTAAAGAGAGCGGAAGCGTAAAATTACCATTACCACAATAGAGTTCTAATAAGTGTTTCTTTGATCCTTCAGCTGCGTCACATGCCCATTGCAGCATTTTTTTGCAAACCTGTGCATTAGGCTGGGTAAAGCTACTTTCGATTTGCTTGTATTTAAATGAACGATTTAAAAGCTCGAATTCTTCAACAACGAAATCATCGCCAATAACAATTTTCTGGCCACGGCTACGGCCTATAATTTTAATATCTAATTTATTGGCAAGTGCTTTAGCGGCTTGTTCCCATTCTTGATCCAGTTTACGGTGATAAATGAGGGTAACCAACATTTCTCCGCTAAGTGTTGCGAGGAAATCAGCTTCAAATAAACGATTAGAAAGCTTAGGTTCAGCCTTGAGTTCTTCCAAAAGTTTTGGCATTAAATCATTGATGCTTTGATCTGCAATTGGAAACTCATCAATGCGTACAACGGTTTTTTGCTTGTCGTCATCGTTACGCTCAAACATGGCATAGAACATATCATTTTCTGTATGCCAGATACGAAATTCAGCACGCATACGGAAATGTTGTTCAGGTGATTCAAACACTTCTAATGTAGGTGGTGTAAATTCAGAAAATTGAGTAGTAATGCGTTCAATTTTAGCTTGAAGTTGTTGACGATAAGAAGAGGTCATAGACAAAGAAAATTTAGACAGAATCAAATAGTGAATGGTATCAAAAAAATTGAACTTACAGGAGCCAATTTTAACCAGATATGCATAAGAGAAAAGAGGTACCTAAACTAGAGATGATTTAAAACGCGATTAATAAAATCTGCTTTTATTGCTCTATATTGATCGGGGTCTAAATGGCTACACTGTAATTTTAATTGATTATATTCATTGACCAATGTGGGTGAGCTTATAAGCTTATTTTTAAATGTTAAGAAAAATGTGAATATTGAATCCGTGTCTACAATTTGAAATGCTACATCATCATTGTTGAGTGATTCGAGCATACGAAGCTCATGTGTTCTTAATGTATTTTGTTTTTCGATAAAATTAAGTGTTTTTAATTGTTCTATTGCGAATTCAAATTGCTCAGACATAACTTCAATATAAATATCTAAATCACCTTTTGAAATTGCATTCGGTATTGCAGATGAACCAATATGCTCAATTTTGGCAAAGGGTAAAAGTGCGGAAATATCTTTTTGATATGAATTAAAAAGCTGAGCGCATCTTTGTTGATATTGTTCTGGTTCTAAAAAGACCATTATTAGAATCTCAATTTGATAAAATTTATATAGTTAAAAATAGATTACTTTATTAAATAAAAAAGCCCAAATACTGAGATTCGGGCTTTTTTTTGAAAATTATCGATTAATCAGTCATTGTCATTAAGCTTGCGTTACCACCAGCTGCAGCTGTATTCACACTAATTGCACGTTCAATCACTAAACGCTCAAGTGGAATAGCCTCATTTGGTTCAACATGGGTAATACCGACAATTGCACCAGAGCGAATAGCAATCTCTTGCTGTAATGAGAAGATCTCTTCGCGATTACCATGATGTAAAACTGCATCAAAATCATCTGATGCGATATTTTTAACTGTAGTAATTGCAGCAAGCACATCTTTTGGCAATGTTTGTTTGTATTTTGCCAATAACGGACTATTTGGCATTACGGCCGCTTGGCTACCCACTGCAAAAATTGCGAGTAACTGATGCAGCTGATTTTGTTCTGTATCAGCGATAGAAAGAACACGATGACGTGGCAAAATAATATATTGGTTACTTTCCCCAGTAGGGCCTTGTAACTCATAAAATTTACCAACACCAAATGGTTCAATTTCGCGATTTGCTTGTGGTAAATGTTGTTTTGCCCAATTTTGTAAGCTCTGATAAACCTCACGGTTAAAGCCTTCAAAAGCAGTTTGCTCACTCTTCATAGCAAATGGTGTTGCCAATACTTTGTTTGAACACTGCTGCATCAAGCGATACATGTAAAGCGGACCACCAGCTTTCGGGCCTGTACCAGATAAACCTTCACCACCGAATGGTTGTACACCAACGACAGCACCCACAATATTACGGTTGATATAAAGGTTACCAACTTCAGCATGTTGAATGACCGTTTGAATGGTTTCATCAATACGGGTATGTAGACCCATTGTTAAACCATAACCTTTAGCATTAATACGTGAGATCAACTGCTCAAGCTCACCATACTTATAGGTAATGATGTGGAGAACTGGGCCAAAAACTTCACGCTGCAAATCATCAAGGTTAGGGAGTTCAATTGCTGTTGGTACAACAAAAGTTCCTTTATCCAGTTCATTCTGACTTGTTGCAGCAAACATCAACTGATGTACTGGATAGCCTTTCGACTTCATTTTTTGGATGTGTTGATCAATCGTCTGTTTTGCTTCGTCATCAATAACAGGACCAATGTCAGTTTTTAAAATCGCAGGGTTACCTACGATCAACTGTTGCATTGCGCCTTTAAGCATTTTAATAACGGTTGCAGCACTGTCTTCTTGCACACATAAAACACGTAAAGCAGAGCAACGTTGACCCGCGCTATCAAAAGCAGAACTTACAACATCGAGTACGACTTGTTCAGTTAATGCTGATGAGTCCACAATCATTGCATTTTGACCGCCAGTCTCTGCAATGAGAGGAATAGATTGACCATTTTCAGATAAACGTTTCGCAACAGTTTTCTGTAAAATTTTTGCAACTTCAGTCGAACCAGTAAACATGATGCCATCAATACGGCTATCTTGGCTAAGCTGAGCACCTACTGTTTCACCGCGGCCAGGAAGTAGCTGTACAGCACCATGTGGAATACCAGCTTCCCATAAAATCTGAACTGCTTGAGCAGCGATTAATGGGGTTTGTTCAGCAGGTTTAGCAATAACGCAGTTACCACTGACTAATGCTGCAGCAATTTGACCAGAGAAAATTGCAAGAGGGAAGTTCCACGGGCTAATACAAAGTACAGTACCTAAAGGCTGAATAGCTGTATTTGCAGGAAGATTCTCAACTTGAGTTGCGTAGTAACGTAGGAAATCTACAGCTTCACGAACTTCTGCAATGGCATTGGCATAAGTTTTCCCGCTTTCACGGCAAAGTAAAACCATCAATTCTTGAATGCGACTTTCCATTAGGTCAGCTGCACATTTTAAGTATTGAGCACGCTGTTCTTTAGGCGTATTTGACCATTCTGATTGAGCTTGTTCAGCTGCATTAAGCGCAATTTCAACATGCTTAAGATCAGCTTCTTGCACATAACCAACAATTTCATCATTTTGTGCTGGGTTTGTAATTGCAACAGAATGACCTTGCTCTAACCATTCGTTATTTGCCAATAATGGATGACTTTGCCAAATACGATTACGTAATTCTTGAGCTGTGCTATCTAAAGCTGCAAGTGGAGTATCGTTTGCTAAATCATAACCTTTAGAGTTTTTACGAAGTGTTCCGTACATATCTAAAGGTAGTGGAATTGATGGATGTTTTAAACCAACTGAACCTTCAAGCTTAGCTGCATTACGAATATCATAAATTGGAGACTGGATAAGGTCTTCAACTTTAAGTGTCTTATCGGCAATACGGTTAACGAATGAAGTATTCGCACCATTTTCGAGTAAACGACGAACTAAATAAGCTAACAACGTTTCATGGTTACCAACGGGAGCATAAATACGGCATGGTACGCCTAATTTATTTTGCTCACGTGGACCAACAACTTGTTCATAAAGCGGTTCGCCCATGCCATGTAAGCATTGGAATTCATATTGACCAGCATAATATTTGCTTGGATCAGCTAAATGATAGATCGTTGCCAATGTTTGGGCATTATGAGTGGCAAATTGCGGATAGATGAACTCAGGTGCTGCAAGTAATTTTTTAGCACAAGCGATATAAGATAAATCGGTATGTACTTTACGAGTGAAGACAGGGTAGTCATCCATACCTTCGATTTGCGCTTTTTTAATTTCGCTGTCCCAATATGCGCCTTTTACAAGACGAATCATGAGACGCTTTTGGCTGCGTTTAGCAAGGTCAATAATATAATCAACCACGAAGAAACAGCGTTTTTGGTAAGCTTGAATAACGAAGCCAATACCTTTCCAGTTTGCAAGTTCTGGCTCGAAGCAAAGACGCTCAAGTAACTCAAGAGAAATTTCTAAACGTTCTGATTCTTCAGCATCGATATTTAAGCCAATATTGTACTTTTTAGCCAAACGAGCGAGTTCAAATACTTTGCCGTAAAGTTCTTGATGAACACGTTCAATTTGCGCGCGTTGATAACGAGGGTGTAAAGCAGAAAGCTTAATTGAAATACCTGGGCCATCATAAACGCCTTTACCATTAGATGCTTTACCAATTGCATGAATGGCTTGCGTATAATCGTTAAAGTAGCGTTCAGCATCATGTTCGGTTAAAGCTGCTTCACCCAACATGTCATAAGAATAGCGGAAACCTTTGTCTTCGAGTACTTTGGCGTGGTCTACAGCTTCTTCAATGGTTTCACCAGTCACAAACTGTTCACCCATCATACGCATTGCAACGTCAACAGCTTTACGAATGATGCCACGTCCACTGCGTGCTAAAAGGCCAGTAAGTACACTTGAAAGACTGGTTTGCTTAGGAGTTTCCATGAGCTTACCAGTTAACATGAGGCCCCATGCCGCAGCATTTACAAACATTAAGCTGCTTTGGCCAACATGTTCTTTCCAGTTACCTTGATTGATCTTATCTCGAATAAGCAAATCACGTGTTGCTGAGTCTGGAATACGAAGCAAAGCTTCGGCAAGACACATGAGCGCCACGCCTTCTTGTGAAGAAAGAGAAAATTCTTGTAATAACCCTTGAACAATACCTGCTTTGCCCGAAGAGGTCTTACGCTCACGTAAATTATTGGCAAGATTAAAAGCAAGGTCATAAATTTTATGATCTAAATCATCAGATACCGCGGCAGCTTGTAATAGCTCTTCTACAGCTTCTGGTTCAGCACGTCGCCAAGCTGTATTAATGCGTTGTTCAAACTCACTTTTATCGTTAAATTCGGTGATATAGCCTTGGTGAGATTTATCCATTTGATGAAAAGTATCCATTGTGTTCATATCAGTTTCCGCCAAGCAACTCTCATACTCCCTTCTTGAGTAGAGAGGTTTAGATAATTTATCATTACAGAAGAAACACCGAATAACTCACTATATTTAGTCCATTTTTTAGAGGAAAATTCAGATGAATGGCCCAATTTTAAGCCTTGACCGCACTGATTTAAAAATTTTGGATATTCTTCAAACAGATGGGCGAATTTCTAATAGTAAATTGGCGGAACTTGTTAACTTGTCACCAACAGCAGTGATGGCACGAGTTCAAAAATTAACGAAAGATGAATTCATCTTAGGATATGAAGCTAAATTGAATCCAATCAAGTTAAACGCAAATTTTTTGGTGTTCGTAGAGGTGCTATTAGATAAGACTACCCCCAATGTTTTAGACGAGTTTATTGATGCTGTGGTTCACTATCCTGAAATTGTTGAGTGCCATATGGTGAGTGGTGGGTTTGATTTTTTAATTAAATTACGAAGTGGCAGCATGGAAGAGTTTAGACGAATTGCGGGGCAGGTACTGTGGCAATTACCAGGGGTAAAAGAGACTCGTAGTTATCCTGTCATGCAAGTTGTAAAAGATACTTCAAAAATTAAAATCAAAACTAAAAGTAAATAAAGGGGCCGAAGCCCCTTTGATTTATTTCAATAATTATACACTTTCTTTGTAGAGTTCATCTGCTTTTTCAAAGCGGCCAGTTACTGTCGTATTTGGCGCTTTAGTTAAGAGACTCACTACAATGATACTGATAAATGCAAGAATAAAGCCTGGGATAATTTCGTAAACACCAGTGTCTGCGAAAAGATTTTTCCAGCCAATCACTACAACTGCACCAACGATCATACCCGCTAGAGCACCTTGTAAATTCATACGTTTCCAGAACAATGACAAGATAATAAGCGGACCAAATGCAGCGCCGAAACCAGCCCATGCATAAGCAACAAGACCAAGAACTTTACTGTCTGGATTACCAGCAAGAGCAATTGCAAGAACAGCAATCGCAAGAACCATGATACGGCCAACCCATACAAGTTCTTTTTGAGATGCATTCTTACGAATGAAGCCTTTGTACAAATCTTCGGTTAACGCACTTGAACATACCAAAAGCTGACAGCTCAATGTACTCATCACGGCTGCTAAAATCGCAGCTAGAATGATACCTACAATCCATGGATTGAATAAGATTTTAGTCAATTCCATAAATACTGTTTCAGGGTTTTTGCTTACAACTGCTGCTAGTTCAGGGTGTTGCTCAAAGTAAGCAATACCGAAGAAACCAGCACCGACTGCACCAGCTAAACATAAAATCATCCAAGTCATACCAATACGGCGCGCAGCAGGAATTGATTTTACAGAGTCAGCAGCCATGAAACGTACAAGGATATGTGGTTGACCAAAGTAACCCAAACCCCATGCCATGGAGGAGAGAACCGCCACAACACTCAAATCTGAGATGATGTTAAACGCATGTGGACGAGCAGTTTCAATGAGTGTCACAAATTGTGTTGTATCGCCAATTGCAAGATAAGTTACGATTGGTGTTAATAACAGAGCAAAAATCATTAGGCCAGCTTGGAACGTATCGGTCCAGCTAATCGCTAAGAATCCACCGATACAAACATAACTGATGGTTGCAATTGCGCTGAGCCAAATAGCAGTGGTGTATGACATTCCGAATAAATTTTCAAATAAACGGGCGCCTGCTACCATGCCTGAAGCACAGTAAATTGCAAAGAAAACCAAGATGATAACGGCAGAGAAAATACGAAGTACTTTTTTCTGATCGTCAAAACGACTTGTAAAATAATCTGGCAACGTGAGTGCATTATTTTGGACTTCAGTATGAACGCGTAATCGACCAGCAACCAGTAGCCAGTTAAGCCAAGCACCGATAATAAGACCAATTGCAATCCACGCTTCAGATAAACCAGAAAGATAAATCGCGCCTGGTAAACCCATGAGCAGCCAACCACTCATGTCTGATGCGCCTGCGGATAATGCAGTTACGAAACTGCCTAAACTACGACCACCGAGAATATAATCTGAGAAGTCGCTTGTAGCACGGTAGGCAAATAAGCCAATAAGAACCATTGCTACGATGTACACCATAAACATGATGAGGGTGGGATCAAAATAACTCATAATGGATGTGTGTCCTTATATCCATAATCCGTGATTGTAACCTAATCCAGGTCGCTGTTTTCTTGTACGGCATCCAAGAGGTTGAGATTCAACCACAAAAGATTTTTTTTGCACTGTTATTTTTATATTGTACTTTTGTATCATTGTGTAACTTAAAATAAGTTGATTTTAAAGATATAAAATTACAATATTAATCATCAACTTATAATTTTTTAATATTTATTTTTTTAAATTTTTTCAGCAAAAAAATGTTATTTTCTAAAAAAATAAATCGATATAGAGTTATAAATAGAATATTGGTCAAAAAAAATTTATAGAAATTTAGAATAAAGTTAAAAAAAACGACAATTTTTTGTTCAATTAATAATTTTTTTTATTCAAGTTAGGCTTATTTAGTGTCTAAAAATAGCAATTAGCCTATTAAATTTTCAAAAAGTCTATGCATTCCTTGAGTCGCTGACATCTTTAACAATTCATATTGGTGAGGAACACGCAGATGATCAGCATTTGGGTCTATATAGTAGGCTTTACATTGATTTGAAATTTCATGAACTAAAGCTGCAACCGGATATACGCTTAATGTCGAGCCGATCACAATAAAAATATCTGCACTCTGTACTAATTGAATTGCTTCTTCATAGGCAGGTACAGCTTCACCAAACCAGACTACATGTGGACGCAGGGGATAGCCATCCGGGCAAAAGTCTTGTTCTAAATCTAGCTTCCAACCATTAATATGGTAAAACTGTGTTGTAAATTGTGCATTCGGGCCAGAGCTTTTCGCTAAACGAATATTTCCATGCAAATGTAAAACTTTGGAACTTCCAGCCCGTTCATGTAAATCATCAATATTTTGAGTAATCACTTGTACGTCAAAATAGTCTTGTAGTTTGGCAATATAGTGATGAGCTTCGTTGGGTTCAGCCTCTAAAATATTTTTACGTCGCTCATTATAAAAGCGTTGAACTAGAGCAGGGTTCTTTTGCCATGCTTCAGGTGTGGCAACTTGTTGGATGTCGTAATTTTCCCATAGACCATTACTGTCACGAAAAGTGCTAATTCCACTTTCAGCACTCATGCCAGCGCCAGAGAATACAACAAGCTTTGTCATAAAAGTCACCGATTCTTAAAACTGAATTTGAATAGATTTTGAATAGATAAAGAAAAACCAGTTTAAGACTAAACTGGTTTTTATTAAATATGAAAAGCTATAGCTATCTTTTATAAGCCAGCTTCATATTCTGCATTTGTTAAAAGTTT
This sequence comes from Acinetobacter sp. X9, assembly GCF_054889255.1. Taxonomy (NCBI): domain Bacteria; kingdom Pseudomonadati; phylum Pseudomonadota; class Gammaproteobacteria; order Moraxellales; family Moraxellaceae; genus Acinetobacter; species Acinetobacter sp. X9. The sequence goes on along the minus strand of NZ_CM142679.1, from coordinate 2,091,375 downwards.
TTCAACATCTGCAATGTTGTCTGGTTTGATTTTATAAATCCAGCCTTTTCCATATGGATCGTCATTTACAAAATCAGGATCATCTTCAAGGTCAGTATTTACTTCTACTACAGTGCCAGAAACAGGAGCATGGATGTCAGAAGCAGTTTTTACTGATTCAACCACACCAGCTTGTTCGCCAGCAGTAACTTTACTCCCAACTTCTGGAGTTTCAACGTAAACCAAATCGCCAAGTTCATCTTGTGCATGATCGGTAATCCCTGTAATAACAAGATCACCCTCAATCTTTACCCACTCATGTGTACGTGCATACTTCAGTTCCGAAGGATGATTCATGGTAACTCCTTAAGCTTGTGTCCAATAGTTTTTAACATTATAAGTATGGGTCTTTACGCCAGTTGCTCGGACTGCGACCACTCCAACGTTTAAAAGCTCGGCTAAAATTTGCAACGTCCGAATAGCCAAGTTCATCTGCAATTTGCTCAAGACTGTAATCTGTACGTGAAAGCAGAGATGTTGCGTGTCGATAGCGCACTTCATCAACCAATGTAGAAAATGAAGTTCCTTCAGCCGCTAATTGGCGCTTTAGAGTACGGTCTGACATGTGTAGACATTCAGCTACATTTTCAATGCTTAAATAATGTTGTTCAGAATTACTTAAAATATCACGAACTCGCATTGCTAAGCGACGGCGCTCACCTAAAGCGGAAAGTTCGGCTTCGCACTGATTAATAGCAACCTGACTTGCGATAGGATCAGCATTAACTAATTTAATTCCTAAGTATTTTTTATCAAAACTTGAAATCAGATGTGGCTGGTTGAAGCGAATTGTGCTGCTTAGTTTATTTCTATACTTTTCAAAGCCTTCTGGCTCAGGAAAATCTAAATCTACATCGCCGGCTAAGTCTTCAATCCCCGTAATCGCTTTGGCCATGCTCATAATACCAATGGTCAAACCTAAAACGATTTCTGTACGTAAAGGCTCAAGTTCGATATCACATTGTAATTGTAAGGTCGCTTTGGGGCCAAACGTTGAAAAATATAATTGTAAAAAAGGTAAACGTAGTTGAATAAAACGTGCTGCAAGAGCAATTGCTTCTGTAATATCCTTGGCTGTCATAATTGCATAGCCAATGAAGCCATGAATCGAAATACGCATTTGAGTACCAAGGTGGTAACCCAACGTAGTTTCACCAGTTAAATTAAGCGCGTGTTTAACCAGTTCGTTTGCTACAGGTGTAGAAATACGATAATCAGGATCGGCCAGTTGCTCACTAGTAAGATGAAATGGAGCAAATAATGTTTCATCGTTATATCCCCAACGTGAAACAACATCTAATAGCAATAAGCCATAGACACCCGGAATACCTTGATCTTGACGAGCTGAGGTAATTTTCATATGCGTTCCATTGCTCTCATCAATTTGTCACATGCATTTCTTACACATCTTGTCATGAAATATAATCTGAGTTTATAAAAACTGTTAGACAATCATATCAACCATGTTTTAAACATTCTTTTTAAAGACAACAATTTTTGTTGTTGAAATAAGTAATACGTCGCCATTTTGATTTAAGGCTTGCGTAACGTAACTTACAATACCACGATCTAATTTTGTTTTGGATGGTGTGATCGCTGAAATTTCGGCTTCCACATGAATTTTATCACCTGGTCGAGTAGGGCGTGGCCACCGTAAGCTAGACTCTGAACCAATCAGGCCACCATGAATCGGCATACATTCCGTCCATAACCGCATAGTAATTGCAGAAGTATGCCAACCGCTAGCAGCAATTCCCTGAAAAATTGGATCATGCTTAGCTTGTTCTTCATCTATATGGAAGGGCTGAGGGTCATAGGAGCTTGCGAATTTTTTGATTTCATCTAAGGTAATTTCATATTCACGGCTAATGAAACGATCACCAATTTTCAAATCTTCTAAATAAAGCATTAATCTTGACCCTGTAATACTTTTTGTTCAATTAGGAAACCGCCTGTTTGACGTTTCCATAACTGTGCGTATATACCATTTTGCGCAATTAACTCTTCATGAGTTCCTTGCTCAGCAATTCGACCTTCATCAAGAACGATTAAACGGTCCATTTGTGCAATAGTAGATAAACGGTGTGCAATTGCAATAACGGTTTTATCAACCATCAGGTCATTTAAACTTGACTGGATTGCTGCTTCAACTTCCGAGTCTAATGCACTAGTTGCTTCATCTAAAATAAGAATAGGAGCATCTTTTAAGAAAACACGTGCGATAGCAATACGCTGTCTTTGACCACCAGAAAGCTTGACGCCACGTTCACCTACTTGAGCGTTATAACCACTACGTCCTTTTAAATCAACTAATTGTGGAATAAATTCAGCAGCTTTGGCTTTATTTACAGCATTCTCCATGTCTGCATCAGACGCATCTGGGCGACCATATTTAATATTTTCTGCAACTGAGCGATGTAATAAAGACGTATCTTGAGTAACTAAAGCAATATTAGCTCTTAAACTATCTTGAGTTACATCTTCGATGTTTTGGCCATCAATTAAAATAGCACCTTGCTTAAGATGGTAAAAATGTAAAAGCAACTGAATCAGCGTAGACTTTCCTGCGCCAGAACGGCCCACAATTCCTATTTTTTCACCTGCTCTAATATGCAAGTTGAAGTGATCAATCACATTTTTATTGTTATAAGCAAAGCTTATATCTTTAAATACAATCTCACCTTTGGTCACTGCAAGTGGTTTCGCATCTGGTTTGTCTTGAATATTGATTTTTTTACCTAATGTTTGCATACCATCTTGAATGGTTCCAACATTTTCAAATAAGGCTGACATATGCCACATCATAAATTCAGCCATACTATTAAGTTTTAAAATCATTGCAGTCGTTGCTGCGATTACACCTAATGCTGCTAAACCTTGGGTCCATAGCCAAACAGAAGTACCAATTACACCTACAAACAAAACAGCAGACAACATATTGATGCTGACTTCAAAGAGGGTACCTAAACGCATTTGAGCATAGACTGTAGTCATGAACTCTTTCATAGATGCTTTTGCGTATTGGCTTTCACGACCAGCATGGGCAAATAGTTTTACCGTTTGGATGTTGGTGTATGCATCTGTTACACGGCCCGTCATGATCGCTCTAGCATCGGCTTGTTGCTGAGAAACTTTACTTAAGCGGGGGATAAAGAACCATGCGCTTAATAAAAATAGGCTTAACCAAACTAAAAGTGGAATAAGTAAAATTGGTGAAATTGCGCCAAGAACAATGCTGACTGTAATGAAGTAAATGCTGACGTATGCCAACATGTCACCCAAAATAATCCAGAACTCACGGATTGCTAACGCTGTTTGCATAACCTTAGCAGAAAGTCGTCCTGCAAAGTCATTATGGAAAAAGTCCAAGCTTTGTTTCAATAAAAGATTATGGAAACGCCAGCGCAAACGCATTGGGAAGGTGCTATATAAAATTTGATGTTTGATAATAGATTGAATATTTACAAAAAAGATGTTGGTAAATAAGACCGCAATCAAAATGAGTAAATCAGTAGCATGCTGACTTAAAAAGCTTTCTGGATGACTTTTACTTAACCAGTCTACGAGTTGTCCAATCTTTGAAAAAAGTAAGGCTTCAAAGCTTGCAGCACCTGCTGTAAAAAGAATAAGTAAGAATAAGTAAGGGCGTAGGCCTTCCGTAGCTTGCCACACAAATGGAAAAAAACGAGTCGGTAAGGGTTCATCTAAACCTTTAGTTGGGTAGGGATCTACAAGTTTTTCAAACCACTTCAGCATGAATTACTACCTTTGAGACAAAAGCCACTTAATTAAATCTTTGCAATTTAATTTGCAAAAAGTCAGTTAGATCAATATCACTTAGGGTTTTGATCTTGTGAATATATGCAAATACACATGAACTGATAATGTTGTACGTCTTAAATTAATACATGACGTAAAAAAGGAGACTTGAAGAAACCTTCAAGAACGTCGCGAGGACTAAAAGTATTATTCATTATATCGAGATTAATAGATAAATGGGGAAGGAATTTATGCTTTAAGTATTTTTTCTTAGTATTTTGAACATTTGTTAAATTATTACAGCTACACGTATTAGAAAAGGCCTTTAGATCTATATCCTAAAGGCCTAAGTATTGTATTACCACATTAGGTCGTCTGGAATAACATATGCTGCATATGGATCTTCCTCATCTGTGGCTTGTTCGTTTTTCTCAGCATTATTAATCAAAATGAAGCCTTGCATTTTTTGATCAATTTTTTCACCTAAAGCTTTTGGAAGATAGGCGTATTGATCTTGATCTTTAGCAATAACTAGGCTACCTGCAACAAGTGCATTATAAACTTGCTGAGATAGATACACTTTTTTGATTTTATTTTCATCAATAAATTGATAAGCCACATCCCCAGCAAAATCAGTAATCTTGTGCTGCTTAATCATCTGGATGATTGATGCTTTAAGTGCTTTTTCTTCAAGCTGTTTCTGTTTTTCTAAATTTAAAGCCTGATCTTTAGCTAACTTTTCTTGTTGAGCTTTTTCAATATTTGCTTTGATTTCAGCTTCATTACTTAGCCCAAGACGTTGTTCGTGATGAGCTTGCTTTGTTAATTTTTTTGCTTTTTTATTATCAACTAAACCAGCTTTTAATAGCTGTGCTTGTAAGGCATTTTTAACCATGTCTTAGTCCTTGTGTGAAGTTGAAGTACTATAGAGATAAACTATCCAGTAAGAAATACTTAAGGCTAAGCTTAAAATTGCTGGCAATAAAAATGATTGTAGTTTCAAATATGGATGTACTGAGGCGGCAAGAATTCCACCCAGAAGGAAGCCAGCAAGAATAAGTAAATGTAAAACAATACGTCGATTTTCTACAATTAAGCCTCTGGCTTTATATCCAAGTGCTAAACCAATATCAGTCAGCACACCAGATAGATGGGTAGTGCGAATAATCGTTCCTTTGTAGTGGCTTACCATCGCATTTTGTAACCCCATTGCCGTACAAGCCCATAATAATCCATAGCGTGGAAAATAAGGAAGCAATAGCCAGCAAAGGAAAATGAATAAGGCAACAAGGCTCAAAGGTAAGCCATAACGACGACCTAGTCGAAAATGACTACTACCTAAAATAAAACCACTATAAAATGAACCGCAAACATAACAAATAATCACCAGAAGTAAAAAAATGATATGTTCTGGTTGCCACTCTACCAAACTCATAGCCAGCATACTAACGTTGCCAGTCATATGTGAAATAGATTGATGCAAAAGAGTAATTAACCCTAAGACATTAATCATTCCGGCATTAAATGCCAGCAAAAAGGCTCCAAGTTGGAACCAGTTTGGTAGACGTTGAAATGGCATTTTGTTTAAGACGTTTGCTTAGAGCGAATATCTACAGCTGCGGTAAATAATACATCTGTAGATGAGTTAAGGGCTGTTTCTGTAGAGTCTTGCAATACACTGATAATCATACCAACAGCTACAACTTGCATAGCAATTTCTGTTGAAATACCAAATAAACTACAAGCGACTGGAATGAGTAGTAAAGAACCACCAGCAACACCAGAAGCACCACAAGCTGAAACAGTAGCAACAACTGATAAAATAACCATTGTCGCAAAATCAACATGAATGCCAAGCGTATGCACAGTAGCTAATGTAAGTACAGTAATCGTGACTGCTGCACCTGCCATATTTACTGTTGCACCTAAAGGAATAGAGACACTAGCTGTAGATGGGTTAACACCTAAACGCTCTGCCAAATCTAAGTTAACTGGAATGTTTGCTGCTGAGCTTCGAGTAAAGAAAGCTGTAATACCACTTTCTTTTAGACATTTAAATACGAGAGGGTATGGATTTCCACGTATAGTAAGGACAACAAGAATAGGGTTGATAACTAAAGCAACAAAGAACATGGTACCTAACAATACCACTAATAATTGTGCATAGCTTTCAAGTGTTGCAAGGCCGGCATCGGCAAAAGTCACTGCAACTAATCCGAAAATACCGACTGGTGCAAAAGCAATTACTTTATGAATAATAGCACTTACAGCATGTGAAACATCCTGCATCACTTGTTTTGTGGTGTCTGAGCTATGACGCATAGCTAAACCTAGGCCAATTGCCCAAGCTAAAATACCAATAAAGTTAGCTTCACTAATTGCTTGAACAGGGTTCGCAATAAAGCTTAAGAGCAAGTTTTTTAATATATCTGCGAGACTACCAGGCGCTTGTAAATCATTATGCGAAACTGTATTGAGGAATAATGTGCTTGGAAAAGAAAGACTGACAATCACAGCTGTGAAAGCTGCAAGCAACATACCTGCCACATATAGAATCATAATAGGGCGTAAATTGGCGCTATGACCCACTTGGAAGTTGGCAATAGAAGAAAGCACCAATACAAAAACTAAAATAGGGGCAACCGACTTTAAGGCTTTAATGAAAAGCTCACCAAATAAACTTAAGTAAGGCGTAACGTTCGGAAATAGTAATGCAACGCCTATCCCTAGAATAATGGCGATAATAATCTTAGTGACTAAGCTTAATCGAGAAAAGAATGCAAGCATATAAAGGCCTTATTAACCTAATCATGGCTAAAGGTTGAACAAGCGGAGTATTTTATACTTAAGTGATGTGAATCTTAAGCTTTTTTATAGCACCTAGAAGTATTTATACTTAATGGTAATATTAAATATTTGTTTTTATTGGCCTTAATTTAATATTTTTAATTTTGGAGTTGGTGATTTTGCTTGTTAATTGCTCATTAAAAAACTAGGTATATCAAAAAGCTGTGAAAGCATGGAATAGGCTAAAGAAAATAGGGTGGCAAAAAGTTAAATATGGTTGAGCTTTTTAGAAAAGCTACGCGAATTTTCAAAACTTTGTGCTTGGATTGGACTCTAAGCTTTCAAGCTGAAAAATCGCATATTTCAGGAAGTTACTACTATTATTATAATTTATAATTTAAAAAATATTATTTACTTGCACAGTACAGCTGATGAAGCGTATTTAAAATTGAATGCATATTGTCATCCTTAATTGAATAAAAAATTTGCTTGCCATCACGACGGGTTGATACAACATCACTTTTACGTAGCATCATAAGTTGTTGTGAAAGAGTGGGCTGGGTAATTTGGGTCTTCTCTTCAATTTGAGAAACATTTAACTCCTCATAAGCTAAGTGACATAAAATTAATAAACGATCTGTATTAGCCAAAGATTTAAGAATTCCAACGACTGAATCAGCCGCATTTTTCATTTCTTCGATTTGGAGTCCATCTTTCATACTTTATACCTATATCAATATAGCGGGCATAGTATAGATTGATCTTATGAAAATGAATGTAGCAAAACTAATCAATCCAATTGTTTTTGTTGAAAAGCAATATAAGGGGAATTGATAAATAAGTAGTCTTTCTAATTAAAAACAACTATTTGTATTTCTTTTGTGTCTAAAATGTTGCTTTGTGTTATAAGTGTAATTGTTAAGTATAAGTGAAACGAAGTCAACCTAAAACAATTTCAATTTGCTTTCGATAAATAGTTAAATCCAATTTATCTTCAAGTAAAACATAAAAAAAGATTGAGTTTTTATTTTTTAAATATATAATCTGTTATGTACAGACAGGTCTGTATATTTTGGTTTGGTAAGGTCGAAAAAAACGTCTAATTTTGAACCAAAATCACTTTCAGACGCAGCGTGATACATAAGAAGAATCATTAAATATAAGAAGAAGAATATCACGCTTTATTTTTATGCAGCTCTTTCAAAATCGATTAATTTTTCTACTCGAGTCCAATAATCATTGATTTTTATTGAACCATGTTCGACCTGAGCCTGTATGGTCATACCTTCCAAAATATTAACGAGTAGTAAAGATAGGGGAACTGGCTCTTTTACATCATATTGGTTAAGAAGATTTTGCATGAGTTGGGTCAACCAAGCTTTATACAAAGTAGCAGGTTGATGTGTTGAAGGATATTGTTTTAAAACCTCTTCCAAAGCTTTTTGAAACATACAGCCATTAAAATCTTCGCTATTAAACCAGTCCGAATACCATAAAAATACTGCTTTAATTCGCGCAAGAGGGTCTAACTCATCATGTTTTGATAAGGCAGAAGTAAGAGAATTTTGTAGAAGCGTATTTCGAAGAAGTAGACACTCTTCAATTAATTTTTCTTTTGATGGAAAATGCTTATAGAAAGTCATTTTTGCAACGCCAGATTCATTAATGATGCGATCTACACCTATAGAATTATAGCTATACGAGTTAAAAAGTCTTAATGCGGTGTTAATAATGTCATCTTTTTTCGACATATTTTAGCCTCTCACAAATGAATTGCTATTAGCTTGAACGGTGATCTTTATCAATGAGAATCTAGATAATTTAATTTTACAAGGTATTGTTTGTTATTGATAGAAAAAAGATATTATTTTTTTAAACGCTGAAGTTTTACTTTTAAGAGAATGGTAAAGAGTTTTAGGCTATATATTTAAATAATTATACTTCCGTTTTCAAAATCTTTTAACTTCAATATTTTTGCGATAAGTCGATTTTAAAATTTAAAATGGGGAAATTAATAAACAAATAATGAATCTATTTTTGAGTTTGTCGGCCAATTTAAAAGTGGACTTTCCATTGCTTTGATAAGTCCACTTTTATTAAAGTTTCTTACTCTGAAGGAGGTAAAAGCATCAAAATAGATTCGTTGAGTAAGTACGCAACATTTTCAAGGATTTCAAGCTCATTAAATTCGCTATCGAAAGCTAAGCTTTCTCCATCAGCAATAGCTTTTAATTTTGGTACAAAAGCTTCAGCTATACATAGCGCTTCGCCATTTCCCCAGAAGTTTAGAATTCCGTTATTTTCTGTATAAAGTAGGCGAGAGGCAGGTTCTAATAAAACTTCATAACCTTCATGTAAGATCTCTTGAAGATCATCAGCTTCGATCTCATCAGGTTCTGGGATATTATCTGGATATTTAGGTTCGCTCATATATGACATGATTGCGGCATCAAGTGCTGCAGAATCTTGCAACTGAGCTAAAACTAGGTTTTTTAGATAACTTAGTTCAGTTGAGTTAATTTCACCAATTTGACTCATTTGTTTGCGTGCGATATCTACAACAGGATTTTGAAGTAAAGTATTAGCTGAAAATTGATCGCTAATACGTTCCATCATTCCTGCAACGTTTGGCATGCGAAAGCCAAATGAGAATGTTAAGCAGTCATCTTCGGCAACACCGTAATGTGCCATTCCAGGAGGAACATAGAGTAAATCGCCTGGTGCTAAAACCTCATCAAATTGCACATCTATTTCTGGCAAAAGTTTTAATGGTTGATTGGGTACAAATGCAGTATTTACATCGCACATCTGACCTAGCTGCCAGCGACGATGACCATGCCCCTGAACTAGAAACACATCATAGAAATCGAAATGCTTCCCAACTGAACCACCCTTAGGCGCATAAGACACCATAATGTCATCGCGGCGCCATTGAGGAATAAAAGGAAATTTTTTCCAAAGTTCAGAAAGATCAAAAGAGTAGTGATCTACTGCCTGTACTAAAATTGACCATAATTTTGGTAGCTTTTGAAAATCACCTTTGGTTAAAGGTGAAGATTTTACGTGCCATTCGTTTGGATTTTTATCTTTTTGGCGAATCAGTCTGGCACTTGCATGTTCTTCCAAGGCAAGTTCTTGCACATCTTCGGGTTGTAAAAGACCTACAATCTCTGGCAATCCGTTACGCACCAGTAAAGGTTTTTTCTGCCAATACTCTGCTAAAAATTGCTCGGCAGTAATACCGCCTAAAACTGCTAAAGGTTCTGTCATGGAAATAACCTATTTATAAAATATCTAGAATTAAGGAATTTGTAGATCAAGTTGCCTCAAAATATGGCAAAGTTGAATCATAGGAAGACCCATAAGTGTGGTCTGGTCTTGGCCTATCATTTTTTCAAACAAGCTAATTCCTAAACTTTCGCACTTAAAGCTACCTGCGCAATGTAGTGGCTGATCTAATAAAACGTAACGTTCAATTTCAGCTTGATTCAGGTTTCGAAATTTAACTTGATAATGTTCAACGAGCGTTTGTTCAAAGTTTCTATCGAGCCATTGCACGCTAAGCGCTGTACTAAAAAAAACAGTTCGACCAGAATTCTCGGCTAGTTGTGCTTTAGCATTTTCACTAGTCATCGGTTTGCCAATAAAGTCATGCGGGGCATGTTCTCGCCAAGCAACTTGATCTGAACCAATAACGATAGCTGATGGGTTCTGTTCAGCAATCACTTGAGCTTTTGTGAAAGCGAGCCGTTTTGCAAGTTCATCGGCATGGGTTTCATCGCGAGGATTTTCATCAATATCTGGATTAACACAGATATAATTAATTCCAAGACGGTCCATTAAGTCTCTGCGAGTTTGACTACTCGATGCCAAAATAATTTGTGGCTGAACCATTACACTGCAAATTCCATTAATACATCTAAAGGTACATAGCTTAATACGGCTTGATGACATGCATGTATTTTAATAGGAGGTGCTTCACCAGCTTGATAAGCCTCTACCCAGCGAGTTACGCAGATACACCAGAAATCACCCGGTTTTAAGCCAGGGAAGCCTACTTCTGGTAAAGGAGTAATAAGATCATTCCCAATTTTCTGAGAAAAATTTAAGAAATCCGAGGTCATTTGCGCACATACGGTGTGTTGACCAAGGTCTGTTACTGCGGTGTGGCAGAAACCATTTCTAAAATAGCCTGTAATAGGGTCAAAGCAACAACTTGCTAAAGGTTCCCCTAAAACATTTAAGCGATTGATTTGTGGATCTGGATGAATAGACATAATGGGTGAAATATCAAATAACTACCTCTATCATAATCAAAACTGGGGCTTTCTACAGCTTTTATGCAAAAAAACTAACCTTTTTTGATGTAATCATTTAAAATTGGCGCGTTTTTAAAATCATAAAGAGAGCTTTACATGAATTTTCAGCGTATGACTGACCTTAACTTAACAGGCAAACGTGTCCTTATTCGTGAAGATTTAAACGTTCCTGTCAAAAATGGTGTGATTACTAGCGATGCTCGCTTACGTGCAGCATTACCAACCATTAAAGTTGCTTTAGATAAAGGCGCAGCAGTGATGGTATGTTCACATCTAGGTCGTCCTGTTGAAGGTGAACCAAAGCCAGAACAATCACTTGCACCAGTTGCTGCTTATTTAACAGAAGTATTGGGCCAAGAAGTTAAATTATTAACAGATTATTTAGAAGGCGTTGAAGTTGAAGCTGGTCAAGTTGTATTACTTGAAAATGTACGCTTTAACCATGGCGAAAAGAAAAATAATCCAGAGCTTGCACAAAAATATGCTGCATTATGTGACGTATTTGTTATGGATGCATTTGGTACTGCTCATCGTGCAGAAGCATCTACTGAAGGTGTAGCTCGTTTTGCTCCAGTTGCTGTTGCTGGTCCTTTGTTGGCTGCTGAGTTAGATGCACTAGGCCGTGCAATGCAAACTCCTGAAAAACCAATGGTTGCAATTGTTGCTGGTTCTAAAGTTTCAACTAAACTCGATGTTTTAAACTCGCTTTCTAGTATCTGTGATCAACTGATCGTTGGTGGCGGTATTGCAAATACATTCTTGGCAGCTGCTGGTTTTAATGTTGGTAAATCATTGTATGAAGCTGACTTGGTTGAAACTGCTAAACAAATTGCTGCTAAAGTAAGTGTTCCACTTCCTACAGATGTTGTAGTTGCTGATGCATCGCAAATTAATTTTGAAGATTTCTTAGGTTCTTTAGCAGCAGCTCAAGCTGTTGTGAAGAAAGTAGAAGATGTGACTGCAAATGATATGATTTTAGACGTTGGTCCAGAAACAGCTAAAGCATTTGCTGATATTTTAACAACATCAAAAACAATTCTTTGGAATGGTCCAGTTGGCGTATTTGAAGTAGATCAATTTGGTGAGGGTACCAAAGCGCTTTCTCTTGCGGTTGCTCAATCTGAAGGATTCTCGATCGCAGGTGGTGGAGATACATTAGCTGCGATTGATAAATATAACGTCGCTGATCAAATTGGTTATATTTCTACAGGTGGTGGTGCATTCCTTGAATTTGTTGAAGGAAAAACATTGCCAGCAGTTGCTGCTTTGCTTGAACGTGCTTAATACTGTTATATAGAAATAAGAAGGGATTGGGTAACCAATCCCTTTTTCATTGATAAGTCATTAAACTGTCATATATTTGCAATAAAATGTCGAGTATTAAATCACCAACTGTGGAAAATAGTGATGAATTTAAAGCTTACATTTGCTGCTATGTTAATTGTACCAATGATGTTGACTGCTTGTGCTAAGAAAGATGAAGCATCTCAAGCGGGCCAAGAATCAGCTGCATCTACTGCTGTTTCTGAAAAAGTAACGCCTGAGCAACAAGCAGCAATTGATGCGATTGATAAGCCAGTTCTAGATGAAAAGAATACAGATGTGGTTGAAGGTAGTGCGCCAAGTGAGGCTGCTGCTTCAGAAACACATTAATTTGTTGTTTTTTGTTAAAAAATCCCTGCAAATGCAGGGATTTTTTTTGAAATACTGTGATTTGTTGCTGAATTGAAATAAATGACAGGGTAGAATAAGCCGCACTACCTGGGAGGATATTATGGCACTCATTTCAATGCGCCAGCTCTTGGATCACGCTGCTGAACATAACTACGGCGTACCAGCATTTAACGTAAATAACTTAGAACAAATGCGTGCAATTATGCTTGCCGCGGATGCAACCAATTCACCTGTAATTGTTCAAGCATCAGCTGGAGCTCGCAAATATGCAGGCGCTCCATTCTTACGCCATCTTATTTTGGCTGCAATTGAAGAATGGCCACATATTCCAGTGGTAATGCATCAAGACCATGGAACAAGCCCTGATATCTGTCAGCGTTCAATTCAGCTTGGCTTTAGCTCAGTGATGATGGACGGTTCATTAGGTACAGATGGTAAAACACCTACTTCTTATGAATACAACGTTGATGTAACTCGTAATGTTGTTGCTTTGGCACATGCATGTGGTGTTTCTGTCGAAGGTGAGATTGGCTGTTTAGGTAGCCTTGAAACTGGTATGGCTGGCGAAGAAGACGGTGTTGGTGCAGAAGGTGTACTTGATCACTCACAACTTCTTACTTCTGTTGAAGAAGCGACTCAGTTTGTTGCCGATACTAATGTAGATGCATTAGCGATTGCTGTAGGTACTTCACATGGTGCTTACAAGTTCACTCGTCCACCTACAGGTGATATCTTGGCAATTGACCGCATTAAAGAAATTCATGCGGCATTACCAAATACTCATCTTGTTATGCATGGTTCAAGTTCTGTGCCGCAAGAGTGGTTGAAAGTAATCAATGAGTTTGGCGGTGATATTAAAGAGACTTATGGTGTACCTGTTGAGCAGCTTGTAGAAGCAATTAAACATGGTGTGCGTAAGATCAATATCGATACAGACTTACGTTTAGCATCTACTGGTGCAATTCGTCAGTTTATGGCTGAAAACCCAGCTGAATTCGATCCACGTAAATACTTTGCTAAAACTGTAGATTCAATGAAGCAAATTTGTATTGATCGTTATGAAGCGTTTGGTACAGCTGGAAATGCTGACAAGATTCGCCCGATTTCTTTAGAGAAAATGGTTGATCGTTATAAATAATTCCCGTCAGGGTTTAATTTATAGGAACCGGTTATTTATATAACCGGTTTTTTTATTAGGAAAATTTCATGCATAAAAAAACCTGTGTTTGTCACAGGTTTTGATGAAGATAAAAAGACTTACTTTTGTAAGTTCTTTTTATCTAGACTTGGATCTTTGATTTCTACATATGCGTTTGCACGTACTTCACGTAACCAGCTATCAATCTCAGTGTTAAATTGGCGTTCACCTAAAATTTGACGTGCCATACGCTCTTGATATTCATGCGTCATATCTTTTTCACGTTTATCCGTTACTTGTAAGATATGCCAGCCGAACTGAGTTTGGAAAGGTTCGCTAATTTCACCTACAGGAATTTCCTGCATTTTTTTATCAAATTCAGGAACCATCATTCCAGGTGTTACCCAGCCCAAACTTCCACCATCACGTGCTGAACCCGTATCATTTGAATAGGTTGCTGCAAGTGTTGCAAAATCTTGACCAGCTTTTAAGCGTTTATAGATGTTATCAATAATTTGCTTGGCATTCTCAAGAGTCACTACTTCAGATGGCTGAATGAGAATGTGGCGGGTTTGAAATTGAGGTACTAAAGCTTTTTGCTCATTTTGTTTGCGTTCAAGAAGCTTTAAAACATGTACACCATCACGTACTGAAACTAAGTCAGTCGTTTGACCATCTTGTAATGGTGTAATACGAGCCGCAAGTTCAGCAGGAATATCAGACAGTGGGCGGAAACCCATATCAGCACCTTCAACTTTTACATTTGCAGTTGAAAGTTTTTTCAAAGCATTTATATCATTACTTTGAGCAAGCTTTGAACGCACTTCTTGAGCTACAGATTGAACTTCTTGTGCATTGTCACCAGAAATGCGCATATGAATTACATGTGCTTGATTACCTAACGCGGCTTGTCCCTGAGGTGATTTTAAGAAGTTTTCTACATCTTGATCACTAATTTTAATACGAGACATCACTTGTTGTTGGCGCAAACGACTAATCGCTAAATCCTCAGCGATTCGGCCACGTAAACTTTCATAAGTTCCTGGTGCCATAGCATCCAATTTTTGCTGGAAAGCTTCTAAACTTTTACTTCCAGATTGATTTGCTACTTTTAAGACTGCTTCATTTAAGCTTTTTTCATCAGGTTTGATGCCATATTTTTTAACTTGTTCAAGTTGGGCTTGACGCAAGATGAGTTGATCTAATACCTGAAACTGCAAGTATTGCTGAGGTGGCACTTCTTTCTTTTGAGCTTGTAGTTCATGAGCTGCTTCAGCCATACCTTGTTGAAGATCGCTTTTTAAAATTACGCTATTGTCCACAATTGCCACAACTTCATCAGCGGGTTGGGCAAAACTATGCATTGATGAAGAGATTAGGGCAGCAAGTGTAGTTGCTTTAAAAAACTGTTTAAGATGCTTTGTCTTCATTAACGTTGTGTCCAAGATTGATTAATTTTGTTAAAACCTAAAACGCGATTTTCAAGTAAAGACGCGAGTTTATTGTTTAAACCACCTAAACCTTTTAGTGTAATTTCGGCCATGATCGCGCGCTTTTCACTAACATCTGGAGATTTTGGATCGTCTAGATCGTTATAGTATGAACGGCCATAGACAGAAATACCCCAGCAACATGACTCATAGTTAACTCCTAGCAAGAGTTCACGGGCAACATCATTGTCCATGTCATATTGTACGTGGCCCATAATACGCCAATTGTCTTTAATTGGTTGTATAAACGATGCAACAACTTGGTCATAAGTATCTTGACGACCAGGAATATCTTTACGATAGAAATAGCCTAAGTTATATAGATTTCCTTTATCACCAGTATAGTAAAGTTGGAAGTCACGTTGAGCATTGTCACCATTCGACATCCAGGCTGAGTTGGCAGCAATGGTAAAGTTTTGGTTAAGCTGGCTTGATAGACTCACCACAGGACCTGTGTTGCGTTCAGTATCAATTTCATCTTGTTGTCGTTGTAAGGTGACACGACGATCTTCGAAATAGTAACTTTGACCTACACTTGCCCGTAAACGTTCTAAACCTACTGTGTCAAAGAGACTATAACTTACACCCAATGATAAAAAGTTATTGTCTTCTAGGCGGTCATGACCATAAAAACGGTAAGGGTTAAATAATTGATCATAACTTACTGACGCAGTAGTTGAGTCAAAGTTAGGGTAACCATCTTGATTTTTGTATGGCGCATATGCATAGAAAGCACGTGGTGTAAGTGTTTGTAAGTACTTGCCATCACGTTCAAAGTTCAGTCCAGTGTCTAACGTGAATTGAGGTACAACGACTGATTTGTTTTCGGAACCACCATCTAGATTTTGAGATGCGATACTGTCCTTATCATAAAACGTTTGAATAGAACGTACAGAGACTTCAGGAATCACAAAAGCTGCCGGTGTACGGTAGTTATAACGCGTTGCGAACTGGTTATAAATACGTGTACCACTACTTTCTTGAGCAGAATCATCATTAATTGATTTCTTAAAGTAAGCAGTGTCGTTATTAAATTCGTATTGTAGTCCTAGTGGATTACCAGTGACATAATTTAATAAGAATTGTGGTAAACGTGCGTATGGTTTATTGACATCTTTAACTTCAGGATCAAGTGTCTGGAAATCTTCCACCTTAAGCTGTGCTTTTAAACCAGGAATACCATGTTGATAGTTTAGTTCCCAAGCTCTACGTAAGTTAAGATCTGTTTTGGAGTTCGGGTTACTATCTAGGTCAGAGAAATAATCTTTATCTGATGCATAGTTATATTCGAGGTTAGTAGACCACTGATCATTGATATCCCAATTATGTAAAAAATGGAAATCTTTACGATCTTTGTCATCATAACCTTTGTCAGATGGCAAGATGCCACCCCAAATTTCACCAGCACCAAAGCCATCGGTTAAATATCTAAACTCACCTTTTAGCATTGCACCGCGGTCTGCTAAATATCGCGGAGTAAGTGTCAGATCATAGTTAGGTGCAAGATTTAAATAAACTGGAACAGAAAGCTCAACACCACCATCGTTTGAGAAACCAAATTGTGGGTTAAGAATACCTGTAGTACGGCGGTCGTCAATCGGGAAGTTAAAATAGGGAACAGCTAGAACAGGAACGTCCTTAACATATAATTTTGTTCCACGAGTTACGCCGCGTCCTGTTTCCTGATTTAACTCAATTTTATTGGCTTGGATTTTCCAACCAGGTTTTTGGCCTGGTGGGCAAGTCGTATAGGTTGCATCATTAAGAACCATAACGTTTGGTGAGGTTCTTTCGATTTTTCCTGCATGACCATGGGCGTGTTGCTGTTCAGAAATATAAAAACTATTGTCTAAATTCCCGGTTTGGGTTTTTAGGTTGTAATTAATTTCATCACTCTGTGAAAGTAACCCGCCTTGAGCTAACTGTACTCGACCTTGTGCATGCGCAAAGGTTTGGGTCTTATCAATCGTTACTTTGTCAGCACGAACTGTGCGTCCTTCCTGATCAATAACGACATCACCTTCTAAAACAGAATCACCTGCTGGATTGTAATGTCCGTAGTTAGCCGTAACGACAGAAGTCGCTTTGTCGGCGTCTAAAGCTTTGGTCTCAGGGTTAATCGGTGTAACCCATGTGCCTTGGCAAAATGCCGAGCTTAAATATTTATTGTCACGAAGCTGGGCTTCAGGTGCAGATTTATCAACATAATATTGCTGAAAGAATTCTTGACCTGGGTAAGCTTCCTTAATGCTCGCTTTAAGTTGATTATTGTCTATATTGGAGACAACATCAGTTGACTCAGCATAACTTGATTGTATGGAGCCACATAAGAGCGTAAAAATAGCTGTCGCTAAAGGATTAAATTTAAACTGATGCTTC
Organism: Acinetobacter sp. X9; assembly: GCF_054889255.1. Lineage (NCBI taxonomy): Bacteria > Pseudomonadati > Pseudomonadota > Gammaproteobacteria > Moraxellales > Moraxellaceae > Acinetobacter > Acinetobacter sp. X9. The sequence continues at coordinate 2,073,790 of NZ_CM142679.1, read as the reverse complement.
ATTGTCTCATTAACCAAGTATGCTAATTCACAATTAATTATTGTCGCATCATAGAGAAAAAGTTTATAAGTGGCTACACTTAACCCTTCAAAAATCTCAGCTTGTTTTAGATTTTATTGCAAATGAATACACAACGTGAACAATTGATATATACATGGCTTACATCTGTTCTTGAAAATGATCAATTTAAGATCGCTTTTTTAGCAGGTGATGCAAGCTTCCGCCGTTATGCGCGTATCGAGTTACAAAATAAAACGTATATGCTCATGGATGCCCCTCCAGAAAAAGAAGACTGTGTTCCGTTTGTGACCATTGACGAGTTTTTTGCGAGCCATGGCGTACGTGTGCCTCAGATCGTCGCGAAAGATCTGGCTCAAGGTTTTCTATTGTTAGAAGACTTTGGCGATGTGCTTTTGTCGACATTATTGACTAACGAAACTGTTGATAAATACTACGAACAAAGTTTTAAACAACTTATTCAATTGCAGTCTATTGACGGGACTAATCAGTTCCCAGCTTATTCTTACGAAAAATTAATGTCGGAAATGCATCTACTCACAGACTGGATGTTACCGTCGCTTTCTATTGAGCCGACTGCTGAACAGAAAAAAACGATTGATAATGCATTTGACTTCTTGGCTCATGCTGCATTAGCCCAACCACAAGTTATTGTACATCGAGATTTTCATAGTCGAAATTTGATGAAAATTACCGATGAGCAAGAATTAGGGGTAATCGACTTCCAAGATGCTGTTATTGGCGCTGATACATATGATCTAATTTCGATTACTCGTGATGCATATGTTCAATGGAACGCTGATCGTGTTTATCAATGGTTTAAAGTGTTTTATGACCTGTTGCCAGCGTCGACTAAACAAAACCGTAGCTTTGATCAATTTAAACGTGATGCAGATTTAATGGCGATCCAACGCCATATTAAAATTTTAGGCATTTTTGTTCGCTTATTTGAACGTGATGGTAAGTCTGGTTATTTGAAGGATTTACCACGTGTCATGTGGTATTTGCTCGAAGAAAGTCGTGGTTACGCTGAGCTTGAAGAGTTTATGGCATTTATAAATAATATCGTGATGCCTAAATTTATCGAGAAATATGGTAGCTATGAGGTAGCAGCATAATGAAAGCAATGATTCTTGCTGCTGGCTTGGGCAATCGTATGCGTCCACTTACGCTATATACACCAAAGCCTCTGCTTGAGGTGGGTGGTAAACCCCTGATTGTGTGGCATATTGAAAAACTTAAGAAAATTGGTGTGACTGAAATAGTCATCAATTCTGCATGGTTGGCCGACAAGCTCATCAGTAGTTTAGGTGATGGCTCTCAATTTGGTGTGGATATCCGTTGGACACGAGAGGATGAAGGGCTAGAAACAGCTGGTGGAATTATTAATGCTTTGCCACTGCTTGGAACAGATCCTTTTATTCTGGTGAATGGGGATGTATGGACCACAATGGATTTTGAAGGTCTGCGTCATATTAAGCTAAATGATGATTTGGCACATCTTGTGTTGGTTGATAATCCTAAACAGCATCCTGAAGGCGACTTTACATTATTGGATGGGCGCGCTTTTACATTCGATCAAGATGTGACGGGCGAAAACCTCACTTTTAGTGGTCTATCTGTTATTCATCCTAAACTTTTTGACGGATTGGAAGCGGGTAAGCGTCCTTTAGCTCCACTATTGAAGCAAGCGATGCATAATCAGAAAATATCTGGTGAAAAGCTTAAAGGTGCATGGGTAGATGTGGGAACGCCTGAGCGTTTAATGGAGCTAGATTTGCAAATTCGTGAAGGCTTCTACGATTAAGTGTGTAATCCCTAATCGTTAACTAGTGTTCCACGATGCATAAATGGGTATACTTTGTTTTAAATTTTACTTAGATGTTATCTGTTTATGCATCCGTTTTTTCAAGAGTTACAACAGGGTAGTCAAAAATTAGGTTTATCGCTTAGCGATGAAGCTTTGACATTATTGTTGAAGTATCAAGATGCTTTGGTACTTTGGAACAAAGCTTATAATCTAACAGCGATTCGTGATCCGAAAGAAATGTTAGTGAAGCATTTGTTAGATAGCCTAAGTATTTTGAAAGATTTGCCAACAGGCCGTTTGCTTGATGTAGGTACAGGTGGTGGTATGCCGGGCATGATCATTGCTTTATGTCAGCCGGAACGCTCTTGTGTATTGCTTGATTCAAATGGTAAGAAAATTCGTTTTTTGAAACAGTTTATTGCTGACCTTAAGTTAAAAAACGTAGTAGCCGTGCAAACACGTGTTGAAAATCAAGATACAATTGATGAGCTTGGTCAATTTGATGTGATTACAAGTCGCGCTTTTGCTTCTTTAACGGATTTTGTGGATGCAGCTCAGCCATACTTGCATCAGAGCAGTATAATTGCAGCAATGAAAGGAGTTGTGCCAGTGGAGGAAATTGAGCAACTTAAGCAGGACTTTTCATGTAAAGTGATTGAGCTGCGCGTACCAAGACTTGATGAACAACGTCATTTACTTTTACTTCAACGTATTTAAATAAAAAGTATTAGGGTTACCATGGCTCAAATTATTGCGATTGCAAACCAAAAGGGTGGTGTTGGTAAAACAACGACTGCAGTAAATCTTGCAGCGTCTCTAGCTGTATTAAAGAAACGTGTATTACTTGTAGATATGGATTCACAAGGTAATGCTACGATGGGGTCCGGTATTCAAAAGAACGATCTTTTGTATTCCATTACGGATGTTCTACTTGGTGAAGTACCAATTGAAACGGCCATTCAAAAAGCAGAAGTTGGATATAAAGTTTTAGGATCTAATCGTGAACTTTCCGGTGTTGAGCTTGCTATTGCAGAACAAGAGGGCCGTGAATTCATTCTAAAAAATGCTTTGAATGAAATTCGAAACTCATTTGATTTTATCATTGTGGATTGTGCGCCAAGCTTGAGTTTGATTACTGTCAATGCTTTGGCAGCTGTAGATAGTGTAATCATTCCAATGCAATGCGAATATTATGCGCTAGAAGGTTTAGCTGATTTAACCCAGACTATAGATCGTATTCAAAAGGCATTAAATCCTGATTTAGAAATTATTGGTGTATTACGTACAATGTACGATGCACGAAATGCTTTAACACGTGATGTATCTGCTGAGTTAGAACAGTATTTCGGTAAAAAACTTTATGATACTGTCGTTCCACGTAATGTTCGCTTAGCAGAAGCACCAGCGCATGGTTTGCCTGTTATCTATTTTGAGAAAAGTTCTAAAGGTGCAGTTGCATACTTAAATCTTGCAGCTGAGATTTTGAAGAAAAGTAAAGTGAAGAAAGGAAGTAAAGTATGAGCATCAAAAAACGCGGATTGGCTAAAGGACGTGGTTTAGATGCATTACTTGGTTCAATTCAAAAAGAAAAATTACAGCTGGAAGCACAGGCACTTGACCACGGACAGTTGAAACAAATTGATGTAAATTTATTGAAACGTGGTGAATATCAACCACGTCGCTTTATTCATGAGCATGATTTGCAAGAGCTAGCATCTTCTATTGAAAAACATGGAGTGATGCAACCTATTGTAATTCGTCCAGTTGATGATGAAGCACATCCATACGAAATCATTGCGGGTGAACGACGCTGGCGTGCAGCGCAACTTGCGGGTTTAACTGAAATTCCTGCAATTGTTCGTGATTTAAATGATCAGGTTGCTATTGCACTGGCGCTTATTGAAAATATTCAGCGTCAAGATTTAAATCCGATTGATCAGGCTATAGCCTTGCAGCGTTTTCATGATGAATTCGGTTTGAGCCATCAAGAAATTGCTGACACAGTAGGGAAAGCACGTACTACAGTAAGTAATTTACTTCGTTTGTTGAGTTTGGCGGATGAAATTAAAGATTTCATGCAGCAAGGCCAGCTTGATATGGGGCATGCTCGAGCTATCTTGACGTTAAAGGGTAAAGATCAATTAGACGTTGCTAAAATCGTAATTGAAAAAGGACTATCTGTTCGTCAAACAGAGCAATTGGTGCGTGATAGAAGTGAGCCGAAGCAGGAGAAGGAAAAAGCACCTGTAGCACCAGATATTGAACAATTGACACAAAAATTATCAGAGCGTTTTGGCGCTAATGTGAAAATTGATCATAATCAAAAAGGTAAGGGTAAGCTTGTTATTCATTACCATACCTTAGATGAGTTAGATGGCATTTTAAATATTTGTTTGCCTGATTAATTTACATTTGGGTCATATATTTCTAATTTTATATTCTTGGGGAAGAAGATATGTGGGAACTTGTGAGAGCGGGTGGCTGGTTGATGCTGCCTTTAATTCTATGCTCAATTTTAACTGTTGCGATCAGCATTGAACGTTTTGTTCGGTTAAGACGTTCACAAGTTCTACCCAAAGCATTAATTGATGATAGTTCGTTAAGAACTGAAGATATTGTGGAAAATTTGGAACAAAATGTAGAAGTGCAAAACAGCGCATTGGCTCACATTTTAAAAGCAGGTTTTGATCATCGTGAGCATGGCGAGCAATTTGCACGTGCACAAATGGAAGTAGCCGCTTCTCAAGAAATTTCTTATTTAGAAAAAAATATTAATTTCTTGGGGACTTTGAGTGCTGTGGCGCCTTTATTAGGGCTGCTTGGTACAGTAGTCGGGATTATTGAGTCATTCCTTGTGATTGATTTTGGATCGGCAGGTAGTCCAAGTTTAATGATTCCGGGTATTTCTAAAGCGCTTATTACTACAGCTGTGGGAATGTTAATTGCGATTCCTGCTTTAGTTGCTTATCGCTATTTTCAAAGATTAGTACAAGATTATATTGCTGAACTAGAGCAGCAATCGACTTTATTTCATGCCTCATTGTTCTATAAACGTTCCTCGTCTATAGCAGAACATCGTCGTGTTGGTTGATGGGTGAATAGCCAGATGAAATTTAAACGTTCTCAGGTTGAAGACATTCATATCAATTTAACGCCTATGATTGACTGTTTGTTGTTCATTTTGGTTTTTTTATTACTATCGACTACTTTTAATCAGCCAAGTCGCCTCAATTTAACGTTACCAGATGCACAAGGTGTTCCACCAAAACAGTACGATCACAAAATTGAAGTCGTGGTAGACTCTTCTGGTCATTATGCTGTAAATGGTCAGGCACTTTCGTCTAAAGAGGTTGCTGATCTGAGTACTGCGATTAAGCAAGTTGCTCAAGAGCGCCGTGATTTTATGTTCATCATTGCTGCGGATGCCAAAGCGTCTCATCAGGATGTAATTCGCGTTATGGATGTAGCAGGACAGCTCGGTTTTGTTAACATCAATATTAGTACCAAAGTTCCTTCTAGAGGTTTTTCTGAGTGAATCAAGATTTTAAGGTTTATTTGCGTCTCATAGCCTATTTAAAACCTTATTGGGGCGTGGCCTTATTAGTTCTTATCGGGTTCGGTATTAACTCAGCAACAGAAGTCTCCGTTGCTAAATTGATTAAATTTATTATTGATGCAATCCAAAATGGCAGTAGAGCTAATTTGGATTGGTTCCCATTATTAATCATTTTATTGGTTTTTTTCCGTGGCTTAGGCCTTTTTATGGGAGGTTACTATACTGCGGTGATTTCACGTAGTTTAGTTTTTAGTATTCGCCAAGAAGTATATGCCAAACTTTTAAGACTACCGGCACAATATTACCTAGATAATTCATCTGGCCATATTACTGCCAAGATTATGTATAACGTTGAGCAGCTAACGGCAGCTTCTTCAGAGTCATTGAGAACCATCGTTAGAGATGGGATGGTTACTCTAGGATTATTGGGTTATCTGTTTTATACAAATTGGCGTCTTACGCTATGTATTTTTGTATTTTTACCCGTAATTGGTGTATTGGTACGTAAAGCTTCAAAACGTATGCGAAAACTCTCATTACAGGTTCAAGATACGATGGGGGACGTGAACCACGTTGTTCAAGAGAGTATCAATGGTAATGCTGTAGTAAAAACTTTTGCTGGTGAAGAGTCTGAACAAGAACGATTCTATAAGTCATCGGAAGAAAACTTAAAACGTGGTTTAAAAATGGTAATTGTACAAAACCTGAATAGCCCTGTGGTTCAGGTAGTGATGGCTTGTGCGATGGCCCTTATTGTATGGTTAGCTTTACGACCACAGATTTTAGGTAATACCAGTGCTGGTGAGTTCGTGGCTTACATTACAGCTGCTGGTTTGTTAGCAAAACCAGTAAAAAACCTGACTGATGTTAATGAAAAGTTACAACGTGGTTTAGCGGCAGCTCATTCTGTTTTTGAATTATTAGATTTGCCTGAAGAGCAAAATAATGGTCAGTTGAAACCTAAACTACAAGGTGCGATTCGTTTTGATCATGTGGCATTAAATTATGCTGATGGCGTACAGGCTATTAAAGATTTCTCTTTAGATATTCTTCCTGGTCAAACTGTAGCATTGGTTGGTCGTTCAGGCGCTGGTAAAAGCTCATTAGTTAATATGTTGGTACGTTTCCAAGAGGTATCAAGTGGGCAAATTTATTTAGATGGTTTGCCAATTAATGACATTGATCTTTCTTGTTTGCGTACCCAAATCGCAATGGTAAATCAGCAAGTTGTATTATTTAACCGTACTGTTCGTGAAAACATTGCGTATGGTCAGTTGCAAGGTGCCTCAGATGAGGAAATTCATGCTGCTGCAAAAGCTGCCTATGCGCATGACTTCATTATGAACTTACCAAATGGTTATGATACTGTTTTAGGGGCACAGGGCCTAAACTTATCCGGTGGTCAGCGTCAGAGAATTGCTATTGCTCGAGCAATTTTAAAGAATGCTCCAATATTAATTTTAGATGAAGCCACAAGTGCTCTTGATAATGAATCTGAACATTTTATTCAGCAAGCATTTGATGAAGCGATGCAAGACCGCACTACGATTGTCATTGCTCACCGTTTATCAACAATTGAGAATGCTGACCGTATTGTAGTGATGGATCAAGGACAAATTGTTGAACAAGGTACTCATCAAGAACTCCTCGCAAAACATGGTGCTTATTATCAATTACATCAGCGTAATTTCGAGGATAACTAAGCATGTCATTAGCCCAGCTGATCCAGAATGCATGGAATAAACAATCGAGTTGGTTGATTGCTTTACGTCCATTGTCTTGTTTGTATCGGGCTGGGTTTTTACTAAATCGTAATCTTTATAATTCAGGTTTTAAGCAAGTTTATAAAGCGCCCGTACCTGTGATGGTTATAGGTAATATCACAGTAGGTGGAAGTGGAAAAACTCCCTTGCTAATACAACTGGTGAATTATCTACAGCAGCATAATGTAAAAGTAGGGGTAATCAGTCGGGGATATGGGGGTAATGGTCCTTTTCCACTGCTGGTTACCTCGGGTGCCCAAGTAGCTCAAACTGGGGATGAGCCAGCATTAATTGTTCAGGCTACACGTGTACCAATGGCGGTAGGTCCCAATAGACAGGCTGCAATAGAGTTATTGCTTGAGTCATCAGAAATAGATTTGATTATTAGTGATGATGGGTTGCAGCATTGGGCATTAGATCGACAGATCGAGTGGATTGTACTGGATCAAAATCGTGGTTTAGGGAATAAAAAATTATTACCTGAAGGCTATCTGCGAGAGCCTGTTGAGCGTTTAGAAACTGGAACAGTGATTGAACATACTCATAAACCTGCTACAGAATTAAACATGCATCTCGAAATAGGACAGCCATATTTACTTAACCCTTTATCTAATTCTACACCAAGCTTTAATCTTGAGAATAATTATCATGCTGTAGTTGGTATTGGTTTTCCTCAACGGTTTTATCAAACACTTAAAGATCTAGGGTTGAAGCAATTCCAAGAGCATGCCTTTCAAGATCATCATGATTACACAATCAATGATTTAATTTTTAATGATGAGCTGCCACTTATTACAACTGAAAAAGATGCAGTTAAACTATTACCATTACTTGAAAAACATCCTGAATTTAAACAATCTATTTGGGTAGTTCCTGTTAAAGCTGTCCTGTCTACACAGTGTTATCAGGTTTTAAAAATACAATTGCAAGAACTTGATATTCAATTATCTTAGGAAGAAAAAATGAAACACATCGTCATTCCAGCACGCTTCTCAAGTTCGCGTTTGCCAGGTAAACCATTGTTGCTTATTCATAACCGTCCTATGATTTTACGTGTAGTGGATCAGGCAAAAAAAGTCGAAGGTTTTGATGATTTATGCGTGGCAACAGATGACGAACGTATTGCTGAGATCTGCCGTGCAGATGGAATTGATGTAGTTCTTACCAGCGCGGATCATCCTTCAGGTACAGACCGTTTAAGTGAGGTGGCTCGTATTAAGGGCTGGGATGCAGATGATATTATTGTAAATGTTCAAGGTGATGAACCTTTATTACCAGCTCAACTTGTTCAGCAAGTTGCAAAACTTTTGGTTGATAAACCAAATTGTTCAATGTCTACGTTGTGTGAGCCGATTCATACCTTAGATGAGTTTCAGCGTGACAGTATTGTAAAAGTAGTCATGTCTAAACAAAATGAAGCTTTATATTTTAGTCGGGCTACCATTCCTTATGATCGAGATGGGGCTAAGCATGATGAACCGACTTTACATTCACAAGCATTTCGCCATTTAGGTTTATATGCTTATCGAGTGAACTTATTACAAGAATACGTAACATGGGATATGGGGAAGCTTGAAAAGTTGGAGAGCCTTGAACAATTACGTGTTTTGGAAAATGGTCATCGAATTGCAATTGCTGTAGCCGAAGCCAATTTGCCACCAGGTGTGGACACTCAAGCTGATCTTGATCGCTTAAATAGTATGCCTGTTGAATCTTTTGAATAAGCGTTAATTTTTAATGAATCCGAATGTAACTTCAAAGGTTTATCCTTGGCAGCAAACAACATGGGACACCTTGACAACAAGGTTTCCCAATATTGGACATGGTCTCTTATTTTACGGCAAGCAAGGTTGTGGAAAACATGCTTTTGCTAAGCAGTTTTTGGCATGGGTACTTTGTTTAAATAAGCAGCCGCAGGGCCCTTGTGGTGAATGTAGTAGTTGCCAATGGTTAAAATCAGACACTCATCCCAATTATGTTCATATCACAACGGATGAAGAAAATAAAAAACAGAATGCAAAAATTAAAATAGAAAAGATCCGTGACTTACTACCTTTCGTACAACAAACGGGAGAAGGTTGGCGCGTTATTGTGATTGAGCCTGCAGAAGCACTTAATTTGGCATCTTCAAATGCTTTGCTAAAGACTTTAGAAGAACCAGGCGAGCGTGTTGTTTTAATTTTATTAGCTGATCACTATCTTAAACTACCGCCCACTATTCGTAGCCGATTGCAACATTTCGCTTTAGATCGTATTTCATATGAGCAAGCTACTTCTTATTTGAATGAGCATTTATCTGAACTTGCAGAAGTGCAGCCTGATTTACTGCTTGGCTTATCTAATGATATGCCTTTACAAGCAATAGAAATTGCTCAAAGTGACTGGTTTGCGAAAAGGCAAATTTTCTTAAATGATTGGCTTAAAATTGTTGCTCAAAAAAATATGCCTTTATTTTTCTCAGGCAAATGGCAAAAAGAATTAAGTTTTAATGATTTTATAATGCTTTTTGAATACTTGTTGGGTGATTTAATTTGTGTCAAGCTAAACCAACCACAGAAAAATACTGATTTAGATTTTGATCAGTTAAGCCCATATTATGATTTAGAAAGCTTATTTAATATTTATAGTGAATTACAGCAAGCAAAAAAGCTTGTTGAACAAAATGTACAAAGCCAACTTATTATTGATCAATTATTTATAACGTTAATGAATATTTAAGGGGAAAACTATGCAGCCGCAAATGGGGGGGATTATTCAGGTAAATATTCCTGATAAAGCTACTTTGCAAGCAAGCTATATGGGATATGTGCAAGGTGGAGGCCTATTCGTACCATCAAAACAAAAGGTAAAGATGGGACAAGAAATTTTCATTTTAGCGACTTTGCCTGAGCAGTCTCAAAAAATTCCTCTAACAGGCAAAGTAATCTGGATCTCCCATAAGCAAAGTGGATTTAAACCTCAAGGTTTTGCTATTCAGTTAAGCGGAGATAAGGGAATTTACTATAAAACTGAGGCAGAACGAGTTTTGGCTGGTAGTATGTCTCTAGACCGTCCAAGTTATACGATGTAATTAAATAGGAAAGAAAAGTGTTTGTTGATACGCATTGCCATTTAACGATGTTAGATTTAACGCCTTATCACGGTGATCTGGACCTTGCGCTTGCAGCGGCGCGAGCAGAAGGAGTGTCTAAGTTTATGGCAATTTCCGTTGATCTCGATGACCATATTGCATTGGCTGAAATTGCAAATAAACATGCAGATGTTGGTTATACGGTAGGTGTACACCCTTGTGAGGATGTGGACACAATGGCACGTGCAAAAACTGAGTATTTGGTTGAATTGGCTCAATCAGAAAAAGTATGGGCTTTAGGTGAAACTGGACTGGACTATTATCACAGTACAGATTTTATTGAAGAGCAAAAAACATGTTTTGCAAGACATATCCAAGCTTCAAAAATTGTAAAAAAACCAGTTGTCGTTCATACCCGATCAGCAAAGCATGATACGGTAGATATTATCCGTGCTGAACAATCAACACATGGGATTCTGCATTGTTTTACTGAAGATTGGGAAACTGCTAAAGCTGTGCTTGATTGTGGTTATTACATTTCTTTTTCCGGTATTGTGTCATTTAAGAATGCACAGGATTTGCGCGATGTAGCTAAACAGGTCCCACTAGATCGCCTTTTAATTGAAACAGATAGCCCGTATTTAGCACCTGTCCCATATCGTGGTAAAACAAATGAACCAAAATATGTGCCTTATGTAGCCAAAGCGCTCAGTGATGTATATGATAAATCGGTTGAGGAAATTGCAATGATCACCTCACAAAATTTTGAGAACTTGCTAAAAGCGATTTAGGTTATAGAAACTATATAAGAGAGTAATTGCGTGAAGATGGATCGTCAGGCTCAGTTCCGAGCAAGAGAAGTATTAATATTTCAGGTTGCGGAACAATTATTGCTAGAAAATGGCGAAGCCGGAATGACACTCGATGTCTTGGCTGCTGAGCTTGATTTAGCAAAAGGAACTTTGTACAAACACTTTCAAAGTAAAGATGAGTTGTACATGCTGTTGATTATTCGTAATGAGCGTATGTTACTTGAAATGGTTCAAGATACTGAAAAAGCCTTTCCAGAGCATTTGGCCTTTTTCATGTTGCATCATTTACATCATCCTGAGCGAACAGTTTTATTCCATCAAATTGAGGAAAAACTCTCAATCACTGCTCAAGGCGTACATCATCTTTTTCACGAACTTTATCAGGTGCGTAAACAGAGATTGCGAATTATCATTCGCATGACAGACCACTACTTAGAATCTATTCAAAGCAGTATGCCTACACGAGATTATCTTGCTTCTATTTGGTCATTAACTCATGGTGCGGCAGCTATTCTCAATTCAAGTTTTTATCAACGATATTTAGGTTCAAGAGACACTTTAAGAGTGGCTTATATTGATCAGGCTTTAGCCTTACCTAAACAAGCTATTGAGCAATATGCTTAGGTCGATATGAAATCTCAATCACCACTTAAATCCCAAAAAGGTTTTACTCTCATAGAAGTGATGGTGGTGATTGTTATTATGACGATTATGACTTCTTTAGTTCTGCTCAACATAGGTGGGGTTGACCAAAAGAAAGCGATGCAAGCAAGAGAGTTATTTTTGCTTGATATGCATAAAATTGGTAAAGAGTCGCTTGATCAGTCTCGTGTTTTAGCTTTATCTACTGTCAGTGAAACAGATGTTTCACCATTTTCTTATGAATTGTATGAGTATCACGACCAGAGTAAATTACAGGTCCAAGATTTAAAAAATCGCTGGCAGAAATATTCTGAGTTTAATACACGCCAGTTGCCTAAACATGTATCGTTTACAATACAACCTTTAGATGAGCAAAACTATTCAAAAGCTACGAATACCGATTTAATTGGAGGGCAGGCTCCCCAGTTAATCTGGTTCGGTAACGGTGAAGCTAAAACTGTGAAAATACAGTTTTACTTTGAACAAAAACCAATTGGTTCAGAAATACAAATTGATCATTTGGGTAAAATAAATGAAATCTAAAGGCTTTACTCTATTAGAAGTAATGGTTGCTTTAGCAATTTTTGCATTAGCGGCTGTCGCGTTAACTAAAGTAGCCATGCAATATACTCAATCTACCTCAAATGCAATTCTTAGAACCAAAGCTCAGTTTGTAGCAATGAATGAAATTGCTTTAATGGAGATAAATCAGGAATGGCTTGAAGGTACTCAAAGTAAGCAAGTTACTTCTCAAGGCGAAACATGGCAGATTGAAAAATCTGCACAATCTACAATTAGCCCGAATGTTCAGAAAGTAGATTTACAAATTAGCTTATATGATTCTGATAAGGGCAAAGTTCAAAATGGTATTACTCACTTGGTATTTTTTAATTATCCAATGAAAGCAAAATAATGATAAAGAATAAATGTTTTCGCTATCCAAGCACCGCTTCACGTCTTGCGGCACGATCGAGCAGTGCTCGATTAACTCGTGCCTCAGGATTTACTTTAGTTGAGCTTTTAGTTTCAATTGCAATTTTTGCTATTTTATCTTTGTTGGGTTGGAAGGTTTTTGACTATTTATTAAAAGTTCGCGATCGTAATACTCAACATGAAGTGCAGCTATTTGAATTACAAGATGCTTATCAACAAGTTTTGCGTGATACATTGCAAATTATACCTTTATCAGCCAATCAAGGCGGGCAATTACGTCCAGCTTTAGAGATTGATAATCAAGTTCTCCGCTTTAGTAAGGCGGGTGTTACTGATCCATTAAAGCAAGGATTATCACCTTTTGAGCGTATCGAATATCGATATGATCCTGATCAAAAAAAGCTTTATCGCCTTAAATATAGTAACTTAAATACTTCAAATAGAGAGCAACCCTTATCAAGTACGCTGTTGAGCCAAGTTGAACAATTTCAAATTATGGTTTTGACACCTCAAGAAGTAACAAAGTGGCCTGAAGTTAATATTGACCCTACAAAACCTGATGAATTTAGGAAGTTGCCAAAAGGAATAAAAATGCAACTCACGGTTGCAGGTGTAAGTTATGAGTGGATTTATAGCTTAAACCAAGGTGACTTATCGCTCTCCAAACAGGGAGGTCAATAAATGTTAATCTATAAAAAAAATCAGCAAGGTGTAGCGTTACTCACAATTTTGATAATGGTTGCTTTGGCTACAATTTTAGCTGCCTCTATCGCAAAGCATCAAACTAATACGATGGAAAATACGGGTTATTTGATGCGTCAAAATCAGTCGTTACTCTATGCAAAAAGTGCAGAAGCTTTTTTTTCTGAATTATTAATTCAAGATGCAAATAATGCTGGTGGCATCGATCATTTAAAGGAAAGCTGGGCTCAGCCAATGCCACCTTTCCCAATAGAAGATGGAGCCGTATCGGGGCGCTTACTAGATGAGTCAGGAAAATTTAATCTAAACAATTTAACGACCAATGAAGGCAAGGTAAACGAAGCTGCTAAAAATTGGTTTGAGCGATTGCTTGTGCGTGTAGGATTGCCAGCAGAGTTAAGTCAAGCAGTTATTGATTGGCAAGATCCAGATGATGAACCAAGCGGCCCGATGGGGGCAGAAAGTAACTATTATGAAGGACTTGACCCTGGCTATTTGGCTTCGAATGCTAAATTTCATCGTATAGAAGAGTTGAAATTGGTAAGAGGTTTTGAAGGCAAGAAATATGATTTAATAGCACCATACATTTCTGCATTACCTGAAAATACAAAAGTGAATATTAATACCGCATCACCATTAGTATTAGCGAGTATTGATCAAAAATTAGATTTAGGGACTATAGAAAAAGAACTTCAATTACGCCAACAGAATTTAAAGTTCTTTCAAAATATTGATGAATTATGGCAATTGAATGCTTTTTCAGCAGTTGATGCGCAAAAGAAAACTGAAGTTAATAGCCTTTTAGATGTGAAGTCGAACTTTTTTCAAGCACAAATCGAGGTTGTGTTGAATAATAGAAAAAGACAGTTTACAAGTGCCTTAATGCGCAGTGATAAGCAGGTTTATGTATATTCTAGAAATATAGTGCCTTTTAACTAATTGAAAAATTATGATTTATTTACTTTAGAAGTTTTTTGAAGTTTGTAATTATAAATTTTTCTGAAGTTAAATATTAAAGTAAATATAAACTTTCTATATGTTTATATTCAATATTTCTTCATCAGTCTTATCATACTTTTTGCTAATTGTTTCTAATTGAAAAGTGGTGCGAAATTTTCGTCTTTTGCTTTATAATAATGTTCTTAGAAGGAATGATCGATTTGGCACATGTTAATTCGTAAGTTATTTAAGTTTGAAAATGCACATGTTGTACGTAACTGTACATCGGATCGTTGTAAGCGATCAATTCATGGACATAGCTATAAAGTTGAGTTATTGCTTAAAGCTTCGAAATTAGATCATGGGCAAATGGTTTATGATTTTGGACTCCTAAAAGGAGTAATAAAAGACCTATTCGACAGCTTTGATCACGCAATCTGTTTTTGGGAAAAAGATGATTCTCAATATATTGATGCATGTCAGACTTTTAGTGCTCGTTGGATTTCTTTACCTGTTTCACCGTCGGCTGAACAGTTTTCACGTATTTTCTTTTATCTAGCTCAGCAAGTTTTACAATCAACAGTCACTCAAAATGGGGAAGGTGATGTTGAAGTATATTCTGTTATTGTTCATGAGACTGATACTGGATATGCTCAGAGCTTTATTGAAGATATTCAAAACGAACAAATGGGTATTTTAAGTCTTGATGGAATTGTTTTTTCAGAACAAATTCAGATAGAGTGGGCAAATCCACAAATGTATGAAGACTTGAAAAAAGGGATTAAATTTAATAATCCTCAAGTTGATTTGCAAGTCGAAGTATAAATCGAATTACTTATTTTATTTGTAGAATTGAAAATTGATCTAGGATGACATTAATGCAATTAACTGAGCAACAGCAAGATAAACTCAGTAAAGTTCAATTAGAAGAAAGTTGGAAAAGATCTTTAGCACCTTTTCTATTAAGTCCTCAGATGGATAGTTTGCGCGATTTCTTATTTCAACAGAAACAAGCTCAGAAAATAATATATCCGCCTAGTAAACAGATCTTTAATGCTTTAAATACCACACCACTGGCTGATGTGAAAGTTGTGATTTTAGGGCAAGACCCATATCACGGGCCAAACCAAGCGAATGGATTAAGTTTCTCTGTCCAAAAAGGTATTGCATTACCACCATCTTTGCGCAATATTTTTCATGAATTACATACAGATTTGGGTATTCCAGCTCCTCGCCATGGTGACTTAACAAAATGGGCTACGCAAGGCGTACTTTTACTGAACAGCGTGCTTACTGTTGAAGCTGGACAGCCAACCTCACATCAAAAGCAAGGTTGGGAAGCATTTACTGATGAAGTTATTGATGTTCTAAATGAACAGAGGCAACATATAGTATTTATTTTGTGGGGTGCTTATGCACAGCGCAAAGGACAACGTATAAATAGAGATAAACACTTGGTTTTAACAGCCGCACATCCATCACCTCTTGCTGCAAATAGAGGGGGATTTTTTGGATGCAAAGTGTTTTCAAAAACAAATCAATATTTGAAACAACATGGCATTGAGCCCATAGACTGGCAATTGGACGCATGATGAACTCTCCCAATGTAAATAACTATCACCCGGACTTGGTGGTTGAAGAAGCAAAAAATGGCTGGCGTATAGTACGTTTGAATCGTCCTAAATCGTTACATGCTTTAGACGAATCAATCGTAACGGCATTATTGCGTGTATTTGAAGATTTCCGTGACGATGAACAGGTTAAAGCAATTTGGTTAGACTCAACTACACCAAAAGCTTTTTGTGCAGGTGGTGATGTTAGAAAATTACGCCAACTTGTTATAAATCAAGAAGTCGATACTGCAAATAAGTTCTTCCAGCAGGAATATGCTTTAGATTTACTTTTACATAATTATGCTAAACCGGTTGTGGTTTGGGGAGAAGGTTATGTAATGGGCGGTGGTTTAGGCTTGTTTATGGCTGCACCATTCCGTCTAGTGACGCCATATTCACGTTTAGCAATGCCTGAAATTAATATTGGTTTATATCCTGACGTTGGTGCGAGCCGTTTCTTGGCAGATCGTGGTCCAATAGGTTTGTTTACGGGTTTAACCGGTTCAATTATGACTGCCGCTGGGGCGTATAGCATCGGTTGGGCAACACATATTTGTGAAGCTCAGCGTGATAATGTTTTGCAAAAAGTTTTAAATATTAACTGGGCTCATTATCCTGCAGGGGATTTCCGAGCAATTGATGATACTTTAAATAGCTTGCACCGTCCTGTTGCGGCAGGTCCATTGCAAAACTCACTTGATGTAATTCATAGTGTTTGCCGTGGTTTTAATTTTGAACAAGACTATCAAGCTATTGTTAGCTTACGTGATGCGAGCAGTGATTGGTTACGTCAAGCGAGTGAGAATTTGCAAAAAGGATCTCCTAGTACCGCGGCAATTACTTGGTTACTGTGGCAATGGGGCAAACAAATCCACTCATGGGATGAGGTCTTTGATCTAGAGGCTCAGATTTCTGAGTGGAAAATCCGTCATCCTGACTTTGTGGAAGGTGTTCGCGCACGCTTAGTTGATAAAGATTTATCACCTGAATGGAAACCATGTGACGATCTAAGCTTGAGAGGTATATTGGCTGATTGTCCACCAGTAACTTCAATTGATAGCTGGAATGCCTTACTTAGACAACACGGTGTGATCACCTAAAATAAATGACTGAATATAGTGATGAATACTGGATGCAGCTTGCTTACGAGCAAGCTGAATTAGCCGCCCAGCAGGGTGAGATACCTGTTGGAGCGGTTCTGGTGAGCCAAAATCGAGTAATTGGATCTGGCTATAATGCTCCAATTACTTTATTAGATCCAACTGCACATGCAGAAATTCAAGCTATCCGTGCAGCGTGTTCCTCTTTAGAAAATTATCGATTACCTGAAGATACGACTTTATATGTCACTCTTGAGCCATGTACTATGTGTGTAGGTGCGCTCGTACATGCAAGAATTAAACATGTGGTTTTTGGTACGCCAGAACCTAAAGCAGGCTCTTTGGTGAGTGCGCGTCAGTTATTACAGCAAGGCTATTATAATCATAGATTTACATTTCAGAATGGCTGTCTACAAGAAAAATGTGCACAACAGCTTAGCCA
Organism: Acinetobacter sp. X9; assembly: GCF_054889255.1. Classification (NCBI taxonomy): domain Bacteria; kingdom Pseudomonadati; phylum Pseudomonadota; class Gammaproteobacteria; order Moraxellales; family Moraxellaceae; genus Acinetobacter; species Acinetobacter sp. X9. Next base: position 2,056,390 of record NZ_CM142679.1, on the reverse strand, counting down.
TTTTTTTAAACAAAGACGTGAGCAAAAGAAACAAGAGAAACAACAAAAAACGTCCTTAAATGATTAAAAAATAACATACTCTTATGGCAAACTAACGCGGTTTTAATGTCATGATTCTATTTAATAAGGACGATCCAATGCGTAATGTAATTACCGTAGAAAAAGAATTTAATGCTCCTCTTACTGATGTATTTAATTTGCTCTCTAAGCATTCAACTTACAATACTGCTTTTGCACCTTTACAAGTTGTGCGTGTTAAAGACTCCGCAGATTCTAAAAGACCTGATGGTTTAGGCTCAATTCGACGTATGGGATTTGGTCCAATTAAGCCACTTAAAGAAGAAATTACATTGTTGGAAGAAAATAAAAGTATTGAGTATAAATTAATAGACAATCCTTTGATTAAACACCATTTAGGTAGAATCGAGTTTTCTGAGATTACTCCATACATTACTTTAGTTACATACCGCATCGAGTTAACGGCAAAAGCGCCAGTGGTCAGTAAATTAATCCTTGCACAGCTGAAACTAGCCATTACACTAGGCTTTTCGAGATTAGCTAAAGCATTTGCTTCTTAGTGAGAGTTCAATGACAGTTCAAATTATTACTATTGATGGTCCGAGTGGTTCGGGTAAAGGAACATTGGCCGCAAAACTTGCAGCACATTATCAATATCATTTACTCGATTCGGGTGCCTTATATCGTTTATTAGGGTTGTCATTACATAAACACGATTTATTAGAGAAATTAGACAGTCAGCTTGATGAATGCATTCAATATGCACGTCAACTGGACATTAAATTTGAAACGTCTACCTCAGGGATTTTGGTCTTCTTAGATGGCGAAGATGTATCTCAAACAATCCGTACAGAGCGAGTTGGTGAGTATGCGTCAAAAGTTGCAGTGATTCCAGAGCTTAGACAGGCACTATTTGAAAGACAAAGAGCTTTTGCGCAAAGTCCTGGTTTAGTTGCAGATGGGCGTGATATGGCAACCTCTATCTTTCCAGAAGCTAATGCCAAAATTTATCTGACCGCTTCGGCTGAGTCGCGCGCTGAGCGAAGAGTAAAACAGTTGCAGGGTATGGGGCTAGATGCTAAAATAAACGACATTTTAGCTAATATACAGGCACGAGACAAAAGAGATATGGAGCGAGAAGTTGCTCCGCTCAAGCCAGCCAAAGATGCTTATATCATTGATAGTTCGGAATTAACGATCGATCAGGTATTTAAGTTAATGGTTGATTATGTCGATAGCCGTACCATTTAGTAAATAGAATTATCAGTTGACGCATAGCTTGATCAGTCTATAAAGACTATGTTGATACTTAACTAAACCGGCCTTGTCTGATCCAAGACCGCTGAATTTATCAGGTATATCATGACCGAATCTTTTGCAGCCCTCTTTGAAGAAAGTGAATTAAACCTCAACGTTGAAAAGGGTGCAGTCATCCAAGGTGTTGTTGTAAACATCGATAGCGACTGGGTAACTGTTGACACTGGCCTAAAGTCTGAAGGCATTGTTGACCGTGCTGAATTTTTAAATGAACAACGTGAACTTGAAGTTCAGGTTGGTGATACTGTTGACGTAGTTGTTGAAGCTCTTGACAACGGTATGGGTCAAACAGTTTTATCACGTGAAAAAGCTAAGCGTGCTGAAACTTGGACTAAACTTGAAAAAATCTTTGAAGATGGCGAAATCGTTACTGGTGTTATCTCTGGTAAAGTTAAAGGCGGTTTCACTGTTGACATCGGTCCTGTTCGTGCATTCTTACCAGGTTCATTAGTTGACACTCGTCCTATCCGTGACACTACTCACCTTGAAGGTAAAGAGTTAGAGTTCAAAGTAATTAAACTTGATGCTAAACGTAATAACGTTGTTGTATCTCGTCGTGCTGTTATGGAAGCTGAATCTTCTGCTGACCGTGAAGCATTACTTGCTCAACTTGAAGAAGGTCAAACAGTTACAGGTACAATCAAAAACCTTACTGATTACGGTGCATTCGTTGATCTTGGCGGTATTGATGGTCTTCTACATATCACAGATATGGCTTGGAAGCGTATCAAGCACCCTTCAGAAGTTGTTGAAGTTGGTCAAGAAGTTACTGTTAAAGTACTTAAATTTGACCGTGAACGTAACCGCGTATCTTTAGGCCTTAAACAATTAGGCGAAGATCCATGGTTAGCGATCATGAGCCGTTACCCTAAAGGTTCTATCGTTAAAGCTCGCGTAACTAACTTAACTGACTACGGTTGTTTCGCTGAAATCGCTGAAGGCGTTGAAGGTTTAGTTCACGTTTCTGAAATGGACCACACTAACAAAAACATCCACCCATCTAAAGTTGTTCAGATTGGTGATGAAGTTGATGTTATGGTTCTTGAAGTTGATGAAGAACGTCGTCGTATTAGCCTTGGTATCAAACAAACTCGTGCTAACCCATGGGAAGAGTTTGCTAAAGCTCATGAGAAAGGCGAAAAAGTATCTGGTACTATCAAGTCTATCACTGACTTTGGTATCTTCATTGGCTTGAACGGTGGTATCGACGGTTTAGTACACTTGTCTGATATTTCTTGGAACGAGCAAGGTGAAGAAGCTATTCGTCGTTACAAGAAAGGTGACACTGTTGAAGCTGTTATCTTGTCTGTAGACGCTGAAGGTAACCGTATCAGCCTTGGTATCAAGCAATTGAACAGCGATCCGTTCAATGACTTCTTAGCTGCTAACGAACGTGGTGCTTTAGTTAAAGGTACTGTAACTGCAGTTGATGCTCGTGGCGCAACTGTTAAGTTAGCTGACGAAGTTGAAGCAACTCTTAAAGCTTCTGAAATCAACCGTGACCGTGTAGAAGATGCGACTAAATTCTTAGAAGTTGGTCAAGAAGTTGAAGCGAAGATCATCAACGTTGATCGTAAATCTCGCTCTATCAACTTGTCTATCAAAGCGAAAGACGAAGCTGAAGAGAAAGAAGCAGTTGCTAGCTTGCGTACAGCAACTACAAGTCAAGACAATGGTCCTAAGACTATTGGTGACTTGATCAAAGCACAAATGAAGTAATAAGTTAACAAAGTACAGTTTCATGTAACGGAATTGTACTTTTTATACAAATTACTGTAAACGGTAGCCTAGTATTCAACATACTGCGCTACCGTTTTGTATTTAAACAGGTTATTATCGAACGACATAGAGTAGCAATAAATAACGAGGTCGTAGATGACTACTGAAGCTCTTAATAAGTCTGATTTGATTGAACGCATTGCGCTAAAAAACCCACACTTAGCTGAACCTTTGGTGGAAGAGGCGGTTAAAATTATGATTGATCAAATGATAGAAGCCCTATCAACTGATAATCGAATTGAAATCCGTGGTTTTGGTAGCTTTGCTTTACACCACCGTGATCCAAGAGTTGGTCGCAATCCTAAAACAGGAAAATCAGTTGAAGTTGCAGCTAAAGCTGTTCCTCATTTCAAACCCGGAAAAGCCCTTCGTGATGCTGTAAACGAATCTGGGAAATAAATAAAATTTATAAGTCGGGGTGCCTATGCGTTATATTTTAATTGCATTGCTTATTGTTGTATTTGGCTATTCTTTAGCACTTGTTTTGCAAAATCCAACAGAGCTTTCTGTTGATTTGTTATTTACCCAAGTTCCAGCTATGCGTTTAGGCTTATTATTGCTACTCACATTAGTACTAGGAACTGTGGTTGGTCTTTTATTAGGTGTGCAAGTTTTCAGAGTATTCCAAAAAGGTTGGGAAATTAAACGCCTGCGTAAAGATATTGACCATTTAAGAAAAGAACAAATCCAAAGTGCTCAATTAGCAGCGGCTGAAGCAGCTGCAAATGTAAGACATGAAAAAACCGTTGTAGATATTTATCCTCAAGATAAAAATTCTACTCCGCTATAATCCCCGTACTACTCTTTATTAATGAGTAAAGAGTAGTATCTCTCTAAATTTTATCTCTTCTTTTATTCTTCTAAATATAAACGCTTTTGTTCTTATCGTTTTAATTTTGGAAAGCAGCTCTCTACATTCCTTTATTCATTCATGATTTGTCTATTATAATAACGCTGATTTTATAGGATGGAAGAAAGTCTCTTGAGTATCATTGTTGCGTTAGATGCAAAAAGCCAATATGACGCTTTAAAAATTGTTGAACAGCTTGATCCTGCTTTATGCCGCGTAAAAGTAGGTAAAGAGCTTTTTACTCATGAAGGCCCATCTGTTGTAAAAAAACTGCAAGAACAAAATTTTGAAGTTTTTCTTGATCTTAAATTTCATGATATTCCAAATACTACCGCTCAAGCAGTATGTGCAGCGGCTGATTTAGGCGTATGGATGGTAAATGTTCATGCTTCAGGTGGCCGTAAAATGATGGAAACTTGTGTGGAACGCTTAAAAGCGGGTAACTATCAAACCCAACTTATTGCTGTGACAGTACTCACATCAATGGGTCGTGAAGATTTAAAAGATATTGGTTTAGATGTTGAGCCAGTAGAGCATGTAAAGCGCTTGGCTAATTTAACGAAAGAAAGTGGCTTGGATGGAGTGGTTTGTTCAGCTCAAGAAGCTAAGATTCTTCGTGAATTAATTGGGCAAGACTTCTCTTTAGTAACACCTGGTATTCGTCCAGAAGGTTCTAATGCAGACGACCAAAAACGTATTGTAACTCCAAAGCAAGCTATGCTTGATGGCTCTACGCATCTGGTAATTGGTCGACCGATTACTAAAGCAGAAAAGCCAACAGAAATGTTGAAATCTATTCTTGCTTCGATTGCCTAAAAATTTAGGAATAAGCTAATTAATAACGGGGCGAGTAGGCTTAATAATAAGCCGCTCATCATGGCATGTGGTACATAATGTGTACCACATGACTGTTTTACCATTGCTAAGGTAACATCCATGGAGGTTGCACCCGCACTTGAGATAGCAGGGCGTGGAAAACGCCAACCCATGGTATACATTAGAAAAATGGCAACAATTTCTCTAAATAAGTCAGTTAATAAAGCAATTCCACCCAACTCTGCCGAATGTAATTGCGTAAATAAAATCCCTGACATTGAATACCAGCCATAGCCTTGTGCTAAAGCTAAAGTTTCATTAAGTGTAAAATGCTTGAGAAGTAAATAGTAATTCAAAAAGCCTGCTATACAAGACCCTATAAAAGCAGCTAAGGGCACAATTAAAATTTTCCAGCTTAACCATGTGCGGTTAAAGTGGGTGAAGGCAAGTTCGATACCAATTAAAAAAATAAAAAGTAATAACAAATACCAGCTATTAAATGCGATATGAGAGGTGAATTGAGTAATGATAGCGCCGAATAAAACACCGATACCTAGTGCAAGAAAAGCCTTCGCAATATTCTTTAAAGCATTTACAAAAAGTTGTAGGGAAATTTTTCCTTTAACACTTTGTTTATCAAAAATTGTATAAGCAAATAAACACGTAAAGAACGAACCAAAAGACGTGGTAAGAGCAATTATAATAGCGGGTGGAAGTATGGCAGAAGGATTCTCGATTTGATCAAGTGCCAAGGTTAATTCCAAAGCTACACTAGCTAAAAGAATATAAGAAAAATAGGGCAGTATTTTAAATATAAAGTGTCGGATATTTAGAGATAGTTTTGGTGCAAGGAAATAACCGAAAGCAAGCGCTAAAAAAATTTGAATGATGAGATAAAAAGATTGCATATAATAGATAGATTGTTATCAACCTATCTATTATGTCTTGAACATTTTAAGCTGCATAGCTTTGTGAGCTTTTATTTAAAAGTAAGTAGTCTTTGGGCTTAACTTTACGTGTTTCTAACCAATACTTCCATGTGTAAGTTGGCCATAGTGAAAAGTTTCTACCATCGGCAGATTGATACCAACTACTACAGCCACCAGCTTGCCATACGGTTCCTTGCAGCTGCTTTTGGACACGTTCATTAAAGGCGTCTTGAATTTCAGGCTTGATCTCAATTGCTTTTTGACCAGACTCTTCTACTAACTGAATAAGCTGTAAAATGTAATTTACTTGAGATTCAATCATAAAAATAATCGAATTATGACCTAGAACTGTATTAGGGCCTACCAGTTGGAATAGGTTGGGAAAGTTTTTAGTCATAATGCCGTAATAGCTTTCAGCACCATCTTTCCATGCTTGTTTTAACTCGATTTGATTACGTCCGATACATGTGAAATGTTTTAAATAAATACGTGGGTCAGTAATAAAACCTGTACCGTAAATTAAACAATCAATAGGTCGTTCTCGACCATCTTTAGTAACAATACTGTTTTCTTTGATCTCTTGAATACTATCAGTTACTAGCTCAACATTTTTTCGGTTAAAGGTAGGAAAGTATTTATTTGAGATAAGAATACGTTTACATCCCATAACGAAGTCAGGTGTGAGTTTTTTTGCTAACTCTTTGTCTTTGACTTGAAAACGGATGAATGCTTCTGCCAATTTTTGGCCATATTTCATGATTTGAGGTTGAACAATGGGCACAACGCGAGATTCATTACTCCAGTAAAGACGACTACGATGAATTTGGCGATAAATATTAGAAGATTTGAATAATGCTTTACTTAAGCTTGAATATTTGCGCTCATCGCGTGGTATTACCCATGCAGCTGTTCTTTGAAATACATAGAGCTGTTTAACATCTTTGGCTATTTCAGGAATATATTGAATTGCGCTACCACCTGTACCAATAGATGCGACTGACTTTCCGTTTAAGTCATAGTCATGTTCCCATTTTGAGGAATGAAATACTTTTCCTTTAAATTTTCCAATCCCTTTGATAGGAGGAATTTGTGGGATGTGTAGGGGACCAGATGCAAAAACTACAAATTGAGCTTCTATAGAAGGTTGGTCCTTAAAATCTAGAGTCCAGACATGACGTGTTTCATCATATTGGACATGAGTTACGTCATGGTTAAATTTACAGTAATCCTTAATTTTATATTTTTGTGTAATGTCTTGAATATAATTAAAGATCTCTGGTCCCTCAGCATAGCGTTTTGTCCAATCTGTTTTTGGTGCAAAAGACAATGAATACATATGAGATTGAACATCACATGCTGCACCTGGATAACGATTTTCTCGCCAAGTTCCACCGACATCGTTTGATTTTTCTAAAATAACAAAATCTTGCTGTTGATTTTGTAGTAAACGGATTGCCATTGCTAGGCCACCAAAGCCAGCACCAATAATAGCGATTTTAGTTTTTTGAATAGCATCTTGCTTTGTGTTTAGCATTGGAAACCCTGCATAAGCTGAAAAGAGGATTGCACGCAAGACTAACGTTTTTTAATCAGTTTAAACATGATTGTATCGACGTGAAAATTGATAGATTCGGCAATTAATTTTCTTGCTTCTTTATAGTAAAACATTTCAGTCTAGGGAAATTGATAGAAGAATGAAACGGTCGATACTTGGTTTAATCTATTTAATTCAAGGAATGCGCAATGCTGGCATTGATGTCGACTCACGTTTGGCCGATATAGGTATTAAAGTAGATGCTTTAGACCCGAGTTCTACAATTCATGATCGCCTTGAATGGGACATTCAACAAATTATTAGTAAAAATGTTGAGCCTGAAAAGGGTTTATTTATTGGACAGCATTATGCTTTAGCCGGTTACGGCCCATTGCTTATGCTACTTGTCACAAGTAATGATATTCAAACTGCTTTAAATAAAGGTATAAAATATCAAAAGCTTACGCACTTATTTGGTAGCTTAGCTTTATATGAAACTGATGAGCGGACGATTTTAAATTATTTGCCTGTTGATTTAAAAACGGAAATTGGCCAGTTAAGGGCACAATGTGAAGTCTCAGGAACTTATAAATTTATTCAAGATATTTATACGATGATGGGATTACAAATGCCTACGATGCGTATAGAACTTCCATTTGAAAAACCTACTGATCTAGAAACTTTGTCACGCTATTTTGCATATTATGGCGAAGATGTGCATTTTAATGGTAAATATGCGGCATTTAGCCTAAGTAAGGATGTACTTGAAATCAAGATTCCTTCTGCTGATATCATTACACATCGTATTTATGAATCAAAATGTATTGCAGAAATAACAAGATTAAATCAACAAGATCATCAAACTCCACATATCATACAATGTGTGCAAGATTATCTTGAACTGCAACAAGGAATTATCCCGAGCATGGCGGAAACAGCTTTTGCATTGAAAATGCCTGAAAGGACATTAAGGCATCAACTGCAACAGCTAAATACGAGTTATAAGCAAATTCGTGAACAAATTATCAAGAATAAGGCATTGAAGCTTATGGAATATAGGGAATACTCAATAGAAGTTGTTGCCGAATTACTCGGCTATTCTGAACCGGCGGCATTTAATCATGCATTTAAACGATGGTTTGGACAGAGTCCTCGACAATATGCAAAAGAGTCATCGTCGTAACTCTTGATGCTAAAAGCTAATGTGGTTGAACAAAATGTTCGCTATACTCTCATCAGTTAAAATTGAAATAAAACGATATGTTAAATTTAAAATCTTCTCATAGTACTGCATTCACACCTTCTTCCCCAGCAGAACGCTATGCTGAGGCTTTAGCTTCAGGTCAATTTATGGCAGATGAAGCGCAAGCACAGGCAGTGCAAGAATTAGATCGCGTATGGAAAGAACTTTTAAACCGTTATAAAGCCTCAAAAAAAGCTTTCCGTCGTTTCCGTCGCCAAACTTCACCTAAAGGTGTATATATGTGGGGCGGAGTAGGCCGTGGAAAAACTTGGCTTATGGATCAATTTTATGAATCTGTGCCATTTCGCCGTAAAACGCGTATGCATTTTCATCATTTCATGCAACATGTTCATAAAGAACTAAATAAGCTTTCAGGCCAACGTAATCCACTTGAAATCGTAGCTGACCAAATCTATAAAGATGCTGTCGTTATCTGTTTCGATGAGTTCTTTGTATCAAACGTAACAGATGCAATGATTTTGAGTGATTTATTCCAAAAATTGTTTGTTCGTGGTGTGACATTAATTGCAACATCAAACATTGCACCAGATGGCTTATATAAAAACGGTATTCACCGTGATCGTTTCTTGCCAACCATTGAAATGGTTAAAAAGAATTGTGCTGTTTTAAATGTAGATGCAGGTGTGGATTATCGTTTGCGTGTACTAAAACAAGCTCAATTATTCAAATCACCATTAACGAATGAAGCACAAAGCTGGATGGCTGAACGTTTTAGTGCTTTAACTCATACACAAGCTCATTCTCAAGAGCCGATTGTGATTAATAATCGTGTTGTCGAGACTCTGGGGCATACAGAAGATGTGTTGTGGTGTGAGTTTTCTGAACTCTGCTTTAAACCACGTAGCCCAGCCGATTTCATTGAAATTGCAAATATTTATAATACGGTTCTAGTCAGTAATGTTCCTCATTTGACAGATTTCTTGTCAGAAGGTACTCGTCGCTTTATTTATCTAGTCGATGAGTTTTACGATCGAGGTGTGAAATTACTTTTAACGTCCCAAGATAGTATTATTGATATCTATCAAGGTGAAAAATTAGCATTTGAAATTGAACGTACGCGTTCACGTTTGCTGGAAATGCAGTCTGATGAATATTTACATTCTGAACACCGACATATTGATGCTACAAAAACCTCTTAAGTAAAATAGATATGAAAAGCGCTCTAGATTGAGCGCTTTTTTTATAACAAAAAATAGATAAATTTAATTAAATAGTGCTTTTTCACGCTGTAAAGTTTGATATAACTAAATACGCTTTAGAAAAACAAGATAGTGAAACTTTTTGTCTGTTAACAAAAAGTCTAGTTTCAGTATCTTTAAATATTGAATAAATTGATGGGAATCCTAGTTAGAATTTTAATATTTCCTATATAGAAAAATTTATTTTTGTCAATAGTTTTGCAAGGCAAAATGCTTACTATTTAGGAATGTGATATTAGTATTCAGCTTAATTTAAATCGGTATACTAGGATTCTCTTGGTATAAAAAGTAGCAACTTCAGGAAAGACAATGACTGCACGTATTCAAAAAGGCAAGTTAGCGATTGCTAAAGAACTTTACGATTTTATCGAAAATGAAGCTTTACCAGGTTCTGGTTTAGATAGTGAAACTTACTGGAAGAACTTTGAGCAAGTTGTTGTCGATCTTAGCCCAAAAAATAAAGCATTATTGGCTAAGCGTGATGAATTACAAGCAAAAATTGATGAATGGCACCGTAACAACAAATTTGAATTAGGTGCTTATAAAGCGTTCTTAACTGAAATTGGTTATTTATTACCAGAAGTTGAAGATTTTCAAATTACTACTGAAAATGTAGATGAAGAAATTGCGTTGTTGGCAGGACCACAGTTAGTTGTACCTGTACGTAATGCACGTTATTGCTTAAATGCAGCAAATGCCCGTTGGGGTTCTTTATATGATGCACTTTATGGCTTCGATGTAATTTCTGAAGAAGGCGGAGCTGAAAAGGGTAAAGGATATAATCCTGTTCGTGGTGCAAAAGTTATTGAGTTCGCTAAGAATTTCTTAAATGAAGTTTTCCCGCTTGCTCAAGGTTCACATGCAGATGCAACAAAATATGCAATTGAGCAAAATAAACTTGTTGTAACTTTGAAAGATGGTTCAAAAACAGGTTTAGCTCATGAAGCCCAGTTTGTTGGTTTCAATGGTGAAGAAGCAAATCCTTCAGAAGTTGTACTTTTAAGTAATGGTCTTCATGTCATTATCGAAATTGATGCAAATAGCCCAATTGGACAAACTGATTCAGCGGGTGTTAAAGATTTAACATTTGAAGCGGCAGTAACCACAATTCAAGATTTGGAAGACTCAGTTGCGGCTGTAGATGCAGAAGAAAAAGTTGAAGGTTACCGTAATTGGTTAGGTTTAATGAAGGGTACACTTCAAGAATCTATTGAAAAGAACGGTAAAACGATTGTTCGTGATCTAAATAAAGATCGCGAAATTAAAAACTTAATTGGTGGTACAACAAAACTTCATGGTCGTTCACTTATGTTACTTCGTAACGTAGGTCACTTAATGACTAACCCAGCTATTTTGGTAGATGGCGAAGAAATTTTTGAAGGTATTATGGATGCATTGGTAACTCCATTGTTATCAATTGCTGATATCCGTAGTACAAACGAAAATAAGAACTCTCGTAAAGGTTCTATGTATATTGTTAAGCCAAAAATGCATGGTCCTGAAGAAGTTGCATTTGCTGTAGAGTTATTTGAACGTGCTGAACAGGCGATTGGATTACCACCTAAATCGTTAAAAATCGGTATTATGGATGAAGAGCGCCGTACATCTGTAAACTTGAAAAACTGTATTGCTGCTGCTAAAGACCGTACAATCTTTATTAATACTGGCTTTATGGACCGTACGGGTGACGAAATCCATACTTCTATGGAAGCTGCGCCAGTTGTTCGTAAAGAAGCTGTTAAAACACAAAAATGGATTGCTGCTTACGAAAACCGTAACGTTGCGATTGGCTTGAAATGTGGTTTACAAGGTAAAGCACAGATTGGTAAAGGCATGTGGCCAAAACCAGATAGCATGAAAGATATGTTAGCAACTAAAGCTGCACATCCAAATGCGGGTGCTTCATGTGCTTGGGTTCCATCTCCAACTGGTGCTGTTCTTCACGCGATGCATTACCATCAAGTAAATGTAAAAGCACGTCAAGATCAGTTAAAAGCTGAAGAAATGTTGTCATTAGATGACCTATTAACACCTCCATTTGCACCTGATACAAATTGGTCAGCGGAAGAGATTAACAATGAACTTGAAAATAACTGCCAAGGTATCTTAGGTTATGTTGTTCGTTGGGTTGACTTAGGTGTAGGTTGTTCGAAAGTTCCTGATATTAACAACGTGGGCTTAATGGAAGACCGTGCAACATTACGTATTTCTTCTCAACACGTTGCGAACTGGTTACGTCACGGTATTGTAACTCGTGAACAAGTTGAAGAAGTACTTAAACGCATGGCAAAAATTGTTGATGAGCAAAACGCGAATGACCCATTGTATAAACCAATGGCAGCTAACTTTGAAACAAATATTGCTTTCCAAGCAGCTTCTGATCTTATCTTCAAAGGTTGTGAACAGCCTTCTGGTTACACTGAGCCGTTACTTCATGCTGCTCGTTTGAAGTTAAAAGGTTATACAGGTGATTAATTTCATCCTGTTTTGAAAAAAGCCTCCGAAGAGGCTTTTTTATTTTCGGTATATTTTGTGCTTATAGGAAGGGAATTTATAGCTAAAAGGTTTTGAATTTGATTAGTCTAAAAGATCTTGATCGTGAGAATTGGATTCTATGTGCAAAGTTGTCGTTGGATGAATCTCAAAAGGACTATGTTGCACCAAATGTATATTCTATTGCTGAGTCTAAAGTGGAAGAACATTACTGTCCACGAGTGATTTGTTCAAATGATAGAGTCATTGGATTCTTAATGTACTGTGTCGAAGTTGACCCACCTGATGAGACATTATTTTGGTTGTTTCGTTTTATGATTGGCAAAGATCATCAAGCCAAAGGTTATGGTACCAAGGCATTGCAAATGGCAATTGATGAAATAGCTGCAAAAGGAGCTAAGCGTATTCGAACAATGTATAAATCATCCAACTATGTGGCTGGAAACTTTATAAAAAAAAGGGTTTTCAAGAAACTGGAGAATATGATGAGTGTGGAGATATTATTTTAGAGTTGAATATTTAGTTTTAAAAAAAACGCTAACTGAGGATTCAAGTTAGCGCAGGAGTTAATAGAATTAAATAGATTGAAAAGCAATATTAGTTACTGCTCACAATTCCAATTTTAGTGACACCTAAACGTTGTGCAGTAGCCATGACCATCGCTACATTCTTATATTCAGCCATCTGGTCTGGTTTGAGTTTGATCTGGTCTTGATCTTTTTTAGCAACAACACCTTGAAATAAAGTCTCTAGCGCCTTTCGGTCAGAAACCTCTTGGTTATTCCAAAATACTTTGCCTACCGCATCAATTCTTACATCAATCACTTCAGGTGGCTTTTCATTTGTTGGTGGCGGTGTGCCATTTGGCAAATTAATATTAATCGCGTTGTTTGGTGCAGGTATGGTAATAATAAACATAATAATGAGTACCAACATGACATCAATAAGAGGTGTCATGTTGACTTCCAACATCACATCGTCATCATTATTTGAACCGACATTCATACCCATAAAATTCTCCTTAAGTTAATTACGGGGAGGCTGGAGGGGTAGTAACAAAAGCAATTTTGCCAATACCAGCTTCTTTGGTCGTACTAATGACCTGATCTATCGCTTTAAAATGGGTAAGCTGATCACCCCGAATATGAACTTCTGGCTGAGGCCTTTTTTGTGCAACTGCTTGAAGTTTTGCCAGCAATATCTCTTTATTAGGCACATAACTTTCGTTCCAGAAAATATCGCCTTTCTTATTTACTGAGAGTTGAATATTTTCAGGCGTGGTTGCGTACGGCGTATTTTTTTCTTCTGGTAGTTTCACTGGAACCGTATGTGTGACTACCGGAATAGTAATAAGAAAAATAATAAGTAAAACCAACATGACATCAACCAAAGGTGTCGTGTTAATTGTGCCAATCATTTCATCATCATCTTCAGAACCAACACTCATACCCATAATGTTTGCTCCCGATTATTTAATACTGCGATTAACTGAATTATTGGTATTAATTTCTCCACTTAATAAAACCGCGTGTAAATCTGAACCAAATGAACGGACATTTTCCATAACTGCTTTATTACGGCGTGTAAGCCAGTTATAACCAAGTACAGCAGGTACTGCGACTGCAAGACCAATCGCTGTCATAATCAGAGCTTCACCAACGGGGCCTGCAACTTTATCGATAGATGCTTGACCTGAGATACCAATGGCTGTTAATGCGTGATAAATTCCCCATACAGTACCAAAAAGACCAACAAATGGTGCAGTAGAACCTACTGTTGCTAAAAAGGCTAAACCACCGCCTAAATGATTTTGTATTTTCTCAATTGCGCGTTGAATTGAAATGCTCACCCATGTATTAAAATCGATTCGTTCAAGTAAAGAACCGCCATGTGATTTAGTTGAATTAATGCCTTTTTCTGCAATAAAGCGATAAGCGCTACTTTGTTCTAAACCTTCTGCAGCATTATCAAGGGAAGTCGCTTCCCAGAAATGTTTTTCAGCTTCTTTGCCTTGGCGTTTGACTTTACCTTGCTGCAATAGTTTAGAGATGATGATGTACCAAGTTCCAATCGACATGAGTACTAATATAAATAAGGTAGACTTAGCAACTAAATCACCTTCGCGCCAAAGGGCTTCTAGGCCATAAGGGTTTTTAACAGTTTCACTCGTTGCGGGTTTCGGTGGTGGAGTTGGAGTATTTGTACTTGATGTAGTTTCAGTAGTTGCTGTGGCCACAGGAGTATTGCTTGTTTCTTCTGCGAAAACTGAGCTTAATGGAAGTAACGAGCAAGCTGCGATTAGACTTGCAGAAGCGAAACGAACTAACGGTTGAGTTGATTTTTTCATCGTATATCTCCAATATTTTTTAATTTCTTGCTAATTCAATTGTTTATTCAATTACAAATGGATATTCAATTTCATACCAATCTTGCTGAGGTACACCATCTTTCATTGCTGGTTTGAACGTACATAAGCTGTAAGCTTTAGTTGCCGCTTTATCTAAAATTTTGCTGCCACTCGATTTTTTTACTTTGGCATCAATAACTTTGCCGGATGTATCAACCAAAACACGTATTCGCACTGTCCCTTGTTCTTCATTCATAAGTGCTTCTCGTGGATATTCTGGTTTTTCACAGCCAGCAGAACCCTCTGAAACACCACGACTTACACCAGCTGGTTTTGGTGCCGGCGCAGCAGCCACTGGAGCAGGTGCGGCAACAGGGCTTGGAGATGGGGTACTAGGTGCCGCAGGAGCTGGGGTAGCCGCTTTAGTCGGTTGAGCCACTGGTGTCGTTTTTTGTACCGGTGTTGCTACTTTCTCTACTTGTTTAGGCGGCTCAGGAACCTTGGCAACTTTTTCTACCATTTTTGGTGGCTCAGGCGGTTTTTCCTTTGGTTTCGGCTCTTCCGGCTTTGGTGGAGGAGGCGGCTTAATATCCTGAATAATTTGTAATTCCACAGGTTTTTCTGCTGGTTTTTGAATATTGTTTGCTAAACCTGACATCAGAATATAGGCAACAAGAAGATGCAGAAAAATGACTGCAGCAATACCAATTAGGCGTTTGGCAGATTTATTTTCTATGTCTGTAAAAGTCATGCCCATAGTTACTCCTGAAACTGTAGACAAACAATTTTTAAAATGACTGTTTGGCTAAGAATGAGTATTTGTTCTGCAAACTAACTGTTGTGAGTTACATTTGCAGAACAACCATTTAGAACTTATATGTACCTCGTACAAAGTAAGTACGTCCTAAAGGATCTGCGTAACGTGGGTCATATCCCATTTGGAAGTTGTCACCAACATTTGAAGCAGGAGGGTCTTCATCAAAGATATTCTTAATACCTGCTGTAACTTCTAGATTTTTAAAGCCTTTGTATGTGCCTGAAATATTATAAATTGTATAGTCGCTTACTTTATGATCACGATAACCTTCCGCAACAGAAGAACTTGAATTTTGGTCATCGTAACCACGAGTGAATTGTTGTTGGAAATTTACACCCCAGTTTTGATAATTCCAGTATAAATTAGCAGTATGTTTCCAACGAATAATTGGGGCATCTCCAACATATGTGCCTAAACTACTAATCCATTCTCCATCTTTTTCATTTTGATATTTATATTTAATGACATAAGTCCCATCGATTCCAAAACCAAATCGACCTGTTGCTGTCATTGGGGTTATATAATTTAGACTTACATCGACACCAGAAGTTTTTAAATCACCCATATTGTCTTGAGTAGTAATGATATGGTTAAGCGTTCCATCTGGGTTGCGTACGAACTTGTCGGCATATTTTGTTGGATTGTTAAAAATATCACTCTCAGGTAATGCAGCAATTTGATTTTCAACTTCAATATTAAAATAATCTAAGGTTAGAACTAAATTCTTAATTGGTTCAAGAACTAGGCCAGCAGTAAATGATTTTGATTCTTCAGGATCAAGATCTTTATTTCCTCCATTTTTGCGATCAAATTGGGTTTCGCAATCACGGCTGGCAACACCACCAGGTGGAAGAGTATCTCCTGGATTTTTAGGAGGGCCATTCGGACAAAGTACAGGATCATTATAGTAAGCTGAAGTATTTGTTATAGAGTTAGGAGCATTTACTTCCCATAAAGTTGGTGCTCTAAATCCTGTGCTATAAGAGGTACGAAACATTAATTGTTTAATTGGTTCCCAGCGAAGTGCGAATTTAGGATTAAACGTATCTCCGAAATCACTGTAATCATCGTAACGGGCTGCAAGTTGAGCTTCTAATGTTTTATGTAATGGAATATGCAGTTCAGTAAAGACTGCTTTAATATCTCTTTTTCCTTTATTTGTAGGTTCATCAGGATCAACCCCTGTACTTGGTGCTTGACTAGCCACTTCAGGCACCACGTTTGAGGTCCATTCATCATGGCGATAGCTAGCTCCTATTGCAAAACCAACGTCACCTGCTGGTAATGTAAATATAGGTCGACTAGCAGTGAAATCAACAGTAGTTGAATCAACATCTGCTTTTAAATAAGCACCAGTTACTCCTAGTGTATCCCATAAGCCTGCATCTTCTGGTGCTTGTGGACCGAATGGGTTTAAAATACCATTATTTAAAGCTTCTTGAGTTCTGTTGTAGTTAAGATACCCACTGTTTAATCGATCTTCCGCTTCGCTATGAGCATAAGTAACACCAGTATTAATATCCCAACCGAATGCTTCACCCTCTAAACCACCGAATACACGATGTGACTCATTAATACTAGAACTAACACGATTACCAGCTTGAGAACGAATATAAAGTTCAAGTGGGCCACTGACTTTATTCATAGCAGGTGTAATTCCATTACCTGGATAATATTTACTATCAGGATTCAATGTTAAATCGAAGAAAACGTCTGGAGCGACAGAAGTAGTAATTTCATTACGTGCGTAAACATATTCTGCTACAGCATTTAAATTGTCATTTAGCTTAAAAGTAGCACGCCCCAATGCTGAGATATCTTCAGTTTTTGGAACAATTCCAATCACTGCTTGACTGTTATAACGGCAGAATCCACCTTGAGCGTACACGAGCGGATTACTTCCACAGCCTGTAGCTGCATATGGGTTTCCTTCGGTACCAGTTTTTGTGTCATAAAAGTTAGCAGGAAAACTACCACTGCTACCTTTTGTAATACCTAACTCTGGTAATAATCCTCCGCGTTTACTAACTTTACGATCTTTAGCCATAACATCGTTGCCATGTCGATAATCAACGACACCAAAGATATTGAAGCCATTTTCATCAAGATCACCATAACCACCAAATACACTTACATCTTGTGTATCCCCCCCATTTTGCTCTGGTTGTGTCAAACCTCCACTGATGTTTAAACCAGTAAATTGTTTTTTAGTAATGAAGTTGATTACACCACCAATTGCATCTGTACCATAAATTGCTGATGCGCCATCTCGTAAGACCTCAATACGGTCTAACATAGCTAGCGGAATAATATTTAAATTAGTGACACCACTATCATAAGCATTTGCAGCTAAACGACGACCATTAAGTAAGATTAAGGTTTTATTGGCACCAATTCCTCGGAGGTCAGCTGCGGAGCCTACCGTTCCACTAGCACCTACATTTTGAGCAGTAACAAAACTTGATTGGTTTGCACTGATCTTTGCTAATGCTTCCTCTGTTGTTGTTACCCCTTGTTTTAAGATTTCATCAACTTTTACGATGGTAATGGGGGAAGCACTTTGTGCTGCAACTCCTTTGATTGAAGAACCTGTAACGGCAACTTTTACGACTTTTGTTGGTTTTTCATCAGTACTTGATTGTTCAGTTTCTGCTGCCTGTGCCAGGGTAAGACACATCATACTTAAACTAAGGGTGCTTAATTTAAGAATTGTTTTGCTGATCTTGGGGGTTGCCTGAGATCGAACATTGTATTTTTTTTTCATCGTGGATTTGATCCCTTTTTGTTGTCGTTAGCGATATTGCTGGAAAGTTTTTAAGCAAAGCAAGTGCCAACTATATATTTTTCTTTTTTTAGTTTATGCAAAATATTGATATATATTGATTTTATTATGGTTCAGCACGAAGATTCATCTTTTATTAAACAAAAATAAATTTTCCGTTTGGAAAATTTTTGAACGCTGGCCAAAAGTTTCAAATTTTTTTGTATAAAAAATATACATTGCTGGACTCTTCACATGCTTAATAAATAAAAATGTATCGTTTTAGAACCTTTTTATATGTAATGTTATACTATTTGTAATGCTGGAATTTTTTATATTTTTTATTTTAAATCAGTTATTTATTTCATAGTTATTTGTTAATTTGGCTTGTCTCAATATGAATCATAATGTGTCATTAATGTATTTTATTTGTGCATTTAAGGTATTAGATGATTAACATATGCAAATATAATATTTGGCAAAAAGTTACTTTTATTTATATAGTTCAAACCATTTTAAGTACCTAATAAAAATATGAATTTCTAATATTATTAATTATTTTGTGATGAATATTAATAAATGGCATGAAATTCGCTTTATTTTCAGTAGTTACAAAAGATTGGGTTTTTGACTTTGTTTTTCCATTTGTTCAAATAAAAATGCTCATAGAAAAGTAAAGAATTAAACCTAAATAGGCTTATCTGTTGAAAAAGAACTTTTCTTATGCAGATTTAGATGTTACTCAAAAGGATAATATCTTTTAAAAAACTAATTACGTGGGTATGAACTTGAAATTAAAATTTTTTAAGCTCGCCATTTTAAGTCTGGCTATTACATCAGTTCCTTGTGCTTACGCAATTACGCCAGCGCAACCAAACAAAATTTTGCATGTTGCCTATGAAGCCCCAGATGATGGCTTCGATATGGTCAAAACCACCAATTTCTATAGCGCTAATATTGCTGAGGCAATTTTTGAGCCTTTACTCAAATATGACTATCTAGCACGTCCATTACAGTTAGCTCCCTATACAGTAGAGAGCCTGCCCAAAGTGGAACAAGACGGTAAAGTTTATACTTTTAAAATTAAGCCAGGTATCTATTTTACTAATGATCCCGCTTTTAAAGGTAAACGCCGTGAGCTAGTAGCCGAAGACTACGTCTATACAATTAAACGTATTCTAGATCCTAAAAATAGAGCACCGTCTGTTTCATTCATTGATGGTAAGTTACTAGGTGCCGATGCGGTTGTAGCCCAAGCAAAGAAAACTGGAAAATTTGATTATGCTGCTCCAATTGCAGGAGTTAAAGCGCTTGATCGATATACTCTACAATTTACCTTAACTCGCCAAGACTATAATTTTCCTTATATTCTTGCCTATATTACTTTTGGCGGAGTTGCTAAAGAGGTTGTTGATTATTACGGTGACCGTATTGGTATGCATCCCGTAGGTACAGGCCCTTACATGTTAAGTAAATATGTACCAAGAAGTAAGGTCGAGTTGATTGCTAATCCTGATTATCGTGGTTTTGTCTGGAACTTTAAGTCGACAGGAACACCTTGGGATAACCAGCTTGTTAAAGAAATGAGCGGTAAGAAAATGCCACAAATTGGAAAGGTGGTGGTCAGTATTATTGAAGAACAACAGTCAAGATGGTTAGCTTTTCAGTCGGGTCAATTAGATTTTGACAAACTTACAGCAGATGCTGTTCCTCAAGCTTTAGATGGAAATCAGCTTAAAGCTTCTTTTAAGAAGAGAGGAATTAAACACTTCCCATATAAGGAACCTGAAATTACCTATACTATGATGAACATGCGTGATCCGGTCATTGGTGGTTTTAGCCCAGAAAAGATCGCTCTTCGTAGAGCAATTACTTTGTCGTACAACCAAAAAGAAAGTATAAAACAGGCTTATAAAGGACAAGCTGTTCGGGCTGAAATGTTTATACCTGAAGGTGTGAATGGCTATAATCCGAAATATAAAAGTAGCGTAGGATACAACCCGCTGCTAGCAAATAAATTACTTGATTATTATGGTTATAAAAAAGGTGCTGATGGTTATAGAACCCAGCCAAACGGTAAACCTTTAATTTTAAAAATCAATACAGAAAATAGTTCGGCCTCAGTTATCCATTCCGAACTCTGGAAAAAGAATCTGGATGCGATTGGCATTCGAGCTGACTTTAAGGTGAGTAATTTTGCAGATAACTTAAAAGCCGCAACTCAATGTAAATATATGATTTGGAGTGGGGCATGGATTGCTGACTATCCTGAAGGAGATAATTTTGCACAGTTGCTTTATGGACCTAATGCTGGTCAGGGAAACCATGCTTGTTATCAGTCTAAAACATATGACGCTCTTTATACTCAGGCCATTCATTTACCACCGCAACAACGCCTGCCATATTATGAAAAACTTAATCGCCAGATTGAAGCTGATAATCCATGGATCGTTCATCTAACCCGTATTCGTAACTGGTTAGTACGACCACAAGTTCAGGGTTTTAAACCCCATCCTATGATGAATACAAACTGGCAATATCTTGATATTACTCCTATTAAAAAATAATTTTAGATAAAGATCATGATGACTGAAAATTTAATACAAAAGCTCAAGCACTGTAGTATCAGCTTGCTATTCGCTAGTATGGCCTTAACGGGATCTACAAGTATTTTTGCGAAAAGCCCAGCCGATCCGAATAAAGTTTTACGTTATGTATTTCCAACAGCTGAGACAGGTTTCGACCCGGCTTATATCCATGATTTATATTCGGCGCATGTAACCACTTCGATATTTGAAACTCTATATACCTATGATTATTTAGCAAGGCCGGCAAAACTTATTCCGCAAATAGCAACTGCTATGCCAGAAGTCAGTTCCGATGGTCTGACCTATACCATTCGCATTAAAAAGGGAATTTATTTTACGGCAGACCCTGTTTTTAAAGGCAAACCTAGAGAATTAACAGCCAATGATTATGCGTACTCTTTTAAGCGTTTATTAGACCCGAATCTGCGCTCTCCAAATAGCTGGTTATTAGAAAACAAAATTGAAGGTATGGATGCTTTAGTCAAAGCAGCCAATAAATCTGGAAAATTTAACTATGACCAAAAGGTAAGTGGTTTACAAACACCTGATAAATACACTTTGGTGATTCGTTTAGTTAAACCAGACTATAACTTTCCTTTATTACTGGCCCATGACCCGACAGGTGCAGTGGCACGTGAAGTCATCGAAAAGTATAAAGACAAAGCTGGTTATGTAATGGGCCACCCTGTAGGTACAGGTCCTTATGTGCTGAGCAAGTGGGTACCAGCATCGCGTATTGTTTTAAAAGCGAATCCTGATTATCGGGGCTTTACTTGGAACTTTACTGCCAGCAGCCCTGAAGATCAGGCAATTGTGAAGCGACTTAAAGGTAAAAAAATGCCTCAAATCGGCACAATTGATATTCAGGTAATGGAAGAAAACCAATCTCGGTGGCTAGCATTTCAGCGTGGTGAGGTTGATATATTTCAGCTTGAAGGTCAATTGGTTGCAAAAGCGGTTAAAGACGGCAAACTAAGACCCGAACTTGCTAAAGATGGTGTGCAGTTATCTCGCATTGTTGACCCCGAAATTAGTTATATTTATTGGAATCTTAAAAATCCAGTCGTTGGGGGAATGAGTAAAGAAAAAATTGCTTTACGCCGTGCGATTGCGATGTCTCGTTCAATAGATCAAGAAATTAAACTAGTAAGAAATGATGATGCAGAGCGTCTACATTTTCCAATTCCACCAGGTGTAGTGGGTAATGACCCTCAATACAGAACCAGTACTCCATATTCTGTGAAAGCAGCAAATTTACTATTAGATCGATATCACTATAAAAAAGATGCCTCAGGTTGGCGTACACAACCAGATGGGAAACCTCTGGTCATTGAATATATGGCGCGTAGTGACAGTATTGGGCAGCAAAGCGCTGAACTCTGGAAGAAAAATTTTGATAGTTTGAATATCCGTATGGTCTTTAAACCCATGCTTTTTGCAGATCTTATTCGTGCGCAAAAACAATGCGACGGGATGTTCGGGTCTTCTGCATGGATAGCCGATTATCCAGATGGGGATAATTTTATGCAGAATTTTTATGGACCCAATACACATATGACGAACTGGTCTTGTGGTTCTACACCAGAGTTTGATCAGTTGTATCGCCAAACGCAACAAATGCAAGCAGGTCCTGAGAGAGATGCACTTTATCGAAAAATGACACGGTTGTTAGAAGTTTATATGCCTGTTCAAATCTCATATGCACGCTACCGGAATATGCTGGCTCAGCCAAAAATCATTGGATATAAGAAGCATCCAATTTTACATGCAGAGTGGATGTATTTCGATATTGATACAAATACTAAATCTAATCATTAAATGAAAAAAATTGGAGATACGATGAAAAATAATGCACTGAAAATGACAACCTTATGTGTGTTGACCATGGGTATAAGTCAATTTGTAACGGCAGAGACAATACGTCCTACTTTGCCATTACTTAAAACACAACAACTTCCAGCATGGTGTGATGCGAATTTAAAAAAGATTCAGAAAGAGATTTCAAATTTTGAAAAAACGCCTGTTAAAGATAATGCAGCAGCGGCGCCTATATTGGCAAAATGGGATAAAATTTTTGCGCATTTTGAAGATTTCTCAGGTCCTATAAGTCTATATAGTAACGTAGATCCGGATGCGAAATTACGTAAGGCAGCCGAAGACTGCGAAATTAAAATTAATCAGTTTCATACTGATATATTCCAAAATTCAAAATTATATAACGTAATTAAAAATACAAAAGCGACTGATCCGATAGATAAAAAATACCGTCAGGATATTCTGGATCAGTTTGAAGACACGGGGGTTCAATTAGAACCAGCAAAACGTGCAAGAATGAAAGCCATTCTGGATGAGTTGACTAAACTCGAACAAGAATATAACCGCAATATTCGTGATAACCCTGAAAAACTTGAGTTTACTCCCGAAGAAATGAAAGGGCTGCCAGAAAGTTATATTTCAGGGTTAAAGAAAAATGCCAAAGGTAACTATCTATTAGGTTTTGAGTATCCGGAATATCGCCCATTTATGGAACTCGCAGATAATGATGATGCCAGAAAAAGATACCAGATTGCCTTTACACGACGTGGTACTGAACAAAACTTAAAACTACTTAAACAGGCAGTAGATTTACGTTATGAGCTTGCGCAGTTATTTGGAAAAGCAAGTTATGCAGATTGGGTGTTAAAAGACCGTATGGCAAAAACGCCCGAAGCTGTAAATCAGTTTTTGGCAGAAGTACAAAAAACGGTCGCACCACTTGAACGTAAAGAAGTAGAAGAGCTCCGAGCATTTAAAGCACAAACTTTAAAAACACCATTAGATAAAACCGAAATCACACGTTGGAGTGAAGCTTACTGGAGTGAGAAACTTCGTAAGAGCAAATATCAAATTGATCAGGAAAAGCTTCGTGATTATTTCCCGACTTTAGCGGCACAAAAATGGTTATTTGCTATTTCATCTGACCTTTACGGTATTGATTTTAAACCTGTCAAAGTGAAAGCATGGCAGAGCGAAGTTGAATATTACGATGTAGTCGATAAAAAGACAGGAAAACTTCTAGGCGGTCTATATATGGATAAATTCCCTCGCGAAGGGAAATATGGTCATGCTGCCGTTTGGGGCGTATATGGTGGTAGCACTTTAACCAACCGCTTACCGGTTTCAGCACTCGTCACAAACTTTAACCGTAAAGGTTTAAATAGTGATGAGCTCGAAACTTTTGTGCATGAATTTGGTCATGCCTTGCATGGCATTTTATCTAATACCCGCTATGCAAGTCAGTCTGGAACATCTGTAGAGCGTGACTTTGTAGAAGCACCATCTCAAATGTATGAAGAGTGGGCACGCCGTAAAGAAACCTTATCTAAAGTGGCCGATTATTGTGATCCAGCATGCCCACGAGTTGACGATGAGTTAATTGCCCGTTTAAAAGCTGTACATAATTATGGTCGTGGCTTACGTTATGCGCGTCAAACCCTTTATGCACAATATGATATGTCACTGCATACTGCTGATGCTTTAAAAGTGAAACCTATAGAAAATTGGCAAAAAATGGAAGCTGCTACAGCTTTGGGTTATGTACCAACAACAGAGTTTCCTGGGCAGTTTGGGCATTTGATGGGCGGTTATCAAGCTGGTTATTACGGCTATATGTGGTCTGAGGTTTTAGCTTTAGACATGCTTTCTGCTTATGGGGACAACCTTAATAACCCGCAAGTAGGGCAACGTTACCGTCAAACCATTTTGTCACAAGGTAGCCAAAAACCAGCAGCTGAATTAGTTAAAGATTTCCTTGGCCGTGATCCTGACAATAAAGCATTCTTTAACGAAATTACCGGACAACGGATTAAATAAGGAATTATCACTATGCTGGCATATGTTATTCGGCGTTTATGGCAGATGATTCCAACTATGTTGGGGGTAGTCTTACTTATTTTTATTCTTTTTAACTGGGTAGGTGGCGATCCTGCTTATATTTTAGCGGGCAAGATGTCTAATCCTGAGCAGATTGAAAACATTCGTAAGCAGCTAGGTGTAGATCAACCTTATTACGTTCAGCTCTGGATTTTCATTAAACAGATACTGACTTTTGACTATGGTGCAAGTTGGAGTACTGGCGAACCCGTTTCTCAAATTATTTTAACCCGATTAGGACCCTCGCTTACGCTTTTAATCCCACTGACTATTTTACAGACGGTTATTTCTATTATTTTGGCATTAGCTGTTGCTGCGGTACGGGGCTCTCTAACCGACCGTATGGTCATGATGCTATGTACTATTGGCATGTCGATCAGTATCTTAGTTTACATTATCGTTTTTCAATATGTTCTGGCGTATCAGCTAAGTTGGTTTCCTGTGCAAGGCTGGAGCGACACCTTTACTGATAATTTATTTAAGTTTGCCTTACTACCAATTCTAATCATGTTGGTGGTGAGTATTGCACCGACTTTACGGTTATATCGTAGTTTCGTGCTTGATGAAATTAATCAGGACTATGTTCGAACAGCACGTGCTAAAGGTGTAGGTGAAAGCCGAATTTTAGGTGTACATGTACTGCGGAACGCTTCAATTCCGATTATTACCGATGTGATGTCAACTTTACCTGCATTGCTCATAGGCGCATTTTTAATTGAACGTTTTTTTGGTATTCCCGGGATTGGTCGAGAGGTGATTATTGCAGTTGAGCGGAGTGATTTTCCTGTTATTAAAGCAATTACAGTTTACATCGCAGCTGCAACCATGATTTTTAACCTGATTGCCGATTTGGTCTACAAAGTGGTTGATCCACGTGTACAGTTGAAGTAGGTGGGCTATGCTGAGCGTTTTATCAAAAAGAAAACAACAAACAAAAGCCGAAGCTCATTCATCTGGCCTGTGGAAACTTGCCATGCGTCGTCTTCGGGCCGACAAGATCGCAATGTCATCGCTAGTGATTGTATTGCTTTATTTTATTATCTTGGTTCTATCAATGACGGGCGTGATTGCATCTGACTGGAATAAAGAGGTAGCCGTAAGTTATGCACCGCCTACATTTATAGGGGCAGATAAGACAACAGATGCAGGGCAAAAGGCGGCAGCGATTGAAGAAGAGTTACCAGAAAATCCAGTCGATCCTTTAAAAGATGTAATTGATAAGCTTAAGGCTGAAATTAAACAAGAAAAGAGTGCGGGAAGTGCAATTGATTATTATGGTGTAGTTGACCCATTAGCCGATGATATGAAAGCGATCGATCAGCAACTTGGAGGACATTTACTTGATCAACAAGCAGAACTGAAAAGTACCCTTGTGTTTGGAGCTGATAAATGGGGACAGGACGTTTTAAAGAAAACTATTAAAGGTGCTGAAACTTCAATTATTGTTGGGGTGATATCGGCTTTACTTGCAGTAGGAATTGGTACACTTTTAGGCGCAATTTCTGGATATTTCGGTGGTTGGGTTGATGATATTCTCAACTGGTTTTATAACATTTTTACCTCAATTCCATATTTGTTATTAGTTCTCGCGATTGCTGCAGTACTTCAACAAAAAGGTATTTTGTCTATTGTTCTGATTTTAGGTTTAACGGGCTGGACGGGTGTTTATCGATTAATTCGTGCAGAATATATGAAACATACTGCACGTGAATACGTTCTTGCTGCCAAAGCAATTGGTGTTGGTCACTTCCGCCGTATGTTCATTCATATTTTCCCAAATGTCAGCCATATCGCTTTGGTCCAAATGTCAATTTTGGTGGTGTCTTTCATTAAATCTGAGGTCATCTTGAGTTTCTTAGGCTTCGGTGTGCCAGTAGGCGTAGTGTCTTGGGGGAGTATGCTAAATGAAGCACAAAGTGAACTTCTTTTAGGCAAATGGTGGCAGCTTGTAGCAGCCTCTGTCGCAATGGCTGTTTTGGTAACGGCATTTTCAATGTTTACTGATGCACTTCGTGATGCATTAGATCCAAAACTAAAATAAGAGGAAGGTCAAATGTTAGAACAAGAAAATAAGAATGCACCGTTACTGCATGTTAAAAATTTACGAGTAAGTTTTAAAGGTGAAGATAAGCAATATATTGAAACCGTAAAAGGAATTACTTTTGATATTCCTGCAAATACTACGGTTGCTTTAGTAGGTGAGTCGGGTAGCGGCAAATCGGTTACTTCTTTGGCAACTATGGGATTGCTGCCTGTAGGTCAAAGTAAAATTGATGAGCAAAGTAAAATTATATTTGAAGGCAAAGATTTACTGAGCTTATCTCGTACAGAGATGCGTAAAATTTGTGGCAAAGATATTGCGATGATTTTTCAGGAGCCGATGTCATCATTAAATCCTGTTTTTACGGTTGGCAACCAAATTGTAGAAGTGTTGTGTTTGCATATGGGGTTGAGCCGTAAACAGGCTCGGCAACGCGTTCTAGAGTTGCTTAAAGAAGTAGGTATTCCTTCACCTGAAACTAAAATTGACGCCTATCCAAATCAACTTTCGGGTGGTCAACAACAACGTGTCATGATTGCTATGGCGATTGCGTGTGAGCCTAAACTGCTCATTGCCGATGAACCGACTACGGCCCTTGATGTCACGATTCAAAAGCAAATTATTGATTTACTCGAGTCATTGCGTAAGCGCCGTCAAATGTCGATGCTTTTTATTACCCACGATTTAGCATTGGTCGGTGAAATTGCAGATAAAGTCATTGTAATGCGTCATGGCGAGATAAGAGAGCAAGGTGCTGCTGAGCAGGTCCTTGAACAGCCTAAAGATGTATATACGAGAGCTTTGTTATATTGCCGCCCGCAAATGTCACAACGGCCTTATCGTTTGCCTGTAACGAGCGATTTTATGCGTCAAGAAGATGATGTATTGGTCGAGCAAAGTTTTGATGCTTCAGAAATTCCCGAGCGCAAACGTGGTTTAATTGGTGATGAGAAAATCATCTTAGAAGTAAAAGATCTGAAAAAAAGCTTTTATAGCCGTAAAGGGTTATTTGGCAAAGAAGAGTTTCAGGCAGTAAAAGGCGTTTCTTTTAAACTCGCTAAGGGAAAAACGCTTGGTTTAGTGGGAGAGTCGGGCTCCGGTAAAACGACTGTTGGGTTATTGCTCATGCGCTTACATCAAGCCTCTGGTGGACAGGCTTTCATCGAAGGTAAAGATATTCTTTCATTAACTGAAAAAGAGTTTGCTAAATATCAACGGAAAATCCAGATCATCTTTCAAAATCCCTATGCGTCTCTTAATCCACGCTTTACCATTGGACAGATTTTATTAGAGCCTATGCAAATTCATAACATTGGTAAAGATGATGCAGAGCGTAAACAAATTGCCCTTGGACTGCTTGAGCGAGTGAATCTGCCTGAACAAGCTTACTACCGATATCCACATGAGTTTTCAGGTGGACAACGTCAACGTATTGCTATTGCACGCTGTTTAACGCTAAAGCCTGAAATTTTGATTTGTGATGAATCTGTTTCTGCGCTAGATGTTTCAGTCCAAGCGCAGGTACTTAACTTATTACAAGATTTACAAGATGAGTTTGGGCTCAGCTACATCTTTATTTCACATGACTTATCGGTTGTGAAGTATATCTCTGATCAGGTCATGGTCATGAATCATGGCGAGGTTGTTGAAATAGCCAATTCAGATGAACTCTATGCACATCCTCAACATGATTATACTAAACGACTATTACAGGCGATTCCTCAAGGGATTCAACACGTTTCATAAGCGTAAAGTTATGTCGTTAAGGGCACTTTCGAGTGCCTTTTTATTTGGTTTATGTGGTAAATGCTTATAAAATAAAAGAAGTAAATGTAGAGTATTTTATTCTTGTTATGTGCGCTAATTTTAAACCTTTAACGCTTGCCCAATTACAGCGACTTCAGTTGCCTGTGGTCGGCTTTAGCTATGCCGAAGAGGTTTATCCTGCAGGAACAATGCCACTATTATTTAAATCACCACAAGGGCTTGAGTGGCGTGAAGTGATGTTCGGATTGGTTCCTAAATGGGCTGAAGATACAAATATAGCAAAACATACCTACAATGCCCGCCATGAGACTATTTTCCAAAAACCTAGCTTTCAAGAAGCCGCACTTAAATGTAAATTCGGTGTGATTCCAGTGACCGAATTTTATGAAAGTAAGTATATAAATGATAAACCTGAGCGGTGGGGTGTTCGCCGTAAAGATGGTCAGGCTTTTTTCATCGCAGCAATCTATGAAATTTGCAAAATAAATGAAACGATTATTCGTTCTGCAAGCATGTTGACGATGGATGCTATAGACCATCCGATGATGAAAGATTTTCATGAGCCAGGCGATGTTAAACGATCAGTTATTGTGATTCCACATGAACGACTAGATGAATGGTTAAGTTTAGAAACACCAGATATTTCCAGCTTTATCGAAGGCTTTCCAGTTGAAGAGTTTGAATGCTCTCATGTACCAAAAGAAAAAATTATAAAACCTACACCACAGTTAAGTATGTTTGACTAATCTATCTAAAATTAAGATGAGGTTATTGATCTCAAATTTGAATCAATAACCTATATCACTTATTCAATATTTTTACTTAATGTTTGTACCTCAGAATCTTCAGCTAAATAGCTCAATTCAATCGGTGAAATCACAAAAGTTGTATTATCTGAGGTCTGTTTAAATACAAAGCCATATTCAAAAGATTGGCTATTTTTACTTGGTAACCAGAATAGATAAGGGCAGCCAGTATAACTACCATCCCAACCCATTTCTCTAGCGAGAGCCAACGCTGTATCAGATTTCGCTATGATTTCTTTGAGTGATTCTTTATCTCGTGTTGAGACATCACCATCATCATCTGCAAATGTTTGTAGAAACTCATTTAAGGGCTTAAGGTCTTCCCAGTTATGTTCTATTGTCGAGAAATGATATCCATATAGCATCATGTGCACTTTCTTCCATCTTGTTATTGTGTCCTTGAACATACCAAGAAATATATGAAAAGGAAATGGATAAATCTGATTTAAGTTGTTTATTTTTCATAACTTATAGATTGTTTTTTGTACGGAATAAAGACTTTTATAAATATTAAAATTATTTATATTACCTAAATAGCATAGGCGGAAAGCAATGGCCTAATGATTAGGATAAATGACTATTTTAGTAAATCAAACTGTTGGCGAATATGGAATTGTTCATAATTCACCTATAATAGAAATGAAACTATGTAGAGCATATTTATGTTTATAACAACTACACGCCCACAAGATAATTTAATTAATCAACTTCTGCCTATTTTGGAGCAGGCGAGTCAGATTTTACTAGAAGAATATCAAAACTATTCTGCGGGTTATGAGTTTACTATTCATGAAAAGCAAGATGATTCACCTGTAACCCAAGCAGATCTAAAGGTAAATAGATTTTTATTAAAGCATCTTGCAGAGATTACTCCAGAGTTGCCTGTATTGTCTGAAGAAAGTGATTATAGTGCCCGTCATGACTGGTCTACTTGTTGGATGTTAGATCCGCTCGATGGTACGAAAGAGTTTATCCATGAACGTGATGAATTTACGATCAATCTAAGCTTGATCAACGGCAAAGAAACAGTTTTCTCAGTTATTGCTGTGCCATGTGAACAAGTGGTGTACTTAGGATATCTACAAGATTTACCTTTTAAATATAGCTTTAGCCAACAACAATGGTATCAATATCAGGTCAGTTCAACTTCGCTAGATGCCCCTATACAAATAGGACTTAGTCACGGTAGTAAAAATCCAAAATACCAAAAATTTATTCAACCTATAGAAAAAGAACATCGCATTATTCGACGAGAAGCCGGGAGTGCCTATAAGTTTTGTATGATGTTAGAAGGTGAAATAGATATTTACCCACGCTTTCATCCTACTTCTGAATGGGATACAAGTTCTGGTCAAGGTCTGTTAGAAAGTATAGGCGGTGGTTTACTTACTCTGGATGGAAAACCTTTTGAATATAACCAAAGAAGCACGGTTTTAAATAAGGGCTTTATCGCTTTTCGTGATCAGGAAAGCAAAAAAATAGCATTTGAAGCATTGGCTCAATCAGGTGTTATAGATTGAGAGTTATGCCAGACATGTTATAGTGGCAAAGTATTGAAAAAAGATGACAAGATAAAGATGGCACTCGATTTATTGCCTAAAAGTATGTTTGAAGCAATTGATTTATTGCCCGATGCTTCAACTCCTGTAACCTTATTTACGCGCCATTCTTTAAGAGAACTTGTAGATGGACAGGGCTTGGCTGGTTATGATCTCCAACTTACTCCTCAAGGACGTGAGCTTGCGCAGGCATGGGGTAATTATTTAATCAAAAATACAGATCGTGTTATTCAGCATTGTATTTCAAGTCCAATACAACGCTGTGTCGATACGGCTGCGCTCATGATTGAAGGGGCTGACGATGTAAGTCCTCAATCAAATACTCATACGATTGAAATTATTGAGCAAGGGCTGCTTGTTGAACCGGGTAGCTTTGTGTTGGATATACAACAAGCTGCTCCTTATTTCAAAAAGCAAGGTGCGTTAGGTTTTATTAATAGTTTTGTAAATAATGCATTACCAGGTATGAAACATCCCATTACTGGGGTTTTAGATGTACTAGAGCTTATTTACCGAACTCATCCAAAAACTAAAGGCGGACTTAGTTTAGCTGTGAGTCATGACACGATTATTGCAGCAATTGTTGCTGTAATTTCTGGTGAGAATAAAATTAAGAAAGAAGACTGGCCGGAAATGATGGAAGGATTATTTGTCTGGTTTGAAGGTGAAGAGTTTCCAAATTGTAAATTAAAGTGGATTTGGAGAGGAAAGGCCTACGAACTGAATGTAGCTAAATTTCATAAAGTGCTATAAGCTCAAAAACGATAGATAATAAAAAAAGCCCTATTGGGCTTTTTTTACATGTTCAAATTAGTTAGCTAACGCTTTAACTTGAGCATTTAAACGGCTCTTATGACGAGCAGCTTTATTTTTGTGGATGATGCCTTTATCAGCCATGCGGTCGATTACAGGAACAGCTTTTTTGTAAGCTTCTGTAGCAACAGCATAATCACCACCAGCGATTGCACTTAAAGTACGTTTGATGTAGGTACGAACCATAGAACGCAAGCTTGCGTTGTGTTTACGCGCTGTAACGTTTTGACGCGCACGTTTTTTAGCTTGAGCAGAGTTTGCCACTCTTGCACTCCTTGAAAATAAGTTGGTCTGGGCGGGCTGTGGTCAATTCAGTAAACTGGTATAACCATCACCAGCCCGTAAACAAGTGCCATATTGTGATGAATCAACACCGTGAAGTCAAGCCTTGCGAGCATTTTAAGCGGTTTTAGGGGCTGCTAAAACGGTAAGAAAAGGTTAAATTTGATACAAACTTAAAGAGGGTTGGATAAAAAATGACTATAAGTATTAAAAAAGCAATTGTGATAGGTGCTACGGGACTTGTGGGTTTAGCGCTTGTCGAACAGCTTGAGCAAACACCAGAATTCGAAGCGATTACTGTTGTGGTGAGAAAAGAATCACAACTACTTAATACATATAAAAAAGTTACTCAACTCGTTATAGAGGATTTTTTATTACTCAATGATGAAGATGTGAATGGCCATACCCATGCTTTTAGCTGTCTTGGAACAACATTAAAAATGGCTGGTTCAAAACAGGCTTTTTATGCCGTGGATTATGAAATCAATGCCCATTTAGCAGATCTAGTGCAAGATAAACATATTCATCTATTGCTAGTGAGTGCCCTTGGAGCAAATGCAAACTCTCCAATTTTCTATAATAAAGTGAAAGGACAGTTAGAGGATTATATTGAGAGCTTAGAACTCGAAAAACTATCTATTTTTAGACCGTCTTTACTGATTGGTAAACGCAGCGATGTACGGTTTATTGAAGACTTAGGGCAGAGTCTATTTAAACTTATTGAGAATAAATTTCAGAAGCCATTCAAATATAAGCCAGTAACTGCCGAGCAATTGGCTCATACGATGGTCGTAGCGGCGCTAACGCAAATTGAAGCCTTTAAACGATATGATAATCTGAGCATACAACAAACTCGATAAGGGAGTATTAAAGTGTCAACAGTACCATTTGTAACATGTGATTTATTAGATGATAACCCTGAAAAAGACTTACAGGTTGTAATCCCTTCAATGGATGGCAAGTTCTTTCAAAGTTATGGAGCTCGTAAAACTTTTGGGGGACAGGTTGTAACAGTAAAGTGCTTTGAAGATAACTCACGTGTAAAAGAGTTATTGGCAACAGATGGTACAGGTAAAGTATTAGTTGTGGATGGTGGTGCATCTATGCGCTGTGCACTCATGGGTGATTTGATTGCTGAGTCAGCAGTTAAAAACAACTGGAATGGTGTAGTGATTTACGGTTGTGTACGAGACGTTGATGCACTTGCGACCTTAGATTTGGGAGTACATGCATTGGCTGCAATTCCACAAAAAAGTAATCGTAAGGGCATTGGTGAGGTAGATATTAATTTGTATTTTGGTGGAGTCACAATTCAATCTGGTGATTTTATCTATGCTGATAATAATGGGATTGTGATAGCAAAAGAAAAATTAGTCTAATTCTCTAATATAAAGGAAGGCATGATGGTGATTCATCAAATTAAAGTACTTCAAGCAGTTGTATCTGCAATTGCTGAAGGTGGTAGAGGTGTTTCAGGAACAGCATTTCCACAACAACCTGTAAAGGCTTTGAAATTATATGAATTTGAAGGTTCACCATTTTGCCGTCGTGTTCGTGAAGTGATTACACTTTTGAATCTGGACGTTGAAATTTATCCATGTCCTAAAGGCGGAACAAAGTATCGTTCAGTTGTAAAAGAAAAAGGCGGCAAATTACAGTTTCCATTTTTAATTGATGAAAATACTGGCGATCAGTTATACGAATCACAGGATATTATTCATCATTTATTTAAACATTATGGTAAGACAGGGAAAACACCGCAGAAATTTTCGAGTTACCCAAACATGCCTTATGTTGCAGTTGCAGGAACTATATTAAATGGAGCTCGTGGAATATGGATAAATAAAAAAATTGTTGATAGAGCTGCACCTGAACAAAAACTTGAGTTATGGAGTTTTGAAGCAAGTCCGTATTCACGAATTGTAAGAAGTCTACTCTCTGAACTTGAGCTTCCATATATTTTGCATAATGTGGCAAAAGAGAGATGGCAAGATATGGGACCTGCTATTCTTCGCTTAAAACCAGGTAAATATATACCTTTAGAAGGTGGAAAAAGAGAAAAGCTATTGCCGATTATGCAGGATAAAATGCAAGTACCATACTTAGTAGACCCAAATACGGGAGTGAAGATGTTTGAGTCGGCTCAAATCGTAAAGTATTTAAAAAAGCAATATGGACGTTGATTAAGCTTAATCTGAGTAAGAGTTTAAGGCGTTTTACTTAAGCTCTTATTAACATCAGATTTCTTAACAGGTTGTATGAAAAAAATATGAGTATGCTAAATTAATAAGCTTAAATACCTAAAAAGGCATATTTTATGGAATGTATGAGAATTCAACCTGTAACGAGTGCTCCTGGTGAAAATGCATTATTTATTGTATTGGGACTAGCTCAAGGTGATTCTGTAATAGAAAAAGTAAAAGATTTTGCTGCTAATTTTTCAGCACTAACCAGAAGTCTCTTTAATCGTTATCCAGATAGTAAATTTAATGCTACTTTAGGTTTTAGCTCCAATGCATGGGATATATTATTTCCAGAGCAATCCAAGCCTCAAGAGTTAGAGCCATTTCAAGAAATTAGAGGTCCGAAATACACGGCTGTCTCAACTCCAGGTGATTTATTTTTCCATATACGTGCTGATCGTCAGACTTTATGTTACGAGCTGGGCAATATAATTAATCAACAGCTTGGTAAAGTAACGTATCCAATTGATGAGGTTCATGGTTTTCGTTATTTTGACGGTCGTGCAATTATTGGCTTTGTAGATGGAACAGAGAACCCTGAACCTGTTATTGCAGCGCAGTGGGCGTTAGTAGGCGATGAAGACCCTGACTTTATCGGGGGAAGTTATGCTTTTATCCAGAAATATACACATGATATGGATAAATGGCGTTCATTAACTGACGAAGAGCAAGAAAAAGTGATCGGCCGAAAAAAGTTCAATGATGTTGAGCTCGGCGATGATGAAAAACCTTTAACGGCTCATAATGTCGTTAGTAAAGCTCATGATGCAGAAGGTAATGAACTTAAAATTATGCGAGCTAATATGCCTTTTTCAAATCCGTCTAGAAATGAATATGGCACATTCTTTATTGGCTACTCGCGTAAATTTAGTACAACCCGACAAATGCTTGAGAACATGTTTTTAGGCAACGAGCATGGTAACCTAGATCGGTTACTTGACTTTAGTACTGCTCAAACAGGTACTTTATTTTTTGTACCGACTATAGATTTTCTTGATGATTTAGGCGATGAATAGTCATTAGTTTAGAAGACTCAAATGATGGGAGTGACTAGATTACTTCCATTATTTAAATTGAAATAAATATGATGTGATGAAATGTTTAAAAAGATAACGCAGCTTTTTCAAGGCTCGAAAGAGACACCTGAACAAATTTACTTGCAAGAGAATCAATTAAAATTTGATTCTGAAAGTGGGCCTATCATTAATGATGTAGTGATTAATCAGAAGTGGTCAGAGCATCTTGAATATTTCTCAAACCGTAAATTACAGAATTTTGATAATCTTCAAAAGTTATTTCAAATTACGCCACAAATTAATGAAAAGATTGATTTAGAAATCGCAACACAGCGCTATGTTGCAAGATTGGAAAATAATCAAGAAAAGCTACTTCAACTCAAAGCGATTATACAAATTTTAAATCAATATTACGTTTTGTTTTTGCGTGATAAATAATCATAGTTGATTGATTAAAAAATATAAAAAGTAGGGCCAACTAGTAGTTTGATTTTCAAAAAAATAACTCATTTCACTAAAAACATCATGCTACTATTGAGCTCATATCTTCTTAGCTGATAAAAGCCATATACATGTTTCAACAAGAAATCTCTCAATTGAATTTACAACAGCTCAAAGCCGGTGAAAAGCGTTGGGTAGGGTCGTTATTAGGTTCGTCTGCTGCATTATTATTCAAAGAAATTGCCGTTCAGCATTCATCTTTGCTCGTTGTAGTAGCTCGAAATAACCAACATGTTGCTCAGTTAGAAAGTGAACTTGAATTTTATGGCATAAAACCGACAATTTTCCCTGATTGGGAGATTTTGCCGTATGACCGCTTGTCACCTCATCAAGATATTGTTTCAGAGCGACTCGCGATTTTATCCAATATGCCGCAAAAAGGTGTATTGCTCATTTCAGCAAGCACTTTAGCTCAAAGAGTTGCACCATATTCTTGGGTTTTAGGGGAGCATTTTGATATACGTGTGGGGCAAAAATTTGATTTAGAACAACAGAAGCTACGTTTAGTACAAGCTGGGTATCATTTAGTAGATACGGTTTATGACCATGGTGAGTTTGCTGTACGTGGTAGCATTATGGATATTTTTGCATCTGGTCAGGATGCACCTATCCGTATTGACCTTTTTGATGATGAAATTGATACTTTAAAATTCTTTGATCCAGAAACGCAAAGAACAACAACTACTTTAAAAAGTTTTACCGTCTTACCAGCAAAAGAGTTCCCATTAAAAGAAGCTCGTTCAATTTTTAGAGACCGTTATTCTGAACTTTTTCCGACTGCAAATCCTAAGAAAAACCCAATTTACCAAGATGTTCTTGATGGAATTGCATCTCCAGGAATTGAGTTTTATTTACCGTTATTTTTTGATAAAACTTACATGCAATCTCAAAGTACACTTACAACGTACTTTCCAAAGAATTGCATTGTAATTACAAATAATGATGTGGATAGTGATTTAACCAGTTTTTGGAAAGAAGTTTTCCGTCGCTATGAAGATAGACGTCATAACGCAGACCAGCCAATTCTCCCACCTGATGAGTTATTTATTGCACCAAATAACTTACTAAGTGCTTTAAATCAGTTCCCACGTATGCTTGTGAGCGCTGAAGCAGTTGAAGAAAAAGGTGGGGCTCTAAATCTTAAGGTTGAGCAACCACCTAAGTTGCCTGTTGATCCGAAAAAAGACAAACCATTTGCCGTAGTTAAAAAATATATTGATGAAGCAAATCATCCTGTTTTATTGGTTGCAGAAAGTGCTGGTCGACGAGAAAGTTTAAGAGATGGTTTGCGTGCCAGTCTGGGAGATATTCCTAGTGTAGATAGTTTTGAGCAATTCCAGAAAAGTCAGTTTGCGATTG
The DNA here is from genome assembly GCF_054889255.1 of Acinetobacter sp. X9. NCBI lineage: Bacteria > Pseudomonadati > Pseudomonadota > Gammaproteobacteria > Moraxellales > Moraxellaceae > Acinetobacter > Acinetobacter sp. X9. The sequence continues at coordinate 2,019,379 of NZ_CM142679.1, read as the reverse complement.
CTATTACGAATGCACCATTAGACCGTGGTTTGCTTTTAACCGATCAATTGTCTGTTATTTCAGAAAATCAGTTGTATGAGCATCGCGTAGTTCAACGTCGTCGTAAACGTCAGCAAGAAGTTTCAGAAGAATTCCTAATTCGTAGTTTGACCGAATTAAGCATAGGTGCTCCTGTTGTTCATATTGACCATGGTGTAGGGCGTTACGCTGGATTAATTACTTTGGCAATTGAAGGGCAAGATTATGAATTCTTGCAACTAGACTATGCTGAAGAGGCAAAAGTTTATGTGCCCGTGACTAACTTGCACCTCATTAGCCGCTATAGTGGCGGAGATCCAGATTTAGCACCATTACACAAAATTGGAACTGACGCGTGGAGTAAGGCTAAACGTAAAGCTTTAGAACAAATTCATGATGTTGCAGCAGAGTTGCTACATATACAAGCACGTCGTCAGTCAAAACCTGGCTTTGGTTTTGAAGTCGATCAGTCACTTTATATGCAATTTGCGAGTGGATTTGCGTACGAAGAAACACTTGATCAAGCCAATGCTATTGAAGCGACGCTTTATGATATGCAACAAGCTAAACCGATGGATCGACTTGTTTGTGGGGACGTTGGTTTTGGTAAAACAGAAGTTGCAATGCGAGCAGCATTTGTTGCGGTGCAAAATGGTAAGCAGGTCGCTGTATTAGTACCGACGACATTACTTGCTCAACAGCATTATGAGTCTTTTAAAGACCGCTTTGCCGACTGGCCTGTTCGTATTGAAGTATTATCACGCTTTGGTTCAAATAAAACCCATACGAAAAATATTGAAGACCTTGCTGAAGGTAAAGTCGATATTGTGGTGGGCACCCATAAACTTTTACAAGAAAATGTGCAGTTTAAAGATCTAGGCTTAATGGTGGTCGACGAAGAACATCGTTTTGGTGTGCGGGATAAAGAGCGTATTAAAGCATTACGCGCAGATGTAGATATGTTAACGCTTACAGCTACACCAATTCCACGAACTTTAAATATGGCTTTTTCGGGAATGCGTGATTTATCTATCATTGCTACACCGCCAGCCCGTCGTTTAGCTGTTAAAACCTTTGTACAAGAACATACTGAAGCATCTATTAAAGAAGCGATCTTGCGTGAATTACTACGCGGTGGCCAAGTGTATTTCTTGCACAATGAAGTTGATACGATTGAGAGAGCAGCTGAAAATATTCGTGTGCTTGTTCCTGAAGCTCGTGTAGCAGTAGCTCATGGGCAAATGAGGGAAAGAGAACTTGAGCAAGTCATGCAACAGTTCTACCACAAAGAATACAATGTATTGGTATGTTCAACCATTATTGAAACTGGAATTGATGTTCCAAATGCCAACACTATTTTAATAGAAAGGGCTGACAAACTTGGTTTAGCTCAATTACACCAATTACGTGGCCGTGTAGGACGTTCACACCACCAAGCTTATGCCTACTTATTGGTTCCTTCCATAAAGCATTTAAAAGGTGATGCTGAAAAACGTCTAGATGCAATACAACGTGCTTCAACTTTAGGTGCTGGTTTCATGCTGGCTACAGAAGATTTAGAAATTCGAGGTGCCGGTGAACTTTTAGGTGAGCAGCAAAGTGGCTCAATGCAGGCAATTGGATATAGCTTGTATATGGAAATGCTGGAAAAAGCTACTAAAGCGATTCAGCAAGGTAAAACGCCGAATTTTGATGCACCTTTATCATTAACAGCAGAAATTAATTTACACATACCTGCTCTTATTCCAGATGAGTACCTAGGTGACGTGCATCAGCGTTTATTATTCTATAAGCGTATTAGTAATACAGATACTCAAGAAAAGCTCGACAATATCCGTATGGAGCTTATTGACCGTTTTGGGGTTCCACCGCAATCAGTTAAACACTTATTTAGTGTTCATCAAATTCGACTGAAAGCTGAACAGCTGGGGATTACTAAAATCGATATTAATACTCAAGGCGGCAATATTGAATTCTCGCCTGATACACCTGTTCAGGCCATTAGTATTATTCAACTCATGCAAAAACATCCAACCTATTATCGTATGGAAGGTGGTCAACGTTTAAAGGTTATGGTTCAGCTTGAAGAGCAGGAAAAACGAATCCAATTTATTAATGATTTATTAGCGAAATTATTGAATGAATTACATGCTTAAATAGTGTTTTAAAGTGATTTTCATTCTATATAAATCCTTTGTATGTTGATAACAGAATTTTATGCACGATTTCTCGGTCTCTTGGGGGAATAAGTGCATAAAATCATTGTTATTTGTAATCAAACCAGACACTAGCAATACTCACATCAAAACTGATGTGATAGTATTAGCCATTATTGTTTATTGTCATTTATAAAAGATATGTTTAGTTTGCATCCACAACTTGCTCAAGATACTTTTTTTGTAGGCGATTTTCCGCTTTCAACATGTCGTTTAATGAATGATATGCAATTCCCTTGGCTGATTTTAATCCCTCGTGTGCCGGGAATCACAGAATTATATGAGTTGAGCCAAGCTGACCAAGAACAGTTTTTGCGCGAATCAAGTTGGTTGTCTAGCCAGCTATCTCGTGTATTCCGAGCTGATAAAATGAATGTTGCAGCTTTGGGGAATATGGTGCCTCAATTGCATTTCCATCATGTTGTACGTTATCAGAATGATGTTGCATGGCCTAAACCAGTATGGGGTACACCTGCGGTTCCTTATACAAATGATGTGCTGGCTCATATGCGTCAAACCCTTATGCTTGCGCTACGTGGTCAAGGCGACATGCCTTTTGATTGGCGCATGGACTAAATCAATGCAATGCCACATTTATATGAATGTGGCTACATTGAGGTGTGGAGGATAGGGTGCAATTAGAGAGGTTTATCGATAGAGAGCCTAAGCAGTTTGCATATTTTCATCGTTTGATGGGATATTCAATTCTGTCATTAATTTTAGTGATCTATGCTTTTACCTCACCTAATACTAATTATCAGATCTATGTTCCACCTTTTTTCCTATTCCTACTTTTTATTAGTTCGAAGTTAGAACACTAGCTTCAGTACCAATTTGATAAAAAAACTCAAAAAAGTGTTTTCTTTGCAATCGATGCAATTGTTGTAGCAGTTACCTTAGCAGGTCTGCATCTTAATTTGGTGCCTACATTTATTGCAATTTTTGCATTATTTTATTCAGCAATTAATAGTCGTATTTCTTTCGCAGTCATTTGTTTGACCAGTTTGTTAGGCGCGATTATTTTTTATTTAAGTACTTTCTTTTTATTTGGTTTTTATACATATTTTGAGCCTACTAGCCAAGAGTTGACTGTAATTACACTTCTTGGCTTGGTTATGTTTATTACCATCGGAAACTACTACCAGCATCGTTGGGTTAAAAAAATCAGTCAACAGCGTCAACATTACTATGACCAAATGACCCGCTATATTGCTTTTGCTAATCAGTTAAGTCGTTATGCGCCATTACAGTTATGGCAGTCTATTATGCGCGGTGAGGCTGAAGCAAAGATTGAATATAAGCGTAAAAAAATGACAGTGTTTTTTTCTGATATCCAGGGTTTTACGGAGTTATCAGAAACTTTGATTCCAGATGATTTGGCATTTTTGCTTAATGATTATTTAAGCCATATGACTGAAATTGCTAAACAGTATGAAGCTACAGTTGATAAATTTATGGGGGATGCCATTCTCATATTTTTTGGTGATCCGAATTCACAAGGTGTGGAGCAAGATGCTAAAGCCTGTGTAGAAATGGCAATCGCTATGCGTCAGCAAATGAAATTGTTGCGCGAGCGCTGGAAAAAAATGGGTTACTCAGCATTGCATATCCGAATGGGCATTAGTACTGGTTATTGCCACGTAGGAAATTATGGGGCAACACATCGTATGGCTTATACGATTGTAGGTCGTGATGTGAATTTAGCGGCTCGTTTGCAATATGCTGCTGAAATAGATGAAATCTTAATTTCAGACGATACTTATCAATTAATTAAAAGTGATTTCTTGTGCGCTCCTAAAACACCGATTTATCTAAAAGGTATTCAAGGTGCGGTAAAGACATGGCAAGTGATGGAGAAATATACAGGCAATAAATCGGATCATCAGCAATGGTTTGATTATGAGTATAAAGGCTTTCACTTGGTACTTAACCTAGAAGAAGTACAAAACTATGAATATCCTGAATTAGTAGAAGTGCTTGAGAAAATGGTTCAACGAATTAAAGTTCAACAAACTTTAGTGAATACTCAAGGTATAGCGCAGTTAAGACTTGAAGATGAAGTTAAGCCTTTAGAAATAGACCAGCAAGATCAAGTTTAGAGTTTATAAAATATAAAAAAGCTGCTTTAAAAGCAGCTTTTTTATTAACACGATTAATGATTTTCTGAAGCATGGTTAATTGTATATTTAGGAATCTCGATTTCTAAATCTTCATCCACAATTTTTACTTGGCATGAGAGGCGAGAATCTGGTTCAAGACCCCAAGCGCGATCTAAAAGATCTGCTTCAACATCATCCATTTCTTCTAGGCTATCAAAACCTTTACGAACTACTACGTGACAGGTAGTGCAAGCACATGACATGTCACATGCGTGTTCGATTTTAATTCCTCGATCAAGCAAACTTTGGCAAAGATTTGCATTCTGTTCAACTTCAAATTCTGCACCTTCAGGACAAAATTGAGCGTGAGGAAGTACTTTAATGCGGGGCATATTGATCACCTATACCTTTAGTTTGAATTTGACCAATCTTCAAGTTTTGTACCTTTTAAGGCGTGGTCAATATGTCGATTCATACGTAGTGCAGCAAAAGCATCACTATGTACTTTAAGTTGTTCTACAGCTTTTTCAATCGCTTGAATATCATTGCCTTCAAGTTGTACTTTAAGCATATTTTCAGCGGCTTTAAGTGCCTCGAGTTGCTCATCATTGAGTAAATCAGCATCAACTTTCAGTGCTTGTTCTAATGCTTCAAGTTCACGTTGAGCTTCAACTTTGGTTTCTTTTAAATGACGCAGATTTTTATCTTCTTCTGCGTGTTGGAAACCTTCAATTAATAAGCGTTCAGTGTCAGACTCTGATAAACCATAAGATGGTTTAATATCAATTTGAGCTTGTACACCTGAAGTTGTTTCACGAGCTGAAACAGTAAGTAAGCCGTCTGCATCTACCTGAAAAGTAACTTCAATACGTGCTTGACCAGCAGTCATTGGAGGAATGCCATGAAGAACGAATCTTCCTAACGATCGACAGTGTTCGACTAAATCTCTTTCACCTTGAACTACATGAATCAGCATGGCAGTTTGGCCATCTTGATAAGTAGTAAACTCTTGGCGGCGAGCAACCGGAATAGCTGTATTACGAGAAATAAGACGCTCTACTAATCCACCCATGGTTTCTAAGCCAAGAGAAAGAGGAGTAACATCTAAAAGTAGTGAGCCGTCTTGGCTGTTTCCAATTAATTGATTGGCTGTAATAGAAGCACCAATCGCGACTACTTCATCAGGATTAATCGTGCAAAGTGGTTCTTGATTAAACACATTGCGAACTGCTTGCTGAACAGCATACGAACGGGTAGAGCCACCTACTAAAACAACATTTTGAATATCTGATAATTCAAGTTTTGCATCACGTAAAACGCGTTTGCAAACACTGATTGTTTTGTCTAAAGCAACTTGAATAATGCTCTCAAAGGTTGAGCGATCAAGTGTTAGTACATTTTCAAGTAGTTTTAACTGAACGGATTCTTGTGTAGAGAGTTGTTCTTTTGCTTGGCGAGCAGCAACAATAAATACTGCATAGTTTTCATCACTTAGCGTATCAATATTTAATTGTTTTTTAGCCCACTTAACAATGAGACGATCTAAATCATCACCGCCTAAAGCAGTATGACCACCTGTAGCTAATACTTCAAAGACACCTTGTGAAAAACGTAAGATTGATACGTCGAAAGTACCACCACCTAGGTCATAAATCACATAGTTATGATCTGTAGCTAAATTCGTTTCTTGATCTAAACCATAAGCCACAGCAGCAGCAGTTGGCTCATTTAAAAGACGTAGTACATTCAACCCAGCCAGTTGTGCAGCATCGCGTGTTGCTTGACGTTGTGCTTCATCAAAATAAGCTGGAACAGTAATTACGGCTCCATTTACTGGGTTTTGTAAACTAGATTCAGCACGTTCTTTTAGTTGTTTTAAAATTTCAGCTGAAATTTCAACAGGCGTTTTACGACCAGAACATGTCTCGAAAGCTGGCATCTCATTTTCAGAACCCACTAATTCATATGGGTGTTGAAATTTGATATCTGCTTTTGAGCGTCCCATAAAACGCTTTACAGAAACAATTGTATTTTTTGGATCAGCAATAATGAAAGGTTTTGCTTCTTCACCATAATGAGTGACATCATTTCCATAATGCACAATAGAAGGAAGAAGTCGTCTTTCTTTTTCGTCGTTAAGGACTTTTGGTTTGCCTGATAACACTGTCGCAACTAAAGAATGTGTTGTTCCTAGGTCGATACCAATCGCAATGCGGTGTTCATGTGGGGCACTGGATTGACCCGGTTCAGCAATTTGCAAAAGTGCCATGAGTTAAATCCTTTGAATATAAATTGGAAAAAGCAAATTAAAAATCATCGTCTAAATCAAAGTTGTCTTCATCATCCAACAGTTGATCTTCTGCTTTTTCAATATCGTTAAGAACGCGCTGAAAGAAACGTAATTTACGTACAGTATCTCGAGCTTCGCCCCAATCTTCATCTGAGTAGTCAATTTTAAATTCGCGAACTAAGCCATCAATCCACTGAAAAACTTCTTGCTTAAGAGTACTTAAATGCTCTTGTGAAGTTGCTTCATCAAGTTGCTCACGAAGTTCTAGAGCTGATTGTAGGAACTCAAAATCACTAATGGATTGATCAAGGTGATGATCTTGCTTTTTTAATGCTAATAGATAAGCAGCGCGGCTATCTACTTGCGAAAGTACTTTAAAAGCTTGATTAATTTCACTTGATTTGATCAATGCCTGATCTTTATCTTCTGCTTTATCTGGGTGATATTGCTGTTGCAAACTTAAGAAACTAGATTTTAAGCTCGCCAAATCGATATCGAGTTCTACGGGTAAATTGAACAACTCAAAATGATTCATTAGAAAGGAGGTCCACGTTAATTAAATACATTAAAACAGTGCTATAAAAAGTCACTGTTTTAATGAAAAGGATGGAAGGAGAAGAGGGAGTTATACAGTGAAAGACTCACCGCAACCACATTCACCTTTTTTATTGGGATTGTTAAATTCGAACCCTTCGTTAAGGCCATTCTTTACGTAGTCCATTTCTAAGCCTTCTAAATAGACAAGACTTTTTGGATCTACAAAAACCTTAACGCCAAATTGTTCGAAAACTTGGTCATGTTCATCGACAGAATCAACAAATTCGAGAACATAAGCCAACCCAGAACAACCAGAAGTTTTCACACCCACGCGAATGCCTTCACCCTTACCTCGATTTTTAAGGTAATTGCTAATATGAGTCGCAGCATTTTCAGTTAAATGAATCATGAAAACTCCAACGTTTACAATGGTAACAAATTAAGCTTTAGATTTTTTACTGCGGTAATCATCAATCGCAGCTTTAATTGCATCTTCAGCTAGTACAGAGCAGTGAACTTTTACTGGAGGAAGAGCAAGCTCAGTTGCGATATCAATATTTTTGATCGCTTGAGCTTCATCAAGAGTCTTACCTTTTAACCATTCAGTTACAAGTGAGCTTGATGCAATTGCAGAACCACAGCCATAAGTTTTAAAGCGTGCTTCTTCAATCACCCCACTATCATTTACCTGAATTTGCAAACGCATCACGTCGCCACATGCAGGTGCACCCACCATGCCTGTACCAACATTTTCAGAGTTTTTATCTAAAACACCAACATTACGTGGGTTTTCGTAATGATCAATTACCTTTTCGCTATAAGCCATTTCGCTTCTCCAAACCTCGGGGTCAGCCTAATATTAATATGAGGGTTAAAACACTAATTTCAATAATTAGTGTTCTGCCCATTCAACTGTAGAAAGATCGATACCTTCTTTGTACATATCCCAAAGCGGAGAAAGTTCACGTAATTTCTCAACAGCGGCTTTGGTAATTGTAAGCACGTGGTCAATGTCTTCTTCAGTTGTGTATTTACCAAAACTAAAGCGGATTGAGCTGTGTGCTAGCTCATCAGATAAACCTAATGCGCGAAGAACATATGAAGGCTCTAAAGTTGCAGAAGTACAAGCAGAACCACTTGATACTGCAGCATCTTTAAGCGACATCATTAAAGATTCACCTTCAACAAAGTTGAAGCTAACATTTAAATAGTTTGCAACGTTTTGAGTTGGGTGACCATTTAAGAACACTTGTTCAAGGTCTTGTAAACCGTTCCAAAGTTTGTCACGAAGTTTACGGAGACGCTCTTGTTCTGCATGCATTGTTTTGCCTGCAATTTCAAACGCTTCACCCATACCAACGATTTGGTGAGTAGCCAAAGTACCAGAACGCATACCACGCTCATGACCACCACCATGAATTTGTGCTTTTAGACGAACACGCGGGCTACGACGTACATATAATGCGCCGATACCTTTTGGACCATAAATTTTATGAGCAGAGAAACTCATAAGGTCAATTTTCATCGTAGATAAGTCGATATCAACTTTACCAGCTGCTTGCGCTGCATCTACGTGGAAAAATGTTTTGTTGGCACGTGTTAATTCACCAATCGCCGCTACATCTGTAACTGTACCGATTTCATTGTTTACCATCATAAGAGAAACAAGAATAGTATCTGGGCGAAGGGCAGCCTTAACCATTTCAGGAGTGATTAAACCTGTTTGTGGTTCTGGCTCTAAATAAGTAATTTCAAAACCTTGTTCTTCTAATTCACGACAAGGATCTAGAACAGCTTTGTGTTCAATTTTACTTGTAATGATATGTTTGCCTTTAGATGCATAGAATTGAGCTACACCTTTAAGGGCAAGGTTATCTGATTCAGTTGCACCAGAAGTCCAAACAATTTCACGTGGATCAGCTTTAATTAAATTTGCTACTTGCTCACGTGCATATTCAACTTTTTCTTCTGCCTGCCAGCCATAAGCGTGCGAACGAGACGCAGCATTACCAAAGGTACCGTCGAAAGTTAAACACTCCATCATACGTTCTGCAACTTGCGGATCTACTGGAGTGGTTGCTGCGTAATCAAGATAAATTGGACGTTTCATATCAAATACCTGTACCCGATAAAAGAGCTGAATCTGTGCCAGTCACATTTTGGCGTAATGCAACAGTTTGAACGTTGTCTCGGCTAATGAGGTCGGCAAGAGAGATTTTTGCTAAATAGTCGGCAATATGATGAGAGAGTTCTTGCCATAAATCATGAGTGAGACACATTGCACCATTTTGGCAGTTACCTTTATGGTCACAACGTGTTGCATCAACCGTTTCATTTACAGCTTCAATAATTTCTAACACAGTAATTTCATCAGCATTTCGAGCCAAATGGTAACCACCATTTGCACCACGAACACTAGAAACTAACCCATGACGCTTAAGTTTTGCGAATAACTGTTCTAAATAAGCAACTGAAATGGATTGGCGTGCGGCAATTTCGGCGAGCGTGATCGTTTGTTCAGTTGGCTGCAAAGCTAAATCAAGTAGAGCAGTCACTGCGTAGCGACCGCGAGTTGTAAGGCGCATGATTCGATACACATGTTAAGACTAGATAATAGGATTTTATGAATCCCGACTAAAATAGTCAAGTTTTTTTATTTTTAATTCAAGTGTTGGAACAAAATAGAAAAATAAATTAGGCAACCCACAAATTATATATGAAATAAACAATAAATATTAGGCTAATTATACCAAAGGAGAAGTTAATATTTCGTTGACGTCGTTGTAAGCGATTAATTCGATTTTGATATTGTTTAATTTCCACGTGAAGGGAGTTGATCTCTGATCTTTGTTGATCAATTTTCTCAAGTAATGGGGCGATTCGTTTACGTGAAGCAAGAGTTTCAGCTTCATCATCTGGGGTGTTAAACCACTGCTTCCAGTCAACTAGCAATTTTGGAAGAGTCAAATGAGAAATTAAATCTAAAAGTTCCTTTTTCGTTTCCTCATCACCATCAATACGCATATTTTTTAGACTGCGTTGATTAGAAAATCCGAAAATTTTAATTAGATCAATAAGCGTACTATTGATCTCAAGATCAATACGTCTATCAAAAGAGTGAATATCGAATAACAAACCTTTTTCTGTAAATTGAACATAGAAGTCAAAGAAAGGTAAATAGCTATTAATACGAATCGTTGTTTTGTTCAAAATAAACTTTTTCGCTTGCAAGCGAAGGGCACCATCGTGGGTGAGAATAAATGAAAAAAAAGTTTCTAAGATAATTAGAACAATATTTAGCAACAGACGCGGATGTTTTTGTCTTTGTTGCGTTTCACTCATAAAAGTTTATCCTTAGAAATAGCAATTAACTGAAGAATGGGACATCCTATCCCAAACTTAACACAATGTCGTGTTAAATATATTTACATGACTTATTTGCTTTGTAGAACAGTTTTGTAAATGGATCAAGTCTTTACTTTGATATTATAGAAATATTTTGTGGTCAAATCAGTCATCATTTCTCTCATCTGATTAGGAGTTTAGATTAATGGATAATGCAAATATAGATACCCAGATAGAAGAGTCGGAAGAAAAAAATAAATTAAAATCAAAAAGTTCAAGAAAATCAGCTTTGGATTTTAGGAAGTATACTAAGCAAATTTGGTTAGCTGGATTAGGCGCTTTTTCTCGTGCGGAAGAAGAAGGAAATAAGCTGTTTGATTCCTTAGTTAAAGTAGGTGAGGAGCTAGAATCAAAAACTGGAGACTTAGCAGACAATACTGTCGGTAAGGTCACAGAAAAAGCAAAAGAGTCTGTATCTGAAACAAAAGACAGAGTAGAAAAGATTCTTGATACGAGTGTTAATCACTCTTTAAATCGCATTGGATTGGTGACACCGAAGGATTTACAACATATCGAACAGTTGCTTGTACAACTGCATATTAAGGTGGATGCTTTAATAGAAGAAAATCAACAGTTGAAAGCAAAATTGAATAAAAAGTAAAAAAATGTTGGGATTTAGCAAATATATAACAGTTTTTTAGCATTTATTTTTGCTAAAAGCCCTGCTCTAGTATTGCGTTTTCCCCTAAAGCATTGCTATAAAGGCGTCATGGCCTTTTAAACTATAGCCTTGGACCTTAAACAAACGATATTAAGAGGATGTTTTATTCATGAATAAATCAGAATTAATCGATGCAATTGCTGAAAAAGGGGGAGTATCTAAGACTGATGCAGGCAAGGCACTCGATGCGACAATTGCGTCAATTACTGAAGCACTTAAAAAAGGTGACACAGTAACTTTAGTTGGTTTTGGTACTTTCAGTGTTAAAGAACGTGCTGCACGTACTGGTCGTAACCCAAAAACTGGCGAAGAGCTTCAAATTAAAGCAACAAAAGTACCTAGCTTTAAAGCTGGTAAAGGTCTTAAAGATTCAGTAGCTTAATCTTTTAAGATGAATAAACGCGCCAGAATAGGCGCGTTTTTTATTAAATATCTGAATTGACCAATATTGCTCATTCATTGATTGTGGTTTTTCAGTTAAAATTCTCCTCGAAATAAAATATTGGAATACTTATGGAATCGTTTCGTACAGTCATTAAGGGTTGGCTCGGCAAAGTCCTTCTAATTTTGTTTTTGACCCCTTTAGCACTTGTAGGTATTGAAGGATATTTTAATAGGGGAAACAAGGCTGATGTTGCTAAGACAGTAAATGGCCAAGAAATATCTAAAAAAGACCTTGAAACTTTAACTCAGTCTTACAAAGAACAATATTTAGCTGCTGTTAAAGGGGATGAGAGTTTACTCAATTTGCCTGTTATTCAGGCTAAGGCACTCGATATTTTAGTGTCACGTAATTTATTGATACAGCAAGCTGAAAAATTAGGTATCTCTCTGAGTGATGCTCAAATTGAGCAAATGTTAGCTCAACAGCCTAGTTTGCAAGAGAATGGTCAATTTTCACAAAAACTTTATGAAAACTACTTACGTTCGATTGGCATGACGAGTCAGGGGTTGATATCAAGCCTACGTCAAGATCATGCTTTGAAAATGTTAACATCAACATTTACTGACTACTCATTAGTAAGCAAAGTTGATCTCATGCAAATTGCGAATTTGCAAACTGAACAACGTACATTACATTTAGCTAGCATTAAATTAGATGCTTACAAAACAGGTTTAACTGCTTCTAATCAAGAAGCTACAGATTATTATAACAAGCATCAAGGTGAGTTTAAGCAACAGGCTTCGGTTGATGTTGATTATGTTGTATTGTCTCCTTCAATGATAGCGAAACCAGCCCCTGCAACTGAGGCTGAACTTCAGCAAGCATATGCTAAGTTTGTTGAAACTCAGAAAAAAGATGCTAAGCGAACTGTGAAGCATATTTTAATTACTACTGATGCTCGTGATGATGCAGCGGCTCAAAAACTGGCAAAAGAAGTTTATGCGAAAATTCAGGGTGGTCTTTCATTTGCACAAGCTGCGGCACAGTTCTCTGAAGATCCTAGTTCAAAAGCAAAAGGCGGTTTAGTTGAAGCATATGCACCAGGTGTTTTCTCGGATGCATTTGATAAAACTGTTTTAAGTTTGAAAAATGGACAAGTTTCACAGCCAGTAAAAACACAATATGGTTATCATATTATTGAAGCAGAAACTCAAGCTAACCAAATCCCTTCATTTGAAGCTGAGAAGGCTCGTTTAACTGCTGAGGTTGAGAAGAATAAAGTTGCGACCGTTTATTCAGATACCGTAAATAGTTTGAATGAAACGATTGTTGGCAATGATTCTTTAGAAGCTGTTGTTCAAGAAGTAAAAGGTACAAAAGTTGAATCATTAAATGGTGTAACTTTAGCTACTCAAAATCCATATTTAAGTGATCCAAGCGTCAAAATTAAGTTATTTAATGATGATGTGAAGAATGGTGACCGTAATACTTCCTCTAATATTCAGTTAGCGAATGGTGATACGGTATGGGTTAAAGTACGTGATTACCACGCAGCTGGTGTAAAACCATTAGCGCAAGCGATGAATGAAGCAAAAGCAAAAGTTATCGATGAAAAAGCGCGTAAGGCTGCTCAAGCAAAAATTGCTACTATGTTGACTGAGTTTAAAACTCAACCTGCAGACCAAGTGGTTGCTAAAAACAAAGTCGCATTTGAGTCAGCTGGTGTGTTTACTCGCTCACAAGGTTTAAAACGTGAAATTGAACGTGCTGCATTTAGCTTAGCTACACCTAAACCAGGTATGTGGTCTGTTACAACAGCAAACTTACCAAATGAGCTTGTAGTAGTTGCAGTTTCAAATGTAAATTCATCAGCTGTAAATGCCATTCCTGCCGATCAGTTACAACAGTTAAAACAACTTTATCGCCAATCACGTGGTCAACAAATATTAGAAGATTACAGCCAATATTTAAAATCACATGCAAAGATTAAATAATAATTTGATGAAATAAAAAAAAGCGCTTCTGCGCTTTTTTTTATTTCTATTAATCGAGATGATGTTCGATATATTGCTGCCGATATTGTTTAGGGGATAAATCGAAAATTCGTTTAAATGCCTGACTAAAAGCAGTTTCGGATGAGTAACCAACTTTGTTTGATATTTGCTGAATTGATAAGTTACTGGTACGTAAATACTGACTTGCTAAACGAAAGCGATAATGTTGCAAATAAGTTAGGGGGGGGGCCCCAATAATACTATTAAATAGATTTGCAAATTTTGAACGGGACATACAGCATTGTTCAGCTAAAGACTCAACGGTCCAAGCGACTTCTGGTTGGCTGTGAATAGCAGATAGGGCATTACTCAATTCAGGATGGGTTAATGCACTTAGCCAGTTTTGTTGATCTGTCATTTGTTGAACATGATCACGAATGCACTCAATGAGAAGAATACTGACTAAATGATCAATAATTTTGTCATGTCCCGGCCTGATTTTTTGAGTTTCAATTGCTAAAAAATAAAGCCCAATTTGTAGCCATTCGGGTGGGTTGGTTTGATTTTCGTGCTGAATATGCATAATCGAAGGCAATGCATTAATCAAAGGGCCTGCCATATGAGTATCAATCTGACAGCGCAAACAGAGCAACAAGGTTGTATCTTGATAGGAGGTGCCAAACTCAATCGCGTCTTGTCTATGACCATTAAAAAACGAAGTAATATCTATTGAATCTACTAGTTTATTCGCTGTTGATTTTGAGTCAGTGGCACTATGTGCTTTTCCAGAAGGTATTAAAATAATATCTCCTGCTGTCGCAATTATTTTTTCTGAAGCATTAAGTTGAATATATACTGAACCGGTTAAAACAATATAGGCAAGTAAAGCAGATTGATCTTGTGTTTTAAAAGCCCATTCTCCTTGAGCTTTTAAATAGATGTATTCAGACTTATTAAGGTGAATATCATCAAAAAACTTACTTAGTGCATCCATGTTTATATGATCAATCATTATTTTATTAAAATTATAGTGAGCTATAAGAATAGATCAACATGTGTTTTTAGGACAAAAAAGTGGAAGAAAATGCCAAAGACTTTGAAATAGGTTTTTTGGACGGTTACTACTGTTAAGTAATTAGTATTTCTTTAACTATATAGATATATAGAAAAAGGAAATATGACTATGAATGCACCAGTAAATGTTCAGCAAGAACTTATGCCAGTGCCAGCGTCTATGCGTGAGATAGATCGTAAGCGCTTTTTATGGATGATTAGTCCAGCCCTACCTGTAATTGGTTTAGGTATTTTAGCTGGTTACCATTTTGGCCCACGCCCATTAAAAAAAGTTTTCGCTTTAGGTGGTCCACTATTATTACATGTGGTGATTCCCGCAATTGATACGATTATCGGGAAGGATGCACGTAATCCAACTGATGAAGAAATTAAACTACTTGAAAAAGATCCATATTACTCACGTCTTGTGAAGAGTTTTATTCCACTGCAATATGCTGCAAATGTTTATGCATGTTATTTAACAAGTCGTAAAACTACATCATTCATTGATAAAATTTTGCTCGGTGTTTCAATGGGGGCGATTAATGGTATTGCGATTAATACAGCCCATGAATTAAGCCATAAGCACGATCGTATTGATCATATTTTATCTCATCTTGCTTTGGTTCCTACAGGTTATAATCATTTCCGTATCGAACATCCTTATGGACACCATAAACGTGCAGCAACTCCTGAAGATCCGGCTTCTTCACGGATGGGTGAAACATTTTATGAGTTCTGGCCACGTACAGTTGTGGGTTCTTTTAAGTCTGCAATTGAAATCGAGAAAAATCGTTTAAAACGTAAAGGAAAAGAGTTCTGGTCAGCAGATAATGAATTATTACAAGGCTGGGGAATGAGTGCTGCTTTTCATACCTCTATGGTGGGACTGTTTGGTAAAAGTACAATTCCATATTTAGCGACACAAGCATTTTACGGCATTAGTCTTTTTGAAATTATTAACTATATTGAACATTATGGCTTACTGCGTCAGAAAAAAGAAAATGGTCAATATGAACGTACAATGCCAGAGCATAGCTGGAACAACAATAACGTAGTAACAAACTTATTTCTGTACCAGTTGCAGCGTCACTCAGATCATCATGCTTATCCGACTCGTCCATTCCAAGCATTACGTCATTTTGATGAGGCGCCAGAATTACCAAGTGGTTATGCAAGTATGTTATTACCTGCGTTAATTCCTTCGTTGTGGTTCAAAATAATGGATAAGCGAGTTTTTGATCACTATAAAGGTGATTTGAACAAAGCGAATATTTCACCAAAACGACGTGCAAAAATCTTCAAAAAATTTGGTGCAGTAGATCAATCATTAGAAGCATAAAAATTGAATAAATAATATATATTCCTGAAATACCAAACCCTCTAATCATGTGATTAGAGGGTTTTATCTTTTAGATAAATCTTAGAGTTATGAAGCAAGAGAGTTTAGATTCTCTTGCGTCTTTTTTATTTTAATTCACTGGAAGATTTACCAAGCTCACGACGCGCAATAATTAATTGTTGAATTTGCTGAGTACCTTCAAAAATATCAAGAATCTTTGAATCACGTGCCCATTTCTCAAGTAGTTCATCTTCGTTATAGCCAACACTTGCTGCTAACTCGACACATTTTAAAGTGATCTCGTTACCAACACGACCTGCTTTTGCTTTTGCAATAGAAGCTTCTTTAGAATTTGGCTTTTTGTTATCAGCCATCCACGTTGCTTTTAACATGAGCAGACGAGCAGCTTCCCATTCAGCCTCCATGCGGTAGATTTGTGCTACAAGGTTAGAAGCATGCAGATAGGGAGTCGAGTAGTCAGGATCAAGCTGATCTTTAAAAATCTCTTTAATACGCTCTAGTGAAGCTTTTGCACAACCGATTGCCATTGCTGCAACTAAAGGCCGAGTATTGTCAAAAGTTTCCATTACACCAGCAAAACCTTTAGCAACATCCACTTCGGCATTACCCAAAAGGTTCTCAGCAGGTACACGGCAGTCAATAAAACTGATGACTGCTGTATCTGATGCTTTAATTCCTAATTTATGTTCGAGACGTTCGACCTTCATACCGGGCGTACCTTTAGGTACGACAAATGATTTAATTGCTGCACGTCCAAGTTTACGATCGAGCGTAGCCCAAACAACGACAGAATCTGCACGTTCGCCTGAAGTTACAAAAATCTTTTCACCATTTAGAATGTAGTCATTGCCATCTTTGGTTGCTGTGGTACGGATAGCGGCAGAGTCGGAGCCACAACCAGGTTCTGTGATGGCCATTGCTGCCCATGTTCCTTTGAACCGTTCTAATTGCTCATCATTTGCGACAGCAGCAATTGCTGAGTTTCCAAGACCCTGACGAGGCATACTCAGTAATAAGCCTGTATCGCCATAACACATCTCAATAATTCCAAGAGCGGTCGACATGTTGGTTCCATTGCGAATACCTTCATTGTCGGTATCACCGCGCTTTCCAGCACCCGCAGCACCAGCATTAATTCCTTCACCACCTTCATTCATGCCATCAATGAGGGAGGCAAGCATATCAAGTTCTTTTGGATATGCATGTTCAGCTTTATCATATTTGCGAGAAATAGGGCGTAAAACATTGATCGCAACATCATGTGCCTGATCAATCATCATTTTGAATTTTTTAGGATTTTGTAAATTCATTAAAGTATCCTCTGATTGATCTTTTAAGCATGTAAGCCAGATTGTAAAATTGCAGTAGCCCGTAAATCGCGGTACCAACGTTCAACTGGGTGCTCTTTTGTGAAACCATGTCCACCAAGAATTTGCGCACCATCTGTACCGATTTTCATGGATTTTTCAGAACAAAGTAGATGGGCTAAGTAAGCTTCGCGGTGAAATGGTTTGCCGGACTCTGCAAGGCTTGCAGCATTTAAAATCAACATACGCATTGCATCAATTTCAATAGCCATATCTGCGATCATGAAAGCGACACTTTGTCGATGAGAAATAGGTTCACCGAACGCGGTTCGTTCATTGGCATATTTAATACAATAAGCTTTTACAGCTTCACATGTACCTACAGTCATTGCACACCACATTAAGTTGCCTAAATCTACAAAGGCTGTGTAATCAAAATCTGTTGCACCTAAACGTAGAGCAGGAGTGTGATTAAAGCGAAGAGTTGCTGTTTCTGTCGCTTTAAGGCCCATGGCCGGAGTGTTTTTTATTGAAATTGTTTCATTACACTGCACGACAAATACATCTGGTTTACCGTTAAAGTCTGCACTTACTAAAAATACATCAGCTAAGTCGCCTAAAATCACTAATGTTTTTTCACCATCAATAAAAAACTTATCATTTTCAAGTGATGCTTTTGTTTTTAAAGCATAAGGATTAAATGCTGGAGTTGTTTCTTGAACAGCAAAAGTTGCTGTAATGTCTGAGTCTTCTGCAAAACATGGTAGGTACATCGACTGAACTTCAGCAGAACCCCAACGTGTGATTGCATTAATAACGCTAAATGTACTGAGTAATCCTGCTGTAAGGCTGAAATCACCTTCAGCTAGTTTTTCAGCAATTAACAAGTTACTAACGATATTTTGTTCGGCCGCTACTCCACCGAGTGCTTCTGGAAGTGCATAGTAGTTAAGTCCTAAATCTTCAACATATTGCCAAAGACTTTCAGGAAACTGAGCTTCCTGATCGGCATCATGAGCTAACCCCAATAAAACCTCTTGAGCAAATTGAGACATTGCTTCAGAAGTCATTTGTTGTTCTTCGGTTAAACTTAAATCAAATAAATTTTTTTGTTGGCGAGGTAAACGTTGTTGAGAGATTTGCTTGGGCTTAAATGCTTTTTGAGTCTGCGTTAATGCTCTAAAGCCAGCTTTTGAACCTTGATAAAGAGATTTTTCAACAAATTTACGCAACTTAAGTTGATCAAGTACATCGCTTCCAGCCAATCTTGTGATCAGCGATAAACCCAAACCCTGAGCTTTATTGATCATACTTGTCATGATTATGGTGTCCTAACACATTGTTATTGTTTTATGCTGACACGCCTTATATTAAAAAACTATGTCGTTACTGACATTCGAAAAATGAGTAGACAAATGGTAAATACAAAATAATAAAATTATAAGTTTTTGATTTTATTTATTTAAAGTGATTTTAATATTGGGGGAGTCGAGAAGGATTGACTAGAATGACATAGAATCATTCTAGTCTTTCATTAAATCAAGCAAAGTTACGAATCATACGTCGTACATTGGTTTTTGCATCAATAACCGTCATAAATGTGTAGGCTCCAATGAATTTACGGCTAATAAACATAAACTCTTTTGGCGGAACCGAAAAATAACGTGAAGCCATTGATTTACTAGCTTGTTGCATAACACGGCTATGGAGCTGGCTTTTCTTCCAGTCATAACGTTCGTGTTCATCCATAAGACCAGCGGGCATATCTGGGTTATTTGCAGGAGTACTGAATGCTTCTGTTGCAAGTAAAAAGACATCAGCCATACCTGGTTTAATACTTTCAGGCATCGCATCAAAGAACTCGTAACCAGTCATGGCTTTGACCATTGCATCTTTATTATGTTGATAACCTGCCTGAATGAGTTGACGGGCAACTGATAGCAAGTGTTCATCAAACTGGCGAATAGCACCAAAATCTAATAATACAATTTTGTCTTGAATGTCTTGGCCATTACCTAAACGAACAAGGTAATTACCAAAGTTAGGGTCAGTTTGCATTTCACCCCATTCAAAAATTTCACGAACCGCAATCTCTAATGACGCTTCACCGAGTTGATTACGACGTTCTTGAGGTAATGACAACATCACAGGGCTATTAATTGGCACACCACGTTCAAAAGTCATACAGAGCACTTGATTTGTGCAATATTCATCTACAATTGTAGGAACAATATAGCGCTCATCATCTTTTAAGCGTTCACCAAAGCGACGAGTAGTGGCAGCTTCAACATCATAGTCAACTTCACGATGCATCATTTCACGTACTTCATCAAACCACTGATCAAATTCACGGGTTTGTGGAACCATACGCGTCAGTTTAAGCATGTTTTTAAACAAGCTCATATCGGAGTCAATAGCATTTGCAACGCCCGGATATTGAATCTTTAAAACTAGCTCTAAACCATCTGATTTACGCGTTGCACGGTGTACTTGTGCGAGAGAGGCCGTACCAATTGGCTCATGATCAATTGTTAAATCATTTAATTTAGCGCCCAATTGCTCTTGAAGGTGCGGCTTAATTGCAGGCCAATCTAAAGCAACTGTCTGGTTATTTAAGGTGTTTAGTGCTTGTGTAATTTCTTCAGGTAAAAAATGCTCACCATAAAGGGCCATCATTTGGCCAATCTTAACAATAGAACCCTTAAGTTTACCTATTTCAGAAACCAGATAATTAGCTTGCTCGCTCATCGCTTTTTTGCGTTTCTTTTCTTTTTCTTCCTCATTAGAAAATAAAGAAGAGGCACTTGCAGTTGCCCAACGTGTTCCTGCAAGTAAAGAAGCTTTCGCGATTGATAAGCGTCGATCCATGGAAGAAGTTTTTAAACTCTTAAGCTTATCTTTCTGATTTGACATGAAAATAGAATCCTATGCGCATCATGCAGCCAAACGCTGGTGATCTAAAATTGTAACGAATATTACATGTTTTGAGCGTATTAAAATAGTTCTCTCAGACTGAATGATCAGTCGAAATGGCTATCTTTATTTCATTAACTTTAAAATAGCCTAAGCAATTTTAAAATTTAAGAAACTTACAGCGTTCAGGTGAGTAAAACTAGGGTAAAACGGATCTTTCACAAAAACTTAAATTACATTTTAAATTGAATCTTTAATTCAGATTTCTGCATCAAATGCAGGCGATTGGTCTGAATATGTTGCAATAACATCTGTTTGACTGAATCATGCATAAAACCAAGTGCATGAGCTTTTACTATAATGATGCTAGGAAGGGTGTAAAAGAAGTACTTAACATCATCAAGAGTTGCGTTATTAAAAATACCTTGTTCAATTAACGTCTGCTGCAAAAATTGCTTTTCATTTAATACAGAATCTGATGATTCATCCCAAAAACGGTGACGCATAGCCATCAGATTGTTGTGTTTATAACTCATAAAATTGTCAGCTCAGACTTAAATCTAAATAAAATA
This sequence comes from Acinetobacter sp. X9, assembly GCF_054889255.1. NCBI lineage: Bacteria > Pseudomonadati > Pseudomonadota > Gammaproteobacteria > Moraxellales > Moraxellaceae > Acinetobacter > Acinetobacter sp. X9. The sequence goes on along the minus strand of NZ_CM142679.1, from coordinate 1,998,566 downwards.
TATGGAGTCGAGCCATGAATATCAAGTTGAGATTATTTTTTATTCAGTTGCTGTTTGATTTTTTATGTAATTCTTGTAAATAGCCTAAGCAATTTTAAAAATTTTTCTAAAAAAACTATAATCCAAATAATTTCATCTATAACACTACTTATTATGACTCCTGCATGTAGACTGTTAAAAAGCAATAAAATTGAATTTTCAATCCATGAATATGAGCATGATTCAAATGCTAAAAGTTTTGGATTAGAAGCAGCAGAAAAACTAAATTTAGATGTAAGGGAGGTATTCAAAACATTGATGGTTAGCGATGATAAGAATTTTTTTGTTGCAGTATTGCCAGTTAATCATCAATTAAATTTAAAAAAAGTGGCTACGGCGTTTGGCTGTAAAAAATTGCAAATGGCCAATCCAAAAGACGCTGAACGTTTAACGGGGTATTTGGTCGGAGGGATTAGTCCTTTAGGTCAGAAGAAACGCTTAAAAACCATTATTGATGCATCTGCACAAGAATTCAGCAAAATCTATGTGAGTGGAGGAAAACGGGGACTAGATATTGGCTTAAACCCGAAAGATCTAGCACAACTCTTAAATGCTCAATTTGTTGATGTACTTGATGAGTAAAATAAATCTTTTTCTTATCTCATTAAATTAACTAATTTTAAGATAGGTAGTATTAAATCAAGTTTTTTAATAAAAACAATTCTCATTATTATTTATATTTAGTATTATCCCGAGCCTTATAACTATCTAATAACTTTTGGGTTTGGAGAAAGGGAAAATGAATCAATACAAAAAGGTTGGGGCTAACTCAAATCATCTGATGTGTGCAGAATCACGATATTTTAAATTAAAACCTTGTTGTATTGCTCTAGCAGCAATATTTGCGCAGCAGGTTTATGCAAATACAAGTATTGAAAAGGCAGCCCTTAATAATCAACCGACACAAAAGCCTGTAGCTCAATTGCAAAAAATTATAGTGACGGCGACAAGGACGCCAAAAAATATTGCTGAAATTGCAGGCACAGTTCAAACGATTGAAAAGCAGCAAATTGAACAACAGGCAACTGCTGGACGAAAAATTGCCGATATATTGGCTCAGTTGGTTCCATCACTTGGGGTGAGTAGTGGAACAACTACCAACTATGGGCAAACAATGCGTGGTCGTGATGTCATGATTATGATTGACGGCGTATCGCAAAATGGCTCACGCGATGTTGCTCGGCAACTAAATAGTATTAGTCCAGGCATGATTGAACGTATTGAAGTTCTTTCAGGAGCTACAAGTATTTATGGATCAGGTTCTACCGGCGGGATTATTAATATTATTACGAAACGTGCTGATTCGACTAAACCAGTAAGTTTTGAAACTAAACTTGGTATTACGTCTTCCGATACACTTCGGAGTGATAGTCTAGCTTATGAAATTGGCCAATCCATTTCATTTAATAAAGATAATGTAAATGGTTTTTTAGGGGCTAATTTCACTAGTCGCGGATCTCAGTTCGATAGCCATGGTGATCGTATTGCTATAGCACCTATGCAAGGTAGCCGTCCTGATACTGATACAATTGATGTTAATAGTCGTATAAATATAGATTTAGCTGATAACCAATCACTAAGTTTGGGTGTACAGTATTATAAGGATGAACAAGATACGAAGTATGGTCCTGATTATGGGAAAAATTATATTTATGGCGGAGCGCCTAACTCATATATTGGGAAAAAGGGTTTAGAAATATCTAATCAGCCTTTTACAGAGCGCTATGCATTCAACACTCAATACCAAAATAAAGATATTTTAGGTCAGGTCTTAAATTTAGAAGGATATTACCGTAAAGAAGATGCTCGTTTCTTTCCAGTCTTTTTAGGAGGGGAAGGTACAGAAGCAAAGCAATCTCAATCTGAAATCCAAGTGGCTGGTCTGCGTTCAACAGTACAAAGTGATTTAAATATTATGAATCGTGATCTTAATCTAACTTATGGTTTAGATTATGAACACGAAAAAGATCATCAACACTACGAGCATTTCACAGCATTTAATACAGGTTTGGCCTATAAACCTACAGGTAAAACTTCCGATGCCGGTCCAAATACAACAATTCAAAGTGCTGGCATTTTTATACAAGGTGATTACGCTTTAACAGACCGTATGAATGTCCAGGCTGGTACTCGTTACCAATATATCAAAGCTGAAACAGAACAGTACTCGACTAAAAATGGCATGCAGCCAAGCGGATCTGTAAATGACGATGCTGTTTTATTCAATTTGGGAGCGATATATAAATTAACAGATGAGCAGCAAATATTTGCTAATTTCTCTCAAGGTTTTAGCTTTCCAGATGTACAACGAATGATGCGTGATGCATTTAATATCTCAACAGCGAATATCCAACCTATTAGTGTAAACAGCTATGAATTAGGCTGGCGTTTACAAGGGGAGCAAAGCCTAAATCTAGGTATAACGGGTTTCTATAATACCTCAGATAAAGTTGTTCAATTCTACAAGAACAGTAATAAAGAAACTGTTGCTGAGGTTATGGACAAAGACCAACGTGTATATGGTGCTGAACTAACGGCGACCTACCCATTTATGGAAGAGTTTAAAGTTGGGGGAACACTGGGTTATACGCGAGGTCAATATAAAGATACGGATGGTAAATGGAAAGAGTTGAATGCTTTTCAAGTTTCACCAATCAAAGGTACTGTTTTTGCCGAGTGGAACAGTGATGAAGGATATGGTGCTCGTATGCAAATTCTTGCTATAAAAGGTACAAATGAAGCAGTAAAAGATGGTTCACTTTCAGCTGTAAAAATTAAAGGCTATAGCACGATGGATGTTTTGGCTCATTTTCCAGCTTGGAAAGGACGTATAGATTTTGGTGTATATAATGTTTGGAATAGAGACTATCGAACTGTCTATAGTCAACAAGCAGAAAAAGTATATGGGCTGGTAGAGAGTATTCCAGCTGAAGGACGTACTTACGGCCTCAGTTATACATTTAATTATTAATGTGAAGTGAGATAGGGAATATCTATAAATCATAGGTATTCCTTAATAAATTTAAAAAAATAATAAAATAAACTTGCATTATTAAATGCAAATGATTATCATTACCTATATTGAAAGTTGAGAAACGTTCTAGTAATTAAGATTAACGTCTACTACTGTAATGCTAAGTTTTAGGCGATTTAAAGTTATACCAGAGACTCCAATAATAATGATTTTGAAAAAGATGAGTTGATTTCTGGTATGTGAGCGCCTGCAGGATATTATAAAAATAGGCAGGTTCAACTAGCGGTAAATGGAACAAAGAAAAATAAACATTATCAGCGCAACAAAAAGAACTAATCAAAAGTAGCAGGCGAGGATGGCCTGCTGCTTTTGTAGTTAAAGTTAATTTCATAGTTATTTATACATTTCAACTATTTTGGATATTTAACTCTACACAGTAACAGATCGATTATATTTTTGATTAAAAAATAACCACTAATGTTTCATTTATTAACATCCTGCCTTTTTAGCCGTTTTTTTGTATACCCTGAATAAAACATGATCAAAAAAAGAGGTAAAAACGTGCTTATCTTTCATGGAAAACCTGTTCACGGAGCTATCTTCGATATGGATGGGACAATGTTTGACACTGAGCGATTACGGTTTCAAACATTGCAACAGGCATCTCAAGAACTCATTGGACAGGAGTTTTCACACGAATATTTAATGCAATGTTTAGGTTTAAGTGCAACTACTGCTGAGCAATTGGCGCAACGTCTATATGGCGTAAATGTTCCATATAAAGAAATTCGAAAAAAAGCTGATGAGATGGAACTCGAATATATTCGAAAGCACGGCGTGCCTATTAAAAAAGGTTTAGTTCAAGTTTTAGAGCGTTTACGAAAATCGGGTTTAAGAATGGCTGTTGCGACTTCAAGCCGTAGGGCAATTGCCGAAGAATATTTAATTAATGCGAATGTTTATAAATTTTTTGATGTGATTACCTGTGGTGATGAAGTAGAGCAAGGAAAGCCGCATCCAGAAATCTTTTTAAAAGCTGCTAGTCAACTTCACTTGGATGCTAACCAGTGTCTTATGTTTGAAGATTCTGAAAATGGTTTAACTTCAGCTCACACTTCAAAAGGTTTAACGATTTTATTAAAAGATATTAAAGAACCAAATGACGAAATGCTGGAAAAAGCACATTTTTATTATGATCAGATGTATGACTTTTTATCCGATCTCGATCAATTTATTCCTGTTATGGACATGCCAGAAATGCAGGAACCTTTTCCGCAAAGTCTGAATCAACTGACAGTGGGAATACATGGTTTCGGTGCTATTGGCGGTGGTTATATAGCGCAGATCTTGTCACATTGGGATGGGTACACAAAACCAAAAAAAATTATTGCTTCAACACGTAATAGTCTTTTTCGCGAAGCCGTAAATGCATTTGGAACATATAGCATTCGCTATGGGCAATTTTCTTATGATGAACGTATTGAGAATATGACAATTGTTGATTCTGGCAATGAACAACAAATGTTGGAGATGTATACCCATTCAAGTTTGATCGCACTGTGTTTACCCGAACAGGCCATCGAAGCTGAAGCAAAAATAATTGCAAAAGGATTATATGCGCGCTTTAACTCGCCACTTGAAACATGTATTGAACCGTTAACTTTTCTAATTATTTTAAATAAAGTCGGCGCGAAATATTTGGTTATGAAGCATCTTAAAGATGCTCTACTAGAGTTAACCAATGATGAAGATGTGACGGAGCATATTTTAAAAGAACATTACTTTTGCGACACCGTTGTAAACCGTATGGTTTCAAAACTATCTAATCAAAATTTATATCGCCAAATTCGTATTAAGCATAATTTTCTTGAACAGCATTTAGAAGACGTGGAAAACGAGGAACAAATCGAAATTGAAGACTGTAATAAACTGACTCAAGATCAGCAAAATCAGGCATCTTTATATGTTGATAACATGCGCCGTAATTTTCAGCCAGGCCATATATTACAAAGCATGGATCTAATTCTGTTTCATAGCGAAACGGATATGCCAATTTATGTAGAAAAAGGCAGCCCTTTACTCGAAAAGTTGCGTCAAGTTGTCTTGGTTAATCAGATTATAGACATTCAATTAATCAAAAACCGTCTATGGAACGGCGTACATGCCATGCTTGCTTGGTACGCATCTTTACTAGGTTATGATTCTGTTGGCGTCGCAATGGGGGATCATTCAGTTAAAGCATTTGCAGAAAACTTAATAAGAGAAGTAAAGCAAGGGCTTGCAATTGTATTACCTAACTATGCAAAAGATCTGGATCGCATGGCACAAAGCTTCCTAGACTCATGTGAATATGCATTTAAAGACCCTTGTCAAAGAGTGGCAAGAGATCCACTTCGCAAATTAACTCATAATGAAAGAGTAATTGCGTCAATTGAGGTGAATATAGATCATAATTTGCCTTATAAAAATCTATTAAAAGGTGCTGCACTAGGGTATGCCTATGCGATTCAATATTTAGAAATTGAAGAGGCTGATGCGATTAAACATTTACAGCAGCAAATTCAGAAATTGGATATGAGTACTGCCCAAAAAAGACAACTTGAAGTTGAGTTAACGCAATTAGTTCAATATTTATTTTCTGAACAAGGCAAGCAGCCTTTAAACATGAATATTGTCAACTCAGAAAAAGCGCGTACTCAATATGCCTAAATCCTTTTAATTATGCTCTACAACTGAAAGGCAAACATGCTTTAATACAAGAATTGAACGATTTTGAATTAAAGCTGTGTTGCTAAAACCCTCGACGTTCATGGTGCCAACATCTATACGAGATTATCCAGAGTGGCATCTTGGGCGCCAAAATTATGCGTTATGGTATTTAGAAATTAATGATCAAAAAATAGTTGATTATTTAAATGCCTTGCGCGCGCATTTTTCAGAATTCTTATTAGAACCCAATAGTCGTCAATATCATATCACGCTGTTTATATGTGGATTTTTAGACCACGAAACCAGAGTTTATAGTGATGACTTTAGTTTGAGTGAGTTGGAGCAGCAAAGAGAAATCTTAAAAAAAGAAGATTTTGCTCCGTTTCATTTAAAAATTGGTTCAATCGATAGCTTTAGTAGTGCTCTATTTGTAGAAATAGGAGACACTGAAAATATCTTATTTCAGATACGCCAAAAGTTAGGTTTAGTTTCTAATGAAATTGCGGCTTTAGATTATTGCCCACACATCACTTTGGGGTTGTATAAAACAGACTATAGTAGTGATTTGATTTTACAAAAAATTTCTGAATTACCTGTACAATATAAACAGGCTGAATTTGACCTTAAAGTTGAGCATTTAACATTTGGTTATTATCAAGCTCAAACTTTACAAGGTAAGTTATATCCGTATCAGCATTTGTTTTTAGGTGATGCATGTTGCAACTGATTTTGGGTGGAGCCCGTTCTGGCAAAAGCCGACTGGCTGAACAAACGGCAATAGACAGGCAATTAGCTGTCACTTATGTTGCAACGGCGCAAGCGCTAGATTCTGAAATGCAAAGTCGAATAACCCATCATCAAAATCAGCGTCCTTCTCACTGGTCCTTGGTTGAAGAACCTTTATATTTAGCAAAAATGCTGCAAAAAATTGATAGACCTAATCAAATTATTCTTGTGGATTGTTTAACACTTTGGCTAACCAATTTGTTACTTTTAGAAGATCAAAATGTTCAACAACTTGAGTGTGAGCAACTATTAAAAGTTTTACCCACGCTTCAGTCAGAAATTATTTTAGTAAGTAATGAAACGGGTTTAGGCGTTGTGCCACTCGGTGAGATTAGTCGTCGATTTGTCGATGAAGCAGGTAGACTGCATCAGAGTTTAGGGCAAATTGCAGATAAGGTTGTGTTTTGTGTGGCTGGTTTTCCAATGATTTTAAAAGGTGAGAAATAAAATGAACTGGTGGTTACAATCTGTACAGCAACCTGATGTGGACGCAAAACAACAAGCTGAGCAACACCAGCTTCAACTGACCAAACCTACAGGTGCTTTAGGTGATCTAGAACTGATAGCAGTAAAACTTGCTAGTTTGCAATCAAATGCGCATCCACACATTACCCATCCATGGATTACAGTTTTTGCTGGCGATCATGGCGTGGTTGAAGAAAATATCTCTGCATATCCTCAAGCCGTTACCCGTCAAATGTTACAAAACTTCACGACTGGTGGTGCAGCAATTAGTGTTATTACCAAATATCATCAAGCTCATTTACAAGTGATTGATTGCGGTACAGTTGGTGAAGCATATGAATATGCAGGGGTTGAACGTCATTGTATTAGTGCCGGCACAGCAAATTTTGCCAAACAAGCTGCAATGAATGCTGAAGAGTGCCGTGCTGCCTTAGAGTTAGGTAAAAACAGTGTAGACACGGCCAAATCTAAAGGTGCAGATATTTATATTGCGGGTGAAATGGGAATTGGAAATACCTGTTCTGCTTCTGCCTTAGCATGTCTTTTATTAAATGATACTGCCGAGCAATTAACTGGAGTTGGTACAGGAATTGGTGCCGATCAGTTAAGACATAAAATTGAAGTGATTGAAAAGGCAATTGAACTTCACCATAAACATGTCGTCGGTGATGTATTCAAAACACTATGTGCTGTAGGTGGTTTGGAAATTGCAGCAATTATCGGTGCTTACATTCGCTGTGCGCAGGTGGGCTTACCTATCATTGTCGATGGTTTTATTAGTTCGGTCGCTGCTTTATGCGCAGTACGAATGAATTCTAACGTGCGTGACTGGATGCTTTTTGGCCATCAATCGGCAGAATATGGACACCAACGTATTTTACAAGAACTCAATGCTGAGCCGATTTTAAAAATGAATTTGCGTTTAGGTGAAGGTAGTGGGGCTGGCGCTGCTTTGGCATTAGTTAAAATGGCATGTGTATTACACAACCAGATGGCTACATTTGCTCAAGCTGCTGTAAGCGGGGATAAAATTGGGTAAATTCAAAATTGATTTGCTCAGACATGGCGAAAGTCAGTATAGCCATACTTTACGTGGACATTTGGATGATGAGTTAACGGCAAAAGGTTGGCAGCAAATGCAGTCAACCATTGAGCAAGTTACAAATCAGTCATGGGATGTCATTATAAGTTCAACATTAAAACGTTGTGCTTGTTTTGCTGAGAAACTTGCAAAGACAACTCAGCTACCTTTACTTTTAAACCATGACTTAAAAGAAATGTATTTTGGTGAGTGGGAAGGTGTCTCAACTCAGCAAATTTACGAAACCTCACCCGAATTACTTGCAAATTTTTGGCAAAAACCGAGTCAATATTGTCCACCTCGCGCAGAAACATTAAACCAGTTTCAAATAAGGGTTCTTAAGGGCTTTCAAGATTTGCTGAAGCATATGCAAAAACAACACTTACAGCATGCACTGGTTATTACGCATGGCGGTGTAATTAAGCTATTGGCTTGTTTAGCTAAACAACAACCTCTAGATGACTTACTTAAAATGCCAGCAGAGCTTGGAAAATTATATTCACTCGAATTTTCTGAAACAGATGGTCAAATAACTTTTAAGTTAAGATAGTAGTTTTATATTTTTATACACTTGTAAGTTATTATTTTTACAATATTATTTTAGCCTGTGTAATAGAATTGTCATTGCTACTATCTAAGCTAATGGCATTTCTTATTAATCACACATTTGGCTTATGAATATTTTATTTAAAACAACTATGCTCGCAGCATCACTATTACTCGTAGCTTGTAACGATAATGATGATCAAGAAGCTCAAGCTGTACCATCCACAAACCCATCAAAATATTATCAAACAAAAACACCTTACCAACCGCAACAAGAAATAAAAAACTATGAACAAGCACCGAATGGATTCCAGCCAGTTTTTACAGAGCTAGTGGCGCGTCACGGTTCAAGAGGCCTTTCAAGTCTGAAATATGATTTGGCACTTTATAATTTATGGAAACAGGCAAAAGCAGAAAATGCCTTAACACCATTAGGTGAGCAATTAGGTGCTGATTTAGAAGCCATGATGAAGGCAAATATCTTATTAGGCTATGGTGTAGAAGGGATCCGCCAGTATGGTTATGGGAATGAAACCATGACTGGTATTTTAGAACACCGCGGCATTGCCGATCGCTTATTACAGCGCTTACCAACTCTTTTAAACTCGCAAGCATCTATATTGGTACAAAGTTCTGGAGTGGATCGTGCTGTAGATAGTGCAAAATTCTTCACTGCTGAACTCATCAAACAACGACCGCCACTGAAAGATAAAATTGTTCCATTGTCTTATACCAATTTATCGAGTGAAAGCGTACCAAGTGTTGAAGATGGTGGCGTTGATCGTTTCAAACTCTATTTTCATAGTTTGAATGCAGACGAAGACTTAGCTCAACCCTTGAGTGCTAGCCAACAAAAAATTTATGATGCTAGTCAGGCCTATCAAGATTTTGAAGAAAATAATAAAGATTTAGCACAAAAGTTAGATGAGTTATCGAAAAATACCGAGGCTGAAAAAACAGCTCAAACAGTGCTCAGCCCGATTTTTAAAGCAGACTTTATTAAAAAACTTGGTACAACAGGTTATAGTTTTAGCAACACTGGATCTTTTACAGTCACTTCACCTAAAGGTGAGCAAATTACAGAAAAAGGTAAGGGCAAAAATACGATTGCTAGTGCAGTAGATGCAGCAGCTTATATTTATGAGCTCTATTCAATTTCGGGCGGCATGAAAGATGAGTTAAAAGGTATTGATTTTGATAAATATATGCCTTTGGACGCTGCAAAATTTTATGCTGAATTTAATGATGCGAATGATTTTTATGAAAAAGGTCCAAGTTTCACAGAGTCAAATCAAGTCACAAGTGAAATTGCTCAAGGACTCAAACAGGACTTGTTCCAACAAGTTGATGCGGTTGTAAATAAAGCCCAACCATACAAAGCAGTTTTACGTTTTGCCCATGCTGAAATTATTATTCCTCTAGCAACCAGTCTAGATTTACATAATATGATGCAGCCTTTACCGCTTCGCCAGACTTATAATTACTCAACAAGCACATGGCGCGGTGAAGTAGTTTCACCTATGGCAGCAAATGTTCAATGGGATATTTACCAAAATAGCCAAGGCTCTACTTTGGTTAAAATGCTTTATAACGAAAAAGAAACTTTGTTCAAATCTGCATGTAACTATGCACGTTACACACCAACCAGTTTTTACTATGACTACATCAAATTGAAACAGTGCTATCAAATGCAATAGATTTTCAGTTTTTTTGAAGTCTTTAATGGGAATAGGGATTGCTATTCCCATTTTTATTTCTTCATAATTCAATTTGTTTTTAAATATAGACCAGTTAGAGACTTGGATATGACACCTTTTTGGATTGCATTGCAATTTTTAACTGTTCTGCCTATTGAGTTAAAGACTATACCAACGGCGCAACAAAATGGTCGAGCTATTTTGTTTTATCCACTGGTTGGGCTGATTATTGGTGGCATACTTTTTATTGTTGCCTGTCTTTTTGCCAAATTACCCGTTCTTTTGCTTGCAGCTATCATAATCACTTTATGGATTTGGCTGACAGGTGGGCTGCATTTAGATGGACTAGCAGATACCGCGGATGCATGGGTAGGTGGTTTTGGAGACAAACTACGTACTTTACAAATCATGAAGGATCCAAGTTGTGGCCCAATTGGAGTCCTCAGCTTAGTTATCATATGTTTGCTCAAATTTGCACTGGTTTATGTATTGATTGAACAGCATCAAACGTTATTTTTAGTCTTTGTTCCTAGCCTTGGGCGTGTGGTGCCATCTATTTTATTCTTAACTACACCGTATGTCCGTGAAAAAGGTTTAGGGCGTTCTTTGACAGACCATTTACCCAAAACTGCTTCATGGATAATCACTGGGTTCGTTCTACTATTACCTTTGTATTGGGAGTTGCAAGGGCTTATTGCCATCATTAGTTTTTTAATAATTCTCGTTTATTTAAGACATCTGTTTATTAAAAGAATTGGTGGTATTACGGGGGATACAGTTGGTGCAGCGATTGAACTAAGTGAAACCGTACTCCTTTTTGCTTTTGTTTTGAGTTATTTTTATTTAGTTTAATTTTGAGTTTCATCCAAAAATAAAAAAGCCCTCAAAAAATGAGGGCTTAATTTTCAATCTTAAAAAGATGAATTAGCGGTTTGGTAAAACATCTTTTAAAGCTTCATGCATTTCAAGCAATGTCTTTTCAGTAGTTTCCCAATCGATACAACCATCAGTTACTGATTTGCCATATTCTAAATCACAAAGATTGTCAGGAATATCTTGGCGTCCACCTTTTAAATGACTCTCAACCATAATACCTACGATTGACTTATTACCATCTAAAATTTGTTCAGTAATATTTTTAAGAACAAGCGGTTGTAAATACGGGTCTTTATTTGAGTTAGCATGGCTTGCATCAATCATGATTTTGTTGCTCACTTTTGCTTTTGCTAAAGCATTTTCTGCTTCCGCAACAGAGCCTGCGTCATAGTTCGGTTTGCCATTACCACCACGTAATACAACGTGTGCATAAGGGTTACCATTTGTATTAATAATTGAAACTTGGCCATCTTCATTTAGGCCTAAGAAACTATGGCCATATTTAACAGATTGCATCGCATTGGTTGCAACAGTTAAGCCACCGTCTGTACCATTTTTAAAACCAACTGGTGAAGATAAGCCAGAAGACATTTCACGGTGAGTTTGGCTCTCGGTTGTACGTGCGCCAATTGCAGACCATGAAATTAAGTCTTGGTAGTACTGTGGAGAGTTAGGATCGAGTGCTTCAGTTGCACATGGCAAACCTTTTTCATTTAACTCAAGCAAGAGTTTACGACCAATACGTAAACCTTTTTCGATGTTAAATGAGTCGTTCATATCTGGGTCATTGATTAGGCCTTTCCAACCAATTGTTGTACGTGGTTTTTCAAAATAAACACGCATAACTAGATATAGGGTATCTTTAACCTTTTCGCTTAGCGCTTTTAAGCGATCAGCATATTCGTGAGCAGCTTTTGGATCGTGAATAGAGCAAGGACCAATAACAACAAACAAACGTTTATCTGAACCATCTAAAATATTACGAATAGTTTCGCGGCCTTTTAGAACAGTTTGCGAAGCAACATCAGATAAAGGAAGTTCTGACTTAAGCTCATTTGGTGTTACAAGAGTTTGAATGCTTTTAATATTAACGTCGTCGATATCTGGCTTTGAAACGGAATTTGAATGTGTAGTCATTGCTGTCACTGGTTCGATCATACTAAAGGTTGTTTTGTGTACTGAATATACCATGAAATAATTATGAAAATACTACATCTCATGGTATTTCAGATTGGAAAAATCCTATTGATTTTACTATCTTTCAGTCGAGTTGCCTGTTTTTTCAGCAACTACTGCTTGTTGTTGTACCACAGGTGCTTTTGGTTTTGCTTTGACTGGATGAACCATAAAGTTAACACCGAGGGCAAATAGGGTAATCCCTAGAATTTTTCGGATTAAACGTTCAGGCATACGAGAGCTAATTAATGTTCCAATAATAATTGCTGGAATTGAACCCACCAATAACCACATCAGAAGTGTAAAGTCGACGTTACCAGCACTCATGTGTCCGAGGCCAGCCACTAAGGTAAGCAATACTGCATGTACAACATCCGACCCAATAATTCGGATCATAGGTAAGTTCGGGAACATAATCACAAGTGCCATGATCCCAAATGCACCCGCACCAACTGATGAAAGAGTTACGAATACACCTAAAATGATACCCATAATCACGATAAAGCTACGTTTTTTATGGATTGCCAACTGCTCATTTTCAGTTTGAGTGACTTCTTTGCTTCTGAATTTATTAAAAAATTTCTCAATACGCGTACGGAAAATGATGGAAACACCAGTTAAGGTCAGCATAAAACCTAACACCATGGTGAGTACAGCTTTATAGTGTGTTGACTGGCTTAAATAATGCTCAAGTACCCATGAAGTAATGAAAGATGCAGGGATACTCCCTACTGCTAGCCATAAAACAATTGGCCAAACAATATTGAGCTTTCGAGCGTGAACCATTGATCCACAAAATTTTGAGATTGCAGCATAAAGTAAATCGGTACCAATTGCGATATGAGGTTCAATTCTAAAAAGGCTAATTAAAATTGGTGTCATTAATGATCCACCACCAACTCCTGTAATCCCTACACAGAAACCAACTAACATACCCGCTAAGATAAATTCAAAAGCACCAGACATCTTTATCGCCACTTATCACGAAACGCAGATATCTTATTCCTTTTAGAGATAAACAGTTGTCATGAATAATGATTTACTTATGCAAAAAAAAGCTAAGCAACGAAAATTTTGCTTAGCTTGTACTATTTTTCATCATTTTTTAAAGAAAATGATTATTTTGATGACTTTAGTGGGTTAACTAAAAGTATAAGAATAAAAGTTAATGGCGTTGCAAAGATCCACCAACTGACAAAACCAATTGAAAATTTATATTGTTGAATAAGAATAAATGCACATAAACCAAATAGCATGAATGCGGCTATTTTGAAATATCGGTAATACTTTTGAGCTAACGATTTGAAATGACCTGTTGATTTCGGCGATCGATATTTCTCGCTCGCCATAAACAACATATACATCCCTAATAAAATTAAGATGAAAGCTATAAGAATCATGAGCTCACCTCAGTATTTAATTTATTCAGCTTTTTTTGAATTTTTGCGACAGCTTTATGCTGGATAGGTTGAATTTTGCAAAATATAAAAATGGCTAAAGCTGCAAATAGCCACAAAAATACATCTATGCGTGCAAAGGTCCAATAATCACTGAGGTTTTGCACATAATCATGTTTAAGTAAATAAATTAGATTTAAGATGGGAAGTGCAAGACACAGCATAATAAAAACGCAAAGTTGAGTTCGCCACAAATGCTGTTTTTTAGTGATTAATGCAATGATTAAGCTGATTAACCAAACCAAGAAAAAGCTATAAATTTCATAATTGATTGTGGTTGAAGTGACTGTAAACAATCGATTCGCGCTTAAATAGGCGACAGTTGCACAAGGCAATCCTACAAATGCTGCAATATTTAAACGGTCAACTAAGTAGAGCCCGAAATGAAACTGACTACTTTTATTTTGAATTTGGCGTTTAAGACTCCAAAGTAATAAACCAGAGGCAATCATTACACAGCCTAAAATGCCTGAGAAAAAGAATCCTAAACGAAGCAAAGGTTGAGCAAATGTCGCCATGTGCAGGCCATAAACACCCGCATTTAGCGTGGCAATAGGGCTATTATTACGTGTATCTGCCAAGACTTTGCCAGTTGAAGCATTTAATGTAATTTGAGGCTGATTTCGAGTAATAGAGCGGTCTTCTTTTTGAATAAATGTAATTTGAGCTTGATTGGTATTTGGATTTTTTACACTCATTGTTGATAAAGGTTGGTTGCCCCAACTTTGTTGAACTTGGCTCAGCAGTTTCTCAATCGCTAAGTTTTGAGCAGGTTGAATCGATTGATTCTCAAGTACAGTCTTTGTACGTATTTCGGTAAAATATTGATAAGGGTTTTCAGGGTAAATCTTTTGCATTCCCCAAGGCAGATATAAATAAAAGAAAATAGCTAAGCCTGTAAATGTAATGGTTAAAAAGAAGGGCAGTGCAACGACTGAAGAAATATTGTGAAAGTCTAGCCACGAACGCTGAGACTTAAATGTACGTAAAGTAAAAAAGTCAGTGAATATTTTTTTATGGGTAATAATGCCTGAAACCAAAGCAATCAGCATAATAAATGCGGCAAGACATACGACTAATCGCCCAACTATTATTGGAATGCCAAAAAGTTGGTAATGGAAGCGGTAAAAAAAATCTCCGCCTAGGGTTGCCGAAAGTTGAAGTTCTTTTCCCGTGTTAGCATCAAGTGTGGCATTACCATAACCGCCGTCAGCTTTTTCCCAATACATGGTGTTGACGGGACTTTCTGGTGTAGCCACAGTTAAGTACCAAGATTTGGCGTCTGGAGCGTTTTCTTGTAAATATTGATATGCTGTTTTAATAGCAATATCTTGCTTTACTTCATATTGCGCAAGTGCAGGCTGCATCCATAAATTAATTTCGTGGCGGTAATAAGATAGGCTACCCATTAAGAAAATGGCAAATACGAGCCATCCAAAAATTAAGCCAGTCCATGAGTGTAGCCATGCCATAGATTGACGTATACCTTTATGCATAACCCACCGTCCGTGTCACAATAAAGAAAAGGGCAAATAGAGCGATTGATAAAATGGTCAGTCGCAATAATGATTGAACGCAGAAACCAACAATCACAAAGACTACGTAAAATAAAATCGCTATAAATGCTGAAAGATAGATAGCCTCAGCTTTGTCCAGATTCAAAAGGAAAATTCCAGTGAGTCCAAGACTTAAATACGTCATACAGGCAAAGCCCATACCGAAAACTAACAAGAATCGATAGAAAACTTTTATACGATATGACATTGGGAGATTTACAGTTTTGGACATCTTTATTGACACATAAACAAAGAATAATAAGTAAAGCCAATCTCTAAATTGAGATTGGCTACGGTGTTAATATTTAAACTTTACAGCAACTGTATAGTTGGCTGGAGCGCCATAGTAACCTTGACCACCAGATAAACCTGTCAAATATTTCTCATTTGTCAGGTTGTTACCATTTACTTGGAACAGTACATGTTCGTTTAAATCATAACTGGCCATAACGTTAAGCAATGCATACGCATCCTGTTTTACAGTTGAGTAAGAGGTGTCATGTATATCATCTTGCCACTTAATGCTTGCACCAACTTTCAATTTTGGAATTTGGGGAACAGTATAAGAAGCTAAAACGTTAAGTGTTTGAGTTGGGATATTTGGTCTACCTCTTTCACCTGATTCCATATTTTTTAGACTAAATGTTGAGAAACCAAAAACTAAATCTAAGTTATCAGTTAATTTTCCAGTTAATCCAACTTCAACCCCTTGCGATCTAATCGTTCCTATTGGTGACGAGTATTTATTATAGAGCGGATCCCATAATGGGTTTAGTGCAAAGTTATCTTCGTCTGTTCTAAAGATAGCGATATTTCCAGTTAAAGCACCATCTAACCAAGAGCTTTTTACACCTACTTCATAACTTTCACCCTCTACTGGTACAGCGGTTTGTTTAGTAGAAAGATCGATAACCGTTTGTGGCCTAAAAATAGAGGTATAACTCATATAACCTGTGTATTCAGGAGTAAAGTTATATGTAATACCCGCATACGGGGAAACTTTATTCTTTTTATAATCCAAAGTTTCGATTTCAGTATAGTTAGCACCTAAGATAAATTTCAGATCCTCACCTAGATGAAGACGTGTGGCACCGTAAACAGACTTCATTACTCTTTCTTCTGGGTCAGCATAGGTAAAGTCTCCCCAAGTCGGTTCTTCAGGTGTCCAGCTTGGTAAGTCTGTAGTAATAACGCCTAAACTACTACCATACGAATAAACACTTTGAGCATTATACTTTGACCAGTTATAACCAATATTTGCTTCGTGTTGCTGCCCTAATAAATTAAACGTACCTTGAATATCTGCATTTGCTGTAGTTTCTTTAAATTTCTGATTATAAATTTCTGGATAGAGTGAAATACCAGACGTATTGTCAGTAGCAGAAGGAAAACCACTGAGATAAAGCATTTTATCTTTAACATCTGATTTCTTATGGTTATAGCCTAACCTTAACTTCCAGTCTCCCCATAATTTTTGTTCAATATTGGCAAAATAATTATCTATTTCCCAATCGTAATATGTCCATGACGGCGCATAATTATAGTTACGAGAATAACTTAATGGTTCACCTTTGGAGTTAACCAAGGGTAGGGCACCCCATTGAGAACCATTAGCGTATTGACGAGTTTTCGAATATCCTGCTGAAACATTTGTAGTGTCTGTAACGTCAGCTTCTAAAATTCCTTGAAATCCATTTTTTTCTTCTGAATAGCGGTCTAGATAAGAATCTCCTACTTTCTCATAACCTACAAGACGTCCTCGTACTCGTCCATCTTGTGTAAGAGAACCAGAGATATCCGCTTCATAACGTTGTGTATCCCATGAACCATAGCTCACCCCAGCATTTGCTTGGAATTCTTTAGTGGGACGTTTACGGATATAGTTAATTGTAGCGCCAGGATCCCCCAGAGCATTTGTTAAGGCATCAGCACCTTTGACAATTTCAACACGATCATAGAAATAACTGTCTGCATCACTATTGTTATAATTATAGCTGTCAACTTGAGGGATACCGATTCCATCAACCAAAATATTTGAAATATCAAAACCACGAGCCGTATATGTTGTTCGGTTGGTTTCTAATCCGGTTACAGTTACACCTGGTGTATTACTTAAAATATCTCGGGTACTGGTAAGTCCGAAATCTTCTATTTGCTGACGAGTAACGACGTTAATGGTTTGAGGAGTTTCTTTAGCCTCAATATTAAGCTTGGTTGCGCTACTCGAGTTCTTAACATTATATGCTTTGGTTTGTTCAGAAGACTGCTCAGCATTTGATGCTTTAACTTGAATCGTCTGTAAAGCTTGTACCTCTGAGTCTTGAGCATAAGAGAGGTTTGCATAACAAATCGCGCAGGCGATTACGGTAAGCTTAAATGGTCGAGGTGGGATATTCATAAGATTAAAGATAATGTAAATAATTCTCATTTATTTTATTGTTTGTAAATGTAAGCTACAATTCAAATTGCATTGTTAATTTAGATTAAAAGATGGTGAATGAGTGTAATTTTAGATAGCTTGTGCTGTGGCTGCTCTTGGTTAGTACATATAGATCAAGTTCAAGATTGATAAACCTCTATGCTAGAATGCATTATTTCAAATTCTTGGGTAAATCACCTTGGCAAACCGAAAACTTAAAATAGGTATTGTAGTTGGGGAAGTTTCTGGAGATACGCTTGGTGTGAAACTTATGCGTAGTTTTCGAGAACAGGGAATCGATGCTGAATTTGAGGGAATCGGTGGTCCCCAAATGATTGCTGAAGGTTTTAACAGTTATTACCCAATGGAAACTCTATCTGTGATGGGGATTGTTGAGGTCTTAAAAGATTTAAAAAAATTATTCGCCGTGCGTGATGGTCTAATCAATCAATGGACTCAACATCCGGTTGATATTTTTATAGGTATTGATGCACCAGACTTTAACCTTAGACTTTCGAAAAGTATTAAAGAAAAGAATCTTCCAATAAAAACAGTTCAATATGTCAGTCCTTCTGTTTGGGCGTGGCGCCAAGGGCGTGTTCATGGCATCAAACAAAGTATAGATTTAGTACTTTGCTTATTTCCTTTTGAAAAAGTTTTTTATGAACAATATGAAGTTCCAGCAGCATTTGTAGGCCACCCATTAGCTAAACAATTGCCACTTGAAAATCCAAATCAAATTGCTAAACAGCAATTAGGTCTTAATGAAAATCAGAAGCATATTGCTTTGTTACCAGGTAGCCGAAAAGGTGAAGTAGAGCGACTCCTTCCTATGCTGTTGGGTGCTGCTAATATTTTGCATACCAAATATCCTGACATTCAATTTTTAATTCCCGCAATTAACGATGCACGAAAACAACAGATTGAGCAGGGTGTTGAGCAATTAGCGCCTCAATTAAAAGCAAAAATTCATATTTTAGAAAATACAGATAGTGAGTCTAAAGTTGGCCGTATGGTCATGAACGCGAGTGACGTTATTGCTTTAGCATCAGGAACGGCGACATTAGAAGCCATGCTGATGCATCGACCAATGGTCACATTCTATAAATTGCATTGGTTAACTTATTTAATTGCTAAATTCTTGGTCAAAATTCCTTATTACTCTTTGCCTAATATTATTGCCGGTAAAAAAGTAATTGAAGAGCTAATTCAAGCTGATGCCACACCTGAAAATTTAGCAGCGGAAATAGAAAAACTAATGAATGTTGAAACCGCTCAAATTCAGGTGATGCAGCACTTAACCATGCATAAACAGCTTATTTCTGGAAATACGGCAGACCCAGTTCAAGTCATCCTAAATGTACTAGAGAAGTAAAAAAAAAGGCATTCATATAAGAATGCCTTTTCTATTTATGCACGTACAATCAGCTCGTACCCTGTATATTTACGAATGTTGATAACACCGATATCAAAAATTAAATATTGGCCTTTAATCCCTTGTAAGACACCACGAATTTTTGGTGTTTTATCTAAGTTTAGAGACTTAATTTTTTCAGGATATTGTTCAACTGGGTAAACAAACTCACGTGGCAATTCATTTTCTAGTAGTTCAACCGTTTCGTTAAATTCAAGGTTTTGACTAAATTCTTCACGAATAGTTTGAATTTTAGGGGCGAACTCTTCGATTAATTGATCACGTTGTTCAACCATATTTAAAGGTTCAGCTTCACCCTTGAGGAGTTTGCGCCAATCTGTTTTATCAGCAATTAAAGAACCAAACATGGTTTCAAGCTGACCAGATAAACGGCGTGATCCAACTTTTAAAATAGGTAAGGCTTGAGTTGCACCTTGATCTAACCAACGTCCTGGCATATGGCTAACACGAGTAATCCCCACTTTTAAAGCACTAGAGTTTGCCAAATATACAATATGTGGTTGGAAACAAACGCTATGGGCAAAGTCATCTTCACGACATGTACCTAAATGATAGTGACATGTTTCAGGTTTCATAATGCAAAGGTCACATTCTGCTTTGGTCTTAAAACATTTAAAGCAGTGGCCTTGAGAATAAGACTTTGGTGTTTTAGTGCCACAAGAAGTGCAATAAATATTACCTGTCCATTCGATTTCTAGTTCTTGTCCTAAATTAAAAGGAAGATCAATTTCTGAACGGTCTAATACAAATTTGTATTCAACATTTGCCTTGGTTGTCTGTTGATCAGTTACACTAGCATCTTTTAGGCCTGCATGCATTTTATGGCAAATGCCTTGTAGTTCCATAAAGTTTAAACTCACATCTTTCAATTAAGGGTTGCAGTTATGGCTGAACAAAATGTCATCACTTCTATGCTAGACGATTTATCAAACGAACAGCCCATTCATACTGCACTTTGTATTGGCCAGAAAATTGACCAGAATAACGCAATTCAATGGCACTATTTTACCGTAACTGAGCTTTTAAGTCTGCCTTTTACTCAGCGTTATGACTTGGGTTTTGTATTGTTTGATACTGATGAAATGCAAAACATCAGCGATGTACAAAAATCACAATTATTAGTAAAGCTAAGAGATTTATTAGCGAAACGAATTGTAGTGGTAAGTAAACGCAGTGATGAGCAGTTATTACGTTCTTTAGGTTTTACTCAACTTATTGATAAAACTTCACATGATAGTGATTTTGCTTTATGGCAATTTAATATATTGACTTATAAACATGTTCCAGACTGGTTTAATTCAAAGTTCTGGGCGAACCCGGAAAACTGGAATAAATTCCGCTGGTAAAAGGGCCTTAAATCTCTTTCAAAATTTAACAATTTGGTTTTTGCTGTCTTAACAAGAATCCGCGTATGCTCATGTATAAACCATACATAAGAGTTACACATGACTAATTTAAGCAACATTGTAGAAGTTTTGGCTAAGCAGGCTTTAGGTGGGAATCAGCAAGCGTCAGGTCAAGATGGTTTAGGTGGAATTTTAGGTTCAGTACTCGGACAAATGGGGGGCAATACTTCTTCGGGCGCTCAAGGTGGCCTTGGAGGAGTATTAGGTTCTGTATTAGGGCAAGTGACTGGCAATAACAGTACACCTCAAACAGGTGGCGGTGTACAAAGTTTATTAATTGCAGTTGTGCCTTTAATTTTAGGTTGGGTACAGCAACAAGGTGGTTTACAAGCTGCATTAGAAAAGTTAAAAGGGGCTGGTTTAGGAAGTCAGGTTCAAAGTTGGGTTGATCCAAATCAAAGTAATAGCGAAGTTCCGACCCAACAGTTACAGAGCCTATTTAATCCGTCTGACATTGAACAAGTTGCCGAGCAAGCTCAAGCGCCCAAAGAACAAGTTTATGGTGCAATCGCATCGGTTTTACCTCAGGTCATTGACTCTTTAACACCTCAAGGTGACAGTACCGATCATCAAGAAGCAAACCAAGATATTCAAAATGTCATGAATCTTGTAAGTGGTTTTTTAAAATAAGATATAAATCTTAAAAAAGCCGATAAGTTTTATATCGGCTTTTTTTACTCAGGAAAAAAAATAAAAGGGCATAAGCCCTTTTATTTTAGATCTGAATCAAACATAACTGATTAGAAGTTATATTCGATACCAGTACCTACAACAGTTTGTTTGTCGTCTTCTTTAATCCAGTCGCGTTTTTGTTGAGCAACGATACCGTAGAAGCGAGCTTGTTTGTTGATTTGGTAATCAAGACCTAAACCGTATAAGTCAATTTTACGATCTTGTTTACCGCTTACTTGTGTTTCAGCAGAAGCGTATTCTGCTTTCACTTTAAGTTTAGTGTTAGGAATTTTATAAGCAGCTGTTACTGCATATGCTTCTTCTTCTAAACCTTTGTAGTTTGTATAGGTATCTGTAGTTTTATCAACACCATCTACACGCGTAGTTTTTGACGTTTTATAAGCAGTCAAGTCATCAGTAGGTTCAGCGTGTTGCCATAAAGCACCTACAACAAAACCAGATTTAGCAATATCATAAGAACCAGTTACACGGTAAGCATCGGTATAAACATCTTTTAGACCGTAAGCTGCATATTTACCTTTAATACCAAAGTCACCAGCAGCAGCAATTGCTAAACCGATATCTTTGTTTTCGTAACCAAGCGATGTTGATACAGAGTCAAAGCTATCATTTTTGCTGTCTTTACCAGTTTCACCCGGTTTGCTATCAGAGGTGCTTTCACCAGTTTGAGCCATAATATTGAATGTTAAACCAGCTAATAATTTAGGGTCTAATTCAAAACCGATCACGTTGTCTAAACGGTTTTCACCGTACATGATATTAGTAATGTCTAAACGTGTATCGTCATTAAAGATGTCTTGGTTACCACCAGCAGCTGTTTTGAAGTAAGAATCATACTTACCTACTTTTAAGGTACCAACACCTTCAGTTTTTAAACCGATAAAACGGTTACGAGCGCTAAGGTCAGTATCAGAACCTGAACCATCAGTAGAAATTGCCCATTCAGCTAAATAAACAGCAGATAACTTGTCAGTTAATTTCTCTTCGCCTTTTACCCCAATACGAGAAGAGTTTGAGTTAACTTCGGTAACGTCACTTTTACCATCGAAATTTTTATTATCAACTTGGTTAATAGAAACATTTAGTTTGCCATACAAAGTTGGCGCTGCTTGCACCGCGTTTACGCTCAAAGTTGCAACTGCGGCAGCGAGTAGCAATTTCTTCATTGAGATTTCTCCAAAAGGTATTTAAAAATGGCGTATGCCTAGCTAACTATTTATTTTGTAGTTGACTTATGTACAAAAAGTTACAAAAGCTCACCAACTTGCTAAGCAGTATCGGCAAATTTTGTGACAGAGAAGTGAAGAATAAATGACAGTTTTATGACGCTTAAAATTTAGAAATAAATTAGTTGTTTTCATTTTTTGATAGTTTTTAGACGAAAAAAAGCGGAGCCTAAACTCCGCTTTAACTATCTAAAAATCAAAGAGCTGCTTTAATTTTTTCAGCTAATTCTTTAATTTTTTCTTGATCTCCTAACTCAACAGCATGGCGTCCAAGATGATGCACATTTGTTGGAATTAGGTGAAAATGAACATGTGGAACAGTTTGTCCTGCTGCTGCTCCAGAAAGTTGCATCAATACGATACCTTCCAAATTGAGCGCTTTTTCCATTGCCTTAGCAATCTTTTGAACAATTTGTATAGTATAGGCTGCTGCTTCAGCAGGTAAGTCCAGCAGTGTTACAGCATGTGTTTTTGGAATAACTAATGTATGGCCATCGGCTTGAGGCATAATATCCATAAAAGCTAGAACTTGATCATCTTCATAGACTTTTATCGCTGGAAGTTCTCCACGTAAAATTTTTGCGAAGATATTTTGATCATCATATGCCATGTATTATTCCTTTAAAATTATTTACATTTCAATTCTTTTTGACGTTCTTTAATAGCGTCAAGACGTTGTTGCTCTTTATCAGAAAACTTTGGTTTTGTCGTATGACAGTTTTCATTACCATATTTTTCTTTAGCATCAGGATCTTTAAAACAAAAGCCTTTTGACGCATAAATCAAATTGTAATCATCTTGCAATTTTTGACATTCTTGCTCAGGTGTTGCAGCTTGTACGCCAAAACTAGCAATGCTCACCATGCCAGTAAAGACTGCAACCATAAATTTATTCATGAGCTTTTCCTCAGTTAAAGGTATGAACCTGTACTCAATATAAGGTTTCTTACCAATATTTCAATGACTATTAATTACTCAAGTGTCATTTTGGTTTGAATTTTGGGCAAAAAATGAATAAAATCTTTATATATCAATGTTTTAAAAATAAACAATAAAAACAAAAACTTAACTAAATTTTTATATATCTTTCCATAATTTAACTACTATCTAATACCTTGTAATTGCTCATAATGAAGGAAATAGGGAGCTTGCTTCTATTAAATAAAAAATCAAAAAGTTCGTAGAAAAGCCATATTCATGACTCATCTTTTGCTGAAAAGACAGCTTTAGTTTGAATTTTGGTCAATGGAAAAGAAAGATATTAATGCCATGATCAAAGAACAAAGCGTGATAATTATCACATTTTGTATTTTAGGATTAGGTGGAATTCACTAGGCCAATTTATTTTAGACGGAAATGGGCTTCTCTTATTGAAACAGAGATAAAATTATTTTCGACTTTTATTTAAGATTAAAATTCACCTGAAAGATGCATTGATTTTACATATTTAAAGTCTTATTATATGCCCCATAATTGCTGCGTTTGATAGTTTTTGTTTTTATAGCCCATTTCTCCAAATGAAATGGGCTTTTTTATTAAAGTTATTTCGAATCATTAAAATTTAGTATTTTATATTGAGAATAAGTTCGCCTTATATTTGGATTTTGTGACATAGTATAAATGTTGCTTTCATAATTGCCCTGATAGTTACTTTCTACCCCTCATACCCTTACACATAGTAATAGTATATTCATCATACTTCCTTAAAGGATCTAGTCATTCGTTAAGACTAAATATTAAAGGAATAGGTGAGTGATGCCACAATTTTTACTAATTGCTGAAAGAGTTTATAAAAAGTTTGAAGAGCAAAAGCTTTTCTCAGAGGATGTAATTGGGCACTTAAATAGCTTAGTTAGTATTATCCGGCAAGAGATAAGAAGTTCACCCTATCAACTAAAATATAACTTTATTGATTTTGAAGAGTGTTTAAATAAACCCGCACAGGAATGTAAAGTTAAACTCGATATTAGCTTAATGCCAACTTATAAGAATAAAAGTGAGTACATTATGTGGTTGGCAAGTTTTATCGAAAAAATTACTTTAGGTGGAAGAGAAAAGTTTCCACCACTTACAAATAGTTTACTACCGAGCTGTATAGTGACTAATCCTTATGTAACAAAACTGGAGCAGGCCAAGGCCTCTTCTGAAAAAAGTGCACAGATGATTGTAAATTACTTTAAATCATCTGATTATAAAAAAGTTAATAAAGTGCCTACACAATAAAAATAATAATTTTCTATTAAAACAATAATATTATAGGTAAATGTACCGTTATATGATCGTCTATTCCATCCACGCAAATAAAAGCAATAGGTTAAATTGTGACCTTATTCTTAAATTTGCGTTGATCTTTCGGTGAGCCATTTCGCTAGTTGTGGCCAGAACTCCAGCGCACTTGCCTGACTCGACATGAGGCCTAGATGACCGCCAGGGATGAGAGTAAATGTGACATCTTGGCTACTGGTTAACTGACTTAATGGTTGAGCTGCATCAGCCGTAACCAGTTGATCACTACGACCAGCTCCAACTAAGAGTGAACAGTCAATATTTTTTAATTCGATTTTTTTATCTTTTAATTGAATAGAACCTTGTCTTAATGGATTTTGTAGCCAAACATTGAACAACATGTCCTGATTAATTCCCCCCGGGTAATCAATCATATTATTTAAAAAGCTACTTAGTGTGGCATGTTCTTGTACGAACTGAAGATCATTAAGATTTTTAAGTAATTGAATATGACCATCGAGCCAGCCTTTAGGGTCGAGAATTTTGAAACCTAAAGAATTTAAAATTCCTGGGCTATGAATCAAACGTTTTGGTAGTCCAGAGTAAATACGTTCTTGAATTTTTTTATTGCGACCAATCGCGTTGTTTATGGCTCGGTAGAGTTTTCCAATATAACCAGAAGCATAACTGTCTATTGGACTACCAAGAACAATAAGATTTTTAACATAATTTGGATGATTATGCGCTGTATATAAAGTGACGAATATACCTGCCATACTCCATCCGTGAAGCGAGATTTGTTCACTTCTGGAGTGTGTTCTGACAAGTTGTATGGCTTTAGGAATGAAATCTTCAATAAATGATAAAAAGTTAAGATGTCTGTCCTTAAACTTTAAACGGCCCCAATCTACCAAATAGACATCAAAACCAGCATTTTGGAAGTATTTAATAAGAGAACGATAAGGATATAAATCATATATCGCCATATTAATAGCTAAAGGAGCAACGAATACTAAAGGTTCTTTAAATTGTTTTTGAGTAGCTGCGTAATAACGTATACGGGTTTGATTAAATTCACCAATCACTTCGAACGGAGTGCTTTGTGACAATACTAATGTTTGAGGACGAAATAGTCGGGTAGAGAGATGCTTGATTTGACTTTGTTCAGAGACAAGGGACTTTAAGCGTTTCATCTTGCTTTTACCAACTATTTACTAAAGTTGAATAAAGTCTAAGCGATAATTTTAAGGTTTACCTTGACCTTAAATACCTTAGACACTCAAAATGATGATAGTTTTTTAGTACATGACCAGTAAAGGCGAACATTTAATGCACCAGTCTGATGATTTAGAATACCAACTTGATACTTTAGCCATTCGTACCGGACATACTCGTAGTTTTGAAGGCGAACATGGCGAACCGATTTTTTTGACTTCATCATTTGTATATGAAAATGCGGCTGAAGCTGCAGCAAAATTTTCTGGTCAGGTTCAAGGAAATATCTATTCTCGTTTTACTAATCCGACTGTATCGATGTTCGAAAAACGTTTAGCAGCTTTAGATGGTGCTGAACGAGCTGTAGCGACGAGCTCTGGAATGGGCGCAATCTTGTCAGTTGCTATGGCATATCTAAAAGCGGGTGATCATGTTATTTGCTCAAGAGCAGTTTTTGGTTCAGTTGTTGCCTTATTTGAAAAATATATTGCCAAGTTTGGTGTAGACATTACATTTGTTGATTTATGTGATTTAGACGAATGGAAAAATGCTGTACGTCCTGAAACCAAACTTTTCTTTGTTGAGTCACCGTCTAACCCTCTAGCTGAGATTGCAGATATACAAGCACTAGCAGATATCGCCCATGCGAATGGCGCATTACTTGCGGTTGATAACAGTTTCTGTACACCTGTTTTGCAGCAACCACTCAAGTTTGGTGCGGATCTTGTGATTTACTCTGCGACTAAATACCTAGATGGGCAAGGCCGTGCATTAGGCGGTGCTGTTGTTGGCAATCATCAGTTGTTAGAAGAAGTTTTTGGTGTTGTTCGTACGCTTGGACCATCAATGAGCCCATTTAATGCATGGGTTTTCTTAAAAGGTCTAGAAACTTTACGTTTACGTATGAAAGCACACTGTGAGAGTGCTCAAATTCTTGCAGAATGGTTATCTACTAATGAAAAGGTAGAGAAGGTTTACTACGCTGGTTTACCAGCTCATGACGGTCATGAACTTGCTGCTAAACAGCAAAATGGCTTTGGCGGTATTGTATCGTTCGTTGTTAAAGGCGAGCGTGAAGGTGCGTGGAAGGTTATTGATAATACTAAGTTTATCTCGATTACAGGTAATCTAGGTGATGTGAAATCGACGATTACCCATCCAGCAACCACAACTCATGGCAAACTTTCTGTTGAAGCAAAAGAAGCAGCTGGTATTCAAGAAGGTCTAATTCGTGTTTCTGTTGGTCTAGAAGATATTAATGATATTATTGGCGATATCTCGCGTGGGTTAGATTTAATCTAATTAAGTTATGTTTGTTATGGAAAAGCCACATAGATTTTAATGTGGCTTTTTTGTTACTTATAAACAACAATAGCAATAAAAAGTCTACGTTTTGTTATAAATCAGTCTAAAATTTCAACGTATAAAAGTTCTAAATTTAATAAAAATAACAAAGAGAGTCTTTAGTCATGATTAAACCAATAATTATTTTAGTTACGATAGGGGCAATTGGTCTGGTTGGATATAGAGTATTTGCCCAAAAAGATGAACCAACACAGATGAGCGAAACTGTATTATTAATTAATGATGCAAACAAATCTGTTCAAGATGCTGATCTTTCAATAGAAAAAGCCAATACTTCGTTCAAGAAAGTTCCCTTAAGTGAATATAAAACAAACAATAAAAGTCTACAGGCTGCCCAGTAACTTTTCTAAATTTTACTTTTTTCTACTCATCAAAAGTTTTCTACATAAAAGCTTTATAGTGGATTGACCATAGAAAATAGTTTCATAGATACCAATAGAAAACATTGATTTATTGTGTCAGAATTACGGATTAATTTTGATTTAAACGTACTAACCTCAATGATCTTGATGATCTATAGGGGGAGTAGAAAGAGTTTAAGTTTTGCAGTGTTATGTGACTATCAATATTACTTAAAATATTTGATAGAGATACGGAGTTAGGTTTATGAATATCAATATGCTTATGCAGCAAGCGCAGCGCATGCAAAAAGATATGGAATCAAATATAAAAAAGGCTAAAGAAGAGCTTGCTCAAACTGAAGTACACGCTGAAGCGGGCGGTGGTTTAGTTAAAGTTACAATGACTGGCCGTTATATCGTAAAACGTATCGAAATTAATCCGGAATTACTTCAAGATGAACCAGACATGATTGAAGACTTAATTGCTGCTGCAGTAAATGATGCTGTGCGTCAAGCAGAAGTGATTTCTGAAGAAAAAATGCAAAAAGCAAATTCTGGTATGGGTTTACCACCTGGCTTAGCGGGCATGTTCTAAGGAAATTCAGTGTTTAGCGATAGATTTGAACAACTCGTTCAAGCTTTACGTATATTGCCAAGCGTTGGTCCGAAGTCGGCTCAACGTATGGCTTTACATCTTTTGATGAAAAATCGAGAAGGGGCATTTGCATTAGCGCATGCTTTACATGAGGCTTCAAGTTATATACATGAATGTAGTGTCTGCCATTCTCTGACTGAACATGAAATTTGTGATATTTGCGCCTCAACTGACAGAGATGATCAGTTATTGTGTGTGGTTGAATCACCAGCGGATGTGATGGCGATTGAGCAAAGCGGTAGCTTTCGTGGAAAATACCATGTTTTAGGTGGCCATCTTTCTCCATTAGATGGTATTGGTCCGGAAGAAATTGGTATTCCTTATCTCATTCAGCGTCTAAGCCAAGGTACTATTGAAGAAGTCATTTTGGCAACCAATGCGACGGTAGAAGGACAAGCGACAGCCCATTATTTGGTAGAGGCGACTAAACATTTACCAATACAAATGACGCGTATTGCTCAAGGTGTACCTCAGGGTGGTGAACTCGAATACGTAGATAGCCATACTTTAAGTCAGGCAGTGCATAACCGCATGAGAATGAAATAAGCATTCCGATGCTTATTTCATTAATGAATGTACTATCAATTTGATTAAATTTATTAATTAAATTCAGTTATTAAACATAAATATTATTCTGTCTTTTATTATTAAAGATAGTTTAAATAAAATATGAATATAAGAATGAAAAAGATCTTATAAATTTTAAATAAAGAACATTTGGAGATAAATTTAAAAAGTACAAATAAAAGATCAAAAAATTATCTATTTTCGAAAAATTGTTCAAAAATAGAGTATTCATAAAGGTTTAAGTGGCATTTTTCTGCTTCTATGTTATATATACCAGAGTTTAAAGCACTCTTTGCAATACTTGAGAAAGCATGTTTCAGTTTATCCAACAGCAAACCGAATTGGTTGATGTTCTTCAAAAAATGGATCAATGTTCAATATATGGACTTGATACAGAATTTATTAAGGTTGACACACTCTGGCCTAAACTTGGAGTATGCCAAGTCAATGTAAATGGTGATGTCTATCTGTTGGATGGTGTTTCATTAGATCTAAGTCAGTTTTGGAAAAAGATTTTTCTCGCGCAGCAAAACATTTTTCATGCATGTGGAGAAGATATTGATTTAATCTATCATTATGCTGATCAAGAAGATTTGCTTAATGTGTTTGATACTCAAGTGGGCCTTTCTTTTTTAGGTCATGGCCTGCAAGTGAGTTACCAAGGTGCTTTAAAACTTTGTCTTGATATTGATATTGAAAAAGATCAAACCAGATCTGATTGGTTGGCTAGACCTTTATCGCCTCAACAACTTTGTTATGCTGCTAACGATGTTTTGTATTTAATGAAGTTAGCTCATCATATTCAAGAACAGCTTAAGCAGAGAGGGCTTTATAACTATGTTCTTGAGGACTGTAGTAGTCTAACTAAAGAAATCATTAGTGAAACCCCTAACGAATTACTATATACCGATGTGGGAAATTATCGTCACTCACGTCGTCAGCTAATGCAATTACAAAATTTAAGTGAATGGCGTGAATACATTGTGAAAGCAACGAATCAGCCACGCAGTTTTATTCTTAGAAATTCAACCATGATTGATATGGTTGAAAAAAACCCTCGCAATAGCTTTCAACTTTCGCAAGTTAAAGATATTCGTCCAAACGTAGTTCGCGAGTACGGCAAAACGATTTTAGAACTTCTTAAAGATTTGCCAGTCGAAAGCAAATGGCCATCAAAGATTGCAAAACCATTTAAGATTACGTCTAAAGAGACTTTAAATAAAATGGATATGGTACTTGCTCATGCAATAAATGAGACTTCTATTCCTAAAGAAGTGTTGTTGAGAAAAAAATGGTTAAACGCCATTCATCAACATGTTCTATGTCAAGGGGATGAACAGGATTTACCTGACTATCTATTAGGATGGCGTTATGAGTTATTAACGCAACCATTAATCCAGTTGTTTCAAGAAGAAAAACAAAGTTTATCTATTTAAAATGCAATAAATAATTAGAAATTTAAAGGTTCATCATATGATGAGCCTTTTTAACTAAAGCATAATCATTCTGTTAAATTTTTAATTAATTATTAAAATGAGCTAATTATAATATCTAAGTATACAAAAAATAGATTTTCTGTAGTTTATCTAAATAATTATTTAATTTCATAAAATAATGTAATAAAGTAAATATAATTTGAAATTTCAATAATGAATTAAATTAACTTATATAATGAGAAAAATTCAATTGATTAAACATACAGGTCTGTATATTCTTGGATTTAAGAAAAACAACTTCAATTTATATAATATATAACTATAAGTTTGTTTCGGTGCAGAAATGAAAAGCCTACCCAATTGGGTAGGCTTTTTTATTTTTAATGATATGGATCAGTTAAAGTGACTTAATTTATGAAATTTAAAAATGAGTATTAAAATCTACAGATATTATCTAAATGAATCAGCAAGTTTAGACACAACTTCTTCAACTTTTTGAAAAGCATTTTCTAATGACTCTATATGCCTATGATCTCCAAACTCTTGATACTCAGAAGTAATTTCATAAATTTTTTCTACGCCTAAATATTTGCTCAGTGTACGAATGTGGGGTACAAGATGACTCATATCATGCCGAATCCCATCTTTCTCAAACCCAAATTCACCGCTGGAAGTGATAATAATTAAAATTTTTCCAGTTAAAAGAGGTTGTAAGGGAAAGTCTCCACGAGCTAGGTCAAAATCAAATGTTTTATTGATACGAATAATTTGATCAAACCATGCTTTCAGTTGAGCAGGCATGCCGTAATTGTACATAGGTGAAGAAATTACAAGAATATCTGAGCTCGAAACTTCTGCTATTAATTGATCTGATATAGATAAAACATCACGTTGAGCTTCGGTCCTTTTATTGTCAGGTGTGAATACAGCATCAATCCAATTTTGATTAATAAAGGGTGGTGGATTCATTCCTACGTCACGATAGATATACTCATCTATAGGCAATTGTTGTTTCCAAGAGTTGATCAACCGACTGGCAATATTTTTTGAAATAGAATTGTGATTTGGGTTGGGGTTAATCGCAGCTCTGACACTAGCATCTATATGTAATATTTTACTCATCATTAATTCCAAAAAAGTTAGGATTTAATTTATTTTGAGTTTTAAAACATAAGTAGACAAACGAGAAAATTACATTTATAGATGATTTTAATTCATTCATAAATGTAAATGGGGAGGAAGCATGCAAGTTTCTTTGCAAGCACTTAAAGCATTTGAATCAGCCGCTCGATTGGGTAGTTTTAAGTTGGCTGCTGAAGAACTTTCGCTTACACCGACTGCAATTTCACATCATGTTGCGAATCTAGAAAGCAGATTAAATGTTGATTTATTTCATCGACAGGTAAGGAAAATAACGCTTACAACGACAGGGCAAAGACTTGCTGCAGCAATTTCTGAGGGGTTTCGTAAGATTGAAGATGCACTAGATGAAATAACAGTAAATGGAAACGTAGTGAGAGTCGCTAGTACGTCTTCACTAGCTGCAATGCTGCTAATTCCTTCAATAAATGAATTTTATCAATTGTATCCCGATATATCAGTTGAGTTTTCTACTGGTGAAACTTTAGATAATCACTTGTATACATTACCTATTCGATATGGCGACGTATCTTTGGCCCAGTCTCAAGATATTGTTAAATATGAGTCTTTTAATGTATTTGGTTCATCCAAACTTGATCTGCTTAAATGTTCTAGTGAACCAATAACTTTATTTACGACAGAATGGAAAAATAAGGCATTACCAAGCCCACCACTAGAGGCTTGGCTTAAGGAAAATGAATGGAACCAAGATAGGGTGACGATTAAGAAATTTGATCAGGAAATTTTTGGGATACACGAGGCTTTATCTGCCAATGGTTTAGTATTTTGCTCTACTACACTTACCCAAAGGTTTGTTAAGACGAATCTTTTACAGGAGTTTAAAACTAAAGCCGTTCAATCAAAGCTATGTTACTACATTCCAAATAAGGACGATTTTAAAAATAGAAATGCCAGAAAATTTATTGAATGGGTAGAAAGTTTATTCAATCAATAAACTTATATCTCTGATTAGTTTTAACTACATAACACTAGAACTTATATAGCCTTTTTATGCTATAAAATTAGATAAATTAATAATTAGAGAGATAAATATGCTTAACAACTTTAATGCTGAACAAGCTCGTCAAAACGCTAAAAACTTTAAAATAAATCAAGACGTCATATTGGAAAAAATTTTAACTGGTACTGAGTCTGAATCTAAAGAGGGGAAGCGAAAAGCAACTTTCTGGTTTCCTGTGGATGCTATAAGCCCTGATCATCTTACACTGGTTGAAGAGGAGCTTAGAAGCAGAGGTTTTAATGTCTCAACTGATATTGAGCACTCCGGTACCACGATCACAATTGAAATAAGCTTCTAATGAATGATTGTTTTAACTAAACCACTCTTAAAAAAGAGTGGTTTTTTATTGCATGATTTATTGTGAGTTAAAAGAAATTAAATATAAATTTATTTACAATTAAATTTATATTAATCAGGATATTATTTGACAGGTTCTATCTTGTTCTGTAGCTTTACTTTTTGAGTGGAATATGGATATGAACTTCCAAACAATACTTTTATCTTTCAAAAATCAATCTACTGGTACAGATGCATTTAAAGACTTAAAAAATGCATGTGAGCAGTCTCTTAAAGAATCTCAAGATACAAAAGAAAAAGCAGCAGTTTACCTAATCTACGGTTTCGCACGTAGTTATGTAATCTTATATGAAGATGAAGCTGTAACGACCGAATTTGCCCATACTTCTAAAACCCAACTCATCACTTATATGGAAAGTCTTAATGATGCTTTATTAAGTCAAGATGATAGCGCTATTTTGAGTGCCTTAAATCAAGTAAGCGATGACTATATAAAAAGCTCTCGCGTCTTCTAGAAAAAATTAACACGTCCTTAAATAAAAAATACTTCTTTAGTTTGGGCTAAAGAAGTATTTATTTTTATATATTAATGGGACTTTTTCTTACCGCCACCATCTTGTTTGTTGACGGTAGACCATGCAATTCGTTCGGCTTCTTCTTGAGAATGGCCTCTATCTACTTCACTCTCAACAATATGTTTGGCCTGACGTTTTTGCTTTGCTGTATAAGCAGTTTTATCACCACGAGGCATAAGTTCATCCTCCATATCTATGAATAAGATACTTATTATTGAAACATATCTCGCTATTAAACGAGTTAAGTAACGTCTGGTGATGTGTAGTTAAGTAGTTAAAAGTTTTACTCAAGTGTATATTCTTAAATAAGTGAAAAAGAAATTTATTATTTTGATAGCTTAAGTATAAGTCTTGCAAGAACACTATTATCAAATCTTTGATGATGAATACTTTTTTAAAATCCAAGAACTGCTTTTATTTTAATAAAATAGATTTTATATTTTAATATTTAAAATCAAAAACTTATATTGTTTTTATGAAATCTAACTCCTGTTTGGAACAAAGTTATTATCGACCTTAATCAATGTTGTAGGTTAATATTTCTCAAGAATTAAAAAAACGACTGATGCGTAAACAAACCTGCGTGTGTGTGTCGTTTTTTTTCATGTATGCTGTCCTTAGTTCAAGAGTTGATTTGAAATGCACTGTGATATTTATAGATCGAGCAAAAAAGATGAAATGTACATGTATATTGCTCGTCCAAACTATCCTGACAATACGGAACAAGCTGATCCGTTTGAAAATGTTCCTGAAGCTGTTTTACAAGCGTTTGGTCGTGCAACGTTTGTCATGCATTTAGAGTTGGCTCCAACACGTAAATTGGCGCGTGTTAATGTTTTACATGTTTTAGACTCATTACAAACAAAAGGTTTCTTTATTCAGATGCCGCCAGAAGGGTTAATTAACCCGAATGCAGTTGAACCAGAGGGCTTACGTGGTGCGTGAAGATCAAACTGGAATAATGAATCAGTTATTCTCTTTTTTGGATGTTATTCCTGAGGGTGTTATTGCTTTAACAGCTTATGGAATAGGCGCTATTATTGCTTTGTGGTGTTGGTGGCGATTAATGCGCCGTCTTCCTACCACTTTTGGTGCAATTAGCTGGTTGATTGTATTTGCTATTTTAGTTACACCAACAGTGTCTGAAGGACCGAATGCATCTGTAGCACCTGCTATTTTTGGACTCCTTTTTGGTGTTTTAACTAAAGATAGTCCGTTAATTTGGTCAAATTTATCTTTAATTCTGTTTGTAGTTGGTCTAGGTTTGGTGATTGGATATTGTTGGTCAAAATATTCAACAAACAAAAGCATGCGTTCCATCTAACCATTGAAATAGAAAAATAAGGTCTTTACATGTCTGCTGATACCCAACATTTTACCGGTACAGATCAATATATCGCGACTGATAGTCTTAAGCTTGCTGTAAAAGCAGCTCGTGCTTTGCAAAAGCCTTTACTGATTAAGGGTGAACCGGGCACGGGTAAAACTTTACTTGCTGAACAAGTAGCACAAAGTTTAGGTTTAAAACTGATTACTTGGCATATCAAATCTACAACTAAAGCGCAGCAAGGGTTGTATGAATATGATGCAGTTTCTCGTTTAAGAGATAGCCAGTTAGGTGATGACCGAGTTTACGATATTAAGAACTATATTAAACCCGGTAAATTGTGGGAAGCTTTCACCAGTGAAGAGCGTTGCGTATTATTAATTGATGAAATTGATAAGGCCGATATCGAGTTTCCAAATGACTTGTTGCATGAACTCGATAAAATGTCTTTTTATGTTTATGAAACGAATGAAACAATTACGGCAACGCAACGCCCAATTGTAATTATTACTTCAAATAATGAAAAAGAATTACCAGATGCATTCTTGCGTCGTTGCTTCTTCCACTATATTGAGTTTCCAGATGAAGCCACAATGCGAGAAATCATTGCGGTTCATTTCCCAAATATCTCTGCAACACTAGTAAACGAAGCTTTACAGGTTTTCTTTAAACTACGTGAAATTCCTAATTTGAAGAAACCACCATCAACCTCTGAGTTAATTGATTGGTTAAGCTTGCTCATGGCAGATGATATGCCTGAAGATGTATTACGTAATCGAGATACCTCTAAAGCTATTCCACCTTTATATGGTGCTCTCATCAAAAACGAGCAAGATGTACAACTTCTCGAACGCTTGGCTTTCATGTCTCGACGTTAAGGGAGGGAGTAACCCATGTTTGTGCGGTTATTTTACACCTTACGTAAATATGGTGTTCCAGTTACCACTCGTGAACTCATTGATCTAAACCGTGCGGTGAGTGAAGGTTTGGTTTTTGCCGACCAAGAAGAGTTCTATCAGCTTGCTAAAACTATTTTAGTTAAAGATGAGCGATTTTTTGATAAGTTTGATCGTGCCATGAAAGATTACTTTGATGGCATTGAAACTTTTGATATCGATGAGTTGCTTAAGCAAGTTCATAAATTACCAAAAGACTGGTTCGATTTAGAACTTCTAGAAAAGCATTTAACTCCTGAACAACGAGCAGAACTCCAAAAAGCGGGTTCTTTAGAAGAATTGATGAAAATGCTGGAAGAGCGATTACGCGAACAGCATAAGAAACACCAAGGTGGTAACCGTATGGTTGGCACAGGTGGAACTTCACCTTTTGGAGCTTTTGGTGACCATCCAGAAGGCGTACGAATTGGTGGGCCAGGGCGTAAACGTTCGGCGGTCAAAGTTTGGGAACAGCGGAAATACCAAAATCTAGATGACGACCAAGTTCTTGGAACTCGTCAGATGCAAATTGCTTTACGTCGGTTACGTAAATTTGCCCGTCAAGGTGCAGCTGAAGAGTTAGACGTTGACGGAACTATTCGAGAAACAGCCAAACAAGGTATTCTTGATGTTCAGATGGTGCCAGAGCGTCGCAATCGAATCAAAGTACTCATGTTGTTTGATGTGGGTGGTTCGATGGATGCACACATTGCCCAATGTGAAAAGCTTTTCAGCGCAGCTAAAACCGAATTCAAAACGCTTGAATACTTTTATTTTCATAACTGTCTCTATGACTATGTTTGGAAAGATAACTACCGCAGAACTGCCACCCGTATGAATACATGGGATCTATTTCACACCTATGGACGCGACTATCGTGTAATTGTAGTGGGCGATGCCAGTATGGCACCGTATGAGTTGAAATCGGTAGGTGGCTCGGTTGAATATATGAATGATGAAACAGGTGAGGTTTGGTTACGTCGCCTACGTCAACATTTTGATAAAACAGCATGGTTAAACCCTGAAACTGAAGGGTATTGGCATTACACTCAAACCATTGGTTGGATTAAAGAGATTTTTGAAAACCATATGTATCCAATGACCCTAAAAGGTATTGAGGATCTGACGCGTTACCTTTCTCGATAAACTTGATAACTTTAATAATTTAAAAAGAGGGATGATATGCAACATCAAATTAATGGTATTGCTTTGCCAAATGAACAGGGATTTTTTGGTGAATATGGAGGCCAATTTATTCCTCCGCATTTAAAAGAAGCAATGGATGAAATTAATGTTGCTTATGAAGAAATTCGCCATACACCAGAATTTCAAAATGAATTATTAGACCTCTTTTCAAATTATGTAGGTCGTCCAAGTCCTTTATTTCACGCAAAACGTCTTTCTGAGCAGTTAGGCGGTGCACAAATTTATTTAAAACGTGAAGACTTAAATCATACAGGTGCTCATAAAATTAATCACTGTTTAGGTGAGGCTCTACTTGCTAAATATATGGGCAAAAAGAAAGTTATTGCCGAGACTGGTGCGGGACAGCATGGCGTTGCTTTAGCCACGGCTTGTGCTTTAGTTGGTATCCCATGTGAAATTCACATGGGACAAGTCGATATTGAAAAAGAACACCCTAATGTGGTCAAAATGAAAATTTTGGGTGCTCATTTAGTTTCAGTAACACGTGGTACAGCAACCTTAAAAGATGCTGTAGATAGCGCGTTTGAAGAATATTTAAAAGACCCTAAAAACTTTATTTATGCAATTGGTTCTGTAGTTGGACCACATCCATTTCCAAAAATGGTTCGAGATTTTCAATCGATTATTGGCAATGAAATTAAAGAGCAGACGCATCATCGTTTTGGTAAAAACCCAGATTATGTTGTCGCATGTGTTGGTGGTGGTTCAAATGCAATCGGTGCCTTTACAGCATTTCTAAATGATTCGGATGTGAAATTGGTTGGGGTTGAACCAGCAGGACATGGTTTAGAAACTCACATGCATTCGGCAACTTTAACCTTAGGGAAACCAAGTCAAATTCATGGTATGGCATGTTACGTGCTTGAAAATGAAGCTGGTGAACCGTTACCCGTGCATTCTATTGCTTCAGGATTGGACTATCCTGGTGTTGGTCCACAGCATAGTTTCTTAAAAGATTTAGGCCGTGTGGAATATAGCACTGCAACTGACCAAGAATGTTTGGAGGCTTTTATGACCTTATCTCGTGTAGAAGGAATTGTTCCTGCGCTTGAAAGCTCACATGCTGTAGCGTGGGCAATGCGTGAAGCACCAAAGCTGCCGAAAGAAACCATGATTGTTGTTAATCTTTCTGGCCGTGGAGATAAAGATTCGGATTATGTGGCAGAAAAGCTTAAGCTTTAAACCAACTAAACACAAAAAGCGGTTGAACTTCAAAGATCGCTTTTTTATTTCATAGACTGAATCTATCCTTTCTTAAAAGTTCATTATTTCTTAATTAAAACAAAGTATTCTGATTTTAAGCTGTGATTGTTAGAGATAGGTGTGTAAAACACTGCTTCACAGGGCAAAGCGTTGCGTTGCTTTGTCTCACTCAGTAGAATAGTCACTTTGCAAAATTTGCCTTTGGAGACGCCTAAGTGGAGCGACCGACGATTAGCCCTGAACATTTACAGGAAGCTGCTGAAAATTTATCTACAATTCGAGATTTTATTCGCTTTGGGGTATCAGCATTACGTCAACATGATGCACATTTAGGACAAGGTACTGAAGATTATTTTGCAGAAAGTTCTGCATTAGTTTTACAAACCTTATCTCTTGAATGGTCAGCAGACTCAGAGATTTTAGACGCTAAGCTTTTGCCAAGTGAAAAAGCAGAATTCTTAAGTTTGTTAGAACGTCGTATTAATGATCGTATACCGACTTCTTATTTATTAAATTTAGCTTACTTCTTTAATAAGCCATTTTATGTGGATGAGCGTGTACTTATTCCGCGTTCACCAATTGCAGAATTAATTGAACAACGTTTTGCACCATATTGCTTAGATGAGAATGGTCAAATGCGTGAAGCACTTAACAACCTGCCAGAAAATGCAAAACCTAAAACTCCACAGCGTATTTTAGATATGTGTACAGGTTCTGGTTGTATTGCTGTTGCTTTGGCTTATGCATATCCAGATGCTGAAGTGGATGCAACGGACATCTCTAAAGAAGCTTTAGAAGTAGCATCGATTAATGTTGAACACCACAATAAGCAATATCAAGTTGCGTTACTTGAATCTGATTTATTTGCCAAGATTCCAGCTGAAAACCAGTATGATTTAATTGTAAGTAATCCTCCGTACGTTGATGCTGAAGATATGGCTGACTTACCAGAAGAGTTTTTACATGAACCTGAACTTGCATTGGCAGCAGGCCAAGACGGTTTAGATCTCGTGCGTAAAATGCTTGCTCAAGCGGCAGATTATTTAACTGAAGATGGTTTAATTGTCATTGAAGTGGGTAACTCTGAATGGGCTATGCGCCAAAACTTCAATACGATTGATTTCAACTGGCTTACTTTCCAAAAAGGTGGTTCTGGCATTTTTGCTTTAACCGCAGAACAATGTCGTCGTTATAGAAAACTATTTGAACAGCAACAAGCATAAGGAGTTGTACATATGGCAGGGAACAGTATTGGACAACTCTTTCGTGTAACGACATGTGGCGAGTCTCATGGCGTTGGCTTAATGGCAATTGTTGATGGCGTGCCACCTGGTCTTGAGTTAACCGAAGAAGATCTACAAAAAGATCTGGACCGCCGTAAGCCGGGTACATCAAAATTTGCGACTCAGCGCAAAGAACCTGATCAGGTTGAAATTATTTCTGGTGTGTTTGAGGGTAAAACTACTGGTACGCCAATTGGTTTACTCATTCGTAATACTGACCAAAAATCGAAAGATTACGGTAATATTGCTCAGACTTTTAGACCGGGTCATGCGGACTACACCTATACACAAAAGTATGGTTTCCGTGATTACCGTGGTGGCGGTCGTTCGAGTGCACGTGAAACTGCTATGCGTGTTGCAGCGGGTGCTATTGCTAAAAAATATTTAGCAGAAAAATTTGGTGTATTGATTCGCGGTCATGTCACTCAAATTGGTAACGAAGTTGCTGAAAAGTTAGATTGGAATGAAGTTCCAAATAATCCGTTTTTCTGTGGCGATGCAGACGCTGTTCCTCGTTTTGAAGCATTGGTTACGTCTTTACGTGAACAAGGCACCAGCTGTGGCGCTAAGCTAGAAATTTTAGCTGAGAAAGTTCCTGTAGGTTGGGGTGAGCCTGTTTTTGACCGCTTAGATGCTGATATCGCACATGCCATGATGAGTATTAATGCGGTTAAAGGTGTTGAAATTGGTGATGGTTTTGCTGTAGCGGGTCAGTTTGGTCATGAAACACGTGATGAATTGACTAGTCAGGGCTTCTTGGCGAATCATGCTGGTGGTATTTTGGGTGGTATCTCAAGTGGTCAAACCATTCGTGTCGCAATTGCACTAAAACCGACTGCAAGTATTACAACGCCAGGTAAAACGATTAATTTAAATCGCGAAGATACTGATGTGTTAACTAAAGGTCGTCATGACCCATGCGTGGGCGTTCGAGCAACTCCAATTGCAGAAGCAATGTTAGCAATTGTTCTAATGGATCATTTCTTACGAAATCGTGCTCAAAACGCAGATGTTGTTCCACCATTTGCGCCAATTGAACCATAGTCATAATTTTGGCTATAGTAAATTAAGCTCCCATATTTAACTTAAACTTGGGGGCTTTAATTTTTTATAACATTCGGCTTTATTAAATTTTAAATTATTTTCTTGTCTTATAATCTTTATATAAATATAATACCGGCGATTTATTTTGAATATATTTATCTTTTAACTTTGGAAATTAAAATTTTATTAATTTACTTAGTACATCTGATATCTATATTTATTTATAGAAGGTAATTTTAATAAATTGCTTCTATTTTAATCTATTACATATTTACATCTTATTATTTTAAGTAACAAATCTTCGAAGTCATCATTGAAATTGGGGAAATATCAATGAATCAATGCACATATAGAATTGGCTGTATGTCAAAGGATAAGCTATTGCCTAAAAATTTACAGGCAATGATAAAAGTTATTCATGACTTGTCTTTGTCATCTCAGTTATCTGAAAACTGGGTGTATAATGATGATAATCCAGATATACATATTATTGATTTAGATAGTGGTTATACCAATATTCTTCTTCCTAAAAAAATTAAAATCGTATTAAGTAATAATCCCGAACTTTTAAGAGGTTACCAATATAGGCTGAAAAGACCAATACGCTATCCAGAACTTTTGAATATTTTAAAAGAAATAGAAAACAACGAATATTTTCAAAAGACTCATCAAGAGCGTATAACAAATAATAAAAATATAGTTACCATAGACTCTTTGGAAACAAAAATTTCATATAAACTGGTTTGTTATCCGAATTTCAAGAATATTCATGATGAACAAATCGTTAATGTAACTAGAGTTTGCACTTTATTATCTATTGAATCAAAAACAGTTCAAGAGATTAAGAAGTTTTTAAATTTATCTGTAGATGAAATACAAAAAATTATAGAAATTATTAAAAAAGAAGCTTATCCAAACTATGAAACGATACATGAAAATATTGTTTCAATACTGCCATTTTTAAGTGAGACTATTCCTGTCGTACCACAAAGAATACAGCAAAGTTTATTGCTTAATTTTATCAATAAACTCTGGAATAAGTTAAAAGTAAAAAGTTTAATGAACTGGCGTATTTTTAAATTAGAGTAGTTGAATACTCATTTTAAAAATAAATATTTAAAATATTTTACACGTATAAATAATATAAATTTACCATATGGTTTATATAAATTATTTCTAGTAAGATATTTTAAGACTAAATTGAAAAATGTAGGATATGTACTAGATTTAAATTACATGTTAGCTTTTCCAACGGATGGGAAAAGCTAATTGATTATTTCTAGTCATTTTAATTTAAAGAGGCACGCTATAAAAGATCATAATTATTCAAAAGTCATTTTGAATAACGGTCTGACTTTCTAAGTCAGATCTACAATTTGTTCTTCGTTTACAGCAATCTTATATTGATTACGTCCATTGGTTTTTGCTTTATATAATGCATGGTCAGCTCGTGCAACAAAAGCAGAAATAGAATCGTTTAGACGTGGAATTGTAGTTGCGACTCCTACACTAATAGTGACATGTGGTGAAACATCACTACATGGATGTTTAATTGCAATTCTATTAATCGCATTCATTAAACGTTCGACTTGTATCAAAGCTTGCTGAGAATTTGTCATTGGGAATAGTAGTAAAAATTCTTCACCACCATAACGAGCAACTAAATCTCCACTACGAGCAGCGATAGAAGAAATAGCGATGGCGATTTCTTTTAAACATTCATCACCTTTGAGATGTCCTAGCGTGTCATTGTATGCTTTAAAATAATCGATATCGACCATCATAATGGTGAGTGGGGTTTCATGTCGTAATGCACGGCGCCATTCATTATCCAATGTTTCATCTAGATAACGTCGATTGGCTAAACCAGTAAGTGCATCTTGCTGGGAAAGCAAAGATAATTGCTGTGCTTGCTGCATGAGCTCAATGCGATTCAGCTCGATCATGCAGTTTTGTAAGTAGTTTTCTCGATGTTGGCGGTCAGTTGCATAGGCAAGGGTCATTCCCAAGAAACTACTGAAGGTGTAAGTTCGGTTTAAGAACGTCCAGTCGATCACACCATTTAAGTAATTGCTTGCTAAAATTCCAACCAGTCCTCCCATCCATCCAGCAAATATAGCCGTATAGAAGCGCATACCAACAGCGCCATAAATAATAACGATTGCATACATCATCGCAGCATGAAAAAGAACATTATCTTGTCCATTCTCAATAACGTTAATTAAAATAAAAGTAATTGCTACCGCTAAAGCCGAGCCAATTCCTACATAATAATCAAAATACTGATTTAATTTTTTAATAAATGATAAAATCCAAGCGATAAGAACAATTACACCTACCCAAGAATAATAGCTAAACCAGGATAAAACTTGCTCACTTGGTAAAACTTGATATATACCAAAGCTTAAA
The DNA here is from genome assembly GCF_054889255.1 of Acinetobacter sp. X9. Classification (NCBI taxonomy): domain Bacteria; kingdom Pseudomonadati; phylum Pseudomonadota; class Gammaproteobacteria; order Moraxellales; family Moraxellaceae; genus Acinetobacter; species Acinetobacter sp. X9. The sequence continues at coordinate 1,955,780 of NZ_CM142679.1, read as the reverse complement.
AATATATATAATATTAAAATAATAGGCGCTCTATAGCGGAACTCATAGGCAGCGCCATTTTGGTATTGAAAACGATAAATCGTTTCAAGCTGCTTTGGAAACCATACGAAGTTTAGTCCTCGTGTGGTTAATAAATCTATTTGTTCCTGTCCCAATATATTGGAACCTTGCAACTTCATAATTAATGCTCTCTATATTGGAAGTTGTCATAAAATGAGACTTATTTTAAGTAAAGTTCCATCTAAAAATATTGATTATATAATGTGTGGTTTATTCAAAATAATAATACAGATTTTTTAAAAAAGTAATGATTTTTATCTATGTTAAATGTGATAAAAATCACGACATTTCAATGATTAGCCTAATAATTATCTAAAGTTCTCCAATCCATCGAAAAAAGTTACAAATGGTCGATTAACGATTGTATCTTTATCATTTTCGGATAGACTTATAGCGTGAAATACAGATGATTGCTGTCATATAAATAGGAAAATTAGCAATGACTGCTCTAAATCAATATGGAATGAATTTAGAAATTACGCCGCATAATGGATGGTCACAACGGTTCTGGGACGACCTGTTACCAGCTAAAGAACGGGTGAGTAAACATCCGTTTTTTACGGAAATGGCCAATGGGGGATTGAGCCTAGATAGTTTCCGTTATGCTCTACTTAATTTCTATCCATTAGTCGCCCATTTCCCGTCATATATGGCTGGAGCATTGGGGAAAGCGACTGGATTTTCTGAACCGGGAGTTACTGAAGCGCGAGATTGGTTAATTCAAAATATTAAGGTAGAAGAGCGACACTTAAAATGGTATCGCGATTGGGCTGGAGGTTTTGGCTTAACAGTTGAAGAACTTGATCATGTACGACCACCCGCTGCTATGAATGCTGTAAACCATTTTCTATGGAATATGAGTCATCGAGGCAATTTGGCAGAATGTCTGGCTGCAACAAATTTGGCGATTGAGTGGGCAACTGGAGATTGGTCTATTCAGGTGTATAAAGGTATTCATACTTATACAGATCACCCTGAAGTAACGATTGATAAACGTTCTTTAGCTTGGTTGCGCGCTCATGCACATTACGATGATCTTCATCCATATGAAGCTATGGAGCTGATTAAGCGCTTATGCAATGATCGTCCTGACTGGCAGCAAAAAGCATTTCATGCTGCTGAAGAAGGGCTGCGATATTATGAATTAGCTTTGGACGACTGCTATAGGGTACAGCTTCAAGCCTCTGCTTGATCTAGCCTTAAAAAGGGAGAATATCGTATGGATATTCTCCCTTTTATTTTATTCGAGCAACTTTAAGAGTTTAGTTCGATAAGGTGTTTCTTCGGGTAATAATTCAAGTAAACGTTCAACAGCATCTACCCGGTCTGGTACACGACTGACTACTCGCAATAATTGATCAATATCTTCAATTTGATAAATCACATGACTCAAACGAGCATCAAAACAATCTCTCCATGCACATAAAAAAGGACTCTCTGATTTGGCTAAGAAACTTCCTCTATAGAGTGTAAGCGTAGTTGATGTAAAACCAAGGTTTAAGGCTTGTTCGGCCATTAAAAAATCACATTGAATTTCGCAGTTAAGTCTATATGGTCGTGACTCGATAACATCGGGTATTAAGTTTCTGAGTTGAGAAAGTTCTGCTTTTAAAGTGGTGGTACTTACAGGTCGATCACCATATAGAGCATAGTGAAGTTCTTCAAGATTAATCCCTTCGGGACAAAGAGTTAAAATACACAGAATCTCAATTTGACGTTGAGTCAATGTAAGGCTGTGTTGGTTATATTGAACTTTATGAGTGCCGAAAGCTTTAATATATAGGATATTTTTCTGATGAAGCTGAATTGCTTGTTTAACAATGTCAGCACAACGCTCTACTGCTAAAACTCCAAGTGAATTATGTTTTTGATATTTGGTCGATAAATTCATAATTCCATAAAACTGACCTGTATTTGTATCGGTAATCGGTGCTGCATAACAGACCCAGTCCCTGACACTATTCATTTGGTTTTCATGTGAGTAAACACAGCTTGCAGAATGTGTATTTAATGCTAAACCAATGGCATTTTGGCCTACAGCCTGAGTAGACCACTGGCCGCCTTCGACAAAGTGTACTTGCTCTGCCGATGAGCGCATAGGATGACTACTCCATGTCCAAAGTAGAGTACCATGAGGATCAGTCACACCAATGGCCATATCGGCATCTTCGGCAATATGCATTAAGTTGCGATGGCACTCGTGAATCGAACGACCAAATAATGAGTGTTCCCATTCCTCACCCAGATCAAACAAAGGTGCTGCTTCAAGGTCAAGTGATGGTTTTTTTCCTAATTGTTTAGAATGAGATGAGGATTCCGGCCGAAATAAGGACGGAGTAGTATCTATTAAAGGCGATGATAATTGTTCTGACATATCCATATCGAAATTCCTTTATCATTGAAATGGCGTATCCGTAGCCGCTCAACATCTATAACTTTCTTATTGTGACTATTTCCTAGTTATCTCCTTACCTTAAATAATTTTATAAGTCTTGACCATTATCCTATTGGATAAGTTTTGTTAATTGCCTAATCATTAAGATAAGACATCTTGTCGGCTGAAAGGCTTTGGCACTTCTTCTCCGAAATATTGTCGATCAGCAAAATAGCTAGAACGAACCATAGGTGCACTCCAAATATTTTTAAAACCTAATCGCTTACCGTGTCGGGTATATCGTTCAAATTCTTGTAAATTTACAAACCGATGAATAGGCGCATGTGATTTTGAAGGCTGAAGATATTGTCCAATCGTGACAAGATCGACTTGATAGTCTTTTAAATCGTTGAGTAGGGCAAGCACTTCAGCCTCAATTTCTCCTAATCCAACCATCAGGCCAGACTTGGTTTTGATATCGGGACAATATGCTTTAAAACGTTTAAGTAACTCTAGTGAATGTTGATAATCTGAACCTGGGCGCATCGCTTTATATAAACGAGGAACCGTCTCAATATTATGATTAAACACATCTGGAGGAGATAAACTCAAAGTCGAAAGCGCTGTCTCTAAACGACCGCGAAAATCTGGTACTAAAATCTCAATCAATGTTTCTGGACAACGTTTCCTAATTTCTTCAATACACTTTACAAAATGTGCAGCACCGCCATCATGTAGATCGTCGCGGTCTACAGAGGTAATCACGACATACTTTAAGTTTAGATTTGCGACTGTTTCTGCCAAATGCTTAGGTTCATCTTCATCTAGCGGTTTTGGGCGACCATGAGCGACATCACAAAATGGGCAGCGACGAGTACAAATATCGCCCATAATCATAAATGTTGCCGTACCTCCACCAAAACATTCCGGTAAATTTGGACACGCCGCTTCTTCGCAAACACTGTGTAACTTTTGTTGGCGTAGCAAATTTTTTATGCGGTTAATTTCTTCAAAATCGGTTATTTTGGCTCTAATCCAGTCAGGTTTAGTCGGTAACTCTTCTGTAGGTAGAATTTTAATCGGAATGCGAGCAACTTTATCCGCTCCTCTTAATTTAATACCAGTTTCTATTTGCCTTTTTAAGTCCATATATAAAATTCCATTTTATATTAAATAATATTTAACTAGACTCTATATAATAAAAATCCTTATAATTTAAATAAAGGACATGAGTTTATTAATGAGCGTAGTACACAGCTAATATTATAAATTAATAAAGGTTGGTTAAAGGTTTGTTTCACAAGCCAATGAAATGTATTAAAATTTTTTAATTTTATTTTTGCTGTACAAGTTTTTGAAAAATAAAAAATAATATCCATAAAAACCATTTAAAACTTTTTAGTCTAATAGCATATTAAATTAAATTGAGCTTTATTATTTATAGCGAAATATATAACTCTCGCTGAAACTTGGTTGATTTTAATAATCAAGATAATAAAGGAAAAGGATATGCAATTAACGGAAGAGCAATTACTCGCAGCATATAAACGCATGCGCGATATTCGTGAATTTGAGGATCGACTTCACGAAGAAAATACCAATGGTGATATTCCTGGCTTTATTCACTTATACAGTGGTGAAGAAGCTGTAGCAGTCGGGATTTGCGAAAATTTAACCGACAAAGACTATATCACTTCAACACACCGTGGACATGGACACTGTATTGCAAAAGGTTGTGACATTCACGCCATGATGCTGGAAATTTTCGGTAAAGATGACGGGCTATGCCGTGGAAAAGGCGGTTCTATGCATATTGCCGATTTAGATAAAGGTATGCTCGGTGCCAACGGGATTGTGGGTGGTGGACCTCCTTTAGCAATTGGTGCGGCGTTGACAGCGAAAACCTTAAAGACTGGTGGGGTCGGACTGTCTTTTACAGGTGACGGTGGCTCAAACCAAGGTCTTACTTTTGAAGCGATGAATATGGCTGTTGTACTTAAACTTCCAGTAATTTTCGTTTTCGAAAATAACGGCTTTGGTGAAGGAACAGGGCATGATTACGCAGTAGGAAGCAAAGACATTGCTGGTCGTGCCGCAGGTTTTGGTTTACCTGCAGTTAAAGTTGATGGTACAGACTTCTTTGCCGTTTATGAAGCCGCTCAAACTGCTATTGAACGTGCACGTCGTGGTGAAGGTCCAAGTGTGATTGAAACCATTACAAACCGTTTTTATGGCCACTTCGAAGGTGACCCTGGCTTGATTCGTTCTAAAGAAGAAGTAGAGTTCATCAAAGAAAATAAAGATCCTTTGAAAATTTTCCGCGAAAAAGTCAAAGGCAAAATTGATGAAGCCAAACTAGACGAGATTGATGCAGCTTCTAAGGCAAATGTTGATGATGCCGTTGCTAAAGCTCGTGCTGCGGCTTATCCAAAACCAGAACAACTCCTTACTGACGTCTATGTCTCTTACTAAAGGAATAGTAAAGATGCCAAATAAAAGTTTTCGTAATGCAATTAAAGAAGCCATTGAATCAGAAATGCGTCGTGATCCAACCGTATTTGTTGTTGGTGAAGATGTTCGTGGTGGGCACGGCGGTAAAAATACCGAAGAGAACGAGCTTGAAGGCTTCGGTGGGGTACTTGGTGTAACCAAAGGTTTATGGACGGAGTTTGGTTCAGAACGTGTGATTGATACGCCAATTACCGAGTCTGCAATTATTGGTATGGCCGCTGGTGCTGCTGCAACAGGTTTACGTCCTGTTGCTGATTTAATGTTTATGGATTTCTACGGCGTGTGTCATGACATGCTCTATAACCAAGCCGCTAAATTCCGTTATATGTTTGGCGGAAAAGCAAAAGCACCAATGGTTGTACGTGGCATGATTGGCGCAGGTTTTTCTGCGGCAGCCCAGCATTCTCAGTCACCATATAACGTATTTGCCGCGGTTCCGGGCTTAAAAGTTGTGGTTCCATCTAGCCCATATGATGTGAAAGGGCTATTAATTCAGGCCATTCGTGATGACGACCCTGTAGTGTTCTGTGAGCATAAAATGCTCTATGACATTAAAGGCGAAGTTCCAGATGATGCCTATACCATTCCTTTTGGTGTAGCAAATTACACCCGTGAAGGGACAGATGTGACCATTATTGCTTTAGGCTTGATGGTACACCGTGCCAATGAAGTAGCAGATAAACTAGCAAAAGATGGCATTTCGGTTGAAGTGGTAGACCCTCGTACAATTTCACCTCTGGATGAAGAAGGAATTTTAGAGTCTGTTGCATCAACTGGGCGTGTGGTTATTGTGGATGAATCAGCGGCACGCTGTGGCTTTGGTCATGATGTGGCTGCACTAGTTGCACAGAAAGGTTTCCACTATTTGAAAGCACCTGTTGAACTCGTAACGCCACCACATACGCCTGTTCCATTCTCTCCAGTTTTGGAAAAAGAATGGATTCCAAGTGTAGAGCGTATTGAGCAAGCTGTACGAAAAACATTGGAGGCTTAGGATGAGCGAAATTAAAACGCTGGAGATCCCGAAATGGGGATTATCCATGGAAGAAGGCACGATCGCCCAATGGTTGATTAAAGAAGGTGATAGCTTTAATAAGGGCGATGAAATTTGTGAAATTGAAACCACAAAAATCGTCAATGTGTTAGAAGCGCCTTTTGCTGGAACACTCCGTAAAATTTTAGCGAAAGATGGTGATACTTTACCCGTCGGTGGCCTTATTGCCATATGTGCTGATAGTGAAGTTTCTGATGCAGAAATTGAGCAGTTTATTGCATCACTAGGTGGTTCAGCAGCTAAAGCCCCTGAAGCACCTTCGGAGAAAAGTAAACCAGAAACATCTGCACCTGTTGCTGAAAAAGCAGAACAGCCACAGACTGTAGCAGCTAGTGCTTCAGCTCCTGCAAAGGTAGCGAAAGATGACTACGCTGTACCTGGGTCATTACAAGGCTATCAAACATCTAATGAGTTGTTTGCAACGCCGCATGCCTTGAAGCTTGCAGAAAAACACAATGTAAACTTGGCAAAAGTCACAGGTTCTGGTCGTGAAGGACGTATTAGTGTTCAAGACATCCAGAAGGCTGTACAGGCTGCTGGTGGTCAGTGGCCTGATGTTAAGCAGCAAACTCAAGTTAAAGTGGTTAAATCTACGGCCGATGATAGCCAAGTTTTAGCGACACCTGTAGCACGTCGTTTAGCAAAGCAGTGGGGCATTAACCTAAATGACTGCCGTGTTTCAGGTACTCGTGGCCGTGTCTGTAAAGAAGATGTTGAAGCGGTTTACTATCGTAATAACCCAACGTCGGTAAATGAACAACTTGTGCAATGTGCTGCTCAACCACAATCGACTGTTACTACGGTTACTATGAATGGTATGCGTAAAGCGATTGCTTCACGGTTACAGGCTGCAAAACGTAATGCACCGCATTTCCGCTTAGTGGTCGATCTAAACGTAGAAGCTTTGCAAAAACTACGTAAGCAGATTAATGAGACTGTTCCACAAGTGAAACTTTCTATTAATGACATGCTAATTAAGGCAGCGGCAGCGGCGCTGATTAAAGTACCTGAAGTGAATGTTCAATTTGATGAGGCGACTCAATCAATTTTACAGTTCTCTCAAGCGGATATTTCGGTGGCCGTAGCGATTCCAAACGGTTTAATTACACCCATTGTAAAAGCAGCAAATCAGAAGTCTTTAGCACAGATTTCCGATGACATGCGTGATTTGGCAACGCGTGCCAAGACTGGCAAGTTACAACCTGATGAGTTTCAGGGCGGTAGCTTTAGCATTTCAAATTTAGGAATGTTAGGCATTAAACAGTTCGATGCCATTATTAATCCACCGCAAGGTGCAATTATGGCATTAGGTGCTTCTGAATCACGTGCTGTTGTTGAAAATGGCAATGTAGTGGTTCGTGAGATTGTCACAGCAACGTTGTCATGCGATCACCGCGTCATTGACGGTGCGGTTGGGGCGAAATTCTTGGCCAGCTTTAAGCAGTTTGTTGAAAACCCTGCTTTAATTTTGGTGTAGGAGAACCCGCATGTCAGAAGCTCAATTTGATTTAATTGTGATTGGCGCGGGACCGGGTGGGTATGTGGCTGCAATTCGTGCAGCCCAGCTCGGGTTAAAAACCGCAATTGTAGAAGAGCAACATTTAGGCGGAATTTGTCTAAATTGGGGCTGTATTCCAACCAAAGCTTTGCTTGCAGGGGCAGAGCTTGCAACTCAGTTTAAACATGCCGGACAGTTTGGTTTTCAGGTATCTCAACTCGATTTTGATATTCAAAAGCTTGTGCAACATAGCCGACAAGTATCAGCTCAGTTAGTACAAGGCATCGATTATTTACTTAAAAAGAATCAGGTGACAGTGTTTAATGGCCGTGCTCAGCTTACGGCTAAAGAAAAAATTGAAGTGACCGATGCTCAAGGTAACAGTCAGGATTTGAGTGCACCACATATCATTTTGGCAACTGGAGCTAAAGCCCGACATGTTTCTCAACTTCCTGTCGATGGAACATATGTCTGGAGCTATAAAGAAGCGCTTGTTCCAGAGCAGTTACCGAAAAGTTTACTGGTTGTAGGTTCAGGTGCAATTGGTAGTGAGTTTGCTAGCCTTTATCAAGATTTGGGTTGTCAGGTCACGCTTATTGATTTAGCCAAGCAGATTTTACCAACTGAAGATGCGGAAGTTGCCCAATTTGTCAGAAAACAATTTGAACAAAAAGGTATGAAAGTCTTAACCGATGCTGTCGTTCAAAGTATTCAGATTGAAAATGAGCAAGTCCACTGTGTGGTTGAAACAGCAAGTGACGTTCAAACGCTTGTTTTTGACCGCGTGCTTTCGGCAATTGGTGTACAGCCTAATACCACGGGGCTAGGACTAGAACGTTTAGGTGTAGAACTCAATCCACAAGGTTTTGTGGCAATTGATGACTATTGTAAAACCAACGTAGCAGGGCTTTATGCAATTGGTGATGTTGCTGGAGCGCCGTGTCTCGCTCATAAAGCAAGCCATGAAGCCATGATATGTGTTGAGAAAATTGCTGGTGTAGCAAACGTCCATTCACTCGATCGTAGCCAGATTCCGGGTTGTATTTTTACTCATCCACAAGTGGCGAGTATCGGTTTAACGGAAAATGCAGCAAAAGCTAAGAATTTACCTATACGAATCGGCAAGTTTTCTTTAACAGCAAATGGCAAAGCTTTGGCAATTGGTGATGCATCAGGTTTTGTGAAAACGGTGATACATGCAGAGACGGGTGAATTACTTGGTGCACATATGGTCGGCCATGAAGTGACTGAACATATTCAAGGCTTTGCCATTGCTAAATATTTAGAAGCAACTGATGAAAGTTTAGCTCAAGTGATTTTCCCGCATCCAACCTTATCAGAAGCCATGCATGAATCCATTTTGGCCTCAATGCAACGAGCGATTCATATGTAGAAATTCTACATTTACAGGAGTTGAACATGGTTAAGGGATTAAAAAATAAAGTCGTTTTAGTGACTGGGGCAGCTCAAGGCATAGGCCGTGGGATTGCCCTGCGCTTGGCGCAAGAAGGGGCACATATTGCATTAGTTGATATGAAACAAGATCAACTGAATGATGTGCAGCAGGAAATTCAGGCTTTAGGTGTAAATGCGAGCACTTTTATTGCTGATGTCAGTGACCGCGAGCAAGTATATGCCGCTATAAATCATGCTGAGCAGACACTTGGTGGGTTTGATGTCATAATTAATAACGCTGGAATTGCACAAGTTCAAGCGATTGCGGATATCACACCGGATGAATTTCAAAAAATTGTTGATATTAATATTGGTGGCGTGCTGTGGGGAATACAGGCTGCTGCTGCAAAATTTAAGCAACGTGAACATAAAGGAAAAATCATTAATGCTTGCTCAATTGCAGGCCATGATGGCTTTGCTTTACTCGGTATTTACTCGGCAACCAAATTTGCAGTACGAGCACTTACCCAAGCTGCGGCAAAAGAATATGCCAGTCACGGTATTACCGTAAATGGATATTGCCCCGGAATTGTCGGAACGGACATGTGGGTTGAAATCGATAAACGTTTTGCTGAAATTACCGGTGCAGCAATTGGTGAAACTTATAAAAAGTATGTGGAAGGCATTGCTTTAGGTAGAGCCCAAACACCAGACGATGTAGCCGCATTAGTTGCTTTTCTGGCAAGTGAAGATTCAGACTATATTACAGGTCAATCCATTTTAACGGACGGTGGAATAGTCTATCGCTAAAACAACATCGTGATTTGAGGGAGATAATAATGAAAGCAGCACGTTTTTATGACAGAGGCGATATTCGTATTGAAGATATCCCTGAACCAGAAGTCACTCCCGGTACTGTAGGTATTAAGGTGGCTTGGTGTGGAATTTGTGGTACAGATTTGCATGAGTTTATGGAAGGGCCAATTTTTATTCCACCGTGTGGACATCCGCATCCTATTTCAGGTGAATCTGCGCCGATTACCATGGGACATGAATTTTCAGGTGTGGTCTATGCCGTAGGTGAAGGTGTTGATGATATTGAAATTGGTCAGCATGTGGTCGTAGAGCCTTATATTGTGGCCGATGATGTACCAACTGGACCGGGCGATAATTATCATCTTTCCAAAAATATGAACTTTATTGGTTTAGGCGGTCGTGGCGGTGGTTTGTCGGAAAAAATTGCAGTTAAACGCCGTTGGGTGCATCCAATTTCCAATAAAATTCCACTGGATCAGGCAGCCTTAATTGAACCGTTATCGGTAGGGCATCATGCTTTCGTACGTAGTGGTGCAAAGGCAGGTGATATTGCACTGGTTGGCGGTGCGGGGCCAATTGGTTTATTGCTTTCGGCAATTTTAAAAGCGAAAGGTCTTAAAGTCATCATTACCGAACTAAGTGCAAAACGTAAAGAAAAAGCCAAAGAGTCGGGTGTTGCAGATTATATTTTAGACCCGTCAGAAGTTGATGTTGTTTCTGAGGTCATGAAAATCACTAATGGTGATGGTGTCGATGTCGCGTTTGAATGTAGTAGCGTTAACAAGGTATTAGATACTTTGGTTGCGGCAGTGAAACCAACAGGCGTTATTGTTATTGTTTCGATTTGGAGTCACCCAGCATCAATTAATGTGCACAGTGTGGTAATGAAAGAGCTTGATGTACGAGGCACAATTGCCTATGTAAATGACCATCAAGAAACCATTAAACTGGTAGAAGAAGGAAAAATAAATCTGGAACCTTTTATTACGCAGCGTATTCAACTTGATGATTTGATTTCACAAGGCTTTGAAACTTTAATTCATAATAATGAGTCAGCCGTTAAGATTATTGTACATCCATAAACAGACACTTAAACCTATAAAAAAGAGCGATGATTCGCTCTTTTTTATTAAAGTAAATTGTTGTTTTCAGCTTCAATAATAGGGGGTAATGGCTGCCCTAATGAACTTAGAGACTCACGCTCAATCAAACGTACAATTGAATCTAGCGGTAAATCATTTTCTTGCAAACCAAAAGGTTCTTCAATTTGAGCACTTAAAGCATCTAAACCTAAAAACATATAAGCGATTAAACCCACAATAAGCGGAGTCCAAATACCTAAAGCTGCTTCAAGGCTAAAAGGTAATATGAAACAAAAACAGTAAACCGCGCGATGTAAAAGTACTGAATATGAGTAGGGTAAAGGCGTGCCAGCAATTCGGTCACAACCCGCTTGAATATTGCCTAGCTCAACAATATGGCGCGTCAATGTGTTGTAGATAATGTCACTAATTTCGCCGTCTTTTAGTATTTTAACTAAATCTTTTTGAATATTTTCGAGTACAAACTGAGGGGCATTAATATGCTCATTTAAATAATTAAGTGAAGTGTTATTTAAATAGGCATGCTCAAGAAATTTTGTGGGTTCGACTGTTTGTTGACGCAGTCGATCACGCAACAAGTTACTAAAAATTAAGACCTGATGAATTAAATGTTCACGTTGTTCATTAGATAGAACATGGCTGTCTCTAACAATATGTCTGGCATTGGCAATTAATGCACCCCAAAGTTTGCGGCCTTCCCACCAACGGTCATAACACGCGTTATTTCGAAAACCCGTACAAATCGACAGAATCACACCGAAGATGGTAAATCCAATTGCAGGTACGGTAGGAATTTGAATCCAATGATAATAAGAGAGCCAGACCACACATGCTGAAATAAAGACAACAAAACTCAGTGCAGGCAAAACCTTCGGTAAAATTGTTCCTTTCCAAGCAAATAAAAGTTTAAATACATTGCTTTTATCACGAACAATCATATAAAGCCTTTGAACTAATGAACCTAACCAAGTGCAATATGATACGCCTTAGACGAGCTAAATACCTAACTAAAGCTTATGCTTTTGTCTATATCGCCAAAGGGTAGTACGGCTAATTCCAAAAATATTCGCGACCATATTTAGGTTATGATTATATTTTTCTAAAGCGGCTTGTACATTTTCAGGGGTAAGTTCTGTATTTGTCTCAGGCAATTTAACGTAATCATCTGCATTTAAAAGCTCATTGGGTAAGTCTTCGACTTCAATTTCATCCTTACCATTTGCCATGGTTAACGCATAAAGTAGGGTGTTTTTAAGCTCACGAACATTTCCTGGCCAGTCATAATTTAAAAGAACTTGCATGGCTTTTTGATTGACATGACGAGGCATGGTGTCGAGTTGAGTGGAGCTTTCTTTTAAAATCTGATCGACAATAAGTGGAATATCGACTTTCCGCTCTCTGAGTGGTGGTATAAAAATTGGAATCACACGCAAGCGGTAAAGCAAATCGTGACGGAAACGCCCAGCCTTAGCCTCTTCGCGTAAAGCTTTATGTGTTGCTGTAATAATGCGAACATTGGCTTGAATAGGTTTTTCACCACCTACAGGAGTAAATTCACCTGTTTCTAACACCCGTAATAATTTAGCTTGAAGTTCTAAAGGAATCTCGGCAATTTCATCTAGAAACAGCGTTCCACCAGCGGCACGTTCAAACACGCCTTTATGATCGCGAATTGCTCCCGTGAAAGCACCTTTCACATGCCCAAAGAGTTCACTTTCTAGAATATTGGCATTGAGGGCCGCACAGTTAATCGCTACAAAAATCTTATTTTTACGCTGGCTATAATCATGAATTGCTTTTGCCACTAGCTCTTTACCACTACCAGATTCGCCGCGGACAAGCACTGGAAACTCAGTAATTGCCACTCTCTGAATAATTGAAAACATACGAGCCATTTCTGGTGAACAGCTATTAAAAACTTTAGCCAAGTCTTGCAATTGTTCTGTTAGCTCTACTTGATTAGCAATATCATTCTCTATGCTAACGGGCTGTAAAATATGTAGTTTCCCGATAATCCGATGCTCTGCAATGTAAATATCATGTTCTTGATAGATAAATCTCTTTCTCATTTTTGGAGTATTGATTTCGAGATATTGATTATGATGATCTTGAGTAAGCGCTGCCATGCTCTCAACAGAAATGTCATCTGTATTAAATTTATAGTGAATTGCTTGAGTCGTTGTATCTGCTAAAAACAGACTCGCATTTGGGAATAAAGCTTTTAATTGCTCAAATAAAATAAAAAAATCTTGTTCTGACTGAAAATTTAACTTTGCCATTTCATACGTTTCACATTCGTTTCATTGAAACATACTTGAGTTTCAAAGGAACATCAAGCTGCGTTTGTTTTTTAACTTTAATTTTACTTATTATTTTAAATAGTTGATTTTTATATTTATTATTTAATTTTAAATAATTGGCATCTTATTTGCAAAATATAGGAAAGAAATAAATTATTAGGGTATAAATCATGTTCTTTAAGCAGTTTTTTGAGCAGGAAAGTTCGACTTATACATATCTGCTTGGGTGTAAAGAAACACAAGAGGCTGTTTTAATTGACCCAGTTGCATCAGATATAGAGATTTATACAAAAGAATTAGAGCGGTATCAATTTACGCTCATCTATACCTTAGATACCCATGTTCATGCAGACCATATTACTGCTGCAAATTTACTTCGTGAACGTTTTCATTGCAAATCGGTTTTACATCGAAACTCAGATGTAAATTGCGGAGATATTTTAATTACTGATGGTTGCATGCTTAAAGTTGGCAACCTCAGTATTGAAGCGCGTTACACACCAGGTCATACGAATGCTTGTACGAGTTATTTGGTAGGAAACATGATTTTCACTGGTGATGCATTATTAATTGATGGATGCGGTCGAACTGACTTTCAGCAAGGTAATGCAGGTACACTTTATGACAGTATTCACAAACAACTTTTCAGCCTACCTGACGACACTATTGTGTATCCGGGACACGATTATAAAGGTCGTCTGTCTTCAACAATTGGTTATGAACGCTTAAATAATTCACGTCTCGGTCAGAATCGCTCGCGCGAAGATTTTATTGAATTAATGAATAACTTAAATCTGCCATATCCAAAACAAATCGATAAAGCACTTCCTGCCAATCAGGCTTGCGGCTCAATTTCACAATTATAAGGTGGCAATATGGAACTTAAACGAGTTAATCAAGAATTTTATGTTGCGGGCCAGATTACTGCCGATGATGTCGCAAAAATTGCAGGCCAAGGAATAAAAACACTGATATGTAACCGTCCAGATGGAGAAGGTGCAGACCAACCGAATGTAATTGAAATTGAAGAAGCAGCTCAACAATATGGCCTAAACGTAATCTATCAACCGGTTACCAGTGGCAAAATTACCGATCAACAAGTTGCTGAGTTTAAAAAGCTTTATCAGAATGCCCAAAAACCTGTTTTAGCGTATTGCCGTACTGGTATGCGTGCAATCAGTTTATGGGCTTTGGCTGAAATTGCCCCAAAAGATGCAACATTGTTAGTTGAATCGGGTAATAAGCTTGGGTTCAATTTGAAAGGCTTGGTGCCACGTATTTTAAAACGTGACCATGAACCAGCCACTATTCCTTGTTATAGCGTTGTGATTGTGGGCGCTGGAGCAGCAGGAATTTCTGTAGCGTCTAGTCTTTTATGTCGTGAACCTCATTTAGATATTGTCATTATTGATCCGGCAGATACACATTATTATCAACCGGGCTGGACCATGGTTGGTGGGGGTATTTTCAAACCACAAGTAACCGCACGGTCAATGGTAAGTGTGATTCCTTCAAAAGTGAAATGGATGAAAGCAGCTGTTGCTGGATTCGACCCTGAGCATAATCAGGTTATTTTGGAAGGATGCCAACCCATACAATATAAAGCTTTGGTTGTTTGTCCGGGTTTAAAACTGAATTGGCATGGCATTGAAGGTTTAGTCGAAACCTTAGGTAAAAATGGGGTGACGTCTAACTATAGATATGACTTGGCGCCGTATACATGGGAACTGGTGCAACAGCTAAACGGTGGAAAGGCAATCTTTACCCAACCACCTATGCCGATTAAATGTGCGGGTGCTCCACAAAAAGCAATGTATCTTTCAGCTGACTACTGGTTAAAGCAAGGCAAACTCAAAGATATCACTATTCATTTTTATAACACTGGTGCTGTTTTATTTGGTGTGAAGGAATATGTACCTGCACTAATGCAATACGTCGAAAAATATGGTTCAGAACTACACTTTAACCATCAACTTGTCAAAGTAGATGGGCCTGCAAAAAAAGCATGGTTTAAGGTGGTGAATGATGCAAATGCAGCATTGATCGAAACTGATTTCGATATGTTGCATGTTGTTCCACCGCAACAAGCGCCTGATTTTATTCGTGCAAGTACACTCACTGATGATGCAGGCTGGGTGAGTGTGAATCCTCAAACCTTACAACACACCCAGCATGCCAATATTTTTGCTTTAGGTGATGTGATGAATGCGCCTAATGCCAAAACTGCTGCTGCGGCACGGGCACAAGCTCCGATCGTTGCTGTAAATGTTCTCGCACAACTGAACGGTGAGCAAAACTTCTGCGAGTACAACGGCTATGGCTCATGTCCACTTACGGTAGAACGAGGAAAAATCGTTCTGGCTGAGTTTGGCTACGGCGGCAAATTACTTCCAAGTTTTCCAAAATGGGTAATTGATGGGCAAAAACCTTCCCGTTTGGCTTGGCTGCTTAAAGAGCGGATTTTACCGCCGATTTATTGGCAAGGCATGCTCAAAGGCCGTGAGTGGATGGTCAAACCTGAGCGAGGATAAGTAAAGATTAATAATCTTTACCCGAGCGCAAGACGAGAACTATGTTCGAGTTAAGAGGATAAACAAAGCACCGCTTTGTCCTGAGAAGCGACTAAAGCTTCGCAAGAAGACGAGAGCTGTGCTCGAGTGGAATAGGATAAGTAAAGCAACGCTTTGCCCTGAGAAGCGGTTAAAGCTTCGCAAGAAGACGAGATCAACTCACTCATTAACCAGCAGTCTACTGCAAACGATGTATATGAAATTTTAGGCTTTTGATATGTTACTACTTGTCGTTGAAGGCATTGTGATTGGCTTTTTACTTGGTCTTACTGGTGCGGGTGGCGGTATTCTTGCCGTACCTGCGCTAATGACCAGTCAAGGCTGGAGCGTGGCGCAAGCTGCACCGATTGGGTTATTGGCAGTTGCGCTATCTACACTCATTGGAACCATTGAAGGCTTATTTAAAAAGATAGTTCGTTATCGTGCTGCTATTTGGATTGCTTTAATTGGTGCTCCTATGGCACATATCGGCATTTTAATAGCTAACATGATTTCACCTGTCTGGCTCATGTTAATGTTTAGCTTAGTCATGTTTACAGTGGGTTATCGACTCATTAGTAATCGAGTATCAGACTTTCATAACCCGCCGTGTCAGGTCAATCCAAGTACGGGACGCTTTATCTGGAATTTTAAAACGGGAAGCGTTCTTGCGAGCATCGGGATTATTGCGGGGCTTTTAACTGGCATGCTCGGTGTTGGTGGCGGCTTTGTAATTGTGCCAGCGCTTAGAAAAGTCACAAATTTGGATATGCATAGCATTGTTGCAACCTCACTTATGATTATTTTTCTCATTAGTGGCATAAGTATTGTTATGCATATTGCAGAGGGTTTTCACTATCCAGTAGCAATCACTAGTGCGTTCGCAATCGCATGTGCATTCGGTATGTTGTTAGGACGCCAAGCTATTCGTTTTATTCCGTCTGCAATTGTACAAAAAGTCTTTGCTTTAATGGTTTTTGCTGTCGCAATTTATATGGTAATTAAGATTGTTAATCTAACAAATATCTAAGAGATATAGTATTTTTACCATCTCTATAATTAGCAATTTTCCAAAGACAAGATGTTAAAACCATCTTTGGAAAATTGATTTAAACCATTTAAATTTTTGAGAAAATGAAATGAAGCGAATTAATGTGGCAATTTGTGGTTTTGGACGGATTGGGCAACAAATTGCAGAGCTTCTTTTAAATCGATCTGTTTACTATAAACAAAAATATCAAATTGATGCCCGTTTAGTGGGTGTCTGCAACTCATCATCAGGTTTAATTGATCAAGAAGGTTTACAAGCTGCAAAGTGGTTAGATAAAACACAATATCATGCAGGTTTAACTGAGCAAAAGTTTTTAGAACAGGTTCAGGCGGAGGTCATTATCGAGACAGGCCCAAGTGACTATGTGACAGGTGGAAAGGGCCTATTTTATTTAGATTATGCTTTAACACATAGCATGAATGCGATTGCAGTATCGAAAGGTGCTTTAGTAGTAGAAGGCAAAAAATTAATTAACTTGGCACATCAACACAAGAAAAAATTATTTTTTAGCGGTGCGACAGCTGCGGCCTTACCAACTGTGGATTTGTTTGAATATAACCTAGCTGGCTGCCAAATTTTAGAAGTTGAAGGTGTTTTTACGGGCACCACAAATTTTATTTTAAATGATATGTTGCAACATGAATGTGCGTTTGCAGAATCTCTTGAAAAAGCTCAAGTAAAAGGTATTGCGGAACCTGACAGTTCTTTCGATGTAGATGGATGGGATACTGCTGCCAAAATTACGATATTAGCCAATACTGTTTTAGGAGCTGATATAAAAATTCAAGATATTCCAAGACAAGGAATCAGTCATGTCACAGCCGATCATATCCGTGATTGGAAAAAAGAAGATTTAATTCCTCGTCTGGTTGGTTTTATTCATCTGAAAAATCAGCAAATTCAAACTGGTGTTGAGTTACGTTTAGTTCCGATAAATCACCCTTTTGCTCATCTGCAAGGTTCTAATAAATGCATTCGGGTGTTAACGCAAGAAATGGGTGAGCTTGTTGTAAGTGGAGGAGCATCTGCGCCTTTAGCTACAGCAGCCGCGGCTTTAAAAGATTTTGAGTTGATGATAAAAATGGGCTGCTAAAATTAATCATGATTTATAAAAAAGCAGGCTATTATGCCTGCTTCTCACAACTTTTTTGACTATTAAATAACTTCTTTCCAATTTCAAACTTACTAAACATTAAGTAGTTACCGAGTAAGATTAATAAAATTCCAAAGACAGCATTTAAAGTCCATACATATCCTTCAAAGAAAGTAGAAACTGTTAAAGCAACTAAAGGGAAGAGCAACGTGCTATATGCTGCTTTGGCTGCACCAATACGTCCAACCAGAGAAAAATAAGCAGAGAACCCAATAACAGTACCAAATATAGCCAAGTAAAGTACCGAGCTTAAAAATGGGAAATTCATTGGAGGCATTAAATCTTGGCCAGTAAATAACGCTAGACTTAACATCACCAATGCACCATAGGTCATTGCATAACAGTTTGTTGAAAAGATATTTAGGCCACGTTTTTGATGTCTAACACTAATCATATTACCTAAAGAAAAACCGTAAGTGCCTATTGCACATAGACCGATACCCATTAGTAACTGTGCATTAAACTGACTATTAATCAGGTCATGCCAGAACAGTAAAACAATACCTATGAGTCCTAAAATTGCAGCTGGGGTAAAATTTGGTGATGGTTTTTGCTTAAAAAAGATAAGCGCATTAATAGCATTAAAGAAAACGGCCATCGAAAAAATAACGGACTCTAAACCGCTGTTTACATATTTAACTGCGGTATAAAAACAAATAAAGTTTAGGCCGAAAACACAAAGACCTTGTAGCATACAAAACAAATGATCTTTTAAAGCAATTCGCTGCAATTTTCCTGAAAATAGTAAAACAACCCAAAGTAATAGGGCTGAAATGGCAAAACGCCATAAAATTGCGACAACGGGTGCTGCATAATGGCCCTGAACGGCAATTCCAATCCATGTTGTTCCCCAAATCAACACCACCGCAACATAGAGTAAAATATTCATAACTTCATCCTCGATTACCAAGCTTAAGTATCTAGGAATGCTTCATTTTTCACGTATATATTCTTGTGTTGTACATGCAAGATCTTGCGTTTTTTATATGACTGAACTAGCTGAATTTTGCTGAATATGGTTAACTTAAGCTCAATGATATTCGTTTTAATTTTGCATGGCCTATCAAACTTTAGAACAGCTACAGCAATCTAAAGCCAAGCTTCACGAAACTGTGGTGCTTGATGAAAATATGCAACTTGCATTTTGGTCTAATCAGCAAGATCGTGTAAGTGTCTGTAGCGATCACCACACTTTAAGTCTTTATATTCAAGATGGCTATGAAAGCTATCAAAAAACACCTGCGGGCTGGAAAAATGGTGGCGGGCCGGGTCGTTTTTGCTTATTGCCTGAACATCAGGAGTCGACTTGGGATATCCGAGGTGGGCTTAAATTCGTTCACTTGTATTATACTGACCAACATTTGCGTGATGTTGCCGAAAAAATATGGGACAAAGAACCCAATCAAATTGAACTAAACGAAGTTGTGTTTAATGACGATGAACGGATTCGAGCGTTATATCAATTCTTCTTGCTAGATTGTGATTGGAAAGATTCTTCAAATCATTTGCAAATGAGTACAACAGCAAGTTTATTGTTGAATCACTTAATTCGAAGATATAGCAACGTGAAGTGGCAGCAACCCGTCATTAAAGGTGGGCTGGCGCCTCATAAACTCAAATATATTCAAGACTGGATTGAAGGGCATCTAGACCAAGCACTGACTTTGTCTGACTTAGCAAATGTTGTGAATTTAAGCGAATATCATTTTGCCCATATGTTTAAACAGTCAATGAATATGGCGCCTCACCAATATGTCATGCAAAGACGCTTAACCAAAGCAAAAGGGCTAATTCAATCATCTCAGCTTTCTTTACAAGATATTGCCTTAGTATGTGGTTTTAGTTCAGCAAGCCATTTAAGTCATCGCTTTAAACAGTTTTATGGTATGAGCCCTTCACAGTTACGTTGAAAGACTCATGACTAATTTTTATAAAAGATAAACCCCTAAACCAACCAGCGCTGATGCAAAAATCACATATAACACGTTCACGTTAAAGCGGAATAAAGCAATAAATGCAGCAACAGTAATGAGGGCTGCAACTATATCAAAATGCCCTGAAAAACCTTGTGGCCATAACACGTGATAACTAAAAAATAGTGCGAGATTTAAAATTACACCGACCACAGCTGCGGTAATGGCAGTGAGTGGCGCAGTAAATTTAATTTCATTATGTGTAGATTCAATAATGGGCGCACCCGCAAAAATAAATACAAATGAAAAGAGAAAGGTAAACCAAGTCACAATGACTGCACCCAGTGCTCCAGCAAAAAATAGATGCTCAGAGCCAAGTAATGAATGATTGACGCCTCCTAAAAAGCCAACAAATGCCACTACCATAATCAGTGGACCCGGTGTAGTTTCACCTAAAGCTAAACCATCAATCATTTGTGTAGGTGAAAGCCAGCCAAAATGATTGACTGCTCCTTGATAGACATAAGGTAAAACTGCGTAAGCGCCCCCAAAAGTGAGCAAAGCAGCTTTGGTAAAGAACCACGCCATTTGAGTATAAGAATGATGCCATCCAAAATATGCGCCTAAAGCTAAAATTGGCAATAGCCATAAAGCGATTGCTATAAAAATAAGTTTAGCTAACCGCAACCAATGGAATTTAGCGTGCTCTGGTGTTGGAGTCTCATCATCAATAAATGCCGGACCATAATCTTTTTGACTGGCTTTATGTCCAGCCGCGGAGGAAAATAGTTCTGGGTACTTTTTACTCGCTAAATAGCCAGCAATACCAGCGGATAAAACGATAAGCGGGAAAGGAAGCTTTAAGACAAAAATGGCAAAGAACGCTGCAATCGCGACGGCCCATAAAAACTTATTTTTAAGCGAACGACTACCTATACGGTAAGTTGCATGGAAAACAATTGCAGTAACGGCAGGCTTAATTCCATAGAAAATACCTGCAATAACGGGAACATCTCCAAATTTTATATAAACCCAAGACAGCCCAATTAAAATAAATAAGGAAGGTAATACAAATAGAATACCTGCAACTAATCCTCCAGCAGTTCTATGCATAAGCCAACCAATATAGGTTGCTAATTGCTGTGCTTCAGGACCGGGTAACAACATGCAGTAGTTCAGAGCATGTAAAAATCTTTTTTCGGATATCCAGCGCTTTTGCTCAACGAGTTCCTGATGCATCACAGCGATTTGTCCAGCTGGCCCCCCAAAGCTAATAAAGCCGAGCTTAAGCCAAAATAAAAAGGCTTGCCAGAAGGTGACTTGAATAATACTTTCAGGTAAAGGGGATTTTTCGTTTTCCATTTTTTTATCCCATCAAAAAATTGATTCATACGGATCAAGAACATCAAAAACTAGTAACTTTTAGTTAATTGAATAAGTTAGATGTGCTAGGCAGCTATAGCATACAGAACAAAAATGACTTTCTTATTATTTTAAAAAGATATTCTTCTAAAAAAACTCTAGAAGAATATCTATCTTTTACTTTTTAATGATCATGTTCTAAATAATCTGGTTTTTTCGGAAGCGCAAGGCTACATAAGAAACAGATAATCAGCATGACAATGACATATATAAAGAAGGTATTTTCAATTCCGGCAGCTTTGAACTGTAAGGCAACTGAAGGCGCAGAACCACCAAACAGCGCATTACCTACTGCATAAGAGAAACCTACACCTAAAGCTCGCACATGAGGTGGGAACATTTCAGCTTTTACTAAGCCACTGATAGATGTATAGAAACTGAGTAACATCATCATAAAAATAAGTAGCAAGGTAATAATGATCGGCGAATCAATATAGGCACGCATCCCGATCACCATGACTGGGTATATAAAAATCGCAGACAATAAGCTAAAGGCCAGCATTGAAGAGCGTCGCCCAATACGGTCAGAAATTGCACCAAATACAGGTTGAGCACACATATAGACAAATAGGGCGAAGGTCATGATATAACCAACGGTTTTTCCATCCATCCCTAAATTGGTTAAATAGGTTTTTGAATAAACGGTCTCTACATAAAACGTTAATGAACCAGCAGAAGTGTATCCAACCACCAATAAAAAGGTTTTCCAATGTTTCTTAAAGAGTTCTCTTAAGCTGCCAGATTCTTTTCGTTCGCTGTCTTGATGAGAAAGCGTTTCTTCTAAGCGACTACGTGCAAGCAAAGAAAAAATTGCTGCAATACCACCAATAACAAACGGAATACGCCATCCACCATCATGTAATTGTTGTTCACTTAAGAACGTTAATAAAATTACACCAAGTAAGCTTGCGAGTAACTGACCACCAGAGAGGGTGACATATTGGAAAGATGAGTAAAAACCACGTTGGCCTTTTAAACCTAATTCACTCATATATGTTGCTACTGCACCATATTCACCACCAACCGATAAGCCTTGAAGTAAGCGCACTACCAGTAAAAGAAAAGGGGCAAATAAGCCAACTTGGTCATAAGTAGGTAGGGCTGCAAATAGAAAAGAACTCAAAGCCATCAGACAAATTGAGATGACCATCGATTTTTTTCGACCATGCCGGTCTGCAATTCGTCCAAATACCCAACTACCAATAGGACGCATAAAAAAGCTTGCAGCGAATACGCCCCAAACATAGATAGATTTAGTCGTACTATCCATATCAGGTGCTGTTAATGCTTGAGTAAAGTAGGCAGCAAATACTGCATAGATATAAAAGTCGAACCATTCAACTAAATTACCAGAGGCTGCGCCTACAATCCCACGTATTCTGCTACGTTTTTCTTCCTGAGTGTATGTCATATTTCTTCCATCATTTTGCAGACAAAAATGAGGAATTTTTAGATATGCTGGATAGAAAATAGAATGAAACTTTAAATATCACTCAATCCTGAGCACTTCCTTAAATTCCTAACCATTCATTTTTTCTAATTTTAAAATTCGTTTCTAGTAAAATTACGTCCTTTTGTTCGATTTAAAGATAATTTTACCAATGATCGAACACTTCCTTTCATTTAACTTAATAATTAATTCTATTTAAAATCAGTGAGCTAATTTACAACGGTACTTTTCTATTTTATTTCTCCTTTTAAGTTTCATTTCGAGCTTAAGTTTATTTTGAATATTTAGTAATACTTAAAAAGTTATAGCGTCAATTCCTAATAAAATAAATGAAATTTATATAATGATAAGTTCATAAAATTTGTATCAAATACACTTAATCGAAAAAGTACAGAATGTATTGTTTCTCAATATATGTAGCTGTATTCTTGCGTGGCTAAAAATAGGCTCAGCAGTTACTTCTAGCGCTTCAAATTATGCACGGTATGGCAGGTAGTTATTCAATGGAAAGACGTTCGTTAAATTTTCACTTCATGACATGCTCTAAAACAGCATTGGCTTCATCTATTGCACTCATAACATCTGCCGTCTATGCAAATGAAGCGGAGGTTTCGCAGCTCCCAACCATTACTGTGAACGCTACACAAAATAATGAGGCACTATATACGTCTAAAAAAGTTAATTTATCTGGTTTTCAAACTGGTGATGTAAAGAAAGTCCCTGCATCTATTACAACCATTACCTCTGAGCGTATAGCAGACCAACACGCAAAAACATTAACTGATGTTATTAAAAATGATTCATCGTTAGGGGATGGCTACGCTGCAATTGGCTACTATCCAAACTTTGTAGCACGTGGTTTTGCGCTTGATTTAGGCTCAAGTTATCTCATTAATGGCCATACTATACGTGGCGAGCAAAATGTTGCTTTAGAAAATAAAGAACAAGTTGAAATCTTAAAAGGCATTTCTGCAATTCAAAGTGGAATGTCGACACCAGGTGGTGTGGTTAACTATGTCACCAAAAGACCTGCCGATATTAAAACTATTACGGTCGATGCAAATTCAGAAGGCGGCTATACACTGGCAACAGATGTTGGCGGCTTTATTAATGATATTTTTGGTTATCGAATCAATTTAGCCCATGAAAGCATCCATCCAAATGTTGATCACGCAAATGGTAAGCGTGAGTTTGGTTCAGTTGCTTTAGACTGGAAAATTAATGAGCGTTCTAAATTATTGTTTGATATTGAAGCTCAGCATCAAAGCCAACGCTCCGTACCGGGTTATCAACTGCTTGATGGGCAAGAAGTACCAACAAATGTAGATCAAGACCGTTTATTGGGTTACCAGTCGTGGAGTAAACCTGTTGTAAATAACAGTGTAAATGCAAGTTTAAAATATCAATATGCATTTAATGATCAATGGAATGCTAGCTTAAGTGCATCGCAAAGCCGTGTTGTGATTGATGATAATAGTGCTTTCCCATGGGGATGTTATAACGATATTTGTGAATATTCTGGTTTGGGCAATACTTTTGATAAACACGGAAATTATGACATTTATGACTTCCGCAGCCCAGATGATACACGTATTACTAACCAGTTTTCTGCTGGGTTAGAGGGTCAATTCAATACTGCTAATATCCAGCATCAAATCGCTTTCAAATTACAACGTACATATAAAACTTTAAAGCACCACACACCACTTAATGTAGCGGTAGGAACAGGTAATATCTATCAAGATACGATTGACTATAGTCCGTCATCGGAAAGCTTAGGTGATCGTTATAAAGCCTTAGAAAGTGATCAGACTGCATTTACTGTATCTGACCGAGTTCAATTTAATGATCAGTGGTCAACTCTACTCGGCGGAAAACTTATTCACCTTGATGAGCAAGCTTATAATTCAGATGCGCAGCTAAGCCGTGATACCGATTTAAATAAGTTTTTACCGCAATTAGCGCTCATGTATAGCCCAACTGCTAAAACTAATCTTTATGCCTCATATGCCAAAGGATTATCAGATGGTGGTGAAGCTCCGTGGTTCGCTAATAATGCTCTAGAAGTTCTATCTCCTAAAAACTCTGAACAATATGAAGTTGGTGTTAAGCAACAAATTCGGAACTTCTTAGTAACAGCAGCTATTTTTGATTTAAAACAAGATAATCAATATAGCAAAGTGAATGCAGATGGAACTTTCGATTTTGTTTCACAAGGTGAACAACACAATCAAGGTATTGAATTAGGTTTAACGGGCGCTTTAACCGATACACTCGATGTTAGTTCAGGTATTACCTATACCAAATCTCGTCTTGTTAATATTGATACTGACAGCTACAAAGGTCATCAAACTCAAAATGTACCGAAGGTACGCGCAACTGCACAGTTATCTTATAAAGTACCTTCAGTTGAAGGATTAAGATTATTGAGTGGTATGCAATACAGTAGTAGTAAATATGCAAACAAAGAGGGAACTGCAAAAGTAGGCGGATATAGCGTCTTTAATATTGGTGCTGCCTATAAAACAAATTTTGCTGGGCATGACACAACTTTTAGATTCAATATTGATAACTTATTTAATAAGAAGTATTGGCGTGATGTGGGTGCATTTATGGGGGATGACTACCTATTCTTAGGTAATCCACGTACAGCCCAGTTCTCTACAACTTTCAGTTTTTAAAATATAGAACAAATAAAAAAGGAGCTTATAAAAGCTCCTTTTTTATTTTCAGGAATTAAGCCGACATTTTTGGTTTAACCATATTATTAATCGACAAGATATCATCAAGCACTTGTGCTGATAATAAGCCTTCGTTCTGAACGAGTGCTAATACACTTTGTCCAGTTTCATTTGCAGTTTTAGCAATACGAGTTGTAGTTTCATAACCTAGATATGGGTTAAGTGCAGTCACGATACCAATCGAGTTTTCAACCAAAGCTTTACAATGCTCAGGGTTCGCCGTAATTGTATCAATACACTTACTTTGGAACATTGCCATTGCCTTACCAAGCAAATCCATAGATTCAAACAGTTTGAATGCAATAAGTGGTTCCATTGCATTTAACTGTAATTGGCCCGCTTCAGCAGCTAAAGTTACAGCCAAGTCATTTGCAATGATCTGGAAACAAGCAAGGTTCATCGCTTCAGGTATAACTGGGTTTACCTTACCCGGCATGATCGAGCTACCCGGTTGGCGAGCTTCTAAATTAATTTCATTAATGCCAGTACGTGGACCACTTGAAAGTAAACGTAAGTCATTGGCAATTTTTGAAAGCTTAGTTGCAGTACGCTTTAATAAACCAGATAAAAGAACAAAGTCACCCATATCTGAAGTTGCTTCGATTAGATCAGGAGCAGACTTAATTTTCTTACCAGAGATTTTTGCAAGTGCTTGAATCGCAAGTTCACGGTAACTATATTCAGTAGTAATTCCCGTACCAATCGCCGTACCACCAAGGTTCATATACGCTAAAACATTTGGAATGAGCGTATTAATTTGCTCAAGGTCTTTTTGTAAAGTTACTGCAAAAGCACCAAACTCTTGCCCTAATGTCATTGGCACAGCGTCTTGTAACTGTGTACGGCCCATTTTTAGGATGTGAGCAAATTCTTGAGATTTATTGCGGAAACTTAAGATTAAATTGTTAAAAGGAAGATTTAGTTCATCTAAGCTTAATAACAAACCTAAGCGAATCGCAGTAGGGTACACGTCATTTGTTGACTGTGACATGTTAATGTCGTTATTAGGGTGCAAATATTGATATTGGCCTTTTGCATGTCCCATATATTCTAAAGCGACGTTTGCTAATACTTCATTTGCATTCATATTTGTTGAAGTACCAGCACCACCTTGCATCATATCAATCGGGAATTGGTCGTGAAAATTACCACGAATAAGTTGATTACAGCTGTATTCAATCGCTTCAAATTTAGTCTGATCTAAGCTTTTAAGATTATAGTTCGCTTCAGCACAAGCAAGTTTTACCATTGCTAATGCTTTAATTAAATGAGGGAAATTTCCCACTTTACTTTGTGTTAAGTTAAAGTTTTCTAGAGCACGTAATGTTTGAACTCCGTAATAATCATTATTATTGATTTCTCTATAACCAATAAGATCCTTCTCAATACGGGTGGTAATTTCAGCGTTCATCATTAAACTTCGAATTAGTAGAGTAGATAATTCATATTAGATTTCGAAATGCTTCACTTCTAATGCATTTATCAAGTTAATTATGCATTTTTTGCATATCAATTTTCTAATTTTATAGTCAACTAACTAGGATAGTTCATTTTAAAATATTAATTTAACTATATAAATTAACAACTTAAGATTGATGTGAAGTTGATTTCAAAATTTTCTTGATACAATGAATGGTCATCTAATTTTTGAAAGAAACGCATTGTAAAAATTAAGACTGATTAATTTAAATGAAATATCAACTTAATTATCTTTATTATTAGCTTTTAAAGTGAAGCTTATCTAACAAATTCATATAAAAATGTGATGCATTTCACATAAAAAACACTATAATACGAAAAAATCTTAGTTTTAAGTTTATGTTAAAAGTCACAGCCGCATTAATTATTTTGGGAAGTTTTACATACTATGTGCTTTTCCACGGTGAAGAGAAAAGTGAGTCTAAAACTTCTCGTCTGCTTAAAGAAGCAGAGCAATCAATCGCTTCTGCTGAAACCTCGGTAAACAAAGCTAATAGTATTGTGCCCATATCTTACAAGTAGCCTCAGTTCTTAGGTTAACTATTTCATATTATCCATCAAAATATTGTTTTATCTAGATTTTTTTAAAATTTGGGTAAAAGACTGTATGTATAGAGACAAAATTCATGAGAATGAAGTTTATCGCCTATGATCCCAATTCTGGGGAAAAATTAAGCTTAAAAGAGCATATCCACCATATGGATAAATACACCACTTATATCTTTTTTAGTGATGAAAATGACAATATGGTTTTCAATCCCCAGAAAAAGCAAGTTTTTGAAATTACTCAATATACTTCTAATATGATGGTTGAAATTTCAAGAAAATTATATTACCTCATTGGTGAATATTAAGAATTCGTTTTAATTCAATCTTAAGTTAAATACTTTAGTAGAATAGTCAGGTTTTATGGACTGAGCTATACTGCAAGCATATCTTCTGATTTAAATGAGTTTATTGAGTCAGAGAGCTTAATTCCTGAAATAAGCTAGATAGTCATTTTCAGTTTTACAGTCCGTATTCTTCCCCAAGGTGCGGACTTTTTTTATAAAAAATAAAACATGAGTAAAGCATAGGATTATTTCTTTTTTTTATTAACTTAAAAATTGTTATTTACTTGCGTTATATGCTTCTTACTTTTTGATTTAAAATAATTTTTAAAGTAATAATTTTATATTTGTATGAGTTGTTGAGTTAAATCAAAGTCTTTTATTCTCTTACGCTCTTTTCTATGTCAGAATTATTTAAATACTTACTTTTATTGTTTGGCTTTGCCAACCCTCCATCGCATTTTTGCAGGTACTCCCATGTTTTATAGTTTTTATTCATCTATTCAGCTATTTATTCAGCTTCCCAACCAGACAGATTAAGGACATAACTATAAAAAGGGAATGCATAAAATGAACTTAGAAGTACGTTGGGTAGAAGACCTTTTGACACTTGAGCGTGAGCGTTCTATTTCAAAAGCAGCCGAAAAACGATTTATTAGTCAATCTGCGTTTACGCGTAGAATTCAGCAAATAGAAGAGATGATCGGAGCTGAAGTTATTATTCGAAATAATAAAAATAATATTGAATTTACAGACATTGGACGGATTATGCTGGTGATGTCTAAAAATATTGAGAAACAGGTAGAAGAAACAGCAAAGCTGATTAAAAACATCAAAAATGAAACCGAATCTACGATTCGTTTCTGTGTTGTCCACTCATTAGCATCTGGTTTTTTAACCACTTTTTTAAAAAAGTTCCCAACATTTATGCGTGATTTAAAAATTGAAATTGTCGCAACGAATAGTGGTGAAGGCTTATCTCTTTTAAAAGAAGGTGCCTGCGATTTTATGATTTGTTATGCAGATCGATCTAATATTAATCGAGTTGGTGATGATATTTTAAGTGGCATCAAGATCGCTGAAACAGAGATTGTTCCAGTGTCAGCTACCGAAGCAGATCATACGCCTAAGCATACAATTCAGAGTAATTTTTCATTACTTGCTTATAGTAAACATGCTTATTTGCGTAAATTGGTCGATCAATTGATTGAAGGTAAACTGATCTATAAAACCTTATATGAAACTGACAATGCCACCAATTTGAAAGAGCTTGTATTACAAGGTTTAGGTGTAGCATGGATTCCAAAAATTAATGTAGAGGAAGATCTCGCTACCGGAAAATTGGTCATGTTGGACCATAACGAATATTGCTTGCCACAAGATATTTATATTTTTAAAAATAACTTGAGTGATAACAAATCTGTTCAGCAAATCTGGAAGGGCTTTCAAACTCAGCATGATTAAAAATTATAATGATATGTGATGTCCTCAAGATATTTACATACAAAGTAATCAATTAAAGAGCTCATACCTTTGCCTTTATGATGAAAGGCTTTATAAAGCATTGCTCATGGTCTAGATTCTTTGTTAATTTAGACCATATATCAATAATTCAGAAATCTAGTGAGCATTTTTATATATGCTGTGCCTGATTTCATTCCTTTTGAATGGATTATTTGATCCAGACGGAGACAATTTTGTTTGATCTAGATAGTAGATTACTAAATATTTTTTATCATATTTATCGGTTTAAAAGTGTTTCAATGGCTGCTGATGCGATTGGCCTTACACAACCGAGCGTTAGTAATGGACTGAACAAAATCCGTCAGCATTTTAATGACCCGCTTTTTATTCGTGTTGGAAATGAAATGATCCCAACCGAATTGGCTAAAGAAATCTTTCCACTTATTAGTGAAGTGATTGATAAAGTTGAAAGCATTAATAACTTTAGTGTGAACTTTGATCCGCTAACTTCAGATCAACTTTTTACAATTGCGATGACAGATGTGTCTCATCTGGTTTTATTACCGCAACTAACCAACTATTTAAAAGAGAAAGCACCTTTAATTCGCTTGAATATTCGGCCGATTACGCCAGAAACCAGCTATCAAATGGCAAATGGTGAGATTGATCTTGCAATTGGTTTTTTACCCCAATTAGAAGAAGGCTTTTATCAACAAAAGTTTTTTAAACAACATTATGTTGTGATTAGCTCTAAGAGCCATCCTCGTTTAGACCCAAATAATTTTACTTTAGATGATTATATGCGCGAGTATCATATCGATATTGACGCGGGAATTGGGCATTACCATATTAAAAATGAATTACAGAACAAAGGATTGGATCGAAATATTTTAATTCGATTACCGAGCTATCTTGGAGTGGGATTAGTCGTACAAGAAACAGATGCGATCGCAACGGTACCGTATTATTTAAGCCAAGTCTTATTGGTGAGAGAAAATTTACAGATTTTACCTGCACCTCTAGACTTTCCAACTTATGATGTTAAACAACATTGGCATATGTCTTGCCATCATAAAAGTAGTCATAAATGGTTCCGTCAAACCTGCTATGAACTTTTTAAAGTCTAAAAAAAGAAGGTGTAAGAAAAACTTT
Source organism: Acinetobacter sp. X9 (assembly GCF_054889255.1). Classification (NCBI taxonomy): domain Bacteria; kingdom Pseudomonadati; phylum Pseudomonadota; class Gammaproteobacteria; order Moraxellales; family Moraxellaceae; genus Acinetobacter; species Acinetobacter sp. X9. The sequence continues at coordinate 1,925,465 of NZ_CM142679.1, read as the reverse complement.
TACACCTTCTGTGTGGTTTGATTTTTAGATTTCAATTGCGACAGCTGTAGCTTCACCACCACCAATACATAATGCAGCAACACCTTTCTTTTTACCTAGGCGTTTTAAAGCATAGATAAGAGAAAGAATAATTCTTGAGCCAGTTGCGCCAATTGGATGGCCTAAAGCACAAGCACCGCCATGGACGTTTACTTTTGCTTCATCAATGCCGAGTTCATGAATTGGCGCCATTGCTACCATTGCAAAAGCTTCATTAATTTCCCAAGCATCTACCTCATCAACAGACCAGCCAGCACGCTTAAGTACTTTTTGAATTGCACTAATCGGAGCAATGGTAAATTCGCTTGGATGTTGTGAGTGAGTAGATGTTGCAACAATTTTTGCCAAAGTATTTAAACCATGACTTTGAGCATATTCTTCAGTGGTGAGTACTAAAGCAGCAGCGCCATCAGAAATTGAGCTTGAGTTAGCAGCTGTAATTGTCCCATCTTTACTAAAAGCTGGACGTAATGTTGGGATCTTCTCAAGATTCGCTTTTAATGGCTGTTCATCTTGATCGATAACTTCAACACCTTTACGTGTTTTTACTTCAACAGGAACAATTTCTTCTTTGAAGTAACCTTCCGTAATCGCAGTTTGCGCTTTTTTAAGTGAAGAAATTGCAAAGTCATCCATTTGCTCACGGGTAAAGCCTTTGGTATTTGCCATGTCTTGAGCAAAAGAACCCATTAAGCGGCCTGTTTCTGCATCTTCAAGACCATCTAAAAACATATGGTCCTTAATTTCACCATGACCCATACGGTAACCACCGCGAGCTTTCGGTAAAATATAAGGTGCATTGGTCATAGATTCCATACCGCCAGCTACAATAATATTGGCACTGCCTGCTTTTAGAGTATCAGATGCTATTAACACCGCTTTCATGGCAGAGCCACATAGTTTATTAATGGTAACTGCGCCGACATGATCAGGTACACCAGCTTTACGCATCGCCTGACGAGCAGGACCTTGGCCAATACCTGCACTCAATACACAACCAAAAATAACTTCATCTACTTGTTCAGAGGAAACACCTGCACGTTGGATCGATTCACGGATAACCGCAGCGCCTAGTTCTGGTGCAGTTAAAGCCGATAGGCTGCCTTGAAAACCGCCCATTGCAGTACGGCTACCTGAAACTATAACAATTGAACTCATCTTAATATCTCTTATTGATGTATTTGCTAAATTTGCCTTTAGCCGAAACTAAAGGCGCCGGTAAATTAAAAAGTAGGTGGGGTATAGCTAAGCGTTCTTCCAAAGAACCATAATAAAAATAAAACTAACGGAAAATGCACAACGAGTTGAGTGACTGTAAAACCAATCACATCTTTTGCTTTTAGTTTTAGAATGCCTAACATTGGAAGCATAAAGAATGGATTAATTAAGTTCGGTAAAGCTTCGGCTGCATTATAAATTTGTACAGACCAGCCTAAATGAACTTTCAAATCATTTGCTGCTTGCATAACATATGGGGCTTCAATAATCCATTTTCCACCACCAGACGGTACAAAGAACCCCAGAATCGCAGAGTAAATCCCCATCACGATTGCAAAGGTTTCTTTTGAAGCGATTGAAACGAAAAACTCAGCTATATAATGCGACAGCGATAAATCTTGACTGTTTAAAGCTTGCGTCATAATAAAAGCGATGCTTCCATAAAGTGGAAACTGAATTAAGATTCCTGATACAGCTGGAACTGCCTTTGAAACAGCATTTAAGAAGTTTCTTGGTGTTCCATGCAAGGCTAACCCAAGCATTAAAAACACAAAGTTGTATGTGTTTAAACTTGAAATAGCAATGATTGGATTGCTTTTTGAAAATTCAAAAAACATCCAGATTAAGCCTAATGCGACCACAATAATCGTTAAGATAAGCGAGTTTTCTAACCAGTCACCCGGACGCGTCGATTCTTGCTCATGTGGTTTGTCTTCTTCAAATTGAACATCAAAACTATCAATTGTTTTAACATTATTACCTTTTGGAGCTGACCAGTAAGCGATTGCGATTGATACAATAACCAAAATAATAGTCATTGCAATTGATTGCCAAAGGAAAATCGTTTCGGTAAATGGAATAACACCTGTCAGATTATAAATTGACTCAGGTAAACTAGTTTTATTCGCTTGAAGCTGTGCTGCCGAAGAGCTAATTCCCAGTGCCCAAGTTGCCCCCATACCAATAATTGCAGCCGCTGCCGCTGCACGGTAATCCATATTCAGCTCTTTACGTTTCGCTAATGCAATTACTAAAAGTGCAGTAAGAATCGTACTTACTGCCCAGTTGACTAGAGAAATTAACAAGCTGACAGTTGCAACTAAAACAATAGCACCACGTCCAGAATTTGGAATACGTGCCATTTTTTGGATTAGGAATTTTACGGGCTTAGATACAGAAACGACATAACCCACAATAATGAGCATCGTCATTTGCAGGGTAAAGGGAATAAGACTCCAGAAACCATTCCCAAAAGAAGTCGCGACATCGTGAATAGGTGCACCAATACCCAACGCAGCAATTGATACAATAATGACGCCAAGTAATGCAAAAATATATGAATCAGGAAACCATTTTTCAGACCAGTCACTAATCCGAAGAGCAAATCTTTCAAAAATTCCTTGCTGTTTTTCCATAGCTGAAAAAATCCTTCTCGTTCTTATTTATAGACAGCACATCCGGTGCTTTAAAGGGCTAAGACTCAAGCTCATTTACTAACTTGAGTCTTATCTGGCTAACTAAAAATTAGAATTTACGCAACTAAAGTTTTATAAAACTCGACACCTGTAGCAGCTTGAATCTGTTCAAGCGTGACATCTTTAGCAAGTTCAATCAGCTCTACGCCTTGCGGGGTAATATCCATTACACCTAAGTCAGTAATTACACGGTGAACCACGCCTTTACCTGTCAAAGGTAGGCTACAGTTTTTAACGATCTTTGGCGTACCATCTTTTGCACAGTGTTCCATAAGCACTACAACTTTTTGGACACCAACAACCAAGTCCATTGCGCCGCCCATACCTTTGACTTTTTTACCCGGAATCATCCAGTTCGCTAAGTCACCATTTTCGGAAACTTCCATTGCGCCTAAAATTGCAATGTTGACATGGCCACCGCGGATCATGGCAAAAGATTCTGAGCTTGAGAAAAAAGCAGCACCAGGGCGAGCTGTAACTGTTTGTTTACCGGCGTTAATTAAATCGGCGTCGACAGTTTCTTCGGTTGGAAACTCACCAATACCTAATAGGCCATTCTCAGATTGAAGCCAAACATTGATATTTTCAGGAATATAGTTGGCAACTAGAGTAGGTAAGCCAATACCTAAATTGACATAAAAACCGTCTTCAAGTTCTTTTGCAGCACGTTGTGCCATTTCATTACGTGACCAAGCCATTTTATACTGCCTCCGTGCTTAAAGTTTTATGCTCAATGCGTTTTTCAGGTGATGCATTCAGTACAATGCGGTTTACATAAATACCCGCTAAATGGATCTCATCCGGATCTAATTCACCAATTTCAACAACCTGTTCAACTTCGGCGATTGTAATTTTTCCAGCCATCGCACATTCAGGGTTAAAATTCTGAGCAGTTTTACGGAATACTAAGTTGCCAGCCTTGTCTGCCTTATAGGCCTTAACAAGAGCTACATCTGCTGTTAAAGATTCTTCTAAAATGTAGTTTTTGCCATTAAAGGTACGTTCTTCTTTACCTTCGGCAATGAGTGTACCAACGCCGGTTTGTGTATAAAACGCCGGAATACCAGCACCACCAGCACGTAACTTTTCAGCTAATGTACCTTGTGGAGTAAGTTCTACATCAAGTTCACCATTTAAATATTGGCGCTCAAATTCTTTGTTTTCACCAACATAAGAAGAGATCATTTTTTTGATCTGTTTTGTTTGAAGCAAAATACCTAAACCAAAATCATCTACACCTGCGTTATTTGAAATACATGTGAGACCAGTCACACCACTTTGCTTAACTGCAACAATCAATTTTTCCGGAATTCCACATAAACCAAAACCACCTACGGCAAGTGTTTGATTATCTGCAATAACGTCTTTTAGTGCTGCCTCTGCATTGGCATAAACTTTATTCATTCTATTGTTATCCTATATCCCTTAGTAATCTTAGTTTTAGCATCACATTTTACGTTATAGAAGTTAATTTTTTTAAATGATTAATAAGTATAATCAATGAATGGTTTCAAATCGTCTACAAAAGATCAGACGAACATAAAGCAAAATACTTTAAAAAATCACCTCATATCATTGAAAATTATAATAATTAATAGTTTTAGCTTAAGCGTATGCTTAGCTCATCCTAAAAAGCAGTCTTTAATTTTTTAAAATTTATACTGAATCAAAGCTTCAATAAACTGAGTCGAAATATTTGAAATTTCAAAGTTCTTTTTATAAACAATTCCTACAGTCTTATGAATAGATTCATCCTTTAACTCAATCAACACGTTATGTTCTTTATCAATGTGTTTAGCAAAGTGCCGTGGAATTGCACTTACCCCAATTCCATAAGCCACAAAACTTGAAAGTGATGAAATTTGATGACATTCCACTTTTAAATCGAGCGTTATATTATTTCGCAAACAATTTTGCTCAACTAAATAACGAACAATTGACGGTTTTTGTAAGGTCACAAATGGGTTTGAACAAAGCTCATGCCATGTAATAGAAGGTAATTGAGCGAGTGGATGAGTCTTAGGTAATAGAGCTAAGAAATCTTCTTCAAATAGAGGTTTAAACTCTAAGCCTTCGGTGAGATCTGGTTCAAAACAAATACCAAGCTCGAAAATACCATCTTGTACTTTTTCTATAATGGTTTCATTGGGAATATCGTGAATTGAAAAGTTAAGATTAGGATGAAGTTCTAAAAATTGATGAATCACCTCAGGCAAAATTGCATGAGTCACAAAGGGCATTGAGGCAATACTTAAAGTTCCACGATTGAGCTTAAAACGTTGTTTAACATCGTTTTCCATTTCATCCCAATTGGCGAGTAATTTTTTAGCATAGGGAATGAGGGATTTACCTTCTTGTGTAAGCTCAACACGGCGAGTATTACGGTTAAAGAGCTTTCCGCCTAATTCTTCCTCTAAGCTTTTGATGGTGAGACTTAAAGCAGACTGGCTGAGATGTAGCTCTAATGATGCATTAGCATAGTTGAGTGTACGCGCAAGGGCTAAAAAAGCTTTTAATTGTTTAAGCGTCATTTCTTTCCTTTAGATTGCCCAACTCACCTAGAAGGGTAATTTATACGAAAATTTGTCTAATATGATGTTTTTTGAAAAAAATTATAAAAATAAAGAAGAGGACAGTAGGCTGAGCTGATACTCAATATTAAAATTAATAAATTTTGGTCATAGTTCCAACCTGGCTTTGCTTCAATAAAAATTTATTCTGAAATTGATACAGAGATTTTAGATGCTAAACACCCTAACCGTCCGCCATTTAAGATCTATAGTAAGATAACTAGATCAGCTCAAGTAGCGAACGAGTAAAAGTGGGTTGAAAATATTGACAACGTGCTCAATGACTACGAAAAGAAACTGATTGTCGAGCTTTCTAAACAAATTCAGTAACTTTCATTAGGCATTTGATATTTCTTTAAATTAAAAAGCACTTTAGGGTGCTTTTTGTATCTTAGTATTTTAGCCCATAAGCGGTATTAATATTGAGAGAAGTAGAAAAGTGAGCTAAGAATTACAAATAACTTTTGTAATGAATTGTGGTAGATTTTTAATAATTAAGCTTTTTATAATATTTTCGTATACCATTACCTGATTAAAAATAATTAAAATCTCTAAGGTAAAATTGAATGAATAAGATAGCCGGAATTTTGATAGTTGCTCTTCTTTTTTGTATTTTTGCTAACTGTGAAAGTTTCAAATTATTAAAATTTGATCAAAACACAAGTGCTAAAATTAACAAAACTCTTCCTAAAAACTAATCCATCTAAGGGTGGTTTTTTTATATCTTGAACCTTTAAATTTTATTTATTAATAATAAAGGGTAATTTCATGAGAACAACATTAATTGGAGCTTTATTCTTAACGTTTGGAGCCTCAGTAAGTGCCGCATCGAAAATTGAAAAAGAGGAAACAAAAAATTTTTCAACAATGAAGCAGTGCATTGAATGGTTAGATTCTAAATATCCAAATAGTAAGTGGCATGACAATAAAGGTACTTCTTGGAAATTAGAAAATAATAATTCAAATTTTCTATCTGGGTTTACTCATGTTCCTAGCGAGAAGAATCAAAAACTCATACATTCAGTGGCCATTTATTGCAAATTAAAAGAAACAAGCACCGAAGGCCTTTTCTATGAAGGAAAATATATTGTTATAGAGGCTATTTAGTTTAGATTTTGATTGACTGAACCCACTCATCAAGTGGGTTTTCTTAATCGCTAATAGATTATTGATCTCAGCTAAGAAAATATTTATTAAATTAATTTAAAAAATATATTATTTAATTGTCTTTATTAAATAATGTAGAAATATTAATTTAATTTACTCAATAACTAATAAGTTTTATAAAATAATAATATTTTTTAATTAATTAAATTTTACCAATAAAACAACTTAACTATTTGTATTGCATATATATTTTAAAATTTAAATAAATCACATTGTTTTTAAATATTTTAGTGATATTTTATTTTTAAGCTCATTTACCTATTACCACACTTGGATATTGTGATTTTTATCACTATAGGTTTGGGATAACCTAAATATCTTTTGGTAATTTTATTGAACCTAATATCTATTCTTTAGGGAGAAGGAATATATGTGGGAATTATTTGTAATTCTACTTTCGCTTGGGCTGTTGATGTATACAGCTTACAAGGGCTTTTCAGTCATTCTCATGGCACCAATTTGTGCCTTACTCGCTGTTTTACTCATTAACCCAGCCAATGTCTTACCGTTTTATTCGGGTGTATTTATGCCCAAAATGGTGAACTTTATTAAAGATTACTTTCTTGTATTTTTACTCGGGGCAATTTTCGGTAAAGTCGTTGAAATGTCAGGAATTGCTGAATCTATTGCACGAACCATTGTGAGATGGATTGGGGCAAAAAAAGCAATTTTAACGGTTGTATTATTAGGTGCAATTTTAACCTATAGCGGTGTTAGTTTATTTGTTGCTGTATTTGCCATTTATCCTTTTGCAAACCAGCTATTTAGACAAGCCAATATTCCAAAACGTTTAATTCCGGGAACCATCGCGCTTGGTGCATTTACATTCACTATGGATGCATTACCAGGTACGCCACAAATTCAAAACGTAATTCCAACTACATTCTTTGGCACCAATATTTATGCTGCACCATTTCTAGGAATTATCGGTGCTATCTTTGTTCTATGCATGGGTTTGGCTTACTTAGAATGGCGTCGCCGAGCTGCTGCAAAAGCAGGCGAAGGGTATTCTGGTTTTGGCGCAGACAATACACAGCCTCAAGAAATTGAAGCCGATATGAACTTGCAAAAGAATGGAAGTACCGCTCGTCAGTTCTTAGCGTTTGTACCCCTTATTCTTGTTGCAGTAATGAATAAATATTTGTCTAAAGCAATTAAAGAGTGGTACCCAAATGGCTTTGATTTTGCCACTGTGGGTCTGGCGGATTACACCGTAGATGTTGCGAAAACTGGTGCGATCTGGGCGGTGGGCCTTGCGCTGATTGTCGGGATTATTTCCGCAATTTTATTTGATTATCAGCGTGTAGTGACGAACTTCAAAGAAGGCATTAATGCCAGTATTGGTGGCTCACTTTTAGCAGTCATGAATACAGCTTCTGAGTATGGTTTCGGGGCAATTATTGCTTCATTACCGGGCTTTGCTCTGATTAGCCATGCAATGAGCAGTACCTTCACAAATCCTTTAGTGAATGGGGCTGTGACCACAACCGTTTTAGCAGGTATTACCGGTTCAGCTTCTGGTGGTATGAGTATCGCTTTAAGTGCGATGGCTGAACAATATAACGCCGCGATTTTAGCTGCGGGTATTCCACCAGAAGTCATGCACCGTGTAGTTGCTATGGCATCGGGGGGAATGGATACACTCCCGCACAACGGCGCGGTAATTACTTTACTCGCTGTTACAGGTTTAACCCATAAACAGTCGTATAAAGATATTTTTGCAGTCACGGTAATTAAAACGTTAGCGGTATTTGTGGTCATTACGGTCTTTACCGTAACGGGTATTGTTTAAATCAGCACGTTATAAGTATTAAGGAGTAAATAAATGACAAAACTTTTAGACGGTAAGGTCGCTTTTATTACAGGTTCTGCAAGTGGTATCGGTCTAGAGATTGCTAAGAAATTTGCTCAAGAAGGTGCCAAAGTTGTTATTTCTGATATGAATGCTGAAAAGTGTCAAGAAACGGCGAACTCACTTAAAGAACAAGGTTTTGATGCATTATCTGCACCATGTGATGTGACCGATGAAGATGCTTATAAACAAGCAATTGAGCTGACTCAAAAGACCTTTGGTACGGTTGACATTTTAATTAACAATGCTGGCTTTCAACATGTTGCGCCTATTGAAGAATTTCCAACGGCTGTTTTTCAAAAGTTAGTTCAAGTCATGTTAACGGGGGCATTTATTGGTATTAAACATGTTTTTCCAATTATGAAAGCTCAAAAATATGGTCGTATTATTAATATGGCCTCAATTAATGGCTTGATTGGTTTCGCTGGAAAAGCAGGTTATAACAGTGCTAAACACGGCGTAATTGGCCTAACAAAAGTTGCGGCATTAGAATGTGCACGCGATGGTATTACGGTAAATGCTCTATGCCCGGGTTATGTAGATACACCGTTGGTTCGTGGGCAAATTGCAGATTTGGCTAAAACCCGTAATGTAAGTTTAGACAGCGCACTTGAAGATGTGATTTTGGCAATGGTTCCTCAAAAGCGTTTGCTCTCTGTTGAAGAAATTGCTGACTATGCGATTTTCCTTGCGAGTAGCAAAGCAGGTGGGGTAACAGGCCAAGCTGTTGTTATGGATGGTGGTTACACCGCTCAATAATTTAACTATTTAAAAAGCCGCTTATTTTAAATAGGCGGTTTTTTATTTTAAATAACTTACGATAGTCTATTGTTCAAAATAATGATTTATATCTACTCTATTTGCTTATAAAAAATCTAATAAAATAAGTTTGTTAAGGTATAAAATTATACTTTAAAGGTATTTAACTTATTTCTATTTTTAAAATTTAATAGAGTATGAGAAAGTAATCTTTACTCTCTTTCTTGATTCGATATTTTTCAGGAAAACTCGTCAATTAAAGGATATTAATTGGCATACAAGTTGCTTTTTAAGCAATAAGTTATTTAGCTAGGTGAAAAGGATATGATATCACTCAGCCAACAGATGGAACTCAATCATTATTCACGCAAAGCTGAATTTGCGCAGAATTTGATGTCCACAATTTGTGGTGAACACCGTCTAGATACAATTTACAAAGACACTCTCGATTTTCACTATGACGGAATGCGTTTGCCCAATAAAAAAATGGCGATCGGAACAATCAGTTATGGTGCAAATGTTGCCATTAACATCTCAAATTTAAAAGCATATAGTATTAGTTTGCCGATACAAGGTCGACAAGCTCTCAATATTCGTGGTGCTCATTATCAGTCTGATGAAAACAGAGGCCTTATTGTTTCAAATAACGATCAACAAGATTTGATTATTGATAAAGATTGCAGAAAATTTCAGGTGGTTATTCCTGAGCGAAGTATGCAGATTGTCCTTGCGGATCTACTGAATAAACCTATAGAAACGCCTATTATTTTTAATCCTGAAATGCATTTGGACTCGGAGCAACTGATTGGTGCATGGTGGAAAAATATTCAGAATTTTTTACAGCTAAAATCGCAGTATAGCAATTTTTATGGTTTGCAGATGTTATCTGAAGACTATGAAAATTTTGTAATTAAAGCCTTACTATTATCTCAAGAAAACAACTACTCTGAAGCCTTAAAGTCACTTTCACATCAAGATGAGCCAGCTTATATCCGTAAGGTTCGTAATTTTATTATTGAACATGCGCATGAAGAAATCTGTGCAGAAGACTTGCAGCGTCTGGCTGGGGTTTCAAAATCAAAATTGTATGATGAATTTCAACAATACTACGGCACCAGCCCAATGTCGTATTTAAAAAAATATCGTCTCCAACAAATTTACAAAATCCTGAGCACCACAGGTGCAGATAGAAAGGTTTCTATTTCAAAGCTTGCCTATGACTGGGGCTTTAACCATTTGAGTCGTTTTTCTCAAGAATATCGTGAAGAGTTTGGAGAAAATCCAAGTGAGACCAAAGGCAAAATTTTCTGATATTTAATTTTCGCAATAAAAAACTGATTTAGTTGCCTAAATCAGTTTTTTATTTATCGCTTAATATTTATAGACTTTCTTCGAGCTTTAACACTTGTTTGTTTTTAGATTTCTCATAAATTACTTTTAGGCTAAGTGCAATAAATGAGATGAAGGTTGGTATTGCTAGAATAAAGAAAATACCGCTTAAGCTTAGGTTAAAAGTGAAAATAAGCGATCCAAAGAAAGCGCCTAAAATTGCACCGATACGACCAATACCATGCATCCATGAAACACCAACCGCGCGGCACACTGCTGGATAGAACATAGCTGCAAGTGGCAGTAATGAAGACTGTGCACCAGCGAGTAATGCACCAATTAAGAAAATAGTAAGACCTAATAAGAAAATATTTGAGCTCACTAGACCTGCAACAATGAATAGGGCAAAAGCAATGAGATATGAATATTTAATGACTGTAGTTGGATTCAGCTTATCCATGTACCATCCCATAATGGTTGCACCAATTACACCACCAAAAGGGAAAATCGCGGCAATTAAACTAAACTGTTGAGTACTAAAACCTGCTGTTTTTAAAATCGTTGGCATCCAGCTTGTTAAAAGATAAAACACTAATAGACTGGTAAAGCAGCAGAGCCAAAGCATGCTTGAACCCCAAAGGTATTTACCTAAAACGACTTTAACTGGATTTTCATCTGAAGCATTTTCTGCTTGAGTTAAAACAAGTTTTACCGGCTCTTGGAAGGAATGTCCTTGAATATTCTCTAAAATACGCTGAGCTTTGTCTTGTTTATGACGTGTAATTAAGTATTGAGTTGATTCAGGTAATTTAAGCAATAAAGCAACCACTAAAATTAGGGGAATGCTTCCACCAATAATAATCACTTTTGCCCAGCCATAGCTTTCTAATAGATAAGCGGATAACACACCGCCGCAAGAAATACCCAGCATAAAACCACAGCCAGCAAGACCTGTAAGGAATGCTTTACGTTTTACGGGCATATATTCAGAGACAATCGTACTGATGTTTGGCATGGCTGCGCCTAAACCAACACCTGTAATAAAGCGATAAATCATTAAGTCTTGGGTTGAATTGGCAAAGCCACACAAAATCGTAAATATGGAAAATAAAAGGCTTGTAAAAACAATAACGCCTTTGCGGCCAAACTTATCGGACAGAGGCCCAGAAATAATTGCACCGATCGACATACCGACTAAAGCAGCACTTAAAACTGGAGCAAGCTGAGGCTTGGTAATTCCCCAATCATCGAGCAATGCTGGAGCAACAAAACCAATAATTCCTGTATCTAGACCATCACAGAAGAAGACAAAAAAGCCTAGGATAAAAACCATCCACTGTAATGGAGACAGTTTTTCGCGATTGATAATCGTGTTTGCATCTATCGTTTTCATACGTATTCCTTATTCATTAAAATTTTTTGCTGTAATTGACGAAGAAACGGTTTTCAGAGAAATCGTTTCCATGCTTAACGTCGTAATTGATAAAGATGTATTGAAGAGCTAAACCTTTGAGGAGTGGCTGTTGAAGGGCATAATTGACAATAACGTTTGCTTCACTTTCTTTATTTTTTAAGCCATCTACTGTCTTAAAGTGATCGCCATATACATACTTCAAAGTGATATTTAGGCCCGGCACATAATCTTTAAAGTCATAGCCATAGATGAAGTGATAAGACTTTTCATCTTGTTTGAAGAAACCAGTCGTATTCCAGTTAATGAAATAAGTTTCAGGCAAGAAACCATCTGGTAACGGGTAAGCAGACTCACCAATAATTTGCTGATAACCCACACCAAAACTATGATTTTTTATTTTAAGCGTTTCTAGTAACCCTACATTTTGTGCGTCGATGTCAAAAAGGTGTCCATTGTCTTTGGCATTGAAATATTTGAATTTTGAATTAACTGAAAAATTAGCGTTTTTCCATAGGTGGTCAACGCCGACATAATGTTTGTTATATAAATCCTCCATATTCCCAAAGTAATATTCACCCTTCAATGTAGGCGTAAATTGATAGCGAAGATCTATGTAATTAAGGCCATCAGAGTAGCCAGTCACGCCTTTTGAGGTAAAAGAAAATCGATGGAAATCTTCTTCATTTCGTGGTGATACTTTTTCAATACGGCCAATTTCTGCAAAAAGCTTATCGTTTATCTGGCTCTTAAGATTAGTTCCCCAATAAGACGTCAGGAGTTGTCGGCTTGCATCTACAGTGGTTACGGGTAAATCCAGCCATAATTCACCAATGCTGAGTAGCGTCTTGTTATAGCCTAGCTTTAAGGTCGCGCCATATTTTAGATAATCAGGTGCTTGAGACTGCGTGGCTTTATCAAAAGGTAATACCGTATCTGCAACATGTTTATCTTGGCTTAAACGAACCGCATATTGTGCTGAAGCATTTGCGCCAATTTGAATTGGGGTTCCACCAATTTCTAACGGCGTATCATGCATATTTGAGTTGTAAAATAGAGAAACTGATTGTGACCAGCTACCTGTATCTTTTACATCTGGATTGTCATAGTTTCTGTCTATATATGCATTTTTTGATGTAAATTTCCATTCTTCATCCGCTGAATAAGCCTGAGTAGAAAATGCACTACAACATAAAATATTGATGAGGATTAACGTTTTTTGTTGTCCATAAATTGGCCATGGTCGATGCATAAATAAACGCCTTAATTTAGAAAATGACTGGGCTTTTTTTATGTAATTAAACGAATTACATGACTTGATTGAACTATTTTTAGCCAATCGTCACTATCCTATAAGTCCTAATCTTCATCCATTTTTTCCAAATTAAATAAAAAGCATTAATTTAATTTTTTAGTTTAAACTTTTGAAATATAGGTATTTCTTGTTTTTTTAAGTTTTATCCAGTTTGATGAATTTTGATAATTGCGCAGAGATTGGATAGTGCTTGCAGCTTTTGGACAGTCTAAAAAAAAATTCGGATAGAAGATAAAGCCATAACAATGTCAGGAGTTGACACTATGGCTGGTCAAACCGTTCAAATTAAAACAGCATCTGGAAAGCAGTTCAGTGCATATCTAGCGACACCAGAAACAGGAAAAGGACCTGGAGTGGTGCTTTGTCAGGAAATCTTTGGGGTGAATGCGGCCATGCGAGAAAAAGCAGAATTTCTTGCAGAAGAAGGCTATACCGTTTTAGTTCCTGATTTATTTTGGCGTGTAGCACCTAATATTGAACTGAGTTATACACCAGAAGATTTTCAAAAAGCTTTTGAACTTTATCAGCAATATGACGAAAACCTCGGTGTTGAAGATATTCAAGACAGCTTATCTTTTTTAAAGACTCGACCAGAATGTGACACTTCTACAGGCCTCGGCGTGGTGGGCTATTGTTTAGGTGGAAAGCTTGCTTATCTAGCAAGCTGCCGACTTTCTGACGTGGCATGTGCCGTAGGTTATTACGGTGTAGGAATCGAAAAAGCATTAGATGAGTTAGCTAACGTAAAAGGACGTTTGGTTTTACATATTGCAGAACTAGACCAATTTACACCGCCAGATGTGAGACAAGCGATTGTCGATGCGGCTAACCAATATTCAAATGTACAAGCCTATGTTTACGAAGGTGTTGATCATGCTTTTGCACGACCAAAAAGCAATCATTACCACAAACCTTCAGCACGCTTTGCCCACGAGCGTACAGTAACAGCTCTACATGACACGATTGGACCGAAATATGACCTAGTTGCCTTATGGGAAGAGCATATTCGGCATGAGTTTGATACGCGTGATGTGCCAGCAACCATGGCAACAATGGTCGCAGAACCGTATGTGAACCATATTCCAACTTTAACTGGTGGTGTAGGCCAAAGCCAGCTTGCTCGTTTTTATCAATATCACTTTGTCCATCAAAACCCGAAAGATATGAAGATCACCTCGATCTCTCGTACGGTTGGCTCAACGCAAGTGGTAGACGAGTTCATTATGAGCTTTACACACGACGCTGAAATTGACTGGTTATTACCGGGTGTAAAACCGACTGGTAAATATGTCGAGATTCCAATGTTAGGTGTAATTCAGTTCAGAGGTTCAAAGCTATGCCATGAGCATATTTACTGGGACCAAGCATCTGTACTTGTTCAAATTGGTTTATTAGACCCAACAGGCTTACCAGTTGCAGGTGTCGAGACAGCTCGAAAACTTCTTGATGAAGATCTTCCTTCCAATACGTTGATGCCATCTTGGTCAAGTAGTGAAGGCAAACCAGTCAATTAAGGAGCATCTGCAATGAATATAGATTTAAAAGGAAAAGTCGCTGTGGTGAGTGGCGGTGCAACACTGATTGGTAAAGCTGTTGTACAAGCTTTGGTAAGTGCGGGCGCTCATGTCGCTATCTTAGATATTGATGCCAAAGGCAAGTCAATTGCAGAAAACTTTAACCATGATGTGATGTTTATTCAAACCGATTTAACCAGCGATGCGGCTATTCAACAAGCTATAGCGGATATTCACCAACATTTAGGTGAAGTGAGTTACTTGGTCAATCTAGCATGTACCTACTTAGATGACGGTTTTAAATCTTCACGTCAGGACTGGTTACAAGCACTCGATCTTAATTTGGTCTCTACCGTTGAGCTGAGCCGTGCTTTATACCATGACCTAAAAAAGCAACAAGGTTCAATCGTTAATTTTACTTCAATCTCGGCCAAAGTGGCGCAAACAGGGCGCTGGTTATATCCGGTTTCTAAAGCCGCGATACGTCAACTCACACAAAGCATGGCAATGGATTTTGCTGCCGACGGTATTCGCGTCAACTCCGTTTCACCGGGTTGGACATGGTCGCGAGTCATTGCAGAAGTCAGTGGTAATAACCGTGAAAAGGCCGATAGCGTGGCAGCCGATTATCACTTACTAGGCCGATTGGGCCATCCCGAAGAAGTCGCCAACGTGGTTTTGTTTTTATTGTCACCTGCTGCGAGCTTTGTCACCGGAGCAGATTACGCAGTCGACGGTGGCTATTCAGTGATGGGCCCTGAAGGATCACAGCCTGCTATTCCACGCTTAGCCGAATAGCACAGCGTTTTAAAAGTACATTTAGAAAATTATGGAGAATATTATGCGCCGTATTGCAATTGTTGGAGCAGGACAGTCTGGTTTACAGCTTGGTTTGGGGTTATTAGATACAGGTTATGACGTGACCATGATCACCAATCGAACTGCCGACGAAATCCGTCAAGGTAAAGTCATGTCAAGCCAGTGTATGTTTCATACCGCTTTACAAACTGAACGTGACTTGGGACTAAATTTCTGGGAAGAACAATGTCCAGCAGTAGAAGGCATTGGGCTAGCTTTAGTTAACCCTGAAAATGGCGGTAAAGCATTTGAATGGAGTGCTCGTCTTGAGCGCTACGCTCAATCAGTCGATCAACGCGTCAAAATGCCATATTGGATGGAAGAATTTGAACGCCGTGGCGGTCGATTGGTGATTCAGGATGTTGGTATAGAAGAGTTAGAACAACTCGCAAACGACTACGAACTTGTCTTACTCGCGGCTGGTAAAGGTGAAGTTGTTAAACAGTTTGAGCGTGATGATGCACGCAGTGTTTTTGATAAACCTCAGCGCGCTTTGGCTTTGACCTATGTCAAAAATATGAAGCCAATTTCACCATACTCTCGTGTGACTTTTAACATTATTCCCGAAGTCGGTGAGTACTTTTCATTTCCAGCACTTACCGTGAATGGGCCTTGCGACATTATGGTCTTTGAAGGTATTCCAAATGGGCCAATGGACTGTTGGCAAGATGTCAAAACACCTGAACAGCATCTGCAATGTAGTTTGGATTTGCTCAAAAAATTTGTGCCTTGGGAATATGAACGTTGTACAAATGTTGAGCTAACCGATGCAGGCGGATATTTGGCAGGGCGTTTCCCGCCGACAGTACGCAAACCAATTTTGACATTACCGTCTGGCAAGCAAATTTTTGGTATGGCAGATGCCTTGGTGGTCAATGATCCAATTACTGGTCAAGGCTCAAACAACGCTGCTAAGTGTAGCAAAATCTATTTCGATGCCATTTTAGCCAATGATAATCAAAGATTTAGCGAACAATGGATGGCTCAAACTTTTGAACGTTATTGGGCTTATGCAGAAAAAGTCGTGGCTTGGACTAATAGTTTGTTAGTACCACCGCAGCCACATGTTGTTGAACTATTAGCAGCCGCAAGCCAAAACCAGAGCATTGCTTCGATTATGGCCAATAACTTTGATGACCCACGCGCATTTGCTCCTTGGTGGTTTGATGCAGATCAGGCTCAGGCATTCTTGGCTTCAAAAACCGCAGCAAAAGTAGCTTAAGGGCAAAACAGCAAAGGGAGAATTAAAAATGGACATTATTGAAACTTTAGCTTTACAAGCAATTAATGCTGAAAACCCAAGAGAAATCCGTAATTTACTTGGACAGTTTGCAACTGGCGTTACAGTGATTACAACTCGTGGTAAAGATGGTCGGAAGATAGGCATGACAGCCAATTCATTTTCATCGCTGTCTTTAGATCCGCCATTAATTTTGTGGAGTCTATCAAAAACAGCGCCAAGTTTGTCTGATTTTGTAGAAGCTGAATATTTTGCCATCCACATGTTGGCGCAAGAGCATCATCAGCTTTCGGGGCATTTTGCTCGAGGTGCCGAAGACAAATTTGCAGGCATTGCCCATCAACAATGCAATGCTGGCGTTCCAATTTTATCCGATGCACTCGCAACCTTGGTTTGCCGCAATGTAAATCAATATGAAGGCGGAGATCACCTGATTTTTATTGGTCAAATTGAACAATACCAACAGCGCCAAGGTGAACCATTGGTATTCCACGCAGGAAAGTATCGGATTGCCGCTGAGCATCCAGAATTAGCAGATTAATTCACCATAATCACGATCAATCCGGTCGTGATTTTTTATAGGAAATAAGAAGATGAAAAGCACTTTAATTAAACATGGATTTTTAGCAGGGACATTGTTGGGTTTGCCATTGATTACACATGCCTATGATTTACCGACCGTAAACTTAGGTATGACCAGCTTTCTCGATGGTGGTTTACCCGCAGGGCCCGGTTGGTATGCTCAAACCTATTTTCAAAATTACGATAGCAATAAACTGGTCGATTCCAATGGACAAAAACTCGGTTTACCTAAAACAGATTTAAATTATCAAGTCCTGGTTGAACAGATTAGTTATTTATCAAATGTCCGAGTAAAAGATAAAGCCAGTTTAGGTATAAATTTTTTAATTCCTTTTGTCAGCAAAATGGACATGGATGATGGCTTGAATAATGCTGCCATTAAAGCCCAAAGTGGCTTTGGGGACATTATGATTGGACCTTTTATTCAGTTTGATCCAGTCATGCGTGCACAAGGGCCAAAATTTGTACATCGTTTTGAATTTCAGGTGAATTTACCTACGGGCGAATACGATCAACAAAAAGATATTAACCCAAGTAATAATGCTGTTTCATTTGATCCTTATTGGGCTGCCACATATTGGTTTAATCCCAAATGGACCGCTTCCACACGTATTCATTATCTCTATAACTTTAAGAATAATGACCCAAGCTATGCTTTTGCTGGAACAAATGATATGCAGGCAGGGCAAGCAATTCATGCAAACTTCGCAACAGACTATGCCATTACTGAACAGTTCCGCTTAGGACTAAATGGTTATTGGCTAAAACAAGTCACGGACACCGAAGTTGATGGTGAAAAAGTCAAAGGCCGACGTGAACAAGTCTGGGCGATTGGTCTGGGTGCGATGTATAGTTTTTCTAAAAATGATCACTTGGTTGCAAATGCTTATTTTGAGCAAGATGCTGAAAATCGACCAGAGGGAACACGACTACAAGTTCGTTATGTCCATCATTTTTAATTCATAAAAAAAGCCTTTTATATCAAAAATATAAAAGGCTTTTATCTATTTTAGTTTAAGAAAAAGTTGAAGTAATTAAGCCTTCACTGTGACCAGATCGGCGAGTAGACGAAGGTAACTCACCATAACGGCGTTTATATTCTTGAGAAAAACGGCCTAAATGGCTAAATCCCCATTTAAATGCAACGTCTGTGACCGATAGATTTTCATTGTGCATCAGCTCTAAATGGGCTTGCTCAAAGCGTAACTCTTTTAAATAAGACATTGGGGTTGTCCCCAAATAATTTTTAAAACCGGTAAATAGCGTTCTCACACTCACGCCTGCATGTTCAGCCAAAATTTCGACATTAAGCGGCTCATGTAAATGTTCTTTAATATAGGCTTCTGTGCGCTTTACGAAATAAGGAGAGACTGTTTTTTCTTTATGCTGGTCTATTTTATGCAACGCATTATTGGGTTGACCATAAATAAGTGCATTAAACAAATTTGACTCAAATTGTTTAAAGGCTAAAGGATGATGAAGCGGGTGTTGATCACAGGCTAAAGCATCCATCAAGGTTCTAACGAGCTGTAAAAAATAGGCTCCACTTTGTGTAGAAAAGTCTAATTTTGGGTCGAAAACGAGTAAGTTATTTTCTGAATCAGCAATATGCTGACGGCAATGATACGTAAAATCATCCTTTGAAACTTTTAAAATGAGCTGCGGTGAGTTCGCGTGCCAGCGCATACGTAACGATTGCTGAGGAGAAATAAGAGATGCAACTTGAGAATAAGAAATAAACCTTTGTGAACCAAACTCGATTTCTGCATAGCCTTGAGTTGGAATTTGAATTAAGTAAAAGTTATCCAGATGATCTGGTTCAATAATGACATCTGCGCCATATTCCAAGCGACTAATAGACAATGCGCCTGTTTTAACATGGTGCATGGTTGCACTGAAATCTCGCTTCTGCTGAGAGATTTTAAGATCATGTGGTTTAAAAATTTGCCCGACATTTCGGCAAGTTTCGCTTAAATCGTGGTGATCAAACACCAGATTATGATTGGTAAAGATAGACTCATTTTGAAAATGACGCCCACTGAGTTCTGGGGAGTTGGCTTGGTTCATATTTATCCCTTTTGGCTCACTCCTGTATTTACTGTGCAAAATATGTGAAACCTTAGCTTTGCAACACGTAAATACGGCACTTAAAAAAATTAAGTTACTCGCAAATTACAATGAGATATAAGCAAAATACAGACCAATTTATCCGTTAATTAATGTGATTTTCTCAAATTTTTACTTCGGATTTTGTCCATCAATTTAATACATTCGAGAAATAGAATAGGGGGATATAAAAGGTGCTATAAGTTAATCTCATCATGATCTTATTCCTTAAGATCTATCAAAATTTATAACAAATCCAAGCGAACTGGTCAATTTATTTTATCGGAATTTATTGTTTTATATTATTGATATACAAAAACTTTTAATCTAAATATGAAAATTCAATATACCCCTTATAAGAGTATATTGAATTATTTTGGGTTTCAGTGGCTTTTAAATTATTTATACTTTTAACGTGAGGTATTGCTCTGTAAAAACTTCTCGCTGTAAATACGGTAGTTTTGCAGAGCTTGCTCATCCAACCAATTTTTAACAGCTTCAATCATTGGCGGTGGACCACATAAATACATATCAAAAGCCTGCTCGGCCAGTTGATCTTTATTTAAGTGCTCATGAATATAGCCAGCTTTGCCTTGCCAAGCTTCGGTTGCTTTAGTCACAATCGGGTGATAACTAAAGTTTGGTAGCTGTTCTGCATAGGCATGTAAACGCTGTTGTTCGCATAAATCGGTTTCATTATTTACGCCGTAGTACAACTGAACTGAAGGTGAGTTAGGTTGCTCAACCAAGTTATCAAGCATTCCCAAGAAAGCTGATAATCCTGTTCCACCCGCCACAAAAACCAGTGGACGTTCTACTTCACGTAAGTAGAAACTACCAAGCGGCGCTTCGATGAGTAGGGTCTGTCCAACCTGACAACGATCACGCAAATAATTACTCATCACACCATCAGGCAAGAGACGAATCAAGAAT
Source organism: Acinetobacter sp. X9 (assembly GCF_054889255.1). Classification (NCBI taxonomy): domain Bacteria; kingdom Pseudomonadati; phylum Pseudomonadota; class Gammaproteobacteria; order Moraxellales; family Moraxellaceae; genus Acinetobacter; species Acinetobacter sp. X9. The sequence goes on along the minus strand of NZ_CM142679.1, from coordinate 1,905,097 downwards.
TGCAATTGATTGGTCGCATTTGGTCTATTTGCAAAAGAATAAGAGCGCCAGTCTTCAGTATCTGGAATTTGCAAACGAGCATATTGACCCGGCAAAAACTGAAGCTGTTTAGCATGACTGCTCGCATCAAGATGTAAGATTGCTGTTGTTTCAGAAACCAGCTCAACCGCAGTCACTTTGGTTTCAATTTTTAAGGTATCACCAGCGTTACAGATAGCAGAATTATGATCGAAATAAAAAGCTGCATCTGATTTCACACGCGTCTGGCAAGCTAACATTTTTCGCTCAGCCAAATCACGTTCACTTAATGCATCTTCATCAACATATTCTTGTTCATAAATACCAGTTTCACACTGTCCTTGACAGGTACCACAAACACCTTCACGGCAGTCTAGTGGTAGGTTAATTCCTTGACGAACTGCTGCATCAAGCAGCAATTCGTCGTTATTTACCGAAATGAAAAAGGTTTTGCCATCGGCAAAATTAAGTGCAACTGAATGTCCCATTTTCATTCCCCTTAAACGTGATAGAAGTCTAAAACGGAATCAATTTTGTCATTCAGCAAAATGCTATGCTGACGACGAATGCGGAAACCATCTGCTGTTTGGCGTAAAAGATAGGTTGCGTGTCCGTAAAAACAGCCTTCTAAACCTTGACGGTTATAAAGCGTTTGCCATGCAACTTTTGCTTCAATTAATCCATCATCCAGTGTTTTAACTCGAATGTTATTTATGCTGTGCAAAGTACGTGGTAAAGGTGTTGCCGAGGCTGCTTTTCCAGTACGAATACGGAATACACGGTCTTCAAGTCCAGTACGGTCTGCATAATAAATATAAGACAAGCCCTGATTTGGATCTTGAACATAGTTATGGTCATCAATCCACTGTGGAATATGATATTCACTATCTTCATCGTAAAGCTCTAGATAGGCATCCCAGTCATAAGCATCACAAAGCTCTGCTTTTTTGTACAAAAACTGAGATACAGCAAAATGTAGTTCTTGTGACATGGTTACACCTCATCCATTACAGCATTGTTTTCAAAAGTAATATCCTGCATTTTCAATGCTTTCTTGTTTAAGCCGTCGAGCATTAGACGTTGCCAGTGTCCATGCTGGTTAACATAGAGTCCTTCGTGGGTAAACTCACGGCCAGTAATGACGGGTTGAATGCCTAAATCTTGTGAGTTTTTAGTTGCGCCATATTCCCAAGATTGACAACCACGCGAAATATCGCTCCAACGTTCCAGCCGTGCCTGAAAACCTTTTTGCTGTTCACGGAACTCGACTAAATCGTCCGGTGTACCAAGGCCCGATACATTAAAGAAATCCTCGAACTGGCGAATACGGTTACGGCGTGCTTCTGCAGATTCACCTTTAACGCCAATACATTGACTAATGACTTCAGTTTTATTCCATGCCACAGGGCGAACAATACGAAGCTGAGAACTAATTTGATCCATAAAAAATAGGCTAGGGTACAAGTTTAAGTTTCTTAAACGATGCATTGCCCACTCAGCATATTTGTCGCCATATTTTTCGACCATATACGGCATAACTGTGCTGTAACCCGGACGAACTGTTGGATTCGGCATATCACTAAACAATACGCTATGGCCATTTTTGAAGCTGAACCAACCATCGTCAGTTTCTGAGTCACCGGCACCTAACTTGCTGTAGTCAAGCGTATCGAGTTCTTCACCTTTTGGTGCATTTACTTGTTGGCGGTGTTGAACTGTAGAGACATAGTTATAGTGAACAGTGCTGACATGGTAGCCATCTAAGCCATTTTCATTTTGTAGCTTCCAGTTACCAGCAAAGGTATAAGATGACTTGCCCTGTAATACTTCGAGTTCACCTGTTGGCGACTGGTTAACCATTAAATCAAGGAACAGTTTTGCATCGCCCAAAAAGTCTTCAAGAGAATCTGTTGCTTGAGTATCAAGGCTGACAAATACGAAACCACGGTAGCTGGCAATACGGCCTTGTTTTAAGCCACGGCTTGATTTATCAAAATCTTCACAATATTCGCTAGGTGCTTTGACTTTCACCAAACGACCATCTGACTTATAGCACCAAGCATGGAAGGGACAGGTAAATGTAGACTGATTGCCTTTAGCAACGCGTGTTAAGGTCGCACCGCGGTGTTCACAAGCATTAACCATGGCATGTAGTTCGCCTTTACCATCACGGCTCACAATAATCGGTTGACGACCAATTTGAACTGTTAGGAAATCATGATTATTTGGAATCTCACTTTCGTGACATGCATAAATCCAAACCTTTTCAAAAATAAGTTCCATTTCCAAGTCAAATAGCTCAGGCTCGGTAAACATATTTCGTGCAATACGAAACACGCCTTCGTTAGGACGGAAGTCGATACATCCATCTATAAAATCATTCCATTGTTTTAAATTAGATGAGGTCATTGCTCAATCCTCCAATCAATCAGCTTTTAACTGATTGAACCGCGATTAGGCCTGAGCCTCTATCCGTTTTTTCCAGATCTTTATCCACTTTGTGCAGTTTTGATTTTTTAATTGAACTCTTTTTATGAAAGAGTAGAGATTTAAATTTGTATGTGTTTTAACCTATTAAAGTTTCCTATAATGTTAAGCAGCATAAAATGAAATTTTGTGAAATAAGTCTATGAAAGAACAAAACTTAAAATTACAAATTAGAATTCTTTTAGAGCAAAACATCGCATTTGGTCCGGGTAAAGCAGATTTACTTGAAGCAATTGAGAAAACGGGTTCGATCTCACAAGCTGCAAAATCTATGAATATGAGCTACCGTCGTGCATGGCAGTTGGTCGATACGATGAACCAGTGCTTTGAAACAGCTTTAGTTGAAACTCAAACAGGCGGAACACATGGCGGTGGGGCCGCCGTCACAGCTTTGGGCCAGAAAGTCTTACAGCATTACCGTCAAATGGAAATCAATGCTCGACAAGCTTTAGAACATGATTATCAAATTATGAGTAGCTATTTAAAGAAATAAGATGAGGAATACTTTATAAATCAAAGAATTTAAGCGCGAATCAGTTTTATCTACCAATAGTTTTCAGTTGTTCAGAAAAAATATCCATCTTTATAAATAATTTCTACTTTTCATCGTCTATGCTTATCGCTATATTCTTGGGTATATATCGCTGCAAAAAACGACAAAAAGGTAAAGCATAATGGTAAGTGATACGAAGATAAAAAAGTTGGCTTTAGCCTGTTCGGTGCTCAGCATAGGATTGGTCTTTAATGTTCCAGCCAAGGCTGAATCGGTTACCGTTTATGCAGCAGCGAGCTTAACGAATGCAATTAACGATTTAGAAAAAATTTACGAAAAACAGAATAAAGTAGAAGTAAAAACTTCATATGCGGGTTCATCAACCTTAGCGAAACAAATTGAAGCTGGGGCACCCGCAGATATTTTTATTTCAGCAGATACCCAGTGGATGGATTATCTGCAAAATAAAAAAATAGTTGCAGCAAATAACCGTATAAATTTATTAGGTAACCGTTTGGTTCTAATTACCCCTAAAGGGCAGTCACTAAATGTAAGACTAGATAAAACCACCGACCCAAATAAAGTATTTACAGGCAAGATTTGTACAGGCGACACTAAAAGTGTGCCTGTAGGCAAATATGCTAAACAAGCTTTTACTAATTTAGGTTGGTGGAGTCGTATTGAGCCAAAATTAGTCGAAACAGAAGATGTTCGTGCTGCTTTAAACTTTGTTGCACATGGTGAATGTCAGGTTGGGATTGTTTATGCAACCGATGCAGCAATTAGCAAAGACGTGAAAGTAGCTGGCGTATTTCCGCAAAATACACATTCACCAATTATTTATCCTGTAGGGTTGATTAAAAAAAATCCGAATTCAATAAAGTTCTATCAATTTCTACAAAGCAACCAAGCTAAAGCCGTCTTTAAAAAGTATGGTTTTAGCGTGTTGGCTCCAGTCAAGCCATGATGTTTTCTTTAACCCCAGAAGAGCTCAGCGTTCTGCAACTTTCTTGTAAGGTGGCAGCAAGTTGTCTTGTCGTCAGTATTATTCCTGCAATTTGTGTGGGATGGTTTTTGGCACGTAAAGAGTTCTGGGGTAAGTCATTCATTGAAACATTGGTGTTTTTACCTTTGGTGCTGCCGCCAGTGGTTCCTGGTTATTTGTTATTACAGGTATTTGGTAGCCGAGGCATTATTGGGCAATATTTGGCACCGATCGGAATTGATTTTGCATTTAACTGGAAAGGTGCCGTTCTTGCTTCGGCAGTGATGGGTTTTCCGCTTTTGGTGCAGTCTATTCGTTTAGCAATTGAGTTGGTCGATCAGCGTTTAGAAATGGCAGCAAAGACATTAGGAGCTTCATCTTTAGGGGCATTTTTTCATGTCACTTTGCCTCTTGCCAGCAGTGGCATTTTAATTGGAGCTATTTTATGTTTTTGCCGTAGTTTAGGGGAGTTTGGGGCCACCATTACTTTTGTGGGTAATATTTCAAATGAAACACGGACTTTGCCTCTAGCCATGTATAGCTTAATGCAACAGCCCGATACAGAAGCAGCTATTCAAAGGCTTATTGTTTTATCGTTAAGCGTGGCTTTTTTAGCCCTATGGTTTGCACAGTGGTTTCATCGTTATCAAAAAAAGCGCTTGGGACGGTAGAATTATGTTGATTGATTGCCGTTTTCAGCTACAAATGGGCCAATTTCATATTGAACCTAGTTTCCAGTCAGATGCTTCTGTTATTGGCTTATTCGGTGCATCGGGTTCAGGTAAAACATCAATTTTACATGCCATTGCAGGGTTGAACACTCCGTGTAGTGGGCTCATTAAAATACAGGATCAAACATGGTTTGATTCAGATCAAAACATTAACTTGAGTACCCAAAAGCGGCATGTTGGATTAGTTTTTCAAGATGCTCAGCTTTTTCCTCATAAAACTGTAAAGCAAAACTTATTATTTGGTCTTAAGCATCTTTCCCAACAAGAACGTCACTTTGAAGCAGATTATATTATTGAGTTATTAAAGTTAGACCACTTATTACAACGTATGCCTATCAAACTTTCAGGAGGTGAAAAACAGCGCGTGGCACTGGGTCGAGCATTGTTATATTCACCTAAGCTGTTATTACTTGATGAGCCATTATCTGCACTAGATGCGAATCATAAAGCTGAAATTATTCCTTTTTTTCAGAAAGTAAAAGAGGAAATAAAAATTCCGATGATTTATGTGAGTCATGATATTCAAGAAATTAAACAACTGACCGAAACAATGTGGATTTTATAATTTTTCATTTTTATATGTAATTCCAAACTTACGAGAGTCGGGGTTATCGAGAACTCATTCTGAGCCTACGGGAGATTGAACCGTAAAGTCACTAGGTTTGATAAACCATAAATCTGATTTTAGCCGAATAAATCAAAACCTGCCTTATTGAAAATGATTATTAATAATAAAATATTTTTAGACTTTAAATTTAATAAAAATACTTATAAAACAACAATTTAATTTAAAATTTTAAGCTAAAGCTCATTTGCCTGAGATCATAAATTAATCTTTTATCTTAATTTACTCTTGATAAGAATGATAATTATTTGCAATTATATTTATAGATTTCTTTATAATATAAATTGGAGTATCCACATGCGCTCTACCATCGTGGTCACAGGTGCTGCAAGAGGGATAGGAGCGGCTATTGCCAAGCAACTACTAGATCAGGGCTATCATGTTATTGGTATTGACCGACAAGAAAATCCTAAACAATGGGATATCAGCAAAACAATAACGCCAGATCAAACTTCACAATGGCAAGGCATCTCACAAGACATTACCCATCAACAAGAAACACAAACTTTAATTTCAGAGCTTTTAGAAAGATACGAAATTACGGGGTTAGTAAATGCAGCAGGAGTATTAATTATGCGCTCCATGCTTGAAGCCAAAACGGAAGATTGGGAAACACTTTTTGCGGTCAATGTCATGGCACCTATTGCGATTAGCCAACAAGTTGCTAAACATTTTTGTGCAAAAAGGCGGGGTAGCATTGTCACTATTAGTTCAAATAGTGCGCGTATGCCGCGTATGCAACTTGGTATGTACGCCACCACTAAGGCTGCACTGAGTCATTTTTGTCGCAATCTGGCACTTGAAATTGCACCTTATCAAGTCAGGCTGAATATCGTTTCACCAGGATCTACTCTCACTCAAATGCAGCAACAACTCTGGACTGATAATACACCTCCACCTGCAGTAATTGATGGTGATTTGAGTCAGTACCGAACAGGTATTCCCTTAAGAAAACTCGCGCAACCAGATGATATTGCCAATACCGTGAGCTTTTTACTTTCGGACCGAGCGGCCCAAATTACGATGCAAGAAATAGTGGTAGATGGGGGAGCTACACTTGGGGTCTAAAGATTACTTCAGCACAACAACCATCTGAAATTAAAAATATTTTGAAGGATACAAAAGGAAAATACTAATGAGTATTCCAAAGATTGCAAGTTACAGTATGCCCCAAGCCCATGAATTTACTCCCAACAAAACAAATTGGCCATTGCATACCAATCGAGCTGTTTTATTGGTTCATGATATGCAGCAATATTTTTTAGATTTCTATGACTTAACTCAGGAACCTATTCCAGAACTCATTAAAAACACCAAAGCATTAATTGATGCCGCTCGTCAATCTCATATTCCGGTTGTTTATACAGCACAACCGGGCAATCAATCACCTGAACATCGACAGTTATTAACTGATTTTTGGGGACCTGGTTTAAAGAACGAGCCGAGCTTTACGCAGATTTTGCCAAAAATTTCACCTCAAAAAAATGATACGGTTCTTACCAAGTGGAGATATAGTGTTTTTAAATTTTCACCTCTCGAACAACTCATGCGGGAATCTGGTCGCGATCAACTGATTATCTGCGGGGTATATGCACATATTGGTTGTCTTATGAGTGCTGCTGAAGCTTTTATGCTAAACATCCAACCATTCTTATGTGGTGATGCACTAGCTGACTTTAGCCGAGAAGAGCACGATATGGCGTTAAAATATGCTAGTACACGATGCGCTCAAGTCATGACAGCACAACAAGTGATTCATGCATGGATGTAAGAACAAGATGCACTATCCTTAGCATAATAGTCATTTAACTTATTCTATTTAAAATATAAAAAGCAGATCATCGATCTGCTTTTTATATGGGTGGAAATGAATACTTATTTAGTAATATATAATGGTTATCATTATGTATTTGACAATTACTTAATATTGAATATTAAAACTTATATGTATATGATACACCGCTAAACACAAATGATAATATTTATCATGTGTTAATCATTATATAGAATAAGCCCGAAAATGACTTAATGAAGAGGGTCGCAATATGGTTCAGCTCAAGAATGCTTTTATTCGCCAAGCGCGTACATGTAGATAGTGAGGCTAGGAATAATATTAAATTATTCAGAATTTTATAATCAGCCCAAAGCTTATTTATAGGGTAATAAGCTCTGATTTATAGATCAAATCATTTCCATAATTTTCAAGTAAGTATAGACAAAATAATTTTAAAAAATTTCTATATTTTTTCAACATTAAGGTTAATTAATCATGACAGCAACTTCAAAATCATTATTAAATGGACTACCCATAAAAAAATCGAGAATACAGGTTTTTGAAATTTTAAATCAAAATCCACAAGGCTTAAGTGCTGTGAGTATTTATACGCAAATTAAAAATGAACATAAAATAACGCTAGGAACGATTTATCGAATCTTGTCGGAATTTGAAAACCGTAAACTCATCAAAAGGGTGTTTTTAGGAAAAAGCAAAAGTATTTATAAGCTTAGAAAAGACAAGATGAGTTGTAACCTCATTTCGCTCAAAACCTCTGAAGCCTTGAACTTTGAACATGACAAAGTTAAAGAATTACTTCATGAGGTTACTGATATTATTTTTGCAAATACCGGAGTCGATATCAGTAGTGTTGAGCTCAATCTATATACCGAATAAAAATCTTTTAAACTACTATAAAAAATAAAGGACAGCATCATACTGTCCTTTATTTTCATTAAATCAGTTACTTGATAACTTTAATTCGATTCGTAGCTGGAATAGTTAAAGGTGAATTGTTAGCAACATAAGTTTCAAGCGCATCAATATCTTGCCCACCACCGACACGGTTTTGGCCTTCTTTTAATACCGTAAAGTTGTCACCACCATCTGCCAAGAAGCTATTTACCGTCACGCGATATACTTTAGTGTCAACCAACGGCGAACCTGCAATCATAATGTTACTTGCTCGTGGTGAAACAGATGTATTTGCCGCATATTGGTAACTCAACTCCTTAGACGGTTGTAAAATTCTAGGCGAATTTGCATTTGCACCAGACCATTGCTGTTCAAGCACATCTCTAATCTGTTTGCCAGTTAAGCTCAACGTCACAATAGAGTTACCAAATGGTTGAACTGCAAAAACATCGCCAAAGGTAATCTGGTTATTACTATTAATGAGCAGATCCGCACGCACACCACCTGGATTCATTAACGTAAATTCTGAGCCTTGATTACTTGCTTTTAAAGCAGACGCTTGCTGAGCATCGGCAATCATAATACCTAGCGGACTTTCACCACTTTCGACTTGAGTACGGCTTACAACGGCAGTAGATGTACCAACCACACGACTTGAAATGGTGGTCACAGCTTGACGGTATTTATCTAAAATTGCTTCAATGCTTGGGGTTTTACTAAATTTTTGATAGAGATCGGTAAGGCTTACCGTGGTTGTGCCAGAGGTATAAGCCTCACTTTGTACAGGAACCTGTTTCGCATCTTTTTTAATTACATCACCAGTTTTACCATCTAATTCAATCTTAATGTCAGTAATGAGCGTGCCATATTGTCCAGCTGAAGTAAGTAAGAATGGTTTAGCTGGATTTTTTGTTGCATAGTCACAAATATAAGATTGATGTGTGTGACCTGAAACAACAATATCAACTGCTGGATTAAGCTTATCCAAAATTCCTAAAATTGGACCACTTAAACCATCACATGTTTTTTGATTGAGCTTCGTACTTGGCGCTGCACCTTCATGGACAACGACTACAATGGCTTCAATTCCTTGTTTTTTTAATTCAGGAATCAACGCATTTACCGTATCTGCTTCATCACGGAACTCAACGTCTTTAATACCCGCCGCAGAAACAATACTTGGCGTCGCTTTAAGAGTTAAACCAATAAATGCGACTGGAATTCCGCCATAAGTTTTGACTTTATAGGCTGGGAAGATCGTTTTACTGGTGTCGTTTTTCATTGCGACGTTAGCAGCGAGGAAATCAAATTTTGCACCACTAAAGTTTTTATTAATTTGACAAGGTACAGTGCTGGTATATTGCTGACATCCACCATTTTTTAAACGGCGTAATTCGTCTGTACCACGGTCAAATTCATGGTTACCGACAGCATTAAAGTCAATTTGAATATCATTCATGACTTCAATGGTTGGTTCATCTAAAAATAAAGACGAGGTGAGGGGAGAAGCGCTAATTAAATCACCTGCCGAAACCACAGCATTATTTGGATTTTCTGCTTTAAGTTTTTTAATTGCATCGGCAAAGTAACTCACTCCTCCCACAGGAATACGAACAGATTGTGTAGCATCAGTTGGATTTGATGCCTCGACATAACGTTTAGGTGGCTCAAGATTTCCGTGAAAGTCATTAAAAGCTAAAATATTTACAGTTTGATTGCTTCTTTGGGCAGGTGGTGCTGTGTCATTATCATCATCGTCATTACATCCCGCCAATAACGCTACAGCCAGAGAAAGTGTTGTTACTTTAAAAAGTATTGTTAAATTTTTCATTTTTTTATCATTTGATCAATTAAGACGGATAAAAAATACGCTTTTAGTATGAATATTTGATGAAACACCCAATAAGGAAATATGTTCGAAATATTAAAATTTGGACAAAAAACACAATTATCGAACAATATCTTAGCTAGGGGTGGTCTACAAACCCAATTTTTTTATTTAGAATAAATTTTTAATTGCCTTATAAATCTTAATCAAGTGATTCATTTCATAAGATTAATATGAACCGGAGATAATTTATGCAATGGACTAAACCAGCTTTTACTGATTTACGCATTGGTTTTGAAGTTACTATGTACTTTGAAGCACGTTAATCAGTTTCATCAAATATGTCATAAGCCCTAGTCTTGTTCTAGGGCTTATCTCTTTCTAATAAGATATTAATTTTATGTATATTTATGTTTTAGGTTCAGCTGCCGGAGGCGGGTTTCCGCAGTGGAATTGTAATTGCCCGAATTGTCATGGTGTGCGCACAGGCACAATCCAAGCCAAACCCCGTACTCAATCATCAATTGCTATTTCTGAAAATGGAACAGACTGGGTTTTATTAAACGCATCACCTGATATCCGTCAGCAACTCTTCGAATTTAAAGCAGCTCAACCAGCGCGTAAATTGCGTGATACAGGAATAACAAGCGTTATTTTAATGGACAGTCAGTTAGACCATACGACTGGGCTTTTAACCTTACGTGAAGGTTGTCCAATGAAGGTATGGTGTACAGAAATGGTCCACCAAGATTTAACGAGCGGTTTTCCAGTATTTAATATGCTCAAACACTGGAATGGTGGTCTTCAATATCATGAGATTAACCCTAAACAAGCTTTTAAAATTGATAGTTTCGAAAATTTAGAATTTTTACCCTTAATTATTAAAAGTGCAGCTCCACCATATTCACCGCATCGAAATGACCCACATGACGGCGACAATATTGCTTTAATTATCAAAGATCATAAAACACAAAAGCAGTTGTTTTATGCACCGGGTCTTGGAAAAATTGACGATCAAATCATGCAGATTATGCAGAGTTCAGACTGCGTCATGATTGATGGTACGCTTTGGACAGACGATGAAATGCAGCAAACTGGGGTTGGAACTAAAACTGGCCGAGAAATGGGGCATTTATATATTAGTGGTGAAGGTGGTTCACTGTCTTATTTAAACCAGCTGAGTACACCTAAAAAAGTGCTGATTCATATTAACAATACCAATCCAATTTTAAATGAAAACTCTAGCCAGTTTGCTGAACTTAAAGCAAATGGTGTAGAAGTTGCCTATGACGGCATGCAGATTGAACTCTAAGGTGAAATATGACTCAAACACCTGAAGCTTTAACAACCGAACAATTTAAACAAGCCATTATCGATAAAGGCCAGTATTATCATATCTATCATCCATTTCATGTGATGATGTATGAAGGTAAAGCGACCCAGCAACAAATTCAGGCTTGGGTTGCAAACCGCTACTACTATCAGATCAATATTCCGCTCAAAGATGCCGCAATCATGGCAAATTGTCCTGATCAACGTGTGCGTCAAGAATGGATTCAACGTATGATCGATCAAGATGGTGAATATCCAGATGGCGGTGGTCGAGAAGCATGGCTACGCTTAGCCGAAGCTGTGGGCTTGAGTCGTGAACAAGTTATTTCCGAAGAATTAGTTTTGCCGGGTGTACGTTTCGCAGTAGATGCATATGTGAACTTTGCACGTCGTGCTTCATGGCGTGAAGCAGCAAGCAGTTCTTTAACAGAACTTTTTGCTCCTCAAATTCATCAATCACGTCTTGATTCATGGCCACAACATTACCCATGGATTGATGATAAAGGCTATGAGTATTTTCGTTCTCGTTTAAGCCAGGCACGCCGTGATGTTGAACATGGTTTAACAATTACGCTTGATTCATTTACAACTTTTGAGCAACAAGAACGAATGCTGGAAATATTACAGTTTAAACTGGATATTTTATGGAGCATTTTAGATGCTTTAACTTTGGCATATGTTCACAATGAAGCACCATATCACAGCGTGACAAGCAAACGAGTTTGGCACAAAGGACTATTTAAATGAATAAAGAGCAGTTTGATTTAAACCTTGTGCCAACATGGCGACAAGGTTACCGTTTTCAGTTCGAGCCAGCTCAAAATGGTTTTGTGATTTTATATCCTGAAGGCATGATCAAATTAAATGAAAGTGCAGGGGCAATTGGACAATATATTGATGGGCAGCAAAATGTTTCTGCAATTATTGCTCAGTTAAAGCAAAAATTTGGTGATATTGCTGAGATAGATCAAGATGTAGTGGATTACATGCTGGTCGCAAAACAGCAACACTGGATTGATTTAATATGACAGAAGGTGTTGGCCTACCTTTATGGTTATTAGCGGAGTTAACTTATCGTTGTCCGCTACAATGCCCATATTGCTCAAACCCATTGGACTACGCTCAGCATAAAAATGAGCTGACTACTCAAGAGTGGTTTGATGTTTTTGATCAAGCACGTCAGATGGGTGCTGTTCAACTCGGTTTCTCTGGTGGTGAACCACTGGTACGTCAAGATTTAGAACAACTCGTTGCACATGCTCATCAGCAAGGGTTTTATACCAACCTCATTACCTCAGGCATGGGCCTTAGCGAACAACGTATTGCTGATCTAAAACAAGCGGGTTTAGACCACATTCAAGTGAGCTTCCAAGCGAGCGACCCTGTGGTAAACGATGCCTTGGCAGGTTCAAAGCATGCTTTTGAACAAAAGTATGAAATGTGCCGATTGGTTAAGAAATACGATTACCCAATGGTGCTTAACTTTGTTATTCATCGGCATAACATTGACCAGATTGAACAAATCATTGAACTTTGCCTTGAGCTGAATGCAGATACAGTCGAGCTAGCAATTTGTCAGTTTTATGGTTGGGCTTTTTTAAACCGCCAAGGTTTATTACCCACACAAGAGCAACTGACACGAGCTGAACGGATTACCAATGAATATCGAGAAAAATTAAAAGCGCAAAATCACCCTTGCAAACTCATTTTTGTAGTGCCCGATTATTATGAAGAACGACCAAAAGCCTGTATGAATGGCTGGGGTAAAATCTTCTTTACGGTTGCTCCAGATGGTATGGCGCTACCTTGCCATGCAGCACGACAACTGCCCATTTTGTTTCCAAACGTCCGCGAACATAAATTGTCAAATATTTGGTACAAATCAACCGGATTCAATCATTTCCGTGGCGATGCATGGATGCCAGAAGGGTGCCGTAGCTGTCCCGATAAAGATCGTGACTTTGGCGGATGTCGTTGTCAGGCCTATATGTTGACTGGAGATGCGGCTAATGCCGATCCTGTATGTGGGAAATCGCCGTATCATCAAATGATTGAACAAGCACGGGCAGAAAGTCAGTTGGTTGCACCTCTACAAAATTTAGTCTTCCGTAATAGTAGAAACTCTAAATCTTTAAGCGCCACCCAAAATATTCCAGTCCACACAATTACAGACATATAGCAATTAACAGGAATACTCATGAAGCCTAGCCATATTCCAGTTTTTGATGGACATAATGACGCATTAACACGCTTATGGCTAAGTGACTATCCAGATCCTGTACATGCTTTTGTTCATGAACGCCTATCAGGCCATCTTGATTTAAAACGCTGTCAAGAAGCTGGTTTTATTGGTGGAATGTTTGCGATTTTTTTACCGCCATATAGCTATGTGCAACAGCATCATCCTAATAAATTATTTGATCCGAATGCTTCTGATTTTACCCAACAGCAAATTGAACAAATTTGCTTGGAACAACTCGATTTAGCTCACCAACTTGCTCAGTATTCTAAAAATATTAAAATTTGCACCTCGGTTCAAAATATTCAGGATTGTTTAGCAGAGCAAAAGCTAGCAATTGTATTGCATATGGAAGGTGCAGAAGCTTTACAACAAAATCCTGATTTACTCGATGTATTTTATGAAAGAGGCTTACGTAGTATTGGTCCCCTCTGGAATAGACCTAGTCGTTTTGGACATGGTTTAAATACTAAGTTTCCGCACTCACCTGACACGGGAGCAGGTCTCACGAGTGATGGCAAACATTTTATAAGACGCTGTGCAAATAAAAAAATGGTGATTGATGTTTCACATATGAATGAGAAAGCTTTTTGGAATACTGTAGATATATTGCAGCAGCCAATTGTAGCAACACACTCTAATTCACATGCTTTATGTCCTCAAGCTCGCAACTTAACTGACCCACAACTCAAAGCAATAAGGGAAAGTAAAGGGATGGTGGGGGTAAATTTCGATGTCGCTTTTTTACGGTCAGATGGACAACGAAATGCAGATACATCGATTGATGTAATTTTGGAACATTTAGAATATTTAATGGATCATTTGGGCGAAGAACATGTGGGCTTTGGTTCAGACTTCGATGGTGCACTTATAGGTACTGAACTTGAAGATGTGACAGGCCTACATCGCTTAATTGAACATATGCAACAGCGTGGTTATTCAAAAACACTGATTGAAAATATATGTCTTAATAATTGGGTGAGGGTGCTTTATAGAATTTTTGGTCAATAATGAATGACTAAACAGAGTTAATCTACAGAATCATAACTATTTTTTTATTGGCCGAAATGACTAAAAAAAATACAAATAGTTTAATTGTCAACCATTCGGTATATTCACTACACTCAACCTTACTGAATGTAAGAACATTTGGTATTTCAGGTCTTTTGTGGTTTTCACATCACCCATTTCTTTATGAGAAGTAGAAATGGGTTTTTTCTTATCCCAATTATATAAACGTGACAGTCATCACAATAATCGCTAATTATTGGTAAAAACCCTCAATCCCATCTTGACTAAAAGTTCAGCATTAAATACATTTGTAATGTATTTTTAAAGATAATAAGATTGCCTAAAGCGATTCATAATACTGCTTAATCCTGAAATACAGTGAAAAGCCTATTCTTTTTTAGAATAGGCTTTTTGCTTTGTATCAAAATTTATTTTTCGGGATTATTTTACTCTTCAATTAACATAAAAAATAAACACCTTACAAAAGCGGAGCAAATGAAAGCCGTTAAATAACAAATTTTATGCTATTAATTTAAGCTAATTTCTCAAAAGTTACTCCGTTAATCGAAGAGGTGCAAAATGTTAAAGTCAATTATAGTATTGGGAACAGGTATCGCGATTGGGATGTGTATGTACAAGAAAAAGCAAAAAAATAGCAAAAGCTTTACCACAGATAGTGATACAGACTCATTGATTAGTAAAGACACTGCTAAAAATAAAGATGATGGTTCGCTGGATAACGCAGTACAAGTTTAGAATTAAATAAAAAGGGTTCAGTTAATGAACCCTTTAATTTTGATTAAAAATAAATTTTTTAATAAGTAATATTTACATTGAATAGATTAACTTAAAAATAATATTTAAGTTAAATAATCACTCAACTATTCATTTAATTATTACAAAAATATGATTAGAACAAAGAAAACACTTTCATTATTAAAATTTACATATTGTATCAGTGGAGTCTTTATTATTGTCGATGCGGATAATAAAAAAATGGAGACTAGTATGTCAAAACGCCATATCTTAAAAGAAGTGAATGCTAAAAGTATGTGTGGTATGGAAATCGTTGTCGAACAAATTTATGAAAATATCAATGAAAAAAACTTTATAGACGTTGAACTGGAACAGAGCTGGTTACCACTTTCTAAAATTGTGATTTCGGATAAAGTCATCAATTTAGATCCAGATAATACCTTTGCTCATCCAAGAACAGGTAAAGTCTTTAAAGTCCTTAATTCTTAATCGTTTTCCTGTCAGTAGACTTTTCATATTTCTAAGTCATTGAGGCAAAACATAGATACGTTTCGCCTCAATCCATTTAACTAAGAATTAATTTTCTTTTTGGAAAATAGTTTCTCTGCAGCTCCCAACACAAAAATAAAGAACACGGGAACAAAAAAGATGGCCAAGATGGTGGCAGATATCATACCTCCAAATACCCCTGTACCTAATGCATGCTGAGTTTCCGAACTTGCTCCATTTGCAATGACCAATGGGATAACACCACAGGTAAAGGCAAGGGAAGTCATCAAAATTGGGCGTAGGCGTAACTTTGCTGCTGCAACGGCTGCTTCAATTAAAGTCATGCCTTCTTCTTTGAGCATCTTTGCGAACTCAACAATTAAGATCGCATTTTTGGCAGATAAACCAATAATAGTGATAAGACCAATTTTGAAGAAAATATCGTTTGGCATTCCTCTTAACATAATGGCCATTACCGCACCAAAGATGCCTAAAGGAACAACAAGCATGACAGATAACGGAATTGACCAACTTTCATAAAGTGCAGCTAAAACTAAAAACACGACTAACATCGATAAAGCAATAAGGAATACCATTTGAGATTCAGATTGCTTTTCTTGTAGTGAAATGCCTGTCCACTCATAACCAATACCTTGAGGAAGTTTAGCAATTAGCTTTTCCATTTCTCGCATCGCATCACCTGAAGATACCCCTATGTTAGGCACTCCAGCGATACTTAATGATGATCGGCCATTGTAACGATTATATTGCTGTGGCAACTTATTCCACTGAGGAATCACGACCTCAGATAAAGACACCAGTTGTCCGTTTGCGCCTGCAACCTTCAAACTCAAGATATCTTTTAAATGCATTCGTGATTTTGCATTGGCTTGAACAATAACTTGCTGCATTCTGCCTTGATTTGGAAAATCATTGATATACATCGATCCCATTGAGGTCGAAATAATATCTGAAACAGAAGCAAAGCTTACTCCTAGAGTGTTTAGTTTTTCGCGGTCGATTTTTAAGCTAATATTGTCACCTTGAGGTAAACCTTCTGGGTAAACCATATAAAACTTTTTGTTTTGAGCTGCCATTTCCATGAGCTTTTCTTGGGCCGAAATTAAAGCAGGCATTCCTAAATTTGCTTTGTCTTGCAAACGTAAACTAAAGCCTGAAGATGTACCCAATTCATCAATTGCTGGAGGAAGTACAGACATAGTTGTACCTTCTTTACTGTTTGCCATTTCAGCATTTATGAAGTTGGTATAGTCAGTAGTAGATTTATCACGCTCACCAAAATCTTTTAAGGTTGTAAAAGCGAGTGCAACGTTTTGGCCAGCGCCACTAAAACCCCAACCCATAATTGAAATATTGCTTTTAACATCCGACTGCTCATTTAAATGGTTTTCAAAATCTTTCACAATTTTTGTCGTACGTTCAGCAGTCGCATCTGAAGGTAGTTGGAACGAAGTTAAAAACCAGCCTTGATCTTCCTCTGGCATAAAAGCAGTTGGCCAATATTTCATGCCTGCAAAAGTTAAACCTGTAATCACCACAAAAATAATTAAAGTCGGAATAGTATGTTTAACGACTTTAAGTAAAATCGCTTCATATTTTTTTGTGACTTTATCAAAGCTACGATCAAACCATGCATAAAAACCTTTCTTTTGATGATTTGCATCAACTGGTTTTAATAAGGTTGCACAAAGTGCAGGGGTGAGCGTTAAAGCTAAAAATGCCGAGAATAAAATTGAGACTGACATCGTAATGGTAAATTGGCGGTAAATAATACCGACTGAGCCACTTGCTAAAGCCATTGGTAAAAATACGGCTGCTAGTACCAAAGTAATACCAATAATCGGGCTGGTAATCTCTGTCATGGCTTTGGAAGTCGCTTCTTTAGGCGATAGACCTTCGGTTGCCATAATTCGTTCTACATTCTCAACAACTACAATAGCGTCATCGACAATAATCCCGATCGCAAGCACCATACCGAACATAGTTAACACATTAATTGAGTAACCGGTTAAAAGCATGATGGTAAAGGTGCCAAGCAGGGCAATTGGAGCGACAATCGCAGGAATTAAGGTATAGCGAACATTATGAAGAAATATATACATCACAATGAAGACCAAAACCATGGCTTCAATTAATGTATGAACTACCTTTTCTATCGAAATTTTAACAAAAGGTGCAGTATCGTAAGGAACGCTAAATTGCATGCCTTCAGGTAAATTTACTTTTAGTTCTTCGAGTTTCTGTTTTACCGCATCTGCTGTTTTTACTGCATTTGCACCAGGGCTCAACTGAATGGCCGCGGCTGTTGCAGGTTTACCATTTTCTAAAATCGCAAAATTATATGATTGAGCACCCATTTCTACATCGGCGACATCCGACAACTTAATAGTGGCACCACTAATATTGCTCTTTAGACTAATATTTTTGAACTGCTCTACATTTTCAAGCTGTCCTTGAGCGGATAAAGGTATGGTAATTAATTGACCATTAACTAGAGGACGATCACCAAGTCGTCCTGGTGCAATATCGATATTATTGTTACGAATCGCATTATTTACATCACTAATCGATAGACCATAAGAAACTAATTTATTTGGGTCTACCCAAATTCGCATCGCTTTTTCAGCACCAAAGGACTGAATTTTTCCGACACCGTCAACACGTTTAAGCTCTTCGACCACATTACGAACCAGATAATCGCTTAAATCGACTTCTGAATAACGATGGTTAGGTGAGTTTAAACCGACAAGCATTAAAAAGCCTGAGGAAGATGCCTCTACAGCTAAGCCTTGTTGGCGGACGACTTGGGGTAAGCGTGCTTCAACCGCTTTAATTTTGTTTTGTACGTCGACTTGTGCCATATCCACATCAGTACCGGGTTTAAACGTCGCGGTAATTTCAGCGGTTCCTGACGAATCCGTTGTAGCACTATAGTAGAGTAAGTTTTTTACTCCTGACATTTCCCGTTCAATAAGAGTAATCACACTATCATTAATCGTTTTGGGAGTAGCACCAGGATAACTTGCTGTAATGTTCACTTCGGGTGGTGCAACACTCGGAAAGCGTGCAATGGGTAACTTTGGAATACTCAGCACACCAAATAGAATAATAAAAATTGCAATTACCCATGCAAAAACAGGACGGCGAATAAAGAATTGAGACATCATTTAGCATCTCCTTGCTTCACCGTATTTTCTGTTGAGGCTGCTTTCCATGCTGAAATTGCCAGTTTTTGGTTGGGTTGGATACGCTCTATGCCTTCAACAACAACTTTGTCGCCTGCTTTCAGCCCTTTATTGATGAGATAAAACTGCTCATATTGTTGCCCTAATTCTACTGAGCGAACATCTGCGCCACCTTTGGCATTCACTACATAAACTTGAGGATCGCCATTCATATTGCGCTGAATAGCTTGTTCTGGCACGAGTAAGGCCTGAGGAACCGAAGCACGCTCAATATTAACGCGGACATACATACCCGGCAGTAATTTTCTTTCAGGATTATTGACTTCAATACGGATGGTGACATCCCCAGTTTCAGGGTCCACATTAATATCTTCAAACAGCATTTTCGCTGTAACGTTATAGGACTGTCCCAAACTATTCAAAATCTGTACAGCTTTTTGATTGTTGGCAGATAACTCACCACTTTGTAGAGCCGCCTGTAGGCGTTCATATTCTCCAATAGACTGCTTTACATCGACATAAACGCGGTCAATTTGTTGAATGGTCGCCATAGTATTGCTATCAGCCTGACTAACCAAAGCGCCTTCGGTTACGAATGATTTACCAATACGCCCGGAAATCGGTGCTCGCACTGTCGCATACTGTAAATTAAGATTTTGACGAGCCAATAACGCTTTCATTTGAGCAACATCTGCAATCGCTTGTCGATATTGCGCTTCGACATTACTTACTTCTTGTTTACTAATCGCATTACTTGGTAAAAGTTGCTGGTAGCGCTCAAGTTGTATTTTTAAGCGGTTTACTTCTGCTTCAGCTTTATTTAAACCCGCTCGATTACTATTTACATCAGCTTCAAATGTTTCTGAGTTTATTTTATATAGAGGTTGTCCAGCTTTAACTTCACTACCTTGAGCGAATAAAACTTTTTCGATAATACCGCCAACTTGAGGACGAATTTCGGCAGTTCTGAAAGCTTGAACACGCGCCGGTAGATTTTCACTAAAGTTAATAGACTGCGGTTGAATTGAAATAACGGTAACCTTAGCCGTAGATACTTGTGTTTGATCACTTACTTGTTCATTGCCACAGCCGTTTAACACAAAAACGAAAGATAAAACAAATGGAACTAAAAAATGCTTTTGCACTTTTATAACACCTAATGGACTTCTAGATGCTGGCATTATTTTTGATGTGTGTGTAACAAAAATCACGAATATGTGGAAAAAGTGTGGAGATTTATCAAAAAATATGAGTATGATAAATCAAATTTTCCCGCGTTTTATTGCTATGTTCGAGTCAACCTTTACGTTTAATTGTCAGGATAAGCTTATTCTTGTCGTAGAAGATGAATATGATATTGGCGATATTATTGAACATTATCTTAAGCGTGAAGGTATGCGTGTTGTACGGGCCATGAATGGTAAGCAGGCAATTGAAATACACGCAGTGCAGCCTATTGATCTAGTGATTCTCGATATAAAAATGCCGGAACTGAGCGGGTGGGAAGTACTGAATAAAATTCGGCAAAAAGCAGCGACACCAGTCATTATGCTTACGGCTTTAGATCAAGAAATTGATAAAGTCATGGCTTTAAGAATTGGAGCAGACGACTTTGTCGTAAAACCCTTTAACCCAAATGAAGTGGTCGCACGTGTACAAGCAGTACTAAGACGTACTCAACAAAACCAGCAAACTCCCAACCGAAATCTGATTTATAAAAATATTGAGGTTAATACCGAAATTCATACTGCTTACATCCATTCAGGGGATCGACAACAAGCACTCAATTTAACTCTAACTGAGTACAAAATTTTATTACTGATGTTACCTCATCCTCATAAAGTCTTTACCCGTTCAGAGCTCATGAATCAGTGTCTACCAGATCGAGATGCATTAGAACGTACGGTCGATAGTCACGTCAGTAAGCTACGAAAGAAAATAGAAGATCTGGGTTTACAAAATATGCTCATTAATGTTCGTGGTGTAGGCTACAGGTTGGATCATCCACATGAAAAATAAAACGGGAATTAGTAAGCAACTGATTATTGCACTGAGCTTTACCAGCCTAAGTGTTACGCTGAGTTCGCTAATTTTAGGTTATGGCACCTACTATGTTGCAATTGAAGTAGGGCTTATATCTCTCGAAAAGCTGAAAGAAAGTGATGAGTTTTTCCACTATCTAGATGGTATATGGTTATTCGCCGTGCTTCTATTTGGCACAGCATTATCAATTATTTTAGGCATCAAGCTTGCTCAACGTTTTATTGTGCCTATTAATCTATTAGCCGATGCAGCTAAGAAAATTAGTCTTGGGGATTTAAGCGCACGAGTTGAAAAACCGACGCATCATTCTTCTGAAATTGGTGAGCTCATGGATAATTTTAATGATATGGCTCAAAAACTAGAGACCTCAGTTGAAAATGCTCATGTCTGGAATGCCGCAATTGCACATGAGTTAAGAACACCAGTCACCATTTTGCAAGGGAGGTTGCAGGGGATTATTGATGGTGTTTTTGAAGCTGACCCCATTTTATTTAAAAATTTACTGAATCAAGTAGAAGGTCTTTCAAACCTAGTCGAAGATTTGCGTACATTGAGTCTTTTTGAAAACCAACAGCTTAGACTTAACCTCGAAACGATTTATTTTAATGAAACTGCTCACAAAGTCGTGCACATGTTTGAAGAAAAATTAGAAAAAGCTCAGCTTAAAGTCATTTTCGATATTGAAGCGCCAAAAGTTGAGTGTGACCAACGGCGAATTGAACAGATTTTAATTGCTTTACTGGATAACGCTACACGTTATGCAAATCCGGGAAAGTTAATTGTTTCAACGAGACAAGAACAAACTAGCTGGATTCTTGAAATAGAAGATGAAGGACCTGGCATTTCAGCTGAGCATCGCAAAGATTTATTTAACCCTTTTTTCAGGTTAGAACAATCAAGAAATAAAGAGTTAGGCGGCACTGGGTTAGGTCTTTCGGTTGTACAAGCCCTTGTTATTGCCCATAAAGGTCAAGTCGATTATTTAAATCAACATTCACATAGTATTTTTAGAATAAGCATTCCTCAATAATGATCGCTTTTGTACAACCTTTAACGCTTTAATCAAGAGAAATTGCATTTCATGACTCGTGATTAACTAAAAAATAGGTTAATTTGTATATAAAATTTTTAAGTAAATACTGATTTTTTATGATAATTGAGATAGAAACCCATCCACTTGAGCCATTTTTACCTGAAAATGCCCGTTTATTAATGTTAGGCAGTTTTCCACCGCCACGTAATAAATGGAAGATGGATTTTTACTATCCCAATTTCCAAAATGATATGTGGCGTATTTTCGGTTTGATCTTTTTTCAAGACAAAACTTACTTTTTAAGTGAAAGCCAAAAAAATTTTAATGAAGCACGTATTCGAAACTTCTTGATTGAAACTGGTATTGCAATCTTTGATACCGCTTATCAAATTAAGCGGTTGAAAGGGAATGCCGCAGATAAATTTCTTGAAATAGTAACGCCAACAGATCTTGCAGTTTTACTTCAGCAGATTCCTCTATGTCAAACCATTATGACCACAGGCGATAAAGCGACTGATACTTTAATTTCAGTTTTACCAGAGCACACCGAAAAACCGCTTATAGGAATGTCTACCTCGACTTACTTTGCTGGACGAAATATTAATTTATATCGTCTACCATCTTCTTCTAGAGCATATCCATTAGCGCTAGAGAAGAAAGCAGAGGCTTATCAAAAATTCTTTAAAGAGATAGGTATTTTATAAGTAAACTTGAAATGTTGTTACATCATCCATTCAACTGGCAGATATGAAACAGCTTTAATCATGGTACGTTGGAAAAGGCTCGTATCTGGGTCTTTTTCATATTCAACAATCTTTCCATCCGACTGATAATCTAACCAAACAATTTTGCCTTCACTATTTAACTTAAGCTGGTAAGCAACTTGAGGTAAGTGCTGATCGAGCATGACCGAAATTTGCGCTTGTAATTGACTCGACTCAATAACCAGACCGACCTCAGTATTTAAGTAAGTCGAACGAGGATCAAAGTTAAACGAACCAATAAATACTTTACCGTCTACATCAAAAAACTTGGCATGTAAGCTCGATTTATTTTTACCTTTAGCAGGGATCACACTTCCAGTCACCACTTCATACCAAGTTCTGCGTCTGCGTTCTAAAAAGGGCTTAAACTCAAATAGTTCTACACCACTTTTGAGCATCTCAACTCGATATTGACTATAAAAGGCATGCACAATTGCTACGTCATTTGCAGCAAATGAGTTGGTTAATACCCTGACTTTAACACCTTGCACCTTGAGTTGTTTTAAATAATAAGCGCCTTGTTGGGTAGGAACAAAATAAGCAGAAGCTAATTCGATATGCTGCTTTGGTTCACCCATAATCTTTAGGACTTGCCCATAAAGCATTTCTTCTTTAGCGGCCAGTCCTAAGATTTTTTTAGGTGAATCAGCAACAAAATATGCTTTTGACCACTGGATTGGATAGTGCTCTAAAAGTTCTTTTAAATAGCTTTGAGCATCGTAAAGCTTATCTTCAGTTTGAGTATGATTTTCACTTTCATGAATTAAATCATGGTAGTGCTGCCTTAGTGTTTGCAAATGGTGGACAGCACAGGTTCCCACCAGCTCAGTAGCATTTTGACTTAAATCACTTTGCCAAAAATCATTAAAGACAGACTGTGCATGTTGTACGGTATGTCCATAAAATAAAATATCTAGATCTGTAAACTGAAACTTACTACTTGCGTCAAAATATTCACTACTAATATTTCGACCGCCTGTTACCGCAATCACACCATCCGCAATAATTAACTTATTATGCATGCGATGGTTTACTTTCTTGAACCGAAAAATATAGTCTAAAATTCTCAAATATCTAAACTTGTAGGGATTGAATAGTCGAATTTCAAAATTGGGATGGTGGAGAAGGCTTCTAAGAACTCCATCCAGCTTTACTCCATTTTGATCATCAATAAGTAACCGTACTTTTACACCACGATCTGCCGCCGTTAGTAACTCGTGCAGCATTAAGTTTCCAACAAAATCATTTGTCCAAATATAATATTGTAAATCGATTTTTTCTTTTGCATTTCTAATCAGATACATACGAGAAGCGATACTAATAAAGGCATCATCTAATGCCACAAAAGCAGTCAGTCCTTGTTCTGTTTTTTTTGTAGCTTGCTCATCATTCAACCAATTAAAGCTATTCGTCACTATATCATTCTCATCAGGGTCGTATGTACCGTTATACGAAGGTGTATGTGTAAAGCCCCAAGCATTTAATGCCATACTACTATACTGCTGATAAATTTGATTAATCATGTAAGCTTTTAAAGTCGCATCCAAGATAAGCACATCACAGCATTTTTATATTCAATTTATATGTCAAAATTCATATTAAACGTTATAAATACATTCTGCCAAGCCTCAACGCTAGCAATTCTTTATTTTTATAGAGATATATCTATTTAAAAATATAAAGTTAAATTTAACCCTTTTATGCCTAATGCTATATTCAACATTATTTTTTAAGGGTGCTTGAGATGAGTCACTTGGGTTCTTGTCTATGCAATGAAGTCAAATTTTCAGTTAGTAAGAAAATAAACACGGTCTATCATTGCCACTGTAGTCTCTGCCGTAAACAAACTGGAACGGGGGCAAATGCAGCAACATTAGTAAATAAGGATAAATTTGAATGGTTATCAGGTTTAGAACTTGTCCGCACCTATAAAAAAGAAACAGGCTTCACATCTTCATTTTGCAGTCAATGTGGATCACCAGTACCTAACTTAGTAGGCACTACTGATTTTATGTGGATTCCATTAGGTTTATTAGACAAAGATATTGTTGTGCTAAAAAAGCTTAATTTTTGTATCGTTTCAAAGTCAAATTGGGTAAACACAGTAGATGCAGATGAATCTTACGATGAACTTCCAACTTTAAATGAACTAAACACATTGTTTGACTAAAGAATTTTTTAAAAATGAGACTTAGTTTGCATTAAATTTAGTTTTTTCGGATGGTTATGCTTTCAGGTTTCACAAAAACACACTAATTACAATTGGCAGTACAACAATTACATTAGAAAACATGATATCTATCATACTTCCTTAAAGGGCTGAGTGAGTAGCTTAATAATAAAAGGGAGAAAATAGAGATGCCACAATATTTAATCATCGCTGAGAATGTATATAAAAAGATTGAGGACAAAAATTTATTTTCAGAAAGCTCGGCAGAAAACTTAAATCAATTAGTTGGTGTAATTCGTAATGAAATTAAAGGCACCAAATTTAAACTTAAATACAATTTTATAGATTTTGAGGAATGTCTAACCAAGCCCTTAGAGGAGTGTGCCATTAAGTTAGACATGAGCCTTATGCCTAAATATAAAAATAAAGACGAATATATACTTTGGCTCGCGGGTTTTATTGAAAGAATTACGACAGGAGGTGAGGCGAAGCTTCCGCCGATCTCAAAATTTATTCCTCCAGACTTTAAGTTTAATTATGAGGAACCACCCAAAGTATCCTCTTCTACACAAGATGGTGGAGAGATGATCATTAATTATTTCAAATCAGATGCCTTTAATAAAATTATAAGCCAAGAAAAATAAGTACATAAAAAATATAGAAGTGATCGTCCACTACACTTCTATATCTCGCTGTAAATTCAGCAACCGCCTACTGGGGCGGTTTTTTAATTTTATCCACCTTATTCATAAAAAATATATTGTTATAACTTTTCACAAAAGTTTGCATAACGCACAGAATCAGTCTCATTGGCCTAAAAACAGATACAACCTTCAATGTTAATTTTAAATTTACTTAACTATCGTTTGGAGATAAGTATGTTCAAGGCTATGTTTTTCTTTAGTGCTGGTGCTGTTTTCGGATACTGCTGTAAACACAAGGAGGATAAAGCTAAAGAGGAAAACTCATCAAAATAAGCTAAGTGCATTCATAAAGAACTTACTAATGAGTTGGTTTTTTATAAGGAGGTGTCTATGCTCCACAACCTTAGACAAGTTTTTTGTATTCATGTCTGGGAATATGACTTTGATATTACTCATGACGAAATTAAAGAATGCAGAAAATGTGGGAAAATTCATAAAATCAAGAGTTTCCCTAAATTTACTTAAGATATAAATTTTTACTTTTAGTCTTAAGTGAATATTAAAAATTAAATAGGCTTAATATATTTGATATTGAGCCTATTTAATATAAAACTTAATTAATTATCCTGAGATAAGGTTAAAAAACCAACTAATTTAATCAGAATAAAATCCCAAACAAATCACATTTTAAATCAATAAAACAGTTATATTGCACATAACTTATCAATTAAAATTAAAAATACAGAAACAATTTAATAAAAATTAAAAACTTATTTTTATAGCTTTCATCTTATACTTATATTTTACAAATAATTAATAAGGAGATAGAAATGCCAAAATACTTACTATTAGCAGAAAAAATTAATAAAAATATTAAAAGTTCTTATTCAAACAATCATTTTAGAAATTTAAATAATCTTATTGTAGAAATAAAAAAAGCTATTGCAGGCACTGAACTAAAGTTTTTATATAACTTTGTGAACTTCGAAGGTGTTGTTATTAGTGTAAAAAATGAACTCCCTATTAAGCTAGATATGAATTTGATTCCAAAGCATAAAAGCGAAGATGACTTCATTTTATGGTTGGCAGATTTTATTGATCGAATCACTATCGATACAACCAAAAATCTCCCTTAAAAGAAACAATTGCAAACTCTCATCTTTAGAAAAATTTTTACACCAAACTACAATGGCTAAAGTATTTAAGGTTCTTGTCTAAGAACTGAATTCATATCATGTCGAACTCTGCTGATGTTTTCATAAATGACTTTACGCATTCGGTTTACTGCGCCTAATGGTTTATGCTCAGGTAGGGCATGCCAAGGTGTAAAAGACAGATTCTCACAAAACTTATTTTGTTCTGGTGTGTCAAAGTTCTGCTTGGGAATATGAATAGTTGCTACTTGATAGAAAGGAGCTGCTTTTTCATCCCATTCTGTCATTGAGTCTTCTACCAACATTTGATTTGAAGTTCGTGGTTGAATAAGAAATTCCATACAAGCATCTGTACTTTGCAAAGTTTTCTTTAAAGCTTCTCTTAAAAAATCATGACTAGGATTCTTGGGTAGATTGTTTGGCTGCATTGAACAAGCACGTACTGAATATTTAACTGCTTGTCGATCATTGCCAAGTCCTAACTGATAGGGAACCATAGACCAATAACGTGCGTATAATGGATTTGCAATTTGTGAATTACGTGCTCCAAGAGCATTCATTGTTCCCTTAAAACCTAACGCAAATGGAATGTGAAGTTTTCTGACCATATTATGGCTATTCACGTCATTCATAAAAGAAAGATATCGTTTAGCATCATTCGCAAAAAAGACTGGATGATTAATCATAATAAAATCTTGAGTGGTTGCTTGCTTTTCACTTTCTAAAATTTTCTGTCCAGACACACCTAAAATTTTTATTGCGATGCCACGTGCATCTTTTTTAATGTCGGCATTAGAGGCGTCATTTGAAGCATTAGAAAAACGAATCCATGCTTGATAACTTCGATCTGGAATAAACATTCCTTTAGCAAACTGGACAGGTATATTTTTTGAGACATGAAAATCGGCACGAACACAACCATGAGCCTTAGGATGTGCATCACGTAAAGCATTTTCCGCCGTATATTGTTCCCGAATCGACTTTTCAATAACTTGAGCTATGTGATGGGCTATTAACTCTTCATTAGGCTGTAACTTTTCTCCTAATACTGGGTCAATCTCTGGATAAGAGTTACTTTCCGAAAAGCTCTTTGCAGTTAACGTTGTGTTGGAATATAAAGTTTCTGTACAACCTGATAATGCAAATACAAGAGGAGTAAATAAAAACAAACCCTTAAAATTTATAGGCTGTATAAAATTTTCCATTTATTAACTCCTCAGTGTAAAAATATTTTAGGATAATATTAAGATTTCATGTTTAATTTTATTTTGAACTTTATGAAAAATATAAACTGTAAATAATTTAAACGTCATTGTTACTTATCTGAACAATAAAATAGGAATTATTATTTAATATAAAACTTCTTAATACATTAAGAGAATGTAGACATGATAACTAACTCACAAAATGTACAAAATAATACTAATACATCACCTCGCCCAATCACTCAGAATACACTTATTGATCGGTTTAGCCCTATTTATTGGAGAATAGACGGCCCGCAAACGATGTCTTTCGCCATTACGAACTATGGAAATGGTTTTGAAGCATCTTTTAGATCACGTATGACAAATGATTTGGTAGGAATTACTTGGGATTCTTACGACACTAAAGATCATAAATTTTTAGCGTATCAAACCAAATATAGCTATGCAGGGGTGGTTTGGGACTTCGATATTGAGTTATCTGCCACGATGCCAGTACTTAACAATCCAAGTTTAACGCCCACTTTAACGGTGTACTACAATGAAAATGGCGTAAATAAAATTGCATATATTGTTCTATTTAATTACGCAAATAATCCTTCCTCGCGAACGGCGCATATTCGTATTAATTGGGATACAGTAAAAGCAGGCTTCTCTGCTACAGATAGCTTTCCGGTAACCAATATTCAGCGAATCTCATTTTCTGGCTTTACCAGTGACTATAATGGTCAAACCGCTATACCTTTAAGTCAACCAAAAGATGGCTACATTCGCCTCACTAACTCCGTTGTAACAGGAACAAATGCAAAGTTAAATTTGAGCCGTGTAGTTGTGCCACAGCACAATTATGGCATCTGCACCAGCTATGATGATCACTATGACTTAAACCCGCAGCGCCTAGTCAACAATATGGTCGCTTTGGGATACCAGGGTTTCGTTAACCACTATTGTGGAATGTCGCATTATCCAGAAATGACATGGAAAAGCGATATTAATAAATGGCAAATACCTGATACGTTGGTGACAGGCGAGGCGGTCGTTAACTCATGCACTCGTAAATGGCATGAGAAATATGCCCAGGCTTTACATAACGCCAGTTTGCAACCCATCTTTGGGGTAAGCTTTGAAATGTATTCCTTGGGCGCCAATGAATATTGGGCTCAACGTGACTGGAACAGTAATTTAGGTAAAACAGGTTACCAACCACCGAGCTATTTTTTTAGTTTAAGTCATCAAAATGCTTTGGCATATCTAAATAAAGTCTTTATTGAGTTTGCAGATGCAATGGTAGTGGGTGGATGCGATGTAAATATGCAGATTGGTGAACCTTGGTGGTGGTATAACACTGACACGAATCTACCTTGTGTGTATGACTATCCAACAAAACTAGCCTTTAATGCAGATACAGGATTATATGCACCAGATTTAGGTACTATTTATGAGGCAATGAATAAAACAGGAACGCCATATGATGAGTTTAAAACATGGCTTAGAAATAAATTAGGTCAAACCTGTCAAAATATTCGTACCGTGATCAAAGCAAAATACTCTACTGCCAAAGTTAGTCCTCTTATTTTCTTTCCTTCCATTCAGTCCCCAATTCAGACTTTAGCTACTTATATTAACTATCCAAGCCAGCACTACTCATATCCTAATTTTGATTACATGATGACAGAAGCTTATGACTGGTTGCTAGAAGCTCGCTTAGACTTGGCACATCAGGCAGTTTCCCAAATACCTATACAAGGGTTAGGCTATCCTGCCAATAAAGTCATTTATTTATCTGGTTTTGTTCCCGATGCCTCTATTGCTTATATCTATGGTTTTGATAAAACCAAGCCATATCGAACACCCATTTGGCAACGAATTTTTGGTGACATGAAAAACAATGTTTCTTTAGGGTTAATGAAGCAATTTATCTGGGCATATCCACAAGTTATGTATGATTCAATTACGATCGATACTACTCAAGCCCCAAATGGCTTCTTTGTTGAAAATACGCTTTATTCTCCAATTAGTGATAACACACCATATCCACCAGATATTTACCTATAAGTAAAAAAAGCTGCTTATAAGATAATGATTTGATAAGAAACCTCTTCAAGTAAGAGGTTTTCTTCTTTTTTAAATGTAGGCTTGCTTAGATGTATCTGACTGGCTATGCTGTGATGGATTGTCATGAAAGCCAATTTTAATTTAAGCAAAATTAAGCTCTTGTATTAGAGATATATAATCTATTTTGCTCGACTATAAATACCGAATGATTTAAAGGAAACCCAAAGATGAAATCTCGTGCAGCTGTCGCCTTTGCCCCAGGAAAACCTTTAGAAATTGTTGAAGTTGATGTTGCACCACCTCAAGCGGGTGAAGTTTTAATAAAAATTACCCATACGGGCGTTTGTCATACCGATGCTTTTACATTATCTGGCGATGACCCAGAGGGTGTTTTTCCTGCCATCTTAGGTCATGAAGGCGCAGGTGTTGTGGTTGAAGTGGGTGAGGGCGTAACAAGCGTTAAACCTGGTGACCATGTGATTCCACTTTATACAGCTGAATGTAAAGAATGCTTATTCTGTAAATCTGGAAAAACTAACTTATGTGTTGCGGTACGTTCTACTCAAGGTAAAGGTGTAATGCCAGATGGCACCACGCGTTTTTCTTATAATGGTGAGCCGATTTACCATTACATGGGGTGTTCAACATTTAGTGAATATACGGTAGTTGCAGAGGTATCATTAGCAAAAATCAATCCTGAAGCGAATCACGAACAAGTTTGTTTACTGGGATGTGGGGTGACTACTGGTATTGGCGCCGTGCATAACACAGCAAAAGTACAAGAAGGTGATTCAGTTGCCGTATTTGGTCTAGGCGGTATTGGTTTAGCTGTTGTACAAGGCGCACGTCAAGCGAAAGCAGGGCGCATCATTGTCGTAGATACAAACCCAGATAAATTTGAACTTGCTAAACAGTTTGGTGCTACCGATTTCTTAAATCCAAAAGATTATGACCAACCTATTCAGCAAGTGATTGTAGAAATGACAGGCTGGGGTGTTGACCACTCATTTGAATGTATTGGTAACGTCAATGTTATGCGCTCAGCTCTAGAGTGCGCACATCGTGGTTGGGGACAATCCGTTATTATTGGTGTAGCTGGTGCAGGCCAAGAAATTTCGACACGCCCATTCCAGTTAGTGACGGGCCGTAAGTGGTTGGGTACTGCTTTTGGTGGAGTAAAAGGTCGTACACAACTTCCAAAAATGGTCGAAGATGCCATGCAAGGTGAGATTCAACTTGAACCTTTTGTAACACATACCATGCCTTTACAAGATATTAATACTGCTTTTGATTTAATGCACGAAGGTAAATCAATTCGTACTGTCATTCATTTCTAAATGAAATAAAAAAAGGGCTGTGATTCAGCCCTTTTTTACAACTTATCATTTTATATCTTAAATGGCATTACCGCACATGTCAGTTGTACCCTGAGGGTAGTTAAACTGTAGCGCATTACGGTCAGTGATGAGTTCAGCAGTTAACTCTTGTCCAAAGAAGTTTGTAGAAAAGATTCCTACACTTTCATAAATTGTAAAACCCGCATTCTGAAGTGTAGAAGGTAATGTAAATTGATATCCTTCATCAACACCATTAAAGATAAAACCAACTTTCTTAGTATCTTGGTTAATATATATTCCTAAGCGCTGATACTCATTGGAATTTTTTACCATATTCTTATTTTTATAATACATATTTGTTGGACCATTATCCTCACTTAATCGAGATGTTAAATAATAACTTAAAGTAGCAGGGTTCTCACCAAAATCAGGATCATAAGTTCCAATATCAAAATTATAAAATGATCTAATCGTATAATTATTATTTGTTGTACCTGTAAAAGTGATGTGGGATATATACGACGAGTTCCCAAATGATGAGCTACCAGGCGTTATTGTTGGCACCTTAAGCTCCATTTCAAATGCAATAATACCTGTGTGAGGCAATAAGAAATCTCCTGTCTCACTTTCTGATATCAATTTTGCTTTACTTTTTGCTATATAGGCTAAGTAATCGTAATTATCTTCTGTAATCGGATTTATTTTAAAACCAAACTTTTGTCCATCGATGAATGGAAACTTCTTCATCGGTAATTCATTAGGATTTTGAGCATTCCAAAGATCGTAATCTTCTTGAGTCGCGTCAAAATTATATTGGCAGACTGGCGCAGAAGAATTCAGGGAGGTAGTTTGAGCCAAGAGGGTTTGAGACGCTAATTTTTCATTGTTGGTAGTTGATGAAAAGTTTTTAGATGCTACTTTTTTGCTTGACTCATTAAGCGGGCTGGTACTGGTATTATCAGAAGATACTTCATACATGGCCCAGCATAATGTAATTGCACTAACAGCAACTATACCTATTTTTTTCATAAATATTCCTATTAAGTTAAGTATTAAATTTTTAGAAAGTAGTGATAAAGTAAAATTTATTATTAATATTTATGATTTTGAATTTTATTCTACTTAATAACGATTCAATATGATTAATCATATTGAATCGTTACAGTAGCCATTGCACGAACTTTACCAGCAGTCACATTTGTTGCTGTTTGATAGTAGCGAGCAGTCATCGGTACGTTATATTGAAGTATTTGATTAGAAGACAACGAACCTAAAGCTAATTTATCACCTTTTTTGATGACTTGATTTTTATTTTGATAATTCCAAAGTAACTGCACACCGACACCATTTGCTTTTTCAGAAGTGGCAGCCGTATTTGCCAATACCTGGGTATTTGTGCCGTCTTGGGTAAAGTCGTAACTTAAACTAATAGTGTTTTTCTGTTCATAGCCCACTGGGCTTGTACCACCATTACATAAGAGGTTCATATCAAAGGTTTGTTCGCCTTGAGTTGAGCCAACACCTTTAAATCCTGCTTTTGTTACTGTTGGCAACTGTACAACTTTATTGATATTACCTTGGATTTCACATGAAGATGAAGCAATGGTAATTGCATTAGCATTAACAGTACTTGTTAGGAAAGGTTTATTTGGATAACCACGGATGTAGTAACTACTATATCTGCCTGGCACTAAAGTCCCAGAACCTGTTTGTGGAGCAATTTTAATGATTTCCACAACAAAGTAACCTGGTGCTAAAGTACGATTGCCAGATATTCCATTACGTACATAAGGATAATAGCCAGAAAAATTAGTATTATTTTCGGCTTCGCGATATAGACGAATACCAATGCCGGGAATATTAGTGGTATAAATGCTATTGCCTAATGAACTTAATGGATAAGCTTGAGTTAATTCAGCAATTACTGAGTCACTATAGTCACAATACTTCGCTTGGGTACCACTACTACTGATAGGAAAAGTCGCTTTTCTTAAAACTGCACCAACTTGATCGCTAGGGCGCACAACGACACGGCCCACAGCCATAAGAACATCATTGTCTTCATAGTCAACCATTATACATGAAGCATTAGTCTCACCATAAACACCAAGGCCAGCCGTAAATAGAGCACTCGTTAATAATATTCTTTTCATTTGCAGACAGCCTCAGTCATTACCATGCTTTGTTGCTTATTTTGCAACTGATTACTAATGTTGTACTCAACTGAACAACGTTCATTGCTTTCATCACCCCATTTCACATAGAGACGATCTTGAGCAAGTGGGGTCCGTAAGTAAATCATACTACCTTGAGCAACAATACCTACAGCTTCATCTTTCTGATTAAAGACTTGAGCAGCAAACGGTAAACTGTTGCCATCAGCAGTTTTACTATTAATGTAAACTGCATAACCTGTTTTGGTTGCAAAATCTACTTTAGCAATTGCACCAGCAAAAGGCGCAATACGTTGACTAGTTTCTTCAAGCTCTACTTGGCTCGACATTTCTTGTGGGTCAAGGGTAATGTCATTAAGACGATACGGAGTAACATAAGGAACTACTGCATAACCCGCTTTATTTACGCTCAAACCAACAGCATTATTAACTTTTGCTCCAGCGGCTTCAGGCGCATGCACAAGTACCATCGTTTGGCCTTGTTCAGGTCCAAATAAAACACCTTCTGAATGTGCAACTACACTACCAGTTAAGCTAACCATCGCTTGTTGGTAAGAATCAGCCACACTATAAGATCCACCAACAGTTGTATAGTTGGTACGATAACGTCCATTTACGTTAAATGATGGATTTGAATAGTCCTGATGTGACATTGAAGCGCCGTAACTAAAGCGATCTCCAACCATACCACTTGCACCAACAGTACGACTGTCTTCAGAAGCAGTAACGTTAACGTTGACTGAATTCTTTTTGAAATCAATCGGGAACGATAATGTCATTAAATATTCAGTATCGTGTGTTTGATTGGTTGAGCCATATTCAACTTTACGGTTAATTGCAGATAAACCATAAGTTAAACCATGGAAGTTATTACTGTAACCAACCTGATATTGTTTAGTACTCTCACTACGGTTCCAATAATCAACCCATGAACCTACTATGTAGAAGTTACCCCAACCTTCAGGCAATCCTTGGTTTAAGGTAATTTGGAATTCACTACGTTGACGACCAGCAGAGTACGTATTAATACCTTTTTCTTCAAAATCACGAATCTGTAGAGCATCACGTAATTTATAGAAGTTTTCTGTTGAGTAACGATAAGCTGCTAGTGTTAAGTTTGTGTTGGTTGGAGTAATTAACTTGCTATAGCTTAAACGGAAACTTTGTCCTGACTGTGAAGACTGTTTTTCAAATTCAGCTTCAGAGTGGGTAATATCTAACGCCACGGCACCAATTGGTGTAGCAAAAGCGGCACCCAACAGTATAGCGGCATAATTTTCCGTTGCTTGTATGCCTGTATAGCCTGTTAGGTAGTTGTTAATACCTTGCTGATATTTACCTTGAACAACCCAAGGATCAATATCAATATCTGAATCACGGAACTGACCAATAGTTAAAGCATAACGGTTCATGCCAGGGCGTAGCATCTGCACAACAGATGCATAAGGCACAGCAAATTTCTGTATTTCCCCATTCGCTTCGATAACAGAAACTTCAATTTCTCCACCAAAACCAGTAGGGTAAAGGTCATTAATTTCAAAGTTACCTGGTGCTACTGTTGTTTGATAGATAAGTTGACCTTGTTGGCGAACTTCAACCTTTGCATTGGTTTTAGCATTACCACGAATACGTGGAGCATAACCCACCATACTATTTGGCAACATTCGATCATCACTTGAGAAATCAATACCGCGATAACCATATGAATCAAATATTTCGCCGTTTGTAAAACTATCACCTAGTGTTAAGACACCGCGATATTTAGGGAAAGCTCTTTGTAAATATGTACTCGTTTCTTCATAACTTGATTTAGATTGGTTTTCAGCAGGGGTGTCTTGCCATTGCCACTGACCATTATGACGTAATTGCCATCCAGCTAAATTTAGCCCAGCAGTCACTCCCATAAACGCATTTGAAGTTTCGCTTATATCGCCAGATTGATTAAAAGTCTTATATGCACTACCGTTATAAGATAAAAATCCAGCATTAATACCACGATCCCATACACTTGGATCGACATAGCCTTGCGCATTTTTTTGCAAAGCAACTTGCGGAATAGAAATATCTACACGTAAACGAGAGGTATCAAACTCATAAAATGCATTTTCAACCCATTCTTCAATTTTATAACAACTACTATTTTCTTTTTGAAGGGTAGTGTGCTGCGATAGAACTTCTTGTTTTACACCATATTCAAGAAGATTATTTCCAGTAAAACACGTTACAGCATTTTTATTTGGATCTAATGCTTTAAAAAACATGCGACGTTTGCCAAACCATTGGCCATTTACATAAACATCAACGTTATATTCGCCCGGTAAAACCGGATTACCATATTTAAACCGAGAAATATCAACTTTTTGTGCATCACCAATTAAAAAAGCAGAATCAAATTCAGCTTCCACTGGTGCACTCGCGGCTGTTTCTTCAGCATGCACGAATACAGGCATTGTCATTGTGACAACACCAGAAGCCAAGTAATAACCAATATGGCGTTTTAATAATTTATAAGATTCTTGCCTTTTTTTTGGCATAACTAAGTCCGCCTACTCACATAATAGGTGCTTAAATTTATTAAAAAGATAAATCTGATTACTGAAGTTTTATTTGGTGTTCGACTCGACCACCGTAGTCATTGACATTCATAAAACTCATATCTTGAAGATTGCCATTCTTAAGCTGAACAGACTCTTCAGAAAAAGGTTTAATCATTAAACCTTGAGGTAATAAATCAACTTTTTTATCACCAACCTTCTGATAAACAGAAGTCATTGTGATATGAAAAGGTGTTGGATTTTTTACCTTTAAATTTTGACCAGATTTAACCCATTGAAGCTTATCAGCTGCTAAATTCGCATCTTCTTTAATTGAAGCTGGGCGATAGAAGAATTTAATTCGTGAACGAATTGCTAATTGCAGAAAATTATCAGGAGTCGCATTTTCGCCTTTTGATGTTGGTCTTGGAGGAATATCCAAAACATTCAACCACAAAACTGTTTCTTGCTTTTGATTTAGCTGAGAAGCCGTTGGCAAAGCAGTAATACGAAGAGTCTGACTTTTTGTTGCTTCAACACGAGAAATAGGAGGAGCAATCATAAAAGGAACTTTTGATTGATCCGGTGTACTTTTTGAGTCGCCTTCATCAAGCCATGCTTGAACAAGTGCTGGCTTTGAACCGTTATTACTAACTTGTAGTGTAACTTCTCTAGCATCTGAAGGATAAATTACACGAGTGCCATGAATTACAATTTCTGCTTGCGTAACAGGTGCAACAACTGCTGAAGCAAATGTCAAACCTAACAAAAAATTATAACTGTTCAATTTCATTTCAGAATTCACAACCAAGAAAGATTCAGGAAAGCGCCACAAAAGAGGGCTTCTATGCGAGCACAGAAACCCCACCATCAATTAATTATTGATAGATAATCGTGTATTGAACAGAAGTTGAGACCGTACCAGCAGTAGCTGCGCCAGTTGCGTAGTATTCAGCATAGTAGTTAAGGTCTGCGCTACCAGCTTTCGCCACATCAACCCATTGTGAGTTAGCTTGAGCACCGTTCGCACCAGCAGCAAGAACTGGGATGAAGTTGTTGTTGCTACCTAAAAGTTGAACCTGAACGTTTGTAGCGTTACCGTCCTTATTAATTAAACGACCAGTATTGAAGTCAACTTTAGCACCTGGTTCAAAGTAAGTAGCTACTTTACCTTCAGAACAGTTAGCTAACTTAATTTGGAAAGGAGTACGACCAGCAACATTTCCAGCAGCTGCTAAAGTTTGTTTAGAAACAGTTGGAAGAGTAACTGTCAAGTCTTTACCACCGTTATTAACGATGTCACAAGTTTTATCTGTAACTAAACCATTAATTGTAATTGTACCATCAGCAGCTTGAGCATTCGCAATCCCTACAACCGAAAGAGCAGCGATTAAAGCAAGTTTTTTCATAGTGTTTCTCAAAAGTCTGGATATAAAGTTTAATTCCTTACTTTTCCAGTGTGTGACATCTTGAAAAGTAATGTAACAATGCTAACACTTTCCAAACAAAATGCAAACTAGATCACATTATTTTTTCATAATTTTAATTGGATCCCATGGTTTACTTGGATTATATGAGGTCCTATAAACGGCCATATTATTGTTTATAAAAGTTTTTTTGTTTTATAGAAAGGTTTTGTGACTGTTATAGGCAATTTACATAAGAACACAATGTAAATAAAAAAAGAATTAAAAAATTAAGTGAAAAATAATCTTAAATTCTTAGAATACAATTATATAGAATAAATTCTGTATATGTATATAGGAAAAATATACAAATAGTCATATTTTATAAAAAAAAAGAGAGACTCATCAATCAATTCATCAAAACATGCGATGAATTCGACAAATCACTCTTTCATCAAACTTATTACAGAAATAAGTTGGGATATTAATGGTAGTTAATAAGCACGACTTTGTGATTAGAACTTATGCTCTCAATGCTTGTGTCCATTTTCTCAGTATGTTGAGCTAATTTAAAAAGACTATCTTTATTTAAATATTCACTATCAAGTTTAATATTTAAATTATTTACTTCAGTACATTCTGTCTCACTATGTTCTCTTGAACATGTATCTTCAACAACATTTCCTCTTATCATTATCGTGTTACTTGCATAACAAAATAGTGGGGAAGTGGAAAGCACCATCAAAACAAGAAGCTTAAATATATTATTTTTCATTTTATATATACCTATTTATTAAATAGTTAATATAAGAGATACAATATTTTTTATTTAAAAACAATATAAAGATTTACTTTAATAATAAATAAATAAATAACATGTGACCTGTATCTCACTAATTATTTCATTTATATAAATAGTTATTGCTTTACAGGTCTTTAATTAAAAATGATAATTAAATCACACTTTTACACCAATAATGAATCTTAGTTGATATAAAATTAAATTACTGATAATAAATACATTAATTGAAATATCTTTAATTTTTTAAAAAATAATTAGGGAGGTTGCAATAATTTAATAATTAATATTATTTAATATAACAATATATGATTATTAAAGGTTAATTATATAATTATAATTCCAACTCCAAGATTTATGATAATTATATAGATTAAAATAAAAGGCTTTAATTAATTAAAACAACATTGAATACATTTTAAACAATAAACAAAAATATTTAGCATTATTAAATAAATCATCATCATATAGTGTTAAGCTGTAATGCCGCCTAAAGTCATACAATTTGATTCTTAAATAAGTAGCTTAAGTGAAATTAAGACCATATTAGTGAAATGATACTCATAAAAATAAAGATTATTCAGTTGTCAATAAATTTTTTATTTAATTGTGTTATATTAAAACTCTATAAACTTTACAAGAACTTATAAATGAAACGCATAGTAATTAGCTTGATTAGTCTATCATTATTTAACTTGGCTCAAGCGCAGGATTATCCAAATTATGAGGATGAAAAGAAATATCTGCAAATGTTAGAAAAAGTTTATCCACGATTATCTGTGATCGTACATGGAAAACTGATACTAAATAGTGTAGAAAACGACATAAAAAGCCTTTCAGAAAAAGACAAAAAATATGTTTGTGATATGGCAAATGCAGCTATAACTATTGATAGAATAGTTATGAATACGCCAGTTCATGAATATTATTTTGAATCAACAAACTATCTGCAAAATTTCGTTACAACTGATTCAGCAAAAATTCTTAAAGCAGAATTACAACTAACGGGATACAACTGTGTTTAAATTAAAATCATTGCATGACTAGATGTAAATCTAGTCATGCAATGATTTGACATGGTTACTTCAGGGCAAAGGCGTAAAATACATTGTTGTAAATGTAAAGCCACCGCAACCAAACAAAATTGTTTAAATAAAAAAGCTTTGCGTATGTTTAACTCAACTTGTTACTTTTTATTCTTTTAAAATTCAATAGCTTAACTTTATGAGGTAATAAGTACAGTTAAACGTACGGCAACAGAATCAAGGACTTAATAATGAATTATATAACTGTTCGTATAATGTGATGCACAGATTATGTTACTAAGCCCCAGTGAGAAAATTAAACAACTCACGGGGCTTTTTAACATCAATCTGCATTATGCGAATTTTGGGAGATAAGGGGAGTCCACGTCTTCTAATGGTGGACTCTAGTCTCAAATTTGAGAATTTTATACGGCTTTTTGCACTTCTAATGGTGGACTCTAGTCCGATATTTCGGAATTTTTAGAGGTCTTTCGAGTTTCTTACAACTACTTTTCCATTTGCTGATATCTCAACATTATCGATAGCTTGTTCAAGGATTATATGTACAAGCTCACTATCTTTAATGGGCTGTAAATTTTTATTGATCAGAATTTTATTGAGCTCTACACACTTCTTTCTAAGAGATTCTTGCTCTTTGTCATTTAAACGTACTGTTACTGCCATTTTGATCACATTTTAGGGTTATTAACTTGCATACAATATTACTTGTATATGTGTTATATGTGCTTGCTATTCATGTGTAATTGTATTAAATTCTGCTAAATGTTATTTGTATACATGCGTAATTAGACCATGCTAGATCATATTTGCATAAATGCGCCATTCGAATCCAGCTTCTACTCAGTAGATGCGGAAGGGCGTTATTTTTTTGTAGATATCGATCTTCACACCATAGAAATCCCACTTGCGTCACGATCTGTTCATAAGAATGACGATGGTTCAATTTCTGCTGCTGCTTTATTTCATCCATTTGAAAGTGTGCCAACTCATTATACGGGTATGGCAATGAAAGTATTTTTCGATGCTAGTTATGAGCCTTACGTACAAATTAAGGCTTCACCTGCAAAGTTATTGCAGGGTCATAACGTTTTTGGTTCGGACGATATAGAGCAGGGTGCTGATGAAATGATCGGCTTCTTACACATGGCTTATCCAGTTCTTACCCGTATGCTCGATTGGAATCGTGCTTGGGTTTCACATATTGATGTGACTTACTCGGCTAAGTTGTCAGACCAGACAACGGCTAAAAAGATTCTGGATTTTCTGGCTAATGTCAGTAGCGGTCAAACTAGACTTTCTAATAAGCGGTTTGATAGCTCTGTGTATTGGGGTGGCCAGACATCCAGACTTGTAAACCATAAATGCTATTTAAAGCATGATGAATTTCTTTCCCAGTTTGAAGAACTTAAGCAACTGGCAAAGAAGAATGACAAATCAGCTCAACGAGTTGTTGATGTCATGTCTGACTCACGGTTAATCAACTGGACTGTCGGACTTTTACGTTTTGAGTCGCGTTTAAAAAAACGTTGGCTTGAGCGTAATGGAGTACCAACGAACCTTTATGAACTTATAGCATTTCAAAAGGCAAATCCTGATTTACTTCAAACACTTTGGACTAAAGCAACGCACGGAATATTTGATGCCATGAGAGGTCAAACTGTGAAATTGATTAATGATGAAAGTGTATTGGAAGCCATATCTAACTCGCCAGTTGTCGTTACCAATAGCGGTAAGGTTTCTCAAACACGTATCCGAAATATTTATTCTACGTACTGTTTAGTACGTGAACATGGTTTAGAGAAGTTAGCTGAAATGCTTCCTAAACCTACGTTTTATAGACATTTATCTGAACTTTGCGATTGTGGCTTTTCAAAGGCATTTTTGCAGAACTTGCATGACAACAAGGCTAAAAACGTCATTCCATTTATGAAGCTCGTAGAAATCGACTTTTCACAACAATTGCCTGAGTGGTATGAGCCGCCAGTATCGCAATTTAAATCAGTAGCTTAAAGGTGAGCAAATGAACAATTCACAACATCCAATTATGACAGTTACAGGCATCCGTAAATCTGCTGGTGATTTTAAAGACCAGTCATCTGGTAAAGAAATTACGTTTTCAAATACGGTTGTAACTGTACTTCAAGAATATTCAGCTAAAGAAAAAGAACAAGGTGCAATCGGTCTTAAATCGACTGACTACAAGATTAAAGGTGCTCAGTTCTTTAATGATTACATTCATCAGAAATTGCCTGCGGAAGCTGCAATGATCTTTGATTGGGATTTCACAGGTAAAACACCAAAGGCTGTATTGGTGTCGCTAGATTTTAGTGCCAAGAAAGCTATATAAAACAAAGTGTTAATAATAAAACACTTCGTATAATGTATAATATGTAAAAAAATCAATAACTTAGGTGAATTTATGATTAAAAAGATAGCACCATTGATGGGGGATAATCAAGTGGAATGTCCTAAATGTTACTCATATTTTCACTGCCAATATTTACCTTTTCACATGTCTAAATGTGAGGGTTAAAAAGAATGGCATTGATGATGTGTGACTCTCAATTTATTGATCAGGCCACAGGTCAGTGCCTGAAATGGGTCGAGTATGTTCCGCTTGTCCCGAATCTCAGCAGTGAGATGATCGGCGCGATTTGGGGAGGTTTTCTCGTTTCGATGTTGGTCGCTTGGAACGCAAAAAAACTAGTCAGACTATTTGGAGTATAAAAATGGCTAAATTTCAAAATGTTGTAAAAGAAAAGTTGGGGAACCGTTATTTACAAGCTGCAACTGTTGCAACCGTAGCAGCGGCTCCGCTTTTAACCCATGCAGAAGACCCTACGGTGCAGCCGTTTATGACTCCTGAAGGGTTAAAGTCGCTTGTAGCTGGTTTGGGGATGCCTGCGCTTATTGGTGCTGCTGTAGCAACGATGATCGGTATTGGTGTACTTATCTGGGGTGGAAAGAAACTTATTGGTTTCTTCAGTAAGTAAGTGAAGGTGCAGCGTGTTGTCATGGTTGATTTGTATTCTTGGTTGCGTTGTTATTTATACGCTTTTTTCTTAATTTTCATTTCAATTACGGCACACGCTGCTGATCCCAAAACTATTGCAATGGGCGGATTTCCGTACACGGTTGTTTGCTCTCATCAAACTAATCTCGATTATTGTGTTGATGCTCGTTCAATGAATGCTAAAGAGACTGCATGCAAGCTCTGGATGACAAATTTATCAACTTTGTACGGTTATGCATTTGACAGAATTATCACGGGTACTACAACAGATACATGTTTGTATCGAGGTAAAAACCCCTCAAACGGCACTGATGTATCAACAACTCAGACTCTTGTGACTAAAAATGGTCTTTGTCCACCATCTGGTAATCCCCCCCCAACTAAGGTGATCTTTTCGCGGCAAGGTCGTTGGTTTCCTCAAGAACTTCCCGAAAAACGTTGCTTTCGTAATTGTAATTATTCGGGCGGTCAGTCTTTTACATATAAACATTTTTCTTTTACTAACGGCATTGTTACTGAATTTACAGATGCTGGTGGACTTAAATCTGTTGAAGAATTTTGTGATGCAGTACCGGAACCTGTCCGCAATTCCGAGGGTGAAATTACTTATGATGCGGGTTGTCAAGACAACATGTTTAAAGTTTTCTGTGATTTCGTAGAGTGGTTTAGAAATGATTCAGAAATGCCTGAGGCTCCCAAAGTTGAAGCTGAGTCTGTCAATTTGGGCTATATAGATGCAGGTCATATTGTTGTACAAGGTGATGCAATGCATCAATGTTTTGAACCGACAATTTTTAAAATGTATTTGCCTTGGGGCGACGGTGAAGAAATTGAACAAGAAATTAACTACTCAACTTTTTGTACAAAAATCACGACTATGGGTAACATTTGGCGCGCTCTTTATCTCATAGCTGCATGTTATGTAATTTTTGGAGGTCGTAAATAATGCCGTCAATTTTGATACGAATTGCGCTTTGGATGATGACGAGTTTTGCGGGTCAACTTCTTTATAGCTTGGGATTGGGTATGGCTTCGTTTACTGCGATTAGCAGCATAACAAGCTGGATTGTTGAACATATTAAAGTCTATTTCACAGGTACGTCAGGCTGGATGTTGATTTGGATTGAACTGTTTCATATTGATTACGGTGTAAGCGTCTTAATTTCAGCATTTATCATCAGAACAACAATAATGTCAGCGCAAGTCGCACTCACAAGAAAATAGTTTAAAGCAATGTGATGCACCCGAAATTTCGCGCAAGCGCGGGGGCGCGTCACGCGAAATTTCGGGGATTCACATGGCACTAAAACTCGTCACAGCTCCTCCAGGCACGGGGAAAACATTATTATTGATCAGAATGATCTTCGAATATTTAGCTGAAGGTCGTCGTGTATTTTCTAATATTGCAGGATTAAAAATTGCTGAAGTTTTGCCTATTCCTTCTGATCAAGAC
The DNA here is from genome assembly GCF_054889255.1 of Acinetobacter sp. X9. Lineage (NCBI taxonomy): Bacteria > Pseudomonadati > Pseudomonadota > Gammaproteobacteria > Moraxellales > Moraxellaceae > Acinetobacter > Acinetobacter sp. X9. Next base: position 1,861,378 of record NZ_CM142679.1, on the reverse strand, counting down.
TGGAGAGATTTACCTGACGGTTCTGTTGTTATATATGATGAAGCTCATGAACACCCCGCTTTTTCACGTGAAGATATTATTGACTATCCAGAGTTTGAAGAGGCTGAACAGTTAGAGAATGAAAACATAACGACATATCGAGATAGAGTGTCTAAATTGAAAAAGGCGTATGACAGAGAAAAGAAGCGCTATAGAGACTCAATTATTGATATTGCCAGAGCACTAAAAATACATCGTCATTTTGGTTTTGACATCATTCTAGCTACGCAAGATAGCGCTGATTTAAATACAAGAACAACAAACATTGTTGGTGAGCATTATCATTTAATGCGACCGTTTGGCTTTAGACACAATGTTTTATTTTTTTGGCGTAGACATGTTAGTAATCCTGACTCTACTGCGGAGCGATCTAGAGCAGAATGGAAAAAAAATATGAAGTTCAATAAATCATATTTTCATTTGTATCAATCAGCTAATGTTCATACGCACAAGTCGAATTTTCCATTGAAATACATACTCGTAGCACTTGTTGCTATCACACTTATATGTGCTCCAATTTATTACGCACTTACTAAAAATAAAGCGGTTAAATTAATGTCGGGTCAAGAGACTATGGCTGCAACTGGTACTACAAAAGATATTGTTGTGAATAAGGAAATGCCGAAGGATATCAACAATATGTCTCCATTTGATCAGGAAAAGAAATTACAGGAGGAACGCGAGAAAAAGCTTCAAGAGCAACGTGATATATATGCTAAGAACTTAGAGAAACAGCAAGAACGTGAGATTTCAGGGTGTGTTTATTTTCATGGCAAATACACGGCTGTAGATGAGTATGCGCGTCCAATACATGAAAAAGACCATCTGTGTAAGCAAGTCATTCAAGATGCAGATAGAAACGTGATGAAGACACCGACAAGACAGGTTGCACAAATGACAGTACAAAATAATTATTCTCCAGAGGCTAAACAGGATCTAGAGACAGCTAAAAAAGCTGAGGCTCAAAGGCAGATGTTTGGTGAACCGTAATTTAAATTTCTTCTCTCTGATTACAAAAACCGTCTATTTGATGTAACGTAGTGTCATAAAGGAGTGTCTTCAGGGGAATTGAGACACATCGCGTATAACAACTGATTTAACGTATTTTTTGAGTGTCTCAAGGCGTAGTCTAGACACTCCGACAAGGGGATATAGGATGCAATTTTCAGATTGGGTTCAACTTGTATTTATGGTCTTTTTGGCTTTAGTTTTTATTATTTGGTTTACTTTGAAGTTTATGCGTGAACTTCGATACCAACAAGATGACGATCAATATATTCCTTAATGGTGATAATTATGAAAATTTTAATTACTGGTGGACCCGGAACGGGTAAGACTTTGTACTCGGTATTTCTTGCAGATAATTTGTATAATTTACCAATTATTGAATCTGATAATTTTACTGACTTTAGTAGTTTTACTAATAAAGTTAAGGAATTATCGAATTGCATTGCTGTTGTTCAGGACTCTAAATTTTTTACAGAACAATTAAAATTTGATCAGCATTTTAGATGTAGTCGCAATATGGACAATTTAGAGAAATTCTTTGTTAGCTCACCCACTGGTGTTGAGGAGCATCTTTTTTCAGATATGGGAGAATATTATTGATTGGCATTTTATTACATTCTTCAGCTCAACTGCAGTTTAATCCGGGTGTCAAAAAAATGAATAAAATCAACACTTGTGATTTTTGGGGGATTGGCAAAATATGACATTTGAACATTATGAAACTCTTGCTCCATTTTTGTTTTTGTTTGCACTCTTTTTTATTTATTGGCTCACTAAAGATGAGACTAAATTTTAGCGTCTGAAAGTTCGCATAATGTGATGCACAGATTATGTTACTAAGCCCCAGTGAGAAAATTAAACAACTCACGGGGCTTTTTAACATCAATCTGCATTATGCGAATTTTGGGAGATAAGGGGAGTCCACGTCTTCTAATGGTGGACTCTAGTCTCAAATTTGAGAATTTTATACGGCTTTTTGCACTTCTAATGGTGGACTCTAGTCCGATATTTCGGAATTTTTAGAGGTCTTTCGAGTTTCTTACAACTACTTTTCCATTTGCTGATATCTCAACATTATCGATAGCTTGTTCAAGGATTATATGTACAAGCTCACTATCTTTAATGGGCTGTAAATTTTTATTGATCAGAATTTTATTGAGCTCTACACACTTCTTTCTAAGAGATTCTTGCTCTTTGTCATTTAAACGTACTGTTACTGCCATTTTGATCACATTTTAGGGTTATTAACTTGCATACAATATTACTTGTATATGTGTTATATGTGCTTGCTATTCATGTGTAATTGTATTAAATTCTGCTAAATGTTATTTGTATACATGCGTAATTAGACCATGCTAGATCATATTTGCATAAATGCGCCATTCGAATCCAGCTTCTACTCAGTAGATGCGGAAGGGCGTTATTTTTTTGTAGATATCGATCTTCACACCATAGAAATCCCACTTGCGTCACGATCTGTTCATAAGAATGACGATGGTTCAATTTCTGCTGCTGCTTTATTTCATCCATTTGAAAGTGTGCCAACTCATTATACGGGTATGGCAATGAAAGTATTTTTCGATGCTAGTTATGAGCCTTACGTACAAATTAAGGCTTCACCTGCAAAGTTATTGCAGGGTCATAACGTTTTTGGTTCGGACGATATAGAGCAGGGTGCTGATGAAATGATCGGCTTCTTACACATGGCTTATCCAGTTCTTACCCGTATGCTCGATTGGAATCGTGCTTGGGTTTCACATATTGATGTGACTTACTCGGCTAAGTTGTCAGACCAGACAACGGCTAAAAAGATTCTGGATTTTCTGGCTAATGTCAGTAGCGGTCAAACTAGACTTTCTAATAAGCGGTTTGATAGCTCTGTGTATTGGGGTGGCCAGACATCCAGACTTGTAAACCATAAATGCTATTTAAAGCATGATGAATTTCTTTCCCAGTTTGAAGAACTTAAGCAACTGGCAAAGAAGAATGACAAATCAGCTCAACGAGTTGTTGATGTCATGTCTGACTCACGGTTAATCAACTGGACTGTCGGACTTTTACGTTTTGAGTCGCGTTTAAAAAAACGTTGGCTTGAGCGTAATGGAGTACCAACGAACCTTTATGAACTTATAGCATTTCAAAAGGCAAATCCTGATTTACTTCAAACACTTTGGACTAAAGCAACGCACGGAATATTTGATGCCATGAGAGGTCAAACTGTGAAATTGATTAATGATGAAAGTGTATTGGAAGCCATATCTAACTCGCCAGTTGTCGTTACCAATAGCGGTAAGGTTTCTCAAACACGTATCCGAAATATTTATTCTACGTACTGTTTAGTACGTGAACATGGTTTAGAGAAGTTAGCTGAAATGCTTCCTAAACCTACGTTTTATAGACATTTATCTGAACTTTGCGATTGTGGCTTTTCAAAGGCATTTTTGCAGAACTTGCATGACAACAAGGCTAAAAACGTCATTCCATTTATGAAGCTCGTAGAAATCGACTTTTCACAACAATTGCCTGAGTGGTATGAGCCGCCAGTATCGCAATTTAAATCAGTAGCTTAAAGGTGAGCAAATGAACAATTCACAACATCCAATTATGACAGTTACAGGCATCCGTAAATCTGCTGGTGATTTTAAAGACCAGTCATCTGGTAAAGAAATTACGTTTTCAAATACGGTTGTAACTGTACTTCAAGAATATTCAGCTAAAGAAAAAGAACAAGGTGCAATCGGTCTTAAATCGACTGACTACAAGATTAAAGGTGCTCAGTTCTTTAATGATTACATTCATCAGAAATTGCCTGCGGAAGCTGCAATGATCTTTGATTGGGATTTCACAGGTAAAACACCAAAGGCTGTATTGGTGTCGCTAGATTTTAGTGCCAAGAAAGCTATATAAAACAAAGTGTTAATAATAAAACACTTCGTATAATGTATATTATGTTAAATGGAGTGCATAGGTAATTTACTTCATAAACAATAGTTGCTCTACTATAAATCAACATCTTACGTTTTAGATACAGTTCAACCTATTTTGTTTATGTTTATATGTTAAATACTTCATAAAGTTTAGGAGTTCATTATGTATGTACTAAAAACAATTAAGCTTTCAAAAAAAAAATTAAATGAAAATAAAATTATCTTATTGTTCGATACATCCACTTCAGCTCCTTGCCTCTACTCATTCTTATTTTCATTATCAATACTTAGACTTCAAAGCCTTTCAACACAACAAGCAGATTTAATAGCTGTGAAAATTTGGTATGAATATTGGTATACGAAGCACTGTACAACCTTTTGTCAGTCATTTTTAACTTCAACATATGATCCAGATATTTACTTAAATGAAATCGATAACTTTATTTTTTTTCTAGAGAACTACAATGATTTGAAATTTAATACAATGCACTATAAATCGAATCAATGGTTCCAAAAAAATTATAGCACCATTTCTCAACGTATGAGGTCTTTGTTCAAATTCTTCACTTATCTATTAGATGAATTTTGGAACCTAAGACACCAGAGCTATCCTCTCAATGAAATTACTAATCGTAGAAAGCGAATAGACTTATTTCTAAATAATAAAAGAAAAATCTTTAGTAAATTTAATAGATATGCTTTAACTGTAAATAATGGAATTATTCCAAATTTCAAAAGTTTAGATGATGAAATGCTTACAAAACTATATGAGATTATTCGTCCTAGTAGAGAAAATAAAATAAATCCGCATAATCCTTTTAAGTCTAAAACAAGTCAATTTCGAAATTTCTTATTAGTACACCTCATGTTGAACTATGGATTACGTATAGGTGAATTAATGCTCATTTCTGAAAAATCAATAAAAAAATCAATAAATTATGATAAGTATAATTTAATCATAACAAATACAGATGATGAGTTTGATTCGAGAAGTAGAAAGCCACATATAAAAAATGCTCAGTCTCATAGGGTAATTGAACTAAGTAAGCAAGACTATCAACTTATTAATATTTATATAAATTCTATCAGGAAAACTTCGACAACACAGATCCTATTTACATCATTCACTCCTCCCTACCCTGCATTAAGCTATTCCACTATTAATGCAATATTTAAAAAAATCGATATAAAATTTAGAACACTATATCCCCATTACTTTGATAATGAGAAACTTTACGGTACTTTAGAAAAATTTACTCCTCATACTTGCAGACATACTTGGGCTTATATTACTTTAGCATTTGCTTTAGAAAAGCACAAAAAAGATTTATACAATCAATCACTTAACAATAATATTATGGAGAAAGCTCAGGAAGACTTGCGGATTCTTGGCGGTTGGAGTATGAATAGTCAAATGCCTAAATATTATGCAAAACGCTTTATTGTAGAAAGTTCTAACATAATAAATTTACAGAGAATTTCTCAAGAATTATGGGAAAATTAAAATGATCAATCAATTTTATAGTACCAAAGGCGAAACTACTTCAGAAGCAATTTTTAATTCTGAGCAAGTAATTGCTATTCAAAAAATTAATAAAAAACTCCCTAAAATTGTTAAATTTGTATTAGCAGATAATTTTGAAGATAAGTTTATTATATCTGAGAATAATATTTGGGATTTCTATTACTCAGGTAAAAGAGAAGTATTAGATTTTACTCAATTTCCTAAAAAAGAAATGATTCTTTTAAAATTTCTTCTTATTTCGTACATACAAAAAAATTCACCTTCCTCATTAAGTTTAAGACTACGTTCATTCAAATTCTTAATAGATTATTTGAAAAAAAATTCTTTATTTTTTGAATATGAGGCGTTCAAAAAACTTTTAACGCATATAGCAGCTTTGAAAGAACATCGTATTACGTACTCAAATATAAAATTTTTCCTCAAGATTTTAATTATTGAAAATTTCCCTAAATTTGATATTGATAACGATTATGATTTAGAGTTTTTACCTAGACCTGATGCTTTCAACTCGAGCTTATTCTATCAATTATATGAAGATCCTATTGATTTTTCCCTTTTGACCATAATTCAACAAGGACTTACGAAGCTAAATAGCATTTTAAATTTTAGTCAAGAACAAATTCAAAACCAGACACTTATTAATGCTTCCATCTTAGGGCTAGTATACTCTACTGGTCTTAGGCCTGTGCAATTGAGTAAGTTAGCTGTAAAAGATATAATAATAGATACTTATAGAGAAGCGGACCAATTCTATCGCTATAGTATTTTGATCCCATACGCTAAACAAGAGCGATATATTTATGAAAAAATTGCCGTAAAATTATCAGAAGAAATTGCACAGATTATTCTTGCATATATTAAAAGATTTAATTTAGAACCTCAGAATAAATTATTTGATCTCGGAGATAATTCTGCTCTTTTTTGTTTCAAAGCTATAAATACTCAACTATTTGACTTTTCACCAGAAAATTATAAAAAAGCTGTTTTAGCAGGAGAAATGCTAGAGCAAAAATATTCTGTTTCAGATTTTAGACATCATGTCGGTTACAGTTTAGCCATGGCTGGAGCATCAGCTGAAGAAATTTCATATATTTTAGGACATTCTGTAGTTGTAACAGCTAGACATTATATCTATTCAACACCAGAAATAGCCCAAATACGTGCGCATGCTTTAGGGCAAAATCCTTTGTATAAACAAATGATAACAATGCTATTGACTGGGCATCTTGTTTATAGAAATGAATGGAATAATAAAAAAGTTTTAGGAAATATTGGAAGTACCATCCACTATGATATTGGAGGTTGCTCCTACAATCAAAAATGTTTATTCCAACCTGTTCGAAATTGTTATGGATGTATGTATTTTCATCCATTTATCGATGGAGATCACACCGAAGTTCTAAATAGTATTCAAAACGAAATTAATCAGTTAATCAAACTCTCAGATAATGTAGGCGCCTCTAGGAATCCATTAATAAGAATCCATGAGGCAACAAAGTTTGAAATAGAATCCGTTATTGCACGTTGCACTCTAAATAAGGATGCTAAAAATGGATAATGCACAATATAGTAACTTTATTAATGAACAGAAAAAATATTTTGATGAATATATACAACCTACATTTAAAGGTAAATGGGAGGACTCAAGGTGGTATGGAGGTACTCTAATATCTGGAGGATCTGGATGGTTACTAGCAAGAGCTGGGAAAATTCATTTTAACTTTAAAGAAACCAAGAGAATATTAGGGATAAAAGATATCCATATAAATGAAATATATCAAGAATTTATGAAAGCAGTCTTGGTTTTAAGTTATAGAAAATCAAATTCAAAAGCTTCTCCTCAAAAATTATATTCTGAATTTTTGATTTTGAAGCGTTGGTACAGTGCTTTACTTGATGAAAAACCTGCTAAAATACATCCCTGTTATTTAAGCACATCAGTTTTAAATAATTCTTTTGAAATATTAATTCAGAATTCCACAAAAACACAACATGCTAATCATGCAGGTGGTTACCATAGATTACAAGAAATAATAAATTATTATTCTTTTACTGAACACAACTTAGATTTCTCAATAAAATTATTATACATAAATAGTCAAAATAGAACATCTAATGCTTTAAAGACTAAAGCTCTGCTTGAACAATTAGAAATTGATGAGGATCAAGTTGAAACTGATAAACTTATTACAATAAGAACATTTATTAATATTGTAACATTAATTAATTTATGTCAAACCAATGGTGAAAAATTAATACTTAATTTTTTATTACTATTAATTGTAACTGGTTTTCGATCAACTGAAGCGATACTTTTAAAAAAAGATGCATTAATTAAACATGTAATTCTTGATCCTGTCACTAATAAACCTGTTACTTTAGATGGAGTTGAACAGTTTGTTATTGGACTACGCTATCATGGAGCCAAAAGAGCCGGGATCAGAATTCATTGGGTAGAGCCCTCATCTGCACAATTAGTTCAATCTATATTTGCCAATGTATTAGATCTTACTAAACAATTAAGAGAAAATCTTTATTATATACGTTCAAAAAATTGCTGTAATTTACTTCCAAAAGAAATTGATGATATTACTCAAGATTATGTAGAAATAGATGACTTAATAGGCACAGTTTTCGGTGTAAAAGACAAAACAAGAGGGCGTGCTGGCCAACGTGATGTAGTAACAAAAACTCTTAAAAATGTTCCAATTTATAAAGAAATAAAAGAAAAAAGAGGAATTAAAAAATATTACTTAAAAAAAGATATAAATTTATTTATAAAAAGCCTCAATAATTATGACTCAGAATTTCCTTTGCATCATATTTTCAACTATGAAGGTAAAATTGAAAAGATTGCTTTTGAAGATTTACTGTTTATACATGAATATAGATCTACAAATTTACAAAGAGCTTTTATAAACAAAGCAAATATATTACCTTTAACTTTAAAAATTATAGATGGTTTTTTGGGTAATAGTGAAAACTTATCAGTTTTCAAAAAATATAACCTCCTTGAAAATAAGAATGAGTATACTAAAATAAGTACTCATATTCCTCGTCATAATATTAATACATTTTTAGCCATTAGTGGTTTATCTGAACATTTGCAAGCCATGTTAATGGGTCGTGTAGATGTAAAACAAAATCAATATTATCAACATATAGCTTTAAAACAACGACGCCTTACAGCCGGTATTTTTAGTAAAAATGAACCTGGACCAGTTGCTACTGCTAACAATAAAGACTTCTCTCCTATCGAATCTATTAAAAAAGATGGAATAATGTATTTCTCTAAAAATAATGATATAGAAAACAACCTTAAGAGAAACTTACAAACTTTTGACTCTAGAAAAGAGACAGCTAATTTTATTAAAAACTCTTTTTTTGATGGCTACTTTGCAGATATTTCTGCTGCATTTAATGAGTTAAATAAAGAAAATACTGGCTTAGCTGATAAACTAATTGAAAGACATGCTTACCTATATCCATTACCATTTGGTGCATGTATGCGCGAAATTGCCATACATAGTTGTCCTAAACGTTTATCATGTCAATCTGGTGATCAATGTGGAAATTTTACGCTGACAGGTCGTAAAGGAGAACTCGACGCAATAAACTTTCAAATAATGAAATTGTCAAATGAAATAAGTTTATTAGATTGTCTAGTTACTAATGATAGTTCTTATAAAGAAATGCTTGACAATTTACATGAAAAATTCAATTCATTAGTTCAACTTCAAGAAAAATCAGTTGAAATACAAAATGATTTGATACCTATAATAGTATTTCCCTATGATAATATAAAACTACCGCATACACTGAGTGAATTATTCGCGATAGAACAACAAAAGATTGAATCTAGAGATAATTGATATGTTACGTGGTAAACAGTTAGATAAGGTAATTGAGCAAGAATTACAAATGATGCTTATAGAAGGTTTCGAAAAATCGCCTATTTCTCATAAAACTTTATATGAGCGTCTCATCACTAAAGGCTATATATCAGGTGGTTTAAGTACATTAAGTACTATTGAACGTAAAAAGCTAATAAGTCTTTATATTTCCGAACAAATTTCACCGCTAAATTTAAAAGTAAAGGAGCAACAACTTTATACAAATAAAAAAACTAGATTAGCTTTAACTAAAACAAATAAGGACTTACGTAAACAGATAGAAGATATGGAAATACAAAACCATCAGTATACTGAAACTCTCATATCAATAGTAGAAGAGGTAAAAACTAAAACTAATTTAAAAATTGATCACCTACTTGCTCCCCACTTATTAAAAAAATATTTATCTAAAGATTAGTGATAAAGTCTGATTTTTTCATGGCAATTATTTCCTGTTAATTTATTAAGATTATCTAGTTTTATGAAGTTAATAATAATTAATATTATCTAGAAAGTCTTTATTTCGTAACCATATATGTGTATAAGTTAGCAAGAATGAAGATAAACTTTTATTATCAATACTAATTTTTATAATTTGTACTCTCAACTCATCAAAAGCATCAGTGTAAAAGAATTTAAAAAAAATAACTGATTCATCAACACCTTCATCAATAGTTTTTGAAAAAGGAATTCTAATATTAACACTAATCCCTTTATCTAAATCATGTGGAAGAAAGTCTATTCCTTCCCATACTAAATTATTATCTTCGTAATTTTTAGAATACATTAAAAATAAACTTCTACATAAATTTCGACTATTTTTAAGATTGAATTCAAATGATAATTGCTTACTTTCAGAATAAGTATAAATACTTATTTTTAAATCATTTAGATGAAAATAAGGTTGTGCATTGATGGTTTCAAGCTCTGTCTGCCTCTTTTCTCTATCTACAATTACATTTAATTCTTTTTGAGCAGTACTTGCTAAGATTTGCTGCTGTTTTATACTGTTTGATAATTCTTCAATTTGAAAACTTAGCTCCTTTCCTTGTTGATGATAACCATAAATTATCCACATAAAGACTAAAGGTGCAAAGAAACCAGCTAAAAAATCTCCCCATTCATTTGGTTTTAAAGTTTTCATCCCCTTCACATCTAAAAGACAATAAAAAATAACCACTGCTAAATATATTATTGTGAATATAAGCATAGATGGAAATTTTGACTTTTCGTTTGTTTCTACAATGTTATTGGAATCCACAACAATATTTTCCGTAATGTAAAAAAATGTAAAACTAACAGAAAATAAGATATTTATAAACAATATGACCAAAAATTGACTAAAATAATAATTTTTCCAAATTATAATGAAAGAAAGAAGTATAACTAATATTGTAGTACAGTAAAAAATAAATATAGATCAAAAGTCGATCCATCCATTCAGGATAAATATACTGAGAAGCTTAAACACACAATTAATCAGTCATTTGAAGATATAAAAGAATTTAGTAAAAGTTCAAATTAATTTCTAGGGGCAGAGTTATAAGCTATAATAGACATAAATTTTATAAATCTCATTTTAAAGAGTTTAAATATGTCAACTAAAAAAACAATGGGTGAACGTGATATTGCTACAGCTGCTGCTGTCATACTTCAAGAATGCTTCATTAAAGCTGCAAGAAATGAAAAAGTACTTTACGTAGAGAATGACATTCTTTGGAGTAAGACTCCTGACGAGCCACCTGTTTTTATTAAAAAATTAACTGGAAGAAATCCTAATCTTCCCAATAGAATTACTTATGGCAGAATATTTAAGATTAAAAAACACCATGATAGGACTAAAGCAAATTAAATCAACAACTTATTTTTTTACACCGCCAATTTTGTTAAATAGTTAAAATCTTAGAGTAAAGTTAAAGTGATGTGACCGTTTTAATGAGATCAAGAATTTAGAAAAATTCTATATCATTAAGAATTTCTCGTATAAATACTGCCTTAGTTTCTAATTCAATTATTCTTTTAGAAATACATTGATCGTATTTATGAAAGAAACTTTCAAAGTTAGGGTGTTTATGAACAATATCTTGAAGAAGAATTTGTTCTACTTTATTTTTTTGCAATGATTTTTCAATAATATTTTGCTCGGTAAGAAGCACTTCTTTTATTTTCTCCTGCTGAATATTTTCTTTATGCACTTTAAGTCGTAGAGTCTCACTATATCTGTATATCCTATTGTTCTCAGCTTTCTTTTCACGCTTTAAATATTTACACTCAACCAAAATAGTTAGGCCTCTGTAGATTAACTGGCGGTCCTGATCTCCCATTTTTTTTCTTTTATCAAAAATGGCTTGGACGAAATCATTTGCTCCCCAATTCAATATTTCATTACTCTCAAGGATTTCAAAAAATTCATGGTAAAAGGGTAAAGTCAGTTTAGACATACAGATATAAGATCAACAAATGAAATAGAAAATGAACAATAGGCTACTTAGCCAAAGGATAGATAAGCATAGGAAAGTACTAGTCTTTCCTACGCTTTATTAAAGTTTAAACCCCAGTAAATTAACGATATGTCCGAATTAAATTATTTTCCAAGTAACGATTGGTATAATTATTTTCAAACCAACGCATCATATCTGCACCAAAGTAAATATTGGTGTATATACGGCTATCGACTCCAATTGCTGAGATGGTTTGCCAAGAACGAGTCATAATCGCAACTGGACTACCCTTTTTATCGAATTCAATTAAAGCTGGATCTACATCATAACGATTAGATGCCCCATTAAAGGCTGTAATCGCTTGTCTTAAATTATTGTTCAGTGATGCATTTACATCTTTCTTATATAAACGAACTTCATTACCTCTAGCTAATGCTTGCTCAATAAAAAGTTGTGCAGCCAAGTCCTTTTCTGAAACGTAAATACTATTATTAATTCTACGGTTTGCCTCTGAAAAATTAGCTTGGTGAGTAATATATTTTTCTAGAAAGATGGCATCGAAAGTTCGTTTCTCTAATTTGTACTTATCCTTTAATAAAGCTGAGTTTAGAGTGATGACGTTATTATTGCCTTGTGAAGAAAGTACCAAGAACTTATTGCGGATATTTTCATCACGCATATCTTTCCAAACCTTGACCGTACCATTACTCACCCACCCATCATAAGCTTGCACACCTTTAGAAATCGTTTTTACGGTTGAATTTGCAGCTTCCTGCATTTGTTGACAACCAACTAAAGTCAAACAGAAAAAGGTAATTATACTTAATGGAATCTTGCTCATTTTTAATTCGCTTACAATATTAGAAATGAGGATTATAATCCGTGGACTATTAAACCGCAAAAAATAATAGTTCTATTCTTTAAGTGAATAGAACTTATGCAAGATTTATCTATAAAAATTGGACAATTAATTCGTAAAAGACGTAAAGAGAAAGAAATCAGCCAGGAGAAATTGGCATTACTCTGCAATATAGATCGCAGTTATCTAGGCCGAATTGAAAGAGGTGAGGTCAATATTACGATATTAAAACTGTATGAAATCTCTAATATTTTAGATGCCGATCCTAAAGAATTGTTACCTGATAATTAATGTAAAATTTTTAACTGGATTAAAGTGATATTTACTAATCCTTCTCTGCAAATAGCGCTTCAATTTCATCCCAATTAGGTAAAATATGCTTCTTTTGCACGACTTCAAATTGTAATCCAACCTCATCCAGTATACGTTCAAAGATATCAAAAGACCCTGTAAAACGGCCATTCTCAATTTCAGATATGGTTGTTTTGTTGACTCTAGTTAATTTAGAAAGTTTCAGTTGTGTATAGCCTTTGCTTTTCCTTGCTTCTTTTACTTTTTTACCTATCTGGCCTCTATGTGCCATAGTACTCTTCCCACACAAAGTTAGCTATATAGCTAACATTCTATAGAAAATGACTAAAGTTAGCTATATAGCTAACTTTATATCGTCTAATGATCTATCTCACTGAGTACCCTACTAGAAACAGGAACGAAATTTTCAAAACTATTAGTTTTAAAATCTTTTGATGATTACACTCTTCAATTGTTTCTACAAAAGAAAAGACTATGTTTACTCATTACCTTTCCCATTCTAAAGGACATATTTTTGTCGTAGGTGATATCCACGGTTGTTATTCTCTTCTAATGCAGAAATTAGATGAACACAATTTTGACTTTGATAATGATTTACTTATATCAGTGGGTGATCTAATAGATAAAGGTCCCGAAAATATCGATTGTCTAACTCTTATCAACCAACCATGGTTCACTATGATTCGGGGGAATCATGAGGAAATGTGTATCTTAGGAAAAACTGATCTTAGAATTCGGGATATACACTTAAGGAATGGTGGTGAATGGTTCTACTCATTACCACAAAATAAACAATTAGAAATTTCTGCCACCTTTTCTCAACTTCCAATTCTTATAGAGCTAAAAACCTATAGCAAAAAAATTGGCTTTGTTCATGCAGATATAGATTCCAACGATTGGAACTTGTTTAAGAAAGATGTTGAACAAGGTAACTATCATATCTCTGGAGTACAGTCATCTTATCAAAAGGCCCTATGGGGCCGAGATCGTATTCGTAACTATTGTGAAGATTATGAAACTATCAGAAATATAGATGAAGTCTATCTTGGACATACCATCGTGAAAGCTCCTATCCAACTAGACAATTGTTTTTATATCGATGTCGGCTCTTTTTGGAGCAAAGATCTATTTATAAAAAAAATCACTTGAACAATTTTGTAGACCTAAAAAAGAAATTAAAATTTTCTTTTTATTGACACTTTAATTATTGCATTAAAACTAAAACATTAATTTATATACGGTACAAACTTGCAAAATGGAATTATTATACGCCCCAATATTCAATATATAGAAAATCTAGGAGCATTAAAGAAACTGAAGATGCTGTAGTAGCTGGTTTAAAAGTTGATGTTACGTTATAAATAATAAAAATCATTAAGAATCCTCTTTCAATAAGAGAATCCTTAATAAATTATCGAATCTACATAAGGATATAATTATTTAGTCTATAAATACATGACATTTAGTTATTATTAATAATAAATAGAATATAAGTATTCTTATAACTCTTTCGGGTATAAAGTGTCGGTCTCACTGCTTGCTTCATCATAATTACTGTTCCCTTCTTTTTTAAAGTCTTGAAAAAAAATTTTTGGTTCACCTTTTAAATTTCCGCGATAGAGTTCAATTAGACTCGAAAACTCTACCCTCTGATGTGGTGCATCATCATTACCATATAGTGATCCCATATACCATTTCGAACCTAAAACTGTCCAAAAGATTTTTAAATTATTTTCATTCAAAAAGTTTATTAAATCAGCTTTCCTTATAGCCAAGACATTTTTACTGTAAGTAGAAATAGTTGCTGAAGGATCAAATGCTATGATTCTACCTTCACTATCTTGCCAATATCCTAAAGTATCTGAATAGTTGATTGACAGTTTTTCAACTAATAGATTGCAAGGCGCTAAAAAACTATATCCATTTTTTTCTATCCGTGATTCCCATGAATGTCTTTCGGCTGTAGACATAACCTTTACATTATGAGGTACTTTTTCTCCCCATTTCTCTAAATATTCCCATTCATTTCCACTTAACTGTTCAAAATAAGCTTCGTTCCAATAATATTCTTTACAAAATAAATTATTGAATGTATTCGATTCTGGCATCCATTGACCCATAAAATGCTGTTTTTTAAGCCAGTCAATTGCCTTTGAATAACTTGATTTTGGAATAAAATAACTTTTAATTTGTATCCACAAATTTTTCTTATTTTTATCTTCGTAAGCACCAAATTTACCAGGTTCTGTAAAATCTAAATTACGCTCTAAAACTAACCATTCTTCTCCATTCAATTCAAATTTAATCATAGGATTTATAGAAGGAATATCGTGGCTCGTCGCCCAAGTTGATAAATCACCGTCCCAATTTTGAAATTCAATTTCGGGGATTCCATTAGCGTATTGAGGGTAATTATTATTTCCTTTATTTATGTAAAATGTTGGATCAATCTCTCTAACATGTAAATCATTAATATGTTTAAGCCATAGTCTATTGCCATCATCATTCCAATAATTACTAGAACATTGATGAGAATCGATGACCTGTGCCAAAATTTCAAATAAAGCTAACCATTGATATTTTTTACCAATTCGTTCTATATCATTGTCATATCTCGAGTTATATCTTATATTTCTATCAAATTCCCCATGTTTTTCAACATCATATCCATATTTATCAAAAATTAGTTGACATGCGTAATTACTTAATAAATCTACATTAATGATTTTTTTCCAGCGATAAAATTTAGATTCGAAAGTATATCTTCCGAAGTCACCATAACCACATATACCTCTACCGTATTCCGTTGTCATTGATCTTAGTATACGATTAGCTGAGTAATAATAGTCCTTAAAACCTGAAGTCTCCTCATTATATTTATATATTTCATCAATCTCTTGAATAGTAAGAAATTTTTTAGGAAGTTTACTATTGTAAGGCGGGGTAATTCTCTTGTTTATTGCGTCTATTTCACGTTGGGTATAGTTAACTTTATTTTTATATACACAATATTGAATAATATTTTTTGCATAATCCCTGATTAAAACATTCGCATAAATTTCCTTCCCTTCTTTTATTTGAAATATTAGCTTATCTATTTCCTGCGCAAGTTCTATTAGTTCATCTAACTCATTTGAACTTAGTATAGAACTATAAATTGCTAGTAAAACCCGTTCTAAAATGTATGGGTCATTTGTATCATAAAAAAGTTTAATTAACTTTATGGATACATCAATCCTATTAATAAGAATAGTAGATAACGCATTAGTCGCTTCATTTCTTAAATGTATGTTAGTAGTTGTGAACAACCATGAAATTCCTATCGCAACATTTAACAACGAATTTTGACTAATTAGCCTATTATTTCGATTAGTAAGGCACCATTTAACTAACCGTTCTATTGCAGGAATAAAATAGAGACTTTTATTAATCAAAACAGTCCAAAAAGAATCTCTATCTGCTAGTGAATATACTTTAAGAAATTTATGTAGATAAATTCCATTCAAAGGATGTTCCTCTTCTGCAATAACTTGATATAGCATATTAAAAAAACAATACCAATTTTTATTACTTAGAGGTGTATTTTCCAGAAAATTAAAAAAATCGTGGGTTTTAATTTGAAATGGATCCCGCCATACTAAACTTTCGATAATTAAATTTTTAAAATCCTCTAATAGGTAGTCTGTGACTTTTATATAATCAAACAATTCAACATTATATTTTACTGGCGAGAGTACACTTAAAGCTTGCCATAAGCCTTTGTTATAATGAAAGTTATCTAAATCTAATAAATCATTGTTGCTTGATTGCATCCAATTGAGAAATTCAGAAAAGTTCTCATATTTATTTAATAGATATTCAACACTGATATAGTCACCCATACGTTCATAAGTGAAATAAACAATTTCATCATTATGACCATAATAAAGATTTTTAGACAATATTCCTTCTCTAATCATAAGATCTAAAAATTGTTTTGCTTGATGATCAGAAATATCATCACTTAAAATTTTTGCAATTTTTCTTCTCATCGATATAAAAGAAAGTGAGCTGGACCCCTGATCAAGCTGGTTTTCTGCTATGATAGCAAGGGCAGCATTGACTAGCCTTAGTGAAGCATCAACATCAAGTTTTTCGGCTATGACCTGATTAATTCCGTTAATATAGCAATCTATTATATTAAAAATACCATTAAAGCCTTTTGGAATAGTATTCAGATTTTGAATTTTTAGACTCTGACAGAATAATTTAAGATATAAAGGATTAGAAAACTCTGGATTAAGCAGAGGTATACTTGGAGTTTGAATATTATAGTATTCAAAGAAAATTCTACATGCATCGAACTCTATTTCATGAAATCCTTGATGCTGAATTTCATAAATCAATTCCGAAGAGTCATCTGTAAGTTTAGAGCAAATCTGATCCTTATAGGTGTCTCTAATTGATATTACTAAACCAATTCTTTGGTATTGAGAAATTAGCTTAAGGAATCCGTTAAGTGAGTCAGCCCATAATATTCGGCCTTCCCCTTCATTTAAAGCATCGATAACAATTACAAAACGTTCATTATTTAATTCAGCAATAGATTCAAGAGTGGATAAAAACTCTTTTTCAAGTAAATTTATTCTTAAATTTTTATTTAAAATCTGATACCAAACATTGGATTTTTCAGTAAAATCTTGCCCTAATAAAAATAAATGACCATTTTGTTTTTCTTTAGAGTGAATAAAATCTCCTAAAAGATGCGACTTGCCTTGCCCAGCCTCGCCAGATAAAAGTAATTTTTTTCCATTAAAAAGCTCAATGGCTGAAGAAGAAATTTCTGATTTTAAGTTTAGAAGTACTTCAAATGCTTTATTTAAGTTGTTTAATAGATAAGACTCAGAATCCTCACGTTCTTTTTTATCCCAGAGCAACTCCCTTTTATCAGCTATAATTTTTACAGAATATTCAATATTTTGTTTCAAATAACTGCTCGGGATTGTTCTTAGTAGATCGTATTGATTAAGATCTAATTCTCTTCTCAGCTCAGGTATAAGTGAGTTAAGACTTTCATAAATTGAAATTTCATTTTTAATTTTATGAGAAGTTTCGTCCAGCTGGACTAACAACTTATGACATGTATTTGTAAATCTTTCTTTAAATGCTTTAGTTCTTGTAAGTGCTTCAAGATTTATAGATATAGGGAGATCGACATTTATTTCAGGGGTATAGCGATGTCCAAGATTTGCTAAAGCAGTTTGATTATGATTTTTAAACCAATCATCCGTAAATTCATGCTCAGAAAACCAAAATTTTAATTTCCCGATATTTTTTTCTTGTGATAATCGTTCTACTAATTCATAACTTCCCCAATATTCAAAAGTAATATTACGACCGAGTATACTAGCTTGTTCACTCCATTTTTTTGTATATGACTCCCATTTTTTTAGGAATGAACTCCTTCCCTCCACTCCAGCATTATTACGATCTATTGGACAACAAATATAATATTTACATAAAGTAGGATAGTTTTTTAATGCTTCTTTAAAAGACTCCTCTATCTGTTGCCATTGTGAAGTACTAAAGGAGTTTATAAAAAATTTTGCTTGCCATCCGTAGTATTCACCATTTTCTAATTTGGCAAAGGATTCTATTCCGCCATCTGGGGCGGCTACTCGAATAAAATTTATTTTTCTTTCAATTGATTCTGAATTAGCTAACTGACAAACCAACTCTTCAAAAGCATTATTTTGTGAACCATTAAAAGTTCTTATTTTATTCCATTGGATGGTCATTAAGCACCTTATTTACAATTGTAAAGCATGTTTAGTTATCAATTTAATCATATATTTTAGTATGTTAATTTTTATTTGAATACCTGTTAATCTTATTAAAGTCTTTTATTCAGGAACAAAGACATTAAGGTGTCTGTCTTCATCTTTCCAATTCGGGAAAAGTTCATTGATGACAAATTGGTCAAGCCCATCAATTCTAAAATTTTCAACAAATTTAAAACGGCATGTAACACTTAGTAAAAATAAAAAAAATGCTTATAATCAGATTATTAAATATAATTTCTAGTATGGTTCCATCATGAGTGATAATTTACCAACGGAAGGATTAGGTCAAGAAATTGGACGTAATGCAAAAGATATTTTTGCAATTAAAAGACCTCGTAATTGGATACTAAAAGAACTTGATGGTGATACCGACTTTGGTATTGATTATATCGTTCAAGTTCACAATCCTCAGAAGCAAGTTGAATTCTCCTTTTACTTACAATTAAAAGGAACACAATCACCAAAATATAGTTCTGATAACCTTCATATTAAACATCAATTTAAAACGAAAACACTTAATTATTATTTAAGGCAAGATTCTATAGTAATGGTTGTTATTGTTGATTTAAAAGATGAAGATGAAGATGAGCCAGGTAAGGTTCCTGTTTTTTACCAATGGTTGGATGAGGCATGGTTTAGAAAACAGTCAGTAGATTTAGATCAGCAAGATCACTTTACTGTCTCTGTCTCAACAGAAAATAAAGTAGTCAGAAATCTTGAAATTTATGATTTTTTAAAAGATCGTTATCATGAAAAAATAGCTGCTGAAAATTTAAAATTCACTATTAAAGATCTCAATAAGCCCGTAGTAGAAAACTTAGAACTAATTTCTGAAAAAATAAAAACTAAGCCCATTTATTTAGAAAGTATGGCTACTGACAATCTAGAGCCTTGGATTAACGATCCTGAAGGCGCTGTAGCAAGTCAGCTTAAAATTTGTGCTGGATATTTTGATAATAATAAAATCAAAGAAGCAAAATATCTACTAATTAAGTTACAACCTAAAAGTATTGATTTTTCAAAACACGAACTTGCTGAATTTCACCTTCAACTTGGAAATGTTGCCATTTTTGAAGATAAATATGAAGAAGCTCTGGAACAATTTGAGAAAGCTGACAGTTTTAAAGTAAATAATCGCTATTTATATACTTACTTATTAAATAAGATTCGTTATCTAGATCTTAGAAACGAACAATTAGAAGAAATTTTGAGTTTACCTCTAAATGATAACCACAATGCTCATTTAATACGTGCAATCGCAATGACTTTAATGGGGAAAAAACAAGAGGCCCTTAGTTATTTTAAAGAAAAGCAACCTGAAAAGGTCATGAGACAGTTACTTATATGTATGAATGCTGAGCTTTATGACGAAGCAGATCAGATCATCGCTACTTATGTCCAAACTGATTTAGATTCTAATGAAGATAAATTTCTCTATCAATCCTTAGCTGCCCAAAGATACTTTCATCGGGCAACTGGAAAAGAGTCTATCTATAACATACCTTTTCCTTTAGAGGGATTTCCAGACTTTGATATAGGTTTAATGACTAGTGCTTTTAATGCGATAGAAAAGGCTTGGGAAATCAATAAAAATTTAAATTATAAATTTGATATTGAGCCAATCTTATCGTTAAGTCCATTTATTTACGGGTATTTTAATAAGTCCAACAATTTATTTTCTTATTTGGAACCACTTCTTCATACGAGACCCACTAAATCTGTCCTAAGACAAGCTAGTCGGATTCAATATGATCACCATAATTTCTCAGAGGCTCTTGGCTTACTTGAACAACTTAAACAGTTAGATGCTGAAGAAAAAGCCATGCTTATATTATGTTTATTTAAAGAAGGTAGGCATCAAGAAGCTTTAGACTTCCTAGCTCTTCATGAACAAGAAATCATAAGTACATGTGGGAACTCAGCTATTCAATTATTTATTATGGCTAGTGGTATCGCATCTGAGTTATTAAAAACTAACCTTGCAGAGAAATACCAAAAAATTGTAGAGGAGATGCCGGATGCAGAAGCAGCTTTGGCACTTCAAAAGTTTATTAGATCATCACATCTGAATCAAAATCATTCTAACGAATATCTTAAAGAGTTATATCAAACTTACCTTGCCTTACACAAACCAAAGATACTTGCAGAACAATTAATAATATTCATTCAACCAGAAAGTCAAGAAACTGCCTTAGAATATATTGATGTTGCTGAGAAAATTTTAGAATCCCAAGAGCTGTCAAATCAGAAATATTTAGGTTTATGCCAAGCCTTATTTATAGTGAAAAATTGGCCTAGAACTATTCAGATCGCAGAGAAAAATATCAAAAAAGGTTTAAGTATCGACAAGTGGAATTTGATTAAGATTGGTGCTCAATTCAATTTAGGACTTATCGGATTGGCTAGCAACCAAATCCATCAAATGCTTAACAATCAGAATTTAGATGATGAAGATAAAAAGTTCTATATAGAACTATGCTTGAGAATGGGACTTGGTCAGAAAATCATTAAACAGATGGTAGGACTTTTACCCAATATAAAAAGTAAATTTGAAAAAGTTAAACTACTTTTTCAAATCATTAATGTATATAAAAGCAATTCTAAATATGCTATCGAACTTCAAAATGCTATTTTCCGTTTAGGTACTTATGTCGATCAAAATGATTATTACCAAGAAGGTAATTATTTAGCTGTATTTATGACTTGTATTATGCTTAGAGGCTCTCATAATCCTGCACATGAAATTTATATAAATGATTTTAAAGAGCGACAGCATAAATACTTTAAGCAATTTCCCGAGTCTACAATTTTTAGGTCAGCAATCTTTCCAGAGAATGCAACTGGAGAAGAATTGATAGCATTTTTGAATAAATTAACAGGAAGGGATCAGGCTTATTTTGATCAAATAAATGAAATTATTAAAAAAATTAGAAATGGTCGGTGTTATTTGCCTTTTGCTTTTAGACAAAAAATTTTACAGAATACAGCCAATATTTTTCAAGCATGGCATAATGCTTGTGATAAATCTGAAAAACATTTAGATTACAAAATCATCCATAATCCAGCTAATACTAATGAAGAAGAAATTAAAACCTTCATTGAAAATAGCTCAGGATATATTGTTTTGGATGAGACAAACTTATTGTTACTTAATCAACTTGATTTACTAGATATTTTTCTAAAAGAGCTACCTAGGTTTACGCTTTTAAGATCTGTTTTTAATAGCATTAAAAGTATAGCTCACGATAAGATGCAGCTTTTCAGTGAGCAGGCCGATAAGATTTGGCTTTCAATTCAAAGTAATATAGATAAATTAACGTTAATAGAAGAGGATGAATTTTTAGAGTATGTAGAATCATTAAAAGATGTACCTTCATTTATTTTTACTGAAGATAAAACACTTTTTCATTTGCTAAAAGAAGAAATTAAAGATTTCAATTCTGGTAATATCTTTAATGTTATCTCATATTTATATGAAAAAAATGCAATAACTAAATCTATATTTGTAGAGAAAATATCGGACTTTTTTATCTTAGATTTCAAGGGAGTCACCTTTTCAGCAAAGGAAATTCATAGTTATATGACCTGTATGCTTGAAAATAGAACTTTACTCAATGAATATCGATCCTCTCCTTTTTCAAAAGTAATTGATTATTACTTATCATCTGAAGATAATCAGACCTCAAAATTACAAAACTCCTTTACCTTCCTTAGATATATTACTCCTGATGAATTAAGTACTGATATATTTTCTCATATTATAAATCACATATTAGAATATACTCCTAATTTTGATAGCTATTATATTATATCAATGTATATAATAATTTCAGGACTGCAATTCGATTTAAGATTACACCCTACTACTCAGATCTCTTCTGTTCATAAAAAAATGTGGGAAAAGTATAAAGAGTTGATGGAATTTCATTCTGAAACCACTTTTAAAGTAGATTTTTTAATTAGCACTATTTTAAATTCTTTACTAAGACTTAAGAGCCATAAAATTGATAGAGAGATAACTTATATCAATGAGAAAAATATTAATCATGCCTACTTAAACTTATTACATTCCTTTTCCTTAAATACAAGTGAACATTTAAGGATTAAGAGTTTTAAAGCTATATTTAAATATTAATATTAGGATGTTTGAGAAGTGTTTAAAAGCATTGAAGATGTGATTAGTAAATATAATTGTGAATTTAACTTTTTAAATTATGTAAATGGATTAATCATTAAAAAGAATATAGTTGCTGAACTATCATGTTCCTTTGACTATCATATGAATGACTACAATAAGTACAATGATCAATTTAATTACTTTACTTAAAGCACCTATTTTATTAAATAAGTGCTTTTCCATATTTATAAAAAGCTCATACTTAATGGTCTCCTTCTCTCACAGAAGATGGATGCCTATTTAAAGCGATCACTTCAATTTTCATGTAAGGATAAAGTGGTAAGCCCTGTAATAAGTTATGTAGTTCTTCATTGCTTTCAACATCAAAAATGCTAATGTTTGCGTACTGCCCTGTTATTCTCCATAAATGGCGACATTTACCTTGTCTTTGAATTTCTTGTGAATAAGCACGTTCTCTTGCTTTGATATCTTCAATTTCCTGCGCAGTTAAATGGCTTGGTAAAATCACATCTTTTCGTACGTAAAATAGCATTAGTTCTTTCCTTTTAAATAACACGTTCAATAATCAATCCAATGCCTTGGCCCACCCCAATACACATTGAACACAAAGCGTAACGACCGTCTGTTTGCTCAAGCTGGTTTAAAGCTGTAGTTACGAGGCGTGCACCTGATGCGCCAAGTGGATGGCCTAAAGCAATCGCACCACCGTTTGGATTTACCTTGTTGCTATCATCTGGCAAACCTAAATCACGAGTCACGGCCAAAGCTTGTGCAGCAAAAGCTTCATTGAGTTCAATCACATCCATCTGATCTAAAGTCAGGTTAGCTTGTTTAAGTAGTTTCTTAATGGCTGGTGCGGGAGCAAAACCCATAATGCGTGGTTCTACACCCACTGCTGTTGAAGCAATGATCTTGGCACGTGGTTTGAGATTGTAGGCCTGAACCGCCTCATCAGAAGCAATCAGTAGAGCTGCTGCACCATCGTTAATGCCTGAAGCATTGCCTGCAGTCACAGAACCATCTGCTTTGACAACAGGTTTAAGTTTGCTTAAAGCTTCAAGCGTGGTCGATGCACGTGGATGTTCATCGGTATCAATCACAACAGCATCACCCTTACGCTGAGGGATTTCAACTGCCACGATTTCTTTAGAAAAAAAGCCTTTGGCTTGCGCGCTTGCGGTGCGTTGTTGGCTCACCAAGGCAAACTGGTCCTGATCTGCACGATTCACGTTAAACTGTTCAGCGACGTTTTCGGCAGTCTGGGGCATGGTGTCTACACCATACAATTCTTTAAGTTTTGGGTTAATGAAACGCCAGCCCATGGTAGTGTCTTCAATCTTCTGGCTACGGCCAAAGGTACTGTCAGACTTACCCATCACATAGGGTGCACGGCTCATGCTTTCCACACCACCTGCAATTATCAAGTTCGCTTCACCTGCTTTAATGGCACGGGCAGCAATGGCAATCGCATCGAGTGAAGAACCACACAAACGGTTAATAGTCGTTGCTGGCACCTGATACGGTAAACCTGCAAGAAGTGCTGACATACGACCGACATTACGGTTATCTTCACCGGCTTGGTTGGCACAGCCATAGATCACATCATCGACCTGTTCCCAATCTACATTCTGATTACGCTGCATGAGCGCTTTAATCGGCACAGCACCAAGGTCATCGGCACGCACAGGTGCAAGGCCACTGGCATAACGGCCAAATGGAGTACGGATGGCATCGATGATATAAGCGTTTTTTAATGTCATTTCCCTACTTCCTTACCCTTGAGTCGCATCAATCAAAGTTGCACCAGTCAAAGCCTGTAACTCTTCAAAGCTAAGACCTTCAACTTTCTCAATCACCTTTAAACCATCTTTAGTCACATCAATCACACAAAGATCGGTGTAAATACGGTCAACACAGTGTTTACCCGTAACCGGATAAGTTAGCTCAGCCACAATCTTCGGCTCACCTTGCTTGGTCACATGGTCTGTAGTGATAAATACTTTTTTAGCACCTACAGCCAAATCCATCGCACCACCTACAGCAGGAATCGCATCAGGTGCACCCGTGTGCCAGTTCGCTAAGTCACCATTCGCAGCAACCTGAAATGCACCGAGTACTGCAATATCAAGGTGACCACCACGCATCATCGCAAATGAGTCGCCATGGTGGAAAAAGCTGCCGCCTTCAAGCATGGTCACAAACTCTTTACCTGCATTAATCAGTTCAGGGTCTTCTTCACCTGCCGCTGGTGGTGGGCCAAATGCCAATAGACCATTTTCAGAGTGAAGAAAAATATCTTTGTCGTTAGGTAAGTAGCTTGCAATCTTGGTTGGTAAACCAATGCCTAGGTTTACATAGGCGCCATCGGGAATATCTTGTGCCACACGTTTTGCAATCTGGTCACGGCTGAGTTTCTGGTAGCTCATGTTATTTCTCCTTATTGCTTACTGTGCGGGCTGTACTTGTACAACGTGCTGTACAAAGATACCTGGGGTGATGATGTGTTCAGGGTTTAATCCACCTAGCTCAACCACCTCAGAAACCTGAGCAATGGTGACATCAGCAGCCATGGCCATAATCGGGCCAAAGTTACGTGCAGATTTACGGTAAACCAGATTGCCCCAGCGGTCGCCTTTGTAAGCTTTAATCAGGGCAAAGTCAGCCTTGATCGGATATTCAAGTACGTAATCTTTCCCATCAATCTGGCGAGTTTCTTTGCCTTCAGCTAAAAGTGTTCCGAAGCCTGTTGGGGTAAATACCGCCCCAAGTCCCATACCGGCTGCCTGAATACGACATGCCAGATTACCTTGCGGGACCACTTCAAGCTCAACCTTTCCGGCACGGTACAGCTCATCAAATACATAAGAGTCTGACTGACGTGGGAAAGAACAGATCACTTTTTTAACCGAACCAGCTTTAAGCAGTTTAGCCAGACCGTAATCACCATTACCGGCATTGTTGCTGACAATTGTTAAATCTTTAATACCTAGTTCAATTAGTCCGTCAATGAGTTCAGCGGGTTGTCCTGCGGTACCAAAACCACCAATCAGGATGGTCACGCCATCTTTAATCTGCGATAGTACCTCGCTAAGAGAGGACTTACTTTTGTCAATCATATGGAAAAGTCTCTTAAAGCCTTAATGCACAAAATCGATTAGAAACGAACGTTCTTGAACGTTCGTTTCTTTAAGGAACAACTATGATTTTTTCGCGAATTGTTGTTTAGCAAATTTACCAATGGCATCCGCTAAAGCTTTCGGTTGCTCTGGAACTAAGGCATGACCTGCATTTTTAATTTCGACTATCGTCACTCGATCCCCTAAAGCACCTTTTAAAACACCTCTTAAAGGTTTAGGTGCAACTGTGTCATATTCTGGTTGAATATCTAAAATTGGTGCTTTGCCAGCAGCAAAATAGTCATCTACAGGAGTATTATTACGCGCATAACCTTGTGCATCGTGTGCTTCGTGGTGCCAACCAGTTAGCCATACACGCGGATCATTCATTGGTGCAAAGAATGCACGTTTTAAATATTCAATACGCTTAGCTTCTGGAAGCTCTTCATTTCCAGCATTATCAATCGCCTCACGAATTTCAGGACCAATTGGTTTACCTTTATATCCCTCAGGCACTTTACCTGCGGAAGCGCCTGCTAACACCACCCCTTTAACCAAATCTGGACGTTGCGTTGCAACCATACGGGTTGGGAAATTGCCCCATGCATGACCGACTACAATTGCAGGACCAGCTTTAAAATGTTCGATCACTGCTGCAACATCATTTCCATAATCTTGGATATGCAGTTTTTCCATTGGACCACGGCTTAAACCAATTCCACGAACTTCAGGTCGAATCACTCTAAAGCCTTGTTTAACTAAATCTTGTGCAACTACGTCATAGTCACGTACAGAACGCCCTAGAGACGACATAATCACAATGGTTGGCCCCTTACCTTGTACATAAGCTTGAATAGAGACATCACCATACTTCACCATCTCATAAGGCACATTGCTTACCTTAGAGGCAGCTGCCGTATGCGTTGCTGGTGTAACGTTTGTTTGCTTTGCTTCCGTAACCGTTGCTGTGGCTAATAATATTGCTGTAGATAAAATAGCTAAGGTTTTGTTCATCTTAATCAACTCCATGTTTTAGATGATTGTGGTTTAAAAATTAAATAAGCAGATTTAAGTCAACTAATTAGCTGAATAAACTTGTTTGGAAAATTTGGCTATCGCATTTGCCATCGCTTCTGGTTGTTCTGGTACCATCGCATGACCTGCGTTTTTGATGACCTGTTCAACAACTCGTTCAGGCAAATACTCTTTCATTACATTTTTGACGACAACGGCATCGTACTCTCCTTGTAAATCAAGGATTGGAACCGTTTTCCCACCCGAAAAATACTCATCAATTGGCGTTACAATTCGTGCATGAGCTTCAGCAGCATGGTTTTTTTCATACCAACCGTTTAACCACACATGTGGATCATTCATAGGTGCGAAGAAAGCTTGTTTTAGATATGTGATACGTTGTTCTTGAGGAAGCTTATAATTCCCTGCGTTATCAATTGCATCTCGTAAACGCCCATACGGTTTTTCAGTTGAATCTTTTGGTAACTTACCTGCTGAAGCAGCAGCCATGACAATACCGCGAACCAGATCTGGTCGATCAGCAGCAAGCATACGTGCAGGCTGACTTCCCCAGGCATGTCCAACGACAACCACTGGACCAGTTTTTTCAGCATCTAAAACTAAAGCAACGTCAGCAGCAAAATCATGGAGAGTTAAATTCTCTAAAGGTCCTGTACTGCCATTGATACCTCTAGGTTCAGGACGTATTACTTTAAAGCCTGATTTTGCAAGATAATCTGCAACAATATCAAAATCTCTAGCGCCACGACTTAATGAAGGAAGTAATACAATTACAGGGCCCTTCCCTTGTACATAGAACTCAATTGAGACATCACCTTGTTGGATCTGCTTTTTATGAACAGAGAAATTTGAAATTAAATTTGCTTGATCCATATTAGATTCAACCCTATCAAGACTTGAGCACCCCATCAGGCTCAATGATGTCGATAAAATTGCAGTTAAGTATTTCTTCATGGTGATTCCTCACTTGCCAATTGGTTCTAAACCACTGTTGGTCAAAATACTTGCTGCTTGTTTAGATTTTAAAAATTGTACAAATTGAGCTGCGATTTCAGGATGTTCAGCCTTTTTAGAAATCACTGATGAAAACTTACTAACGTATTGCAAACTTTCAGGTAAAGGTGCAACAAAGGTAATCCCTTTAGTATGCTTAAGCTCACTAATCTGTTGCATTCCGACATCAGCCTGATGTTCTGCTAACACTTCTCCGACCAGCTTTTTACCCGGAACCTCAAGCCCCTTTGTTTGCATTTCTTGTTCAATATTCAATTTTTTAAATAGTGTTGAACGAATATAGACACCACTTGAACCTTGAGAGTAGGCAACTTTTTGGGCTGACAATAAGGCTGCCTTTAGGTCTGATTCATTTTTTAACGGTGGCAATTTAGTGCCTTTACTTACAGCTAAACCAATTTTTGAATTTGCCAATTCAGTACGACTAGATAAGTCAAAATTTTGACTTAATTCATTAGATTTAAGTGCATCATCCAAAATAATAGCCAAGTCCATCTTTTCATTGTTTTTAATTCGCATTGGTAATGATTCAGGAGACTTTCCAGCAGATGGACCCCATTCGATATGAACCGTATTTCCAGTTAATTTTTCATACATTGGAATAAGAGTATCCATCGCACCATGAAAAGAACCAGATGCAATAACATTTAATTGCGCTGCATGTGCTGGCACGACCATAGCAATTGATAAGCCCATTCCTGAGACTAGTTTTTTTAAACTCATTTTTAACTTCCTTTTAAGTGAAGAAGTATTCAGTCAATGAATACTTCATTGGTTTTAAAACATTAATTTTCTCTGAAATATAAATTTCGTGGATTATCGACAAATACGGCTTGTAGTAATTCAGGCGTATCGAGTGCTTTTAATGCAAACTTTAAAAGCTCATCATCATTAGGAACCTCACCCTTTACATTTGGATGAGGCCAATCTGTTCCCCACACCACGCGGTTTGGTGCAAGTTTGATTAACTTCTGAACCCAATTCAGTGAAGCATCCCAAGTGCTGGCAGGTTGTCCATTCTGTGCGCGATCAATTCCGGAAATTTTTAGCCAATGCTTCGGATTAATCATGACTTGTTGTAACTTGTTAAAAGTATTTTCTGCATCTTGTGAATCAAGCAAATTAGGTCGTGCCATATGATCAATCACAATATCGACATCTATGTCTTGCCAAGCTTCAATCGCTGGGAAGATATCCTCAATTTTTCCGTGTATCTGAATATGCAATCCGAGCTTTGCAACTCTTTCAACCAAACCTCGTAATGCTTGTGGATCATGATTTCCAGGCAAATGCCCCATCATGTTAAAGCGAATGCCACAAATTCCGCCGTGCTTTAATTCAACAAGTTGTTCATCTGTAATATCGTGATCTACTAAAGCAACTCCTCGATAATTAAAGTTACTTTGTTCAATCGCATCTAAAATGATGAAGTTATCTGAACCATAGGCAACAGCTTGAACAAAAACACCGTGTTCAATTCCTAAACTTTTGTGTAATTCAAGCAACTGCTTAAATGTTGCTGGTTCAGGATGATATGCAGCATCTTCAGGTAACGGAAAGCGATCAAAAGGTCCGTATATATGAAAATGGCAATCCCATGAACCTTTTGGCAAATTAAATGACATAGTACTTCCTAAACAAATCTTATTAGGTTCAACAAATATTCCATGTACCTCACATATTTGGAGTTACTCAGAATTCACCTTAATCACAACGTGCAGTCATTCCGCCGTCGACCACAATTTCTGTTCCAGTAACAAAACGGGCTTCATCACTTGCTAGAAACAGAGCAGCAAAAGCTGTATCACGACCATCTCCCATAAAGCCTGCGGGAATTCGTTTTAAACGACTTTCAAGCAATTGATCGACGTCACCGCCAGTACGTTGTCCTGCTAAACGAACCTCAACCATCGGGGTATGTAATTGACCAGGCAAGACAGTGTTTACGCGTATTCCTTTAGGGGCATATTCGACAGCAGTCACTTTTGATAATTGAATAATCGCGGCTTTACTTGCGGCATAGGCAACTTGCGGAGCACCTGTAAAACGGATTCCAGAAGTTGAAGCCGTATTTACAATCGAACCACCGCCTTGTTGCTCCATATATGGAATGGTGTGCTTACAAGTTAAAAAGACGCTTTTTAAATTTAAGTCGAGTTGTTTGTTCCAAGCTTCTTCTGATAACGCAACAGCTCCACCAGCGGCAGAACCACCTACGTTATTCACTAAAATATCGACACGACCATATTTCTCTACACAGGCTTCAACCATGGTTTGAACTGACTCACTGTCAGTCACATCACATGCAAAAGGTGTCACTTCACCACCGAAGTTTTGAATACGATTTAAAGTCTCTTGCATTGCATCAATCGAACGATCTACAGCAAAAATTTTTGCCCCTGCTTTTGCAAAAAGTACTGCCGCTGCACGACCATTTCCCCAACCTGGACCAACACAACCGGCACCCGTAATGATTGCAACTTTATCTTTCAAACGTCCTTGAGGATTAATTTCATCAAACATATTAAATTCCTACTTCTGGGGTTGGTAATTCAGGAGTTACACCTGCTGGGGGTGGAACTTCGAAAACATTAATCGTCATAGAAATCAGGGTGTAATAACCTGCTATCGCGACCAAATCAATTAAGGTATCTGTTCCAAGTAGTTGCTCTATTTCTCTATAGATCTGTTCAGACACCCTTTTAGTTTCATGAAGCTCACAAATGAACTGATAAATTAATTGTTCATCTTTATGAATAAACGCAGGTTTCTCACCTAAACGAATTGCTTCAATGACGTCTGTACTTAGGCCAGCCTCAATTGCATAAGGTTTATGGGCAGCCCATTCATATTCAGCGAGCCAGTGTCTACCCATTAGTAAGATGGCTAATTCACTCAAACGCGGCTCTAAACAGCTATCGTATCGGCAATATTGACCAAGACTTTGGGCTAAATTTGCTAACTTGGGATGATGCAACCAAATCGCTAAAGGACCTCGTACACCTTTACGTGGACCACTTGCAATTGCATCGAATACAACCTGTTGTTCAGCAGTTAAATGTTCTGGGTCGATAGCTTTTAAACGCATGTCTATTCTCGATATAAGAAGTTGAGATAATTAATGGGATTTATCTAAAACTTAACTTGATTGATTTGAATCAGAAGCTAATGGTGTCTCTACCAAAGAATCTTTCGCCCGTAGCAAACTACGTTTAGGTCTCTTCCCTGTTTGTTTTTCAAAGGCGTCAGCATCGAAAGCATTTTCCCAACGAGCGACTGCATAGACCGCAAGCGTGTTTCCAATAATGTTGGTAATTGCCATGATGGTTGCCATAATTCGGTCAACACCAAATAACAGTCCCAAACCACCTAACGGTAAAGTTTTTACAGACTGTAAAGTCGCCGCCAACTTAATAAAGGCACCGCCAGCAACAGTAGTTCCACCTTTCGAGGTAAAGCTTAAAATTGCTAATAGAACCAGTTGGTCGATTAAGCTCAAAGGCGTGTCAGTCGCTTGTGCGATAAAGCCCACAGCAATTGCCATATATAAAGCTGTGCCATCTAAGTTAAAGCTATAACCTGTAGGTAATACGAACCCGACAACGGCTTCATCACAACCAGTTTTCTTGAGTTTTTCAATCAGTTTAGGAAAGGCAACTTCACCAGATGCTGTACCGAATACCAAAAGTATTTCGTCACGAATCACTTTTAAAATGGTGAGGAAAGGTAGACCAATAATCCACGTAACTGTGCCAAGAGCAAATACGATAAAGAAGAAGCACGCTGCGTAGAAAACACCAATTAATTTCATTAAATAAATAAGTGTTTCACCGCCGTAACTACCAATTGCAGCCGACATTGCACCAAATGCACCGAGTGGAGCAAGCTTCATGATAAAGCCGAGCATCTTGAACAAGATGGTTTGTGCTTCATCAATTCCTTTAACAATGACAGAGTCTGGACCACAACATAAATTGATAGCCATGCCCGCTAAAATTGAAACCACCAATACTTGTAATACGTTTCCAGTCGCAAAAGCATCTACGATGGTATGGGGAATCATATTTAAGAAGAAATCAACCGCTGAAAGCGTTGCTGAGCCCTTTGCTGCGTCAGGTTCGGCTAGGTCGGTTGCATGTAGACCTAAACCAGGTTGCAACACATTGACAAATACAAAGCCAATCAGCATTGCTACAGTTGTTAGTACTTCAAAATAAATAAGCGACTTAACACCCAAACGGCCCAGTTTTTTCATATCTTTAATATGAGTTAAACCATGAACCAAAGTAAGAAAAATCAAAGGAGCTAAAAGCATTTTTAGTAAAGCAATAAATGCTTGACCTAATGGCTTCATTGCCTTTGCCCATTCAGGGGAGACTAAACCCAAAATAATGGCAGCAATAATTGCAATAATTACCTGCACATGTAGTTTTTTTAACATGTCGAATTCCTATATCGAAACTTTAAAATGCTTGTGCTTGAACACATCCCTGCATTTTTTGGCAAACGAATCCCCTATAAACAACATTCATATGTGTTTAGATTTAAATTTAACGGGGGGTTCAATTGTCTAGAATGATTAACTCATCGAAAAGCTAGATTTAAAAGATAATCTGTCATAGAATCAGTCCTTAATCATATTTTTCCAAATAAACCTGACCAATCCGATTCCCTAGATCAGGTTAAAAATCAATAATGATATCAATAGCTTTTGACCAAAATATTGATATCTTTTGATAAAGCATCACGTAAATAAGAACCTTATCTATCACTTTCCAAATAAGTTCCGTTCATTACGTCTGAGTTCATTGTTATATAATCACCACCTTAATGGAATAGGATTTAAACACTATCAGATATGAATGAAATTAATATCGTACAAATCGACTTAAATCTTTTGAAGTGCTTTGAAGTCCTATATGAAGAGCAGAATGCTTCTCGTGCAGCGGAACGTTTAGGAATTACTCAGTCTGCGGTCAGTGCATCTTTAAGACGACTTAGAGACATTTATCAAGATCCCCTTTTTCAGCGGACTGGTCGAGGACTTGCGCCAACCACTAAAGCTCATGCTTTAAAACCATTAGTCAGCAATGCCTTAAATATTTTTAGAGAAACTCTGCTATCTCTACCTAATAATGCCAATAACTTACAGCAGCGAATTATTACTCTTGGTATGTCAGATGATTTTGAAATTGCATTTGCACAAGAAATTATTGAACAAGTTAAATTAAAATTTCCACATTATAGAATCGTGATTAAACAGACATATATGCATATTATTGCTGAAATGTTAGTAAAACATAATGTTGATATTGGAGTGACTTCTGGTGGAATCTACTACCACTCTTTGTATCGAGAATTAATGGTTTTAGGTGATTATTCTTGTTTAGTCACTAACCCTGAAGATGCAGTTGAACTGACCTTGGAAAAGTTTTTAAGTTTTGAACATCTATTAATTTCTAATACCGCACAGATCGGAATAGTTGACGAACACTTAACAAAATTAAATAAAACCAGACATATATTTGCATCCACCTCTCATTTCGCAGCTATTCCTTGGTTATTAAAAAGGAAAGGAACGGTTTGTACACTTCCCACCCACGCTGCAAGAAAAATTTCTGAAATTGTACCCTCATTGATTTATACAAAATGTCCAATTTCGATACCGACCTACCCGATGGTTCTTTCATGTAGAAAAACATCGCTAAAAGACAAAGCAATTCTGGATGTACAAGAAGTGATTAGGTTCGTTATAAATAGCTATAAATAAATTTTTTCTTAAATAATCGTCATTTTTGGTTAAATAAACTAAATATCAGCTTGTCTAAAATCAAGATTATTTTTAAAAGTAATTATGTTCATTTTGATAAGTTCCAACACAATTTAAGTCATTGCAAATATGCATACAAAAATGCAAGTATTATTGGAAACATGTCCACATGTGGACTATTGGAATTTAAAGATAGTTCAATGTGTTCACTTGAAAGATCAAGAGCAACAAGTATTGAGAAAAAAGTTATTCAAAAGAATAATATATTTATTCAGACAGGACAACTGCCGATTAGAGATAGTGAACTTGTTCATATTTTGTGATGAGCAAGGTATTGAAGTTGGCGCAAGTGGAAATGTAATTATCCCTAAATAATTTAAAACTATTAATGGTAGCAAAAAAGATGGCAGGTAAAAAAGTTAAACTAGATAGTCGTCCAACTTTGTTTTCAACACAAGGTGATGCTCAAAATCACTATAATCAAATCGCTCAAAATATTTATGAATCCAAGACCATCATTCATAGCGGTCAAAATTTCGAGGAATTAAAAGAAATTTTCATAAAATACTGTCAATACAGCAATTATGAATCAGGAAAATTTGCTAATTTAGAAATTATTGGCTTTAAAGGTGTACAAACTGTAAGAGAAAATTATGGACAACATGTAACAACCATATGTTTTGCTGTCATATTTTCAAATCAACAAGAGCAAGAATTTTCTGTTCGTAAAGCAATCAAAGCAATTGCTGATTATCAAAAATCAAATCAGCAATAATGATACAAGAGTCCCCAATTAAATTGTATGGACTCCTTTTCTACTAACTCTTGGCAAACCCATTACCGTTAGTATCAGTTAGTACGTGTGCTTTCCATTGGGCATTATTACAAGTGCTAGCACTGTTGTGTGGAGGAAAAGTATTATCTTGTGGATGTGCATTTGACGTAATCTCTCTTTTACAGTTTTTGCATTTATAAATACCAGATAATGGTACTGTATCTCCAGGTTTATAAACTGTATCAAACCCACTCCAAGTAAGTGGTGTTAAGTCAGTACCGCTACGAATCCCCGCCATTTTTACTACTCTCAAAATTATTATGGAAATACTTTTATTGGTATTAATTAAAGAAATACAAGATAGTATTAAAAAAAATTAGTCATGTCGCATAACTGCATTTTATATTAAATTCTCTAAGTTCATAAACTACTTTGTTGCACCTCAGATTAGAGTTATGCAACAAAGCCCAACCTTTAGATCTAATTATCGAACTAATTTAATTATTTATCTGTGACGAAGAAGCAAGTAAACCTGTAGCATAATTCATAATTGATAAAACTAAATTATTTGCTTTTTCTTCTGATTCAGCCAAACGCCCTTCCAGTAAAAGATGAGACAACCCATGTACAAGGCTACAACTTAACATGGCTAATACTTCGACTTGAGCATCATTTTCGTTAACACCTAATATTGAAGCTGTTAATCGGTGTAACTGCGAATATGTACTATCTACGGCCTCTTTTAACTCAATAACTTCATTTCTTTGTAATTCAGGATTAAACATCAAACCAAAGAGATTACGATTATTTTTTGCGAAGTTAATATAGGCCAAACCAAATAATTTTAAAGCTTCAGTAGGAGAACTAGCACCTTGCAATGTTTGACTTTGCTCTTCTTGTAAGCGTTGGAATCCTTTGGCTGCTAATGCAGCCAAAAAACTATCTTTGTTTTCAAAATGACGATATACAGCATTGGCACTTACCCCAATTTTTCTTGCCATTTCTCTGAAACTAAGGCTCTCTACATCATTATTTTCTAGATGAACTAATCCTGCATTTAGTAATTCTTCACGTACATTTCCATGATGATAATTTGATTTTTGACTTAAATTTTCAGATTGCTTTAAAGGCATGTTGACACCGCGCACATAACACCAGCATAATGTGTGCACTGAACACATTATGTCACTATTGTTGTTTAAGTCTCATAAAAGACCCAATCATAATTCTCGTTCAGTAGAGCTGCTTAATACACATATTCCTTAGTGAAGAATTTCAAGAAAAACACTAAGCCTATGAAAATAACCTTTAAGCCAAGGAGCTGGTATGAACAATTTTAGAAGTATAAAACAGGCTTTCTTATTTACAATACCATTAATGTTGGTCAGTTCTCTTGTAAATGCCGAACTTAATGCCTTAGATGATAAAAGTTTAGCAAGCATAACTGGTCAAGCATTATTTAATCTAACCAATATTGCAGCTAATCAAAGTGGTAATCCAAATACAGATGTAGGTTTTTATCGTCTCGGAATGGAAGCACAAGTAGAGTTAAATGCAAATATTAAACGTTTACAGCTAGGTTGCGGTGGAACTAAAGGAGTGGGTTGTGACATTGATATTGAAAATATTAGTTTAGCAGGTGTCCTCCCCGTAAATGGCAGCTATGCAGGATCAGATGCAGTTATTACTAATCCTTTTATCGAGTTTGCTATAAAATCGCCGGACAAAGCTTCTACTCGAGAAATTGTCGGCTTTCGCCTTGGGGCATTAGGCATATTAGGCAAACTTGGATTGGGATCAAATACAGATTTAACAACATTAGCTGATGACACAGCAGGCATTAACTCTTTATCTGGTGATTTGAATTTAACACTTACGAATACTGTTCTGAAGAATGTAGTGATTGAAAATGGATTGATCACTACAGAAGCACATATTAATGATTATAACAAACCGCTTATTCTTAACCGCTCTACAACAGCAACGCTGGATAATGTAGTAGCTAAAACTGGTCCACTAAAACTATTAGGTATCTTAGATCTACCTTTAGGTTTAACTCTAAGTAATGCCACATTAAAAGATTATCCTTTATCTGGTTTCCACGAGATTTTACTAGCTCAGGATGCAGCAGGAACAATTCCTACTAGTGACACATCACTATCTTTACAAAAACAAGCGATCCAGTGGCAAAACATAAGTTCTGGTAGCTTCGAAAATACTGTAGCTGCTCAACCTGGATGGTGGCTTTCCTTACCGAAAGTTATTCTTACTGATATCGAGACACAACAGCGGATTGATGTTGGACTTGGGGAAGCACTCGGAGGTTTAGTTGGTCGAGAGTTAATTATTAATCCTATCGACTCTGGACAGGTAGGTATTAAAAACTGCTACGGGAACTTAAAGTTTTGCTAAGTAAAATTGCGTTCGAACCTTTATATGACCATTAAATTAAAAAAACTCATCGTTTTTATATCATTATTAGCAGGGCTAAATACAACCCAAGCTACCACAGTCTATAGGTCAATAAATATGTGCTCAGCTTCAGTCCAACATATACCTGATAATATCCAGAGTGCTATTTCTAAACTTAAAGTAGGCTCAATAGAGTCAAATAGTTCAAACATCGCTTTTATTATCGCTTCCGCAATTGCTGCAAAATACGATAAACAAATAGATTTAGACCTTATTACTGTTTATCTGCAGGCTCAACGAAATCTGAAAAATTTCCATTATTCCTTACTTGATATCAAGAAAACTTTCGAGAATTTCAATATATCAGTTGAGGCAAAAAAAAATGCATCGCCTTTTGATCTGTTAAATTTAAGTAATGAAATACTGATTGGTATTGATCAACAAGATCAGCTCTTTGCACTAGTTGGCTCGTCGCAAGAATATGTATATTTAATTTATGGAATCATGAATCGAAAAGCGTTGATCTGCCCTCTTAAAAAATCTTTATTTATTCAAAATTTCACTACAAATAAATTTTTAATTCTTAAATAAGTAACATAACGGGTAAATAAATTCTTTTTTAAGTTCCCCATTAAAATAAACTTATCTCTTTTATTTATTAAAATATGAAAAAGGCCCAAATCATAAAACTTAAGCCTTTTTGTTTTTAGATAAAGCTATACACCATCTTAAGATAAAAATTCTTTAATAGTTTCTTGCATACTTGTAGTGGTACGACCAATTAATTTGTGCAGGTCTTTGCTATCACTATATAAAGCATCTTTAGATACACCTTCATCTGAGTTAGCTAATATACTCGCAAAACCTTCTGGTAGACCCACTTGTATCAAGAGCTCCTTATATTCCTCTTCCGATAAATCTTGATAAGTTACATCTTGTTTAGTGATTTCACTTGTCCATCTTGTTACATCATCAAGGGTATAACTCGTATCACCAGCGAGTTCATATACTTTATTTTCATGCCCTTCTTGAGTTAATACTACAGCGGCAGCAGTCGCATAATCTAAGCGCGAAGCTGAAGCAATTTTGCCGTGATGCGTTGCCCCAAAAATTTTGCCTTGTTCGACCGCTTGTGCAAGTCCCATTGCATAGTTTTCGCTGTACCAGTTATTCCGTAATACTGTATACGGAATATTCGCTGCTTTTAAATATTGTTCAGTCTCAATATGTTCTTGGGCTAATAGAAGCGGTGATATATCTGCTTTTAATAAACTCGTATAAGCAATAAATTTTACGTTTGCAAGTTTTGCTGCATCAATCACATTTTGGTGCTGTACTGTCCGTTGACCAATTTCACTCGATGAGATTAATAAAAGCTTATCAATACCTGATAATTGAACTGAAAGTTCATCTGCATTATGAGCATAGTCAAAAGCACGAACTTCGATCCCTTTTGAACTTAATTCTGCTGCTTTTTCTGGATTGCGCACTAATGCCACAATATTTTTTGCCTCAGTTCGTTCGAGTAATTGAGAAATAATAAGTTGGCCGAGCTGACCTGAGGCGCCAGTAATTGCAATACGCATGTTAATCTCCACTTGATGTAGTTGATATATTCCAATCATGGTAGTACCATAACTTACTAAAAGTAAGTACTTACCTAAAAGTAAGTTTAGAAATAAATGTAAAGTTTTGTAGTTAAGGTCATATACGATGAAAGGTTATGTTTTCGCAGCAAATTGTCCCTCTCGAAAAATTTTGTTGACTCTCACTAGCCGTTGGAGTGTTTTAATTTTAGTAGCGCTCAGAGACCAACGTCTGCGTTTTAATGAGTTAAAGAAAATTATTGATGGCATTAGTGAAAAGATGTTGGCACAAACCTTAAAAACACTTGAAAACGATGGTTTTATCTTACGTCAGGATTATGCAGAAATACCGCCTCGTGTAGACTATCAATTAACAGATTTTGGGCGAGAGGCTTCTGAACGACTCTTTGATTTAACTAGCTGGCTTGAAAATAATTTATCCGAATTATTAGAAAATCAGCCGAGTTCAGACATAGTGCAAAACTGACTTGAAAATATATAGATTATTGTATATTCAGGTTTTAGACTCGCTTGATTCGCCACTTTTTTGACACTATTTTTTAGTAACAAGATAGGGTTATTTTATAAAAAGATCTAAATAAAAAATTTAGATCTTTTTATAAAGAGTTCAAAATTTATTTCAAACCAAAAGTCTTTCTAATATTTTTATCAACCGGACCACTCGGCATAAATCGACGCAATTTGCTTAACAAAGATGCTTGTCCAGAAGGTGTACAGCGCATTTGCCAATCATTGAGTGCTGCTTTAACAATTGTATCAGCAACGCCATCGGGCTGAGGTGCTTGATCAATCTGTTTCAATACGGCACGACTAGCGAGATCACGCTCATTATTGTATTCAGGAATTTTTGAACTTACGCTGGGTGTGTTCTTGTCTAAATTTGTTTTAGTGAACGAAGGCTGAACAATGGATACACGAATTCCAAATTGGCGAAGCTCATGATCTAAAGACTCAGATAGCCCCTCAACTGCATGTTTAGTAGCTGAATACAGTCCCATATACGGTGAAGGAAGGAAACCCAATACTGAACTAACATTTATAATTCTTCCAAAATGCTGTATTCGCATATAAGGCAATACTGCTTGTGTCGTACGAAGAATACTAAATACATTAGTGTTAAATAAAAATTCGGCTTCTTTTATCGAGGTCTCCTCTACTGCGCCAATTAAGCTTGCTCCAGCATTATTAACTAAAATATCAATATGCCCAGCTTTATCAATAATAGAATGAATCCCGAGTTGGACAGAGTCTTCATCTGACACATCCATCTCGACAAGCTCAACGCCTTCTATAGGTTGAGCTTTGAGTTTATTTCTGACTGTACCGAAAACTTTATGGCCGAGTTTAGCAAATTTTTCTGCTGTAACGTGCCCAATGCCAGATGAAACACCTGTAATTACAACCACTTTTGAGTTTGACATACGAACTCCAATAACTTTTAAATTTGAAAATCTGATCATTAAACTGCTGGTTTAGCCCCGATCTTGAACCAGATTGAATACATTGCGGGCAGGAAAACCAAAGTCAAAATGGTTCCTGCAAGGGTTCCGCCAATGAGTGTGTAAGCAAGCGTTCCCCAAAACACTGAGTGAGTCAGAGGAATGAAAGCTAAAATAGCTGCTAAAGCTGTCAAAATTACAGGTCTGGCGCGTTGTACTGTGGCCTCAACTACCGCATTCAATGGATCAAGCCCAGCTTCTTTGTTTTGCTGAATCTGTCCAATTAAGATGAGCGTGTTACGCATCAAGATTCCAGACAATGCAATCAACCCGACTAATGCATTAATACCAAAGGGCTGCTGAAATAACAGAAGCGTTGGCACAACACCGATTAATCCCAACGGGCTGGTTAAAAACACCATAATCATTGCAGCGATAGACCTCACTTGAAGAATGATAATGAGTAGAGTCATGGCTAACATGATTGGAAAAATAGGAAGCATGGCTTTAGTGGCTTTACCTGACTCCTCAATAGAACCCGCCTCTACAATCTGATAACCCTTTGGTAAATCTTTAATGACTGGTTGAAGCTGTTTGGTAATTGCAGTAGATACATCCGGTGGTTGTAATCCTTCAGCAATATCTCCACGAACGGTCATTGTTGGCACCCGATCTCGACGTCGGATAACAGGTTCTTCCATCCGTACTTCAATTTTGCCAATTTGTGCTAAAGGAATACGTTGCCCATTTGCACCAGTCAGTGTGAAATCACCAATTTTTGCAGGGTCTAGCCTGATATCACCTGCTGAACGAGCAACAACTTGCACTGTACGAATATCTTCACGCACAGATGTAATTGGAATACCA
Organism: Acinetobacter sp. X9; assembly: GCF_054889255.1. Taxonomy (NCBI): domain Bacteria; kingdom Pseudomonadati; phylum Pseudomonadota; class Gammaproteobacteria; order Moraxellales; family Moraxellaceae; genus Acinetobacter; species Acinetobacter sp. X9. The sequence goes on along the minus strand of NZ_CM142679.1, from coordinate 1,820,379 downwards.
GTTAACAAAAACTGTAATTGCTGTGCGACTGAACTTGATGTGAGACCAACTGCTTGTAGACGGTCTTGTTCCAAGGTGAAATGTAGGGCTGGCACACGAGTTCCCCAGTCCGTATTTACAGTTCGCATCATTGGGCTAGCATTCATAATTTGCTGAACCTGAGCTGCAATCACATGTAATTTTTCTGGATCAGGACCTGAAACTCGGTAAGCCACTGGATATGGCGAATAGGGTCCAAACACAAGTTGAGTTACACGTAGCTGTGCCTCAGTTGCAAGTCCATTTGAAATAGCTTGTCTTAAGCGGTGTTTTAAGGCTTCACGTTCTTCTTGATTGTCAGTTCGTACCACAATCTTGGCAAAGGATGGATCTGGTAACTCAGGCCCCATCGAAAAATAAAAACGAGGTGCACCTTGACCAATATACGATGTCACAATCTTTGCTTCATGTTGCTTAGATAACCAAGCTTCAACTTTTGCTGTCGCAGCACTTGTTTGCGTAATCGATGTACCATAAGGCATCTGTACTTCAACAAGTACTTCAGGTCGGTCAGAGATTGGAAAAAATTGTTTTTTCACCAATGCCATTCCACCGACGGCTAAAACAAATAATCCGATTACACTACCGGCAACAATCCATTTACGCGCAATCACGCGTTCAAGAATTTGACGGAAACGGTTATATCTTGGTGTGTCATAAATTGCAGTATGGCCACCTTCAATTTTTTTAAAATCAGGCAACATTTTCACACCCAAATAAGGTGTAAAAACTACAGCAACAATCCATGAGGCAATAAGTGCAATACCAACAATCCAAAACATATTGCTGGTGTATTCACCCGCACTAGATCGAGCAAAACCATTTGGCATGAACCCAACAGCGGTGACTAATGTTCCAGAAAGCATCGGCGCTGCCGTATGGCTCCATGCATAGGCGGAAGCTGCTATACGACTAAAGCCCTCTTCCATTTTTACGACCATCATTTCAATCGCAATAATGGCATCATCAACTAAAAGCCCTAAAGCAAGAATAAGAGAGCCAAGTGTAATCCGGTCAAAGTTTTTACCCGTTGCCAACATCACTACAAAAACAATAGCTAATGTGAGTGGTACAGCCATCGCAACCACGACGCCAACGCGCCAGCCCATACTAATAAAGCTTACAAACATAACCACAAGCAATGCTGCAAAGAACTTAATCATGAACTCATCTACCGATGAGCTAATATTGACTGCCTGATCAGTCACTTTGTTTAAACTAATGCCTAAAGGTAAATCTTCGTTGATGGAACTGACTTCTTTCTCTAATGATTTACCAAGATCTAAGCCATTCCATCCTTCGCGCATCACTACCCCTAACAGTAAGGTCGGTTCCCCACCATTACGAATCATGAATGTTGCAGGATCTTCAGTGCCACGTTTAACTGTCGCAATATCTGACAATTTCAAGGTGCGACCTTGAGCCGTTATTGGGGTGTCACGAATTTTTTGTAACTTGTCAAAAGCACCATCTAATCTGACAAAAACTTGAGGCCCCTTAGTTTCAATGGAACCCGCAGGAGTAAGCACATTCTGATTATTCAGCGCAGCAAATACATCTTGCGGATTTACGCCTAGTGTTGCCAAACGCTCATGTGAAAATTCAATATAGATACGTTCAGATTGCTCACCAATAATATTGACTTTCTTTACGCCCGGCACATGAAGTAACTGCTGTCGAATTGTTTCTGCATCACGGACCAATAATCTTTGTGCTTCATTTTTTGCCTTTAATGAATATAAAGCAAAAGTTACATCTGCATATTCATCATTAACAAGGGGTCCAATTACACCGGCAGGTAAGTTGCTCATCTCGTCATTTACTTTCTTCCTTGCCTGATAAAATTCCTCCTGAACCTGTGATGGTGGGGTACTATCAAGTAAAGTCAGTGTCGTAAAAGCCAAGCCGGGTCTGGTATAAGTTTCTGTTCGATCGTACCAACGCAGCTCCTGCATCCGTTTTTCGATTTTTTCAGCAACTTGATCTTGCATCTCTTGAGAAGTTGCTCCAGGCCAAGCCGTCACAATGGTCATAACCTTCACTGTAAAAGCTGGATCTTCGGCTCGACCTAACTTGAAAAAAGCAACGATGCCAGCAATTGAAATCAAAAAAATCAGAAATAGCGTGATACCGCGTTCCCGAACAGCAAGGGCCGATAAGTTAAAACCTTTTTCACTCATGAGTGGTCCCCTTCATTTCCAACTGAAGGATGACTCGCTTGTGAGGCAATACGTACCAATTCACCTTCTCGAAGCAAATGCGCACCTAAAGCAACAATTCGATCTCCACTTTGAATATTGCCAGTAACATAGGCATATTCATCATCAAGCTGCTTAACAACAACAGGACGCCACGTTACTTTCTGAGTTTTTCCATTAATTACCCAGACTCCAGCTCCCTTACCCTTATCAAGTAAGGAACCGACTGGCACTTGTAAAAAATGTTGTGAACTCTGATTTTGATTGGAAATACGTACAGTAACCGTTGAACCTAAAGGAGCATTTGCTAAATCACCTTCTAAGACGAAACGGGCTTCAAAAGTACGAGTGAGTTGATCTGCTGTATTTGATAATTGTCTAAGTTTAGCTGGGACATTTATATTTTCTTTACCAAATAGTGTGGCTTGACCAATGGCGCCTATTGCAGGACGTAATGTTTCTGGAAGCTGAATGATTGCTTCTCTTTGACCAGAATGAGCTAAGCGAATGACTGTTTGACCCGCACTGACAACCTGACCTGGTTCGACCAGTGTTTCCATAATCGTACCATCACCATCCGCAATTAAATCGGCATAATGACTCGCATTTAAAGCGACCTTTGCCTGGGCTTGGGCAGAATTTAGCTGTGCTCTTGCTGTATCTGCCGCAGCTTTAATTTGATCATAAGCTGAAGCAGAGATAGCTCCACTTCCACTCAAATCACGATAGCGAGCTTCATCTTTATGAGCTTGCTCAGCACGCGCTCTAGCTGCATCCACAGCTTCCTGCTGGGCTTTGGCAGCAAGTTCTAAATCGACCGGATCAATACGCATCAGTAACTGACCGCGCTTTACTGTCTGCCCTGCTTCAACAAATCGTTTGATGACTTTACCAGAGACACGAAAACCCAGATCACTTTCTACCCGTGCCCCTATCGTGCCTGTGAATGCTCTTGAATCAGAAGTGATTTCGTCTTGTACAGTTGCGACTCGTACTAATGGAGCAGAAGTACGGGGGTCAGATTGCGTATTTTCAGCACAACCGAGCAAGAAAAAAGGAAATATACATATTGCTGTAAACGGAATAAGGCGACGATAAAGCATATTTGAGTCCCCCTTAAGAAATTAATCAGGAGACTCATTTTTAATCAAGTGACCAATTTAGTCAATAGTCACCAATCTATTATGGCGATAAACTTCTTAGTACAAGACTAGAAAGCAAGACAGGAGCATCGGTGTTATATGAAATACTATGTTGTAAAAGTAGTGGGTGCAGATAGGGTCTCATAACTAAATAAATAGCCTTAACTGCTTCATCAATTGGAGTTTTTCTTTCAAAATCACCAGATTGACGACCTTCTTGAATAATGTTTTGTAGTACTTTAAGAGTTCGATTTTCATAAGCGACTGTAGCATCCCATTTCTCGGAAGCAGCAGAAGCAGCAATTTCATAAAGCTTACGCTCTTGAGAAAATAAACGAAGGCTTGCTTCAACAATTACTTTAAATAACACCCTTAATTTTTCTGCGGGATACTCAGCTTCATTAATAGCTGTATTAACTTCATCTTCAATTTCACGTAAACAATTAGCACATATCATTTCGCCAATCGCTTGTTTAGATTCAAAAAATTTATAAATATAAGCTTTTGAAAAACCTATAGATTTTGCAAGATCAGAAACTGTGGTTTTCTCATAACCATAGCGGCTGAAATGCTCTGTAGCAGCACTCAGGATTTGATCTCTTACATCATGATCTTCTGGTCCTCGCTTTGAAACAGGATAACTACTTTTTTCTTTACTCATATTTTCAATTTAAACCTTTATCTGGAAGTGGCAGTTTAACTCTTGCGAAATAATATTGACAACTAGTGACTAAATTGTATTATAGTCACAATTAAACTATTGTTCAAAATCTCGCCTCGGGGGAAATATGTTATCTAGATCTATCGTTCTCCTACCCATCATCGTAAGTACTCTTACTGCGTGTACTGTAGGTCCTAATTATAAACGCCCTAATATATCTCTACCCGAGCAATACATTGGCACACCGTTAAAATCATCTAATGACAATAGCAAAACAGATATTGCCATATGGTGGCAAAGTTTTAACGATCCTCAACTTACTCGATATGTCACATTAGCGTTAAAACAAAATCTTGATCTGACCCAAGCATATACTCGAGTGACTCAAGCTCAGGCTGGATTATCGGCAGCTAATGCCTCTTTACAACCAATAGGTACTGTTGGCGCACAAGCAGCTAAAGTTTATCAATCTGTTGAAACACCCTTGGGACAAGTTTTAAATTCAATGCCAGATTTTGACCGACATGGTAGTTCTTATGAGGCAAATTTAAGTGCAACTTGGGAGTTAGATATTTTTGGAGGCCTTCGCAGAGATCGTGAAGCTGCTCTTGCAAATTATCAGTCTTCAAACGCAGGAGCCTCAGCCGTCCGTTTAATGGTTGCAGCTCAAACTGCCAATATCTATATTAATATTCGTGGCTTACAATCTCGGCTAGATATTGCCCATCAACAATTACAAACCCAACAACAACTTCTTTCAACTATTAATCTTTTATACAGCAAAGGATTAGCTTCCGAATTTCAAGTCAAACAAGCCAAAGCGAACGTCGCTCAAGTTCAAGCTGTTGTTCCTGTTCTTGGAATGAATCTAGACATTGCTATGAATGCCCTCGATGTCATGCTTGGAACCGTACCGGGAACTCATCGAGCAGAACTAGCAGAAGTAAAACCAATTCCAGTTATTCCTCAGATTACAGAAACCGGAACACCTCGTGATCTTTTACGTAGAAGACCAGATCTCATCATGGCTGAAAGACAATTGGCGGCTTCAAATGCACGCATTGGCAGTGCGATTGCAGAATATTATCCAAAGGTCTCTCTAGGCGGTTTGATAGGTAGTACAACCACAGCAAGTGGAAACTTATTTTCAAGTGGTGCGAATCAAGCTGCGGGCTTATTAGGTTTGCGTTGGCGCTTATTTGATTTTGGTCGAATTAATGCAGAAATTCGCTTAGCCAAGGGCCAAGAAGCCGAAAAGCTCGCAGCCTACCAATTAGCCGTCTTACATGCAGCGGAAGATGTAGAAAACTCATTATCAACTTTGTCCAAACGACAAGAACAGTTAATGGCTCTTCAAGATGGAGAAAATGCATTAAAGCATGCACAGAAAATTGCTTTAATTGCTTACCAGAAAGGAATTAACAGTCGAATAGAAGTATTACAAGCAGATTCAAACGCTTTGCAATTTTCAGATAGAAAACTTCAAGCACGAACTGATTCGGCCCTTGCAGCTGTAGCAGTTTACAAATCACTAGGTGGCGGCTGGCAACCAACTGATTATTAAAATCAAATTTCAAATAACTGAATGAGTATGAGTGATGAAAAGTAATTTAAATTGTTATAGCAAACCGGAGTAAGTGACATGACAGAAAAAAATAATTCTTGGGTCCTTGTGACTGGTGCATCAAGCGGTTTTGGTATCGAGTTTGCCAAACAATACGCAGCACAGGGTCGCTCGCTAATCTTAGTAGCACGTACCTTGACTAAACTTGAATCCATCGCTACGGAGTTACGCCAAAACTTCAATATTGAAGTCATTGTTGAACAAGTTGATCTTTCCTCTATTCCCGCAGTTACTGCATTACATCAGCGCTTACGTGAAAGAGATATTGTAGTTGATGTTTTGATCAATAACGCAGGCCATGGACTGCAAGGTCCATTTTTGGATGAGTCTCTAGATCATTCATTAGCAATGATCGATCTGGACATCCGCAGCTTGACAGCAATGACCCGCCTATTTGGCGAAGACATGCGTGCAAGAAAAAAAGGCAGCATATTAATGGTGGCTAGCTTGCTTTCGTATCAGGGCGTCAAGAATTTTGCTGTGTACTCCGCTGCTAAAGCCTATGTACTAAAGTTTTCCGATGCACTCCATCGTGAGTTCAAAAAGGATGGCGTCGTCGTTACAGCACTGTGCCCAGGCCTATCAGATACAGGGTTTGCGGCTGGAGCCAAACAAAAATTAACGCCGGCCTTAAAAATGATCATGATGCAGCCCAAGCCCGTAGTTCAGGCGGGAATTCAGGCACTTCAAGCCGGCCGTATGAGCGTAGTGCCAGGGTTTGGCAATAAAGCAATTGCCATCCTCGCTTGGGCAACTCCACGTTGGTTACACCAGACCATCATGGCTACCGTGATGGGAGTTTAGTCTCGTTAGGCTAGTTACTCATTTCACTGTGTAGCCAACCTTTCTGTCTAACTCATAAGCTTAAAAAAGAGTTAGCCAAGGATTGCACATCTTATTGATTGATAGTGCCCATACAAAATGATGTGGAGTTACAGCTCAATCGGTGGATTAAACGTATGTCTATACGAATAATGCCTTCGACTACCTGAACTCTCCAAGAAATATGAACACAAAACGTCTAACACACATTTTCACTTCAAGGAAAGATATAAAATGAAATTGAAAACATTAACTACAGCAATTATTTTAGTAATTTTACCTATGACAGAGGTATCTGCTGCATCTCTAGATCGTTCAGGTCAGTCTATCTCGGCATTCTTACAACCCGGTAATTACTTTGAAGCAGGTATTTCGATATTAGATCCACACGTTTCAGGTAAAGTGCGCAGTGAATATTCACCAAATGCAACGCCACCAAGCGTGATTGGTTTACAAAATACAAATATTAGCGATATGGGGGATGATTATTACTTCCCTAGCGCTGCGCTAAAACTACAATTAACAGACTATTTCTCTTTTGGTCTAATTTACGATCGACCATTTGGCGCCGATGTTACTTATTCGCTCTCTGACCCTGCATCAGCTGCTGCAGGTGGCTTAGGTCTATTTCATAATGGGAAAGAGTCACTGGAAGTTGAAGTAAAAACTCAAAGTATTTCATTGCTGCTTGGCTACCAACCTAATGAAAATTTTAATTTTTATGCAGGTCCCGTTTACCAAACAATTGAAGGTGATGCTCAATTTCGTGGCTTAGCATTTGGTGGTAATAACAGCTTTGGTGGATATAATCTCAACATTAAAGAAACTGGCGGTGTGGGCTGGTTGGCTGGTATTGCATATCAAATTCCAGAAATTGCATTAAAAGCATCTGTTACTTATCGCTCTGAAATTGATCATGAAATGACAATTAATGAGAGCTCTATTGCAACATTAGGGCAAAATATCGGTACTTTTATTAATATGAATAATGGCTTGGAGCAAACAAAAATTACTACGCCTCAATCTGTTAATCTAGATTTTCAAACAGGTATCATGTCGAATACAGTTGCATTTGCAAATGTGCGCTGGGTGAACTGGAAGGATTTCACAATCCGCCCTTATGCATTCGGTATAGCTTCAGAAGTCGCAGGACCCTCAGTTGGTAAACCAAATGGATTTGATCTAACTGCATATAGTGATGACCAATGGTCAGCAAATATTGGTATAGGCCGTAAATTAAGTGATCAATGGGCAGGAAACATTTCTATAGGTTGGGATTCTGGAGCAGGTAACCCTGTGACTGCATTAGGACCGACAGAAGGTTATTGGAATCTTGGCTTAGGTATGCAATTCAGTCCAACGCCACAGACATTCATTTCAGGTGGGGTGAAATATTTTTGGTTAGGCGATGCTAAATTACAAACTAGTGCGCAATTTGATACGCCAAATTATGTAGCGGAGTTTAAAGATAATTATGCTATCGCATATGGATTAAAAATGGGCTACAAGTTCTAATAATTGATAGTGAAAAAATATTTAAATGGCCTAAATCTTAAAATTAGCTGGCTTGATTTAACGGCTTTTAAGACTGACTGAGTTCTGTAACGTACAGGTCTCAGTCTATTAAATTTATTCAACGAAAATAATGGAATTAGATATATTGTAGTATATGGATTATGAGCTAAAACATATTAGTACTGCAGTCTTGTATTTTTTGAATAAGTAACCAAAACTAAAAAAAGTCACAACTCTATTAAGATGATAAATTTATTCATATAAGATCAGAAAACAGTCTTAGTACAGTGGGGTTTATTATTAATCCTCTGTTATAAAATAGCTACAAATAAGGTTTGATCACCAAGCAAATCGATTTGCCTGCTCCAGAAATTCAATTCTTTTTTAAATTATAAAGCCATATCATTTCGTGCAATACTTTTCTTGCTCCCACCCTACAAAAACTATTTAAAAAAACAATACCATATAGATTTAATTTCAGATTTAATAAATATCTTTTTAAAAAATCTGTAGTTTTTTCATACCCATATCGGCTAAGTACTTTATAGCAGCCTTCAGGATTTGATCTCTCATCTCTTGACCTTTTCCCCCTTACGTTAAAAAAGATAACTTTCTATTCAAAAATCATATTTTTATTTAATCCATTTTTGAAAATTACGGTTTAAATCGATCTATTACCATTGACAAATAGTGACTATATTCTAATATAGTCACAACAAGCATTTGGTAAATATGTTATCTAAAACTCTCACTGTCTTAACGGTATTTGCCAAATCTTTTAAATTTTCAGATAGAAAAAACTTCAAACACAAATTGATTCAGCCTTTGCTGTTTTGGCAGTTTATAAATCTCTGAGAGGCGTTTGGCAGGCTCAAAATTCAAGACAGTCTTATTTGTAGCCATGAACGAGAATTTATTAAGCGAGAGTCTGTTATGCAAGCACGATCTGTACGCCAATCATTAAATAAACAAGATTTAAATCATGCAATCTTAACTGGGCCAATTACCCCCACAATGTTAAAACTTGCTTTACCAACTATAACTGTTCTTTTCATACAGACATTGATTGGATTATTAGAAACATATTTCGTAAGTTCACTTGGAACTAGTGTAATGGCAGGTGTAGCCGTTGTGTTTCCAATTCTTATGCTTATGCAAATGCTGGCGAATGGTGGATTTGGTGGTGGTTTAGCTTCAGCAATTGCACGAGCTTCTGGAGCAGGTCGTTTAGATGATGTCCAAACGCTTGTCTGGCACGGTGTCATTCTTGCTGGTATTTTTGGAGGATTTTTTTCTATTGTAATGCTCACTTTTGGTCCGATCTTATATCATTTAATGGGAGTTACTGATTTAGCCTTAGATGCAGCATTAAAATATTCCAATATTATCTTCCTAGGTTCACCTCTCATATGGGCTGTAGCGTTACTATCAGCATCATTACGTGGTGCAGGTGATACAAAAACTCCAGCTCGTATTACATTGATAGGTGGTGTACTACTTCTACCAATGTCACCTCTTTTAATTTTTGGCTGGGGATTTATTCCTTCATTTGGTGTCACTGGCGCTGGATTGGCTGTGATAAGTTATTATATTTTCGCTCTTATATATTTGATTAAGCACATGCGTGCGGCAAATAGCATTATCAACTTATCTAGAAAACCTATCCATCCACAATTTTTTAAAGAGATTCTCGGGGTTGGTTCACTATCCGCAATTGGGGTAATTCAAGTTAATTTAACAGTGATTATTATCACAACTTTAGTAGGTCAATTTGGATCTAATGCAATTGCAGGATACGGTATTGCTTCCCGTTTGGACTATATACAAATTCCACTAATGTTTGGTATTGGTTCAGCCATTATGACGATGGTAGGGATTAACTATGGCGCTGGACAATTCCAAAGAGCCCAATATATAACATGGGTTGGAGCTTTTATTAGTTTCCTAATCACTGGTTCAATAGGTCTTTTCTTTAGCATTTTTCCCTCCCTATGGCTCAAACTTTTTAGTAATGATCAAATAGTTATACAAACTGGAATAACATACTTACAGCATGTAGCACCGTTTTATGGAGCTATAGGAATTGGTATGGCAATTTATTTTGCTGGTCAAGGCACAAAGCAATTATTAGGCCCCCTTATAGCAGGCACAATTAGAATGATCATTGCCGTATTTATTGGAAGTATTGCTGTATTACATTTTAACGTTGGCCTATCAACATTCTTTCAGATTCTAGCGCTAAGTGCTTTGGCATTTGGTTTAGTATCTTGTCTAGTAAACCTTATAAAAAATAAACATGGCTCTATTTAATAGAACTTTTAAAAGCCAACATAAATCTTCTGAATCCTGTTTTCGACACTTCGAAGTATTCAATTTATGAATTAGGAAACTATTAATGACTATAATCGTTATGACAAAAAACAAACAGGGTCAACGTGGTCGACCTATCAATCAGACAATTAACAAAACGATAGTTAATGAGGCGTATAAACTCTTTGTTAAATTGGGTTTTCACGGAACGACTATGGAAAAGGTCGCTCAGTGTGCAAAGGTATCCAAAATAACTATTTATCGACACTTCGAGAATAAAGAAGCACTTTTCAAGGCTGTCATTGCAGATCGTTGCCAAAGGTTTACTAAGCAGGTTCTTTTTAAAAATGCCAACGGTTCGGCTGAAGAACAGCTTATGTCAGCAGGATCATCTATACTTCGTACACTATTAAGCTCCGACATTCGTAGCCTTGAGGCCATAATCATAGCCGACCAGACCAACCATAAGCCGTTAATTAAGCTTTATTACGAAACCGTAACCAACCATATCATCACTCAAATAGAAGCCCTGTTACATCAGTTAGACACAAATGTAATTCTGAATGTACCTAACACTTTTCAATCTGCTCGACTATTTTCCGCATTTTTTACTGGTTCTAATCTCCTAACTATTTCAGGCTTTGATGAGACTAATGCAAAGGACGATAACGAAATCCAATCCTACTGCCAATCAGCTGTAAATATGTTTATTGCCGCTCATGGTGGCAGTGACTAAATAGTTTAAATTGAAAATTTAGTTCGATGGATTAACTAATATTTCAATTGAATAGTCCATCTTTAAGATTTAGTAATTCAAACTTTTATGAGACGTTCTAAGCTTTATGATAATTGAAATAGAAATATAGTTAGTTACTTTTGTCAGGTTCATGAAGCTATAAAATTTTAATATTCAATTCCATACGATTAAGCTTTTGAAAATTTTTAAATTTTTAATTCAGAATTATATGAAGTAGATTTCAGGTGAACATAAATGCAGTAGAAGATTTGGAAACCTACCATATATAAGGCTTCGCTTCTCTATGTTGTTGCTTCACTACTAATTCTTTACTGTGCTGTGATGAATACTTAGCTTGGTTAACTGTATGTGTTGTTCTAGCAAATTACTAAACGCCTAAGCTGGTTCTATTGGATGCTTATGTATTAAACCCTATTTCTAATTTTAGCCAGATTAATTCTCTAGGCAGCCTTCTACAAAGTGTAATTACATTTTTAATTTGCCCTAGCGAGCTGAGCGATTCACTATATTCTAAATTGACGATCTGTATTCTGGTTACTAGCTATCGTAAAAATTTCTTTTGCTAGATCGCCTTTTGGTTCCTAAAGTTGTTAATTTGCTTAGGCTAAATTTCAATACATAGAATATTTTGTATCATATTGAAATTTATATAAATATTTTTAAAACCTTCTTTACATGCTTTAAAAAACTGATATAGTACGTGTATGTAGCTGTTCTTTAAATTTAGCTCACTGGTAGATCTCAAATTATCTAAACAATAGCTAAATCACAAAAAAATAAAATCCAACTCAAAGCTATCTTTTGACTTTTTCTCTTTAAATTTTAGCCAAAGACTATGCACTTGAAGCCAAAAATTGGGGAGCTGATCTATCTTTAAAAGCCTATGTTGATGAACGCGTTGCGGCTGAAGATTTAAAAGTTGGAAAATGTGATGGCGCTATTATTAGCGGTTTACGTGGCCGTCAGTTTAATAAATACACAGGATCTTTAGATGCGGTTGGCGCATTAACAAATATGAAAACGGCAATTAATGCCTATAAGCTGTTATCCTCACCAATAGCCGCAAAAAATATGGTTGTAGGTCCTTACGAAATTGCAGGTTTAGGGACTATTGGCCCTGCATATTTATTTGTAAATGATAGAAGTATCAATACACTCGCTAAAGCTGCCGGAAAAAAAATTGGGGTATTTAAATACGATGAGGCGCAACCAAAGCTTGTCCAACATGTTGGAGGTCAGGCTGTATCTGTAGACGTTACCAATGCTGGTGCAAAGTTTAATAACCATGAAATTGATATTGTGCCCGCTCCTATTGTGGCATTTAAACCTTTTGAACTACACAAAGGTTTAGGTGAGAAAGGAGCAATTGTTCGTTTTCCTTTAACTCAAATTTCAGCAAACTTCATTATTCGTAAAGACCAGTTCCCAGCAGGTTTTGGGCAAAAGTCTCGAACTTGGGTAGCCAGCCAACTAAACAGAACGTTTGGCGTTATTGCTAAATATGAAAGTGATATTCCTTCAAAATACTGGATGGATATTCCTAAAAATGAACAATTAAACTATATGAAAATGATGCGTGAAGCACGTATACAGCTAACCAAGGCAGGTATTTACGACCCTAAAATGATGAATTTTTTGAAAAAGGTAAGATGTAAAGAAAATCCAAGTAATTTTGAATGTGCATTAAATGATGAATAAATTAAGTAAACTTCTTCTTTCATCATTAACTTAAACCAATTTTCTTACACGGATGTTCTGAAATACCCATGTTTATTTAATGAGCAGCTATTTTTTATTAAAATTTTCTTTTAACGCATCAATTAAGATATTTAATAAAGGTGCTTGCTCACGTCTATGCGGATAATACAGATGATAAGGTTCATAGCTATGTCGCCAGTCCTTTAGCGTTTCTTCCAGTTCACCACTTTCAATATAAGGCTGAACCATATCAATAGGTAAATAAGCGATTCCTACACCGCTCCTTACTGCTTGAAGCACTGGAGATAAGGTTGTAAAAACGATTTTAGCATTAACAGTAATTATTTGTGTTTTACCTTGTTTAGTAAATTGCCAACGATAGAGTTCACCATGTGTTGGTAATCTTAAATTAATACAGTGGTATTCCACTAAATCTTTTGGATGCTTTGGGTGACCATAACGAGCTAAAAACTCTTTGGTTGCAACAGTAAGCATTTGTATTGGCTCACTCACCTGTAAAGCGATCATATCTTTAGAAACCAAACCACCTCTTCTAAGTCCTGCATCAAAACGCCCTTCTACAATATCAACAAGACCATAATCAGATATGATCTCTACTGAAATTTTTGGAAATTGTTGTATGACTTTTTCAACTGCTGGCCATAAAACACTTTGTATTCCATATTCATCTGCGCTAATACGTAATGTTCCTGCTGGATCATTTTTTAAAGCACTAATTTGATTTATGCCATTTTCTATTTCTTCTATTGCAGGTTGAAGCAAATTTAATAGATATTCACCTGCTTCTGTCGGTGCCACACTTCGTGTTGTTCTTGATAATAGTTTTATGCCAATTCGGTCTTCTAAATTACGGAGTGTTTGACTAATGGCTGACTGTGAAGTCCTGAGTTTTGCGGCTGCGCGGGTAAAGCTCCGTTCTTGAGCAACGACCATAAAAGTGTGTAAATCATTTAAATTTTCTTTCATTATTTATAAGTATTCAATATAAGTGCTATCTGATTATAGTGGATTATCATAATAAATCTCCACGGTTATATTTATTTCATCGACCTAGTTCTTCTTTCGGAGAGAAGATGATGAAAACTGTAACTTTCAAAAATAAAAACATCGATGTTTCTGCAATTATTCGTTTTCCAAAAGATTTCGATGAAAACAAAGCATATGCAGCCATTGTATGTGCGCATCCAATTAGTAGCTGTAAAGAACAAACTGCCGGCGCAATCTATGCTGAAAAACTCACTGAAGCTGGGTTTATTACTTTAGCATTTGATGCATCGTATCAAGGTGCTAGTGGTGGTGAACCTCGTTTTCTTGAAGACCCTGCAACACGTGTAGAAGATTTTCGCTGTGCAGCGGACTATTTAACAACGCTTTCTTATGTTGATGAAAACCGTATTGGTGTATTAGGTGTGTGTGGTGGCGGTGGTTATGCTGTTAATGCTGCTATGACTGAACGCCGTTTTAAAGCAGTCGCAACTGTGGTTGCAGCAAACTATGGTCGTTTAATGCGTGAAGGCGACCAAACACCTGAAGCTGCGATTAAAACTTTAGAAGCAATTGCTGCGCAGCGAACTGCCGAAGCGCGTGGTGCTGAACCGTTTATTACCCAGTACATTCCAAACTCACAACAAGAGCGTGAGCAAGCTGGCATTCATGATATTGATATTAAAGAAGCTGTAGATTACTACAAAACCCCGCGCGGTCAGACAGAAGGTTCACCAAATAAACTTCGCTTTTCAGGTTTAGCGGCTGCTGTTGGGTTTGATGCCTTTCATTTGGCAGATCACTTACTCACTCAACCCTTACAAATTGTGATTGGTGGAATTCCGGGAGGCTTCGGTTCATATCGTGACGGTTATGAGCTATATAGCAAAGCGGCTTCTAAAGATAAAAACCTCTTTGTGGTTAAAGATGCAAGCCATTATGACTTATATGATCAACCTGAACCTGTTGCTCAAGCCTTAGAAAAAATTATTCCATTCTTTCAAAAGTATCTTTAAAAAAGATGTTGGAAAGTTTCTCAATCGGGGAACTTTCCAAACCTTGTCTTGAGTACTCAATTTAGCAAAAACAATTAATAAACTTATATATTGATTTTAAATTTCAACAGATAGAAAATCACTCGCAATCATAAATAACTACAAGAGTTCTCATGCTTCCTAAGAAGAAAAAGAATATAGTCCTTTCCTACATTCTTCCTTTGATTTTAGTTATTGGCTTCTATGCCTTTTTTCGTGTATCTATTCTTCCTTATATTTATACCAAGCAAGCACTGCATCAACTTTTAACAGCAAATAATCAAACAACTGAAATTTATTGGAAAGAGCCAGACCTCTTAGCCGATAAAAAGTATCCAGCAATTATCTTCTTACATGGTATTCAGAAAGATAAACAAGGTGCTAAAGCCTTTGTACGCTCAGGCTTGTTAAATGAATATGCTAAAAAGAACTTTTTTAGTTTTGCTGTATCTATGAGTGGATATGGTGAGTCATCTGGAAAATCAGATTTTTGTGGTAAAGCCTCACAAAATAATCTTGTACAAGCCATTAATTTTGCTCGATCACAGCCTAACGTTGACCCAAACAAAGTTGCAGTCGTTGGAATTAGTTGTGGTGCTTCCATATCGAATGTTGTAGCTAACTCTGGAAAGATAAACGCTTTGATTCTGGTATCGGGCTTTTATGATTTTAAAGGTATGTATGCCGAGTGGAGTTCTAACGCTAGAACACTACCTTTAAATGTAATGAAAGAAATAAATGAAACAATTGCTGCTGAAAAAAATATAGAAACTGCATCCACTGCTAGATCATCACTACCAATTTCGTCTGAATATCCGCCTACTCTTATATTAGTTGACACCAAAGACCCAATTGTTGACCCGAAGCAAAGTATTCAGCTACATCAATTACTTAATAGTAAAGGTATTCCAAACTCCTTAGAACTTATACAAGATGCCAAACATCCTGTGCCTGCTAATGTGTGGAAAACTAAAAGTGATTCATTTTTGGAAAAGACTTTGAATATGAAAATTAAGCAATAAATGAGATACATTTTTTAATCTACTCATCTAATGCATCTTAAACATTTAATTAATGAGAATTTGTATATATCATAATCCCTTCAATAATTTGGTCCGAATATTCTTCTGAATAAGCAGTCCTATAATTTGTTGATATTTCTGCAGGAATAATTTCACCAAACATATCATTATCTTGTTTATATTCTAAATAGTGCGCATCACATGAAAAGTAGAAATTAAAATCATCTGCAACTAAATCTAAGCGATCACCTATCCCTAAAAGACCTAATAGTTTTCCCTTATATCCTTCACCAAGAAAAATTCGTATTAATTTCTTTGAATTTCCATCAAATGTTAACGTAACACTACTTTCCCATGAACAATAAATTTCGTTAATCCACTCCTGCCACGGCAATAATTCATATCTATGAAGAACTAACCAAATATTTTTCTCTTGAGCAGATTCGTATTCCTCCATTCCCACATCTCGAAATAGTGCCAAATTTCGGAACTCATCAAAATCCATTCCTAAAGAAATTCCTGCTGCTTCTTTTGACGGAAATATATCTTTACTCAAATCGGGCACTAAGTGATTCATTCTTTTCTCAATTTATAATGAGCTTATATTTTATATCTACATTATTATCTATTAAAACAAGTTTGATTTAAGAAATAATATTTCTTTAAAATTTCTACTGATCTTTATACAGCTATCCTTAAACCAATAAATTCACTAAAATATAATTAACTCTAATACTTATCTAAAACAATGAACGAAAAAGCAATTAGCCAATATTTAAGCTTTATCCTTAGACACAAACCAGAAGAAATTGGTCTGACATTAGATCTCGAAGGTTGGGCAAATATTGAAGAGTTAATTTCAAAATCACAACCTGTCAAGAATGTAGCTTTAGATGAAGAGATCATTAAAACCATCGTAAGCAATAGCGATAAAAAACGCTTCCAAATTTCTGATGATGGAAAACTTATTCGTGCTGTACAGGGTCATTCAACTACAAGTGTAGATATCACTCTTAACAAACTTAAACCGCCAACTTATCTTTATCATGGTACGGCTCAAAGGTTTATAGATTCCATAAAAGAGCAAGGTTTAATTCCGAAAGATCGTCAATATGTCCATCTAACTGAAAATAGAGATACGGCTCTAACCGTTGGTGCTCGCTATGGTAAGCCTGAAATTCTTGTTATTGATGCCTTAAAAATGCACGATAGTGGATTCGAATTTTTCCAAGCTGAAAATGGTGTTTGGTTGAGTAAACATGTACCAATAGAATTTATTGCTTTTCAATAATAAGAAAACTCACTTATTTACTATTCAATCTTTTGCCAAGTGCATATGCGGGGCAAAAATAAAGTGTCTAGGTTCTTGGTATTGCATAATTAATGAACGCAATTCGGTAATGAATGCCTCTGCTTCTTCTTTGTTAAGATTAATACCAAATGAACAACCATCTTCATATCCAATTAAGTGAATAGTACCTTGATGGAACTCTGGCAAAAAAGGTGGATACGCTCCACCACTCCAAGGTCTGTAAACAATCTCTATAATCTTCTGAGTATTAATATCCGTTGTTAACAAATTTTTTCCAAGGCAGTCTTTGGAAATGCGAAGATTATTTTTGGAAATAAAAAATGTTTCCTCGGCATTCTTAGCCCATCGTTTATTTTTTCTATATTCATAGTGCTTGTAAAAAAGAAATAATAAAAATAATAGTAGTACAATAAATGTTTGAATCCCTTCTTTTTCTATATATGCTTCAAAAGCAATACATACAAAGAAAATGTCATATATAGTTACTATTACACGGTCCCAAATTATTAAATTTTCTAAATTCTCACCATTCATTTTTAAATGAATCGTAGTTCCCACATCTGAAGTATGTGTTTCAAATTGATTTGGCATCCAATACTCAATTTTCTATGTTTATTGTCTAAAAAACCGCTGTACCTATTGAATCTTACTTATTAGCACGGCTTAAACTTTCGTTATTGCTGTGTATTATAAAATCACCAAGCAGAATTTTATAGTGGTTTAAGAAAACTATACAGCACTGTCTACCCCTCTTTGCTATCATTCCGTCACTTCACTAAAATAAGAAGGAATAGTTTTGGCGACACCATATATAACTATAGGCTGTCCTACTACTGGCGGTGGTCAAGTAATCTCAGGGAATAGTATGTTCCTTATTGACGGTATTGCAGTTGCATGTGTTGGTGATAAAGCTACATGCCCAACTCATAAAGTCGTTGCAACTATTGTATCTGGCGATCCGTGCATGCAAATCTTTGGGAAAGCTGCTGCCCGAGTAAATGATTCACTCTCTTGTGGTTGCAAATTACTGCCTCAACAAAACTTAGTTGTTCAGGATAACGGTGGTGGCGCTGCATCATCGGCTGCAAAATCTTCATCAGCTCCAATTTCACAGAAACAACCAGCCACAGACAGCTTTGTTAAAGATGAATATGAGAACTACTACATCGAGCAAAACACAACGAAATATGTAAAATTTACAAATGGTATTTTCCCGTACGATGAAGATAAGAAAAATATTTTTGGGGCAATTAGTCAGGCTGTTTCAGGTGTATGCACCTTCATAGTTACTTATATTCTAAAAGGGCAAGAACTTTTCGTGACAGTTTCTATGCTTCCTCCAACATTAAGCGGTGATGCTACAATTTTTCCATACGCAACACTTGATCTTGTGCATAACAATCAGAGTTTAGGAAAAACACGTTTGGAAAAGGGAAAAGGCGTTTGGTCAACAGAAAACTCTAAGGAGCCTGTAGGTCAGTGTAAGATAACTCTACCTAAACCTGATTTATCAACTATTGAAGCAACTTTAACTATGGGTTACACCGCAAAATTTGATGGCGGTACTGTTCGACCAAACCCACCTCACACTCGCTTCTCTTTTACTTTAAATTCAGCATCAAGACGTAAATCATGAATAGAAAATTAATCAGTACTATTGTTCTCATTTCTGTATTTGGAGTTACTGCTTGTAGCAAGGCATCAAATGAACAAACAAAGGTAGATACTCCTGCGAAAAGCAGTTCTCAAAACGTAAAAACTGAACTATCAGCAAGTGATAAAGCAATTTTAGATAGATATGAAACAATCACAAATGAAGTTGTGACTTCTGGTGAAGATGAAAAGATAAAACAAACTTTAGCACCTTTAATACCTGAAATTAAGAAAGTTACTGCCAAAAAACAAAGAGAAATGGCATTGATGAATATTTATATGCTGTCTGGTATGTATAAAGAGGCTTATGAGTTAAATGAGCAACAAGTCAAAGAGAGTCCCTTGTCTCAACGAATAATGTTTAGATGTACATTGCTTGAAAAATTAAATGAGGCCAAAGTAAAAATTCAACAGTGTCACGAAGCTTCTGCCCAACTCATACAAACCGAATTGAGTAAATCGACTAGCAAAAATGATTCCCAGTACAGAGACGCCGAATTTGTATATTTAACTGAAATGTATAAAGCTGGTCACGCTGACTATAAAGCTAAAATACAGAAATTTATTGAGGAAACTAAGGATGTCGCATCAAAAGATAGATATAAATCTTTATATGATGCAGATGTTGAATCATTTTATGGTACTGATTCGCCAAATTATGTACCAGAATCATTAAAGTAAAACTTGAATGAAAAGCCCGAATATTCAGGGCTTTTTTAAATTTTTACTAAATAGAGACATTTACTTTTCACCTCCCCCCATCCCACTAAAGATTGCCTACAAAACCATCTCATCAACTTCATCCGAGTTTATGAGCCATGTTCTATATTTCACAGTAGTTGTATATGCAGCAGATATTCTAAAATATTGGAATAAAAGTAATATTGTTTTATTCGAATGATAAAAAAGCACCATTGAGTGCTTTTTTATATCTAAATCAATTGAGTAGGTTTATTACTTATATTTTATTTAGCTCGTTTTCAATTCGAGCCGAATAATAGATATTCATATCACTACCCATCAAAGAAACGGTGATTTGAGTTCTATCTTTGGTCATCCATAATTTTTCTTGCCCGATGCTCATATTATTAGTAGATATTTCTTCACCATATTTCATGCGAAATGTCTCAACCATTTTTTTATAAACAAGTGCCTGATTTTCTGAATCCTTTGCTTTTAAAGTAACTTGTATCAATTTTGCATCTTTAAAATAGAAAAATGCATCAAATTTGAAATTATTAATATCATAGTCTGACAACTCTAATAATCTTAGTGCCCCATCCCCTAATGTTGTTCCATCAGTGGGCTGAACACTCTGAGCTTTAGGAAAGTTTTTCTTGACTTGAGCAACAGTCATTCCTTTCTCAGCTTTTTGCCAAATAATTTGACAAAAGGTAGAAGTTGAGAACATCACGCTTAGAATTAAGGTAAAAACAATCTTTTTCATCTTAAGTAACTTACTTCGATGGTACTTTATTTAACAACTGATCAACCAACTCATTAATCTTCGTTTCAGTACTACGCCATTTATTTGGGGCTAACCCGCCATTTCCACGTAATCTAAAAGAAGCTTCAGAAACTTGTCTACCGCTTTGCAAAAGATTGAACTGAGCGGCAACCATATATGGAGCCATATCCCAAGAGCGAGTAGCTGTATAGTTCAAAGTCGTCTGACAAAGACTTAAGTTATCAGTATCCTTATAGGTTTTCGCAACAATATTATAGCGTTTAAAACTTCGCTCGATGATTTGATTAAAATCCTTAATGACAACTTTCGGATTATCAACAATACAAACTTGTTGAATAGACTCTGGATTAAATCCAGTAGCATTATTAATTTGAATTGATGTACACCCGCCTATAGCCAATCCGATTAAACTAGCAATTAATATGTTCTTCATGAGTTTTCAACGATTTTTATAAAGTTCACATAATCTAACAAATTGGTTACTTATTGTCACACAGAAAAATAGGTAGTAATCTTAAGAAATATTTACTTTAAAACTTATTTATTGGATCAAATTTTTATGTTTACTACTTCTTTTAATAAAAAAAACTTGATTACAGTTTATAGTTTTCTAATTGTAGGATGTGCTGCAAATTCAGGTATTGTTCCTATGGGCAATAATACTTATATGGTGTCACGTCAAGCTGCTACTGGTTTTAGTGGGATGGGAACACTTAAAGCAGATGCAATGAAAGAAGCATATCAAGAATGCAAAAAAACAAATAAATCTGTTAGTGTCTTAGAAACCATTGATACAAAACCACCTTATATTTTTGGTAACTTTCCTAAAACAGAAATCAGATTCAAATGTATAAATGAAGAATAATTTGAAAATAGTTAATAATTCCAGTTTTAAGAAAGGTTGGTAAGTTATGAAAATTAAAAAAGATATATTCTTAGCGATTTTATTATGGGCTATTGTCGCTTATGCGATCACTTTATTAACTTACTGTACTATGACAAATATTTATAAAGCGAGCCCTGAATCTATTTCTGCATTTGGGACTTTTTTGAGCGCTGTTGGGGCTTTCTTTGCTGCATTTGTTGCAGCCTATTTATTTACAGATTGGAAAGATCAGGCTAAATATGATTCAAATAAACAAAGTTGCAATATGATATTAGAACATATAAGTGCTCTTAGATATAATCTATCCAGAAAAATTGACACTATAAACTCTATCAAAAGTATTGGAGATTTTGTTGTTTTAAAAGATGAATTAAAGGTATATAAATTTGAAGATGATGAAAAATTACATGAATTTTTTTTTAAAAATAGACATCATGCAATTTCTCTAAAATTTAATAACAAAGAAATAGATGAAACTCCATTTAAACTATACTCTGATATTTCCAAGCACTTTATTCACATATCCATTCCATATTCAATAATTATGTTTGATTATAATAAATATCAACAGATTATTTTAGATAGTATTGATTTAAAAAAACTTGATTACAACTACAATAGAATTAACAGATCATATACTTACTTTGGTTTAAAAGAAGATTTTTATTTGAAAAGTAAAATTTTAAATTCTTTAAATTCTGAAACTGGCTTTTATGAGTATGACAATGAAAACAATATAACTAAAGATGTTGTATATGAAAGCATTTTAACTATGATTAATGATACTTTAAACAAAATTGATTCTATGGAAAGTGAACTAATAAGAATAATTAACTTCAAGAATTAAATTTTATTTTTGAAATCATAATGAGACTCGTTTAACGACCCAACAATAAAAAATTGTTCTTGGCTTGAGTTAATCAAAGTAGTACTGGCTTTATCCTATGAAAAAAGGTTGCTAGTTGATAGAACTGTCAACCAAAATTTATTTCTGGAATGAAAACGTGTTAAAATAGTTTTTATAAAAATCTTTAAATAAGAAAGTATTTTAAGGTGTTTTCTTTAACCAAAAGTAATTTTTGAAATCTATATGTATTTTTTTTATTTTAGAAAAGAGCATAATTAGTAGGGGCTCTTTATCCAAACTATTTGTTTTATAATCTAAATGTAGAATTATATAAATTAAAATATAATAAATAATAAAAAATAAACCTAAATCAATATAAGATATTCCTTCTGAAAATTTTACTATATCTGTACCTTTCAAAGCACTCGATGCACTAAGTGAAAAGAAGTTGACTAATGGTAGAGCAATTATTATTAAGACCTTTTCCCCACTGGAAAATTTTCTACTCACTAAAAAACTTCCCAATGAAATTGCACACAATTTAAATGCTATCGTTGCAAATAAAAACTTTAAAAGGATAGTTAAATCATTAATATAATGCATGTATCCAGTATAATTTTTATTATAAAATATTACAGAGAATATTTTAGGCAAAAGATACATTGTTAAAAATGAACTTAAGGCAAAAATAGGAGGGTTTTTAATTTTTATTAATCTAAAAGCTTTAATCATAACTAATCTCCGAAACTAATTTTTGCTTACATTCAATTCAGTAGTAATATCTTCAGCAAAGATTTTCTTTTTTGCAAGCAGAAATTATTTGCACCTCACCCAAATCCCAATAAAAAATACTCAAGCAATCTCTTCCGTTCATCTGGTTTGTTCGGATCTAAAAGCTGAACCATTGCCCCATCAATCACAAACAAAAACATGTGAGCATCTTGTTTTGAAGCATTTTCATTGCTTTTTAAAAGCAAATTATAGATTTCATTAATCAGCCAATTTCGATAATCAACTACGGTCTGATAAGCCTTGGGATGTGTTTTAGCAATTTCAAAAATCGCTTTAAACGGCAAATGGTAAAGTCCATCTAAGTCGGCGTGTAAGTAATAAATTTTGCGGAGTTTTTCAATTAACGTTAATTCTTTTTGAACATTGATAATCGATAGGACTTCATGTTTAAGGCCGTCTTTTTGAAAGCTTAGACTCATTTCAATGAGGCGTTCTTTAGAGTGAAAGTAGTTATAAAAAGTCGCTTTGGTAACTTCACACTCTTTCACGAGCCTGTCGATGCCGACCAGATGAAACCCATTGTAGTGAAATAACTCAATTGACTTATTTACGACCTGTACTGCACGTGTTGGGAGAACTATTTTTGGCATATTTTTACCGTTATAAAATTATTGTTGTATATAAATGAGATATAAAAGCCGCTGCCTTTTGGGAGAAAAAAGGCATAGCAAAGCCGTAAAGACTGTGCACAGCACATCTCAAGTTTGAATTGTCTAAGTTTTAAGTAATAACGAGCTAAAGCCTGAAAAGCCTTACGGCGATCAAGCTGCTTTAATGGTTTTAAGCTGTGTTGTTATAGCTTTTGGCAATGGCTGCCAAGAAATGATGTATGTACAAAGCCAACTCCTTATATATGGAGTTCTGCCAAGACATTAGAATTATGGTGGCAGAACGAAAGGGGTTCGCAGACTGGCTTCAAGACCCAGCACACCCGAAGGTGTCCCCCTCCGTTCCGCCATAGAGGGGGCACGAGGGTATACACACTAAAAGAATAATCTTTTAATGCTCTTGAAGAACGGTCTGCGACAACCGACTGGCAATGTAGGCCAGCCCGCAAATGGTAATCTTCAATATTTGAAGTGTCAATGTAAAATTGGCTAGAAATTATTTAAATAATTATTGTTTTTCATTTAATTACATAATTAAGGAAATTCTTAAGTAATATTTTTAATCTACCCTTATATCATTAAGTTAAAGTTTAAAATTTCAAAAACTTAAAGTCTTAATTGTCCTAACTCAACTAAAAATGAATAAATAAAAAGAGACACTACTGTTATTAAGAGGAGTTTTTATGAGTCGCTATTCAGTATAAACTTGTGATTTAAGCGACCCATCTCACAAATTAGGCCGTGTCATATACTTAAAGTAATAAGAGCAAAAAATGACTCAAAATCAAGTTGAACTCGCAGAGAAATTATCAAAAGAATCACATCAAGGTCAAAAGTATGGTCCTCATGATTACTTTGATTACCATATTAAAGGTGTGGTCAATTCATTAATTGAGCACCAATTTTCAGAAGTTTATATTATTACAGCCCTTCTCCACGATAGCGTTGAAGACACACCCCTTACCCTAGACAAAATCGAAAGTTTATTCGGAAAAGAAGTCCGTGATGCGGTTGATGCATTAACTAAACGGGAAACTGAAACACGCGAAGAATATTTAATTCGTTGTGGTTTGAATCCGATCGCTCGAGTCGTGAAACTTCATGACGCAGCCTTTAATGCGCATAACTCGCATAAGGACAATAATCACTCACGTGTAGATTATTACCTTCAAACCATGTTAGCTGTTTCAACGGCGCAAGATAGGTTGGGGTAAAAGACAACGAAATGAATCCGTTGCCTTTTTATTTTTAAGATTGTGCAAATGCCCAAATGTCTTTTGATGCAACCGTGTCAGATACAAATCTAAAACTCATAGGTTCTAAGTCTTCATCTACCACAACATAGCCTTTCGAGTTATTTTTTAGCGCATCACACTTGTTATCGGTCAGTTGATAGTTTGCAGTGTCCGCTAATGCACTTTCAGTAATAACACCTGTAAACACACAATTTGGGTCTTTTGAGACAATTTTTCCTTGTGCATTCACCTCGGCATTGACCGTTGTTCCATCTGGGAAAGATAAATCATAGCTACCGACCAATTGATTCAGCGTAATTTTCTGATCATCAATTCTTTCATAATGTGCTAATTCAACAGTCATTGATTGATTAGACTGATTGCTCTGCCAAGCTTTGTTTTTTGCGTCATAGCTCATCACAACCTTGGCGCGGTTTTCGTCATCATCTAAAACCAATAATTTAGAACCATCTGCACCAGAATAGTATTTGCCCGCCATAGGTAACTCTTGATCAGTTTCAGTACTAATAATATAAGTACCGACATCTAAGCTCGGAGCTAAGGCAGGTTTTTCAGTCGAGACTTGGTCATCATGATCATTGTCATTACAAGCCACCAAGCCAAGCCCAAGAAGTAAAACCAACAAACAACGTTTCATGGTCTTTCTCCTTACTTATTAAATAGGCTTTTTAAACGGATTTTAAGCCATTCTTGACCTGCTGGTCGTTGGTCGTAAGCAACTTGCATGGCAGTTACAGCAATTTTGCTTTGCATTACAGCACTTTCATCCGACATTTGCGCGGCTGTCGGAGCCGAAGGAGCAGCATCAATTCCTAAGCCAAATTGGTTGTTGCCTTTATTGTCTTTAGTCACTTGGAACTTCAATTTATATAAGTCATATGTCCCAATTTTTGAAAATGCAAACGGCGTGCTGGTTGTTAAATTTTTAGGGAAATTAACATTAAGCGTAATGCCTTTTGGCAACAATTGCCCCTTACCTGCCTTAGCTTGTAATTCTTTTAATAACACTACGGTTTGTTTTGCCACAATCGCAGAGTTAGGGTTGTTTAAAGTTTTGTCATCTACCGTGTTTGTATCGGCGCTTAATGCAATAGACGGAATGCCGCGTCCTGCCGAAAACTGTACATTGCCAATAGTGCCAGAGTGCACAACGACTTTGCCGACATTTTGGCCTTCATTCGGGCCAGATAAAACTAGGTCTGGCGCTTTACCCCAGCGTTTTGGCGCAACTACATCAAGTCCATAAACTGTTGCCATCACTGGTGTGCCATGCGTGTAGTTCCAATCACCATTGGTATAACCCGCTTTGGTAAAGGTTCCAGCCGCAGGTGCGCCAATGGGTGCAGCGCCGTTGTGACAACCATTTTCAGCCGCAATTTGCTTATCGTTATCCGCAGTAATCGTTGTTGAGCTGTACATCACAATTGCGCCACCGCGACCACTTTGTGGTGAACACGGTACAGACACAAGCACGTTATGACCATTTGCTTTTAATTCATCATAGAGTGCTTTGACATTGCTGGTTAGACCGTCATCGTTAACCAATAAAATATTTAGTGCAAAAGCTGGAGTTGTACACAAAGACAGAATAAGACCGCCCAATAAACTTTTTTTCATCACTTAACTACCATGTTCTTAAATTTCGATTTGTATAGTAGTTGCGCTATATGTACGTTTAGTGACTACGCATCAATAAAAATTAAAATACTTTTCTATTAAAAATTAAATAATTATATTATAAATTATCGCTATATTTTCTTTTATAAACTGATCTTCAACTTCATCACTCGTATTCAAAATGACAAAACCCACTTCCGTGGGCTTCATTCAAAGTATCACTTCAAGCTTTAAATTAAATACGCCCAACTTCTAAATATGGAATTAAGTTTTTATCAAAATTTGGTCTTGGGTCGCCTTCATAACTAATAAAACCATGCATTCCTGTTAAGCGTTCGCCTTTATAAAACTGGTTTAACTGATAGCGCGGGTCTTTATGGGAAAGCGTAAAACTCACCACACCAACGCCCTGCTGTTTTGACTTGTTATAGGCGTCTTCAAGCATTTTATGATGCAAAGCCAAATCTTCTGGATGGCACATAAGCGTATGTAACACATGGTACTGAATAGAGTCACCGAGTTTAGGCAAACGCATGCCCTTAGTAATTGGAGTCAGCAAGTTATAAACGGGTCTAAAAATTCCAATGACTGTGCTGTAATTTAAAATTTTGGTTTGCTTAATACTATGCTGATCCCATAAGCCAAACATGCCCACCAGCTTTTCACCCTTAAAATAAAGTGAAAAGTCCGAGAGTTTTATCCCTGAAAAATACCGATGACCTTGGGCCAGTTCTTCAAAGTTATAGGCAGGAATAAAGTTATAAAACTCGGCCATGTCGGCAATAAACTGGTTCATAGCTTCCACGTGCTGAGCTTCTGCAACACAGCTACGAATCTCTTGAAGATCACTCTGTTTATCAACCTGATTTAAAAAAGCTGTGATTTTTCTTTTTGCACCCGTGTCGGTCAGACTTAATGTCTCGATAAGCCCTTCATCATAATAATCGGGCATTCCCGTTTTGCCTGTTTGAATGGCAGCGCGTGCCGCATGGTTATCATCAAAAATAATCATTTGGCTATAGTTCGGTTCATGCATGGTTTGTTTTACATGCTTTGCCAAAACCTTCACCAGTGATTTACCCCGATAGTTATGATCTACCCGTAAATCCCCCGCATAACGTAAGTTTTGAATGTTCCGATCGACATAACACGGGCGGTAACCATTGCTATAACAAGCGACATTCTTTTGGCTTTCAGTGTCTTCAATCACAACATGTAGTTTATGCCGATAGACAATGTCAGACGCTTTAAAATAACTCGGTTCACGCTGAAAGCTGATTTGTATGCCTTTGGTGGTCATGGGTACGGCGATTAACTCTCGTAAAGCCTGATCATCTGCCAAAGTTGCTTCACGGGTAATGAGCGTATTGTCAGCAAGTGGTGGATTTGTTTTATTCATTATTCACCTGTTGTGCGGTCTGTGTGGGAACCAAATTGTTTAAACGGCCCATTTGGTCGAGTAGCTGATAGACAAACACCACTTCGTCTTGGTCATTTACTGTTTTTTGGGTTTGGACATCGAGTAGCTTTTGCTCGGTATTGAGCAAATCAAATGTCGTTTTGGTGCCAACATCAAACTCTTTACGTGTGTAGACAAAGGCAATAGACGCTGCCTCTATGGCATTTGCCAGTGCTTCTTTATTTTGTCGAATGGTTTGAAGCTGCGCGTAGGTCGTGCGTGTACGCTTATTCAAATCCAGTTCAAGACTTCGTATTTTCTGATGAGCCAAATCGATATCAGCCTGTGCTTTTTTGACGTTGGCGCGATTTAAACCATCGTCATAGAGCGGTACATTAAGCTGCACCCCAACCATATAGTTATTACTTTCGGAACCAATATAGCTTGCCTCATCTTGTTTTCCGGCACGACTGGTGAGCATGACCGTTGGCCAGAGTTCGCGTTTGGTTAGAGTATATTGTTTCTCGGCGGCCTGCTTTTCGTATTTACTGCGCATTAGAGCTGGATGGTTTTTGGTTTGCGCCAAAATTTCATCTAAGCTCGCGGGAATAGCGGGTAGCTGTTTAATCGCAACAAGGTTATCAGGTGTTGTACCCGTTACTTGATAAAACTGGGCTTCGCTTACAGTTAAGTTAGATTGGGCCTGTGTAATATCGGCTTGGCCTTGAGCAACTTGCGCCAAAACCTGAGCTAAGTCTGCACGGGTAATCATACCCACATCAAAACGGCGCTTTGATTCATATAAAGACCGTTGCAGATTTGCCATGGTCTTTTGTCTGAGTTCTAAAATGGCTTTCTTTTTTAATACGTCGGTATAAACCATTACGGTATTTAAAATGGTTTCCGACCGTTGATCTGATAAACCTTGGTTTTGTGCAGAAAGCTGACTTTCGGCAACATCAATTCCTAAACGGTGTCGTCCAGACGTATAAATCGGATAATCTGCCTGCAATTGCAAACTTCGGCCTTTACGGTTTCCTTCGGTTGGAAACAAGACGTGTGAAGGCGTATCTATTCTTTCATAGTCCAGTTGGCCGACTAAATTGACTTTAAGTCCATCACGCTGTTTAGCTTGCTCAAGCATAGCGGTGGACTGATTCACACTTAAACGACTCACTTCAAGCTGACTTTCATGCCTTAAACTTGCAGACAAAGCCTCATCTAAAGTCATGGCATGCGTATGCGACACCCACAACACGCCTAGGTACAAGGCGTGTCGAAGTGTTAAAAACCGAGTATTAAATGGCTTCATCCCTTTCATAGTTGTTCCAAACTATTCAGGGTGACTTTTTTAAGTGGCTCAGGTTTGATATTGCCTTCGATAATGCCATCAAACATGACCAGTTTTTTATAGGCATTCCAACCATTATTGGCCTGACGAATTTGAGGTTGGTCGAGCTGCCCCAAGTTTCGTGCAAGTTCATAGTGGAAGTTTTGACGCAAAATGCTGTCGATATATTCATTGTTAATGCTGTGATGAATGTCACCTTCAAAAAGTACGCAATAAAATGGTTTAACCTGTTGCTGGGTATCAATCGCCAGTAAAGAAATCGCTTTTGACTCGGTTTCATTTAACTGCGACAGTAATTGTTGAGCTGTTTCAGGTGCTAACTTTTCACCGACCAGATCCACCCCAAAACGGCGGCCTTGGAATTCAAAACATGGAATTTGCTCTAAAAAGCCAGTCACTCTTAAGCAATCATCCAAACAGTAACGCAGCAAGCCATTGCCAGAGGTAATCAGCGGGCTGACCACATCACCTTGTTTAAGTTGCCACGACGGAATAATTTGTCCTTGTTTATCGCCTTCTAAATATTCAAATTCATAGAAGTGACTTTGATACGCCAGTGGGTATTGGTCGTTATAGGGAATAGTCACTACACCTTCCGTCGCCCATAGGCCTTTCCCTTCAAACTGAACACTGGGCAATTTCTCTTTTAATTTTTCGGCCCAAGCTTTTGAACCTGCGGTGTCCCAACTCGACACCAGACTTAACTTTGTCCAGAGTTTTTTAAAGTCGATCTGTGTACCGTTTGAAGCATTACTTAAAGCTTGAGCACTTTCAGGGCTACGCGGTGCAGTGACCTCTTTTAATGAAGCCTGACGGTTACCCCATGAACCACTTTGTAAAACCTCAATCACGTCTTGTTGCAGTAACTCCAAACGTTCAAGTAATTGCAGCGCAAAAGTTGGACTCCATACCGAAATCATGGCTAAGTTACGGTTTGCGACCAAATAACAAATGGTGGCAAACAGTGCATCGTCAGCATTGGCGGCAAAGGCAACATTACTTGGAACCGCTTGGGTAAACTTAGACAATATACGTTTACCTACACCGAGTAGTGCACTGTCATCATTTAGGTTTTTGTCTTTTAAAACTTCACGCTGGCTTTCAGGCAACCATGACACCGACCAATAATGTGTACCCGAGCTAAGCTGTGGGCATTTACGGTATAAACTCGCCATCCACGGCGCAATTGCATGGTCAAGTTCATCTAAAAATAACTTGGTGTATGGAATAAACTTGATTTGCTCACTCGAACCACTAGTCGGCTGGAAACGAACCAGTTTACTGCTAGAGAGTGAAAGTTTTTGTTCACGGTAACGTTGAATGTCTTCTCGCCATGCGCCATAACGTGTCGCAGGAAATACTTTTACAAACTGCTCATAGTTTTGAACTTTTTTATCTTTCGCAAATGTAGAGGTCTGTAAAATCGAATGCAAGATTTGGCGTTGTGTCGCTTCTAAAGCGTTAAACTGTTTTTGAAAATTACGGTCAGATGCATCACACCATTTTTTTAAAATCAGATGCGAACCCAAAGTTAGCCATTCATTAGTTTTCATTGGATGGCCTCTCTACGTTTTGTTTTATGGGTTACGCATGCTTCAAACTTTCCTTTACTGGTCGGTTTAGTCATCAGTTTCACAGGGAATCGGGCTATGTCTTTCCAACCAAGACGGCCAATACACGGCAGTTCAGTACCTGCTTTCCATGTCGGATTTTTTTGTTCAAAGAAATGAATATTTGGGTTCTTTTCTCTCATTTCGGCAGTAATCGGTGCGACTTCGCCTTTTAATGGTTGATAGTCATCACCAAAATTTAAAAGACCCGCTTCGCGGTCGTAGTATTCACCAAAGAATTTTTCACAGTAGTGCTCAACAACTTCGGAAAGATGTTGGTTTTCGTCTTTAATGTTTGGGTAATAGACATAGTAGTTATTGGCGAGCAGTAAGTAGGTTTTATAACCTTTAGAAATGAGGAGCCAATAGAGTTCGTTAAATGGATATTTGATTCGAAGCTTAATCATCAGTTTTAGCATGGTACTTTGCAGACTACGCGTACCCCAAAACTTCTTCAAAATAACCGTATCTCCGCTAAATAACACGGTATAGTCTTTACCGTTTAAATAGAAATGCTGCACCACCACAGTCGAGAAACCAACAATCTCATTTGTTTCCGAATCAAAAATTAAGATCGCACCGCTTTTATTTTGGAAATCATCTACGAAAATAGAAAATCTCGTATTTTCATAATACTGTTCGTAAATGGAATACATCACTTTTAATCGCTCAGTATCGATTTGCTCTTTTTCAAAATATTGACCATAAGTCGTGTTTTTCAGGTTCAATTTTGAAATTAGTTTATACGTTGTATTAATCATAATCCTTTAACCTTCCACCTCTAATTTGTGAGTTCCCCGATCTCATCAACCGATTTTAGAAAACTCAGATCAATGTTCTTTTTCTATGAAGGGATACGTTTTGATATGCCCTATTGTTTTTCATTCTTTGAAAGCTGCCTTTATTTTTTAATATCTACATATTCATTTTCTTCCCCCGATCCATAAAGATGGTTAAAAATGCGGTCACAAACATGATGATTGCGAGCATGCGTAATAGATCATTAAAGCTAGATGTCAGTGCCTGAAAATGAATGTCACGATAAATCACACTGAGCGCGATTTGCTGTGCATTTGAGCCGACTTCTTGATATTGCGCCGTGAGTTGATCGAGTCGTTCTGTAAAAATCCAGTTTTGCGGTGTCATCCCCTGATTAATCTGGGTGACATGAAGCGCAGTGAGCCAATCTAAAGATGAGTTAATGAGAGCTAGTCCAACCGCGCCGCCAATATTACGCATCAGGTTATAAATACCGCTGGCATCAGCCACTTTACTCAGCGGCAAAGTACTCATGGCTAAATGCGACACCACAATCAGGCAGATCATGAGGCCAATACCACGGTAAATTTGCGGCCAAAACATAAAGTCATAATCGCTATGAATGCTGAGGTGTGAGTTGAGCCAAACACCAAACCCTGCCAAAATCATTCCAACAAATACGGTTTTTCGGGTATCAAAATTGGGAATGAGCCATGCAAGGAACGGCGCAAAGCAGAACATCACAATGCCTGTCACCATCATGACGTGACCAATCTGGCTACTGTTCATTTCACGGACTTGCCCAAGAAACACGGGAATCATGTAACCCAAGCCATACAGCGCCATGCCAATCACAAAAGTTGTGATGGCACTTAAGGTAAAATTTTTGTTTTTAAATACAGACAAATCGAGCAAAGGCTTAGGCTGGGTAAAACTTCTAGAGAAGAAAATCATGCCGCCCACAATGCAGATCATAAACGCAATCCGAACGCCTGTGTCTGCAAGCCAGTCATGCCTTGCACCTTCATCAAGGAAATATTCAAGTCCACCTAAAAACATCGCCATACCAATCAGGCTAAACCAGTCCATGCTTTTAATGAGTGAGTAGTTGGCACGGTCGATATTAGGGCCTGAGTAAATGACTGTAGCAATGATGATGCCCGGAATAATATTGATCAAGAACATCCAGTGCCATGAGAAGTTATTGGTAAGCCACCCGCCAATGGTGGGGCCAATCGCAGGCCCCAAAGTACTAATCATTCCAAACATCACTAAAGGTAATGAACGTTT
Organism: Acinetobacter sp. X9; assembly: GCF_054889255.1. Taxonomy (NCBI): domain Bacteria; kingdom Pseudomonadati; phylum Pseudomonadota; class Gammaproteobacteria; order Moraxellales; family Moraxellaceae; genus Acinetobacter; species Acinetobacter sp. X9. Next base: position 1,787,704 of record NZ_CM142679.1, on the reverse strand, counting down.
TGGTTCTGGAAAAAGTAAGTATAAGGCAGTCATGGAAGTCGGAATCATGCCACCGCCCATAAAACCTTGTATGCCACGAAAAACCAATAAACTTTCTAAGTTCCATGCCAAGGCACAAAGTAAAGAACTGACCGTAAAACCAATTGCACAGATGGTGTAATACACCCGTGTTGAAAGTACCCGCGAGACAATACTCGACATGGGAATTGCAATAATCTCGGCAATTAAATAAACCGTTTGCACCCAAGTGACTTCATAACGACTTGCACTCATCCCCGCTTGAACTTCGTTTAGAGAACTCGCCACAATCTGAATATCAAGAATCGCCATGAAGTTGCCAAAAATCATGGCAGCAAAAATTGCCCATGCAGTTTTTGCTGGGAATCTCCACTCGGCCTCAAGGTGCTTATTCATTGGTTATTACCTAAAATTTTATTATTAAGTTCTTAGGTCAACGGTGGCACTCACCGACATTCCAGGTTTTATCAAATCAATATGTGGGCTTGAATCTATGGCAATACGCACAGGAATACGCTGAACAACCTTGTTAAAGTTGCCTGTGGCATTGTCTGGTGGCATGAGTGAAAAAGTTGCGCCTGAAGCAGGTGAAAAGCTTTCAATTTTTCCGGTATAGGTCAGGCTTGGGTAAGCATCAAGTTTTAATTCAACTTTCTGACCAATATGCATTTTTTCAATTTGGGTTTCTTTGAAGTTTGCTTGTACATACAAACTATTTTCAGGAATGATCGCCATTAAGCGAGTTTGCGGAGAAACACGTGAACCTTTCTGGATTGCAAGGCTACCGATCTTACCGTTTACAGGGCTGACCACCTTTGATGAAGCCAAATCGACCTGATACAGGTTTAAGTTTGCATTGGCACTTTGAATATCTGCTAGAAGCTGCGCTCGACTCGCTTGTAAACTCCCCAACTGAGCTTCTGCCGCATTTACGGCGGCTTGCGCTTTGCTGAGTTGAGCTTGCGCCGTTAAATATTGAGACTGAACCCCTTCAAAGTTTTGTCGGGTAATCACCCCATCTTTTAATAAATCTTGATAACGCTCAAACTCTTTTCTTAAACGAGTTAAATCAGCTTGTGCTGCCACTACGCCACTATGAGCTTCAATAATTGAAGACTTGGCAGACTTTTCATTTTGTTGCTGTACACCCAGTGCAGCTTCTTTCAAGCTGACTACTGAACGAGCTTGATCATAACGAGCTTGATAATCACGGTGATCTAATACTGCTAAAGTTTCCCCTTTTTTTACTACCTGATTATCGTTAATTAATAACTCCATCACTTCGCCTGAAATCTTTGGCATCACCCAAGTGACATCGGCTTGCACATAAGCATTATCCGTAGATTGATAGAATCGATATACAAAAAAATAATATAAGATACCAGCAACTAAAAATAACAGTAGGACACTAAAAACACCCCAAGTTATTTTCTTTCGGCTTTGGAAATTAGTATCAGTTTCTAGCTGAGCTACGTTATCCATATTCATTCCGCTTATTTGTAATATTCGATTTTTTATTTAAGCCAATAAAATTATTGGTTTCTTTTTTACGTAACTTTTCACTTGGTTTTATTCAATGAATCGTGACAGCGTAAAATTTGGTGCAAATTATGGTTCTTAAGTGAATTAAATATCATTGACCTCTTTGCCAGATATTTTTTCTATTTATGTCAATAAAACATATTATATAAACTATATTAAAAAATTATGTAATTCTAATTTTTGGAGATTTTTGGTTTAAAAAATCCCAAAAAACAAATATAAGTATTTGTTAATAAATAATTTATAAGAATAGTAACAAATAGAGATATATGTTTGAATAGAGTGATTTATTTCACTAACATTAAGAATAGGTTTTATTGTGTAATCATTAAGTATTATTAATTAAAACAATATTTAATTTAAAAATGAGTTAACAATCAAAGTTATTATACTTATAAACATAAAATATATATAAGTTATAAATATTATATTTTTCAAAAATAACAATATCCATAAAACAAATAAACGATATTTTTGATAAATAAGCCATCCTGATGACTAAAATGACCTATATTTTCCAGATAAAATAATTTCAAACTCTTTATTTAAAAGCCGAACAAACCTTTAAAAATAGTGATTTAAGTGATCTTTTACTTATATAAACCCTTAAAAATTTCTTCTAAAGTTATTCCAAATGAAAACCCACTCATTGAGTGGGCTTTTTATTACTAACCGTTTTGCCTAAGGTGATCTTGGAACTCTTGGTCGTGTATTTTGTTGTAATTAACAGGGTCGTAAACGCATCCAGTTAAAACAACAATTACAGTAAGTACAGCAACCAATTTTTTCATTGAGAGAGCCTTTCCTTTAACGCAAAAGATTTGCTTTAAGTATACTCCTAGGTGATCACTTTGATTGGACATAATTAAGGCAATCGATTGTTATTTTTAAATTATTGCCGTGCTTTAGCCTATCATTGATTTTTTAACAAATTCAAATCACGGGTTAGTACAGAACTTAAGCTTCTGTTGCTAAATACCAGTTTTTCCAAGAACTGGTCCCTCTCGTTTCAAGTGGTACCGTTGGAATCAATTTCTCTTTTAGTATTTCAGTTTGTGCAACTGCTTTTGCAAGTCTTGCTTTGACTGAGTGAATACATTCACGGTCACCAAATTCACAGCGGTCTAAAGTTGTTCCGCCACAGGGCCCATTGGCTAAACCTTTTGGACACGTTTCAGGGCAAATATATAAAGTGTCACCTAAACGGCACTGACCACAGCTTTCACAGCCCACTAAGCTATGTTTACTAAGCACTTCTGTTTTAAGTAGGAGTTTGGCGACCAAAGTATTTTCCCAAAATGACGCTTTAAAAATAAAACGTCCAAATCCTTTGGCAATTTTTGATCCAAACATTGCTTCATGCATAACATGTAGCTGGCGATATTTAATTAATTGTTTAGATGATGGCTGACGTGAAAAACGAGTAATTTCAGGCGAAAACTCTTTGCCTGTCGTGACTTGCCAAAGTGAATTCCAAAGCTCTTCTAAGGCTTTAAGCTCCAGATGTCTGTATTGCTCAATGTAGCTTTCAAGCAACATTTGCTCTTCTGGCTTATGACAGGCAGATAAATGAATTCCAGCAAATCCTAAGTGTTTACATATCAAAATCTGTAAAGCACAGCGTAAATAAACGCGGTCTGTATGCCCTGCCTGTTTTTCTTCTGCCAAGACTTTTAACATGTGCGGGGTAATCACAATACCTGCGACTTTATGTTTCACCATAAAATTGGCTCGGCCTAAAGTCAGAGGCATCACACAAGCCAGTATTTGCTGCGAATAATCATGCTTGGTTAAAAATGATTTGGCTTGTTTTAAGGCTTCAATGTCATAGCCCAATTGGGTAATGATAAAGTCAGCACCTGCTTTAATCTTCTTATGCAGTTTTAAATACTGTGCATCACGCTCAGCTTCGACATATTTAAACGGATTAAAAGCAACGCCAATACGAAAACCACCATGTTGCTTAGCTGCCATTACGGCGTTTACCGACTCTAGGTATCGGCTACGCGGCTGCCCATCTCGACCATTATGATGCTCTTTAAGTTTGTCGCCTGTAAGCAATAACAAGTTTTGAATATTGGCTGTTTGAGCTTGCTCTAAAAAATGCTCAAAGTCTTGTATGTCTCGGGCCTTACCTGAAAAGTGTAAGACTTTCTCTATTGAGTCAGGATAACTTTTGCTGGCTTCAAGCGGCGCAATATCATGATCTGAATGTACGCGATCTGCCAATGTCATTGCAGCCGGATATCCCGCAAACTCATGTTTCACAGGATAAATTTCATGCAGTGAAGTGAGATATTCCACCAACACAAAAAACTGGTTTTGCTGGAAGCAGGGAGAAACGTGAGACATAGGCAAAGTGCTGATCAAAACATGACATCAATCATAAGCGCGGCATTATAAATCAAAGTGCATCAAGATGCGCTAGTCAGAAAGCTCATTGTTTTGCTTATCTTCACCCTCTTTATTTCTAGGTAATTCGAGTGAGCGAGGAAAGATAAAATCAAAAGAATCGAGTGCATAGCGGTAAAGCTGAGCCGGCCGTTTACCTACAATTTTACTTTCACTGGTTTCTTCAACTGCACCCGCTTCTATCATACGGCGCCTAAACGCTTTTTTATCTAAAGATTGCCCAAGAATAATTTCATAAATAGTCTGTAGCTCGGTCAGTGTAAATAACTCGGGCATGAGACTAGCTGGCAAAGCGGTATAGCGAGTTTTACTGGTTAAACGCTCTAAAGCTAAGCTGAGCAATTCATTATGATCAAACGCCAATGCTAAATCCTGAGCTTTTGCTACAGGCACCCATTCGCTGTATTCAGCCAAAGCTTGGTGTTGATAGGCATTAAAATCAATTAAAGCAAAATACAAAATAGTTACTGCCCAGCCACGCGGGTCACGTTTGGCATTGCCGACAGAGGCAACTTGTTCCAAATAAGGTGAAGCAATACCTGTTTTTTCGACCAGCTTACGATAAGCCGTGGCCATCAAGTCTTGATCATGGGTTAAATCGGCAAAACCACCGGGTAAAGCCCATTGGTCTTTGGCTGGAAAGTTGGGGCGCTTAATGAGTAATACCTGCAACTGACCATTCAATACCGAGAAAATAGCCATATCTACAGTGAGTAAAGGTGCGTCATAATCTCGGCGATCATAACTGGCAAGGAATTCTTGTTCAGTTTGAATAGTCACGTTCAGTCTCTCAATTAAAATGATGAGCCGATACTCATGCAACGGCTCATCTAAACTCAGTTATGCGATGGATAAACGCTCACGTATTTGATCCAAAGTACACTCATATTGAAGTTTACCATTTTCAAAGACTGTTTTAAGTGCTCCACCTTGTTCTTGCTCGGCTGTTTGCTGATCAAACAAGGTAAAGACATTTTCACTTTCTTCGATGCGTAACAGACCTTTCGCAGATTTTTTCACACCTGAGTCAGTAATTGGGTCTTTAAACAACTCACGGCCTACACCATTCACTTGTCCCCAAGTCGCTTTCACAGCAAATCCAAAAGTATCGCGAGTTAAGTAGTTATAGGTAAAGCTGCCTATACCAAACACCAAGTTGTTTGAAGCAAAACCTTTGGCTTCAAGGCCTTCTAAAATACGCTGCGCACGCTCTAGAGTAATCGAGTCGCCGTAAATTAAACCAACACGTTCATTGAGTACTTTATAGCCTTGGTCAGTTATTGTACCGCCAAATACTTCCCATAAACATTCAACTGCACCTTTATATGCTGGGCTGCCGACTTCGGCGTCTGGGTCGCCGCAAATAATTTTAACTGGGTCACCAGAGTCTGGTCGGAAAACCAATTTGGCCAAGCCTAAAGCATTAGGTTGTCTTGCCAGAATTTCAGGTTTTAAAGCCACCGTAAATTCTGTAATGACTCGCCAAAAGTCCCAAGTATCAGACACAATACTGACAACACCCGACGGATAAAGTTCGCAAATTAAACGCTTAAATGTTTCTAGCTCACTGTTTTCCGTACCCATACACATCACACTGTGTTCGGTCGCTGGTACAGATACCCCAATCACCCCTGTAGCATTGTAATATTCTTCTGCATAGTCAATTGAAGCAACCGAGTCTGTTCCAATAAAACTAGTTAAGTGTCCCACACCAGACTGAGCAGCATCATAAACTCCACTCATGCCACGGCTACTAAAATCGTGTCCTTGCACAGGCACAAAATCGAGTGGTGCGCCAGTTTTTACGGCGTATTGAGTTAATAAACGTTTGTATTCATAGGCAATAGTGGCCGTAGTACAGCTTTTCCAAAGTTCAGCACTTAACACCGTTTCAATATAGTTAGTTAACCAAAAGAAACGCGGGTCGGTATTAATTACGGTAAGCACAGGTACACGCATATTTACACGACTGCCTTCTGGCAATGCTTTAATAAGTAATGGTAAATAACCCAAGTCGTGTAATGCTTCAATGTGATCAACTGGTACAGCACCTTCACCTAATGAACTATCCATACGGCGTTTATAAGCAGCCACTACTTTGTCTTTAGGTTGTTTGAAAAAGCCTTCATTCCATGTATCGATTAAAAAGTGTTTGATAAAACCCTGAAGACCAAAGAACACCACTTTATCGTCAAAGTCAGGCAACATTTTAGCGAGTCGAGATGAACGCGGCGTAAAGTTGGCATACACGTACTCCGTACCTGCTGGATACTGACGTCTGTGATCAGCTTTATAAAAATCGATAGCGTTTAATGGATTAAGTTTAATCGTCATCTTTGTTCTCTTTATTTTGCTGCAAAAGCAATTACTGAAATTTTGTCTGATGGTTGTTGTGGAAAGCTGTCTGAGGTAAATAGTTGATCTAGCAGTCCATCAAAAACCTCTATACCTTTACTAAAAATACCGTGGGTCACGTATAGAACGACCTTATGGCAATTGAGGCGACGGAGTTCTTTAGCAATACCAATAAAGGTTGCACCGCCATCACAAATGTCATCGGTAATGACCGCTGTTAGGCCTGATAAATCCGTTGCATGTACATGTGTACCTAAAATTTTGCCAGTCACTGGGTCACGTTTTTTATCACACTGAACAATAGTGATGGGTTGTTTGCGCTCGCCATTAGAAGCATCTGCAACCATTTGTGTACGTGCTTTTGCGCCTTTATCTGGGCAAATCAGCACTGTTTTTTCATCTTTTAACAATGTGCTTAGCGCTTCACTCTTTGCGATGATGTCTACTGAACTGATGTTTACAACTTCGCTAAAAGAAGTATTGGCAGCGAGCAAGGCTGTTGTTACTTCACTATGACAGTCCCAAACAGTGATCTTGCCTTGTTTGCCCGCTTTTTTGTCAGCATTGATGTTGAGTAACTTGGTCATCACATCAAGCGAGAACGCTTGGCCTACTGCACAAATACGGTCCTGACGTGCATATGGGAAATACGGAATTTCTAGGTCAATGATTAAACCCTGAGTCAGCAATATATTTTCAAGTAGTAAATAGTCCATCACATCGTGACTTGAGGTCATTTGCGCGCGGACCAATACGTTGCCATATAGTGAACCTAATGTTGTCTCATCAATCTGAACATGACGCTCGCCACCAGAAAACTGCGTGAATTTCACTGGAATTTCATTTCTTGCCGCATCTAAAAGCTGGATAGCCATATCATCCTCTTTTTGTCTGATGACCTTCGATGAATATATAGTGGCATAAAGCCACTATATATTTCAAGTCTAATTTTCAAACTTTTTTCAAAGCCCTTTAAGACATAAAATTTACAGTTTTAGAGCATTTAGTGATTCGATATTTCAGAGAAATTATTCTTCAATTAATTGAAATAAAAAATTAATTTACAAAAAGCATGACTATTAGAACTATGATTAAAAGTAGCGGATACAACTTTGCCCGCCATAAATCAGGTAGTTTTGAAATAAATTTTTCTGAAAAATATAGCCCGATCCATGTCCCTGCAACCAAGAATAAAGCAGCTTCAAACCAGATTAGGCCGATAAATCCGTTGGGTGTAGATTGCCAAAGTGACAATACACAATAGGTCAGTGTTGCAGTTAAAGACAAAGGCAGCGTGAGAATGTTTGCAATAGCCGCAGCCTCTGCCATAGAACTACCCCGCCGCCGTAATAAAGGAACTGTCATTACGCTTCCTCCAACACCTAAAAGTGCTGCAACCCAGCCAATAATTCCACCTTTAATGAGTTCACTGTTTTGAGCATAGTTTTGCTTTTGCGCTGATGCCACCATAAACCCTGGTCGGTAATAACAATCTATAATGGTTATGAACACATAACCCATAAATATCCAGCGAAGCCAGTTTCCATTAAACAATGAAGCCATTACCGCACCGACAACTCCACCCAGTGCGATCCCACCCCATAAAAAACGGATCTTTTGCCAATCTATATGTCCAGACCGATAGTGCCGAAAGGTTGCAAAACTTGCCGAGCACAACATGACAAATGCAGATGTGGCTACGGCGATTTGCATGGCATGTATGCCGACATTACTTTCGTTGCTCCACTTTTGAAGAATGACGGTGTAAAGCAAAGGCACAGCAACAAAACCACCGCCAAAGCCAAATAACCAAGTGGTGACTCCCGAAAGTAGTCCAAATAAAAATAGCTCATATAGCATCGTTATCTTCCTCACGTTTATAGAGGCATGATATAAAATAGCTCTATGGCAAACTAACGTAGAAAAGCCATCTTTTTATTTGTTTAAGCCAAAAAAATATGCGTAATATTCCAGTTAACGACGTAGACCATCTACCACAAGCAGTTCTAGCATTAGGATCAGACTATCCAGCTGATACCTTATTAGATACGCATAGCCATCGCCGTGCACAGTTCTTATATGCACCCGAAGGACTCATGAAAGTTGAGACTGAAGACGGTCAATGGCTCGTTTTGCCATATAGTGGTGTATGGATACCCGCAGGCAAACCACATCGGGTATGGTTATCTAAAGTCAGCACATATAGTTTGTATATAGAAGTGAGTAATGCCCCAAGACAGGCAAACTACTGCGAAGTCGTACAAGTATCACCGTTACTTCATCAACTGCTCATTCAGGCTAATCAGCTACCTGTTGACTACCAGCATTCAGGACGTGACGGCGCTCTTATCGATTTATTGTTATATGAGTTAGAAGCTGCACTAGCCCTACCTCTATTTATTCCATTGCCTCACAACACCTTACTATCTAAACAATGTGCCGAGTTTATGCAGCATCCTGATATTCATAGTAGTCCTAAAGATTGGGCACATGAACACAATAAAAGTGAACGGACTTTTCACCGCTGGTTTAAGTCTGAAACTGGCATGTCCTTTCAGGCTTGGCGTAATCGAGTCTGCATCATCTATGCTTTAAATGCGTTAAAAGCAAATATCTCAATTACTGAAATTGCTTTTAGCTTGGGCTATGAACACTCGGCAGCTTTTACCGCAATGTTCAGTAAAATTATGGGTTATCCGCCTACCCATTTTCAAAAAAGATTTCATGCGCATGATAAAGCACTATAAAGATTTACTCATGTGAATGGTGTCATAGGTCTCAATCCACTCACGTTTAATCAAATCAAAGCCTTGGAGCCGCCAAAATTCTTCAGCCGCTGGCAAAAATGGATGAGTGTGCAAATACAAAGTCGTAATTTCATTGTTTTTTGCATGGCTAAACAATATGTCACATAGCTGGGTCGCGATGCCCTTACGTCGGTATTCAGGCAATACAAATAACTTAACGACCTCAACCGTATTAATCGGCAAATTTAAATCAAAACGATGGTCATAAGCTCGATATGCAATGGTGCCAATAATGCGGTTTTGATCTTTTACCGTAATAAAGCAGCCCAATGGGTCATGGACATAATGTTGCTCAAAATTTTGTAAATCTTTGGGAACTTGCCCATGATAGATTTCTGGGAATAAAAGCTGTCTAGTATAAAGTGCAAACTCTACCGCAGATGCATAGTCTGATTTGTCAGCTAGCTGATATTGAAGTGTCATATTTACAGCCAAGAATGATCAGGTATCACAATCGTTTTGTCTTGAATCATGGCTTCATGAAACTCAACATCGTAGACACTTTTTAAAAACTTCGGATCAGTTATTCGTGTCTTAGACTCAGGCTTAACCACTTCGTGTTGGCGCATAAAAAACAGATGATCTGCAAATAAAAAAGCTAAATTGGGATCATGCATAATCGCAATCACCGTAAAATTTTGCCGCGACAACTGACGCAACTTTTTCATTAAATAAGACTGATAATAAACATCGAGATGGTTGGTTGGTTCATCGAGCAAAATGACTTTTGGGGCTTGCACTAAAATACGGGCAATCATGACCAATTGTCTTTCGCCACCCGATAACTCGGTATAAGGACGGTCACGCAAATGCTCGATGTCTAAATCAAGCAAAGCTTGGTCTACACGTTCCCAATCTGACTTTGAAGGCCTATATCGGCTAAAAGCGGCACGCCCTGTAATCACTACATCTTTAACCAGAAATGGAAATACGGTTTTATGAAACTGCGGTAAAAAGCCGAGCAATGCAGCCCGATCTTTACCTTTAAAGTCCGATAATGGTTTTCCAGAGTAACGGATTAATCCATCTTTTACGGGTTCTAGACCCGCCATCAGCTTAAAAAGTGTCGATTTTCCGCAGCCATTACGTCCTAAAATGACGGAAAACTGATTTTCAGGAAACTCCAGATGAATATTTTTAAGAACCTGTTTATGCCCATAGGCATAATTTAACTGATCAATTTGAATCATGCCCAATGAGTCCTCTGTGTTTTCATTAATAATAAGAAAAATGGCGCGCCAAGTAGCATGGTAAAAATACCAATCGGTATTTCAAACGTAAGTAAAACCCGAGAAAAGTTATCAATCATGAGTAGAAAACTACCGCCCAACACCATATTGGCAGGAATACTATAGCGGTGATCGGGCCCAACTAACATTCTCACAATATGCGGCATAAAGAGCCCATATAGACTAATAATGCCCGCAGCAGCTACAGAAGTTGACGTACATACTGTGACTAGAGTAATTAAAAGCAGTTGTTCCCATCTTGGGTTAACACCCACAGCCTGCGCTTCTTCAGCACCAAGTGCCATCAAGTTTAATCGCCAACGCATCGCAAATAATCCGGCAAGGCCAATACAGATTGGTAGCACGGCGTATTGAACCTTTTGCCAAGACGCCTGATGTAAGTTGCCCATGGTCCATTGCACGATCGCTTGTAGTTTAAATGGATCACTTAAATATTGAATAACTGTAAGTCCTGCTAAAAACAGCCCCGAAACAATCATGCCTGATAAAATCACCATCACTAAAGACGTCTGGCTTTCATGTTTTTGATGCGCAAATACATATGTTAAGCCAACAGCGCACACACCAAAAATAAAGGCTGATAGATTGGGTGAAAGCCAACTTAAAGAAAGTGCCAAGGCTGCACCGAACGCAGCACCAGATGAAATACCGAGTACATACGAGTCAACTAAAGGATTACGAAACAATGCCTGTAAACCATTTCCCGCAGTTGCTAATGCGGCTCCCACCATAAAAGTCAGTAAAATTCTGGGCAACCTGACATTCACAATAATGTTCTGCATCAGTCCAAATTGTCCCGCATCAAAATATGGTGTACCAAAAACTGCTTGTACACCCCACCGCAAATAGTCCCATGCACTCAAGGTCTGCGTTGGCCCTATGAGCAACGAGATAAAAATCATCACGAACGGTAACGGGTAAAACCAATAATATTTCAGTTTTTCCATATTTATTGCACCAACGTTTTTGCAAGGTGCTCACCATACAACTTAGTTAAAATGCGCTGTTGTAAAGCACTTACAGGTAAATCAGACTGTTCAGGATAAATACTATGATTCAAATAAATCGCCGTAATAATAATTTTGATGGTGTGCGGGTTATATATAAATGCAGGACTCAAATTAAATACCTTTCGGTTTTGCACGGCACTTAAACCCTGTAATTCTTTTCGTTCATAAATCAGTTGGGGGTTAGTATTCCAAAGCACAATATTGTCGGGGTTCCATTCAATTAAAGTCTCGGGATTTACATTGGGTTGATTCGTATTGGTCTGAACAATGTTGTACGCACCCGCCAGCTCAATAAAATCATTGGTAATCGACTGACGTCCCGAGGTAGAAAAAATTCGGCCACCAGACCAAGCATAGTAAATCGATTGTTTATTTGGCTGACGTGCCGTTTTTGCTGCAACTTCTGCCACAATTTCATCAGAGAAATTTAAAATTTCCTGAGCTCGCTTTTGGGCACCGCTAAGAATAGCAATTTCTGATAGCTCTTCTTTTACTTGCTGGTAAGTACCTGACTCCATGACATATACAGCAATGCCAAACTGCCGCAACAGGTCAATCGTTTGGGTTTGCCCGCTCCCCAAAATCACCAAATCGGGTTTTAACAACACAAGACTTTCAATATTAGTTGCATTTGCCCCTTGTGAAGGCGTCGCAAGCTGCTTATTGGCGATACGCTTATCTATTTTTGAATAAGCATTGAATAATAAAGGCTGGATGTATACTTCGGCTGGTATGCCAATCACTTTATGACCTTGCCCTAGCATATATAAGCCATCTAAACCCGACTCAAATAGAGAAACTATTCTTTGGGCGGGTTTGGCTACACAGACTTTTGTATTTGTACTATCAAAGACACATATCGAATGGGCTGCTAACTTTTCTTGCGCTTTACCACTTTGTTCAGATGAAGAACATCCATATAAGATGAATAAAGTGAGTAATGAAGCTAATAACTTCATTAGGGCATGCCTTGCACAAATACAGTGCAAAATAAAAAGACGTGTCTATTTGGTGCATTTTTCATATGAAAAAGACACCATAAGAGAGCAAGACGGTTTGAATCATCATTTATAAGTTAGTAAATCAAATGTTGTACTAAAGATAAGAGTAATTAAGCAATAAAAATGCCAAAATTACAAAATAAACTTAATAATCATGTAATTGTAATTTTTATTTTAAAACTCAAAATATAGATAGCCCTATACAAAACCTTTAGAGCATGCATGCTAACCATTCAAATAAAATAATTTTTAATATTTAACTTGAATCAAAAAGTTTCATATCTAACATTTCATTTAACAATGAGGCTTCAAACCCATAAATTTAAAAAAAACAAAATACATTAAGAAAAAATATAATTATTTTTATTTTAAAAATCTTTTAATTATTAATAAAAGCACATTAAAAACAATATACTAAATAATTAAGTTTTTCTAAAAAATTACAGGATTTAAAATTAAATTTTTTCATTATTAATATTAAATATAAACCTTTAATAAAAACTTCTTTATATGCTAGATTAGATTAAGAATTACCCAAACCAAGGGTAAATTCATACATTACTAATAATCAAATATAAGAATATTAAACATGACAAGGATTTAAAATCATGAAGAGAAATTATTATATTTTAGGAACTCTATTGTGTGGTATGAGCTTAACGACTCATGCTGACTCACTACGAATAAGTGCCACGGAGTTTGCAAAAGATCCAGCCAAAGTAAGCGCATTACAAAAGGGTCTGGAAAAAATGCGAGCAAATAATAATGCTCCCCCTTTATCACCGGAGTTTCGTACAAGCTTTAATTACTGGGCCAATACACATGGCTATTTTGGTACAGGTAAACATGCAACAGACAAAGATTATTATGTTAATCAATACCGTATGCCACAGTGTTTAGAGATATATAGTAAAGCAGTATGTGACAGTTACTATAAGCATATTCAAAATTCACCAGTCCCAAATGATGGCTTTACCGATGACGTTTGGGGTACATGCCAACATGGCAATCTAAATTTCTTACCTTGGCACCGTATGATGCTTTATTTTTATGAGCGAACAGTACGTAAATATGTTGGGCAAGATTACTCTCTTCCTTATTGGGATTATTACCAAGAAAAAGCTGCTAATGGTAAAGGCTTAGCACTCCCTCAATTGGTCCGAGGTAAACAAGCAGGTACCTTATATGATCAGTTCCGTACACCGGGTTTAAATGCAAATATCAGCGCCATAGATCCAGATAATGCCAGCGCTGCTCAAGCATTTAAATGGGATAACTTCACAGACTTCTCTAACCAATTACAGTCTCAACCCCATGGTGTAATGCACTGTGCAGTCGGTAAAAACTGTGTACTACCAGATATGGGATTTGTACCTATTGCAGGCTTAGACCCTGTATTTTATATGCACCATGCAAATATCGACCGCTTATGGCAATGCTGGTTAAATAAAAAAGCAAATGGGCAACCAATTACGCTTGAATGGGCCAAGAAAAATTTAGGTATGCCAGATAGTTGGTATGACACCCAATATACCTTTGCAGATGAAAACGGCAACAAAGTCACCATGACCATTGCTGATGTATTCACCCCCGGTAAAATCCCAGTGCGATATACCAATGAAAATGCTTGTAAAGTTGAAGCTACTGTCATGAGTAGTAAAGGTGCTGAAAAAGCAAATCTATTTAAAATGAATCATAAACCAGTTAGCAGTAATAAAAGCATTAAGCTTATGGGTGTAACTCAAAAAGTAGCTTTAGCCCCTCAAACTGCAAGTTTCCTAGAAAACTCAAGTCAACTTACTCAAACAAAGCTCTCATCAGGACAAACTTATTTAATATTAGATAATGTCCAAATGATTGGTAATCCAAATCTAACTTATAAGATTTATCTATCTCCAAAAAATAAACCTGACCAAAAAATTTATGTTGCCACAATTAACTACTTCGGTGTGTTAGATCATGACCACGGCGGACACCCAGGTCATATTGGCCAATTGGTCTATCAAGTCAGTGATCAAGTTAAGCAATTAGGCATGGCTGCTGAAGACTTAGAAGTTCAGTTTGTTGCTACTGATTTAACGCTTGATCAGGTGAAAGAAAAAGTAAGCTCTCAAGGCTTGAGTATTTCTCAGGTTCGCTTAGAAACGTCAAAATAATAATTAAGGGAGAGGCCTGATTTTTTCAGGCCTATATTCATTATGAAAATAGCCCATTTAATATTATGCACGCCTCTAACTTTAGTAAGTTGGTGTGTATCAGCAAATGATTCTTCTGAACGTGTATTAGAAGACCCACCCGATATGGCTGTTGCACGTAATCATGTCGCATTACTTGCTGCACCGAATCCTACAAAGTCATTAACAAATGCACCGCAAATGCAATCTTCAAACGAAGCATTGTTTACTTGGGAAGTTAAAAAAACGAGGAACAGACTTTGGAACCCAGCGACAAATCGTTATGACGAAGTCCTTTTACGTAGTTATCAAGGTACAAATACGCAACCCAGTACGCCTTATATTGCTCCGACGATTGAAGTATTTCCTGGAGAAACTGTACGGGCAAATTTAGATAATCAACTTGATATAGACCCGATTACTCACAAAAAATTTCCTAAAGACCCAAGTTGTACTGGCGATCATTTTGATGTGAATAAACCCCATTGTTTTGATGGCACCAACATGCACACTCACGGTTTATGGATTAACCCAGCAGGAAATAGTGATAACGTTTTAATTTCGATTAATCCGGGTGTTAATTTCCAATATGAATACAACATTCCACCCGATCATCCAGCTGGAACATTTTGGTATCACCCACATCGACATGGTTCAACCGCTATTCAAGTTGCAAGTGGTATGGCCGGTGCTTTAATTATTCGTGGATACCGTCAGCCTACCCCAAATAAGACAGGTGATTTAGATTTACTCACTTATGGTTTTAAAGAAAGAACGTTAGTTTTTCAGCAAATCCAATATGCTTGTTATGATGCTAACGGAAATATCGAAACCGATAATAATGGGAACTATATTTGCCAAAACAATCAAATTGGTGAAATTAGAGATTATCAGGGGTTTGGCCCTGGTGATTGGGGGAAATCAGGCCGATATACGAGTATTAATGGCGAAATACAACCGTTCATTACTCAAGCGGTTGCAGGACAAGTTGAGCGTTGGCGAATGGTACATGCAGGTGTCCGCGACAGTATCAACTTAAGCGTTCGGCAAATGCAAAATATTCCTTCCAAATTCGATTTAAACCCAATGGGTGAAAAGAAATTATTAAGTGAGAGCTGTACAGGGCCTATTGTGAACCAACACCTGATTGCAGCCGATGGTCTAACCTTTAAACAGGTTATGGATAAAACAGTTACCGTTTTTCAACCGGGTTACCGTTATGATGCATTAATGCAATTCCCGCAAGAAGGCCGTTATTGTTTAATTGATGAAGCGGCTTCGGCTTCGGCTAACGTGGACCGTACACTTTCACAGAAGCACTTACTCGGTATAGTTCAAGTCAATAAAGCCAGCTCTGCTACGCAGTCTTTAACAACGGCTTTAAGCAATAATGCATATCGAAATATTGCCCCAGATATGCGTCCCGCAGTTCTTCAAGATTTACAACAAAATCTAAAGCTTAGTCATTTTGTTCCTCATCAGGACTTACCAGCAACAGCAAATAAACAATTTTTAGAATTTAATATTGATACAAATGCTGATCCAGTTCAGTTTCAGGTGAATGGAAAACCGTATCAACCAGATCGAATTGACCGTACGCTCGAGTTAGGCAAAACCGATGAATGGATACTCACCTCTAAATTAGCCAGCCACCCTTTTCATATTCATGTAAACCCATTTCAAGTCGTGGCAGTGTATGACCCTAACGGTAAAGATGTCAGTGATATAAATGCCGTGGATGACTATGACAAAACGGCTGCCCCTGATCCACAATATCGCGGTCTAAAAGGGACATGGAAAGACACAATCTGGGTTAAAAACGTACAAGGAGCCAGTTATAAAATCATTGTAAGAACCAAGTACGAACGCTACATCGGTGACTTTGTATTGCACTGCCATATTTTGGATCATGAAGATCAAGGCATGATGCAAAATATTCGAATTAGTCTTCCTGATGGAAATGGTGGAGTTTCACAAGGCCATCACTAGTTTTGGACTGCAGTAAAACTTTATTTTAATAAAACCGCTTATATTAAAATAAGCGGTTTTTTAATACTAATAAGGAAGCAAAACAGTTTGAATTATATGTTGTAGAGTTATCAAATAAGGTCTTAAATAGTAAATAGAAAAAGTTATAAAATTTACCAAGCAATAAAAACTATTTAATTATTGGCTTAAAAAGTGCACATCAGAGCTACTCAAATAATTTAATAATGGTTACTGCACAATCAACATTAAAATAAATAACTCGTTATAATCCAGTCTAAAATCTGATAGACATTATCTTCCGATGCTGACTCAATCATCTTTCTGGCGTAGTCTTTTCCGTTTGATTCATATTTATGCTGGTATTTTTATTGCACCATTTATCTTGTTCGCAGCAATCACTGGTTTACTCTATGCAATTACACCACAATTTGAACAAGCCATTTATAAAGATGTTCTATATGTTGAGCCACTGAATCAAACACCACATAAGCTGAGCCAGCAAATTGAAGCCGCAAAGCAAGTAATGCCTAAGTCTGCACAAGTAATTGAAGTTAGACCAGCTCCAAGCTCTAATCAAACAACTCGTGTAATATTTTCAGACCCTATCCACGATTTTACAAGTGAAGCCGTTTTTATTGATCCTTTTACACTTAAAGCTCAAGGCCATCTAGCGGTTTATGGTACGAGTGGAGTGCTACCGTTTCGAACTACCCTTGATCAACTGCATAGTAATTTATTGCTAGGAAAATGGGGCCGCTTTTATAGTGAACTGGCGGCAAGCTGGTTAGCCATTTTGACTTTAACTGGACTGTATAATTGGTTGAAACGGCGTCAAAATCTTAAAATCAGGCAAACAAAAAAAAATAGATTATTAAGATGGCATAGCACGTTGGGTTTAACTTTATTTCCTCTCTTATTAATAATCGCCGTTACAGGTCTTACATGGTCTGAATGGGCTGGAGATAATATTCGAGTTGCTCGTCAGTGGCTCAACTGGCAAACCCCAACTTTAGCAACTTCCCTTCAAACAGATAATTTACCTACAGTAATGCACCATCAACATCATGAGATGCCTCATAGTGAAAATCTTAATTTAAATATTGTCTCTACTGAGTACGATACTGCTCTTTCAATCGCCAGAGCACATGGCATTGATGCAGCACAGATACAAATCAAACCACCGACTAGTGGAAATCAAGCTTGGACTGTAGCCGAAATTCAGCGTAAATGGCCAACTCAAGCAGACAGTATCGCCATAGATATGGAACAACACAAAGTCATCGATCAACTTGCGTTTAAAGACTATTCGCTAGTGGCAAAACTCACTCGTTGGGGAGTTGATGCACATATTGGGGTTTTATTTGGCTGGATAAATCAATTGGTACTCGCACTTTATGCTTTCGCACTCTGTATTATGATTATTTACGGATATAGAGCTGAGTTTAAAAACTCAAATTTAAAACTCATGACAACTCACTTTGTTGGTCAAAGCTTATCAGTTTGGAATCGTGCAACTGGATCACAAAAAATATGGTTAATATTGGGGGGACTCGTGTTAGGTCTCAGCTTACCTGTTTTTGGTTTTAGTATTTTATTTACGCTGTTTATCTTTGCTATGCGTAAATATATTCCGTCTAAATCGTAAATCTTGCTAAAAAGGAGTTCGGTTTCAATTCAACTCCTTTTTTAACTAAAAATTTCAAAGCAAAGATTTTACTAATCTCGAAATTTCTCGAGAATAAAATAATTTTAAAGTATTTTTTTAGATCATTGAATAAAGAAACTAACTCTGACAATACTTAATATTTTTTAAAAATAAATCAACCGCATACTCAACCCAAGTACTAATTTCATTCTCTGATATTAAATAATCAGGATGCGTCAAACATTTTAGATGAGCATCACTTCTTAATAACGATAAAAATATATTCGCAGCAACTTCTGAAGAAGAGCTTAATTCAATTTCGCCCTGTCTAACGGATTTTTCTAGATATCCTGCAATGATATTTGCCAGACGCTTTGGACCCAATTCAAAGAATTTTTCAGATAACTCAGGGAATCTTACAGCTTCTGCAATACAAACCCTAAAAAAAGCCAAACCTGAATGCGATAATATAAAACACAGATAGGTCTTCCCAATTTCAGTTAGAGCTGAGCGTAAATTGTCAGCTTTTGTCTCAACTAAAATAATTTGTTTTTGCATGTTGGTACATTGACGTTCAATCACCGCTGCAAACATCGCTTCTTTATTCTTATAGCAACCATACATTGTTGCTTTTGAAACCCCCGCTTCCTTTTGAATCATGTCGGTCGTTGTGCCACTAAAGCCGTGGATCAAAAAAAACTTTGTTGCTGCATCCAGAATTTTTTGATCTTTTTCATGAGCTTTCGTTAAACCAGACATATTGACCTTATAAAAATTTTAGCGATTTCGTTCTAAGTGTAACTCATCGAAAAGTTCAAAATCGAGAATTGACGGAAATTTAATTAAAGAGTAGAGTACCGATCGGTACAGTACAGTAAATATCTACTCCGTGCAATGAATTGATGTTTAAGATTTAAGGTAAAAGATGAATACAAAGCCACTCATCGGTTTAGCAGGTGCAATATTTGCTGCAATGACTGTTGAATTTAATAACCGAATTACCAGCATTACTTTAGTCGACATTCGAGGTGCAATGGGCATTAGTGTCGACTCGGGTTATTGGGTTAACAGTATTTACGCAAGTGCAATGATTATTGGAATGATCCTGTCTACGAGTTGGGCAGTCATTTTTTCTATGCGCAGAGTTCTTCTTTTTGCTATAGGACTTTGCCTTTTTTCTAGCGTTTTAATTCCTTTTAGTCCAAATATCGAAATCTTTTATCTATTACGTGGCTTACAAGGCCTCGCTAATGGTTTAACCATTCCTTTACTCATGGCCTGTGCGCTTAGATTTTTAGGACCTGATATTCGACTATGGGGATTAGCCTGCTATGCATTAACTGCGACGTTCTTTCCCAACTTAAGTACTGCACTCTCAGCTTTTTATTTAGATGTAATTGGCTGGAAAATGATATTTTTTCAAACCATTCCTTTTTGTGCGCTAAGTGCTGCTCTGGTGTATTTTGGGATTCCCCAAGATCCTCTTAATTATTCAAGAATAAAAACTTACGATTGGATGGGTGCCATTTTAGCAATTATTAGCTTAGCGAGCCTGAGCACCATGTTGTTGCATGGAAATCATTTAGATTGGTTCCATTCCCAATTAATTTGTGTATTGGCCTTAATCAGTGCGATTACTTTACCTTGGTTTTTCATACATGAATGGCGCTATCCTTCACCACTCATTAAACCGCAAATGCTCGAAATCAGAAATTTTGCTTATGCTGTTTTCGCACTCTTTTGCTTTGTCATTATTGGTATGTCTACCAGCACATTACCACTGAATTACTTAAGTGCAGTGCATGGCTATAAACCCACTCAGACCATGTGGATTGGCTTACAAATTGCGGCATTGCAATTTATCTATATTCCTATTGTTGTGAAGCTTTTAAATCAAGCTTGGGTGGATAGCCGATATGTACACGGATTTGGTTTACTTCTGGTCATTGCGGGTTGCCTAGGTGCAAGTCAACTTGATACCACATGGAATCAAGACCAATTTTATTTTTGGCATGCAATCTCATGTCTGGGGCAAACCTGTGTCGTGCTCTCGCTCTTAATGATGGGTACAAACAGTGTTCACCCAACCATGGCAATTTATGCATCCCCTATGATTAATACCCCGCGTGCTATTAGCGGTGTACTAGGTGTGTGTATTTTGGACTGGGTCAATCGAGTTCGCGGTGAATACCATTCAACACGACTGATTGAAAATACTGCTCAACATGTTTTCCAAAATATTCAAGGCCCTGTTATTAACCCACTTACTCCACCTGTGCTCACCGCAAATGGTGCAGATCGTGTTTCAGGTGGTTTATCTGCCCTAAATTCTGCGATTCAAGCGCAACAATCAGTTTTAGTTATTAGCGATCAATATCTCATCTTAGCTGGCCTTACCGCTATTTTATTCATCGTGATGTTGATTTTGCCAGTTCGAACTTATCCGCCACGTATTGCTCTCATTAAGTTAATGAATAGTCATAACTCAGGAAAATCTTTATGAGTACTCTCGAAGCCCAAGACACCACCCATACCGAACCACCCAAGTTAACCAAGGTGCAATTTCTCAAAAAGCATTGGGTTATGGCTATTGCGTTTATTATTGTCTTAGCATCTATTTTATGGGTTTTAAAACTTATATTTTTACCCTCTTCGGTTGTTGTAACAGACGATGCACGTGTAGATGTAGAGTACTCAACGATTGCCCCTAAAGTATCTGGCAATATTGAGGAAATTTACATTAAAGATCACCAGACCGTAAAAAAAGGCCAACTTTTAGCGCGGATTGATGCACGTGATTATCAAGCTGCTTTGGCTGAAGCTGAATCTAATTATGCAAAAGCGCAAGCTGACCTGAGTGAAGCAATGCTCGCAGTGGATAGACAACCCACTGTTATTCGAGAAACTGAAGCACAGCTGAGAAAAGTAGAAGCTGGAATTAAGCTCACAAAAGACAATACGGCACGTTATGAGCAACTACAGGCACTTGGAGCAGAGTCTAGATTAATTACACAGCAATCTAAGACTACTTTGACTGAACAATATGCTGACTTAGACAGCAGTAAAGAAAAAGTGATTGATGCACAGTATCAGCTCAATCAATACAAGATTCAGGTACAAGCCAAACAAGCAGCCCTTAAACAAGCCCAAGCGGCGCTTGATAAAGCAAAACTGAATTTGAGCTATACAGAGGTTCGTGCACCTATTGATGGAATGATTGGTCAAAAGTCAGCTAATGTAGGTAACTTTGTGAGTGCTGGTAATCCACTCATGGTGGTTGTTCCTTTAGATCAGGTTTATGTAGAAGCCAACTTCCGTGAAATTGAATTAAAAAAGATCAAGATTGGACAACCAGTTAATGTCTATGTAGATGCTTATAACGTTGAATTAAAAGGTGTGGTAGACAGCTTTTCTCCTTCTACTGGCGCATTTTTTTCTCCGATCTCGGCGACTAACGCGACTGGTAACTTTACCAAGATTGTTCAGCGCCTTCCTTTACGAATTAAGCTTATTGAAAATCAAAAAGACGTTAAATTATTACGTCCAGGTTTATCGGTTTTAGTCTCTATTGATACGACTAAATAGTTCGTCTAAATCTTGGAATATGAGAGAAAAAAGAGACCTTTTATGGTCTCTTTTTTAATTTATATATAATTTAATTTTATTGGATGATTAATCTAAATTCATGGCAACCGCTCTGGTTGCTTTACGCTTTCGCGTGACGAACAACCCACAAACAACCACAAGCGAAGTTACACCTAAAGATAAAGTGGTTTCATAACTATAGGCTGGTGAGAAGAACATATAAGCCAACACACTTAAAATAATGATAATGACAAACCAAGTTAACCATGGAAATAACCACATTTTAAATGGTATTTCCGCTCCAGCTGCTTCTAACTTATGTCTTAAACGTAGTTGTGAGAATGCAATAACTAAATACACCAGTAAAGCAATTGACCCTGTGCTTGAAAGCAATAAGCCAAATACTTTTCCAGGGAATACATAGTTAATGACACAACACACTAAACCAATAAAAGTTGAAGAAAACACTGCAATTGCAGGTACACCTGCATAATTGATTTTAGTTACTGCCTGAGGCGCTTCACTACGAGTGCCCAAACGAAATAGCATACGAGAGGACGTATAAATCGCAGCATTCATACAACTCGCAACGGCGATAAACACGACCGTATCAATGATGAGTTTAGTGCCTGGTACGTTCAAGCTCATTAAAACGTATTGGAATGTCCCGTACTTCTGTAAATCTGGTGAACGCCAATCGACAAGTGAAACGGCAATGAACATTGAGACCACAAAGAAAAGGATAATACGGTACAACACCAAATTGGTGGCACGTCTGATTTTCTGTTTAGGATTTGATGATTCCGCTGCTGCAATTGAGACAATTTCTACTCCAAAGAATGAAAATGCCGTAATTAAAATGGCAGATAAAATGCCTCCCATACCGTGCGGCATAAAACCGGCATTATTGTATAAATTGGCAACACCGCTAACATTTTTAGCTAAAGGCCAAATACCTGAAATTGCCAAAATACCAATAATAATGAAACCGATAATGGCCACTACTTTGACCAAAGAAAACCAGAACTCAAACTCACCAAAACTTTTGGTACTAAAAAAGTTGGCCAAGCTTAAGAACACAATAAAACAGAACGCATAGATAGAAACTGAAACGTTCGGAAACCATGAATGTAAAATTTCAGCACCTGCAATCGCTTCTACTGGAATCGCAAGCACCCAAAACCACCAATATAACCAACCAATGGTAAAGCCTGCCCAAGGGCCAATCGCTTTACGGGCATATGTAGAAAATGAACCAGTATCCGGCTCTAAAACGGCCATTTCACCCAACATTCGCATCACCAGAAATACCATAATACTGGTAATCAGGTATGCAAGAATTACTGCTGGGCCAGCCTTAGCAATTGCAGAAGATGAACCGACAAATAATCCTGCACCAATAACACCGCCAATACTAATCATTGTGATATGGCGATTTGAAAGTCCTTCGCCTAATTTTTTTGTTGTATCATTATTCATATTTCAATCCTTAAAAATATATCTATAAAAACAATCTATTACATGTTTAAAATCCTACGGTAATGAAAAAGGGAAAACTTAATGTTTTCCCCTTATTGCAATAATTAATTTAAAGTTGGCATTGAAAATTGTTTTGCTTCACGGACCTGAGCAGACGGCCAACGTTGCGTAATGGTTTTACGGCGTGTATAAAAACGGACACCATCTGGACCATAAGCATGTAAATCACCAAACAGCGAACGCTTCCAGCCACCAAAACTATGATAAGCCACAGGTACCGGTAAAGGTACATTAATACCGACCATACCAACTTGAATATGGCTGCTAAAATAGCGTGCTGCTTCCCCATCACGGGTATAGATACAAGTACCATTGCCATATTCATGGTCATTAATCAGTTGCATCGCTTCTTGCATGGTATTCACACGCATAACTTGCAGTACAGGACCAAAAATCTCTTGCTGATAACTGGTCATATTTGGTGTGACTTGGTCAATTAAAGTGGGCCCCACAAAGAAACCTTTTTCGTAGCCTGCCGGTTTTGCATCACGGCCATCTACTACAATTTTTGCGCCTTGCTGTTCTGCACTTTGAATATAGGCTTGTACCTTGTCTTTATGTGCTTGGGTAATAAGTGGCCCAAAGTCGTTGCTTGCATCTGCATAGTTGCCGAACTTCAATTTTTTCATTTCTTGAGTCAGCTTATCAATGACTACATCGGCAACTTCATCACCAATAGCAACTGCTACCGAGAGTGCCATACAACGTTCACCTGAAGAACCAAAAGCTGCGCCTAACAATGAAGTTACTACGTTATCAATATCGGCATCAGGCATAATGATCGCGTGGTTTTTTGCACCGCCTAATGCTTGGCAACGTTTGCCTGTTGATGTTGCGGTACGGTAAATATATTCAGCAATTGGTGTTGAACCCACAAAGCTAACCGCCTGAATACGAGGATGATGCAATAAGGCATCTACCGCTTCTTTGTCACCATTCACCACATTAAACACGCCGTCAGGTAAACCCGCTTGTTTTAATAGTTCTGCAAGGTATAAAACCACAGAAGGTGCTTTTTCAGAAGGTTTTAAAATAAAGCAGTTACCGCAAACCAGTGCCATTGGGAACATCCACAAAGCCACCATAGCTGGGAAGTTAAACGGTGTGATTCCAGCGACAACACCTAACGGTTGGAACTCGCTCCATGAGTCGATATCTGGACCGACATTTTTTGAATATTCCCCTTTTAAAAGCTCTGGTGCGCCGCAAGCATATTCAACGTTTTCAATACCACGTTGTAATTCGCCTTGAGCATCATGAGAAATTTTACCGTGCTCTTGCCCAATCAAAGCGCAAATCTTTTCAGCATTTTGTTCTAATAATTGTTTGAACTTAAACATGACACGCGCACGTTTAATGACTGGTGTATCTTGCCATGCAGGAAATGCTTGCTCGGCTACCTGAACTGCTTCATTTACCGTTTGAGCATCTGCAATTTCGACTTCTTTACTAATTTCACCCGTCGCAGGATTGTAAACTGGCTGTTTTCTTGCCGTTTTAGATACAATTCTTCCTTGAATGAAATGCCCTAGCACTTTTTTGGCTTGTTCACTATGCGTACTATTTTCAGTTAAAACTTCTTCATAGCTAAAATCTTCTAGGCCATTTGTCATTGTTGTTACTCCTTACTACAATTAATTTTCAGATCAAACTGTATTTTTCATTTAGTTTTTAAAGAGCATCTATAAGACTTTACCGATGCTCTTAAAATGTCTATAAGCCTTAATTCACTTGATAAAGTGCATCGCCAACGGCATTCAATAAGCGGTCAATATCTGCTTCTGTACTGTTAAACATTGGACCGAACTGGAGCGTGTCGCCTCCAAAGCGAACATAGAATCCTTCTTTCCAAAGTTTCATACCAATCTCGAAGCCTCGGATTGTGGCATCACCATCACGCGGAGCTAACTGCAACGCACCTATCAATCCACAATTACGAATATCTAAAATGTGCGGCGCGCCTTTTAAACCATGCAGCATTTTTTCAAAACTTGGTGCTAACGCCGCAGATTGAGCTAACAGGTTTTTCTTTTCTAAAACTTCAAGCGCAGCTAAAGCAGCCGCACAAGCAACCGGATGCGCCGAATAGGTATAACCGTGGGTAAATTCAATGGCATGCTCTGGTAAGTCTTGCTGCATAAAGGCAGAGTAAATTTCATGGCTTGCCACCACTCCACCTAAAGGAATGGCACCATTAGTCACTTGTTTCGCAAAGTTCAAAATATCTGGTGTTACCCCAAAGTACTCTGCTCCCGTCCAAGTTCCTAAACGGCCAAAACCTGTAATTACTTCATCAAAAATTAACAAGATGTCATGCTGATCACAGATCTCTCTTAAACGTTGTAAATAACCCGTTGGTGGCACAATACAACCCGCCGAACCAGAAATAGGCTCCACAATGACAGCGGCAATATTTGAAGCATCATGTAGCTCAATTAACTTAAGCATTTCATTGGCAAGTTCTACCCCGCCTGTTTCTGCACAGCCTTTGGTAAAAGTTAAATTCGGCTGCAAGGTATGAGGTAAATGGTCTACATCCATAAGCTGACCAAACATTTTACGGTTGCCACCAATACCGCCTAAGCTTGTTCCCGCAACGTTTACACCATGATAGCCACGGGCACGACCAATCAATTTAGTCTTGCTTGGTTTACCTTTAATGCGCCAATAAGCTCGTGCCATTTTAATAGCGGTATCTGCCGACTCTGAACCCGAGTTGGTAAAGAAAACGTGTTGTAGTTTTTCAGGCATATGCTGAACAATTTTATCTGCCAACTTAAAAGACAACGGATGACCAAACTGAAAAGCTGGTGAGTAGTCAAGCTGACCTAATTGATTACTCACCGCTTGTTGAATTTCAGGCAAGGTATGACCAGCTCCACAAGTCCATAGGCCTGAGAGTGAGTCGTAAATTTCACGGCCCGAATCATCAATTAGGTATGATCCTTTTGCGCCCACAATCATGCGCGGATCTTTAGCAAAGTTCCGATTTGCAGAGAAAGGCATCCAATGTGCCTGATAATTTATGTGCATATTATTATTAGTTTGAACCGCATCCAAAGTATGCTCTGAGTCACTGAATTTATCCGTATCAAACATAACCATTCCTGTTTATTTTCAAATTATGGTTTGAGTGTACATAGCGTGATAAGTTTGATAAATTCAAATTATCTTGAGTTTAGATTTAAAAAAACAAAACTAAATGAAACCCAAAAAATTAAATCAAGTCACTGATTTTGATATTAAATTACTTAAAATATTTAAAACGGTTTGCGACTGTCATAGTTTTACATCTGCAGAAAGCATTCTTGGCATTAGCCGTTCTGCAATCAGTTTGCATATGAGTGATTTAGAAAATCGTCTGGGCATTCGACTATGCCAACGTGGTCGCGCAGGTTTTGCCCTGACCGATGAAGGACGAGAAATTTTAGAATATATCGAAGTACTTACGGCAGCGATTGAAGACTTCCGCTCCAAAGTTAACCAAATGCATAATCGTCTTAAGGGTGAGTTTAATATCGGCATTATTAACAATCTTGTGACGATGCCTAGAGGCTATATCACCAATACGTTGACCCAACTTGCAGAGGAACATGCCGAGGTTATTATTAACATTAGTATGAGTACTTTGTCAGATATTGAATGCCGTGTGCTCGATAACCGTTTACATGCAGGTGTTATTCCACTTGTTACGCCTTTGTCTGGTCTAGACTATTTCGATTTATATAGTGAAAGTTCATTTTTGTACTGTGGTAAAAATCATCCCTTGTTTAGCCAGTGCAGCAATATGAATCTAGATGAGTTGAAAACATGGCAAGCAGTCCTTCCTAATTATGCCATCACACCAGAAGCAGCAAAGTTGCACCAACTTTTAGACTGTAAGGCGACAGCAAGTGACCGTGAAGGCATCGCATTTCTGATTTTAACTGGAAAATTCTTGGGTTTTTTACCCGACCATTACGCAAAAAAATGGGTTGAAGATGGTTTTATGCAAGCTGTTTCAAAAGAGAAAATGTATTACAGCACCCCTATATGCTTAATTACTCATAAGGGTAAAAACCACAATAATATTTTAAAAACTTTTATGGAGATGCTTGAGAAGCGGATTGTTGGGGGTTAAAAATCTTTGTTTTTTAATTTATTGAGCTCAAACATTGCATTTTTATATTCAAGGTATGCTTTTTCACTGATTAGAACCACAGCATCTTTCTCTTTTCGTGTAATTTTTACGGCGTAACCTAACAGCACTCTTTCCATGACTTTTGAAAATTGTGATCTTGCATTTGCATAATTAATTTGTTCCACAATATTAGTCCTAATCAGATAAAAGAAAGCCACTTTTGATATTAAAGTGGCTGTTGTTACATTAAAAATTGTATCGACCTAATAAATTGATTCGAGATAATTTCCCTTCTAAATCTGAAAATGTTTCTCTCTTTCCATAGGTATATTCAACGCCAAGATCGACTTTCTCAACAGGCGTCCAAAATAAATTGACGCTTGCATTGATTAGCCTTTTATTTTGATCAGGGTTATTTTCTGAAAAATTTGAATCTTTATAGATAAGGCTACCAGCGGATAAAGACGAGCGTAAATTTTCATTCCATTTGCGCAGATACCCTAACTCAATAGAATCAAATTCACTTAAATACATCCGATTTTGATCAAAGTAGAAGGCATCATTATCTTTTGAATAAAGCATGTAACGGTTATCACCAGCGATGTGATAATAATTAAACACAACTGAGTCATTTTCAGAAAGCTTATACTTTGTGCCTAATCCAGCCCCCCAAGCAAGTTTAGTTTGCTCTTCATCCGTGTCAGAAACTGCTCGATTTTCATGAAGCATGCCGTGCAATTGAACCAAAAAATCTGGATTCTTAAATTCATATCGCATAGTTAATGCAGGAAAACGGCTTCCACCTTCTACATTTTTATTTTCAACATCACCACCTTCCAAAGCGACTAATAATTTTTGTTTGGCATCAACGATGTGCTGATAACGGATTTGGATATTACGCTGAGTTCCAGTACCCATTGCTCCTGTAAAATCAACCAAACTTGGAGCTGTATCACTATTCACAAAAGGTGAAGTCGTCTGACCAATTAACCAATTTCCTAGTGAAATATAAGCGTGTCTAACCCGAACCGAACCATTACCGTTATCCCCACCACTTCCCATGAAGTCGGCTTCTAGCTTTCCAACCAAATCTCCTTTCGAGGTGGGCTTAACAATATCCACCCCTACACGTGAAGTCGCGGCAGAAACATTTAATGATTTGCTTGTTGAGTTTGAATTGTCTAATGGTATTGATCCTGTCTTATTCGCAATTGAACGCGTTGAACCTTCAAAATCATATGCAGTATCAACACGTATATTTCCATAAAATTTAATTTTAGTCTGTTCAGCCGAAACAGGCTTGTCAGTGTTTGATGTTTTGTTTTGACTCAATTCAGGTGCTTTATTCAATCCGTTATTTTGATTTAAGTTTTGCCTCTCCATGAGATAGTCTATTTGCTGTTGTAATTTAATTATTTTTTCATTTAGCGCTGAGTTATCTTCGCTTTCAGCTTTGGCTTGCTGCAAAGTCATACTCATTAATAATGATAAAGAAATTATCCCTTTATATTTCATGTCCTTTTCCTTTAGACGAAATCACATAGACCGAATTGAAATTTCCTATTTTTCAATCAGTAAAATAATGATTATTGAATTAACTTTAGATAGGCTAACGAAGCTCAATCATTGACTTCGCTAGTTCCCTTCCTGTTTGAATAACTTTGAATGACCTTATTCCGGTAATTCACATCCTTTTTGTTTTAAGCTGTTAATCACCCAGCTACGGTCATTTTCACCTATGGCGATTTGCTCTAATTGCTTTTGTTCAGCGGCATGTTTGGCGCTTGCTTTCAGATAAACTTCTTCAACTTTTGCATAAGGCACGCTTAAAAGCCCATCTTCATCACCTAAAATCAAGTCTCCAGGTTCAACCACCATTCCATTAATCGCGATAGGAACATTAATTTCCCCAGGTCCGTCTTTATAAGGTCCTCGATGTGAAATTCCTGCCGCAAAAAGTGGAAAATCTCCCTCTCCAATGACAACCGAATCACGAATCGCGCCATTAATAACGATGCCAGCTATACCTTTCTTAATAGCATACGCAACCATCATCTCTCCAATTAATGCATTGGTTAGATCGCCACCAGCATCAACCACAATGACGTCTCCCGGTTGGGCGATATCAATAGCATAGTGCAACATCAAGTTGTCACCCGGACGAGCCTTAACTGTAATGGCAGGCCCACAAAGATATCCCTTTTTATGCATTGGTCTTAATTGAGCCCCACCTGAAGTCATTCGATTCATTGAGTCACTGACATTAGCGACTGGTAGATCTCGATATTGCTCAATCCATTTTTGCTCAACTTTTCTGTCGTTTTTTAGCACTCTAAAACCAATTGCCATAACTTTTCCCTTAGATCAGTTTTCTTGTGCAAATTAATATGACAGCATTTTTTTGAAATGTCATTTCATTTTT
This sequence comes from Acinetobacter sp. X9, assembly GCF_054889255.1. NCBI lineage: Bacteria > Pseudomonadati > Pseudomonadota > Gammaproteobacteria > Moraxellales > Moraxellaceae > Acinetobacter > Acinetobacter sp. X9. The sequence continues at coordinate 1,757,835 of NZ_CM142679.1, read as the reverse complement.
AATTAAATTTAAACTAAAATTTACTCAATTTTTAAATTTATTTTTTCTATTGACTATTTTTTTGAAATGACGTTTTAATAATATGGATTATTAAGGACGTATTTTGCTCGAAATACTTAAATGGAGTGTAAGTCAAAATGAAACGTAAAGTTCTTATCACGGGGCCAACATTAACTTCAGATGCGTTACTGTATGCTCAGTCCCATGATATTCAGTTGATTCCAACTGAACCCTACATGGCAAAAGATGAAATGGAAAAACTCATCCATGATGAACAACCTGATGCAATCATTGTTCGAACAGGCAAACTTTCTAGAGATATGATTTTTGCTTCTGATAATTTAAAAGTGATTGCAAAACATGGTGTTGGGTTTGACACAATCGACACTCAAGCTGCTGCTGAACGAAAAATTCCTGTCACTATTGCCGTAGGCGCAAATGCACAATCTGTTGCCGAACACGCTTTTGCACTCATGTTCAATGTTGCTCGACAAGTCACATGGTTAGACCAACGTATTCGAGAAGGTCATTGGGACAAAGCAAGTGCAAATGGTGTGGAGCTTTATGGTAAAACACTGGGCTTAATTGGTTTAGGGGCAATCGGTAGCATACTCATGAAGTTAGTGGCTCCCTTAAACATGAAAGTAAAAGTATATGATCCGTTTTTACAAAATTTGCCAGAGCTCGATTATGTAGAACAGGAACACGACTTTGAAAAACTTTTAGAAACCAGTGACATTATTAGCCTACATTGCCCACTTACAGCAGAGAATAGACACTTATTTTCACATGCCCAATTTGAAAAGATGAAACGCTCAAGCATCTTAATCAATACAGCACGTGGTGAATTAATTGATCAGGCTGCATTAGTTGATGCACTAAAAAATAATAAAATTGCTGGTGCAGGTTTAGATACCTTTTCTTCAGAACCACCAGAAAAAGATAATCCACTATGGGAATTACCTAACTTGGTTGTGACTCCTCACATAGGAGCAAACACAACAGATTCACGTAATCGCGTCGGTCTTTTAGCACTTGAACAGATTGTGAGTATTTGGGATGGCCAATTACTAAACCCACGAGCTATCGCTAACTGGAAGTTACTCAATAGCTAATCATGGAACTCAATTGTTTCTAAGCTTTTAGATGCGAGAACAATTAAAATACTGAATATAAAAAAGGATTTTTTTATGTCTACAGAATATTCTCAAGTAAGTGCGATTGAACGCGAAACGATGCGCAAGGTAGCGTGGCGATTACTGCCTTTTTTAACACTTTGTTATGTCATCGCTATTATTGATCGTGGCAATATTGGTATGGCTTCATTACAAATGAATGAAGACCTTGGATTAACAGCTACTGCTTTTGGTTTTGCCAGTAGCTTATTTTTCTTTGCATATTTTCTATTTGAAGTACCCAGCAACCTCGCCATGCAAAAATTTGGAGCAAAAGTATGGATTGCTCGAATTATGGTGACGTGGGGAGTGATTACAGCCGCAACAGCATTCGTTGAAAGCTCCACATCATTATATATTATGCGATTCTTACTCGGCGCTGCCGAAGCAGGTTTTTTTCCGGGTGTAATTTTATATTTAACCTATTGGTTGCCTGCAAACTATAGAGCCAGAATGGTTGCAATATTTATGGTGGCTATTCCGGGTGCAAACTTTATCGGTTCACCACTATCTGGACTTTTATTATCGCTAGATGGCTGGATGGGCATGCGTGGGTGGCATTGGCTATTTATTTTAGAAGGTATCCCTGCCATTTTATTAGGTATTGCCTGCCTATTTGCACTCACAGATCGACCAGAACAAGCAAAATGGCTCAATAGCGAACAAAAAGCTTGGTTAGTTGAAAGATTACAGTTTGAACGCCAACAAAAAACCCCAATTGGCCATATTTCACTATGGCAACTTTTAAAGAATAAATATATTTGGTCTATGATCATTATTTATTCTGGTGCTTCTGCTGCTGGAAGTACAATGAGTGTTTGGGCACCACAATTAATTAAATCATTTGGTTTGAGTAATTTAGAAATCGGTTTAGTAAATGCGATTCCTTATGGCTTAGCTTCTATTGCAATGATTTTTTGGGGTCGTAGTTCTGATCGTAAAAATGAACGCCGTTTGCATACAGCAATCACACTATTGATGATCTCATTTGGTTTATTAATTGCTTTGTTCACGTCTTCACTTATTGGCACAATCTTTTTACTCAGTATCGTATTAATTGGTGCTTATTCTATGAAAGGTCCTTTCTGGGCTTTAGCATCCTCATGGATGTCACCGACTACAACGGCGGCAGGTCTAGCAGCCATTGGTGCATGTGCTAATTTAATTGGTGGCGGCATGATGGTGAATATCTATGGCGCAATTCATGATGCAACAGGAAGCCACGCTATTGCCTTACTTCCACTTGCAGCCTTAAATCTCGTGTCGGCTATCATGGTTTTCGTTATGTCTAGAAAGAAAGCTGTTTTGTTTAGCCAACCACAAAGTACTTCATAAACAACATACATAAAAAGGGGCTAACGATTTAGCCCCTTTTTTATATCTACAATATTAGAATTAATTACGAATACTCTTACCACCTAAACTTTTGGTCAAATCATCTGCAATTTTGAAGAAAAAATCCCCCACAGATTTTGCAATTTCCGCAGTAAAACGACTTGATGGTCCCGAAACGACTAATGCTCCAACTACATCATTTTGAGCGTCAAATACTGGCAATGCCATTGAAGCAGCATGTGGTTCGGTTACACCCGTTGAATAAAAAGGTTCAGTTCTTGCTAAAACTTGTTCGTGTGTTGATCGCAATGCTTGAGCGCCTGCTGCCCCATCCATTGGTCGAACTTCGCCCGGCTGAATATGAACACGCAGTCGATGGGTAGAGTTCACTCTATATTGGCAAAGACGATATGCCCCATGTTTAACGTAAAATGAAGCAGTTTCACCAGTTTCATCAACAAGTTGCTGTAAACACGGCACCACATGTCTTTCTAGATCTAAAGCATCTTGATAAATTGTATTTAAACGCATAACTTCGCTGGCAAGCGTATATCTGCCATCCGAAAGACGGTTAACAAAACCAAAATCTTCTAGCGAAACGATTAAGCGCATGATGGTTGCTTTATTTAATTCTGTTCGTTCTGCGAGTTCTGCTAGGGTTAAAGATTTATCACCTATTCTAAAAGCAGTTAACAAAGTTAAAAGGCGATCAGCCGATGCATTTCCGCTTGTTGCTGGGTGAGGTTTAATTTTAACCATGTTTTTCCTACAATAGCTTGATATCAATTTTAATGTATTGAATTAGGTTTTTAACTTTACCATATTTCTTATATTTTAATTCTATCTCTCGACAGCAACTTCTTTCATTTATCAAAGTACTTAAAATATGAAGTATAGCCTCATTATTAGTATGCTTTACGACTAACAATGAGAGCTATATTAATTTCAATTTTAAGCGTGTATTACGCTTCTATCTTTTTGGCTTTACTACTTGAATAGATAAAATATAAAGCAATCCCTAGGCAGATTAGCGCTCCTAAACGATACGGTGAAAAAGAGAGCATTTCATTACCAAACCAGCCAAAGTTATCAATCAAGATACTCATCAAAAGTTGTCCAAAAATTACAGCTACCGTAGCTACGGCAGCTCCAATTCTTTGCACGGCCATTACCATAATGACAATATACGGCACTCCACACATAGCACCCAACAACTGCCATTTGGGAACATCTAACAAGGTTAAGGTTTGTTTTGGTTCAAAGTAAAAAATAAGGAGTGCCGTAATTAAAGCACCGACTGAGAAAGTCAAAAAAGCACTACGAAATACACCAACTTTTGCTCCAAGTTGACCATTAAGTGCAGCCTGTACACTCAATAAAGCACCACCAATGACGGCGAGAAGGATCATTAAAATTGTCATGCGGGTCTCCTATGCTTTTGCGACAAGTACAAGTGCAGCAACAATAAAGATGAGTGCCAAAATTCGTTTACGGTCTACCTTTCGGTGCGGAGTCCCCAACAAACCATAATGGTCGATGATCAGACTTTTAGACACCTGACCCGCTAAAATGCCTATCATCGTCATGGCAATACCGATAACTGGAGTGGTAATGGTCAAAATAATGACGTAAGCAGGACCCAAAACACCACCGAGTAATTGCCAAGATGGAAGCGTAAAAAATGAAGGACTATTACGTGGACTAAAAAACAGCATGAGTAAAAAGGTAAGTGCTGCACCCACACCAAAAATACTAAAGGTAGCCCATAACTCACCCACTTCCTTTCCTAACGGCCCTAGAAGCCCTGCTTCGACCGATAGCCCCATTCCTCCTAAAATGGTTAGGAGTAGTAATAGAATTTGCATCTACATTGCCTCTTCTGTATCTAGGCAACGAATACTAAGGTAGCCAATTCACCAGAAAAACAGCATAATTCATGAATCACTTTTGCAGAAATTGCACAAATGGATTTAACAAATTCGATTGATATCCGCACGCTTCGGTTCTTTATTAGTGTTTATAATGCTCAAAACTTCTCAAATGTAGCGCGTAAAGAAGACGTATCTGCATCTATGATTTCTCGAACCATTCAACAACTTGAAGATGCGTTGGGGCAGCAACTTTTCTACCGAAATACACGGGCAATCACACCGACAGAATCGGGCAAATTATTTTTTGAATATGCGAAAAGAATTACCGAACAATTTGATGAAGCTCAAAAAGCTTTACAAGATAAAACCATAGAACCATCCGGACTCGTCCGCATCAATGCTCCTGTATTTTTTGGTCAACGGCATATTGCGCCGTGGTTGGCGGGTTTATCAGAACGTTATCCAAAACTTTTAATAGAATTGATTCAAACCGATGAATTTATAGATCCGTTACGCGAAAGCACCGATTTAATATTTCGCATTGGAACGCTAACTGATTCATCATTTCATGCACGTATTTTTGCTACACAAAAGTATCATTTGGCCGCCTCGCCTCAATATATTGCCAAATACGGTACGCTTGATCAGCCAACAGAACTTAATCAACACAAATGCCTAGTCTATAAAGGTTTTGAAGGTCCTAACCGTTGGTTAGTGAGAAAGCCTGCTGAAGAATGGGTACATTATCCTCTTACTCCTTTACTTTCATCGAATAATGCCGAGAGTTTAATGACAGCTGCGCTTCATGGTATGGGGATTGTTCTATTTCCTGACTGGTTGATTGGTGAAGCTTTAAAACAAGGTGACTTAATAAAGCTTTTACCTGAATATGAAGTCGCGATTAAATCACAACCCCAACATATCGCAGCTATTTATCCCAACGTCCGTCATCCACCACTTAATATTAGAGCAGTGATAGATTATTTTTCAGAAATCTATGGAGACACACCGTATTGGCAGAATTAATTTTTTAAATAGAGTAAAAAGAGACCCATTAACTGGTCCTTTTATATATAGATCACTCATAAAAAACCCACCGAAGTAGGTCATTTATATTCTATATAATAGCTGTTGCCATCAGAACTGTTGAAAACCATATTTAAAGTAGGGTAAATAAATTCACCTCTTAATAAAATATATTCAACTTTAGTTCTCTGAACTCTAGATGAATGTTTGATTTTATTAGTATTTTCCTCTGTATAGTTTGCCTGTGCCCTTGTTTCTTTTCCTTGGTAATCAATAATTGTAATGTCTTTTAGCATTTATATGCTCCAATTTAATTAGACATATTATGCTTAACAAAATTTTTATACTATCAATATTTTGTAGGCAACTAATTTAAATTAATTTTTAAAATTTAATCATCTGTACATTGAGAAAATTTATATATGTGTGCTTTATGTACCCCTACTTGAAATTGAGATAGGATAATTTCTAGTTTTAAAGGATAAGACTCAACAGGTTACATATAATTGATTTTATTTACGAAATATACAGTCGAAATAAAGTCCATTTCTATGACATATCAACACATATCAGTCTTAAAACAACCGTAATGTAAAGTGATTTAAAGCGTAGTATGAACTTTCCCTAGTGAAGATAAGAAGATAAAAATGTCAGGTTTTAAAAGTTTTTCTCAAAATACAACGAACAATGCTAATGTTGTTAAAGCCCAAATGAATAAGCATTCTGCAACACAACCACCTACCGAAACTCAACCATCAGAAGTTCCTGGCACCGTAAAAGATTTGCCTGAGAATAATGATCAACCTGATCCAAATAACAAATAATTTCTTATTAACAGTGCCTTGGAAGTTATTTTGAGGTCCTGCTACTATTAAGAATAAATTAGTGCACTGATTTATTATATTATTAACTACTTTTATCAATTTGATTTGTTTAGTTATTTTAAGAAATTTCAGCCATTCATTCCAGAAAATTGATATGACTAGTCTCTCAGATATGAGGGGCTTTTTTAATTGTATTTCTACTTAACCAGTACTTACCCACTCATTAAAAAGAGCACCTAAGTGCTCTCTCATCCTTATTGATTTTTGTATAAGGCAAAATTTATTGCCCTTTCATATGCCTGTTCCTGTAACTCCGTATATACATAAAAGTGCTGTTCTGCTTTGGTAACAGGGTTAATAAGTTTCATTGGTTCATAACTATGAGTATTTAAATCATTAGGATCAACATCAAAAGCTTCTAGTTGCTGCTCTTTCCATTCTCCACTTAGTACACCACCTACACAAAGCCATTTCGTTGTATTGTCTGACATATCTAATCCATATTTTTGGAGGTGTTTACATACCATATCACGCCGTTCTTTGAGCTGTATTATTTTTTTCATGACTAAAAAATCGATCATCTAATTAAATGACTTCTTCAGTAAAGTGACTTTAGGATCCATCACAACAAAAAAGCCCTCCATTAGAGGGCTAGATTCAAAGCTACTTAAGTAAACTTACAATATTGGTCCAACCCATCTTATGAGCCAAATCTAAAGGAGTCATTGATTGATTATTTACCTCCAACTTATTCGTATTCAACCTTAAAAGCTCTTGAACAAATAAATAATTACCCGCTATAACTTCACGATGTAATAATTGATTACCACTTTCATCTTTTTCAGTAATGATTGCAGGGTCTGTCTTTATAATATTTATGAACTGATCCAAAATATTTTTACACATGGGGTGTTCATCTAGGTTTTCGGGACAATTTTTCTGCTCATAAACTAGAAAAATTTCATCAGGATTACCAAAATCAATCCCCCATGCCTCGTCATATTCTTTACGATCTGATGCATTTAAAGTCTTACGATATTGTTGAATCGTAAACCCACCATGAACAGTGCCATTAGATAAAAACATCCAATCAACTATAGACTCAAATTGAAGCTTTACAGTTTCACCAGCTTGCAGATTATCAATGATATAAGGTTCATTTAACAAAATTCCTGAAATTGTACTCCCATCAAAATCAATTTGATCAATCCACATATACTCAATTAAAGGTTGATTTTTATCTTCAAGGTTTTCTTGGATAAATGCACACTTCACATAAGCCAGTTCTAAAGCAGGAACAATTCGTCGATATTCCCAATAAAGTTCACGCCAAAAATATTTAAATGTACTTATAGCATTCTCAAAAGCTAGAATCATTTCTGGAGATTCATTCTTATACAATTTATTCATATTACACTTAATTAATATTAAACCTACTTATATTAACACTATGATAAATTTCAATATCTTTAAATTTCTTAACGATGATACGAATGTTCAAAGATAAAAAGACCAAGACTAAATAAAAGTAAGCCTCTTGAACCGTAAGAAGTTCGGTAAATTAAAAATCACCTTTAAAAAAACCCACCGAAGTGGGTTCGATTGCAATCTATAAAAGTGGTTAATTACATTTAATCGTCTTATTGAAAGTCTTATAGGTACCTGTTGTAATTACTTGAGCTGTATAAATCTGTTGGCTATGAGTTTGATGGTTATTATTTATTTCACTAAAGCCTTTACCAGCACAAATGGTTTCAGCTTTTTTATTTACTTTGTTTTCCATTGCTTCATTAGAACCTAAAATATTAGAAGTGGTTTGAATCATATAGTTTCCATTTTCAAGTTTGGTAGCTTGAGCTGGAAACATTTGTGCGCAACCTGTCAAAGAAAGAGTAGATGTTGCAAGAAGAGTTAGCATAAGATATTTATTCATAATTTCTTAGTTCATTGAATTAAAAAACAAAAAAGACAAAATATATTTTTAAATTTTAACAGTCAACAATAAAATAAATAAAAACCACTACAATAAAAAGCCCACCTTCCGATGAGCTTTTTAGTTAATTAAGATTATTAAATGCATTAGGCTTTAAATTCTGCTAATACAAAGTTTTTTACTATTTCATCAAAATTAGGTTTCAGAAGAGTTGGCTTGCTATCTTTTATAGTTTTATACCAATAACTCGCTGCAACTCCCATACTAATCAAAGCTAACAATTTCATTGCTCACCTCACTTATTGGGAAGAGTGAAACTTAAAGTATCATTCGCGTTTGTAGCGTTCCAACTCGTTTTAGCGAGGTTTCTGTATATATTTTAAGCAATATGTAATAAAAAAGGCCATATCTTTGTGAGCTTTCTTTAATAAAAATTATAATCAGTATTCAATAGATTTATAAAGTATTTTTTACATTTAGTTATAAATAATAAAATTAAACTTGAATTTACCATAATGCTATCATATAAATACAAAAACAAAACAGGAAAGTAACAATGGCTAATCCACAAAAACAATATATGGAGTTTCATACTAATATTCGTTTAGGCCGCTATGATGAAGAAAATACATTACGTGAAAAACGTGATCTTTTAATTGACACCTTAAAAAATGAATTAAAAAAAAATCCTTCAGGTCCACAATTCTTGGAATCATTTAATCAAGGCAGTTATGCTTTAGGTACAGGAATTAAACCCAAAGAAGGAGATTATGATATTGATGTGGGAGTTTTACTAGATTGTGATAAGGATAACTCTTGTCCAGTTGAGATAAAAAAAATTGTTGCAGAAGCTCTAGAACATAGTAATCGTACATTAAACATAAGAAAGCCATGTGTTACAGTAACTTACATTAAAAATGGAAAACCTGATTATCACGTAGATTTACCAATTTATGCAGAAGATGCTAATCAAAATATGTATTTAGCAAGAGGGAAAGAACATTCTTCAGCAGAGTTTAAAGTATGGGATATTTCAAATCCCACGGAGCTTACTGAAACAATTCTAGATAAATTTAAAGGGGATGCACGAAGTCAATTTAGACGATGTACCCGTTATCTTAAACAATGGAGAAATGAAAAAAATAACTTAGCTTTTTTTAAAAGTATTGCTATTACTTCAGCAATATATGAATACCTTGATTCAAGTGATTATGAAAATGATAACAATACAATATTATCTTTAGTTAACAGTTTCTTAGATAACTTTATCCATTACAGTATTGATGAAGAAACCTCACAAACATATTTTCGTCTTGTAATAAACTTACCAGCTCATGAAGGTGTTGATTTACTCGAAAATTTAACAAAAAATCAGATGGATATTTTAAAAACTCGTTTAGAAGAGTTAAAAAATTCATTAGAGCAAGTAAACGAAGAAAGCGATACAGTGGAGGCGTGTAAAGTATTGAATAAAACATTTGGTAGCCAATTCCCTATTCCTGAAATAAATCAAGTTTCAGAATCAACGCCTGAAGCAATTTATGTTCAAGATGGTAAATCGGCATAGGAAAAGTGAATGTTTTTCAATGAGAAGAAGTTAAAAAAAATTAATCATATATTATTTGATTACGGGGCCAAAAATATCCAAATTCTGGAAAATAGTAAAGTTCAAATTAAATTAAAATTTGATATTTATTTTGATAAAAAATTAGTTAGCCTGAGTTTAAATTTTCAAAATAAAGCTAATTGGACAATCCCACCGAGTTTTACAATTTTGAATAGGCCTTTACCTGCTTTAGACCACGTTGGTCATAGCGGTTTGATCTGTACTACAGACCATCAAGGTGAAAATTTTGATGGAAATAAACATGAAAAATTAATTTCATTTTTTTTAGAAAAAACTCTAAAAATACTAAATCAATCATTTAACAATCTTAATTCAAATAATCGTACAAGTATTTATAATGAATTAGAAGGATACTTAGAAAATATTGATAATGTGAATTATGATGTACAATTACATAGTGACCCCTGTTCCACGCCTCTTCTATACGGATGGTTGAAAAAAAATAAGAATGGAATCCAAACAATAGCTCATATTGATGATGGCCAAAATAACAATATTAATAAAACACATTTAACGAAAGTAAAGATACATAAAATACTATTAAAAGACTCCTCTATCTTTCCTATTCCTCATATGGATAATGTTTTCTCAGAAGAAGACTTTCTAAAAATTATTCATACTCTACCATCTGACAAAATAGAAACATTGTTGAGCAGAGGTAATCAAAATGTTTTAATTGGAGTTCCAAATGAAAATGGCTTTACATATTTAGTTTTTTCTTACTCTATTTGGTATTCATACAAAAATATAATATCTTTTCAAAAATTTAAAATTTCTTTAACGCAAAGAGCTTGGATAGACTACTTATTGAAAAGGACTGGACAAGAGCAAATAGACAAACACATTGCTATATTTGGTTGTGGAGCTTTAGGTTCGAAGGTAATTGAAATTTTAGCCCAAACTGGCATTAATAATTTTTCATTAGTAGACCCAGAAAAGCTAACAACAGATAATATTTTCAGACACTCACTTGGTCTGCAACAAGTAAATATAGCTAAATCTGAGGCTTTAGCAAAAAAAATAGAATTAGAAAGGCCAGGCTTAACAGTAAAACCATATATAACTAATGCAGAAAATTGGATACAATCCAACTGCATTAATAATGTAGATACAATAATTATTACTATTGGACACACTCCAACAGAAATATTTTTGGTAAAATCCATTTTTGAAATAAATAAAAATATTAATATTATAGTTGGATGGATTGAACCATATGATTTAGGAGGTCATTTTATATCTTTCAATAACAAAGAACGTGGATGCTTGAATTGTTTATACTATGATTCCAATTCAAACAAAAGTCTTAATCCAAAATATAAATATATTAAGTCTGGACAAATACTATCTAAAAATATAACAGGTTGCTCAGGCGCTTTTACTCCGTTTTCATCTTTAAATTGCTCAAAGCTTGCTAGCTACATTGCTGAATACGCACTACATAATAAAACAGGCTTTATTTCTTTATCTGGTGAAAATTATAGTGCAGTTAAAAACAACATATTAATTACTAATTTTTATGAAAAAGTAAATAGTAAAAATGGAGTTAATATAATAAGTTTAGATGAAATATATGAAGAAGTATGCTCATGTTGCAATACATAAGTGGTAATAGAATAAAATGTGAATCCCCTTTAGGTGATATATTTATTATTCAGTCTAAAGTGATAGTTGAATTAAATACCTTTATACAATATAAATCTTTTGATCCTGAATCAGGAGGAATTTTAGTTGGAAGAACTGACAAAAATACAAAAGCTAAGATTATTGAATCTTTTACATATCCTGTTAATGAAGATAAACAAACTATTACTAGTTTTTATAGGTCAAAAAAACACAATAATATTTTACAAAATATTTGGAAACAATCGGAACAATTTTTAAATTTTCAAGGATTGTGGCATACACACCCAGAAGATACCCCTTCTCCTTCTCAAACAGACTTAAAAGATATACAGAATGTCTTTACTTCTATGCAAAATTTTCATGACCCGTTTTTATATTTAATTGTTGGAAGAATAAGATTAGGAGTATGGATTAGTTTTAGAAATAACACCAACATTCATTTAGGTTATATTAAAATCAGGAATTAATATGCATTTAGAACAATCCCTTAGTTTGCAAACTTCTCTTCCTGCAATAGACAGTTTAGAAAATGCAACCAAATATTTTGAAGAAGTTTACAAACAATTTAAAATAGATAAATTAGGCGTAATTGTTGATGAAAAGTGTAAAAATATAATCTTTGTTATATTAATAAATGATGACCCTTTAGCTTTTTTCAGAATTAATTTAAATTTAAAAGATACCTTAACTTTTATCCGTGAATTGCTATCTAAAGAAATCTTATTTTGCAGTCGCGCTCTTCAAGGTGAAATCATTGATTTAAACATACTTTTAGATTTTTCTAAATTATGTGAAATTTGGGTTAAAACTCAAACTCAACATATTGATCTAAAGGATGAAATTAATGAACTAATAAAGGGTAAAGATCCAGTAAATATTTTAGAAGAATTTTTAAACCGTATTTTTGATTTTAAATTACTGACGGGACGAGGTGATGATTTAGATACTAAAAGTAAAAATCAAGTTATTAATACAAGTCATGGTAGATGCATGTTCAATGGATGTGGTATCAAGTTAAATATTGATGAAATAACGGGTATAAGTGGTACCTATGGTGTGTTAGCTCATAATGTTGCTTCTTCTGAAAAATCTACTCGAGGAATTCCCTTCTTCTCATATCAACTTTCAGATGATCCAAAAAATATTTTATTATTATGTGAAAAACATCATAGATTAATTGATAAAGTTGCAGGTGCAGAATATACAGCAGCAAATCTTTCCCAAATGAGGCTTAACTACATTGCAGAATGTGAAGATTTGCTAGATTCTCTTAGTTTCACTCCAATGCCAGTTTATTTATTTTTTTGGCCTGTTAATAGAAGTATACCCCAATCTCCTTCAAGATTAGATGTTGCAAATTGTCTTCGTCCATTAAAGGCTATTATGTTCAAAGATAAAGATCTTATTCATGAAGTATCACAAGCACATTTAAGAGCAACATCTGATGAATTCTATCAAAAATATTTTCTAGAAGATTTTGAGTCACAAACTTCACAATTGCTTAGACAAGCTAAATTACATGATAAAAGAATAGCAATATTTGGTTTTGGTCCAATGCCATGTTTAATCGCTTTAGGCAGCAAATTAGGTAACAAAGGAAAATTTATACCAATGTTAATGTATAGGGATGGAAATTGTTGGATGTGGCCTAATCATGAATGTAACGACACTTCTTATACTATTAATAGTACTAAAAAAATAAAAAATTGTAATCAAGTAACTATTCGTTTAAATTTAACTGCTAATCCAGAACTTTCTAATAAAATTGCTGAAAGCTTAGGATTTCCAATAATTAATATTACTGCTAAAGCAAAATATATGGGAAATGGAGCAATAAGAAACCCTGAAAGAGGTCTCACTTTTATGAGAGATATTCATAATTTATTACATGATTTAAAGGAAAGGGGGGTCACTAAAATACATATATTACCTTGCGCTTCAAATGCAGCCTGTATTTGGTTTGGCCAAGCCTTTGATTTAAATCATCCAGAAATGATAATATATGATTTCCAAGATAATTCAATGATCCCTAGACTGGGAATTAAAAATATAAATAATAACAATGAAGTTAATGTATATTAAGATATAGAAAATTCTTATTGTTACTATTTTCATAAGGTTATATAAGTATATAACCTTTTATCTTCTTTATAATTAGTTGACTTTAAGTACCCAAAAACCTCTCCACCACCACATCCCTTTCATCCAAACTCTTTGAGCTTAAAATCTGGAACATCAAGCCATCAATTAAGTTTAAAACCATGTCGGCACTTGGTTTTAATGCATGAGCTTCTAAACTAAAAACCAAATCAAAAAGTTCTTTAAGCAGCCATTTTCTATATTCAAACGCTATGCGGTAGGCCTGCGGGTAAATCTGTTTAGTTTCAAAAATGGCTTTAAGTAATAGATAGTACAAGCTATTAAAATTGACATGTAAAACAATAATCTCTTTGAGTTTGTCGCTTGAGGTTCGGTAGCGACTTGAGTAGATAATTGCCAGCACTTCTTCTTTGAGTTTGCTTTTTTGAAAGGATACGCATATTTCAATAAGTCGCTGTTTTGAGTGAAAGTAGTTATAAAAAGTGGCTTTAGGAATTTTGGATTTTTTGACGATTAAGTCCACGCCCGTATTGTGAAATCCATAGAGATTGAACAACTCTATTGCTGTATGAATAACCTGTAATTTTTTGGAAGATCTTTCTAAAGTTGGCATCGTTTTACCGTTATAAATTCTTGTTGTTGCTAAAAGAGATAAAAAAGCCTGTGCCTTTTCTGGGAGAAAAAAAGGCACAGCAAAGCCGTAAAGACAGTGCTTGGCACATCTCAAGTTTTATTGTTGCTAAGTTTTAGACGTAATGATTTAAAGCCTGAAAAGCCTATAGCTCATCAAACTGCTTTAAAATTTTAAGTTGTGTCGAGATAGATTTTGACAGTGACTGCCAATAATTTATGAATGTGCATAGCCAACTCCTTCTTTTGGGAGTTCCGCCAAAGCATTATAAATTATGGTGGCAGAACGGAAGCGGGTTGACGGACTGGTTTCAACTCCAGCACACTCGAAAGTGTCCCACTCCCGTCCTACCGCTACGGGAGGGAACGAGGTGTGCACACAAGACTACTCCTCAGAAGAAATAATCCTGATGTGGTTGAAATAGCGGTCCGTCAAAACCGGCTGGCAATGTAGGCCAGCCCGCAAATGGTAATCTTCAATATTTGAGCTGTCAATGTGAAATTGGCTAGAAATTATTTAATTAAATTATTGTTTTTCATTTAATTACATAATTAAGGAAAACCTTAAATATTGGCTTAACAATTTAATTTTACACAGTAATTTAATTAGTTTTTATGAGGAATAAAACCATTACTGCACTAAGCACTATAAAAATTGTCATAATGACAATCATGGTATTAGATGTGCCAGTAGATAGCCATGCAAGATTACAATTAAAGCGAGCTTGGATGGATTAGGCATTGTATGGTTACCTAAAGCCATGGTTGAAGATGAGATACAAAAGGACATGGCTTGATGAAAAGCAAAGTTAGCTTCGCTCTAGCACAGCACAAGGTTGAAAAAGGCAATATTGAAGAAAATATAAAAACTCATAAAAGACTATGTGAGCATGCAGCACATTTAAAAGCTGATGTCGTGATATTTCCAGAATTGTCCTTAACAGGATATGAACTTGAAATGCTGACAGATCTAGCAATATGTCATACATCGTCCTTAATTCATGAACTTTCTAATGCTGCGGTTTCAAACGATTTAACGGTTATTGCTGGATGCCCCTTAAAAAGCGGACAAAAAAAACCATATATCGGTGCTGTTATCTGCCATCCAAATGGAGACGTTAATTTTTATCAAAAACAGTACCTCCATCAAAGCGAGAGTGATTACTGCACAGCTGGCAATAACAACTATTTCTTTGTCATCAATCAGATAAAGATCTCTCTCGCTATTTGTGCGGACTTTACTGAACCTCAACACTACTTAGATGCACAAGCTGCCAACGCAGATGTATATCTGGTCAGTGCATTAATCTCAAACGGAGGTTTTACTACAGACAGTGAGTTGCTATCCAATATTGCTAAGCAAACGAATAGCTCTGTCTTGCTCTCAAACTTTATCAGTGAAACAGGTGGCTGGAAGGCAGCCGGTAAGTGTAGCGTGTGGGATAATAAAGGTAACCTTGTGGTTCAAGGGAGCGACCACCAAGAAGGATTAACACTTTGTACAATAATGAATGGATTGCTAAGTAATGCTCATTTTCACCCAACCAAAGGCACATAAAAATAGGGCTTGTTCTCTCATTATTTTCATGTATGATTGAGTAATCACTCAATTAATATTTTTGTATATGGCTCGTCCTCGTAGTGAAGATAAAAGGAATGCAATTTTAAGTGCTGCTATCGAAACATTGGCAGAGCTTGGCGAGCGTGCGTCTACCTCAAAAATTGCTAAAGTTGCTGGTGTGGCAGAAGGTACTTTATTTACCTATTTTAGTAATAAAGAAGAACTGCTGAACCAGTTATATCTTTCACTAAAGGCTGAACTACGTCAGGTCATGATGCATGGTTACCCGGCTGACTCAGACCTGCAAACACAAATGTCACATATTTGGCAAAGCTATTTGGACTGGAGTTTAGAAACTCCCCTTAAACGTAAAGTAATGGCGCAGCTTTCAACATCGGAACAAATTACTGAGCAAAGCAAACAAATTGGCATGCAAACCTTTTGTGACCTCACCCAAAACATTCAAGAATGTATTAATGACGGAAAATTAAGAGATTACCCACCGTTATTTATTGCTTCAATTTTAGGTGCGCTTGCCGAAGTTACACTCAATTTTATTGCCCAAGACCCTTCTCAAGCCGAGCGTTACCGCAAATCAGGTTTTGAAGCCTTTTGGCATGCAGTTTCAATATAGATAAAAGATAAGGATGCACGGCATCCTTATTTTTGAATGAATTAATGAGTGAGTAAATACTCATTTAAATAAATCGAAATAAGCACTTAGCTCAAGTTCTTATTTGTACATATAGGTTTGTTCCAATAAGGAAAAACAAAATGACTATTTCAAACACAACAGACTTGCCTGCTCCCTCAATGCCATCTCAACAACACAATGGCAAATTTAGAAATACGCGTCCAAACCAACACAAGCCTTCTTTTGGCAAAACGCTTCAACTTATGTGGAAGTTTCTATTTAACAAACCTAAAGACACTGTTCCAAACAGAGAAATTCCTGTTTTAAGTTTGTCAAAAGAACAGTTATTAAGTGCGCCTGACCGTTCTCTATTTCGTTTGGGCCACTCAACTATCTTGTTAAAACTTCAAAATGAATTTTGGTTAACCGACCCTGTTTTTTCAGAGCGTGCATCACCTTTTCAATGGCTTGGACCAAAACGTTTCCATCAGCCCCCAATTAGCATTGCCGAATTACCACCCATCAAAGGCGTGATTTTGTCGCATAACCACTACGACCACCTCGACTACCATGCAGTCATGCAACTTAACGATAAAGTTGAACATTTCTTAACACCGCTTGGTGTGGGTGACACTCTCATTAAATGGGGAATTCCAGCAGAAAAAGTTCAGCAACTCGACTGGTGGGATACCACACAGGTAGATGGACTAAAATTAGTTGCCACCCCTGCTCATCATTTTTCAGGCCGTGGTATGGGTGATAGCAATGCGACGCTTTGGGCTTCGTGGGTGATTATTGATAATGACTTACGTGTATTTTTCAGTGGAGATACGGGCTATTTTGACGGTTTTAAAGAGATTGGACATCGTTATGGCCCTTTCGATCTGACCATGTTAGAAACTGGCGCTTACGACCCCGAATGGCCCGATGTTCATATGCAGCCAGAGCAAACTTTACAAGCACATATCGATTTAAAAGGTCGTCATTTGTTGCCTGTGCACAATGGGACTTTTGATTTGGCACTTCATGCTTGGGATGATCCATTTGAACGTATCGTGGCTTTGGCTCAACAAAATGAGTTAGCGATTAGTACGCCTCAAATGGGTGAACTCTTGAATCTTAATGAACCAAATGTCGAAAATTATTGGTGGCGTTCGTAAGTTTGAAGAAATTATTTGGAGAGTAAAAGAATGCTTTTTCTCTCCAATATTTAAATTTTAACTTTTCTTATGTGCCTTCCAAGGAAACTTAATTGTGCACACAACAAAAACCAGAAATAAAAATTGGGAAATATACATATAGTTGAGCAAGTCTCGCCCTACCTTTAATGTAATCCAAGTGTTGTGAATGACATCACTAAATATAATAAGAAAAGTTAGAATTAAGCCGATACGAGGTCTATAAAATAGAAGAATTGCTGCAAGTGGATCAATAAATGTTAAAGATGTCCAATAAATACAAGTAAATAAAGGCGCATTGTTATAGTCCCAAAACAAACCATGCATCAAAACTGTTTGTAAATGGTTGAACCCTGCACCAATAAGGCAAAGTGCATAAATACATCTAATAGTAAATTCAGTTTTCAAAAACAACTCTCTTATTCATTCATCATGCTATGTAAAAAATATTTTTATTTGGATAAAGCTATTCAATATTTTAATTGCAACAATCTACATAAATATAATTTAAAAGACTCTAAAAATAAATGATAAATGGCTATCCTTTCATCAATCTTATTTATAAGTTGTGAACTATTTGATTAAACATCTATTAGACATTCATACGATTAAAAGAACTCAATAAAATATTTTTTATAAATTATTAAAATCTTTTTATTTAATAAAATTTATATTATTCAACAAGATATATTTAAAATTAATACTTTTAAATAGTTTACTTAAAACTAGGACTAGCTTTGTCTTAGTTTTATTATTGACTTAAAACTCAGACTACATTAGTCTGTGTTTGTAGTTGATCAATTATGAAATTAAATGGCTTATATCACTAGTAGCGTCGAGTATGCGATTCACTGTCTTCTTTTTCTTGTGAACAATGAAGATAAACCTTTAAGTAGTAAGGATCTTGCCGAATTACAAGGAGTCTCTCCGAGTTTTATGGCCAAGATTTTTCCTAAACTTGAAAAGGCAGGTCTAGTTATTGCTCAAGAAGGTGTTCGTGGTGGATATTTACTGGCTCGATCTGCTCACGAAATCAGTTTTTTAGATATCGTGAATGCAATTGAGGGTGAAAAACCGCTTTTTGAGTGCCAAGAAGTTCGTGGAAAATGTGCAGTTTTTAACAATGCCCCACCCGATTGGGCAACCAGTGGTGTGTGCGCAGTACATGCAGTCATGCTACAAGCCGAAAAAGCCATGCGAGATGCTTTAGGTGCTCATACACTTGGCGATATTGCAGACCGTTTTGGCCGTTATGCACCTGACGTGTTTTTTAGTGATGTAAATGGCTGGATCAATGAACGCATCGAAGGAAGAACAGCAAAAATGCGTAAAAGTAAAATATCGCGGGATACCCCCGACTAATAAGTTAGTAGGGGTTCGCACCCTAATATAAAACACCCTTAATCCTTTTTAAATGCCTTCTCAGATTTTTTCGGACAATCAGAGAATGGATTCGCTCACCCAAAATTTTGTGATGAGTTGGAATGTGATGTCCGAAAATCTATCAAAAGGATAATCAAATGAGTAAGCGTATTATTATTGCAGGTTCTGGCTTTGCTGGCTTATGGGCTGCACTTGCTGCACAAAGAGCAATTCACTTAGCGTCGCAAGAACAAAACATTGAGGTGCTGATGGTTTCCCCTAGCCCAAATGTTGGGATTCGTCCTCGTCTTTATGAAGCTGTGCTTGAAAACATGAACCCTGATATTTCAGAGTTATTAAGTGTGGTGGGAGTTAAATTTCTGGCAGGTTGGGTAGATAAAATTAACGCCGATCAACAAACAATTGAAGTTTCAACCACCGAAGGCAACAAACAAACCTTAAGCTATGACCGTTTTATTCTGGCAACGGGAAGTACCACTTTTACCCCACCTATACCTGGCCTTACCGAATATGGATTTAGCGTAAGCACCCTAGAAGATGCTGAAAAATTAGATCAACATCTTAAAAACTTAGCCCATAAACCTGCAAATGCAGCACGTAATACTGTAGTTGTTGCTGGTGGTGGTCTTACGGGGTTAGAAACCGTGACCGAAATGCCTGAACGTCTGCGTAGCATTTTAGGTAAAACTGATGTCCGTGTGATTTTAGTTGATTCTTCAACAGAAATTGGTGCAGCAATGGGTGACCAAGCTGCTACTGTTATTCGAGAAGCCCTTAACGAGCTGGGTGTTGAAGGTAAAGCTGGACTGCGCGTGACTGCACTTGATGCAACTGGTGTGACACTTTCTAATGGCGAAAAAATTGAAGCAGAAACCGTGATCTGGACTGCGGGCATGCGAGCTAACTCACTCACTTTTCAAATTGTAGGTGAAAAAGATAATTTGGGCCGTTTGATTGGGGATGCTTATTTACATGCACCTGAAGCAAAAAACATTTTTGTGACTGGCGACACTGTAAAAGTTCCAACCGATGATTTAGGTAATTTTAACGTGATGTCGTGTCAGCATGCTATGAGCTTAGGCCGTGTAGCGGGTTATAACGCTGCGGCAGAATTGGTTGATTTACCCCTTCATCCATACAGCCAACCAAAATATGTAACTTGTGTTGACTTAGGTCCTTGGGGTGCACTTTATACCGAAGGTTGGGATCGACAAGTTCAATTTGTGCGTGAAGAAGCGAAAAAAATTAAACAGGAAATTAATACTCTCTGGATTTATCCACCAGTTGCTGACCGTGAAGCAGTTTTTGCAATAGCAACCCCTGATTTTGTAATTGTTCCTTAAGGTTAATTTTTTACACCAATTCATTTATTTAAAACCCTAAAAGCAAGCCCATCGCTGGTTCTACTTTTAGGGTTTTATATTTGAATCATTAAATTACGACTTTTCTAGCTCTTCTATTATCGCTAAAGCCGTCTTTTTAGCTGAAAACGGGTTTTGACCCGTAATTAACTTACCATCTTGAACGACATAAGGCGCAAAAGGAATAAAAGCCTTTTCATAACAAGCACCATATTCTTTTGCTAACTCTTCGGCATTGTACGGCACTTTTTTTGCCACCCCTGCCAAAACCTCTTCACTCCATGCAAAGCCTGTTAATTTTTTGCCTGTTATAAGTCGTTCACCATTTGAAAGTCTGACATTGAGCAAGCCACAATAGCCATGACAAACACTCGAAACAATGCCGCCTTTTTCATAAATGTTTTTGGTGATTTCTTGCAATTCAGGGTTATCTAAAAAATCCCACATCACCCCATGGCCACCTGTGTAATAGATCACGTCATAGTCTTGCCAATTAATATCGGAAGGCTTAAAGGTATTTGCCAGCAGCGTAATAAAAGCCTGATCTTTTTCTCGTTCTTTAACAGATTTATCTGCCACTAAAGGCACAAGCGATTTTGGTTCAATTGGAGTTTTTCCGCCATTTGGACTCACAATATCTTGCACATAACCTTGTTTTTCAAACTCATCATAGGCATGGGTAAGTTCACCTAACCACAGTCCTGTTTGTTGATCTACATCCTTATAGCGTGAAACATTAGTCACGACGTGTAATATGCGTTTAGACATTTTGTCACCTCATTTTTCATATTTATAATTCTATTCTTTCATCTATCAAAGCATAGAAAGCTGTTACTGAAAGTGTGTGCTTGGTAAAGTTATGAACCTTGCTTTTAAGTGACTATAAGTCTAAAGTTAACTTGAATGTCAATAGAGTCTGTATCTATGAATATTAGCGAGTTATCAAAATTAAGTGGTTTAAGCACTCCTACAATTCGTTATTACGAGCAAATCAAACTCTTACCTAAAGCAAAAAGAAAATCGAATGGCTATCGTGAATATACAGATAACGATTTGAAGCAACTTTCTTTAATTCAGCAAGCCCAGCAAGTTGGGTTTTCTTTAGCTGAAATTAAAGCTTTTTTGCCTTCAAAAGTTGCCACTTGGAACCATGATGCCCTTATTCAAACAATTGAAACCAAAATTCAGGAAATAGAAATTTTAGAACAAAAGCTAAAAGTCAGTAAGCAAAACTTACATACCATGATTGAAGCTATTAATAACAAACCAGATGAAATTACATGTGAGCAAAATGCAGAACGTCTGATGAATCTCTATTTTGACAACGCAAAAACACCATAATTTCAATTAGAGTTAATCGCTCTCGCGTTGTATAGATGGGTACTGGTATCAACTAAGTAACCACAGCATTTAAGTATCAATCTATAAATCTAAAAAAACGAATTACGGACCAACGCTGTAATTCGTTTTTTCATGCAAATACTATAGAAAAAAATCAGCCAATCTTTTGATAGTGAAAACCTTATTCGGGACCATCAATAAATGTGCTGTTTTAATAAAGGCTTTATTAATTAATGACCAGTGGACCAGAACCCGGTAGTTCGGTCACTAGCTTATAACCCATCAATTTTGCAGGTGTGTATGTACCACCCTTAACGGTATTTTTGAGCAAATAATTCACTACAGTCAGTGAACCATTTACGGTAAGGCTATAAGCGTTTTCCGTTTGGATGCGGGCGGTTTTGATTTCCCCACGTGAATTTCTTGCTTCACCCCAAACATAGGTGGGTACTTTTGCGCGGAGTTCCTCATTTGGCCCAACAACCGTTTTTTCAATACGCGACTTAATAAACTTCTGCACAGCATTAGTTTTTAATACTGGGCGTAAATAGTTCATCATTTTCGCACCAAAAATCATTTTGGGAAATGTGGGTACAAACACTTCAATGTTTGGAATACCTGTTGTATAGAACGCTGTAGATACGTCTCCCCATGGAACACTCATGGCACTTTTTTTACCGTCACCAAAATCAATGGTCCGAACATAATGTGCTAATGGAACGGTAGTAATTTTTCCGTTTTTACGAATTTTTCCGCCTTCGGCCATGCCTTCTGTACTTGTTTTAGCAGTACCCGGTGAAAACCCTGTTCTAGAGTCAAAACCAAGTGCTAAATGAGTCGCATCTGGCAATGCTTCTTTCAGTGCAGCGGCAACACAATCTGTCGGGATCACATCGAAACCGACACCAGGACAAAGCACAACATCGGCTTTTTCAGCTTGACTGTTAAGTGACTGTGCCAATTCAAATACGGCGATTTCACCAGTAATATCTAGATAGTGAGCACCAGCCTTTATACAAGCTTCCATCATGGGTTTTGATGTTGCTGAAAATGGCCCTGCACAGTGCATCACCAATTTAAAGCCTTGGAGTTGTTCACTTACCGCATTTATGTTATCCAGCCCAAAAGCTTTATAGCTGAGTCCCAGCTCTTGAGCTAATGTTTCAACCTTAGCTTTGTTACGACCAGCCAGAGTTGGTTTTAGACCTTGGCGTACAGCTTCACGAGCGATTAACTCGCCCGTGTAGCCATTTGCTCCATAAATTATCCAGTTTGAATCGTTAGGATTTGTCATAACACAACTCACTTATTAAGAAGCAAATGAATAGTCACGCATGCCTTTTTTGTATTGGCGGGTACGGCATGACATCGCTGATTGTTGCAAAATTAAAGCCCAAGCTGGTGAAACATTTGGTTTTGTTTTTTTACCAGAGCTTAAATTACGTAACTGGAATTTGACCACCGCCATATTGGCAAGTGAAGCAAGTGTTTTGTTCTTCCAAGTAATCGGTTTTAATTCAGGGCTAAGATTCTGGCCTTGTTTCCAAGCATTTGGCAAATTAGGTTCAATCGCTAGAGCTGTGGCAATACCGACCATATCTACACCGCTTTCAACTACTTTTTCTGCCACTTGTTTACGGCGTATACCACCTGTCACCATAACAGGCATTTTGGCAACTTTACAAATCTCTTGCGCAAATTCTAAAAAGTAAGCTTCACGAGCAAGTGTACGGCCATCACGTGCTT
Organism: Acinetobacter sp. X9; assembly: GCF_054889255.1. Classification (NCBI taxonomy): domain Bacteria; kingdom Pseudomonadati; phylum Pseudomonadota; class Gammaproteobacteria; order Moraxellales; family Moraxellaceae; genus Acinetobacter; species Acinetobacter sp. X9. Next base: position 1,734,484 of record NZ_CM142679.1, on the reverse strand, counting down.
GACCTTGCATTGCAGGCGCTTCATAGCTACCGCCTGAAAGTTCAACCAAATCTACAGCGTGTTCATTTAGCATTTTAACTACTTGTTGAGCATCTTCAGCGCTAAATCCACCGCGTTGGAAATCGGCTGAGTTCAGTTTTACTGCAACAGTAAACGTAGGCGAAACGACTTTACGAACTGCTTCCACAATCTCAATTAAAATACGAGCGCGATTTTCTAAAGAACCACCCCACTGATCTTGGCGTTTATTGCTGAGTGGTGAAAGAAACTGGCTTAATAAGTAACCATGTGCTGCATGAATTTCTACACCAGTAAACCCAGCTTTTTCACCTAGACGCGCTGTGTTTGCAAAACGCTGAATCACCTCTGCAATCATAGATTCAGTCATTTCAATTGGTGTATTAAAGCGATTTGACATTTTGCCAAGATCAAGTGAAATAGCCGATGGTGCCCAAGTCTGCTGACCAAGATTTGCTTGCATTTGACGCCCCGGATGGTTAATTTGAAGCCAAATCTGAGCGCCTTTTGAACGACCAATTTGTGCCCATTTTTTAAAAGTATCCAGATGCTTTTCATCTTCAAGCACTACGCCGCCCGGTCCAGTCATCGCTCGGCGGTCTACCATCACATTTCCGGTAATGATTAGACCGACACCACTATTTGCCCAAGCTTGATATAAACGCATTAATTCTTCTGATGGTGCGTGGTTTAAATCAGCCATGTTTTCTTCCATTGCCGCTTTAGCAATACGGTTAGGAACATATGAGCCATTTGGGAATACTAATTTTTCGAACACTTTCATTGGAATGACCTCATTCAGTATGACTTTACTTTAAGATTAAAGCTAACTTTAATGTCAACACCTTTTCGCACTTCTATATTTAATTAATTGAATTTATTATTTTTATATAAAAAAAGAGGCACTCAATGTGCCCCTTTTTTAAAGTTTTAAAACTTTTAATTATTCGCGGATAAATGCCAATAAGTCAGCGTTAATCACTTCATGGTTTACAGTTAACATGCCGTGAGAAAAACCCGGGTAGATTTTGAGTTGGCTATTTGGGAGTAACTCAGCAGATTTCACACCAGAAGTTTTATAAGGCACGATCTGGTCGTCGTCACCATGCAACACCAAAACAGGAACCGTGATTTTCTTTAAATCTTCGGTGAAGTCAGTTTGTGAGAACGCCACAATACCATCGTAATGTGCTTTTGCACTGCCCGTCATTCCCTGACGCCACCAGTTAGAGATGATGCCTTCAGATGGTTTCGCATCTGGTCGGTTAAAACCATAGAACGGGCCAGATGGAAGATCTCTGAAAAATTGTGCACGGTTGGTGAGAACTTGATTTTGCAGGTCATCAAAAACTTCTTTTGGTAAACCTTCAGGATTATTTTCAGTTTTAACCATCAGTGGTGGAACTGCACTAACAAGTACAGCTTTCTTAACATTTTCTTGACCGTGACGCGCAATATAGTGAGCTACTTCACCGCCACCTGTTGAGTGGCCAATGTGAATTGCATTTTTAATATTCAGATGTTTAACCACTTCTGCAACGTCATCTGCGTAATGGTCCATATCGTGACCATCCCACACCTGACTTGAACGCCCATGTCCACGGCGGTCATGAGCAACTACACGAAAACCTTCTTTAAGGAAAAAAAGTAATTGAGTATCCCAATCATCTGAACTTAAAGGCCAACCGTGATGAAAAAATAATACTTGGGCATCGCGTGGACCCCAATCTTTATAAAAAATTTCTACGCCGTCTTTTGTGGTTACATATCCCATCTTTGTTCTCCTGATGAAAAACTGCTTGTTGATTCGTTATAAGGGTTTAGATAGTTATACTAAGCTTAAAGTTAACTTTAAGGTCAATCACCTTAATTGTATTTTTAAAATCAAATTTATATGAAAGTACCGCCTTAAATTCTTCTCATCTTTCCCCTTTTTTATTTCATTTAAATGTCAAAGACTTTCATCATCAAAATAAAATCTTGACTTTAAAGTTAACTTTAAACTTATAGTTTCTGAACTGGTTCTAAATTAACACGTCTTAAAATATACAGCATTAGCTACTCGGTCAATTAATGTAAAGGTGAACTTTCATGAATACAAAACAACAGTTTACTGAAGTTGAATTTGGGCAACAAAAAGTCAAAGTACCCAAAGGTGGTTATTATGACCGTTTCAGAATGAACCCCGATTTAGATGAAATCGCTCAAGACCCTGCTGCTGGCAATATCGACTTTTTCCGTCATATTCCTAAAAAAATTGTGGAATCACGTGTAGGTCCTGTTTGGGCACCCAACTTTTATTATCGTAGCGCAAATGTGCAACTGCTGATGCTTGCACCTATTAAACAGATTAAAGCGAAACTTCCTGCTGACTTAACATCGTTACAACCATTTCCGGGTTATGGATTGGTCGCGGTCACATTCTTTAGCTATTCGGTTTGTGACAATGACCCTTATAACGAAGTTTCGATTGCGATTGTTGTACGTAAAGCTAATGCTCACGGACCACATATTACTGAACTAATCAAATCGATGCGTCAACGTCATTTTTATGCACATGTTTTGGCTTTACCTGTAGATACAGAAATTGCCAGAGTCCGTGGTGTATATGGTTATCAGCTACCAAAATGGTTAACTCAAATTGATGTCGACATTAATTCAAAACAGGTTCAAGCCAATATTGCTGATCTTAATGGAAAGTTAGATTTAAGCTTAAAAACCCCTGTACCGACTTTAAAACATGTCGATTCTGAAACTCATATTAATAAAGTAACTATGCTGCATGTAGTTGATGGAAAATGGCACCGAACAGACGTTCAATCTAATATCCTTTCTTTTGCACAAAACCTTTTTCCAAAGAATGTTCAACTTGAGAAAAATGAGGGGCCTTTAACTACGTTGCTAAAAGAGCTTAGCGCTTCAACTATTCTCCGCTTAGATGTTATTGAGGATGCTCAGGTGGTACTTAATTTGCCTACCTTAATTAATTTAAAAGCATAAATAAAAAGTCCATTTTAACTACGTTTGAAAGCCTGAGTTTAGAGATATCTTTCAAGCGTAGTTAATCAGATAAATTTAACCTAGAACACCTTTTTTACAGATACTGTAAATGTCGAATCAATCGGATTTGAAACTGGCGCATCAGGTTCACCATTACTATACTTTTTATAAAACCCATCTTTATCCCAAGCTTTGGTATAGGCTAGTCCTGTAGTCCAACCCTCACCTAAATCTTTAATCAGCTCGACTTTCATATCTTGAAAGTTAGCTTTCGAGAAATTTTTAATTCTTTCATAGCCATAGTGAGCACCAAAAGTCCAAGACTCATTAATAGGCTGAGTAAAAGTTAAATCTAAATAAGTTGTTCCTCGTGAACGTTTACCCTCAGGTCCCTCCATCGTATCTGAGTTATAGCCTGCATAATCTGGTGTATAGGTAATATAATATTTAAGAGTCAAAGGCCCATAACCAATTTGAGGCACAATTTCGCCATAGTTATAACTGGTACTTCCCGTTTCAGGCGTACTTTTAGCTCCCGGATAGTAGTAATAAAAAACCGTCATTCCAGCCGAAAACTTATCAAAATTTTTTATATAACCTGTATAAAAATCCCACTCAACTGAAGCATCACGAAGATAGTTAGAACTTACATTTGAAGCCCAAGTCCCTACAAATAATCCATTCGGATTTGCATAATCTAGACCAATTTGTAATGCAGGCTTGCCCCAAGTTTGTTGAAAACCACGTGATATATATTGACTTGCGAAGGTTACATTAGCACTGTATGGAGAAATTTGTTCTTGTTCATTTACTTGCTCAGCATGTACAACACCAGTAGACATAATAAGAGAAGCTATCCCTAAAATTTTTCTCATCTAATAATCCTTTTAAATATTACCTATAGGTTTAAAGTTTTAAAATAACATGATAATTCAATTTAAAACGTATTGAAAAGTTATAAATTCAAATTTCTGGACACTTCTTCTTCGCTATAGATCTCTTCAATACAATCTAAGATTTTAGGAATATATGAACTTTGATCCATATTGCGCATCGATAGAGAAATGGGACTATAGGCTTCTAAGTCCAAGATATTTAAATAAGTTAGATTCTTCATTCCAATATCACAGGCGCTTTCTGGAATAATACAAATACCTTCTCCAGATGCCACTAAGCCAAGTGCCATATGAATTTCGCGGACTTCAGTCAGTTTGGCGGGAACAAGACCTAATTTGGTAAATAAAGCTTGAATAGTGGTCGAAAAATTTGGTTTAGGTGTCGTTGGATAAGAGAAAATTGTCTCATTGATAATTTGAGATAAATAAATTCCTGATTCTTGAAACTCACTTAAAGGATGTTTTTTATGAATCGCGAGTTTTAATTTTTCTTTTCGAAGTAGAAGTCGCTTAATGGCAGGATCGCTAATAGGTAGCCGTCCGAAACCTAAGTCAATTTTTCCTAACTTTAAGGCTTCGACCTGATCTCGTGTACCACATTCAATAAGCTCGACATGAATGTCAGGATTTTTTTGTCTAAATAGATAAATGACCTGTGGTAATCGCCCATAAAGAAGCGAACTCACATAGCCAACTTTAACAACATTCTCGACCAGCTTCATTTTTTTTGCCATAGAAGCTGCTTGAGCCGTATGCGTTAAAATCTGAACAGCATGTTGGTAAAAAAACAGCCCTGCTTCTGTCACTTTTAATGGACGTGAGCCTTTCACGAACAGATCAATGCCTAACTCTTCCTCTAGTTTTTTAATTTGACGCGTGAGTGGTGGCTGAGCAATAAAAAGCTTTTCTGCGGCCTTAGTCAGACTTTGTTCTTCAACAACGGTAACAAAATAACGTAGATGTCTTAATTCCATTAATATACCTTTTTAGTATCTTAAAATACCGTTCTATATCTATTTTAGGCTATTACATTCTTCTATGGTATGTAAACAAGTTTGAAATAGTTGAAACTTCATGTATAGAACCATAGAAACCATACTTGTGGATATTCCAACTATCCGTCCTCACCAATTGTCTGTGACTACCATGCGTACTCAGACTTTGGTGCTCGTTAAAATTACGACTACGGATGGTATTGTAGGTTGGGGTGAAGCGACCACCATTGGTGGACTGAACTATGGTGAAGAAAGTCCTGAAAGTGTCAAAGCCAATATTGATACTTACTTTGCACCATTACTCGCATCAGTTAAAGATTTAAATGTTGCTCAAACACTAAAACTGATTCGTAAGAATATTAATGGTAACCGTTTCGCGAAATGTGCCATTCAGACTGCTCTACTTGATATTCAGGCAAAACGTTTAGGCGTGCCATTAAGTGAAGTTTTAGGTGGCCGTCTGCGTAATAGTTTACCTGTACTTTGGACGCTCGCGTCTGGTGACACAGAAAAAGATATTGCTGAAGCTCGAAAAATGATTGAGTTAAAACGTCATAACACGTTCAAACTCAAAATTGGTTCACGCCCTTTGCAACACGATGTTGATCATGTGATTGCAATTAAAAAAGCACTCGGTGCAGATATTAGTGTACGCGTTGACGTAAATCGTGCATGGTCAGAGCTGGAATGTATTCAAGGTATTCAACAGCTACAAGATGGCGGGATTGACTTAATTGAACAGCCTTGTGCTATTCAGAACACTGAAGCTCTTGCGCGCCTAACACAGCGTTTTGATGTCGCAATTATGGCAGATGAAGCTTTAACTGGTCCTGACAGCGCATACCGTATTGCAAAAAGTCATGGTGCAGATGTATTTGCGGTGAAAATTGAACAATCTGGTGGTCTCATTGAAGCGTGTGAAGTTGCCAAGGTTGCAGGTTTGGCTGGAATCGATCTTTATGGCGGTACTATGCTTGAAGGCCCTGTAGGTAGCATGGCTTCTGCTCATGCGTTTGCAACCTTTGAAACATTAGCGTTTGGTACTGAATTATTTGGTCCGTTATTGCTTACCGAAGAAATTTTGAAAGAACCGCTACGTTACGAAAACTTTGAATTGCACTTGCCAACGGCTCCTGGCTTAGGCATTGAAATTGATGAAGATAAAGTCGAGAAGTTACGTCGTTAAGGCAACAGGATAAGGAGTTTCCCATGTTATTTCATGTACGTATGGATGTGCATATTCCACTTGATATGCCAGCCGACAAAGCAAATGAAATTAAGGCTGTTGAAAAAGCCTATTCGCAAGACTTACAGCGTCAAGGTAAATGGCGTCACATCTGGCGAGTTACAGGCCAGTACTCAAACATCAGTATTTTTGATGTCGAGAGCAATGAAGAATTGCACAATATTTTACAGGGTTTACCTCTCTATCCTTACATGGATATCGAAGTTATGGCACTTAATCGCCACCCTTCTTCTGTTCGTGATGATGATTCGTAAACCAAAACAATTTTTTAAATGTGATCTCTGAAGTCCATTTAAAAAACCAAGCAGATTATTCAGAAGGTAACAAGGAACGTGGCGGCACTTATTCGCTAGCAAAACAAAATGCCCGCAGCGCTGCCACCCAAAACCGTATTGCATACTTAAGGAGTTTTAGTATGAACCGTCAACAAATTGATGCGCTTGTAAAACAAATGAATGTCGACACTGCAAAAGGCGAAGTTGATGCACGTGTTCAACAAATTGTAGTGCGCCTTCTCGGGGATTTATTTCAAGCCATTGAAGATTTAGACATCCAACCTTCAGAAGTATGGAAAGGTTTGGAATATTTCACAGATGCTGGTCAAGCAAACGAACTTGGTCTTTTGGCAGCTGGCTTAGGTTTAGAGCATTATCTTGATTTACGTGCAGATGAAGCTGATGCCAAAGCTGGTGTTACGGGTGGCACACCACGTACCATCGAAGGCCCACTTTATGTAGCTGGCGCGCCTGAATCTGTTGGTTTTGCGCGTATGGATGATGGTACAGAATCTGGCAAAATCGATACCTTAATTATTGAAGGTACTGTGACCGATACTGATGGCAATATCATTGAAAATGCCAAAGTTGAAGTATGGCATGCCAACAGTTTGGGTAACTATTCATTCTTTGATAAGTCTCAATCTGACTTCAACTTACGTCGTACTATCTTGACTGATGCTGATGGTAAGTATGTTGCATTAACAACTATGCCTGTAGGTTATGGTTGCCCGCCAGAAGGTACAACTCAGGCCCTTCTTAACAAATTAGGTCGTCATGGTAACCGTCCATCTCACGTTCATTACTTCGTTTCTGCACCGGGTTACCGCAAGCTAACTACTCAATTCAACATTGAGGGTGATGAGTACTTATGGGACGACTTTGCTTTCGCAACCCGTGACGGCTTAGTTGCAACAGCAGTTGATGTAACTGACCCAGCTGAAATTCAACGTCGTGGTTTAGATCACGCTTTCAAACACATCACATTTAACATTGAACTTGTTAAAGATGCCGCTGCTGCTCCTTCAACTGAAGTTGAACGTCGTCGCGCTAGTGCTTAATTGAAAATATATGTGAGTTAAAAGTTCGCTTTTGACTCACAAAATTTATTCCATTTATTACTACCATTAAGAATTTAAATAAATTTTTAGCGGTAGTAATACATCACGTTACCTCATGCTCTAAGGTTTCTCACATGATTGACAAAAGTAAGTCCTCACTAAGCGAGGTTCTATCGCAGATTAAAGATGGTGCAACCATTCTGATTGGTGGTTTCGGTACCGCAGGACAACCCGCTGAACTCATTGATGGTCTTATTGAACTCGGTGTTAAAGGCTTAACCATTGTCAGCAACAATGCCGGTAATGGCGATTATGGTCTGGCGAAACTGCTTAAGGCTGGTTCAGTTAAAAAAGTCATCTGCTCTTTCCCACGTCAGTCTGACTCTTATGTGTTTGATGAGCTGTACCGTGCCGGAAAGGTCGAGCTTGAAGTGGTACCACAAGGTAATCTGGCGTGTCGTATTCAGGCAGCGGGTATGGGCTTAGGCGCTGTATTTACCCCAACAGGCTTTGGAACACTTTTGGCCGAAGGTAAAGAAACCCGTGAGATTGATGGGAAAGATTACGTACTTGAATATCCGATCAAGGCTGACTTTGCCTTGATTAAAGCTTACAAGGGCGACCGCTGGGGCAATCTGGTTTACCGTAAATCTGCACGTAACTTTGGCCCGATTATGGCCATGGCTGCGGATGTCACTATTGCTCAGGTTTCTGAAGTGGTTGAGCTAGGTGGATTAGACCCGGAACACATCATCACCCCAGGTATCTTTGTACAGCATGTTGTACAAGTAGCGCCAGCACAATAAGCAATAAGGAGAAATAACATGAGCTACCAGAAACTCAGCCGTGACCAGATTGCAAAACGTGTGGCACAAGATATTCCCGATGGTGCCTATGTGAACTTGGGTATTGGTTTACCAACCAAGATCGCTAGTTACTTACCTAACGACAAAGATATTTTTCTTCATTCTGAAAATGGCTTATTGGCCTTTGGCCCACCGCCAGCGGCAGGTGAAGAAGACCCTGAACTGATTAATGCGGGTAAAGAGTTTGTGACCATGCTTGAAGGTGGTAGCTTTTTCCATCATGGCGACTCATTTGCCATGATGCGTGGTGGTCACCTTGATATTGCTGTACTTGGTGCCTTTCAGGTGGCAGCGAATGGTGACTTGGCGAACTGGCACACGGGTGCACCGGATGCGATTCCTGCTGTGGGTGGTGCAATGGATTTGGCGGTGGGTGCCAAGAAAGTATTTATCACTACAGACCATGTGACCAAACAAGGTGAGCCGAAGATTGTCGCTGAGCTGAGCTATCCAGTTACGGGTAAACACTGCGTTGATCGTATTTACACCGATCTTTGTGTGATTGATGTGACCAATGATGGTTTAAAGGTGATTGAGAAAGTTGAAGGTCTTAGCTTTGATGAGTTACAGGCTTTAACAGGTGCAACTTTGATTAATGCCACTCAAGATTAAAATTTAAAACAGCAGTAACTATCGTGAGAGGCGACATGGATGTCGCCCGTTGGACAGGGAGGCATGGAAGCCTCCTCTGTTCAACAAAGGTTTTTGTTACTTTTGACCTTTCAAAAGTAAGATATCGCTTATGCAACAGACTTATGGATATCACAATAAATTACAGCCGTGATGTTATCCGTTGATATGAAAATTTATAAATCATCACAACGGAGTCTTATCTGTTGAAGCCAGATGCCAGTAGCTAATTCGTGTCACTTTTTTAAAAAAGTAACCAAAAATCTTTGTTACTCAGACACAACCTCCCTGTTGTGCTGAGCAACGAGGCGACATCCATGTCGCCACCACGAAATACTTACGGAAAGGGCTAAAAAGGCCTGAAGTAAAGGACGAAAGTTAGAATGAAAAACGCTTATATCATCGATGCAATCCGTACTCCATTCGGCCGTTATGCCGGTGGCCTTGCACCTGTCCGTGCCGATGACCTTGGCGCTGTGCCGATTAAAGCGCTCATGCAGCGTAACCCGAATGTAGATTGGGAACAGGTCGATGATGTGATCTATGGCTGTGCCAATCAAGCCGGTGAAGATAACCGTAATGTCGGTCGTATGTCAGCACTTCTTGCAGGGTTACCGTATCAGGTGCCAGCAACCACCATTAACCGTTTGTGTGGTTCATCACTCGATGCCATTGCCATTGCTGCCCGCGCCATTAAAGCAGGTGAAGCGAATTTGGTGATTGCAGGTGGTGTGGAAAGTATGAGCCGTGCACCTTATGTGATGGGTAAGTCAGACAGTGCCTTTGGCCGTAGCCAGAAGATTGAAGACACTACCATGGGTTGGCGCTTCATTAACCCGAAACTTAAAGAATTGTATGGTATAGACACCATGCCCCAGACTGCCGAAAACGTGGCTGAACAGTTCAACGTCAATCGTGCAGATCAGGACCAGTTTGCCTTGGTGAGCCAACAACGCACCGCAAGCGCGCAAGCCAAAGGCTTTTTTTCTAAAGAAATCGTGGCAGTTGAAATCCCTCAGCGTAAGGGTGATGCTGTTGTGATTGATACTGATGAACATCCACGTGCATCGACCACACTTGAAGGTTTAAGCAAACTTAAACCTGTGGTTAAAGCAGATGGCACAGTAACAGCAGGCAATGCTTCAGGTATTAATGATGGTGCAGCAGCTCTACTGATTGCATCTGACGAAGCGGTTCAGGCTTATAACCTAAAACCGCGTGCCAAGATTATTGCTTCAACAGCGGTGGGTGTAGAACCACGGATTATGGGTTTTGCTCCTGCACCAGCGATTAAAAAATTACTAACACAAGCCAATCTGACTTTAGATCAGATGGATGTAATTGAGCTGAATGAAGCTTTTGCTGCACAAGCTTTGGCAGTGACCCGTGATTTAGGTTTACCAGATGATTCTGACAAAATAAATCCAAATGGTGGTGCAATTGCATTAGGTCATCCACTTGGTGCATCAGGTGCACGTCTTGTGACTACAGCCTTGAACCAGCTTGAACAAACAGGTGGTCGTTATGCCTTGTGTTCAATGTGTATTGGGGTGGGCCAAGGTATTGCTTTGATTATTGAACGTGTTGAAGCACTTTAAGGAGAAACAAATGCCATCTTTTCAATCTGCCGATGCACAAATTAACTATCAAACTTTTGGTGAACCGTCTTCCCCTGCTCTGGTGTTTTCCAACTCTTTGGGCACCAATTATGGTATGTGGCAAAAACAGTTTAATGAGTTAAAAGATCAATTTTTTGTGATCTGCTATGACACACGTGGTCACGGTTCATCCTCTACACCTGACGGTCCATACACTGTAGAACAATTAGGTGAAGATGTTGTCCGCTTACTGGATCATCTGAATATTAGCAAAGCTGCTTTTTGTGGTATTTCTATGGGTGGTTTAACCGGTCAATGGCTTGCGATTCACTACCCTGACCGTTTTAGTCGTGTAATTGTGGCAAATACTGCCGCTAAAATTGGACAAGAACAGGCATGGCTTGACCGTGCAAAATTAGTACGTCAGCAAGGTTTACAGCCAATCGCAGCCACAGCAGCTTCGCGATGGTTTACAGATCCCTTTATCCAAAGTCATGCTTCAATTGTCAACAACCTGTGTAACGACTTAAGTGCTGGCAGCGCAATGGGTTATGCCAATTGTTGTGAGGCTTTGGCTAAAGCGGATGTCCGTGAGCAGTTAAAAAACATCAAAATTCCTGTATTGGTGATTGCTGGAACTCAAGACCCTGTAACGACTGTTGCAGATGGTGAGTTTATGCAGCAACGCATTCCACAATCAAAACTTGCAGAAATAGATGCCTCTCATATTTCCAATGTCGAGCAGCCAGAAGCTTTTAATAAAATCCTAAAGAACTTTTTATTAGGTTAGTTTTAATGTTAAAAATGGCCTATAAAGGCCATTTTTTTATATCTCGTAGAAACTTAATATCGAATCATCACCGATTTTAATTCGGTGTAATCTTCAATAAATGCATCTGAAAACTCTCTGCCAATTCCCGAAGCTTTCACCCCGCCAAATGGAACAGATGGATCTAAGAATGTATGCATATTGACCCATAAGGTTCCTGCTTCAATTTTAGGAATTAATCGCAAAGCTTTAGACAAATCATTTGTCCAGATACTTGCAGTTAAACCAAAGCGCGACTGATTCATAAGCTGAATAAGTTCTTCATCAGTTTCGAATGGCATTACCCCGACTACTGGGCCAAAAGTTTCCTCTGAAAATAAAGGATCATTGGTATTTTTGAAGGAAATTAAAGTCGGCTGTACAAAATATCCTGTCTGATCTAGAGCCTCACCTCCAGCAATAATCTGGTTGTTGGCTTTAGCCATATCTAAATAATGTTTCACTTTATTAAAATGTGGCTGATTAGAGAGTGGACCAAACATACTTCCTTCATCCATAGCCGATCCAATTTTAAACTGCGAAAGTGCTTTAGAGAGTTTCTCGACAAGTTCATCATGTTTTGTACGGTGTACAAAAAAACGCTCTGGGGATGCGCAAACTTGGCCTTGATGTACAAAAGTTGCTTGCAACAAAGTCGGTAAAATCTCATCAATATTTGCATCGGCCAAAACAGCTATGGCATTTTTACCACCCAGCTCCAGACTTACACGGGTTAAATCACTGCTCATCGCGAGCTTACCAATCGCAATGCCGGTTGGAACTGAACCTGTAAATGAGACTTTCTTAACGAGTGGTGACTCAATTAAATATTGTCCTGTATCTCCCTTACCTGTCACTACATTAATTACACCCGCTGGAATACCTGCCTCAATCGCAAGTTCAGCTAAACGTAATAAAGATAAGCTGGCAAACTCACTTGGTTTAAGCACAATGGTACAGCCAGTTGTCAAAGCTGAACCGATTTTCCAAACGCCAATCATGAGTGAGAAATTCCAAGGCACAATCCCTGCAACCACACCTACTGGTTGCCTTAAAGTAAAGGCCGTATATTTTTCTCCTTGCATAGAAGGAATAGAAGGTTGCATGGTTTGACCATTAATTTTGGTTGCCCACCCTGCAAAATATCTTAAGAAAATAACGGATTGTGCGACTTCAAGATGACGGGAAATATTGATAAGTTTTCCTGTAGACAACGTCTCGAGCTGAGCAAGTTCTTCACCATGTTGTTCAATTAAATCTGCCAACTTATTTAGTTTAACGCCACGTTCGTACGGTGTAGTTTCAGCCCAAGCATTTTGAAAAGCATGTTCAGCACTTTTCACCGCATTTTCGACATCGTGTTGACTGCCTATACTGATTTGAGCAATAACCTGTTCAGTCGATGGATTCACAATATCCACTTTATCTAAAAGCTCGGCAGCAACTAATTTTCCATCAATAAAATGTCCATGTTGACGCGCCATAAATTGCTGCACGCTTTGTAAAATCTGAACTTCACTCATTTTTTATTTCTCTCAATTCATTTAAAAGGATCTATTAATAGATGTATTGCAAAATTAACTGTGCATAGACATTGGTCTTGTCATCGTAGTTTTGAGTACCACCACTATGGATATCGTGTTTTGGTTTATAAAGTCCCACTAAAGGAATAACATTGAATTTTTTATTAACCGACCAGACCGAAAAGACATCCAGCTCATGTCCGTCTATATTAGTTAAAGACTTATTTACTGTTTTGAACTTATAGGCCAAAGCACCCAACATAAAATTTTCTTTCAAGTTCATCATGTAAGAAACTTGATGAATATCTGCATTTTTATTGAATGGGCCTGCATAGTTTCCGGCAACTTCGCCCTGAAACCATGTACCAAAGCCGACTGTATTTCCATAAAACATCGTGTCGTATTGGTCTGAAAAATGGCTAAAACGATAGCCTAATGAGGGCGTATATTTTGAAGATAAAAAGTTATAGTTCAGCGCTAAGTAACCAGCATTTTCTTGGCCATCTTTTTTATCTTGCACCACAAACTCAGTTTTGAGCTGTAGTTCTGGTAAAGGTTGATAATTCAAACGTAAAGCATAATTTTTAAGATCTTCGCGCCCTGAAACGTGTTCAACATCTTCAAGATCTAATACATTTAAGTAAGTGAACCCAACACCTTTATCTTTAAGCTGATACATCAGATCAGCCACAAAGAGTTCTGGGGAAAATTGTGCTTTATTGTTTGACTTTAAATAAGCCAGCTTTAGCGTTGTATTTTCTTGCGATTTGTATTGAAGCAAACTTGTAAAATCAAAGCTTCGACGAGCTGCCAGATAATATGCTCCGCCCCGATCTAGTGTACCGTCCGCAGGTGCTTTACCGAGGTTTAACGCATCACCCGCAATGAAGAACCCGTCACCAATCATGATATTTTGTCGACCGATACTTAAATCATAGGTCGTTAACTCATCTTTATTGCTGCCGTCTTTAAAACCAATGATCCATTCATTCACATCTGTTTTACGTTCTTTGCCATTACTATTTTGGCCGGCATCACCATCACCAAATGTTGCCGAGCTAATACCGCTCAAACTTGCATAGAGCTGATTGTTTTTAAAGGTGTATTGTCCTTTAGCACCATATTTAAGATGACCTTCTTGCCAATTAATTCTTTCATCCTCTAGATTTTCACCGTTATAGCTTTTACCGCTACTAAAAGCTCCAAAAGTTGCTTCAAAAGTCGGTTTAATTTCAAGCTCACCAGCATGCACAGTTGAAAAAAATGAGACAAAGAGAGTCCCTCTCACAACCTGAGAAAATAAATTTTTCATTGAGAAATTCCTTTTTTGCGAACGGTCTAACCGTGCTCAGGTATGGGTAACCTATTCGTTACCCATTCTGGCTTATTCACATTTTTATTGATGGTCGTGCTGTGTGTTTTGCTCTTCTTCACCCAAGTTTAAAGTCGGGGTGCTGTCAAAGAAGTTCCAAGGTTTGATGAGTGTATTCACCCACTCTGTCGGCATGATTGGCCATTCTTCAGCACGCGCCACATGCGTTGTACCTGTTGTCATCCAGACCACAAGGTCTTTATTTTCAATACTTTCATTGTTGCCAATGAATTGTCCTAATCCTGTGTCATGAGTTGAACGGTTTGAATATTTCCCTTCAGGGTAGCGTTCGTCTGGATTGTACTGAGTCACCCAAATTTGCTTATCCATAAAGTTCAAACGTTTAAATAACCATTCATCTTTAGAAAAATTGGCTCCTTTTGCCACAGGGTGTGTTCCACCTGCAAAAGGAATCAATTGGTAAGAAACTGGATTACCTAATCTATTTTCCTTGTTGAAATTCGTGAGTAAGCGAATGGTAGACGGATCAAATTTTTCAGCCGCATTTTGCTCATTCATAATGACTTTACTGTCAATTTGCATTGAACTTGTACGAACACCACCTTTCGCATTGGCTTTCACCACTGGGTCCATATGCATAAAGCTGTTGTTTTCCCCATCTACATCCATGTCTAAGCGGAAGTTATAGATGTGCTGATGCGTTGTACCCACAATATTATGGTCAATTAAAGTTCCATATTTGGTATCTTCTTTTGCGGTACTGTCATGCATGGTGCGTGATTTAACGCCTTTAACAGCTTCAATACCCGTCGCACCCGCATTAATTCCAATTACACCATTTTGGGCAAATACCCAGTCAAACATGTAATCGTAATTCCCCACTGTACTAATCCAGCGCACAACAAGTTCACGGCGGGCTTCACTAGCATCTTGGTTACCAAAAATTTCGTGATGTTTATATTCAGGCCCAGCATAACGCTCAAACACAGCAATGGCATTTGGAATTACTTGAGGCTGGCCTTTATAGTCTGCGATCACAGCATCAAGTAAAACAGCGTTGTCGGGTGCATCTGTTCCCGGAATAATAGATGAGGTAAGTGTTCCCATCCCATATTCGCCAGAGTCTAAATAAGATTTGAAGTACCATCCAATATCAGGGTCACCATATGGAACCACCATTCCACCAAGGTTTCCTTCATACATGACTTTACGCTTCACACCTTTATCTTTGTAAGTCACGGTTGAAAGCTGTAAGCCAACACGAGAGTCTAAGGCCACATGCAAACACCAGTTGCCCCAATGTATGGTTTGACCTGTAATGCTAAAGTTCTTACCCTCAGGTTCAATAATATTGAGTGGTTTTAGCTTACTTGCTACTGGCTTATTCGACATATAAGGTCGATTTGCCATTGGCACAGGAATGATTGCGCCTTCTTCAATCTTAATAATTTTTTCTTTATCTAAATCGACTACAGCAACTAGGTTCTCGATAGGATGCGCCCAATAATTACCATCCCCAACATCGAGATAGGCAACGACTTTTAATATATTGAGTTGTTTATCAAGTCCATCTTTGCCGCCAAAATATCCAACAGTTAGCGGTGTAGCAATCACTTTTTTCACATCGGTAATGCCGCGTTTGCGTAAAGCTTCCTGATATTCTTTACTTGTCTCAATTACGCGTTGTACAGCTTCAAAATTATCGAGCAACACCATTCCATGAGTGTCTTTAAGTACATTCCATTTGGTGACTTGTTGAGTGTTAAGATTAACTTCACCTTCAATCGCTTGACTCCCCTTTAACAAAATAAAAGAGGCAATACGATCTTCTTTAAATTCTTTGTGATTAATAAAGTAATCCCAAACTTTTGCTTTTTCAGGCTCTTTAAGCTTTAACTCGGCAAAACGCATATTTTTATAGGCATATTTCGAGCGGTTAATCACATCAAATGTTTTTTTAATTTCGTCAGAGTTTAGGCTATTGAGCGGGTGAAACGTATTTTCAATTTTAAAAGTTTGATCTAACCCAGACTGGAAAACTTCATTAAAAAAATCTTTTCCAATAACTGGTTTACCATCTTTGACTAATAAAGGGACACTGAGTTTAAAAGGTTTGCCATTTATCAAAACCTGATCTGAATTGGGTTTGGCCCGAACCACCATAGAGCCTTTGGTGATCATATAAGTATTAGTAAAATCGTCTTTGACAACTTTAGCACCTTGCTCACTCATATTTTGATAAAGTGAGACCATTTCGGCCTTTCCACCATGAGCAAACGCTTGAGTATTGAGTCCCCAAAAGCTTGCAGCGATTGATAAGTTAAGTGCCAGTATTTTTTGTATGTCATTCAATAATCGTTGTTTACGCATTGGTTTCATCCTTTTGATCTATCCCTGAACTATCTGAATCAGACAGTTAAAATGCACTTTCCTGTGAGTGAAATTAATTAGATTAACTTAATAGTTTTATGATTATTAAGCTTATCTAGCCTGCTCTAATGAATTTAATTTCAACACAGTTACATAGGGCTAGCTTGTTCAAGAATGACGTCGAACTTGTCTAAAAATGACATTGAGAGATGAAAGTTTTAAACCGAGATACCCTCTCTAAATTCTTTAGGAGAAATACCATAGGTCTTTTTAAATATTTTTGAGAAATGAGCGCCATCCCAAAAACCCCACTTCAAGGCGATTTGGGTAATCGAGCTTTGTTTATTTCTTTTATCAAGCAAATCTGCTTTGACTTTTTCTAGGCGTTTGAGCTGTATATATTTGTTAATCGATAATTTTTCTTGAAGAAATAGACGGTAAAGATGACGTAGAGATACCCCAATGTGCTCTGCAATTAATTTAGGTGTTAAATCTGGTTTTGCTAAGTTTTCTATAATATAGCGCTCGGCTTTTTCCATTAGATTATTGGAGCTATTTATATTTTTATAATTGATTGTGGGTTTGATTAAGGCGATCAGCGCATCTTCAAAAGCATTACCGTCTTCAGTTGCATACCAAAGTTTAATGTTTTCAGCAGACATATTTTTCAAAATATTCTTGAGTAAAAAACCACTCATATTTTGCGTAATGAGCTTTCCAAAATATTCAGTACTAATATTTTCTTTCAGTAATTTTTCACGCGACAGGTGCACTGAAATCTGACTTACCAAACCTTGCGGATACATCGAAATGGTTTCGACTGGATCGACCAACACAATATCGCCTTCATTTAGGCTTAAAGTTTCATTTTTATACTCGAGCAGCATTTTTCCCGAATACTGCAAAATCAAAAAGCAAAAACGATTATTCACTCGATCGATTTCATCGGCTTTTCGGACAATTTTATTTGCATTGTTTTTGATAAAAGCAATTTCGGTATCACCCAATAAAAAGCACTGAACTTCACCAATGAATAAATTACGGGTTCCGTCAAAATCGGTTTCAAAATTGCCGCACACACTTTTAATATGGTGCGTCCATGTGAGTAATGCATCGCTTACATATTGGTTCATCCCTTACCTCTCTATACACGTGCCACCGCTCAAGCTTTTGCTTCTGTGGTGGTACACTGTCTTGGCTTTTTGCAATCTTGTTTTATTGATAAACAAATTGTGTGCCAAAAATTCCTTATCCTTGGAATTGTTTTGATGATAGTCAGCTAGATGTGAAGAAGCTGATAAATCAATTTAATTTATCAGCTTAAGGGGACTTATGCTACTCCTGCAAAATCTCTCAGCATGGTAATAAAAATATCCTTTTGCTCATCAGAATACTTTTCAAACACCTCATTTTGATGGCTATCGGCAATATCAAACAAATACTGCGCTGTTTGTTTACCCTTTTCGGTCAATACATACAAATTATCGTGGTCAACCAATAACCCTTCAAATTTTAAGATTTCAGCCGACCTTTCAACTTCTTGCATTGGCATAGCAATATCACGCGGTAAATCTTCCTTACTTGAGGCAGTACCACTGGCCAAAACAAGCAAGAGACGTGATTCACTGGTACGGAAACCCGAAGCCATTTGCTTAGGGATATAGTCGGTTTGATAAGCTTTAAAAGCACGGCTCATCAAGTAGCAGACATTATTATATAAGTGCCCATAATGTGTTTGGTCTACACCGCTCTGTTCAGTTTGTTTAACTTGAAGGCTTGGATGCGGCATGACACAAGAATATGCGCCTTGATGGTAGACCAACGGGCTTCGGCCTTGGTCATGGAAACGAACCACTTTGCCAACAATAATCCAGTGGTCACCACCTTCAATCACTTGATAACGTTCGCACTCAAACACCGCAGAACAATTTTCTAAAATGGGAGCGCTTCCTGCACCAAGTTGAAAGTTTGTGTCTGCGAATTTATCAATATTGCGTCTCGAAAACTTATTAGACAGCTCAATTTGCGTGCCCGATAAAATATTAACTGCAAAATGTGTCGCTTCTTCAAATACTGAAAAACTTGACGATTTTTTATCAATGCTCCACAAAATAAGCGGTGGATCGAGTGACACCGAGTTAAAACTATTTGCGGTTACACCGACTTTCTCACCTTGTGCATTTTGTGCGGTAACAATGGTAACGCCTGTTGCAAAATTTCCTAATGCTCGTCGGAACTGTAATGGATCGACCGTAAACTCATCTATTTGTTGTAATACATTCATCATCTTTCTCCTAAACCTTCTCTTACATCCATATAAATCGCGAGAGCATTAGATATCTAAAACTAATCTCGGTGTTTTAGAGCGTGAACAGCACACCAATATTTGCTCATTGCTGGCCTTTTCTTCGTCAGTAAAATAAACATCTCGATGATCGGGTTCGCCTTCAATCACATCACACATGCAAGTTCCGCATACACCTTGCTCGCATGACATTTCGATCTCGATGCCTTCTTTAGCCAAAGCCTGCAAAATGGTTTCACCAGCTTCAACCATAATGATTTTTCCGCTACGTTCAGCCACCACTTCAAATGAATCTCCCGAGGTGTCAGTTTCGACTTGGAAATATTCTTTGTGGATTTGCTGCTCAGGAAAATTATGAGTCGTAGCAAGGTTAATCACCCAATCCATAAAACCGACTGGACCACAGGTGTAAATATGGCTCTCAAGATCAATATCTTTAATGGCAGATTCAAAAAATGCTCGGTGGCTTGCACCTTCCGATTTAAAATGCAAAGTTGTGTGTTTTGCTAACTCACCATTTTTAATTTCATCAACAAAAGCACAGTTTTCTGGGCTAGCCCCGCAGTAGTGAAGCTCAAATGATTCGCCTTCATGTGCAAGTTGATACGCCATCGTGATTAATGGCGTAATCCCGATTCCACCGCCAATCAAGACACTGTGTTTGGCTTTTAAAAGTGGAAATAAATTTTTTGGCTCACTGACCTGAATTTGCATGCCATCTTTAATTTCATCAAAAGCGGATATTGAGCCACCACGTGATTCAGGGTCACGTAAAATTCCAAGGCGAAACTTACCTTCGTCATTTGGATTTTGGCAAAGTGAATACTGGCGAACCATACCATTTGGTAAGTGCACATCAATATGCGCACCCGCTTCAACTTTTGGTAATGCAGCAGAAGTTGCAGATTCAAATTCCATGACTGCAATATTTCCACCTTCTACATGGCGATTTTTAACGACAACATCATAAAGTGTAGTCATGATTTAACTCCCTTTTCATGCCTAAGCTTGTGGCTTAGCGCATGAATAAACCACCGTTAATATCCCATGTTGCACCAGTCACAAACCCCGCATTTGGACTCGCAAGCAACCCACAAGTTTCAGCAATAAAATGCATACTTCCTAAGGCTTTAACCGGAATATTCTGGATGAACTGTTCCATTTTTTCGTCTGGCACCACACTATGAACGATCGGTGATTCCATCGGTCCCGGTGCAACTGCATTGACCGTTACCCCTTTTGCCGCAAACTCTTTGGCAAAAATTTTGGTTAACGTCACAATCGCACCTTTGGTTGCCGCATAGTGTGCACCTGTTGCAGTACCGCCATTTTGTCCTGCTAGAGACGCCATATTTATGATGCGCCCATAACCCTTTTTTGCCATATATTGGCCAATAATTTGACAAGCTTGAAAGGTGCCGCGTTGGTTAACTTGGGTGATCCAATCAAAATCGGCTGCGGTAATTTCTAATACTGGCGTTGCTTTGGTGACGGTGGCATTGTTAATTAACACATCAAGTTTAGAAAATTTCTCTTCAATCCATTGCACCGCTGCATGAAAATCTGCTTCGACAGAAATATCTAATTTCAAGGGAAACATATTTTGGGCATATTGACTTTGTGCCTTGGCATTTTCGGCTTTTTCAAGCGTACTTGCCGACAAAATCACTTGATGGCCTTGGCTTGCAAAATATTCAGCAATCACATTACCGAGTCCAGAAGCAGCACCTGTCACTAAAACAACCTGTTTCATGTTACCGCTCCTAAAGAATGTAGCTAATACCAGCTAAGGTATCGGTTGAGTTAACCAAGTTAATGATTTTACGGTTAATCTTAAAACCTGTAGTCGCATCACGAGTTAGATGGTAGGTAATATCGGCCGTGTAATGCTTGAGGTTTTCTTTACGGAATTCACGTAAGTTTTGAGCACAGCGTAAAACGATTTCATCATCCTGATCTTGAATCACTCGTACACGAGAAATGCTACGCACAGTATTTGCTTTAGGCGCTGTAGAAATTGCTTCACCATTTTCAAGACGCTGTACACGTAAAGTACGCATATGATTATCGTCATAGGCATAATTTAAGTTGTTTTCGTAGTCTGTGAGGTTCGGGTCAATTGGAATGATATAAACCCCTTTTTCATTCCATAAATTAAGCCATTCACGGTACTCGCTGTGGTCTAACATATCTGCTTCGGCCCAGATGAAAGCAGTGACTTCATTTAATAATTGCAGATTCATATTCATTGCTCTCTCCTTAAGCCGTCATCATCTTTTTCCACTGCTGATATGCTGCACGCATACCTGTTTCAGCACTGACATCACTTTTTAAGCCATCTTCGGTTTTGACTTCGCCCGGTAAACCGCGGTTGAGCATAATCCATAAATCATTACCCGCATTGGCGCCGTGTTGTACGCGCTCCCAAGCTTCGGAGTCATCTGGTGTGCCAAAACCAAATGGACCTTGGAAATGCTCATGCAAACGTAAGCGATATTGATTGGCAATTTGTGGACCGCCATCCATCGTAATTACCGAGTGATGAATTTCTGTTTCAGCAACTGAAATTGGCTGTAACACTCGGAAGAACGCCATCGAACATGCAATATTCGGGAATAAATTTAAGTTAAAGCCAGAACCACCAACTGCTCGAACAATACGGCGTACTTCTAACTCTTCATGGCCTTCGTCGCGCAAAGCTTGAGCCAAGTCTTCGAAACGCTCTTGAATTGGACGTTCCATAAGCTCTTCGTCTAGATCAACCAGTTCAGGAATCATCACCATGACACTGTGACCATTACCTAAGTCTTCAACAAAGCCCGGTTGGTTTTCGAAGTTAAAGAGTTCTTCTGTTTTTTCATCTACAGAACTTAAGAACGACTTGTGTACCAACGGGAAGTGATATGCATCAGTGGTATTTTCAAGCTGGATTTTCCAGTTACCCGGGAAACGGAAACGATGTTCACCTAACACTTTAATTGGATAACCCGCACCTTGTTTCATAAACAGGTCAATCCATTTTTTTGCTGGCCCAAGGAACTCATCAAGCGGTTGGATGTCTTCTTTAAATGAAGCGAAGATCATGCCGTTATATTCTTCTACACGTAGACTCACCAACGGTAATTCTGATTTATCTAAACAATCGCCGTAGCTTTCCGGAGATGGCACACCACGTAAACTACCGTCAAGTGCATAACTCCAACCGTGGTACGGACATACAAAACTGTTGGTTTTTCCTTTCTTATGTTCACATACAGTTGCTGCACGGTGACGACAACGATTTAAAAGTACATGGACTTTCTTTTTACGGTCACGCACCACAACAACAGGCTGTTTACCGATATTAATGGTTTTATAGCTTCCACCTTCCGGAATTTCACTCGCATGTGCAACCCACACCCAAGTGCTATAAAAGATTTTTTCCATTTCTTCATCAAAAATTCGTTCATCTTTATAAAGAGAAGTATGGGCACGGTCACTTTGAACCAAAGCATCGTAATCAGTGCCAATGTTATGCGTCGGGATAATACTGTTCATATCAATAGTCCTTTTAAATATGTCCTGGGTCATTCCTGGGAAGGTATCGGCAATTCAGCTTCACTGTGCCAATGCGATACGGGACGACTGAAAATATTCTGTGTTTGGAAATGTTTAATTTTCCATGTTCCATCTGCTTGCTTTTGAAACTTCACATTGAGCTTTGCTGTATTCAGATGACTACGGCCATCTTTAAACGTTGAAGTCTGCAACATCAGCCATGAAGCATTTGCATCATTTTGATTTACATAAATTTGTTCTGAATTTACAAAGTGTGCATTCATGACAAAGTGAGATTCTTTTTGGGTATAGCTTTTAAACATGTCGTAAATCGACTGCCAAGAAGCATAACGGCCAAAAGATTTGGCATATTTTTCGCCAACGCCTTCCCAAATACAGTCCTGATCAAAAAGATTCATCAGCTCGTCAAGGTCTGTATTTGCATTGAGCTCGTCGCAGATTTCCATATAGCGGTTCAGGCAGTTACGAATGGCGTTGTGCGCTTCTAACTGTTCTAGTCGCTCTATGATTTCTGCCATATTCACTTTGTCAGTCATTGCCATCGCCTTAACGTTGGATAATCAATTCACGCCCAACACGAGCTTCAACTTTGCAATATTTCCAAAGTTTGTATGGCCCTTCACCCACCACGGTCGTTCTAAACAAGTTACAAGCCGCGTGTACGGTTTCAATATCCGGAACATCTGCAAGCAAGTAAGTTGTCCAAGGCCATCCCGTACTTGGGCCAACCATGCTTTGGTCATCATCAAGATTTCCAAAAACATGTACGCCCGGTAAGTCATGAATGCCATTCCACATTTCACCAAACGCTGCCCAAACCGCTTTGGCTTCAGCTGGCTCTGCATCAAAAAAGTTTTGGTTAATACCCATGCAGAACAAGACGCGTAATGATTTTTTAGCTTCCATTTCAATATCCTTTTAAAAATTAAACTTATAAATAACCTGGGGTTGGTTTTAACCCGAAACTGATTGAGCCTGCATTTTGTAAAGTCGCATCGCCCATAAAGGCATGCTGAGTCACTACGTTGGTGTCATTCACAAAACGGCTAAATGGATTGTTGGTATAAATTGCTGTCATGCCTGCGAGCATTTGCATTTTTCGGGTGACTTTGGCGCAAACTCGCGCTGCATGTGTACATGCCAAACGCATATCGCTAATTTGTTCAGCAGTTGCTTCACGACCAGCAACAATTTCATTCCAAACAATATCCATGGTTTGATAAAACCAAGATTTTGCAGCCTGAAATTCTGCATCAGCTTGAGCAAACTCATATTGAGTCACTGGACGATTTGCAATTTCTGAACCGCCTGTAATCGATGCTTTACCTGGTGCTAATTTTTCAAATTCTTCTAATGCAGCAGCTGCAACACCAATACCCACCACGGTTAATACTTGCGTCGCTAACGAAAGTGACGGATATTTAAAAAATGGCTCACTGAGTTTCGAAGGTTCACCACGTACAAAGGTCCATTTCTTTTCGACTAATACATCTTCGACGACTAAGTCATGGCTTCCTGTACCTTTTAGGCCAACGGTGTCCCAAGTCATTTCGATTTTGGCTTTTTTGGCAGGCATCACTGCCATACGTGGTAAGCCTTGCATTTCATTGTTTTTAAGCGGTGAAATCCCCACACCAACAATGTCCGCTCCCATACAACCGCTTGAAAATTTCCAACGCCCACGAACCACTACACCTTCATCGGTAATTTCAGCTGGTTGCGGTGGAAAAATACCTCCGGCAAATACGACATCTGGTCCGTTTTGGTACAACTCTTTAAGTGTTTCTTCAGGCAAACTTCCTAAATACGCAGGACTCATACCGAAACTTGCCACCCAACCCACTGAACCATCAGCTTTAGATAAAGTTTCGATCAACTCACAAAACTGACGTGGTGACCATTCTTCCCCGCCAAAACGTTTAGGCACCAAGGCACGATAAACACCAATTTGTTTAAGTTTTTCGATAATGTCTTGACTCACATACGCCTGATTATCAAATTCACCTGTACAGGCACGCTCACGAATTTCTTGACACAAAGCCTCTAAGTCAACTGTTTTGTCTTGAGAAGCAAACTCCATTTTAGATAACTTATTCATCATCTAACTCCTTGTAATTTATTGCATTGCATCAACACAAAATTTAGCTATAGCGCATAATTGCTCATCTTTTTGATGCTTCGATACGATCTGTAGGCCCACAGGTAAACCTTCACTGGTTTCAAGTGGCACTGAAATGGCTGGATGTCCTGATAAATTAAATGGTCGAACTAAACCTGTAAGATTCAAAAAAGCGACCGTGTTTTCAGCTTCTGAAACTTTTGGTGGAATTTGTGGAAGTGTCGGTAAAACCAATGCATCATATTTTTCTAATAAAGCATCGAGTTCTTGGGTGAGGTGCGCTCTCACAACTTCTGCTTGTTTTACTTGCTCTAAAGTGGTGTGTGCCGCTTTTAATAAACGACCATTTACATCAGAACCAATTAAGCCAGTTTGAGTTAACTCACCAAAAGCTTGCCAATTTTCATAATTAATAATTTGCATGCCTGCATCATAAGCATCTTCAAAATGTTCAACTTTTTCTGAAGTAGTCTGTAAATTGGCTTTTTGAAATGCTTGATAAATACAATTCCAAACGACTTCATCTGCTTTTACATCTAGAACAGCAAGTTTTGGTGCGCTAGTACATGCAGAAGGCTTGAAAGTTGGATCAATAATTTGCATGGCCTTTTCAATCATCTCGACTGAATTTGCAAAAGGACCAACGCAATCTAAAGAACTTGACGGTGGATATACGCCTTTGCGACTTACCCGACCAAAAGTCGGTTTTAAACCAAAAACTCCGCAACATGCAGCGGGCATGCGGATAGAGCCGCCCGTGTCTGTACCTAAAGTAAAATCAGCTTTTTTAGCAGCAACTGCTGCAGCCGAACCACTCGAAGAACCGCCTGGAATAAGTTCAGGATATTTAGGGTTAATCGGTGTACCAAAAGCATGGTTAATGCCTGTAATACCAAAAGCCAATTCGTGCAAGTTCGTTTTCGCAATAATTTCACAGTCAGCTTTTAAAATGTTTTTAACCACTTCAGCATCATCTTGAGCAGGTTCAACATTTAATAAAGCTCGACTGCCAGCAATGGTTTTTAGACCTTGAATATCAATTGTGTCCTTAACCATGACCTTGAGCTTGCCACTTCCTTTGTGCACGCTTTGGCTAATAAGATTCATTCACTTTTCCATGTATTTTTATCCATTAATCAAAATATGGGAAAATTTAATGGAATTGTCAAGTATTTTTTATAATTTGTTCTCAAGGAAATATGCAAAATTTTGTTTATAATAGGATTACCCTTTTTTCACTAAGTTATTGCTTAGCTATGCTTGATCATTTAGAACAATTTCTTCCTAATAAAGAACCGTCGAGTATTCAAAATTTCCCTTTTTTTTGGGTTTCCCAAGTGAATGGAAAGTATTCGCAACTGATTGAAAAATCAATAAAAAAGCTAGGTATTGATAATACGCGCCGTAAAATTATTTTAAGCACTAATGCCCTTGGGGAAGCCAGTATCACCGACATCGCCAATCTTTCTACTTTAAAGTTAACGACGGCAACCAAAGCGGTATATCGCTTGGTAGAAGATGGAATTGTCGAGGTCTACTCTTCTACTTCAGATGAACGCATCTCGATGGTGAAATTAACTCCCAAAGGTATTGAGTTAGTTGAACAGATTAATCAGATTAGTGTGGTTACCTTGGCAGGCATCCTTAACGCTTTTTCAGAAGACGAGCTACATAATTTAAATAACCAGTTAAAGAAATTATTTGACCTGATGCCATCCAGTTAAATATTTCTCATTATGATAAATTAGCTTTCTTAGAGCAGTTAAAAGTTCTTTTTCTATAACTGCTCTTTCGTTAAAACAATAAAAACAAATAAAATCAATTTTTTATACCGCAAACTTATCTATATATAATTACTTAACATACTTTTTAGGTATTCTAACATACTCAATAAGTAATGGAATTTTACATATAAAAAGAAAATAATAATTCCATGATTTTAAAAATCCCATTAACTCCTAATGGGTTTAGACGCACTCTTCCGGTCTGTACGAGACCAAATTACTCATTTCTAGCCTATTTATTATTCTTATCTAAAAGGGGGAAATATCGAAAACTTTAGAGGAATAATAAAAGTTAGATATCAATTTCTTTAAAGCGTTTTATACATAAGGATTAAGTGTATGAACCAAAGTAATATCGCTGTTGAAAGGACACAAAAGAAAAGCAATGCTTATGCATGGTATGTGGTCATACTTTGTATGGTGGCATATATATTTTCATTTATTGACCGCCAAATTCTGGCACTGATGATTGAACCCATCAAAGCAGATCTCCAACTTTCAGATACCCAATTTAGTTTGTTACATGGGCTGGCCTTTTCGCTGTTTTACGCGGTGATGGGATTACCCTTAGCCTACATTGCCGACCGTTTTTCCCGACCAAAACTAATTTCAATCGGGATTATTGTTTGGAGTCTGGCAACAGCAACTTGTGGTTTAAGTAAAAACTTTATTCAACTGTTCTTAAGCCGTATGGCGGTAGGTGTCGGTGAAGCGGCTTTATCTCCAGCGGCTTATTCAATGTTTAGCGACATGTTTAGTAAAGACAAACTAGGGCGTGCTGTCGGGATCTATTCAATTGGCGCTTTCTTAGGTGGAGGTATCGCCTTTTTAGTTGGCGGTTATGTGATTAACCTGCTTAAAGGCGTGACACTCATTGAGGTTCCTTTATTAGGTGCCCTTAAAGCATGGCAAATTGCCTTTTTAGTGGTGGGTTTACCCGGCATTATTATTGGTTTGCTCTTTATCCTCACCGTTAAAGACCCTGCACGTAAAGGCCAGCAACTCAACCAAAATGGACAAGTTGACCAAGTTAAATTCACACAATGCCTTCAGTTTATTAAAAAACATTCGAAAACATTTGCTTGTCATTATTTAGGTTTTACCTTTTATGCAATGGCACTCTACAGCCTAACTAGCTGGACACCTGCATTTTATATTCGAAAGTTTCAACTCGCGCCGACTGAAACAGGTTACATGCTTGGTACGATTCTGTTAATTGCAAATACATTAGGCGTATTTTGTGCAGGTTGGCTAAATGACTGGTTTATTAAAAAAGGTCGCCAAGATGCACCTATGTTCACTGGTGTAATTGGTATTGTTGGACTGATTATTCCAATTACATTTTTTACCCAAACAGATCAACTCTGGCTTTCAGTTAGCTTACTGATTCCTGCAATGTTCTTTGCATCTTTCCCTCTAGTAATTTCAGCAACTGCTTTGCAAATGTTAGCCCCAAACCAATTTAGAGCACGCCTTTCTGCCCTCTTCCTTTTGGTGAGTAACTTAATTGGGCTCGGCATTGGTACAACATTGGTGGCCATTATCACAGATAAAGTTTTTGGTAGTCCGTTAATGGTGGGTTCTTCTTTATCTATTGTAGGTGGTCTGTCGTGTGTACTGGCTCTAATTCTGCTTTTTAAAGGCTGCAAATTCTTTAGTGAAAGCATGAAGGTTGAAAAATTAAATTAATAGGTCTCACCAAATGTACTCTCTAACTAAACGCTTAGAGAGTACCAAAATACTCAAAATTGCGTAGTGCCGAGGATTGGCATACATCTGGAAAATGGATTATGGAATTATTTCACCGTTTTAAACCACACACTTTAGCTGTTGCCACTTTATTACTGATGTGTAGCAACTCATGGGCCGCAAATCCAAATCAGCAAACTGAAGATGAATGGAAATTCACTTTAAAAAATGCCTATATCAACCGTGATTTTGATAATGATGCCTTAAAAGATACTGGCAGTTGGTCTCAGGCAGCGTCTTTATTTTATAAATCGAAAATGCATGACACTCCGTTAGTCATAGCAGACAAGCCAATCACTATTGGGGCCGATGCATCGGTTCAATACGCCGTGCGCTTGAGTTCAGACAAACATGTCGCTGACACAGTTTTGCCTTTTAATAAAGAAACGCAATCTCAGGCTTCAGACTATTTAAAATACGGCGCGACCTTAAAACTCGGCTATGACAAAACACTTTTAAGTGTCGGTGAACTCTGGCTCGATTTACCTGTAACGGCAGTCGATGCTAGTCGTCAGTTACTCACTTCGTATTGGGGAACTAACTTAAAGTCACAACTTTCAGATCAACTCTATGCTGAAATTGGCCGAGTGGAAAAAGTGTCGCCACGAAATGAAGAAGACTTTAAAAAGTTTTCTTTCACATCAAATGGAATTACTAAAGAATCTGATGGCCTGAACTACATAGATCTGCGCTATCAATTCACGCCGTCACTCAAGGGTGAATATTACTTCGGTAATTTGGAAGACCTCTACAACAAACACTATGTAGGGTTTGAGCATAATTGGAAACAACCTAATTTCGCTCTTACGTCTAAGTTTAAATACTTCAATGCACAAGATGATGGCAACACTTTTGATATTGATGCGCAAAACATCGGGGTACTAGAAACGCTCAAAGTAAAAAACCATACCTTTGGTTTGGGTTACCAACAAATTATTGGAGAGTCGGCTTACCCGCTACCGGATGGCTTCTTACCAGAAACCTATTTCATTAACTGGAATGCCACTGGCTTCTTTAAAGAAGATGAAAAGTCTTACCATGTCATGTACGGCTACGACTTTAAAGACTATGTGCCGGGCCTAAATGCGATGGTGAAATATGTTTACGGCCATGACTTTAAAGCAGCCAATGGTGAAAAGAACCATGAAACCGAGTCTAATGTGATTTTAAACTATGCATTTCAACAGCCATTCTTAAAAGGCGTGGCTCTGCAATATATTCGTATTGATTACAATGTAAAACACGGCAATGACTTTGGTGAAGACCGTATATTTGTTAATTACACCAAAAAGTTCTAAATAAACATTACCCCCTAATTTTAGGGGGTAATGTTTATCCTAATTTATTGACCAACTTTAAAGGCAAAACCTTCATGGCAATACTCATGGGTAACCACGGCCACTGTGGCACATAAGCTTTTACAGGTTGCTTTTCGATCGCTTTGACCAAAGCTTTACATCCTGTTTTGGCATCTACTTCAAAAGGTAAATGTTTAGCACCTTCATTCATTTCAGTGCGAATGTAACCTGGGAAAATGGTTGAGACTTTAATTGGTGTATCCAGTAATTCAGCACGAATACCTTCGGCCAAGTGAGCGACCGCAGCTTTACTTGCTGCATAGGTCGATAAATGTTTTGGTAATCCGCGCATAGCACTCATGGATGACATCACCACCAAATGACCTGCGTTTTGCTCTCTAAAAATTTCAACTGCTGCTTCACACTGTGCTAAAGCAGAGATAAAGTTTGTTTCAGCTGTGGCTCTGTTAATTTCAAAATTACCTTTACCAATACGGCGGCCATTGCCCACTCCCGCATTTACAATAATTCGGTCTAAATAGCCAAATTCTTGTTTAAAAGCGCGAAATACTTCAAAAACCTGATCGTAATTAGTTACATCCAGACTTTTTGCAATTACTTTTATACCGTACTCATTTTCAAGTTCAGTTTTTAAATCTTCCAATCTGTCTAAACGGCGTGCACAAATCGCCAAGTTATAACCTTTGGCTGCAAATTCATGCGCCATACCTGCGCCTAAACCAGAACTTGCACCTGTAATTAAAATTGTCTTTGCCATGCTTTTATCCTTATTTTTAAATCCATGTCAGTAAATCTGGACGCTCAGCTTTTATAAAATGATGTTCATTTAAACTTAAAACCTGAGCTTCATTTCCAACCAACCGCAAAGTCGTGAGGCTTGTATTCGCAATTGCCCAATTCAACGCAAAAGTTCGATTGGGGCTAAGTTCAAGCAATTTGCCGATTGCTACAGAAATCACACCACCAGATGTAAAAACAATTGCATAGCGAGGTTTGGTTTTTGCTAACTCATCACAAAGTTGCTGCAATGCTGTTTCGACTCTTTCTTTAAAGTGTGGCCAAGACTCATCATATTCATGATGAAAATCTCCATCTGTCCATCGTCCAATAGCGCCTTCAAATATTTTGGCCAGATACGCGCGAGGATTCTGTTCTTGTGCTACGTCAGCTTTTAACAACTCAGGCTGTTCAAAACGTGGCTCATAACGTGCAAAAACCTGTTGGTGGTTAAACTCATTCCATAAATTATTATGATGAATTACTGTATCTGGGAAGCATTCATTAAGTGCAAGTTGTGCGGTTTGTTCATGACGCTGCATGGTTCCTGCAACCACATAAGGTTGTTCTTTCAATATTTGCTTAAAATATTGTCCTAATAACGTCGCTTGAGCCTCACCATTTTCAGACAGTTCATCATAGTTACTTTTACCAAATGATGCCTGCCCATGTCTTACCAGATAAATTGTGGTCATTTTCTTAAAATACCCTGTATTTTCTGTAGAGATTGCTGAGCAAATTCAGATTCTTGGAGTTTTTGTTGCGCAATAAGTTTTAAAGCTCGAATATGTAGCGCATGAATGACAATCCAGAAATCTTTAAAAGCAGGATTTCGGGTTTGCTTGTGGTAATAGCGATAATAGATTTGCTGGGCAATCACTGCTAAACGGAATACACCGAAGACTTCATAAAAAGCCCAGTTTTGAGGCTCCAGACCTGTTTTTTGCAAATAATATTCAACGA
Source organism: Acinetobacter sp. X9 (assembly GCF_054889255.1). Lineage (NCBI taxonomy): Bacteria > Pseudomonadati > Pseudomonadota > Gammaproteobacteria > Moraxellales > Moraxellaceae > Acinetobacter > Acinetobacter sp. X9. Next base: position 1,703,291 of record NZ_CM142679.1, on the reverse strand, counting down.
CTTCTTTACGAGAGAACATTCCCTTTAGATGAGTAGGCTGACGGCGCGTCGATCTAAAAATCATATTATCCGTAGGTTCGACCCAATAGGCCAAAGCGCTACCCAAATCCATTAATGGATCACCCAAAGTCGCCATTTCCCAATCCAATACACCAATCACTTCTGTTGGGTGCTCTGGATCTAAAATCACATTATCAAAACGCCAATCATTGTGAATAATACAAGTCGTAGAGTCTTGAGGGATATTATCATTTAGCCATTTTCGGACATATTTAAATGAAGGAACGTTAATAGTACGGACTTTTTCATAACGCTTATCCCAACCTTCAACTTGTCTACGGCAATATCCTGTTCCTTTACCTAGTTCAGCTAAAGGGGTGTTCTCATAAGGAACTTGATGCAGCTCAATCAACTTATCAATAACGTTTACACAAAGTTGATGAACATCTTCTTCATTAAAACCAAGTTCAGGCGGTAATTTTGCACGAGGAATAATTCCTTCAATGCGTTCCATGACATAAAAATCACAGCCAATGACCGATTCATCCTGACAAAGTGCCACCATTTTAGGAAGCACTGGATAATAAGGCGCAAGATTTTTCTGCACCATATATTCACGGGCCATATCGTGGGCCGACTTCGCTTTAGTTCCTTTTGGAGGACGACGCAAAATTAAATCGGTATTTTCATATTTTAAACGATAAGTCCAATTCGACGCCCCGCCCGTATATTGAGTAACGACCGCTGGGCCAACCAACTCAACACCTTGGTTTTTTAACCAGTTTTCAACTGCCCCAATATCAAGCTCTTCACCTTCACGTACTTCACCGCCTACATCAATTACCGACATATTCACTTCCTTTAAACTTATACTTTCTTATGACGACCATAACCACGTTTGGCCAACTCTAATTTGGCAATCATGCCTTTATGTACTTCATCTGGACCATCAGCTAAACGTAAACTGCGTGCTTGGGCAAAGAAGCCCGTTAATGGCGTATCTCTTGAAACGCCTGCACCGCCATGTAGCTGAATCGCCATGTCGACTACTTTTTCTAAAACACTCGGAGCGACCACTTTAATTGCAGATATTTCTGTTAAAGCAGCCATATTTCCTAAAGTATCCATTTTATAAGCAGCATACAAGGTTAAAAGTCTGGCTTGATCTATGGCGACTCGCGCATCGGCTACGCGTTCGAGGTTTCCACCGAGTTTTAAAATTTCTTTACCAAACGCCGTTCTAGCCATGCCACGATCAATCATGAGTTCTAGCGCTTTTTCAGCAGCTCCAATACAGCGCATGCAATGGTGAATACGCCCTGGCCCTAAACGACCTTGTGCAATTTCGAAGCCTTGCCCCGCTCCACCAATAAAGTTTTCAATAGGCACTCTAACATTATTAAAGTGAACCTCACCATGTCCATGCGGCGCATCGTAGTCACCAAACACAGGTAACATCCGTTGAATTTCCACACCAGCCGTATCAATCGGTACTAAAACCATAGAGTGTTGATGATGGCGGTCTTTGGTTTCATCTGGTGTATGTGCCATAAAAATAATGACTTTAGCATTTGGGTCACCTAAACCAGACGACCACCACTTTTTGCCATTTAAAACAATTTCATTACCATCGATGAGCGCAGTCGCTTGCATATTGGTTGCATCGCTTGACGCAACATCGGGTTCAGTCATACAAAAAACCGAACGAATTTTTCCATCCAATAAAGGCTGTAACCATTGCTGTTTTTGCTGTTCACTGCCATAGCGCCATAACAATTCCATATTTCCTGTATCTGGTGCATTACAGTTAAAAACGGTTGGTGCCAATAAGCTACGGCCAGTTAATTCAGCTATGTGCGCATATTCTTGAACAGTTAACCCTGCACCCAGCTTTTCATCGGGTAAGAACATATTCCAAAGACCAGCTTGCTTTGCTTTAGATTTCAGAGTTTCTAAAAGCTCGGGCCACTGCCACTTTTTCCAGTTTCCATCTGGATTTAACTCATGAACTTCTTCCCAAAATTTTGCTTCTACAGGTTCTATTTCTTCTAAAATAAATTTTCTTGTTCGCTCGGTAAAATCTTGAGCTTTCTTGGAGAGTTCAAACATTCTTTTTTCCTTCACATCATTATCTGGTCTTTACATCAACATAACTTGAAACTTAATATGAATGAAATGATTTTATTAAATAATGCATCATGAATAATATTCATAACCTACATGGTTTAGACCTAAGTTTTTTTCACCGAATCGATATCAATTTATATCCGCTATTTATCGCAATTTATGAGCAAAAAAGTATTTCGAATGCCGCAAGTAGCCTTAATATTACGCAGTCAGCGGCAAGTCATGCTTTGCAGCGTTTACGTCAGCAACTTGAAGATGATGTATTTATACGAGTAGGCAATAAAATGTCTGCCACTCCTTTTGCTGAGCAGATTTACCCAACGGTGAAACAAGCACTTTTAACCATCCAAAATATTAGCCAGCAGAAACATGTGTTCGATCCAACAAGCTTAAAAAACTTAAAAATCGCCGTGCATGATGAAATTGAGCCGATTATTCTTCCAAGACTGGCTCAACATTTTCAAAATCTTAATTTAGATTTGCAGTTTGTGAGTATGAAACTCGATCGAAAACATATTATGACTGACTTAGCGACACAACAGCTCGATTTCGTGATTGACCTAGAACAATACTTATCTCCAAAAATTACCTTTGATCATTTGGTAACAGACGAGTTTGTCATTTGCAGTCAACTTAAAGAAGTTGATTTATCCAGCTATATTAGTGGTCGACATATTGGTGTTTCGTCACGCCGTACAGGCGCTTTACTTGAAGATATTTATTTAAACCAACATCAAAAAATTTCAAGAAATGTCTTTATGCGCTGTCAAAACTATTCAACGGCGTTACAAGTTTTAGGAGCCCAAGCCGACGCAATACTCACCATGCCTCGAATGATTTTGCAGCATTTGTCTTATAGTCATGAAATTTGCTTACATTCTCTGCCTTTTGAGATAACCAATATTAAAATGGGTATGTTTTGGCACGAAGATTTAAGGGATAATTTAAGGCATCAATTTTTGCGACATGAAATTATTAAACTTTTTCAGTAAAGCAAATTGATCTACTAAGCTTCTATCGTACAAGGATCAGTAATGAGTAAAGATGAACGTATAATCCAGAATCAGGACAACAAAAAAACGATTCGTCATGAAGATTACATTGCTGGCATTGGTAAAGGCATGGCGATTTTAGATAGCTTTAGTAGTAATCAACATCGTTTAAACATTTCTATGGCTGCTGAAAAAACTGGACTCACCCGAGCGGCAGCAAGACGTCATTTATTAACATTAGAATATTTAGGTTATCTTGAGTCAGATGGTCACTATTACTATTTAACTCCGAAAGTTCTTAAATTTTCAGGAGCTTATTTAGGTGCAGCCCAGCTTCCGAAAGTATCTCAGCCTTTATTAAATCTGTTAACTAACCAAACTTCTCTCATTTATTCAGTGATGGTACTTGATGGTTATGAAGCCATTACTATTGCTCGTAGTGCGGCCCACCAACAAACTGACCGTGTAAATCCATACGGCTTACACTTAGGTAACCGTCTGCCTGCTCACGCGACATCTGCGGGTAAAATTTTACTGGCACATTTAAGCCAAGAAGAACAATTGGACTGGCTCCAAAAATATCCTCTTCAGCGTTTAACTAAATATACGCATGTCGAAAATGATAAATTTTTAGAGTTACTACAAGAGATTCGAGAACAAGATTGGTGTTATTCGCGTGAAGAACACGAATTAGGAGTTCATGCGCTCGCCGTACCGATTTATGGGCAAGACTTTAAAGTGGTTGCAGCTTTAAATATTGTTTCTCCAACTATGAAAACAACTGAAGAATATTTAATTCAACATATTCTGCCGCTATTGCAAGAGACTTCGCGGGATTTAAGACAAGTTCTTTAAATCTTGCTTAGGCTATTTTGATAGGGTAAATTTTGTTATTGCTTAGGCTATTTACAGCATAAAAAGATCCAAAGTAAATGCTTAGGCTATTTCTAGAAGTAGTTGAAAGGAATTTTCAAATAACGGATCCCATTCGGTTCAGGTTCCGGACAATTTCCACCATTCATATTAATTTGAATTGAAGGCAAAATTAATTTTGGCATTGCCAAAGTAGCATCTCTTTCTTGACGCATTTTGATGAATGATTCTTTAGAAATTTGTCGATTTAAATGAATATTGCTTTGCTTTTGAGTTTTTATATCTGTTTGACAGATATATTCATCACGGCCTTCGGGCTTATAGTCATGGCATAAGAACATACGCATGTCGTCGGGAAGTGTATAAAGTTTTTGTACCGAATCATAAAGCTCAGCAGCACTTCCTTTAGGAAAGTCGCATCTGGCCGAACCATAATCAGGCATAAATAAAGTATCCCCGACAAAAACAGCATCAGCGATCACATAGCTTAAGCAAGCTGGCGTATGCCCTGGTGTAGGAATATTATAGGCTTCTATCTCCCCTATTTTGAAATGTTCATAATCTTCAAACAAATAATCAAAGGGCTGATTTTCATTAAATTTCTTAAAATCAAAATTATAGATAGCCGAAAATGTTTCTTGTACTACCGAGATTTTTTGACTAATCGCAATTGTACCGCCCAATTTAGATTTTAAATATTGAGCCGCAGTCATATGGTCCGCATGTACATGGGTTTCTAAAATCCATTGTACTTTGAAGTTTTGCGCCAAGACATAATCGACGATCAGATCAGCATTGGATGTTTTTGTAGTGGCCGATGCGGCATCGTAATCAAGCACGCTATCAATAATAGCGCATTGAAGAGTCACTAAATCCGCAATAACATAGCTAAAAGTATTGGTGTTTTCATCAAAAAAATCTTTTACTAGAGGTTGTTGCATAGGCTTAATTTCCTTTATTTAAAATTCGGTAAATAAACATTCCTAATAACATTGCGACAATAAAATAAAGCGCTTCAAAATGCCCTAATCCAATCAGAGTTAAAGCGGGCGCTGGACATATACCTGCTATTCCCCAGCCTATACCGAAAATAAAAGCACCCACAATTAACCTTTGGTCAATCTGTGTATTCGTTGGTAATTGAATTTGTTCATTAAAGAGTGTTTTAGGACTTTTTATAGCCTTTTGAAATGGAATAAATGCCACAGCAATAGCACCTAACATTACAAACATTAAGCTAATATCCCACTGCCCAAAAATATCTAAAAAACCTAATACCTTTTCTGGATTAGACATGCCAGAGATCATTAAACCTAATGAAAATAAGCTACCAAATAAAAAAGCAAAAATGTTTTTCATAGGGTTACCCCATCACATGACGAATGATATAAACCGTTAACATGCCAGCAAACATAAAAACTGCTGTCGCTATCATCGAGCGTTTTGATAACCTGCTCATACCACAAATACCATGGCCACTTGTACAACCCGACCCTAACCGTGTTCCAAAGCCTACAAGTACACCTGCTAGAATAAGTGCAAATGTATTAGCTTTAATTTCAATTTCAGGCTGATAAAAGTAACCATATATGAAAGGTGTAATCACAAGGCCCGCAATAAACCAGAATGCCGAACTCTTAAAAGTGTCTTTAGTAGGATTGATGACTTGAGCAAGCAAACCACTGATTCCGGCTATACGGCCATTTATATATAAATATCCAACTGTTGCGATGCCTAGTAATAAACCACCAAAAAAGGCATAGACAATATTTGACATATAACCACTCTTAACAATATATGTTTTTATAATTTGTATTATACGCTGATTCTTTTAGAAATACTTAAAATAAAACTCTTAAATGTATAATTCCTCTTAACAAGGAAAAGCCCCAAGATTTTGGGGCTTTTATCATTAAATTAGATCTTTAATGCCTAATTGTTCAGGTAACTTTTCCATAACCTTATTCAATCTATTATTTGCTGGAGAGATACAACCTGTGTAATGGCTTAATTTAGTTTCTGTGCCATTAGGTTGAATCCAAGTAATGTAATAGCTAGACATGTCGGTCGCTGTTTGCTGGCAACCCGCAGTTTTTGATTGTGTACCTGTTTCAGGGCGATAAGTTTTTAGATCATCTGCAAGTTTTTTATAATCTTTTACGCTACCTTGAATTTCTTTAACGCCTATAGCCTTAGTGTATTGTTTACCTTCAAAGCGAATTAAACCTGTAGGTGTTACTTCTACAGAATAAATCGGACATGCGCCAAAACATGGGCTAGAAGCATAGCGAATTGTCTCTTGTGTATTCGGTGCTTGCTGAACAGAAGCACAACCCATCAAAGCTAAACCAGATAAAGTTGCAAGAACCAAAAATCTCATTACATCACCTATTATTATCAAGTGGCTTTAATTTATCAAATCATACACTTCTTGTCATTAAAGACTATTTTTTGTGATTTTATTCATTATTTAACATTTAATTTTGCTTAGGCTATTGAGCATAATTCAAAAATCATTTTTTTCATCCATAAAAAAAGGCCCATCTTTCGATGAGCCTTAAGCCATAAAAGCTTAAATTCCTGAAATACAAATTATTACTGGATAGTAATAATCTGCGTCGACCATTCTAGCGCAACCCAATAAATTATATAAATATAATATAAGTATATATTTAAGCTCGTTTTTCCAACAAAAAACACCGTATTTTTAAGGTTTAAAACTTAATAATGTTTATTTTTAATTAAAATTCACAATGTTAAGTTAAACAAAACTTAATAAAAGTTAAGGTTTTATTTATAGGTAAAACATCCTAAGAAACTGGTCAATAGTTAAGCTATATCTAGCGTTCAGGTTGAATTGACCATAAGACTATTTTAAGTTTAGCAACAACATCAAGCACTTTTTTACTGCTTGGTAAAGCTATCTAGTTAAAAATATAGAATTTACTTTCACTCTTTTATATAAAAAATATATTAAAGAGTAAGGCAAAAGAGAAATACTCTCTTTTGCCTTTCTTAATTATTACTCTAAGCTATAAGCGATCACATAATCACCATGATCAGGTGATTGACGTGCTCCACCTGCGGTAACAACCACATACTGTTTACCTGTTTTAGGTGAAACATAGCTTATAGGTGTTCCTTGGCTACCTACTGGCATGCGTGATTTCCACAGTTCTTTACCTGTAGATGAATCAAATGCACGTAAGTAGTAATCTTGTGTAGCAGCAAAGAAAACCAAACCACCTTGAGTTGCCATCGGCCCACCAATTGTTGGCATACCGATCGGTGCTTTTAAGCCCATCTTAATTCCCATAGGCCCAGTATCTTCTACTGTACCTAATGGTACCTGCCATGCAACCTGACGAGTTTTCAAATCAATCGCAGTCATGGTACCAAATGGCGGTTTTTGACAAGGAATACTTAGTGCTGACATAAAGCGGTTTTTATTCACTTTATATGGTGTACCTTTCATTGGTACAGCACCCATACCTGTATTTACCTTCTCTCCACCATTCGCCTGAATCTTAATATCTTCAGGAGTTTGCTCCATCAATTGAATCCATAAGCCAAGGCGCATATCGTTCACGAACATATAACGATGAGTCGGGTCAAAAGCGATGCTACCCCAGTTCATACCGCCCAAAGAGCCTGGGAAGCTTAATGAAACATCAGTACCCGGTGCAGTAAACAGGCCTTCGTAACGCATTGACTTGAAGTTAATACGACACATTAGTTGATCGAATGGCGTTGCACCCCACATATCCGACTCAGTTAAAGTCTGATTACCAATTTGAGGCATTTCAACTGAACGAGGTTGAGTTAAGCTGTATTGTTCACCCGGAATATTGGCAGGTTTAACTGGCTGTTCAATTACTTTAGTAAGCGGTTGACCTGTTACACGGTCAAGCACAAAGAATTGACCTGATTTGGTTCCAATCACAACAGCTGGTTTAGTCGTACCATCTTTTAATGGGAAATCAACCAAACTCGGTTGCATTGGTAAGTCAAAGTCCCATAAATCGTTATGAACAGTTTGATATACCCACTTCTCTTTACCTGTTGTCGCATCAAGAGCTAACACAGAAGTATTGTATTTATGATCCAATGGATTACGGTTACCACCCCAAATGTCGACAGATGAACTGCCCATAGGTAAGAATACCGTATTCATTTGCGGATCATATGACATTGCAGCCCATGAGTTTGCCGAACTACGTTTATAGGTTTCACCCGGTTTAAGAACATAGTTCGGGTTTGGATTGCGCGGGTCAAATGCCCAACGAAGTTTACCCGTAATCACGTCATAACCACGAATAACACCACCCGGCATATCTGCGGCTACGTTGTCGGCAATACGGCTACCCACCACAATAGTTGTTCCAGCAATAGTCGGTGCAGAAGTCACTTCAAAACGTGGAGCTTTTGTTCCAGCACCAAGACCTTCTAGCAAATCAACCGTTCCATTTACACCAAAATCAGCACAGCGCTGACCGTTATCTGCATTCACTGCAATTAAACGACCATCAGGTGTATTGGTATATACACGGCGTGGACATGCTGTATTAGTTGCAACCGCAGTTACTGCATTTGCACCAGCTAAAGTTGGTTGTACAAGCGGTTTAGTTGAATCAAAGTATGCAACACCGCGGCAACGTTCCCAAGCATCGGCTGTAGAGTTCACCTCAGCTTTCCAGAGTTGCTTGCCCGAATCGGCATCTATCGCAAAAATGTTGTTATGTGGTGTACATAAAAACACTTTATTTCCAACTTGTAGCGGGGTCATTTGGTCTTCGGCACCATTACCGCTACCCGTTGTAAAGTCGCCCGTTCTAAATCGCCAAGCTTCTTTTAATTTATGAACGTTATCTCGGTTAATTTGATCGAGAGCAACAAAGCGGCTACCACCTGCATCATTACCATAATTTTCCCAATTTACCTGTTTTTTTGCAGGATCAACTGGTACTAAAGGTAGTTTTTCACCTGAACTTGCTACTGTTGGATGCGGTTGGAACATTTGATAGAGCGCAATCAACATACCCACAACAACTAGACCACCTACAGCATAGGATGAAGATGCCAAGCTCGTTTGAAATTGGTAACGTCGGATTGAAGGCAAAGTAAATAGCAAGGCAGCAAAAAGACCAGCAGGAAACATTAAGCGCGAAAATAACGGCCAAAATTCCCATCCAGCATCAACAAATGACCAAATTACGGTACCAACAAAAACAGCCGCAAAAATCCAGACACCCAGTGCTTTTTTACGGAAAATACTAATTGCCGAAATGGTTATAAACAGTCCTGAGATAAGGAAATACCAAGAACCGCCGAGTGATACTAGTTTTCCACCACCTACGATATAAAAAACACCAGTAGCCAATAAAACTAGACCTAATATAAAACACCATATTTTGAATAAGATATGAAACTTAGAATCTGACTCAGACATAGATCCTACTCCACATATACTGAACCCGAATAGTTCAAGCATTTGGGCCAGTTAAACTATGTCTAACCAGCCATCAATATTGTTAAAAATTGACTTTCACACTAAGACCAGCCACCCAAGCATCATCAACTTCTTTTACACCAGCAGGTTGATGAATATATTGAATGTTTGGACGTAACATGACGGCCGGAGACCATTGATAGGTATAGTTCAACTCGACATTTAGCTCGTCGTCTTGAATTGGAATATAGTCAGATGCAAACGGATCATAGCTGTAATATCCACGACTTTCATTTGTTGCGATCTGTTTATCTTTAGCACGGTCATTAACTACATAATTGGCTATACCAAAACCAATCGAATCATTTGGACGGCTATCAAATGGCCCCTTATACCAAAGAGCAAGTTGTTGCGTACTTTGAACAAAAGTCGTTGCCTTATCATTTACAACGCCATTAAAACTTACATATAAACCGCGTTTCGGATCTTCGCCTTTATTCGTCAGTTGTTGTTGTGCATTAATCCAGAAACTTTGTTTCCCGTCATGCACTTTACCGGCAGTTTTAATATCATTTGCTTCGGCGGTTGAATACAGTGCACCTACTTTATATTCACCCGGCAAGCCATTAAAGACAGCAAGTTTTGGTTTCCATGCAAGTTCAACTGGTATGGTGGCGCCCTTCACATTGTTCATATCCAGATTAAAACCATCACTATTTGATTCGGTTTTAATGTTGTCTGGATTGACCTCATACACACCCAATCCCAAAGTCCATTCAGGCGCAAACTGATATTTAACGTTTGTCGCCCAAACACCTACTGGTGAGTTATACCAAATTGAACCGATTGATTTTCCTAACTGCCCACCGCAGAGCAATAAGTTCTGAAATTCACATTGAGAACTATTAAAGTCCTCTGACATTCCCATACGACCAAATTTGACCTGTACAGTATTATCAACAAAGCCCTTTTTCACCCATGCTTGAGACAGACGCCAGATTTTACCGCGACCATAAATTTCTTGAGCATTGCCCAATTGGCTAGAACGTGGGTCTTTAATACGCTCCAAAGTAAGCGCATTTCCGTCACGTTTGGTCACGACTAGGCTCGCTGTTGTATCTTTCCATCCAGCAATTTTTTCTAAATCTAGGTTTGCACCTAAAGAAAGTTGTGCAGCATTTTCAAAAGTATTGCTGTCGTTGTAACCACCATCTAAATTTGTAGCACTTTGGCTCATAATAGAAGCTGTAAATTTATAGCCCTGCTGCTCTAATTGCTGGCGTTTTCCATTCCAGTCACCTAGCAACCATTGACGGTCTTGTGACCAAGGCTCATTCGCGAGCGCAAATTGGCTACCTAATACAGCGAGCGTTAAAACACTCAATTTCATTAAATTTGGCATTTCAAGTCCCTTTTATCATTTCTATATTTCTATGCTGCGCCTCATATGAGGCGCTTTCCTTATTGTTATTTAACACTTGTAAAACCAAGCTCAGAAGTTGCGCCAAAACGATCAGTAATATTCGCTGTAATTGAGGCAACTTTTACAGTCGGCTTCCAATTCGCTTTTGCGATCCCTTGTGCATCTGTAGCAACAGTTATTGCTCCTAAATATTGCTCAGCTTCTTTTGATGACGCATTTTGATTACCAAAAAATTCAACTTGATAGCGTTGATTTGGCAAGCCATTGACTTCTACAGCAACTGAACCTTTATTTGCAGTTAATTTAGGAGCTTTAATACCCTGATTAGGTTGAGCATTACAGCCTTGTTCATTTGGCTGAGTACATGTTTTTTGTTGTTTAGATGGGTCAACAACCACACCGCCACCACGAGAACCTACAAATCCGGCATGCTCAAGTGCAGGCACAGCAAATACAATTGCACCCAAACGCTGATCTGGTACACATGAACCACCCGCTTCACAGCGTTTAATATCTTTACCATTGTCCCAAATCAGGTTTTTAGTCAATGTAATTTTTGCATTTGCATCTTTTTCAGAACGGATGGCTACACCAATACGATTACCATGTACTTTATTGCTATCAAGAATATTGCCATCACCCGTCATGTTGAAACCAATCGAGTTATTGGTCATTTCGTTGTAGGCAATATAGTTACGCTTACCCCAGTTGATCTGTAAGCCATCTGAATAGTTTTCGAATTTATTACCAACTACCGCATTATCATTACCCCACAAAATTTCAATACCTTGTGATGGTTCTGGGTTTGCTTTGGTTGAAACAAAATGGTTATTCGCAATTAAGTTAAACGCAGCACCACGTGTCAGCTCTAGACCATCACCATTGTCTTGGAAAATATTGTCTAAAACTTTGTTGTTATTGGTGGTGGTTGCGGTTGGGTTACCTTGACCATCATCACCAGTAAGCATGACACCAGCACCGCCGTAGTTATTACTAATACGGTTATGTTGAATCAGGTTATTACTCGAGCGGTTAATCAATACACCAATACAGAAGCGATGGATGTCTAAACCTTTTAAAGTAACGTTGTTGACGTCACGTAGTACTAACCCCGGTAAAGTCATAGTACGTACATTGGTGCCATACTGCCCAGGGTTTGCACCTGGGCAAGCTTTCGCCCCTTCGCCTTTAATATAGTTTGAACCATCTATCGCGATGTATTCACCAGTTTTATCCCACTGTGTACCAATGATTTTAACTGGAGCTTTAATTTCAGGAAGTGCGCTGTTTAATTTAATTGCATAAGGTGCTTTGCCTACTGCTTGAATCAAAATGTCGCTAGCTTCGCTTGGGTTTGCATTGGCTTGTTCAATGGCCCAGCGTAAAGAGCCTTTATTGCTATCGTCTTGATAACGATCAACCACATAAGTTTGAGCCGCAGCTATTCCTGAAACCATCAAACCTAATGCAAGAGTAGTTAAACGTAATGTATTCATTTCATCATATCCTTATGATTTATGGGTTTGTTGGTTGAACGGTTTGTAAAATCTGTTTGAGCTTGGTCACATCAATTTGACCCGGTGCAGAAGCCTGACCAATCATGCCAAAGCTATAACTTCCGCCCATGTTGGCAGTCGCAACACGAGAAATCGTACCTAATTGTCCCATTGACATCGTCAATAAAGGTTTAGTGGTTTGCTGGCTTACCTTTAAAGTTGCGTTCATTAAGGTGAAAACGTCTTGTTTAGATTTAGGCATTACAGCAATTTTGAGAATATCTGCGCCCATTTGATCTTGTTTTAACAAGCGTTTTTCAATTTCATCTTGGCTTGGTGTTTTTTGGAAGTCATGATTAGACATGACAACGAGCACTTTCTTTTGATGTGCTTTTTGAACAATGTCTGAAACTACTTTTTGATCACGGAACATTTCAACATCTAACCAGTCCATGAACGGATTCTTTAAGTAAGCCTGATAAGTCTTACCATAATCCACATCACTAATTTCAAGCTGGCCACCCTCGTTTTTGGTACGAATTGTGGCGATCATTGGCTTATTGCCTAAAATCTTTTTTAACTCATGCCCCAAAGCAATCACTTGTTTTGTATCTCTCGCAAAACTGAGTAAATCGATACGAAACTCTGCCAAATCAGCATCTGCTGTATTTGCAATAACTTGAGCTTGTGCCAATGCTTGTTCTTTAGTTTTTGCGGTAATCGGAACAATCGTTTTAACGGCTGTAGCGGCAGGTTGTGTTTGAGCGGCTAAAGCAACAGGTTCAGCATTCACCTGTGCTGTAAAAAATGGGAGTGCAAGCAAACTTAAGCTTAATAATGTTTTCATGTTCATATCGTTCATCCTTAAAAAGGCTACACGCATCCTTGAATAATCAGGTGTAGCCTTAAGTGTTTCTTAAATATCAAAAAATACAGTTTCGTCATCGCCTTGAATGCGAATATCAAAGCGGTAAACAACTTCACCATTTTCTTCAAAACGTTTTGCAATAAGTGTTTGGCGACGTGGTGCCCATTCAATGCTATTTAGAATTGGGTCGTTAGCATTTGCCTCAGCTTCATCGTCAAAATAAACACGTGTATGAAGACCTAAGTTAATACCGCGAGCGAAAATGACTAATGCAATATGAGGTGCTTGAGTTGAACCTTTACGGCCTGCTGTCGCGCCCGGTTTAATCGTATTGAAACTCCAAACGCCTGTTTCAAAATCGGCACCTGTACGGCCCCAACCTTGAAAGGCCGGATCAGCTTTTTGCTCACGCGTATCTGCCTGACTTGGATAAATACCGTTCGCATCGGCTTGCCAAATTTCGATCAGCACATCGCGTAGCGGTAAACCTAATCCGTCAAACACTTGGCCTTCAAGACGAATACGCTCACCTTTGGTCTGATCTTGTACTAACTGGTTATTAAAGTTGTTTTCAAACACTTCAATATTTGCTTGTTGTGGCAATAAGCCAATGTGAACATAAGGTCCACCTGTTTGAGATGGAGTTTCTTTTAGTTCCTGAAAATTCCAGTTATTCATGCTCGTGCTCCCGATTAAGTCAATTCGTTTTCGAAGTAAGTCGCTCGACGGCCACGTAAAGTGATGTCAAAACGGTAACAACGACTATCAGCTTCGATAAAGTTGTTTTTATCTTCTAATGCAATCAAGGCACGACGTTGATCTTCAGAAGGAATCGTTTTTAAGATCGGGCAAGTGTCAATGAGCGTATCGCCTTCAAAATAAAACTGCGAAATTAGGCGCTGAGCCCAACCATCAGCAATTAAAGAGAAATGAATATGTGCAGGACGCCATTCATTAATACGGTTACGCCATGGGTATGGACCCGGTTTAATGGTACGGAAAATATAAAAACCGTTTTCATCAGTTAAGGTACGACCACAACCACCAAAGTTAGGATCCATTGCACCAATAAACTTGTCGTTTGGATGACGGTAACGACCAGAAGCGTTGGCCTGCCATACTTCTAGAAGTGCATTTTTTACAGGACGACCAAATTGGTCACGAACATAGCCATGAACAATGACACGCTCACCAATTGGCAAACCATCTTTGGCATAGTTCAAAATCAAATCGTTATCTTTTGGGCCAAACAGATTTGAAGAAAAATGTGGTGCAGTAACTTCAGTTAAAGTCTCATTAATTGAGATCAATGCATTTTTTGGCGAACGTAATACACTTGTTTTATAACCTGGCGTATACGCTGGTGGATGATCATCTGTATTACGTTGGGCGTAGGCACCCCAGCTATGTTGTGACATCTTTATCTCCTTAATCCTGTTCTTTCGCTGCAATTGGGTTTACTTCTATCCCCAACTCTTTAAAGACTTCTTCAGCCATATGCATTGCAGCGTTTGCAGCAGGTAAACCTGCATAGAGTGAACTGTGTAAGATCAGCTCTTTTAAATCTTCTTTAGTTACGCCATTGTTAAAGCAAGCACGTAAATGCATGCGTAGTTCGTCTTCACGACCAAGCGCCAATAAAATTGCGATAGTGACTAAACTACGTGTATGACGCGGTAAGCCTGGACGAGACCACACCTCACCCCATGCATAACGGCTAATAAAATTTTGAAAATCTTGGTTAAAGTCATTCAGATTTTGCAAAGACCGACCAACATGCTTTTCACCCAAAACTTCAGTCCGCACCTCAATGCCTTGTTTATAGCGTTGTTCATCATTCATTGTGATAGACCTCTATTAAGTTGCATCGGTATGCGCAACAATTGATTTAACAAATACAGCAACAGCCGCAGCAGTCGCTGGAATTAGTAATAAACTAAGAATGGCGGTAAACGACCAATCATTGCCGAGTAGTACAGCACCAATCCAAGCACCAAATACCGCACCGAAGCGCCCAATACCAGTCATCCAAGACACGCCAGTTGCACGGCACTGCGTTGGATAGAAACGAGCGCTTAACGCAGGCATTGAAGATTGCGCACCGTTAATTGCGATACCCGCACAAAGCACCAATACTGCAAGTAATGTTGAGTTTCCTAAGCTTTGACCAACAGCAATCGCAAATAGACCTGCAGCAAAGTAGAAAATAGCAATCACTCGGTTCGGGTTGAATTTGTCCATCGCCCAACCAATAAACAAGGCACTTACCACACCACCGAACTGGAACAATCCACCGATAAATGCAGCACGCTCCATTGAGGCACCTGTTTCACGCATAAGCGTTGGTAACCAGCTTGTAAGCAAGTAAACAACCACGAGCCCCATGAAATAGGTCAACCAAAGCAAAAGTGTTCCTTTCGCATATGGTTTAGAAAACATAATTCCAAAGACATTTTTCTTTTGAGCTGTCTCGGTTTTCTCTTCAGGTACGTGAAATGCAGTCGCATTTTGGATCTGAGCTGGCGCAATATGATTTAAGATTTTGCGTACTTTTTCAGGATTCTTACCTTTCACAATTAAAAAGCGGTAAGACTCAGGTAAAACTAAAATCACTAAAATCATTAAGATCAAAGGTGACCAGCCACCAAGTAAAAATAGACTGTGCCAACCATAGGTCGGGATCAGCCAACTACTGATAAAACCACCGGTTGCCATACCTAAGTTATAACCACAGAACATACAGGTCACGAGTAATGAACGAATACGTGTTGGGCAGTATTCAGAAAATAATGTGGTAGCATTTGGCATCGCTGCACCAAGTCCAATACCTGTCAAAAAGCGTAAAACGACAAGGCTATCTAAGTTGGTTGCATAAGCAGATGCCAAGGTAAACCCACCAAATACAAGCATCGAAAAAGCCAGTACGATTTTGCGACCAAAACGGTCAGCTGTCGGACCAGAAACCAAAGCTCCAATAATCATTCCACCAAGTGCAGCACTCATCACTGGTCCTAACTGAGAGCGATCAACTCCCCAGTCTTGTGCCAAAGCTGGTGCAATAAAACCCATTGCAGCAGTATCAATACCATCAGTAAAAATAATTAAGAAACAGATGATTGCGATCATCCATTGATACTTACTGAGTGGAGCATCATTAATTAATGCTTGAGCATCGATACTTTTATTTGGTGCAGCGTAATCCTGAGACGCCATATTTGCCTCCTTAAGGCCAATTCCTTTTAAATCACTAAGCTATTAGATTTGCTGAATAAACCTAGTCAATTCCTGAGTAAATCTTTGCGGTTGCTCAATATTAGAAAGATGAGATGCTTCCAATTTAGCAATCTGACTATTGTTGATAGCGTGCTGCATAAACTCAGCATCTGCTACTGTAGTCACCGGATCTTCTGTTCCCGCAACCAGCAGTACCGGAATTTGGATTTGTGCAATTTCATCTCTTAAATCGGCATACGCTAAAGCACGACATGCATTTGCATAACCTTGTGCCGGTGTGTTTGCAAGACTTTGAATCGTCGTCTGCGCAACAACATTATGTTGATAGTCGAATTTTTCACTGAACCAGCGGGTATGCGTGGTTTTTACCAACTCAGCTAAACCATTTTGTTCTACCGAGTCAGCACGACTCAACCAAGCCTCCGCCTGACCAATTTTGGCTGCCGAGTTCGCAACAGTAATACTTAAAAAGCGCTCTGGATGATGAATACCTAACCAAAGCCCAGTAATTCCACCCATTGAAATGCCACAAAAATGAGCTTTTTCAACACTCAAGGCATCTAAAATATCAACCACATCTTCAGCTAAGTTTTGCAATGTGGTGTCACTAATTACATCACTTTCACCATGACCACGTGTATCGTATGTAATGACATTAAAATGACTTTTTAATTCACTTACCTGTGACTGCCACATACCATGGTCTGTGCCTAATGAATTAGAGAATACAAGCACAGGAGCGTCTTTTAAGCCGTCGGTATAAACAGCTAGCTGTTTTCCTTGGCGATTGCTAATAGTCTGATTCACTTTGACTCTCCTTGTGCTTCTTGCAAAACTGCATCAATCTGTTGCTGAATATTGCCCAAATAGTTTTCCGGTTTGAAAATATCCCGTATTTCTGCTTGGCTAAACTGTCCTTTCACTTCTTCTAGTTGGCTAACAACATCAAACAAATGCTGGTTTTGTGCTACCGCTGTTTTACATGCAGCTTCAACTAAATGATGAGCATTTAAACGTCCAATTTTAGGAGCAAGTGCCATCATTACAGCTTCTGCCATAATCAATCCATTCGTACATTCAAGATTCTGTTGCATATGCTGAGCATTAACTTCAAAACCTTGTAAGACTTCACCAGTACGACTTAATGCTCCAGCACAAAGCTGAAAGATTTCTGGAACTGCTAACCATTCTGCATGCCATGCACCTAAGCTACGCTCATGTTCCTGCACCATACTTTGATAGATGCTAGACATAAGTGCCGGTACACGATTCGCCGCGGCTAATACGGATGCCGCCGCAACTGGATTACGCTTATGAGGCATGGTTGATGAACCACCACGCCCCTTGGCGGTTGGCTCAAACAACTCTGCAATTTCAGTTTGCATCATGAGTGACCAATCCCGTGCCATCTTGCCCGTATTCCCGACAATCATGCCAAGCACACTTGCAATTTCTACAATACGATCACGCTCACCATGCCATGTGCTTGTCGGTACAGTCAGATTCAGTTGCTTCGCAAATGCATTAACCACAAGTGAACCTTGATCTTGCAAAGAAGCTAATGAACCCACAGCACCACCTAACTGAGCAGTCAGTACACGTGACTTCATTGCTTGAATACGGTCTAAATCACGTTTAAATGCAGAAGCCCAACGAGCAAGTTTATGCCCCAAAGTAATGGGTAAAGCTTGCTGTAACCATGTACGCCCAATCATGACTTGATGGCGATATTGCTTGGCTTGCTGTAATGCAGTCGCATAGCATTGTTGAAGTTGAGCTTCCACAATGTTCAACGCATCACGACATTGCAAAATACAAGCTGTGTCTAAAATATCCTGACTCGTTGCACCCCAATGCACATAACGCGAAGCATCTTCATCAACATCTTTAACAATTGCCGTAAGCTGCTTTACAAATGGAATTGCGATATTACCAGCTAAGCCTGTTGCCACAGCCAACGCTGGAAAATCAAACTTTTCTATTGCCTGCTCAGCTACTTGGGCAATGGTATTAGCCGCATTTTGAGGAATCACACCAACCTGTGCCTGTGCTTGAGCTAACGCAACTTCAACCTGAATCATATATGTGATTAAAGATGAGTCACTAAAGATGTCAGTGACGTCTTTTTGATAAAACAAGCTGGCATATAACTGGCTCATGATTAGACTCTCTCAATAATCAAAGCGATGCCTTGCCCTACACCAATACACATTGAACACAAGGCATAACGACCACCTGTCTGTTCAAGTTGGTTCAAGGCTGTGGTCACGAGGCGTGCACCTGATGCACCAAGTGGATGGCCCAAAGCAATGGCACCACCGTTTGGATTTACCTTGTCAGAATCATCTGGCAAACCTAAATCACGGGTCACGGCCAAAGCTTGTGCAGCAAAGGCTTCATTGAGCTCAATCACATCCATCTGATCTAAAGTCAGGTTGGCTTGTTTAAGTAATTTTTTAATCGCTGGTGCCAGAGCAAAGCCCATAATGCGTGGTTCTACACCCACTGCTGTTGAAGCAATGATTTTGGCACGTGGTTTTAGGTTATAAGCCTGAAGTGCCTCATCAGAAGCAATCAGTAGAGCTGCTGCACCATCATTAATGCCTGAAGCATTACCCGCTGTTACTGTGCCATCTGCTTTTACAACTGGTTTAAGTTTGCTTAAACCTTCAAGGGTGGTTGATGCACGAGGATGTTCATCGGTATCAATCACAACAGCATCACCCTTACGCTGAGGGATTTCAACTGCCACGATTTCTTTAGAAAAAAAGCCTTTGGCTTGCGCGCTTGCGGTGCGTTGTTGGCTCACCAAGGCAAACTGGTCCTGATCTGCACGATTAACATTGAACTGTTCAGCCACGTTTTCGGCAGTCTGGGGCATGGTATCTACACCATACAATTCTTTAAGTTTAGGGTTAATGAAACGCCAACCCATGGTGGTGTCTTCAATCTTCTGGCTACGGCCAAAAGCACTGTCTGACTTACCCATCACATAGGGTGCACGGCTCATGCTTTCTACACCACCGGCAATCACCAAATTCGCTTCACCTGCTTTAATGGCACGGGCAGCAATGGCAATGGCATCGAGTGAAGAACCGCATAAACGGTTAATAGTCGTTGCTGGTACCTGATACGGTAAACCTGCAAGTAGTGCCGACATACGACCAACATTACGGTTGTCTTCACCGGCTTGGTTGGCACAGCCATAGATCACATCATCGACCTGTTCCCAATCTACATTCGGATTACGCTGCATGAGTGCTTTAATCGGCACAGCACCCAGGTCATCGGCACGGACAGGAGCAAGACCACCAGCATAACGGCCGAATGGAGTACGGATCGCATCGATGATATAAGCGGTTTTTAATGTCATTTCCCTACTTCCTTACCCTTGAGTCGCATCAATCAAAGTTGCACCCGTTAAAGCCTGTAACTCATCAAAGCTAAGGCCTTCCACCTTCTCAATCACCTTCAAACCTTCTTTGGTCACGTCAATCACACAAAGGTCAGTGTAAATACGGTCAACACATTTTTTACCCGTAACCGGATAAGTTAGCTCAGCCACAATCTTCGGTTCACCTTGTTTGGTCACATGGTCTGTGGTGATAAATACTTTCTTAGCACCCACAGCTAAATCCATCGCACCACCTACCGCAGGAATCGCATCCGGTGCTCCCGTGTGCCAGTTCGCCAAGTCACCATTCGCGGCAACCTGAAATGCACCGAGTACTGCAATATCAAGGTGACCACCACGCATCATCGCAAATGAGTCGCCATGGTGGAAAAAGCTGCCGCCTTCAAGCATGGTCACAAATTCTTTACCCGCATTAATCAGTTCAGGGTCTTCTTCACCTGCAGCTGGCGGTGGGCCAAAAGCCAATAAACCATTTTCAGAATGAAGAAAAATATCTTTATCGTTAGGTAAGTAGCTCGCGATCTTGGTCGGTAGGCCAATACCCAAGTTCACATAGGCGCCATCTGGAATATCTTGTGCCACACGTTGTGCAATCTGGTCACGGCTGAGTTTCTGGTAGCTCATGTTATTTCTCCTTATTGCTTACTGTGCGGGCGCTACTTGTACAACATGCTGTACAAAAATACCCGGGGTGATGATGTGCTCAGGGTCTAATCCACCTAGCTCTACCACTTCAGAAACCTGAGCAATGGTGACATCAGCAGCCATCGCCATAATCGGGCCAAAGTTACGTGCAGATTTACGGTAAACCAGATTGCCCCAGCGATCGCCTTTGTAAGCTTTAATCAAGGCAAAGTCAGCCTTGATTGGATATTCGAGTACATAATCTTTCCCATCAATCTCACGGGTCTCTTTACCTTCGGCCAAAAGAGTTCCAAAGCCTGTTGGGGTAAATACAGCGCCTAGACCCATACCTGCTGCCTGAATACGGCAAGCCAGATTACCTTGTGGAACCACTTCAAGCTCGACCTTTCCGGCACGGTAAAGTTCATCAAACACATAAGAGTCAGACTGACGTGGGAAAGAGCAAATCACTTTTTTAACTGAACCGGCTTTAAGCAGTTTCGCCAGACCATAATCACCATTACCAGCGTTATTACTAACAATAGTTAAATCTTTAACACCGAGTTCAATAAGACCGTCAATGAGTTCAGCGGGTTGTCCTGCGGTACCGAAACCACCAATCAGAATGGTTGCACCATCTTTAATCTGCGATAGAACCTCGCTTAGTGAGGACTTACTTTTGTCAATCATTAGACAACTCCATTGTGCTCATTGAAGAAGAGATAGGTAAGAGAGTTAGGCACACTGAGGCGAGAAGAATAGATAAATATTTCACTCAATCCCGAGTGTTTCCCTTAGATTTCCCTTTTAAACATTTTTGATAATTTTCGTATTTTGATCTAGTAAGCTACATACAGTTTTGTTCGCTATAAATATATTTTGTTCGATGATCGAACATTATCTAAGTAAATTACTCAACTAATCTTATAGACTTGGGATGTAAAAAAACATTAATTCTTATAAATAGATATGTAGAAATGAAATATTTACTTAGGCTATTTACAATTAAAACTACAACTTATTATTCGATTTTTATCTTAAGACTGTGATTGTAAAATTAAACGTGCAAGTTCTAAATCATCAGGATAAGTAATTTTGATATTATCAGAACGCCCCATCACAACCTGTACAGTTTCACCCATATATTCAAGTGCACTTGCCTCATCGGTAATAGCAATATTATTTTCTAAAGCGTATTCAATTGCTTTTTTGAGCTTCCCAATTTTAGCAATTTGAGGCGTTTGAGCTTGCCATAATAAATCTCGGCTGACTGTTTTATCAATTTGATTGCCTGACTTAACCTGCTTTAAAGTATCACGAACAGGAATCGCTAAAATAGCACTATGATTTGATTTAATTGCTTGTTCAACAAGGGTATTTAAACATTCAATTGTTACACAAGGCCGTGCTGCATCATGCACAAGCACCCAATCATTTTCGTCAGCAAAAGTTAAAAGATGATTTAATGCGTTTAATACTGAATGGACTCGTTCTGCCCCACCCATACAAAAATGAGCCTTATCTATATTTTGAAATGCGAGAGTCTGAGCAAAAGTATCTTGGGTACCAATTGCCAAAACATAACCATTTAATGGAAGTTGACTTATGCGCCGAACAGTATGTTCTAAAACAGTCGTATTCTGAATATATTGATACTGTTTCAATTCAGTTTTAGAAAATCGACTTCCTGACCCTGCAGCTGGAATAACTGCCCATAATTTAGTCTGGGATATCTGGGGATGCAGGTGTCTCATTCGTTTCCAAATCAACTTTAGCGTTCGGGTCAATATAAATAGGCTTGTAATGGGTACTGATGGTACTCATTTGAACAAATGTCTCATGTGGTTTAACCAAACCAAGATCAAGGCGAGCATGTTCTTCTATTGCTTCTGTACCATTTTTCAGGTCAAAAACCTCTGCTGCCAAAATACGGTTTCGTTCTTTAAGCTCTTCATTTACTTCAGCTTGTTGCTGAATTTGTTGCATGAGAGCTTGATGAGGGAGATAACCACCCTCACCTAACCAAAATTGATATTGCAGTATGGCTACTAAAACAATAACCAGTAGCAATATCAGTTTGCTTGAAGTGGATCGAAATACTTCTAACATATCATTAAGATTTTTAATTAAAAACTTTCGTTAAGAGATTGTATTGTATAGTAATTAAGAAGTAGCATGCGAAATTCCTGCAAAAATTTAAGCAAAATTATTAATGGGCATATTACTTTAATTGACCATTGTGACATGTTTCATTTTGTCAAAAATGAATGGAATTTGAAAGGGAAATAATATTTATAAGTACAACTGCTTATAAATCAATCTACGCACAAAAAAGCCCTCTTTTGAGGGCTTTTATAAATCGGTTACTTATGAGTATGTCTATATCAAAAATTATAACGAACACTCAGCGTTGCATTTCGTGGTGTTCCCCAGTTCATTGAGTTTTCACCAATACCTTCATAATATTTCTCATCAAAAATATTATCGATGTTAAATTGAAGTTTGATATTTTTATCTACTTGATAGCCAAGCATCGCACTTGCTAAAACATACGCATCTTGCTCAATACGAGAGCTTCCACTTCCCGTATAGTATTTACTCTTATAATTTAAACCAAGCCCTGCACTCCATTGATTAAGTTTGTACTTAACAAATAGATTCGAGGTTGTTCGAGAGTTTGTCGTATTAACCTTCGTACCTTTTGCATCTTTTGCTTCAAAATTAGCAATACCAAAGTTAATACCCCAATTGTCATTAATCTCGCCATCAGCTTCAAACTCAAAACCTTTACTTTCAACCCCATCTACAGCGCGATAGGCCTGCTCGGTAGTTTGTGTACCATTGCGAATAATGAACGTGTCAGGTATCGATTCAGCAAAATTAGACTGTTCTATTCGAAATACTGACAACGCTGTATTTAAACGCCCCCCAAACCACTCACTTTTTAAGCCAGCTTCATAACTCTTACCTGTAATCGGGTCAATATATTGATCATTTACATCTTTACGATCTTGAGGTTTGAAAATTTCTGTATAACTCGCATATACAGAATGATCTTGGGCAAAATCATAAATAGCGCCAATATATGGTGCTAATTCATTGTTAAATTCACGGTTACCTTTATCATTTTCAGATTTATATTTCCAGTTAGATAAACGTGCACCAGCAATAATTTTTAAAGGATCGAGAATTTGAAATTTACCCGCAACATATGCAGCAGTTTGTGTGGTTTCATTGAGTGCACCTCTGGTATTTAGTACCAGTGGCTGAAGTAATTCTTGCGCTATATCATTATAGTTAAGCGGGCCACCTAAATATTTTTCAATCTCTTTGTTTGCATTAGAACCACCAGAAAGATCTTTGGTTTTTTCATTCTTATTCCAAGATCCACCAATAATGATTTCTTGTGGGCGATTAAAAAGCATAAATGGGGCATTAATAAAAACATCAATATTGTTTTCTTCACTGGCAGCTTTTGCGCCATATACAGAAACATAATCAGTTTTATTCTCAGAATTATCATTTGGATTTTCTAATGGACTGGTGTTGGTTGCCTTGTCTACTCTTCCAGCTGTATATAACAACATTGAGTCCGTATCTTCTTTGCGGAAGGTATAAGCAATATTTAAATTAACGTCATTAAATAAATTCTGTTTTAAGTTCGCAAACACTGCCGTTGTATTCACATCCCAATATGTCCAAGGTGCGCTTACTGTTAAGCTTCTGGAAAAATTGGTACGGGTCCCATCAGTATAAAACGCAGGTGTACCACCCCAGCGGATACCATCACGATGCAATTCTTGATAAGTAGCTCCAAGTGACATACTTGTTTTATCGCTCAGATCATAATCAAGGGCACCATAAAATACATTCCGTTCTTTCTCATAAAAATCCATAAATGAATTTTCATCAGAATGCTTCACAAACATACGTCCACGCAATGAACCATCAGCATTAAGCGGTGCAGAAATATCTGCCGAACTACTCCAAGAGTTCCATGAACCTAATGATGTACTGACATTACCACTAAGTTCTTTTGAGTTTGCATGTTTACGAATCATGTTCAGCGCCATCGCTGGATTTCCCGCACCTGTGGTTAGGCCATTAGCACCTTTCACCACCTCGACGCGATCGTAAATATCTAAATCAAGGTCCCCTGTACCTAAATTGATCGTGCTCGGTATTCCATCTATTAAGTAATAATCTACCTCAAAACCACGCGCATAAACTTTCTGACGCTCATCAGTACGTGACGTCGAAACACCCGTAATATTGTTCATTAAATCTTGAAAAGAATCGATTTTCCGATCATCTAAATATTCACGGGTTAAAACCTTCACCGACTGTGGTGTTTCACGAAGAGATAAATTTAATTTTGTAGAAGTATTTGTGCTTTTTGCTGTATAGCTGCCCGAACCTTCGGTAACAGCGGAATCTTCTTCTGCTTGCACTTTTATCGTTTCTAAAGTGGCTGTTCCATTTGTCTCATCTGCATAAACAATTGAAGGAGCAATTAAAGCCATAGCAAGTGCTAAGGGATGAGATGTAAACGCTTTTCTAAAGGGCGGAGTGTACATAAGAAAATTCCATAATAACCAATGTGCTGTGCGAGATTCCTTAGCCTTTTGCTACTTTGGTCCTTGTTACACAGAAGCAAAAGTCGGCACAAAAATTAACATGAATGATAATTGTTATCAACAATATATTAATAATTATTCCTATTTGTTTAAATTAAATTATCAATGGTTCTAATCACTTATATATTTTTACTCTCTTCAAACCTTGTTTGGTCATCACATCTTTTAAATTTATTGCTCTTTCAATTAGCCAATAAAATGTTATGCAATAGTTTTATGATTAACTCAAAAAATAATAAACTAAACAGTATTTTCTTTTATATTTTATTATTCTTCTCAAACCTCTTAAGAGAGAATAAAAGGTACAAGTTGTAGTGCATAAAGTTTTAGCATTTTCTTTAGTAAGCTTAGGTTTGAGCGCTTGTAATAACCATACTGATGATAGTCCTTCTAAAATAATTAATACGAAGGACAATCAGAAGCAGCACAAACCAAATAATACTTATATACATGAATATAATGAAATTATTTATAAATTAAACACGGAACAAGACCAAACAACTGCTCACTTAAGATTTAAAAACTTATTGAAAAAGATACCTTCTAACGAGAACAATCTAAATATTTTAAAAACTAAACGCAAAATACTTGTACATTTAGGTTGTCTTAATGAAGCATATAGTGTTACCGAAAAAATACTAGCTAAAACAGATAGTTCAAAGCTACAAGAGATGCAATGTATTTTTTTAAGCAAAATGAAAAGAGACCCTTATCAAATAAAAGAATGCTATGAAAAAACTGCTAATAGTTATTTAACCGAGATAAATTTGACCCCCAAAGCTGCTTTACGATATCAATATGCTTTATGGGGACACTATGCAGCGATGTTCAATGCTGGCCATATAGAATACAAAGACAAACTCCAAGAAATTATCGACTATCATAATATTGAAGATCACAAAAAAACCTATCAACAAATGTATAAAAATATTATGGATCCTCATGCTTTTCAAAAACGTTTAGATGCTATCCCCTATACCTCTAATTGTCGTTAAACTATCTTATTAAATATAATAAATTTTTGATTATTAATCATATTCATAGTCATACCTTTCTTAAGGAGAATTTATTTAATAATAAGAAATAACTCACAAAGTATATCTTTTATATTTTTTATCTCTCATGTAAATGCAAGCTCATATAAAGTAAAAGTACCTTTTTAATAGATCTACTTTGCAATAAATCAGCTTGGTCACGCTATCAACAGTAAACTTCTTCGTAGAGAATTAGTTGAAATAAATTTATAAAAAGTCACATATATTTCGAGCTTTTAACTAATAACTACCTAAAAAGTATATTTTTTTATTTTTTACTTTGTTAAGAATTTATAAGGATCTCTTCTAACTATTTTAATAAGGAGAAAAAAATGGATTTTTTTAATATTTTCATAGGTGACACGACTTGGAAATTTGTTTTAGAAATTTTGGTTCGATGTACCGTAATGTTCATCATCATTATTAGTTTTTTAAGATTATCCGGTAAACGAGGTATACGTCAGCTCTCCCTTTTTGAACTCGCAATTATTTTATGTTTAGGTTCAGCCGCCGGTGACCCGATGTTTACCGAAGATTTACCTATTGCCCATGCCTTCGTCGCGTTTGTTGTTATTCTTTTTCTTTATCGCTTTGCTACATGGAGTATGGTAAAGCATAAAAAAATTGAAGATTTGCTTGAAGGAAAAGCACTTTGTATTGTTAAGGATGGCCTTGTAGTCTACAAAGATTTCCAAAAACAATCATATTCTCATGATGAGTTTTTCTCTGAAATGCGTCAACAAAATGTTGAGCACCTTGGACAAGTAAGAACAGCCCTGTTGGAGTCGGACGGTATTCTCAGTCTGCTTTATTTTGAGGATGAAGATGTAAAATGGGGCTTGCCACTATTCCCTGATGCCTACCGTAAAGCCGATGTACTGAAAATTAATACTTTTTATTCATGTATGAAGTGTGGTGAAACTAAAATTTTAAATAAAATCGATCAAGAATGTACCCGCTGCAAACATCACAGTTGGGCTGAGTCTTTAAAAACACGCCGATTAGGATAATAAAAAAGGTGCTATTTCCTATTAAAAACAGGAAATAGCACCTTCAAATGTTAAAAAATTAATTTTAACTTTTTATTTAAAGATTAGTTTAAACCTTTAAATTCAGCTTTACCGCGGTAAGCAGCTTTAGTCAATTCTTCAATACGAAGTAATTGGTTGTACTTAGACACACGGTCAGAACGGCAAAGTGAACCAGTCTTGATTTGACCAGCAGCTGTACCTACTGCTAAGTCAGCAATAGTAGAATCTTCTGTTTCACCAGAACGGTGAGAAATAACAGTCGAATAACCATTTGCTTTAGCAAGATAGATTGCATCTAAAGTTTCAGTCAAAGTACCGATCTGGTTGTATTTGATTAAGATTGAGTTACCAACTTTTTCATCAATACCACGTTGTAAAATCTTAGGATTAGTTACGAACAAGTCATCACCAACCAATTGGA
The DNA here is from genome assembly GCF_054889255.1 of Acinetobacter sp. X9. Taxonomy (NCBI): domain Bacteria; kingdom Pseudomonadati; phylum Pseudomonadota; class Gammaproteobacteria; order Moraxellales; family Moraxellaceae; genus Acinetobacter; species Acinetobacter sp. X9. The sequence goes on along the minus strand of NZ_CM142679.1, from coordinate 1,675,667 downwards.
TTTTATCACCAAGGATTGAAGTCAAGTAGCTCCAGCCTTCCCAATCAGACTCATCAAGACCATCTTCGATTGAGATAATTGGATATTGATTTACAAGGCCAGCTAAATAATCTGCAAACTGATGGCTTGTAAATGCACGGTTGCCTTCGCCTTCTAAAACGTATTGACCGTTTTTGTAGAATTCTGAAGATGCGCAGTCAAGTGCAAGCATCATGTCTGAACCAGCTTTGTAACCAGTCAATTCAATTGCTTGTAAAATGATTTGAATTGCTTCTTCGTTAGAACGTAAGTTAGGAGCAAAACCACCTTCATCACCTACCGCAGTATTCAAACCTTGTTTCTTTAAAACTGATTTTAAAGAATGGAATACTTCAGCACCAGCACGTAAAGCTTCAGCAAATGAAGTGAAACCTACAGGCTCAATCATGAACTCTTGAATATCAACAGTGTTGTCCGCATGCTCACCACCATTTAAGATGTTCATCATCGGTACAGGCATTGTCAAAATTGTTTGACCACGAAGATCTGCGATGTATTGGAAAAGAGGAAGTTTCTTTTCTTCAGCAGCAGCGCGCGCAGCAGCCAATGACACAGCTAAAGTTGCGTTAGCACCTAATTTCTCTTTGTTTTCAGTTCCGTCAAGCGCAATCATTGTATTATCAATGTCTTTTTGCTCAAAAACTGATTTACCCAACAAAGCATCACGAATTAACGTATTAACGTTATTAACTGCTGTACGAACGCCTTTACCTAAGTAACGCGATTTATCACCGTCACGTAGTTCTAAAGCTTCACGAGAACCAGTTGAAGCACCAGATGGTGCACATGCACGACCAACAACCCCAGATTCTAAAATTACGTCTGCTTCGATGGTTGGGTTACCACGAGAGTCCAAAATTTCACGTGCACGAATGTCAACGATTTGGCTCATGAACAATTCCTCTTTGAATGAATATGAGCTGCGGTTAAAGCAGCGTAAGGGTTATAAAACAACTCAATGGGTGTCTAACTTCTTGAATCCTTTAACTAAAGTATCCAATTCTTTTATTTGTGCTAAGAACGGTTCAAGTTGCGACATACGTAATGCACAAGGTCCATCACATTTTGCATGTTCTGGGTCTGGGTGTCCTTCCAAGAACAATCCAGCCAAACCAGTTGCCATTCCAGCGCGTGCCAAAGTTGTAATTTGAGCACGACGACCGCCTGCTGAATCAGAACGACCACCAGGGGTTTGTAACGCATGTGTCACGTCAAAGAAAACTGGCACATTCATTTCTTTCATTGTGTCAAAGCCAAGCATATCTACAACAAGATTGTTATAACCAAATGCTGAACCACGTTCACAAAGAATAAGTTTGTCGTTTCCTGCTTCTAAACATTTATGCAGGATATGACGCATTTCATGAGGTGCTAAAAACTGGGCTTTCTTAATATTAATAATAGCCTGTGTTTTTGCCATCGCTTCGACAAGATCAGTCTGACGACTTAAGAAAGCGGGTAATTGAATAATATCGGCTACTTCTGCAACTGGTGCAGCCTGATATGGCTCATGCACATCAGTAATGATAGGAACATTAAAATGTTTTTTAATATCACCTAACCATTCGATACCTTTTTCAAGTCCAGGACCACGGAATGAATGCAGACTAGAACGATTTGCTTTATCGAAACTCGCTTTAAATACATAAGGAATATCTAAGCGTTTGCAAATATCAACATACGTTTCTGCAATTTCAAAAGCTAAATCTTTTGATTCAAGTACGTTCATTCCGCCAAATAATACAAATGGCAAATGATTTGCCATTTGTATATCGCCTAAACGTACAACTTCTTGTGGTTTTAATTGTGACATTTAAACTTTCCCAGTTTATTTAAAATCGCATTATTTACTTTTTTGATGCTGTGTTTTTGCAGCATCAATAAAACTAGCAAATAATGGATGTCCATCACGTGGTGAACTTGTAAATTCCGGGTGGAATTGTACAGCAATAAACCAAGGATGTTCAGGAATTTCTACAGTTTCAACTAAATGTTGTGCTGAAGAGTAACCTGAAATCTTCATACCAGCTTGTTCAATCGACTCGATGAAACGGTTATTCATTTCATAACGGTGACGATGACGCTCAGTGATTTCAGCTTTACCGTAGACTTCACGTGTTTTTGTGCCTTCAACCAATTCAGATTTTTGAGCACCTAAACGCATAGTTCCACCTAAGTCAGACTCAAGGCTGCGTTGTTGTAATTCACCACGCTCATCTAACCATTCAGTAATTAAACCAATGAGTGGATATTTTGTAGAGCGGTTAAATTCTGTAGAAGAAGCTTCTGGCATACCTGCAACATGGCGAGCGTATTCAATAACAGCCAATTGCATGCCTAAACAAATACCCAAGAATGGGATTTTGTTTTCACGTGCGTATTGAATAGCTTTCATTTTGCCTTCAGTACCACGTTCACCAAAACCACCTGGAACTAAAATTGCGTCAGCTGTACTTAAAATAGATACGTCTTGGCTTTCAAGTTCTTCAGCGTTGACATAATCGATTTGTACTTTTACGCGATTTTTAATACCTGCGTGTAATAACGCTTCATTCACAGACTTATAAGCATCTGGTAATTCAACATATTTACCAACCATAGCTACACGTAAAGTGTATTCAGGATTTAGTAATGCTTCGACTACATTGTCCCAATCTTCTAGGTTTGCTTCTGGAAGATCATTAAATCCAAAACGCTCACAGATCAAGTCATCAACGTTTTGTTCATAGAATGTACGTGGAATTTGATAAATCGTTTTCGCATCTTTACATACCACTACAGCACGCGCTTCTACGTTAGTGAACAATGCAATTTTGCGTTTAGTATCAACATCCACATCATATTCAGTACGGCAGATAAGAATATCTGGCTGAATACCAATCGAAAGCAACTCTTTAACAGAGTGTTGAGTTGGTTTTGTCTTAAGCTCTGCTGCAGATTTGATATATGGCAACAAAGTTAAATGCATAAGCATGGTTCTTTTATGACCAAGCTCAACCATTAACTGACGAACTGACTCCATAAATGGAAGTGATTCAATATCACCTACCGTACCGCCAATTTCTACAATAGCAACATCGTAGCCTTCACCTGCGCGAAGTACACGTTCTTTAATGTTGTCAGTAATATGAGGAATAACTTGAACTGTACCACCAAGGTAGTCACCACGACGTTCTTTATTTAAAACGTCCTGATATACACGACCACTGGTAAAGTTATTAAGTTTGGTCATTTTCGCACGACGTAAGAAACGTTCGTAATAACCCAAGTCTAGATCAGTTTCGGCACCATCCTCTGTGACAAAAACTTCACCATGTTGGAAAGGGCTCATTGTCCCTGGATCGACATTAATGTAGGGATCCATTTTAACCATTGTGACTTTTAAGCCACGGGCTTCCAAAAGTGCAGCAACTGAAGCAGCAGAAATACCTTTACCTAGCGATGAAACTACACCACCAGTGACAAAAATAAAATGGGTCATTAAGTTTCTCGTACAATCAAGCCGAAATCGGCCTACAATGTTTGGCAATTTTACTGTACTCTGCCCCTATAAAGCAAAGTCAAACCGCATCAATTCAAAGATCATTAAACAACTGGCTATTCTATCAGCATTTTTAATAAAAATTTAGGTCAATCTCACATGATTTTTTCATTCTCTTTTGCTGTTATAATGCCAACTCCTCAATTAAATGTTGTTTAGGACAATGGCAAATAAAAAACTTTTAATCTGTGCTGCAATTGCAGCTGGACTATTGTTAACCGCATGTGTCAAAAAAGAAACACCTAAAGAAGAAGAGCAAGAAAAGGTTGAAACTGCTGTTTCAGAACCTACACCTGCTGAACCTGCAAAATTTGAGTCTTTAGAAAGTGTTCAAACTGAAGAAGCTCAAACTCAGGAACCAACGCAAGTTGAAGTTCATCGTGAAGAAACAGCGAATACGACAACTGAAATTCGCCGTGAAACTCGCCCTACTCAACCTGATCAAAATTCACAAACAACAGTTTCTGAGCAACCTAAAGCAGAGCCGAAACCAAAACCTGAACCTAAGCCTGAGCCAAAAGCAGAGCCAAAACCTGAAAAGGTTCAGTCAAAACCAGCCGAACCATCTCAAACTGAAGATGATGCTGTTGCTGCTGCAATTGCTGCTGCTACTCCAGCGCTTAAAAACTAAGTTCGTAAACACATATGCCCAAATTGAACCATCAATTTGGGCTTTTAAGTATTATTAAATTTAATAATCAGTTTTACTTTTTCTTCGCATTTTATCTTTAAAGTTTCCCTAGATATCAATTAGGGACAATCTACTTTTTTCACCTCAAAAAACATTGACGATAAATTTAGAGCGATGTAGTTTTTTAACAAGTTCCTTTTTGGAACTTTAATTAAAAGAAGATTGGAGCTTAGAATGAATACTGTATCAAATCGTGTCCCCGCCTCATTTCCAGTCCGTCGTATGGACTATAATTTTGAAAATGTACCTCGCTACTGGTGTAATAACGAGCCTACTTTTACACATTATTTTACGGGTTTATCTACATTGTTCCCTGAAGGTGAATCATATTTTGTTCGCTCTGTTCGAGCTTTACGCGCCAAAGCAAAGTCGAATGAAATTTTAGATCGGGAAATCAGTGCGTTTATTGGCCAAGAAGCAATGCACTCAAAAGAACATCATGCTTTTCATGTAAGTGCACAGCAATATGGTTTAGATCCTCAATCTTTAGAAAAAGTAACTGGTATCGTTTTAAAAACTATTGAAAAAGTTTTTAGTAAAAAATGGAATTTGCTTGTAACAGTAGGTCTAGAACACTACACAGCAGTACTTGTGGTTAGCATGATGCAATCCGTTAATGAATTGATGACAGACTCAACTATTCGCAATTTATGGCTATGGCATAGTATTGAAGAAACTGAACATAAAGCTGTGGCTTTTGATCTCTATCAACATTTATATGGAAGCGGCTTAAGCGCATACCTTCCTCGCATTACAGTTTTTACTTTAAGTCTATTTTTGATTACCGGTTTTTCAACAATTTATCAATTTGTTCTTATGAAACGGGATCATCAACTCTTAAATTTCAAATCTTGGCGTAAGTTCTTTAGCTTTGCGAATAAACAATATAGAACATTGATCCCTCAATTTTTTGATTATTATCGCTTTGACTTTCACCCCAACCAAACAGATGAAAAAGACCTCGTGGCTAGCACAAAAATCAAAATTGGACTAAAAGATCCTAAATTGCTTTTATCTTGATCTAATAAAATTATAAAGCCCATCTATTGAATGGGCTTTATTTAACTTATTGCAAAGTTATCGTTATTGCTTATGTTCGACCAAAAAATAATTTGATATTAATTTGGCAGCCCATGATGTACTTTTCCAACCTTCATAGAAGCCACAATGACTTCCTTTTTTTGTGGTGATTACCGCAATATTACTCATTTGCTGAATCGTTTCTTTGTAAGGTTCCAAATTTTTAATAGAACAGACAGGATCATCTTCAGCGTTAAGAATCATTAATGGTATTTTGACATTCTCAAATACATAAATTGGATTAATGGCTTGGCAATAGCTTTGATAATCTTCAAAGCCAGCCATTTCAAAATATTCTTTCTCAAACTCTTCCAGACTTGTGGTCGCCAGAACTTTTTCAATAGAAGAAAGTTGGTTCCATGTATTTTGATAAGGATGAATAAAATACTTGAATAACTTTTTGGTCATCATTTTGCTATAAAACGGATGAACATTTTTAAAGCCAATCTCTGTGTTGTAGCCTGGACACATTGCAAAAGCAGCTTTAAATGGCGTGTCAGTACCTTGCTCTCCTAAGTAGCGAACCAGCAGCCCTGTCCCAGCAGAGGAACCTACGGCGTATAAATCCGATTTAGGAAACAAATTTTGAATATGCTCAAGTTGCTCTTTAAGATCGCTTGTTGACCCAAAAAGAGAAATCTGTGGCACAGGCATAGGTAATCCAGCATGCCCACGGCGTAAGCATAGTGCTATTCTCCATCCCGTATAATGATGTATGTCTTTCACAAGTTCACGCATACTTTCAGGTGTTCCTGTAATGGTATGCATAATGACAACTGTTGGAGTATCTGGAGGAAGATCATAGCCATACCACGCGATCGCAGTTACGCCACCATCTTTCATGGTGAGCTGATCAATACGGTCATATTCAAGTTTGATAGTTTTTTTTCTAATGATATCAAAATACAAAAGATGAACGTGATTGTTGCTCAACCACGGTGTGGGCCGATATTTTTGCTTGAGCTGGGGCAATTTCTCCAGAATATCTTTTATTTTCCCATTTGGGTCATAATAGATTTTTGGCTGTTCAGCACCTAATACCGAATCGAACAATTCTGAACCGAAAGGTTTAATTTTATTTAAAGTAGATATGCCCATTTCCAATCACTACCTCTGATTATGAGTTAAATGATTGCCGCACTAATGCTGCAACCTGTTGTCCCCAAATTGCATAAATTTCCTTACTCGGATGAAAGCCATCACTTGCCATAGGCAGATTCATCGCTTGAAAATGCTCAATATCATATTGAATGAACTTAAATTGGTTTTGTGATTCTAACCACTTATCTAGTACCTGATTCATTTGTTCCGCATATTTTCCAAACAACCAAGCCAATGGATTCGGTAACGCTGGAAAATGCTGCATTGGCGGAATACCAGAAACAATAATGAGCTTTGGCTGAAAACGTGCCTGTATAGATTGAAATAATTGTTTTTGTTGTTTTATCCATGAACTTGCTGAGGTTAGTTTCGTGACATCATTAACACCAATCGACGTAACCACCACATCATAATTTTGTTGCTCTAAATGCTGTACTGCTTGAAAAACCTGCTTAGTTGTATCACCTGTTTTTGCATGCAGTTTCCAGCGTATCGAATATTGATCTTGCAACTCAGAAATAATTGCACCAGATAAAGCATCTTTTTGGGTTTCTACGCCAACACCTGCTGCGGCAGAGTCTCCTAAAATAAGTAATGATAGAGGTCTTCCCTTGCCCACGATGCCTTGTCTCTCACCACTGGCTTCTAGCAAGCGTGGCGTATTCTTACGAACCTTTGCTCCCTGTACAAACAGTACAGGAAGCAATGCTAGAGTTGAAAGCTTTAACCACATTTTATTGATCTCTATCTTACTTAGGCTATTTACTAAAATTATTGAGATTGAAACTTAGCAATTCTTATACCCATTTGTTCAGCCAATGCCGCTAAGCCACTCATTGGACGAATCATTACTTCAAAATCAATAATTTTACCTTGTTCATTAAAACGAATCATATCAATACCTTTTAATGATTTACCACTGACATTGGCACTGAACTCAAGCACTACATTTTCACCGTCTTCTGTATAGAACTCACGATGATAAGTAAAGTCTTCGAACACCTGAATCACATTGGTAAGAATGAAGAAAACAACCTGCTTGCCTTCATAAGGTTTGTAAGCAACTGGTGAGCGAAAAACCACTTCATCCGCCAGCAAGTCATTTAGATCGGATAAGTTACCAGCCTGAACCATTTCATGCCATTTTTCTAAAGACTGTTTTGTTGTTTCGAGTGTCATTGTTTTTATATCCTATAATTTAACCAAAGAAGTAACGGGCATTTCTCTTTAAAAGAAATGCCCATAAAAATTTATAGTGTCGCTGCTAATTCAGCGCCTTGGCGTATTGCACGTTTTGCATCCAGTTCACCCGCCTCTTTAGCGCCACCAATTAAATGAACATTTTTTCCATCTGTTTTTAATTGATCATACATTGCAGTAAATGACTCTTGGCCTGCACAAATCACCACATGGTCAACCTCAAGTACACTTGGTTTTCCATCTATAGTTATATGTAAGCCTTGATCGTCTACCTTGTCGTATTGCACACCAGCAAACATTTTGACCTGACGATTTTTTAGCCCTGTGCGATGAATCCAGCCTGTTGTTTTACCTAAACCAGCGCCTACAGCAGCAGTTTTACGTTGCAGTAAATAAATTTCTCGTTCAGATGCCTCAACTTTTGGTTGTTTTAAACCACCAACATGCTCATATTGAGTATCGATTCCCCATTCTTCATAGAACTTTTCTGGATTTAAACTGCCACTTTCACCTTCGTGAGTAAGATATTCAGCTGTGTCGAAACCAATACCACCTGCACCAATAATGGCAACACGTTGTCCTACTGGCACACGCTCTTTTAGAACTTGTAAATAGCTCAGCACTTTAGGATGATCAATTCCCTCAAACTGTAATTGACGAGGTGTTACACCTGTTGCAACCACAATTTCATCAAAATTTGCTTGGCTTAATTCTTCGTAAGTTGCTTGATGGTTTAACACAAGTTCAATGTTTGGTCGCAATTCAATTTGACGACTAAAGTAGCGTAAAGTTTCGTAGAACTCTTCTTTTCCAGGAACTGTTTTTGCAATATTAAACTGACCACCAATTTGATGACTTGCTTCAAAAATTTTAACTTGATGCCCGCGATCAGCTGCATATACCGCAAAACTTAAACCTGCCGGACCCGCGCCAATAACAGCAATATTCTTTTTAACCTGAGCTTCTTTAAAGATCAGCTCAGTTTCATAACATGCACGCGGGTTTACTAAACAAGTTGCAATTTTCATTGAGAAAATATGATCTAAACAAGCTTGGTTGCACCCAATACACGTATTAATTTCATCACTACGGCCTTCACTTGCTTTCAAGACAAATTCAGCATCCGCTAACATTGGTCGTGCCATAGACACCATATCAGCATGACCAGATGCCAATACATGTTCAGCTATTTCAGGCGTATTGATTCGGTTAGAAGTAATTAAAGGGATAGAGACTTCACCTTTAAGTTTTTCAGTTACCCAAGTAAATGCAGCACGAGGAACTTTGGTTGCAATTGTAGGAATACGTGCCTCATGCCAGCCAATACCTGTATTGATAATTGTTGCGCCTGCTTTTTCAATTTCTTTTGCAAGCTGAATCACTTCATCAAAACTTGAACCACCTTCAACTAAATCAAGCATAGATAGGCGATAAATGATGATAAAATTTTCACCAACTAAAGCACGCGTGCGCTTTACAATTTCAATTGGAAAGCGGATACGATTTTCGTAACTACCGCCCCATTCATCATCACGATGATTCGTTCGAGCTGCAATAAATTCATTAATTAAATAACCTTCAGACCCCATGATTTCTACGCCATCATAGCCCGCATACTGAGCAAGTTTGGCGCAGTTAGCAAAGTCATCAATGGTTTGTTGTACTTCGGCAGAACTTAAAGCTTTAGGCTTAATCGGGTTAATAGGGGCTTGAATTGCTGAAGGTGCAACGTTATTTGCCTGATAAGAATAACGACCCGTATGTAAAATCTGCATAGCAATTTTACCCCCAGCTTCATGAACAGCTTGGGTAATCACTTTATGTTTTTCAGCTTCTTCAACTGTATCTAGTTTGGTCCCATGGCTAAATACAACACCATCATCATTTGGAGAAACACCGCCAGTTACAATTAAACCCACATCACCTTTTGCACGCTCAGCATAAAACGCAGCCATGCGCTCATATCCTTGCGGTGCTTCTTCTAATCCAATGTGCATCGACCCCATAAGCACACGGTTTTTTAAAGTAGTAAAGCCTAAATCAAGTGGCTTTAATAAATGTGGATAAGCTGACATATTTTCTCCTATGGCTAGCAATAAGCTTGCTAATGCAACTTGTTGCATAAATTTATAATCAAATTTTGACTTTTATGCAACATGTTGCATAATCTCATGAGTCACACTTTACTTTTGCTTACAAACTGGATTGCCATGTCACTTCCTCATGTTTTATTGACCAGCTTGCTTGAACGTCCAAGTACAGGGTTTGAACTTGCCCGCCGCTTTGACCGCTCAATGGGCTTTTTCTGGAATGCCACTCACCAGCAAATTTATCGTGAACTCAATAACATGCTTAAAAAAGGCTGGGTTTCCACTTTAGAAAATGAAATGGATAATGGCCGAAAAAAAACCTATCAGGTCGAACAACTGGGTCGTATAGAACTAGCCTCATGGATGACGCAACAAAGTGAACCTGCACAGCTTCGTGATGATTTAATGGTTAGATTGCGTGCAGAAGCACAATTGAGCAATAATCAGATATTACCTGAACTGTTAAGGCATCTTGGTTTACATCAAGAGAAGCTCAAACTTTATCAAAGTATTTATGATAAAGATTTTAAAGACAGCGATGATCTAAATGACCGTGTGTTATACATCCACAAAATGATCTTAGAACTTGGAATTACGATGGAAAGTGAATGGATCAAATGGTTGGAACAAGTCATCCCTCAATTAAAACGCTTTGCCCAAGATAACCCATCTGGAGAATAGCCATGCCGTATTACACCATGCCCGATCGGGAAAATTTATTTGTACGCCGTGTTGGTCGTGGTGAGCCTGTTTTGGTTTTATCTGGCCTTGGCATGCAAAGTTGGCAGTGGCTACCGTTTATTTATGCAAACCGCAAAGAATATGAGTTTATTATTCCAGACTGGCGTGGTTTCGGTGGATCAAAGAATTGTGCAATTCCCGAGCAAGATGCCATTTCTAGTCATTGGCAAGATGTTGCTCATTTAATAGATCAATTAAAACTTGATAACTTTATCTTGATGGGTTATTCAATGGGCGCAACAACTGCCATGCATGGCATGAAACATGCGCAACTGGCACAGCAGTTAAAAGCCTATTTACATATTGATCAGACACCAAAAATATCAGTAGATTCGACTTGGGAATATGGTTTATTCGGTCCTCTTCACACCCAGTTCAAACAATTATTAAATGATATCTATCAATTATTAGCAAAGCATAAAAATGCCAAATACCTTTATGAGCTATCACTTCCAGATCGACAAGAACTAGTCCGTCTATGGGTAGATTTTATTGAGTTACAAAGTAGCAATCCATTTAGTCCACTAGTTTTTAAAACAGCTTTAAAACAGCCTTTTCTACAAAAATATTTATTACCTATTCAACGTTTAGATTACTTGTTTTGGTATGTTGAAAACTATCTTTATCATAATGAAGATTATCGAGAAGCAATTCAGCAGTTAGCATGTCCTACCACTTTCTTTATTGGTCGCAATTCGACACTTTATCCAGAAACTGGTCAGACACTAATTGCACATAGCGTTGAGCATGCAAAAGCAATATATTTTGAACGTTCAGGCCATACACCTTTATTAACTGAACCCAAAAAGTTTGGACATGAAATCAATACATTCCTATCCGAACTCAAACATGCTTCTTAAAAAACAAAGGGATCTATTTACAGATCCCTTTTTAAAGCCCATAAATAATTAAGCGGAATGAGCTAATTCTTTTGTCTTTAATTGCTTCGAGACATTTAATAAGAGCTGCTCTGTTTTTTCCCACCCTAAACAACCATCAGTTACTGACTGGCCATAAGTCATATCACAAGAAATCTTTTGGTTACCATCAACCAAATGACTTTCAATCATGACACCTCGAACTTGTGTTTTTAAACGTTCAGCAACGATTTGCTGTAAAACTTCTGGCTGACGCAATGGATCCTTACCGCTGTTACCATGACTACAATCAATCACCAGTGCAGGTAAATTTTGATTGTACTTTTCGCGTATCGCCTGAATTGAAGCCAAATCGTAATTTGGCCCATGATTCGCACCACGCAAGATCAAGTGAGGTAATGGATTTCCAGCACTCTGAATCACTGAAGGCAAGCCTTGTTGATTCATTCCTAAAAATTGATGTTCATTTTGCGCGGATTGAATCGCATCTAGTGCAATCTGAATAGAACCATCAGTACCATTCTTGAAACCAATACTGTATGGCATATGACTTGAGATTTCACGGTGAATCTGAGATTCGCTTGTGCGAGCACCAATTGCACCCCAAGCCAATAAATCATCAAAATAGCCAGTTGCCATTGGACTTAAAATTTCACTCGCAATTGGCAAACCCTTTTCAATAATCTGTAGGTAGAGTTCACGAGACTTTTCTAAACCAAGTTGTAAATTTGATGAACCATCTAAATTTGGATCATACATGAACCCTTTCCAACCAACTGTGGTACGTGGTTTTTCAATGTATGTACGCATCACGATAAAAATCTGATCTTTAACTTTTTCTTGTAATTTTTGCAGTTTTTCAGCGTATTCAAGTACTGCAACTGGATCATGAATTGAACAAGGCCCTGTAATTACCATTAGACGATGATCTTTGCCGTTAAGAATATTTTGAATAATTTGGCGGTGTTCGGCAATTTGACGTGCGAAAGAGTGTGCAAGCGGGTATTTCGCTTTTAACTGGATAGGTAAACTAACTGGTGTTTCTTTTGTATTGGTTTGAGTCAGTAAAGTATTTAGGGCATTCATTGGTTTTTTCCTTGGGACTGCAATCTACTCAGTCCGATCATTTATTTGAGCGTTTTGGATCTATTCGTTGGTAAAGGTAAGCAAAAGTAAAACCAATAAAAGTTGCTAAAGTACGAATAAGTCATGTTGTTCATTTTAAGTTCCTCGATTCTAAAAAGATAAAGCATAAAAAAACCTGATCGGGGTTGCCGATCAGGTATTAACTGTGATGGGCAACTTTCTCATGCCCGAATACGCTCAGGCAACTATCTAAATTGCCAAAAGTAATAATAAGCGTTAGTGTTCACAGATTGATTTAACATCTTTATCTCAAATATTAAAAAATGTTCCTTAAATCTAAAATACGCATTGTTGATGAGTTTGACAAGTCTTTTTTTTGAAAAAAACTTCTTATTTTCTCGCTTAAGATTTGATTCAATGATGCATTAACGAATCAACCCTTGAGGTTGCAAAATAATTAAACCAGCTCCACAAAGCACAATTAGACCACCTAATATATCCCATCTTGTTAATCCCACCTGATCAACAAAGCGTAGCCACATAAGCGCAGTAAAAATATAGATACCGCCATAGGCCGCATAAATGCGCCCAGAAGCTGCCGGATGTAAAGTCAACAACCATACAAAGATAGCCAGACTTAAGACCGTAGGTAGCCACAGCCAAGCCGACTTACCCTCTTTTAAAATCAGATAAGGAAAATAACAACCAAGAATTTCAGCAATTGCCGTGATAATAAATAACCCGAATACACTGAGTATTCGGGTTATAGCAAGACTATCAATTAACATAAGTTATGCTGGTTCTGCCGTATGATGATCTTCAAACACTTCAAGTTTTAAGCCGACAGCTTTGCCATCTTCTTTTTTCACCGATACAGCCACGTTACCACCATGATCTGCAAGTTCACCAAACAGAATCATTTCAGCGAGTGGTTTCTTCAAGTGTTCTTGAATGAGACGTTGCATTGGACGAGCACCCATCAAACGATCATAACCATTTGTAGCTAACCAATCTCGTGCACTTTGATCGACATCAAGAACAACTTGTTTTTCATCCAATTGTGCTTGCAATTCTGTTAAGAATTTGTCGACTACAGACTCAATCACAGTTGTTGGCAATGCTTTGAATTGAATAACGCCATCTAAACGGTTACGGAACTCTGGTGAGAAAGCACGTTTCATCGCTTCTTGGTTGTCAGAACTATGATCTTGTTCCGTAAAACCAATGCTCGCGCGAGAAATACTTTCCGCTCCAATATTCGTAGTCAGAACAATAATCACATTTCTAAAGTCTGACTTACGTCCATTATTATCCGTTAAAGCGCCATGATCCATGATTTGTAGCAATAGATTAAACACATCTGGATGTGCTTTCTCAATCTCATCAAGCAACAAGACACAATGCGGATTTTTATGAATCGCATCAGTAAGCAAACCACCTTGGTCATAACCCACATACCCTGGAGGTGCACCAATTAAGCGTGAAACTGCATGACGTTCCATATATTCAGACATATCGAAACGTACAAGCTCTACACCTAATAATTTAGCGAGCTGCTTAGTAACCTCAGTTTTACCTACACCAGTTGGGCCAGCAAAAACAAAACTACCTACTGGTTTATCTGGTGATTTTAATCCAGCACGAGATAACTTGATCGCTGAACCTAATGCAGTAATTGCTTCATCTTGACCAAACACCACACGTTTCAAATCACGCTCAAGATTTTCAAGCACTGATTTATCATCTTTAGACACAGTTTTTGGTGGAATACGAGCAATCTTAGAAACGATATCTTCGATATTCTCTACGGTAATCAAGCTATCATCAGTTTCAGCTTTCAAACGGCGTTGAGCACCTGCTTCATCAATGACATCAATTGCCTTATCTGGCAAGAAACGATCATTAATGAATTTAGCAGAAAGCTCTACAGCTGATACCAAAGCCTTATCGTCATATTGTACGTGGTGGAAATCTTCAAACTTAGTTTTCAATCCACGTAAAATATCAATCGTTTCAGCAATACTTGGCTCATTGACATCAATCTTTTGGAAACGACGAGATAACGCATGGTCTTTTTCAAAAACCTGACGATATTCTTGGAAAGTCGTTGAACCAATACAACGTAAAGTACCATTAGCTAAAGCTGGCTTAATAAGATTTGATGCATCCATTGTGCTGCCCATACTTGAGCCTGCACCAATGATCATATGAATCTCATCAATGAATAAAATCGCATTTGGATTTTTCTTCAATGCATTAAGCAATTGCTTTAAACGTTTTTCAAAGTCACCACGATATTTCGTTCCAGCAACTAATGCGCCAATGTCCAGACTATAGATTTCGGCCTGACTTAAAGGTTTAGGTGCTTTACCATTCACAATTAACCATGCCAAACCTTCAGCAATCGAGGTTTTACCCACACCTGGATCACCCACAAGCAATGGATTGTTTTTGCGACGGCGGCACAGAATTTGTGCTGTACGCTCAATTTCTTTTTCACGACCAATCAACGGGTCAGTTTTGCCTTTTTGCGCTTCAACATTTAGATTCAGCGTATAAAGCTCAAGTGGCCCTGCATTGCTTGCGCTAGTTTCACCTTCAATATCTTCAACTTCTTCTTCAACTTGTACTTCGTCTTTACGTGTCCCATGAGACAAGTATTGAGTCAATGTCAAGCGATTGATTTGATGACGTTTAAGTAAATACACAGCAAAAGAATCACGCTCTGAATACATTGCGACCAAAACATCTGCACCTTCAACAGTACGATCGCCGCCACTTGATTGCACGTGAAAAATAGCACGTTGCAAAATGCGGTCGAAACTTTCTGTTGGATGAGGAGCTTGCTCGCTATTTTCGCCAAGCTTAGGAGTATGTTGTTCTACATATTCTTCTAATTCTTTACGCAAAGAAACTATATCAGCCCCACATGCTTTTAATGCATTCACGGCTGAATCGTTGTCGAGTAGTGCTAATAATAAATGTTCAACTGTAAGAAACTCATGTCTCTTTTGACGAGCCATGCTAACAGCCAAACGTAATGATACTTCTAATTGACGACTGAGCATGTAACCCCCTTATGCTTTAGGCTCAATCTGGCAAAGTAATGGATGACCTTGCGATCGAGCGTAATTATTAACAAGGTTTGCCTTAGTTTCCGCGATGTCTCTTGGATAGACTCCGGCAATACCTTTACCTTCATAGTGTACTGTTAGCATTACTTGAGTTGCTTGGTCAAGATTCATTGCAAAGTATTGTTGTAAAATTTCAATTACAAAGTCCATTGGAGTGTAATCGTCATTCATTAATACGACTGCATATAATGGGGGACGCTTGAGTTCAGGAGGAGCTGTTTGTACAACAACCTCTCCATCATGATCTTCGTTTTGCGAATCACTTAAGCGTGGGTGGAAGTGCCAATCGACATAGCCAGACTGCTGAAAAGAAGCCTTGATATCTTTTAAGTTTGTTTGACGCTTATTTGTTCGCATAGGATGTTACTATTGTGAATTTGCTTCAGCTTGAGGAATTTCTGCCACGAAAGCAGAAGATGTTTCGACAGGTTTACCACGCTGCCAACTAAAACGTTTAATAATCGGTGTATCAGAGCCACCAGTTAAACGCACTTCAATAAATTGAGGTGTGAAACCTTTAGGCATTGTCCAACGACCTGTTAAGCGCTCAAAGTCAGTAAAGTTAAAGTTCTTCGCTTCAAGCGGTACGACTAAAACTTCAGTATCTTTGATCAATCTGATTTCAACCGATCCTAAAGCACGACGCTTACTTGGACTTACTTGAACTAAATCTAGTTGATATTCATAAGCATTTTCAGGCAACGGCTTAATGGCCAGATTTTGGATTGTTAAGCTCAAACCACCACGTTGTCTCAAAATCTCACGATAGATATTACTCATACCTTCTTGCTGAGTCTTATCGGCATTCGCTTGATTAAGTGCCTCAAACAGATCATTTGCATTGGTCACAGCCACATCACGCTCTTGCACCGCTGCATTAAGGCTTTTGTTAACTGCATCTAAGGCTGTTTTTTGCTTTTGCACCACTTCAACCAATTGCTCCGCATCTGCATCGTAACCAACAACAGTTAAACCTTGACGGTGCCCAATTGTATAGCCGAGCGCAAAACAACCACTCATTAAAAT
This sequence comes from Acinetobacter sp. X9, assembly GCF_054889255.1. Lineage (NCBI taxonomy): Bacteria > Pseudomonadati > Pseudomonadota > Gammaproteobacteria > Moraxellales > Moraxellaceae > Acinetobacter > Acinetobacter sp. X9. The sequence goes on along the minus strand of NZ_CM142679.1, from coordinate 1,659,060 downwards.
AGCAGCACCAATAAACAAAGGCTTATTGGTGTTTAAAAAATTTTTCTTTTGCAACGAACTTTCTGCTGAAGTCGTCTGTCCAGAGTTTTGCATCGTCATCTCAGTGTTCAAGATCAGAGTCAAGACACACATTTAAATCGAAATTTAAATGTGTGTGAAGCAAAAAAGAGTTTTTTATGGTAATAAACCAATCCCTTGTAAGCCTTCATCTTCATTAAAGCCAAACATCAGGTTCATATTTTGTACAGCCTGACCAGATGCACCTTTTACAAGGTTATCTTGAGCCGCCAAAATAATCAGTTTATTTGGTTGTGGTTTATATAATGCAATGCGAAGTTCATTCGCACCGCGTACACTACGTGTTTCAGGTGAACTATTTGCAGGCATAACATCTACGAATTTTTCATTAGCATAGAAGTTTTCATACAAAGCTTGTAAGTCTGTCTGCTTACCAGCTTCTGTCAAATCTACATAAATTGTACTCAGCATACCGCGAATCATAGGTACTAGATGCGGAACAAATAAGAGTCCATCAAACCCGCCCTTTTGTCCTGCAATATTTTCTAAGGCTTCTACAATTTCTGGATGGTGACGATGACCTGCAACACCATATGCTTTAAAGTTATCAGCGTTTTCACTATAAATCATGCCCAAGCTTGCTTTACGGCCAGCACCAGAAACACCAGACTTCGCATCAATAATAATATTTTTGGTTTCAATGAGTGCTTGTGCTGATTTTAATAGTGGCGCTAAACCTAATTGAACAGTCGTCGGATAGCAACCAGGGTTACCAATAACTTGAGCTTGTTTAATTTTTTCGCGGTTTAACTCAGTTAGACCATATACAGAATCTTTTAGTACATCTGGGCAAGCATGCTCCATACCATACCATTTTTCAAATTGTTCAAGATCTTGTAAACGAAAGTCTGCTGCTAAATCAATAACTTTAGTTCCAGCTGCAATTAAATCTTTGGCATGTTGCATGGCAACACCATGTGGCGTTGCAAAAAATACAACATCACACTCTTTTAATGCATCAATGTTTAAATCTGAAAATTGAAGATCTGTATGTCCACGTAAATTAGGGAACATATCTGCAACTGGTTTGCCCGCTTCTGTACGTGAAGTAAGAACTCGAACCTGCGCTTTAGGATGTCGTAATAAAATACGTAATAGTTCAACGCCTGTATAACCCGTTCCACCAACAATTCCGACAGAAATCACGTGCATTACCTCAATTTTTGAATCTATACTTGGGCAGTAGTATGACAGGATGTCCAAGCTTACAAAACCATTTCATGCTTGGTAATTTTAATTTTTTTAATTTTAGCGACAATCAGATAGCACTTACTGGACTGTCATAACCACATAAATATCAGCAAATAAATACCAGATTAATTTTTGGAGAGCTAGGATGCTTCAACAATCAAAAGAAACAAAATTACGCACGTACCTTGGCTTGAGCACATTCATTTTAAGTGTAGCCCTTACTGGTTGCGGAGGTGGAGGTAGTAGTGGAGGCAGTTCACCCACTACACCAACGCCAGTTGACCCTACACCTGAAGCAACAACTGATGTTACTTTAAAAACCCCTGTAGAAATGCGTAATATCCAGCTTAAAGTATATGACAACACCAACAACGCTGTTCTAGTGGATACTTCTATTGCGAGTTTAAATAGCTTTAATGTCAAAATTCCTACTGCAAAATTGAATCGTTTATATCGCGTAGAAATTACAACTCAAAGCTCATCTCAAGTGTTTGACCCCATTACTCCACAATACCAAAATTTGTCAGGTATTTATCATGCATTTATTACACCAAACAGTGTAAGTGGCAGAATCCAATTCATTAGCCCAAGCAGTGAAGCAGTTTATCAACGAGCTGTCATACGTTCAGGACAACTCCCTCAAGAAACGGTTGACCCAACCCGTATTGAGCAATTACATGTGGATTTAGCTTCTCAAGATGTCTACAAATCGTTAATGAATGCGTTTAAAGATGGTGACATTCCAAGTTTAAGTCCAGCTAATTCCCTTCTGAATTTAACTTTATTGCGATACTCAACTACTAAACCTAGTACATATGTAGATAGTTATCTTAGCTTTGGTTACTTACAATATTGGTCAACAATTCATGGCGGAGCAAACACCTACCAAGAACTTGTTAAAAGTTTAGCAACTGATTTAAAAGATGGCTTTTTGGATGGGAAAAAACTTCATGGGGATCAAACACCCTTCACCCCTATTTTCACACCTGCTCCAGATAATATTGATCCACTAAAAAATACGCTGTTAGATATTGCAGCTAATCAAAAAGTAACGCGCGATTACTTTGGAACCAATTTAAAAGCATCTACTTTGCAATTGGCTCAGTCTAATTCACAACAGTCTTTAGATCAGACGGGTTATGAACTTCTACAAAAAAAACAATATACAGGAATTGTTCCTACTGTAAATTCAACAACATTCATTCGCATTGACGGTGCTGGAGATTACCGTAGAGCTGTTGGGTTTACCACCACAGCGACGTGTAATGGATCAAGCTATCCATGCAAACAAGGCTTAACCAGTATCAACCTATCAGATCCAAACCTACCAGCTACAGACTATTTAGTGGGCCACTATGAAGACACCTCAACTGGATGTCAGCTTAATTTTCGCGCGAACGGTCAAATCGACTTAAGTAAAGGTTCACAAATTTATCGTGCTGCTTTAAGTGCTGATAGTACCGATAATTTATTGCAAACAGATGCTGCTAGTTCAAGTTATTTACTCAATTCAAGTTCAGCCGAACCAAATAACACGACGCAACAATACAACTTTATCCAATTATCTATTAAAGCAAATAAAATTATTAGTGCTAAAGCAGGTTTAGATAGCCGAAAAGCACCCGATAGCTTACAAACACCTCAACTAGAATGTACCTTTAGTTAAGCTGAAACATACCACCATGCAGGCAATGGATTTGATTTAAGTTGTCTGCGGTGTTTTTGAAAATATGGATCGTATTTTTCAACTTCTGCCCAAAATGCAGGACTATGGTCAAAATGTTTAGTATGCGCTAACTCATGAATAGCCACATAGCGAGCAATTTCGTGTGACATAAGTACCAGTCCTGCATGTAGCATAATATTATGCTGACTACTACAACTTCCCCACCGAGTTTTCGGGCGGCGAATTGTACACTCCCTATAAGCCAAATGAGTGTGCTCACTTAATTCTTTTAAAAGCTCTGGTAATTCTTGTTTCGCATAGGCAATAACTGCGTTTTGCAATGCCAAATATGGCTGTGTGTCTTTAATAAATAAAGAATTGTTTTCCCAGTCGAATTGAAAAACACGATGCTGCTTTTGAACAACGACTTGAAATGGCTGTTCTTTATTAAAAAAATAAATTTCTGAGGGAATATCAATGGATGCCGATTGAACGTTTTGTTGTTTATTCCACGTTTCGGTTAACCATTGTTCAGATTGCGCTAAAAAATGCTGAATTTGCTTCTTACTACAAAATAAAGGAACCGTAAGACGGATTGAAGCAGGCTCAACACGTAAGCGCAATTTTCTTGCTCTTACGTGTCGAACGATTTTAATCTCTGGCATTTTTGCAGACATTACTGTGCTGTACGCTCTTCAATACCATTATTTGTTGCAACAATTGCAATCGTTGCCGGATTTAAGGCGAAGATACCGTTAGTTACCACACCAGGAATATTGTTAATTGTTTTTTCCAGCTCAATAGCATTTAAAATATTAAGATTGAAAACATCCAAAATAACATTACCGTTATCTGTAACTACACCTTCACGATAAACCGGATCACCACCTAAACTTACCAATTTACGAGCTACAGCTGAACGCGCCATTGGAATAACTTCTACTGGTAATGGGAAATCACGTCCAAGTTGATCAACCCATTTTGAATCATCAACAATACACACAAACTTCTTAGCGATTGATGCAACGATTTTCTCACGTGTTAATGCAGCACCACCACCTTTAATCATATGCATATGACGGTCGATCTCATCTGCACCATCAACATAAGCATCTAGGCTACCTACATGGTTCATATCAACCACTTCAATACCAAGTTTTTTAAGACGATCAGCAGTTGCTTGAGAACTTGCCACAGCTGCTTCTAATTGTAATTCTGGGAGTAAATCAATTAGAAAATTTACGGTACTTCCAGTCCCAACACCCAAAATGCCACCTTTGGGTAAGTGTTTTAAAGCAGCTTTAGCAGCAGCTTGTTTCTTTTCATCTTGGGTTGCATATAGGCTCATTACATCACTCAACTATTTTTTGACATTTATGCGCCAATAAACGGCGCAAATGCACAAGGGTTTGCTACAATAATTTCCTATTTTAAACTGTTATAGGGAAGATGAACATGCTGTCTCGTGTGGTACGACAAATTTTACAAGCAACGGTTTATGATGTTGCAATTGAAACACCTCTCGAAGCAGCTCCACGAATTAGTCAAAAATTAAACAATACAATTCGTTTTAAGCGTGAAGATTTACAACCCGTTTTTTCTTTTAAATTACGCGGTGCCTATAACCGTATTAGTCAATTACCTAAAGAACAACTTGAACGCGGGGTGATTTGCGCCTCTGCTGGCAACCATGCTCAAGGCGTAGCCTTATCAGGACAAAGACTAGGAATTCCCGCTATTATTGTTATGCCAAGCACAACACCTGACATTAAAGTTCAGGCTGTTAAACGCTTAGGTGGCCAAGTTGTGTTACATGGCGATAGCTTTGATATTGCAAATAAATATGCTCAACAACGTGCAGAAGTTGAAGGTCTTGTATTTATTCCACCTTATGACGATGAACTTGTCATTGCAGGTCAAGGTACTATTGCCAATGAAATATTACGTCAATGGCGTGATGTAGAGTACGTGTTTGTTGCCGTAGGCGGTGGTGGCCTTATTTCAGGCGTAGCAGCTTACCTTGGAGAAGTTGCACCGCACGTAAAAGTTATTGGCGTTGAATATGAAGAGTCTGCTTGTTTAAAGGCAGCTTTAGAAGCAAATGAACGTGTAATTTTGCCACATGTAGGCCTATTTGCAGATGGTACAGCTGTTGCCCAAATTGGTGCTTTACCATTTGATATTATTCGTTTGCGCAAATCTGATAACTCAGGACCAATTGTTGATCCTGATATTGTGACTGTGAATACAGATGAAATCTGTGCAGCAATTAAAGACACATTTGATGAAAACCGCAGTATTGTTGAACCTTCTGGTGCAATGGCTTTAGCGGGTATCAAAAAATATATTCACGAACATAAAATCAGTAATAAAAATATGGTGTCGATTGTGTGCGGCGCCAATATGAATTTTGACCGCTTGCGTTATATTGCTGAACGTACCGAGTTAGGTGAGCAACGTGAAGCGATTTATGCAGTTACCTTATCTGAAGAAAAAGGCGCATTCTTAGGCTTCTGCCGTGCTTTACAAGGTCGCAATATTACTGAGTTTAACTACCGCGCAAACAATACAGACGAAGCGCAAGTATTCGTCGGTATTAGTTTAAAAGGTGGAGATGCAGAGCGTCATGAAATTTTGGAACAATTAAAACAACAAAACTATGTAGTTGATGATCTCTCTGACGATGAAGTTGCCAAATTACATATTCGTTATTTAATTGGTGGTCACGCAAATCTAGATGATGAAAGATTGTTTCGAGTTGAATTCCCTGAACGTCCGGGTGCGCTCTTAACCTTCTTAACTCGTTTAGGTCCAACCCACAACATTACCCTCTTCCATTACCGTAACCACGGCGCTGCTGAAGGACGAGTGTTAGTGGGCTTACAAGCAACAGATGCTAAACAAAACCCTGATGGATTGATTGAAACGCTTGAGCAGATTAATTATCCGTATGCAGAAATTACTGATAACGTCGGCTATAAACGCTTCTTAAAATAATCTTTAATTTTGATGAAGAAGCCGACAAAGTTGTCGGCTTTTTTATACAATCTTTTTATATTTCTATCATCTTTACATTGCATCTCTTTATCTTAAAGAAAATATCCTTAAAAATAATGATCTAACTCGGAAAAAAGGACCAACATGGCACAGTTCGCAGTCATTGGCTTAGGTAGTTTTGGAGCAACGGTAGCTCAAGAACTCACAAAATTAAATCATGATGTTATTGGCATTGATACGGTAAAAAAGAATGTCGAAAATCTTGCTGACGTTTTAACTCATGCCGTCATTGCTGACGCTACCGATGAACATGTGCTTGATGAATTGAATATCCAAAATTGTGACGCTGTTGTAGTCGCAATTGGTGAAGATATTGAAGCGAGTATTTTGTGTGTGTTGAACTTAAAAAATCTAGGCATTGATAAAATTTGGGTAAAAGCAAAAACCAAAGCTCATCACACCATTTTGTCACACCTTAATATCAATAAAATTATTCACCCTGAAGAAGATATGGGGGTAAGAGTTGCTCAAGCCCTGAACTACCCTATGGTAAGCCGCTATATGTCTTTAGAAGATGACCATTACATTATAAAAATTGAGATCCCAGATAAGCTTAACGGCATCAATTTATATGGCATTATGCAGCAAGCTCCTCAGGTTAAAACATTGCTCGTGAAAAGACAGCAGCAAATTTTGTTTGAGACTGAAGAAAATTTCACTTTGCAAACACATGATATTCTTATTTTAGAAGGTCATTTATCGCAGTTAAAGAAACTTTCTAATTGCTTCTTATAAGAAAACGAACTCTAGAATATGTCTATATATCCCAAGCCTCATAAAACGTTAAATTTAAGCCCTCCTTCACTTTTAGCGCTAGGGTTTTTAGGCTTTATTACTTTTGGCACTTTGTTGCTTAAATTGCCATTTGCGAATACAGGCAATGTCAGTTGGATGGATGCGCTTTTTACAGCCACCTCAGCAGTTACCATTACTGGTCTATCTGTTTTAAATATTCATGAATCTTTTACCCTCTTTGGGCAAACTATTATTTTATTACTGATCCAGTCCGGCGGTTTGGGTTTTATGACTTTTGCGATATTGGCCGCATTAAGTTTGTCACCAAAAGTTGGTCTTAAACAGCAAATGATGGCTCAAGATAGTCTCGGGCAAACAAGCCTATCAAAAGTTACTTTTGTTGCTAAAGGAGTTGTCACCTATACCCTTATTTTTGAGCTGATTGGTACAGTTATTCTTACCGCTGCTTTTACACCAATATACGGGTTTGCGCGTGGTTTATATTATGCAGTTTTTTATAGCATTTCCTCATTCAACAATGCTGGTTTTTCATTATTTTCCAATAGTTTAATGAATTTCCAAAGTAACTATATTATTTGTATAACCATTAGCATCCTTTACACCTTAGGTGGTCTTGGTTTTTTAGTGCTCATGGATATTAAGCAAAACAAAAGATGGAAAAAACTAACACCAAATAGCAAGCTTATTCTGACAACCATTGCAATTATTAACCTAGTTGCCTTTATTTTAATATGGGCTTTAGAAGCTCAAAATCCCGCGACTTTAGGGATGTTAAACTCAGGTGAACAAGCATTAAACGCTTGGTTTCAGGCAACAGTTCCACGATCTTCAGGCTTTAATACCATTGATACAGGTGCAATGACCAACAGTAGCTCCCTACTGATGATGTTACTAATGTTTATTGGTGGTGGTTCACTGAGTACAGCGGGTGGAATCAAAGTTGGCACCTTTGTCATTTTAGTGCTTAGTGTAATTTCATTTTTACGCCGTACAGATGAAATTAGAATATTTAATCACTCTGTATCTCATGAAACGACCTATAAAGCATTAGCGGTAACTGCTATTACGAGCATACTGATTTTCATTGGCTTCTTTATTCTTTTGCTTTTAGAGCCTAAAGCAGATTTTATGAATTTGCTTTTTGAGGTTGTTTCTGCCGCATGTACAGTGGGCCTCTCTCGTGGAATCACACCAGATTTACATAATGGTAGTTTATTCATTTTAAGCCTACTCATGTTTGCTGGACGACTTGGACCATTAACACTCGCCTACTTAATTGCCACTCCTAAAAAGAGTCGACTTAAACACCCTCAAGCCAACATTCAAATTGGATAATAAAAAAGCCGCTTTAAAAGCGGCTTTTTATAGTGTTTTAGTACCAATTCAAGAGCGATACACCCAAACCAGCATAAGTTGCTCGATGGTTATAATCAATCAAGCTTTCACCATAACCATTAAACAACTGGAAATGTCCACGTAACTTGCCACTGATTGGAAAAGCCCAATCAAATTGCACAGCGCCATGAGAGTCATCACCACCTTTCAATGAATGACGCAGCATTAAAGAGAAATCATTCTGTTTCCACTTATAAAACGCTGTTAAATCACCACGACCAATGTAATCTTCCATATCCGGATTATTATCATCTTTACTATCTTCTTCAAGGCGAACCCATGGACGAAGCATTAAAGCAAAATTACCACGCTCCAATCCAACATTAAAGATTACACGGTTCCAGCTACGAGATAATGGATCTGAGCGACCATTTGACTGATGGTTTAAGGTAACCCCGAGCAAACGCCCATCTAAACCAAGCAACTCATAGTTCGTTCTAAACATTAAACTTGCTTCTGGCTCATAGTTCGTTTCACGGAATGGGCGAGATTCTTCAGCATTGAACGTCTGCCAGCGTGAAGATTGTGTATACCCTACCCACAAATCACCATTATTTCCAAAAATATTTTCCCAAGCTTTGGTTTTCAAAGAAATCTGAAACTTACTTTCTGTTGATTTCAGATTCTGAGCATCCGTTACAGTATTATTTGGATTTGGACTACTCGGGAATTCATTCTTGTCACTGGTCCAAAATACAGGTAGTAAATAGACTGGCTGATAAGCACGAATATTCCAAACACCGAGTTTACTTTTTTCAGATAACTCCCAACGTTGATCTAGCAAAGAAGTAGTAGGCTCAAGTGTAGGTGCTTTACCAATCACTTTAATATTACTAACTGTCTCTACCACCTTCTCTTTAAATGTTTCTGGTTGAACAGCAGGCTGATCGATTTTTTTAACAGGCTCAGGTACTACTACAGCGGCTTGCACAACAGGTAGAGCTGCTGGTTTAAATACAGAGTCGTAACAAGCCAGACGATCGGCATTCGAAGCAAGAGCAACACATGCATCAACTGTGGCAGGGTTTGCTGGAGCTAAGGTATCAGCATATGTTACAGACGCACATAAACAGCTAAGCACGATTCCCATGCTTAGCTGTAAAGATGTGCGTTCAAATTGTTTGAACGCCATGTTCAATCTCCAATTTTTATTTTAATTAACTTGTTGAATGGTAAAACCTAATTGCTGCAATTCATCACGCTTAGCAAATGGCGCAACTACAGCTTTTACAGGAGTTTGCTCTACTAAATATTGACGAGCAACACGTTTTAAATCATCCAATGTTACATGCAACAATCTTTCGCGCAAAGTACGACGGAAAGCTGGTGTTCTCGCATGCAACAATGCATAACATGCTGTAATCGCTTCACCCGCTGGAGAGCCTGGTTTATCCATACTTGCCACTAAACCAAGAATCGCTTCTTCAAGCTGATGAGGTTGTTGCTCTGTATTTAATAACCATTGCACGCTTGCCTCAAAGTCTTTAAACGTCTCTGCTAAACGTGGGTCACGATAGCTAAAGAAACGGAATGAGCATGCATTTCCATCATAACTAGCACCGCCGCCATAAGCACCACCTTTTTCACGGATAGCGCTGTGCAAGAATCCGTTACGTAAATAAGCTGCCAATACCATTAATGGAGCCGCATCTGGATGCGATACTTCTACAGCTTGATATGCAGAAGCACAGAATTGAACATTGGCCTGAATTAACCAAGCTTCATGATTATTATCATTAGCTTGTTCTACTTGAGTTAACTCAGTTGTAGCTGTATCAACATTCAATTTATCCCAAACATTCTGGATTTCTTCAACCAAACGTTCAGATTGATGTTCTTCACACACTAGTAAGAACTGTTTAGGTGCTTGCAACAACTTACTATGAATACGTTTTAATTCTGCAATCAGCTCATCGTAAGCGGCATCATCTTGAGTAATTTTAGTAATAAGCTCACCCAGCCAGTTCAATGCACCTAAACCTGTGTTTTGATAGTCACGTTGAGCCAAGGCACTCATGTTACGAGAAGCAATCTGCATCGCATAGCTATGACCTGATCCAGAGAGACGAGATTGCCAACGTGTTTTACGTTGTTGCAGTAACTCGATAATTCGTTCTTTCTCATCAAATCGTAGATGTTCAAATGCTAATTTTAATAAATGAATTGCATCAAATTTCTGTGTCAACGATTTAGTCGTTAAAGTCAACCAAGCACTAATTTTATCTTTATCATCAACTTTACTACGTAAAGAAGCGCCCATTCCTAAACCACCACTTACAGCAGTTTGTAAGTTTTGTAGTTCAAGATAGTCATATTCGCCTGCACCTACTTCACCCATCAAAATAGAAAGCAAATTAAAGTAAGGAGACTTCACAATATCTTCAGGGATCTGAATGAGTACTTGTTGATAGTAAATTCCGTTAGTACCAGCATGGTACAAGTTCAACGGCGTATCCATACGATTACAAATAATTTCGCGTAACTGACCTTGCACGATATACAAGTCAGCAGGCACATCTTCCAAACCTACTTTTGGCAATAACTCAAGATTATCAGGAGTGTCCTGACGTTCCTCTAAAGCCTTAGTCTTAGCAATGATTTCAGCCTTATCAGCATCTGTTAGCTTTTCACCAATAGCCGCTAAACGAGCTTTTTCTGCTTCTTGTTCTTTTACAGACTTAGTTGGGTCTGGAACTAGAGTCATTTGCACACGATGTGGGTTGTCAAGCAAATGTGTTTGAATCAGATTTGATAACCACATAGGGTCTTTCAACTCTTCTTTAACCTGTGCAATTGCGCTGTCAACGTCCCAAATTTGAATTGGGTCATTATGGTGAATTGCACCACTTAAACCATTTAAAATTAGACTTAAACCATACGGTGTACCATCACCATTAATTTCACGTTGATGTAACTCGATTTGATGCAAAATTGCATCGACTAAATTACTATCAATTGGTTTAGCCGCAACATCACGCAGAATATTTAAAACACCATCTCTAAAGCTTTGAGCATGTTCAGGATTTGAACCTTGAACGCCACAGTAGAAAGTCATTTCAAAATTACTGTCATCTACGCCCATTAATGGACCTGTAGATTGAGCATAACCACAAGTTTCTAAGTAATGACGGAGTGGCGAAGCTGAATTTTCTAATAAAATCCCTTCAACTAAACGCATTCCTAAACGCAATTTAATGTCGTTTGCTTCTGGTAATAACCAAGATAGAACATGATAAGTTTTATCTTTTAAATCATCACTATCAACACCATAGTTCTCTGTTACTTCAATTGGTGCTGGTAAACGTTTTTCAGGCTTAGAGTATAAAGTTGTTCCTGCCGAAAACTTATGTAGAGCTAGTTTTTCAAATTGCTCTTGTAGTTCATATGCTGTCTGATTACCAAAGGTCATGAATACAGCATTACTTGGATGATAATGTACTTTATAAAAATCGACTAACTGCTCATACGTTAAATCAGGAATATCTTTCGGGTCACCGCCTGAGTTGTAATGGTAAGTCGTTTCAGGAAATAAATGATGGGCCAACTGATGATAAAGTTGGTCAGACGGCGCACTCATCGCACCTTTCATTTCATTAAAAACAACACCTTTATAAACAGGTTGACCATTTTCCAGTTCAATACGAATACCTTCTTGAGCAAAATCAAGTGGATTCAAATTGGCAGCAAATGCCGCATCAAGATAAACAGAAAGTAAGTTTTGAAAATCTTTTTTGTTTTGAGTAGCGAATGGATATGCTGTCCAATCTGCTGCTGTAAATGCGTTCATAAAAGTATTTAAAGAACGACGAATCATTAAAAAGAATGGATCACGTACCGGAAACTTTTCAGATCCACACAAAGCTGTATGTTCTAAAATATGTGCCGTGCCTTTAGAGTCCATAGGCTGGGTTCTAAAAGCAACAAGAAATACATTTTCATCATAATCAGTTGCCAAGTGATAATGCACCGCACCTGTGACTTTATGCTTATATTCAGACACTAAAATATCTAATGCTTCTACATGGTGCTGACGTAGCAACTGAAACGCAGGGTGAACAGTTTGAGAAATGGTTTCAGTGACATCTACAGTCATGTGATCTCCTAACATATCGGATAAGTGAATAAGTCTCATTATAGCCTGAGTCAGCTTGAGATTGGCGAACAAAAGCCAAGTAAAATACTATGTTTTTGTTGAGTATTAGTTTTCATTGGCACAGCTTTGATATCAAGCACATAGCCATGAATGTTTTATCCTAACAGAACAAAAGCTTTTAATTCTATTTATATATTAACCAATAAATAAAAAAGCCCATCAAGTTGATGAGCTTTTAGAAAAACGTTTACTTAAAAGCGATAACGAAGTGCAATTTGAGCATTCAGTGGATCGCCCATCATGTTTGAATCATTAGCATTACTATGACCTGAAACAAAGTAATCGCGATCAAACAGGTTATTTAAGTTGAGGTTCACATCGTAACGTTCACTTTGATAACCTAATGCTGCATTTACAACAGCATAGCCTGGTAAAACATTCTTGTTATCTGGCGCACTAAAACGTGATGATTCACCACGACCACCTACAGCCGCATACCAATGATCATTAATTTGATATTTTAACCATAGGTTAGCGGTGTTATTTGGCGTAAGCGCAGAACGATTGCCTGTCAGTCCAATAGCGGATTTTTCAATCTTACCATCCATATACGAATAACCAGCTAATACAGATAATTGATTAGTCAATTGGCCAGTTAATGAAAGCTCAACACCCTTGGTTTTTTGCTCACCTGCTAATACTGCTAGTGTTGAATCTGTAGGGTCTTGATTTTGAATATTTGTTTGGCTCATTTCAAACAAAGCCAAAGTTACATTCAATTGATCACTTACATCCCACTTTGCACCAACTTCAATATTTTCAGTTTTTGTTGGGCTCAAATCATCACTATTTTTATATAAAACAAATGAATCAGCCAAAGGCTGGAAAGATCGATTATAAGAAGTATAGAGTGAAATATTGCTTACTGGCTGATAAACCACCCCGATTCGTGGAGAATAAGTGTTATCAGTTCTATTTAATATTTGAGACTTCACTTTATCATTACGATCTTGCGATAAATTATCATAGCGTAGACCAACTAAAACTTTCAGCTGATCTGTAACTGTCATTAAGTCTTGTAAATAGATACCGTAGTTTTCAAAGGTATTACTATTATTATTACGTGCAGTTGTTGAGCCTGTATTAATCGGTGCCCAGTATTCTAATTTAGGGTTATACAAATCAGTTGTGGTTTTAGCACCTTGCCAAAGTATTTCATCTTTGTGCTGCTTACTATACTCCGCACCAATTAAGGTATTGTGCTTTAAGAAACCAGTATTAAATAAACTACTTAATTCTTGCTGAACATATACGCCATCTTCGTTACGTAAACGCTTATTTTGAGTCAAAGTAATTTGTGACTTATCAGCGGGATGTGAATCAACACTATATTGGCGGTCTAACGAATAGTTATAGTGACGAACTGCACCATGATATTTTAGATTATTATTAAACTCATGATCTAAACTTATGGTTTGGCTTGAAATTTCAGTATCAACATCACCCACCTCTTTACCGTTTAATGCACCATAAAAAGTTTTAGGGTTTGTTTTAACTGGTTTACCTGTAATTGGATCTGTCGGAAAACCTTGATCTGCTAAACGGTCATCATGCAAATAGTCAGCCTGAATTAAAAGCTTCGTCTTGTCTGAAATATCCCATTGTAAAGATGGAGCAACCGCTTGTCGTTTTAAAAAGGCCTGATCACGATAACCATCTGAATCTTCAACTGCGCCAGTTAAACGAACCTTAACATTCTCTGCTACTTTTTCATTCACATCGACTTCTGTACGGCGTTGTCCTGTTGTGCCGCCGATCAGACTGACTTCACGCAAAGATTGGTCCATTGGTTTTTTATTAATTTTATTAACTAAACCACCAGCCGAGCCACGTCCATATAATACAGAAGCAGGCCCTTTTAAGACTTCAATCCGCTCAACATTCGACATATCGCGAAAATACAATGCATCATCACGAATACCATCTACATAGTTATCTGTGATTGCAGAGAAACCACGAATCATGACCTGATCACGTTGTCCATCACCCACACTAAAGCTCAGACCAGCAACGTTTTGCAAGGCACCTTGCATAGAGGTCACCGTTTGCTCTCTCAAAACTTGTTTAGGCACCACATTTACGATTTGAGGAACATCTTTTAATTGCATAAGTCCTTTAGTTGCAGTTGATGCTTGTCCCACTTCTTGTTTTAAGCTTTGTTCCTTTTCAGCTTTTACTGAAATTGTTGGAAGGTTGGTTACAGCCTGTTGCTCTGCCTCTAAGGCATATACATGGCTTGTCATAACCCCAACTGATGAAATAAATAAAATAGAACGTTTCATGTAAGTTCGCTACGAAAAATTTCAGGCGAAGTTTCGATGAAATACGATATATTTGTAAATATTAGCAAGAATCATTATTAATTGATAATTTTTATTAAAAACATTATTTTGATAGCTTAATTAAACAATATTTTTCCACTAATTTTTGATTTAACTGAATTTTATTCAACAAACTACAGCAAATCCAAGCAATGGTGTAAACTTAGCAACCTGATTTTTTATTTTGTGACAACACATATGGCAACTGTAGATCTTTTTGCAATTGGTAATGCATTAATCGACCAAGAATTTAAAGTGTCTGATGATTTTCTTAGTCAACAAGGTTTGCAAAAAGGCACCATGCAGTTGTCCGATGGCGACACTCAGTCTGCTCTTTATGCAGAGTTAAAACAGCATCAAGATTACAAAGGTCAAGCAAGTGGCGGTTCTGCTGCAAATACGACTGTGGCCTTTAGTGCATTAGGTGGAAGTGCTTTTTATGGTTGCCGCGTTGGTAACGATGATTTAGGTTCAATTTATCTACAAGGTTTAAATGAAGCTGGCATTCAAACCACTCCAAAATCAATCAGTGAAGGCGTGACAGGTACCTGTATGGTACTGATTAGCCCTGACTCTGAACGTACGATGCATACTTATCTGGGTATCACCGCTGAACTCTCTCAAGATCAAATCGACTTTGAACCATTAAAAACAGCAAAATGGCTTTATATTGAAGGCTACCTTTCTACAAGTGAAACAGCGCGTAAAGCTGTAAAACAAGCCAGAGAAATTGCAAAAGCAAATGGTGTTAAGATTGCTTTATCCCTTTCAGATCCTGCGATGGTGCAATACGCTCGTGAAGGCTTAGAAGAACTTATGGATGATGGCGTAGATTTACTATTTTGTAATGAACAAGAAGCCTTAATGTATACAAATACAATAACTGTAGAAGACGCTCTTGCTCAATTACGTTTTAAAAATCATACAGTAGTCATTACACAAAGCGCTAAAGGTGCTTTGGTTTCTAATTCTACTCAACATTTCCATGTTGCAGGTCGCCACGTAGAAGCGGTTGATACCAATGGTGCAGGTGATGCATTTGCAGGCGCATTCCTTTATGCCCTAAACCATCATCAAGATTTAAACGCTGCTGCACAGTTGGCTGTCTTGATTTCTAGTGAAGTTGTTTCTCAATTTGGCCCACGTTTAGCGATCAATGATTATGCTAAACTTCTTGAAAATTTTCAGAAGGAATGTGCTTGAAATGGAAAGGATCTGTATGACGGAAGAAGTTCCTGAGCGTGAAGCTAGAGCTTTTGACACTTTACAAGGAACTACTATTTTCATTACGCAACGTGATGGCGCATTCTATGCTTATCAAAACTTATGCCCTCATTTGCAAACAGAGCTTGAATATTTAGAAAATCAATTTCTCGATCAGGACCAAGAATATATTCAATGTTCTACCCATGGTGCTTTATTTACTGTGGAAACAGGCGAATGTATTTCAGGACCATGTTTAGGTGATTTTTTAAATAAAGTTGAGATTAAAGTACATTCAGATGGCGGTATCTATATCGTAGACTGAAGCGATCAACATTAGAGTTTCTGCCATGGCTGATTTCTTTTTCAATTATTATCTTATGCCATTCCACTTAAGTGTAGTGGCTTTGATATTACTCAGCGTGGTAGAAACCATTGGTATGTATATTGGACTTCGTCCAAGTCAATTACTCAAAAAAATTGCGCCTGTTTGGCTTTCTAACTCACCGCTACTTAATGTTAAATTTTCTAAAGCCTTAATTTTCGTTTTTTTACTTATAAATTTTAGTTTTGCAGGTTATTTTTTACAGCTTTCTTTCTTTGCAATCCAGCATTATTTTATTTCACCATTTTATTTAATCGTCCCAGCCCTTGTCATCGCAATCTTTTTTACTGTATTCATGATTCACTGCCTTGACCAAGTAATTAAACCAAAGCTTACTCATACAAATTATAATCTTTTAGGACGATTAGCGACGGTTTCCAGTGGTAATGCTAGACCCGGGTTTTCTGCCCAAGCGCGAGTGCGTGATGAATTCGGCCAGCTCCACTACGTTCAAGTCGAACCAGAATACGGCGAACTCGAATTATACTCTCAGGTTATCCTTGTCAGAGTGCATAAAAGCCATTATGTAGCCAAGAAAATTTCTGTATCAAACGATCTTTTCGCCCCCGATTAAATTCTTACTACTATTATTCTATTTACTTACTGCTTTTAGCAGGCTTTATTACGCCTATATTTTATTATTTTCTTTTTAATTAATTATTTATTATTCCAACCATTTTAGTTTGAAATATAATTTATAAATATAATATACAACCATTTTGGTCGGTATTAAATTAAAACAAACCATTTTAATCAACTTAATATTTTTATTTACAAGTGTTTTAGTAGGA
Source organism: Acinetobacter sp. X9 (assembly GCF_054889255.1). Classification (NCBI taxonomy): domain Bacteria; kingdom Pseudomonadati; phylum Pseudomonadota; class Gammaproteobacteria; order Moraxellales; family Moraxellaceae; genus Acinetobacter; species Acinetobacter sp. X9. The sequence continues at coordinate 1,642,064 of NZ_CM142679.1, read as the reverse complement.
TTTAATAATTAATTCAAACTATTTTAGTATGGTATTTATTTTGAAATATTAAGTATTTGTTTTATATAAATTAATTATTTAAATATTCATTTAAAATATATTTAATGTTTATTTTTATTATATTTTGATTAATAATAAAATTAATATCAAATGAGGTTTAATTTATGAGCCTTAATTTTAAAAATCTTAATGGTCGTTTAGTTAAAGAAATCACTATTATTCTAATAATAAAAATAGTGCTCCTCTTAACGATCAAACATATTTGGTTTGATGCTCCCACCATCCCCAAAAATTTTGACAATCAGGTCGCCGAGCATATTGCTGGCGATAACATTTCCCACATTAAGGAGACACGTTGATGATTTCTGAAAGCGTGGTTGATCTTTCGCGGTTTCAATTTGCGATGACCGCAATGTATCACTTTCTTTTCGTCCCTTTAACTCTAGGTTTGGCATTTATCCTTGCCATCATGGAAACCACTTATGTCATTTCCGGTAAAGAAATTTACAAGGATATGACTAAATTTTGGGGAAAATTATTTGGTATTAACTTTGCTTTAGGGGTAACAACTGGCTTAACCATGGAGTTCCAATTTGGAACAAACTGGGCTTATTACTCACACTATGTAGGTGATATTTTTGGTGCTCCATTAGCGATTGAAGGCCTTATGGCATTCTTTCTTGAGTCTACATTTATTGGTTTATTCTTCTTCGGATGGGATCGTTTAAGTAAGGTTCAGCATCTAGGCGTAACATGGTTAGTCGCTCTCGGGTCGAATATGTCAGCGCTTTGGATTTTAGTGGCGAATGGTTGGATGCAAAACCCTGTAGGTGCTGCATTTAACTTCGAAACGATGCGTATGGAATTAGTTGATTTCGGCGCGCTTATCTTTAACCCAGTAGCTCAGGTGAAATTCGTCCACACTGTATCTGCGGGTTATGTAACTGGTGCAATTTTTGTACTCGCCATCTCAAGCTATTATTTACTTAAAAAACGTGATCTTCCTTTCGCACGTCGTTCATTTGCAATTGCTGCCATTTTCGGTCTCGCATCTACACTTTCAGTGATTTTGTTGGGTGACGAATCTGGCTATGAGCTAGGTGATGTTCAAAAAACTAAACTCGCTGCGATCGAAGCCGAATGGGAAACTCATCCTGCCCCTGCTCCGTTTACTTTGTTTGGTGTACCAAATCATGAAGAGATGCGGACAGATTACGCAGTTAAAATTCCATATGCATTAGGTTTAATTGCAACTCGTTCAACAACCAAAGAAGTTACTGGTCTTAAAGATCTTATGCAACAGCACGAAGTCCGTATTCGCAATGGTATGCTGGCCTATGCTGAACTTGAAAAATTACGTGCAGGTGATCGTTCACCCGAGTTATTGGCCTCTTTTGAAAAAAATCAAAAAGATCTAGGTTATGGCCTACTTCTAAAGAAATATGCACCAAATGTAGTTGATGCAAGCGAGCAAAATATTAAAGCTGCTGTAAAAGATACTATTCCAAATGTTACAGCGCTATTTTTCTCTTTCCGTGCAATGGTTGCCTCTGGCTTCTTGATGCTATTACTCTTCATTTTAGCGACTTGGGCCGTAGCAAGAAGAAACGCTGAAAACAAACCTTGGCTACTTAAATATGCATTGTTTGCTCTGCCGCTTCCTTGGATTGCTGCACAAACTGGTTGGTATGTAGCTGAAGGTGGTCGTCAACCATGGTCTATTGGTGAAATCCTACCAACACATCTATCTGCTTCAAGTTTAAGTACTGGTGACGTGTGGGGTTCAATTATTGCGCTAGCAGCGTTCTACACCGCTCTTTTAATTATTGAAATGTATTTAATGATCAAATTTGCTCGTTTAGGACCAAGTTCTTTACACACTGGTAAATATCATTTTGAAAAGCAAGAGCCGAAAACAGCTGTTAATGGGGAGGCTTTATCATGATTGAATATGAATTATTGAAAGTCATTTGGTGGGTGTTAGTTGGTGTACTACTCATCGGCTTCGCACTTACCGATGGCTTCGATATGGGTTCTATGGCTCTTATGCCTTTCGTTGGAAAAACCGATAACGAGCGTCGTGCTGCAATCAATACCATTGCCCCACACTGGGATGGTAATCAAGTCTGGTTTATTACGGCGGGTGGTGCTCTATTTGCTGCATGGCCAATGGTCTACTCAGTCGCTTTCTCAGGCATGTACTGGGCACTCTTGTTAGTTCTATTTGCACTTTTCTTAAGACCAGTAGGTTTCGATTATCGCTCTAAACTTGAAAATACCAAATGGCGTAACTCTTGGGACTGGGGTCTATGCATCGGTGGTGCTGTTCCAGCGCTTGTGTTTGGTGTGGCATTCGGTAATTTATTTTTAGGTATTCCTTTTAGTTTAGATAGCACATTACGCTCTGAATATACAGGCAGCTTTTTTGCTCTTCTTAACCCCTTTGCTCTAGTTTGCGGTGTAGTAAGTTTGTCTATGCTTTGTGCACATGGAGGTGCGTGGCTCATGCTACGTACTGATGAAGCTTTAAAACAGCGCTCTGCTAAAGCTACTCAAATTATGGCAATTATCTTTTTAATTTGTTTCCTTGTAATCGGAGCATGGCTGTATTTCGGGCAAGTGCCAGGTTATAGCTATGCTGTTGCTATAGATCCAAATGCTGCGCTCAACCCTTTAGCTAAAGAGGTGATTACCAATAGCAATCCGGGTTGGATGAACAATTACAGCACCTATCCAATCACTAAAGTTGCCCCTGTTCTTGCCATATTAGGCGCAATCATTGCAATTGTTGCATCTTCAAAAGCAAAAGCAGGCCTAAGTTTTACTGGTACAAGTTTAATGATTGTAGGAGCAATTTTAACTGCTGGTTTTGCCCTATTCCCATTCCTACTTCCATCTAGTATTAATCCTAACTCTAGCTTGACAATGTGGGATGCTGTATCAAGTCACCTTACTTTAGGCGTTATGACGGTTGCTGCCTGCATTTTTGTTCCTCTTATTTTGATCTATACCAGTTGGTCTTATTACAAAATGTGGGGAGTCATCACTAACAAACATATCGAGTCAAACTCGCATAGCTTGTATTAAGGAGAAAACTATGTGGTATTTCGCATGGATCCTAGGCATTTTGATGGCATGTTTTGCGGGTGTACTCAGCGCGCTTTATATCGAACATCATCAAGATTTAGATGAGGAATAAATGATGGCAAAAGCAATGACAGCATCAAATCATCGAAAAGCTCAAGCATTTGCAATGGCCCTTTCTTTTCTGTTGGCATTGCCTCTTGCTGCAATTTTGTTGGTTTACCCTTCACTCATGCTAGATGCTAATGGGCACTACAATCATAGCCAGCTTATGCTGGTAATGATTGGTATTTCTGGTGGCTTTATTTACGGAGTGGGTTTCGTACCTAACTTCTGGTTATGGAAATGGCTATTTAGCCCGTGGGTGGCTTGGCCTCTCATGCTTTTAGGCTATTACATCTGGTTCCTAACCTAAATCAAAAAGACCTCATCTGAGGTCTTTTTTCATTTCAACCAATTTAATAGGGATCCTTGGCACCCCTACATTTGCTTCAACCGGATATGGCTGCTCATTACCCGTTTTCATATATCCACGTCTTTCATAATAAGCGATCAATTCAGAACGGACATCTAGCACATACATTACGGCGCTGGTCAGATGGGGATCTTCTTTCAATGCATATTGCTCTGCATATTCTAAAACAGATCGACCCACTCTCATATTTTGAACTTGAGGATCAGTACAAAATGTTCCAATCTCAACCTGATTATTTTCAAATGTAAGCCCAATACAAGCAATAAGCTTGGAAGCAGAAGTTTCCGCTATCAATAATGTTGAATTCCTAAGTTGTAGTTGTGCTTCTAATTGAAACTCTGTAATACGCTGTCCTTCTACCCAATCAAGTTCTGTTGTCCAACTTCTATCTTGTTGTTCTCGATAGGACTTATTAATTAAAGCTACAAGTTGTGGAATATCAGGAAATTGAGCTGAACGGAAATTTAAATTATTCATAAAATATACTTAGGCTATTTATAAAAATTCTAAAAATAAAGCCGATATTAAATCGGCTTTATTTTAAATAGCAATTAAATTAATTTGATTGTTCAGCTAACCATGCCATGAATTTTTGACGCTCAGCTTTAGAAGCTTTTTGCCAAGTTTCTACTAAACGTTGATCATTCGTTTGGGCTACGCCTGTTACAGGCATAGATGTTGGAGCTGGTACAGCCACCTGAACAGAAGTAGGTTTAGCCGATGCATACACTGCCTCAGGCTGCGATTTAGATGATTTAGTCGTAAAGTCAGTGACTTTTCCTAATAAACCCGTTGCAAACCATGGTTTTGCCTCATTGTTTGCACCAGTTTGTTGTACGATTAATTCATTATTTGCGCTGTACAAAGCCACAGTTGGTTGCTCAGCATATTTCTTTGCTTGTTCAAATTGCTTTGGTGCATCTACCATTCTGAGCTTATAAGTTTGCCCATCTTTGAGAGCCGGAGTTTGAATTGTGACTACTCCAGATTTAACAATGTCATGCTCCCCGCTTAAATGTTCAAAGTATTCTTGGTAGCGCACACTTAAGCTTGTTTCACCAGCATCGACTTTATAATTATTTTTAGATGAACGAAATAACCCAGAGTTGACTTCCTGACCATTCACCGCAAGGATTACAATTTCCTCTGGTGCTGTAATTGTAACTGCTGAAAATACCGAACCGCTGAGTAATAAACCAATTGCAGCAACACCTAATCTTAAAGTCATCTGTCTCTTTCTCTGTGTTTGATAAGCTATTAAATCATGAGCAATATGCAATATGATTGTGACTATTTTATGACAAAGCAGTTATCGACTAATTTCTTGATTTATTATTTTGAAATATGTATTTGAATTTCACAAATTTTCGTTTTATGTATTCCTCCTATTCATTCTAAAAACATAAAAAGAGCACCTAAAATAGGTGCTCTTTTTAACTTCAATTAAATTAATTGAAAGTTTTGAAACGATCAGCATCATTAATAAATGCTTTTTCACCTGCTGGTGCTTCAACCGAACCAAATACTAATTGAGCACGTAATTTCCAAGTTGCAGGAACATCAAATGCTTCAGCTGCGTCTGCATCGACAATTGGGTTATAGTGCTGTAAAGATGCACCTAAACCAAGCTCTGAAAGCGCAGTCCAAGTTGCAAATTGAGCAATTGCACTTGAGTGTTCAGACCATACTGGGAAGTTGTCTGCATATAGTTCGAATTGCTCTTGTAAGCTTTTAACAACAGCTTGGTCTTCATAAAATAAAACCGTACCAACACCAGCTACAAAGCTATCAATTTTTGCATTTGTACCAGCAAAAGCTTCTGCAGGAACAATTTTACGCAAAGCTTCACGAACTAAATTCCAGAATTTAGCATGAGATTCACCGTATAGTGTCACTACACGTGAAGATTGTGAGTTAAAAGCTGAAGGACTATGTTTAACTGCTTCACGGATAGTTTCTTCAATTTTAGTGCGATCTAATGCAACGTTTTTACCAATTGCATAAATTGTACGACGGTTTTTAATTTTATCTAAGAAAGTAGACATTTTGTTATTTCCTACCTATTGATTTGACCAAGGGTCGTTGTTTGGGAATGAGTACAGTGTATTAAAGTCATTTTTCATAATCAGCATTAAAAATATGACAGTTCGTTTTATTTTCGCAACAATAATAAAAGATATACATATAAAAAAAGCTTCACGATTTAGTGAAGCTTTTTAGGGTTACCAAGCAATTTACTTATCAGTTTCAAACAGCGCAGCAACAAAAGATTTAGCCGAGAATGGTCTTAAATCATCAATTTTTTCACCTACACCAATAAAACGAATTGGCACATGGGTGCGGCTTGCAATATTAAAGAGTACACCACCTTTAGCTGTTCCATCCAACTTGGTAATGGTAATACCCGTTAAACCTACAGCTTGATCAAACTCTTGTACTTGGTTAATCGCGTTTTGACCTGTTCCTGCATCTACTACCAACATAATTTCATGAGGTGCAGTTGCATCAATTTTCTGCATAACACGTTTAACTTTTTTGAGTTCTTCCATCAAGTTACTCTTATTATGTAAACGACCTGCCGTATCCGCAATTAATACGTCAATTCCTTTAGCACGAGCACTTTCAAAGGCATCAAAAATAACAGAAGCACTATCAGCTCCATGACCTTGAGCTACTACCGAGATATCGTTACGTTCGCCCCAGATCTGTAATTGCTCAGTTGCTGCGGCGCGGAATGTGTCACCAGCAGCCAACATCACTTTTTTACCTTCACCTTGTAAACGTTTCGCCAACTTACCAATAGTTGTAGTTTTACCTACTCCATTTACCCCAACCATCAAAATCACATAAGGTGATTTGTTAGGGTCAATATGCAATGGTTTAACACGTGGGGCTAACAAAGCAACCAACTCTTCTTGTAACGCTTTATATAAAGAGTGAGAATAGATCAAATCACCACGAGCTGTACGCTCTGTCAAATTGGTAATGATGGTTTTTGTTGCTTCAACACCAATGTCTGCAACCAATAATTGCTCTTCGACTTCTTCAAGTAACTCATCGTCAATTTCCTTTCCGCCAATCAAGATATTGACCATACCATCAGCGAAATTACGACGAGTTTTGGTTAAGCCTTCTTTCATCCGGCTAAAAAAACCAGTTTTTGGTTGTTCAACCGGTGTTTCTGTAGAAGCCACTTCGTCTTTGGCTACTTCAATATTTTCTTGTGATTTAGCAGGAGATTCAACGATGGGAACATCGATAGCAGGTAAATTAGGTAATGTGACATCGTCATCACCGATCTCAGCATCTATCAAGAATTTATTTTGCATATTCGATTGTTGCTCCATGCGGATTCCTTGAAAAGCAGCGCGTTTAAAAAGATAAAGTTTAGCATAAATTCAAAATTTTGCCTGCCACAATAGTGCTCAAAAAGCTTTGGAAACCAAGATTTAGCCTGATTACCCTATTTACTGAGTATCTTCCTGAGCAAGTGCTGGATATTGTCTAATATGAGCACCTTCAAATTGATATGCATGCATTAACTTTAAATACTCTGCTCTATGAATTTCTGATTGAGCTATTAACAGCTCAGCCATATCCTGAGTTTTAGGATAAGTAGCTTGATGAGAGAGTTGTATAATTCGTTGATATTGTTCCGGACTAATAGGCCGAAGTAATGCTAAATATGACAGCACAAAAATACAGCCAATGACAATAACCACAAATAGGTTAAAACATTGATCAACTTTTAACTCAGACTTTAATTTAAGAAAATTTTGTTTGAATATGAGCATGACCTACCTCGAATTAGTGTAGTGTAGGGTTCAATACTCATAAGCACAAGATCAAACATCCAGTAAGGCCAAGAATCGTACCTTACTGGATCATAATACTTAGCTTATTAGTGAACGAATGACGGAAAAGTATAAAATTGCTGCAATAATCACCAAGACTAAAAACATCGCAAAAATACTTAAACCTTCTTCAGCATCGGCTGGATGCAGTTCGTCTTCGTCGGCAATTTTTCTCAGTTCACCATCATAAACTTGATAAAACCAGTTTTTTTGTGCAGGTTCTAAATGCCGTGCAAAGTCAAATACCCTTTTGCGCTGAGCAAGACAATAATCCCCTAAATGGATCTCTTGATGAAAGATCGCTTCATCTAATAGTTTACGATGATAATGGGCTAGTTCTATGATTTGTTCCTCTCTAGGTGGAGTATCAAAAACAAAGCCATCGATAGTATTTGTCATATTTTATTCTCCTTGTCTTTTATTCTCATATTGATTTTACTCAAAATTATTTGTGAATAATGTTTAATCATGTATCCTAATAGTGAATTAACTGGTATGTACCAATAGTTGACAAATCCATTAATTTGTAATATTAGTTTAATAATTCTAAGTTAAATTAATTTAAAGGCAGCGGCCTTTAGAAAAAGTAATCATAATTACAATAAGGAGTTTTCTATGATTCAACGTATCTCTCATCATGATTTAGAGCATGTGTACGCAACTGCAGTAAATACAATTCACTCTCAAATGAATTTTCAGGATGCAGTTGCACAGTTAGAAGAAGTTGCTCGCGCTGGGCACGGTAAAGCCGCACTGTTCTTAGCAGAATTGTATTATCAAGGTTTCCGTGTTGAACGTGACTCACTTAAAGCGCAATATTGGCAAAAGTTAGCCACAATGCAAGCATAAAGAAACGTCACTTAGGTGGCGTTTTTTTATAGCTATAAAAAAACCAAAGTTATCAATTGATTTAAAACTTCACACACTATAAGTAAATGAACAGAATTTCATAGTTGGAATATTTGTTTACGATTTGATACCTGTTTAAACTGAAATGTCATCTGATTTTTTTATAATAAGCAAGACAAGTTAAGAACCATTAAATTCACAATGAATAGTTTAAGTAATCTACAACCGGTTTCAAGAGACTTGATGATTAAGATTTATATTTTAAGAACCATGATGTATTGCGGGGTTCTTTGGGGATTATTTCATCAAGGATGGGCAATTAAATCAGATCAGGAAGACTTTATTTTTCCTTTTTGGCTTAATGGTTTGCAGGCACATCGCTACGCACAAGAGCATTGGCCACATTACAAGCCAAGAAGAATTACACCTAAAGATTTCCATGAGTCTTTACTACCAACTTTAACTCGACTCAACGTTACTCCTGCTTTGTTTAATTCATCTCATAGAAAATTAAAGTTATCTACTCAGCAAATGCAACATTTCTTTTTCAAACATCCGAATTGGCAAGGAGCGTAAACTTTTCTTTAGGTTCTTAATCTCTATTAGAATGCTTTTTGAACGCTTGAATGTAAAACTTGTATTTGAATGACTATCCAGTCTTTGCATTTTTATAAAATCAAGCTAATTTAAAACAAAATGATAAAACACAGGACAGAAGAAATGACAATCGTTGCACAAGTAATCAAGAACAAAGCAGAGCAAGATATTTTTACAATTTCTCCAGAAGCCACTGTCCTTGAAGCAATTAAGATTATGGCGGATAAAGAAATTGGTGCGCTCGTTGTAGCTGAGGGTGAAAAAGTTGTCGGAATTTTGTCTGAACGTGACTACACACGAAAAGTAACGCTTATGGAACGTTCATCATATAGCACTACCGTTGCTGAAATTATGACATCTAAAGTGCTTACAGTAAGCCTAAACAATACAGTTGAAGAGTGCTTACAGCTTATGACAGATCGTCACTTACGCCACTTACCTGTATTAGACAATGAAAAACTAGTTGGATTTATTTCTATTGGCGACTTAGTAAAAGCTGCGATGGAAGATCAGAAAAATCTCATTGAACAATTAAAACAGTACATCTCTGGTTAATTATTTCATATAAAAAATGGGCATTTATATGCCCATTTTTTATTGATGTAAAAATTTAAAGATAGTTATTAATTAAAGCAACTAAACGCTCTAACAAGTCATCAGCCTGTGCTTGAGTCATATTAATTGGTGGTAATAAACGCACTACTGAACCAGCTGTAACATTAATAATAAGTTTATGTTGATCTCGAGCTATTGCAACGAGCTCAGCGCAGTCTTTAGGCAATTGAATACCAATCATCATACCAAAGCCACGTACTTGCACATTTTTATCTGCCAATTGCGCACGTAATTGATCAACAATATAACCACCAACAACTGCCGCGTTTTCTACAGCATTCTCTTTTTGGATTGTATCAATTACTGTATAAACCACACGAGAACCTAGCACTGTGCCACCATAAGTAGACCCATGGCTACCAGGTCCTAATAAGCCAACAGCTTTACCTTGGGTCATTACCGCGCCTACTGGAAAGCCATTACCAAGTCCTTTAGCAGTCGTCAAAACATCAGGCACAATGTTTGTATGTTGATAAGCAAAATACTTACCGGTACGGCCGTTACCTGTTTGGATTTCATCTAGCATCATTAGCCAGTTATGTTGATTACATATGGTGCGGACTTCTTCAAGATAGCTAAAGCCTTGAGGTGCTGTATTAATACCACCCTCACCTTGAATAGGTTCAATCAAAATCGCAACAATATCTGGGTGCTGCAAAGCAGCTTCTTGAATTGCTTCTACATCACCAAATGGCACACGAATAAAATCATTGGTTAAAGGAGCAAAACCATCTTGTACTTTCTTATTACCAGTAGCTGAAAGTGTTGCTAAAGTACGACCATGAAATGATTGCTCTGCCACAATTATCTTTGGGGAGCTTACACCTTGTTGAGTACCAAATTTACGAGCAATTTTAATGGCACCTTCATTTGACTCCGCACCACTGTTTGAAAAGAAGATCTCTTCCATACCCGAAACTTCAGCAAGCTTCTGAGCAGCTGCCGTTTGCCAAGGAATCTCAAATAAGTTACTCGTATGCACAAGTGTTGCAGCTTGTTCAGCAATTGCTTCTGCAATGACTGGATGCGCATGACCTAAACCACATACAGCAATACCGGTTAAAGCATCTAAATACTCTGTACCATCTTCGGTATATAGATATGCCCCTCGGCCTCGTACAAAACTGATCGCTTGGCGACCATAAGTAGCCATTAAATGTGATGGTTGATCAGGTTGTATTGGAGCTAGGGTAATATCATTCATAACGAACTCTGTCTGTATGAGGTTTTAAGAAGGGTTTATATAAGCAAAAACTGGCTCTGATGAAAAGTCTCATCACTCATTTATCTAAAATTTCGTCTGCTTTTTACTATCGCTTCGGTTTATACAATAAAATATTGAATATTCAATGCAACTTTAAGTAATCAGGTGGTTTGCAAAGCGGTGTGAACACCCCCTATAATGCTGCTAGATTAGTTGAGGATCTCTTTATGACTGAACAAGCACGTGATACTGAAGCGTTAATCCGCGATCAAATTGCGAAGCATCCCGTTTTACTTTACATGAAAGGCACTCCACAGTTTCCACAATGTGGTTTCTCTGCACGTGCTGTAGAGGCGCTCAGTCAAATTGGTCGTCCATTTGCATATGTAAATATTTTGGAAAACCCTGATATTCGTGCAACATTACCAAAAATTGCGAACTGGCCTACATTCCCGCAACTTTGGGTAAATGGCGAACTTATTGGTGGTAGCGATATCATGCTTGAAATGTTCCAAAATGGCGAATTAAAACCATTAGTTGAACAATACAGCGCAGCGCCAGAAGCGTAAATAATAAAAAAGCCAATCAATAGATTGGCTTTTTTATACTCTCAATTTTAACGATCACTTACCCCGACATAGCGAAATAAATTTTCCACACCTAAATCAGATTTTAAAATAATTAGATTTTCATAAGTTGTTGTCGTGAGAGCTTCAAAAATATTCATATTCGGATCTTCGTGCAACTCATCCACATTTTGATCCATACACTCATCAAATCGATCAGCAATAAATTCAAACCCCAAATCCATAGCAATAAATAAAGTATGTTCACATGGCTGAATATATTGTTCTTGCGCCCAGTCAATTATTGCTTGTTTGCAAAATGGACATTCAATATTCGCAGAAGCATCGTTAAGTTCGATCAATTGATAATGCATTAGATTTGAGAAGAATAGAAAATTGTAGTGTAAAAGAAATTAATTGAAAGTTCTAGAAAAGGTTAGAGACACTAAGCAAAAATGCACATTAGAATTACATTGTAATGACAATATAATTTCAAAGTCTCATTTAAAGGAAATACATTAGTGTATGTTTTAATTACAAAAAATTTAGTTTAAGAATTATCGTTGCAAAAATAATAATGTAAAATCATGGTTGTTGCAGAAATAGGATATTTTAATGCTCACTGATCTTGATGATTTTTATTGTTTTGCTCTCGTCGTTGAGCATGGTGGTTTTAGTGCCGCTGAGCGTGTAACGGATATACCAAAATCAAAACTAAGTCGTCGTGTATATAGCCTAGAAGAAAACTTAGGCGTTCGCCTGATTCAACGCAGCTCTCGTCATTTTGCTGTTACAGATATTGGGATGGATATTTATAGACATGCTCAAGTCATGATGAATGCTGCACAGGCTGCTCATGATTTGGTTGATCATTTAAGTATTCAACCTAGAGGTGTTGTAAAGGTTAGTGTTCCTGTTGATATTGCTCAAAATCAACTGCCTAAAATTTTGCCTGCTTTCTTAAAAAAATATCCAGAAATTCGTTTGCAACTTATGGTCAGCAATCGTCGAGTAGATGTCATTAATGAAGGGATTGATATTGCTTTACGTGTTCGCTCAAAACTAGATGATGATCCAAGTTTAGTTCTTAGACAGTTTGCACTTATTGAACAGAGTCTATTTGCAAGTCAAGCATATCTAAATGAATTTGGAGATATAAAAAATCCAGAACAACTTAGTGAGCATCGCATTTTAAGTTTGTCAGAAGAGCATCTTGATCAACAATTCCTTTTGCATGGTCCAGACAATCAACAAAAGAAAATCAAAGTCAGCCCTATCGTAATGGGTACAAATATCCATATGTTGGCGCAATTAGCGAGTCAAAACTGTGGAATCGCTTTACTACCAGAGAGCGCAGCAGAAGATTTTCTAAAATCTGGACAGCTTGTACAAATTTTACCGGAATGGAAAGCTCCTCACGGTATATTACATGCTGTATATCCATCACGCCGAGGGTTATTACCTGCTGTACGAGTATTTATTGATTATTTGGTAGAACATCTTTCTGAGCATTAAAATGAATTTAAAAAAAGTTCGATAATTATCGAACTTTTTTTATTTTTAAATTACAGGATAGTTTCCTACACCTTCAGGCCAAGGTGTTAAGAGTTCAAAGCCAGTGTCAGTTACAGCAACCATATGTTCCCATTGCGCAGATAACGAAAGATCTTGAGTAATAACTGTCCATCCGTCATTTAATTCTTTAACCTGTGGTCTACCCGCATTAATCATCGGTTCAATTGTAAAGACCATACCTTTTTTTAATACTAAGCCTTGGCCGCGCTGTCCATAATGTAAAACATTAGGTTGTTCATGATAAACCTTACCAATCCCATGACCACAATATTCTCGAACAATGCTATACCCTTCTCGATGAGCAACTGACTGAATAGCATAACCAATATCACCTAGTGTAGCTCCTGGCTTAACAGCATGAATCCCAGCAACCATCGCTTCATAAGTTGTATCAACAAGTTTTTTTGCTTGCGGGTTTACATCACCTACAAAATACATGCGGCTCGTATCACCAAAATAGCCATCTTTAATAATTGCGACATCAATATTAATAATATCGCCATCTTTTAAAATCTTATTCGGTGACGGAATTCCATGGCAAACTACTTCATTTACTGATGTACATATTGTTTTAGTAAAACCATGATATCCCACATTCGCAGGAATAACTTTTAGAGTATTTACAATATAGTCATTACACAGGTTATCTAAATATTCCGTAGATACACCTGGTTTAATATATGCCCCTATCATTTCTAAAACTTGTGCAGCCAAGCGTCCAGAAATTCTTAACTTTTCCAGATCTTGTTCAGTTTTTATTGTAACAGTAGAAGCTCTCATTCAATTTTATCCTCGTAGACATTGCTTTTACCACGCCTACAAAAATGTAAGTTAATTTAGAATATTCTAGAACGGATATAGGATAGGCTGGAAGCATTAAATGCCCAAATATTCAACATTCATAATAGAAATTCATACTTTTATTTTTGCATAATTTCTTTAAAAAGTCAGAGGCAAAAAATGATTTCCTAATTTCTTTCAATGGTTTTTCAAATACATACCTTAACCAGTTGATATTTTTAATATCTACTAAAGGTTTTTATGCTCTGAAAAAAATCTTTTTCACATAAAATACCGCTTGATCATGATCTCTTTTGCTCTAAAATTCCTTCTTTTTTATTAATTTTAATTTATGCAACATCTCCGTACTGGAGATATTATTGCCCTAGGTTTTATGACCTTTGCTCTTTTTATTGGGGCTGGCAATATTATCTTTCCTCCCATTGTCGCTCAACAAGCCGGTGATCATGTATGGCTAGCCGCTATAGGCTTTTTGATTACTGCAGTTGGTCTACCTGTAATTACCATCATGGCACTCTCTCGTATGCAGGGTTCCATTGAAATTATTAGCTCTCCTCTCGGTCGAGTAGCAAGTCTGATTTTAACCGTTGTTTGTTATTTATCAGTAGGCCCTTTATTTGCTACTCCACGTACAGCTACTGTTTCTTATGAAATTGGTTTTTCATCTTATTTTGGAACATCAAGTAGTAGCCTTTTAATTTACAGCGCAATTTATTTTTCATTTGTAACTGTAGTTTCACTTTATCCAAACAAGTTATTAGATACTGTTGGCCATGTGCTTGCTCCGCTAAAAATTATTGCTTTAGCAATTTTAGGTATTGCAGCAGTTATGATCCCAGCGGGTTACGTCCCTGCTCCAATCAACCATTACGTTGAATCTCCAGTTTCGGAAGGTTTCGTAAACGGTTATCTCACTATGGATACTTTAGGCGCATTAGTATTCGGTATCGTAATTATTCAAGCGATTTATTCGCGTGGTGTTACCGATAAAAAATTAGTCACTAAGTATGCGATTATTGCCAGTCTTATTTCTGGTGCAGGTCTAACTTTAGTCTATTTAAGCTTATTCAAATTAGGTGTAGGTAGTCATGAAGTAGCACCAAATGCAGCAAATGGTGCAGTAATTTTACATGCATATGTTCAACATGCTTTTGGCAATATGGGTTCATTATTCTTAACTGGACTAATTTTTCTAGCATGTATGGTAACAGCGATTGGCTTAACTTGTGCTTGCGGTGAGTATTTTGCTCAGTTAACTAAATTGCCTTACAAACTTTTAGTATTCATTTTAGTTGGTTTCTCTTTCATCATTTCTAATCTTGGATTAACCAAACTTATTGCTGTATCAGTACCTGTTTTAAGTGCAATTTATCCACCAGCAATTGTTGTGATTATGCTGAGCTTCTTTTGGAAATTTTGGCACAAACCTTCTTTTATTGTCGGTTCGGTAACAAGTATTGCTTTAATTTTCGGTATTATTGACGGTATTAAAGTTGCTGGTTTTGGAGATTATTTACCTGAATTTCTTCAACATTTACCTTTAAATGAACAAAACTTAGCTTGGTTGATCCCATCTTTAGTTGTTCTAGCAATTACCGTAATTATCGACAAAGTTAAATTTAAAAACATTTAATTTAGTGTCTTTTTTGAAATCGAGTTTTACCCAAACATGATTTTATATATTGAATAAAATGCTGAGTTTACCCAACCGGCATTTTATTTCCACACTACTTTCAATGACAAATCAACTATAGATATAATCAGTTTTTACTGTAAAATTACACTAAAATAATTTTTAGCTTACTAGGAAAGAAGAGCAACAATGAAAAGTAAATATTACCTAACACAAGCAGATGCAGAGTTTTTAATGGAAGAAGCTCAAAAATATGCAATTGAACACAACTTTAAAGTCAGTATTGCTATTGTTGATGAAACAAGTTCTCTACTGATGATGAAACGTTTAGATGGTGCTTCACCTTTATCCTCACATTTATGTTTAGAAAAAGCAAAATGCTCTTCGATATCAGGTAGACCTTCAAAATTCTATGAAGAACTTCTACAAAGTGGACGCTTAGGTTTTTTAAGTATGCCTAGTGCTCAAGGAATGTTGGAAGGTGGAAAACCGATTATTTATGACGGGCAAATTTTAGGGGCGATTGGCGTTTCTGGTGTCCAATCTTTTGAAGATGCAGAAATTGCTCAACATGCGATTGATACATTTTTAAAAAAACAAAACAGCTAACCTGAAATGATAGAAAAGAGAAATTATTACACTTTTCATTTAAATATTTTCTCTTTTCTAAAAAAGTAAGTATTTTATACAAAAATATTTAATATTTACTTTTTTAATACCTTAACCTTTTATAAACATAGAGTTTTTTATAAAACTGTTCAAAAAATTTTCTATTCACTATTGAATTGAATTAAAAATAGAAGTACAACATTAAACTTATTCTTGACTAAAACATTCGGTTTTAGCGCAACCACAAGGAGGGATGGAGATGTTATCATTACATTTCAACAAACAAGTCTTCATTAACACTCTGAACAGCAAAGATTCAGTTGTTTATGGAGTAACACCGCTTGCTCTTATGCTGACTTTACTGTTTCAAGGTATGATTAAAGGAAATCTGAAGCCCGAATACTTTATGTATGCGATGGTCGTTTCTTTCATATTTTGTGTGTGGGCCTTTGTCGATCATAAGATGCGAAAACTAGCTAAAAGACGTCTTAGTCAACAAAACTCGAATACTTAAAAAATGGATGAGTAATCATCCATTTTTATACACCTAAAAATAAAAAAATTGTTCCGATAACTAAAATAGCTGTAGCTACTAATTCAGTCACAATTAATCCCACCATCATTAAAGTCATCATCCATGAAGGTAAGCTAAAATGACCTAGCTTGTGAGGACGTTTGAATTGATTTGTTGTGTCCTGTAAATAGCCATGTATGATATAAACCAGAATTGAAAAACTAAAAAATAGAATATTTGCGAATACACACCATAAAGTAATATTTTCATTTAAAACAGTAAAATAACTTAATACAGCTAGAATTAGGCTAGCAGCTGCATATAACAAACTACTTCGATGAGCGATATCCACATAATAATGAGCACGACTTAATTCTGAACGGCGTATTTGCCAATATTTCCATACCCCGGTTAACATCCCTATCCATAAAAATATGCCACTAAACACAATTGCGAGCTGTACAGCTTTCGGTAAATCCATCTTTTTTCCAATTATTTGTTTTATTCAAATTTAATGAGCTATATAACATAAATATTGACTTTATAGTCACCTTTTAACCAAGTTTCATTTCGGAACTCGTGTAAATTAAAGATATCAATAAACCAATCACTACGAAATATTATGGATAACACTTTTGAATCATTTTGGATGACCTGTAAAGATGGTTATCAACTTGCTGCACATTTTTATCCAGCTCAATCCCCAAAATCAGTAAATCCCGTGTTGATCTGTCCTGCAACAGGTATTACTAAAAACTTCTATCACTCTTTTGCTACATGGTTAAGCGAACAAGGATATGACGTATTAAGCTTTGATTTCCGTGGAATTGGAGGCTCCTTACACGGGTCTTTGAAGCAAAGTACAGCAAGTATTAATGATTGGGGAGTTCTCGATATTCCTTGCGCAATTGATACGTTATTAGAAAAAACTAAAGCAGAACAAGTTACCCTTCTGGGCCACAGTGCTGGTGGTCAGTTATTAGGAATTGTTCCTAATTTTCATAAAGTAGCAAAAGTTATCGCGGTCGCAGGTTCCACTGGCCATGTAAAAGGTCTTAAAGGTAAAACCAAGTTTTTAGCACCGGTAATGTTCAATGTCATCTTTCCAATTTCTAGTGCTTTTAAAGGTTATGGTGCTACTCAATTTATTGGAATGGGAGAAAACTTACCTAAAAAAGTCGCCCAACAGTGGCGAGAATTTTGCAGCCATCCAGGCTATGTGAAAAATGCTATAGGTAAAACAGTCCATCATGATTTTCATAGTGAAATTATCTGCCCTATTACTTCAATTTGGGCAAGTGACGATGAAATTGCAACCGAGCGTAACGTTGAAGATTTATTAAAACTTTATCCTAATGCACCTACAAAAATGCTAGAGCTAAATCCCATGAAACTTGGGCATAAATCAATTGGGCACATGCTAATGTTTAAAAAATCACATCAAAACTTATGGTCACTCCTAGAACAGGAAATCCAACACTAATCTATTGATCTTTTACTTTTGCCTCTATACCCGTAATCCGGTATAGAGGTTTTTTTTAATATTAATACCCACTTCTTTTATAAAGTTAGTTTATTAACCTAATAATTATCATAAGAAATCAAAATATATTAACCACCTATTCCTTTGTATTAAAAACAAGCATTATTTACGTAAATACGTCGATATAGCTTTAAAGTTCTGCTATCGTTATTTATACGAAGCTGTTGTTTAAAAACGGTTAAACTAACCTATTTTTAATACAAACAGCTTCTTTTTTTCTGTTTAGCTAAACCAAAGAAATTGTTCAAGGATAAGTATGCTAGCACTAGAGCCTCGACATATTCATATGAATCAACATGCTGTTGATAAAAAGCATGCATTACAGTGTCTAGTAGATATATTGGTAAAAGATGGGTTAGTTACACCTGACTACATTACAGGACTCATCAATCGGGAACAACAAAGTGCCACCTATTTAGGTCAAGGCATTGCTATTCCCCACGGCACACCCCAATCGCGCGAATTTATTCTAGAAACAGGTATCCGTTTAGCTCATTTTCCAGAAGGAATTATATGGGATGGTGAAAACAGAATTTATTTAGCTGTTGTTATTGCAGCAAAATCTGATGAACATTTACAAGTTCTACAAATATTAACTCGAGCTTTAATGCATGATGTAAGTGAACAGGTAAAAAATGCTAAACAACCTGAACAAATTATTGAAATCTTACAAGCTCAACCATTATCTTTAACTTTACATGAGAATTTAATTCAAACTGAAATTGAATCTCAAGATATTGAAGATTTATTTTGGTCTGCATCTCAGATTTTAAAAAAACACAATTTCGTAAAGTGCGGTTTTCTAAGTTCACTTGACCCTGATCAAGTTATTCAACTACAAGATCAGATCTGGTCTATTTCAAGTAGTAAGTTTGTTCAACAACCAGCGATCAGCATTGTAAAACCTCGCCATGCTTTAGAGCTAAACGAAAAAAAATTAAACACGCTAGTGTGTATAGCTGCCAACGAGCAATTAGATAGCCAAAGATTTAATCGACTGATTGATATTCTATTTAATCCAGAGCAAGTTGCACAATTAGACCAAACACAAGCACCAAATGAAATTGCTAAAATCATTGGTGCAGATGTTATTCCAGATTGGCCTCATCGTTCTGTTGTACTCGCTAATGCACATGGATTACATGCTCGACCAGCAACTCATTTAGTGAACTTAACCAAAAGTTTTCAAGGTGATATTCAGGTCGCAGTAGATGACGGAAATTTTGTTTCTGCTAAAAGTTTGACGCGCCTCTTGGCTTTAGGTTGTAAACGTGGCCAAACTTTACGTTTCATTGCCGAACCAGAAACCGATGCTGTTGAAGCTTTAGATAAAGTTATTTTGGCAGTGCAACAAGGCTTAGGTGAAGAAGTTGAACCTATACAATCTTCAGACATCAAAATAGAGCAATCTAGTAAAATCCCAAGCCATTCAAAACCACTTAGCACAAATACAGGAATTGCTGCTTCAAGCGGTTTAGCTTTCGGACCTGTACATGTAATTAAGCCAAAGGTTTACCAATATGAACGTATGGGTTTAAGTGTCAAAGTAGAGAAAGAAAAACTTGATATTGCGCTTCATGCTGTTAAAAACAATATTCACCAAGTTATTGCAAAATCTGAAGTGGCTGAGATTAAGCAAATCTTCCAAGCACATTTGGAAATGCTTGACGACCCAGATCTGATTAATGGTGTTTATCAAAAGATTAACTTAAATCTTTCAGCCCCTGCTGCATGGCATGAACATATTGAAGCAGCAGCCAAAGAGCAAGCAGCTTTACCAGATCGATTACTAGCTGAACGTGCTACAGATTTACGTGATATTGGTGATCGCGTTTTGGCTCAACTTTGCGGTGAGGTCATCATCGAAGAACCTAAAGAACCTTATATTTTGATCATGTACGATGTGGGCCCAAGTGATGTAGCCCGACTTAATAAAGATCGAGTAGCGGGTATTTTGACAGCTGTAGGTGGTGCAAGCGCTCATAGTGCTATTGTTGCTCGTGCTTTGGGTATTCCTGCAATTGTTGGTGCTGGTGATCAAGTACTAGATATTGAGCAAAAAAGTTCTCTTTTAATTAATGGAGATACTGGAGCTTTTATCTTAAATCCCAATGCTCAACAAATCGAACAAGCAAAACAAGAACGAGAGCTTCAGAAAAAAATTCGTGAAGAAGCTGAACGTCACAGCCAAGAACCTGCGATTACTCTAGATCAACATCAAATCGAAATTGCTGCCAATTTAGGAAAAGTTCAAGCAACAGCCCATGCGGTAGAATGTGGAGCTGAAGCAATTGGCCTACTCAGGACTGAGCTTGTTTTTATGGCGCATAGTAGTGCTCCGAGTGAAGCTACCCAAGAAGCAGATTATCGTATTGTTTTAGATGCTCTAGCGGGCCGCCCTCTCGTAGTACGTACGCTAGATGTAGGTGGTGACAAACCGCTTCCTTATCTTCCAATTGCTGAAGAAGAAAATCCATTTTTAGGTCTAAGAGGTATCCGTTTAACGCTAAGACAGCCAGAGCTGTTGCGTCAACAACTTATTGCTTTGCTTAAAGCTGCAGATGATCGTCCTTTACGAATCATGTTTCCAATGATTGGCCGTGTGGAAGAATGGCGTGCTGCAAAAGCTATTCTTGATGAAGTTAAAGCTGTACATCCATGCGCTAACTTACAAGTTGGTATTATGATAGAAGTTCCTTCTGCTGCTTTACTTGCACCTATTCTCGCGCAAGAAGTAGACTTTTTCAGTATCGGAACAAATGACTTAACTCAATATACATTAGCCATTGACCGTGGACACCCTATTCTATCGGCTGAAGCTGATGGACTACACCCAAGTATTTTGCAATTGATCGATCAAACTGTAAAAGCTGCACATAAGCATGGCAAATGGGTTGGTATATGCGGTGAACTCGCAGCCGATCCAAAAGCTGTACCCATTCTAATGGGCTTAGGGGTGGATGAGCTTAGTATGTCACCGAATAGTATTCCTTTGGTTAAAGCCCAAATTCGTACACTTAACTACAGCCAAGCTCAAGTGCTTGCAAAGCGTGCACTTGAATGTGATAGCGCTACTGCTGTACGTCAGTTATCCGAACAAGAAATGTAAAAATTAGGAATGGTAATGGCTAAAGTTTTAACAATTACTTTAAATCCTGCAATTGATGTGACTATACAACTCAATGAGTTACAGATAGGTGAAGTAAACCGCCAACAATCTGTAGAAATACATGCGGCAGGCAAAGGTTTAAATATTGCACAAGTTTTAAAAGATTTAGGGCATGAAATTGTTGTTTCTGGTTTTCTAGGAGCAACAAACAGACAGATTTTCGATGACCATTTTAAAGAAGCTCAATTTCAGTCTGAATTTATTTATATTGAAGGTGAAACTCGCCAAAATATAAAAATTGCTGAACATTCAGGACGTATGACGGATTTAAATGGAAAAGGTTTTTTCGTATCTGAACTAGATAAGAAGCACCTCTTCCAAAAAATTGAAATGATTTTGCCTCTGGTAGATGTGGTTGCTATTGCTGGAAGCATTCCGCAGGGATTTAGTGTTGATGAGTTAAAACAACTTATTAAACTCATTCAAGCGCAAGGGAAAAAAGTTGCACTAGATACAAGTGGTAAAGCGTTGGTTGCTGCCATTGAATGTCAGCCATGGATGATTAAACCAAATACAGATGAGTTAGTAGAAAGTTATCAGCTTCCTGCTACAACCTATGCTGAACAAAAAAAGCTTTTTGAAAACCTAGCCAAAATTGAACATGTCGTTATTTCGATGGGTGAAGACGGTGTAAACTGGTTACATGACACTCACCCACTTCACGCCACAGCACCTAAAGTAATAGTTAAAAGTACAGTTGGTGCGGGTGACTCTCTTTTAGCAGGTATGATTCATGGCTTATTGAGTGGCTTCTCTGCTGAAGAAACATTAAAAACTGCTACAGCAATTGCAAGTCACGCTGTAACACAAGTAGGCTTTCGTATTCCTAATGCTGAAAAGCTAAACCAATTAAAAGCCCAAACAACAATCAATTCATTGAGTGAATCTGATGCCAACTGCTAAACGTTTATTATTTGTTATTAATAGTCCGCAACAGCAAGTCAATGCTTTGATTTTAGCTCGTAAGCTTGCACAAGTCGCGTTCCAACAGGGTTATCAAAATAGCATTATTTCACTTGATGAATTCGAAGTGAATGAAAGCTTTGACCAAGTTATCGTTGTTGGACAACGCCCGAAAAATCTTAATATTTTTGGTACGCACCCTTTATCTTTTATTAATATTGAAGAGATCAAAAGTGATGCTCAGTCAGCTCTTCAAACTGCTTTAGATCATTTTAAGTCTGCTCAAGACTGGCAAAATGATAATAGCTTATCAGCATCTACAGCTAAAAAATTTGTTGCGATCACTGCATGTCCTACGGGTGTTGCGCATACTTTTATGGCCGCCGAAGCTTTACAGCAAGGTGCAGAAAGACACGGTTATGATATTGAAGTAGAAACTCAAGGTTCCGTTGGCGCAAAAAATATCTTATCACCTCAAGCTATTGCTGATGCAGACATCGTTATTCTTGCGACTGACATTGAAGTTAATACAGACCGTTTTGTAGGTAAACGTGTTTATAGATGTAGTACAGGTTTTGCTCTAAAGCAAACAGATAAAGCTTTCGCCGAGGCAATCAGTAATGCGCAATTTTTAGAACAAGGTAAGCAACAAACATCTACAGAAAATAAAGATAAAGCCGAAAAAGTTGGCGTATATAAACATCTCTTAACAGGTGTCTCTTATATGTTACCTATGGTGGTGGCAGGAGGTCTTTTAATTGCCCTCTCTTTATGCTTTGGTCTCAATGCTGCTGAGCAAGCAGGCAGCTTACCAGCCATATTAAAACAAATTGGGGCCGCAGCATTTATGCTTATGGTTCCAATGTTATCTGGTTATATTGCCTACTCGATTGCTGATCGCCCTGGCCTCGCACCTGGTTTAATTGGCGGCTTACTTGCTTCTCAGTTACAAGCAGGTTTTTTAGGAGGTATTGTCTCAGGTTTTCTTGCAGGTTATATCGCACTATTTATCGCTAAAAAACTTAAACTTCCAACTAGTTTAGAAGCACTTAAACCCATTCTAATTATTCCGTTATTAGGCACATTATTTGTTGGTCTAATTATGTTTTATGTGGTTGGACAGCCAGTAGCACATATTTTTGAGCTAATGAAAGATTTCTTAAATAACATGGGTACAACAAATGCTGTGTTAATGGGAATTATATTAGCAAGCATGATGTGTATTGATTTAGGTGGACCAATCAATAAAGCAGCCTACGCTTTTACTGTTGGACTGCTGACAACAAATACTTATATGCCTATGGCAGCCACGATGGCAGGCGGCATGGTCCCTGCTATTGGTATGGCTATTGCAACTTTCATTGCTAGGAATAAATTTAGTACTGGAGAGAAAGATGCCGGAAAAGCAGCTTTCGTATTAGGTTTATGTTTTATTTCTGAAGGTGCTATTCCCTTTGCAGCTAAAGACCCAATGCGTGTTATTCCAACTTCCATTTTAGGTGGAGCTGTGACTGGAGCACTCGTTGCCCTATTCCATTGTGAGTTGGTTACTCCTCACGGCGGTGTATTTGTTCTTTTAATTCCCAATGCGATTAATCATGCTTGGTTATATCTTGCTGCAATTGCTACTGGTAGTATCGTTACAGGGATAAGCTATGCGATTGTTAAGAAAAAAATAGAAGAAAAAGCTGTGACCACTGCATAATTAAAAAGGGAGAATATAAATTCTCCCTTTTTTATAAATTATATGTGCCTGATCTCATAAAAATTTAAACTGAGAGTTTTTAATATTTAATTCTCTTTCTCTGAGACTTAAATCATTTAATCTGAATAGCTCTTGCCATAATCTTTGTGGGCACTTCTTCTGCGAGTATTACGGTTAGATTGGCTCTTTTGAGATTTAATGGATAAAATTTATTAAAATTATAATTTATAGACAAAAACACCTCTATTTCAAAAGCTTATGATTTCAAATAATATTTGAAATTTATTAATAAAAATCAGTTACTTAATATATAAATCTAATTTTATTTTACTAAATAATAGATGTTTCATGTTAAATGTATGGTAAATTTCGGCAACACAAAAACAATACAAGTGATTGATAAAAATAAATATTTTTTATTTAAATATCTTAATTTTTCATAGTTATGACTTTAGAGACAAAAACTTTCTCGTTCAATGCCACGTTCAAATCATAATTTTTTTTCTACGATGCCCTTGCAAGTAATATCGTTCAATTAACGATCAAGCAAGCTTAGATGCAATCTTACATATCCACTCAAAGAGTTTCAGGTACGGCTTTGTTAAACAGTTTTTACCTTTAATAATCTTTGATTATAGCTGAAGAGTATTTAAAGTTCGTAAAGTTATAGGAACGCTTTATAAAGTTAAGGACAATTAAACCATGTCATTGTTAAATGAAGCTATATAACTTTTGCTCATCAAGTAAAGTCCTGCTATAACTTGCTTGATGAAACTATATTTTTCAACTATTAAAGATAGTTCACCAGGAATGCGATCCACCAAGGTATGGGGAAAAGTCAATGACAAAGAAGTATGCGCGTTTTTTACCTACAACAGAATCTTTTACTCTTGAAGATTTTCCATATTATTGGATTACTCAAGTACATGCTCAATATGTACAAAACATTGATAATGCTTTAAAAAAATATGGTTTAGATAACTCACGTCGACGCATCATGTTGGCTTTAAGCAGCAAGCCCCATGCGAGTGTTTCTGAACTCTCAGATATGATTATTTCAAAAATGTCGACTACCACAAAAATTGTTTATCGTTTAAAAGATGAAGGTTTGGTTGAAACTTACTCTTGCCAAACTGATGGTCGTATTACTCGTGTAGTACTTACAGAAAAAGGGACCGAAATGATCAACAAGATCAATGATCTAACAAGTGTAGTACTTGAGCAGTCTTTTGAAGGTATTACTCCCTTACAGTTAGAAAAAATGATGGAAAGTTTAAAATTACTTTTAAAGAACCTTTCTCGCTAAGATGAAATAAGAATCTATTTATACCCAATAGTTAAGCTCTCATTATGAGAGCTTAACTATTTTAATGTCTCTACTTCAATATTGAGAGAAATAGCATCCCACATAAAATAATCAATTAACCTTCTATCTGTTGACTTGAGCTCTTAACTCCAGTAGAAATTCTCTTTCAATAACTGAATAGCAAATTTCGGAAAATGGCTAAAAGAAAATACAAAAGTGACAAATTTCAGGTACGTCGTATTAACCGTAGCTGGTGGGTACTTGAAAAAGACCTTGAATCAAACTGCTATTTAAAACATGAGCAAGTGGCAACAAAAACCTTAGCAAACAACTATGCTGATGATTATATCGAACAGTACTATATGAATCTGTACATACAACAACAGTTGAACAAGCCAGAAACTGTATAAAAAGCCATTTTGGCTTTTTTTATTTTTATAATTAAAATCTATAAAAATAAAAAAAGCCTACATCTTGGGGAAAATGTAGGCTATAAAATGCACAAAAAGGAAATATATATCCTTTTTGACAAAAAGAATTTTACGATAATACAAGCTATTATTTTATATTACTTTTGTAAACTTAATAGCGATTATTGTATTTAATTAACCTCTTTTGAAAGCTTCTTTGTTTATATTACGAATAAAATTTTTTTTATCAAATTCTTTATTTTTTATCTTTACTCCTTCTACTTTCTTAGTTTTATTTTTAATATGACAAATATATATGCATAATTATAAGCTGCTGTTTTAATAAGTTTTTTACAAAAATAAGCATAAATATTTTTTTAAAGAAAGATAAATAAAAATTAATAAATAACAAAAACATAAATTAAATCTTTAGTATATATTAGTTTTAATAACTCAATTTTAGTTCAAAAAAAATACACATAAAATTTATTATTTGCTGTTTTGCTTACTACAGAAAGATTACAATAATGGCTAATAAATAGATTAATCAACACAATCTTTCTAGGCATGTTATGACTTCAATGTCGAACAACACCCAAAAGCATTTTATTGTTGAGCAAATTCCACTCCCAACTTGGGTAAGTGATGAAAATGGCTTGATATTATATTGCAATATAGAGTGTACAGAATATTGGTTGGATACTTTTTCTCCATTGCCAGCGCAATGGCTAGATTTTATTTATCCTACCGATTTAGATGAAGTCAAAAACAGATGGCTCGAAGCAATTCGCCTACAAAAAAGAATCGAATTAAAATGTCGACTTTTACGAGCTGGAAATCAATATAGATGGTGCAAACTATCGATTCAAGCATCTAAGTACCGCAGCTCCTCACAAACTAACGAATGGTATGTTAGCTTTTTAGATATAGATCACGATATTCAAGAACAACAAAACTTGCAAAAGAACATTGAAATACAAAATCAGATGTTAGATATCAGTGTAGATTGCATTAAAGTTTTAAATGTAGACGGCACACTTTCTCATATGAACAAATCAGGATGCCTCGCTTTAGGTATACCTGTTGATGAAACAGAATTTGGAATGAAATGGCTCGAACTATTACCACCGCACATTCGTAAACGCGGTCGAGTCGCTTTGAAAAAAGCTCTTCAAGGTAAAGTTGCTAGATTTGCAGGAATGAGCTGTTTACCAGATCAGGATCCTGAGTATTGGGATAATATGCTTACCCCGATTCATCGGGAAAATGGTGAAATTGGACAAATCCTTTGTGTCTCACGTAATGTTACTCAACAACATTTGGCAGAAAACCAGCTTAGGAATATGAGTGAGAGAGATGAACTGACCGGATTATATAATCGGCGTTCATTTAAATTTCAACTTAAGCGTACTCTCTCATATTCAAAAGATACTCAAACAAGTGTAGGGTTACTTTTAATTGACCTCGACCACTTTAAACATATTAATGATACTTTAGGGCATAGCGCGGGCGATCATCTATTAAAAGTTCTCTCCAAACGCTTTAGTCATTGTGTAGATGATGAAAAGTGCTTTGTCGCGCGGTTAGGCGGAGACGAGTTTGCGGTTATTATTAATAATCTCAATTCTGAAAATGATGTCCGAGAGTTAGCAGCCATTTTACTTCAACAGTTAAATCAGCCGATTACCTATTTAGGAAATGTCTTAAATGGTGGGATGAGCATTGGCTGCGCAATTTACCCGCAAGATGCCGTAGACCAGTCAGGTTTGCTCAGTTGTGCCGATATGGCATTGCATGATTTAAAAGCACGTGGTCGTGGTGGTATTCGCATGTATGATCCATGCATGATGCAAATGACCGAAACAGTCGCTTCTCAGCTTAATTTAGCTCGTCAGCTGATTCGCCATCATACCATCCAACCCTATTATCAACCTAAAGTAGACCTAAATACCCATCGTGTAGTGGGATTTGAAGCTTTATTAAGATGGCATACAACCTCAGCTCAAAGAGGCTACCCTGCACAAATTGCGGAAGCTTTTAAAGATTATAATTTAGCGAGTAAGATCGGTGAAACGATGCAACATCAAGTTTTACGTGATATCGCCAAATGGATAACTCTTGGTATTACCCCTCTTCCTGTTTCACTAAATGCTGCACCAGTTGAGTTCTTAAGAGATAATTATGCTGAGAGACTTTTGAAAAAGATTAATCAATTTCAAATTCCGACGCACTATATTGAAGTGGAAGTCACCGAACACATGCTAGGCGATCGAGGCTCGGAATATGTGATCCGTGCACTTAATAAATTAAAACAGCATGGGGTACGTATTGCACTTGACGACTTTGGAACTGGTTTCTCATCGCTGACCCATATTCGCGATTACCCGATTGACAGTTTAAAAGTAGATTGCAGCTTTATCCAAAAGATGCAACATGACCCATCAATTTATGCGATTGTCCAAGCAATTGGTTTACTCGCTCCAAATTTATCACTCGGGCTTATCGCTGAAGGAATTGAAACTCCAGAACAAGAAGAGCTACTTCGACAATTTGGATATAGTATAGGCCAAGGGTTCTTGTTTGAATCTGCTATAGATGCTACTCAGGTTATTTCCATACTTAAACAAAATCAGCCTTACTTAGAAAGTCATTACAATCTTTGAAAATAAGATGTTTAATAAACCTTTTAGTTTTTATTCATACTAAAAATAAACAATAATTTTAAAAAAACTGTTCATAATATAAGCATAAAGATAATAATTTCGGTGTTCCCGCACCATACATTGTCACAAGACAATAAGGAGCAATATATGAGTTATCACCATATCTTGGTTCCAGTCGATGGTTCTCCTACTTCACTTATTGCCGTCAATCATGCAACAGCAATTGCTAAAGCCTTTGGCAGTAAAGTGACTCTAGTATATGCGCTTACTATAGATCCTTTCATTTCTGTAGAATTCATTGATAGTACAGAATTAGCACAGGATTATTTTAATAAAGCTAGAGCATCGATTCAGAGCATTTTAGACCAAGCTAAAGAACAATTTAGCCAACATGGAATTTCTGTTGAAACAAAAATTGTTGAGGGTCAAACAATCCACACAGAAATTATTAAAGCAGCTAATGAGCTAAAAGCAGATTTATTAGTGATTGGTTCGCATGGGCGAAAAGGGTTTAAAAAGTTCTTCTTAGGAAGTGTGACTCAAGCCCTTTTAGGAGAAATTCATTTACCGGTATTAGTCGTAACTGAATAGTTTTCTAAAGCTAAAAAACCGATCTTTAATAGATCGGTTTTTTAATGGCCTTGATTACTTAGCCTTATATGTAAACTTAATGAGAGATCCTGGATTTTCTAATGTATTTGTTACTGAGCCATCATCTTTTTGGACATTCCCGGCAGTATCAGTTAATACATATAAAACGTTCCCATCTGGACTTGCAATCACATCACGATAACGGTTGTTGCTCTTAAACATCGGTACAGCGTCATCATAAGTAGTGCTATAAGTTGGATCTAACTTAATACGGAAAATGACACCGCGTTTTAAAGATGGAACCAATAATGTATTTTCCCAACCAGTAATTGCTTTTTTTCCGCCCTTATAGACATAGGCAGATGACGGCGCAACTGTTGGCCAACAAATATAGGTCATCTCTCCACAAGTTGGATCGTTATAGTTGTAGGTATCTTGAACGGTATATAAAGTTTTTAATGGTGGGACAAAGTTTTTACCAGTCCATTCAGATTCTTTCGTCACAGGAACCCCTGCGGCTACTTTTACTCCATTCTGAGCTAAATCCTTAATTGACTTATTGGCTGCTGCTGAATAGTTTGCATAAGCATAGCCACTATCATCTTTATAACCTGCTACATTCGGCCAACCATAGTTGCCACCTTTGACAATGAGATTAATTTCATCGTCAGAGTTTGGGCCTTGTTCAGACTGCAACAATTTACCATTTGGAGTGAATACTAAGCCCTGCGGATTACGATGTCCGAGCGTATAAATATGGCTAACCACCCCATTAAAACTTGGATTATCCTTTGGAATACTTCCATCAAGATTTAAGCGTAGTACTTTACCCATATAGGTGTGATAGTCTTTGCCATTCAGTTCTTGTTGAGTTGGCGTATGTTGTGCTTGGTTTGGCAAGAACAAATAAGCAAGTTGATTACGCCCTTGGTCACCAATCGTATAATAAATCTTTTGATCTGGCCCAATGACAAGACGACCTGACTGATGGTCTTTTGATGAAGGCAATCCTGCTAATAAATCGACTGGCTTCTCGAGCGTATCTATTGACTTGTTATAGGTATATCGACGAATAATCGTTTGATTCGGTAATTCTTTATCTGTAGATTTCGGATTTTTAAATGTACCTGAAATATAAATATAAGAATTATTTTTAAAATCTGGATGAAAAGCAAAGCCTAATAAACCGTTTTGACCATCAGCATCATTGACAATCTCTGGTACCTGAAAAACTGTTTTTACACTCCCCGACTCTGGATTCACTCTTAAAATCTTGCCTGTTGCTCGCTCAGTTAACCAAATTTGATTATCTGGTCCCCACAACAAAGCATGCGGCTTATTTAAATTAGACAGAATAACTTTTTTGTCAAAGTTTTCTGTTTTCGCTTTAGCGAATTGAGATGGAGTAAGAGGAACATCAGCAAATGCTGAATTGAGTGTAACTACCTGAGCGGCGCCTAATAAAGCAATTTTTGCCAGTAAATGTTTATTCATGTGTCCACCTTATAAATTGTCAAAATTTTCCGAGAATTTTTAAACCTTTAGCAACTGGTTTGTACGAGTTCTCTATATGATTTGTATTATGATGAATAACGAATCTATTAAAATCTAAATTTCTGAAAGGCTCTGTTGCATAAAAGTAGCTATTAAAACTGAATAAACTCTCTTTAAGATGAGCAACTTAACTATACGATTTATCTATTCTATTCATTTTATATCTGAAACTTTTTTGAAATGGCCATGAGTTAAATAAATATTTATTAACGAAGTAATTGATAGTTAAAAATTAATACTCAAAGAGACAATTCTAATTATAAAAATATACATCACTAAAGACTAAAAGTTAGAAGCTGTAATTGAGAGCTATTTTTACAACGAAGGTGTCTTATGTGTGCAAACTTTAAACCTATTAAGAAAATACATGCCAATCAGTTAGATTTATTCGAACCAACCTTTGAATATAAGATGGATATTTTCCCAAGTGATGATTGCCCACTCATTTTATCGAATGAAAATGAGCTTGAGTGGAGAAAAGCTAAATTTGGAATGCTTCCTCCTTATGCCAAAGAAATCGCATTCAAATATGCAACTTATAATGCCAGAACAGAGACAGTACAACAAAAGCGCTCTTTTAAACATGCTTGGTTAAATGACCAGTTTGCGCTTATTCCTGTTGAAGCTATTTATGAACCTAAATATATCAATGGGAAAGCACATTGGTATGGTATTTTCCGTCAAGATGGGCAACCTTTTACCCTTGCTGCAATCTATGAGGAAACACTTATTGAAGAACAGAAAGTTAGGTCAATGTCGCTATTAACAATTAATGCTGATCATCACCCTTCTATGAAACAATTTCACAAACCTGATGATGAAAAACGTTCGGTTATTGTGATACCTGATAATCTTAGAAATGATTGGCTCAACTGTACTCATTCTGAAGCCAAAGATTTTTTCTTAGATATGCCTGCGAATGAATTTGCCTCAATGCCAAAAGCTGAAATGAAAAATTATGATTAAATCGGTTTAGTCGACTTAGGTTAGTCAGCCTTAAAAACTTATGCTATTCTTCGGGCACTTTTAAATGCCTCAAATCTCTATACCTATGACACTTACGCCACCTTAAGTTTATTTACCCTTATCTATTGTAAATAACTCATCACTGTTTAGTGATGTGGTGTAGTCGCTTGTGTTGGTATATCACATCACTAGCCTTTTCAAAATTTAGAACTTAGGCTATTTCTCATGTTATCGAATGTCCGAGAACAATGGTTCTCTAATGTCCGCGCAGATATTCTTTCCGGTCTTGTTGTGGGTCTTGCTTTAATTCCAGAAGCAATTGCATTTTCAATTATTGCGGGTGTAGACCCCAAAGTCGGTTTATATGCATCCTTTTGTATTGCCGTTATTATTTCTTTCGTAGGCGGTCGTCCCGCTATGATTTCGGCGGCTACAGGCGCAATGGCTTTGGTTATGACAACGCTTGTAAAGGATCATGGTCTTCAATACTTATTTGCAGCAACAGTATTAACTGGCGTTATACAGATTTTGGCAGGATATTTCAAACTCGCTAAACTCATGCGTTTTGTTTCTAAATCGGTGGTTATTGGATTCGTTAATGCCCTCGCTATTCTCATCTTTATGGCTCAATTACCAGAATTGGTAAATGTGACATGGCATGTCTACTTACTAGTAGCAATTGGTTTAGGAATTATTTACCTTTTCCCCTATATTCCAAAAATTGGAAAGTTCTTTCCCTCACCTCTTATTTGTATTGTAGTGGTCACATTACTCGCTATTTTTTTAGGGTTTGATGTTCGAACGGTTGGTGATATGGGTTCATTACCAGACACTTTGCCGATATTTCTAATTCCGAATATTCCTTTTAATTTAGAAACCCTCCTTATTATTCTTCCATATTCTTTAGCCCTTGCCGCAGTTGGTCTACTTGAATCAATGATGACTGCAACAATCGTTGATGAAATGACAGATACATCTAGTGATAAATTTCAAGAATGTAAAGGTCAAGGCATTGCAAATATAGCTTCAGGTTTTATGGGAGGTATGGCGGGTTGTGCCATGATTGGTCAATCAATGATTAATGTAAAATCGGGTGGTCGCACACGCTTATCCACTTTTTGTGCAGGTATATTCTTACTTATTCTCGTTGTATTTTTAAGTGACTGGTTAAAGGTTATTCCCATGGCCGCTCTGGTTGCCGTCATGATTATGGTATCAATTAGTACTTTTGAGTGGAGTTCACTGACTCAATTTAAAAATAATCCTAAAAGTAGTAATGTCGTTATGATCGCAACCGTTATTGTAGTAGTTGCTACCCATAACTTAGCGTTAGGTGTATTAACTGGGGTATTACTTTCAGCACTTTTCTTAGCAAATAAACTTGAAAATGATATTCGTATAGAAACTTCATTCGAAAATCAAGCTCGTCTATATGAATTAAGAGGCCAAATATTTTTCAGTTCATCTGAAAAATTTATGCAAGGTTTTAACTTTAAAGAAGATGTTAAAGAAATCATTATTGATCTCACCCATTCTCATATTTGGGATGTGACTTCAGTTGCCATGTTAGATTCAGTTGTGAATAAATTTCAAAAGAACGGTGTGAAGGTAACGGTTCGCGGTCTAAATGAAGCCAGCTCAATCATGATTGATAAATACGGTACTCATGCAAAAATCTAAAAAAGGTCCTTCGGGACCTTTTCTAATTTAAATAACTGCTTTTACTGAGGAGATTTATATAGCAACCGATTTGGGCTACCTGAAGGATTTTTTACCACATTATTACTTGCTTGGTTTAAAAGATTAGTTGAGATTGTCTGAGGTGTTGCAGTAGGCGTACTTTGCAACATTTCAGCTACGACACCGACAACATGTGGAGTTGCCATTGAAGTTCCATTCAAAACTTTAGTTGCTGTATTACTCCCAATCCAAGAAGAGTTAATCTGGCTTCCAGGTGCAAAAATGTCAACACAACTTCCATAATTCGAATAACTAGCTCGAGTATCTGTACTATCTGTAGCAGCAACAGTAATTGCCTTACTTACTCTGGCAGGAGAAGAACTACATGCATCTGTATTCGAGTTTCCTGCAGCCACAACCATTACATAACCATTATTAAATAAATTTTCTACTGCACTATCCAAAGATGCGTTTGCTTCACCACCTAAAGACATATTCACTACAGCTGGCTTTTTACCATTTTTTAATATCCAATCTAGCCCCGCAATCACATTACTCGAAGCACCAGAACCATCACATCCTAAAATCCGAATAGGCACTAAGCTTACATTCTTGGCAACCCCATAGGTACTACCACCAACTGTTCCTGCCACATGTGTACCATGACCATGACAGTCACTTGTACCATTTCCATCAGATATCGCGGTATAGCCACTTAATACCCGTCCAGAGAACTGTTGATGTGTAGACAATATTCCTGTATCAACAATATAAGCGGTTGTGCCTGAACCTGTTTGTAAGTACGAATAGGCTGAATCTAGAGGTAAGTTTCTTTGGTCAATACGATCTAGTCCCCAATCTGGGTTACTTTGCGTAGTCGCATCAATTTTCATGACTGTGTCATTTTCAACAGAAACGACTTTCGGATTTTTTTTCATTGCTTCAACAAAAGCAGGACCGGCAACATCGGGTAAATAAATTGCAAATCCTTTAAGTACAGCATCATAGGTCTGTAATACCTTCCCACCATGTTGTTTAGCAATACCTTGTGCAAACTCGTTAGAAGAACCCACATCCTTATTAAGAATAATAATATATTGATTTTTAATAATACCTTTTGCTTCAGACGAGCTTAGTACAGAATTTGTTGTAGCTGGTGCAGCATAGGTTAAATGGCTCAGCGCTATTGCTAAAAGAAAAGTCGAAACTTGGCAAAACTTCATAGAAAATCTCCATATTTTTTACTTTAGACATCATTGTTATGATCAGTACAGTCTTTATATTTAGGGATTAACATCTTTAGAAAGGAATTTTTATTATATTCTCCATATATTATGACCACGTCATGTTTTCATAAAACTTGGACCTATACAATGCTATTATCTTTTTTCATTTAAAATTGAGAACCAATTCAAATAAACCGATAAATCAAATATTTTAGAATAAATAACTACCTTACTTTATTTATAATTTAGTTTAGGTGGGATGTATAATGTAAAAATATATAATCATTAAAAATAATATAAATGTGGAAATAATGAGATATGTTCCAGTTGTATTAAAGCTTTTTAAAAATTTCCAGATATCCATAAATAAAAATATAAAACAGTAAGTTATGAAAATTCTTGCAAATTCTAATATAGCCTACAACTAAAAGAGATTTACAATTTTTTAAACTATATGTGTTCAGTATCAAATATGTAAAGATATATTGCAAAAATATGTGATAATTAAGGAAATGTGCAGGCTTTTAAATGGCCATAATTAATAAATACCAAAATCAATATATTCTATAGTTTTTTTAATTTTAGTTCTGGCAGCTCAATCTTACAACCAGCTAAATGATGCCTACAATTAACGCTATATTCGATAAAGCCATCTTTAATAAAGTAATTACAATATTCATTTATACTTATGATGGGATCAAATGTCGGTTTTTCCAAGTTACCATTAAAAAACCATTGGTTGCCGTTAGAGAAAGGATAATGTACAGGAATATAATGAAGATATCCGCAAGCAGGACACATATGTTTATACATGCCTCCTTCGAAATACTGTACTTTCATTAACACTCCTTTAAAAATAAAAAAGCCAACTCATAAGAGCCGACTAAACCAATTATTTACAGATTCTATATATTATTAAATTATGTACTATAGCCTTCTCTCTTTTATTTTTCTGTTTTTAATTTATCTAACCTATATGGCAAATTCATGAACTTCCGAGTGTAATCTCACACTTTATTAGTTTGGTAAAATATATTTTATATAATCCATTAATTAAATGATAATTCCAATTAAATAATGAAAAGCAAATTCTAATTTGTTTCTTATTTAGCAGAGGGCTATGTGATTAACTCATATTAATCATTAAATAGATATTATCGCCATAACCAAGAATAAAATTCGATTTATCTAATTGTTTTTAAAAATCAAATAAAAAAGTCCGCATCTTGGGAAGCTACGGACTTGAAACTCAACTAAACAACAGCTAAACATTTTGCCGCTTAGTGAGAAAGCACTATCTTTTTAATCTAATTAAGTTCTATAGTCAGGTCAATAAGGATACTTAATTTTTATAAAAATTAGGTTGAGTTGTGATTTATCTCACATTTTATCTTCTAATAAGTTTAATCTGTTTTTCTTTACTCAATTACATTCTATTTCAAACACTTAAATTAAAATATTATTAAAGTAATGATTTAAAATAGAATAATGGTTAATTTTAGGAATAAGCTTGAAAGAAACAAAATCCTGATCTTGCCTTTTCTTCATTTCAAAATAATTTTGGCTTTGCCATTTCAACTCGTCAAGTTCGAGTTCACCACAGAAAATTGAACATGGAGTAGTAATTCGTTTTGACTGATGAACAGGGCTGTATTTTAAGATATCTTCGCTTGAAAGATTGAGAGCATGATTTAAATGTGTACTTTGTATAGGTTCCAGATCATAAATTCCACTTAACAAAACCATCTCAGATATGAGTGGATGGCCTAATGACAAAGCAGCCAGATGCGCCCCTGCCGAATGCCCAACCAAAACTACCTCATTAGTTTTCCAGTCTTGCTCTCGAATAAAATCGAGAGCTTGATTAACTTGAGAAGCAATATCTGAAATTTTGCTTTGTGGGGCCAGATCATATTCTAAAAGAATACACTGTGCACCCTTGGCTAGAACATACGGTACGATGAATGCAAAATCTGATTTATCACACCATTGCCAATATCCACCATGAATAAAAATAACAGTCTTTTTGGCTTGTTCTAATGGGAAAAAATCTAAAGTTGACCGTGAGTGCGTACCATATTGGATATCTGCAATATGGGTAAATTTTTGATAGCTCAACAAGCTTGTTCTTTTAAATTCTGCCAGTATTTCATGTTCATTCGCTACGGTTCTAGAATTATCATATGGTCGCATAGGTCTCTCACTTCAACGATTCTTCATGAGCATTTAAAGCAAGCTTGGCTGATGAACGTTTTAAATAATAGAAAAATGTAAGAACAACAACTAATGGGACTCCAAACTGTAAAGTTGACTTGAATTCATTGGTAAACCACGTTGTGATCGTAATACTTAAAATTGCGATTAATCCTAAAAGGGAGATTAACTGACTCGCTGGAACCTTAAATTTTAACTGTTCTCCTTTTCGTGCCATATTCCTTCTAAAAAACATATGGGTAACAAAAATACTGCCCCAAGTGAACAACGCACCAAACATAGATAAAGCAATCATGATCGGGAAAGCCGAAGCTGGGTTAATCGTATAAACAATACTCGCAATACCAATACCAACAGCTGACAATAACAACGCATTAATTGGTACGCCATTATGACTAATACGGCCAAATAGTTTTGGCGCATCTCCTGCTCGTGACAAGCTAAATAGCATACGTGTTGAGATATACAACATACTATTCATGGCTGATAAGGCCGCGACAATTACAATAAAATTTAAAATACTGTCTGCATATGGAATCCCTACAATTTTCATCACCATCACAAAAGGGCTGGTTGCGTCAGCTCCAATTAAAGTTGTCCAAGGAACAAGGGCCACAATGAGAAATAAAGACAGCAAATAAAATAGGATTAAGCGAATTGCCGTACTTTTAAAAGCTTTCTTAACAGCTCTTTCCGGATCTTTAGCCTCACCTGCTGCAACAGCGATCATTTCAATACTTAAATAACTAAATATTGAAATAATTACCCCAATCCAAACTCCACTAAAACCATGAGGAAAAAAGCCACCATGTTCGGTTAAATTAGAGAGAACCTGTTCTGTTCCTCCATGACTTTGAGTCAAAATACCAATTGCTAAAAGAATAAATACAATAATTGCAAAGACTTTTATGGTCGAAAACCAATATTCAACCAATCCAAAAGCTTTAACACTATATGCATTAACCACAAGTAAGGTTAGCGAAAAAAACGCAATCCAGACCCAAGAACCTACATGAGGAAACCATAATTTCATATAGTCAGCAACTGCTGTAATTTCTGTACCGACCGCTAATACAATACATGCCCAATAACAATAACGGACTAAAAACCCAGCAAGCGGACTTACATAATGCTCAGCATATGCCCCAAATGAGCCTGACGTAGGGTGCTGGACTGTCATCTCAGCCAAACAAGCCATAATAGCAAATGCGATTAAGCCTCCAATGGCATAACTCACAATGACGGCTGGGCCAGCAAAGCTAATTGCGAACTTGCTTCCCATGAACAGCCCTGTACCAATCGCTCCACCAATTGCAATCATTCCCATCTGTTTTGCGGATAATTTTTTATGTAAACCCGCTTCTCGATTTTGTATTTCATCAAAACTGCTCATAGGCCCTCCTAGCCATTTTTCTAATGTTGATCTCTAACGATCAGGTCACTTCACTACGCACCAGATAACGTTCATTTTTCCATTCACTATTCAGCATAATTTGCTTAAGTTGTTGTACGGCATTCCAAATATCTTCAAATCCTAGATATAAAGGTGTAATTCCAAAACGTAATACTTCCGGCTCTCGATAATCCCCAATTACCCCACGAGCAATGAGAGCTTGAATAATTTCATAACCGAACTCATGTCTATAACTGACATGACTACCACGATATTTATGGTTTAAAGGGGTAATCAGTTCAAAACCAAACTGTGCACATTCTTGTTGAACAAGTTGAATAAACAAATCAGTTAATTTGAGTGATTTCTCACGTATTTGTTGCATATCAGCTTGTAAGAAAATATCGATACCACATTCAATTAGACTCATAGAAATGATGGGTTGAGTTCCGCACAAGTAACGGCGAATACTGTTAGCTGGTTCATATTGCTGAGCCATATCAAATGGTTTTTTGTGGCTCCACCAGCCTGAGAGAGGTTGCCAGAACTGATCACGATGCTTTCGATTTACCCATAACAACGCTGGAGAACCTGGGCCACCATTTAAATATTTATAAGTACAACCAATCGCAAAGTCACTATTGCTCTGATTAAGATCCATAGACACCGCACCAACTGAGTGACATAAATCCCAAATAATCAAAGCATCTTTAGCGTGAATTTGTTGATTAATAGATTCCATATCATAGAAATATCCAGTCCGATAATTCACATGAGAAAGAACAACTACCGCTACATCTTTTTCTAAAACACGAGATAAATCATCTGCACCATCAATTAACTCAACTTGATAGCCCTGATGAATCAAATCGATAAAGCCTTCAATAATATAAATATCGGTTGGGAAAGCATCTTTTTCTGCAACAATAATTTTACGTTCCGGAAATTTTTCAGCTTGAATTTTTACCGCTGCTGATAAAACTTTGAATAAATTTAATGTTGTGGAATCTGAAATAACAACTTCCCCTTTTTCAGCACCGATAAGCTGCGCGACTTTATCTCCAAGTCTAGTCGGTAAGCCCCACCAATCTGCTTTATTCCAACTATTAATAAGGTCCTCACCCCACTCTTTAGCAATAATATGCTGAGCAACCTCTAATGATTTTTTTGGTCTTGCACCCAAAGAATTACCATCTAAATAAATGACATTTTCTGGTAGTGTAAATTCATCTTTAAACTTTTTGAGTTCATCTTCCTGATCCCAATAGAGGCATTGTTCGTGAGTAATCATTTGTTATTTCACCTATTTTCAACATTTCCTTTGTAGTTGAATTTTATCATGCCAATTCTTTCGATTTATTCGACAATATTTGATTAAAAGTTGCTATTTTCGTATAAAATTCGAATTAAAATTAAAAAACATGGATGAAATTCGAAAATGAATGTAGATGCAATCGATCTTAAAATTTTGAAGTATTTACAAGATAATGCGAGGTTAAGTAACCAAGAACTGGCCGATCTCGTTAACCTTTCGGCTTCAGCTTGTCATCGGCGAGTTAAAATTTTAGAAAGCAATGGTATAATTGAAAAATATCAAGCGAAAGTTAACTATGAAAAACTAGGTATAAAAATTGAGGCAATTGTCGAAATAAAGCTTGCCCAACTCACAGAAAATGATCACAACTTCTTTTTAAGTCAGATCAAAAATTTTGATGAAGTCATTAATGCATATATTATTACTGGCGAATCTAATTATGTTTTACACGTTGCGACCAAAGATTTGAGTTCTTTTTCTCATTTCGTCATTAATACCTTAAATAAAATAAAAGGTGTAGTGAGCATCAATTCCAAGATCATTTTACAGAAGATTGTGCAAAAGCCACTTTGACCCATCATTTTTAATTATAGAGCCATCTCATGATCGAAACTCAGCGTTTAATTTTAAGACAGTGGAAAGAAAGTGATGTTGAGCCTTTTATAACAATGGGCTTAGATCAACATGTTATGCAATTTTTCCCAAATCTATTAACACCCCAAGAAAGCCATAATTTAATCCAAAAAATTTCATCTCTCATTGATAAAAATGGTTGGGGCTTCTGGGCAGTAGAATTAAAAGAAACTCATCAATTTATCGGGTTTATTGGTTTACATAGCCAACCTGAACAATTTGACTTTTCCCCATGTGTGGAAATTGGGTGGCGACTTGCAAAAGACTTCTGGAAACAAGGTTATGCAACTGAAGGAGCAAAAGCGGCTTTAGACTATGGTTTTAATGTACTGAATTTAGATAAGATCGTTTCATTTACCGCTAACATAAATACACCCTCTCAAGCCGTCATGGAAAGACTTGGAATGCACAAAGTTAAAAACTTTGATCATCCCAAGGTTCCTCTCCATCACCAACTAAAAGCACATGTGTTATATGAAATTACAAGCTCTTCATTTATTTTTTGATTAAAGTCAAAATTTTAAATTATTAATAAAAATTTTCTTAATCATCGAAATCATAGCCAACAGATGTAGAGCACTCCCAATACTCATGGATTTTACTTGCGATATCATCTTTTCCCATGGTAGTGAGTACATAAAAGAGTTTAGCCTCTTTATTTTTTCTTAGTATTAAGAGGTTGTAGTAATCATACTCAGGCCCATTAAGACCTAATGTTGGCTGTGATTCACAGTGCTTTTCTGCTTTGTAATGCCATTCAAGCTTATAAGTATCAAGGCCATCAGCAGCATTGATTACAATACCGTCATTGGCTCCGCCAATAAATCCAATTTTCATTGCTTTCTCTAAATTCTTATTAGGGTTAATTTTAAATATATCTTTAAACAAGTATCCTTCAATTTATAAAATGTATGTCAATACGTATCCTATGTAAGCAAAATTAACCATAAATATAGATAGCCTTTTAAGATTTCTTAATTATAAACTTTGCCTGTCTATTTTTACTTCAAACACAGTAAAAGTTATCCACTAAAAAGCACTTATTATTGTTTCCTGTTTTGCAAAATTACACGCTATAATTTTCAAATCATTTATCCTCCCTACCCATCACATTAATCAAAACACCTTTTGAAACAATTAATGGGTGGAGTTTTAAATTAATTTTATATCTCGAAGTTTCTTTAATTAATGATTTTAAAAAGGATATATGGTAGATGTGTCTTAAAAAATTTTCTTTAAATGATTTTGGAGATATTTAGATATGTCTAAAATCGTAATGTTTGACATGGATGGTACGCTATTAGATCTCGCTTTTGATGATTTCATCTGGAATGAATGTCTTCCTAAGCGACATGCAGAGATACATCAACTTCCAATCGACCAGAGCCAAAAAACACTATATCAGTTTTATCAATTACATAGACATACGCTTGTTTGGTATTCATCAGCTTATTGGACCAAAACTGTAGGCGTTGATGTACTCAAATTACAGCAAGAATTTCAGACAAAAATTCAAGCTCGGTCTGGTTGTATTGAGCTTCTACAGGAACTGAAAAAGCAAGGATATAGTTGTTGGTTAGTTACAAATGCCGATCGTGCAAGCTTACAGTTAAAGCTCGATAATGTTGCAATTAAACACTTCTTTGACGTAATCGTATCGAGTGAACAAATTGGTTATGCAAAAGAAGATATTCATTTTTGGCAAGAGCTCCAAAAATTACACCCTTTTGACCCAGACGTAACCATTTTTATTGATGATACAGCTCCTGTACTAAAAACAGCTGAAAAATTTGGTATCAAGCACTTGTTTACTATCTTGCAGCCCTCAACTCTAAAGGATGTAAGAAAGCATGAAGATTTAGAATATAAAGCGCTAGATCGACTTACAGAATTGCTGTCTATATTGAATCAAATTGATAGAAAGGATAATGATGTCAAAATCGCTTGAAAACGATGCTGTAGAGACCATGCGTATCGACAAATGGTTATGGGCTGCTCGTTTTTTTAAAACTCGTTCAATTGCTAAAGCAGCAATCGAAGGAGGGAAAGTACATCACAATAATGAGCGTGTAAAAGTTTCCAAAGAAATTCGTGTTGGAATGGAACTTATTATTCAACAAGGTTTTGATAAAAAAACCGTTGTCGTAAAAGCGCTTGCGAACACACGTGGTCCAGCACCAGTTGCCCAGCAACTTTATGAAGAAACAGAAGTAAGTATCGCTAGACGGGAGTTGATTGCATCCCAACGAAAATTGCATAATCTTGCTCGACCTGATCATAGACCGAGTAAAAAGGATCGTAGACAGATTAATCGGTTTAAACAGGACAATGATCAGCACTGGTCGTATGGTGATGAATAAAAACGTCGAGTTGTGTCGCACACACACAGACAACACATAGAAGCTATAGAAAAAATCTGTCACTATTAGCCCTGTGAAACAAGTTGAGATTCAATGCATCCACTTGGGTTAAACGTGATGAACTTAGAGTATTGAGGTTTTTGAGATGGATGAGAATAAAAGCAAAGCATTACAAGCCGCGCTAAGTCAAATTGAGAAGCAATTTGGCAAAAATACGGTGATGCGTCTCGGTGACAACACTGTTCAAGCAGTTGAAGCTGTATCTACAGGTTCTTTGACTTTAGATATTGCATTGGGGATTGGCGGTTTACCGAAAGGTCGTATCGTTGAGATTTATGGTCCAGAATCTTCTGGTAAAACCACAATGACTCTCCAAGCGATTGCACAATGTCAAAAAGCTGGTGGTACTTGTGCATTTATCGATGCAGAACACGCATTAGATCCACAATATGCACGTAAGCTGGGCGTGGACATTGATAATCTACTTGTATCGCAACCAGATAACGGTGAACAAGCACTCGAGATTGCAGACATGCTAGTTCGCTCTGGTGCAATTGATTTAATCGTTGTCGACTCAGTTGCTGCTCTTACTCCTAAAGCAGAAATTGAAGGCGAAAT
Organism: Acinetobacter sp. X9; assembly: GCF_054889255.1. Classification (NCBI taxonomy): domain Bacteria; kingdom Pseudomonadati; phylum Pseudomonadota; class Gammaproteobacteria; order Moraxellales; family Moraxellaceae; genus Acinetobacter; species Acinetobacter sp. X9. Next base: position 1,599,439 of record NZ_CM142679.1, on the reverse strand, counting down.
GGGTGACTCCCACATGGGCTTACAAGCTCGCTTAATGAGTCAGGCATTACGTAAAATTACGGGTAACGCTAAACGCTCGAACTGTATGGTTATTTTCATTAACCAGATCCGTATGAAAATTGGTGTAATGTTTGGTAGCCCTGAGACTACGACTGGTGGTAACGCATTGAAGTTCTATGCTTCTGTACGTTTAGATATCCGCCGTATTGGTCAAGTCAAAGAAGGTGATGAAATCATCGGTTCTGAAACTCGAGTTAAAGTTGTTAAAAACAAAATGGCTCCTCCATTTAAAGAAGCTATTTTCCAAATCTTGTACGGTAAAGGTACAAACCAGCTTGGCGAACTTGTAGATTTAGCTGTACAACAAGATATCGTGCAAAAAGCAGGCGCTTGGTATTCATATCAAGGCAATAAAATTGGCCAAGGTAAAAACAATGTTATCCGCCACTTTGAAGAGAACCCTCAAATGGCTGGAGAAATTGAAAAGATTATCCGTGAACAACTGCTAACTACGGGTACTAATGGTGCTGTACAAGTGGAAGATGAAGAAGAAGATCTTTTATTAGAGTCTTAATTACCGCTTATAAGTCTTAAAACGCCCTTCGGGGCGTTTTTTACAAGGAAATATTAAATATGTTCAAAAGAACAGAAGAACAGCCCCAACAACGCGCTTTGCTTACAGGGCAACGTTTGCGCTCATATGCTTTTGCATTATTGACTCGTCGAGATTATTCGAAAGCAGAACTGATCGAGAAATTGAATCGTTACGCACAAAACCCTGAAGAGGTTAAGCAACTTGTTGAAGAGTTATCTGAGCAAAATTATCAAAGTGACCAACGTGTTGCAGAACTAACATTAGCTAGCCAAATTCGTAAAGGTAAAGGGCCAAAACGCATTAAACAAGCTTTAAAAACTAAACAAATCGAAAATGATTTAATTGCAGATGAAATTCATAATATTGATTGGGTGGAACAGGCTTATCAACTTAAAGTGAAAAAGTTTGGTGAAGAAGTAGAAAAAGATCCTAAACTTAAAGCAAAACAGATGAGGTTTTTACAATATAGAGGATTTGATTTAGATGTAATTATGAAGGCAATCCAACGGAGATCGGATTAGAGGATGGTGGCAACCCCACTAGCAAAACTTCGGCACATCATAGATCTGCTACCGTTGCTACCTTCCGGTCCTGGCGGGGTTCACAGAGTACAATTGCGAAGCCACCAGCGGGGCTACCATTGCAAAACAGAGTATAGAGATTTTTAAAAGAGTTGCAAGCCTTCTTCTCAATTTTAAGCAAGTTTATGTTTCAATTGATTAATTCATCGTCAAAAACATATAAATTCCTAGAATCTCTTATCTTATATTCTTTCTTGATACTTATTTTGAATAAAATATGCTTGAAGATTGTAAACTATTCTTGCATTTATATTGTTAGCTGTTTTAATTGCAATGATCAATTAAAACCTTAGATAGCTAATGTGAATAGTTTACATATTCCCTTCTCAAGTTAGCTTTTACATAAAATTATGGACCTATACTCATGCGATTGATGAAGCATTCTTTATTATTTATTGCCTTAATGAGCACTACTTCTCTCTATGCCAATATTCCAATTGAATCGCGCGGTTTAAGTCAAAGTGGTGGTAGTTCAACTAACACTTCATCGAATAACGCTTCAGTCCCTAGTAATTTAAATTGGGAATTGATGCAAAAAAACCAACAATTAGAAAATGATATACGCACCTTACGCGGACAGTTAGAAGAACAATCGAATGATATTGAACAACTGAAAAAAGATTTATCTAATCGCTATACTGATTTAGATCAGCGTTTGGAATTACTAAATCAAAAAGTAGATCCAGAAAGTGTAGCACCAGACAATACAGCAAATAGTGATGCTACAGCTACCGGAAGCTCAGAAGCTCCTCCTACCGACAATAAAGCAGCTAGTACTACAACTGCTGCAAGTCAAGTTACTTCCCCCTCACAAACGCAAGTAACACAACCAGCTTCATCGCCTGCTATGCAAAATCAATCGAACCCTGTAGAACTTGAAAAAGCAGCTTATACTGTCGCTTTAGATGCCTACAAACAAGGTGGAGCGAAAAAAGCGATTGCTCCAATGCAAAACTTTATCAAAAATCATCCTAATAGCGTTTATACAGGGAATGCCTATTTTTGGTTAGCCGAGTTTAATTTAGCAACTGATCCGGTAAATTATAATGAGGCTAAAAAGAACTATAATGTAGTCGCTACGCAATACCCAAATTCTAGTAAAGCTCCTCGCGCGCTTTATCAACTCTACAGTATTGCCAAAGATGTTGATAAAAATACTGTATCAGCAAACCAATATAAAGCTAAAATTTTAAGTCAGTATCCAAAATCTGAAGAAGCCAAATTTTTTAACAAATAAAAGTTTTTAAGAAAAAAAGACACCGCAGATTGCGGTGTCTTTTTTTGAATATCTCGGCTTAACGCACAATACCACGTTCTGATTGCTCAACAGAGTCAATTAATAATTGAGCTTCTGGAACATTCGGAAGAATATCATTTTTAATCTGCTCAACAGCTTGAACAGAAGTCAGGCCTGATTTAAAAATCAATTTATAAGCTTCTCTAAGGCCTTGAATTGTATCCTTAGACCAACCCTTTCGACGCATACCTTCTATATTAATACCAAACGCATGTGCTGGATTACCAGATGCCATAACATAAGCTGGCACATCTTTTAAAATTAAAGATGCTCCACCAACCATACTGTAAGAATCGATTTTACAGAATTGATGAATTCCCGAATTACCACCAATAATGACATGATCACCAATATGGACGTGTCCAGCAACACCAACATTATTTGCGAAAATATTATGATTACCAACAATACAGTCATGTGCAATATGCGTATTAACCATCAATAAGTTATGACTACCTATTTTAGTTAAAGCATTATCTTGTACAGTTCCTCTATGTAAACTGCAATGCTCACGAATTAAATTATGATCTCCAATCTCTAACCAAGTTTCTTCACCTTGATATTTCAAGTCTTGGCAAACTTCACCAACACTTGCAAACTGGAAAATCTCATTATTTTGACCAATTTTGGTAAAACCACCAACTACAACATGTGAATGTAATTTAGTACCAGCGCCAATCGTCACATTTGGACCAATAATACAATAAGGTCCTATCTGGACATCCGGGGCAATCACTGCAGATGGATCAATAATGGCCGTAGAATGAATTAAATCGTGATTGCTCATGCCTGCTCTGTTTTTTGGTGTGAAATCATAATTTCAGCGGTTGTTGCTACAATACCGTCAACGGTAGCCGTACAGTTATATTTGTAGATACCGCGTTTTTGCATTACTAATTCAGATTTTAATACAAGTTGGTCGCCAGCAACTACTTGTTTTTTAAATCTAACCTTTTCTGCACCAGCAAAGAGGAATAAAGAACCCGGTTTTGGCGTCTCATTGTTCATGATAAAACCCAGAACGCCCGAAACTTGAGCTAATGCTTCTACAATTAGAACACCAGGCATAATCGGATATTCTGGGAAATGTCCTTGGAGGAATTCTTCATTGATAGAAACATTTTTATAACCAACAATACTATTGTCAGTAACTTCAGTCACACGATCAACCAATAAGAATGGGTAACGATGCGGCAAATATTGACGAATCGTTTGAATCTGCATTGGTAATTCAGGGATGGCAAATTTAGGTGTAGTTGACTCGGTCATAATATTCTATTTACGCAAATTAAAAGTTGATTCAAGAGACTCTATTTGAGCTTGTATATGATCAAGTCGTTTAGTGATTTGGGTCAATGGCACATCTGCTAATTGTCGCAAGCGTACAATTGTCTTTTTCCAATGACTATTTTCAAATAATCCAATTCCTGAAGAATAGGTACCAGCTTCAGAAATATTTTTTGTGACCATTGACATTCCAGTTAAAGTCACATTATCAGTGATTGAAAGGTGACCAGACACACCACAGGCTCCTGCAAGAATACAGTTTTTGCCAATTTTAGTGCTTCCAGCAATTCCACATTTAGCAGCAATCGCTGTATTGGAACCAATATGAACGTTATGTGCGATTTGCACAAGATTATCAATAATTACCCCATCTTCCAAAATCGTATTATCTAGTGCCCCTCGATCAATACTACAATTTGATCCAATACGGACATCATTACCAATAATAACTGAACCTAATTGTGCAATACGATGCCATTTACCTTGATATGGTGCAAAGCCAAAGCCTTCACTACCAATTACAGTACTTGCATGAACTCGAACACGATCAAGTAATTTAGAACCGCCAGTAATGGTGACATGAGAATCAATAAAACAATCCTTTCCAATTTCCACATTATCATCCAGACGAGTATGAGACTGAATAATCGTGTTCTCACCTACTACACAATTTTCACCAATTACAACGTAATGGCCAATATATGCTTTTTTAGAAATAATTGCGGAAGGATGAATTTGAGCAGTACTTTCAATACCTATTGATGTGATCTTTTTATCAAAAGCATGGGTAAGGATGGCAAAAGCCAAATATGGATTATCAACAATAATAAAATTTTGTTTATCAGTAAGCTGTTCTTTAATAGAGCTTGTAACAATGTACGCACCCGCACGGCTAGCCTTTGCTTGATCGATATACTTTTCGCCATTTACGAAAGTAATATGAGAAGGTTCAGCATTTTCTAAACTTGCCAGGTTTATGAATTGAAGACTACCCGCACCGACTAACTCACCATTCACTAGGTGAGCTAGTTCATCTAAACGATAATGTTGCACTTTCATTAATTTATTTCATTGAATTAACCTTTTGTATCATTTTATCAGTTAAATCATATTTAGCGTCATAGGCAACGGTCGAATTTTTATTCAAAATGAAGTCAAGATTATTTTCTTTTCGTAATTGTTCAGCTGCTTGCTTCACACGGCTCTCAAAAGTTGAGTTCATTCCTTGCAAACTAGTTTGAACTTTAGATTGCAAACCTTGTTGAGTTGAGTTGAATTCATTTAATTTTGACTGATATTGAGTCTGAAGCTTCTTAATATCATCTTCTTTCATTTTTTGCCCTTGGGTTTGGGCTTGACGTTGAAGACCTTCTAACTCTTTACCCAACTGCTCAAGACGAGTTGTTGTTGGTTTAACAGATTGATTTAAACTTGCATTTTGTTGTTTTAAATAAGTACTACTTTCAACAACTTTAGCAAGATCAATAACACCATAACCAGCTGCATTAGTCATAGCAGAAACTGTAAGGCCTAATCCTAACATTAATATATTTAATTTTTTCATCTTAATTTGTGTCCTTATTGCATGTTTAGTCAAGTCGTACTTAGAAAGTACGACCGATTTCAAACTGGATCTCTTTAGTTTCATCACCAGGCTTATCATTTAGAGGGAATGCATAGCTAAGAGATAATGGTCCGATCATGGTGATCCATGTGAAGCCAACACCTACGCTATAACGCATATTACCTAAGTCAAAACCGTAGTTGTCTTCACAGTATTTTTTAGCATCTGCGATTTGCTGACCATTCATAATCATAGAATAAGAACCAACGTCACATTTAGTATCAAATACTTGACCACCTTCAGCAAATAACACTGGACGTACTTGGCGAGTCCAATCTCCTTTAAAAGGTAATGGTAAAGCTAATTCAGTACCAAATTGTACAAGAGCGTTACCACCTACTTCTTCTGGAGAACCGTCATTTTGCTTGGTTTCTTGTAAATTTACACTTGCATACTTAGGACCCAAGGTACTGTTATCATAACCGCGTACAGAACCATAACCACCTGCATAGAAGTTTTTATAGAATGGTAAATCATTACCATAACCAAGTTTACCGTAACCACGCAGCACGAAACCTGTGTCTTTAATTGGCCAGAATGCCTGTGCATCATAAGTTGCTTTTTGATAATCAACATCACTACCTGGCAAACCAATTTCCAGACCTACACGATGTGACATACCTGAAGTAGGGAAAATTGGTCTATTTAAGGTGTTATATGACCAACCTAAATTTAAGTTATATGTAAAGAACTCACCTTCAAATGCATTATTATATGGAATTGGTGTAACAAGGCATTTACCAGTATATGTAACCGCTCCTGTAACTGGATCTGTAGTTGTTTCCAACTGATCTGATGGGCAGTAAGTATCTTGACCTGTCGCCTTACCCCCATTCGCTAATAAATAATCACGAACATAGGTAGACACGTAAGGACCCGTCGTTACTTTAGTATTATCAACACCTAATGACGCACTTAAACTCTGATTTTCATCAATTGGGTAACCAAAACTTAAACTTCCACCAAAACTATCGGTTACGTAGTTATTAACGTTATAGTCATCATTTAACTTTGTTTTACGATAGTAAACATTATAACCTCGGCTCACCCCATCAATTGTAAAGTAAGGGTCGGTAACACTTAAGTTATAGTAATCTTGAGTTTCAGAACGAGATAAATCGATCGAAACACGGTTACCCGTTCCCATAAAGTTAGTTTGGCTCAAACCTGCTTGGAATGTGATACCACCACTTTGCGAGTAACCTACGGCTAATGTTGTAGTTCCCGAGTGTTGTTCTTCAACATTTACATTTAAATCCACCTGATCTGGTGAATTTGGGATACGAGCTGGTTTAATATCAACTGTTTTGAAGAATCCTGTACGCTCTAAACGAACCTTAGACAAATCAATTTTTTCATTACTCGCTAAAGCGCCTTCCATTTGACGCATTTCACGACGTAATACCTCATCAGCAGTTTTACTATTACCTGTAAAGTTAATACGACGTACGGTTACTTGCTGACCTGGGTTTACATAATAGTTTAAGTCAACAACACCCGTTTCGTTATTAATTTGCGGAACAACATTTACATCTGCAAAGTAATAACCAGCATTACCATATTTACGTAATAACAATTGCTTAACAGCATTTACCTTTTCTTGAGAATAGGTATCGCCATCTTTATAGATTTTTAAAGCTTGCAGTTCTTCAGGTTTATAAAGTGCGTCACCTAAAAATTTGGTTTGACCAAATTTGAACTGACTACCTTCCTCTACTGCAACTTCAATAAAGATATTCTTTTTATCTTCACTAATATTGAGCTGTGAATTATTGATATGAAAATTGATATAACCTTTATTCAGATACATCGCACGCAAAGCTTCAAGGCTCGCTGCCATTTTTTCTCTAGCATAACGGTCATTACGGGTTACAACTGAAGCCCAACCACTTTCTTTAACTGCGAAAGCTTGTTTAATTTCACTGTCTTTAAAAACAGTATTACCAATAATATTGATATTAAAAACTTTAGCAGCCGTACCTTCATTAAAATTTAATTTAAGTTCAACACGGTTATTTGGACGAGCTATCGTATCAACAGTTACATCAGCATCATAACGGCCTTGCTGAGTATATTGCTGCTCTAATTCAGTTTCAATTGTTTGTAAAGCTGACTTCTTAAAAACTTCGCCTTCAGCAATGCCCATTTTTTTAAGGCCTTGCTCTAAAGCCTCTTTAGGAATAAGTTTATTACCCTTAAATTCAAGCTTTGAAATAATTGGGCGCTCTACGACATTAAACACTAAAGTATCGTTATCTCTTGATGCTTTAATATCGTCAAAAAGTCCAGTGGCATACAATGTTCGAATTGCTTCTGCGATCATCGGTTCATTAACGCGATCGCCACTGTTGATTGGCAACATGGTAGAAACATTTGCAGGAGTTAGACGGACCAATCCATCTATACGAATATCTCGAACAACGAAATCATCAGCTGCATATGCTTGTTGTACCGCTGCCATAGCGCTAACAAGTGCCAAAGGCATTAAAAAATGTGTGTGCCGCATGCCAGTTTTTCCAGTAAGTTATAAATCTATATACGTTTACAAACGCATAAAATCGTTAAATAAAGCTAAAAGCATCATACTACCGAGCAGTACCATACCAATTTTTAGACCAAACATTTGTATTTGTTCAGAAACAGGCTTACCACGAATAGCCTCAATAATGTAATAAACGAGATGTCCACCATCTAGCATTGGAATTGGCAATAAATTTAAAATTCCAAGACTTACACTCATTAAAGCCATAAATGAGATAAAAGTCTGCCATCCCATTTCTGCACTTTGTCCCGCTACTTTCGCGATTGTAATTGGTCCAGAAAGATTCTCTAAGCCAATTAAACCCTTAACCATTTTTACTATCGAACTCAATATCATGCTAGAGATTTGGCCAGTCTTATCTAGCGACATCTGGAAAGCTTGTATTGGAGTATATTGAATTGTTTGCTTATATTCGTCAGGAATTGTAATTTTTCCTGCATCACTTTTTACGCCTAAGACACCGCTCACTTGCCCCATATTGTCACGCTTTCCTTGAGGCATGACTTGCAAATGAACGAGTTGACCATTACGCAACACATCAATACTTAGTAATTTTTCTGGTGAATGTTGCACAACTTCCACAACATCAAACCAGTCTTTCATTACTTGACCATTAATTGAAACAATACGATCACCGACTTTCATTCCTTGACGAATTGCTGCTCCATCTGCAGTCAACTCAGTTACAACAGCGGGAATAACAGGACGATAAGGTAAAAAGCCTAATACATCTAAAGCTGATTCATTTTGGTTTTTTAAAAAATCTTTAATTGGTAAAACAATATTTTTCTCAGTACCTGCACGATCTACATCGATATTCAAGCTACCAGTTTCACCTACACGATCAATCAAAGCAAAGTTAAGTTTTTCCCAAGTTTGCGTTTCCTTTCCGTCAACAGCAATAATCTTGTCACCTACTTGTAGTTGAGCTGTAGCAGCTGGCGAGTTGGGTACAACCTTACCCACTCTTGTATTTAATTGTTCCTGTGCTGGTAAAAATAAAATCCAAAAAAGTAAAACAGCAAAAATCAAGTTAATTAAAGGTCCAGCCGCAACAATTGCTATACGCTTCCATGGTTTTTGACGGTTAAATGCATAAGGTAAATCTTGCTCTGCAATATTACCTTCGCGCTCATCGAGCATTTTTACATAACCGCCTAGAGGCAAAGCTGAAAGTTGGTACTTAATTCCAGATTTTTTTGATGTCCACTTAAGTAATGTCGGACCAAAACCAATAGAATAAACTAGAACCTTAACACCAAGTTTTCGTGCCACCCAATAATGACCGAACTCATGAATTGCAATTAATGGACCGAGCAAGAGAGCTGCTGCTGCAATCATAAATAATGCGCTCATTTCAGCCTCCTATACTTGATATATACTGCTGTGCTACATGTCGTGCTACTTCATCTTTATTCAAAATAGACTCGATATTATCAGCAACTGAGTTTTCCAATTTTTGCAAAGTATGCTCTACCACTTGTGGGATATTTGTAAATCCAATCTGTTCCTTTAAAAATGCAGCAACGGCAACCTCATTTGCAGCATTTAAAATAGTAGGTGCCAGCCCTCCCGCACGCATTGCCTGACGGGCTAAATCAAGTGCTGGAAATTTCTGAATATCCGGTGCTTGAAAATTAAGCTGAGAATATTCAAATAAATCTAAAGCAGGAACATTAGTCTGTAAACGCTCTGGCCATGCTAATGCATGGGCAATCGGTGTACACATGTCTGGATTACCCATTTGAGCCAATGTTGAACCGTCAACATATTGCACCATAGAATGAATAATACTTTGTGGATGAACAACAACTGTAACAAAATGTTCAGATATTGAAAACAAATGACATGCCTCAATCAACTCTAACCCTTTATTCATAAGAGTAGCTGAGTCAACTGAGATTTTCTGTCCCATAGACCAATTGGGATGCTTACAAGCCTGTGCAGGAGTAACTTTTTCTAATTGTTCTAACGAATGGTTTAAAAATGGTCCACCTGAAGCGGTCAATAAGATTCTTGATACACCCTGTTGCGGTTGTCCATTTCTTTCAGCCTCTAAATAATTATGAGGTAATGATTGAAAAATAGCGTTGTGTTCTGAATCTACCGGTAATAATAATGCCTGATGATCACGTGCTGCTTGCATCATGATTTCACCAGACATGACCAAAGCTTCTTTATTAGCAAGCAATACGCGTTTACCAGCTTTTACAGCCGCTAATGTTGGTAATAAACCAGCTGCTCCAACAATTGCAGCCATAACTACATCAACATCTGGATGAGATGCGATACTTACTAGCCCTTCCTGATCAGTCAAAATTTCAATATCTTGTAATTCATTCTTTACAAATAAAACTGCTAATTCGTCAACTTTTTGCTTTGGAACAACTACAATTTTTGGTTGAAATTCTTTACATATATCAACCAATTCAGAAATTCGACTATGAGCTGAAATTGCAAATACTGAATACTTATCAGGATGTTGATTTAAAATTTTTAAGGTACTTTGCCCAATGGAACCGGTTACACCCAATATGCAAACAGATTGTGTCATTTATAAATCTACACCAATAAGTTTTAATATATACATTCCCGTTGCAAAGATCGGGGCTGCAGCAAGTAAAGAATCAATACGATCTAAAACACCACCATGACCAGGTAGTACACGTCCAGAATCTTTAATACCAGCACGACGTTTAATCATCGACTCAAATAAATCACCTAAAACTGAACCGAATACTGTAATCAGTGACAAGATAAGAAACAGGATTTGCTGAATTAAAGTTAAATTTAGATACTGATATTGCACAACCAACATTACCAGTATGGTCGTGATAATACCACCATACAAGCCCTCTACCGATTTGTTCGGACTTACTGTTGGTGCTAGTTTTCTTTTACCAAATTTACGACCAACAAAGTAAGCACCACTATCTGCACCCCACACGAGTAAGAACAGATACATTAACCACCATGGTGAACTTTGCCAAACAACAAAAATTGAAGTTACCGCAGCACAAACTAAAATAATGCCAATTACATATAGAGTAGCGTTATACCACCCATCAAATTCAGGAAAAGATTTGACCCAATAAACGCTTACAAGCCAAGTCAAAATTGAAGCTGACCACAACAATAATGCAATATCATGGAAAAATAGAGCAACGCCTGAAACGAATGCAACAAGCAGACCATAGCACCAAGCTTTTGGCTTTACAGCATTTACAGTTTCATGGGGCATTAATTTATACCATTCATACCCCGCTACCCCTGCTGCTACAATCATAAGAACCAACATTGGATAATGTGATTGCGTAGCAAACATACAGCCTAAAACAACTGCGACAAGTACCAATGCGGTAACAATCCGCTCTAACATTATAAGTTCTCTATTTTCTCTTGCTGAATTTGTTCAGATGTTTTGCCAAAACGACGTTCACGCCCTGAAAAAACATTCAATGCATGATCGAATTCTTGTACTGTAAATTCTGGCCATAAAGTATCAGTAAAATACAGCTCCGCATATGCTGCTTGCCATAACAAGAAATTAGATATGCGATAATCCCCACCTGTACGGATCAATAAGTCCACAGCTGGCAGATCGTTTAGACTGACATATTTTTCGAACAAATCAACATTTATTTGATCAGCACCAAATTCACCACGGGAAACCGCTTCAGCAACTTGTTTTGCTGCATTTGCAATATCCCACATCCCACCATAGCTCACAGCAATAGTTAAGGTCATAGTGTTATGATGTGCTGTCTGTTGCTCTGCATCTTCCATTAAGGCAACTAGGTGTGACGGTAATCTGGAACGATCACCAATGAAACGCAAAGCAATATTAAATTTCTTCATGCGAGGTATTTGCTCATGAATAGTTTCTTCAAGAAGTTTCATAAGCAGATCGACTTCAAATTGTGGTCGATTCCAGTTTTCGCTTGAAAATGCAAAAACCGTTAAAGCACGAATACCTGTTTTTTTACAATGTTCAACGATAGGATCAAGAACATTTTTACCCTCTCGATGTCCATCACCTTTTTGCATTTGATTTTTTTTTGCAAAGCGGTTGTTGCCATCCATGATGATGGCAACATGCTTAGGAAGATGATACTCTTCTGAATCGGTCATAAAATTTAGACCTTCATCAATTCTGCTTCTTTCGCTGCAAGACGCTTGTCTACTTCTGCAACATATTTGTCAGTGATTTTCTGGATATCATCACCTGCACGGCGCTCATCATCTTCTGAGATTTCTTTCTCTTTTAATAATGCTTTGATATCACCTAATACATCACGACGAATATTACGAATTGCAACTTTTGCATTTTCAGCTTCGCTACGCGCAATTTTTTGCATATCACGACGTGTTTCTTCAGTTAATGCAGGTAAAGGTACACGAATTGCATCCGCTGTAATTGGGTTTAAACCAAGATCACTCTCACGAATTGCCTTATCAATAGCTGAAACCATTGTACGTTCAAATGGCTGAACAAGAAGTGTACGAGAATCTTCAACACCAACGTTTGCCACTTGATTTAAAGGCACATCAGAACCATAGTAAGGAACCATTACCCCATTTAAGATTGATGGGTGTGCACGGCCGGTACGAACTTTAGCAAACCCTAGTTCCAAAGACTCAAGAGTTTTCAACATACGCTGTTCGCTGTCTTTTTTCAGATCGTTAATCATATGATCTACCTTACTTATTTATTCAAGGATGTTTTAACAAATTTAATTTAGCGCTAGTATAAAGAGCTTTCGTCAACACGTACATTATTTAGTAACGCGTGTACCTTCTTTTTCGCCCATGACTACTGACAATAGCGCGCCTGATTTATTCATATCAAAAACTTGTAATGGCACATTATGGTCACGACATAAACAAATAGCTGTCAAATCCATAACACCAAGTTTTTCGTCCAATACCTGATCAAAGGTTAAATGATCATATTTAACCGCATCTTCGTATTTACTTGGATCTTTATTATATACGCCATCTACTTTGGTCGCTTTTAGAATTAAATTTGCTTCAATTTCAATTCCGCGTAAGCAAGCTGCCGTATCAGTCGTAAAGAATGGATTTCCTGTACCAGCAACAAAAACACAAACTTCACCCTGACTCAAGTGACGGATAGCATCACGACTTGAATAAGACTCTACTACTGTACCAATTGGTAATGCAGACATAAGGCGAGTTCTGATATTACGGCGAACCAATGCATCACGCATAGCCAAACCATTCATTACAGTTGCAAGCATACCCATTTGATCGCCTGTTACACGACCAACCAAGCCATCCTTTTGCAACTGACTACCACGATACAAGTTACCGCCACCAACAACGATACCCACTTGCACGCCTAAGCCAACTAAGTGAGCAATTGAAAGGGACATTTGATCAAGAACTTGGGCATCAATACCCATGTCTTTGTTACCTGATAATGCTTCACCAGATAGTTTTAATAAAATGCGTGAATAACGGGGGCTAATTGTTTCCGCCATGAGTTTGCTCCAAAACCTCTTAAACTGAATGCTTTTTTGAATCGTTATCGATTAAACCGACTTAATTTTAATTAACTTTGCAAATAAGTCGTATTCATCCGCATCGGTGATTTCGACTTCCAACATATCGCCTGGTTGAATAGTGCTCTTATCGATATCTTCTACAAAGACATTACCGTCAATTTCCGGAGCATCGGCATAAGAACGTGCAACAGCAACAGGATATTCATCTTCCAAACTATCGACTAATACAGTCATCGTTTGACCAATACGTTTTTGCAACTTAGCAGCAGAAATTTGTTGCTGCACTTGCATAAAGCGCTCGTAACGCTCTTGCTTAATTTCTTCAGGCACATGATCGGGTAAATCATTTGCCGTAGCGCCTTCTACTGGTGAGTAGGTAAAGCAGCCAACACGATCAAGTTCAGCTTCAACTAACCAATCGAGCAATATTTGAAAATCTTCTTCAGTTTCGCCTGGGAAACCCACTACAAATGTAGAGCGAATCACAAGATCCGGGCATTTTTCACGCCACAATTTAATTTTTTCGAGTGTATTTTCACTGTGAGCCGGACGCTTCATTAACTTAAGAATACGCGGGCTTGCATGTTGGAATGGAATATCAAGATATGGCAGAATTTTACCTTGTGCCATTAAGTCAATAACCGCATCAACATGTGGGTATGGATAAACATAATGTAAGCGCACCCAGATACCAAGTTGGCCTAGTGCTTCACACATATCAAAGAATTTTGTTTTAACAGGCTGGCCATTCCAGAAATCAAGTTTGTACTTGGTATCTACACCATAAGCTGATGTATCTTGGGAAATAACCAAGATTTCTTTAACACCTGCTCTTTTAAGCGCAGCGGCTTCTTCCAGTACACTTCCAACTGGACGCGATACTAGATCGCCACGCATACTTGGGATAATACAGAAGGTACAACGGTGGTTACATCCTTCAGATATTTTTAAATAGGCATAATGTTTTGGTGTTAAGCGAATTCCTTGTTCAGGAACCAAATCAACAAACGGGTTGTGTTTAGGTGGTGCTGGGACATATTCATGTACAGCTTCCATTACATCTTGATAAGCTGCTGCACCAGTAACCTTTAAAACGTTTGGATGCATTTGACGAATTTTGTCTTCGTCTTTACCTAAGCATCCAGTAACGATTACTCGACCATTTTCACTCATGGCCTCGCCAATTGCATCTAGCGACTCTTGTACCGCAGATTCGATAAAACCACAGGTATTAACAACAACTAAATCAGCACCATCATAATCTGATGCAACTTGATAACCTTCAGTCTTTAACTGAGTTAAAATTCGTTCAGAATCTACCAATGCCTTAGGACAACCTAAAGAAACAAAACCGACTTTGGGGGTCTTCATGAATCTGCGCTCCACTTGAATGCGCGTATTGTATGTCTTTTCTTGTCTCAAGCATAGGTGGAAAGCCTACTCTTTGTGTAATGCACCAAAATACGACCAACATTTGCACCAAAACTCACCTTTGCACCAAGTTGGATCATGTTATTATCTATATTCAAGCCATCAGTTTTGATCAACCGATATAAAGACCGATTTCAGCGCGTTTTTAAATACTTTAAAACTTTAAAATAACCCATAAACAAAGTTGGCGTATATTTTGCATCGTTCATGTTCTATAACGGTGAAAATCCGATAACCAATGAAGATGCCATTGCGCTATTTTAAGACAGGAACGATTCTCTAATGGATCAACACAACCCTATCGACTATCGCCTATTGGTAGACAACTTAACTACTGCGATTTTATTGATCGATAGTAACTTGAATATTTTTTACTTAAATTCTGCCTGCGAAGCACTATTTGACATTAGTTTGCTTCGAGCTTCAGGACAGCCGGTTTTGAACTTACTTCATGCCCCAGATGATACTTTTAATACACATGAAGCGTTATTAAACACTATTAAAACGGGTCAACCTTATACTCGTCGAGAAGCGGTTATTAATGTCAACTTTAAAGACCTTCATGTTGATTACACAGTGTCTCAATTAAATGCAGGTAAAAGTTATCACCCATTACTCTTGATTGAGCTCAACCCGATTGATCGTATGTTAAAGATTTCTAAAGAAGAAAATCTGGTACAACAACATCAGGTGGCCAGACAGCTTGTACGTGGCGTTGCTCACGAAATTAAGAACCCACTGGCAGGTATTCGTGGTGCAACTCAATTACTCGCTCGCAGTTTAAACGATAAGAGTTATGCTGAATTTACAGATGTCATTATTAATGAAGTAGATCGTTTAACTAACTTGGCAGATACTATGTTGGGTTCTAGACAACTCCCAAGTTATGAAAATGTTAACGTACACGAGCCTTTGGAGCGAGTGCGTTCACTTATCGCCAACCAGACAAAGAAGAAAATTAAAATTATACGGGATTATGATTTGTCTTTACCCGATGTTAATGCCGATCGTGATCAGTTAATACAAGTCATGCTCAACATTAGTGTAAATGCAATTCAAGCCATAACAGAAAACAAAGCATTTTTTATAGATCACGAACCGGAGTTAATTCTACGTACACGTATACAACGTCTTGTCACAATTAACGGTGTACTAAATCGATCTACAGTGCGAGTCGATATCGAGGACAATGGACCAGGCATTCCTGAAAGTATTTTGGAGTCAGTATTCTATCCATTGGTTACTGGACGAGCAAAAGGTACTGGGCTTGGCCTGAGTATTGCACAGAATATTATGCATCAACATAACGGAATGATTGAATGCCAATCTGTTCCTGGAAAAACAATTTTTAGCTTATATTTACCTTGGGAGTCAGACCGTGTCGCGAAATAAAATATGGGTTATTGATGATGATCGCGCCATGCGATGGGTATTGGAAAAGACCTTTAAAGAGGAAGGTTTTGATGTTACCAATTTTGAAGAAGCTCAAACTGCGCTGGAACGTTTGCACCATGATGCCCCCGATGTCATCTTAACTGACATCCGCATGCCTGGAATTGATGGTTTAACTTTTTTATCTAAAGTCAAAAACACTCATCCAGATTTACCTGTCATTATTATGACAGCACATTCTGACTTAGAGTCTGCCGTATCAAGCTATCAAACAGGCGCGTTTGAATATTTACCAAAGCCTTTTGATATTGATGAAGCTTTAGCTTTAGTCAATCGCGCAATCCTGCATATTAATAAACTACAACAGCAAGAAGCTACAAAAACAGCCTCACCTCTTCAATCAACAGAAATTATTGGTGAATCTCCGGCAATGCAGGAGGTTTTCCGTGCTATCGGCCGTTTATCGCAATCTCATATTACTGTTTTAATTAATGGTGAATCGGGTACGGGTAAAGAATTAGTTGCTCATGCTTTACACAAGCACTCCCCACGCCGTGCCAAGCCTTTTATTGCTTTAAATATGGCTGCGATACCAAAAGACTTGATTGAAACCGAGTTATTTGGTCATGAAAAAGGCGCTTTCACAGGGGCAAATACTCAGCATCAAGGCCGCTTTGAACAGGCAAATGGTGGAACACTGTTCCTTGATGAAATTGGTGATATGCCATTTGAAACTCAGACTCGATTGCTTCGCGTACTCGCTGACGGTGAGTTCTATCGTGTAGGCGGACACATTCCCGTTAAAGTAGATGTTCGAATTGTTGCGGCAACGCATCAGGATCTAGAGAAACTGGTAAATGAAGGTCGCTTCCGTGAAGACTTATATCACCGCTTAAATGTGATTCGTATTCACATTCCTAAGCTTGCCCACCGTAGTGAAGATATCCCAATGCTTGCGCAGCATTTCCTTGCGCGTGCAGGCAAAGAGCTTGGCGTAAGTCCAAAAATCTTACGTACCGAGACGACAGACTATATGCAACAGTTACCATGGCCAGGTAACGTACGACAACTTGAGAATACTTGCCGCTGGCTAACTGTAATGATTACGGGCCGCGAAGTTTATCCGGAAGATTTACCTTCTGAGCTCAAACAAGTTCCATTGCAAAAGAATAGTGATTCTAGTCAACCAGCACCTTCATTTGAACGTATTTCTCTACATCATTGGGATGAACTACTAAATCAATGGGCTATTCAAAAGCTTAAAAATGGTGAAATGAAAATTTTGGATATTGCCACACCAATGTTTGAACGCACATTGATTAACGCAGCCTTGCAACAAACACGTGGACGCAAACGTCACGCAGCGGAATTATTAGGTTGGGGTCGCAACACCTTAACACGCAAGTTAAAGGAACTTGGAATGGATTCTGCAGATGATGATGAAGAAGATGAGCACAAGGTTACTCAAACTGAAGCCTAGAAATCTCGTTATTTAACTTCAGAGCGGTTAAGTCATTCTTAGCCGCTTTATTTTTAAATCAGATTTTTCATTAAAATATAATGTAAACATAAGGTTACATCATAAAACCCCTCTACAACCAACTCTAAGCTTATATTTTCTATTAGTTTATTTTTTGAATTAGCCACTTACTGTTCAGCATATGATCTAAAAAAATGGTTATGACCATCACTAAAGATAGTTTTGCTATACTAGATAAGCAAAGTCAGTTGTTGTTATTAAATTTTATGCATGATTCAGTCCTGGATTCACATCACCTTGCATGTGAGAAACCTCAAACACGCCGCGGTATTGAACGTCGTTTAGCTCTATTGTTAAGCGCGACCGAGCTGTTCCTAGAGAAAGGATATGATGCTGTATCTCTCGATGATATTGTTAATCATGCAGGTGGCTCTAAGGCTTCTATTTATAAATATTTTGGCAATAAAGAAGGACTTTTTACGGCTATATGTGATCATAAACGTGAAATGTTTTTTAAAGATATTTGCATTCCATTCCAACCAGAGAAAAGCACTTTAAGAGAATATCTGATTCAAACACTTAATCGTGTATATATTCATATTATTCAGCCCGAACATGTTGCATTTTTAAGACTTATTATTGAACAGACCGAATGTAACACTGTCCTCATACAATACTTATATGACAAATGGGTACATAATTTACAAAATACACTTACTCAAGCATTAGAGTTTGCGGATAAATCAGGCGAAATTACCTGTAATTCTCCGTATTATTCTTCACTCATGTATTTCGGGATTTTACGAGATATTGAATGGCGTATGATTATGGGTATGCCAGCTCTTCCAGATGAGAAAGAAGCTTTTGATTATATTGAATATTGTGTAGATATTTTCTTAAAAGGCCATCATAAAGTCTAATTCTTTTGCATTTTAAAATGCTTATAGTATAGTAGACTTCTTTTTTCCCACATCCACCCAGCCAACAACAGATAATTGTTATATTTCAAAACAATTATTATGGAGTAGCTACATGGCTCTAAGACATTTCCTGACTTTACGTGATCTATCCACTCTAGAACTTAATCGCATTTTAGAACGCGCAAGCGAGCTTAAAAAAATGCAACATGACAATAAGGTCTACCAGCCTTTTGTTGGTAAAGTATTGGGAATGATTTTTGAGAAATCAAGTACGCGTACACGTATCTCTTTTGAAGCAGGTATTAACCAATTTGGCGGTAGTGCGATTTTTTTATCGCCTCGTGACACACAATTAGGCCGTGGTGAACCAATCGAAGATTCAGCACGTGTAATTTCAAGTATGCTTGATATTGTGATGATTCGTACTTTCGGTCATGACATTGTTGAACGTTTTGCATCTTATTCAAAAGTTCCTGTAATTAACGGCTTAACTGATGATCATCATCCATGCCAGTTACTTGCTGACTTACAAACTTATATTGAACACCGCGGCAGCATTGAAGGCAAAACCGTTGCTTGGGTTGGTGATGGTAATAATATGTGTAATTCATATATTGAAGCTGCGCACATGATGGGTTTCAAACTCAAAATTGCATCGCCAAAAGGATATGAACCTAAATCTGAATTTTTAGCGGAGTTTGGTCATTGCGTTGAGCTTTATGATAATGCGGAAGATGCAGCAGTAAATGCTGACCTTATTGTGACTGATGTATGGGCAAGTATGGGCCAAGAAGAAGAGCAAAAACTTCGTGAAAAAGCCTTTGCTGATTTTCAAGTTAACGAAAAATTAATGAGCCTTGCTCACCCAGACTGTTTATTCATGCACTGCTTACCTGCTCATCGCGGCGAAGAAATTTCTGAAACCATGCTCGATTATAAAAATGCAGTCGTATGGGACGAAGCAGAAAACCGTCTCCATGCTCAAAAAGCTTTAGTCGAATTTTTATTGAATGAAAATCTAAAAAAAGCTTAAATTTTGAGTTAAAAAAACAGCATCTTAATGATGCTGTTTTTTATTTTATAAGACTTGTACTCTTCCAGTTAATTATTTTTAAAAATTTGATAACGTTGCCGAATATATAAGCAGGCTGTATTTCAACTATTCTCTAGAATCGTGTATAACATTCTACACAATAAGCTAAGCCTACTCTTGTAGAGTGCGATCATGACAACCCTTGAACAATCATTATCTCAAATTCCCGCATTTTCGATTATTCATGAACATTTATTTAGCTCGGCCCAGCCTTCTGCTGAACAACTAAAATTGATTAAAGAGTTTGGTTGTAGCACAGTCATTAACCTTGCTTTAACTAATGCTTCAAATCATCTTGAAAATGAAGATCGTATTTGTTTAGACCTTGGTTTAAATTATATTCATATTCCAATTGATTGGGAGATGCCTTCTGCTGAACAGTGCTTATTAGTTTTAGATTTGATTGATCATTTAGTGCAAAACGAAATTGTTTGGATACATTGCGCCAAAAATAAACGCGTAAGTTGCCTTATGTATGTCTATAGACAGTTTTATATGAATATAGATATGCCGACTTCTCAGGATTTATTACACGAAATTTGGGAACCTAATGAGACTTGGACTGGACTCATCCATAGTATTACCTTACAGCTACAAGGCCGTAAGGCAACTTTAGAACTTCAACAGTCTTTGCAGCAGGCCGATCACTTGGTGTGATGAGAGACTAAAACAGTCGCTGTAGCCAAAATTCCTTCTTGACGACCGGTAAACCCAAGTTTTTCGGTTGTCGTTGCTTTAATACTAATTTGATTAATATCTACATTTAGAACGTCAGCAATGCTTTGACGCATTTCAAGATTATGCTTAGCTAATTTTGGACGCTCGCAAGCCACCGTAATATCGGCATTATTTAACTGATAACCACGGTCTAAGATCAATTGATAAACATGCTTTAACAATACTCGGCTATCTGCGCCTTTGTATTCTGGGTCAGTATCAGGAAAATGTTGTCCAATATCACCAAGCGCTAAAGCACCTAATAAAGCATCACATAGCGCATGAAGTACAACATCACCGTCAGAGTGCGCTTTCAAACCATGTGTATGTGGAATTTGAATACCCGCCAATGTAACGAAGTTCCCCTCTTCAAAGGCATGTACATCTATTCCTTGTCCAATACGAATCTGAGCAACCATATAAATTATTACCTTCCATAAAAACTTAAGAAATCTTGTATTCAGCCTTTCTGTTTCGCTATAGTACACCTAGCAAAGTAGACTGAAAGTATAAGCGATCATGCTGTCTAATACTGATATGAATCAATTGAAAAGATTAAGTTTTGTCATGACACTGAGTTGTTTATGTTCACCTCTTGTCTTTGCAGAATCAATAGACTGTTCCAATACTGGAACTGAGCTTAAAATCTGCTCAAAAACATTTAGTGAATCAAGAAAGCAACTCAATAATAAATATCTTTCTGCATATTTAGTTACTGATGCCCCCTTACAGCTTTTACAGGATACACAAAAGTTATGGTCTAAACACACTCAGCAATGCAAGAGCAATACATGCATTCAACAACAGTTTGATTTACGTACTGATGACTTAAATTTTTATGCGTCGCTTAAGCAAACGCTTACCCAACATTATCTTAAGTTTGAGAATGGACATATAGCCGCTCAGCCTGTACACATTCAAGTCCATCAACTCGCGAAAGACAAAATCAAGATTGAAGGGATAGCATACCGCAACCCAAATAATCGCAAAGAAACTCAAACGATTTCATTGATGGCGTATAGTTCGCCTGAACAAAAAAGTGAAATTTTAGACAATGAGCACAACTGTAAATATCAGTTTAATTTTCAAAAAGCTTTACTGAAGGTAAAAACTCAGCAAAAAGGCTGTGAACGTTTTAGCGGAATCTACCGCTTATATGACTAACGCTTAAAATAAAAGCCAGTGTTTGAACACTGGCTTTTTACTTTCTACGCTGGATATTTTTGAGCAATATCCTGACCGACTAAAACTGCGGTTGCCGCAGACAAAGTCCAACCTAAATGCCCATGCCCTGTATTATAAAAAACACGAGGTTGTTTAGATTGCTTAACAACAGGCAGCATATTCGGCATCATTGGTCTTAACCCTGCCCAAGGCACCACATGCTCAGTTGAAATATCAAAGTTACGATTAACCCAATTCACTAATGGTTGAATACGATCAGCCCGTATGTCGCGGTTATAGCCATTAAACTCAGCAGTCCCTGCCACACGCAGTCGATCTTTACCTAAACGAGAAGTCACAATTTTTGCACTTTCATCTAGTAAACTCACCCAAGGAGCATTGTTTACACTGTGCTCATCTTTTAATTGCACGGTAATTGAATAACCTTTTACTGGATACACATTTACTCTCTCACCAATCATATCGGCAAGTTGATAGCTCCCTACACCACCACAAACAACAAGTACATCACCTTCAAGCTGAATGTTATCGGACTCAACCAGATAAGGATGCTCAGTACTTGGCTGACAAGTTACGACTACTTTGTCTGCGCTGCACTTAATATCCATAACTTCTAGGCCGAACTTATATTGAACGCCATATTCCTTAGTCTTCTCAGCCAAAGAGGTTGAATATTTATGAATATCACCCGTCGCATCACTTGGTGTGTAATAGCCACCGAAATAGTCACCCGTCAAAGATGGTTCTATTGTTTTCATTTCATCAGGTGAAACCGAATAGCGCTCCAATGTACCTTTGTTCAATACATTATTAACTTGTTTAGCAATTTCGTAGTCAGCCTTACTGTGATACATATGGAGAATTCCACGTTTCTCCAAATCAAACTCAAGCTGCTCTTTTTCAGCTACTTCAAATAAACGCTTACGAGCGAGCAATGCCAAACGGACCGTCTCAATCGTATTCGCCTCATAGTTTTTAATATGTGATAGAAATTCAACTAGCCAACTATACTTATGCAAACTAAATGAAGGATTCAACAATAGCGGAGCATCTTTTTGTCTCATCCATTTAAAGCCTTTAATCACGGTAGCTTTTTGGTTCCATACTTCGGCGTTACAAGCCGATAATTGCCCTCCATTGGCAAATGATGTTTCCATTGCAGGATATAAATGTCGATCAATCACTGTGACTTGATAACCCAGTTGCGATAACTCATAAGCAGAGGTAACCCCTGTGATTCCCGCACCTATCACAATAACATGTGGCATAACAGACTCCTCAGAAATGCAAAACATTTCATCAGTACAGCCCATCTGTCATTGGTACCTGAGAGTTTCGACCCCAACGTTACCTTTTAACGTTTAGATCTTCCCCTTCGGTGAGTTTATAATTTATAAGTTATTGTTTTCCATTCTTATAAATCTAAGCTTCTCTCCAGATTTTTTAATTATTACAGTCCTTTTGCCTGAGAGTTTCCGGGCTTGTTGCTCCTTCGGCGGGTTCTTAATGAACCTCTCTCCCGCAATAATTTTGTATTTATATAAGCAATGTATCTGCCACATTAGAAAAAACGCATTCTTTTCTTGTAAACTTTTGTATAAGCAATCTTAAAAATATAAGCTATTGATTTAATTAACAATAAAAAAGGTGAATTTTTATAAATTCACCTTTTGCACTAAAATTAGAGTTTCCCGTTGAGCACTTGGTCTGAAACCGTACCCTTCCATTGCTCACGCAAGGTTGGTAAGTAGAATTTTTCACCAATAGTGACCAGCTCAGCATCAATCAATGCATGAACTTCGTGCATAAAAATATAATCCAAAGCAACTAAAGAAAGCTGATGATTTTTTTGCGCTGTTTTCTTACGTTTTACCTGTGCTTGTTTCACTAGCTCATTTGCAAAGTTTTTATCTTTATAAGCAGTGATTGCATTTAAACGAAGCTCAATCACACCCCATCCCGCTAATAGCTTTTTAAAGACTTCAAAATCTTTTGAGGTTGATTCCCACGTTACGTTTTCTAAATCATTATCTTCAGGTAAAACTGGTAATAATAAATCCGCTGTACTTGGGAAAATCTTTTTAAGATTTAACAGAAACTTAACCGGCTGATCACTAGGATAATCATTAAATTGCACGTGTTGTTGGGTATCTGTCAAATAAATAGAGAGCATTCAAAAATCCTTAACTAAGCAGCTGTTTTTAATAATTTTATCTCTAACTTTGCGAAATAAATGCAAAACAAAAAACAATATAAAAACAGGACAAGGTGGGCATTTTAACAATTATGACGGCTTATTCAACGCCAATTCGCCATTAATTAGTGAAAGTTTCAACCTTCGTGATAAAAAGCTCTCCGAAGAGAGCTTAATTTTACATAGGATAATTAAAAATCTACTGCAATTCCTGATTTTGATTAACCTTGATATTGATCAACTTTATGGTTTGGTTGATCTACAAGCAATTCAATAAAAGATGGAATAGATGTAGTGTTAAGCAGATAAGGATTAAACTCATCAACATGATGATGATGAAAGAATTCTTTTATTTTCGTGTTAATGGGAGCAAATTTCATACTCCAATGTTTAAATAGACGTTGTTCGGATGGTTCTGAAAAGATGATTTCACAGTTCTGGTGTCTCGAATCTTTCAAAATTAATTTATAAAATAGCGATTCGACTTGTTCTTTCTCACCTTCTAAATATTGTAAGAAGTATCCATTACCATAGTAAAGTACTCCTGTAATATCATTATGAGAGTTGAATTTGACTGCTTCAGTGAGAATATCAATTAAATCTTGTTTTATTTGACTATGTTCACTATTGGTTTTACTTGCATACATAAAGCCTATTAAACTCATAGCGATACTCGAAGATAGATTTCACTGTACATTCTGACATTTGCACATATTTCTTACAATGTAACCTAATTAAAACCTTGTATTTCAAAAGTAAAGATTATTTTCTTTTTGAAAATGACAAACTTTAACAACCCGAAATCTTTTGTAAATTAATGCCAACTTAACAAGTTAATCAGACACTATTAATTTTAGTACAATTGAAAATTGTTTTTAATGCGTGGATGTCTAATGGAGAATCATGAAGTTATTCTTCAAGATGAACATCGTAAACAGTTTAAAATTGTCAAAGTTCAAGATGTTCGTTTTGATAAGAATACCCTTAACAATAGCTATCAATGGTTATGGATATTTGATCATAGTTCGGAGTTTTTCCCATTTGAGTTATGGGATGAGCTTGATCATGCAACTGTTCATCAAAAAATCAAACTTGGTAATCAAGTTTTCAAGATTATCAAGATTCTGACGAAGAAAACGAAAGTTAGGCCCTCATGAAAGATAACTACTTAACCAAGTTAAAATCACTGAAACCAATGCTTTCGGCTGTTCAATCGGAATCATATGGCCCGTATTTTTAATTATCTCAAGCTTTGCATGTGGTAATTGATCTAATAATTCTATGGCTTCTTCCTTGGAGCGGAGCTGGTCCTCAGCACCAGAAATAATTAAAGTTGGACATGCGATCTTACTCATATCATAAGAGCTTCTATCTAACATCGATTGTTTAACAAACTCTTCATAACCCAAAGTTTTTCCCATTTCTTGGATTCTTTTTACAAGAGCACGATTCTGCACATTTGATGGATGAAGTATTTTTTCAATTGATATTGAGCTTAGCCCATGGAAAGTTTTCTCAGAATTAAGTTTAATTGCGGTTAACTTTTGATTTTTCTGCTCTTCTGTATCTGAACGTAATGAAGAGGCTATTAAAACAAGCGCCTTAACTTTTTCAGGAAATTGCTCCACTATAGATCTAGCGATATATCCTCCAAGTGAGAATCCTATCAATACAAAGCTCTCAGGCGCATTTTTAGCAATATTCTGAGCAATCTCTTTTATTGTTTGCCCTTCTTTTAAAGTAGCTCGAGATATATTCCACTCTTTAGGCACCTCATTTATGACTTCATTCCACAGTGATTCATCAAGCATATAACCAGGAACTAAAACAACTGAAAGTGTCTTTTGATTCATAAGTTTTTAAAACCTTAACAGTAGAACATAGCTAACATCTGTATATGCTAATAAAAAATCGATAAGTTGAATATTGAACTATAAAAATAAAATCACTATATAAATTAAACAGAAGTAACTGTGGAAGCACGCCAGACTAAAACATTCCCTTTTTACGCTTGAAGGAGGTACACATGAAAGTTAGAGCATCACGTACGTATTCCGCTTCAGCAAATAATTATTTTATTTCCAAGGAATATGATTGTACTGTTATTCCTGTAAAAGGAATGTGTTTTATAGATTCTGGTTTAACTGAGAGTGGAGTGATTGAACCAGTAGAGATTATTGAAGTGACTATAGAACCAGAATCCAACTCGTATCATGTTCTTTTAGCACGCGATACACATGACTACGAAAAAGAAGAGCTAAAAAAGAAGTTTGAAGCTATGAAATCTCATGGCTGGGAATACATAGACGGCTTACTTTGAGATATTCCTATCTCAAGGTATACGATAAATTCGGAAATATAAAAGCCCTCATTTGAGGGCTTTTATATAAATATTAACACTTACATTATTTTAGTGATTATTTACTATTTGGAGAAACCATTTTTTCAGGTTTAACGACTTCGTCAAATTGCTCTGCTGTAACTAAACCAAGCTCAACAGCTACCTGCTTCAAAGTTTTATTTTCTTTATAAGCAGTCTTTGCAACTTTTGCAGAATTTTCATAGCCGATTACCGGATTTAGAGCTGTAACCAGCATCAGAGAATTATGCAAGAAGTGATCAATCTTGTCGCGATTAGGCTCAATTCCTACTGCACAATGGTCATTAAAGCTATTACACGCATCACCAAGCAATTGAATAGACTGCAATAAGTTATAAGCAATCACTGGCATAAAGACGTTTAATTCGAAGTTACCTGAAGCACCTGCTACGTTAATGGTCGTATCATTTCCAAGCACTTGCGCAACAACCATGGTCATTGCTTCACTTTGTGTTGGGTTTACTTTCCCAGGCATAATGCTTGAACCAGGCTCATTTTCTGGAATCCGGATTTCACCAAAACCACAACGAGGTCCACTTGCCAGCCAACGAATATCATTCGCGATTTTGTTTAAGCTTACAGCCAAAGTTTTTAATGCACCTGATGCAAAAACAGCGGCGTCCCGTCCTGCTAGAGCTTCAAATTTATTGGGTGCAGTTACAAAAGGTAAACCTGTAAGTAGTGCAAGCTGAGTTGCTGCTTTTACTGCATAGTCGGGATGTGCATTTAATCCTGTACCTACCGCTGTACCACCTAATGGCAACTCATATAAACCACTTAAAGCTTGTTGTAGTCGAACCAATCCATGCTCAAGCTGTGATACATAGCCACTAAATTCTTGACCTAAGGTTAATGGAGTAGCATCTTGCAAATGGGTACGGCCAATTTTGACAATATCCTGAAACTCATCTGACTTTTTTTGCAAAGTCGCTTTGAGCTGCTCTACAGCAGGGATGAGTAATTCATTAATTTGCAAACTTGCTGCCACGTGAATGGCCGTTGGAAAGGAGTCGTTTGTTGATTGAGCACGATTAACGTGATCATTTGGATGTACTGGTTTTTGAGCACCTAAGGCTTGCCCTAATTTCTGGTTTGCAATATTGGCAATCACTTCATTGCAGTTCATGTTACTTTGCGTACCAGAACCTGTTTGCCAGACAACTAAAGGAAATTGGGAGTCCCACTTGCCATCAATGACCTCTTCAGCAGCACCCACAATATATTGACTCAAATCTTGTGGTAGTTGTTCAAGTTCAGCATTGGTTATTGCAGCAGCCTTTTTTACCAAACCCATCGCTCGAATCATGGCACGGGGTAATCGTTCCTGCCCGATTTTAAAGTTCTGTAAGCTGCGTTGAGTCTGTGCCCCCCACAATGCTTCATTTGGAACTTCAATCTCACCCATAGTGTCATGTTCAATTCGTGTTTGCATAGAAACCTCGGTTATCTCAATAAAGAACTCACGGGCTGAAGCAAGTGTTTGCTCTGGCTAGTTAATTTTGAATATCGTACTCAAGCATACCAGTATTGTAAATAAGAATCATTATCTTATCTTCCATTTAAAGTATTTTGATAGAAGCGCCATTCATCTTCGATCATTTGTTTTAATGGGCGCTTCGGTGTCCATTGCAATAAGGTTTTTGCTTTCTCAATATTAGCGCCAACTTGATCTAACTCGACATGTTTATAAATTGCTGATTGTGTAGGAACTTCAGCTTTAGTAACTTGTGAAATTTCATCGAGTAATTGACGAATTGAATGAACTTGGTCATGTGCAATATTAAATGCTTCACAACAATGCGTTTGTTCACGCAGCCAATGTAAGCTCGCAATGACAGCTTCACATAAATCTAAAACATGTAAAAAACTACGTTCAGTCGTATGATCTGACGTTTCAGCTTGATCTTGTAATTCAATTAAATCACGTTGCATTGCTGCGACTTGCATCGCAAGCGGAACAATATTTTTAGGGAGCTGAGCGACATACTCTCCGAGTACCCCATGTTCAAATGCACCTACGATATTAGACAATCGTAAGATCGTAATTTTCCACTCATGGTCAATTTTATAAGTATCACGGATAATTTCTTCAATCATCTGTTGAGACTTAATGTAGGGATTAGGATAAGCATAATTAAATTCTTCTGTCTCACTCAATTGCAAGCCAGATTTCCCATAAGCTGCAAGGCTAGACAGATGAATGAAGTGACGAACACCCGTACGTTGCATGGCACGAAGCAAGCTCATGATACAACTAACATTATCATTATAATATTCAAGAGGTTTAAGGTTAGATTCTTCAATTGATTTGAATCCGGCAGTATGAATAACTGCATCAATTGAATATTGCTCAAACACCTTATTTAGCGCTGGTGTATTACGTACATCAAGTTTGACAAATGGAACATACATACCAGAAATAAACTCTAGTCGCTCCAAAGTTTGCAAGGTTGAATTAGCCAAATTATCGACGATTACCACCTCTTGCCCTTGAGCCATTAGACTCAACGCAATGTGTGAACCGATAAAGCCTAAACCACCTGTCACTAAAATCATTGTATACTTACCTTTCTCTTAATGTATCTACGCCCATTTAGACGTATGACCATAGTGAATTCTCAATGAGTACATTACTACTAATTACCTCTGCTCCTACTTCCATTCATGCTTGGCATGCGTTAGGACTTGCTCAGGCACTCAAAAGTAAAAATGAAGACTTCCGTGTATTCTTTTACCAAGATGGCGTGCAGGTTGCTAATGATTTTCAATGGGTTCCTGACGACCAGCGTAATTTAACGCATGAATGGCAAAAGCTTGCAATTCGTCTTCCTGTTTGTGTGAGTGCTGCCCTCGCTCGTGGTATTACAGATGCAGAAAATGCCAGTCGTCATCACCTTACTCATCACAACCTTGCCAAAGACTTTGAACTTGTCGGGTTAGGTGAACTTGCTGATGCAGTACAGTCAGCATCTCGTCTTATTCAATTTTAAGTTACTTTGTTTGCTTAGATTGTTGCTTTTAAAAGGTATATTGTGTGAAATCTGTACTCGTCATTTTAAGCCAAGCCAATTTAACCAGTCTTCAAATCAATGAAAGCCTTTCTGCTACTATGGTTTTAGCAACCTTTGGCTCACCAGTCAAAGTATTATTGAAAGATGCAGCTCTTAGTCTTTTGCAAAATGATTTAAGCTTTGATCAGTTTCGTCAGGCTTTCAAAGTGGCCTCAAATATGGTCGAAAGTTTTGAGTTCTACGACTTGAGCCCAATTCTGATTGAAAGTAAAAATCAGCAGCATCCTCTTGTACAAAAAACCGAACAAGAGATTGAATTCGTTCAGTTGAATGCTGAGTTCATTCAATCTTTTGATCATGTTCTATATTGGTAGATAAAGGTGTAAGTTTAATGAATCCGTCAACACTTTATCTTGTGCAATCTTCTTACCATGCTACACCTAAGATTATTGATGAATTAAGTCATCTTTTTCAGATAGGTGATCAAGTTGTTTTTATGGGTGATTCAGTTGCACACATTTCTACTGAAATGATTCAACCATTTGAATCTGTTTCGTGCTTAAGCATCGAGAAAGACTTACTTGATACAGATACTTTATCTCAGGTGAAGGTATTAGATTATGATCAATTTGCTGATCTGGTTTTAACGTTTAATCGCTGTATTTCTCTTAAATAATATATTTAGGCTGGTTTCATGAATTTAGAATTAGACCAAGATGGTCATTTGGTTGATTACACAATCTGGAATCCTGAAGTTGCGCAAGAGCTTGCCAAGTCACTTGATCTTGAACTCACCGATTGGCATTTCGAAGTTTTAGGTGCTGTGCGTCAGTTTTATCAACAGTTTGGGCACTCTCCAGCAACTCGCCCGCTCATTAAATTTTTAATGAAAACGGTAAGTCCAGAGATTAATAATGCTGTTTTACAGCAACAATTTAATACTGGTTTAGTTGCTCGTCATTTAAGTCGTTTAGCTGGAATCCCTAAACCAGCAAATTGTTTATAAAATTAAGTAAATTTCTTGGCAGCAGCGACGCATAAAATTGTTGCTGCTGTAACCACCAACATTGACCAACTTACTTGTTCGTGTAACAAGACCGCAGCAATACCTAATCCCATTAAAGGTTGCAAGAGTTGTAGTTGGCTAATCGCAGCAATTCCTCCTTGCGCAAGCCCTTTGTACCAAAAGAAGAAACCAATCAGCATACTAAATAAAGACACATAAATAAGACCTACTAAAGCTGATGTAGATATGTTCTGAAATGAAGCTGGCATATAGAAAATAGTCAAAAATAGCATAAAAGGTAGTGACAAAATAAGCGCCCAACAAATGACCTGCCATCCACCAATTTTTTTTGAAAGTACACCGCCTTCTGCATAGCCAAAGCCACAAAAAATGATCGCCATCAACATATAAAAGTCTCCTATCCCAAGTGAGGTATCACCAGAAATCAAAAACATATAAGTGAAGACAACCGCACTCCCTAAGACTGCAAATATCCAGAAAAATTGATTCGGTTTTTCACCGCCTCTCAACACAGCAAATATTGCAGTTGCGAGAGGTAAAAGGCTAACAAAAACGATTGAATGAGCCGCATTCATGTATTGCAGAGCAAGCGCTGTAAATAGAGGAAAACCTATCACCACGCCTAAAGAAACGATGGCAAGAGGCCACCAATCTTGCTTGGCTGGTTTTTTTTGTTTTAAAACCAAAATAAGAATAAGGCCTAAAATACCTGCAATTGCCGCACGTGCCGCAGTTAGAAAACCCGGTTCGAACCCCATTACGGCTACGCGTGTTGCTGGTAGTGATCCCGCAAAAATAGCCACGCCAATAAAACCATTCACCCAGCCATTCATAAACCTATTCATAATTTTCTCCGTCACTATACGAAGAATTTAAGCTGTGCTAAGGTGAATAAACCAGATACAAAGCAGTACAATTTAAAAGAACTGTAATGTATTAATAACCAGTACAGTTCGGATTATAAGTCAATGAACCAGAACAAAACCAAAATTGAAATTGTCATTTCAGAGATTGAACAGCAAATAAAAAATCGGTCTTTAATGCCTGGAGCACGCTTACCCTCCGTTCGCAAATTAGCGAATGATCTTGGCTTTTCGGTTTCAACCATCGTAGAAGCCTATGAAAGATTAATTGCTCTAGGCAAAATCGAATCAAGAACTGGATCTGGTTTTTATATTGTTGGTCCGCTTGCCCCTCTTTCTTTAAGCGAATTAGGTCCTAAATTAGATCGCTCAGTCGATCCATTATGGATTTCACGCCAATCTTTGGAGGCGAAAGCAGATGTTTTTAAGCCCGGTTGCGGTTGGTTACCCGATGACTGGATGCCATTAGATAGTATTCGTAAAGCATTAAGGTCGGCTGCAAGAAGCCCAGATGATTGTTTGATGGGTTATTCAACGCCATTAGGATTACCCGCTCTACGTGACTTACTGGCAAGACGCGCTCAAGCAAAAGGTATCAATGCAAATCTTAATCAAGTACTTTTAACAGACTCTGGAACTCAAGCAATTGATTTAGTATGCCGATTTTTACTAAAGCCTGATGATGTCGTTCTCATTGATGATCCTTGTTATTTTAACTTTCATGCATTACTTAAAGTTCATCAAGTCAAAGTTATTGGTATTCCCTACACACCAACAGGTCCTGACTTAGAGGCATTTAAAGAAGCAATTGAGACTTATAATCCACGGCTTTATATCACCAACTCAGGAATTCATAATCCAACTGGTGCAGTACTTTCTCTTTCTACGGCGCATCAATTATTAAAACTTATTGAACAATCAAATTTGATTGTTGTTGAGGATGATATTTTCTCAGATTTTGAATATAGCCCTGCTCCTCGGCTTGCTGCTTTGGATAATCTTTCACGTGTAATCTTTATTGGAAGTTTTTCTAAGACTTTATCGGCATCTATTCGTTGTGGTTATATCATTGCTAAACCAGAATGGATTGATCAGCTCACCGACCTGAAAATTGCCACAAGCTTTTCTCACAATGGCGTATCAGCTGAAGTTTTATTAAGTGCTTTAACAGATGGTTCTTATCGTAAACATATAGAATTATTAAAGGTTCGATTAGCAAAAGCGATGCACGATACCATTACTCAGTTAGAACCTTTGGGTATAAAACCATGGATTAAGCCTCAAGCTGGAATTTTTGTTTGGTGTCATTTGCCAAAGGAAGTTGAAGCTTCAGAAATTGCAAAATATTGTATTAATCATCAGGTTATTCTTGCGCCAGGAAACGCGTTTAGCCAAGCTTCCAATGCTGGCCAATTCATCCGCTTTAATGTAACCCAGTCAAATCATGACCACATCTATAAGACTCTAGCTGATGCGATTCAACAAGAGTCTTTATAATTGGTAGTAAAAGAAATTAAGCTTGTTTCTGTTGTTGCTGTATATATGCAAAATAACCCGGCCCAGCTGAAACCTGAACTTGTTTTGCGTGTAAAGGTTCACGGCAAACCGAACATACCATCACTGGTTCAAATTTATGGCCACATGTTTTATGACGATATTCTAAAGGTTTGCCTAAGCCTTGATCCATCCATTTGTCTGCCCAATTCGCCATAGACAAAATAATTGGATAAAGTTCAAAACCTTTATCAGTCAATTTATATTCAAAGCGTTCCTGACGATCAAAATAAGGAGATTTGACTAAAATTTCATATTCAACCAACCGCTTTAAACGATCCGAAAGGACATGACGAGTGACACCTAATGACTTTTGAAAATCGTCAAAACGGCGTATTCCCATAAAAGCATTACGTAATATTAGCATCGTCCATCGATCGCCAATCACTGATAGCATACGAGCAACCGAACAAGGTTGATCACCGATGTCGTCCCATTTCATCTTTATGCGTTCCTCGATATTTCCTAGCCTAATGGCCCTATTGTTTATACCCTAAACCACTTAGCACGATTTATGCAAGATTCATTATAAAAATAACTTCTTATCAAGCTTATGAAAGAATTTTCATTATAAAAAATTAAAAGTTATTATTTAAAATTGCTTAATAAATATAACTCACTCAATTATATAATGAGTTATATTTATCATTACTGGTTATTAATTTGAAATAAATACGCCCTTCAAAATATGACCTGCTTCTAGTTTCACACTTGCCGGAATTCGCACCAGACAATTGGCCTGCATTAAATTACTGAGCATGTGTGATTGCTGTTTTGCCAAACTTTTAACTTTGAGTTGTCCATTGTCAAAACAGGCATGCATTCTTAGAAAACGCTCGCGTGCATCTTCTTTTAAATCGTGATCTAAAATTGCACTAAACCACACTAGGCCAGCTTGGTTTCCCTGCAAAGTGTCAAGCAATGCTTTACCGTAAACCTGCATAGACACATAGACCGCAGCAGGATTACCAGGCAACCCCAGTAAATAACAGTGGTGATCTGATTCAGGCTGAGAATATTCAGCAAAAAAGAGTGGCTTACCCGGCTTTTGTTTTACTTTCCAAAAGATCTGTTCAAAACCAACTTCAAAAGCGCATGGCCGAACAAAATCATAGTCGCCTACAGAGACTCCACCTGTGGTTATGATGACATCATGTGTATCTTTTAATTGGTCGAAATATTGTGTGACCTGTGCTGCCTCATCTGCCACATGAATGAGTTCAACATCTAAACCATAATCTTCAAACCAAGCTTTTAGTAATGGTCCATTTACATCAAAGATTTTACCTTCAGCTAGATCTTCTGCTTTTTGGGCAACTTCATCACCCGTGACTAAAACAGCGACTTTCGGCGCACGGTAAACGTCAACCGTTTGTACACCCGCCATACTTAAGGCAGCCAAGCTTCCAATATTTAAAAACTGTCCAACTTGGGCAAGCAACTGCCCGTTCTGGATTTCTTCGCCAGTAAAACGGATATCAGCTTGAGGGCGTATATGCTCCATTAACGAAATTTCTTGAGGCGAAACAACCGATACGATTTCTTGCCGAGCTACGTGCGTTGTGCCTTCAGGAATTTTACCGCCCGTAAATATACGAATTGCTTGACCTTCACTCAAAATGTCATGACTTTCGCTTCCAGCACGAATCTCGCCAGTAACCTGAAACTTTTGATTATTTAAATCTTCGGCATGACAACAAAGTGCGTAACCATCTACAGCACTTTGAGAGAAACTTGGTAAATTAATTTCTGAATAAATTTCCTTAGCAAGATATCTACTTAGGCTATTTTGAAGAGGTTGCTGAATCGAACCTAATTTTTTAGGTCGGTTACTAATCAGTTCAATTGCTTCATCTACGCTAATCAATCCACGTTCTGCACCACAACCAGTCATTACTCATAGCCTCCCGGATGTGGTAGATCACGGCAAACATCAAAAATATGGACTAAGGCAGGTAAAATAGCAGCCATTGATTCGCTTGCTCCACCACGGCTTCCCGGTAAAGTCACCACTAAAGAGCGATCAATAAATCCAGCTACTCCACGCGACATTGCAGCGTATGGCGTGCGTTTTTGTCCAAATGAACGAGCAGCTTCCATTAAGCCATCTAGCTTTCGTTCTAAAAGTGGTTCTAGCGTATCAACCGTAATGTCACGCTTACCAATTCCTGTTCCACCAACCGTCATAATGCAAGCATATGATTTGCTCAACTCAAGCACTAAGTTTTTTAAAGTATCCGCTTCATCTGGCAAAATTTGGTAATGAATTGGATCGAATCCTGCCTCTGTTAAAGTTTCAACCACAGATTTTCCGGCAGTATCGGGCTTTCTACCCGCTGCTACGGTGTCTGACAACACAATAACCGCAGCCGAAACAGGCTGACGAAGAACTCGCTTAAAGTGTGATTTACCGCCTTTTTTCTTAAGCAATTTACATTGGTCCATCCAGAGTTCTTCTGGTTCACAATGTGGTTTTAACATATCGTAAATGGTTAAACCTGCGAGACTGGCAGCCGTTAAGGCCTCCATCTCTACGCCAGTTGGACCAATGGTTTCAACTACGGCAACGATCTTTACAAAATCATGTTCTAGTTCATATTCAACATCTGCCCGATAAATCGGCAGTGGATGACACAAAGGAATCAGCTCATCAGTACGTTTTGCTGCCAAAATTCCTGCAACACGTGCGGTTTTTAATGCATCACCTTTTTCCGTATTCCCTTGTCTTAATAATTCAATACAGTGCGGTGGCGCATATAAAATAGCTTGTGCTTCAGCAACACGATAACTTTCCGGCTTCATTCCTACATTTTTCATTATTTATCCTAGTCTTACTTATTTCAGTGTGAGTGTTCATGGCCGGCATGATGGTGATGCTTGTGTTCGTGCGGTACATCCTTACGAATACAGCAGCCCTCTACATAATGACTCGT
The DNA here is from genome assembly GCF_054889255.1 of Acinetobacter sp. X9. Classification (NCBI taxonomy): domain Bacteria; kingdom Pseudomonadati; phylum Pseudomonadota; class Gammaproteobacteria; order Moraxellales; family Moraxellaceae; genus Acinetobacter; species Acinetobacter sp. X9. Next base: position 1,563,805 of record NZ_CM142679.1, on the reverse strand, counting down.
GCCATCTGTAAAGAACTCTTCTTTAAAAACAGGCACTTCATGTTTTACCCGCTCAACTGCTTCTTCGCATGCTTGAAAAGCTTCACGGCGGTGGGCTGCATAAGCAATTGCAATAATGGCTGTTTCACCGACATCTAGATGCCCAATCCGATGAACCACTCGCACATAAGATACCTGATACTTTTTCTCAATTTCCAGTTCAATTTCACGTATCATTTTTTCAGAAAGCGGTTTATACGAGGTATATTTTAGTGCTTTAACAGCTTTACCTTCATGATGGTTACGAACCGTACCCATAAAAATATCGATACCACCACATTCTGGAAAAGATTGAATCGGATCAAAGATATCTAGGCTTAAAGCCTGCTCTTGAATACGTGCAAAATCTCGCATGACTTACCCTCCTGCAACTGGTGATAATAAAACCAAAGTACACGGCTCACTTAAGGCAGATTGTCTGGTTATAACGTTATCCTCTATCGCACATGCACATTTTTCCATGGCCTGTGTGCATTCCGGATGTAAAGTCACAATTTGATCTAAGACATCTTTCACTAGAATATTGGCAGGACAAACGATCGAAAGATTTTGGGGAAGCAATTTTTCAATTGCACCGAATGATTCGATTTTAATTTGGATAGATTGCTGCATTTATCCCCCAAGCATATGCATACTGATTTTACGGGTTTGTTGATGTTGTAAGGCATGAAAGCCTTTTGCTTTGTGCCAAATATACGGCATAACTTGATCTTTTAATTGCTGACTATGCAGAACATGATCGGTTGGGTTATGTGCGCGTAATAATGCTTGAAGCTGCGGCTTAATATTTAAACCCTGCTGCGCAAATAGACAGTTATATAGCTCACCTTGTGCCGTTAGTCGTATGCGGTCACATTGGTGGCAAAATGAATGAGTAATGGTCGAAATGATGCCTAGAGTGTAGCTATTATTAAGTAGATATTGACGCGCTGGCTCATGTTGTTGCTCGATGACTTGTACCGAATAATGCGGTTGTAATGTCTGTAAAATTTCTGCTTCACTCACCACATCTTTATTTGACCAGAGTGCATCACCATCAAGCGGCATAAACTCAATAAAGCGTAACGGAATCTGATTAGCGATTGACCATCTCACCATAGGTAGGATTTGATCGTCATTTTTATTTTTCATTAACACACAGTTAATTTTAAAGGGTAGCCCTACATCTTTGGCAGCTTGAATACCCTCAAGAACTGGTTCTAACTTTTTCTTGGTGAGTTCTTTAAATTGAACTGGATCTAGGCTATCTAGACTAATATTTAAGTCGTCTAAACCAGCATCTTTTAATTGCTTAGCGTACTTTGCAAGGTAATGTCCATTAGTGGTCATTGAAATACGTTTTAAACCTAATGCTTTTAAGGCTTGTAAATCACGAACGAAATGGACAATTCCTTGACGCATTAATGGTTCCCCACCCGTAATACGGATGCTTTCAATACCTTGTTGCACCATAAAACTGCAAAACTGAAAGAGCGCCTCAAAACTAAGCAAATCTTGTTTATTTAGCCATTCAGGATGTTCAGGCATGCAATACACACACTTAAAATTACAGCGATCAGTTACTGAAATACGTAACTTTCGCTTGATACGCCCATATTGATCTTGCAAAAGCATTGGCGCAGTTTCAGAGTGATATTTTTTCATTATTTGCACTCATATCGAGAACAGTTCAAATATTGCAAGCACTCATTAAGAGCAATTAAACTTTTAAAATTGCGCCTTAGTAGTGCTTTGATCTTTATTGCAAAATTTGTTCCAATTCTATTTATCATCCATAACTTTTTGGGTTGTATTTGAAATTTCGGCCGTATCGTTTTAGTTTAAACTTTAAAGCTTTACAAAATCAGTGCGGCGTCAACCTTTTATATGCCCTACTTTATTTCTAGCACTTTTCTAAACGGATGGGTACATATTTATGGTACGGTGTTTTAGATAAAGGGTCACAATGCTCACCAGAAATGAGCATGTTTAATTGTGGTCCAATAGGTTCCCCACCTTGAAAGCGCATGCCATAACCATGTGGAAGCGAAACAACTCCTTTTCGCATTCCCTCATCAAAATCTACAGTAACCTGAATTTCTCCATGTTGTGAGATACATTTGATTTGATCACCTACAGCTACACTTAAGGCTTCTGCATCTTCAGGATGAATTCTTAAAGCTCCTTCAGCATCTACTTTTCGCCATGCTGGGTCACGGTAAATTTGGTTGGCGTTATAACTACGTCGCTCACCTGATAAGAGGATAAAAGGAAATTCTTCAACGTTAACCTGATGATTTTTTAAATTTGTGAGCTCAGTTAACATCTCTGGAATAGCTAGACGTATTTTCTTATCTTTATAAGCTACCAGTTTCCAGACTTCATCATATTCATGTTGCGATAACACCATACCTGAACGTTGCTTTAATATCTGTTCAAATAGTTTGACACCTTGTGTTAACGGATTACCTTTATAACCTGCACGACTTACCGCTTTGGTGTATAACACAGCATATTGAATAGAGAGCGGCAATAAAAAAGCAACTGAACCAGCTGAGTTTTCTAACTGCTTACCTAAAGTACGATAGATAATTGAAGCTGCAAAAGGAATATATTTTTTGTGTCGTGCAAAAGTGAGTCCTAATGCCGACAAATACGGTAAATAGGCTGTTTTTTTCGAGTCGACTGAAGCTATTTTTTCTAAAATTGGAAAGCGTTTTGGAATCACCTGCATAGCTTCAAGTAATCGTGTATAAATTTCTGCCTCTGGCAAAGTATTCGTTTGAGCGGCCAATACAGGATGCCTGAGGTGAAAACCATTTTTAGGAAACTCAAGATTAAAGCCAGTAAATTCCCATTTTTCAAACTGGGTATGCGCTGGCAAAATGTAGTCCGCAAGCCTAGCGGTTTCCGTCATGGCAACATCCACCACAACCAACAAATCTAATGCTTTAAATGCTTCCTCATAAGCTGGTGTATCAGGATAAGTTAATAACGGGTTACAACTATCTACAAACACAGCACGAATTCGCTTTTCCCCTGCTTTTAAAATTTCATCGGGTAAAATATTAGGCGGGAAGAACCCAGAAATGGGGAACATTTTATGGTAAACACTACGTCGATATTTAGGCTTTCTTTCATCTGTATCGCTTAAGATTGGAATAAACATAGTATGCAGATTATTGGTACCTTGCTTTCCAAAGTTTCCAGTCAGTAAGTACAGTAGTTTTTCTAAATATCCGTTTAATGTAGTATTTAAAGTATGTTGAATGCCTAAATCAATACGTATACAGCCTTTTTTCGCCTTGGCAAAATCTCGAACGACTTGGTAAATCAAATCGACTGGAACATCAGCTTTAGCAATATAGTCTTCAATTGGAACTCGACTAAATGCTGTTTTTACGTCTTCAAAACCGTGCGTATGCTGCTCAATAAATGCTTCGTCATAAAGCTTTTCTTTAATAATGATCGCAATCATGGCTGACATTAAAAAAGCATCTGTCCCTGGTTTTAATTGCACATGGATATCTGCTTGTTTGGCTGTTTCGGTAACACGCGGGTCAAACACCACCATAGTTCGGTTCGGATCTTTCTTAATATGTTTTAGCGTGTCTCGGGCGTTGGGAATGCCATGGGCCTGAAAAGGATTTGTTCCAATGAAAAGTACATAGTCGGCATGTTCAACATCTTCTGTGGTATGGCAAGCCTGACTACCGAACAAACGACCATTCAGCCAGAAATCACCCGTTTTTTCTTGGGCAAGTGAGTTGTATGCATAATAACTTTTCATGGCCAGCAAAAGTTGTCGACCATACGCTGCACCTAAATGATTGCCTTGGCCACCGCCCCCAACCGAAGCAAAAGCAGTCCCACCAAAATCATCTCTAATCTGCACTAATCGATCAGCAATTTCTTGTATGGCAACATCCCAACTCACTTCTTGAAATGAACCATCTGGCTGAAGTTTTAAAGGTGTGGTCAAACGGTCTGCGTGTTGCTGGTAATGCTGTAATCTGGCAGCTTTTTGACAAATGTAACCTTGAGAAAAAGGATGTTCGGGATCACCTTTAATTTTGACAAACTGGTTATCTTTAATTTCGACACTCAAACCGCAGTTTCTAGAACATAAGATACATGCGGTCACATCTGTTTTACTTTGCTGAGCTGCGTCCATCATTTTTCTGGCTCCGTTTATTTTTATACATCTAGCTAGAATTAAAACAACAAGTTCCAAAATAGAACTTATATATTAGATAGTCAAGAACGCATCATTTTAAATTTGTTTATAACATCACTTTAGTTTGTAAATTGATAGAATCTAATGTTTAACTCGCGGTAAATATCTCTTTAAAAGCATTGATTTGTTTATATTGTTGAAGCTCATCCAAAGAGTTAATGCTATGAAAAAATAAGTTTTGTTTTTGAAATACGGCGACTTGTGCATGTAAAAGCTTAAAGCACTCTTTTAAACTTAATCGTTGTTTGTCAATTTGCGCTGTTATCGTAAGCAGGCTTTCACGCTTTAATAAGCAAAATGGGTATAAAGCATCCCCATTAATTGAAACATAGGCTGCCTGAGCTTGTTTATTTTTGCGTAGTGCGCTGTGTAATTTCGCAACGACTTGCGTAGGTATATACGTCACATCACAGGGAATACACAAAACATAATCTGCTTTTACATGTGACCATGCGCTTTTCATGCCCATAAGTGGGCCGAAAAAACCGGAAGCATCATCTTGAAAACACTTAATATCAGGCACAATACTTTGATAAATCGAATAATCACGATGACTATTTACCCAAATTTCAGATACAGATGACTTTAGTTTTTGATGAATTTTGAGTAGTTGCGTATCGCCATCAAATTGCTGCAATAGCTTATTTAAACCATTCATACGGCGGGCTTGTCCACCCGCCAAAATGACCAGATCAGTTACGGGATATCCCTTATTCACACTTCCACCTCTTGTTGGCAAGCTTTAATCAAGCCACGAATCTCAGGTAAACATGAACCACAGTTCCCACCTGCTTTTAAACATGCAGTAACCTGTTTTTCATGGGTAATGTTTTGTGTTTTTATCACGTCGATAATTTTATTTTTACCTACTTTAAAACAACTACACACTAAAGGCCCATCATTATTAGTAGCCGACATTGGCATACCCGCTAGTAAAGCTTTTCGGTGCAAGGCGCTCAAACGTTCTCGTTTAAACAGACTCGCTACCCAATCACGGTCTGGCAATAAATCTGGGGGTGCAATATATAGACTTGCAATTACAATGCCATCTTTCAAAATAACGCTATGGCTCAGTTGTGAAGAGATATCTTCTATGCTTAACCATTCAAAGGTTTCATCGGCAAATGGTAAAAAGCTTTTCAGATTCTTTTGAGTATCGTGAAAAGTTTGGCGGTCTGCAAGTTCATAACGGTTGGTTTTCACCATTTTGACCTTGGTCCACCATGCACAGTGATGTAGCGATTCTTGAATATGCGAATCGTATCCTTCACGAATATAGAGCACACCTTGCCAAGTGGTATAGAACGGCTGAATAGTTACAGGCGTATGTTTGAACTCAGGTTCACCTGAAATTGCATCAACTTCTGGATTAACGACTTTACCAATGCGGGCGTCGGATGCAACCTGTTCAGTCCAGTGAATCGGTGCAAAAATTTGCCCACGACGTACCCCCGATGAGAAGGTCACACGTAGTACACAACTGCCCCATTTCGAACGAACTTCTACTAAGCCTTGATCACGTACACCAAATTTCAAGGCATCACTTGGATGAATCTCACAGAATGGTTCAGCGCGGTGACTGGTCAAATTTGGTGACAAACCAGTACGCGTCATGGTGTGCCATTGATCACGAATACGTCCCGTGTTCAAAATGAGCGGATAATGTTCTGAAACTGCATGTACGGGATCAATTGCAACCGTCGGAATCAATTTTGCCTTGGCATTTTTATGACTAAACTGGCCCTTGCCAAACAGTTGTTGAACGGCTTTAGCGTCTTGGTTTTTATCCCATACTGGCCATTGCACTGGTTGTAGAGCATCGTACTCAGCATTACTTAGGTTCATTAAACCTTTCAGATTGAAATAACGAAAATTATTACTCTCTTCTCGCAGATCCATGTCTGTATTGTCTTGTGCAGATAACGCTGCATGCTCATTAAAGATGTCATTTGCACTCGCAAAGTCAAAACCATTAAAGCCTAATTTTTTCGCGACTTGGCTAACAGACCACCAATCTGCTTTTGCTTCGCCCGGCGCAGGTAAAAAAGCACGTTGACGTGAAATACGACGCTCAGAGTTAGTAACGGTTCCATCTTTTTCGCCCCAACCTAAAGCTGGAAGCAAAATATCGGCGTAAGCTGTAGTATCCGTATCGGCACAGATATCTGACACAACGACTAATTCGCATTTTTCTAAAGCACGTTTCACCTGATCGGCATCTGGCAGACTCACGACTGGATTTGTCGCCATAATCCAGATGGCTTTAATTTTTCCAGCTTCAACGGCACGGAATAAATCAACTGCTTTTAAGCCAGCTTGAGTCGCAATAAATGGGCTATCCCAAAAGGTTTGCACTACTTTTTGATGTAATGGGTTATCTAAGTCCATGTGTGCCGCTAGCATATTGGCTAAGCCACCCACTTCTCGGCCACCCATGGCATTGGGCTGACCTGTCATCGAAAATGGTGCAGCGCCGAGCTTACCAATTTTGCCTGTTAGTAAATGACAATTAATAATACTGTTGGCCTTATTTACGCCCTGACTTGATTGATTCACACCCATTGAAAATAGCGTGATTACTTTTTCAGTCTGTGCAAATTTTTCAAAAAACTGCTGTAATTTATCGAGTGCAATACCTGTACGCTTTGCCACATATTCAATATCGGCTTCTGGCTGACTGCTTGCCAAAACTCCTTGCAAACCTTCGGTATAAGCATCAACAAAAGCCTGATCGGCATGACCATTTTGATATAAATATTGAAATAGACCGTTGAACAATGCGACATCTTGGCCCGGTAAAATCGGTAAATGTAAATCCGCTTGTTCACAGGTACTGGTAAAACGTGGGTCAATTACCACCACAAACATATCGGGATTGTGGCTTTTAGCCTGCATAATCCGCTGATACAGCACAGGATGGCACCATGCGGTATTGGAACCGACCAATACCACCATATCTGCATGTTCAAAATCTTCATAACTTGCAGGCACAATATCTTCACCGAAACTCCGTTTGTGACCTGCCACCGCAGATGACATGCAAAGGCGTGAGTTGGTATCAATATTTGCAGTACCCAAATAGCCTTTTACAAACTTATTCACCACATAATAGTCTTCAGTCAAAAGCTGACCTGAAACATAAAATGCAATGCTGTCACGACCATATTGATCGATACAAGATTGGAATTTATCAGCAATTTTATTGATTGCCGCATCCCATGTCGTTACCACTCGATCAGCTTTGCGCCCCATCATTGGTTGTAAAACACGTGTTTCTAACCCTAAAGTATCCGCAAGACGGCTACCTTTAATACATAAGCGTCCAAAGTTGGAAGGATGCTCAGCATCCCCCTCAACTTGCACCACAGGTCCTTGAGATTTTTGTTGGACGTTTACGCTAACACCACAACCTACACCACAATATGGACATGTTGTTTTAGTGTTTTTTGCAACATGATCGGAGCTATCGACTTCAACGCTTGGAATACTATTCATAACTGCTCCTTTCCCTATTTAGCCTGCATTTTTTAATGCAAAATCTCGACCAAATAGCAGTTTATTTCTGAATGAAGAAACAGGTGTTTGATCTGCAATTAACTCTGCATACCACATGCCATCTTCAGTATCACCAAACAGTACTGCACCGATTACCCGATCGCTTTGAATGATAATACGCTTATAAATCTGGCGTTTTTCATCGTTCAGGATAATGTCTTCATAATCATCTTTCGGTTCAAAATTACCAGCCGAGAATACATCGACACCACTGACTTTTAACTGAGTCGGCACAGTTGGTGCTTTAAAAGTTAAGCTGCCGTGCTCTGCTAAATGGGTCGCACAAATAAAAGCTTGCCCCCACAGTGGTTCAACCAAACCGAAAGTTTGACCACGGTGTTCAATACACTCACCTACCGCGTAAATACTTGGGTCAAATGTTTGCATGGTATCATTCACTAATACACCACGGTTACAACGTAATCCTGCACTTTGGGCCAAAGCAATATTCGGACGAATACCTACAGCAAATACCACAAGGTCTGCGTCTAAAACTGTGCCATCTTTCAACCGAATTTGCTTCACATGCCCATTTTCATCACCAATTAATGCTTCAGTATTGGCTTCGGTAATGATTTGAATGCCTTTTTGCTCAATGCTATGACGTAATAACTGGCTCGCACGACCATCAAGTTGACGTTCCATAATACGGTCCATCAAATGCAATACTGTGACATTCATACCGCGTTGTTTTAAACCATACGCCGCTTCTAAACCGAGTAAACCGCCACCAATCACCACTGCATTGGTTTTTGAATCGCAGTATTCAATCATGGTGTTGACGTCATAAATATCGCGGAAAGTTAACACACCCTTTAAGTCAACACCTTGAACTGGTGGAATAAATGGTGCCGAGCCTGTTGCCAGAATCAAACGATCATAATCAACTGTCCGACCTTTTTCGGTGTAAACCACTTTACGTGGGCGATCAATTTTTACGGCTTTATCACCGGCAATAAATTTAATGCCTTTATCGTCATACCACTTTGGTGGATGCAACATAATGTCTTCAATGGTTTTTTCACCCGATAAAACCGGAGACAACATAATACGGTTATAGTTCCCCCATGGTTCTTCACCAATCACCGTAACTTCATAACGGTCTGGCGCCATATCAAGTAAATCTTCTAGACAACGCATCCCTGCCAAACCATTCCCGATCAGCACCAGTTTAAGTTTGTCTTGTGATACACCTGTATTGGTAATATAAGTTTTTTGCGGCACCGCGTTGACCCAGACACGACCATCAACAATTTTGCTCGGATAAACTGCCAATTTTTGGTCTTTATCTTCTAAACAACGGCCCGTAGCTAAACTGAAATGTTGTTTATAGATTGGAGATGCAACGACGCGTTCGCCTTGTAAATCACCAATAATCCCACGGCTCATCACATTCGCTTGGCTAAACGGATCTTTATTGCTCAGTACATAAACACGTTTTTCATGCCCCACACGGAAGATTGCAACCGCTTGACTGCCCACTAGCGCTCCTGCACCAGTGTTTGGGGTTAAATCATCGAGTGCACACACATCAATCCATTGATCATCAGGAAGCATATTTTTGTCTTGTACAATATTCATATAAGTTCTCCTTTATGCTTCAACCATTGGAATACGGTCTTCTGAACGTTCAGCTTCAGTTAATGGGCGAATTTGACCACGTTCAGTTGTAAATTGAATGTGTGGATCGGCCTGTTCATTTGCTCCTGCGTTGATATACGTTTGGAAGCGTTTACGAACTTCAGGATTTTCCACCGCAGTACGCCATTCGTCTTGATATGTGCCAATGATGTGTTCCATACGGCGCTCAAGCTCGGCAGCCAAACCAAGTGAATCATCCACCACTACAGATTTAAGGTAATCTAAGCCGCCTTCCATGTTGTCGCGCCATACACTCGTACGTTGTAAACGGTCTGCTGTTTGGATGTAGAACATATAGAAACGGTCGATGTAACGGATGAGCGTTGCTTTATCAAGGTCAGATGCAAGTAACTCTGCATGACGTGGTTTCATACCACCGTTACCACATACATAAAGGTTCCAACCTTTTTCGGTCGCGATAATACCAACGTCTTTACCTTGCGCTTCCGCACACTCACGAGTACAGCCAGACACTGCCATTTTTAATTTATGCGGTGAACGTAAACCTTTGTAGCGGTTTTCAAGCTCAATCGCTAAACCAACTGAGTTGTCTACCCCGTAACGGCACCATGTGCTACCTACACAAGATTTCACGGTACGCAATGATTTACCGTAAGCATGACCAGACTCGAAGCCCGCAGCATTCAGCTCTTCCCAAATGAATGGAAGCTCGTGAACTTGCGCACCGAACATGTCAACACGTTGACCGCCAGTAATTTTGGTATACAAGTTATATTTCTTCGCAATTTGACCAATCGCGATTAAACCATCTGGAGTCACTTCACCACCAGCCATACGCGGTACAACCGAGTAAGAACCGTCTTTTTGGATATTACCCAAATAGTAGTCATTACTGTCTTGTAAGCCTGCATGGCTTGGCTCAAGGACGAAATCGTTCCAGCAAGATGCCAGAATATTTGCGGCAGCAGGTTTACATATATCGCATCCTAGACCATGACCATGTTGATGAATCAAATCATCAAAAGTTTTGATTTCATTGATACGAACCAAGTGATACAACTCTTGACGCGAGTACGGGAAGTGTTCGCAAATGTGGTTATTTACAGTTACACCTTGACGTTGTAACTCTGACTTCAACACTTGTGTCACTAATGGTGCACAGCCACCACAGGCTGTTGCTGCTTTGGTGCATTTCTTTAATGCACCTAAAGAGGTCGAACCATCGCTAATTGCTTGGCAGATGTCTGCTTTTGATACGTTGTTACATGAACAAATGGTTGCGCTGTCTGGAAGTAAATCTACACCGCTACCACCAGACTTACCTGCTGATTGTTCAAAACCAGGCATAATCAAGCTTTCAGGAACCTCAGGTAAAGCCAGACCGTTTAACATCATTTGTAAAAGATCGTTGTATTCTTTGGCATCACCCACCAAAACCGCACCCAGCAATTTGGTTTTATCTGCATTTACAACTATCTTTTTATAAACCAGTGCATGCTCATCTGCATAGAAATAGCTTAATGCACCCGGAGTCATGGCATGCGCATCACCTACAGAAGCAACGTCCACACCCATCAACTTCAACTTGGTGCTCATGTCTGCACCGGCGAAGCAATTACACTCTTCATCTAAAATGTGTTTTGCTGCAATACGCGCCATGTCATAGCCCGGTGCAACCAAACCATAAATTTTATTTTGCCAAAGCGCACATTCACCAATGGCATAAATATTGTTATCTGAAGTTTGGCAATAATCATTAATGACGATACCGCCACGCTCACCAATCGCCAAACCACTGTTACGCGCAAGTTCATCACGTGGACGGATCCCCGCAGAGAATAAAATGACATCTGCTTCAAGCTCGCTACCATCTGCAAATTTCATTACATGTGTAGTGCTGTTGCCACATTCGATAGATTGTGTCGCTTTTTGTGTATGAACTTTTACACCAAGGTCTTCAATTTTACGGCGTAAAACTTTACCGCCCAAATCATCAATTTGAACTGCCATTAAACGTGGCGCAAACTCAACAACATGTGTTTCTAAATCTAAATCACGTAAAGCTTTTGCAGCTTCAAGTCCAAGTAAACCACCACCAATGACTACGCCTGTTTTTGCATTAAGACTCGCTGCACGAATCGCGTCTAAGTCTTCAATGGTACGATAAACAAAACAGTTTTCGCGGTCATTGCCCGGAATGGGTGGAACGAATGCATACGAACCTGTTGCCAATACCAATTTGTCATAGCTGATGACATCACCATGATTGGTTGTAACTGTTTGCGCAGCTGTATCAATTGCTGTGGCTTTGGTGTTTAAACGTAAGTCAATGCCATGTGCATCAGCAAAGTCAAAACGAGCTAAAGATAAATCTTTTGCCGATTTCCCTGAGAAATATTCGGTTAAATGTACACGGTCATACGCGATACGAGGTTCTTCCGCGAGAATCGTGATTTCCAGTTCATCATCTGCTTTTTCTAAAATGGCTTCGATGAATTTGTGGCCCACCATACCATGACCAATCATTACCAATTTCATAGTGTTTCTCCTCAAATCACGTTGCTTTTAAGCTGCGTTATTGTGTTCTCAAATAGACATTGTTTTTTTGCCTTGTGTTCTACCGAGAAGCGAATCAATCTCACAAAGCATGTAGCTGCTTGGAATCCATTTTTCCCACTCGTTAATGACACCCAATGCACAGCAAAGTCATAAAAAGAAATAAAAAAAGCGAGCCCCCTCATAGAGAAGGCTCGCATCGCTGGAACTGAAAAATTAGATAATTCAGATGTAACTTTTTTATGCAATAAAAATAAAGACATGGCCTTCACTCCGACTGAACGTAAATTCTTTGTGTGCACAGTTGCACTCACAAATTCGATCAGAACGGACATCGTTGGCCGTCTTTAAAACTTATGGTCGTCTTCGACCTGTAATTAAGTAAGCATTTTGCATGCCAATTCTTATATAAATTTAATTTAAAAATTTTTTATTTTTAATTTCATATAGATATAATTTCGCCAGCTATCTTATAAAAATAATGTCTTATTCTATTTGCCCCATCGCTGTACACTTAAATGCTTAAGATAAAAATATGTCTTGCCACAAAATGAATCGTATTTTTGCACCAAGACTGACCACATTCATTCTTTAGCTTGCTGAAATGCCACTTAAACTGGATTTTTTGTTTAGTTTTGGATGGCACTAATCTTGCTTAAAACCTCATAACAAAAAACGCGTCGAATTGGCGCATTTTCTTAGCCTGATTTTCTGAACTTATGCCAAAACTCAAAATAGCCCTTATTGATGATGATCATGCGCGAGCAGACTATATAAGAAAAAGTCTGCTTGAAAATGATTTTGAAGTGGTCGCTTGCCTTACTTTGGACCATTTAAATATTTTTCGTCTCGAGCATTTACAAGCCGATGTGATCTTGCTCGATATGGATCATCCTCATCGTGACATTATTGAAAGTTGTGTGAGTAGCTATGACCTACCGACTGTCCTGTTTACTAAAAATTCAGATAAAGACACCATCAAACAAGCCATCGATGCGGGAGTAACGGCTTATATTGTAGATGGCATAGACCCTGCCCGTTTACATACCATTTTAGAAATCTCGATTGAGCAATATAAAAAGCACAAAAAACTCGAAGGTGATTTAAAAGAGGCTCAAACAAAACTGGCTGATCGTAAAGATGTTGAAAAGGCCAAAGTATTACTCATGCAACTGCATGGCTTACCTGAAGATACAGCTTTCCAACTTCTTAGAAAAAATGCCATGAGTCACCGTATAACGATTGGAGAAATGGCACGGCGGTTACTTGATGCCCAAAAATTACTCAACAATCAACTAAAGGATGAATAAATGAGCACATTAGAAAAGACTCAATTACAACTCGGCTATATTCCTTTGCTTGATTGTCTTGCATTGCTTTGGGCAAAACAAAGAGGCTTCTTTGAGGAAGTCGGTTTAGACGTCACTTTAGTTAAAGAAGCATCTTGGGCAAGTCTTCGAGACCGTCTTGCTTTTGGTCTATTAGATGCAGCGCATTGCTTATCTGCAATGTTACCTGCAGCGGCTGTAGGCACAGATCAAATTGGCACGCCACTGCAAACATCACTGGTTTTAAGTGAAAATCGTGCTTTCATTAGCTTAAGTCAAAAACTTACTCATCAACTTGCAATTCAAAAAAATGATACGGCCCAAGTAACAGCGCAAAAAGTGGCAAGCTATCTTGAACAAGGACATTCTCTTTCCTTAGCACATGTATTTAAGCATTCTATTCACCATTATTGTTTAAGAGAATGGCTCGCTTTAGCAAATCCTGAACTTGCACAATCTATCCAGCTTAAAACATTACCACCACCTTATATGGTCGAAGCATTAGACAAACATGTGATTGATGGTTTTTGTGTCGGAGAACCTTGGAATACTCAAGGCGAGCTTTTAGGCTTAAGTAAAATGATTTGCTCAAGTCAAAACATTATTCCACCTGTGGCTGATAAGGTTCTAGCCGTAACTCAAGAATGGGCTGAACAGCATCCACAAACACTGGTTGCACTCACCACGGCAATTATGAAAGCCCAACAAGAATTGAGTGAGTTAGACGATTTTGCTCCAATTTTAAAATTATTAGTCGAGTTTGGAATTGTGCGCTTCCATTGTTCAGAAGAAGTACATGTCGACAAATACTATATGATTCAGGATATTGTCCGTCATTTAGTAAAAGAAAGTGCTCTTCCAAAAGTTGAAGACTTTTATTGGCTGCTCGAGCAAATGCAAAAATGGGATGAACTTCAACTCGACCAAGCACAAATCACAAGCTTGGGTGCTCAATGCATTAATCTTGAGGCTTATGAACAAGCTAAACATCGCTATCGTTCATAACTTTTCTACTCATCAAATCGCCATAAAAAAAAGCTGTCTTTTATGACAAAGACAGCTTGAAAGACCCATAAGACAAAATGCGAAACACGCATTACTATACTTTTAGAATCAATCGATTCATTGAAAATATAGCGCTTATGGAAATGATCATATCTATCTAAGCGTATCATTTTCAGACATTTTCATATCAATAACTGCCACTTGATCAAAATCCCCCTCTTTCTTAATCATTCTTACAATTCAAACTAATAGCCAACATGTGCACCTCGTCCTGTTGACGTTGCTGTAAATTATTTGGCTTATGAATCGCAGTAGTTGCTGAGGTTTGCGGAAACTAAACAGCTTTGAACCATGCTCATGGCGATACTTATATCAGTAAAAAATTTGAATTATATAAATAATAAAAAAGCTGATGATAAGCGAAATTTAAATACTCAGCACCAGCTTTTAGCTAAAATCAATTAATAATTAAAAGTATGACTCAAACCAAAGGTATGCCCTTAGGTCCGCATACTAGATACTGGTGAAAAGGTAATTTCTGACTGCTGGCTATAAACCGTGTGATAGTCTTTATTCCACACGTTATAAATTCCAAAATCCACTCGCCCCTTATAAGCTGGAAAATTCACTAGGGCGTCCATAATCGCATAACCCTGTATTTTTAGGGGGGGCTTACCATGTTAAATAACCAATAAAGATTTTATATCCATAATAGTAATGACTACTATTTACATCTGTAATGATAATGAATACTATTTGCATCAATATTAATACTTACTAATTGGGTATAACAATGCGCTTGTCACACTTCAGTCTTTGCTTCCTTACAACAGCAATTTGTACCCATCTTTATGCCGATGATTCAATTAAAATAACTACTGAATCACAAAATGCTGAAGCTAAACTTCCGACAATTGTGATAACAGCGACACGTACACCCAAAAGCATTGCTGAAATTGCAGGAACAGTTCAGACCATTTCTGCTGATGAAATTGCGCAACAGGCTGGTCCAGGTCGTAAAGTTGCAGATGTTTTGACACAACTAGTTCCCTCTTTAGCACCAAGCAGTGGAACGAGTAGTAATTATGGTCAAACTATGCGTGGACGTAATGTACTGGTGATGATTGATGGCGTATCACAAACGGGTTCACGTGATGTAGCCCGTCAGTTGAATAGTATTAGCCCAAATATGATTGATCATATTGAGATAGTTTCAGGTGCGACCAGTATCTATGGTTCAGGTGCGACTGGCGGAATTATTAATATTATTACCAAACGTGCTGACAAGTCTAAGCCTGTTAGCTTTCAAACAAAATTAGGTGTGACATCGGCCGATAATTTCCGCAGTGACAGCCTGGCTTATCAAGTTGGCCAAACGGCTTCATTTTCAAATGATAAAGTCGACGGTTTTCTTGGCATAGACTATACCAATCGAGGTTCTCAATTTGATGGTAATGGAGATCGTATTTCATTAAGCCCTTGGCAGGGTAGCACTATGGATACTGACACTATTGATGTGAATGGTCGTGTAAACTTTAATTTAACAGATAATCAGACTCTTAGTTTTGGTACTCAGTACTATAAAGATGAACAAGATACAGAATATGGGCCTGATTATTCTTATTTGCTCACAAAAACAGATCCATCTTACAAAGCTGTCAAAGGTTGGAGCTTAGATAATCAGCCGTTTACTGAACGTTATGCTTTTAATACACAGTACCAAAATCAGGATTTCTTAGGTCAAGTTCTGAATGTGGAAGCGTACTATCGAAAGGAGAAGTCACGCTTTGTCCCTTATGGTTATTCAGCTGATGGTGTTAGTGTAAAGCAAAGTCAATCAAATGTGGATTATGCAGGTATTCGTTCAACTTTACAGTCTGATCTTATTGTTGCTGATCGTGATTTAAAACTAACTTATGGCTTAGACTATGACTGGGAAAAAGATCATCAGTGGGCAGACTACTATACACCAAGCAATAATGGTTTAGTTTATACCCCAACTGGAGAAAAACAAGGCTCAGGACCAGATACTGAAATTCAGAATATTGGTACCTTTATACAAGGGGACTATGCAGTAACAGATCAGCTTAATATTCAAGCTGGAGTGCGTTACCAATATGTTCAAGCGGACACAGACAGCTATTTAACTGCACGTAAGCCGTATACATTAATGGCTGCAGACTCTACAGATTCAGATAAATTCCTGTTTAACCTAGGTGCTGTCTATAAACTCACTGATGCTCAGCAAGTCTATGCTAACTTTTCACAAGGCTACAGTTATCCAGATGTGCAACGTGTATTACGTGATGTTGCAGCATATACCTTAACTACGTCTGGTATCGCTCCGATCACTGTGAATAGCTATGAACTAGGCTGGCGCTTGAACCAAGATAAAGGTTTAAATTTGGGCCTAACAGGTTTTTATAATACTTCTGATAAAGTCGTTCAATTTAACTCGGATCGTTCTGTAAATGTTGTTGATACCGACCAGCGAATTTATGGGGCTGAAGCAACAGTAAGTTACCCATTCATGGAAAATTATAAGGTAGGTGGGACTTTAGGTTATACAAGAGGCCAGTACAAGGATGGAGCCAATAATTGGCATGAGTTAAATGCTTTTGCAGTTTCACCAATGAAAGGTACGTTGTTTGCCGAATGGAATAATACGGCAGGCTATGGTGTACGTGCTCAAATGCTTGCGATCAAAGGAACTGATAAAGCTTATAAAGACGATCTAGAGTTAAAATCAGCTGGACTGAGTGATAGTAATAGCGCAGCAGAGATTAAAGGTTATACAACCATGGATGTATTAGCACATTTCCCTGTGGCGAAAGGTCGTGTGGACTTTGGTGTCTATAATCTATGGGGAAATCAATATAAAACTGTATTCGCTCAACAAGCAGCAGTAACCAATGCTAACTCATTGCTAGCAATCCCAGCCGAAGGTCGTACTTTTGTGCTAAGTTATACTATAAATTATTAAATTTAGAACTGGGAGGGACTGTTCTAAATTTTCTAAAATTAACGTAATATGCCTTATTATTTAATAAAAAGTCCAACCCTAGTGTCTGGACTTTTTTAATGATTTGTCACGTTTAACGGTTAATTATCAATCAATTTTTCACAATTTCATGTAGCCTCTCTTATTCTATTAGAGAGAAATACAGATATTAAAATTCGAATTTTTTAACAGTCTGAGTTAGGTTTTCCCAAAAAAACTTGCCCCTCATTCTTTAATTGATCATGGATTAAGATGGTATGTAGGAGCATATGATTATGAAAAATGATGCTATATATCAAACTGGTCCTGACTATTTGAGATAAAAAATTAAGTTGTTGATTTATTATATTTTACTGTACTCTCATTTCTGATTCATTTAGTCCATCACGTTGCCGATAACTTCCACAGCGTGAGTAAAATTCATTTCGATAACAATGATATAGAACTGCTGTTTTTTCTAACATCTTTATTTTTTTCTGCGCTTGGTAAGCGATATCTTCTGCAATATAGGCATAAGATTTTACATTTTCATCCGGTTCCCCCACAATTTTACTGGCAGCTGTATTTTCAAAAATAAAATAACTCATCATACGCATGACAGCTCTGAAATGCCCTTGCCCAAGCACATGTTTTTCACCAAATAAAATATGCCACCCAAGATCAGAGTCATCAGCATCATAATAAAGCGCCAGTCGATCGCGCTTGGCTTCATATATCTCAAGATAACCGACGTCTGTATGTTCAATCGTAATAATAAATAACCGCTGATGATCATCACAAATCATCTTTTCAAAATAAACTGCCAGTTCAAGCTCTGGTTTATTCAACTGCCATTGGGGAATCACATGAGGTTCATGCATCCATTTATACAATAATGGAAAATCCTGCGGAAGTTGCACGGCTCTTAATCCATAAGCTACTCCTCTTTCCTCGTAATGGAACTCATCCAACAGCTGTGAAGATAATGTCATCATAAATATTTACTCAATTCAATTTCATGCAGATACAGTAAAGTGGTAATAATCCTGTGCTGAATGTTCGCTAAAAAACTGATCCCGTTTCTGCCGTTCTTGGATTTCCATTTGCTGAAACTTCTCAAGATGATGACGGGCAATATCCGGACTCAAAATAAATACACCATCAGCATCTCCAACCATTAAGTCGCCAGGGGAAATACAGGTATCTCGCACCTTTATTTTCTGGTCAAACTCCACTACACACTCTCCCTGCTGACGTGTAGTCAGACAACTGACTGATGAAGCAAAAACGGGGACTTTCATGTTTCTTAAAGCAGTTACATCCGTTACAGCACCCAATATCACTACAGCGGCAAGCTGATGATATATGGCAGCGCGATGTCTCTGTTCTCCCCAACAGGCACGATGTTCCAACTGACGTGCATCAATGACCAGTACATCACCCGGTTGGCTGTTCAGCAAAGCCTGACGCAGTGCCATACCATTGACTGAATGCAATGTAGCCGTACGCACTCGGCCCACTGCATGCCCAATTTGGTTAATCGCATGAATCTGTGGTAAATGCCCTTGGTCCAATACATGACCAATGGTTGAACTGGCAATACCTGCATAGCTCTGGATTAAATTATTTAACTGGTCTTGCATGAGTATTTACCTCTGTGTTTATCCTGTCTCAGTAATGGACAGCTTGCACAATATTCTTTCTGTGCTTCAGGTAACTGAAAATAAAAGCAGCATTTTTTACGTTGGTAGGTGGTGGACGATTGCTGCCGACTCTGATCCAGTAAATAAAATGGGTTCTGTTTTAGACCCAGATCAGCTGCAGGTAAATCTATCAAAAACTGCCGTTGAAACTGGATACGACTGAGTAAGGCTTGGTTCCCTCCTTTTCTGTTCATCATGTCGTAAAATTGCAGAATCCGTAATGCAGTATTTTCCCACAACAAAAATTTCTGTACTTTCCCTATACGGGCGAGGACATCAAACAACTTTTGCAGGTCATCCAGCATGAATCGCACATATCCTTCAAAAGATTGCTGTTTTCTACTGATTCCATGCTGTAATTGAGGCAGATTAATCAGGTGCAGTGTTCTGTCCCAATACCAGTCAGGAGGCAATACTGTGGAAATACAAGATATTTCCCATGGCAAATCAATTTCCTCAGAAGTCACGGCATAAAAATATGGAAATAATAAAGGAACAGCCCAGTATTTAATGAACATGGATGTAGCGCAGGTTAAGTTCACTGCACCCACACGGGAACCAAAATCATTTAATGCTGTCAGACATGTAGAGGGATTTAGCAGATCTGTAAAACTCAGTATCTGCGGGCCCTCTACAGGCAGCACATCAAATTGAATATTCAGGCGTTCAGCCAGCAACTGCCTAAGTACTGGTATATCAGATTCTGTCATTTTAAAATCAGACCCAATATTCAATACTGTAATCTTTGACTGCACGCCTGAGTTTTCTCTATTCATGAAGTTAAAGAACACTCCTGAATACATTCGGCACAGTTCCCATACTGCTTGGCATACTTCCCACCCGATTATCTTGCTCAAGTAGGGGACGGATCAGTTGCTTATATGGCCACAACTCACTATCAAACAGGATAAGTTTTAATTCAGCGCGGGCTGTATCCGTAAATGGCACATCATCCAGTGCTTGCTGTAATTGCTGAGCCAATACGCGCCATAAATCCACCGAGTCAATCTGATAGAACTCTGCAACAGTTTCCAAGATACTCGCCAAATTGACCTGTATACCGAGTGTTTGCAGATAGAGAATCAAACTTTTCACACTGTCGTGATACAATGTAATACGAAAATCATGTGGACTCAGGTACTCCGGATCAGGCAGACCCTGCTGCTGCATCCACGGCTGATAAATACGGACAGAATCATGGTCACGGAGCATGAAACCAGCGAATTGCCCGTGTTCTAGTACAATACAAATATTTTGGCCATGAATTTCGCCCATCAGACCAAGACGGAACAGGCGCAAATTCACCTCAAAGAAATCACGGCATAATGCAGCAAAAGTATTGCAGATATGCTGTGGTGTGATCGTTAAATTCTGCCATTTTAGAATCAAATCAAATACACATCCCTGCCCATCCATCAGTTGCCCTAAGCTAGCCATAGGAATAATCTGATAAGGTGCTTGTAACAACTCAGCAGGAATTCTACGGCGCTGTGCAGCGAGATGCATCGGCCGTTCATTGAACAGCATTAAATTATCTGGCGTTAAATTATCCTGTTGGTCTGGAAGATATGCCCACCATTGATTTTCATCGCATAACCACAGACGTCTCTTCAGTACCTCATCTTTTTGCTTAGCAAGCTGCAATAATTGCTGATTTTTTTGCCCATTGATCATTTTTACAATCGGCAAAAAACGCAATGAACCCAAAGACTTAACTGCAAGTGGTAATTTTAGACTATCCTGTGGCTGTGTCACTGAAAGAAGACTTCTTAGTGACGAACTGGCGTACCAGCCGCTAGACTGGAACGCTAAAGGGATAATATCCTTATGGTGCAACTCTTCAGAAAATTTGTCGGACAGCACATGCTTGAACTGCCACGCATGTAGGGGAATTGCTAAATAGCTATCCCCCAGCGCTTTTTCATCGCACTCCTGTTTCAATATCAGGAACTGTTCCGCATTCAGAAAAATACGTGCAGGTTGCTGCCTGCTGATCTCAGTAATATCCTTCCCATAGACCAACTTTTCTTTATTTACTGCAACCCAGTGAACATTCATATCCTGAGCAAATTCAGGACTGAAATACTGATATTCATCGGGACTAAAACCGTCCTTTAATTTGGCCAGCGGATGATAGGGACGATCCCGCAAAGCAGCATACTGCTCAAGCTGTATAAATAAGTCTGCGGGATGCTGAGTTAACCATTCTGAGAAGGACAATTGATGTTGCTGAGACAATTCTGCATGCAACATTGCCTGTTTTAAATCTGCACGAAAATCTGCCAGTTTTGATGTATTAGCAGAGTTGAAGCAGTGTAATTGCTGCATGAAGTCAAATAGCTGCAATGCACTTAGTTTCTGAACATGATAATCCTGTGCTTCGTTCAAGCTAAGCTTACAGATTGATGCTCCAACATACATCTGCCAACGCTGTTTCAAACCCTGTTTCAGCGGTAGAATCAAACACTCAGTCTGTGCAGAATTAAATAAAACTGCAAAATGCTCTCCAGCTGTATAACTGTCAAAAATTGTTTCAAGTCCACGCTGAAACCTTTGTGTACATAGTCGTTGAGCCTCATCCTTTGTTAGGATCTCCGATTCTGAAATATATTGCTCAGCAAGTAGACTATTAACCAAATCCATCAATATCTCCTGCCCTGAAACGGCAGGTGAAAACACCATGGTATTCATTTATTTATCCCCCTAAACAGGCTGACGGAAATGGAACAGAGGGTTATTTACATAACGCATCTGTACATCACCATCACCGAATAAGCGACGGCGGGTTAGCGATTCAATACAATATTGCTCTGCAAAGACATCAAACACCGCATAGCGTGACTGGTGTTCAGGATATTGCTGCTGAAAATGATGAATAATATCTGCTGCTTTTTGCCAGAAGACCTGTTCACTAAAGCCAAGCTGCTGTTGTAGTGTTATCGCGATATCACTCAATGCAACAAAAAATAGACAAGCGCAACTAAAATCCCGCACCGCATTTAGGTCATCCGTGAGAATAAATGACATGCGATTAGCTTTCGCATGTTCCGCAGGTAATGCATGCAAGGCAGGAAAAGCTTCTGGATGGGTCAGATGATCAGGACTGAAGCGGACCCCATCATGAAAATCCTTTAAAATGATTCGTACTGGCCAGCCATTACGATGAACCAAAATAATATTTTGCCCATGCGATTCAGTTCCAATTCCTTCAGCAAAGAGTAAATATAGAATTGGCTGAATGACCACAGACAGCAATTGCCCAACCCATGCATCCACACCATACTGATCCAGCCAAGGTGCGATCAGTAACTTCCCATCCTTCTGGACATGACCAATTCCATTCAGAGGAATAGCATCTTCACCAGATTTTAGATACTGCTGAACACTTTCACGCCACAAACTGGCAATAGTTCCATATGCCTGTTTGGCATGTGATTTAGGTAGACGAGTGAAATCCACTGCTGAGGCATGTACTTCACCAAGAATATCAAAATCCAATTTTTGGGCAATTTCACTGTTCTTTTTTAAACCCTGTAGCCAATCTGTAATTAACGGCCCATTCATTGCTGTATGTGTCGCCAATATCCGTGAACTTGAGGTATTTGTCAGACTCATGGACAATTTGATATAAGGCTTTTCAGGATGTTGTAAATTGGTCAGTGTTCTCAGTGACTGCTGAGCAATATAGGCATATTCGCCTCGTCCCAAATAAACAATCTTCTGTTCAGCAATTTCCTTAAAGAACACATGCACAATAGTATTTTCCCATTGCCATGGATGAACGGGTAACCAAATATACTCATCTGCATTTTTTTGCTGACCCAAAACCTTTGTAAACTCTTTCTGATCCTGTTCAGTCAACTGCTGCTGCAGGAAATCATCCGCATTTAAATGACTGGATGCATTATGGGAAAATATGGACTGATGTACTGCAATCCATACCAGATGGATAGGTTGTGCATATTCCACCCCATATTTCAGATTATCCTGCAGATTAAAACCCACTCGGGATTTATAGCAAGGATGATAGGGATGACCATCCATCAGATAGGTTTCCAGCACATCATAACTATATTGTGCTGCTGGTAGTACATACTCATTCTGGCAGTGCTGAGACTGCACATCATGAATAAAAGTTCGCTTCAACTCACTGATAAAACCATCAATCTGGGCTGCCTGTGGAATACTTCGGATAACCTCATCAATGACTAAATTCAATTGTGCAACCGTTTTCTGTCCCTGATGATCCTCACGGATGACATCTGTAGCATTCATGCGTACTAGGCCAAAACTGAGATGTCGCTGTCCTGCAGCTATATAACGTACCGATTGCCTTTGTGAATTGATCACATCTATATAAAAAACACCATCCTCAAACTGGGCTGGAATCACCTCTTCATAAATCAATGCCTGTAGCAATTGTTTAATCACACGCTGTTCAACTTTTTTCATCGTGGCTTGATCAGGTTGCTGCCAAGCCAAAGTACTTGTATTCACAGAATGTGTGGTCGTGGAAAGTGCTGGATGTAAATTGCCCATTATTTTTACCTTTATTGATTTTGGACCAAAACGTCCGCTTGCTTTTGACTCGGAAACCTCCATGCCGCGGGTAATGCCAACAGCATTACGCCTGCACAGATCAAAAACAGTTCCCGTATCGCATGAATTTGAGCAATTGCGGGTTCTGGTAAATATGGAATATTGTGTGTACGAATTTGCAGATAGAGTGCAGCAACCACGACAGCAATTGCAGCGCAAATCCGGCGCAGTAAGTTATTAACAGCGGCTCCCTGAGTCACCAGTTCTTGATCTTCCAGACTATTTAATCCAGCTGTTGTCGCTGGCATATAGGACAAACCAAATCCCAGCCCGTGCAAGATCATACAAAACATCAGGGATATAACATGTGTACCTGGAATCAATGCCAAACCAGCGAATGCAGCAACAGTCAACAGAAGACCAAAACAAATTAATTGCCGGGCGCCATGTTGATCGAGATATTTACCCGCCCATTGACTACATAGACTGGTGGTCAGCGCACTACTCATCAGGATCAGCCCTGTCCACACTGGACTGAGCTTTAAAGTATTTTGTAACAGCAGTGGAATCAGGAGTAAGGTAATGAATAGTCCGATAGTATGTACAACTGAAATAATCACACTGTAGTTAAAACCACTACTGGTAAATAGTTGCCAGTCAATTAAAGCATTGGGCTTATTACGACTAAACCAGAAAAAGCCACAACATGCCGCAATGCCTGTACTGAACAACAATAGAAACTCAGACGTTTGGATGTCACTCAGCTGCTGGATTTTGCTCAAGCTGAGCAGCAACGCTACAATACCCACAGCAAGCAGTACAAAACCACTCCAGTCAAAACGAAGCAATTTCACATTAGTCTGCTGTGACGGCAACCACCTTAACCCCATCACTAATGCAAAGATCGCCAGCGGAACATTCAATAAAAATAACACCTGCCAGTTCCACCACACCAAAACCAGTGCACCCAGCATGGGTCCGCATGCCAAAGTCAGCATGATCATGGCACCCCATAACCCTGTAGCAGCACCCCGCTGCGCAGGCGGAGTTACCATAAATATAATTCCCAGAGACAATGGGATCATCAATCCACTTGAAAAGCCTTGTAAAGCACGAACCAGCAGTACAGTTCCAAAATGCCCTGCAAAAGCACCATACAGCGAGCTCAAACCAAAAACTGTCAGCGCAGTCAGATATACCTGACGTTTACCAAATCGCTGACTCAAATAACCTGTAAGCAATAGACTCAGGCTCATACTCAGCAGAAAAATAACCATGACCCAGCTAACTGCTGTTTCATTAATCTGAAAATCATGCATCAACTGAGGAATAGCGGGGTTAAAACTACTGTTGTTTATGCTGACGGTGCCAGTCCCCAACATCACACAGATCATCACCCAACGTTGTAACCCTGTAGATACAGGATTTTCTGCTTGCAACAGTGATTGTGGCTGTTCAGCCATCTCCTGTCCCCTGTGTTATTTGCTCATGACTTTTAAATACTGATCATCGGTTTTCCCAGAGGGACGCGGCATGACTGTATTTGTTCGGGAGTTATTTATCTTGAATTCAGTCGTCAAGGCATGACTATCCAGCTGAAAATCCTGAAAGCCTTGTTTCCCATCTACATCAAAATAGTTTTCTTTCAGAATCTGATTGGCAATCCGTGCGGAACGAAATGCACCCAAGCCCAGATCTGGAGTTCCAACGCCATGGTGTTGGAGACTGGTATTTTGTATATAGATCTCACCATCCCCTTGATACTGCAGTTGATGATGCTCACTAATTTTCCAGCGTTGCTGGGTATCTAATACAATCCCGTCCTTTAACTTATTCAGGAAAGTCTGTGCAGGATATTGATAACCCGTTGCTGCAATCACGGTACTTGCCCGAAGTTTCAACACCTGCTGTTGCTGAGTCTGTAAAAATTCAAGTTGAATATTATTCGGCCCATGTAACTGTGCATTCTCCAACTGATAGTTGCCGGCAATAGTCACATAGGTATCCGCTTGTCCAATACTACGGTGATAAAGGCGCTCATAGATTTCCTGAATAGTTCTGCTACTGATGCCCTTGTACAAGTGGGCCTGCGCAGTTGGCAAAGTATCTTTGAGAGCTTCTGGTAAATGGTAGAAATAACGCATGTAATCTGGACTGAAGCTTTCCAGACCCAATGGTGTATTTTCCATGGGTGAAAAACCTGCAGAGCGGGTCAACCAATACAAATGGAATTTGGGCTTACCTGTTTCTGATGAAATCTGCTGATCAAATAAATTAATAAAAATTTCCGCTGCAGACTGACCAGAGCCAATCAGTACCACATTGCCAGAAAGATTATCGGTACACTGCTGTAGATAGCTGGAAGAATGCAGACAAGATGCAGTTTGCTCTGAAATTGTTTGTAAGGGTTTGGGTAATCGCGGCACCGTTCCCACCCCCAATACCAGTTTACGGGTCTGATGAATGGACAATCGTCCACACTGTTCAGCAATCACCTGAAAACCGCCAGAGATTGGAGCAACGTCCACCACTCGATGACCAAAATGTAGATCATGCAACTGCTGCACCACCCACTGGCAATAATGGTTGTATTCTTTGCGCGGAATATACAAATTCTCACGAAAGTAAAACTTATAGAGGCGTTGCTGTGCCTTTAAATAGTTCAGAAAGCTATAAGGGCTTGTCGGCTCAACCAGACTGACCAAATCGGCCATAAAAGGGACCTGCAACATCGCACCTGGCAGCTGTAATCCTGCATGCCAGTCAAAATTTTCCCGTTTTTCAAAGAAACAATATTTCAATGAAGCATGCTGATTCACCAACGCAGCAAGACTTAGATTAAAGGGCCCCAGACCAACACCTATGAAATCAAGCATAGTCGGCCTCCTCAATGACTTGTCTAACATAGAGTGGATTTTTTAAATCAACATAGATTGATTGCTGAGAAATATCAGCTTGTAACTCATCCAGCTCATACAGACGTGTCATCATATTGCCTTTATAAGGAAAAGTTTCATGATGTAAAACAGTCTTTAATAAATTGCTTTCAGGATATTTCTGATAGGCCTGCAACAAGTAGGATTGCAGCATTTCTATTAATTGTTGCTCCTGAACGGCGCCAGTCATACCTATGGCATTAATCAGACCGAATAAGGTATTACCAATAAAGTAATAACGGAAACGTTCATCTACCAGTGACAATGGGCATACTGCCTGACCATCTGTTGCCAATGTCGGATAATGTTTCAAAATTTCTGTGGCAAGCTCACGGATATAGTAAAATCCTTGATTATCCCTAAACCATACTGTTTTAGGCATACCCTGTTCCAGTTCAATCAAGGTATTCTGTTGATGTGCTTCAAAAGCCATTCCATATTCATGATACAACTCCATCAACGGTAGAATGGTCATTTCCAGGAAGCGATCAAACCACAGCAAGGCAACTTGTGACTGAGATTGACCTGTTTGTTTTGAAATATCTGCAAAAATTTCACTGAAACGATTTTTTGCCAATATAGGATGATCCTGACACAATGAAGCAATACAAGTCACATCATCACTGACCTTAAATGGATTTTCACGCAAAATACAGATGGTTTCATCCAGCACTTGACCACCAAATTTCAATGCAATCCAAGCAGGATCACTCAAAGCCTGAAGGTTCGGATTTCGCTGCCTGAATTCACTTAGACAATCATCATGCCACAGTTGATAACTCAACAAACCACGGTGGCATTCCTTATACAGATTGACCCGAACTGAATTAGTCACAGCCACAGTCATTGATGCCTTGAACATCCAAGGTGATTGCTCACTGTACAGCGTACGCACTGAAGTTGTTGCTTTGACATCCCAGCCTAACGCGCCAAAATCAATCAATTTCTCTTCATGTAGAAGCTGTTGATACCAGTCCTTATCCTTTAGATAACGTGCCTGCCATGGATGTAAAGGCAACAAGGCATATTCAGAAAACTGAGCTATTTTTGCTCGGTGGAACGCATTGAAATATGGTTCTAAATCATGTTTGAACTGTGTAGGAATATCAATTTTATGTGCATTATCCGAAGCAATATGTTCTGGGTGCACATATAGAAATTGCATTTTGAAGGTATTCTGTGTTTCAGGTGAAAAAATCTTCCAGTCATCTTGTACAAAACCCTGTCGGCTTTTGGGTGAAGGATGCATGCTGTGGCCAAGTACCAATGCCTGTTCACTCTGAATAAAATTTTGCTGTTTTGCTATAATCTGATCAAAATTTGGTTCACGATGACTGAGAAATTGCTGCAGTGCTTTGTGACTCTGAATCCAACATTCCAGCAATGAAGATGCATCAAGCTGCTGAGCTTTGGATTGTTCAATTAAATTTTCCAGTAGATTTGACGCAATATTTACAGGACTAAGTGCCAAATATTGACCTTCCCGCTCGACCCACGGCAAGTCAGCAAAACGGTGCCGCCCTACCTGACTAAAATACTCAATCGGTGCATAAAGAAACCCATTGATTGCATGTAAAGGGATACTCAGTAAAACTTTGCCCTTACCTCTTTCTGTCAAATGAGGAGATTGTTCTGTTAAAGAGAGAAAACGTCCATGACCTGTTTCTTGTAAATATGAGTTCACTAAATGCTGCAAGGCAATTTTATTTGTGATTGATCTCATCAGGATTACTCTGTGGAGGGATAAATACCTACGGAGAATATCCATATTTAATTGCAAATACAAATGATAATTATTATTATTAATATTCAATAATAAAAAAATTACATTTTATCAGCAAATTTCAATTTTATTCGTAAATTAAAATCAAACATAATAAAAAGTTAAGCCTTAAATATCCTAAAATACTAATCAATATAAAATTGAATTAGATGAATTTATCTTAATTAAACGTGATATAAGTCACGGTTATTTTATGATTTTTAACAAAGGTATCGATATTATTCTTGAGGGTGCTGCCGACCTTTCTCAATCTATGGGACTGCCGTGGCAATCCAGTCATCCAAAAGTGAAAGAAAAAGTTCAAGAGATGTATGCTAAGACTAGAAATAGTCAAAAACATTTCTGTGCTATTCCTCGAAAGTCAGAGGATATTGCAGCGTGGAAACAACAATCCGTTCTGCTTTTTGTGCTTGGTGATGACCGTAGCATTATTCGTCGTGCCCATCAAAATCACCTAAATGCTTTTAAAGAAATCTAATCACTATTCAATTTTTTGGGGGAATAGACACCTACTCCCCTAATTCATTGAATAAATTTCAAATATATTATTTTTAAGCAATTAATCATATTGTTAATTACAATGATTCTCATTTATAATTCGCTCAATTTAAAATCACTCTCAGGGCGAGACAATGGGAAATAAGATAAAAAGTCACAAACTTTTTACCAGGAAGTCTGAAGTAAAAAATATCATTCCACTCCTTTCACTTGGTGGGGCCATCTTTCTCTCAAACTCGGCCTTTGCAGCCTCAACCTCTGAGACAACAGATGTTGAAAAAAAGCCTGAGGCACTTCCTACAATTACAATTACCGCTTCACGCGCAGATGAACTTTCTACTTCTGCCAAGCAAGTCACCAAACTAGATGAAAAACAAATTGAACTTTTAAGAAATGGTTCATCTGGCAGTATTGCAACTGTTTTAGCAAAAGCCGTACCGGGCCTATCAGACTCAAGCCGAACCATTACCGATTATGGTCAAACTTTACGTGGTCGTAATGCTCTCATCTTGGTCGATGGCGTTCCAATAAACCTGACACGCGACACATCAAGAGGACTTTCAGCAATTGACCCTGAAAGCATTGCCAACATTGAAGTGATTCGAGGCAGTAACGCAATTTATGGTGGCGGTGCTTCTGGCGGTATTATTTCAATTACTACGAAAGCGGCTGGTGGCGAACCTACAGCAAAAACAGTCGTTGGGCTTCAAACACCTTTAACAAATTTCCGTTCTAATGCTTTAAGTGGCGATATTCATCAATATTTCACAGGCAGCTTTAACGCTTTTGACTATGCGCTCGACTTTGGTTACCAACGTATTGGTAGTCCGTACGATGCAAGTGGTGACCGTGTTGCACCGGAACCAAGTCAAGGCGATTTATATGATGCCGATGCTTACAGCGTAGGTGGTAAACTTGGTTACCATATTGATGACAACCAATACCTACAGTTTGCTGCAAACTATTATAATGCCGAGCAAGACTCAGATTATGCATCTGACCCAAGCGTTAAGAATGCTCCTGCTGGAACTGTACCAGCAAAAGCCATTAAAGGCTTAAAGCTTAAAGACCAGACTAAAAACGAAAACCAAATCTACAATTTAACCTATAAACATAAGGACTTTTTTGGCAATAAGATTGATGCTCAAATTTATTACCGCGACTTCTTTACACGTTTTTCACCATTTGATGCACGAAAAAATCCGAATCGGGGTGGAAACGTAGATCAGATCTATCAAGAAAATAACATACTCGGTAGCCGTTTAACTGTTACCACACCACTTGAGTTTTTAGGTGATACATCCCTAGTTTGGGGTGGTGACTTTAGCCGTGAAAAAAGCGAAATGCCTTTAGATACTTTCAATCCTGATATTTATGACCAATCTGGTGGCCTAGATTTTGTAAAAACTGGTAAGCTCATTTATTTACCTGAACTTACCACACAAAGTGTTGGTGGCTTTGTACAGTTAAAACATCGCTTTAATGATCAATGGTCGGCTGAAGCAGGTACACGCTATGAAGATAGCTATGCCCAAATTGATAGTTTTATTCCATTATCACAATTTGATCCTAAAACACAATCATATAAGCCAAACCCTTATGTATATCAAGGTGGGAAAGTAAAAGCTGATGCATGGTTATACAATGCCAATTTGACTTTCTCTCCAAATGACCAGCACTCGATTTATGCATCGTTTAATCAAGGTTTCCAATTACCTGATGTGGGTGTGATTATTCGTAATGCAGATAATACTGATAAGAAAAAAAATTATGAATTATCATCTTCATTTTTAGAACCTGTAAAAGTTGATAACTATGAGTTGGGCTGGAAAGGGAACTTCAATAACTTTTCATCAAGCTTAGCAGTCTTCCACTCTACTTCTGATCTAGGCGCTGTGCAGTCTTTCAGCAATGGTCTGGCACTTACTAGAACCAAAGAAAAAGTTAGTGGTGTTGAAGCAACTTTTGACTATCTTGACGATGCTAATGTTTGGGGAACTGGTGGTAGTGTTACGTGGATGAAAGGTCGCGAAAAACCGCAAGATGGTGCTGAACAAGACATGACGGGCTTCCGTATTCCACCATTAAAACTCACAGGTTATATTTCTTATAGCCCAACGGAAACTTGGACCAACCGTCTACAAGCGACTTACTTCGGTTCAAAAGATTACCGTTTAAATGATGCTACTATCACTGGTCGTGCTGATGTAAAAACCTATACAACAGCAGATTTAATCAGTAGCTTTGCGCTTAACAAAAAAGACACTGTGACGATTGGTTTAGAGAATATGTTTAACCGCAAGTACTACCCTCTCTATAGCCAATTATTAAGATCTGGTACTAACACTAGCCATTTAGTAGCAAATGGTGCAACGCTGAAAGTTTCTTATAGCCATAAATGGTAATCAAAAACTGACATTCAATGTGTCACAAAAAGGAGATCAATACGGTCTCCTTTTTTTATTAAAAATATTAAATCCTTATCTATTTTTTCCATGGTTAACCTAAGTTAAACCCACAGAACCACCCTAGTATTCTGCTAAAAATTTTGTTAACTTGATTTTGTTACATATTCAAGATGCAACTTTTTCATCCAACACTTCCTCCCACTGTGTTTATGAAAACAATATCAATATGTAGTTTTACCAATATTCTTAATGGGGCAAATCATAATGGAAATCTCACACCGCGAAATTTACGCGCTCGTAGACATTAATAATTGTTATGTGAGTTGTGAGCGACTATTTAATCCCAAACTTATTGACCTACCAGTTGTAGTACTTTCTAATAACGACGGATGTGTTGTATCACGTAGTGAAGAAGCAAAAAATATGGGTATCAAAATGGGTATTCCATGGTATCAAATCGAACAAGAAGCTCTTCAAGCAGGTGTACACGTCTATTCAAGCAACTACACTTTGTATGCTGAAATGTCACGTCGCTTTTTTTCAGTTCTTGGTGAGTTTTTCTCGCCCGATGATTTAGAAGCTTATTCTATAGATGAATGTTTTATTCGCCTTACCCCTTACCTTCAATCTCTAGATATTCATTCTTATTGTGTCAAAGTCGTAGAAACCTTAGAAGAATGGTTAAGCTTACCCTGTTGTATTGGCATCGGATATTCAAAAACTCAAGCAAAATTAGCCAATCACTATGCTAAAAAAATTAGAAGCTTTAATAGAATTTGTAATTTCACCACTTTAGATCCTCTGCTTCTTGAAGACCTCATGCAACACACTTCAGTCAAAGAAGTCTGGGGAATTGGCTATCAATTAGTCAAACAATTACGGAGTTATGAGATTTATTCATGCTTAGACTTAACTTTTGCCAATGAGCATCATCTAGCAAAAGCTTTTTCTGTGGTTATGGCGCGTACCATTCGTGAGCTAAAAGGCCAATCCTGTATTCAACTCGACGATCCTGCAATTGTCACCAAACGAATTTTAGCATCACGTAGTTTTGCTCAAGCTTTGTCCAGCATTGAAATTATTAAGCAAGCACTTATTTTTCATCTCAACCGTGCTCATCGCCGTTTAATGAAACAAGAACAGCTCTGTGCCTGCGTTCAAGTCTTGCTTTATGAAAAAATAGATAAACCACCTTATAAAAAAGCATCTTCTCAAGCGATAGGCTTAAATTATGCAACAGATGATTTATGCATATTAACAAAAGCAGCCATGCAGCAAATTGATGTTTTATATAAAGAAAATAAAAAATATATAAAGATTGGAGTTTTATTTTGTGGTTTGCATCCTCGTCAACATCACATTGATGATTTATGGCAACCTCTTGAGTTGATTCAGCAAAGACAACAATTAATGCAAACGCTCAGCACAGTTCGTAACCGATTTGGCAGTCACTATTTACAAGTCGGTTATCATTCCCGTAATCCATCTTGGCACATGAAACAATGTCACCGTTCAAAAAATTATCTAACTCGATGGAATGAGCTATTAGTGATTGGAGAGAACTCTATAACCGTTACACAAAATACATGAACTGTTTTTGTCAATTCAGTTTAAAATAAGCTCCATTAAATTACTTGAAATTTTGTCATTTTTTAACATTGCTAAATCATCGCAAAATTTACAATATATAAGCCGAATTTGGTATACCCTTTCTGCGACGATGAAAACAAATTATAAAAAAATTGTAGAAACATATGCCATAATAAGCAAACTTTGCAGACATCTTGCAAAGAATATTTGCAACTTTAGAGCTGGAGCAATCTGAATGAGTTCGACCATTTTGGTGATTCATGGACCGAATTTGAATTTGCTGGGAAAACGCGAACCAGAAGTATATGGTCATCTTACCTTAGATGATATTAACCAACAACTTATTAGCCAAGCTCAACAAGCTTCAATCACATTAGATACTTTTCAAAGCAACTGGGAAGGTGCCATTGTTGATCGTATTCATCAAGCACAAACTGAAGGCGTAGAACTTATTATTATCAACCCTGCAGCCCTCACCCATACTTCAGTTGCTCTACGCGATGCCCTACTTGGCGTTGCCATTCCATTTATTGAAGTACATTTGTCGAATGTCCATACAAGAGAGACATTCAGACATCATTCTTATTTATCTGATAAAGCAATTGGCGTGATTTGTGGTTTAGGTGCAAAAGGCTATCGTTTTGCACTCAATTACGCTATTGAAAAAATTCAACCATCTAACCCAAACTAGTTTAGGAATAGTCGCCCATGGATATCCGCAAAATTAAGAAACTCATCGATTTAATGATTGAGTCTGACTTGCAAGCGATCGAAGTTAAAGAAGGTGATCAATCAATCGCTTTAACTCGTCGCAATCCTGTCGTTGCTGCGGCTGGTGTAGCACTTCCGGCTGCTCCTGTTGCAGAAGCACCAGTTGCAAAAACACCGCGTGGAGCAGTTGAAACTTCTCCAATGGTTGGCGTGTTCTACGCTGCTCCAAGCCCAGGTGAAGCACCATTTGTTAAAGTAGGCCAAACAGTATCTGCTGGTGAAACTTTGGGTATTATTGAAGCAATGAAAATCATGAACCCAATTGAAGCAACTCAAAGTGGCGTGATCGAAGAAATTTTAGTGAAAAATGGTGAAGTTATCCAATTCGGTCAACCTTTATTCCGTTATCGCGCGTAATTACCCCGGGGACGTCTATGTTGCAAAAAGTTTTAATTGCAAACCGTGGTGAAATCGCTTTACGTATTACCCGGGCTTGTAAAACATTAGGAATCAAGACTGTTGGTATCTATTCAGATGCCGACAAGGATTTGATGCATTTACGTTTTGTTGATGAAGCAGTATGTATTGGTCCGGGCGCAAGTAGTGATAGCTATTTAAATATCCCGGCAATTATTACTGCTGCAGAAATTACCGGTGCTGATGCTATTCACCCGGGTTATGGTTTCCTTTCAGAAAATGCTGAGTTTGCTGAAATTGTAGAAAGTTCAGGCTTTACTTTTATTGGTCCACGTCCAGAACATATCCGCCTTATGGGGAATAAAGTTTCTGCGATTGTTGCCATGAAAAAAGCTGGCGTACCTACTGTACCAGGTTGCGACCATGCAGTAACCATCCACAATGCCTTGGCAGAAGCGAAAGAAATCGGCTTCCCGCTTATTGTTAAAGCGGCTTCTGGTGGTGGTGGTCGTGGTATGCGTATTGTTGAGCGTGTAGATACACTACTTGAATCAGTTCAAGCAGCGCAGCGCGATGCAGAAATGTGGTTCGGTGATGATACCGTTTACATGGAACGCTTCTTACAAAAACCTCGCCATGTCGAAGTTCAAGTTCTTGGTGATGGTAATGGTCATGCAATTCACTTATATGACCGCGACTGTTCATTACAACGCCGCCATCAAAAAGTACTAGAAGAAGCACCTGCACCAAACCTACCAGAGCAAGCTCGAGCTGATATTTTAGAAGCTTGTGTTCATGCTTGTCAGTTGATGCAGTATCGTGGTGCTGGTACGTTTGAATTCTTATTTGAAGACGGTGAATTCTTCTTCATTGAAATGAATACTCGTGTTCAGGTAGAGCACCCTGTAACTGAAATGGTTACTGGTGTCGATATTATTGAACAACAGTTACGCATTGCTGGTGGCCTAGGACTAGAGCTTCAACAAGAAGATATCAAAGTTCAAGGACATGCAATTGAATGCCGTATCAATGCAGAAGATCCAACAACATTCTTACCTTCACCAGGTAAAATTGAAAGTTTCTATGCGCCAGGCGGCGCTGGTATTCGTTTAGATTCTCATATCTACCCAGAATACAGCATTCCACCTTACTATGACTCTATGATTGCTAAACTGATTTCTCATGGTAAAGACCGTGAAACTTCAATTGCTCGTATGCGTCAAGCGCTAGATGAAATGATCCTTACGGGAATTAAAACAAATATTCCTCTACATAAAGATCTTATTTTGCAAGATAAAAGCTTCTGCTCTCAAGCAATGGATATCCATTACCTTGAAAAACACTTGTTAAAGCAAGTCGAAGAAAAGAAAGCTGAAACTGCATAATAAAAAAAGCCTCTTATTTTTAAGAGGCTTTTTTTATATCTATAATTTTATGGTAATACCCGACGTAAAGTCGCAAAGCACTGCTCACCTTTAGCTGTTGAACAGAAATTGATTGTATGGTCGTTTTTCCATTGTACAAAATACTGTGAGACATCACCTGTTTGGTCTTGTTTCTGACCAGAGCAATCTACTTTATTATTGTCAAATTTAATTTGCATTACTAAAGCGGCTAGCTGCTCTTTAGGGTCATCAGATGGTTGATATTCATAGATACCATAAGACCATTCCTGACCGCTTTTGATCACTACATCATTACTACTACGAAAGTTATAATATTCCACACATTTCTTATTATTTGGAATTTCCATTCCCCACAATCCCATAATTTCAGGGCGCGTAACAATACGTATAGCATTAGGATTACTTGCAGTCCGAACGGGTTGTTCAGCTGGCTGTTGAGTAGCCGTTTCTGCCACAGCTAAACCAGAACAAGCCCACAATAATCCAATAATATAAATATTTTTCATAGATTTATTAATCATTAAACGCATGAAGTTAAGTTAGCATATTTTTTGACAAAATCACTGCTCCATAACCATATAAAAACAATATTTTTCAACTGTAACGTGTCACAACAAGTCATCAAACAATTTTATATTTACTTGCTTTTTTCAATATAAATTCTGTGTTTTGCATTATCTCAAGCTTAGGTGGTTAAAGAATCGACCTGTTTCGGAAGCCACTTTACAAAGCACAAACCTAAGAGCACAACCACACTGGCACACATAAAGATGAGTTCACCAGAAAAAGTTTTCCAGAAATGCCCAGCCAGAACACTACCAAAAGCTACACCTAACCCCCACATGGTGCTATAAAGTGCTTGTCCACGCCCTTGCTGTCCAGCAGAGAAGTTTTGAAAAATAACTCTCATTGCAATCAAGTGAAATAAACCAAAACTAAAGGCATGTAAACACTGCGCAAAAAGTTGAACAATAAAATAATGTGAAAATACTGCAACTAGCATCCAACGTATACTCGTCACCAGCAGACACACAACGACTAAACTGCACCACGAAAAGCGTTGAAAAATCTTTGAGGCAATTGAAAACATAAAAATTTCAGCAAAAACGCCCATGGCCCATAAAAATCCAATTTCAGTCGTACTGAAATTCAAAGATTTCAGAAAATTACTATAAAAACTATAAAAAGGCGCATGTGAAAAAAGTAGAATAAATTCAATTGCAAAAAATGCAGCCACTGTTGGGCGCTTAAGAACAGGAAGTAAAGGTTCTAAATATTTTTGGGAAGTAGGCG
The DNA here is from genome assembly GCF_054889255.1 of Acinetobacter sp. X9. Lineage (NCBI taxonomy): Bacteria > Pseudomonadati > Pseudomonadota > Gammaproteobacteria > Moraxellales > Moraxellaceae > Acinetobacter > Acinetobacter sp. X9. The sequence continues at coordinate 1,527,240 of NZ_CM142679.1, read as the reverse complement.
CGCTATCAGGTTCGCGGATTGTGAAAGACCAAATAAACGCTAGTGACGCGATAATTAATAGTAAAATTGGAAGCATTGAAATATGCACTATTTCTAAAATAGCCCCAATAGTGAATACCCCAACAATAAACCCAACCGATCCCCACTTACGAATTTTGCCGTAAAGTTTAGCTTTTTGATCACCCAACCAAAATAAAGTCACTCCCTCAAATTGAGCTAAAATCGCATTTTGAAAGAAACTAAAAATAAGCATAAGCAAAGCAACTGATTGAAAAGTATTTGGAACTATAAAAATAGCTAACCATATACAAGATTCCATCCAAGTTGCTATCCGAACAAGCAACATTCGCTTACCAGATTTATCAGCAATCCACCCCCAAACTAAAGGTGCAAAAAAACGTGTTACAATCGCAATTGATGATAAAACACCAATTTCTTGATAATTAAATCCCTGATCTTGGAGATATAAATTCCAATACGGCATGAATGTGCCAACAATGGAATAGTAGAAAAAGTAAAATCCACCGAGTCGAGTTTGGATAGTAAGTGGTTGAAACAATTTACAAACCTTTGTATTTTCATGAGGTTAAAATTCGGGATAGCTGTCACACATATAGACATTTGTCTTTAGTACTACTAAGCATCCACAAATTTCAATTCGTAGATTCACCGAATAAAATACAATTAAACATATCAGAGCATCTCAGCCTTTCAATTTTAACACTTTGTTTTCCAATACAAATAATTAAATGATTGATAAGACAAAATAAAGAAAGAAATGAGAACTGTAATTTAATTTGTACAATCTGTTAACTTGTGTAAAAATACATTTAATATTCACAAGGTATATATTTATCAGATGTTTTTTCTTATTTTTTTAATTTGTCTTTTTCTGTTTTTACTCATCCTGAAACAACATTATCGCTAACCACTTATCACCCCTACTTTTTTTAAACTTATCTGCTTCTTTTAAATTAGAACAATTAAACATCAAATTCTATAAATAAGGCCCCTTTTAAACTACATCTTTAAGTCGAGCCTAGCTTAAATATCAATTTTAAAAACTAATTATTATTCATCTCCGCCACTCAAAACATTGGTAAAATATCCAATCTTAGAATCAAAAAATTCTTAATAAGTTACTGTAACAACGATCGTATCTGAGTAATTACCCGGAGCTGTTGCAATAGTGGTACCTTGCGGAATTTTTCCATAGACATTTGTACCCTGAGAACTGCCCGAACCTGTTTTAGAAACACCTCCAGAACCTCCAACTGCGCTTACACCACCAGTAGTATCCCATACCGTACTATAATTCGAGTTCTGATATAACTGATACTGAATGTACTGACCACTACCATTTGCCATCTGCCTAAAACCACCGGCAATACGGTTATTTCCATCCCCCAAATAAATACTATATGGCAGTCCATTATTACAGGTCGTATTCACCACTCCTTGAGCTGTATAATCACGAGTAGTCTTACCAATATCATTAATATTTCCAAAATCGACATTTGATGTTGAATCTATTTGACACAAACTTGGCACAACATAATTAGCAGTTATGGTGGTATTACCCGAGTCCCAACCTCCACCACCATCACCTTCGCACACTGTGCTAGAGCTTGCTTGCATGTCCCAAAATAGCTGAACCGTACCCGTATAGGTTCCTTTAGGATATGCCATGAGCGAACCCGTACGAGCTGGTACTTTTATATTTACTGAGTAACTTATAACATTCTTTGAAGAGACGGTTTTCACAGGCCCATACCAGACATTCGCATTTTGATTAGTGGTAGAAGAGCCAGCCCCACCTACACTTGCAGTTACCGTATAGGGTAATGAAACATTATTATTACTACTCGTGGTTCCAGTAAAAACGGTCTTCATACACATATAACCTGAAATTTCTGGTGTTGAACGTGCTCCATAACAACGTATTGTCCCAGTGTATGTCAATACTGCATCATTGTTAATTGTTGCAGCAGTGTATGTATATGTGCCAGAATTTGGCGCTGTAGCTGTGCAATCTGCATGGGCAGAGTTAAAAAATGTAAAGATCAGGCATAGCAAACCCGTTCCCAAAAAATATTTCAGGATAAATGAAAGTGCTCTAAATGTTGTCGGTTGGTTAAAGCTAGCAATATTTATCGACATACATAAGGCCCCAATTTTTTAGCACTGTATTGCTTATTTTCATACGCAAAAACAACTTGGCATGAACCATGATCCAGAAGATCAACTTCAAGTTTGTTTTGCTTCAATAGGTTTGGAATAAATACTTCGCCGTCGTAACCAACTATTCCATCTTGCTGACTATTAATTTGAACGGCATAACCCGGCATTAACGGTGAGTTGTTTTGATCAACCAGTTTCACTAACCCTGAAATGACCTTATGAGCACCGAAGTCAACCAAGGTTCCTTGGCGGTAACCTACAAACGCTGTCTGATTCGTAGAGCTAACTTCCCACTCTAAAGGTAAATATGATGGGTCTAGGTAGATATGATGAGACATGTAGGGTCTTAAATTCGCAATTAAGAATCGGCCAGACTTGTCAGTTTCTCCCAAATTAACACCACCATTTAGAATTTGGCTTTGCGGCCCTGCATTAGTTACGACCGCATAGCCGTCTCCAATTTCATTGGCCGCAAAGATACGTCCCGCTGCCGCAACCAGTGAACCTGTTGCTGAAAGTGCAACCTGATCGTTATCTCCAAATCGGTTATAGCGTCCTGTCAGGTAAGCTGCTCGGGCACGGTAAGAGGCATAAATTGAAGCATTATTCTCCTGCGCATCCTGATCACGTTCAACATAACCGCCCCAGCCAAACGAACCAATTTGTGGATCAGTAAATCCATTGATTTCTTGTCTATAGGTTGCTTTACCACTATCACTAGAAACACTCGTGATCGCATTCACTTTACTGGACGGGGTATATCTCAGCGCAAAGTAAACTCCATAGTCCTTGTGGTTTTCATAATCTTTATAAGCTGATGCATAAAAACCCCAGTTCTTGTCCAGACTTCCACTTAAACTGGTAGACAGTAATTTATAGGAGTTATCGCTATATTTAATCTGGTTATAACCCAGATAAACCCCGTAACCTGCATAAAAGTTATAATTAATCCCTGCCCTAAAAATCTCATCTGCCAGTGCGCTGTAGTTCAGGTAGTTCTGCGGTTCAGAAGTCATCTGGTTATCTTTTAAATATCTCACTTGAGACACACGGGCTAGGTCAAAGTAGTTATCGAATACTTTGCGGTAACTGGTGTTAAAGGAAATATTCTTGCTAATACGCCCTTCTAAACCGACTAAAGCAGAATAACCGTTTTCATCTTTATACTGGCTCGCTGCAATGTCGGCATTGATCACACCAATACCCAAAACATTTTTGGCAAATCCTGTGCCGAGATTCGACATGCCATCTGTCGAAGCCTCTGCACCACCGCTTAAGGTCAGTGAGTTACTGTAGCCGTATCGGATCGCACCTGAGGCAAAGGTGGCATCATCATAATCGTTTGAATACAGCCCATAGTTATAACGTGGAACCCCCACATCTACTGAAAACTCATTAATGCCTTGTGCCAGAATCTTGGATGAAAAATAGTACGGCTTTTTGGTAATGCTCTGCTGTCCCGTTGCATCGGTAGTCACAAGGGTGACTTCATTTCCTGAAATAAACGGAAGCTGTTTAATATCAAATGGGCCTGATGGCACTAACCCTGAATAAATCTTTTGTTGATTGACGTATAAATCTAATGTTGAAGGCAGTGCTGCCGAGCCGGAAAATTGTGGTAGCGCCGAAGTGACAATATCCCCGCGTTGACTATAAGCACTCGACCATTGGAAACCAGCCAGACGGACACTGTTTCCCCAATCCGGGCTATTGGAAATAAAGTCACCTAGGGTATATATCCTGATCTTTTCAGGGTCGACATATTGCCACTTAGTTTCCAGTCGTACCCACTTTTCATGGCTATAACTATTTTCATTACTACCGTTATATAAAACGCCTGATGAGAAGTTACCAATTGCACTGTTAAAAATCCCTTCTGCCGTACCTGAGAAAACGTTCTCGTAATTGGTTATGGTGTTATACAGACTGTAATTCAGAATGGCCGCATTTAAAGGTTTCATCTTTAGCAATTGTGGGCTAGTGATCTGCTGACTACTTAAATCAACTGAGTAACCCGTTAACATGTTCGATGGAACTTTTAAGTTTAAAGACTGCTCATTTTCCAGATATTTAAACTGGATTCCGTTTAGATCATTAATACACACCCACTGGTTATCTGGGATATGTGCATCCATTTTTAATCTTAAAGTTTTTAAATCACGTGAGCGGATATATAGCTTTCTATCTTGATCCTGCCGCACCGATATTAAATCTTTAGAAGCATTTGAATTAACAGAGATATTTAAAAATAGCTGTATATATCCCTGATCAGAACCAAAGGCCTGATGAGCAGAATTCGTAACTTCTGGAATACTTGGTAAGACAGCATTGGTACTATCTTGTAATGATTCAGCAGCGGCATGAATCGGCAAGTACATAACACATAAGGCACTTACGATATATTTCATATGTGCCTCTTTAAAGAGATGTTTGCTTACCGTTAATATTTAATGAAATATTATATTTATGATCTGCTTGAAATTTAAAATCAGGACTAATATTAAAATTTCTCGCTTTCCCGGCAAGAATATAACCATTCACGGTGTTTACTTTAATGGGATAGCTTTTATTTGCTGTTGTATCCACAAGTATTAAGTTATTTAAAAGCGCATGTCGATTACCAACATTACTTATAGTGAGATAAGCGTTATTTTGTTCTTGTTGTATTGACCAATTCAGTTTAGTAATCGCATCTTTATTGACGACAAATACAGGTAATGACGAACGTAGTAGTACGTTAACGCCTTGATCAGCTTTACGACTATCAATTGGTTTTGGTAACTCATCAATAATAATACGATAAGTTTTTTCACCAGAAATAGGCTCTGGGTTAATTCTAACTACACGTAAGTTATAAGAGTCACTAGGTTGTAGTTTTAAAAATGGCGGACTAATTACAATCTCATCCGTAGGGATTAACTGATCTTGACCAGCATTTTGTCTCCACTCAAATACACGCACCTGCAAATCAGCACTTTCATTTGACTGGTTATATAAACTAATGGAAGATGCAGCCTGATCACTCAATATTTCAACACTAACAGGTGAAAGGCGGATTGATGCTGCATTTAGCATACTAGGCAAAAATAACAATAAGCTTGTAACAACAAAGATATTTTTTTTCATGATTTGCCCAGAACTACTTTTCTCAAATTGAGCTAGCTCTTTTAAAAAGAGCTAGCGATGACGCAACTAAACTTATTAAAAATTAATAAGTCACTGTTACAGTCACAGTGTCAACATAGCTACCCGCACTTGGTAAAGTTGAACCAGCAGGAATACGACCATAAACATTAATTGTTTGTGGCGCACCAGTACCATTACCACTATATGCAGTGGTTGCAATACCGATCGCTGTTGCACGATTAGTGTCAGAGTAAAGGTTGTAAGGAATATATTCGTTGCTTGAAGCACCACCAATCATATTACGTTGAGAAGATTGCGCGTTTTTACCGCCATCAAAAGCCAGAGTCCATGGCACAGTGTTGTTACATAACACTTTAATTGCAGTTCCACCTGTCGTTGTAGTATCTGCATCTACGTTGTTTGCAAGCGAACTTAACGTACCAAAATCTAAAATTGCATTTGAGGTAGTACCAGTTGCAGAAGTATTGAGAACACAACTATTTGCAATTGTTGCTTTAACAGTTAATGTACCGGCGGCATTTGCGGCATTTGCAGCATTAATAGACATTGAACCCATAGCAATTGCTGATAAACAAATGAGAGACTTATTCATGGTTAAAAACCTTTTTACATTACGCCAATAAAATTAATAGATGTAAAAACTAGCCTTCCCCATCACAATCACTAGCTTTTCTGATTGTTTTTTCAAAGCATTATTTTTTTACTCTATTTAGGGCGCATAATACAAAAAAACAACAAAATCACTAACAGGACTTTCATTCTAAATATCAATTAATAATTCAACTTCTGATGAATTTCTCAATTATAAAATTTTCTAAGGTTTATCATACCTTTTATATCAATTTTTGATACTTTCATTCAACTTTTATTAGTTTTTCTAAAAAAAATATAAATTTTCATTAGTTAAAGTTTACCATCACTTTTAGTATTTTATATTTTTTTAATATTTGGTCAAAAAAACTAGAACAAAAAGTAAGCGCCTGATTATTCTATATATTTTAAATGAATAAGAAAATAATACTTTATGAATAAGAAATCTAAGTGCTTTATCACACTTTTAGAATTTTTTTAAAGATTTCAGTAATTAAACACAAGTGTTCGCCAACAATAGCATGTGTTGCCATCTCAACTATTTCTAAAAATTAAATGAAAAATTAAACCCAATAATCTTTGGATTTTGTTATACCGTCCTTAAGCTAACAATTCCATACTTGTGGTTTTAGTTCCTTCTTGGCAAGGTATGTATCAGTAAAACATTAGGAATTTGTTCCAATATGGCGAGTCCAGCACAAATCATCCGACATAAATTTCTCAATACATTCTTTTCACGCCATTCTCTTTGGTTTTTATGTATTTTTACTGCGCTCAGCATCACATGGTTTCGAACCGTATATACCCCGCATAGTATCTATTATTTTATTTCTGATACTCTCCTTAATGGTTTATGGGTAGTTACAGGCGCCTTAAGCCTATTAGGCCTCTATGATGTTTTACAGAATAAACATTCAATTTTAAGAAATTACCCAATTATGGGACACTTTCGTTTTTTGTTTGAAGATATACGCCCCGAAATTCGTCAATACTTTATTGAAGCGGATCAAGATGCTCTACCTTTTTCTCGCATGCAACGAAGCTTAGTTTATCAACGTGCTAAAAACGAAAATGCAGATAAACCTTTTGGCTCAATTATTGATGTCTATCAAGAGAATTACCGCTTTATTGTCCACTCAATAAGCCCTTGCCCACCAGCTGATCCAAAGAGCTTCCGCATTCAGGTGGGTAATGCACAATGCCTTCAACCCTATAGTGCATCCATTATGAATATCTCTGCCATGAGCTTTGGTAGTTTAAGTGCCAATGCAATTCGAGCACTCAATAAAGGAGCGCAATTAGGTGGGTTTTATCACGATACTGGTGAAGGTAGCTTAAGCCCTTATCATCTCGAAAATGGTGGAGATATTGTTTGGCAAATTGCCAGTGGTTATTTTGGTTGCCGTACCCTAGATGGAAAATTTGACGAGCAAAAATTTGCTAAACAATCTCAATTGCCACAGATCAAAATGATCGAATTAAAGCTTTCACAAGGTGCAAAACCGGGCCATGGCGGTATCTTACCTAAGCATAAAATTACCGAAGAAATTGCCCAAATTCGTGGCGTTTCACGCGATCATGATTGTATTTCTCCTGCTAAGCATTCTAGTTTTTCTACCCCCATTGAAATGATGCATTTCTTACAGAAGCTGCGAAAATTATCTGGCGGCAAGCCAGTTGGTTTTAAACTGTGTATTGGCCAACCTTGGCAATTCATGAGTATTGTTAAAGCAATGCTTGAAACAAAAATTGTTCCCGACTTTATTGTTGTGGATGGTTCTGAAGGTGGTACTGGTGCAGCACCAATTGAGTTTAGTGACAATATTGGTACCCCATTACGAGAGGGCTTACGCTTTGTCCATAATACTCTTGTCGGTGCAGGACTAAGAGATCAAGTTAAAATTGGCGCAAGTGGTAAAATCATTAGTGCTTTTGATATCGCTAGCACTTTTGCACTCGGTGCAGACTGGGTTAATTCAGCACGTGGTTTCATGTTTGCAGTTGGATGTATTCAGGCACAAAGCTGCCACACCAACCAATGCCCTGTGGGTGTAGCGACTCAAGACAAAGATCGTCAAAAAGCAATTGATGTACCGACTAAATCAGAACGAGTATTTAATTTTCATAAAAATACCTTGCATGCATTATCAGAAATGATTGCTGCAGCAGGTTTACGCCATCCTTCTGATATTAAAGCTCATCATTTGGCTCAACGAGTAAATGACCGTGAAATTAAGAACTATGCTCAGTTGCATTTTTTCTTGAAAGAAGGTGAACTTTTACAATCTGAACTTAATAATGACGATGATAATTTTTATTATCGGATGTGGAACATGGCCGATGCCAATCATTTTTAATTTATATTAATTTTTATAATTTGAGCATTACATTTATAGTGTGATGCTCTTCCATATTTAAAACTAATATGTGATTTTTGCTTAAATTTCACTCCCCTTTTAATTTGTATTTAATAGATTTTTCACCTAATATAAAAGTATAAATAACGTACACATTTTAATTTTATTTAATAAAAATTTTTTAATGCTTATAACAAGAAGGTACCTCATCATGTTGAAAAAAACATTCATCTCTTCTTTTGTTGCAATCGCTGTAGGCTTAAGTAGCTATGCTGTTGCTTGTACACGTGCCGTATATTTAGGTAATAACCAACATATTATTACTGCTCGCTCAATGGACTGGAAGGTTGATACAGGTACCAACTTATGGATTATGCCAAGCGGGGTTAGCCGTGACGGTAGCGCTGGTCCCAACTCAATAAAATGGACGTCGAAATATGGAAGTGTAATTGCTACAGGTTATGAAGTTTCCACAACAGATGGAATGAATGAAGCAGGTTTGGTTGCTAATATTTTATGGTTAGTAGAGTCTGAATACCCAGATGCAAAAAAGACAGATAAGCCTTTATTAAGTATTGCAGCATGGGCTCAATATGTACTTGATAATTTTGCAACTGTAGATGAAGCCGTTAAGGCCTTAGAAAAAGACCCCTACACTATTATTACCGACAATGTTCCCGGTGAAACACGGCTCACCACCTTACATTTATCTATTTCTGATAAAACAGGTGATAGCGCAATTATTGAATATATTGGTGGAAAACAAGTGATTCACCATAGCCGAAGCTATCAGGTCATGACCAATTCACCTACTTTCGATAAACAACTTGCACTTGTTGAATATTGGAAGCAAATTGGCGGAACGATTATGCTTCCCGGTACGAACAGAGCATCTGATCGCTTTGCACGTGCATCGTTTTACATTAATGCTATTCCTAAAAATGATAATACAAAACAAGCACAAGCTTCTGTATTTAGTGTGATTCGCAATGCATCTGTTCCCTATGGCTTAAATACTCAAGAAGAACCTAATATTTCCTCGACTCGTTGGCGAACTGTTGCCGACCACAAACAAATGCTCTACTTTTTTGAATCCGCTCTCTCACCCAATGTATTTTGGGTTGACTTAAAAAAGATTAACTTTAAAGATGGCAAAACACGTAGACTTGATTTAGGGCCTGATCAAAGCCATATCTATGCAGGTGATGCCACCTCTTTCTTTAAAACTACAAAACCATTTGTATTTTTAGGTCCAACTACGCGTTAATTTATGTCAAAATTTATTACTCTTAACATAAATAATATTAAACATACGATCTTGGAATTTATACGATGAAGAAATCTCTACTCTTATTGGGTTCATGTCTACTTACTGCAGCTTGTAGCACCACACAGGTTAGTACACCAGCTCCTAAAGAGGTAAAGACAGCTGGTCAGCTAAACTGCTTACCAACTGAACTATGCCCAAGTTTATTGGTTAAATGGAATGAAAATCAAAAAAATCAGCTTCGAGTAGATGTTCATTTAAGTAGTAGTTATAACTTTTATGATATTAACGCTTTAACCTTTGATATTGATGGCAAACGATTCAATTACGAACCAGCTCAAGCCACTGAAAAGACAAATGTGAGCCGATTAGTACCTAAACATTCAACCACTTACTTTGTTATTCCAAGTCAATTCCTACAAGAATTTAAAAATGCTCAAAATGTGAATGTTTTAATCAAAACAGATAAAGGAACAATCGAGCGCAATATGTATAGTCCACAAAAGCAGTCTTCGGTTTATAAAAACTTTATGCAGCTTTATCAAAATTCAAAATAAACTACAAAGATTAAATAATGCATCTATCTAGAATTTTGGATAGATGCATTATTTTTCTAATAATAAAAATGTTTTGGCTTTGCATGCAAAAAGGCTGGAATCAATCCTGTTAATGCCGCACGTATATCTGCACGTTCATTAATTAATTGATGAGAGCCTTCTTCAAGCATTAACAACGTTTGGAGTCTAAATTTACGACGAATAAATTCAATGTTGTAACGCCAATCAACTGTCTGATCGAGAGCACCTTGTGCAAGCCAGACCGGGATACGGCAAGCAGGTCGCTCTTCCATTTCTTGCATCCATTTTGACATTGCCAAAATCCAATCCATACCCATCATTCGAGGTTGCAAAGGATCCTTTAAACGAATAAAACGCAAAAATTCAGGATTATGATTATTACGTCTAAAATGCCTTGGTACCTGACGTTTAATACGGCGAATAATGCCTAATCCAACGGGGTTATGCCACCACGCAGTTTTTGCAGGGCGAATTAACGGAGAAAGCAAAAGTACTCGATCTACAATCGGATCTTGGCGTTTTTCAGCATATTCTAATAAGTGATGCATCCAAATTGCTCCACCCGTACTTTGACCAATACCGACCCATGGTTTAGGTAACTGATCTGCATGTTTCACATATTGATAAACAGCCATCAAAACTTGCTGGTAATGATCAAAGTTTTTAATGCTGGCTGGTGAACCATCACTTAATCCATGCCCCGGCAAATCATAAGTAATGATACTAAAGCCCTGCTCAAGAATTTCACGAATGATTGGCTGGTAAATACCACTATGCTCAAGATAACCATGCAATAGACAAACTGTACCTTGTATTTTTTCTACTTTAGGTTTGAAAACTTGCACATGCAAACGAAATAACGGCATTTGAACATAGCCTTGCCAATGGTCACATTCAAGTAAATGTAAACCATACAATTTGCGATAGGCTAGCAAATCACGAGAAGGTTCTTCTAATGTATTTAAATTAAGTGGACTCAAAACCTGCGGCGTAAGATCACGATTAGGAACCGGTAAATCTAATTGTTTTAATACGGCAGGATTGAGAAATGGAATATCTGACATTAAGGAACCTCTCGACAATCACTTGAGCCAAACAACATGTCACGAATTGTCGCAAGTAATTCATAATTTGCACGGCGGCTATGATCGTAATTTTGTACACTTGGTTGCCAACGTGTCAGTGGAGTTGGCATTGGAGCTACAACAGGAATAGTTTCTATACCATTTAAAGCAAACAGTCGGCGTGTACGTGGCATGTGATATTCATCTGTAACCAACATGACCGTAGGTGCACCGCCTTTTTTCTGAAGCAATAAAGAGCTAAAGCGAGTATTTTCACATGTATTCATACTACGCTTTTCTAATAGCTTTGCATCAACACCGCGCTCTTTTAACCAAGCTTGCATATAAGGTGCTTCTACACCGCTAAGCACAATAGGCAGATGATTTTGTTTTTCAACTTCTAAAGTTTTTTCTAATCGCAAACGCGTATAGCCATTAACTACAATATCCTTACCATTTTTATCTAAGGTTAATCCGCCCCCCAACACAACAATTGCATAAGGTTCTGATAACTTTTTAGGTTGTGCAGGCAATGGATTTTTACGCACATACTCGACTTGTTGTTCAGGTTCACTGACAGCGTCTTGATGCTCTGGCACCACAGGTTTTCTGGCTAAAAACTCGGTATATTGTTCAGTAAGCGCTTTATTTTCAGAACTATTAATAAAGAGTGCTTCATCAACCGGACTACTCGCTTCGTCTGCAGCATCAATTTCTGAGTTTTTAGCGACTAAAGGAACCGTTACAGAGGCTGCTTGTTCTTCTGAATCCTGTTCCTTTTCTTCTAAAAGAATAATTTGCTGTAAGGCTTTATAATTCTCTTGAATATAGGTCAGATCAGATGTCTTTTTTTCACGTAACGCTTGCTCTGTCAGTTTTAAATAAGCCTGACGAGCAATCCATAAATTCGAACCCGGCTCTAAATTATCATGCTCACTTAATGCGGCTTGTCTCTGGCTTTCAGCTGCGACTTGATTAACATCAACAGGTACAAAATAGTTAAGCCCAGCTACAATAAGTTTTGAATAAAATGGTGAATATAAAAAAAACACGAAACAGCCTAATAGTACAAATAGTACGGTGACTACTTGTACTAAACGTACCATTAAGTGTACTTTTGGCATAAAATTATTCCGTATGATTTTCAATTAAACCTAAACTGTTATAAAGCACAGGCTCTGGTTCTAACATAATATGGAAACGCTGATCAACATCATGTTGAACAGCCTGATAAGTTTTCCTTACATCAGCTAGAGATGCATTGGCATAATTCACCAGAACTAATGCCTGTTTATGGAACATCCCTACCATATCGAGTTGCTTCCCTTTCCAACCCGCCTGATCAATTAACCATCCTGCTGCAATTTTAACGTTTCCGTTAGCTTGAGGATAATGTGGAATTGTTGAGAATTGTGTGATTAAACGTTCAAACTCTTGAGGTTTAACAATCGGATTTTTAAAGAAACTCCCGACATTTGGATATTCTTTTGGATCAGGGAGTTTACTTTGGCGGATATGGATGACCTGATTTTGTAAATTTTCGGCAGTCTGATTGTCTCCAACTGCTTGTTTCAAATCGCCGTAGTTTAGTTTTAAGTGCGGCTGTTTAAGCAATTTAAAAGTGACATGCGTGATAATGTAACGGTTCGGATCATCTTTAAAAATACTATGGCGGTAAGCAAAATGGCAGTCAGCCGCTAAAATTGTCTGAGTTTGCTTGAATTTACGGTCATACACTTGTACTGACTCAATAAACTCACCTACCTCTACCCCATACGCACCAATGTTTTGTACGGGTGAAGCACCGACTAAGCCTGGAATAAGGGCTAAATTTTGCAAACCAAACCAGTTCTGTTCAGTGCTGTATAAAACAAAATCATGCCAGACTTGGCCTGCGCCTACTTTAACTCGCACAAAATCATGATCGTTTGATAAAACTTCAATTCCCTGAATATCAAGATGAATCACCAAAGCATTGATCTGCTGCGGCAATAACATATTACTACCGCCCGATAGTACAAGTACATTTAACTGATGCTGCTCAGCAAACTCTAAAGCTGCTTTAATATCTTGAATATTGCCAACTTTAGTATAGTGAGAAACAGTTGCATCTAAACTTAAAGTATTGAATGGCTTAAGCTGTACTTGATTCTGAATTTGCATTGTATTGAAAACCTATTCTTAAACATTCAATTGTTTTTTTAAAATATTAACCCACGCCAAACTACTGGACTCACATTGATTGAGTACACGTTCAAAACCATCAGCACCGCCATAATAAGGATCAGGCAACGCTTGTTGTGGATATTGGGGATCATGCTCACTCATTAAAGCTACTTTTGCACGAATTTGGTCTGCGCCAAATTGAGAAACGGCTCTTTGCAACACGTCATGAATATCATCAAAATTTTGATGATCCATTGCCAAAATCAAATCAAACTCTAAAAAGTCTTGGGTTGAAAGTTGTCTTGCACGTAAAGATGATAGGTCATAGCCCCTTTTCTGAGCATGCAACTGACTACGCTGATCTGGCGATTTATTTGGATGATAATTACTCGTTCCAGCTGAATCGACAACCACATTGAGTTGATGTGCGTCACAATAATGTCTGAAAACCACCTCAGCCGTGGGAGAACGGCAAATATTTCCTAAACAGACACATAACACCTTATATTGTGTTTCCATTAGAAATTACTTCCAAACATTTGAATTACATAAAAATAAACAGGGTCATGCACAATCTTAACAGACTATAAGTTTGTGAGAACCGAATTGACCATTGTGACTTGTTGCATTTTGTCAAAACTCACTTGGGTTGAAAAGGAAAATAATGTTTATCAATAGATTAAAAGTTGATAAATCAGACGATAAATTAGCTAATCTTGTACTTCTTGTTGTAATTAAATAAAAGTAAAGCCCTAATTTATAGGGCTTTACAAACATCACTTTGATGCAGTGATTAATTCAATCATTTCCTTTGTTGGTCTTAAGCTGCCTAACTGCCAATGTTCAGGAGGATGCTCATCAATTCTTATCCAGACATGTTCTCGAAAAGCAGGATTTCCCTTTCCTTCTATTTCTACAAATAAGTCCGTTATTCGCTTGAAAAGCTCAGCCTTACTATCTTTATCTAGTAAACCTTCTATAGTTTGTATATTTATAAATGGCATAATGCTACCTGAATCAAAGCTAGGTCTAAATTATAGACTCATACTAATTGGAGCTTCCACTGATGTCAAATCAAATTATTCCAGATCATAAATTTCCAGTAGATGTATGTGGGATCTTCAAAATTACAGAAATATTAAATGACAGATGGACGATTCTATTGTTAAGAGAAGCCTTCTATGGGGTAACAAAATTTAATGATTTTTTAGAAAATACAGGCATATCAAAGCAAATTTTATCTAATCGTCTAAAGCATCTCATCCAATTAGAAATATTTGAATTATCAATTTATAAAGAAGTTGGTGAGCGAGAACGTAAAGAATACTTACTTACTAAAAAAGGCAAAAGTCTAAATATTGTTTTACTGGCCATGCTTGAATCTGGCGGTAATTTCATTGAATCTGGTAAAGATGTGGTGAAAGTTTTTAATAAGAGTACTGATGATGAACTTAAATTAAAACTTGTTGATCCTTCTAATCAAGTTATAGATTTTAAGAATTTGGAACTTAAGCTCATTCATTGCAAAAAATAAATTTTTATAAATTAGCTACTCTGATCATAAAGTCCTCAGTATGCTTTTATAAAGAAATAAAAAAAGCCTACTCTTTCAAGTAGGCTTTCCCCTTATGACTTTTGCGCTGATCATTCAGGTTTATTGTTGTTTAAAGCAACAGAAGGATCTTACAGAAATACTTAAGAATAAAAAAGCCCTTCCAATAACAGTTATTTAATAAAGCCTTCTGTACTGCGCCCTTCTAAGGCTACACAGCCTCTTCAAAAGAAGCACTTGGCTTTACCGTTTTGTTTCTAAATTAAAACTCATCTATAAACTCTTCTGTAGTTATTACATTAGCAAAAGCATTGTTTAAAATTTGGTTATGGTGATCAATTATACGCTGAGCACTTAAATGCATAGAATCAAATGTAGTATGTGCATCTGAGATTAAAGTTACTTTATATCCCACTTCTGAAGCGGCTCTAATAGTAGAGTCGATACAATACTCAGTTTTCATACCAGTGACTATGACTTGATCAACATCAAGTTTTTCTAACCAATCTTTTAGAACAGTGCCCTTAAAACTGCTAGGGTATATTTTCTCAATGACAGTATCTATATCCGGATTAAAAAATAATTCTGCTATCAATTGCGTATTAGAACCATCTGGATCTAATGGAGTACCTTTTGCTCCAACGTGACGGATAAAAATAACTGGTCTCTTATTTAAGCGCTGATACTCAATAAGCTCACGAATATTTGAAAGTACACTTTGATGGTTATATGGCTTTAGCTCTCCTTTGAATAGGCCATTTTGCATATCAATAACGAGTAAAGCTGATTTTGATTTATGACTTTTATCCATAATCTTTCTCTGTAAAAAACCAATAATGTGCAGAGAAAAATAAACCCAGCCATTATTGGCTGGGTTTGGTTATCTTATTAAGTCGCTCTAATAAAAAATCACACGCAGCCTTTTCTGTAGGTCGTGGTGGTTGTATTGATTTTCTTTAGTAAACAGTTCATGAATTAAACTTGCTCATCATTAAAGCGCAAATAAACATACCATAGTTTTTTCTCAAAAAACAAAGCTTATTTACTTAACTGAATGTAAGTACTTATAGGCTCCTTTTTCGTTACTCTCAAGTTTAATGACTGCATCCGTTTCGTCATTTAGTGTCAGGTTAAATACTTTTTCACCATCATATGAAATTTGGTGGCCCATACGAAACTCTGAATCAAGTGACTCAAGAATAATAAAATTTCCTTCATTGTTCGAAGCAATATAGTAAGTGTTGTTCCGATGAACATATCTAATTGTGTACATCACTATTTAAATTCCACCTAAAAATTATGTTTTTTCTTAATAATAAAAAGATCCTTTTTTCCTTCCCAATCAGAAAAGATCCTACCGAAAACTAAACCCTCCCTTATTAATTATTCACCCTGATCACTTAGTATTTTTTCACCCTATACTATTAAATTGATATTACAGAAATACTTAATAATAAAAAACCCCACCATTAGTCGATAGTTAGCGGGGTCTTTTGCGATTTAATTTTACTTTGATAGACTCATCTATCAGAGATATTTACCTCATTTCTGCAATAGAAAAATCATTTATTTTTGAAAAGCTTATTTGTCATAGTTCTATCAATTTTACTGCGATGCCCATTCTCAAAGTATCGATCAACATGGCATAGTTTTGTTTTAGTATCACAGAACACACCATTTGAGAGCGTAAACGCTGAAGTATCAAAATCACCTTGAGAGAAGGCTCTATTCGCTTTATAAGTGCCTAAGTATTTAGCTGTAAGCTTTTTAGAAACACCTTTTTTGTCAGCACAAATATATTTGTCACAAATTACACCTTTTGTAGGCGAATATACGCTAGAGCTGGTTTTCGCGATTGCTGCCGAGCTAAGCATCAAACACGTACATCCCATAATACTAAGAAAAGTTTTAGAAATTTTCACTTTTTAGAACCGATAAAATTATAAATTGTTAAGGCATTATATAAATTAGAAGCTTGCCAGAAAATCTACAGAACCCTATAAATAACAAAAAGCCCACTTTTCGACGAGCGTTTAAATATCTTGGTAATCCTCACTTACATCTCGGACCCTACATTGCAAAAAGTATTTATCTATGGGTGGCACAAGGCTTAAGAAAAGTATAGTCACGTCAGAACTACTTTATTTTAAAGTTTCTTATGCTAACTTATTTGGAGATTGAATCTTATAGAACCATTCAACAATAATGTTCAAAAATAAGGAAATAATGTATATGAGCCATTTTCAATTTCAAACTGTTCCAAATATCATCTCTGGCTTAGGCTCTATACAAGAATTACAGAATGTTTTGTCGTCAAATGCTTACCGTAAGTTATTGCTAGTCACCGATGCAGGCATGGTTAAAAATCAATTACACCATCCCATGCTGCAAATTTTAGATAACCTCAACATTGAATATGTCATCTATGCTGATGTGCAAGCTGATCCACCTGAACAAGTAGTACTAGATGCAGCCAATTACGCTAAACAGCAAAATGTTGATGTCATTATTGGTTTTGGTGGTGGTAGTTCTCTAGATGTTGCAAAAGTTATTGCTTTACTCGCCCACCCTAACCAGACTCAAAGTTTGCAAGAGATGTACGGCGTAAACCAAGTCACCACAGCTCGCCTACCCCTTATTTTAATTCCTACTACAGCCGGTACAGGCTCAGAAGTAACGCCAATCTCAATTGTCACTACAGGTGAGACGACAAAGATGGGGATTGTCTCTCCAGTACTGTACGCCGACACTGCGATTCTTGATGCTACTTTTACTCAAAACCTTCCAGCACATATTACCGCTGCAACAGGTATTGATGCGATGGTACATGCTATTGAGGCATATACCTCTAAACATAAAAAAAATATTTATACGGATATTTTAGCCAAGCATGCTTTGAAGTTGTTAAATCATAACTTACCAAAAGTTCTTAAAGATGGTAATGATTTAGAAGCACGTCAAAACATGCTGTTCGGTTCAATGCTCGCAGGTCAAGCGTTTGCAAACTCGCCTGTTGCTGCTGTGCATGCTTTAGCTTATCCACTGGGTGGACATTTTCATTTGTCGCATGGGCATACCAACGCCTTAGTGTTGGTTGAAGTATTAAAATTTAATGCGCCCAATGCAAAAAAATACTATGCAGAGCTTATGCAATGGCTCGATCCATACAGCAATGGCAGCACTGATGGCTTGTGTGATCTGTTTATTGACCACATGCAGAACCACTTAGACCGTAGTGGCTTGACCTTAAAACTTAGAGATTTGGGTATTGATGAATCCAGTTTACCCCGACTTGCTCAAGATGCCATGTTGCAAACCCGCTTACTACAAAATAACCCACGTGACATGACAGAAGCCGCTGCTTTGGCAATTTATCAGGCGATTCATTGATGACTAAACCAGTTTTAAAAACCCGTGATCAATTTAAGTTCTTTTTAGACATTCAAACGCGTTGGGCAGATAACGATATTTATGGTCATGTGAATAATGTGACTTATTATAGCTACTTTGATACAGCGGCCAATGCTTTGCTCATCCAAAAAACAGGGTTTGATATTCATGAAGCAAAAGCAATTGGCTTAGTGGTCGATTCAGCTTGTAGTTTTCTTCAGGAATTATCATTTCCAGAAATTATTCAAGTAGGTGTTGCGATTGGTAAAATCGGTACGACTTCATTGCGCTATGAATTGGCAATCTTTAAACAAGGTCAGGACCAAGCCTCAGCTCAAGGACATTTTGTACATGTTTTTGTTGATCGCGAAACGCGTAAGACTGTGCCAATTTCCGAGACAGTTCGTGAGGTTTTAGAGAATTTCTTATTATAAAAAATGAGGCAAAAAGAAAATACACAGCTCTTTTTGCCTCATTTTAGCTTACATCATTGCAGGGTCACTAAAGGAATCTTCACCCGTTTCGACTCGACCAGCAAAACGTCGGTAATAATATGGATCACTCTGACTGGTGATTTCAAAATCATACCAATGCCCTACATCGGCCAAAGCCCAATGCTGCTTAACAACCTGTCCCGCTTTTACGGTAAGTTGTAACGGCGCATCTTGTCGATATGCACACGGTTTTACCGTCAATATTGCATCCTTAGTACCATCATTCATAAGTTCGACATAAACATCACCATTGGCAATGTCATAGCACACTCGAATTTCAGGTTTAACGCCACTATCAACAATACGTTGAGTATCCCCTTTGAAATGACGATGATAGCCATTTGGACCAAGTACCCATAGGTCATAACGACCTAAATTATCTTTTAAAGCGTCCCATACATCATCTAGAGTCTTATTCGGCTCGACAATATAACGCTTAGGAATTCGGTCTAAGTTGAGCTTGTCATAAACATGAAAAACCGCAGCTTGCGTACCCGTATTAGAGAAAATCAATTGCACTTTGCCATCAGTATTACAGCGTGCGCTGGTGTGTAGCTCGTAAGGTAACGCACGTGAAAGACGTATACCACTTTGCTGAATCGGTAACTTTGTATCCGTGGGTACAGGCACAGCTGGTAAAGCTTCTTGATTTTCTCTTAACTCATCTGCTTGCACACGTGTTTGTTTACCATTCAGCTGAGGTAAAACATCTGCATTTGGTGTTTTAAAGTTAAATGCACTAGTTAAATCACCACACACTGCACGGCGATATGGACTGATATTCGGCTCTTTAACCCCAAAACGTTTTTCTAAAAACATGAGCACTGAAGTATGGTCAAACACTTGCGAGTTCACCCAACCACCACGGCTCCATGGGGAAATCACATATAACGGAACACGAGGGCCCGGACCATAAACGCGTCCATCAGGTGTTGGCTGTGAATGGCTTCCCTCAGGTGCAGTATGATCAAAATATTCGTCCTGCATATCGGCACTACTTAATGTCGATTTACCCGCGTACTGGCCGTTTTTAAGTCGAGATGGCGCTGATGGCGATGGCATATGGTCAAAGTAACCATCATTTTCATCAAAGTTGATAAGTAGCGCAGTTTTACTCCACACCTCTGGTACAGCAGTTAATGCATCAATAATTTCTTGAATAAACCAAGCTCCTTGAACTGGGCTTGAAGGGTCTGGATGTTCGCAATAAATCGATGGCGCATTAATCCAAGAGACTTGAGGTAACTTCCCTTCACGAATGTCGCGTTTAAAAGCATCAAGATATTCTTCTGGTTTATTGCCCGGCAATGTATTTGCAATGCCCTTATATAATGGATTTTTGGCATTATCAGTTGCAGCATCATAGGCTTTATACGGTAGTTTTTGACCCGTATCAGCATACGGTTTATTCGGTTCGCCGCCACTTGAAACAGGATAACCAGATGCAATATTAGCCTTTCTAAACGAACGAAATGCACCCAACATATTATCGCCCCATTCATCTGGCATATTTTGATAACAAATCCAACTTACCCCTGCTTCTTCTAAGCGTTCGGCATAAGTTTTCCATGTATAACCACGGTCTGCCGTCGCTGGGTTACCATCAATCCAGTCCCACTCATTGTTTACAAATGAACGCTTGGTCGGTGTTGCACCATTTGTACCCGTTAAATGATAAGAACGGTTTGCATCTGTTCCAGTGTGCATAGAGCAATGGTAGGCATCACAAATCGTAAAAGCATTCGCAAGCGCAAACTGATATGGAATTTCTTTTTCTTTAAAATAACCCATTGAGATATCAGTTTTATGAGTTGGCCAGTTCGCCATGCGCCCATTGTCCCAAGCCAGCTGACTGTCGTTCCAAGTATGTGGCGTACCATCTGCACGCTGTGCATTATTGGCTGTACCATCTAAGTGAAAAGGCGTTAAAACTTGCCCATTACTTCTAAGCTGCTCCCAAACACGGCGGCCACTTGGCAAAGGAATCGTAAAACGATCGGCAAACCCTCGGACGCCTTTTAATGTTCCGAAGTAATGGTCAAAAGATCGGTTTTCCTGCATTAAAATAATAACGTGCTCGACATCCTGAATGGTTCCAGTTTTATTATTTGCAGGAATTGCTAAAGCTTTTTGAATACTAGATGGGAAAGTTGCCAATGCCGCAGCACCAAAACCCATATTTAAAGAGTAATTTAAAAATTTACGACGTGTAATCATGATCAGGTTCTTTTTATTATTTAAGTTTATGGAGCACAGCGCATTACAGGCTTTTTACCTGTATCTGGTGTATTTGAATTATCATTTGCCGAGTCGTTACAACCACTCAGCAGAATCGCGCCGATTAATAAAAAATATGAATATTTAAAACTATTTATTCCAGTGTATTGCCTTTTCATGACGATATATAGTCCATTTAAAATCTAAAATGGCTAACATAGAAAAGTACAATGACAGTGACATGACCCAAATATTTCAATCCAGTGAAAAATATGAAAAGTCTATTATTTTCATATTCTGCACCAGATCAAAAATCAGATGAATTTAAGGCTTTAATTGAATATTTTGTAGTTCGCCATCAAAAGTTTCTATGAGACTCTTAATAACTGGCTGTTGCTGTAATAGCTCAACTGCTCTATGAAAGGCTTTTTCTTTACGTGCACTTTGAATGGTATAGGGGGTAGATGTATTCAAAGCACCATATTCAACTGTAAATTGAGTATTCGGCCATTGCTCATTTAATGCATCAATAAGGCCTTGTTGTAATTGGGTCAGCATATTTTCATATTCTTGAGGAATATGGAAAATAGTATTACCACCAATTTCACCAGTCATCACACCATGTTGAGCAAGTTCTTGAACGGCTGGGGAAAGCTGACTATTTCTAAACCAATATTCCCACTTTTCAAGTGTCCACTCGCCTTCTAAAACTTGAGCAGAAAGCTTCAAAATATCCTGAGGCATCAATTGCGCGTTATCAGTTGCACTAGACTCTTTGATAACTGTAGCAGTTTCAACAACCACTTCGGCTTGCACCAATGTTTGCTGCTCAATAACAGATTCAGAAACCAAATCATGAGTTACAGGTGCATCTTGACCCAGAGAAAATTCAGTATCAGATGTTTCAAACAAACCTTGCGGCTCAGCAGTAAATGTTGGCTCAGATTCAGTTTGTTTGGCTTGGGTTTCAGCCTGAACATGTACTGCCTTTTGTTCTGGTACTGGAATGAAATCTTCCTCTAGAACACTAATCGTTTCTTGAACAGGTACTGACTCAAGCCCAATCAGCTCATGATGGTTTGGGTCAAATACCATTAAATCCTGATTAGACTGCGGTTCAGGTTCAGGTTCAGGTTCAGGTTCAGGTTCAGGTTCAGGTTCAGGTTCAGGTTCAGGTTCAGGTTCAGGTTCAGGTTCAGGTTCAGGTTCAGGTTCAGGTTCAGGTTCAGGTTCAGGTTCAGGTTCAACCATAGCGGGTTGGCTAATAACTTCAACAGGCTGAACAGTACTTACAGGTGTAATCTCCTGAGCAGTTTGCTGAACTTGTTGATTTAGCCCTACCACTGCTTGCTCATTTTGTTGAACAGGCTCTGAAACTAAAATTTCATTTGGTGCTAAAGGACGGAAAGCCAATAAGCGTAAAATACACATTTCAAAACCTTGCTCTTGCGTTACGGCAAGTTGCAAGTCTGAACGGCCTTTACATGCGATTTGATAGTAAAGCTGCAAATCTTGAGCAGAAATTAACTTAGAAAGTTGAAGAATTTTGGCATTAATTTCTTCACTATACTTTAAGCCAAGCTCTGGTAAATACTGTAATAAAGCTAACTCATGTAATGTTGAAATGAGCTGATCAAGCACTAACGATACATCTAAGGCTTGATATCTAAATTGGAGTAATAACTGACTCACTTTTTCACGTTGGTTTTGATGAACCGCTAAAATCAAATCATAAATGATCGTACGGTCAATCAAGCCAAGCATTTCTTTCACATCTTGGTGATGTATAGAACCCTGGCCATAAGCTATAGCTTGGTCAGTTAATGATAGCGCATCACGCAGCGAACCCTGAGCAGATTCAGCAATTTGCCAAATTGCATCTTGATCAGCAGTAATCTGTTCTTTTTCAAGAATAGCGCCAAGGTGTTTGGTAATTTCATCTACCGCTAAAGGTCGTAAAGTAAATTGTAAACAACGTGAAATAACCGTAATTGGTAGCTTTTGCGGATCAGTCGTTGCAAATAGAAACTTAACGTGTTCTGGTGGTTCTTCTAGTGTTTTTAATAACGCATTAAAAGAATGCGTAGAAAGCATATGTACTTCGTCAATCAGGTAAACTTTAAAACGACCTTGCGTTGGCGCATAAGGAACATTATCTAAAAGTTCACGCGTATCTTCTACTTTTGTTCTTGAAGCAGCATCAATTTCGATTAAATCAATAAAACGGCCTTCATTTACCGCCTTGCAGGTTGCACAGACTTCACATGGTGTAGCAGTCACACCTGTTTCACAGTTCAAACACTTGGCTAAAATACGGGCGATTGTAGTTTTACCTACACCACGCGTTCCTGTAAATAAATAAGCATGGTGAAGACGACCGCGTTCCAATGCACTACTTAATGCACGAGAAACATGGTTTTGTCCCACTAACTCATTGAAATTACGTGGACGGTATTTTCTAGCAAGTACTTGATACATGTATGCTCCTTGTTACAGGCATAAGCATACTTTGTTTTTAAAAGAGTGTGAACGCATAAAGCTCATATCCGTACAGATAAACTGCGAACTGACTTCTTTTCCCTACCAAAATCATTTATTCCTCTATGGATGATCATGATGTAACTCCTGATCTGTAACACCCTCATCCATAGTTTGCACCAACCCGACACCATCTTTAATTTCAGCTGAATAATTTCCTTTCTCGGTAAAAATTTGCATGATTGTATAGTGGTCTTTTTGACTTTGAGTAATAGTAAAAAAATTCTGGTTCGGATCGCCTTGGTCAAATCTACCAGTCCATCGAACAATATCCTGATCAACAGGTTCGATCTCTACAATTTTCCCTGTACGATTAATGCCATATTCCAACATCTGAAATTTAACAGTGTCCCCGACTTTTTTAAGTTCGATCACATTTGGATCATATTTAATGACCATACCTTTAGCATTTTTAAGCAGGGGAAAATTAGCTTTAGAATGCAATTGATCTTTTTCTATTTCATTAAAAACAATTTGTTGCTGAGACAACCTTTCTTTTTCTGACGGACTCAAATTCAGAATATTTTGACTCTCTATCATTTTTGCCCCAGATTGTTGCCGACTTTCTGGAGAGAACGTTAAAGCAGAAGAACTTTGCTGTGAAAAAGCAAACCAGACTAAAACTGCTAACGCCACACAAGCGATAGCAGTTCCTATTAACAACTTATTTTTCTTCATTATTTACAGCTAAAAATAGAGATTAGTTATATAGAGAAATTTTTTGTGCGTTCAGGTTAATCACACTAACCGCATCAATTTTTCCTTCTTCACCCAAACGAACACCATATTTAGGATTGTAAAGGTATGGACTAGAATAAAAATTAATATTATTGCCACCCATTGCAGTACTACCTAAGGGATGAGCAAAACCTGAACCAATATTGGTTGAACCATTATGGTACAGGCCAAGATTGTGCCCGACTTCATGACGCATAGCTGCAAAAGAACAACCTGCAATATCATTTGCACCAATCATGTTATATGCAGAAGCATTAATCCAAGCCCAGCCACAACCGCCATCCCCTGGTTCATTACCTTGATAATAAACACCGTCTGCCAATACACGTTTACGCTCATTCTGTACCGTCGTGTCATCTCGTCCAGTCGAGATTGCTTCTTTTAAAGTAGTAGCTGGGATTTTATAAGTTAAATAGCCCACATCTCTTAAGTAAAAACGTGCATTTGAATTTTCAGCGGTTAAGTTTGTTAAATTTACGCCTTCAATCATTCTAAGTTTTGCTGCACTCTCACCTAAAATTGAGTTTACTTCTGGGCTAGAAACCAACAACATATCAATTGTATAACTATCTACTGTCCAACCTTGAGCGGTGTAGATAAAACGGCGGTTTTCACCATTTTTAATTGCTGTCGACAAACCATTAGCAGCATTAATATAGGTGTCGGCCGATGCATTCGACACAATAACCACCTTATCTCCGACTTGAGCTTGAGCTGGTAGCTGCAAGGTCGGCTGCCAATTGGATGTAGACAGTTTTACCTTTAAAGTGGGTTGGGTCATATTCGGTAAAATTGCAGGAATTGTTGCCGTTGAATCAATCACTTTTGTTGGTGAAGAGATGAGCTGCCAATAGCCTTTGTCGCTTATATACATAAACTCATATTGATCACCTGTTTTAAGGGTTAAGGTCGCTTGGCTATTAACATTGGTATTATTAATTTTTGCAGACCAAGTTGCAGTAGACTTGATAAT
This sequence comes from Acinetobacter sp. X9, assembly GCF_054889255.1. Lineage (NCBI taxonomy): Bacteria > Pseudomonadati > Pseudomonadota > Gammaproteobacteria > Moraxellales > Moraxellaceae > Acinetobacter > Acinetobacter sp. X9. Next base: position 1,501,987 of record NZ_CM142679.1, on the reverse strand, counting down.
AATCCTATCCCGATCATTTGCAGTGGTAGGTAAAGTGAAATTAGAAACCCAATTTCCATCTCCAAATGCAATTTCGGTAAGTGGGTTATTTACTGCTGCTAAAGATGTTCCAATTTGCTGAACATTTAGCTTCTGAGGTTTTATATATTCTGGCACCCATTTTCCTAAAGCAGAATAATATTTAAACCAATATTCAGAACCATTTTTTAATGTAAAACTGCTCGGGAATAGTAAGTTGGTTTTATCAATATCCGAACTTACACTTGCTGTAGAAACAACTTGTACGGTTGTTCCGTCACGCACATCACTTGGTAAAGCAATGGTTTGTGCCCATTTGCCATCTTGAATAAGTACTTTTTGCATGGTTGCAGTCGTTAACGGTATTAACTCATAGTTAGCCCCAGTAGTAGGACTAACCGTTGCTAGCTGAGCAATCCATTTATTTTGACTGCTATTAAAAATGAATTGATAGATATCTCCGCTATTTATCTTCAACACTTCTAACGGAATATTCGTATTAGAGGTGTCTAAATAACTACTATAAGCAGCACTAGAACGAATTGTAATTTTGTCTGAATTATTAGCATTTGTTGGTAAAGTGAGGTTTTTGACCCAATTCCCATTAGCTAAAGAAAACTCTAAATCTGAATAACCCGTCGGAATTGATCCACTATTATTATTCTGATTTGGTGAGAGTACGGTTGCAGCATATACAAGTGAAGATGCAACAATTGCACCAATAATAAGTGATGTTTTTAATTTAAAATTCACAATAGCCTCTTTTATTTGTTTTTAGATTTTCGAATAGCAGGTTAACAAACCATTTTTTTGCAGTCAATTTTCAAATCATTAATTTTTTATTAAATTTCAATAAGATGATGTTTGAATCATTTTGAAATAAAAACATGAAATTTATTAAATAATAGTTTGTTTATGAGAATTAAATAACTAAATTGAATATAAAGAAAATATTAAAAAGACATTTGAGGGTAAAAAGAAAGATAAATCTCTCTTTTTACCCTTTATTTTAGTTTACTTTCTTAGGAAAACTAAACCAGACAAATACAGTTAACAGGAAGAAACAAATGGCTGAGATAGTAAGCACCCAACTATGTGCATAGCTAAAAGCTTGCTGCGCAACCGCAACTAATTGCTCTCCTAAAGGTTTTTCAAGGTTAGACGCTAATTGCATGGTTTCTCCAATCGAGATACTCGCTTTTTCAATTAAGTCCGTTGGGAGCTGTTCTGGCAAAATAATTGAACGACTATAAAACCAAGATAACATTAACCCGAAAATAGCGACGCCCAAACCAGCACCAAGCTCATAGGCCATACCTTCAATCGCACCTGCTGCACTTGCTTTTTGTGGTGGAACAGATGACATAATCGCAGCAGTTGAAGCCAGTAAGGCAATCTCAATACTAAAGCCTAAAAAGACCATACACGTCCACGCTAAAAAGTGATCGGTCGAAAAGTTAAGCTGAGCAAGCCCCCATAGACTAAATCCACTTATTAAAATACCAACAGTAGAAACAAGTCTAAGTCCCCATTTATTTAAACAGATTCCGGCTAATGGACCACCTAAACTAATCGCGATCATAAATGGAATAATAAACATGGCTGCCTGTAATGGAGAAAACCCATGCACAAACTGCAACTCTTGAGACAAGAGTAATTCAAAACCAACCAAAGCAATCATGGAAACAACTGCCATCACAATGCTGGTAGAAATCACTGGATGTTTAAACAATTCCAGATCAATCATTGGCGTCGTAGCTCTTTTTTGGCTTCGAATGAAGTGGATTAAAGTACTTATGCCTACCACAAACATCACGACTGTAAGTACCGAGAAGTTATACATCGCCGATTTGATTGAATAGATCAGGCTTAAAATGGCTACAACCAAGATTAAAGCTTGTCCTAAATTAATTGGCTGATCAGTCTTCTGTTGTTGTTTAGGAATGATCATTACAATCATAACCAGAACCACTAAAATAATCGGGATATTGATAAGGAATACTGCTCCCCAATGGAAGTGTTCCAACACAAATCCACCCACTAATGGACCAAAAGCTGCTCCGCCACCACCCACTGTAGACCAAAGACCAAGTGCAAAATTTCTCTGCTTTTCTTCGGTAAAGGCATTACGGATGCCGGATAAAGTGGCAGGAATAAGCATCGCTGCCCCTAGCCCTAAGACAGCACGAGAAGCAATTAAGGCATAGGCAGTTGGAGAAAAAGCCGCAGCTAACGAACCAACACCAAAAACTGCTGTTCCAATAAATAATAATTTTTTAAAGCCAATACGATCACCGAGTGCACCCATCGGTAAAATCAAACCCGCCATAATCAGTGAATAAATATCAATGACCCATAAAAGCTGATTGGCAGTTAAATTTAATGCTGCACTTAAAGATGGTGTTGCAACATGCATCACCGTTGCATCAATCGTAACGGGTAAATAAATAAGGACGATAATTGTCAGGATTAACCATTTTTTTTGCATAACGCTCTTCAATATCCAAAACTTGGACATGTGTTCAAATCATGGTTATTATATACACAATTGGACACTTGTCCAACTTTTAGTTTTAATGTAATTTGTGTCGAATTCAGTCAGGTGAAAGAAACATGGCCTATCTTAATCGCGATCAACGCAGAGAAATGATTCTGCAAGCTGCCATGCAAGTTGCTTTGGCTGAAGGTTTTACTGCCATGACGGTACGTAGAATCGCAACGGAAGCACAAACCTCAACCGGACAAGTTCATCACCATTTCTCTTCGGCATCTCATTTAAAAGCTGAAGCTTTTTTAAAGCTGATGGAACAGCTTGATGAAATTGAAAAAACCCTAGAAACAACTAGCCAATTTCAAAGGGTCTTCATCCTATTGGGCGCAGAAAACATCGACAGACTTCAGCCCTACTTACGTTTATGGAATGAAGCTGAACTCTTGATTGAGCAAGATGTTGAAATACAAAAAGCGTATAACCTTGCCATGCAAAGTTGGCATGAAACAATTGTGCAAGCGATTGAGTGTGGACAAAAAGAAGGCGAATTTAAAAATAGATCAAATTCCACAGACATTGCATGGCGACTCATTGCTTTTGTTTGCGGCTTAGAAGGTATTTATAAACTTGGTTTACAAGGTTTAGCTGAGGAAGATTTCAAGCGCCATACCGAAGCGATTATTCGCCTAGAATTGTTATAAATGTATAAGCTGGCATTGATTAAAATGCCAGCTTTAAAATACTAAAATTAGAACCAGCCTTTACGACCTTTTAAAATTTGATCGGTACAACGTAAGGCTTCTTGAGTCAGCCCCCACAAACGATAATCGCCTGTGATTGAACCAATTTGGAAGTTATGGGTGTAAGCAAAGCTGAGGTCGCGCTCAGGGTCACACCATGCGCCTGAACCATTGTAACCAATGTGTCCAAAGCCATTTTTAGCGCGTTTACCCATGGTAATAATGCGGTGATAGCCTAAACGCCAATTCATCGGAATTGGCATAACACGATCACGTGCATAACTTTGAATGGTACTAAGCTCTTTAAATACTTCTGGGCGAATGATTTGCTGTCCGTCCCATTCACCTTGATTTGCCAGCATCGCATAAATTTTAGCAAGACTATTTGCAGTAAATGTGCCGTTTGCTGCTGGAATGACTGCTTGCAACCCCTCGTCACTAAAGAAACTAAGATGTTTCATTCCTTTTGGAATCATTGCATCTTGAAAATCTTGAGGGTCTTGTCCAGTCCAAGTAATCATTTTTTCAGAGAGTGAGCTCTTGCGCTTCTGTGGCTTTTTAGGTTTTTCAACTTGAGTAGACGCTGGTTTTTCTGGTTTTGGTTGAATTATTAAACGTGCTACACGTTCCAACTCATTTGCAGGCGTTCCAAAATATGCCCCATCTAACTGTAACGGTTCAACAAGATAATTGCGCATGAGTTGATCTAAAGATTGACCAGTTGCTTTTTCAAGTACACCACCCACAAGCCAACCAAATGTTAAAGCTTGATAAGCATTACTCTCTCCTGCAAGGAATCTTGGCTTAGTCGCCGCGACCACATCTAACATATGTGACCAGCCGAGCATTTCTCGCGCACTTTCGATGATATTTCGCACATCAAACATGCCGCTTTGATGGCTTAGCACATGACGCAATGTCATTTGCTCTTTTCCATTTTGAGCAAACTCAGGCCAATAAGTAGAAATTGGTTTGTCGTATTCTAAAAAACCTTCACTTACTAAAATATGCGCTAAAGTTGCAAGTATGCCCTTACCTGTAGAATAGCAAACTGCCAATGTATCAGGTTGCCAAGCTTCAGTTTGTGATTTTAGACCGGTGTAGATATCTACAACTTTCTGACCTCTAAAATAAACCGCTAAAGCAGCTCCACCTTGTCCCGTTCTAGCATCTTGAAGACGGCTAAACTGGTGTGCTAAATCAATAAAACGTTCATCCAAAATACCATGATAGTTATGGGTATCGGCCAGTAAAATCTCTTTAATCACATGAAGTTCCTTGCATTTTTTGTTATTTTGCTCAAAAGCAGCCCAAACCTCTGTTCAGGCTGCTGATATTTTTATAATGCTTTTACTGTTCCTGCAACATGCGGTTTTTGGGATTTCGCATTACGAATCAAGAAATCAGTCTTTTTATCTGTATTGGCAGTTAAAAACTCAACTTTTGATGGCAAGAACATTGGCAGCTTAAACCACACATCTGCTTCATAAGCATTTGGTAATTCAAGGTTTGCTAATGCTTTAGCTTTGCTCCACATACCATGCGCAATGGCTTGCTTAAAGCCAAATGCTTTTGCAGTAATGGCATGAATGTGAATTAAATTAAAATCACCAGACACTTTCGCATAACGGCGACCTGTGTTTTCTAAAATATTCCACTCTGCCTTTGGAACATAAACTGGTGCTTGTTCTTCTTTGGCTTTCTCACCTACTCTTTTCTCGACTTTTTGGCGAGATAAATAAGTCGTTAAACCTTCCATCACCACTTCATTGCCAACTTTTGCCGTGGTAATAAAGTCAAACTGAACACCTTTATCATGCGGTTTTAGTTCCCCAAACTTACATGACAGAGTGAGTTTTTCAGTTACACCAATTGGTCTGGTTTGTTTAATCTGGTTACGGATATGCACTAAACCTAAAATTGGAAATGGAAAGGCTTCTGCTGTCATCATGTGCATTTGCAAACTTTGAGAAAGCACCGCCAAATAAATTGCGGGTACAAAGCCATTATTTTGAAAGCCACATACTTCGTTATAAGCTTTGAGGTGATTCTGATCAATTTCTAAAGTATCTACCACATATTCAACTTGCGGTAATATTTTTGGACCTTTCGGCTTTTTAAAAATTAAACCTTGCACAACTTTTGGATAAGCCAATGCCGCTTTTGGTAGCTGGCTAAAATGACGAGTATTCATACCTAACCTTTTATAATTTATAGATTCTTGAATAAAAAAGGGATGCACAAGCACCCCTATTTAGCTAAAAGTGCTTAAGCGCCCAACAAGCTTTGACCACATACACGCACAACGTTGCCATTTACCCCTGTAGAAGCAGTTGATGCAAACCATGCAATCGTTTCTGCTACATCAACAGGTAAACCACCTTGTTGCATTGAGTTCATACGGCGACCAGCTTCGCGAATTGCAAATGGAATCGCAGCAGTCATTTGAGTCTCGATAAAACCAGGTGCTACTGCGTTAATGGTAATACCATTTTTTAAGATAGGCGCAGTAAATTTCACTAGACCAATCACACCAGCTTTTGACGCAGCATAGTTCGTTTGACCAAGGTTACCAGCAATACCACTAATTGATGATACACAAACAATACGGCCATTTGCATTTAGACCATCGTTTTCTAACAAGTAGTCATTTACACGTTCAGCAGCAGACAAGTTAATGTTAATTACCAAGTCCCAAAGCTCTGGCTTCATGTTTGCCAAAGTTTTGTCACGTGTAATACCTGCGTTATGAACAATAATATCTAACCCGCCTTGTTTTGCTGCAGCAGCTTTAATTTTTTCACCTGCATCGGCAGCTGTAATGTCGATTGCCAATGTAGAACCGCCAATGTCAGCAGCTACACGGTCAAGGTCAGCTTGTTGTTGTGGTACGTCTAGACAAATAACATGCGCACCGTCACGCGCCAACACATGTGCAATTGCCTCACCAATACCTCGGCTTGCACCAGTTACTAACGCAGTTTTACCAGCAAGCGGTTTTGCCCAATCAATATCAACTACATCTGCTTTAGATACACGAATCACTTGACCAGATACATAAGCCGAACGTGGAGAAAGCAAGAAACGTAGAGTTGATTCAAGGTTTGCAGCAGCACCGTCATCTACATAAACAACTTGAGCGGTAATACCCTTTTTAAATTCTTTACCTACAGATTTAATAAAGCCTTCAAGTGCGCGCTGAGCAATTGCTTGTTTTACAGTTTTTGCAGTTTCAGGAGTTGTACCAATCACAATCACTCGACCAGAAGTCGCAACTTGACGTGCAATCGGGTTAAAGAATTTATAAAGTTCATTTAACTGTTCTGAGTTTTGAATACCAGATGCATCAAATACAACTGCTTTGAATTTTGATTCTTTATCGCCTGCATTGAATGGACGTAAATTTAAACCAACTTTTGCAGCTTCTTGTTGCAAAGCAACGTTATTGCCTACATAGCTATCTGCATGAACATTGCTAAGTACTTGTGCAATCGCACCAGACAATACACTTGACGGCGCTGCGCCAACCAATACTGCACCATTCACTACTGGCTGAGCACTTTCAAAACGCTCTAATACAACTGGCGATGGTAAACCCAGATTTTTAACAACGAATTTACCAATAGGAGATTGTGTAAATGCTTGGTATTGATCAGTCATGATTATTATCTCTCAAAGAAATGAATTTTCTACGACAGGCTTCATTATGTTATGAGATGGATAGAAACAATATGAAAGCAGTCGTTCATTAGAGTTACTCCAAATCATACTTGACTTCATCTTTGGATGTCTTGACCTGAATGCTATCTACAATGTCATTCTAGTCAATACAGGTCTATTTGAATTGTGTTAAGGTAGCTTACAAGAATATCGTTATTATGCTTGGAAAAGCCTTATGAGCAAAACAACTCAAGAAAATCCAGCAGTCGAGAATTCTGCTCAGGAAAAAGTGTCAAATACATCAAAGTCGGCTTCTAACACGGCTAAGCGTAACAGCACTACTCCTAAAGCAGCAACTAATACATCAAAAACGACACGTACTCGTTCAACGACTGCACCTGCACGTAGCCCTCGTACCAAGAGCGCTGCTTCAGAAACCTCGTCTACATCTTCAAATGTAGCTGCAGCACCAAAAGCAACAAAAACCAAAACTTCTGTTCAACAGGATAAAACCATGAGCCAAAACACTGTTCGCCGCGTTGCAATTATTGGTGGCAACCGTATTCCATTTGCACGTTCAAATACTGCTTATTTCAAAGCGTCAAATTCTGACATGCTGACAGCAGCATTGAATGGTTTGGTTGAACGCTTTAACTTACAAGGTAAGCGTATTGGTGAAGTCGTTGCTGGTGCTGTGTTAAAACACAGCCGTGACTTTAATATGACTCGCGAAGTTGTATTGAGCACAGATCTTGCTCCTGAAACTCCTGCTTATGACATTCAAATTGCTTGTGGTACAGGTTTACAAGCAGCTTTTGTTGTTGCAAACAAAATTGCACTTGGTCAAATCGATGTAGGTATTGCAGGTGGTGTAGACACCACTTCTGATGCACCAATTGCTGTAGGTGATGGTTTACGTAAAGTTTTACTTGAACTCAATGTAGCTAAAACGGGTAAAGACCGTCTTAAAGCTTTAACAAAAATTGATTTTAAAAAGCTTCTTGATGCACCAAGCAATGGTGAACCACGTACTGGCCTTTCAATGGGTGAGCACCAAGCCATCACTGCTTTAGAATGGGGTATCACTCGCGAAGCACAAGATGAGTTAGCTGCTAGCAGCCATCAAAAACTTGCTGCTGCTTATGAGCGTGGTTTCTTTGATGACTTAATGACTCCATTCTTAGGTCTTAACCGTGACAACAACTTACGCGCAGACAGCACAGTTGAAAAACTTGCTAAATTGAAGCCAGTTTTCGGTAAAGGCGAAACTGCGACAATGACAGCTGGTAACTCAACTCCGTTAACTGACGGTGCTTCTGTTGTCTTGCTTGCTTCTGAAGAGTGGGCAAAAGAAAACGGTCATGAAGTTTTAGCTTACCTTTCTTTCTCTGAAACAGCAGCTGTTGACTTCATTGGTAAAAATGGCCCTAAAGAAGGCTTATTAATGGCTCCTGCCTATGCAGTACCTCGTATGCTTAAACGTGCGAATCTTAAACTTCAAGATTTTGATTTCTACGAAATTCATGAAGCATTCGCATCTCAAGTATTGTCTACATTGAAAGCTTGGGAAGATGAAAAATTCTGTAAAGAACGTCTTGGTTTAGATGCACCTTTGGGTTCAATTGACCGTTCTAAACTTAACGTAAATGGTTCATCTTTAGGTGCAGGCCATCCATTTGCTGCAACTGGTGGTCGTATCTTAGCAACTGCTGCTAAATTGATTAATCAAAAAGGTTCAGGTCGTGCATTAATCTCTATCTGTACAGCAGGTGGTGAAGGTGTGGTTGCGATTGTAGAAAAATAATTTCTATAACGCCCTAACAAAATAAGCACCCATTTGGGTGCTTATTTCATTTCAATATATTAGCTTAATGAAGTGATGCAGCTTTGGCATCTGGGAAAAATTTATCTTCAATATGGTCATAACACCACTGGAAAATAAAGGTATAAACCAAAATACATAAGGTTAAACCAATATCTAAAATAAGTGCATCAATGACAGTCATCTGGAGCATATATGCAATCATTGGTACAGTTGCAAGCAACAACCCACCTTCAAAACCAATCGCATGTAAAATCCGCACAGGGATCGTTCTTTCCCAATTATATTTATGCTCTACTTTTTCAAAATAGTGGTTAAAAATCATATTCCAGAAAACTGAAACCACTGCCATAAACACACCGAGTGTTCCTGTTACTTCCATCGGCATATCAAAAATAAAACTTAATGCAATCGCAATGATGACCAATAAAATTCCTTCATAACTGATTGCATGAATGAGTCTTCTCTTGGAAATCAACATTTTTAAATACTCAATAATAACTTGGATAATGTGCATTTTATTTTTATAATATTGATTAATCCAATCAGGTTCTTTCAGTTTTTTTGACAGATGAACATTAATCAAGAACAACTACTCATGTTTCAAGCCGTGATTGAGACCGGCTCTTTTTCTGCAGCAGCGCGTAAACTTGGCAAAGTTCCTTCGGCTGTAAGCATGTCTATTGCCAATTTAGAGATTGATCTGGACTTAACTCTATTCAACCGCAAAGGCCGCGAACCTATCCCTACTGACGAAGCACGGGTTTTATATGAAAAGACCTCTCAGCTTTTGATTGAGATGAACCAGTGGAAACAGCATGCCCACGCCTTAAGTACAGGGTTAGAAGCTAATTTAACTATTGTGATTGTGTCTGAACTTTTACACACCAATTGGACAGACTATATTTGTCTTCTAGAGAGCCGTTTTCCAGACCTACAAATTAATATTGTCTCTGCCCCTCAAGAAGATGCACTCCAAATGTTATTAGACGGGTCGGCCCAACTTGCACTGATGTTTGAACGCGAGCACCTAGATAACAGAGAACAATTTGTAGAGCTTAAACGTGAGGCCTTAATTCCAGTTATTTCAAACAACCATCCTTTAGCAAGCCAAAATCAGGTTTCTTATGAGCAGATCCTCACTACACGACAAATTGTAGTTGCAAGCCGAGATGAGACTTTAAAACCAGAATTACTTTTTTCGAAACATTATTGGCGCACCGATAACCACCACTCCGCTTGTTTAATGATCTTGCGCAATTTGGGTTGGGGTGTACTTCCTCAAGAAATGTTTAAAGAAAACCCAGAATTAAAAAATAAACTTAAAGTATTGGATTTATTAGATTTCACTCCCCGATTTGAATATTATGTCGACTTGGTATGGAGTCGAGAAAGTGAGCTTGGTGCCGCTGCTAGATTTTTGATTGAACATATCCGTAAGCAACGAATGCAACCACTGCCTTAAAAATATTTCAAATTAGATGCAGAACCTAAACGTTTTTCTTTGAAATATAACAATTGATATATCGACAGCATGAATAGACTTTGTGCTATAAAGAAAACATAAGATTTATTACTGAAGATGTTGAATATCAATGACTCATACAGCACTTGACCAATTAAAAACATTAACGACCGTTGTTGCCGACAGTAGTGACCTTGATGCAATTCGTAAATTCCGTCCATTAGACGCAACGACTAATCCTTCATTGATTACGGCAGCAGCAGAACAACCAGAAAGCAAAGAGCTGATTGAAGATGCTTATTATCAAGCCAAAGAAGAAGGCTATAGCAACGATGAGTTAATCGAAAGAACCATTGATATTTTAACCGTAAAATTTGGTGTAGAAATTTTAAAACTGATTGAAGGCCGTGTTTCTACAGAAGTCGATGCTGCCCTTTCATATGACACTGAAGCAACCATTAAAAAAGCGCATGAATTATGTGAACTTTACAAAGGTTATGGTATTGATCAGTCACGTATTCTGATTAAAATTGCATCGACTTGGGAAGGTATCCAAGCTGCCAAAGTGCTCGAAGCTGAAGGAATTGCTTGTAACCTCACTCTCCTTTTCGGTTTACATCAAGCCCAAGCGTGTGCAGATGCAAAAGTGACTTTAATCTCACCATTTGTAGGCCGTATTTTAGACTGGTACAAAAAAGCTGAAGGTGTAGACGCTTACCCAATCGAAAAAGATCCAGGCGTAGTTTCAGTTAAGAAAATCTATACCTATTACAAACAGCAAAACATTCCAACTCAAGTGATGGGTGCGAGCTTCCGTAGTATAGATCAAGTGCTTGGTCTAGCTGGATGTGATTTACTGACAATCTCGCCAAGCTTACTTACCCAGCTTGAGCAAGATACCCGTACAGTTGATGCGGCCCTTGATGCATCTCAAGCAAAACAAGCAGAAGCGATTGTTAGACCAGCTCAAGATGAGCAAAGTTTTAAAGATGAACTTAACCATGACTTAATGGCATTCCAGCTTTTACAAGGTGGTGTCGATGGCTTTATTAAAGCACGTGACCAATTAAGCCTTTTGTTACGTCAGTCTTTTGGAATTGATGCGGAAATAAAATCTTAAAAAACTGCACTTTTCATACAAAATTGCCGATTTTTGTTATCATGACAAAAATCGGTTTTTTATTGGGTTTCTCGTGTTCGGCATAACAGATTTAACAACATATATTATTGGTACATTCCTAATTGTGTTATTGCCAGGACCCAATTCTCTTTATGTGATGTCAATCGCTTCGCGCTACGGGATTAAAACCGGATATATGGGTGCATTCGGTATTTTCACCGGTGACCTTATTTTAATGCTGTGTACAGTGCTTGGTGCTGCGTCTCTACTCAAGGCATTACCATGGGTATTTGTCATTCTTAAATTAACAGGTGCACTTTATTTATCTTATTTAGGTTTTAAACTGTTGCAAGGCAGTATTCAACGCTGGAAACAACGTAATCAAACTCAACCAGAAATGGCTGATTTACCTGCTTTAGATAAAATTCATCCTTATAAAACAGCACTCAGTATTAGTTTACTCAACCCTAAAGCGATTTTATTTTTCCTCTCTTTCTTTGTTCAATTTGTTGAACCAGATTATGCTTATCCTGCTCTGAGCTTTTTAATTTTAGCAATTATTTTACAGATCATTAGCTTTAGTTATTTAACTGCATTAATCTTCTCTGGAATTAAACTCTCGGCATTTTTTAAAGAGAACCATAAAATTGCAGCAAGCGGTATCTTTTTAGTAGGAATTCTATTTTTTGGATTTGGTTTAAAACTAGCAACCTCAACGATTTAATTATTTTTACTCTAATAAGTTTTTGCATTGGAAAGTTAAAACATCATGAACTGCTAAAAGTCCAGCATGCCATCTGTTTTAACTTCATTAAGTACAAAAAAAGTTCTGACTTGTCTTACTCCAGGTAAGGCAATAATCTTTTCACTATGAAATCGGTTAAAAGCAGCTAAATCTTTAACACGAATTTTTAGAAAATAATCGACTTCTCCCGCCACCAGATAACACTCTAAAACATTTTCCAAATCACCCGATGCTTGTTCAAATGCTTGAAAGCTGTCAGGGGTTGAACGGTCCAAAACCACACCAACTAACACCACAGTACCACGTTGAACCGTATTAGGATTGATCCGAGCACGGACATCTAAGATTGCTCCAATCTTAAAAAGACGCTGAGTATGATTCCAACAAGATGATGTACTAATACCTACAAGTTTTGCCAATTCAGCATTACTTAAACGCCCATTCTCTTGTAAGGCGCGCATAATTTTCAGTTCTAATGGTGTTAAATTTTCGGCTTTCTCTTCCATAAAACAATATTCTTGATTCATTGTTATTTATAAAATAAATAATAGCATTATTTGATAATTTAAAAAGATTATTTATTTTTCAACCTAAAAATAGAAAGCACCTTCTTAAAAAAAATTGTTAAATTCACCCCAACTGGAAGCAATGGCAGAAGCCTATTAATTTTTCTTGGATTTAGAACACGTATCATGCAAAAAATTCTTCAAGATTTTTCAATTCCAGCAGTATTTGCTGGTTTTATTACCTTTCTCATTGGTATTAGTGTTTCGGCCGTTTTAGTGATTCAGGCGGCTCAAGCTTTAGGTGCTTCACCTGAACAAATCACTTCATGGTTTTGGGCTTTGGGTTTGGGTATTGGCTTATCAGGACTCATTCTTTCTTGGAAATTTAAATATCCTGTAGCGACTGCGTGGTCAACCGCTGGTCTTGCTTTAATTATGGCAACAGGTAGTGGATATAGTTTAAATGAAGCGATTGGTGCTTTTTTAGTTGGTGGTTTATTAACAACTATTTTAGGCTTTTCAGGTATTTTTCAAAAAGCGCTGTCCTACATCCCTCAAAGTTTAACAAGTGCCATGCTGGCAGGCGTCCTACTCAAATTTGGTATTTCACTTTTCGCAAGTTTGCAAAATGATTGGGCATTTGTTTTGTCCTTACTTAGCATTTATGTCATTACAAAAAGATTATGGCCGCGTTATAGCATTGTATTTACTGTAATTGCTGGTATTGCCCTATGCCCTATCTTTTTAGAATTTCATATGCCTACAATTCAGTGGTCTTTAGCAAAACCTGTTTGGATTAGTCCTGACTTTAGCTGGTCAGCACTTTTGGGGTTAGCACTACCATTATTTGTAATTAGTATGGCTTCTCAATATTTACCAGGTATTGCCATGATCAAAAGTTATGGCTACAAACCACATGTGAATCAACTCATTGGCTGGACAGGTTTAACCCAAGTTGTGTTTGCACCGTTTGGCTGTTATAGCGTCAATATTGCTGCGATTAGTGCCGCTGTAAGCTTAGACGACCAAGTTCATCCTGACCCAAGCAAACGCTATATTGCAGGTATAAGCTGTGGTTTTTTCTACATCTTAATGGGATTGTTTGCTGCAACACTCACAAGTTTATTGATGTCTTTTCCACATATTTTTATTGTAGCTTTAGCGGGTATTGCATTACTTGGTACGATCAGCCACAACATTGCGATTGCTTTTGCTCAAATTGAAGAACGTGAAGCTGCATTATTAACCTTTTTATGTAGTGCTTCGGGTATTCAATTCTTCGGAATCGGCTCAGCATTTTGGGGATTGGTTGTCGGAATTATTGTATTTATTGTTCTCAAATTTAAAGCCAAAAAAAGCGAATAAAAAAAGCGTTCATAGCCCCCTATTTTCAATGCTATGAACGCTTTTTAGTATAGTTTCTTATAACTCTCTTACTACGACTGATTTTGCCATTTTGTCGTGCCAGCCTTGTTTTTTAGCGTCAAATGCCACCCAAAAAAGACCAATACCAAATACTAAAATTGATGGAATATAGCCAATATATCGAATAATGCTCTGCATGACTGTGAGCTTATTACCTGTTTTTTCATCTAAAACTTTTAATCGCATCAAACGTTTGCCAGGTGTACCTGCAAAATACAACCAACATAAAACTGAATACAAGAAAGGAAATGCGTAGTTCACAATCAGATCAAACCAATAATTTTGTGGCTTACTACTTAAGCCTGTAGCAAATACTAGGTCGTAATCTCCCCGATAAAAAATCCATGCGGCTGGAATAATTGCTAAACAAAGAATAAGACTATCAATAATCATTGCGCCAAATCTTAACCAGAACCCTGCATACTCATACTTATAAGTCATGCCTACCTCACTTTGTTATTGTTTAATAGCTAAAATGGTCTTACTACTTTACTTTTATCCTAAATGAAACTTTTTTATTTTTAAATACTTAAATGAAATTAAAATATTCTAATCAGATATTTTTTTGTAATTACTTTGATCAAATAATGGCTATTAAATATTCAATTAGGATAAAAAATAATTTAATTTTTAAAACTGACATTTTTTATGTCAGTTATATTTAAATAATTTTATAAATAGATTAAATTACAAATAAATATTATATTTATTTCCAAAATAAAACATCTATTTTAAACTCTTTTTTTAATAAAAGTGCTGCAAATAACAGACCTAATCCAATAATAATTAAAAAAACACTTAAACTGATTACTCCACCAATAATAGCTAGGGTGCCTAATATAGCTAAAATATAAAATATAATTACACTGAATGTTGGCATTTCAATTTATTCCACTACTTAAAATAAAAGCAATTTATTCTATCGAGTTTATAAACGATTGCTGTTTTCAAATGTTGATTACACTATTAATTTGTATCTTCATACAATAATCATGTTATTAAACTTATTTAATGTTACTTTAGTTTAATAGAGAGTGATGAAATTCACATAACTTTTATTTGATTTCAAAGTAATGCTTTTCAGTCACAAGTTTAATTTTTAGGTTTTTATATAAGCGTTCTTTTGAATCTTCTAGTGAAGGTACAACTTTTTCTGCAAATTTATCTTCAGTCATCAGTCTGGCATATGTTTTGTAACCAATAATTAACTTTTGCGGTTCATTACCTGTTTGACGGAATTCTTCAATGAGTTTATTGACTTTCTTTGCTGTTAAATCTGCCATCTTCCTTAGTCCCCCCTTAATTCACTATTTTGTTATACGGCTTCTTTGTGACAGAAATATGAACCGTAATTTTTTGTAATTTTCATGTAAATATTAATAATTATAGGTCTATAGCTTACCTACCAGTTCAAAACTAGCAAAGTAATCAACTCAATTATTTGATTTATATTTATTTTATTTAATTTCAATTACTTTTAATTGAATAGATGTCTCCAAAGAATGAAATATGTTAATCTTTAATTAATAAAGCTTCATACATATAACAACTGTAAATAAGAGGAATAAGATCATGAATTACCAACATATTATTGTACCAGTAGACGGTTCTGAGATTTCTTTAGCAGCAGCTCGACAAGCAGCTCATATTGCAAAAGCATTTGGTAGTAAATTGACCGCCATTAGTTTGGTTGCGGTAGATCCTTTTAGTGGCGTAGATTTTTATTACATCTCACCTGTTGTAAAAGATTATTTTGTTGAAGCACGTGCTAATGCAGAAAAAACTCTCGCAAAAGTTAAAGCTTTATGTGCTGAAGAAGGCATTGATGCAGAGACTCAAATCATCCAAGGTGAAATTTCTTCAGATGGTATTTTGAAAGCCGTAGAAGACTTAGGTTCTGATTTGATTGTGATTGGTTCGCATGGTCGTAAAGGTTTCCAAAAACTAATTTTGGGTAGCTTTGCTCAAGATGTTTTAAATAGCACCAAGATTCAAGTTTTAGTCGTAAAAGAGTAAAATACTTGAAAGATAAAAGCCCAATCCTATGATTGGGTTTTTTAATAAAATAACTTATAGAAATTTTACACCCACTAAAAAACTCTATAGAATAGTTCACTATTCCATCAATTTCGTGAGTCACGCCAATGAAGTAAGTCTTTTTTCTCATCAATTTTTTCTTTTTTTGATGTGCAAAATAGACTATTTTTGTGATTTACCGTCTCTATTAAAAATTATCATTCTCCTATTTTGTACATCCTGTATTTATGAGGTTTTTTATGACTCAGCAGGCATGTGTAATATCGCAACTTACCTTAGAGTTCCCTTCAAAGGTAATGTTTAAGCATCTAAATTTTAGTCTTGAATCGAATCAGGTCTCTGCCCTAATTGGTCGTAATGGCCAAGGCAAATCTTTGCTTATGCAAATGTTAAATGAGACGCTTGCATTAGATTCAGTTGTTACATCAGGGCAAATATCTTGGCATGTAAAACATGCGTATTTACCTCAATTGCATCGTTTGACAGCACTTACAATTGCTGAAGCCTTAGATATTTTAGTTATTTACGACGCTTTTAAAAGAGTTGAACAAGGTAATGCCGACTTCGATGATTATGATTTATTGGAAGGTAAATGGGACCTGCCCATTTTATGGAACAACTTCTTACAATCAGCTGGTCTACCAACAGATTTAGATTTCCCAGTTAAAAATTTAAGTGAAGGCCAAAAAACCAAGTTGGCTTTAAGCTGTTTATTTTTAAAATCAGACCACTATCTATTACTTGATGAGCCTAGTAATCATCTAGATCAGGAATGTAGACAATGGTTAATCGATCATTTAAAAAAACATCCGGCAGGTAGTCTTATCATTAGCCATGATCGGAATTTATTAAATGAAGTCGACCATATTTATCATTTAAATGAACATGGCCTCCATCACACTACCGGAAACTATGAAAAATTTTATGGGCAGTATCAAACCAATATTGCAGCTCTAGAGCAATCTATTCAACAGAACCAACGTGAAGTTAAACACATGAAGCAAAAGCAACATGATGTATTAATGAAAGCTCAAAAACGTGAGCGTGCTGGCAATAAATTAAGAGAATCAAATTCTCAAGCCAAAATTTTGCTCGACTTTAAAAAGGAACAAGCAGGCCAAAGCATTGCTACTATACAGTCTCAACATCAACGTCAAATTTCGAACAGTCAAAATGATTTAAAAGATAAGAAATTGCTTCTCGAAACGGTTAAACCTCAACAGTTTTTCTTCCCGTCTTTTCATAAGAAATCTGGTGAAATTCTGCGGATTAAAAAATTAAAACTAAAACATGGTACTCAAAACCCTATCGATCTAGCTGTACAAGCAGCTCAAAAAATTCACATAAAAGGACAAAATGGTATTGGAAAATCAACTTTACTTAAGGCAATTCATGCACAGAACAATCAACCCTGTGACAGCATTCACCTATCTGTAGAGTGTTTCTATCTAGACCAGAACTTTAGCTTTTTATGCGATGAAATGACTGTTATTGAAAATTTAACTCAAATGAATAATGAACTTTCAGAACTCGAATGGAGAAATTTGCTAGGTCAACTTCGAATCCGCGGTGATAAAGGTACTCAACTATTGTCTCAGTTAAGTGGTGGTGAAAAATTAAAAGTAGCTTTATTAGCCCTTAGCCAGATAAAACCTAGACCAGAACTTCTGTTATTAGATGAACCCGAAAATCATTTGGATATTGAATCTAGAGAGTTACTTGCTAATGCTCTTCAAAGTTATGAAGGTGCAGTATTGCTCGTTTCACACGATCAACTGTTTGTTGAAAGCTCGGGCATTAATGAGTCATTTTCCTTAACGAAATAGTTAGTAATATACCAGTTTTCAAATTTACTAGTTCTCATTTGAGAGCTAGTAAATTTCATCAGTTATTATTTTTTTACGTTATTTAATAATTCGAGATCTAAATTATATTTGACAGTTTTATTTTTACGAGCACTATTACGCATTTGATAAACCTGAATAATATAATCACCATCGGTTGGTAAAATAAGTTCTCCTTTAAAACCTACGGTTGAGCCAATCAATAATGCGTTATCTTTACCAGGCTTTGTACCGGGTGCAAAAATATTAATGTATGCTAAATTACCAAGGCTATTAATATTAAATTTTAATATTTGGCTCTTTTTTGCATAAATTCTATACCGCACATCATTGTAGCCCTGAAATTGTCCAGTTAAAGTGGTATGCGGTGTACCTTGTAAAAAATTAACTTTTTGCTCAATATTTTTTGCGTAGATAGTAAATGAAGTAGCTGAAATGAGCGTGGATAGTAATAATGTTTTAATGATTTTTCTCAATTTATTGACCCTCGAAATTATTTTTACAATGATTATATTAAAAATTATTTTTATAAAATTTTAATTTATGTATGAGTTTAATAAGTAATAGTTGTTTTTTATAACCAGTAACAAATAAAGTATCTCAAAGATTTAAATATTAAATAACTTTGAGATACCTATTATTTAAAAAGTAAAAATACTAGAACCGATACCCTACCCCTAAATAGGTAATCAACGGATCAATATCAACTTTGGTGGTTGCATGTATTAAGCGAGTTCCCGTATTTTGATTGACTACATCAATTTGTGCTTTGTTGTTTAGTTTTGCATAAGATACAGAAGCAACCGTATACCATGAGTCATTAAAATCATAGGTAAAACCAGCAGTAAAAATAGGGGCTATTGCATCATCTGTATCGACATTAACTACCATTTTCCCGCTTGACTCTTTTCGATCTAAAGCCGCTCCAGCTTTGCCATCCAATACATTTTGAATCATATGACCAGCAGAGACTAAATCAGAGTGAATTCCATCATTAAGTTTAATGTCATTAAAATGAGCATACATTAAGCCCGCACCAATATAAGGTCTAAACTTATTTACTCCACTTCTACCAAATTGATATTGTGCTTCTATCGTTGGTGTCCTGTCCACGCTCGAATAGATGCAGCTTTAGATTTATTTCCTAAGTTAGTAATTGGAATCGCTTGACCGAGCGTAAAGCCGTCAGGGAATAGATATTGAACTAGTCCATTAGGAGACATGGCGACTCCACTTAATGGTGCTAAGATTTCACCTTTACCTTTTATATCAACTTTAGGTGGGATACCGCCAATAAATTGTAAAGACACATTGTCATTCAGATAATAGTTAAAAGTTAATCCCAGTGTATCAACATCATCAACTTCTAGTCCCGCATCTTGCTGCTGCCAGCTTTCCAATCCCTCAATTCGGGCTGTACCAGCAACATCAGCTAGAATATTCCCATTACCGTCTGTAAGTTGATCTTGGATTTCGGGTTGAGCTAAAAACTCAGTAAGAGATTCTTTTAAATTCCAAACCTGTCCTCCCATATCAGTCATAGTAGCATTGGGATCAATTGAGTTTAAAAAGCTTGTTGTTGAAATAGTACCAACTTTAGCTACGGACTCATTTTTAACAGCGGTATTAATATTAAACGGATTAGCTTTACCTTGTGGCATTACATGTAACCAACCAGCAGAGACAGAGAATCTTTTAAATTCCTGCGCATAACTCATGCTTGTGATTACAGATAATGAGCTCAATATTGCTATTTTTATTACTCTTTTTTTCATTTTTATTCCATCCTAGAAATATATTGCTGATTTTGCAATATATGTATGGAATATAGTCAAGTTGACTTTTTTATCAATCAGTATATTTTTTAAACACAATTAATTTAGATAAATCTATCAATATATCTCATTAATTACATGAAATAGTTATCTAATTTTTCTGACGAATGACATAATTAAAATTAAAAAAAATTTAACAAATGGTAAAATAAAGAAATAGAAGTAGCCTATATAGACTAGCTGTTGTGACTGAGTTATTTAAATTAGAATCTAATTTGATATTTAATTTTCCTTAGTGGATATTTCTATAAAACCAATGAAAGGATCTTGCCTAAAAAGTTAAACCATATAACTAATCAATAAAATGGAAGAGTTTTTAATGAATATTATTATTCATGATGAGCAAGACAAAGATATTGAAGCCATTGAGAAATTAACAAAAGCAGCTTTTCAAAATGCTGAGCACACAAGTCATACCGAGCATTTTATTGTTAATAGTCTAAGAGATCACGGACAACTTACTATTTCTCTAGTTGCAATTGAAGATGAGTCTATAATTGGACATATTGCTATTTCTCCGGTTGAGATTAGCTCAGGCGAAATAGGTTGGTATGGTTTAGGTCCTCTCTCGGTTCATCCAAATAAACAAGGATGCGGTGTTGGTTCCCTTCTGATGAAGGAATCACTAGAAAAATTAAAACAACTTGGCGCTCAAGGATGTGTTTTATTAGGTGATCCAAATTATTACAGCCGATTTGGTTTTAAAAATTATCCTGAGCTAATTTTGTCTGATGTACCAAGTGAATATTTTCAGGCTCTAACTTTCTCGGGCAATATTCCAAAAGCAAATGTCAAATACCATGAGGCTTTTAATGCGACGCAATAATAAAAACTTACTATCTTCAAAAGAAAACTCCTAAAAATAGGAGTTTTCTTTTTCATTGGTTTTGAACAAAATTTACTTAAATATCAGCTTTTATTTAACACGCTCAATTTGGAAAACTTCAATATCGGTAGGCTTAACTCTATGCTTATCTACCTCACCAACAACACGTACTTTATCACCTGCTTTTAGTTCAAGAGGTTTCCATAAGTCATCATCGATATCAATTATGATTGAACCAGTTGCGTCTTTTAACTCAAAATGATCCCCAGCAATATGCTTTACGATCGTACCAGTTAAAGTTACTCCAGATTCATCAGCCAAAGTTTTTACTTTGGATACTGTAACTACATTTTTTGTTGCCTCTTTTAATAAAGCAGCATCTGGTTTAGCCATCACAGCACTACTTCCTAATAAAGCAAATCCAGCCAATGTTGTTAAAAGTATTTTTTTCATGACGATTACCTACTTTTTAATATTCTTAGTTATATAAACAAATTCTTTTAAAGTTATAGATTTAGCTTTTGTGGCTTTTTGTATCTTATTAGGGTCTTTGTTTAATGAGAATAAATAGTAACATTAAAAAATTCTTTAAGTTCTCTTTTCCAACAACTATTTTATGGCCTTTATTTTTTCGTGAATTTACTTAAGAAAGCTTTTTCTTAAGTAAATTAAACTCAGCATTTAAATATCACTTCATTGTTAAGCAACAAGTTGTCCTAAATTCAATAAAATATTTATGGCTTCTGTCTCGTCCTCGGTTTGCATAACAATCATTCTGTCATAAGAAATTCCACCAACCTCAATATAAATTTTTGGATGTGGAAGCTGAGGGATATAGACTTTTAGTGGTTGATAAAGAGCAAGAAGATAACCAAA
The DNA here is from genome assembly GCF_054889255.1 of Acinetobacter sp. X9. NCBI lineage: Bacteria > Pseudomonadati > Pseudomonadota > Gammaproteobacteria > Moraxellales > Moraxellaceae > Acinetobacter > Acinetobacter sp. X9. Next base: position 1,480,577 of record NZ_CM142679.1, on the reverse strand, counting down.
TGAATCATAAGGATAATGATCATCTTTTAATGTCTTCTTTATAACAACATAGTTGTTCAATATATTTAAAATAAAACCATATTCATTTTCAGAATGAAATTTAGCGTCCATACTTACCTCCTTGATTAGTTAATATTTTTATAATCAAACTTAAAGGTTAAATTTCTGATCTGAGGAGATTTGAACCAATTTATTTTAAATATAGAGTTCTATTTAAAATAATGAGTTTCTAATTTAAATATATTTAAAACCAAGTGTATTAGTCAACATATTTTGAACAGCACCATTAAAAATAAATATTTTGTGTTACAAATCACGCTTTAAGACAAAAATAAAAAGATATAAAAAAAACCCATCTTACGATGGGCTTTGAGCATTCAACTAGATTATGAATCTTTATCCATTGAATGAGGAGTTGTGGTTTTATCTTGCTGTTTTGTGTCGTTTTCACCTTGGCAAGCACTCACACTCAAAGAAATAAAGGCGGCTAAACCCAAGGTCGCTATAATTTTTGTCATGTTTCACCTCATGAATTGTTTAGATTGATGAGTTAATAAATACTTTTTATTAGTTTTACGATCAGCATAGGTTTCTAGGCTTTTTTGTAGATTTAGCGCAAAAATGTAAAGCTATTTAGTTTTGACTTTAAGCGCTCATTTAAATTTAACTCAACAAGTTCAAAGCCGAGCACCTAACATAAACTTAAATTAAATATTAACTGAATGCCTGAGCGTTTTGAGGAGTAAGTCATATAAGTGATCTACAGCTTTAGACTCCAAAGATGCCCGACTCCGATAAACAGCGACCTCCATAGGTTCTAAAGGTCCTAGGCCATGATCAGCACTTAAAATAGTTAAATGCTCAGGCGCACTACACTGTGTGAACACGGCAATTGCTAAACCACTTTCCACCGCTGCAATTTGACCAGCTAAACTTGAACTGTTGTATACCACCCGATAACGGCGTCCCTGTAAGGCCAATGAATTAATAGCGCTCTTTTTGGCTTGACTAGTACTTTCATAAACTGCAATTGGGAGTGGATCTTCTCGCCAGAGTTCAAACTGTGGAGAGCCTACCCACACCATTGGTTCATGAAATAAAAGTGTTCCTTGACGAGCGTTATCTCTCGAAATTAATGCCAAGTCTATATCCCCAGTTTCTACCCGTGGTATTAACGAAGTAGACTGCTCACAAATTAATTCAATTTCAACACCTCCATAACGTGGAGCAAAACGCTTAAGTACAGGTGTTAAATATTTCGCTGCATAATCATCGGGCACCCCAAGGCGTATACGCCCCTTCAGCTCATCTCCGTGAAATGCCATTTGGGCTTCTGCATGTAAGTCAAGAATACGGCGCGCATAACCTAAAAGTAGCTGTCCTTGAGACGTTAATTCAATTTGTCGGTGTGTTCGTATTAAAAGTTGGCAATGTAGAGCTTCTTCAAGTTTTTTTAGTTGCATGCTAACAGCTGACTGTGACCGATATAACTCAGGTGCTGCGTTTGATAACGAGCCTGTATCTACTACGGTGACAAAACACTTTAGCCAATCAATCTGTAAATTTTTTAAAGTCATTAGAATTTATCTATTCGATTTTCAAATAGTATATAAAAGAATTATGCGCTTTTCTTTATTTATTGTCTCTTTCATACTGAACTTATAAGAAGTTAAAACAGTTCATTTTTAAACGTCCCTAACGATGAATTGATTAACAACTGAATAACTCGTTAATCACTGTCCTTACTAACCATTTTATCACTTCGTATTTCTTAGGTATTACGCACTAGGAGGAGGTTTTATGCGCCTAAATAAACAGATGCTTGCGTCACAAAGTGCGACATCCACTTTCGTTTTACTGTGGGGAAGTGCTGCGATTTTTACTCGATGGGGGCTCGACAGTGCCTCACCTATAGCATTATTAATTCTGCGTTTTGCCACAGCTTTGTTCGTTCTGTTGTTAATTGCTATTTTTAGAAAAAGACTTTTACCTAAGTATGGATCTCGAAAGCAAGTTTTATTAACTGGACTACTGATTATTGCAGGTTATTCAATTTGTTATTTTAAAGCCATGGCTCACGGAGTCACCCCTGGTTTAATGGCCACAATCATGGGAATACAGCCAATCTTGACGCTTTGTCTTTTAGAAAAGAATTTACAAAAAGAGAGATTATTAGGTCTATTGATTGCTTTAGCCGGACTCATACTTTTAGTGTGGAAAAGCTTAACTATGTCTTTTATCGCTCCAATCGGAATATTCTTTGCCTTAGCAGCACTGATCTGTATCACTTTTGGTGCCATCATGCAAAAAAACATTCAACAAGCCCCTACAGATATTTTACCGCTCCAATATGTAGTTAGCCTTCTAGTTTGTTTATTTATAGTTCCATTTGAACATTTTGAAATAACGTGGAATTCACAACTCATTATTTCGGTGTTATTCCTTGGAATTTTAATTTCTGTGGTTGCTCAACTTTTACTTTACCGTCTTCTAAATCAGGGCAATCTTGTAAATGTAACAAGCCTATTTTATTTAGTCCCTGTTGTTACTGCACTTTTAGATTTTTTAATTTTAAAAAACAAGTTGCCGCTTGCAGGCTTAATAGGAATGATTGCAATTTTAATAGGCTTAACGCTTGTATTTAAAAAGAAATAACTCATTTAAGGTACATTATAAAACCCTCGACTGAGGGCTTTATGCTGAGTTAAAGACTAGTCTAAACTTTTCCAATCTTTACCAATTTGAGCTAATGCTGGCAGTTCATCGCTATTAAAAACATTAGAATTACGATCAATAGCAAATCGATAGATGGGCACAGAATCAGCTTGAGTTTTTTTATAGAAGCTGAAATTTTCAGTAATATGGTAATTGCCGGCTTCTGTAGATTTTACAGCCGTTCCTGATGGAATATGGATATAACTTTCACATTCCACTTCAACATTATTTCCATCAAGATCTTGGTAGGAAAATTTCATATTCTCATCCTTTTTAAATTTTTATGATTGAGAAAAACTTAACATGCTATCTGACAAGATTAGGGAAACTTTTTTCAACTAATTGTTTAAGTGTGTATATTTAGTTAAAACTAAAAAAGCTGTTCAAGATAAAAATTCTATTTCTAGTACTTCTACTCTCTCTCACAATCCCAATAGTTTAAAAGCTCGTTCATCAAGTTCTTTAAGCTCCTCAAGTGTATACAACCGTCCTTCTGGGTCAAAAAACTTATCAAAGTCAAATTGCCCTTCTTTATATAGTTGATATCTTTTAGGCCCTAACCACTCTTTTTGAAAAAAATCATCTGTTAGTTTAAAAAACTCTTTAAATGACATATTTGCATCTAATTGGCCAATTAATTGTTCACGTTCATTTTTAGGAATATCCCTAAATTTTCTCTCATCCATAATGAAGGCTCGGCTACCGACTAGCTGACCATCTTCATGAGTTGGAACTAGAATACTGCGGCAATGAGGATGCAAAGGCGGAACTTTTTTTGTAGGATCATTGATATTCCACACACTACTATCAAGGGCTGCACATATTTTGGAGGTTCTGCCATCAAGAACACTTACAAATCTGACATATTCAAACTTTAACTGTTTATAGCTGTTTAAATAGGCCTGATTGGATATATGACTTCGAATCGTACGCACAGTTCGTTCAATATCAATCTTAGAGCTATTTAGTAGTCCATCTTCATATTTAAGGCGTTTAGTTCCTAGAATCCTTTGAATAATTTGTTGATTCGTCGCTCCAGTATTGAGGCCATCCCGAATCGCATACTCAACTCTTTGACGGGCTACCTCGGCAATTGTAGAAAGTAACTCATCCACCAATGCTCCACCTGCTAAAGGAACACGTTTAGCAGCTTTATAGAGCTGTTCACCTTTTAATTCTTTATGTTTGCCACCAAAAACTTTTGACATATATTTGGCTTCATAGACAGCCAATGCCACAGCAGAGATGGTAGAAGTTTCAATGAGCATATTGTTAGTAGTATTAAACCACTGAGAAATCAGTGCACGTATCTCTTTTAATGTAGCTGTTGAGTAAAGCCCACCCGCCAATGCGGTTTTTTCCTTTTCATTTAGCTCATCTAACAGGTGACTTAGTTTAGTAAGCATGTTAACTGTTTCGGAATTAAACAAATTAAGAAGTTCATTGACCGATCTTGAAGATGCTCGATATAGATAAGCTTGATGTTGAGTCAGAACATCAAAAAGTGATTTCTGATGAAGATTAACCATAAAAATTACCTCTACAGAATTGCCCTTTTTATTATTTTCTATTTGTTTGTCTTACCTTATGTAATTTGCTTATTATTAATATCTCTAGAATAAGTTATGACTAACAAGTGTACCTACGTAAAGTTATTTAGCTAACAGCTTATCCTTGTAATTTATATCTTTATAAACTTGTCTCGTATCTAACTACACACTCTCTTTAATGCTGAGTAAAACAGCATTACTCGGAATATTTTTAAGTATTTTCTTTTGTTGTTTTCGCCATTCTTTATGAAATTTTTTATCAGATTGTTCGGAAAAACTATCTCTATGCTTCTGACAATCAGTATCTTCTAAATTTGGTGATTGTATACATGGCCAATTGTTTAATTGAGGTGTTAAAACCGCATTACTCATCAATGATAGTTCTTTTAATCTAATTAAATTCATATTTACTTCCTTGCTTATATCTGGCTCCTGATGTCTTCAATATGTTCAAAACTTTATATTGAACCTTTAAAAGATAGCTATTGTTTTATTTCCTAAGCCAATCAGAACCTACACAAATACCACATCCATAAAAATGCAAAGTGCAAGTTTTGTGTATTGATTTACCAATGATGTAACTTGCTATACGCCTGAATAAAATAAGTTTAAATAGAATAAAAAAGCTATTTATAAGGTTTTCTTCTCTGCTCCCTTAAATTCAGTTATACTGTTCTTAGTATGAGATGAGCCTTATATAGTTCATTGGTAGATCAATGAATGACTAAGCCCTTCGCTTTCGAGCAAGGGCTTTTTTAATGCGTGTAATTTGGAAAAATTACTTTGATCTGACTCAGCAATTCAAGCCTTGGTTTGCCTTTACTGAACAGGTCTGTTAGATTGGTCTTGTTCATCAACTCCTATTGTCGATGAATACTGAAGCCTGATTCGTAGCATCAGGCTTTTTTTTATGCCTAGATTTTATTAAAGATCGGAACGGCTTTTCTGATAAAAGCCTATAAAAATTAAAAAGACTCTACGATCCTAAAAATAATTTCTTTTCAATAGCGCGGCGTCTAACCAATCCAGCCAAACGCTTACCGCCTGCGTTTACCCATACATCAAATTGGTTTGCGGCCCCTTTGTAATCACCTGAATTTAATTTTTTTAATAAGGTCGATTTTTTAAAGGCTCCTGCCCCGATGTTATAACTTAGTGAGACTAATGCGTCGAATTGATTTTGCTTTAAAGGAACTTTTACAGCGCCATTGACTGCACGCTCAAATATTTTCAAATCATGCTGCATATATGCTTTGGCCTGCTCAAGAGTACATGTGTCACCTTTTTGAACGCTCAAACCGTTTGGGTATCTGGTTGTGCCATAACCAATGCTCCAGACACCTACGCCATCATCATAAGCACTGAGTCTTAATCCTTCAAAATTACAAATATGATTTACCCATTCCTGACTCAGAAACATCTCATCTACCGCAAAACCAATTTCCTCATCGCCATTGTCTGTTGCGGTAGCAATCGGACTATTTATAGCGGCACGTGACCGAGACTTGGTAGTAAAAAGCTTGCAAAGATAATCCAATATTTTTTGCATCTAATCCTCTGTCATCTTACTTTTTCTCTGTAACCCAAAGTGTAATATACCCTTGAACTACAGGCTGTCCATCTGCTCTATAGGCATTTACTTTTATTTGCATATCGCCAACTTTCCATTCTTCATCAATTGTTGCGACGACTTTAATATCAGAATCGGCTTTGGCGACATAATTTACGTTCATGCTTTTAGGTAGCCATCTTAAATGTTGAGGAATAGATGCTTCGGTTAGTACACCCATAACAAATTCTAATCCATTACATATGGCGATAACGTGAACTGTTCCTATGTGATTTTCGACTGATTTATTCTTTTTGATGAAAGCTTCACACACGTCAGCATCTAGTTTTTGAATAATTGGATTTACTGTTTGAAAATATGGAGCAACACGGCTAACAACTTTTGACAACAACGTTAATCCACCTGGTATTGCTTTCAATGTTCTAAAAGCGAGCAAAACGTCATTAATTGGTGGTACAGCGTTATGTTTGATTTGGTTGGCAAATTTATAAATATAATTACTCATAGTTTTACTTCTGGCTGAGAATAAGAATTTAATAAATATATAGCCTCATATCTCTAGACTCATTGCTTAACTTTCATGTTTTTTAAGTCATTAATGATAATTTTTGAATAACATCTAGGGTTTGTTGTTGTTCAACCAAATACACTAGAAATTAAAATGCCCAATATAAAATTGGGCTATAGATTATTCTTCGACTTCTATGGGATCGCCATCTTCAGGTCGAATATGTCGCTCACCATCATCTGCCGGATCGACACTAGAGCCATCTTTGGTAATACTGTTATACAACTCATCCTCTTTTTTATCATCGATAAATTCTTCATCTGCAAAATCAAGAGGCTCTTCATCATCATCAAAATTTAAGGGTTTTTCTTCATCTATCATGAGATTTATCCTTTACTTCACTTGTGTCATTCCATGCTCAAATAATTAACAGATACATTCAACATGAAACAATCATCATTTATGTAACAGACACTTTAAGATACATATAACAAAGAAAACCGCCCTCAAAGGCGGCTCTTAAGCTCTAAATTGTTAGAGATAATTGGCTTATTACTTTTATATATTTTAAGAAGGTAGTTTATTATTTTTAATATAATCATCTGATTTAAAATAATTAACAATCATTTCTGCATTTTCTTCTTTTACAGGTAAAGTAGTTACCGGAATATTTTCATTTCCCATACTAAAGCCTTGAGGGACCAACTGAGAAATAGGAGGAAATTTGGCTTTACCTCCATCAGTGATTCTTTCAATAAATCCTGCAAGCCATAAAATAAACTCACCTTCATTATCAAACTTAGGCATAAGACTAAAATCAATTTTTACCGAGCATTGCTCGATAGGCTTGGTTAAGCAGTCTTCAAAATTAATAAAATTATACTTTAATTTGAATTCAGTACCTTTTATCGCATTACGAATAAGCCCAATCAAACAATTTAAATTTTCTATTACATCATCAGAAAACAAGTTGTCATTTTTAATTTTTTTATAAACCTTATCTGCTATAGCTAGATATTTTGGCATCTTAACCTCCTATCTTCTCATGCGTATATTTATATACTTCTTTAAACTATTATTTTTTTATGTAAGATAGGGTAAAACTCATCAACTAAATGTAAGAAATACAAGGTTTTTGAAAGTTAATAGTAAATTACTTATCAAAAACATTTAAAAATGCGAAACATGCAACATAAAACACCAAAATAAAAGAAGATTTTGAAAAATTTTCTTTCAATTTATTTTTATAGATGAGCAATACTTCCAATACTAACTTACCATCCATTTAAGATGAAGCATGCTTATATAAGATATTAATTTACTAAGATATTTTTTAATTTTTATTGTTTTCAAGGTGATTCAAAATACTACTAATTTTTAAAAACAAATACCCGAAAAGTAGTCCATTAAATATAATAAAAAGACCAACAGTAACCATTTCTTTAGACCACACTTGAATAATGTCTAAATTATCATTTCGAGTTTCAACTTGCCCGTATGACAAAATAAAAGCCAAGCCTAAGACAATTCCAAACAAAATCACAACCCATGCTACAACTGATGTAGTCTTACTTTCTTTAAAAGATTTCTTCACTTCACTCATAATTTTTCTTGATAAATTTCTAGATTTACATATTCTTTTATATTAATTCGCTATGTATTTAAAGTTTTATTTCTTTAACTTTTTGATAAAAATGTTATTAATTTTTATATTTTGTTTATCAAAAAATATTAATTAGTATATTTAATATTTCTGTAACCTCAAAATTTTAAAGTAAATAGTATTAAAGATATTTACAACAAAGGGGCGAATTTAATATAAATAAATGAAAATCCTTTAAATCCGCTCCTCATGTTTAGTAAGATCTTATTTTATTTTACCTGAAATTTAATATTGAATTTTCTTGCTTGTTTTCTTACTTCCGGATTAGATGGTAAAACAAATGGACTTGAACGCCAGATAGCTTTTTCAATACTTGTTTTAAATTTTTGCTCTTCTTTATCTAAAAAGATAATTTGCTCAATTTCGCCAGTATCCGTTAAAAAGACTTTAACGCTTGCACTCATACCTGTAGAAGACTTGGGAATATCCCATGTTTTATAAATTTTCTTTTGATATTGTTTTTTATATTTTTCAGCCTCTGAAATAATTTTATTATCTGCCACTGGCGCAGGAGTGACTTGTTTGTGACCTGTAGCACACCCAACTAACAAAAATAAAGAAGCAACAATAGTGAAGTTTTTCATTTAAAATACCTTATTTTCAATAACTAAAATTTAACAGTTTAGAGTTTAAAAAACCACCCAAAAGGTTGTATTAATCATTAATTATTATGAGTTAGCAAAGGTGTGAGGCCACCTTTGCTCTTCCCTTTTTTTAGTTAATATTTTATTTTCATTAAAAAGGAACTTCATAACGAAAATTTAGATTTGAATTTTCTGATATATTTATATTATAGACATCTCGATCAGTGAAAATCCCATGTTCAGGTGTTTTAAAACTATTAAAAGCTTTATTCTCTGGAACTATTGGAGGTTTATTCAAATAATTTTCTTGAGAATTATATGGAGATGAAGCACAGCCAATCAGCCCAAAACCCAATAAAGATATAACTAAAAATGTCTTCATAAATTTTGTCCACTTTGATAAAAGCTACACAATTTAACAAATTGAACTGCCATTGTCACATCAGAATAATTTAGTTTAACTTAACAATAAATATATCGTATGTATTTAAAAAACAAATATTAATTTTAACTTCGATAAAAACAAATAAAGCTGGCCCATATAAGTTTTCAAAACTGGATGTATTAAAGGCCCTATTCTACTTTTAATATTTCCTTGATTTTTAACCAATGATCGACCTATTAATGTTTAGATTTTAAGGATTGTTATGCGGCTACATTTTATTGTTCATGAAGATTTTGAAGCGCCTGGCGCATATGAAATTTGGGGCAAAATGAATAACTTCAAAATTACCTATTCAAGACTGTATTTAAATGAAGTTTTGCCAACTTCTGTTGAAGATATCGACTTTTTTATTGTAATGGGTGGCCCACAAAGTCCCGATACTACATTAGATATGTGCCCTCACTTTAATTCATTAGCCGAACAAGTAATCATTAAAAAAGCAATTGAAGCAAATAAAGTGGTTATTGGGGTATGCCTAGGATCTCAATTGATCGGTGAAGCTTTGGGCGCCAAATTTGAACATAGCCCTGAGCGAGAAATTGGTAAGTTTCCAATTATGCTTACAGAATATGGAATAACACATTCTAAGTTTTCTCACTTAGGAAAAATGACCGAAGTTGGCCATTGGCATAACGACATGCCAGGCTTAACTCCCAACGCAAAAATTATTGCTTTTAGCGCAGGGTGCCCACGACAGATTATTGAATATTCCAAATTAGTTTATGGCCTACAATGTCATATGGAATTAACTTCAGAAGTAGTTGAATTACTGATTCAACATTCAGAAGTCGAGTTAAATGATGCTCACAATTATAAATTTGTGAATACTCGTGAAGAATTACGGAAGCATGACTATCAAGAAATGAATCAAAACCTCTTTATTTTTCTGGATAAATTGAAAGAAGAATATTCAAATGGATCTTAAAAAAATGAGTGTAAAAAGCCTTTTTAAATTGGCTTTTACACTCCGCTACAGATCTTATTATTTACCAGTTGATCAAGCATACTTGAAGTCAAACCTTCAAAAATTAAATTTTAATGTTACAATACAGTGGTTTACTCAATTTCAATTGGACTCCCAAAGAAATGAATAGATTTTTATTAACTTTTTTATCTTTAAATATTGGGCTTTTTTCTTCTTCCACTTTTGCTAAAACAAACACATTTCAAACCAAACAAGAATATAACCGCCCTAGATTTAATCAGCATAAAAGTATGCTTGAAGTAAATGCTAACACTCAGAACCATCAGCTGACTGAACAACAAAATTCATTTAATTCTCCTCATTCTCAAAACGTAGATTTTTTTGAAATTGCAAAACAATATCAAGAAAATGAAGCAAAGCCTTCTTCGTTTACTGATGAAACAGTGAATATGAGCGATCATGAGCGTAGTCTTTATTACATTAGACATCATGATAATGTGGGTATTCAAAGAGAAATTCGTGGTCAACAGTTTAAATCGCTAAAACAACAGCGAGATAAAGGTGTTATTTCTAATGATGTATATAAAGAAAAGGTCTACAAAATCTTAAATCAACCTAACTTTAAATAAGTTTGAAGCCCTCCTCGGAGGGCTTTTTTATAAGAATTAAACCTTAGAGTACTAACCAATCTAAGCGAGCGTCGACATAAAATATTCTAATAATTTATCTCTTTCATCGATCTTATTTGCACTTAAAAGCTGAATCATTGCCCCATCAATCACAAACAAAAACATGTAGGCATCTTCGACTGTAGCGGTAACTTTTACGGTTATAATTATTGTTTTCAGTCTTTTAACTTAATTTTATTTAGTGCCACACATAAAGCTTTTTTGTCAGCGTCTTTAAGTTGAGGATGCTGAACAGGCCACATATAGCTACAGCCATGAGGCTCTTTGTTATGATTTTTCTTAAGTTCATAAGCGATATTTTTTAGAAGCTCAGTGTTTAGAGAACTAATTTTTAAACGTACTTCAGATAAATCTTGCGGCTTCCAATTGCTTTCTGGACTCGATAACCAATCTGCGCGATAGCGATACTGAATGGCCTTGGCAACATTCATTTGCGTCACAATAAATGGCTTTACTGTTTCGCTATTTAAACCTAAAGATTCGGCTTCAGAAAGTGATTGATCCAGAACTTTCTTTTCTTGAGTTAAATCTTCAATAGGTAAATGCTGCTCTGCTTTATAACCTGCTACATCTTTCATATAAGCTAAACGCTCGTTAACTAAACGAGCAGTTTGAGTGTATTGTGAAGCTTGCGCGAGTGAAGAAAAACACATAAAAGCTGCCAAGGTCGACACTACTTGAACAGCTCGCTGAAAACTCTTTATATTCACCATTTAAAACCTACTGAAGTTATTGTTCTGTCGTCATTCCAGCTCAGTACTGTATTTCAAGAACATGTGAAAGTAAAACTTCAAGATAGGCTGAGTTCTTGGCTCCATGCAGAATCAGGTTGCTGATAGATGTGTTGGCATACTTGCTTGAGAGATGAGGTAAAGTGCTGGTTTTGCCCCTCCCATTTTTCAATCATGCAATAACTAACATGAATGCCTTTAGGTTGAAACTCTCTGGCTAAGGACTGTGCTAAAGCACGGATGCTTGCAAACATGCTTTGGCTTAACACATCGTAATGGGTCGAATGATTAGAGGGTGCGCCAAGAAAAATAACTGTGCCCCGCTGTTGTTTAAGCATAGGTTTAATCACAGCTTGAGCGACACTTACTGCACTTAAACCTGTGGTCTGCCAACTGTGTTCAATCTCTTCTAAAGATAAAGCTTCAATATTGGGCGAAGATGAAAAACTCGGCTGAAATACACAGAGTTCAATGGTATGCCCGTGTTTTGAAATATAACGCAATAAGCATTTTAAGTGATCTGCATTCACTAAATTTAAATGTACTGCTGTCACGCCATCATTTACAGAATGGACCTGCATATTTTGCACGGTTGAATCATGCACAACTTGATAAAGATGTAATGGAAAATGTGCATTTTTATCTAGAATTACAAAATCACGCTCAATCAGTTGAAGGTCATGACCAGCCACTACAACACAGCCCTGCTTTTTTTGAAATTTTTGGAATATTTTTTTTAGCATTTTAGTCTCTCAAAATTTTTCTTGATATGGGCGTAAATCCAACTCATGTGTCCAGAGCTGAGGTGTTTGTTGGTAAAGCATCCAATAATTTTCTGCAACTGCATCAATATTAAGTCCGCCAGTGCCACGCGTAAGACGAGCTAACCGCCCCAGACCAAATAATGCTTTATTCACTCTATCGCCATCGACCATACCATCAATAATCACATGAGCAATATGTATGCTTTGTGGCTTATAGATTTGGGCTAGATTTAAGGCATAAGCTCTTAAGGCAGATTTTCCCATCGTAAAAGCTGCGAAAAAAGGTTTGCCGCGTAGAGACGCACTCGCTCCAGTAAAAATAAGCGTACCGTGATTTTGATCTTTAAAGATTTTTAGACAGCTTTGAGAAACTAAATAGGCCGATAAAAAAGTGGATTGCCACATTTGAGTAAAAAATGACAATGGGCTGCGTAAAAAAATGGAAGGAATATTTCCTCCCACATTATGAATGACAGCAGTAATACGCTCATTTTGACTTGTAATAGTGTCAAACAAGGCCTGTACTTGGTGTATATCTTCTGCATCTAAACGAAACGCGACAACCTCTCCACCATTGGAATGAATTTGAGCAGCCACTGCTTCAATTTTCTGGAAAGTACGTCCAGCAATATAGACTTTTAAGCCTTCTTTGGCGAAAAGACGACACACCGCTGCACCAATACCTTGTGATGCCCCGACGCCAATAACAACCGCACAATCTTGTTTTTTATCTAGTGTTGCTGATGTCATAGACATTTCACCCTGTTTGTTTTTTATACCATAATGCAATAAACGGACGATTCAAAATTTCTTTACTAAATTTTTTACTGGTGCGGATCACTTCACCGAGTTGAGCAACTACAGCAATGTCTGCAATGGTTTGGCTGTTTCCAACTAACCATTCACTTTGTGACAAAACCTGCTCAATACGGTCGAGATGTCGGATAAATTCTTCTTCAACATTTTCAGCTTTCATACGTCCTAAGCCTTGAAAGAATAGCTGCGTTTTTAACTCGGCTAAAATAAAACCTTTTACCAATGGTTTTTCATAAGCTGGACGACCAATGCTACTAATGCGACTCGCTTCTTCTAAAGCTTCCGAATCATTTACTCTTAAATATACTTCATAAAAATAAAGAGACTCATCTGCCCAATCTTCCCAAAGTTCAGCAAGAGCTTTTTGATTTGGATCTTCAGGGTAAAGCCGAGGTGTGTCTGGAAAGGCTTCATCTAGATAGCGCGCGATTCGAGTACTGTCTTGAATCCGTTGCCCGTTATGATCAATGACAGGTACTTTACCCACCTTACTTAGCAGAGGAACTTTCGCTCCAAGAATGCCGTTGTAGTTAACTGTGTCAAATGAAATTCCTTTAAATTTCAGAACTCTTGAAATTTTTTGACAAAATGGAGAAATTTCCCATTGATGCAAAATAATATTCGACATTTATTCACCTTTATTTTTAATTGCCTTTTATCTAGTTCTTTTTTAGAACTAATCAATAAATATACAGAATGCTTTTTTAAGTCAAACTATTTTTGATGACGAACAAGTTCCGAAAGCTAAGAATTATTTGATTTTTATTATTTATATCTTAACAATTTTTAAGCAATATACTTTGAATTATAGGGAGCTCTGCTATAAAAAGAGCTCCACATATAAATTTGAAAGATTAATAAGTCACCGTAACGACAACACTATCAGAATAGACACCAGGTCTACTTGCAATGGCAGTACCTTGAGGAATCTTCCCATAAACTGTAGTCGTTTGAGCACTGCCTGTACCTGTTTTTGAGACTCCTCCTGTTCCCCCAACATTGGTTACGCCTCCCGTGGCATCCCATACCGTACTATAGTTAGAATCTTTATATAGCTGATAGGGAATAAATTCATTATTACTATTGCTCATACGCCTAAAACCCCCAGCTATACGGTTATTGCCGTCCCCTAAATAAATACTGTATGGCGTTCCAAAGTTACAGGTCGTATTCACGGCCCCTTGCGCTGTGTAATCACGCTTAGTCGTACCAATGTCATTAATATCGCCGAAATCTACAGTTGAGGTTGAGTTTAATTGACACAAACTTGGTACTACAAAGTTCGCAGTTAAAGTTACACTTCCAGAGTCCCAGCTGAGTAGATCACCTAAACATAACACCGCTAGAAGATCCATATCCCAAAATAGTTGAACCGTAGCTGTATAGGTCCCTTGAGGGTAGGCAATGAGCGATCCTGTACGTGCGGGTACTTTTACATTTACCGAGTAATTAAGAATATTATTTGAAGCAAGTGTTACCACTGGACCATACCAAACATTGGAGGTTTGGTTGGTGGTAGAGGAACCTGCCCCACCTACAGTTGCAGTGACCGTATATGGTAAAGTTACACTATTATTCGCAGTGGTTGCTCCTGTAAATACTGTCTTCATACACATAAATGGAGATATCTGAGGTATTATTCCTCCATTCGTGCAAGTAATTGTTCCTGAAAGGTTTACGGTTGCATCACTATTAATATTTGCTGCTGTGTAGATAAAAGTGTTATTTGTGGTTCCACTTACCGTACAAGCTGCATGTGCCGGACTAAAAAATGCATAAACAAGATAAAATAAGCAAATGCCTACAAAATACTTTAAAAACAATGGAAAAAACTTATAGCTCTCTATTTGAGCCTTATTCATAATATTTAATGACATACATAAGGTCCCAATTTTTTAGTTGAGTACTGATTACTGTTATATATGAAGTCAACTTGGCAGGAGCCATGATCTAGAAGATCAACTTCAAGTTTGTTTTGCTTTAATAGGTTTGGAATAAACACTTCACCGTCATACCCAACCATCCCATCTTGCTGACCATTAATTCGAACCCTATAACCCGGCATTAACGGTGAATTATTTTCATCAACCAGTTTCACTAATCCAGAAATGACCTGATGAGCACCGAAGTCAACCAAAGTTCCTTGACGGTAACCCACGACTGTTTTTTGATCTGTAGATTTAACATTCCAATTCAGAGGAAGATACGATGGATCTAAATAAATATGGTTCACTTGATATGGCATGAGACTAGGAATCAGAAATCTTCCAGACTTATCGGTTTCTCCCAAATTGACCCCGCCATTTATAATTTGGCTTTGTGGTCCGGCATTAGTTACGACCGCATAGCCGTCTCCAATTTCATTGGCCGCAAAGATACGTCCCGCTGCCGCAACCAATGATCCTGTCGCCGAAACTGCAACCTGATCATTATCTCCAAATCGGTTATAGCGTCCTGTCAGGTAAGCAGCACGGGCACGGTAAGAGGCATAAATCGAGGCATTATTTTCATGTGCATCCTGATCTCGCTCAACATAACCACCCCAGCCAAATGAACCAATTTGTGGTTCTGATAATCCGAATATTTCTTGACGATACCGTAGGCTACCGCTGTCACTAGATACACTCGTGATCGCATTCACTTTACTGGACGGGGTATATCTCAGCGCAAAGTAAATACCATAGTCCTTATGGTTTTCATAATCTTTATAAGCTGACGCATAAAAGCCCCAGTTCTTGTCCAGACTTCCACTTAAATTGGTAGACAGTAACTTGTAAGAGTTGTCGCTATATTTAATCTGGTTATAGCCCAGATAAACCCCATAGCCTGCATAAAAGTTATAGTTAATCCCTGCCCTGAAAATCTCATCTGCCAATGCGCTGTAGTTCAGGTAGTTCTGTGACTCGGCATTAATCTGGTTATCTTTTAAATATCTCACTTGAGACACACGGGCTAGGTCAAAATAGTTATTAAATACTTTGCGGTAACTGGTGTTAAATGAAATGTTCTTACTGATGCGCCCTTCCAAACCCAGCAAGGCAGAATAGCCGTTTTCATCTTTATACTGGCTCGCTGCAATGTCGGCATTGATCACGCCAATCCCCAAAACATTTTTGGCAAATCCTGTGCCGAGATTCGACAGGCCATCTGTTGAAGCCTCTGCACCACCGCTTAAGGTCAGTGAGTTACTGTAGCCGTATCGGATCGCACCTGATGCAAAGGTGGCATCATCATAATCGTTTGAATAGAGTCCATAGTTGTAGCGTGGAACCCCCACATCTACTGAAAACTCATTAATGCCTTTTGCCAGAATCTTCGATGAAAAATAGTACGGCTTTTTGGTAATGCTCTGCTGACCCGTTGCATCGGTAGTCACCAGTGTGACTTCATTTCCTGAAATAAACGGAAGCTGTTTAATATCAAATGGACCTGATGGCACTAACCCCGAATAAATCTTTTGCTGGTTGACGTATAAATCCAAGGTTGAAGGCAGTGCTGCCGAGCCGGAGAATTGCGGGAGTGCCGAAGTGACAATATCACCGCGTTGACTATAAGCACTCGACCATTGGAAACCAGCCAGACGGACACTGCTTCCCCAGTCAGGACTATTGGAAATAAAGTCCCCTAGGGTATATATCCTGATCTTCTCAGGGTCGACATATTGCCACTTAGTTTCCAGTCGTACCCACTTTTCATGGCTATAGCTAGTTTCATTACTACCGTTATATAAAACCCCTGAAGAAAAGTTACCAATTGCACTGTTAAAAATACCCTCAGCCGTACCTGAGAAAACATTCTCATCATTGGTTATGGTGTTATACAGACTGTAATTCAGAATGGCTGCGTTTAAAGGTTTCATCTTTAGCAAATTCGGGCTAGTGATCTGCTGACCATTGAGGTCCACTGCATAGCCTGTCAACATATCCGATGGAACTTTTAAGTTTAAAGACTGCTCATTCTCTAGATATTTAAACTGGATTCCGTTTAGATCATTAATACACACCCACTGGTTATCTGGGATATGTTCATCCATTTTTATTCTTAATTTTTTTAAAGTACCAGATCGAATATATAGTTTCCCATCCTTAGATTGCTTTACAGCCACCAAATCTTCAGAAGCATTTGAGTTAATCGAAATATTTAAAAATAGATGAATGAAATTAAGATCTTGCTCCTGCTCATTCGTTCCTACTTTTGTATATTTACTATCGTTACCTACAGATTTAGGAACACTGGGAACTGCAGTATTCGTATAATCTAGTAACTGTTCGGCAAAAGAATATGCAGGAAAATACGCAACACATAAGACACCTATAATGTATTTCATATAAGCCTCTTAAAGTGTGGTTTTCTTACCATTAACTGTTAGAGATACGCTGTATTTATGATTTGGTTGGTAGGTAAAGTTACTAATCGAGTAACTTTTCGACTTCTCCGCAAGAATATAACCATTCACAGTATTTACTTTAATGGGATAACTTTTATTGGCAGTTGTATCAACAAGCGTTAGACTATTTAACAGCGCATGTCGGTTACCTATATTGCTAATATTTAAAGAAGGTGTGTTCTGGTTAACATCAATTTTCCAACTCAGTTTGGTAATCGCATCTTTATTGACGACAAATACAGGTAATGATGAGCGAAGTAATACATTTACTCCCTGAGCTGCTTTACGGCTATCAATTGGTTTGGGTAACTCATCAATAATAATACGATAAGTTTTTTCACCAGAAATAGGTTCCGGGTTAATTCTAACTACACGTAAGTTATAAGAGTCACTAGGTTGTAGTTTTAAAAATGGTGGACTAACTACAATCTCATCCGTAGGGATTAATTGATCTTGCCCAGCATTTTGTCTCCACTCAAATACACGCACCTGCAAATCAGCGCTTTCATTTGACTGGTTATATAAACTAATTGAAGCAGCATTTTGATTACTTAATATTTCTACATTTACAGGTGAAAGACGGATTGTTGCGGCGTTAATAGAGCTAGATAAAGATAAGAATAATCCCGTAATAATAAAAATATTTTTTTTCATGATTTGCTCAAATATAACTTTTTTAATGTATTAGCCCTTTCAAAAGGGCTAACGTAATTCTAATTTATGCAAATTAATAAGTTACCGTTACAGTCACACTGTCAACATAGCTACCTGCACTTGGTAAAGTTGTTCCTGCAGGAATACGACCATATACATTTACAGTTTGAACATTACCCGTTCCGGTTCCACTGTAGGCTGTCGTTGCAATACCAATTGCTGTGGCACGTCCCGTGTCAGAGAAAAGGTTGTAAGGAATATATTCGTTGCTAGTCGCCCCGCCGATCATGCGACGTTGGGTTGATAAAACATTCTGACCACCATCAAATGACAAAGTCCATGGCACAGTATTATTACAAAGGACTTTAATTGAGGTACCACCAGTTGTTGTGGTATCTGCATCAACATTGCCAGCAAGTGAACTTAATGTACCAAAATCTAAAACGGCATTTGTTGTCGTGCCAGTTGCAGAGGTATTCAATACACAACTATTCGTTACTGTTGCTCTAACAGTTAATGTACCTGTTGCTGTAGCTGCATTTGCCGCATTGAGAGAAAATACTCCTGCAACAACTGCTGATAAATAAATAAAAGTCTTTTTCATGGCCAAAACCTTTTAAACTAAATTATCGAATTAATAGATATAAAAAATTTAACCCTTATTCTTACAATCATTTTTATTTGACTGCTCTTTTAAAGCTTATTTTTTTATCCTACTTTCCAACATAATACATAAAAATAAATAAAATGCATGTTCACGTTATTATTTTAATTTCTAATCAATAAAACAAATTTACCTAAACCTATCTTACGGATACAAAAAAACAATAATTACAAAATTTAAGTTTTTGATTTAAATAATTTTAATAAAATTTAAAAAAAATTTATTTATTTAAATTTAAATAAATATGTCAAAAAATTATCAAACTTTATGAAATTAAATTCTATTTACATAAGTACTTAGTTATTTCCTGACTATACTTTTAATGGTAATTTTATATTATTACTTAAAAGTTTATCTCCAACAAAGTATTCAAGATTATAATTTATATAAAAATAAAATGATAAAACTTGATCTACACATGAACTATAACAAGGATAGTTTTATTTATTTTAAATCTTGAAGAGCTATGAGATATAAAAAAATAAAGGCCTCTTTAGAGACCTTTATTTAGTAAGTTTAAATAATTAAACGCTCAGCATGCTATTTAAGGTTTCAGAAACATTTTTCGATTTCACTTTAGGCTGCAATGCTTTTAAAGCTTGTTGTACTTGAGTGCGCTGAGGCTCTGCAAGCGTATACCAGCGAGATAACACCTGTAACAGACGTGAACCTAAAATCGGGTTTTTCTCGTCAAGATATTCTGCAAGGTTAATAAAGTGAGCGACACCAAAGCCCCAAGTATTTTCAGGATTATTTGATAATCCGCCACTTACCGCACGAATACGGTTTGGAGTTGTTAAATCATAGTCGGGATGTTGAGTTAAGTACTCGATTGTTTCTGTTGTGGCATTTGGGTTTGCAGCTTGAATCATAAACCACTGATCTAAAGACAAGGCTTCATCTTTAAAGCGGTCATAGAAATCAGCAAGTGCCTCTTGAGCTTGAGGCGCATTTTGCCAAACCAATACACGTAGCGCACCTAAACGCTCAGACATATTGCCTGTGTTTTGGTATTGAACATGCGCTAATTCAAATGCACTTTGATCACCCTGACGAGCCATCATCATCAACATGATATTTTTTAATGCACGTACACCCATGGCTAAAGAGAATTCTTTTTGCAAGTCTGGGTCAAGTGTAAAGTAGGTATCTTTCCAAAACGCACCCAACTCTTGTGCCAAACGATTCAGTAAAGCTTCACGTTTTACATGAATATCGGCTGGTGCATAGTTCTGATCAATACGACTACCCAAATAACCTTCACTTGGAACATCAAACAAACGTGATGCTAAAAGCGGGTCGCGGCCAACCAACTCAGGCAATGTGCTTTGAATAGCTTGAATGTAAGCATCTGCAGAATGGTCTTCTAGCAAAATACGTTCAAGTAAGGTTTGTGTTGCTTGCCACTGGTTGAAACCGTTTGTTTCATGTTGAATTAAGAATGCTAATTCTTCATCACTGTAATCAAATACCAGATTTACAGGTGCAGAGAAATTACGTAGTAGTGAAACAACAGGTTGCTCAGTTACCCCTGTAAATTCAATGGTTGCCTCATCTTGGTCAAACAAATACACGCCATCTTTAACATCATTTACGAATAGGCTTTCACTGTGCAATGTATATTGCTCCCCTGTTTTAGCGTTAAAAAGCGCTAAAGCAACAGGAATTGGAACAGCTTTTAAATTCGGATATTTAGGATGCGCTTTTAGGCTTTGTTTAAAGCTTAAACGATAAGTTTGCGCTGCTGCATCATATTCACCTTTTGCTTCAAGTTTTGGCGTACCTGGTTGGTTATACCAAGTTAAAAATGCAGATAAATCGACACCTGAACCTGCAGATAATGCAGCAACCCAGTCTTCTACTGTTACGGCTTGTCCATCATGACGGCGGAAATATTCATCGGTTCCTTGACGGTATTTTTCTTTACCGAGTAAGGTCGACATCATGCGGTTAATTTCCGCACCTTTTTCATAGACTGTCGCTGTATAGAAGTTATTAATTTCTACAAAGTGATCTGGGCGTGGTGGATGCGATAATGGACCAGCATCTTCCGGGAATTGATGCGATTTAAGTACAGCGACATCATCAATACGTTGAACCGCAGCAGATTGTAAATCTTCAGAGAAAGACTGGTCACGGAAAACCGTTAAACCTTCTTTTAAGCACAGCTGGAACCAGTCACGGCACGTAATACGGTTGCCTGTCCAGTTATGGAAATATTCATGCGCAATTACAGACTGTACTCGCATAATCGCTGCGTCAGTTGTATATTCTTCATCGGCAAGCACACATGAAGTATTAAAGATATTTAAACCTTTATTTTCCATTGCACCCATGTTGAACTGGCTCACCGCAACAATCATATAGTTGTCGAGGTCATAAGCACGGCCGTAGTGTTCTTCATCCCAACGCATTGAATGCTTTAAGGCTTCCATCGCGATATGGCATTTTGGAATATCTTTCTCAATGGCATAGATTTCTAAAGCAACATCACGCCCTTCCGAAGTCGTATAACGATCTTTAAGAACAGCTAAATCACCAATAACACAAGCAAACAAATAGCTTGGTTTTTTAGTCGGATCTTGCCAGATCGCAAAGTGGCGGTTTTCACCTACCTCACCTGTTTCAAGCAAATTACCATTGGCAAGTAACACTGGATATTTTTTGTCTGCTTCTACACGTGTCGTAAAGACTGAAAGTACATCTGGACGGTCTGGATAGAAGGTGATTTTACGGAAGCCTTCAGGTTCATTCTGGGTTACAAACAACTCATCTGCTTTATATAAACCTTCAAGCTGAGTATTGGTTTCTGGATGAATAATCACTTGAGTCTGCAAAATGACTTCATCTGGTGCATCAGTGATCACCAGTTGTTCACTGTCGAGTGAATATTGTGCAGGAGTAAGATCTTGACCATTGAGCTGAATAGATTGCAACTCAAGATCACGACCTAATAACACCAAGTCCCCAGCTGTTTGACGCTTCATGACTAATGTTGAATCAACAATTGTTTTGTCATCATATACTTGAATATCAAGATTAATGGATTCAACCAAGAATGAAGGTTTTTGATAATCTTTTAAATAAACTGTTTGATCTGCCTGAACTGGAGGCTGCGCCGCAATATTCATCTTTATTCCTTATATACTTTTCGGAAACCGTAGTACGAATTTTATGAACTTGATCATATACATTCATACATACCGTGTTTGTTTACCTTTATAAAATTAATGGGACTTCATTTATACATTTCAAATTAGAATCGTCTTTTATTAGCACAGATTAGACCAAATTTACGATAATCGTTGCTTATATAATCAATCTATACAATAAAAATAAAACAACTTCAGCTTTTAACATTTTTTAGAGTCAGCTTACATTTTGGGCATGGTTCTTGCCTTCATTAATACACCAATATAAATATTTCAATCAGAACAAGAGGTGTCAGTATGGAATTAAAAGCACATTTTCATCGTTTAGAAAATATTAAAGCAATTCATGATCTAGACGCAGCAGGACTCGATCACCATGTGATTGCGGTGTTTTTATCTGCGGAAGGTATTTCTATTACAGCTCAGGAGGTAACCTCTATCGTCAATACTTATGATGCTTTAGGTAAAGTAAAATTACCAAGTAAAAAAGTGCAGGCACTTATTAATGCCAAAAAGCTTGGACAGAATGATGAGAGCTTGCCGTGCCCTGTTTAATTTTAAATTTTAACCTCTTATGAAAACCTAAAGTTAAAACAAAGACTTTAGGTTTTCTATTTTTGCACCAAACAAAAAGACAATCTCAGCTATCGGCAATGTGGCTGTGTATAATAAGTCAGTCATGATAGATTTAAGCGTTCGGAGCAAAATGGTCTTACAAATTCTACAGAAACAGCTAGATGAAAGTAGCCATTGTCCTCTCTGCCAAGCGTCAATGTATTGGGTAGATGCCGAGCAATTTGAACAAGACATTCAGTTTCATGAATGCAGTCATTGTCAGCACCGTGTTTTTAAAGACACAAAAATGACTTGCCATTGTGAAACATGCACAAAACAACGAAAAAAGCTTTTACAGCAAACACGCCTACAAGAACAACGCCAGTTTAAGTCAAAAGAGCAACCACAACGTAGTCTGGAACAGCTCAGTTTTTTGCATAAACTTTTTTTACTTAGCCTGCTCGATGACTATGCACGAGACGATATTGCTCATGACGAATACATTCACTGGGACAAAATTAAATATCAGTCCATTACACCAAACTGGATGTTTCAAAACTATCTGATTAAGCAACTCCATAAAGATGGAATTTTAAACGCTCAAGACCAAGCTGATGAACCTCAGTGCTTTTATTTAAACATTCGCTTGGATGGTTATAGTGACCCAAGTTTATTTAGTGTAGCCCAGCAACTACGCCACTGGTTTTATGAAAATTTAAGTCTTGGTATTCCATTTCGTAGTGCCGATGAAGTAAAAGACGTACTTTTTCAGGTGCTCTATCAAGAGATTATTCAGTTTATGCAGTTCTATTGTCGAACTTGGGGCATTCAAATTGCAGGAAGCTCTAATTTCCAAACTTTTTGTTATCGCTTAATGGATTCACTAGCAATTGGGCAGATTTATTATTTAATTCAAACCGCACTCGAGTATCTTTATAAACAGAAAGCCCTACAGCCGCGTAATGAAAAATTTATTAACACCAATTTGTTGAAGAAAACCTTAGAGCAATATCGCGAGAGAGCCTTAGCTGAAAAGTGGGAAACCTCAATGTTGCCTCGTCCTCACAATATTCCCTACAGTAAAATGAGTTATATTTTACTTAACCGCTTCTTAGGTTACGACGAACAAATCTTTGTACAACCTGTCTGGAAAGCATGGCGAAAAATTGAACCTCGATTAAACTTTTATTCAGTTAAACGTTGTATGCACTGTGGTTCAAACGATTTAAGTGTTGATTATGATGCGGCAGATTATGTTTCTTTAATTTGCCAAAGATGTAAGCATCAAGATCATTATTTTACTCACTAAATCTACAATTACTTTGGCTTAATAAGGATAATAACATGACATCAGCATCGACTTTGATTGAGCAGGTAATTGACGCTTGGCAAAACATGCAGGCAAAGACGCCTCTTGTGCAATGCATTACCAATAGCGTCGCGGCCAACTATACAGCCAATGTTTTACTTGCTTCTGGTGCTTCACCTGCCATGATCGATAATCCTTATGAAGCAGAAAGTTTTACCAAAATTTCATCGGCTTTAAGCATCAATTTAGGCACCCCGACTTCAGAGCAAATGCAAGCCATGCAAATATCTGCCAAGACTGCACAGCTCAATGGCATTCCATGGGTGCTTGATCCAGTCGGCTATGGCCCAATTTTAGCTTGGCGTAGTCAAATGACAGACGAGCTTTTACAGTTCAAGCCAAGCATTATTCGTGGTAATGCTTCAGAAATTAGTACACTTGCAGGCAACCAAGTTCAATCTAAAGGTGTCGATAGTACTCTAAGTAGTGATCAAGCCTATCAACAGGCTTATACACTATTAGCACATGCGGACTGTATCGCTATTTCAGGTGAGTCAGATTATATTTTATCTAAAGAATTAGACGTCTTTATTCAAGTGAACGGCGGAAGTCCTTTACAACCAAAAATTACTGCAACAGGCTGTGCTTTAGGTGCGTTAACTGCAGCATATAGCGCTGTGACGACGCCAACCATTGCTGCTCTTTCAGCTCATGTTCATTTTGCGATTGCAGGTAAACTTGCTGCAAATCAAGCGCAAACTATGGGAAGTTTTAGCACCATCTTTATGGATTACATCCACATGCTAGATGACAACTTGATTGAGCAATATGCAGATATTAAGCTTTTAGAGATACTGGCATAATCTAGGTTATGCCTATATCACGCTAGACTCACTTTAAAAGTAAGTAGATTTCTGTCCATTCGATAGCACTACTTTTACATAGTGCTAATCGCTATTCTTGATCGAAATTGCGCTTTTTAGTGTTATACAACTTGCTTGAAATAATCTTCTCTTGGCATATCGACAAGCTCAACGCACAATTGAATTTCTTTATTAAACTCTTGTTGTAGATATTTTTTATTACTAAGCACCGCTAATAACTGCTCACCCATAAGCTGTTTTTGTTCAGCCGTTCTTCCCGACAAAATATAGACCTTTGCATGAATATAAGCCTGTTCGGCTCCCAAGCCTATTAGGAAAACATCATCTTTACGCGCACGGCTTTTAATGTCTTCTGGACTAAATAGCTCTGTTTCAATCAGTGTGGTATTAATTTCTTCAAGTAATTGTTTTGCGTTTAATCCAGTTAAATTTTCTGAATAATCAACTACAACGTGCGGCATAGCCACCTCAATTTATATAATAAGTCATTAAGCGAATTAAACTTTATTCAATAAATAATAAAGCTAATCGGACCTGATCATATCCCATTCGAGGACTGGTTGCTTCAACAATTGGTCTTAGTTTGATCGAACCATCATCAGAAAAATGATCTGGATTTTGGCGCTTTTTCAGCTTCTTATAAATTTTACGAATTTCTTCGACCACTTCTTCACCTGGATGAGCAACCGAAATATCTAGCTTTTGCTCTTTATGAAGTCGAGCCAAGTGATTAATAATTGTCGCTGGGGTTAAACCACGTTCATGCGCGATGTCTTCAATTTCATAGCCTTCTTCAAACAAAACACGTGTCTCATCTAAAGTTGCCGTAGCGTAATTTTGCTTGCCACCTTTTGCGAGTTTCTTCTCATTACGAGAAATCTCGGTTTCATTCAAGGTGCCGCCACAGTGACGAATAAACGCTTTATGCTGAGCCGTTAAATCTACATCTGCAAAGTTATCTTCGGCTTCTTTTGAAAGCTCTTGGAAACGGCGATCCGCTTTGACAGCTAAACTATCTAGCTCTAAAGCTTGCTCGTTAATACCTAATAATTTTAGACCAGTTAAAGATTTTAAGCGTGACAATGCAACATAACCCTGACCTTTTTCAAAGGTGTTCATGAGGTTAATTTCAGCCGCTTCTAAAGTCATCCCTTGGCTTTTATGAATAGTAATCGCCCACGCTAAACGAAGCGGAATTTGCTGAAAACTTGCAATCACTTTACCTGCTTCGTTTTCGACTGACCACGTTTCAGGAGCAACCAGCAAAGTCGTGCCATCAGTCAGTTTTACTTTCGGCAGTAAGCCATTTTCGTCATCTTCCTCAAAGCCAATGACTTCACCCAAACTTCCGTTGATATAGCCCATATCAAAATTGTTTTTGACAAACATGACTTTGGCATGCTTTTTAAGTGTGAGTTCTTCTGGCGCACGCACTGAAGATTTTAAAGTTTCTAATAATTTTTCATTACCATCTAAAACAGCATTGAATTGATGCCCTTCATTATCAATTTCATTTAAGTGCTGATAATTGATGTTGTCGACATCCATATTATGCGTATAAAGACGAGTAAAGGTGTCACCAATATCATGCGAGCGTGATTGACGCAGTGCTTGTAAATGATCTGGTTGAATATTTTGCGCACGAATCGCGTTTAAAATCTGGTTCAGAATTTCATCGTCTTGACGGTGCTGTTCTGTTAAATAGCATACGCGGAATTTAGCTTCGACCCATGCATCTGACATAAAGCAGAACTTATCACGGTTGGCTTCACCATTACGACCTACAGGCGGTAACTGGAAGAAATCTCCAGCCACAATGACTTGAATACCACCGAATGCTTCATCGCTTTCTTTAAAATATTTTAGAACCTGATTGACCAGATTAAGCTGCTTCGCATGTAGCATCGAGATTTCATCAATCACAAGAACTTGCGCATTTTCAAGGTGTTCCTTGAGATATTTACGCTCTTTCATGCGTTTTAGATCATCGTCAGTTAACAGATCTTTAATGCCAATGCCAGCCCATGTATGAATGGTCATACCGTTCATATGTGTTGCTGCAATACCTGTAGACGCCGTAATTGCCACAGGCACTTTACGTGCTTTGAGGTATTGGATGTACTGATTAAGTGTATAGGTTTTCCCTGCACCAGCCGAACCGGTTAAAAAGACATTTTCACCTGCTTTAAGCAGTTTAAGCGCAGTTTCCTGTTTCATAATCTCATATGTACATCTTCAACAGCCCATAGCTTAACGATTTTCCCGAAAAAATTAAATGAATGTGCCAAACTTTCTAAAAAGTACTTATAAATCAAAAATTAAAAGCAAAATAACATTTGGTAGGTTTTTGGTAGGTAGGAAAATAAACTTCACATCACAATACTAAGGCCATGGTGAGGCTCACCTGTAATAACAAACAATGGATTTATGGAAGAAGGAATCACTCCATGGCTTTTAAAAATATTGCAGATCAAACAAACGGTTTTTATATTCCATGCGTATCACTCTTTGGACCAGGATGTGCTAAAGAAATTGGTACAAAGGCACAAAACCTCGGCGCAAAAAAAGCATTAATTGTGACCGATGAAGGCTTATTTAAATTTGGTGTTGCAGATCTTATCGCGAACTATTTAACTGAAGCAGGCGTTGCAAGCCATATATTCCCAGGTGCAGAACCTAACCCAACCGATATTAATGTTCATAACGGTGTAAATGCCTATAACGAAAATGGCTGTGACTTTATTGTGTCTTTAGGTGGCGGTTCATCTCACGACTGTGCAAAAGGGATTGGTTTAGTCACTGCGGGTGGTGGTCATATTCGTGACTACGAAGGCATCGATAAAAGTAAAGTACCGATGACGCCATTGATTGCAGTGAACACCACAGCTGGGACTGCATCTGAAATGACTCGTTTCTGTATTATCACCAATACCGATACTCACGTAAAAATGGCGATTGTTGACTGGCGTTGTACTCCCCTCATTGCCATTGATGACCCGAAACTCATGATTGCAAAACCGGCTGGTTTAACCGCTGCAACAGGTATGGATGCATTAACCCATGCAGTTGAAGCATATGTTTCTACGGCGGCAAATCCAATTACTGATGCGT
The DNA here is from genome assembly GCF_054889255.1 of Acinetobacter sp. X9. Lineage (NCBI taxonomy): Bacteria > Pseudomonadati > Pseudomonadota > Gammaproteobacteria > Moraxellales > Moraxellaceae > Acinetobacter > Acinetobacter sp. X9. Next base: position 1,452,901 of record NZ_CM142679.1, on the reverse strand, counting down.
GTGCAGAAAAAGCGATTACGATGATTAGTCAATGGTTGCAACCTGCTGTCGCAAATGGTGAAAACATCGAAGCACGTGATGCGATGAGCTATGCACAGTACTTGGCGGGCATGGCATTTAACAACGCATCTTTAGGTTATGTTCACGCAATGGCGCACCAGTTAGGCGGTTTCTACAACCTACCTCACGGCGTATGTAATGCAATCTTGTTACCACATGTTTGTGAATTTAACTTAATTGCTTGCCCAGATCGCTACGCAAAAATCGCGGAGTTAATGGGTGTAAAAACTCACGGACTCACCGTAACAGAAGCTGCCTATGCCGCAATTGATGCCATTCGCAAACTGTCTTCATCGATTGGTATTCCATCTGGTTTAACCGAGCTTGGGGTAAAAACCGAAGACCTTGCGGTGATGGCCGATAATGCTCAAAAAGATGCATGTATGCTCACCAACCCTCGCAAAGCAAATCATGCGCAAGTTGTGGAGATTTTTAAAGCAGCACTTTAATACCGATGTAATGGCATATCCCTCTAGTAAGTCAAATCCCTCCGACCGTTGACTTACTTTTTTGGGGAATACTTAGCTCCAGCGGTATTCCCTTTTTTTAGAACCTATACTCCAACCTTTTCCAAACCTGATTGACAATTCGCCCATTTCATTGAAGGATACTCTGCATGTCTTAATTACAATAGCTCGATAAAAATGAATACATCTTTAGCTAATCAAACTTATGTTCCAGATATTTTAGGCACAGGTTACGAACAGCTCACACTTAGTTTTCCTGATGATTATGAAGGGAAAGTTGTAGCCACCTTAGTGCGTAAAAAAGCCGCTCAATCTACTCAAAAAGCCGTACTATATATTCATGGTTTTTTAGATTATTTCTTTCAAACCGAAATGGCTGAGCAATTCAATGCTCATGGTTACGACTTCTATGCACTTGATTTAAGAAAATATGGCCGCTCAAAGCTGCCTCATCAAATTTTCTATAATGTGCTTGATTTAAATGAATACGACGCCGAAATTACACAAGCATTAGAGATTATTGCCAAAGAACAGCACACCCAAGTCTTGCTTGCAGGCCACTCTACTGGTGGCTTAACGGCAACGCTTTATGCTGCCCATAACCCAAACCACCCTCTAATTAAAGCGCTATGGGCAAATAGTCCGTTTTATGACTTCAATTTAAGTCTAGTCGAAAAGAAATTTGGTATTCCAGTACTTAGTCGAGTAGGAAAATATCTGCCAAAAGTTAAATTCCCAAGTCAATTAAACAAGTGGTACACCGCGAGCCTTCACAAACAGCTCAAGGGCGAATGGGACTTTAATCTGGACTGGAAACCTACCTCTGCCCCGACAGTTCAACTCAGCTTTCTACATGCAATTCATACAGCACAAAAAGAAATACATCGCGGGGTTAAACTCAATGTTCCCGCGCTGATTATGCATTCTCATCAGACTAAAAACCCTAAAAAATGGGGAGCAGATGCGACTCAAAGCGATGTAATTTTAGACGTTAAAGACATTGAAAAATTTGGTAAAAAAATTAAAGGTGATGTCTCTTTAGTCTCTATTCACAATGGGTTACATGATTTAGTCCTTTCGGCCCAGCCAGTACGAGAACAAGTCTATCAACAATTGTTCCAGTGGCTGGATCAAAAATTACTTAACTAAGCTTAGGTGAGTCAAGGTATTTCACCAGCAGTTGATGCGCAGGATGCTCACTCGGTAAAAGCTCCATAAGGCGTTCTACCGCATCAATTGCTTCAGGGAAATGAGCTAGATGCTTTAACAGTAAATCTGTTTCTTGGGTTTTAAAAATTGCATCGCTTAAACGTGATTCAAGGCAGTCGCGCCATGCGCATAAAAATGGACTTTCAGTTTTTGCCAGAAACACGCCTGTGTAAAGCTGCAAAGCAGATGCGGCATATCCTGCATCGAGTGCCTGTTCAGCTTGTAAGAAATCAGCTTCAACGTGTACAAGTAACCGATACGGGCGTGAACCAAGTAAACCTCCCAGAATATCTCGTAGTTGAGACATTTCAGCTTTAAGTGTGCCCATGCTGACTTTACGTTCGCCGTAGAGCGCCTGATAAAGATGCTCTAAAGTTAAACCATGCGGACATAAGGCCAATATGGTTAAAATTTCAATTTGACGCGGCGTTAATAACAAGCTTTTGCCGTTAAATTTAACTTGCGGCGTCGAAAATGCCCGGATGTGTAAATGGTGACGCTGCTGCTCTAGCAAAGCAGACTGAATAATGGATGCACAACGTTCAGCAGCCAGAATTCCTAAACTATTATGGTTCTTCCATGTGGTTGATAGATCAACGACGCCTAACGTCTGTTTTGAATATGGGTCGATAATCGGTGCGGCATAACACACCCAATCATGAATCGACTCCATGTAATGTTCATTAGAAAAAACACAGCTTGATTGTTGAGTTTTTAAAGATAAAGCCAAGGCATTGGTGCCAACAAATTCTTCACGCCATTGACCACCCTGTACAAAATGTACACGCTCAGCAGCACTTTGCATTTGAGCACTTGGTGCCGTCCAGATAATCGTACTGCCAATATCACCGACAGCAATCACCATAGAAGATTGCTCTGCAATATGACGTAAGTCGTCGGCACATTGGCTTAAAGCCATATCTAAAGCATTTTGTGAAGCAGATTTTTTTTCGACTAATGGAGCCGCAAAACGCTCTTTAGGAATCGCAGCAGAAGCTGATCGTTCCCACGAACTTGCGATACTTTGGCCGAGTTTGGCAGCATTTTGAGGAGAGAGACTATTTTGCGTGCGCAGTTGATCAATCAACGTCCGTTGCTGCAATAAATCCTTTTTTGTGAACATTTGTAAATTCCTTATATATCCACATTTCTATTCCAACCTTTCTCCAACCTTCTTCTTTATATCCTAATTATACAAAGTACGAAAGTACCTACTGACAGGGTTCTTGTTAGTCTTTAGTCCTAAAAAGCAAAGGAATATTTATATGCGCTATATCGATCCAAATCAACCAGGCTCAAAAGTTCAATTTAAATCACAATATGAAAATTTTATTGGCGGTGAATGGGTGGCACCTATAAAAGGTGCATATTTTGACAATGTATCTCCTGTTGATGGAAAAGCTTTCACACGTATTCCCCGTTCTAGTGCCGAAGATATTGAGCTCGCTCTAGATGCAGCACACAAAGCGAAAGCAACATGGAATAAAGCATCACCGACGGTACGCTCAAATATACTTTTAAAAATTGCTGATCGTTTAGAAGCAAATCTTGAAATGCTTGCTGTTGCTGAAACTTGGGATAATGGTAAAGCGGTACGTGAAACTTTAGCAGCCGACCTTCCGCTCGCGATCGACCATTTCCGTTATTTCGCTGGATGTATTCGTGCTCAAGAAGGCGGCATCTCTGAAATTGATGAAGATACTATTGCTTACCATTTCCATGAACCACTAGGTGTAGTTGGTCAAATCATTCCGTGGAACTTCCCGATTTTGATGGCAGCATGGAAACTTGCACCTGCTTTAGCAGCAGGTAACTGTGTGGTAATTAAGCCAGCTGAACAAACGCCAGTGGGTATTTTGTTGGTCGCTGAACTGATCCAAGATATTTTACCGCCGGGTGTCCTCAATATTGTGAATGGTTTCGGTTCAGAAGTCGGCCGTCCTTTAGCAACAAATCCACGTATTGCTAAAATCGCGTTCACAGGATCAACTCAAACTGGACAAATGGTGATGCAATATGCGACCGAAAATATTATTCCAGTTACCTTAGAACTTGGCGGTAAGTCACCAAACCTTTTCTTTGAAGATATCATGGATAAAGAAGATGATTTCTTAGAAAAAACGCTTGAAGGTTTTGCCATGTTTGCCTTAAACCAAGGTGAAGTATGTACTTGCCCTTCTCGTGCTTTAGTACAAGAAAGCATTGCTGATCAGTTCTTGGAGATGGCTGTCGAACGTGTAAAACGTATTAAAACTGGCCATCCTCTTGATACAGAAACGATGATTGGTGCTCAAGCATCTTTGCAACAACAAGAGAAAATCTTACGTTGTATTAACACGGGTCGTGAAGAAGGTGCAGAACTCTTACTTGGCGGTAGTGGTCGTAAAGAAGTAGGCGATGGTTACTATGTCGATCCAACTATTTTTAAAGGTCACAATGGCATGCAAGTTTTCCAAGAGGAAATTTTTGGGCCTGTACTTGCTGTGACAACGTTCAAAGACTTTGACGATGCAATCAAAATTGCCAATGACACCATGTATGGTTTAGGTGCTGGCGTTTGGTCACGTTCAGCACATATTTCTTACCGTGCGGGTCGTGCTATTGAAGCGGGTCGTGTCTGGACAAACTGCTATAACATCTACCCTGCACATGCTGCATTTGGTGGTTACAAGAAGTCTGGTATTGGCCGTGAAAACCATAAGATGATGCTAGATCACTATCAACAAACTAAAAACTTGTTGGTGAGTTATTCAACTAAACCAATGGGCTTCTTCTAAGTTTCGCACCAAGTTGATACCAAGCTATCAACACTACGAAGAAATAAGATACCTAATTATATAAGAAGCCAGTAATTTAGATTACTGGCTTCTTTATTCCCGATTGTTAAGATTGAATTTTTATCATTTAGAACAAAAAAGTTCCATCTACTCCCTGAGGCGCTTCATTTAGGCATTGCTTTTGCATTAATTCATACAAATCCACTCGCAGGAGTATTGTATGAATCAACCAGAAACAGCTTCCGTTATTTCCTCAAAGTCAGAAGTCTCGTCAGCAGAATATTTTGCTCAGCGTCAACTTAAACAAGGTACCGTTGGTTGGTTACTCCTGATTGGTTTAGGCGTAGCGTATGTGATATCAGGTGATTTTGCTGGCTGGAACTTCGGCATAGCCCAAGGCGGCTGGGGTGGTATGTTTATTGCCACTGCACTCGCTGCAATCATGTACCTATGTCTATGTCTTTCTATGTCAGAAATGTCCACCATGATGCCGACAGCAGGCGGCGGTTATAGTTTTGCGCGTGCTGCTTTTGGTCCTTTTGGAGGCTATTTAACAGGAACAGCTATTTTAATTGAATACGCAATTGCTCCTGCGGCGATTGCCGTATTTATTGGCGGTTATTGCGAATCTCTATTTGGCATTAATGGCTGGATGATTTACCTCGCCTGCTACGCCATTTTTATGGGTATACACCTCAAAGGTGCGGGCGAAGCCTTAAAAATTATGTTTGCAATTACACTTGTCGCAGCAGTTGCTCTGGTTGTGTTTATTGTGGCAATGATTCCACATTTTAATACACAAAATTTATTTGATATTCCAGTTAGTACAGGTGTTGGCGCAAGCCTTTTTTTACCTCATGGCTATTTGGGCATCTGGGCCGCAGTTCCTTTTGCTATCTGGTTTTTTCTTGCAGTTGAAGGTGTTCCATTAGCAGCAGAAGAAGCAAAAGATCCAGCTAAATCTCTTCCACGCGGTTTAATCGGTGCAATGCTCATCTTAACGGCGTTTGCTATGCTCATTTTATTCTTAGGTGCAGGTGCAGCGGGTGCAAGTACTTTACAAAACTCTGGCGCTCCCCTCGTCGATGTTCTGATTAAAGTGTATGGCACCAACACTTGGCTTGCGACTTTTGTTAACTTTGTGGGTTTAGCAGGTTTAATCGCGAGTTTCTTTTCAATTATCTATGCCTATTCGCGTCAAATTTTTGCACTCTCTCGTGCTGGCTACTTACCTACTTCACTCTCTTTAACCAATAAAAATAAAGCCCCTTATCTCGCAATTATTATTCCGGGTATTATCGGGTTCGTGCTTTCACTCACCAAAGAAGGCGATTCACTGATTTTAATAGCGGTTTTTGGTGCCACCATTTCCTATGTGTTGATTCTTTTATCCCACATCAAGCTACGCCTATCTAAACCCGACATGCCTCGTCCTTATAAGACTCCTGGAGGAATCGTTACTTCAAGTATTGCCTTAGTTCTAGCAGTCGCTGCTGTGGTTGCAGGCTTTGTTGTTAATCCGAAAGTTTGGTTTATTGCTGCCGCTATTTATGTCGTATTTATTGCTTACTTTTTACTCTATAGCCGTTATCATTTAGTTAAAGGTACACCAGAAGAAGAGTTTGCAAATATTAAAGCCGCAGAACAAGAACTATAAAAAAGGATTCAACTATGAGTTATCGCAATATTGTCGCCAATCAACAGTATCACTTTGCTGACTTGAAGACCTTAATGGCAAAAGCAACGCCGTTACGTTCTGGCGATGAATTAGCAGGTGTAGCGGCCAGAGACGCAACCGAACATGTTGCGACACAAATGACTTTGGCCGATGTACCACTTAAAACCTTTTTAAATGAAGTTGTAGTCGATTACGAAACTGATGAAATTACACGACTAATTATCGATGAACATGATCTGGCAGCCTTTGCCCCTATTTCACACTTTACAGTAGGCGATTTTCGAAATTGGTTACTTGGAGAAGAAGCCACTGCACAAAGCTTAAAAGCATTAGCACCAGGTTTAACTCCAGAAATGGTAGCTGCTGTCAGCAAAATTATGCGCAATCAAGATTTAATTTATGTCGCCAGCAAATGTGAAGTGGTCACCCAATTTCGCAATACAATCGGTTTAAAAGGTCATCTTTCTACCCGTTTACAACCCAATCACCCGACCGATGATGTGCTCGGTATTTCTGCCAGTATTTTAGATGGTTTAATGTATGGCAATGGCGATGCCGTAATTGGCATTAACCCCGCCACAGATAATCTTCATAATTTGTCAGAGCTACTAAAATTACTTGATCATGTCATTCAGGAATATCAAATTCCGACACAATCTTGTGTACTCACCCATATCAGCTCAGGTATTCAACTGGCTGAAAAAAATGTGCCGATTGATTTAATGTTTCAATCAATCGCTGGTACCCAGCTGGCAAATGAAGGATTTGGAATTTCACTCGATTTACTACAAGAAGGATATGAAGCCACACTTGCACTCAAGCGCGGAACCATTGGACAAAATGTTATGTACTTTGAAACGGGTCAAGGCAGTGCCTTATCCAGCAATGCACATCACGGTGTTGATCAGCAAACATTAGAGACTCGTGCCTATGCAGTCGCCCGTAAATACAATCCGCTTTTAGTAAATACAGTCGTTGGCTTTATTGGTCCCGAATATCTTTTTAACGGCAAACAAATTATACGTGCAGGCCTAGAAGATCATTTTTGCGGCAAGTTACTCGGAGTACCAATGGGCTGCGACATTTGTTACACCAACCATGCCGATGCCGACCAAAACGATATGGATGTTCTCCTTACTCTATTTGGCGCCGCGGGCATTAACTTCATTATGGGAATTCCGGGTTCAGATGATGTCATGCTCAATTATCAAACGACCTCGTTTCATGATGCCCTCTATTTAAGACAACTCCTCGGTTTAAAACCCGCTCCTGAGTTTTCAGCTTGGCTTGAACAGCAAGGTATTTTTAAACAGCAAAACTCTCAAATTTGTTGGGCAGACCACATGCCCGACCAATTCTCTCGTCTGCTCATGAACTAGGGAGAACGCCATGAAACTGAAGCGTGATATTCAATATCCATCTTCTACTCATCAAGACCAGTGGGAAAAACTCAAACAGTTTACCGATGCCCGTATTGCTCTGGGCCGTGCAGGTTGTAGCATCCCTACACAAGCCTTACTTGAGTTTCAGTTGTCTCATGCACAAGCAAAAGATGCGGTTTATCAAGATATGGATATTTCCTATTTATCTGAACAATTAGCGCAAAGACAGCTGCAAAGTCTTCATGTCCACAGCAACGCACCTAATAAGGAAATCTATCTTAAACGTCCAGATTTAGGACGTCAGCTTTCAAACCTATCAAAAGAAGCCTTAATTAAGAAGTATGCAGAAAATCCGCAACAATATGATGTTTGTATTGTGGTCGGTGATGGACTCTCAGCAAGAGCGATTGAAGCGAATGCTATTCCATTCATTACCGCGCTAAGTGAACAAGTTCAGCAAGAAAACTGGACTCTTGCACCCATTGCACTGGCAACAGGCAGTCGGGTTGCTTTAGGTGATGAGGTTGCTGAAATCTTTAAGGCACACATGCTTGTGATGCTCATTGGTGAGCGCCCAGGTTTAAGCTCTCCTGATAGTATGGGAATTTACTACACGTTGAATGCATATTCAGGGTGCCTCGATGCTAAACGTAATTGTATTTCTAATGTTCGCTCAGCAGGCTTAAGTATTCCTGTGGCAGTACAACGTTTAATGGCATTAATGAAAAAATCCAAACAACTTGGTTTCTCAGGAGTTAATCTAAAAGATGAGCATCAACTTTCAAATATAGAGTTTGAAGAAACTCAAAAGCTATTATTTTAAGCAATGGAATATACAAAGAGATTTATTGGAAAATAGATAATCCATTGCATAACGATATTATCTTAACGAAAAATATCAATTTTCAGGTATTGACGATTTATACAGATATTTTCTTCTTTATATTTATCGCTATACTCCACCTATTGATCTTCTATGAATCATTTGTATGAGCACAACAAACGCCTTCCCTAAAACTATTTATGCCATTCAGCATCTTGCTTTCGAAGACTTAGGTTCATTAGAAGATGTCTTTTATCAACTCGGATTTCGCGTTCGTTATTTTGAAGCAGGTGTAGATGATTTAACTGCTGCTTTTGCACACGATGGATTAACTATTATTTTAGGTGGCCCAATCGGGGTTTATGAAACTGAAGATTATCCATTTTTAAAAGATGAAATTGCTTTGCTTAAACAACGTTTAGCAGCAGATAAACCTACACTTGGTATTTGCTTAGGTGCACAGCTTATTGCTCATGCGCTTGGTGCAAAAGTATATGCAGGACATCAAAAAGAAATTGGCTGGGGTCCATTGAGCTTAAGTTTACGTCCTAATCAGGTATTATCTGCTTTGCTTAATAATGTCCATGTTCTACATTGGCATGGTGACACTTTCGACCTCCCTGAAAACGCGGTGTTATTAGCTAGTTCAGAGATTTATACCAATCAAGCATTTGAAGTTGGAAATAATATTCTCGCGTTGCAGTTTCATATTGAAACAACAGAAGAAAATTTTGAGAAATGGTTAATTGGCCATACATGCGAACTTCGTAATGCCAATATTTCGATTCAGAAACTTCGTGAAGAAAACTTGCAATATGCCCAAGCACTTGAACATGCGGCATTTGAGATTATTCAAAAATTCTTAAAAAGAATTGGTTATAGCGGTTAATAAATAAAATTATCTTCAATCTAATAATTAATCTATATATCTCAACAGAGCCAACTGCTTTTATATTAACCAAAAGATAGGGTAAAAACCTATCTTTTGGCACATTTTATATTCAACAAAGTCTACTGTTTTACTATACTTTTATTCACAAATATAAATAGTTAAATCATTATGGAAATCCTGAAATTTATTAAAAGCTTTAATACGGTGAATACCTATTTATCGCTCGCATCTATTCTTCTTATCATCATTGTTCTTTATTTCTACGTGGTTAATCCAGCTTAGCTTATTTGCCAAAGCACTATAAAGCATAATATACGTAAGAAAATAGATATAAAAAAGCCCAACTGAGTTGGGCTTTTTTATATCTGCTATTTGCTCAAAAATATTTTACGCGTCTTACTTTTTCTCAGGCTTGAAGCTATCTTTTAAATCAAGAATACGGTTAAACACTGGTTTTTCAGGTGAATGATCATGTTGATCAGCAACAAAATAGCCTTCACGCTCAAATTGGAAACGATCTTCAGGATTCGCTTGTGCCAAAGCTGGCTCAATGACAGCTTGTACCACTTTTAATGATTCAGGATTAAGATTTGCCAAGAAGTCATCATCTGCATCAGGTGCAGCTTCAGTAAACAAACGATCGTAAATACGCACTTCAGCAGGAATCCCTTTAGTTGCAGATACCCAGTGAATCACACCTTTAACCTTACGGCCTTCCGGATTCTTTCCTAGAGTTTCAGGGTCAATTGAACATTTCAGTTCAATCACTTCACCATTTACATCTTTAATGACTTCATCACATTTAATCACGTAAGCATGGCGTAAACGCACTTCACCGTCAGGAATTAAACGTTTAAAGCCCTTTGGCGGTACTTCTTCAAAATCTTTACGATCAATATAGATTTCCTTGGTTAAAGGAATCACACGATCACCCATATCAACATTAGGATGGCGAGCATGCGTAAGATCCATATCTTCAGGTAAATTAGTTAAAGTCACTTTAAGTGGACTTAAAACAGCCATACCACGCGCAGCAGTATTTTCTAAAGATTGACGAATACAGAACTCAAGCATTGCAACATCAACAATACCGTCAGTTTTTGACACGCCTACACGCTTACAAAAATCACGTAAGCCTTCAGGAGTAAAACCACGACGGCGCATACCGACTACGGTTGGCATACGTGGGTCATCCCAACCATTTACATACGCACCTTCCACCAATTTACGTAATTTACGTTTTGACGTAATGGTGTAATCCACGTTTAAACGTGAAGATTCGTACTGATGTGGAACAGCTTTAGATTTTACTTTTTCAACAATCCAGTCATAAAACGGACGGTGATCTTGGAATTCTAATGTACAAAGCGAATGGGTAATTCCTTCAATGGCATCAGACAATGGATGAGCATAGTCATACATTGGGTAGATTTTCCATTTATCGCCAGTTTGATGATGCTCTGAATGCAATACGCGATATAAAATCGGATCACGCATATGTACATTTGTACTTGCCATATCAATCTTGGCACGTAAAACCGCTTCACCCTCTTTAAACTCACCGCTACGCATTTTTTCAAAGCGAGCAAGATTCTCTTCAATAGAAGCATCACGGTATGGAGAATTTTTACCTGGCTCAACAAAGCTACCACGGTTTAACTTAATTTCTTCTGGAGATTGTAAATCTACATATGCATCGCCTTGTTCAATAAGTTGAACTGCCCATGCATATAATTGATCAAAATAACCCGATGCATAGCGTGGTTCACCATTCCAGTTAAAACCAAGCCATTTCACATCGTTAGCAATACCGTCAACATACTCTTGTTCTTCAGCATCAGGGTTTGTATCGTCAAAACGCAAATTACACAAACCATCAAACTCTTCAGCCACACCAAAGTTCAAGCAAATCGCTTTTACATGGCCAATGTGTAAATAACCATTTGGTTCTGGTGGAAAACGCGTTACGATCTGCTTTGCACGTCCCGTAGCCAAATCATCAGTAATGACTTGGCGAACAAAATCTAAGCCAGCCTGTTGTTCTTGCTGCGCAGAATCGACAGAGGCATGAGTATTCGGTGTCGGGTTATTAGGCAGGCTCGAGACAACATCATTAGGCTTCATAGTGTATCAATCACTTCTTTGTAGATAAATTTCGAAAAATTTAAACGCTATCTTCATTTTTCACAAAGATTTTAACGTTTTTTACTTGCCTTGTAGTTTACAGTTTGCTTATGCTTCTCTCAACCAAAAACCCATGGTCATAAGCCCATGTTTAGGAGATTAATGTAATGAGTTTTCCTCAAGTCGAATTAAACACCAATAAAGGTCGTATTGTTCTTGAACTAAATACTGAAAAAGCACCAAAAACAGTAGCAAACTTTTTAGAATATGTACGTGACGGTTTTTATGACGGCGTTATTTTCCACCGTGTCATTGATGGCTTCATGATCCAAGGTGGCGGGATGGATGAAAACTTCAAAGAAAAAGCAACTCGTGATTCTATCGAAAACGAAGCTGACAATGGTTTAAGCAATGATGTTGGTACGATCGCTATGGCACGTACTCAAGCACCACACTCTGCTTCTGCACAGTTCTTCATTAACGTAAAAAACAACTCTTTCTTAAACCATACCTCAAAAACTGCTCAAGGTTGGGGTTATGCTGTATTTGGTAAAGTTGTTGAAGGTATGGATGTTGTTGAAGCGATCAAAGGTGTTCGCACTGGCAACCGTGGCTACCACGCTGACGTTCCTTTAGAAAACGTTGTAATCGAATCTGCTAAAATTATTTCTGAATAATTTTAGGAATAAGCTGTGACTTATCTGTTTATTTCAGATCTACACTTGTCACCTGAACACCCTCGACTTGTTCGAGGGTTTTTAGATTTATTGGTGCATTATCAAAATAAACAAACACAGCTTTATATTTTAGGTGACTGGTTTAACGCTTGGATTGGTGATGATTACTCAGCACCATGGCTCGATGAAATTGTTGAAGCATTAAAAGACTTTAACAAAAAAGGAAATCGGATTTACTTTCAAGTTGGTAATCGTGATTTTGCCTTAAATCAGGTTTTCCTTAATAAATTTAACGGTGTATTACTACCCGACATTTATTATCTTAATATTGCTGGACATCAGTACCGTCTAGAACATGGTGATGCCCTATGTACAGATGATATTTCTTATCAAAGATTTAAGAAGATTATTCGAAATCCGCTCTTAGTTGCTCTTTTACGTCGTACACCACTGAGTTTTCGAACCAAACTGGTTAATGGCTTTCGTAAAAGAAGCTCCGCTGATAAACAGCAAAAAAGCTATGAAATTATGGATGTGAATGAACAAGCTGTCATTTCTGCTTTAGAGGATGCAGATATACTGATTCATGGACATACCCATCGCCCTTCACTTCATCAGATACAAGCTAAACAACGAATTGTTCTTGGCGATTGGCGTGAAGATCAAGCTTATATTTTGGAAATTGATCCATCTTCAAATACGCAACAGCTTGAATTGATTATCTGGAATTATTAACTAAAAATTAGTCACTTTTTATTTGAACTTTCAATTCTTTAATTTTGTTATTTAAATCAAAATCGTAAATCGCACACATACTGGCAATAAATACAAATTTCCAGCTTATATGTGCATGATTGTGATACTCAATGTATAAAATCAAAAGACTCAAAACAAATGCAAAAATGATAAAGGCTTTAACGATTCTAAATTCTCGCAGCTTACTCTTTGCATCTGTCGGTATTAAATCAATCATTTTCAATAGATTATTAAAACTTTATATAAACATTATATTTCTTTATCAAACTACATAAGAAATGTTTTTGAATAAAATAGCGTATGATGGCAAAGATTAAATTCTCTCAATTGCCATAAAATTGATATGGAGCACACCTATGGACTTATTGAATTCTGTTAAAAGCCGCTATACAACAAAAGCGTATAATTCTGAAAAGAAAATTCCTCAAGAAAAAATTAATAAATTATTAGAAATTTTACGTTTCACCCCTTCTTCAGTAAATATTCAGCCTTGGCATTTTGTAGTTGCAGACAATCTTGCAGCGAAAGAACAAATCGCAAAAGCATTAACAGGAAAGTATGCTTACAATGCTCCTAAAGTGCTTGAGTCATCACATACAATTGTATTCTGCACAAAAACAGATATTTCACCTGAGTATTTAAATCAACTACTTGAGCAAGATGATTTAAGTGGCCGTTTTAAAGATGAAAAAGCTAAACTAGGCCAAAAAGATACTCGCCATGGCTATGTTGAATTTTATCGGAATGAACAGAAAAATTTATTCGGATGGATGGAAAACCAAACATTCATTGCTTTAGGACAGTTACTGTTTGCTGCTGGCTTAGAAGGAATTGACGCAACTCCTATGGGTGGCTTTGATGAAGAAGTTTTAAATACTGAGCTCGGTTTAACTGAAAAAGGCTTAAGAAGCTCTGTGATTGTTTCTCTAGGCTATCGCAGTGAAAATGACTTTAATGCTAAGCTTCCTAAATCACGTCTGCCAGATGAAGTGATTTTCACATATTTATAAAAATCTCTATAGTTCAAGAGATTCTATTCTCTTGAACTATCAAGCCATTGCGCTAGCTAAACAAACTACCCCACTTATTCCTAAAAAGATCCCCAAAATAGTAGGCCATTTTAATTTTTCTTTATATAAAATCACTCCGCTTAAAATTCCCAGTAACACAACAAGAATATTCATGCTTGCAAAAACAATAGCAGGAGAATCTTTTAAAAGAATATGAGCTTTTACATATAAAGCAATATTTGAAAAATTGAGTATTCCTAATATTAACCCAGCTATCGTACTTTTAAACTGCCACTTTTGAGTCTTCTGTAGCAATAAATATGAAATCGACAATATAAAAGCAGTAATAAAAATAAGATTTAAAGTGAGTGTAAACTGCAGACCTAAACTACTTGTATATTTCAAGAGAATATCTACTGCAGCATAACCACACCATACTCTTAAAAGAGCAAAGATCGCTTTTCGAGATTGGTGATTTGCTGAAGAATTGATTTGCCCAAATAATACGAGTAAGACCGCAGAAATCCCTAGACCTACACCCCACAGTTTTAAGGTATTAAATTGTTCATGAAAAAAGAAATATGCCGCAAGTAAGGAAAGAACAACTGAAAGACGCTGTGCAAGTTCGGTTCTCACAATTCCTGCATACTCTAATGATTTAGCAAGATATAAAAAAATACTAGGTAAAATTATTCCTAAAGCAAAGATTAACCACCAAGGCGTATGTTGTATTGAAACATGTTGAATATCAGGCTGAAACCACCAAAAACAAAGAAGACTTGCGCTTGCATAGTTCCATGCAATCATTTGTAGTGGTTGATAACCTTTTCTCTTTAAATTTTTTAATAGGATAGATACCAAGACGCTGCTAAAAGCAGCAGCTAATATTAATAGCATTCATTAAAGCCCTATTTATTTAAATAAAATTAGTCATCATGGCAAATCATTCTCCATGACCAGTTAAATATTCTGCATCAACTTTTAAATACACATAAAAAAACCAGTCATTGTCTGACTGGTTTCTTTTTAAGAGTTCAATTAACGATTATTTTCGTCGTCTTGACCATCTTCAAATTTAGAATCGTTGTCAAAACCACCTTGATGACCACCGAAACCACCTTGACCACCGAAGCCACCTTGACCACCAAAGCCACCTTGACCACCGAAGCCACCTTGACCACCGAAGCCGCCTTGACCACCAAAGCCACCTTGAGCGCCACCGAAGCCACCTTGAGCGCCACCGAAGCCACCGCCTTGACCGCCGCCAAAGCCGCTACCTTGACCACCAAAACCGCCTTGAGTGCCGCCTTGTGCTGGGAAGCCTGTACCTTGTGCGCCTGCTGGACGAGGGTTACGTGCTGGAACAACAGTTGAAATCGCGTGTTTGTAAACCATTTGACTTACAGTATTTTTTAATAAAACAACATATTGGTCAAAAGATTCAATATGACCCTGTAATTTAATACCGTTCACAAGGAAAATAGAAACAGGGATACGTTCTTTACGGAGAGAATTTAAGAACGGATCTTGTAAAGTTTGACCTTTAGACATTTTTAACTCCAAAAAAAATTTTTAAATCAGCGCAAAAAAACTATCTTTATTTTTCAACTAAAAATTATAAAAAGACAGTGTGCAAATTTTGCTTTATCCATAAGAGTTTCGCAAGTCTTCTTTCGCCTGCTTTATCGTCAAGTAAGTTTTAAAATCGTGTATTTCTTGCAAAGAACGTAACCACGTATATTGACGTTTGGCAAGTTGTCGTGTTGCAAATAAAGCTTTATCCTCCATTTCACGTTTACTTTTGAGACTTAGATCACTTTTTAATAGAAATTCTAGTGCTTGTCGATAACCCACCGAACGCATTGAGGGTAAATTTTCATCTAAATCGTATTTTTCAATTAGAGCTTCAACTTCACTCAAAAAACCGATATCCCACATTTTGCTTAATCTTTGCTCAATGCGTTGATGTAATTCTACCCGATCTGGAAGTAAAGCGTAGTTATGAAATATGTATCGATATGGTACGTTTTTTGGTTGTTCTGCCTGCAATTTAGTAATTGGTTCACCAGTAATTTTATAAACTTCAAGTGCACGAATAATCCTTTGCTTATCAGTTACATTAAACTTTATAGCGGCAGCAGGGTCTACAGAAACTAACTCATCATAAACTGCCTGCCATCCTTCGTTTAGAGCTTTTTCTTCAATTGCAGCTCGAACTTCAGCATTAGCACTTGGTAAATTACCAGATAACCCTTCTAACAGTGCCTTGAAATATAACATTGTCCCTCCTACTAAAATAGGAGTTTTGCCACGTGAATGCATTTCATCAATCAATTTACATGCATCTTCAACAAACTGAGCAGCTGAATAGACTTCCAGAGGAGTAATAATATCAATAAGACGATGAGGATAGAGTTCTTGCTCTTCACGAGTTGGTTTAGCCGTACCAATATCCATATCTTTATAGACAAGAGCGGAATCAACAGAAATTAGCTCAAAATTTCCACGCTCGTATAATTCACATGCCAAAGCGGTTTTTCCGCTCGCAGTTGGTCCCATTAAATTGATGACGGGCAATTGATTTGACATGTAAAACTACTCTCCTCGAGCAAATAATTTATCTAATTGAGATAATGGGAATGCACGCCAAGTTGGCCGTCCATGGTTACATTGGCTCGCAAATTCGGTTTGTTCCATTTGACGAAGTAAAGCATTCATTTCTGAAAGACTGAGTTGACGATGCGCACGTACGGCTCCATGACATGCCATTCCAGCTAACAACTCATCTCTTTTTTGAAGTAATCCTTGTGCTTCATCATTTGGATCTAAATCATTTAAAAGCTCTGGAATAAGATTTTCAAAATCAGCTTTTTGTAATATGGCAGGCACACCGCGAACAATAACTTGCTCATCACCATATAAATCAATTTCCAAACCTAAGCGCTCGAGCTGAGGTTTTAACTCTTCAACTCTAACGGCTTGCATACGGCTAATAGAAATCACCTTAGGTATAAGCAACTGCTGAGATGTCCAAAATTCAGGTTTATCCCAAGCATTTTTCATTTGCTGTAATAAAATACGTTCATGTGCCGCATGCATATCAACAATAATAAGCCCTTCGGTATTCTGCGCTAGAATATAAATTCCATGAAGTTGAGCAATTGCGATACCTAATGGAAATTCATCTACTTTAGCAGCTGGCTCAACATTCTCATTTACCGAAAAACTAGTAGGTTGGTCGCGAAGTGGGGCTAAATAAGTTTTTAAAGCATTATTTAGTTGAGCAGAACCATTATATTTTGGTGTTTGATCTGCATAGTGAACAGCTTGCGGACGACTAGCGTTAAAATCAGTTAATAATTCTGTCGGTGCAGGCTGAGTTCGTGCTTCACTGTCTGAATTTAAAGTTTCATTTGCACGGTGCAATGAAAATTGTTCTTGATATTTAGGCTGCGGCTGTACTGAATAATCTGATTGTTCATCTACTTTCATCGCTTGAGCTAAATCAGCACTCGCTGTCTGAAATTGGGATAGAGTTTCTTTTGCGTAATGCCTTACAAACTCATGCACTTCTCTTTGATTTAAAAATCGAATCTCATGTTTGGTCGGATGAACATTGACATCAATATTTTCAGGGTCAACCTCTAAAAAAAGTAAATAAGATGAATGTTGATGACCATGCAAAATACCGTCATAGGCCATGCGTAGCGCATGCGAAATCGTTTTATCTTTGACAATACGACCATTTACATAGACATATTGCATATCAGCCTGTGCACGTGCATCTGAAGGATGACCAAGCCAACCTGATAAACGCATACTAATACTTTCAGCATCCATCCAATATGCATTTTGAACAAATTGTGAGCCTAATAATTGCTGAACTCGCTGAAAACGTAGCTCTCCGCTATCCGCTATAGGTAAATTAATTCTTATATTATCATTATGTTCAAGCACAAAACGTATATCGAAATGCGTTAGAGCCAGACGACGAACAATCTCTTCAATATGACCAAATTCTGTAGTAGGTTTTTTTAAGAATTTACGGCGCGCAGGAACATTAAAAAATAAGTCCTGAACACGTATATGAGTTCCCTTTTGAGCAGCAACAGCTTGTACTTCTTGATGATCAAATGCTGTACCGTTTACTTCAACTTGATGACCAATACCACTTTCATCTTGGCTACTGGTCAAAGTCAATCTTGAAACCGCAGCAATCGAAGCTAAGGCTTCCCCACGGAACCCCAAACTCACAATCGCATGTAAATCTTCAGCAGTTTTAATCTTACTTGTGGCATGACGCATGACAGCAAGTGCCAAATCATCCGGATGAATACCATGCCCATTATCAATGATTTCGATTAAAGTCGAACCACCTTGAGCAATCCGTACAATCAGCTCAGTTGCACCTGCATCAATTGAGTTTTCTAATAATTCTTTGACCACAGAAGAAGGACGCTCAATCACCTCACCTGCTGCAATCTGGTTCGCTAACGCTGCGTCTAATGTATGAATACGACGTTGTGTTAGCTTTTCATCAGTCATGAAGCTGTTCCTGCAAAGTCTGGTACAAATTTTCTGTTGGTAAAGTTAACGTTACTAAACGAGTCAACTCATCATCTGACTTTTGAATGTCAATGATAATATCCGCTTGTGGAATTTCATCACCACCTTTAGAAGGCCATTCAAATAAAAATAATGCATCTGTGATATCTAAATAATCACGGATTCCCATTAATTCAAGTTCGTAGGGGTCATTCAAACGATATAAGTCAAAATGAAAAATTTCTTTATCATTAATTTTATACGGCTCAACAAGCGTATAAGTTGGGCTTTTAACAGAACCTTTATGGCCCAAAGCCTGTAAGAAATAGCGCGTAAGTGTGGTTTTACCCGCACCTAAGTCCCCAATTAAATAAATTACACCCGACTGAACATGCTGCGCCAAAGCTCGAGCTAGACGCTCAGTATCTTCTTCATGATTTAAGACCAATTTCAATGAATACGACATAGCACACATAACATGATTCAAAATAATCGATATGATAACATTGCCCTGCCTTAAAAGCCTACTTAAGCCTTAGAAGTTGGCTTTTTTTATATCAATTTTCTTAAATATTCACACTTTCTTATGTCTAGTCTAAACGAATTTCTGCCACCCATGATTGATGGAGTAAGTGCGAGTCAAGTCTATCTTCCTATGCAAACAGATGCTCAAACTATTTATGAGTATCTCTGTGGTCACTTTCCACATATTAAAACTGAAGAATGGGAACAAAGATTTCAAGACGGTCTTATATATGCGGCAAATGGGGATAAATTAACTTTAATCAGTCCGTATGTCGGCAACACCCATATTTTTTATTATCGCTTTCTGGCATATGAACCTCATGTGCCTTTTGAGCATCAAATTTTATTTGAAAATGATGATTTATTAGTAGTCGATAAACCACATTTTTTAACAATTAGCCCAACTGGACAATATGTTCAAGAAACTCTTTTAGTGCGACTAAAAAAACAAACAGGCAATGAATTTTTAACACCTATTCATCGTTTAGACCGTGAAACTGCTGGTGTCGTTCTATTTTGCAAACGGGTTGAATCGCGTGGCATATACCAACAATTATTTGCAGAGCGCCAAGTCAATAAAATTTATCACGCTGTTGCACCTTATAAAAAAGATTTAAATTTTCCTCAAATCTTACATTTGCATTTAGATAAAGGTCATCCTTTTTATACGATGCAGGTTATAGAAAATACGAAAGCCAATACCCAGACTTATATTGAGCTTATAGAGCACAACCAGATTTGGGCAAAATATCGTTTAACTCCTACAACGGGGAAACAGCACCAACTTCGCGTGCATCTTAATTATTTAGAAATCCCGATTAAAAATGATCCATTTTATCCCGTAGTTCAGCACAAAGCTGAAGATGATTTTTCAGAACCATTACAGCTTCTGGCTAAGCATATTTCATTTACAGATCCCCTCACAAAAGAGGGAATGTCTTTCAATTCTCAGTTTGAATTGACATTGTAATGTAACCGTAATGACAAAAAGATTATTTTTTATGCCAAAAAACATTGAAATTACATTGCGATGGTTTAAAATGAATTCCTAAAAATTAAAAATCATTTGGTTTTGTTATTCATGCGAAAAACAGAAGTTTATCAGGTTCGACTTGACTCCCAAGAGAAAAAACAGGCTTTTGCTGTTTTTAAGCAATTGGGAATTACCCCTGCCCAAGCGGTACGACTTTTTTTTAAACAGGTCGTATTAACTAAATCTATTCCATTTGCTATCGAAAATCAGAATATTAATATGGAACAATTATTAAAACTGAGAAAAGCAAAAGCATCGTCATTAAACCAAAATTCATCGACTTTAGCTGAAGATGATGACCATGAAGATTTATTTGAAGAATTGAATGCACTTCTTGGTGAAAGCGACAAAACTTAACACTGTTGCATTTATAAACAAGTTTTAACGTCAAAAAGCTCTTTTTTTCGTTATGCTCTCTTTGTAAAAAGATAATGATAAGTTACAAGGAGTGCCAAATGATCGTTAGACGAGCGACTTTTGAAGATTTAGAGCAACTCGCCGTTTTATTTGATGAATACCGCCAATTTTATGGGGCCTCTTCTAATTTTAATGAATCACTTCACTTCCTTAAACAACGTTTTGAGAATAGAGAAAGTGTGTTCTTCATTCATATTAAAGACGACAAAATTACGGGTTTTATTTTACTCTATTTAGGTTTTTCTTCAGTTGCATGTTCAACATACTATATCTTAGATGATGTCTATGTTACGCCTATTTTCCGTCGTCAAGGTTCTGCTAAACAGCTAATCGACACAGCAATCTTATTTGCAAAACAAGAGAATGCTTTACGGATTAGTTTGGAAACTCAAAGCAACAACCATGAATCTCATCGCTTATATGAACAAATGGGATTTATTCGAGATAGCGAGTTCCAAACCTTCCATTGTTTTCTCAAATGATATTTTGAGCGAGCTGTTTTTGTTGTTCAGATAAATAAACCCATTCTCCATCTTCAAGTTCAGGTAAAACCAATTGCCCTACTTGATGGCGATGTAATGCTTCTACCTTATTTCCCACAGCTGCAATCATTCTTTTTACTTGATGATAAACACCTTGATGAATCGTCATGGTTAATTGATGCGTTTCTAATATCGCTACATCCGTTGCAGCGAAAACACCTTTTTCCTGATGTAGGCTCACACCTTGGCTCAGCATTTCAATTTGCTCAGGTGTAACTGGATCTATAGTCGTAACATGATAAACCTTTGGCACATGTTTACGGGGATGAGTTAAAGCTTGAAGGTATTTACCATCATCGGTAAGTAAAAGTAAGCCCGTTGTATCTTGATCTAAACGACCAATAGCTTGCACACCACGTTGAATCATGATTTCTGGTAGAAGGCTAAATACGCTTTGATGATGATGAGGTTGGTGTGAACATTCAAAACCTTTTGGTTTTTTTAGAGCAAGGTAAACTTTTTCTCGATATTGATAAGTTTCCCCAAAAAGAGAAAATTCTAAATTTTCTGGAGAGAATTGCTTTTTAAGGTCACTTACAACCTCTCCATCAATACTTACAGATCCATTTTTTATTAACTGCTGACAATATTTACGAGAACCAAACCCTTGTGATTGTAAGATCTTTTCCAGCAGCATGAAGTTTTCTCATTAGAACTAAGCTGTTATTTTAACGTAGTTTCCATTTTTTACTAAACACTACTCTCTACTGTTTTCACTACTTGAATTAGCCTCCTTATTCTTCAACGACTCGATAAATATTTTCGTTCTGTTCGCTTTCAAATAATAATTCGGTAGTAGGCAAAATAATTTCATTATCAACAATAATATGCTCAATACGTTGGCTTAGTTTTAAAGATTCATTTTCATGTTCCACTAAATTTTTCTTTAGTTGTGCTTTTGCATCATGGATTTTATCAAACTGATCTTTGATCTTGATATCTATAATGTCCATAAAAATATCCTGTACTCATGAATAATGACTATTTTTATATCATAATTTTTAAACGGTATAATTTTTAACTTGTTAATTTATATAACATTGTGTTCAAGCGTAACCAAAAAATAAAACTCCTTATCATTGAGGGATATACAATCAATTTTTATTAAAAAAAACATCGATCAGCTGTATCTTTTAAAGCTTTAACATTAGGACTATTAAATATTATACAATTCCATTTTTTTATAACGCCCCCGCTCGCCATGCTTGCCCAATTTGATGTTAATTTAGTTGTTCTACTCGTTCTGCTTGTCTGCGGCTTATTAAGTCAAAATGCAGCTGTAACTATTGCAGCAGGTGTACTGATTGTCGTTAAAATCACCCCCTTAAATGAGTTTTTCCCTTATATTCAAGCACATGGTCTTAATTTAGGCATACTTATTTTAACCATTGGCGTACTGACACCAATTGCCAGTGGGAAACTCAGTGGTGAGAGTATTTTAAAATCATTTATTAGTTTTAAATCCCTTATGGCTATCGCAATTGGCCTATTAGTCGCCTGGCTAGGTGGTCGCGGAGTAAAACTAATGTCGAGCCAACCTGACGTAGTAGCAGGTTTACTTATTGGTACAGTTGCTGGTGTCGCCTTACTACGTGGTGTACCAGTCGGCCCTCTGATTGCAGCAGGTTTACTCTCTTTATTTATTGGTAAATAGAAGTCGATATAAGAAAGGTACAATTAAGCACCTTTTTAACACTTAGGCTAATTATTTTTAGCCAGAATAATAAGCGTTTCGCTTTAAAGAAAACTTTTCTAACTGCTTTAAAAATCCTTCAAAATAACTTTTCTCTTTTTCTTCAGTTCGATAGCCCGCATATAAAGTTCGTCTTAAACCTGTTGGTGAAACACAATCTAAACGACGACTAGTAACCCATCCCTTCTGTTCATACTCATTCACTACCCAATCAGGTAAAGCAGCAATACCTCGTCCACTTGCAACGAGTTGAATAAGCATTTGGGTTAAATCAGTTGTCCGTATTTGTTTAGGCTGAATATTCGCAGGGATGAAAAGTTTAGACATAATATCTAAACGGTGCTTATCAACTGGATAAGTAATTAAAACTTCTTCGGCCAACTCTTGAACTGTAATATTTTCAGCTCGTACCAAAGGGTGAGTATTTGATAAGACTAACCGTGACTCATATTCAAAAATCGGAAAATACTCAATTCCTTTTAATGCAATTGGGTCAGCTGTAATTAGTAAATCAAATTCTGCATTTTGTAAGAGTTCATGCGGATTGGCTTCAAAACCTGAAGCGAAGTCTAAATCTACATCTGGGTATTGCTGGCGATACTGATTTAATAAAGGCATTAACCAGTCAAAACAACTATGGCATTCCGATGAAAAAATAATTCTGCCTGTCTGCCCATGCACAATACGCGTGATATCACTGTGGGTAATCTGGATTTGTGGCAAAACATCATCCGCTAACTTTAATAAGCGCTGTCCAACATTAGAAAAACTAACTGGTCTACTTCGACGATTAACAACTTCTACCCCATACCAATGATCTAATTCTTTTAATTGATGGGAAATAGCAGATGGCGTTAAACAAAGGTCATTAGCTGCTGAAACTAATGAACCATGCTCACGTAAAGCAACTAAAGTTTTAAGGTGGCGTATTTCTAACATGGGCCCATGCCTAAAAAACAGATTTATCTATAAATGGAAAAAGCTCATATTTGCTTTTCCATAAAACTTTCGATAAATCTTTATTAATGAATTTTATTCACTTTAACATAAAATTAGTTAGTTTGTCTCAACATGAATTTTATTTCACTATTTTTATTGGCGATGAATTTTTGTTTCTTCAGGATCTAAGAGAAATTAAATTTTTTAATGAGTGAGAAGATTAAAACTAAAAATAGGCCTAATAAAGGCCTATTTTTTAAACACTAAAAACTATTGTGCTAAAACATTTAAGCTAATAATCGTATAGCTCTGATCTTTAGGTTTTAATTTCAAATTTAGAGGAGCTGTTACTTCTACTAAATACTCTCCAGCTTTTGGAAACGTAAGCTCAACTTGACCGTTGCTTTCTGCCTTAAACTGCTGCGCTTGCTTGTCAGTTGCACCCTTTTCTCTTAAATTCACTTCAGCATAAGCTAAAGGTTGTCCTTTTTCAGTTATGGTTAATTTTACAGGTTGAGCAGCTTTAATCTGGTTAGGATGTACAGAGAAACTAACTTTAATCGGTGTATTCAGGAGCTGGATATCTGAAACTTTTCCCTTAGAAAGATAACTTTGTAATGTCCACTCTCGTGTTACTTGCTCTGTTTTAATTGTTTTTGTTTTAAGGTCAGTCGGAATCAAATATTCACGTTCTGCTTTCGGTGGAGCTTTATCAGCTGGCATATCAAAAAATAAATGCCATGCTTTTTGATCATATACATATTTTAAAGGGTAACTCGCCTGAGTTTGAACAATGTATGTGCCTTCTTCAGGTAATTCTACATCAAATACAGTTGCAGACTTATGCAGAGCTTCTGAGTTGACAATTTTAATCTCATTTTTAGGAGTGATCACAGTAAGTTTCGCATCCTTTAAAGCATATTCACTATTTAACGCTTCTTCAGCATAACCAGCAATTACCGGCACTTGGGTTTGTTCTGTTTTATAAGCTACAGGAGCTACATAAGGTTCATGAGCAAAGCCTGTTGTACATATCAATGCAAGTGACGTCATTAGAAATCTATTCATTATTAAAAAATCCTGTTGTATAAAAAGTTAAAAATTTCAGACAAAATATAAGCGGATACAGTATACATAAATAAAAATAATTCTTATTATCATTAATAAATTTAATTTTATACAAAAAAAAGACCCGAAGGTCTTTCCTTATTTAATTTGATTTTATTGCTGCTTCATCTTTGGAAATGTTTGCTCGAAATCAATTAGCTTATAGCTTTTTACTAAATCATCTGGTCCGTAAGATACTTCGTATGAAGTTTCTTTACCATTAAAATATGCTTCTGTCGGAGTCCCAAATACTTCCCAAAGGCCGATTGAAGCCACATCTGCTACACCATGACCAAAAGCTCTGCCGACTTTCACCCACTTTGAATAACCTTGTTGAAAAGTATAGATCTCAACGCGTGTTCCATCCCGGTATTCTGAAAGTACAGGCGCACCAAACTCGGCAATCACATAATTACGAGAACTGCCTGGATTTAGAACATTTAAATTTTTTTTACTTGGTTGATTACCCGCCATAAATACTGCGCAACCAGACATAGATAACATGGCCATACCCATAAGGCAGGTAATAAATAATTTTCTCACGTTTTAGCATCTCTATTTTTAGATATTTATACAAATTGTTGTAATGCTTAAAGTATTACGCGGTAATCATATATAATTTTTAAAAGTTTTTCGATGAATTAATCTATATAAAATTTAAATTTACTTCATTTGAATATGTAATCATTCCCTCAATATTTTAGTTTTTTATTATTCTGTTCTCTTTTCCCTTATACTTCTCTTTTTGTGTCTTCCTTTAACTTATTATGGCGTCCCCGCAATCTCCTCTTTCCACACCTCAACATTACTCTCTCTTTTTAGCAATTTTCTCACTCGCTGTAGGTGGTTTTTGTATTGGAACCACTGAATTCGTCGCAATGGGACTGATTCAGGAAATTGCAAATAATTTAAATATTACAGTACCTGAAGCTGGCCACTTTATTAGTGCCTACGCATTGGGTGTAGTTATTGGTGCTCCTATCATCGCTATTCTTGGAGCTAAAGTACCTAGAAAAACTTTATTGCTCGGCTTAATGCTTTTTTATGGTGTTGCGAATGCCTGTACTGCTTTAGCTCATACACCTGAAACTGTTTTAGTCTCACGTTTCATTGCAGGTCTACCACATGGGGCATATTTTGGAGTCGGCGCATTAGTTGCAGCTGAACTAGCGGGTCCATCAAGAAGAGCTTCTGCGGTTGCCCAAATGATGATGGGCCTTACAGTAGCAACTGTAATTGGTGTTCCTCTAGCAACTTGGTTAGGCCAAAACTTTGGTTGGAGAGCAGGTTTTGAGTTTTCAGCAACTATTGCATTCGTCACTTTAATTGCTGTTGGCTTCTTTGTACCCAATATCCCAGTTCAAGCTACTGCCAGTATAAAAACTGAATTAGCTGGCCTTAAAAATATCAACATGTGGTTAACACTAGCAGTGGGTGCAATCGGTTTTGGAGGCATGTTTTCAGTTTATAGCTATGTCTCACCAATTTTGACTGAATACACACAAGTTAATATCCAAATCGTCCCTATCGCTTTAGCTATCTGGGGTATAGGTATGGTTATTGGAGGTTTAGCAGCAGGATGGCTTGCAGATAAGAACCTCAACAAAACTATAGTGGGTGTATTAATTAGCTCAGCTATCGCTTTTGTTGTCGCTAGTTTCTTAATGAGTAATATCTATACTGCCATCGCATCTTTATTTTTAATTGGTCTCACGGTAATGGGGTTAGGCGGAGCATTACAGACTCGTCTAATGGATGTCGCAGGTGATGCCCAAACTTTAGCTGCCTCACTCAACCACTCTGCATTTAATATGGCCAATGCATTAGGTGCATTTTTAGGGGGCTGGGTACTCAGTCACCAAATGGGTTGGATCGCTCCAATCTGGGTAGGTTTTGTTTTAAGCCTTGGCGGTCTGGTTATTTTACTTATCGCATTTGCAGTAGAAAAAGCCAGCAAAAAAGCTTAATTAAAGAAAAGGCTAACTTATTACTTCTAATCAGTTAGCTTTCCACCACAGTGTGGGCAATAACATTTTTTCTCTCGGACGGACTCTTCTTCCTCTAATACTTTTTCACGCATAATTTGAATAATCAGGTTATGCGCTTGCTCTTTTGGCAATCCTACTTTTTGACGGACCCGCTCAATTTCAACTTCATCATGTAAAATATCAATACCTCGTGCTTGAAGTAGCTCACGAAACTCTTGCTCTAGTCTCTGATTCCGTTGATTAAGCTCATTTGCAAGTCCAGACGCCAAAATACCAGCAGGCAATGCTGCAATACCCACACCTAAAATAGTAATAAGCGCCCCTAATAACTTTCCTAGGCTAGTTACAGGAGTGACATCGCCATACCCCACTGTAGTTAAGGTAACCACAGCCCACCACATAGATTGAGGTATTGAACTAAAAGCTTCTGGCTGAGCCTTGTTTTCAACCACATAAATTCCAGAAGCAGTCATAATAATCATGATAATTAAAATAAAGATAACTGCTTGAAAAGATCCCTTCTCACGTTTAATCACACATAACAATATTTGTAGTGAGACGAAATAGCGCGTTAATTTTAATAAACGAAGTAAACGTAAAATCCGAAGCATACGAAGATCGATTCGTACAAAGAAATTCAGGTAAGCTGGCAAAATTGCCATCAAATCAATAATTGCTTCTCCACTTTTCATCCAATTCAAGCGAGTTTTCCATGCGGATTGCGTCGTATCTCGATCTGCAACACTCCACAACCTTAATAAATACTCAATACTAAAAATTACGATTGAAACATTCTCAAAGTAGTCAAACCAAATACGATAATTTGAGTACAAATCATTTACTGTTTCCAATAAAACAGCAGCGACGTTACCAATAATTAAAATAACTAAAAAATAATTAATACATCTACTTACGGTAGTTTCATAGTCATGATTATGAAGATTATTATAGAAAAACTTACGCAATCCCTTCAACGCTGAATTTTGCATATTGATCTGACCACTTGATATTGAAGATATAGTAAGCTCTCGCTGCCTATTCACCAATACGGTCTTTAATAAATTTTCCTTAACACGCTTCGGTAATTAAAATTTTATATTTTTCTACTTCAGCTCGCCGCTACACATCGGAATTCATTTTCTTTCCACCACATCACATCATAGATTCCCGGATGTGATTTTAAGATAATATTTATATAATTTTGAAGCACCATAATATGATGGGTAATATCAATTTTTCGAAATAAAAACTTTCTTAAAATAGGTGTATTCGGTGAAATAAAAATTGCGTATCCATTTCTATATTCTTCATAGACACTTATTCCAAGATACATCGTTATTTCAGGCAATGGAATTTCAATTTGCCATCCCCAATTTTCACTATATAGTTCAACATTTAAATGATATCTATTTTTCAATATACTAAAAATATATTGCGCGATGTCTTCAGTTTTTTGAACTAAAATTCCTCCTTCGTTGGAGTGTATTTTTTGTTCATATAGTTGATAATCATCAAATTTAAATTCAACTATTGTCTTTAGCATTCTCAAATTCCCTATATAAAATACCCATATTTTTTTTAATTATTTTTAAGTTCGTTTAGTTATTTTAAAACAAAAAACCAGTTAATTACTACTACTATATTCAATTTTATATATATCAAATTTTAAAATGATATATTTAACGTTTTTTAAATAAACTCATGACTCATTTCACGCTTTCAATAAAATCAACAACTCAGAAAGACCAATTTTTATCCAAAATTATATCTAAGTTATTTTATTTAATAATTTTTTACACCTGTTATACCTTAATCTAGATATATAATTTATTTTTTGATCTTTAATATTTTCTAAAAATTAGTATTAGAATATATTAATTTATTTAGATATCTTTATAGCTTTTTTTAAAATTAACCATACTAAGTACTATTTATTAGACTGATATCTATACAGAAAATTTATCATTCTGACATCCATTTCAGAGTTAAAAGTTCAGTAAAACTTAATAATTTAGGTTTAAATTAAGAAATATTTAACTTAAAAGAATGACGTTTTCATAGAAATGAAAGCTAGTACTTATTGCTTGTGATTTTTTGAATTCTTGAATCATTTAATCGATAATAGAACTTTAATACTTATGTCTTTAGCGATTTACTCATAAAGAACTTTAATTTTTAATCATACGAAAACAAGGGGAAATTACATGGGATTTAAAGCCCTCCCTACACTTATTTCTTTATTTATTACATTGTTAATCTGGTTCGTGATTCCTGTACCAAGTGGTGTTGATCCTGATGCTTGGCATTTGTTAGCGATGTTTGTCGGTGTAATTGCCGCAATCATCGGTAAAGCGATGCCAATTGGTGCCATTGCTATAATTGCAATAACTTTAGTCGCTATTACTGGCGTGACTAACACGAGCCCAAGCGGTGCAATTCAAGATGCTCTTAGTAGCTTTGCTAATCCACTCATCTGGTTGATTGGTATTTCCATTATGATTTCCAAAGGTTTGCAAAAAACTGGATTGGGTGCACGGTTAGGCTATTTATTTATCGCAGTTTGGGGCAAGAAAACCATTGGGATTGGCTATAGCATGGTACTTTCAGAACTCATTCTCGCCCCTGTAACGCCAAGTAATACTGCACGTGGTGGCGGAATTATTCATCCGATTGTACTGGCAATTTCTACTAGTTATGATTCTGATCCAGCCAAAGGCACCGAAGGTCGGATGGGAAAATATCTATCATTAGTTAACTACCAAGCCAACCCGATTACCTCTGCGATGTTTATTACAGCAACTGCCCCTAACCCATTAGTCGTTGATTTAGTGGCAAAGGCGACCAATAGTGAAATTTCATTAAGTTGGAGCACTTGGGCATTGGCAATGTTATTACCTGGTTTGATTGCTTTAATTATTATGCCTTTGATTATGTATTTGATGTATCCACCCGAAGTCAAAGAAACGCCTAATGCAGCTCAATTTGCTAAAACTAAATTAAAAGAAATGGGTCCAGTCAGTAAAAATGAAATCATCATGCTTGGTGTATTCGGTATTTTATTGATGCTATGGGCAGGTATTCCTGCCATGATTTTGGGCTCCGCTTGGGCTGTTGACCCAACGACGACTGCCTTTATTGGTTTAGGATTATTGCTACTTACAGGTGTTTTAACTTGGGATGATATTCTGACGCAAAAGAATGCGTGGGATACGATTACTTGGTTCGCAGCATTAGTCATGATGGCGACTTATTTAAATAAGCTTGGCTTAATCACGTGGTTCTCGAGTGTTTTAGAAACCAGTATTGGTCATTTAGGTCTAAGCTGGATGCCTGCTTGTCTATTATTAATGCTTGCTTATCTGTATGCACATTATATGTTTGCTAGTACCACAGCACATATTACCGCCATGTTTGCAGCCTTTTATACGGCAGGACTTGCACTCGGTGCACCGCCAATGCTCTTTGCTTTAATGATGGCAGCAGCTTCTAGCATTATGATGACATTAACCCATTATGCGACTGGCACTTCCCCTGTAGTGTTCGGTTCGGGTTACACCACACTTGGTGAATGGTGGAAAGCTGGCTTTGTCATGAGCGTGGTTAATATCATTATTTTTGTGGTGATTGGTGGACTTTGGTGGAAAGTGTTGGGCTATTGGTGATTTAAAAACACCCTATCAAATTTTTAGGGTGTTTTTTAACTTTCATTATACTTACAAGGCAATTATTAAAAATAATATATTTTTTCTTAATAGTATATCTATCTTATATGTTTAACAAGAAAACTATATATATTTACAAATATTGGATAAACTGCATGCAACTCTTGTATATAAAATTGAGGTGAATGATAAGCCTGATTACCAATATAATAATTATGTGCCGCTTCATTCCTCAAAGTTTTAAGGTTATTTAATTTAGATTCTAAAACAACAAAATCTCCACTTTGCTTTAACCAAAGTATTAACTCTTGTGTTTTTGAAAGTCCTAAAATTTTTATTAGCAAGCTCTTAAAATGATCTGAAAATGTAAATCCATAACTTCTATTTATATTAGATTCACCATCTTTCTTTAAAGTTGATTCACTAATATTTTTCATAGCTCTAAACATTAAAATATCTATACTATTTTCTAACCACCCACAATATTCAATTAATGCAAGTTTACTATAAAATATCTTATGCATATTAGAATTAGAACGGTTATACAATTTATCAAGTTCTTTTAAATTTTTACCAATTTTAGTTTTTGTAACACCGGCCATGAAGTTAATACCCAAATATTTCTTTTGCCTTGTTCAAGCGCGCTGTAACTTTTTCTTTAGAAGCCAGCCCCTCTTTCAACGCGATAAGTGAAAAATTTTCATCTGAACGTAATTCATTAATTTTTTGTTTAAATAAATTAGGATCTAACAAATTTGGATTATCTAAATTATTAAAAACACCGTATAAAATAGCTTCAATAATGGATTTACTAAACTTAGAAACTCTATTGTCATTAAAGACAATATCCCAAGTTTTATGCATTTTTTCTTCCCACTGATTTACTTTTTTTTCAGATATATTTTTATTATCATCCATAAAATCATTTAAAAAAGTTGCTAACTTTCCTTTGTATGAACTTAACTTTTCAGAAAAAGCAAAAATTCGAAGGTATAATTCCTCAAATTGAAACCTATAGCTATTACGATTCATAGAATGATTTTTATTTAAAGGAATAATTTCATAATTAAAAAAAGATTGTGATCTTTCATGTTTTGCGAGTGCTTTTAATAAATTATTAAAAGAACCTTCATATATACAATTTCTTATTTCTTGATTATTTAACCTATTTCCACCAGAATTCAATCTATGGAAAATTGTGAACAAATACTTCATATGTGATTTTTTCGAATAGTCACACCGTAAAACTGTAACTGGAATTGTAATATTTTCTATTTTAGAAAAAATATCGCGATTATCTTTAGAGATTTGAGCTGGTGTCTTACCACGTAATTTCTCATCAATATCTTTTATATTAGAAATTTTCCAATTATCTTCATTTAAAAAGCTTATAATTGAAGATATTCTTTGTAAACCGTCAATAATTAGCCGTTGATCTGTTTTGTAATCTAAACTAATACACATACTTGGAATTGGCAATTGCTTAGCCAAAGAATCGATAAATCTTGATTTAGCACTAATACTCCAAACTAAATTTCGTTGAAAATCAGGATCAATTTTTAACTGATTCGATTTATACATACGAAATAAATCTGCACAAGATCTCAACTCATTAAAAGCAATTATATCCGATGGTGGAGTTTCCCCTTCTAAATCCTCATCAAATAATTCTTCTTCTTGTTCCAATAATTCTTCATTTGTATCAATTTCTGCAAAATTTAATTGTTCACTCATATAAATTACCTCTAGTTATAATCTTATTTAAATACAAAATAAAATAAGGGCTGATTAATCAGCCCTTATTTTTAGCTAAATCAATAATTAAGTCAATTGAGCAGCTTGGATTTTCTTAGTATCAACTTGATCAGCTTCTTTAGTATATTCGCTCATCTTGTCGAAGTTTAAGTATTTGTAGATGTCAGCAGAAGCGCTGTCGATTTGCGACGCGTACTGTTGATATTCTTCTGGGCTTGGTAATTTACCAAGAACCGCAGCTACAGATGCAAGCTCAGCAGACGCTAAGTAAACGTTTGCACCTTGACCTAAACGGTTCGGGAAGTTACGAGTAGAAGTCGATACACAAGTTGTGTTCGGCGCTACACGTGCTTGGTTACCCATACATAATGAACAGCCCGGCATCTCTGTACGTGCACCAGCACGGCCATAGATGTTATACAAGCCTTCTTCCATTAATTGGTGCTCGTCCATACGAGTTGGTGGAGCCAACCATAAACGAGTAGACAATGAACCACCAGGTACTTTGTCAAGTAACTGACCAGCTGCACGGAAGTGACCGATGTTAGTCATACAAGAACCGATGAATACTTCATCAATCTTGTCGCCTTGAACGTCAGAAAGAAGTTTCGCGTCATCTGGATCGTTCGGGCAGCAAAGAATTGGTTCTTTGATGTCAGCTAGATCGATTTCGTAAACTTTTAAGTATTCAGCATCAGCATCAGCTTTTAACAAGCTTGGGTTATCTAACCACTTCTGCATGTTTTCAGCACGACGAGCAAGTGTGCGTGCATCGCCATAACCTTCTGCGATCATCCACTTCAACATCGTGATGTTAGAACGTAGGTATTCAGCAACTTTCTCTTCAGAAAGTGTGATTGAACAGCCTGCAGCTGAACGTTCAGCAGAAGCATCAGAAAGTTCGAATGCTTGCTCAACAGTCAAGTCATTTTCCATTTCTGATAAATCGATCTCAAGGATACGACCAGAGAAGATATTTTTCTTACCTTTCTTCTCTACAGTTAAATCACCCGCTTGAATTGCGTAGTAAGGAATTGCATGTACAAGGTCACGTAAAGTGATACCAGGTTGCATTTTACCTTTAAACTTAACAAGTACAGATTCAGGCATATCAAGTGGCATAACACCAGTTGCTGCTGCAAACGCAACAAGACCAGAACCCGCTGGGAATGAAATACCGATTGGGAAACGAGTATGTGAGTCACCACCAGTACCTACTGTATCTGGAAGTAACATACGGTTTAACCAAGAGTGGATAATACCGTCACCTGGACGTAAAGATACACCACCACGGTTCATGATGAAGTCAGGTAATGTATGGTGAGTTGTTACGTCAACTGGTTTTGGATACGCAGCAGTGTGACAGAAAGACTGCATCACTAAGTCAGATGAGAAGCCCAAGCATGCTAAGTCTTTTAACTCGTCACGAGTCATTGGACCTGTCGTATCTTGAGAACCAACTGTAGTCATTTTAGGTTCACAGTAAGTTCCTGGACGGATACCTTGACCTTCTGGTAAACCACATGCGCGGCCAACCATTTTTTGAGCTTGTGTGAAGCCTTTGCCAGTGTCAGCAGGTTGTACTGGAGTACGGAACAATGTAGAAGGTGCAAGACCTAGTTCTTCACGTGCTTTAGCAGTTAAACCACGACCAATGATCAAGTTAATACGACCACCCGCACGTACTTCGTCTAAAAGTACTGGAGTTTTAAGATCTGCTTCAGAGATTTGTACGCCATCTTTAAAGGCAGTTACTTTTGCAGCAGCATGGTCAATTTTCAATACTACTTCGTCGCCCATGTTCATGTTAGCAACGTCGATTTCTACAGGTAATGCACCTGCATCTTCCATAGTATTGAAGAAAATTGGAGCGATCTTAGAACCTAAGCACACACCACCGTCTTTTTTATTTGGAATGTGTGGAAGTTCATCACCAAAGAACCAAAGAACAGAGTTAGTTGCAGACTTACGGCTTGAACCCGTACCAACAACGTCACCTACGTAAGCAACTTGATTGCCTTTCGCGATAAGTTCTTTAATTTGGCTTAATGGACCAACTTCACCTGGTTTTTCAGGGTTGATACCATCACGCTCGTTTTTCAACATTGCATTTGCGTGTAATGGAATGTCTGGACGGCTCCAAGCATCTTGAGCTGGAGACAAGTCATCAGTGTTTGTTTCACCAGTTACTTTGAACACAGTGATTTTGATTTCTTCCGGAACGTCAGGACGGCTAGTGAACCATTCTGCTTCAGCCCAAGATTGTAAAACAGCTTTAGCGGCTTCATTACCAGCTTTTGCTTTATCTGCTACATCATGGAATGCATCAAATACAAGAAGAGTTTTCTTTAATGCCTCAGCAGCTAAGCCTGCAAGTTCAGCATTGTCAAGAAGCTCAACAAGTGGTGCTACGTTATAACCACCTAGCATAGTACCAAGTAAGTAAACTGCACGTTCTTTAGAAACGAGTGGTGAAGTTGCTTCGCCTTTTGCAATCGCTGCCAAGAATGCTGCCTTTACGTAAGCTGCTTGGTCAACACCTGCAGGAACACGGTTTTCAAGCAAATCTACCAAGAACGCTTCTTCGCCTGCTGGTGGATTTTTTAATAGTTCAACAAGCTGAGCTGTTTGAGCGTCATCAAGTGGCTTCGGTGGGACTCCGAGTGCGGCACGTTCTTCAACGTGTTGGCGGTAAGCTTCTAGCACGGTGTTCATTCCTCTTTTTTTGAAAAATTACTTGCAAATTCCAGCTTTCTTAAAAGCTTCACAAGTAATATGGACTACAAAAGTTTACTAGAGTTCAAGGTAAAAGTTAATGAGCGCGGGGTGTTTCTCCGTGATGCCCATTATTTTGTATCTAAATACCCGTGTCTAAATAATAAGCATATTAGGCGGATTTGAGCTATTTTTAAGCAAAAATAGCTTCAGCCAGATGAAAATTCAATAACCTCATCCACAATTAGAATGATTTATATTTTGGCATTTTGTCATGAGGGGTTGCCAAACATTCATCCATCATTTGCTTTCTAACTTTTTCTTGAATTGCTTGAGGATCTTTTGTCAGTTCCTCTTTTGGAATTGCATAAACTTTTTCAATAACATTAAGAATGAATTTTTTAGTTATCTCATCTTCAATCTTATTTGCATGCTCAACTGCCTGCGTTTTTTCAATTGCTTGCTGACGATCAAAAACAATACTTCTTGCTGCGTTTCCTACGCTAGTACAAAAGCCATGCCACTGCTCTTCTGGTGTTAATGGTTTCTTTTCTGAACAACCCACAAAGAGCAAACTCATTGCAATCAATAAAATCTTTTTCATCATCTCACTACACTAATTATTGCTGTCCATATCATACGGAAAATCATCGTTTTTGCCAAAACCGCTATAAAAAACCGAGATCACAAAATCTCGGTCTTTTGTATTAAGCATTAGACATGCCTGTTTCATGATTTGAATTAATTAAAGAATTTGATATCCGTAGGTGTTGATATTTTTGCTGCATCGCCAGCTGGTTTTAAAGTGCCATTTTTTGCATCAAAACGGAATAAACTAATATTGTTACTATAAACATTGGTTACATATAGATACTTACCAGATGCATCAAATGAGAAAGCACGTGGTTCAATACCATTCGCTTTATAAACAACTGGCTTAGCTAGCAATCCATTCTGTTGTATTTTAAATACTAAAAGTTTGTTGTCTGCACCTCGATTGGCAGCAATCACATATTTACCATTTGGGCTAAGGATAATTCCACTCGCACTCTTAAATTCAGGTGTTTTGTCCTCGTGGATTAGTTTTAGCTCGGCCACTTTTTTCAAATGACCATCTTGCACGTTAAATGTCACAATTTCACTTCGCATTTCTGCGGTAACATACGCATGTTTGCCATTTGGTGAAAAGACCATATGACGCGGGCCAGAACCATGCTTAAAAATTACATCGCGGTTAGTATCCGCTTCGAGTGGCTGAGCTTTATTTGGGTTATAACGAAACGCATAGACTTTGTCATTTCCAAGATCGCTAGCATATAGATACTTACCATCCGAACTAAAAGTTGTCGAATGAGCATGTCCACTTTCTTGGCGACCTTTAACGTGGCCAGAACCTTCCTCAAAAACAATATTTTGTACTTTTTCACCCAAATGGCCATTTGGTAAAATTGGCAAAACAGCCACACCACCACGGCCTTTATCGAATGCAGAATAGTTCGACACAAACAGGAACTTACCATCTAAACTAATTGTTGCATGTGTTGGATGTCCACCATGACTATCCACTGTGTTCAACACTTCCACCTTTCCATTTTGAATAGATAATGCGGTCACCGCACCTTCGTTTTCTTCATTAGTGGTATATGCAAAACGACCATCTTTCGATTTCACAATCCAAGAAGGACTTTTCATTTTCAGCACTTTAACAGGAGTTAAAGTTCCATCGTTATTCACTTGAAGCTGGTACAAACCTTCACTGGCTTGTTTTGGTTTTTGCGCAAGCGGTGCATTAGGAATTGATGTCCATGTTCCTACTAAAGCAATTTGTTGTTGTGCAGCATTTACGGTGGAGCACCATCCAAATGACAAGAGCGTCAATGACAATGTTGCTGTTAATTTTTGAATTAGGCCACGATATTTAACATTGATATCGTTTTCCTTGCCATTTTTAATTTCAACATAAGTATCTATATTCACTACTATATCCTTGAAAAAACCCACCTTATTTGCATTTATCAACAAGGTATATCAATCTAATTTCATTTAATGTTTCTGAAAACTAATTTATAAAACAGCCATTTTCAAGTGAATTTTCTTTAATCAATACCTATCCAAGGCTTCTTTACTCTTAAGAGAAGCTATACTTTAGATGATAAATACTAAACTTTTTAAATGTTATGAAGACGTTATTAAATTAAAAGCCCACAATAGTGAGCTCTTAATTCATTCATTATTAGTTTCAACTAACTAAAAGCGCCAGTTGTAGAAAAGATCGATTGCTCTTTCTAGAGATTGACTTGCTTCTAAATATAAACGTCGATTCATTTGATAACGTAAAGTGAGTTTGTTTACAGGAGTAAACACCCCAACACCATAGCGAATAAACAGATCTGGTGTGATATAACCCGTTAAACTCACTTGCGTATCATCACCTGTACCTTGTGCATCTAAAGCTAAGCCGCTCAAACCAAACGTACGTCCAATCTGGTTAGTTAAAGCACGTGTACCACCTAAGCCCATACTAATACCCGCAGCAGCAATGGTGTTGTTTACATCAGATTTAAAACCTTCTGCATTACTCAAGCCACTCGAACCTTCATTAATACGACCAGTCACAAGCGCATTCAATGCTTCTTGCTCAGATAAGCCTGCATCGTTATAGACCTGAATGTTTGGTGATGTCGCAGTACCTGTAACACGTACGCCAACCATACTTCCCTGAACATTTTTATTCGCATCGATATCTAAAGTCGGGTTAGCCAATGGTCCATTAAAACGGGCAATTGCTCGGTTCAAGTCTAGACTTTGTCCATAAGCTTCAATTTTCACTTTTTGGCTGACACCAATCGCCCCATTAGCTCTCATTGCAGTTTCATAACCACGTTGGCTTAAGTTTAGACGACCAACTAATGGAATATTACTGTTAAAGCCTTGGAAGATAACTTGTTTTCCAATATTAACAGCAATGTCAGCTCGAATATCCCAAGGTTTAGCGGCCCGTAAAATTGCAAGTGGGTCTTGACCTTGGCGCACGATGCGAACATCTGATGAAGTATTAATAATTGGAGCAGTCGTTTCTGGCATTGAAATACGTGCACGAGGAACATCTACAGATCCTTTTAAACTTAACCGCTTATCAAAAGGATACATATCAAGTGTCAGATTCGGGTTGGCAATTGCGGTAATTAATGGCGCTTGACGTACCAATAAATTATCACCTTTAAGATTTAATTGAAGGCGCGGCGCATCTTTCCACTCAAAACTACCTTTAAGCAAGCCTACACCTTGCCCACTATTAAATGCTCCATCAATTGTTGCCATATCCTGACGAATTGATGAATATACCTGCACATTGGTTAGATTTACTGGCAA
The DNA here is from genome assembly GCF_054889255.1 of Acinetobacter sp. X9. Classification (NCBI taxonomy): domain Bacteria; kingdom Pseudomonadati; phylum Pseudomonadota; class Gammaproteobacteria; order Moraxellales; family Moraxellaceae; genus Acinetobacter; species Acinetobacter sp. X9. The sequence continues at coordinate 1,414,753 of NZ_CM142679.1, read as the reverse complement.
AGAAATCATGCTAATCGCACCATTTTTCAGGCGCATTTCACCAGTAAATTGAGGTTGAGTTAATGTGCCGTTGACTTTACCAGCCAAGGCTAACGTCCCACTCATTGAGCGAACATCTTGAATAAAGGGTTTCAAGACTTTTAATTGAACATCATTAAAGGCCACTTCACCATGCATTGGCATCGAAGACTGGAATGGATTAATAATAACGTTCGCGTAACCCGTACCAATATCTGGTGTTTTCACATCAACACGGAATAACAGACCCTCTGATACACTTTTTGCAATCACCCCTAACTCATCATAAGCCAAAGTCGTTGCAGGATCTTGTGGATCTTCAGCAGCTAAACCGATTTCACCTTTACGCGTAATTAAACGCGCATCAAGTTTTGGATTACCGCCATTTACCCACGATGCCTTAGCGTAACCATTTAATTGTCCGGTCATCGCTAAGCCTTCTGGCATAAATGCCGCGAAGTCGCTTAAATCCATGTTCTGAGTTACAAAAGAAATATTACCTCGTGCTTTACTCACTCGGACAGGCTGATCAAAACAGAGTTGACTATTGGTACTTTGCCAGCAATGTTGGCCCACATATAGCTCAGATTTCGCAGAAGAAAAAATTACTGGAGCATTTTGATTTTGTGCCAGACGAATTCGTCGTGAATCAAAACTTCCTTTCTGGATTTGACCTAACCAATCATTCTTTTGATTAAATCCACCTGCCAACTGAACATAGAACTTGGAAACACTATTATTGCCAAGTACTTTCAATAAATGTGCTTTTCTTGTTCCTGTCAAATTCACTTCAGCAGACTGGATTTCTCTATTTCCGCTACGCAGATTATTTAATTTTGCGGTTAATTGAGTCGGTGTTGTTTCCGATGTTGGAAGCTCACCCTGAATACTCAATCTCTTCACACTTACAAGTGTATTAAAAGCAAAATTATCTATGGCAATATTGGCTGTTGCTTTTAAACGTGGTTGTGATTGAACATTCAAATCACCATAAGCTCGTCCGCGCAGTCCTGGATATAACTCGTAGAGTGCTGGCGCATTCAGCTTAATTTTTAGATTTTGTGCATTGCCAGTAGCTTGTAACTGGTTCTGTCCATACACTAAAAATAAGTTATTCGCTTCAAATTGCTGAGGTAAAAAGCCATTTTGATTAGAATCCATCAATAGAGATAGATTACCCTTACCCCGAACAGGTTTATTATTTAAAAAGCCTGCAAGATTCAATTGCTGAATATTAATTCGCTTCAAGTGATCAGACCAAACCCCTTGAGTTTTCAGATTTCCTGAAATTTCACCTTTAACAGTTGAGGCAAAATATTGAGGTTTAAAGCGTACTAATGAACTATTAATATCCCATGCAATGCGGTCTTTTAAATTGACAGAACCAGTAGCATAGATTTTTCCAGCCACACCATCGTGTTGTAATTGGCTAATTCGAATAAAATCTGGCGTACCCGCTATAGAAAACTTCAACAAACCATTTGCCTGTTTTAAGGCTTTTAAAGACCCGTCATAATTAACCGCAAAGCCTTTAAAACCGCCCCCAGCTTTAACATCATGAAATAATAATGCTGCTGTACTTTTTCCACCTAAACTTACAGTTTCTTGACCTGCTTGAGCCAATCGACCAGTTAAATCAATTTTCTCAAACTGAATAATTTGCTGGTTTGGTTTAGCGAAACCATTTGCCTTAATCGAACCGTTTAATAGATTGACCGGCGCTGCTGCATTAATACTTTGCGGATTAAAATCTTTTGCATTTAATAAAGCATTCCAAGCCAGCTGTCGTTTTTCAGTAGGTAATAAAACTTTAGCCTGACCTGTTAAGCTACCTTTTTCAGCAGCAAAACTAAAATTAGGAACATTTAAGATATTATCTTTAACATTCAGGTTGGCTAGATATTGTCCTGCTGGCAATAAAGTTTTTTCATGCTGATATACTTTTGTAGCAACCTTAATATCTTGTTGACCGTCACGTAATGTTAAATCGACTTGACCATTATCACTACTTAACCATCCAATATAAGGCATTGCACGGTCTATATTCGCCCACGCCACATTCATGAGCATTGGTTGAGGTTTATTATTTTTTTCAGGCGCCTGATTAAGCTTGAGTTTCCAAGACTCATAACGGTCAAAATCAACGTTAGCAAATACTTCTGTGCCTTTTTCCAAAGAACCAGTTGAAGCAATAGCAGCATCTAAACTTGGCGGTAAAAAGTCTTGAACTACCTGAGGAATCGCTTTGTCTTTAGGATTAATGCGATCTAAACGACCTTTGATGTCCCAAGTCACATGATCTTTCCAATTCACCAGACCTTTAAGATTAACGGCACCTTTCATAACTTGGCCATTGAAATCGGTAATATTAAGCTGATGAACTAAATCAGTATTCATTAAAGCGTTGTACTGACCTTCAGGTAAATTCTCACCCTTTAAATCTGTATCGAGTGCCAAATTAAGCTGTTTAATATCACCTTGAAACTTGATCACACCATTTTTTGCAAATAGTTTTTGTTCTTGTAGCAAAGGTAAATGATAATTTTTTAATAATAGTTCACCTTGCATTGGAACTTCATCGCGAACAGGATGCAATATTACCCAACCTGTTAATAGATCGGGAGTGGTTGTTGCAACCCCAGCTTTTATAGTATCTAAACTTCCCCGAGCAGCCACTTTAATATTTTGAATATTTAGACTTTTTAAAGATGGGATTCTTAAATCTGCTGTAGCATCTAATGGATATTTACCACTGAAATCCATTTTACCTGTTGCGTTATGGACTGAAAGATAGCCCATATCCATACTAGATTTTTCAAATTCCAGTTTGGTCTCTGACCAAAGTGCATCCTGCAAATGAACGTCATGAAAACTTACATCTGAGGTTGCCAACTTAATTTCTAAATGATCAACATCACCTTCATCTATACGTAAAACAAATGGCAATTTGATTGGTTTAAATTCAAACGGTTTACCAGAAGGCGGAGTTTTATTAATAATACGTAAGTTGCGTACATCTGCATGGCTTAAATGCACTTCTTTTTCTAATAATAAAGAACGCCATCCTAAGCCTACATCAGCTCGATCTAATGAAACATCGATATCTTTTAATTGCACCAAAACATTTTTGAGAATAATGCCTCGCAATAAGTTGCCACCTTCATATTCATATTTAATTATTTTCTGAGCTTCTAAAACTCGATCTAATAAAAAACGGCTTCCGCGGTCCGTTGACATCATGATGACTAACGAAGAAGCCAATAATAACAATATGATCAATATCGTCAGCAAGAAGCTACGCAAAATGCGACGCTTCTTCTTAGGAGAGCTTGGTGCCGAAGTGGGCTGCTGTTCTACTTCCGCCATAAAATAAACCTAATAAAATTTTATTTTTAAAGTTGTGGGCCTATAAAGAAATGTAAACGAATCGGATGGTTCTCATCTGAAATACCCGAAGCGACATCTAAACGGATTGGCCCAATTGGAGACTTCCAGCGAATTCCGACCCCAACACTATAAGCTGCTGGATTACTGAAATCTTTATCGTAAGCATTACCAAAGTCAGAGAAAACAGCTGCTCGCCATCCATCTTTGAACTGATAGTTATATTCTAAAGAACCTACAGCTAAAGCTTGGCCCCCAATTTTATATCCATCTACTTCTGGAGAAAGACTTTTATAGTCAAATCCACGAATCGTTTGGTCACCACCCGTAAAGAATCTAAGATTGTATGGAACTTTGTCAAAGTCATCTGTAAAAATATAACTAAGGTCAGATCTTCCAACAAATTGGTGATCATCATTTTTACCTAGAGAATAAATAAATCTCCAGCCTGCACTCGCAATTGCCATATTGGCATCAGACAGTAAACTCTCGCTGCCTAATTCTAATTTATAAGTTTGTTTAAAAGCTTTTGTTGGGTTTAAACGTGTATTACTTGAAGTTTTAGATGTTTCATAACTAAACAATAATGCTTCTTGCTCAGATGCAGCTGTTTTAAAAGCATCTGGTAATTCAGAAATATCAACATTACCTTTTTGGGTCAAACGGTCTAAACGATAACGAACACCAATAGTATGCTGCCAATTACCTAATGGACGTTTGATTACGCGCTCCCCGCCCACAACAGCAGATTCGGTTAACAGGCTTACATCCGGACCGATATCATCCCGTGTTTCACGCTCATAACCGCCCACAATATTGAAATAGTCATTTAACGGATGTTTATAGGGAATACTATATCGACCATCAATTGATTGACGAATTTCAGAAACTTCTAAGTTGGCATCAAAAGAATGGCCATATTTATTTACGATAGAACGGCGATATTGACTACGTAAACGCGCCCCCGTATCGGTTCCATAACCAATACCAGTTTCCAAACTATTTAGCTTGTCAGCATTTAAAGTCACAATAACTGGAATTCTTTTTGTTTCACGTGCTTGAGCTTGTAAACGATCCTGTTCAGTTTCTTGTTCATCATGCTGAGCTGCGGCGCTTTGCAACATCGCAGTTTGAGGCTCTACCTGTTTTGCATTTTGTGTTCCAGCAAACTGTTTTTCATCGACCACGTTTTGCGTAACTTCTTTATTGGATGTCGCTAATTGACGTGCTTTCGCAAGTTGTCGTTGTTCTGGTGAAAGTAAATTAGACTCATCAACATCAATATTTTGCTCATCCACCAAAGCTTGTAAATCTGGTGGTAGCTCAAGTGGCTTTTCAATTGGATCTGGTTTAATGCTATCAACCAATGTGTAATTAAAATAACGCGAGTTGGTTAGGTTATTCGCGAGCACATTTACACGCCAGAAAGCATAGTCATCACCTTCTTTCCAAGGCGCCATACTTTCTAAGATATTTTGATTTAATGGCAAAGGTTTCGAAGGATCGCTCATACGAAACTCGACCTTATCTAATTTATAACGTTCACCTGTCTCGTAGCGTAAATTAATATCGGCCTTATTTTCTGGCTGACTTACTTTTACATCATGCAATCGCCAGTAGGCATCAAAATACCCGTTATCAGATGCTGCATCGACAATACGGGTTTTAGTGGTTTCATATAAACCGTGGTTAAAAATATCACCCACATCTTGATCAGGAACTAAGCGAATAACCTGAAATTGCGGCTGCTTTTCGCCTGGACCTGTAAACTCAATATTTTGCTCATTAATTCGTACTGGTTCATTTGGTGTCACTCTGACACGAACACGACTCGGACTTAATTTTTCAAATCGGAACTCAGCATTATAGTAACCAACAGCTTGAGCAGCCTGATTACTTAATGTTCTAAGCTGAGGTAAAGCAGCATTGAAGTCTTCAAATGACTCTTGGGTAAATGTTGAAAGCTTACCTTTAATATTTTTAGCCAACACATCTGAAGCACCTTCTACCTCTGCGCTAATACGCGGTACTTGTTCCATCGGAATTGCACGCGGTGGACGTACTTTATTTAAAATACGCTTAAAGAAACCAGCTTGCTCAGGCGGTTCTTCGGCCTCTGGTGTCAATTCAGGCAGTGTTTTTCCAGTCTCATTGGCTTCCACTACAATCTTACTATCAGACTTAATCTCTTGCATAAGCTGATCAATGTTTACAGGTGCCTGATTAATTTGATTTAATTCAGATTGAGTTGCATCGCTTACAGTAACTTCAGGGAGTTTCTGAGTCCCATTTTGAAAGTTCTGTGCTTCATTCTTTGCTTCTTCCGCTACCCTATAAATTTCATTTGCCATGTTTTGATCAACAGGCATATCGGGTAAATCTTCAAGATTATCAAGAGTAATTGGCTTAAATTCATCAATTTGATTTGGAAATTGTTCTTGTTGTTGCAATATAGCCAAGCTATCTTGTTGCTGCTGAGCTTGGGTTACAAGTGTAGCGATATCTGTAACTGGAGCAGTATATTGCTCGTTAACCTGAGCTGATTGTTCAGTTGACTCATCAGATACTGTCTGGTTTAAAGTTGTTGATGAACTATTCTCAACAGAAGTTTGAGCAAAACTTGGCGTTACGCAAACGCTTAACAACAAGCTGCTACAAATAAGTTTAGGAATGCCCTGCATTTTTAAAATTAAATGCATAGAATGTGAGAGAGTTGACTGTTTAAACTTAATTTTAGAAGGCATAGAAAACTCTAGACTTATTTTTTAATAAAACGCACCAATGTGAGTGTAGAACTCACTCAAAACCATTGATTTTTCATTTAATCAAGCGTTAAAAATATCATACATGGTTTTCGATGCAAATTAACACTCGGTCACATTTTTTTATAAAACACAATGAAGTTTGCACATGATGAAACAAGATGAGCACCTGATGACCTCACGTCGGTTTGTACCGATGTTTTTTACCCAGTTTTTTGGCGCATTAAATGATAACGTTTTTAAGCAAGCTTTATTATTGGTGATTACTTATGGATGGATTCAGCAACAATCTGCTCCCGTAAGTACTCTTAATAATTTAGCAGCCCTCTTGTTTATTCTGCCATATTTCTTTTTTTCAGCCACAGCTGGACAAATCGCCGACAAATACGAACGATCTCAACTCGTCCGTGGTATTAAAATTTTAGAAATCATCATTATGCTCATCGGTACTGCAGGTTTCCTGTTAGGAAACTTATGGCTACTTCTTTTTGCTTTATTTTTGATGGGCACACATTCGACGTTCTTCGGCCCGATTAAATACGCAATTTTGCCTGAAATCTTAAAACCGAACGAGTTAATGTCTGGTAATGCGCTATTTCAATCCGGCACATCCATGGCGATCTTGTTCGGGATGATCTTAGGTGGCGCCGTAATTGCCTCATCAGATGGTAATTTATTGTGGATTAGTATCACCGTAGTGGCTATTGCTTGCATAGGCTATTTATTTAGTCGCTTCATTTTGCCGCAAAAAGTTGCTGCACCTGACTTAAAGATTGACTGGAATTTCATCCGTACCAGCTTTCAAACCATTAAATATGCCAAAAGCTTACCGCTAGTATTCACAATTTTGCTAGGCAACTCATGGTACTGGTTTTATGGCGCGACTTATTTAACTCAAATTCCGCAGCTTACCCAGCAAAACCTTCATGCATCAGAAAATGTCGTTAGCCTGTTACTGACTTTCTTTTCAGTCGGTATTGGTGTGGGTTCTCTTCTTTGCCGTAAAATTGGTGGTTCAGAAATTAATATTAAAATGGTGCCGATTGGTGCAGTTGGCCTTACTGTTTTTGCGCTCTACCTTGCTGCCAGTTTAGCTTTTGTACCAGAAAAAACTGGGGCATTACTTACGTTAAAGGACGTTTTTACCCAAGGCTGGGTTTACTACCACGTAATGTTAGCGGTGACTTTATTGGGTATTAGTGGCGGTTTTTATATTGTTCCCCTATATGCCATGATGCAGGCTTATTCACCACGTTCACATCGTGCACGTGTTGTTGCAGCGAATAACATCCTAAATGCCGTTTTTATGGTTTCTTCTGCAATTTTTTCAATCTTAATCTTAAGTGTTTTAAAAATTGATATTAAAATACTATTTATTATTACAGCTGTACTTAGTGCAATCTTTAGTATCTGGCTTCTTGCCCGACTAAAACCAATGCTTGCCACAGCCCACCTTTCTTTAGAGGACTAATTTATGCGCCACTATACTGGAATTGATCAACTTATTAACTCTTTTGATCAAGCATTGCGTAGTCTTGTTCCGGGTGCAACAGCAGCACAGCGCCAAAATCCAGCTGAAACAGTAGAAGCAAAACTTGGCGTAGAAGATGCTCGCCATGTCGCAGGTTTAATGCGTGTTAACCACAGTGGTGAAGTCTGTGCTCAAGCACTTTACCATGGGCAAGCATTAACGGCGAAATTGCCAAATGTACGCCAAGAAATGCAACAAGCAGCGATTGAAGAACAAGATCATTTAGCTTGGTGTGAAGATCGTTTAAAAGAATTAAACAGTCATACAAGTTTGTTAAATCCAATCTGGTACGGGTTGTCATATGGCATGGGTGCCCTTGCCGGTATTGCTGGTGATAAATATAGCTTAGGTTTTGTTGCTGAAACTGAACGTCAGGTTAGTCTGCATTTACAAGATCACTTAAACCAGTTACCTGCTCAAGATGAACGCTCTCGTAAAATTTTAGAGCAAATGAATGAAGATGAATTACATCACCGTCATACTGCACTTGAAGCAGGCGGTGTTGAATTACCATATGCAGTAAAAATTACAATGACTGCTATTTCAAAGTTAATGACAAAAACCAGTTATTATCTTTAAAAAACAAAGGATTGATCTCATTCAGATCAATCCTTTTTTAAAATATTATTTTAATCCATGATCATATTTGAAACGTTCGATATCTCGAATTGAGTTCCAATAGTTTCTGTTAATACGGTCACGATCAATTTGTAATTCTCTTAAAAGCTTACGATAACGCTCACGCTCTTCTGGCTTTAATTTTTCGTTATAAGCACTATCAGAATATTGCTTAAACTTTTCATCATAACGGTCATATTCATTTTTTGCATTGTAGTAATCTGAGGCAGCTCGATAATAAGGTCTTAAACGATTACGCTGCTCGATTGGGCATACATTAATATTGCCGTTACCCTCTAAAGCGTTATAAAAAATATTTGATGGCTGGCAATAATACCCTAAGCCTTCTTTATATCCACGTTCATATGACTTTTGATCTGGAACAATATTGGCTTTTCCACACGCTTTATAATATTGATCTAAACGTGGCGAAGACCCCTTTGAACCATCTTTCTCACCCACTAATGACCAATTCGCAGTCTTACATTCTTCTACGCTCATTGCAGCACAACCTGAAAGGCTGATTGCTAAAATGGCTAAACCGATATTTTTCATATTAAGAAAACTCAAAAATAAAATTAAAAAACGCAAAAAATAAAATTCCAGTACATGTGCTATATAAGCCTTGCTCAATTCAAGATTTATAAATAAATGTTTAACTGGATAAGCATTTAAGTTTAAAGTAGTTTGACCATCTCACCAAATGAGAAGCTTAAATTTTTAGCTTTGTTTAATTTTAAAAAGAGAAATCCGTAGAATTTTATAATGCGCTGACTGCTCTTATACGCTAATTTTACTTTAAAAATTGATTGCAAAAATGAGATTCAAGACATTGATTATTAATAAATAAAAACAATAAACCCCATAAAAAAACCTTTCATCATTTTACTCTTTTTTTACGAGATTAACTTCAAAGGCTACGTTAGGATTTTAGCTAAATAACCACCAAGGTTTTTTATAATGAGTACACTTATTTACCCAAATTTAAACTTAAAAGATCCTCAATTTAAGGCATTTAAAATATCAGATAATTTTATTCCTCCGACACAATCTGGTACTTTCCAATCAGATCTTTTTTTAAAAGAAGTTGATGAATATTTAAGTTTATATCCTCACACTCAGCACATTGATATTTGTCTACATGACTTAAACGGGCATATTCGTGGCAAACGTATTGATGTTAAGAGTCTGAAAAATCTATCTAATGGATGTTATTTTCCTCTTTCTGTTTATGCCATGAGCCTTGATGGAAAAGTGATTGAAGAAACAGGCTTGGGAAAATATATTGGTGAACCAGATAGACTTTGCCTGCCCATTTTAGGCAGCTTGCAACCAAGTGCCTTATCCCCAGAATTAAATGCTCAGCTTTACCTATCAATGCAAGAAGAAGATGGTTCAGACTGTCGCTATGAACCACGTAATATATTAAAAAAATTATTAAATCAGTTACATGCTAATAATTATTTTCCCGTCATGGCTGCCGAGCTAGAGTTTTACCTTTTCTCACCTCAGCATCAATTCGAGACATGTTCAGAAAACCAATGTTTTGATATAGATGCGCCAAATAACTATCAACAAGTCCTAGATGAAGTTGAAAAAGCAGCCTTACTACAATCAATTGAAATTACCGCAATTGTTGCGGAATCATCCCCTGGACAATACGAATTAAATCTTCAACACAGCCATGACATTTTAAAACTCTGCGATCAAATTAATGCTTTAAAAAGAATTGTAAAGCAAGTCGCAAGAAAACATGACTTAACTACTTGTTTCATGGCGAAACCGAACTTGGCAAAGGCTGGTAGTGGCATGCATTTTCATATGAGCATGCTTAATCAATACCATGAAAATATATTTAGTTCAAAAGTAGAAAAAGATGAGCTTTCAGTCAAATTATTGAGCGCGATTAGCGGACTCATTGAGTTAATGCCTGCATCTATGGCGATTTTAGCGCCTAATATTAATTCTTATAGACGTTTTAAAATTGGTCATCACGTGCCATTAGAAGCCAATTGGGATACTAACAACCGAAATGTTGCAATTCGCATTCCATGCTCAGATATACAAAATCAACGTTTAGAATATCGTGTTGCTGGAGCCGACTGTAATCCCTATCTGGTAACAGCGACTATTTTAGCGGGCGTATCTTATGGCTTATCTCATAAATTACCGCTGCCAAAACCTGCACATCTTTTAAAATTTCCAGACGAGCACATTTTATTAGCCAACAATCAGCCGGAAGCCTTAAAAATATTTAAAGGAAGTCTTATTTTAGAAGGATATTTAGGAGCAGACTTTGTCGAACATTGGTACACAGTTAAACAGGCTGAATATCAAAGTATTTACAGTCAAATGACTGAAGCAGAACAACATTGGGATATATAAATAAAAAGAGCAAAAAAACTATAAACCACTTTGCAAACCCTTAGGGAGAAATACCCTAAGGTTTTTTTTGTATCTAATTAATGATTTTTCTGTTTAGCTAAAAAACGTAACCCAACACCTGGTTCAGTAGCAATATAACGTGGCTGAATTGCGTTATCCCCCAGTTTACTGCGTAACTTGCCCACTAAAATACGTAAATAGTGCGTATCTTCCTGATGGGTGGGTCCCCATAGCTCTTTTAAAAGCTGAGGCTGTGTTAAAAGCTGCCCTTGATAGCGCATTAATAACGTCAAAAGTTGAAACTCTTTTCGAGTTAAAGTAATTGGCTGTTGCTCGATCCAAACTAATCGTTGCATGACATCAACCTTGAGATAACCATCGTCATATACATGGGCTTCTTGCTGAATCGGTTGATTTCTTAAAATGACACGTATGCGCGCCAAAAGCTCTTGCACACTAAAAGGTTTGGTCATGTAGTCATTTGCACCTGCGTCTAGCAAGGCAACTTTTTCATATTCATCAGCACGTACAGATAACACAATAACGGGAACATTCGACCAGCTACGTAATTCTTGAAGCACTTCTTTTCCGTCTAAATCGGGTAAACCTAAGTCTAAAATAACCAAATCAGCCCCTTGGGTTGCCAATGCCTCTAGGCCTTTGTAACCCGTTTCACAGAGCGTGGTTTTGTATTTTTGAGTTCTTAAAGCAATGTCTAAAAATTTACGGATTTGAGGCTCATCATCAATAATCACAATACGTGTTTCTACAGGTGATGTTTCTGAACTTATCATGAATTTACAACTTATTCTTTTACTGGATGAATGGGTAATTTGATTTGAATTAAAGTACCTTTATTTTGGCGCCCTGAAAATGCTTCTATTGTACCCATATGAGCACCAATAATCGCTTTTACAATTGTTAGACCTAAACCTGTACCGAATTTTCCACGGTCTCCACGCTCCATAGTATAAAACATATCGAAAATGCGATGTCTTTCGTCTTCAGGGATTCCTGCACCTTTATCTTCAATTTCTATTTTCACCTCATCTTCTGACGCAAGATGAGTACGAATCATAACTGGTTCATCTGGAGGTGAAAAGTTTGCGGCATTTTCTAAAACATTAAAAATAGCTTGCTCTACCAGTGCAGGGTGAACATACAAACTAATCGCTTGTTCAGGTAATTCAACCGACACTTGAGTATCTGGTTTATAGCGCTTTAAACGGCGAGTTGCCGAACCAATTAATTCATCTACACCAATCCAGTCTCTTTTTAAAGTTAGACCTTCGTGACCTAAGCGTGTCATATCAAGTAAGTTTTGAATATAACGGTCTAAGCGCTCACCTTCTAAATGAATTGTTTCAAGCAGATCTTGCTGGTCTTGTTCTGAAATTTCAGCTTTAAAATTGGCAAGCGTGTCTGCTGCCCCAATAATAGAAGCAAGTGGCGAGCGTAAATCATGCGATACCGAAGATAATAAAGCAGAACGTAAGCGCTCTGTTTCACTGGTGACTTTTGCTTGTTCAAGTTCATTCACCAATTGGGTTCGAAGTACTGCTTGTGCAATGTATTCAATTACACTTTCAGTCAATTTCTTTTGCTCAAAATTTAAGGAAACCACTTCATCCTTAAAGTAAATTCCCACAATACCTAGGCTATTTTTTTGTTCTAAAAGAGGTAAAAACCACCAGTTTGACTGACTCAGCGTATCGGTAAAACGCCCACATGGCTGCTTGTGTTTCAAACACCATTCTGCGGCTACTTTTTCTTTATCATTTAGCTCAATATCAGATGAAATTACCTTATCTCGAATAGAAATCCACACTTTAGTTTGAAGTTGTGTTTCTAAAGTCATACGTCCTGTTTGCATGACTTCTTCAAGGTTTACTGCACTAGAAAGCTTACGTGCCAAGTCTTGCATTACCTTAGTGTAGGCATTCGCAGCTTTTAAAGACAAAACTTGCTGGCGTAACTGAGAAGCTAAACGGCCAGCAATTAAAGCTGCTGCAAAAAAAGCCACAACGGTCACTACCCCTTGGTGTGCTGAAATCTGAAAGGTATAACGCGGGGCAATAAAGAAAAAATTATAGGCCAAAAAACATATTAAGGCTGCCACTACTGCAGCTAACATTCGGGTTTTTGTTGCAACAATTAAAACAGAAATAATAAAGATGACAGAGAAGTCTTCAATACCAAATAGAACTTCGGCGAAGTGAGCTAGAAAAATGCTACCGCACGTCACAGCTAAAACAAAAATGCTTTCTTTTAATGATAAAAATGAAGGTTTTTCGAGCTGATTAATCTTTTTAGTGCCCTGTTCTGGGTGCAAAATGGTTAAAGCAATCGAGTTTTCTTGATTTAATAATTGCTGAGCTAAATTTTTCTTAAATAACGTTAACCACCACGGCGAAATACTTTTGCCAATGACTAGATTCGAAATTCCTCGGTCAACCGCGGCATCCATTAACACTGACGCAACTCGATGCCCATATAAGACTTCTGTTCGACCACCTAGTTGTCGAGCCAACTCAAAGGCGCGGTCAATCTCAATGTATTCTTTTTTATAAGAACTCACTGAACTCTGTCCAAAGTCCAAACTTTTAGCAACATTTACTACAGTCCATGTAGCACCATTACGTTCTGCTAAACGACAGCCTGCTCGCACTAAATATTCAGAAGAGCCTTGCCCATCTATCGCAATCATCAATTCATTTTGTAAAGATATAGATTTCAAACCCTTTGAGGCATAACTCTCTTTTAAGTCTGAATCGACATGCTCAGCAACGCATTGCATTGCGAGTTCACGTAATGCTGTTAAATTTGAAATGCTAAAAAAGCCTTGTAATGCGAGATTTGCTTGCTCTGGCACATAGACTTTTCCTTGATGGAGCCTTTCAATAAGCTCACTGACGGGTAAATCTATTAAGCGAATGTCTCGAATACGATCAAATACCCGATCTGGTACTGTTTCATTTACTCGAATGCCTGTAATTTGATAGACCACATCATTTAGGCTTTCTAAATGTTGAATATTTATAGTGGTGAATACATCAATACCAGCGTCTAGCAACTCATTAACATCTTGCCACCGTCGTTCGTGACGACTATTTGGGACGTTGCGATGAGCCAATTCATCAACCAAAACGATTTGCGGATGCCTAAGTAAAATAGCATCCAAGTCCATTTCTTCTAAAATATGCCCCTGATATTGCATTTCTTTTCTAGCAATCTGAGGCAACCCTTCCAAAATTTTTAGAGTTTCGATTCTTCCATGGGTTTCAACAATACCAACAACAACATCTGTGCCCTGTTGAAATAATTCTTTGGCGCGGGCGAGCATGGCATAAGTTTTTCCTATACCAGGTGCCGCACCAAGAAAGACCGTTAGTCGACCGGCTTGATATCTGTTGACATGATTTAATAAGGCCTCAGCCTGATTTTCGCGATTGCTTTGCACTTGATATCATCCGGTAAACTAACAACTTTATTTTTAAGTTAATGTGTAGATTGTAATTGATCTAAAGCAATATTGAGCTGTAATACATTAACACGAGCTTGCCCTAGTACACCAAACTGCTTCGGTTCAACATACTTTTGCAAAAGCTCTTCCACAACCTTAGGATCTAAATGACGAGCTTGAGCCACTCGAGCAACCTGTAACTGAGCAGATTCAGGACTAATATGCGGATCAATACCACTACCAGATTTAGTCACCAAATCACTTGGAATAGGTGTATTGCCCGTGTGATCTTGTTTTTTCACCGCAAGAATCTGAGCATCAATTTGTTGCTGTAGCTCAGGATTAGTACGAGCTAAGTTTGTACCTGCCGTAGCCATCGGGTCATAAGCAACTGCTGAAGGACGCGGATGAAAATAAGTTTCTCCAACAAATGGCTGAGCAACTAATTTTGCCCCTAAAACTTTATGATCTATTTCAATCAAACTACCATTCGCTTGATTGTTAAATAACACCTGTCCCGCACCTGTAGCAATCGCACTATAAACAGCGCCACAGCCAACTAAGGTAAAAATTAATAATCCCAAAGATGCTCTTAAGGTCTGACCCAAATTTGCTTCTGAATTTTGTACATAAGTTTTCATTTCAAACTCCAGATTACAAACCAAATAATTGAACAATCACTACATCAATTGCTTTAATGGCAAGGAATGGCATAACCACACCGCCCACACCATAAATCAACATATTTCGACGTAATAACTGAGTTGCCGTTGAAGGTTTAAATTTGACGCCTCGTAGTGCAATTGGAATTAATAGCGGGATAATAATCGCGTTAAAAAGTAATGCGGATAAAATCGCACTGTTTGGGCTTGCCAAGTGCATTACATTCAATACTTGCATTTGTGGAATCGCAGCAGCGAACAATGCAGGTAAGATGGCAAAGTATTTAGAGACGTCGTTTGCTAATGAAAATGTTGTTAGAGCACCACGGGTAATCAGCTGCTGTTTCCCAATCTCGACCACAGCAAGTAGTTTGGTTGGGTCAGAGTCTAAATCAACCATATTGCCAGCTTCTTTTGCAGCTTGTGTACCTGAATTCATGGCTAACCCAATATCTGCTTGTGCTAATGCCGGCGCGTCATTGGTTCCGTCACCGACCATTGCAACTAAACGACCTTGTTGTTGTTCGGTGCGAATACAAGCCAATTTGTCTTCTGGTTTTGCTTCGGCAATATAATCATCTACACCAGCTTCAGCAGCAATCGCGGCCGCAGTTAATGGGTTATCACCTGTAACCATAACGGTTTTGATGCCCATTTCTCTTAAACGAGCAAAACGTTCTTTAATGCCGTGTTTAATCACATCTGAGAGTTCAATCACACCCAACACATGATGTTGATTAGCGACGACTAAAGGTGTTGCTCCTTTTTTGGCAACTTGTTCAACACGCGCTTTTAATTCTAAATCTTGAGAATAATCTTCATCTACAAACTTCAAGATCGCATCTAAAGCACCTTTACGAATTTGGTCACCATTCGGTAAATTCACACCAGAAATTCGAGTCGAAGCACTAAAAGAGATAAATTCGGCTTGCTCAGGTTCTTGCTGTTTTAGCCCTTGCTCTTTTGCTAACTTAACAATCGATTTCCCTTCTGGTGTCGGGTCAGCCAGTGAACTTAAGCAAGCAGCAGCTCTCAACTCAGACTCGGTTACCGAAGTTAAAGGATAAAAAGAGGTCGCTTGACGGTCACCATAAGTAATGGTTCCTGTTTTATCGAGTAAAAGCACATCAATGTCACCCGCAACTTCTACCGCTTTACCTGATTTTGCCAAAACATTGGCTTTGAGTGCACGATTCATCCCCGCAATACCAATCGCAGGTAACAAACCACCAATGGTTGTAGGAATCAAGCAGACCAATAACGCCACGAGCACAACTGGATCAAGTTCAATATGCAAATACTTGGCAATAAATGGCAGGCTAATCACGACAATTAAAAACGTGATTGTCATCACCATTAACAAGAAGCCAAGTGCAATCTCATTCGGAGTTTTCTGGCGATTTGAGCCTTCAACCAAAGCAATCATACGGTCTAAGAAACTTTGACCAGATTCAGCAGTCACTTGCACAACAATACGATCTGTCAGAACTTTGGTTCCACCAATAACACCTGAACGGTCTGTTCCAGCTTCACGTAACACAGGTGCTGACTCACCTGTAACAGCCGATTCATTAATAGTGGCAAAGCCTTCTACAATCTCACCGTCGGCTGGAACAAGCTCACCTGCATGTACTTCAATAAAATCATTTAAATGAAGTTCAGTAGCTGCAACTTGAGTGGTTTGACGGTCTGTCAAAGAGTTGAGTCTTCGAGCCGTTAAATTTTCTCTTGCTGCACGTAATGAAGATGCCTGTCCACGACCTCTGGCCTCTGCAACCGCTTCAGCATAATTAGCAAATAAAATGGTAATAAACAGAATTGCTGTAACCACTAAACCAAATAACAGCGTGGTGTAACCCAAGACTGTACTAAATGCTGTAACCACTGTTCCAAGCCATACAATTGCCATCACAGGGTTTTTAATTGCATGCTGCGGTAGCAGTTTCACAAATGCATTTTTCCAAACTTCAAAATTTGGCACTGCCATGGTTTGTTTATGGCTATTTACATGAGTTTGTGTATTCATTTTCACTCGCCTCCTTAGCCTTTAACCAACAAAAGTTGATCGGCAATAGGCCCAAGGACAAGAACTGGCATAAATTGTAATAAGGTAAGCAACACAACAATCGTAATCAGCGTTAAAGCAAAGGTTGGAGTTTCAACCTGAAGACTACCTGCTGTTTCGGGTGCTTTTCTTTTTGCTGCTAAACGTGTTGCAATCATTAATGGCAAAATTAATGTCGGGAAGCGTCCTAACAGTAGAGCAATACTACAAGTAACATTCCACCATACAGTGTTGTCTCCAAGACCTTCGAAACCTGAACCATTGTTTGCAAATGCAGAAACATATTCGTAGAACACTTGGCTAATACCATGTGGTCCCGGATTACTAATTCCAGATATGCCTGGAACGCTGAGGCTTAATGCGGTGAATGCAAGAATGACTAAAGGTTGAATCAAGATAATAATCGCGAGCAATTTAATTTCTGCTGCTTCAATCTTGCGCCCGAACAATTCAGGGGTACGGCCTGTCATTAAACCTGCAATAAATACGGCAAGTAATAGATAAATCATAAACTGTTGCAGACCACAGCCCACACCACCCCAAATCGCATTAATCAACATGTTGATGAGTTCGACTAAACCAGTAAGCGGCGCAGAAGAATCATGCATCATATTGACCGAGCCGTTATTTACCTGTGTAGTAAGCGCTGCCCAAACTGCTGATGCTGCTGGTCCAAAACGTTGTTCTTTACCTTCCATTACGGCAAATTGAGATGCTGTCGATGACATACTTTCAGACCAGACAGCCGCTGCACCTGAAATAATCGACATGAAAAGCATGCTACCAAAGACAAAGTAAGCAAACTTTTTACGCTGAGTAAAATGCCCGACCATAAAAATGACTGTGATTGGAATAAGTAAGATCGCAATCATTTCTAGTAAATTAGAAAATGGTGTTGGATTTTCTAAAGGCACAGAACTATTTGGACCATACCAACCGCCACCATTACTACCCAATTGCTTGATCGCTACCATTGGCGCAACTGGCCCTAAAGGAATTTTTTGGGTTTGTACTGTATTGGCTTTATCAATAAGTTGTACTTCTGGCCCACCTTGGAAAGTTGCTGGCACGCCTTGGCTGTTAAGCAACAATGACCAGACAAAACAGAGTGGAAGCAAGAATCGGACTGTAGGGCGAATTACATCTGCCCAATAGTTACCAATTAAAATTTGATCTGGCTGCTCAGCAACATCGGCCGTAATATGGCTTGGACGCTGATAAAAGAAAGCTCTTAATGTCGCAACAACCAAAGCCAGCCCCATCATTGGAGTAATGACTTGCAAACCTACAATACCTGTCATTTGCGACAAATAAGATAACTGAGCCTGACCAGAATAATGCTGTTGGTTGGTGTTTGTTAAAAATGAAATAACAGTGTGTAGTGCTAAATCCCAACTCATATTTGGTGCATGATTTGGGTTTAATGGTAGCCATGCTTGCGTCATAAAAATAGCAAGAATAGCCACAGCAAGAAAAATACAGCTCACAACAAATGCTAAAGAATATTGTTTCCAGTTCATTTGTTGTTGTGGAGATACACCTAACAAGCGGTATACAGGATTTTCAATCCAGCGAAATAATCCATCACCCCACATCGGCTGATTTGCCATCACTTTGGATAGATATTTACTGAGGCACCATGCTAGAAAAATAGCAATAAATAAAACAAGTATAAGTTCTAACATAGCTATTCTCCTCTATACCCCTTGGCTTGATTTGCCAAACTGGAAATAAGGAGAGATGGAGAAATATCATTTGTTTTAAGTCCGCATAAGACAATGCCAGACTGATGCAAGATGCGCATTTGAGAATTTATAAGCATCTTTATTGTCCTGAAATAACACTAATTTAGTGAATTTCAGTATCGGTAAAATGCCCGTAAATTCTCTATTGAGCAAGTCAAAGCCCGCGTAAAGTTTGCGTAAATTTTAGTTTGAAAGACTCTAAACTTTAAAATTAACCACTGGATAAAGCATGCTATCAGCCTTTAATATTTCACAATGCCAAAGTTCGTATAAAGGAATTTTTACATCGAGTGCTAACGGCAATTTTTTAGAATTAAATTGCATATGGTCCAGATCACTTCCCCATGCAATCAAATCTACATCTAAAGAAATATGATGCGATGGTCGAACACGCCCAGAATCTGACTCAAGTTTCTTTAGAAAAGATTCAATTTGTTCAGATGATAAGGTGCTTTTTAATAGACACGCTGAGTTCCAGTAATCATCTCCAATACCATCTCGGCATGGAATTTGATAAACAGATGAAAACTGCACTCTCCCCAAAGTTGCCAATTGCGTATACGCAAAAGTAAAGTGCTGATCTGCGTCTAAATTACTCGCTAGGGCGAGCGCAAAAATTGTTTCTGGTACGTTCAAGACGAATTCCTACAGCATTTGCTTCTGCAATGATGGCTGGCTTACGGATGGTTATGGTAATTTTTTCAATTGATGAAAAGGTTTCAAACAAACATTGTAAAACCAAATGTGCTGCATGCTCGATTAATTCAGGTTTGGCTTGTTGAATGGTTTGAGCCGATAACTCACAAATCTGCGCGTAGTTGAGAGTGTCCTCAAGCTTGTCAGACTCTGCTGCTCGGCTCAAATCATTATGGATGGTTAAATCCAACATTAAAGGTTGAATGATTTGTCTTTCCCAGTTGAAACAGCCAATCACTGTCTCAACTTTCAAGCCTTCAATAATAATGGCATCCATAAATTTAAACTGACCTTAGTGCTTTAACAACGAAGCAGGTTCCATATTTTGAACCATTTTCAAACGTTGGTCTGCATAAATATCAGTATATGGTGCGAGTACGCGCATAAAACGATCGAAATAAAGCATTTGCTTAAATAATAAGGCAAAATCTCGAGGGAATTTAATCCCATGACGCTCACCAACCCCTACCATATCCATCATAATGTCATTTAAATCGGCTGGATTTGAAGACAAGATCTGTTGCGGATCGGCCATTAATACGCCATTAAACAAACGCTCTAGATCTTGAGCCAACACCTGAACGTCAATTTTGTTATGGGTCATACCCATCTTCAACATATTTTCAGCCATTGCCTGATAATCAGTTTTTTGTAAGGCATCCATAAATGCAATACATGCAGTCCAAACTTCAGGTTTTAACTGACCGACGATACCAAAATCGATAAAACCAATACGCCCGTCTTCAAGCAACATTAGGTTCCCAGCATGTAAGTCAGCATGAAAACTCTTACACAGCATGAGACTACCAAACCATGTATTCATGGCAGTAATCAGTACTTGTGATGGATCTTTAGCATATTGTTTTACGACACTAAAGTCAGTCAAAGACACACCGTATAGGCGTTGCATGGTCAAAACACGGCGTGTAGAAAACTGATGATAAACTTTAGGTGCTGTCGCTGCTTTATTTTGTGAAATATTAAGATATTCCACAAAATCATCTAGGTTTTGTGCTTCTTCAATGAAATCGACTTCACGGACCATACGGCTTTTAATTTCATCTACAATTTCTGAAAGAGCTGCGAATTTGATCTTTGGTACTGCACGTTCAAGTAGCTTGGCAGCCCAATGCACCACACTTAAGTCCGTATATAAAATGGTTTCAACGCCAGGCTTTTGTACTTTAATAACAACATCTTCACCTGTAGTCAGCTTAGCTGCATGAACCTGAGCAATTGAAGCAGAAGCTAATGGCTTTTCATCGATGTAGCTAAAAATCTGGCTTAAATCGCGTCCTTCAAATTCAGATGCAAGCACACCTTGAATATAACTAAATGGTAGTGTTGGGGTCTGGTCTAAACAACCTTGAAATTCTTCTACATATTCACGTGGAAAAAGCGATGGCGTACTCGCAATAAACTGACCAAGCTTAATATAAGTTGAACCAAGTGACTCAAAAGTCTCTCGCATGAGTTTGGCATTACTTGGTTTTTCAGTTGCGTATTTAATTCCAGCTTTGGCCGCAACCACTGCTGTTTCACCAATGCGGGCGACGGAACGCAGCCCATCAAACAAAATATTTTTTTTCATATTTCTTCAAAACCAAATCATTCAGGTTGAGTGTAGCAAATTTTGTTTAATTTACTGATTAGCTTGCCTGACAAAGTGGGCAATTTACATCTTTATCAAAACTAACAATACGTTGTGTCATATTTAAACCATCCCACAATAATAGTTTCTGCTTTAAAGGTACACGATTTAGACCTAAATACAGCAAAGTGTGATGTGCTTGTAATGACGCTATCATTACAGGAGTAGTTGCAAGTACCCCTGACTCTGCACAGCGCAGCCCTTCATTGCTATGCTGTTCTTTCGGAAAAAGGCATTCATAACAAGCTGAATCTCCTTCAACCATGAACATTTGCGCCTGAAAACCAATTGCTGAAGCGCTAATTAATGCGACTTGATGTTTCTTACAAGCTGCGTTTACCAAATAGCGAGTTGTAAAATTATCACAGCCATCTAAAACCACATCTTGGTGTTCAACCAGTCTATCAATGTTATGTTCGTCTAAACGTTCGTTATAGTATTCAACACAGATATAAGGGTTAATTTTCTGTAACCGTTTAGCTAGAATTTCTGCTTTATAGCGACCAACATCTTCATGACCAAATGCGATCTGACGTTGTAAGTTACTTATCTCGATCGTATCCGCATCAATCAGTGTAATTTTCCCAACCCCTGCTCGCGCTAGTAGCTCTGCACTACTACATCCTATTCCGCCAGCACCGACAATCAGTACATTAGCAAGTTTGAGTTTTTCCTGAGCTTCAATATCCCATCCATCAAGTAAAATCTGACGGCTATAGAGATGCATTTCTTCATCACTTAACTCTACAAAATCGATATCTTGGAGCTCGGTCACGCGTTAATCCTTTTACTTAGAAGCGAAATGATTTTATGACTAAGTTCGTTATTATGAAAGCTATAAAATAGAAACAACTTTTTTATTCTAATAAAGCTTATTTGCCAACATTGCATCTATCAAGCTTTCTGCAACAATAGAAATATCTATTTTCTTTATTACTTAGGCTAAATATGACCCAATCATATATTGCACCTGTAGAGTTAGAAAAAGCTTATCGTTTATTAAATCATGGCCCAACTGTGCTTGTTTCTGCGCAACATGGTGACGACCGCAATGTAATGGCTGCTGCTTGGGCATGTGCATTAGAATTCAAGCCAGCCAAAGTCTCCGTTGTTCTCGACAAAAGCACTAAAACACGACAGCTGGTTGAGCAAAGTGGCTATTTCACACTACAAGTTCCCTGCTATGCACAGCTCGATCTGACTCATCAACTTGGAACCATTAGTAAGCTAGATGATCCAGAAAAACTTGAGCATTGTGGTGTTGAACTATTTTATCAAGAAGGTCTTCCTAGCCCGCTTGTATCAGGTTGCATTGCATGGCTTGTGTGTAAACTTATTCCAGAACCCCATAATCAGTCAGCTCATGATTTATTTATTGGTTCTGTTGTAGGTGCATGGGCAGATAGCCGCGTTTTTAGAGATGGGCACTGGCATTTTCAAGATGCACCAAAAGAACTTCGCAGCCTGCACTATATTGCAGGTGGAACTTTTTATTTGATTGGTGAAGAAGTCAAAGCTCAAATTTAATCATTAAAAAGTGAGTTTCATTTAATTGCAAAAAACCGCATAACAATTGCGGTTTTTTGCAGTCAACGACATTTTTTAAAATCTAATACTTAAACTTGAGCCACTTCACGAGCAATCACCAAGCGTTGAATATCAGAAGCACCTTCATAAATCTGGCTTACACGAACATCCCGATAAATTCTCTCAACAGGGAAATCACTGACGTATCCATAACCGCCATGAATCTGGATTGCATCCGAACATACTCGCTCAGCCATAGTTGATGCAAAGAGTTTCGCCATTGAGGCCTCTTTTAAACAAGGTAGTCCCGCATCTTTTAAAGTTGCAGCATGCAATACTAGCTGATGCGCCGCTTCAATCTGAGTTGCCATATCAGCTAAGCGAAAACCAACCGCCTGATGCTGAACCAGCTCTACACCGAAGGCCTTACGTTCATTTGCGTATTGGACAGCAGCATCAAAAGCCGCTCTTGCCATACCAACAGACTGAGCAGCAATACCAATACGACCGGCCTCTAAATTAGATAATGCAATTTTATAACCTTCACCTTCTTGTCCCACCAAATTTTCTAAAGGAATCCGGCAGTCCTCTAACGTAATGGTTGCGGTGTCCGAAGCATGTTGACCCATTTTGTCTTCAATACGAGTCACCAAGTAGCCTTGTGTATTGGTCGGTACAAGAAAACACGAAATGCCTTTTTTACCAGCCTGTTTATCTGTAACCGCAAATACCAAAGCTACTTGGGCATTTTTACCACTGGTAATAAATTGCTTTACGCCATTGAGTACCCAATGGTCGCCATCTCGCTCGGCTTTACATAAAATCGCGCTCGCATCGGAACCGACATGTGGCTCAGTTAAACAAAAGCAACCTAGCCATTCACCAGAGGCAAATTTTGGCAAATAGGTTTGTTTTTGCTGCTCTGAACCGTATGCCAGTGTAATACCGCAAATCAAAGAGTTTTGTACGCTTACGATTGTCGAAATAGCACCATCGCCTGCGGCAATTTCCTCAATTGCGAGTACCAAAGATACATAATCCATTCCGGCACCGCCCCATTCATCGGGCACAGTCATCCCCATAGCGCCTAGGGCACCTAAGTCTTTTAATTCCTGAGCCGGAAATTCATGGGTCTTATCGCGATGTGCAGCAGTTGGTTTTAACTGATTTTGCGCATAGTTACGCATCATCTCCTGAACCATACTTTGTTCAGCATTTAGAATCATTTCAACATCCTTATTTTATTATTTTGCTGCCATGCGAATTGCACCATCTAGACGGATGACTTCACCATTTAAGTAAGAGTTTTCAGCAATATGCGCAACCAAACGAGCAAACTCTTCTGGTTTTCCTAAACGAGATGGGTACGGAACCATTTGCCCCAAAGCATCTTGTACATTTTGTGGCATACCCTTAAGCATTGGAGTTTCCATAATTCCCGGTGCTATGGTCATAATACGAATGGCATGTCGCGCTAGCTCACGAGCAATCGGCAAAGTCATCGCCACAATAGCGCCTTTAGATGCTGAATACGCAGCCTGACCGATTTGACCGTCAAATGCCGCAACAGAAGCAGTGTTCACAATGAAACCACGGTCCTCTTCACCTGCTTCAACTGTATTTTTACTCATTGCATCTGCTGCAAAACGCAGCATGTTAAATGTACCTGTGACATTAATATTTAAAGTCTTTGCAAATAACCCTAAGTCATGAACGCCCTCACGGCCAACTACTTTCGCAGAAGGGCCAATACCTGCACAGTTCACCAAACCATGCAAATGTCCATGTTTAACCAACACATCTTTAAAGAACTGTTCAGCAGCTGCTTCATCGGTTACATCAAGTTTTACAAAGTCAGCTTTTGGCCCTAACTGTTTTGCTTGTTGCTCGCCTGCTTCTGTATTCATGTCTACCAAGGTAACTGAAGCACCTTGCTGGACTAAATACTCAGCTGTTGCAGCACCTAAACCAGACCCACCACCTGTAATTACGAAATGTTTCCCTTGAATTTTCATTGTGTAATGTCCTATAGAAATGTTCTTTAAACTTAGTAGTGAGAGTAAAAGTTGTTGTTTTCCGATACAATTTCAAAAAGCCTCAAAATGTTTGCAGCTTTTGATCAATCCAAATTTTAAATATGCAGTATTTCACTTGAAATATATGAAGAAAATATGAGTCTTTGACATGGTTGTCCAATCTTCTTTAAGTAAAGGCACAATTTCGATTGCACTAGTACATGAAGCACTGAGTGCGGCTTATGCCAAAGGCCTAAATACACAAATAATTCTAAATAAAGCAGGCATCCCCGCTGAATTACTGATGTCTCCAAAGGCACGTGTGCCTGTTACAACCTATGCCCAATTGTGGATAGAGCTTGCCAATGCCATGAACGATGAGTTTTTTGGGATGGATAGCCACCCCATGCGTCGTGGAAGCTATAAATTACTGACTAAACTCGTCAGTACGGCTGAAACTTTAGAAAAAGCACTCTATGATATTTTGAAGTTTTTTAACTTTGTTCTAGATGACATGCATGGAGAACTCATTCGAGAGCAAGACAAAGCTTATTTAGTGATTCATGATCATGAACAACCTAAACGTATGTTTACCTACGCAACCTTTTTAATATTAGTACACGGACTTATGTGCTGGTTGGTAGACCAGCGAATTGGTTTAAATACTATTATGGTACGTTGTGCTAAACCGAACGATATTCAGGACTATTTAGTTCGTTTTGGTGAAGATATTCAATTTAATGCTGAGATAAATCGAGTTGAGTTCGATGCCCACTATTTAGATATTAAAATTAAAAAAGATAAAAAAGCGCTTTATGATTTTTTAGAGCAAACTCCGCAAAATCTTTTAGTTCGCTTTAAAAATGAAAATGCCCTGAGTGTACTTATTCGTCGCCATTTATTGAAACTCCACCCTGCACAATGGCCCGAACTTAAAGATGTAGCTCACCAACTCAATATTTCAGAAGCCACCGTTCAACGTAGACTGAAACATGAAGGTGTAAGCTATCAACAAATTAAAAATGAAATCCGCTGTGATATTGCTGTTCAACGCTTAAGCAAAACGAATGACTCAATTCAAGATATTAGTGAAGATTTAAGCTTCCATGACCCAAGTGCCTTTCACCGTGCTTTTAAAAAATGGACTGGCGTCAGCCCAGGTGCATATCGAGATAATTTAACTGGGCACAAGCAATAACATATACATCGAATGAAGCGTGAGGTATTAGAGTTTAAGCTTATGATATTTATGTCTTTTAAATTCAATATTTCAGATAAACGCATTATTTAAAATTTAATAATGGTCATAAAAACAGTGATTTATAATTCTATTCAAACTTTTATCTTTCAAACTGATTTATAAATCAAAATAACTAAGTTTATAAGCCTCTAAACACGTGAAAGGATGATCTCCTATTTCATTTCGGTTTTATTTTTATCATGTCTTTAAAATCAAAATTTTCTCTACCAAAGACTTTGTTGGCATCAACATTGGGGTTTGTATTTACTTCATCTGCTTTTGCAGCAATTCCGACTACGCTTAAGCTTGATTATGCTTACTATGCACCAACCAGTTTAATCGTTAAAGATCAAAAACTTCTCGAAAAAGCACTGCCAAATACCCAAATTAAATGGGTTTTTAGTCAAGGTAGTAACCGCTCATTAGAATATCTCAACAGTAACAGCATCGATTTTGCTTCTACCGCTGGATTAGCTGCTGTATTAAGTCGAGCGAATGGTAGTCCAATTAAAACGGTTTATGTACAAAGCCAACCGGAATGGACCGCGCTTGTTGTCGCAAAAAATTCACCAATTAAAAGCCTAAAAGATTTAAAAGGTAAAAAAATTGCAGCCACCAAAGGAACCGATCCTTTCTTATTTACACTACAAGCACTAGATACAGTCGGTTTGAGTAAACGTGATGTACAACTGGTTCATCTACAACACCCAGACGGCAAAACTGCATTAGAGCGTGGCCAAGTAGATGCTTGGGCTGGACTTGATCCATTAATGGCTTCTGCTCAAATTCAATCGGGTGCCAAATTGCTTTATCGTAATGTTGGATTTAATAGCTATAGTGTACTGAGCGTTAAAGAAGATTTTGCAAAGCAAAGCCCTGAAGCGGTAGAGGCCGTTATTAAAGCCTATGAACAAGCCCGAAAATGGGCAAAAGCCAATCCAGATAAAGTGGCAGCACTTTTAGCTCAAGAATCAAAACTTCCTCTACCTGTGGCTAAACTACAACTGAGCCGAACCAACTTCGATCAAAGCATTCCATCAGCAACTCAAGCACAAGCGCTAAAACGTTCTGGGAAAATTTTGACTGAAGAAGATTTGGTTAGAAAGGGTACTAACGTCAATCAAGTGGTTGATCAGTTGCTAGACCCACGTTTTGCTCAAAAAGTCGTGAAATAGTATATGAGTGATTCACTTAACAAAGCTGAGCTAAATCACTTCTTAGCTCAGCAGGCTTTAAAATCTGAGAAAAAGCATCTAAACCATAAATTTACACTGTGGTTTAAAGCGCTACTCATTCCACTTATCTTTTTAACGGCTTGCGAGTTTTTAGTCAGAAATGGCTATATCGATGCTTATCTACTGCCTGCACCTTCTAGTTTATGGCAATCTTTTTTAGATTTAGCTCATAGCGACCTGTTTGCCCATATTTATATTAGTACATGGCGTGTTCTGTTGGGCTTTATTATAGGAAGCGGTTTAGGTTTAATTTTTGCGATTTGGGTTGGATTAAGTAAAGAAGCAGAAGCTTATTTAGAACCAACTTTTTCAGCAATTAAATCAATTCCAAGTCTTGCTTGGATTCCCCTGTTATTGCTTTGGTTAGGAATTGACGAAGGTTCTAAAATTACATTGATTGCAATCGGAGCATTCTTTCCAACCTATACCAATACAGTTGCAGCAATTCATAATGTAGATAAAAAGCTCATTGAAGTTGGAAAAGTTTATCGGCTTAATGCTTTTCAGCGGATTATATCTATTATTTTACCGGCAGCCTCTCCGGGCATTTTAACGGGTTTACGCAACAGCTTAAGCTTATCGTGGATGTTTATGATTGCAGCTGAACTGATTGCAGCTACTCAAGGGATTGGCTATTTACTCAGTGATGGCCGAGAAACGTCTCGACCAGATATTGTTATCATTGCAATTATTTTATTGGCGCTATTGGGTAAAGTAACCGATACCTTAATGAAACTCATAGAAAACTGGTTGTTACGTTGGCGTGATACGCTACAAAAATAACTTTAAATCCAGCATGCCAAAGTGACTCGATCATTTTGGCCATAGTCTTGAATAGTTTTAATTTGGCTAAAACCATGCTCTGTGAAAATATCTCGAACAGCCTGTCCCTGATCATAACCATGCTCTAGTGCAATCCAGCCTTGCGGTTTTAACCAGTTTTTGCCTTGAGCAATAATAATTTCAATATCAGCCAGTCCCTGATGGTCTGCAACCAATGCACGGCGCGGTTCTGTTGCCAAAGCTTGCATGTGTTCATCTTCAGGGTCAATGTACGGTGGATTAGAAACAATTAAATCAAACTTTTGTGGTTCAAGTGCGTCAAACCAAGCGCCGCAGGCAAATTTCACACGTTGCAAATCATATGCTTGTGCATTTTCTTTTGCGACTTCTAAAGTAGGCGCATAAATATCAGTTGCCGTGACTTGCCAATCTGGACGTTCACTTGCTAATGCAAGCGCAATTGCACCTGTTCCCGTTCCCAAATCAACAATATTTGCAGTATTTGGCAAATTTAGATTTAAAACGGTTTCAACTAGAACCTCAGTATCCGGACGTGGTACTAAAGTATCAGATGTTACTTTTAAATCGAGTGTCCAAAATGGCTGTGAACCCGTCACATAAGCTAAAGGCTCACCATTTTGGATACGTTCAAGACCAGCCAAGTAATCTTGCTCTTGTTGGGCAGTTAACTCTTGCTCAAGTCTAAACTTTAATTCAAGCGAATTGATTTTTAGAAAATGCTCAAGTAACCAAGCATTTTCTTGCCGTTCATAACTGTCAGGCTCACCACGAATTGCAAGCGCTTGAGCAATATTCATTAGCCGCCATTTTCCTGTGCAAGCATCGCAAGCTGATCTGCCTGATATTCACGATGTAAGCTATCGAGCAATTCAGTCAAATCACCTTCCATAATGGCATCTAACTTATATAAAGTTAGGTTAATACGATGGTCCGTCATACGCCCTTGTGGGTAGTTATAAGTACGGATACGTTCAGAACGGTCACCAGAACCGACCAAATCACGGCGCATTTCAGAAGTTGCTGCATCGGCTGCTGCACGTTTAGCATTTTCTAAACGCGATACTAACAATGCCATCGCTTTAGCTTTGTTTTTATGCTGTGAACGTTCTTCTTGGCACTCAACGACTGTACCGGTTGGAATGTGAGTAATACGCACGGCTGAATCGGTTTTGTTAATGTGCTGACCACCCGCACCAGATGCACGGTAAGTATCGATACGTAAATCTGCCGGATTAATTTCAACGTTGGTATCAACATCAATTTCAGGCAAGATCGCAACTGTACATGCTGATGTATGCACACGACCTTGTGATTCAGTTGCAGGAACTCGTTGTACACGGTGAGCACCACTTTCAAACTTTAAGCGACCATAAACGCCATCACCATCTACACGGCAAATAACTTCTTTAAAGCCACCATGCTCGCCTTCATTTTCAGAAAGGACTTCAATACGCCAGCCTTGTGTCTCGGCATATTTGCTGTACATACGGAACAAATCACCAGAGAAAATCGCAGCTTCATCACCACCTGTTCCAGCACGGATTTCTAAATAAGCCGCATTAGAGTCATTTGGATCTTTTGGAATCATCAAAATATTGAGCTGGCTTTCTAATTCTTCAAGCAATGTTTTATTGGCTTGAATTTCTTCTTCTGCCATATCTTTAAAGTCTGGGTCCGACTTCATCATTTCAGCAGTTTCAATATCTTCTTCTGCTTGACGGTATTTGCCCCAAACTTCGGTAATTTCAGATAAATCACTATGTTCACGAGACAATTTACGGAAACGTTTGTTATCGGAGATCACTTCAGCATCTGCAAGCAATGCAGTAAGTTCTTCATGTCGATCACAGAGTTGATCAAGTCGTAAACGGAGTGACGCTTTCATAAGAGGAAATATCTCAAAAGTCCAAAAAGCTTATCGAAGGCTATGTAAGTATAGAAGATAAGCAAAATCGTAAAAATAGCGCATAGTTTACAGATTATGCTGCTTAAATGACATATATAATCAGCCAATTCATCAACTTTCCCAATAAGTAGAGGCGTATAAATATAATGATTTCGAATAAGATTTATTACTTGCCTATAATTTGGCTGTTCTGTAGAAAATAATAAGTCATCTTTTTTACTCTATAGGACAATAGAGGCTTTGTTTAAAAACCTCTTTGCTCAGCCTAGTTATTTTAATTTTTCTAATAATGTTTTGCCCACCAAAACAGCCGACGCCGGATTTTGCCCTGTAATAAGTTCACGGTCCACTACTACGTTTGGAGTCCATGCAGTGGTATTGCTTTGATACTTACCGCCAAGTGACTGTAAAGCCGTTTGTGGATAAAACTTCATTTCTCCACCTTTTAATAAAGCTTTAGCCTGCTCTTCTTCTTGATTACTAATCACCGTCATCCGATAACTTTTATATATCCATTCGCCATTTTTTACTGGCTTGCCTTGTTCGAGTTGACCAACTACTTCCGAGGCATTAGGTAAAGTAGACATCAATGCAATAGGACCATGACAGACCAACGCAGTAGGTTTACCAGCTTTATGGAAAGCTGTAAGTATTTTTCCAAGTTGTTTATCTTTTAATAGATCTTGCATAGGCGCATGCCCACCTGGAATATAAATAGCATCAAACTGACCCACACCAATTTGTTCAATACGAGATAGGCTCACAACTGGAGAATCTTGAGCAGATGTTAATTTTAGATCATGCAATAAATCTGCATATTGCTTTAATGCTTTTTCATCTTGGTTAAAATACATCGCATTATTCGATGATTCATCTAAGGTTGGAGCTTTCCCTTTTGGTGTAGCGAAAGTTACTGTATGGCCTGCATCTAAAAGCATTTTTGTAGGTTGCATCAACTCATTTAAGTAAAAGCCTGTTTTAAAAATATGACCTTTTTTCAGCTCTAATTGGGCTTCATCAGACAACACAACTAACACATGAGCAGCATTTGCACTGAATGCTGCTAGAGCAGTAACTACTGCAAGCATTATTTTATTTAGAGATTTCATCATTCGACCTTCATTCCAACCATTTGCTGGATTTATATTTTGGATAGATATATTCTATTTTTGCCAATCAGGTAGATAAACAACCACCTTTGCAAATCTTTTTTGCGTTTGAGGACTAAATGTCACGTCAATTTGACCATCTTGCCGATATTGAAGTGTTTTTAATTGTGGCGGAGAAGCTTTCTATTAGTGCAGCTGCAATTTATTTAGCAACAACTCCTTCAGTCATTAGTAGAACAATTACGCGGCTAGAGAAAAAACTTGGCATTCAGTTTTTTAGAAGAACAACTCGTCATTTGAGCCTGACTGAAGCTGGTCAACTTTATTATGAAAAGATGCAACATGCATTTCAGTTAATTGACCATGCAGAGCGTGCTATTCAAGGTAAGCAACTGCAAATTTCCGGCAAAATTAAATTAAGTGTACCCACTACCTATGGACACTATCGCCTTCCAGAATTACTACAAAAATTTCTTTTGCAATATCCAGATATTCAAATTGAAGTCAGTATTTCTAATCGAAACGTCGATTTAATTGCGGAAGGATTTGATTTAGCTATTCGTCAAGGTCAGCTTCCTAGTAGCACTCTCATTGCCAGACCTTTGGAGCTTGCCCCTCTTCAACTTGTTGCCTCACCTGAATATTTAAAACGTATGGGTGTTCCTCAAACCTTGGAAGACTTAAACCATCACCAATGTATTGCCTTTGAATTACCGAGCACAGGTAAGGTCACTCCATGGTTTTTTAAAAATGGTGATAATGAAATTCAATGGATACCATCAAATCGGATTTTAGTAAAAGAAGATATTTTGGGAGTAGTTTCTCTTGCTGAAAGTGGATTAGGAATATGTCAGAGTTATAGCTTTATTGTTAATGAAAAGATCCGGCAAGGAAAATTGCAGCCCCTACTTGAGGGTTATGCAGGTCACACACGGCCCTTTTCTTTACTGTACGCACAACATAAACATATGTCGTCTGCGACAAGAGCTTTAATAAATTTTCTATGTTCTGATCGTGACTAACCCCGTCAAAACTAAATAAAGCTTAATTTATCTATATGAGTATTAAATATTCTATTTTAATAGAAAACATACAAACCAGACACTAAACTGCAATAATCAAAAGATGGTTCTCCATATTTGGGGAGAAGTGTTTTGTTACATTTGCCGTAACAAAAGATATAGGGTCCTGCAACTAGGGACACGGAGTCAAAAATGAAATTAAATGCTTGGTTATGTAGCGCTGTTCTCGCAACTTCAATGGTTACTGTGGCACATGCTGACAATACAACACATGTAGCAGCCGCTTCTGCTTTAGGTAGCGTAGCAGGTACTGCAATTGGTAAAAGCATGGGCGGTACATCTGGCGCAACAATTGGTGCTGCTTTAGGTGGTGCTGGTGGTGCAGCTGTTGCAAGCGATCGTCGTAACCGTACTGAATCTGCGATTGGCGGTGCTTTAGGTGGTGGTGCTGGTTATACGGTTGGTAAAAGCATGGGCGGTACAAATGGTGGTTATGTAGGCGCTGCTTTAGGTGCTGCGGGTGGTTCTGCTTTAGGTAATAAAATTTCTAAAGACCGTTATACAGAAAAATCTTCTAAACACTGGAAGAAAAAACACCGTCGTCATCACTAATCAAATTTGACGAACAGATATTTAAGCACCTTCGGGTGCTTTTTTATTATGAGTGATAAAAGCTAATTTGTCGTATGCTCATGGTTTATCCACAAATTAATACAAACACTACAAACAGACACAAAACACTTGTATCACCTTTGGTGTTCTCCATAATTATCACGAAATTTTTTATTACATTTACCCCAAGATAAAGATAACTGTCCTTCCAGTAAAAAGGACATGGAGTTCTAAGATGAAAATGAATATTTGGTTGGCTAGTGCATTAATTGCAACATCTTCAATGGTAACAGTTGCACATGCTGACAATGGCACACGTGTTGCTGCAACCTCTGCTTTAGGTAGTGTAGTGGGTACTGCAATTGGTAAAAGTATTGGTGGTACCTCAGGTGCAACAATCGGTGCTGCTTTAGGTGGTGCTGGTGGTGCAGCAGCAGCAAGTGATCGTCGTAATCGTACAGAAGCTGCAATTGGTGGTGCTTTAGGTGGTGGTGCTGGTTATACAGTCGGCAAAAATATGGGCGGCACCAACGGTGGATACATCGGTGCAGCAGTAGGTGCAGCTGGTGGTTCTGCATTAGGTCGTAAAGTTGCTGAAGATCGTAACTACGATGACCGTTATGACCGTGATCGTTACGATCGTGATGACCGCAGATATTACGATGGTGACCGTCGTTATTATAAAGGTGGTAGCCGTCGCCATGACAATGGCTTACACCGTGGTTGGTATAAAAACCGCTAATTCACAGATAAATCAAAAGAGCACCTTCGGGTGCTTTTTTATTTATAGCTAAAAATTAATATCGAAAAAAAACGATATACATCACATCCTATATATCGTATTATTTCGATATATCCTTATTCGAGAATATCGCATGCGATCACTTCAAGATACCAAGTTCTCTATTTTGGAACTTGCTCCTATTCGTAATGATAAAACCATCGAATTCTCATTACGTCACGCATTAGAATTAGCACAACATGCAGAAAAACTAGGTTATGAACGTTTCTGGCTTGCTGAACATCACAACATGGATGGTATCGCAAGTTCCGCTACGGCCGTCTTACTTGGTTTTATTGCAGCACATACACAGCATATTCGCTTAGGTTCAGGCGGAATTATGCTTCCTAACCATGCCCCTTTAGTTGTCGCAGAACAGTTCGGGACGCTTGCTACTTTATATCCAAATCGTATTGAACTTGGTTTAGGCCGTGCTCCTGGTACAGACCAACTTACCATGCGAGCTTTACGTCGTGGTCATCAAGAAACAGAAGATCAGTTTCCAAGAGATGTTGTCGAAATCCTAAAATATTTCGATGCACCTCAAGCAGGACAAAAAATTATTGCAACACCGGGGCAAAGTACCCATGTCCCAGTTTGGTTACTTGGATCTAGTCTATTTAGTGCACAACTCGCGGCAAAACTTGGACTTCCCTACTCATTTGCATCACATTTTGCACCACGTATGTTAGGTCAAGCGATTCAACTCTATCGAGAGAACTTTGAACCTTCTGAGTATCTAGATAAGCCATATGTTTCAATGGGTGTACCTGTTGTTGTAGCAGATACAGATGAGGAAGCACAGTTTCTAGCAACAAGTGCTTACCAACGCGTATTAGGTTTAATTCGTGGAGAAAGCTTAAAGCTGAAACCACCAGTTGAATCAATGCAGGGATTATGGAATACAGCAGAACAACTTTCTGTCGAAAACTTTTATGCAATGGCGCAAATTGGTTCTGTAGATACGGTTCGCTCTGGCTTACAAAAGTTATTAACGACGTATGATGTTGATGAATTTATTTTTACATGTGATGTATACGATACAGCTAAACGTTTAGAAAGCTTTACACAACTCATGAATGTAAAAACAGGATTATAAAATTCTACTTCAAGCTCCCATACTTGAATTGATTTCGAGTATGGGATGACCATCTATCTGAAAAGACTTTACCCCAACTTCCTGCTTGGTTATTTATATTAAAACGATAAAAACATCATGATTTAAAAAACCAAAAGGACTTTTGGAAAATGAGTATTAATATTAAAAATAACACTTCAAAATCAGTAATTTTTCAGAATATCTCTCAAGATTTCGAAGATTTTACTGGTCAAGTGATTTCCTCAACATCAATTAAAGAGTTTGACTTTTCACATTCATCTGTCGCGATTATTGGTACAAATCAAGATAGCGTGACTCATCTTGAAAAAATCTGTCAGCAAGCAAAATTTGTGACTGTCTTCCAAATCACTCCTCATTTTATTTTGCCCCATAGTCAGATGGGTACGCATAAGTTAATTACTCACCCACTTATTATCAAAAACCGCAGGTTATTTAATAATCGTGTTAAAAGCATTCTGGCATTACGTTTTCTAGAAATTCAAGTAAATGAACCATGGCTTAAGCGTCTTTTGACTCCCAATACTGCAACTACGAAAAAAGTATTTTTTAAATCCGACAGTTATTATGCAGCACTTCAGAAACCCAACTGTAAATTGCAAACATGGCCAATTGTTAAAATTACCAATAGATCTATTCACAGCATGGATGGTATAGAACAACCCGTTGATATTATTATCAGAGCAATACCATAAAAGTAAAAAAAGCATGGTTTTAGGCCATGCTTTTTTATTTACTCATATTTTTGCAAATTACCATGATCATCGTAATGCAAAATGATGCGCTGTTTTTCTTGCAAATCATTTAGCATGTCGGAAGTAACTGAAAATTGGGCCGCTAATAATTCTACAGAACTATTAGGTGCCTTAGCACGTCGGTCCTCACCACTAAACCTAATCCAGTTATAACTTGCCCATAAAATTAAAATAAGCGCGCTAATTCCGATCATTAATGCTAAATGTAATAAGGTCTTAACTTCTGATAAGTGGTCTACCCAGACGTAATCATAAATTAAGTGACCTTCAAAAACCCATAAAAACAGTGAAACCAATGGGAAAAGCAGCCACATTAAACAAATCCAGCCAATGGTTTGTAATGTATAGTTTGCTGTTTTATTTTTGACATATTCCGGCTGATCAATATATTCAGGGATATCTAAAGTCTCTATATCCTTATTTTCCTCAAGTTTCATGGGTTATCTCCACGGAAGCCTCGATCTGGACTTACCCAACGGGCACGTTTTTTTGTGTTAAATAAAGTTTTTGGTACCGCAACGACACTTGTGAACAAAGTCAGTAGCCAGAAAAATAACGGGTACCAAATCACCCAAAAGTAATTTCTAAAAAAACGCCCTCGGTCATAACGATGATCAATCCACAAACTCACTAAAAACTGGATCAAACATGTTCCGCCTAGTATTACACCGTACCACTGTGGCATAAGCGTTTTGATCTGCCATTGCTGAGGCAGCTCAATAAACAATCCCACAAAAAATAGCGTGAAGATCATGATCATCACATAAGACCAGATAATACTGACTAGCGCCTCAATCATGACTGGCCACATTCTTCGAACACGCAGTTTGAACATTTGTGGAATATATTCTATAAGAACCTCTACTCCACCTTGCGCCCAGCGAAGACGTTGTTTCCATAGCCCCTTGAATGTCTCAGGCATATAGATGTAACAAAGCGCTTGTGGAATATACTGAATATCCCAATGGTCGAGCTGTAACTTCCATGAAATATCAATATCTTCGGTAATTTTATCGTCTGACCAAAACCCGACTCGAGCGAGTGCAGTTTTACGAAATGCTGCAATCACACCAGATACGGTAAAAATACGACCATATGTACGTTGTGCACGTTTAATCAAACCAATAATCGAAGAAAACTCACCAACTTGTAATTTTCCTAAAATACTAGATCGGTTTAAAATTCGTGGATTACCAGTTACAGCACCAATTCGCGGGAAGTTAATAAATGGTTGCATTAACCAAAGTACCGCATGCGGATGCAACAACGCATCTCCATCGATACAAACAAGATATTCGTATTTACTAACCAGTACTCCCGATCTTAAAGCTACGGCCTTACCCTGATTTTCTGCTAAGTGTACAACCCGAAGTCGTGAATCTTGCGCTGACAATTCATCTAGAATTTCGGCGGTCCTATCACTACTTCCGTCATTAACAGCAATGACTTCAAAATTAGGATATTTGGTTTGTAGCGCATAACGAATTGTTTGGCGTACTTGCGCTTCTTCGTTAAAACACGGAATGATGATACTGCATCCTTCACCTGTAGGTTCAGGAAGCGCTTGTTCGCGGTATTCTCTTTTAAAGAAAAACCAAAGTCCCCCTACCATCCATGTCCAAGCCATCAGTAAGGGATATAAAAAGGCAAAAGCAAACAGAATATCGAGTAATACCCTCATTACTTTTTCCCCTCTACCAATCCAGCAAAAGACTGATACATCACAGGGCTAGCATTCAGACTAAGCGGATTATATAAATATTGATGAACATCTTTTGATTTTTCAAAGTCATAGCCATCAATACCGAATTTCTGGATTCCTACTCGCTGAATAGAAAATAGTCCTTGCTGAACCTCTTCCCAAGCATTTTTTTGCGAATTTTCTGGTAATACTAAAGTCAGCATTATTCTTTGCTTATCATTTTCATCAAGTGTATTTAATAGCGTTAACAACTGATTAAATTGTTTTTTCTTACCAATCACATCAAACTTCAAATTGACTAAGTCATGTTGCATTAAAAGTGTTTTTATAAGCTCAGGTAGATTTTCCACATGATCTAAATCAGGTGTAAGCAATAAACTAAACTGCGCCTGATTACTCATATTTAAATAAGGTTTTACCGCTTTTTTAGTCAGTTGACTCAGTTGTTCGAGCTGTTTTGATTGCCCAATACAACTTTCTTGCACTGTTATTTTTTGCATTGCGCAATTTAAAGATGATCCTGCATTAAGCTGAATACCACTTAAATTACTGTTAAAACGCGCAATATCTTTAGCTAAATCTACAGTTAAAAATGGTTTATTTTTTTGCGGATAAGCAGGCAACTCTAATATTACCGATTGGCCTGCGCGAGTTTGAGCCTGCCATAAACTACGGTTTAAAATATCTTGTTGAACAGACATTTTATTTGTAGGGAAATAAGCTACATCATATTGCCCATCTCCATCTTTGTCTTCCAAAGGCTTTAAGATTAAAGCGTTGTTTTTTAAGCTATACAATTTTGATAACAACTGCCCAAGTTTTTCATCAGTTTGAGCATTTTGTTGTGCTGCTAAGTGCTTTAAATCCATACTCACAAAATGACGCGATTGCTTAAATAAATCTGACTCTTCAAAGCTCAGAATATTTAACATGCCTTCTGTCAGTTGTTCGGCTGTAGGGTTATCAATGACTAAGCTACGCTTAAAAGTTGAGTCACTCACGCGATTCATACCATCACGTCCCAAACTGAATGAAAACTGGAAACCTGCCTGTTGTGCTAGCTTCTCTAACTGTTCATTCACGGCGCCATAAGGCCAAATAATTGCTTTAGGGTTAACCCCTACTTCTTTTTTCAAAACTGTATAAGATTTTTTTAAATCCTGCAAAATACGTTGTTGATATTCCGCATCGGTTTCATAACGTGATTGCGATTTTAAATAGGCATAAGAAGTTGCAGCAGGTTGCTCATTACCTTGAGGATTGGCTAATACACCATGATGCAAATCATCACTATGGCTTGCAAACTCGGCTAACCCCGATGCTTGCATTTCACGAACTTGAGCCCAGTTCACCAAGTTACCTTGACCATAGGCTTCATAACCCGCTTTTGTATTACCATTTAACCAACTTGTTGGAAGAGCAAAAACTGCTGGAATCTGATATTGCTTCAGCAAAGGAAATACTCGGCTATAACTACTTAAAGCACCATCATCAAAGGTCAGTAGAATAGAGTTATGAGGTAATTCTTTACCTTGCTTACGTGCCTCTTCAATGTCTTTTAGACGAATCGGTTTCCAATCCGACTGACTAAGCCAATCGAGAAACTGTGCCAGATTATTGGTCTGAATCGCATAAACATCGCGGTCACCTTCCTTGAGCACATCATCTCGCACATCATGAAAAGTTAAAGAAACCGTATGGTTTTTTGGTAGTTCAGTTTCAATGCGGGCATAGGCAAATTGTACGGGTAATAACGTTGAGGCAAACACACAGCTCAACATTTTTGACATCATATTATTCATTAAAAACGCCCTTCAAATCCGAAAATACCGTAGGTATGTTGTTCATCATGACCATCGTATGGATGGTATTGCCAACCAATTCCATAATTAAGTTGCCAAGTCCGTGAGAGCTGCCATTGATGTTGATATTGCAAAGAGTATGTTGGTCGAGCTGAGTAATCTGCTTGTTTATATAGCCCTACTCCAGCTTCAAAATGTTGTTTAAATGAGCGTTCGTACTCTCGCCAAGTGACCCAGTCATGGCTTAAATTCAACTCGGCACTGTAATGATTGCTTGGGCTAAAGTAAGCAGTCTGATCTTGGCTATTGCTGCCATAAAATCCACGAACGGTTCCGTAAGTAATATGGTGAGGCGCATCAAATAATCGCTCACGCCAAAAAGTAGAAAATTCTTGTTGTTTATTACCGTCACTTATATCGGTTAAGCCATAGCTCGCTCCAATTTGGCGTGACTCATCTTTTTGCCATGTCAAAGCAGCACGGTAAGCTTGTCCATCCTCACCAGCATCAATTGCTTGTAATGGAATATTAGTCTGACTGTCATATTGCAATTGATATTGCCAGTGGTCGTTTAACCATTGCGACCAATCAAGACGAACACCTGCTTGGCCACCATCTGCACTTTGCGACAAAATTGCCGACAATGCCTTACGGTTTGCTTGCCACTCAGCACCAACACCGTAACGTTGGTCATGCACATCACCAAAACGGTATTCACCGTAACGATCTTGATGCCAAGCAAATAGACGATAATTATCTTTAATCCAAGGGCTATTAACACGAGTTTCCATTTCTCGATCTTTTAAGCCATTTTGCCCACTCACAGAATCGCTATTTTCTGCTTTACTCTGGCCCCAAGTCGTTGAGTGCGAGATGGTTGCTCTATCACGATCATCCAACTCTTTTCGACTTTTAACTACACCGCTATCTTCAGGATAATATTGCAAAAGACTTTCTGTACTTTTGCGCCACTCAGGAATATCCCCTAAAGTCTGAGCATTTTGCATCTGGTTAATTCGAGTATCTTTGGCAACTGGTGTTAAGCCATTTAAACGAGCAATTGTTTGTTTGGACTGTAAAGGTTTATCTCTCCAACGCTCAACACGAGCCAAATTATTAATTAAACCTTCGTTGGCAGGTGCAAGATCTACTTGTTTCTGGAAGTGTTTTTCTGATTGATCCAAATGATTTGCATAAGCTAAATGCATACCTTGTAAAGCAATATAATCATCACGATCAGGGTGGCTCGATTTATCCACCCCTTTCGCTTGACTATATTTATATGTAGGAATTAACCGATCAACATCACTTAAAAGTTGTTCAGCTTGTTTATATTTTTCTTGTTCAATATATGAGTAATACAGTCCAGTATATACCGTCATATCTGAATAGTTTTTTTCAGCAAGCAAGGTTTTAAAAGCGAGTTCAGCCTGCTGCGGTTGTCTTTCAGCTAAATAACTATCAGCAATCGCATGACGAACATAAGCCGGTAGTTTTTCTAACGGTACATTTAATTTAGTAAATTCATCTAATACCGTACGGCTACGCCCACGAAAGTCCAAAGCATATAAATAGTCATAATGAAATCTTAAATAATTAGGGTCTGACGGTTGAATCAAAGGCTGTATTTGCTCACCTTGTTTCAACACAGCATCAAGTTCGGCAAAGCCTTCACTGTCCGACATGCCTTCCCGATTCAAATATTTATAGCGAGTAATTGCGTTATTTACACGTTGAGAAAACTCGCTGACTTTTAACCAGTGTTGTAACGATTCTGTTTGCGTATTTTTATCGCTGGCAAGCAGCAACTGCTGAGCTTTTTTATAAGCGCCTACAGCCGCCAAGTCGTAACTATATTCTTGCAAAACCGCAAAAGATTTTGGTTGTTGTTGATAAGCTTGCTCAATTGCAGATAAAGCATCTACAGGTGAATTAATGAGTCGATATGCATAAGCAATTTGAACAAATTGATCAGCTGTAAGATTTTTACTCTTAATACCAGATAAATGCACCTTAGCATTTACAGGGTCTTTAGCCTCAGCATATAGAACCGCTAATAAAATCTGCCCATCAGATGTCTTTTGAATATTAAATTTATTCGACCAATCAATTGCATCTTTAAAGTGTTTAAAATCACGAAAATTACGAATTAATGGTAGCTGCCCATATTCTGGAAAATTCACATAATTAACATTTGCTAAATGCTGAGAAAAGGTTAATAAATCTCTTTTTTCACTTGACATGACAACTAAATAATCAGCTAGTAATTTTTGGTCATGCGGGTACTTATTTAGCAATTGTTCTAATTGCAATATTGCTTGTTGAGTTTGCCCAGTTTTGTAAGTGTGAATAGCTTGCTCTCGCAATTCATCTACTTGAGCCGCATATAAATTAAGAGGCAAGATATATACCAATGAAAAAACACATTTTTTTAGCATTTTGATAATCGGATAGTCCCATATCGAGGTGGGAAATTATAATTAAAATAAAAAATCAATCACACAAAGCAAAAATAGTGTGACTTATTTAACATTTTTAATTATTAAATATTTTTTTACATAGCTTTTCTAAATAGTTAGCAAAATTAAATAATTAGAGTTTTTGCCCAATTTCAAATTTATACATTTCTTTTCAATATTGTTATTTTATTTCACAATAGACTTGTAAAAACTCAACAGCCTGATAACTAATAAAAACCTTTTAATAACTTTTTGTTTTATATTTAAAACTTTTCTGTGCTATTTATAACCACTCAATTTACTCATTATTAGATATATAAATTGAATGGTTAAAATAAACATTTGATTAAATTAACCAATACGACGTTTTAATCCCGTCATTTGTAAAATACGAGTTGAAATCTCTTCAATCGACATTTCGGTCACGTTTAAATATTTAATGCCTTCTGAAATATAAATCCCTTCAATTGCTCTTAGCTCCATTTGGCATTGGCTAAAACTTGCATAACGGCTATTCGCTTTACGTTCACTACGAATTGCGACCAAACGCTCAGCATCAATCATCAAACCAAATAACTTGCTACGATGAGCTCTTAATACTGCTGGTAAACGGTTATCATCTAAATCTTCTTCAGTTAATGGATAGTTTGCAACGCGAATACCGAATTGAAGAGATAAGTAAATAGAAGTCGGTGTTTTACCCGAACGGGAAACTCCAATTAAGATTAAATCCGCTTTATCGTAATGACGAGTACGTGCCCCATCATCATTATCAAGCGCAAAATGAACAGCATCGATACGGGCTTTATAATATTCAGAATCGGTTACAGCATGAGTCTGCCCGACCAATGTTGTTGGTGGCGTTCCAAGTTCTTGTTCAAGTTTACTAATTAAACCTTCAAACACATCCAGATTAACCGCTTTAGCCGTATTAATAATCTCTCGCACATGCGGATCGACTAAAGTATCAAATACTAAAGGTAGGCAACCGTCTTTGGTTTGGCATCGATTAATCTCAACCACCACATCCATTGCCGCCTCTTCAGTTGTAATATACGGCATGATGTGAATATCAAAATCTACATTGGGAAATTGTGCTAATAACGAATGTCCAAGAGTCTCGGCAGTAATTGCAGTTCCATCAGAAATAAAAAAAACACTCCGCTTAAATTGTTTACTTTCTGACATTAAAATTCTCCTTAAACATTTGTCTTAGTGCTATATAATCTTTATAGTAAACTGATCTTACATGACTGTCGCTTAGTATAATTCTCAACTAAGCACTTTATTTTTATAATTTCATGCCAAGATAGACATTAATACTGCAAAAGTGGAGTGAAAACTTTGGAAGCGCGCGTAATCGGTCTAGAAAAATTAGGGAAACACGATGTCGAACTCGTAGGTGGGAAAAACTCATCTTTGGGTGAAATGATCAGCCATTTATCAAATGCTGGTGTATCGGTACCTGGTGGCTTTGCAACTACTGCTGCTGCCTATCGTGAGTTCTTAGACCAAAGTGGTCTTAACGCTCGAATTCAAGCAGAACTTGCTCAACTCAACGTCGATGACGTAAATGCTCTTGCAGAAACAGGCGCTAAAATTCGTCAATGGATTGTAGAGACTCCACTCACTGCAACCTTAGAACAAGAAATTCGCGCCGCTTTTACAGCACTTTCTAACGGCAACCCTGATATCGCGGTTGCCGTTCGTTCATCTGCAACTGCTGAAGATTTACCAGATGCTTCATTCGCGGGTCAACAAGAAACTTTCTTGAATATTCGCGGTATTGATAACGTACTTATTGCGATTAAAGAAGTATTTGCTTCTTTATATAATGACCGTGCAATTTCTTACCGTGTGCATCAAGGTTTTGATCATGACATCGTTGCACTTTCAGCGGGTGTTCAGCGTATGGTTCGTTCTGAAACTGGCGCTGCGGGTGTAATGTTTACACTTGATACAGAATCTGGTTTCCGTGATGTTGTATTTATCACTGCCTCTTACGGTTTAGGTGAAATGGTTGTACAAGGTGCCGTTAACCCAGATGAGTTTTACTTATCTAAACCATTATTAAATGCAGGAAGACATTCTGTTTTACGTCGTAACCTTGGCTCTAAACACCAAAAAATGATTTATGGTGAAGAAGGTTCTGCGGGTAAATCTGTTGTTGTTGTTGATGTTGAAAAACAAGATCGTCAACAATTCGCTTTAAATGACCATGAGTTACAAGAGTTAGCTAAACAAGCGCTTATCATTGAGCAGCATTACGGTGCTCCAATGGATATCGAATGGGCAAAAGACGGTGATGACGGTCAAATTTATATTGTTCAAGCCCGTCCTGAAACTGTAAAAAGCCGCCAAAATGTAGGCACTATGGAACGCTACCTTCTCAAACAAAGAGGTACTGTTCTTTGTGAAGGTCGTTCAATTGGTCAACGTATTGGTTCTGGTAAAGTCCGTATTGTTAACTCAATAAAAGAAATGGACAAAGTTCAAGAAGGCGACGTTCTTGTATCAGATATGACCGATCCTGACTGGGAACCGGTAATGAAACGTGCTGCTGCAATTATCACTAATCGTGGTGGTCGTACATGTCACGCAGCAATTATTGCACGTGAACTTGGTGTACCAGCGATTGTAGGTTGTGGTAACGCAACAGAAGTATTAACTGATGGTCAAGAAGTAACAGTTTCTTGTGCTGAAGGTGATACAGGTTTCATTTACGAAGGTGCATTAGATTTCGAAGTTCAACGCAACTCAATTGAATCTATGCCTAAGCTTTCGTTCAAAATTATGATGAACGTAGGTAACCCTGACCGTGCATTTGACTTTGCTCAAATTCCAAATGAAGGTATTGGCCTTGCTCGTCTTGAGTTCATCATTAACCGTATGATCGGTGTGCACCCTAAAGCCCTACTCAACATTGATAGCCTACCTCGTGAAACTCGCGCTGCGGTTTTAACTCGTACAGCGGGTTATGCTTCACCTGTAGATTTCTATGTTGAAAAACTGGTTGAAGGTATTGCGACTCTTGCTGCTGCATTTGGTGACAAGCCAGTGATCGTTCGTATGTCTGACTTCAAGTCAAACGAATACGCAAACTTAATTGGTGGTAAGTTATACGAGCCTGAAGAAGAAAACCCAATGCTCGGTTTCCGTGGTGCAAGCCGTTATGTATCTGATAACTTCCGTGATTGTTTCGAATTAGAATGTCGCGCACTTAAGAAAGTTCGTGATGAAATGGGTCTAACCAATATTCAAATCATGATTCCTTTTGTACGCACAGTATCTGAAGCGAAACGTGTTATTGAATTACTTGCACAAAATGGCTTAAAACGTGGTGAGAACGGCTTAAAAGTAATCATGATGTGTGAATTACCAACTAACGCTCTGTTAGCTGAACAATTCTTAGAGCACTTCGATGGTTTCTCTATTGGTTCTAATGACTTAACACAGTTAACGTTAGGTCTTGACCGTGACTCAGGTATTGTTTCACACTTATTTGATGAACGTGATGCAGCTGTTAAAGCTCTTCTTTCAATGGCAATCCATGCCTGCCGTAAAGCAGGTAAAT
Source organism: Acinetobacter sp. X9 (assembly GCF_054889255.1). NCBI lineage: Bacteria > Pseudomonadati > Pseudomonadota > Gammaproteobacteria > Moraxellales > Moraxellaceae > Acinetobacter > Acinetobacter sp. X9. Next base: position 1,370,113 of record NZ_CM142679.1, on the reverse strand, counting down.
ATGTAGGTATCTGTGGTCAAGGTCCTTCAGACCATCCAGATCTTGCAAAATGGTTAATGGAACAAGGTATTGAATCTGTCTCTCTTAACCCAGACTCAGTTTTAGATACATGGTTCTTCCTTGCTGAAGAAAAAATCAAGCAAATCTAATATGTTATAAAAAAAGGCCCATCCGTGGGTCTTTTTTCATCTTTAGAATAGAGAATTTTCATTTATGCAAATTTACTTGGCACGTAATAATCAACAAGCTGGGCCTTATACTTTAGAACAAGTAAATCAAATGTTGGCTAGCCAACAAATTTTGTTAACTGATTTAGCTTGGCATGAAGGCATGACAGAATGGAAAGCTTTAGGAGAATTAACCCAAGGTAAACTTGTATATCAACCTATCGGTTATTCTGTACCTACAATAAATACGAATACATCAACTAATGAAACTATTCGTCAAATTCGTGTAGAACCTAAAGTTCATGAACTTGCGTCTATTCCAGCTCGGGCTTTAGCAAAAATTATTGATTTATTGCTTTGGTTACCAATCGCTGCAATTCCTTCTTTTTTCTTTAATGAAGCTCAATATAAGCAATTATTCGAGCTGCAAAAACAGATGCAATCTGCCGAAGTCGCATCGACTAAAGCTGCCGAATTGCAACAGCAACTTTTTACTTTAATTCCAATAGAAGCTTGGCATTCAATGCTTCTTTACGTCGTAATTATGCTTGCAATTCAAGCCGTTCTTTTAACAAAGTTTGGTCAGAGTATAGGCAAGAAAATAGTCGGAATTAAAATTGTAGATGCTGAGGACAATAGCAAGGTTAATTTAACTCGCATCTTCTTATTAAGAAGTATTGTTTTTATCATATTAAACTTACTGTTTATGCCGATCAGTACAATTATTGACTACGCTTTTGCATTAGGACAAAAGCGACAAGCTTTACATGACAAAATCGCAAGAACAAAAGTGATCAAATGATAGTGAATGACTCATTCATTTAATGTCTAAAAAAAGAGGAGGCACCCCGCCTCCTTTTTTCTATAGTGAGTTGATATTTAAATAAAAGCTCTATTGAAAATAGATACCCTACAAAAAAAATCGGGTTTTAAAACAATTATTTCAGCCTACTTTATGTATAGCTTAGTTTGTCGATATGAGGCATAATGCCCTACAACGTAGCGGTGTCATATAATTGAGAAGTCTAAATTTAAGGATTAGCGTTCTCAATCATGCGACACTTTAATCGCTATCCCATATTTAATTAGGGAATGGGACTCTTCACCGAGGTTGTAAAATGAGACAAACGATTTTAGCTGTATTGTCTTTATCAACGCTTGCCGCACTTTTGACTGGGTGTGGTGGTGATATGGTACTTCTAAACTCTAAAGGTCCAGTTGGTCAAGGTCAAAGTGACCTTATGATGACTGCGATCTATTTAATGTTACTTGTGGTGATTCCTTCAATCATCATGGCATTATGGTTTGGTTGGAAATATCGCGCGTCAAATAAAGATGCAGACTATAAACCTACATGGGCACACTCAACTGCAATTGAAGTTGTAGTATGGGGTATCCCTGTCATTATTATTGGTATTTTAGCTTGGTTAACTTGGTGGGGTTCCCACAAGTATGACCCATACCGTCCTTTAGAATCAGATAAAGCACCTTTAACTATTCAAGTTATTGCTGAACAGTTTAAGTGGATCTTTATTTATCCTGAACAAAACATTGCAACAGTTAACGAAGTACGTTTCCCTGAAAAAACTCCGTTAAGCTTTAAAATCACTTCTAACTTTACAATGAACTCATTCTTCATTCCACAGTTAGGCGGCCAGATTTATGCAATGGCAGGTATGCAAACTCACCTTCATTTGTTAGCAAATGAAACTGGTGTATATCGTGGTTTCTCTTCTAACTACTCAGGTTACGGTTTCTCTCAAATGCGTTTCAAGGCGCATAGTGTTACAGAGCAACAATTCAACGAATGGGTAGCAGCGGTTAAAGCAGGTAATGGTTCAACCATTAACCCAGAAGCAGTTCAAAAAACTACGCTTGACCAAGCTGAATTGGCAACCTTACGTGATGGTAACCGTTCTAAGCATCAGATCGAGCATTTAGTAAATCGTGCTAAAGCTGCTGGTGATGAAAAAGCAGTTGCTGAAGCTGAAGCTATGAAACCGTTCCCGACTAAGCCACACCCTGTGACTTATTACTCTACTGTTGAGCCTAAATTGTTTGAAACAATTATCAACCACTATATGAGTAACTATCATGGTGTTGACCACTCTGCTGAACACGCAACAGCTGACACTCATGCTGCAGCTGAACACGCTGCTCAAGGGGAATAAGACATGGATATGATTTTTGGTAAACTGGGTTGGGACTCTATCCCGACAGAGCCAATCGTACTTGTCACCATGGTCCTTATGGCAATTGGTGCAATTGCAGTGCTTGGCGGTATCACCTATTTCAAAAAATGGGGATATTTGTGGAATGAGTGGTTTATTACGGTAGACCATAAAAAGATTGGTATCATGTATATCATCGTATCTGTTGTCATGCTTCTGCGTGGTTTCGCCGATGCGATCATGATGCGTTTACAACTTTTCCTCGCTAAAGGCGGCGGCGAAGGTTATCTACATCCTGACCACTACGACCAGATCTTCACCGCACACGGTGTAATCATGATCTTCTTCGTAGCAATGGGTCTCGTTGTTGGTATGATGAACATCTCTGTACCTTTACAGATTGGTGCTCGTGATGTTGCTTTCCCATTATTGAACTCTTTAAGCTTCTGGTTATTCGCTGGTGCTGCTGGTTTGATGATGCTTTCACTTGTATTAGGTGAATTTGCTGCGACTGGTTGGATGGCTTACCCTCCTCTATCTGGCATTCAATATTCTCCTGGTGTAGGTGTCGACTACTATATCTGGGCACTTCAGGTTTCTGGTCTAGGTACGCTTTTATCTGGTGTTAACTTCTTTGTTACCATCATCAAAATGCGTGCGCCTGGCATGAAGTTAATGGACATGCCTATTTTCACGTGGACTTCACTTTGTACGGCTGTATTAATCATTGCATCATTCCCTGTATTAACAGGTACTCTTGCAATGCTTACACTTGACCGTTACTTCGGTTTCCATTTCTTCACAAATGAGCTTGGCGGTAGCCCAATGCTTTATGTGAACTTGATCTGGACATGGGGTCACCCTGAAGTATATATCTTGGTATTACCAGCATTTGGTCTATACTCAGAAATCGTTGCAACCTTCTCGCGTAAAGCGTTGTTCGGTTACAAGTCTATGGTGTATGCAACTATCGCGATTACTGTTCTTGCGTTTGTTGTATGGCTTCACCACTTCTTCACCATGGGTGCTGGTGCGAACGTTAACGCGTTCTTCGGTATCATGACCATGGTTATTGCGATTCCTACTGGTGTGAAAATCTTCTCTTGGTTATTCACCATGTATAAAGGTCGCATCACCTTTACTACTCCAATGTTATGGACGCTTGGCTTCCTTGTAACATTCGGTATCGGTGGTTTAACTGGTGTACTTATGGCTGTTCCACCTGCGGACTTCTTGGTACACAACTCACTATTCTTGATCGCTCACTTCCATAACGTAATTATCGGTGGTGTGGTGTTTGGTATGTTTGCCGGCATCATTTACTACTGGCCAAAAATGTTTGGTTGGAAGCTCAACGAAGCGTGGGGTAAAGCTGCGTTCTGGTTCTGGTTCTTCGGTTTCTATTTTGCATTCATGCCACTTTATATCCTTGGTTTCATGGGTATGACTCGTCGTCTGAATACATATGACAACCCTGAATGGGATCCGTACCTTGCAATTGCATTATTTGGTGCTGTTCTTGTTGCGATTGGTATTGCATGTTTCTTAATGCAAATCATCGTTGGCTTCTTACAACGTAAAGACAACATGGACCTTACTGGCGACCCATGGGATGCTCGTACGCTTGAATGGGCAACCTCTTCTCCTGCCCCATTCTATAACTTTGCGCATGAACCAGATGCAAGCGGTATCGACCGTTTCTGGACTGACAAAGAAAATGGTGTAGCATACGCACGTAACACTAAATATGAAGACATCCACATGCCGACCGATCGTGCTGCTGGTTTTGTCATTGCAATGTTCATTACTCTTCTTGGCTTTGCACTCATCTGGCATATTTGGTGGCTCGTTGTTGTTTCATTCGTTGCAGCTGTTGTTAGCTTGATCGTAAGCTCATTCACTAAGAATGTTGACTACTACGTTCCTGCTGCTGAAGTTGAGCGTATTGAAAACGAACGCTATGCTTTACTTGAAAAACACTTGAAGAAGGACTAAGGAAATGGCTGAAGTACTTCATCACGACAACCACGGCCATGACGGTCATCATGAACATGATGATACTGATTTAACGGTTTTTGGTTTCTGGACATACTTGATGAGTGACTTGATTCTTTTCGGATCACTCTTCATTGCGTTCGCTGTATTAAGCAGCCATGTGCCACCAGGAACTCCAAGTGCATATGACCTATTCCATGACTCATTAGGCTTCGTGTTAACTGAAACATTTGCCTTATTGATTTCATCGGTAACGTTTGGTTTTGCTGTACTTGCATCTTATAAAAAGAATGTAAATCAAGTTATCACTTGGTTATTTATTACATTCCTTTTTGGTGCATCGTTCATTGGAATGGAAGTCTATGAGTTCCATCACCTTGTACATGAAGGCCACGGTCCAACTCACAGTGCATTCTTATCATCGTTCTTTACTTTGGTTGGTACACACGGTATCCACGTAACTTCTGGTTTAGTGTGGATGCTTGTATTAATGTATCAAATCAAGACTAAAGGTTTGACTTTACCGAATACACGTCGTCTTGCTTGCTTAAGCTTGTTCTGGCACTTCCTTGACATCGTTTGGATCTGTGTATTCAGCGTCGTTTACTTACTGGGAGTTCTCTAATGAGTAGTCATGAGCATAATGCTGCTGGTGCGTCACACGGTAACTTTAAGCAATACACTGTTGGATTTATCCTTTCTGTTATCCTCACCATCATTCCTTTCGGAATGGTGATGGCGGGTGGTTTCAGTCGTGGTCTTTTAGTTACAGTGATTGCAATCACTGCGGTTGCTCAGGTTCTTGTACAACTTGTGTACTTCTTACACATGAATACATCATCTGAACAACGTTGGAATATGATTGCATTCATCTACACAATCCTATGTATCGCCGTGCTTTTAATCGGTTCTGTGTGGATTATGAATTACCTTCACTACAATATGATGATCTAAACTGATTGTCATGTTGAAAAAATATCTATTCCTGACTAAACCAGGAATTCTCTTCGGTAATTTCATTACCACCTTGGGCGGCTTTTTCTTAGCCGCCCAAGGCTCTATAGACATCTCATTATTACTTCTCACCTTACTTGGAACAACTTTAGTTGTGGCCTCTGGTTGCGTGGTTAATAATGTTATAGATCAAGATATTGATACAAAGATGCAGCGCACACAAAACCGTGCACTTGTAAAAAAAACAATCTCTCCTATTGTTGCGCTGATATATGCATTAGTGCTTGGGGTAATTGGTTTTAGCATTTTATGGTTTGGTGTAAATGGTTACGCATTTTTGTTTGCAATGATTGGTTTTATTGTCTATGTCGGTTTTTATAGCTTGTGGACCAAACGCACCTCAATCCATCAAACCGTCATTGGTAGTATCTCCGGGGCGAGCCCTCCTGTTATTGGTTATACAGCAGTAACTCATCAATTTGATGTGGCAGCCTTGCTTTTGTTTTTAGCATACGCTTTATGGCAAATGCCTCACTCTTGGGCAATTGCAATTTATCGTTTTGATGATTACAAAAATGCGGGAATTCCAATTTTGCCTGTAGCACGTTCTATTTATCGTACGAAAATTGAATGTGTAATCTATATCCTATTATTTGCAGCTGTTTTGAATGGGTTATATTGTTTTGGCTATACCAATGTATTCTTTTTAATTACCTTTAATGCTCTGACTGCATATTGGTTATATTTATCAGTTATTGGATTTAAAGCCGAAAATGATCAATTGTGGGCTAAACGTTTTTTCCTGTACTCGGTCATATTAATTACCCTGTTAAGTTTAAGCTTTAGCTTTACCTATCAATCCCCTGCTCCAAATCTTCCTCTCTTTTAAACAAGAGAGGATTTCCTCTTTATAGTAAAGAAGTTTTACTTTTCTGATCAAAAGATTTGTTTTTAGTCGAACTTTTACCTATAATTCAGCCTTCGCAAATTTTGCGGCATAACTTATTAAGTTATGACTCCTTGCTTCTAATTTTTTATTAGGGGCTGTTTAAACCGTAAGGAGCTGACAATGCGTCATTACGAAATCGTACTTTTGGTACACCCAGACCAAAGCGATCAAGTTGTAGGTATGGTTGAACGCTATATCTCTCAGATCAAAGAAGCTGAAGGTCAAATTCACCGTTTAGAAGATTGGGGCCGTCGTCAATTGGCTTACCCAATTAACAAAATTCACAAAGCGCACTACATTCTTATGAATGTTGAATGTGGTCAAACTACGCTTGATGAGTTAGAAGAATTATTCCGTTATAACGACGCGATCATTCGTAACCTTATCATCCGTCGTGAACACGCAATCACTGAAGAGTCATTGCTTGCTAAGAGTGCTGAAGAAAAGCGTGCGCGTAAAGCTCAACGCGAAGAAGCACAGCAAGTTGCTCAAGAAGCTGAATAAGGAGAACATCAATGGCACGTTTTTACCGTCGTCGCAAGTTCTGCCGCTTTACAGCTGAGAATGTTGCGTACATCGACTACAAAGATATCGACACTTTAAAACAGTACATCACTGAAAACGGCAAGATTGTTCCTAGCCGTATCACTGGTACTAAAGCTCGTTATCAACGTCAATTAGCACTTGCTATCAAACAAGCTCGCTATTTGTCTTTGATTCCGTACACTGACAACCATAAGTGAGGTGATCTGTGGACGTTATCTTATTACAACGCATTAAGAACCTTGGTAAATTAGGCGATAAAGTATCAGTTAAAGCTGGTTACGGCCGTAACTTCCTTATCCCTCAAGGTAAAGCAGTTGCAGCTACTGAAGCTAACACTGCTGCTTTTGAAGCTCGTCGTGCTGAACTTGAGAAGCAAGAAGCTGAAGTTTTAGCTGCTGCTCAAGCACGTGCTGAACAATTGAACGAAGTTAACATCGTTATCACTGCTAAAGCTGGTGACGAAGGTAAACTGTTCGGTTCTATCGGTACTCGTGACATCGCTGACGCATTAACGAATGCTGGTCTTACAGTTGACCGTGCAGAAGTTCGTTTACCAAATGGCGCGCTTCGTCACACTGGTGAATTCAACATCGCAATCCAATTGCACCATGATGTTGTTGCAGAAGTTCTCGTTACTATCGTATCTGAGTAATTTCTCATCAAAAAAAGAGCATGCTTTTGCATGCTCTTTTTTTATGTTTCAAATTTTAAAATAAGATATATTAATTCCTGATCAGTTCTTTAGTTTAATTGGTTTTTTAATTAGGTAGTTTATTTAATTTTGTTTTAAGATAGTTCTCGGCTTTAGAGCCTCGTTGTGTACACTCTTCTTTATCATCAGGTCTAATTATGTCTCAGGCGAATGCCACTTCTTTAGCGCTTTCATCTCCAACAGAAAATAAAACGAGTGAATCAAGCCAACTTAAAGAGTTTCGCACTCCCCCGCACAACTTAGCCATTGAGCAAGCTGTTCTGGCTGCTTTGATGACAGTTGCTGAATCTTTTGAGCAAGTCAACGATGTACTAAAAGAAAATGATTTTTACGCGACTCGTCATAAATATATTTTTCGTGCAATCGAGAAATTAGCACAAGAAAACTCACCTTATGATGCTGTCTTAGTAAGTGACTGGCTCTTAAAACAAAATTTACTTGATGCTATCGGTGGCGAAGAATATTTAATGCAGCTTATGGCTGACTCACCTTCAAGTTTCTATAACTTAGAAACTTATGCTACGAAAATTAAAGAATTTTCTACCCTACGTAGCATGATTAAAGTTAGTACTGAAATTTTACAAAATGCTTATGACACAAAAGGTCGCGGTGTTAGTGAAATTTTAGACTTGGCTGAAACAAGTATTTTCTCTTTAGCTGAACAGCACAATAATAATAAAAAAGATGCTGGTCCTAAATCTATTAGTTCTGTTACCGCAGACGTAATTAGTAAGCTTGATGAGCTTTCAAAATTAGATGGCAATATTACAGGTTTAACGACTGGCTTCTTAGAACTTGATAATAAAACATCTGGTATGCAACCTGGTGACTTAATTATTGTTGCTGCACGTCCATCGATGGGTAAAACTACATTTGCCATGAATTTGGTTGAGAGTGTTTTGCAATATAACAAGTTACCTGCTCTTGTCTTTTCAATGGAGATGCCAGCGGACTCGATTGCGATGCGTCTTATTTCCGCAATGGGTAAAGTCCATCAAGGACATTTACGCTCTGGTAACCTCGATGCAGATGAATGGACCAAAGTAACTGGCACAATTTTGCAGCTTCAACAAATGCATTTGTATATTGATGACTCATCTGCCCTACCTCCAACTGAACTTCGTGCCCGTGCTCGCCGAGTAGCCAAAATGCATGATGGTAAAATTGGTTGCATCATGGTCGATTACTTGCAGCTCATGAAAGTTCCAGGCATGGGTGATAACCGTGTAGGCGAGATTTCAGAAATTTCGCGTAGCTTAAAAGCGTTAGCGAAAGAAATGCAATGCCCTGTTATCGCACTTTCTCAGCTTAACCGAAGTCTGGAAAACCGTCCAAATAAACGTCCTGTAATGTCCGACTTACGTGAATCCGGTGCGATCGAGCAGGATGCCGACTTAATTATGTTTATTTACCGTGATGAGGTTTATAACAAAGAGTCAAAAGAAGCCGGCACTGCAGAAATTATTATTGGTAAGCAGCGTAACGGTCCAATTGGTTCAGTTCGTCTTGCTTTTGAAGGTCAATATACTCGATTTAGTAATCTCTCTCCTGAGTATTACAGCCAATATGATGATGAAGAATAAGCTCTATCTCTAGCCCAAAGGAGTAAATGAGGGTGCGCCAAGCAACAGTTTATATTGACCGCAATGCACTTCAATATAACTTAAACCGTGTCAAACAACTCGCAACAAATTCAAAAATTGTAAGTATGGTAAAAGCTAATGCTTATGGACATGGAATCAAAGACTGTTTAGCAGCCTTAAATGCATCAGATGCCTTTGGTGTCGCCTGCCTACAAGAAGGTTTGGAAATTCGTGAACTCGGATTTCAGCAGCCTGTTACTTTAATTGAAGGGGTATTTTCTGAAGATGAAATGCCAATTGCAATTAAACAAAAATTTGAATGTGTCATTCACCATCAACAACAGTTTGAATGGTTGATTAAACACAAACAAGCGTACATCAACCAAGGTTTAAAAGTCTGGGTTAAGCTTAACAGCGGCATGAATCGTCTAGGTTTTAAAAATCCAGAAATTATTGAAGTTATTAAAACTTTAAAATCTGAAGGATTTACTTGTGTACTTGCGATGCATTTCGCAAATGCAGATGTAGACCATCCACTTAACGAGCAACAAAAACAACAATTTCTACAAGTTAAACAAGCTTGTGATCCAGTTTTAGCTTCTTGCTGTAACTCAGCTGCCATTTATAAATGGCCAGAGTTACATTTTGATTATGTTCGTCCGGGTATCATGCTTTACGGCGCCTCACCTTTTGCAGATCAAACAGTCTATGATCTTGACTTAAAACCAGTGATGACTTTCTCAGCAGAAGTGATTGCACTTAATCATATTCAAACTAATGAACATGTCGGTTACGGCTCTACTTTTTGCGCCAAGCAAGCAATGGATATCGCGATTGTTTCTATAGGTTACGGTGATGGTTATCCACGAGCTTATGTTAAACAAAACTATGTCGCTATTGATAAACATCTCTGTGCAGTTGTAGGAAAAGTGAGCATGGATATGATTGCAATCGACGTGACAGGCATGCAAGTAAAATTAGGCACTCCAGTTGAACTCTGGGGTCCACATCGCTTAGTTGATGATGTTGCGGATGCAAACGGAACGATAGGATATGAATTACTCTGTCGCTTAAGTAATCGCCCCACTCGTAAAAGCAGTTAAATAATAAATATAAAAAAAAATCCAAGCATGCTTGGATTTTTTTATTTAAACACGCAAAATTTATCGCCAGTAATCATCTGTAGGCTTTGGCATTTCCTGTAATCCCCGACGAAGAGTATCTGACCATTGTTTACTAATCTGTGAGAAATAAGGATCATCTTCAGTAATTCGTTTTCCCATGGGAATAACAAAGCTATCTTTAATGTAGACCAATGCATCAAGTGGTAAGCCAACAGAAACATTTGAACGCAAAGTTGAATCAAAAGAAATCAGGCTACAACGTAATGCATCGTCTAGTGGCATTGCATAATATAAAGCTCGATCCAGAATAGGCTTTCCATATTTACTTTCACCTATTTGAAAATAAGGTGTATCTGTAGTTGCACAAATAAAATTGCCTTGTGGATAGACATTATAGAGTTGCATATCCCCACCTTTAATCTGCCCACCTACCAAAATACTACAGGCATAATTCATTTGTTCTTGGGTGTCCGAACTAATATCCTCTAAAACAGTTTTTAAGGTTTTACCAATCAGTTCAGCCGCCTCAAACATCGTATTAACACTATATAGGTTAGGCTCTTGCTGCAAAGTAAGGGCATTTTGTAAATGACCTATAACAGCTTGCGTTGTTGCTAAGTTACCTGCAGTTTGCAAGGCAATAAAACGTTCTCCGGTAACGCCGAAAGTATGCAGTTTTCGGAACACAGAAATATGGTCAACTCCTGCATTGGTTCTTGTGTCACTAATAAACACCAAACCTTGTTCCAATCTTAACGCACAACAATAGGTCATTTCATTCTCTTTACATTCAACATGCCAACACTTGAACCACAGACATCATGTTCTCAACTCCACCTTGCTCTCTTACGCCACGAATAGGTGCCACATCGAGATAGTCACGTCCTACTGCAAGGTAGATGTGATGTTTGGGTGTAAACAACTGATTGCTTACATCAAAACAATACCACTGATTTTCTAAAAATACCTCCGCCCAAGCGTGACTGGCCAGGTGCGGATAGTTTTGATCAAATAGATAACCAGAGACATAACGTGCAGGTAATTGTAGCGCACGACACATCGCAATTAAAATGTGAGCATGATCTTGGCATACACCTTGACCTGCATGAAATGCTTCGATCGCAGTTGTCTGAACCGAAGTACTTTCAGGCTGATACAGTATTTTTTGCAAGATATATTCGCTTAATAACGCAATATGCTGTCGGTCCTTGACCACTACAATATTTTTGGCAAAGTCCAACATTTCCGAATCACATCGAGTTGCACCTGTCATCTGCAAAAACAAATTTGTAGGTGTAGAGAGATCTACACAACCTAGTTCTACATTTTGAAGCTCAACAATTCCTTGGGCCATAAATGTAAGATGTTGGTATGGATAACGCTGACTAGCCGTCATCCATACATTGTTAAATATATCTCTCTTTATTGTTTTATCACCCGGCACGCTAATTGCCCAATTCATAACATGTTGGTGAGGCGATGTTTGAGGCATCATTTTAATATACTGAATGCTGTTCCGAGCAGTTTCAGTATAGCTATAATGCGTTTGATGATTAACCATCAATTTCATAATCAGCCCTCAAACATATTTTCCAACTGCTGTGTAAAAGTATAATAAGCGTCCCACGTAAGTTGCTGCTTTAGTGCTTGCCAATTTTCATTTATATTTTCCCAATTCAAATTAGCGAGCTGTTGCACCACAGTATCTAGCTCTGATATGAGAACAGATAAATCTTCACCAAAACGCAGTTCTATATCAAATTGCTCTATTTTTTGGCCTAAATGCAAAAATAAACGGACATCTTCATGTTCCGCTTCTAGTATTTGTGTGCATTGTTCGACTGCTTTACTCAATGCATCAGGTTGAGCTTGAAGCCTATTAATCACATTATTTAATTCTGCATAAGCATGTGATGACAAAATACCTCTTAGTTCCTGAATATTATCTTTAGCAATAATGAGCTGGTTCAGTAATGAAAATGTTTGCTTCTTGTCTAACATATAGTGATTTAGTAATTCAGCATTTTCTATGACCAAACCAAATGCTGCTGCAAATCTGGTTGCTTTCTCATCTTCTGTAAAGGGTAAATGAGAGGCTGCAAACTTAACTCGCATCAAATATCGACCCAACCAATATATTTGATGCGCACTCGAATTGAGTAAAACCATAAAGTTCCTCTTTAACCCACAATCAGGAATGTAATGTTTCAACAACCCATGTATCTTTTATACCGCCACCTTGAGACGAATTTACAACTAAAGAACCCGCCTGCATGGCCACACGTGTTAAGCCTCCAGGCACAATCTCTGTACGATAAGGTGAACTCAATACAAATGGACGCAAGTCAATATGACGTTCCGCTACTCCGCCTGTTGTTAAAGTTGGAGCGACAGATAAAGCCAAGGTAGGCTGTGCAATATACATATGAGGCATCGCAATCAATTTTTTTCTAAACTCATCAATTTCGCATGAGCTTGCTTTAGGTCCAATCAACATACCGTATCCGCCCGAACCTTGTGCTTCCTTAACGACTAATTGATCAAGATTAGAGAGTACGTAATCTAAGTGTTCTTCTTTACGGCACTGATAAGTGGGTACATTTTTTAGAATTGGTGTTTCATCTAAATAATATTGAATCATTTGATCTACATAAGGATAGATTGATTTATCATCAGCCACGCCTGTTCCAGGTGCATTTGCAATCACGACATTTTTTTGTAAATAAGCAGACATAAGACCTGCTACACCTAAAGCACTGTCTGGTCGAAATGCTAAAGGATCTAGAAAGTCATCATCTAAACGGCGGTAAATTACGTCTACTTTTTGACGCCCACGGATAGTTTTGACAAATACTTGATCATTTTCTACAAATAAATCCCGATTTGTAACTAATGGCACATCCATTTCACGCGCTAGAAAAGCGTGCTCATAATAAGCACTGTTAAAACGCCCTGGTGTTAGCACCACAATAAAGGGTTGATCTGCAGAAGAATTTTCTTGCAATATTTCTTTTAAAAGTTTTGGATAATGCTCAATCCCCTGTAAATTATTAGCTGTACATAGCTCAGGCATTAATTTCTGGCTAATATTTCGGCTCTCAATCATATAAGACACCCCAGAAGGTGTTCTCAAATTATCTTCTAATACAAAAAACTCCCCTTCACCATCACGGATAATATCGATCCCACTAATTTGTGAATAAATTTTTCCTTTTAAAGAATGTTTAAGCATATGGGGTTGGAAAGCATCATTTCCCATAATTTGTTCTTCGGGAATGATTTGTTCTTTTAAAATATGCTGTCCATGATAAATATCATCTAGGAAATAATTTAACGCTTTAACACGCTGTGCACAGCCTAAGGCAATTTTTTCCCATTGTTTTTTCTCGATAACTCTTGGAATTAAATCAAAAGGAATAGTGCGCTCCGTTCCTTCTTTATCACCATAAACATTAAAAGTAATCCCATGATAAAGAAAATGCTGTTTCGCTTGGGTATTTAACTCCTTTAACTCATCTAAAGTACGGATGCTCAACCATTGTTCAATTTTTTTAGAAGCTGCACCATTTGACGTTACATCATCAAGCATCTCATTAAAGAACTGTGATTTGAGTTGCTCAAAGAGATTGGTTTGCACAGAAATATGTTCTAAAAAAGAGGTTGGGTTAATAAGTGCTGTTGTTGTCTGCTCTTGTATAAAAAAATCATTATCTAGATGTAATTCATGCTCTTGTTCTGACATAACCACCTCGTCTTATCACTTATCTATATTTCATTTTTAAATAAGCAATTTCAGTGCCACTTATATATCTGTAATACTTGCACGGCATCATTGTTATAACTTTCTTCTAAATCTTATCATCGTTTGCCCAATGGGCTATAAACTGAATCTGACAAACTTGCTAAATCTGTAAAGATTTTTTATTGTGTTGACACCAAAGCAATTGGATATAGATGTATTACGCTTATGTCTGTAATAGAAAAAGAAACTTCGAATAGTTTATATCGCCAATGGCAGATCTTGTCTCGCCTACCGACCGGCAAATGGATCGGGACTCGAGAATTGCAAGAAATGCTTGAGCGTGAAGGTATTGATATTAGTTTAAGGACTATTCAGCGTGACTTAAATCAAATTGCTCAGCGTTTTCCGATAGAGAGCAATAAAGCCGTACCTCAAGGCTGGCGGTGGCAATCCGATGCACCTATTCAAAGCTTACCTCACATGACAAGTTCTCAAGCGGTAACCTTTATGATGGTTGAGGAGCACCTTAAGCACCTCCTTCCTCCGAGCCTGCTTGATGAGATGGGACCATGGTTCGATTTGGCCAAACGTAGTCTCTCTACTCAAAATAATGTGAGACAGTGGATTAACCGTGTACGTATTGTTCCGGCAAGTCAACCTCTTATTCCACCTGTAGTGGATCGTGCTGCTCAGCAGGCAATTTATGAAGGTCTACTACAAGACAAACAGATTGAGTGTGTTTATCGGGCACGGGTCAATCAGGGTGAAGACAGAACTTATGTTTTAAATCCTTTGGCTTTGGTACAAAAAGGTGCAGTCATTTATTTAATTTGCACAAGACATGACAAAACTGAAGTGCAAACATTTGCTCTGCACCGTTTTAAATCAGCAAAAGTATTAGACAGCCGAGCACTGCATCCAGTTAATTTTGATATTGATCATTATATTGATTCAGGGGCTTTAGGCTTTAGAGTGGACTACAACCAGCCAACTGAATCAATTCAGCTCACCCTAACTATGACAGAGCAAACTGCGAAAACCTTTTATGAAAGTCAGTTAAGTAAAGACCAAACAATTACTCCGCTTGAAGAAAATATTGTAGAAGTTTCAGCAACCGTACCTTTTACATCTCAACTAGTATGGTGGCTACGTAGTTTTGGCAAGAAATTACTGCATATTGAGCCAGTTCAAGTACACAACGCTGTACGTGAAATTGAAACTGATAGTAAGTAGATATAAAAAAGAGAACCATACGGTTCTCTTTAGATTTTGAATTATAATTTTCTTAATTTTATATTGTTCTTATTTTTTTACTTGTTTTCAGATCAATGTGTTCTCCCCCACCAAAACTGATCTGCTCTTTCTTTTGCGCTATTTTGAACATGAGCATTGGCATGCCATTTCATATCCATTGTAGCGAATTGATTTCATTGTCATGGTTAAAGCCCTCTTGTTTGAACGTGAATTCAATATAACGGGTGGCTTAAAATATGTGAAATAAGAAAAAAAGGAAGCGAAATCTCTTTTCTTCCTTAGGAAGTTTCCATATATTTTTGAACAGAAAATAAAAAAGCCCAGTCTTAACTGGGCTTTTTGTACATTTAAATGATTAGGCTGTTTTCTTAATCATATTATTCTTACGAATTGTAATCATTACGAGTTGAACTGCAGCTGGTGTAACACCAGGAATACGACTTGCTTGAGCTAAAGTTTCTGGAAGAACAGTTTTTAACTTCTGTGTAATTTCACGTGACAATCCAGACACTACATCATAGTCAAAATCGGCAGGAATTTTAGTTTCTTCAAGACGCTTTAATTGAGCAACATCTTCATGCTGACGGTTAATGTAACCTTCATATTTCACAGCAATTTCAATTTGCTCCCCCACTTGTTCTGAAACCTCAGAACCAGTAAGTTCAGCAATTTGACCGAAGGTGATATTAGGGCGCTTAAGCAAATCAATCGCACTACATTCCTTACTCAAATCAGCACCCGTCATTTCAACGAATTTTTTACCCATAGGGTTATTTGGTGCTGCCCATAAATGTTGTAAACGAGAGGTTTCACGCTCAACCGCTTCCATTTTCTCGCAATAAGCAGCCCAACGAACATCATCAACCAAACCAAGTTCACGACCAATAGAAGTCAAGCGCTGATCCGCATTATCTTCACGTAACATCAAACGATATTCAGCACGTGAGGTAAACATACGGTACGGTTCTTTAGTACCTAACGTAATGAGGTCATCAACCAACACACCCATGTAAGCTTGGTCACGTTTAGGCGTCCATTCTTCTTGCTCCCACGCACGACGCGCAGCATTTAAACCTGCAAGTAAACCTTGGGCACCAGCTTCTTCGTAACCTGTTGTACCATTAATTTGACCAGCAAAGTACAAGCCATTAATCGCTTTAGTTTCAAGTGTAAATTTCAAAGCTTGCGGGTTGAAATAGTCATATTCAATTGCATAGCCTGGACGTAAGATATGAGCATTTTCCATACCACGAATTGAGCGTACAAGTTCGAACTGAACATCAAATGGTAAAGAAGTCGAAATACCGTTTGGATAAAGCTCGTGTGTATCTAGACCTTCTGGCTCCAAGAATACTTGATGTGAGTCTTTATCAGCGAAACGATGAATCTTATCTTCAATTGATGGACAGTAACGCGGACCTACACCTTCAATAACACCAGTGTACATTGGTGAGCGATCTAAACCACCACGAATGATATCGTGGGTTTTTTCATTTGTATGAGTGATATAACAGTTTACTTGCTCAGGGTGCATAGAAGCATCACCCATGAATGACATCACTGGAGATGGGAAATCACCCGGCTGCGGAATCATGACTGAAAAATCAACTGAACGTGCATCAATACGTGGCGGAGTACCAGTTTTTAAACGTCCCACTGGTAATTTTAACTCACGTAAACGTTGAGCAAGTGCAATAGAAGGAGGATCCCCCGCACGACCACCGCTTGATTTTTCTAAACCAACGTGGATTACACCACCCAAGAATGTACCTGTAGTCAACACAACAGTTTTAGCATCAAAGCGAATACCCATTTGGGTAACAACACCTTTAACGGTATCGCCTTCAACAATCAGGTCATCAGCTGCTTGCTGGAAAATGTCAAGATTTGCTTGATTTTCCAAAGTATCACGAATGGCAGCTTTGTAACGAACACGGTCAGCTTGAGCACGTGTTGCACGCACAGCTGCACCTTTACGCGAATTTAAAATACGGAACTGAATACCACCTTTATCGGCAGCCAGAGCCATTGCACCGCCAAGTGCATCAATTTCACGGACTAGGTGAGACTTACCAATACCACCAATTGCTGGGTTACAACTCATTTGGCCCAAAGTCTCAATGTTATGGGTCAAAAGCAAAGTCTGTCGT
Organism: Acinetobacter sp. X9; assembly: GCF_054889255.1. Taxonomy (NCBI): domain Bacteria; kingdom Pseudomonadati; phylum Pseudomonadota; class Gammaproteobacteria; order Moraxellales; family Moraxellaceae; genus Acinetobacter; species Acinetobacter sp. X9. The sequence goes on along the minus strand of NZ_CM142679.1, from coordinate 1,352,766 downwards.
CCCATACGCGCAGCAGCAAGGGCCGCTTCCGTACCTGCGTGACCGCCACCGATAACGATAACATCATAAACTTTAGGATAGTGCATGAGTACAAAAACACCAGAAAAAAAAGACGGAACATTATAGCAAAATTATCTGCTTATTGATGTACATAATTACAAAATTGTCTTCACATAATTTACGCTATGCCACATGATTTGACATTTTGTTTCATGAATTCAATACAAAGTGAATGTTTTTAAAATTAATTCATCTTAGAATAAAAAATGTACAGCACTTCTATGACTTTAAAATTAACGCAACGAGAAGGAATACAAAATGAAAACGACCATGTTAAAAATCTTAACTGCATCTCTAATTTGTTTTTCAGGCGTAACTTTTACCCATGCTGCTGACACGAGCAAAGCTGAAATGCAAAAACAAATTCGAGTCTGTGCAAAAAAACAGCAAGGTGAATGGGTTTCATACAATCACAACGGTGTAACCTTTAACGGTACTTGCCAACCAAACGAAAATGGCAAGTTACAATTTAAGGCCCCTGCTCCTTAATCTGTTTTGACATAGGTATAGAAGAAGTCATTTATTTTCCGCTATATCTCATCAGTATTTTCAAAGACGGTCCATTAAAGATGGGCCGCTTTCTTTTTTAAAATGGTCTAGTCCGCTACAATACGCCTTTAAATAAAATTTTTAGGTCCTTTTCGTGAAGTGGTTACAAATACACATTACCGTTGATCAAGAACAAGTTGAGTTCACAGAAACACTTTTAATGTCTCTAGGTGCGGTAAGCGTAACGCTGGATGATGCTGAAGATCAGGCTTTACTTGAACCATTACCGGGTGAAACACCTTTATGGAATAAAGTTATTGTGACAGGCATCTATCAACAAGACGAACAAGACCCAATTGATGTCGACACTTTAGAAGCTTTCTTAAAAGCTCAACTTCCAGATGTTCCTATGCGTCATGAAGAACTTGAAGATCAAGTGTGGGAACGCGCATGGATGGATTACTATGAGCCAATTCAGATTGGGGAAAAGTTCTGGATCGTGCCTGAATGGCTAGAGCCACCAGAAGCGGACGCAACTAACATTAAGTTAGACCCGGGTCTTGCATTTGGTACAGGTAATCACGCAAGTACTTTCCTATGCTTACAATGGCTGGGTAAAACTGACGTTAAAGATAAAATCGTGATTGATTATGGCTGTGGTTCAGGCATTTTAGGCGTAGCCGCTTTGTTACTAGGCGCTAAAAAAGTATATGCCACAGATATTGACCCGCAAGCTGTTTTAGCAACGAAACAAAATGCAGAGCTTAATGGTGTATTAGATCGACTATATGTAGGTCTTCCTGAAGAGTTTGATCAAGAATTCAAACCTAAACAAGCCGATGTTTTAGTTGCAAATATTTTAGCAGGACCTTTAATGATGCTTGCGCCTGAATTTGCAAATTTAATCAAATCTGAGGGCGAGTTCGCACTTGCTGGTGTGATTGAAGAGCAAGTTGCTGATGTTTCACGTGTTTATTCTGAATTTTTTGATATATTAGATGTCGAAAAGCGCGAAGAAAACTGGTGTCGCATTTCAGGAAAACGTAAAACAATAAATTGAGATTTTTAACTCATGAATGAAAAACAAACCCGCTGCCCTAAGTGTTTAACAGTTTATAAAGTATCTCTTACTCAATTGACTGTCGCTCAGGGTATGGTTTGTTGCCCTAAATGTAATTCAAGCTTTAATGCCTTAACCCATCTAATCAATATTGAACAGCCAGTTATGGTCAACTCAACGACGTTAGCTAATGGTTCAATGCAGACAAGATATATGACGCATTCTCACGTATTAGATATCTTTGACCAAAAAGTAGAAAACTCTAATATTGATCTTTTAACTTACCTCAACAACTTAAATTACTTTCACAACGAACCTATTAATGCTCTACCAAACCTTAATTTAGCTGAGCAGGCATCACCACAAGAACAAGACAACAATAAAAAGCATAGTTGGCTTTACTATACGCTCTGGAGCTCTGCCAACCTTATTTTAATTTTAGTCTTTACTTTTCAAATCCTCTGGTTTAACCCTAAGCTCATGCATGCAAGCCCAACCGTTAGCCATGCATTTAATTACGTTTGCCAAATACTACACTGCAACAAATCAGCAGAACTTTATCAACTTATCTATATAGAAAAGTTAAAAGTCCGCAAAATTGATGCAAACCATACCCAGTTCTCAGGCATATTGCTCAACCAGAATGATAAAAGTATTGAGCTTCCTAACCTAAAGTTGATTTTTGCAACAGAGCCAGACAAAACAGAGGAAATCATATTAACTCCTCAACAATATCTAGTTGAAAACTTAAGGGGTATTCAACGTATTCCATCAAATACCCCTTTCCGATTCGAATTTGAGCTAAACAAAAGCAAAAAAAGGCTAGTAAATTATCGATTAGAAATTGTCCACCCCTAAAATGTAAAAAAAGTGAAAAAAAAATAAAAAAAAATGCAGTTAATTTGCTCACTTTTTCCTAGACAATGGTATGATACGCGCCACGAAAGCTTTGACTCATATACTCCTCGCTCTCAATCCAAAAAAAATACTGTTAAGCATGTGTGCTTTTCTACTTTAAGCACATAGCCTAACTTTTTTTGTTTTTGAGGGGGCTGTAACAAATATTTAATTATTGTTACGCTTATTTTTTATTCAATACGAAGAAATATGGCAAGCTAATTGTTCTTATGTTTTAGAGTCACTGTTTTAGGATCTAAAACAGGACTCCGTATTTTTAGACCACATTTATATACTACTTTACCCAAGCTAGTATTTGATTTTCGGATTAACTCGCATGAATAGCAAATCTCCTATTTTTACTGCACAATCTGATGTTGCTCTTCGCATCCACGTGGATCGCGCAGTTCGCCATTATTTTGCACAATTGCAAGGTGAGCAACCATCTCAGGTATATGACATGGTGCTAGCAGAAATGGAGAAACCTCTTTTATCTGTAGTTCTTGAATATACACGTGGTAATCAAACGCGTGCTGCAGAAATTCTTGGACTCAACCGTGGCACTTTACGTAAAAAGTTAAAAGCTCACGGTTTAATGAGTGAATAAATGATAAAATGCTCACGACGTCGTGGGCATTTTTTTATGCTTATTGGTTTTAATCCGTAGACTTGAAATTGTTGAATTAAACATCATGACTATTAAACGTGCTTTGATTTCTGTATCTGATAAGACAGGAATTGTCGAATTTGCTCAAAACCTTGCAGCTCTAGGGGTAGAACTATTATCTACAGGCGGCACATATAAGTTGCTTAAAGATAATAATATCGCGGTTGTAGAAGTATCTGAACATACTGGCTTCCCTGAAATGATGGATGGTCGTGTTAAGACATTACATCCAAAAATTCATGGCGGTATTCTTGCTCGTCGCGGTTTAGACGAAGCAGTTATGGAAGAACACAACATCGATCCGATTGATCTTGTTGTTGTAAACCTTTATCCATTTGCTGCAACTGTTGCAAAACCTGACTGTACTCTTCCTGATGCAATCGAAAATATCGACATCGGTGGTCCTACAATGGTTCGTGCAGCTGCTAAAAACCATGCTTCAGTAGGTATTGTAGTTAATGCTTCTGATTACGACACTGTAATTAATGAATTAAAAACTGCTGGTTCACTTTCTTATGAAACACGTTTTGATTTAGCAGTTAAAGCATTTGAACATACAGCTCAATACGATGGCATGATCGCTTCTTACTTAGGCGCTCGCGTTGGTAAGATCGAAGGTGAAGCTGACTTATTCCCTCGTACATTCAATACTCAATTGAACAAAGCACAAGATTTACGTTACGGTGAAAACCCACATCAATCAGCTGCTTTCTATGTCGAAGCTAATGCAAAAGAAGCATCAGTCTCTACTGCAAAACAGTTACAAGGCAAAGAATTGTCTTATAACAACATTGCAGATACAGATGCTGCACTTGAATGTGTTAAATCATTCGCAAAACCTGCTTGTGTCATCGTGAAACATGCTAACCCTTGTGGTGTTGCGGTTTCTTTAGACGGCATTAAAGCTGCTTATGATTTAGCTTATGCAACTGATCCAGAATCTGCTTTTGGCGGTATTATTGCATTCAACCGTGAATTAGACATTGCAACTGCTCAAGCAATTGTAGAGCGTCAATTCGTTGAAGTGATTATTGCTCCAAGTATTGCTGATGGCGTACTTGAAGTAACTGGCGCTAAGAAAAATGTACGTGTTTTAGTATGTGGCGAGTTACCTGCTATTGATGCACGTGCACCGCAACTTGACTATAAACGCGTAAATGGTGGCTTACTTGTTCAAGATCAAGACTTGGGCATGATCACTAAAGATGATCTTAAAGTAGTTACTAAACGTGCGCCAACTGAACAAGAAATTGATGATCTTATCTTTGCTTGGAAAGTTGCAAAATATGTAAAATCAAACGCAATTGTTTATGCTAAAAACCGCCAAACTATTGGTGTAGGTGCAGGTCAAATGAGTCGCGTTAACTCAGCGCGTATTGCTGCCATTAAAGCTGAACATGCTGGTTTGGTTGTTGAAGGTGCTGTAATGGCTTCCGATGCATTCTTCCCGTTCCGTGACGGTATTGATAATGCTGCTAAAGCTGGCATCAAATGCATCATTCAACCAGGTGGTTCTATGCGTGATGAAGAAGTAATCGCTGCAGCAGACGAAGCTGGTATTGCAATGGTGTTCACTGGTATGCGCCATTTCCGCCACTAATTTAAATTTAGTCCTCCCTAATAACCCTCCTTTTATTCAGGAGGGTTTTCCACAATAATGGAGCTAAACTCCACCTTGAGGAATAGAGGGGGATGAAAAGGATTAAAGTTAAGGAACAAATTAAAAATGAATATTTTAGTTTTAGGTAGTGGTGGTCGTGAACATGCTTTGGCATGGAAAATCGCGCAAGATACCAAAGTTACTCAAGTTTTCGTTGCACCGGGAAATGCGGGAACTGCAACTGAAGACAAATGCGTTAATGTTCAGCTTGATATTTTAGACAACCCTGCAATTATCGCTTTTGCTAAAGAAAATAATGTTGAACTTATTATTGTTGGTCCAGAAGCACCTTTAGTGAATGGTGTGGTAGATGCTGCTCGCGAAGCAGGTCTAAAAATTTGGGGACCAACTCAATATGCTGCGCAGCTTGAAGGCTCGAAGGCATTTGCTAAACATTTTTTAAAGCGCCATAACATTCCAACTGCTTTTTACGAAGTATTTACGGAAGTTGATGCAGCTAAAGCTTATGTTGAAAAAAATGGTGCACCAATTGTAATTAAGGCAGACGGTCTTGCTGCTGGTAAAGGTGTAATCGTTGCAATGACCAACGAAGAAGCTTTTGCAGCAATTGATGACATGCTTGCAGGCAACAAATTCGGTGATGCTGGTTCACGTGTTGTAATTGAACAGTTCCTTGCAGGTGAAGAAGCTTCTTTCATTTGTATGATTGATGGTAAAAACATTTTACCAATGGCAACTTCACAAGATCACAAGCGTATTTTTGAAGGTGACCAAGGTCCTAATACTGGCGGTATGGGTGCTTACTCTCCTGCTCCGGTGGTAACTACTGAAATTTTCGAACGTGTTATGACTGAAATCATGCGTCCGACTGTTGAAGGTATGGCTGCTGACGGACATGTCTACACTGGTTTCTTATATGCTGGCTTAATGATTGATGAACAAGGTCAACCGCGTGTGATCGAGTTCAACTGTCGTTTCGGTGATCCTGAAACTCAGCCAATCATGATGCGCTTAAAGTCATCTCTTGTTGAATTGGTAGAAGCTGGTATTGCTGGCAATTTACCAAAAGAAGCTGAATGGGATGAACGTAAGTCAATCGGTATCGTACTTGCAGCCGAAGGCTATCCTGATAGCGTACGCAAAGGCGATGTAATTTCAGGTATTGGACAATCACCTGAAGATACTAAAATTTTCCACGCAGGCACTGCAACTCGTGAAGATGGTCACATCGTAACTTCTGGTGGTCGAGTTCTTTGTGTAACTGCGCTAGGCGACAGCGTGCTTGAAGCACAAATTAATGCACTTGAAGTATGCGGACAAGTCACCTTTACAGGTATGCAATATCGTAGTGACATTGGCTATCGCGCAATTGCTCGTGAAAAAGCTGAATAAAAGTTAATAAAAAAAGCTTCCTACTTAGGAAGCTTTTTTTTATTTTGTACCCCAGCATAAGAAAATAATATAAATTTTTTATAAGATTTATTAAGATATCAACAAATAGAAAAAAGCCCTCTATATCAACTACATTTTTATTGCTATCATTAGTACATAGTTGTAACTGTCATCAGACACTGCTGTTTTAATAATTTCCATAAAGACTTGCTCTACAAATTATGCCTGTAGAGAGTTTTTTAATATTCTAAATTTATGAATGCTCGTTTGGCTACTGTTGGGGATGAACTGTTTGGGGAAACAGTTTTTGTTTATTAAACAATTACCCTCTGTTATAGCCAAAATGCAAGCAAATTATGGAACCCCAGAAAAAGATCACAGAGTTTAGACTAGTTGTAATTCCAACTCCTCTCTTTTCATATTGATATAGATCAATCGTTATTGTTCTATATCTTAATCAGGACTTTTTTAAATGAAAAAGCTGATCAGCCTTTTTTTAAGCATGTCAGTAGTATTATTGACAGCATGTAGCAAACAAGAAAATGCTCAACAAGCCGAACAAAACAATGATAGTACCAAAGTACAAAATGTAGTAATTGCCTCTACAGGTTCGGATGCTGACATTTGGCGTTATATCGCATCTTTACCTGAAACCCAAGCTGCTGGACTGAAGTTAGAAGTAAAAAACTTCTCAGACTCCGTTTCAATGAATACAGCAATTGCAAATAAAGAAGTAGATTTGAACGCATTCCAAGCTTATTCTTATCTTACTGCATTTAATAATTCAAACCCGGATAAGATTGCAGCGGTTTCTACCACTTATATTGAGCCAATGGGGATTTATTCAAGTAAATACAAAAAAATTGAAGAACTTCCTGAAGGTGCAATTATTTCAATCCCGGATGATGCTGCCAGCGAATCTCGTGCGCTACTCTTGTTACAAACTGCTGGCTTAATCAAGCTTAAAGCTGACTTTAATCCTATTCAGGGCAGTCCAATTGATGTTATCGAAAATCCCAAAAAGATCAACATCAAACCAATCAAAATGGAAACTGCATTACGTCTTAAAAATGAATTTGATGCAGTTGTATTAAATAATACCATAGCACTCGAGGGAGGTTTAAACGTACTCAAAGATTCTATGTTCTATGAACCTATTGATCAAATCTCAAAAATTAGTGTAAACGTTCTAGCAACTACTGAATCACGTAAAAATGATCCTGTCTTGCAAAAAGTTGGTAAGCTTTACCACAATGCAGCTGTTAAAAAATACGTTGAAGAACACTTTGGTGGAACAAAAGTTGACGTAGACAAACCAATCAGCTATCTCTCAGAAGCTAAATAGTAATATAATAGCTGCAACGCGAAACAGGCAAAAACTCTTTGCCTGTTTTTTCTTTTCAGCATAGTTTTTGACGACATGATTCAATTTAAAAACATTTCAAAGCACTATCAGCTTAAAGGCCAAACCATACGAGCTCTGGACCAAATTAATTTGGAAATTCCTGAAGGGAGTATTTTTGGTATTATTGGCTATAGTGGTGCAGGTAAAAGTACTTTAATCCGCCTGATTAACTTACTTGAACGACCAAATGAAGGTCAGGTTATCATTAATCAAAAGGACTTCACTGCTTTGGATGCGCGTTCATTACGTCAGGAACGTGCAAATATTGGTATGATTTTTCAGCACTTCAATTTGCTACAAACCAAAACGGTTGCTGAAAATATCGAAATGCCAATGCGTCTGCTGAATTACAATAAAGCAGAACGTGAAAAGCGCTTAATTGAGTTATTGGAGTTCATTGATCTTAAGCATAAAAAAGATGCTTATCCTGATGAACTTTCTGGCGGCCAAAAGCAACGTGTCGGTATTGCTCGTGCTTTGGCAAATCATCCAAAAATTCTTTTGTGTGATGAAGCAACCTCTGCCCTAGACCCGCAAACAACCAAGTCTGTTTTAGAGTTACTCAAGAAAATCAATCAAGAGCAAAAAATCACAATCGTTATGGTGACCCATGAAATGGATGTCATTGAAACTGTTTGTGATCATGTAGCTGTGATGGAAGCTGGTAAAGTGATTGAGCAAGGCTCAACGATTGACATCTTTAGTAATCCTCAACATCCGACGACTAAAAACTTTATTCAAACTGTGTTACATCAACAGTTGCCTGTGAATATTTTAAATCAACTCGAAAATCAGCATCACCATAGCATCTACTGTTTACAGTTTTTGGGCCGTTCTGCTCAAGAACCTGTAATTCAGTCACTGATTAAACAATTTGATATTAGTTTAAATATCTTATTCGCCAACATGACTGAAATTAACGGTACTGTCATTGGTCAAATGTTTGTGCAACTTTTAGGTGAGCCACAGTTGATTAAACAGGCTATCGAGTTTTTAGAGAAAAATGAAGTGAGTGTAGTTCAATCAGGAGATCAAGTATGAGAGATTTAATCGTACAGTGGTTAACTGAACTAACTCAACCTTTCTGGCACAGTTCGCTTTCAATTGACCAGTTTGTAACAGCTCTACAAGAAACATTTCACATGGTGTTTTTTGCGCTTTTATTTGGTGGTATTTGGGGTTTCATTCAAGGGGTTATCCTGCTTGTAACTCGCCCAGAAGGCATTCTACCAAATAAATTTATTTACCATTTGCTCAATCCAATTGTAAATGCGCTACGCTCTCTCCCATTTATTATTTTACTTATTGCAGTTATTCCTCTTACCAAGCTATTGGTAGGCACTTCAATTGGTACTTGGGCAGCGATCGTTCCTTTAACGATTTACGTTGGTCCATATATGGGACGTCTGATTGAAACTTCATTACTTGAAGTAAATGAAGGAATTATTGAATCTGCTCAGGCTATGGGTGCTACACCTTGGCAAATTATCTATCGCTTTATTTTGCCAGAAGCACGCAGTTCGCTCATCTTAAACTTGACCACAGCAACAATTAGCCTAATTGGTGCAACAGCAATGGCTGGTGCAGTTGGCGCAGGTGGTATTGGTGATTTAGCGATTTCTTATGGTTACCAACGTTTTGATACAAGCGTTGTGATTTTAACAGTGATTATCCTATTGCTCTTAGTACAGATTGTACAGACGCTAGGTAACTGGCTCTCTAAGATCCGTTAAATTATTTATATAAAAAGCTCCCAAAATGGGGGCTTTTTTGTTTCATATAAGTCATTCTCATAAAAAGGTTGAGTGAGTGGATTAATACCATTTTCTGTTATTATCAAAAACAGTGATTACTTACTCTTTGGATTTGGTTTTAGGATAAAACAATGCGTTATAGAATTCATTTTATTGATGTACAAAATGCCCTCCAAAACTATATCTGGATTTTAGAAGACACGGAAACCCAAGAGGCTGTTGCAGTTGATCCAACAGAAGCTGATCTTGTGACTCAATTTTGTCAAAATCATCAACTCACTTTAAAACAAATCTGGCTCACTCATTGGCATAAAGACCATATCGGTGGTGTTGCGGATTTATCGGCTGCCCAAAATATTACTGTCTATGGTCCACGTGATGAGCTCACAAAGATTCCGGGAATTACTCACCCCTTACAGCACAATGACCATCTAAAGTTTAATGAATTAAAAGTAGAGATTATTGCGACCCCAGGTCACACCTTAGGGCACATTGTGTATTTTATTGAAGAGTTAGAAGCTGTATTCTGCGGTGACACTTTGTTTGCAATGGGATGTGGTCGATTATTTGAAGGTACGGCTGAACAAATGTATCACTCACTGAGCCGTCTAGCAGCATTACCAACACAAACCAAAGTTTATTGTACGCATGAATACACCCTTTCAAATGCCGAATTTGCCTTAACAGTAGAGCCACATAACCACGCCTTATCTGAACGAGTTGAAGAAGTCCGTGAGCTACGTAATAAAGGATCAATCACTCTACCAAGTACCATTGAACTCGAATTAGCAACCAATCCTTTTCTTCGTGCAGAAAGCGCTGAAGACTTTGCTCACCTACGGTCACTTAAAGATAATTTTTAAAATTAAGCTTCTTATACAAAGATACAGTTTCATTTAAAAAAACTGTATCTTTTTTGCATAGGGTTGTTGATCGTAATTATTTTTTACATTTACTTTATTTTAATTTCGTCCTTATTTAAAAAATATTATTCATTCCATATTTTCTAAACAATGCTCAAACAAACAACACCTTAACTAAAAAATTCTTATTTTTTAGCTACATAACACCCTCATATTTTTATAAAATTAAAAATATTTCTTTCTCTATTTTACTTTTTTTACAAGTTGCAAAATAAAACAAAGTTTTCCCCCTTTAAAAAATCTAATTAAAACCCTATTAATAAATGAGATGTAATGCCACGGATAGAAGGAGTTCTCACGTGAAAAAAGTTGTTAAAGCTAAAAATTTAATTGCGTTTCGTATTTGGTTAGAAAAGTTAGGGTATTCAGTTAAAAATCTTGCTGATGGAAAAGGTTTTACTTTTAGTTTTAAAAAAGAATATGGTTTAGTGACCTGTGATTTAGCAGGCAATTCATTAGCGATGCAATTAGGTGAAGAGTTTGAGGATCACTTAAAAGCATAATTTTTTACGACTCGATTTTAATTACAGTATTGTCTTTTTTGAAAGATAAGTAATATTGCAAAACTTTAGATTGGTTTAATTAAAATATATTGTTCGATATTAAACAAAAAATCTGTAGCAGGGCTACTCTCCCAAATTGCCCTCAGCTACAGATTTTTTATAAGATTATTCTGCTTTAGGGTTCTTTAAAGCTTTGTCTAAAAGATCTTTATCTAAAGCTTTATCCCATCGTGCTACAACAATTGTTGCGCAAGCATTACCAACCAAATTTGTTAATGCACGACACTCAGACATAAAACGGTCAATACCAAGAATTAAGGCCATACCTGCTACAGGAACAGCGGGTACAACCGATAAAGTGGCAGCCAGAGTAATAAAGCCTGCACCTGTCACCCCTGCTGCACCTTTTGAACTTACCATTGCAACAAGAAGCAACGCAATTTGCTCAGTAATTGATAAGTCTACATTACATGCTTGTGCAATAAACAAAGCCGCCATAGTCATGTAAATATTTGTACCATCAAGGTTAAATGAATAACCTGTTGGAATAACCAAACCTACCACCGATTTTTCACAACCAGCTTTTTGCATTTTATCCATTAAAGATGGTAAAGCTGCTTCAGAAGAACTGGTCCCTAAAACTAACCAAAGTTCATCTTTGATATAGCGAATTAAGTGAATAATTGAGAAGCCGTTATAACGAGCTACCGCCCCTAAGATCACTATGACAAATAACACCGCCGTAATATAGAACGTCATAATTAACAGTAATAAATTACCAATCGATTCGATTCCATATGCACCAATAGTAAAAGCCATTGCACCAAAAGCACCAATTGGAGCAAGCTTCATTAACATACCAACAAGGTAGAAAACAGGCGCTGTTAAGTTGTTTAAGAAATCAGTAATTGGACGTGCACGGTCGCCCAATGCAGCTAACGAAATACCGAATAACACCGCTACAAATAGAACCTGCAAAATCTCGCCACCAGCCAGAGGGCTGACTAACGTTTGCGGGATAATATTCATAAAAAAGTCGGTAATATTTGTCGCATGCGCTTTTTCAACGTAAGTATTGACTTTATCGTTGACTAAAGTAGCTGGGTCAATATTGAGACCTTTACCCGGTTGAATAATATTTGCCACAACCATACCAACCACAAGCGCTAAGCTTGAGAAGGTAAGAAAATAAAGCATAGCTTTACCAGTTACACGGCCAACTCGGCTCATGTTTGTCATACTGGCAATGCCTGTAACAACAGTTAAAAAGATGACGGGAGCAATAATCATTTTAACGATCTTGATGAATGCATCACCAAGCGGTTTTAAACTTTCGCCAAGTTCTGGGTAAAAATGACCAATTAAAATGCCCAAAATAATTGCAAAGATGACCTGTACATACAAAATTTGGTGAAACTTCTGCTTTTTCTGTACCGTTTCTTGGTCAAGGGTATTGAAATCCATTATCTAAATACCTTTTCGATGGGGATAAAAAAATAAAATATAAAGCGCGCACCACAAGCCGCCTTATCAAGGAAAAGCCATTGTAAAGAATAAAAAACAGGCTGTGTTATAAATTTAAAAAATGTAAAATTCAATAATCATGTAATAAATCATATAAATATCATGCTCATCCGCCCCTTTTTTAAATTAAGAATCCAACAAAAATTATCCATAAGCTATTATTTAAATTAAATATTTTAATTAAAATTAGGCACAAAAACAGCTATAGATACTTAATTATGCCTTAGAGCACCATCATTTATTAAATAAATGATATTATAAAAAACATATAAATTATAAATTATGAGGATTTAATTTAAAAATAATAAGTAAAATTGATATATGATTTTATAATCAACATAAGATTTTAACTATTTAAAAAAACAGTTAGATTCACATGCTATTTTCTATTAAATAAAATCAGAATGTGCTTTAAATAACTGTGCTAATAAAGTATGAACATAGTCTAGGCTTAAAGCTCGATCAGTGAATAAAATTCGAAATAGCATAGGTGCAATAACAGCCTCGATAATTTCTTCATTATTTATAGTGGGTTCATTACGTGATTTAGCTCTTTCTTGAATAATATCGAGTTGCTGCATAATTAGAGTTTCACATTTTCGAGCATTTGAAGAATCAGTTGTATATAGTACATCCCGTAGTAATGTTTGCCCTACTTCAGAAGAATACTCCTCAAAATATTGTTCAATCCATGCAGTGATATCCAGCTGAAATGAACCTAAATCTTTTGGTTCCATATCAGGTTTAAGTTCATTTAGGGCTACATCTGAAAATAGCTGATTAATATCCCCCCAACGGCGGTAAATTGTTGAAGGTGTTACTCCTGCCTCATGAGCAATCATAGGTATGGTAATTTGGCTCTGTTCTAAGGTTTTTTGAAGCTCTTTTACCGCTTGATGCACCGCAGTTTGAATTCTTTCACTACGACCACCAGGACGTAAGCCAGTAACAACTCTTGCCATTTATAAACTCTGTAAAGGGATCAAAAAATTTATAAATATTTATATCTACATACAAAATACACTAAAGCTAAGGATTTGCTTTAGTGCAAAAATAATGTATAAAAGCTAAATATTCGCTTTTATGTTATTCATCTTATATGAACAATTCAAGTTCAAAACGGTCTGGATCAGCTTTTCAGTTAGATAGTGCAAGTGCATTGACACTTAATACAATCACGCTCATGACCTTTATGGCGGCGTCTAGTGCACCGACTCCACTTTATCGTCTATATCAACAGCTTTGGCAATTTTCACCTGTCACATTGACTTTAATTTTTGCAACTTATGCTTTTACTCTGCTGGGCTCATTACTGATTATTGGTTCTTTGTCTGACTATATTGGACGCCGTCCTGTCATTATTGCAGCCATTTTTCTGCAAATTATTTCGATGAGCTTTTTCTTATTTGCTTCAGATGTTTCGATGTTATTGATTGCACGGGGCTTACAAGGAATCGCAACAGGGCTTGCTGTCTCGGCTATAGGCGCAGCAATTTTAGATTTTAGTAAGCTTCAGGGTTCGCTTATTAATAGTATCGCACCAATGGTCGGCATGGCTGTTGGTATATTTCTAACTTGTTCTATTTTGCAATTCTCTGCCCAACCATTACAGCTTGTTTTTGAATTCTTGTGTCTTCTTCTTATTTGTGAACTCATTTTAAGTTTTTTTACTCCTGAAACAGCCCAAAAGAGATCGGGTGCTCTTGCCTCTTTAAAGCCCAATATGGCTATTCCTCCACAAACAAAAGGTGCTTTATTGAGTATTAGCCCTATTAATATTGCTCTTTGGATGGTCAGTGGTTTCTTCCTATCACTTATGCCCTCTTTACTGGCAAAAATTTTCCATACTTCATCTGCATGGCTAAACGGTATTATGTTTATGGCGCTAGCACTCTCAGGTGCAGTCGGTATATTAACGCTTAGGAAGTCGACAAATTACCGTATTTTATTAACAGGTACTCTTTCAATTGCTATTGGTTCAACTGTTTTATTTTTAGCAATTAATCTTACAAATGCAGTAGTTTTATTTCTTGGTTCTATTATTACGGGTGTGGGTTTTGGTACAGCTTTTATGGGTGCGATCCGCACTGTAATGCCCCTAGCTTTACCAGAAGAACGCGCAGGTCTTATGGCTGCATTTTTTGTTGAAAGTTATTTAGCATTTAGTATTCCTGCAATTTTAGCTGGATATTTTGTAGGGAAAGTTGGGCTGATGCATACAGCAAATAGTTATATTTGTTTTATTGTCTTACTTTCGCTTGTTGCCCTTTTCATGATTTTTAAAAATTTTAAAAATAAATAACCATATAAAAAGCCTCGAACTGAGGCTTTTTTTAACATTTACTGGTCACGCCAGCGTTTTAAAAAGCGTTTTACGTATTTTTTAAATGGCCAAGTAAACTGTTTTACAAAGCTATTTGGAATTTTATAGCCAACCGTACCATACACGCTCGCCAAGTGATTCGGCATATATACAGTTTTAAATAAGACATCATAGAGTGGAATAAACGCAGCGTAATTTTTATCAATCGCAGGTTTTTCTGAAGAATGATGCCAATGATGAAATTCCGGTGTTGCGATAAACCAACGCAAATATGGAAAACGAAAACGTACATTGGAATGAATGAAAATAGCGTGAAACGAAATAAAAACTAAATAAGCAAAAACTGCTGAAGTATGAAAACCCAACAGGAAAATAGGTAATGTCGCAATAAAGCGAGTCATGAGCACTTCAATGACATGTAAACGAGAAGATGCTAACCAATCCATATATTCAGTCGAATGATGAATCGCGTGAAAGCGCCATAAGAAATTAACTTCATGCATGGCACGATGTAACCAATACACCGTAAAGTCGACCACAATTAATAGTTCAATAAATTGCAACCAAATCGGCTGAGCTTGTACATAAGGCACAATTGGATTATCAGGTAGATGTGTAATCCAATATTGAATCGGCATGACGGTTAAAAAGCTAAATAATTGAATGCCAACATGGCTGACCATGAAATACTTCATATCGGTCACCCAGCCCACTCTTAATATTTTCTGTTCAGGATTTTTAGCAAAAAAACCTTCAAGCGGAATAAAAACAAATGCCAAAATAAATAGAGTTAGGACAAAATAATCGATACCTGCATAAAACGGTACACTTGGTAATGCGGGCGCTTCAATTACACCGCAACCTAAAACTGCTGCCACAAGTGAAAAACACAGTCCGTAAAAGCCATAACGATTTTGACGGACAATTGCACTAAATGCACCAAAACCAGCACTAATAATAATGCCCGTAATCAGTCCATAATAAAAAAAATGATAATGTTTTGCGTAAAGAGGACGGAGTTCTGGAGTCGTTAATACACTGGGAAATAAAAAACATAATGCACCAAACAGACAAAGTAAGCTGAGTGACATTGAAATAAAGGCGCTGATTTTCCCTAAACCTGCGTTAAGTTCTAAATTCTCAAATTTTGCTCTTAATTGATCTGTCATAATTCATATACAATTCTTATTGTGTATAACGCGAATGCTATCAAAATTTAATAATAAATTGGAAAGAACTTTAAGTTCTCAGATCAAAGCCATTAATCTGAAAATGAAATTTTAAATAGCTGTAAATTGTTCTTATAAAACTTCAAATATTTGACCGACAGACTGAATCAGCCATTTTCTGGCAATAATATCATCACTACGATTAAACCAGTTCAAGCTCACTTTAAAAGAATCCATGGCAAAAGGTAATTCAAACATTTGGACATTACCATGTGCTAGATAATGCCGAGCTGCTCGCGATGGTAAAGTTACCAACATATCTGAACTCTGCAAAACACCTTGTAAAACACTAAAATGTGGAACCTCTAAACGAATTCGTCGCTTCAAATCCATTGTTTTTAAATATTGCTCAACTTGGATATGCCCTGTCGATGACTTGATAGCAATATGATCTTCTTGCAAATATTGATCTAATGTCAGTTGCTGCTGTAGCCTTGGATGGTCAGCTCTTGCAATGCATACATATCTTTCTTCAAATAAAGTACGTGTTTCTATTTTAGGCATTATGGTCTGTGTACTATTAAATACGGCTAGATCTAAAAAGCCATCAATAAGCCACTGTTCGACCTTAGCTGACTGAATCTCTTCAATCTCAATTTGGATATAGGGCGCTGTTTTCTGTAAAAAGGCCATAAGACTAGGCAAGAGGCAAATCTCTCCTGCGTCAGAGAGACCAATTCGGAAAGTTTTATTTGAGTTTTCAGGATGAAACTCCTGTGCTTGAGCAATCGCGGACTCAATATTAAAAATTGCTTGATGAAAAATCGGATAAAGTTCATGTGCAACTTTTGTAGGTTCGACACCGCCTCGACTTCTGGTAAACAATTCGTCATTTAACTGACGGCGTAAACGGTTCAAATTATAGGTCACAGAAGGCTGGCTCAAATTCAATTTATCCGCAGCTTTACTAATATGCCGAGACTCATAAATACAGACAAAAACTTTAATCAAACCTAAATCCATGGTTCTGATCCTTTAAATACTCTAAACAAAGACTTTAACTTCTTTGCTTAGAGTTTAGTTCCTTTTACAACAATAAAAATGCTTAATTCTTATGGAGATATACTTGAATTTAGCATTACACGTTTGGTTCGATTGCAAATACTTATGGCAATAACACTTAAGGTTGCCAGCACACAAGGAATGGCTAGCGCGATAAAATTATATTCAATCGGTAAGTGCAAACTTAAAAGCCAGCCGCATAAAATCGGACCTAAAATCGCCCCAATACGGCCTACACCCAAAGCCATACCAATGCCAGTACTGCGAATTGGTGAAGGATAAAACTGAGCCATATAAGCGAGCAATAAAATTTGCCCGCCGATAGACGCTGCTCCTGCAATGGCAACACAAAGATATAAAATGACCATGGGTAAAGCATAGCTCAGCAAGTAAAGTGAAATTGCACCCGCTAAGAAGAGTGAACAAATGACCTTGCCTAGGTGAAAACGATCAGCAAAGTATCCTCCACCGATTGCGCCCAACATCCCACCTAAGTTTAGCGCTAATAAAAAGACCAGACTGGTTGATAAATCATATCCAGCCTCGACCATAAGTTTTGGTATCCAGTTACCGAGCGCATACACCATCAATAAAGCCATAAATACACTCAGCCAGAAAAACACAGTGACTAAAGCACGGTTCTCGGTAAAAAGAGCAACCAAAGGTCGAGCCGCAGTTTGTTGATTTTCTTGATGTAATACGATGTTTGTATGATCAGCTATGTTTTGTTCTGGCGCTAACTGTTTAAGTAAATCACGCACCTCATTCCATTTTTTTTGGCGAACCAGATAATCAATTGATTCGGGTAAAAATTTCCAAATAATCGGTAATGAAATGAGTGGAATACCCGCCAAAATAAACATGATTTGCCAACCAAATTTAGGAACCAACCACATTCCTAAAAGTGCTGAGCTCATGCCACCAATCGCATAGCCACTAAACATGAGCGATACCAGAGTTGATCGTAATTTCTTTGGGGCAAATTCGGTCATTATGGCAATGACATTTGGCATTACGCCGCCCAAACCTAAGCCTGCAATAAATCGATAAATGGCAAACTCTTTAGGACTGTTGGCAAAACCACATAACACCGTAAAACCACTAAAAATAAAGACACAAAGCATAATTAAACGCTTACGGCTAAAGCCATATGACTCTAATTTGTCAGCCAAACTACCGAAAATCATTGCACCAAACATCATGCCAAATAATGCAACACTGCCCAGCAATCCAGCAGTCATACTATCTAACTGCCAATGTTGCATGAGCTTAGGCAATGCCACACCATAAATGACTAAGTCATAGCCATCAAAAATAATAATGAGCGCACTCAGCAAGATCACCCGCCAATGTAATGGCGTTAATCTTGCGTCATCAATCAATTGATTTGCATTTAGTTTTTCCATAATTGCTTTCCTTAGCAAATTGTGTGTAAAACAAAAATTTATTTAAATGGTTGCCATTCCTAGCTGATGTAATTGTTGCTGTGCTTCTGCAACATCCTGTTCTAGGTCGTGTTGCCATAACCAGTCAAATCGATGCTCAAGATGTTCGCCAATTTCGGCAAACGTTGGGTACTGAGTCGAATAACACTCATAAATTTCGCCAGACTCACGAGAAGTTTGCTGAACACGACAAGCACGTTTTAAACGGAGCTTTTCATATATCGAAGACACATCGGTTAACTGATCTGCTTGTAAGTTTTTTGTCGACAATAAGGCCGCAAGGATTAATGCATCTTCAAGACCTTGGCCTGCTCCTGCACCTTGGTGAGGTAACATGGCATGTGCAGCGTCGCCCATGACAATGACATGACCTGAGGTACTTTTATAAGTCGAAAGTTCTTCAATTTCATGTAAGGCCCAAATGGTAGGCTGTTCAATTAAACTGAGTAATGTTTGGCAGCTTTCACTCCAGTCTGAAAAATCGGAAAGCATTTGAGCTTTATCGACAGGCTTAGTCCACGGTGTATCGGCTGGTAGTATTGTATCTTCGCGGTTTGAGCAGAAAGCAACGATATTAATTTGCTCCCCCTTACGAATTGGGAACGTTAAAATATGTTTGTCTTTACCCAATAGCATTTGGGGAATATCTGCTAAATCTGTATCGCCATTTACTTGTTGTAAAGCTTCTTTAAATGAAGCGTGAGAAATAATGCCACGATATGCCCAAGTTCCTGAAAAACGTGGATGAACTGGTGGTAAATGATGAGAAGCTAAAACATATTGGCGAGCTACCGAGCGGATACCGTCAGCCCCAATCAAATAATCGCATTCATGCTGACTACCATCATTAAAATGCAGAATCACCTGATCATCTTGTTCTTCAATCGCCTCTAGGCGTTTAGAAAAATGCACATTTTGCGTAGGCATGTGAGGAATAATGGCATCAAGAAAGTCAGCACGATGAACAGATGACTGCCCTACACCTGTCGCGATCGATGCAGATAAATATTCATCGGTATAACCATTGCGCCATTGAAACCAAACATCTTGAAATGGTAGCGATACTTTATCTGCAATTGCATGATATTCGTTGGCTAAACCTAACAGTTCAATGGCTTTGACAGCATTAGCACCAAAAGAAATCCCTGCCCCAATTTCAGAAAACTGAGGTGCAGATTCAAACATTTGGACATCTAAATGGGGGTGTTTACTTAAATTACTTGCTAAAGCCAGACCAGCAATACCGCCACCGACCACGGCAATTCGAATATGTGTATTCATGTGTTTGTTCCTTAAACATCATTATCGTTTTCACATATTCATTTTTGAGAAGTTGGCTTATAAAGTCCAATTAGTATTTTTTTTATTCAATTATTTAAAAATTAAATAATAGCCATTTGAGCGAGCCTCTATAAATTCTAAAGGCCGCCCATGCTAATAAATGATTGTTAACACACTTTATGGTGTGCCTGGCGGGGTTCCAATAGCATATTTCATTGGAGCTTCATAATTTGTCTCTGCAACTGGCGAAACGCGCCAAATCGTATTGCCCACATCATCTGCAACTAACACAGCACCTGAGAAATCAATAGCCACACCTACAGGACGACCATACGCTTTGCCTTTATCGCTGAGGAATCCAGTCAAGATATCTTGCGGTGGACCAGAAGGTTGACCACTTCTAAATGGGACAAAAATAACTTTATAACCACTGTGAGGCTTACGGTTCCAAGAACCGTGCTGACCGATCAATGCACCGCCTCTAAATTGCGGCATGAGTTCTGCTGCATAAAATGTGAGGCCTAAAGAAGCCGTATGGTTGCCTAGAGCATAGTCTGGTTTAATTGCACGGGCAACCATTGCTGGATTTTGTGGTTTAACTCGTACATCAACATGTTGACCATAGTAGCTGTAAGGCCAACCATAAAAAGCTCCATCTTGAACTGACGTCATATAGTCGGGTACTAGGTCACTCCCAATTTCATCGCGCTCATTAACCACCGTCCAGAGTTTTCCACTTTGAGGTTGCCAAGCCATACCATTTGGATTACGCAGACCTGTTGCAAATGGGCGTGACTGACCACTTGCGATGTCAAACTCCGTAATTTGTGCTCGGCCTTTTTCTTGATCTAAACCATTTTCAGCAACGTTACTGTTAGAACCAACGGTAATGTACAACTTGGTACCAGCTGGGTTAGCAATCACATTTTTGGTCCAATGGTGATTTAAAGGGCCACCCGGTAAGTCCAACACTTTGGTTCCACTAGCCGTAATTTGAGTTTCACCTTCATGATAAGGAAAACGCACCAGTGCATCTGTATTGGCGATATATAAGTTATTACCGACCAATGCCATACCAAATGGAGAATTTAAGTTTTGAAGAAATAGCGTTTTCTGGTCAGCAACACCATCCCCGTTGGTGTCACGAAGTAAGCTAATACGGTTTGCACTTGGATGAGATGAGCCTGCACGTCTCATCACAAAAGACATAATTTTACCTTTAATCCCTTTGCTGTCTTCTGGTTTAGGCGGGGCATCCGTTTCAGCAACTAATACATCGCCATTTGGTAATACATAAAGCCAGCGTGGGTGTTCAAGTCCTTTGGCAAATGCTTTGACCTTTAAACCTTCTGCTGGTTTTGGCATTACCCCACTCGGCCAGCCTTCTGCTGGAGCTATATTAACGGTTGGTAATAGGCTTGATTTAGGCTCAGGTAATTTTGGATCTGGCCCATAACTGTCGGTAATTGGATATTGAGAGGATGAAGCGCATCCAGCTAATGTAATTAAAACCGTAGTGCCAAAAATTGGCAGTAAAAAACGTGTCGCCATGGGTTATCTCCATTTATTTTTTGTCGTCATGGAAATAGCGTAATTTATGTTTGCAATTAAACAAGCAACTTTAATGGAGTCTTTTGTTTATGGCTTGAAAAAAACGTTCTTTATCTTTTGGTGAAATCATCACTGAAGTAATTTCTCCATTTTTCATATAATAAATTTTGAGTCGATCTAATGAGAGTGCTGGAGATGAAAGTGGATTATGAGTAGGCTCTATTTCGGTAATATCATCAATATTAATTTTCCATCGGAATACCAAACTATTAATAATTAAGGTGTTGTTTTCTACTAGATAATAGGTATTAAAGATGGGAAGCCAAATAAGAAAAATGATTAAACTATAAATGACGAGATGTGGAAAATTTGAAGCTAAAGAATAATGATAATTTGCTTCATAAATTTTCATAACGATATTGGCAGTGATCACAACAAATATTAATAAAAGCCACCAATCAATTTTTGATCTAAATTTCAAAAGTTATCCTCCATTTCTAAATATCATTTTTAATGAGTCTTTCTATATTTTTCATAAAATAATTGAACTAAAAATTAGCTTTAAATGTTAATGATACAAAATCTCGATCATCTATCGTGCTAAATTCATTAGAACCAAAAAAATTATTATAGGCAATCTCTGTTGTATATTTTTGCTGATAAGTCATAGATAAAGCCGCAGTTACACTCATTTGCCCTTCTTGAAAGTTTTGGCTATATCCATAAACATCATGTCTAAAACTAAGACTTGGCGTAATCACGGTAGAGGGTAAAATATCTTGATAATTTAATGCGCCACGTAATCGGTAACCAAATGACCATTCATTAAAAAAACCGTTTTTATTACAAAAGCGTTCATTTAAATTGTCTATTTCTGCATTGGTAAGATGAGCTGTACCATACGGCGTACATTTAAACTCACCTGTTTCAGGATTATAAGCACCTGTTGAAAGCTCACTACGACCAAATGCGCCTGTCCGGCCAATCCGATGATTACCGATATCTGCAATATGGTTTAAGGCAAACTCTGTAGACCATGTCAGCGAATTCGCACCCCAAATATTGAATATGCTGTCAGTTGCTCCAACCGAAAATTGTGTTACGGGTAAGCGTACATATCCTTGAATATATTGACCTAATTCAACAGTTTTCCCCGGCGGTGCAAATGGTGTTCCTTCCGATAGCACTTGAGCATAGACAATGTCTGTGCCGTTTAGTTGTAAAGGTTGATTAGGTTTGTGGGTTAATTCACTAAAAACGGTTGTTGTTCCAACTTTCCCAGTCAAACTTAATCCAAACATTTTGATATTTTCAGGATAGATAGAAAAATAACTCGCGGTATTAAAATGTTCAGGTCCCGATGCCGTTACAGCGGTTCCATCAAAGTTTGCATTACGGCTATGGTAGTTCGCATAGTAAATACCTAGCTCAGCATTATTTAAACTTGGTAATGTCTGTTTTAAAGCAATACCATATTGGCCATTGTCCTTTGCTTTTCTACTTTCTGCACGTGGAATATAGGTACGTAAACGAATTGCGGTATCTGATAATTTATCTCCACCTCCAGCAATCAGAACTGGACCTGCATTTTCGGGCACAAAGTCTGAAATCTCAAAGAAAGTTCCGTTACCATCAACAACTGAAGGTCTAAATTTAAATTGATAGAACCCTTCTATTTTCAAATTTTTATTAATGCTTGTGTCGAATGAAAACATTTCGGTTGGAATGATTCTTTCTTTTACATCACCACCTGGTCGGTTAATTGCAGCAAAATCGAATGCACTTACCGAATCTAAACCGTTTTGAAAAAACTGAGATTTCCCCCAATTTAAAGTCTGTTTGCCTAATTTTAAATTGATGCTTTTTCCATCGTCTAATTCAAAATCTTTCCATATATAGGCATTCCATAAATCGATACCTTTGAACTTTGCAAGCCTTGGCCATGCTGAATCATTAAAGGGCTTAAAGTCTCCTTGTCCTGTCTCATAAGCATGGTCATACCAGTATTTAGTGCTAATGACCGCACCCTGCTGTTTTCCATTTAGCTTAACTTCAGTTATGCCTCTAATAATCTGTGAAATGGCATCATATTTACTAAAATTCATTCGCCCATCATCACCATTCACATCAATGCTAGCGCCTTGTTTGCCTATTTTGTTTGCGTCAGGCCGATAAAGTAATGAAACGGATGGATCTTGCGTACTCCAACTGGCTCCTAAACTTAATGTCGTTTTTATATCGAACTTCCAATCTTTATCAATATCAAAACTGGCTGTATTTGCTTTAGACATAAATAAAATTAGGCTTAATGAAACACCTATTTTTTGAATATATAAAACGTGATTATTTCTTTGATTTAAATAGACGTAATGACCCATCATATTATCTCCCTATCAATATGATTTTTTATTTATTGCTTATTACTCAAAGCCATCCATTGGCTTTAAATGGTTTACATAAGCAGGTATTTTTTGTACTAGGCAGGTTGTTCGACCTGATCTAATTGTTGAATGAATTGTTCAGCTAAAGGCCAATAGCCAAAGCCAGATGCAGGGTTTAAATGCCCCACTTCACCCAAATTTACGAGTTGACTCCCCCACTTTTCTGCCATTTCACTTACAGCTTCATAACAAGCTAAATGATCATTGGTGCTTGCAACCAAAATGCTGGGAAAAGGTAGTTCTTGATCTGGTAAAGGACTCCACCCTTCTTGATGAAGTACGGTTGGGCTTGGATAATTTTCTGGCCAGCTTTTGTTTAAGTCAGGTGGAGCTACAAGTAAAGCACCCTGAATTGGTCTTTGATATTTTGCAGCCCAGTGTATTGTCATCAGCACGCCTGCGCTGTGTGCAATCAAAATGACAGGCCCTTGTATTTGTTCGAGTTGTGCCTGAATAGCAGCAACTCTATTTTCACAATTGAGTTTATTGGTTTGCACAGGTGGTACAGAGCGAACCTTGGCTAGCTTTGTTTCTAAGATTGTTTGCCAATGCTCGGGAACATGATCGCGTAACCCCGGAATAATTAAAATTGTTGCTTTGGTTTGTATTTTTTCCATTTCAACGCCTGTGAATTTTGCCATCTAGGATGCATAAGAATTTTTATAAAACTCTATTCACAATAAAGGCTCATTTCAGTTAATGGTGTACATAAGGCGTCACGGACTTTTCATTTGACGACACATCTTTTTAAAATTTCGTAAATTAATTAAAATAGTTTTTGTAATTACAAATGCATTAAGAGAACAGCTTTAAAATTAAATTGACATCATGATTAGGCGCTTAAATAAAAGCTTTTGTAATGTGGATATTTTAGTTATAACTAGATATGAGCTGTAAGGAATATGGCTGATTAAGAACAGGAGATAATAAAATGGTGCCTCTTGCGCATACCGCCTCTTTAAAAAATTATTTGGCAGTTGCTCAGCAATTAGATCTAAATCCCTACCATTTATTATCACGTGTTGGGCTTAGCCAAACTCAATTGAATGATCTTAAACAACGTATTCCTGTAGATAAAGCCATTACCTTGCTTGAAGACTCAGCCCAAATGAGTAATTGCGATGTTTTCGGTTTACATATGGCAGAGCAACGCGAAATCGCGGATTTTGGTGAACTGAGCTTATTATTAAGCTACCAATATACCTTGAGAGAAGCGCTACAAACGATTGTTCGTTATAGGAATTTACTCAATAACTCACTTGAAATATATATAGAAGAAATTGACGATACAGTAGTTATTCGAGAAGAAGTTGTGACAACAACTTGCGGATATAGTCGCCAAGCGACGGAACTTGCTTTAGGAATCACCCATCGTTTTTGTGCAGCACTCATGATGCAAAAATGGCGGCCGTTAAGTGTACACTTCACTCATAACTCGCCTAGTGATTTAACTTTGCATCGGCGGATTTTTGGCTGTGCACTAGAGTTTGGCAGTGACTTTAATGGCATTGTTTGTACAGCAGCCGAACTTGATACAACAAACCCTCAAGCAAATCTGGCGATGGCTAACCATGCACAGCGTTATTTAGATATTTTGCAGAATAGTAATGAATCGACCATGATTTTTGATATTCGTAAAAGTATTTATCTTCTTTTGCCAATGGGCCGCGCTACGATTGATCAAGTCGCTCAAACACATGGTATTCACGTGCGGACTTTACAGCGTCGATTAGAAGAAGCTCAGACGAGTTTTAGTGATTTAATGAATGAAGTACGCAAAGATCTCGTATTTCGTTATTTAAAAAATCTAAATTATTCACTTGCTCAAGTGTCTGATATTTTAGGTTACTCAATGCCGAGTTCTTTTACCCGTTGGTTCATTAGCCAATTTGGTATGTCACCGAATATGTGGCGTAGTCACAATAAAGCCCTGCTCAATTAATTTCTCTTTATGTGAAGCCAAATGAAGTCATTTAAAATATAAGGAAGCTGGAGAACCATTCCACAGCTTCCTTAAAAATCTAATTTTTAAAATTAAAACCACAAGCGCATAAGCCCAAGAACCAATATCACTAAAAAGATGCTTTCACCGATCATTAAAAGAATCGGTTTAATGCCGACAGATGCCAATTCTTTTAACTGAGTTTTCATTCCTAAAGCACTAATTGCAATGACTAAAAACCAGCGTGATAAATCATTGATTCCATTTTGAACCATCGCTGGTACCCATCCTGTACTGTTAATACAAGCGAGTAGTAAAAAGCCAACGGCAAACCAAGGCAGCAATGGTGGTCGCTCCCCTGTTGAATCTGCACCTTGCATACGGGTAATCATGGCTGCACAAACAATTACTGGAAGCAGCATTGCCACACGCATGAGCTTAACTACAGTCGCAGTATCACCTGTTTGAGTGGACATGCTATAACCAGCGCCGACCACTTGCGCCACATCGTGAATCGTAGCACCAAGAAACACACCAGCCGCTTGTGGCGATAACTCTAGCCACTTCGCAATCATCGGATAGACGATCATTGCAAAGGTTGAAAGTGCCGACACGCCAATCACGGTAAACAAAGTCGCCTTTTCTTTTTGCGGATGATTTGGAAAAGCAGCGGATAGCGCCAGTGCGGCTGAGGCACCGCAGATTGCCGTTGATCCACCAGTGAGCATGCCAAATAGTTTTTGGAAGCCTAAAATTTTAGCGGCAATAACAGAAACGGCAATTGTGACAATAACAAGAGTAACGACCAACGCAACAGGTTGCCAACCTAGTGCGGTAATTTGCCCTAAAGTAATACGCATTCCGAGTAACGCGATACCCATCCGCAGCACACTACGTGCGGTAAACTCGATACCAACCTTACATTTACTTTCAGCCGCTAAAAAATTCACGCTCATGCCGAGTAATAAAGCAAATAGCATGACTGGCGCGCCATAGTGCTCTGATAAGAAACAGGCGGCCGCTGCAACGACCGAACTGACCACAAAACCTGGTGCTAATTCTCTTGTACGCTGGGAAAAATTTTTCAAAACTAAACTACTCATGATTTTCCCCACAACCCATCACAATAAATACCTTGTCCTCGATCACTTCTACGGGATAAGTTGCAACTTTGAGCAAAGAAGAATTAACTAAACAGCCATTTGTTAAATCAAAACGTAGACCATGGGCACAGCACTGAATCACTCGTCCTTCTAGACGTCCGCTAAATAGCGATGCGCCCTGATGAGGACAACTGTCATCGATTGCATAAAATTGAGCCGCAACGTTAAATAGTGCGAGAGTTTTATCTCCAATTTTAAAAAAAGCCCGCTCACCTGAATTTGGAATTTTTTCAAAAGGCACTTGAAATCGGTTGGTCATATCAACTCTCCTTGTGCCAGCATTGCCTCTTGCATCGCTTGATAAAGTGCATCTGCTGATTGCGCGCCCACCAAGGCAGAAGCCCCATCAAAAATAAAGTAAGGCACGCCATTACCTCCTGTACTTGCAGAGATAAAATCTTGATGATCTTGAATAAGCAAATCTTTGATCAGTTCACGGGGGAAACCACAGCGTTTGGCGATTTTGTATAAAGTGGTGGTATTTCCAATGTCTAACCCATCATAAAAATATGCAGCAAAGAGTTGTTCTAACAACGCATTGCACTGCTCAGGAGTTCCAATCTTTAAAGCTTTATCAAATAAGCGATGAGCTTTGGCCGTATTTGGCATTCGTTTAATTTGCTCAAAATCGATCTTGAGCCCAACTTTATTTGCAGCTTTATTGACCTGTTCTTGTCTCATACGAACTGCTGTCAAGCTACCTAACCGTTTCAAATAAAACGTTTGAAACGGTACACCTTCAACAGCTAAGTCAGGTATAAGCTGAACACCTCGCCAGTGCACAACAACTTTGACTTTGGGGTGAAGCTGATAAAATCTATTTATAGCGATCAGTAACTGACGTTTTCCGATCAAACACCAAGGACAAATAAAGTCAAAAAATACATCAATGTGTAATTGCCGAATCATCATTTGTTATTCATCCCGCATTTTTGTATTTGGTTACCTGAATGATTTTTAAGCTCAGTTATTGCTTGCTGCTCAAAGCGTGCGATATCTTTGTGATAATGGCGTTTGGCATAAAAAAATACGGCTGCAGCTACAATACTGACCAATGGCATGAGTTGAAATGCGCTATGTAAACCAATCACATCAGATACTTTGCCAACCACTAAAGGACCAAGAGCTAAACCAAGAAAATTGTTAGCTAAGGTGAGTGTTGCAAATGCAGAGCCATGAACTGAGTTATGTGTGAGATTGGCCACCATGGCACTAGATGGCCCATTGGTTCCTAGGGCAATAAACATTCCGAGGCAGATGAGAAGTAACTGGTTACGTCCCACAGGCATAGCAAAAGCAATTAATAAAAGAACACAACCGAGCAAGCAGTATGTAATCGCTAAACTGACCTTACGATCTGGACAATTACGGCCCAAATAATCACACAACATGCCGCATAGAATTGTGCCTACTGCACTACATAGCAAAATGACCGCTGCCATCACGCCTGCCTTGTCGGTACTCATGCCGTAATAGCGATTGAGATAACTCGGCATCCAGACAATCACTGTGCCACCAACAAATAATTGCAGACCACTACCAATGTAAGTGGCAATGACTGAACGACTTGAATATAAAGTTTTTAAAGGGCTTTTAATGTGCTGGGTTTTACTACGAATTTTATTTTGAGGTGCTGCGTTTATTCTGTTTTCTTTCACTAAAATTGGATATAGAAAGGCCAAAATGAGACCAAATAAAGCAATTCCTCCAAATGCCCAACGCCAACCGAAATGCTGTGCGAGTACACCACCTAAAGCCACACCCAAAAATGAGCCAAATACGCCACCTGCCATAAAAGCACTGGCGAGTGTTGCACGCATTTCTCGTGGAAAAACAGCCACAACCACCGCGATTCCAACGCTGCCATAAGCAGCTTCACCCACACCAACCATAAAACGAGCAATAAACATTTGCTCATAATTTTCAGCCAGTGCACATCCTAAAGTCGCCAAACTCCATAACGCCGCCATAATGGCCAAGCTTTTAACTCGTCCAAAACGGTCTGCCATTAATGACAACGGCAGAGTCAATAAACCCACCATTAACGCGACAATGCCACTGAGCAAACCTAACTGACTATCGCTGAGTAACCACTCATTTTTAAGTAAAGGAAAAACTGCGTTTAAGACTTGTCGTGACATGTAATCTGAAATGAGCAAACCAAATGTCAAAGCAAAAACAAGCCATGCGTAACGACGAGGTATACTGATTGACGTATCAACATCGCTCATCTGATCTGAATACTGATGTGCATTCATACGACCTCCTTGTATTTTTTATAATTTCTATTTAGCTAGTGCAGCAACGCACTTTTAAAATCAAAGCGAATAAGCTGCACTACAATTGAGGTCTAAATTCCGTTAGACCCTGTCACATTAGTTACGCTGCGGAACGCCCTTTTGCCCTGCTTTACGGTTGGGTGCCATACCATTTGCGATTAGGGTTTCTTCAATACTGTTGTATTGCACCCCAATACGATAAATTTCACGGGCTTCTTTTCCTGAGGCAATTTCACGGCCTAATTCATGGGCAATCCGAACGGTTTGCTTAATTTGCTCTACAGATGAAAAACGGCGTCCTTGATGATCGATGATCGTGTCTTCATTACCCACACGGGCATGTAAACCCATTGCCATCGACATCGTATTAAAAGGTAATACATTTTTGAGCAAAGATTCTGATGTCAAAGTACATCCATCGGGTACGCGATGAATAAAATTAAAGAAATTAAATGGATTAGGACCATCAAAACCGCCACCGATTCCAATCCAAGTTAAGTTTAACGGCCCCATGTACAACCCTTTACGCACCATACGTTCTAGCGTCTCAAGCCCATGCATACCCGTTAACTGAAAGTGCGGTTGAATATTATTTTTACATAAGCGCTTAATATGTTCGGTAACCCATGCAGGCCCTGCAGGCACAGTCATCTCTGCATATGCTGCTTGAGTCGCTGGATGTGCCAATGATGTTCCTTCTAAATATTCAGGATAGAGCAATTCCATAATATTCATTTGTGTGGTGTTAATTGCCACCGTAACCTGATCGGGCTTTGGTGTAAGTTCAGCCAACATATGTCGGGTGTCATCACTTAACCATAGAGCTGCCTCACCTTCACTCTCTGGTGCAAATGAAATCGAACCACCCACCTGAATAATCATGTCAGGCACAGCTTCACGAACCCCTGCAATAAGCTCGTTAAATTTTGACAAGCGTTTAGAGCCTTTGCCATCGAGCTCACGGACATGTAAATGCAGCACCGTTGCGCCCGCTTCATAGCACTCAACCGCTTTTTGTATTTGCTCATCCATGGTCACAGGAATATCTTCGGGAAAGTCTTCCGGCATCCATTCGGGTCCATACGGCGCAACCGTGATCACCACTTTTTCCATATTTTCCGGGTGCAATGAGTCGTCAAAGAATTGCATGTGCATCTCCTCATATATTTTTAGAATTTTCAAATAGATAAAATTATTTAGCCAATAACCTTAATAGGTGGCGTCACCAATAATGCCGGCCCGCTCCATTTTTCGGTGGCAAGGTGGATAATCCATGACTGCATAATGTTGTGTACTGCGGTTATCCCAGATGGCAATGCTGTTAGGCTTCCAGCGCCAACGTACTTGAAACTCTGGAATATACGCTTGAGAAATTAAGTAACGCAGTAGTTCAGCTGCTCCCGGATTGGCATCTTGTCCAAATCTGACTCGCTCTTTGGTGTGATAGTTACTGAAGTGAGTTGTGAACGCGTTGACGTATAAAATTTGCTCGCCCGTTTCAGGATGAGTACGTACCACTGGATGCTCAGCATCAGGAAATTTTGCTTTTAAGTCCAAGCGTTTTTCAAGTGGCATAGCCGCACCAAAACTTGCTTCTATGCTGTGGTAGGCACGTAAGTCAGCAATCTTATCCTTAATATCGTCGGGTAAAGACTCATAGGCCATGACCATATTCGTCCACATGGTGTCACCACCTACAGGTGGGCATTCAACACAATGCAACACACATCCCATCGGTGGAACCTTGCGCCAGCTTGCATCGCTGTGCCAAGCATTTTCATAACGATCGACAGGACTTTCCGGATGTTTATAAATCTGCACCAAACCCGGATGATCAGGATGGCTGCCTACCGCAGGATGATCTTCTAACTGTCCAAATTTTTCTGCAAATGCGACATGATCCTGACGAGTTAAGTGCTGATCTCGTAAAAACAACACACGATGTTTAAGTAGTTGTGTGCGAATTTCAGCAAATAATCCATCATCATAAATCGCATCAGCAAGTTTGACGCCACTGAGCTCTGCACCAATATTGCAAGTTAACTGTTCAATTTGCATAAGAAATCCCTTCAAATTACAAAGATTGATGAACCTATTGTTTTACCTGCTTCCAAATCACGATGAGCTTGCACGGCATCCTTTAACTCATAGCGCTGATTAATTTCAATTTTGATTCGTCCATGCCGAACATGATCAAATAATTCATTTGCCAGTTCTTTCTTCTCGGCAGGATCTGCAATGTAATCTGCTAAAGCTGGACGTGTGACAAACAATGATCCTTTCACGGCGAGTAATACCGGATCAAAAGCAGGGATTGGACCAGACGCTGTTCCTACACAAACCAACAAACCACGGCGTTTGAGCGAGTCTAATGAACTCATAAAAGTGGCTTGGCCAACACTATCGAAAACGACATTTACACCCACGCCGCCTGTTAACTCACGTACACGCTCAGCAACATTTTCATGACTGTAGTTAATGACATGATCACAACCATGAGCTCGCGCTACGGCAGCTTTTTCTTCTGAAGATGTGGTACCAATAACAGTCAAGCCAAGTAATTTAGCCCATTGAGAAACGATCAGCCCAACACCACCTGCGGCTGCATGTAATAAAATTGAATCGCCCGCTTTAAAGTCATAAATACGGCGCATTAAATAAGCAGCGGTCAACCCTCGCATGGTCATGGCTGCCGCTGTTTCACAAGAAATTTCTTCAGGTAATTTAATTAAAGCATTTGCTGGAATTAGACGGTGCGTACTATATGCACCTAAGGTATTTAAAAAACCTGTATAAGTAACTCGATCACCGACTTTAAGCTGAGTCACTCCTTCGCCCAAAGCTTCGATTACGCCTGAAGCTTCGACGCCCATGCCATTAGGCATTGGAATTTGATAGGTTCCATTACGAAAATATGTATCGGCATAATTTAAACCGACTGCCACATGACGTAGGCGTACTTCTCCAGCTTTTGGATCTCCTACTTCTACATCTTCATAGCGCAATACTTCTGGCGTTCCTGTTCCATAGAAACGTATAGCTTTCGTCAACGTCATGTCCTATTCCATATTTTGGTTTTTTATTGAGTGCCTATAAAAGCAATAACCAAAATTACAACAGTTAGGATATGGGCCACTTTACATTTGACGACACAAGCTTAACGTTTAATGACAAAGGATATTCGAAATATTGCTAAACAGTATTCCCAGCAATTACAGCAGATATATTTAAATTGGTGCTATGAGAATTTTTATTTTCATTCAAGCTAAAACTCACCGCCTCTTTGGCGTGAATGGTCGTAGTATCAAATAAAGGAACCGAGAATTTAAGCTCACCAATTAACATACAAATTTCAGTACAACCCAAGATAATGCCTTGTGCGCCTTCAGCTATAAGTCTTTCTACAATAGCGATATACTTTTGCTGTGAATCAGGGTTAATCACGCCTAAACAAAGTTCTTCATAAATAATGCGATGAACTGTCTTTCGGTCGGCTTCATTTGGAATAACAACATCAATTCCATAATCCTGCAATCGAGCTTTATAAAAATCTTGCTCCATTGTAAAAGCTGTTCCTAACAGTGCAACTTTACCAATATTTTGACTCAAAATTTCTTTTGCCGTTGCATCAGCAATGTGTAAGAAAGGAATCGAAATTGAGTCTTCAATCTGCGCAGCAATTTTATGCATGGTGTTAGTACACACCAAAATACAATCTGCCCCTGCTTTTTCTAAATTTAGCGCTTGCTCAGCTAAATATGCGCCAGCTTCTTGCCATAAACCCTTCGTTTGCAAGGCTGCTATTTCTTCAAAATCGACACTATTAATAATGACCTTAGCAGAGTGCAATTTTCCTAATTTATGATGAACCATTTTATTAATTTTCTGATAATAAAGCGCTGTCGATTCCCAACTCATTCCACCTAATAAGCCGATTGTTTTCATTATTGAATCCTTCTATTTATGTAAAATTTATCTATATCTCTTATGGGTAAAGCACAGCTAGAATAAAATTGCTTTCTTAAATTTTTTCTTGCTTATCTTATTTATTAATCTTAAACGCTGTGAAGTCGATAGAAATTTTTAAGTTGATTAGACCTAGTTTATTAAATTTCCAAAACAGAAAACGCTCTCCATTAAACCCAAATCATAAAACATAAGAATTCACGCAAAATTCACGACCAGCTATTTAATTTGATCTTATAAAGTTGGCTTGGATATCGACATGAAAATTATAACTACAGCCCTAGGGTTGATTACTTTGGTAGGTTTAACGGCGTGTAAAAGTGTGCCTAGTTACTCAGGTGACTATGGCAAAGCTGACCAAAAAATTACTGGTATAGAATTAGATGATCAACAGGCGCTAGATATCGGCAATCGTTTTGTCGCTGCATTTAATACGCTCGGCACCCCTTCATTTGTAAATAATGCCAGCAATCTTTACGCTGATCAGCTCTATATCAACGATACACTCTCACAGTTCTCTCAAAAGAAAGATCTGATTCAGCATTTTGAAGGCATGAATGACCGAGTGAGTAATGTCACTGTAAAACTCATTAGTGCAACTCATCACCAAGATACAGCTTACATCCATTGGTACATGTCCTATGACTTTAAAATGCTAGGTCGTTCAAAAACCATGGCTTCTTATGGAATTAGTCAGATTAAGATTAATGAACAACAAAAAATTATTTTCCAGCAAGATTATTGGGATCCAGCGAATGGCCTCTACCGTTCTTTACCAATATTTGGAGGAGTATATAAATGGATATTGCCGTTCAAAAAAGTCGAATCTTGATATTTCTAGGAATCTTAATCGTATCTCAGGCGAATGCGGCTGAACTAAAAAAATGCAGTTCAGCGCCTTTAATGGTGACGAGCAAGAAGGTTGGAAATGTCAGTTATTTTGCTGAAGATTGCCTAAAAAATTGGCAAAGCCAAAGCATCAAAATGGACTTTAGCTATAACCGCGATATTCCCGAGTGGGCATTTAAACGCGCAGCCACCCACTTTTTGAAGAAAAATGTTAGCGGCTTTGATGCGAAATCCCCGCTTAATCATATTAATGAACTATATAGGCCAATTAAGAGTGGAGATCTCTATAGTCTCTACTATCAACATGAAAATCAAAAACTAGAATTAAAATTAAACCAGAAGCTGCTCGGCTCTTTGAACAATCCGAATGCAAATCAATATTTTAAAATCTGGTTTGGTAGCGAACCGTTTAATGCTAAATTAAAACAACAACTATTAAATTAATGGCTTAATAAAATCTCATGGGTAATCACTTTATCCTCATGGTTGAGGACCATTTTGAACTTGCAGCAACAGTCTGCGAATTTCTTGAAGTGCATGGTTATATCGTCGATCATGCACGTAACTTAGATGCTGCACGAACTTTTCTCAAATCTCAGCATTATCATCTTTTGTTGCTCGATATAAATTTGCCCGATGGCTCGGGTTATGACCTATGTAACTGGCTACGTACCGAACAAGGCGTTGATATTCCCGTTCTTATGCTCACAGCAAGAGATACTTTAGATGACAAACTTAAAGGTTTTACTGCTGGCACAGATGATTATTTGGTAAAACCTTTTGATTTTAATGAATTAGTGATGCGGATTCGTGCATTAATAAAAAGAGCAGCTGGCGAAGTCACTCACCATAAAATTCAAATTCACGACTTAATTCTTGATAGCGCAACTCAAACCGTGGTTCGTGCCGGAAATAATATCGAGTTACCCCCTATTCAATTTAAACTATTAAAAATTTTGATGCGCCAGTCTCCCAAAGTAGTGACCAAGCAAGAACTGATGATGGAATTATGGGGTGATGAAGAACCTGAAAGTGATGCGTTACGCAGTCATATCTATAACCTAAGAAAAATGGTTGATAAACCTTTTGATCCTAAACTATTACATACAGTGGCAGGTGTCGGTTTAAAAATTGCTTTGGAAGATTCCGCGACTTAACTTAAATAGACCACAACAATTAAGCCTGTGGTTGGCTCCAAATCGAGTTCAGGATGAGTGGTTAAATAATATTGTCGATCAAACAGCTCCACTCTCCATCCTAATTGCTTGCAAAGCTTTTGTACCAATTGCAAACCAATCCCATGACCTTTAGCCTTTAAGGAAAGTTGTGAGTCGCTGAGCTCTTGCACCTTTACATCGTTAGGTAAAGAAATTCCAATTCCATTATCTGCAATAATCAGGCTGTTTTTTTGTT
Organism: Acinetobacter sp. X9; assembly: GCF_054889255.1. NCBI lineage: Bacteria > Pseudomonadati > Pseudomonadota > Gammaproteobacteria > Moraxellales > Moraxellaceae > Acinetobacter > Acinetobacter sp. X9. Next base: position 1,317,587 of record NZ_CM142679.1, on the reverse strand, counting down.
GAATGATGTCGATTTGTGAACCTTGAGAATAATTAAGCGCATTACGTAAAATATTACCTAAAACCATTTGAGTCATAGAAGGATATAACCAGCGTGGCTGTTCAGCTGAGTCTGGATGAATACTAATATGTATTCCTTTACTCACACTCATCACTTCTAAACTTTCAACTAAATCCTTTACTGTTTTGGATAATAAATTTTTCTCAGATGGCAAGCTCTGTACCGTATTACGTGCAATCGCAAGTAAGGTATCAACGAGCAACTGCATATCTTCAATTGTATTGTGAAGACGGACTAGGGATTTATCGTCTCCATATTTCGCCTGACACAGTTGCACATTACCTTTCAAGATGGTGAGTGGAGTGCGTAACTCATGACTCACATCTCCAGTAAATTCTCTTTCGCGTCGAATAAAATCACTTAAAACCTGATGATATTTTTCTAAAGCTTGTTTGAGATATTCGGCTTCCATATTGCCATTAGTATTAATATCTCTAAAAGGAGATGCCTGAGTATCTTGATGTGCCCAATCAATATTTTCTAAAGCATTCGCTAAGCGCGTAATCGGGGAAAAATAGCGTCTTGCTCTTCGATTTGACCACCACAAAAAGCTATATAAAACAGATAAGCTGAACATCAGTGGAGCAAGGCCAAATAACCAAATCAGTTTATTAACATTACTTTCGCCAAATACCAATAGAACATGCTGACCATTACGCTCACCATAGACCGTCATTCTTTCTTTACCATCAACGAATACTCTGTGCACGCCACTTTCTAAATGCATTCCCCGAAAAGGTTGAGGCGCGACCTGTGTATTCCACCGATATCCATATAAATTTTTAGTATCTGGTAAATCAGCATTTGGATTACGTTCTATGCGTAACCAGTAATGCTCCATTTCCTGTTCTAAAGCGGTTTTAAGTAAAGAGCCCTTAATCACCCAAGCACTACAAGCCAACCCGACCACGATCGATAATGCAATCAGACCAATCTGCAACCAGTAATATCGATTGAACATTTGGGCTAATGGATGACTCGCTTTGCCATCATGTCGATTTTTTATCATATCTTTATCGCCGGGATAGGCTATAGAAATTACTATGATCGCTTTTTAAATAAAAAGTGACCAATGACCCATTCTTGACCTTGCTCAAAACCAAATAACTCAGCACAAGCCATGAAGAAAATACGCCAGCGTTGCCACCAAATATTGGCATCTTTTCCATAGATTTTTTTAAACAGGGGCTTCAGTTCGACTTCTTGGTTATCCATGTTATCAAGCCAAGCATTTGCCGTTCTCATATAGTGCTCACCCGACCACTGCCACTGTTGGGCCAACTCTAAATGCTCTTGAAAATGCAAAAAAGTCGAAGTCGAAGGCATTAAACCGCCAGTAAAGAAATACTTGGACATCCAATCATAATCTGATTTCACTTCAAAAGGATAATGTAAAAAGCGATGGCAAAAAATATGACACCAAAGTAAGCCGTCTGCTTTTAACCAGCCCTGAATTTTTTCAAAAAGACGTTGGTAATTACGTACGTGTTCAAACATTTCGACCGATACAACACGATCAAACTTGTCTTGGTCTAATTCAAGTACATTCACATCACAGGTAAGCACTTCAACATTGGTTAAACCTCTCAACTCTGCTTGCCGAAGAATATGCTTTTTCTGAGTTGCAGAATTTGAAACAGCCGTAATCTGTGAGTGTGGATAGTTTTCTGCCATCCACAAAGTTAAAGAGCCCCATCCACAGCCTAACTCTAAAATGTGTTGACCGTTTTTAAGTTGTGCTCTTTCACAATAAAGCTGAAGAGCTAACTCTTCTGCCTCATCTAAAGTTGTGGTTTTAGTCGGGAAATAACACGCACTATATTTGAGTCTTTTTCCAAGCACCGCCTGAAAAAACTCGGTCGGCAATTCATAGTGCTGCTCGTTTGCCTTATCCGTTTCAACGGCGATTTCGCTCTTCTTCAGCATATTAAGCACATCCATGTAGCGCTGTGCCCCTTGTTCAGGGTCATAACGGCCTTCTTGGATTAAGCGCTTTTTACTTAAAGCACGAATTGCAGCTCGAATTGCATGATCTGGAATCACACCACTTTCAACAATTTTCAAAGACTGATGAACAATAAAATCCATATGCGCACCTATTTTTTGGGTTTTCGCGGAATAAACATTGATGTTTTTTGTTGATAATCAAGATAATTTTGACCGCGACTTTTAATTGCTTGTTTTTCACTAAATGGAATACCCGTGACGTAATATAAAAATAACCACATCAGTAACGGATAAATCCACAATACATATTGGCCTGCCGCTAAACCAATAATTGGATAGGCAAACCAGTGTAACCATTCAAAAAAATAATTGGGGTGACGTGAATAACGCCATAAACCCTGATCCATCGTTTTGCCATGATGATCTGGATTTAATTTAAATCGGTATAATTGCTGATCAGCGAGCTGCTCTCCAATAAAAGCAATTACCATGATGACAGCTGCAATTACTAAAGCGACTTTATATCCACTACTCCATTCAGTTGCCTCTACATTGAGGAGCATCCACATCGGCAAAAAGAACAAAAGCACTAAAAGTGTTTGAAAGATAAAAAAGAATAAAAAGCCAACGTGCTGGAACTTACCCAGCGACTTACGCATGTTCGCGTAACGACCATCTTCTTTTTGTTCGGATTGATAACGTCTTAAAAGATGCCAAAATAATCTTAAAAACCATAAGCCGCTAAAAATACCGACAAAAAGTCGCACTTCAACTGGAGCAACTGAAATGAGTAAAGAAGACACAATAATGTTTACTGCCAGACAGAAACTCCATGCAGCATCTACAATTCCAGCTCTGCCATTTAGAGTGGCAAGTAGCCAGCTCAGCAACATGATCATTAAATCTAGAATCAGTAAATTCCAAAACATGAGCAGTCTCCTTACTTGAGCTGTTTGATTTAGTAACTGGTACTTTCAAACAACAAGTGAACATTGCTTATCACGCCTTCTTTAAAACCACCTTCGCAATAACATAAATAAAAATCCCACATGCGAATGAAGTTTTCATCAAAACCTAGAGCCAATACTTGTTCCCGCGCTGCTAAAAACCGCGCTCGCCAGTGATGAAGTGTGTGCGCATAACTTAAACCAATATCATTTAAATGCTTTAACCTTAAACCACTTTCAGAAGCAGTTTGTGTCAATACACTTACACTAGGAATGAAGCTACCGGGGAAAATATAGCGCTTAATATAATCAACTGTATTTAATGCTTTTTTATATCGGAAATCTTCAATAGTAATGGCTTGAATAAATGCCAAACCTTTCGGTTTTAATAGTGCTTTACATTGATCAAAGTATGTCGATAAATATTGCGCACCAACTGCCTCAACCATTTCAATTGAAACCAGCTTATCGAACTTGCCTTCGAGCAAACGGTAGTCTTTAAGTTGCACATCAATTCGATGTGCCAAGCCAGCTTCATTTACACGAGTAACGGCTTCATCATATTGAGCTTGTGAAATGGTAATGGTGGTTACTCTACAGCCATAATGTTGAGCTGCATAAATGGCAAAACCACCCCACCCACTTCCAATTTCAACTAAATGATCTAGTGGTTTTAAATCTAACTTTTTACAAATGATCTCTTTTTTTAAATCAGATGCTTCTTCGAGAGTCATGTTTTCATTTTCAAAAACGGCGCTCGAATACATTAAAGACGGATCTAAAAATAATTTAAAAAAGTCGTTGCTTAAGTCGTAGTGCTCGGCAATATTTTTACGGCTACCACTTATAGAGTTCTTTCGATTTTGATACCACGCTTTAAGAAAAAACTGGCTCGCTTGAGCAATAACATTCTGGTTGATTTGGTCCAATACAGCTCGATTACGTGCCAAGATCTGAATCAACTCGACAAGGTGCTCGCTGCTCCAGTCACCACGGATGTAGCCTTCTGCTGCTCCCAAAACACCATTTTTTAAAATGAGATCCATCAATAAAGAATTGTGAACTTCAATCACAGCATGTAAGTCTGAAACTTCACCGACCGTCCCATTCCACGCGCCCTGAAAAGTGATCTGTCCATGACGTAGTTTGAGAAGACTCTTGAGCAGTAACGGTAGTGAGTCATCTTCACCATAAAGAAATGTTTTTATCATGTCTTATCTACCTTGATCTTTTTAGGATGACGATAAAATGGAACTTTTTTTCGCCACAACTTAAATGCCTCTAAATATATTGAAAACAACATTTTAAAAGGCGCCAGGCTGTTTATAAGAGCATATCGATATTGCTGTGAAGGAAATGTGATGGGCACAAGCTCAAAGCGCATAGTGGCATCAAAGACTTGTTTTTGCTCTTCAAAAAGCTGCATGTGAATGACATTCTGCTGATCTGAAAAACTAAATCGCCAACGGTAAGTCAACTGCATGGGCATGAACGGCGAAACATGAAATGATTTTTCAAAGTTAAAATCAAAACTCTGATAATCACCCACCTGACTTTGTTGTTTTATACAGTCATGTGTATAGACTTTTCGTTCATTCCATGGGGTGTTGGTAATTTCACTAAGAATAAATAACGGTTTTCCGGCTTTATTTAAAACAAAATAAAATACGACCGAATTAAACCGAAAACCTAAACAACGAGGCAAAGCCAAGACTCGGATTTCCCAGTCTGGCCGAAGATGTAAGTGATTATTTTGCAGTATCGCTTTCTCTACTCTGTCCCTTATAGAACCGTGATACATGTTTAAAAAATCATTTTTAGATAGCTTTAATACATTCCAATGATCCGTCGACCAGAGTGAACAATCTTTTGTGATATCAACTAATTGATCTGGATCGAACCATAAATAATTTAAGGTCGATCTAAACTCATGTGGTTTAGGGCTATAACGCCGATGACGAATAAGCGCAGGAGCGATAGCAAGTTTATTTAATAACATTTGAAAGCTCCTTATTTATTCTTATAACACTAAGAGTTGCTCAACAACACGTGCTGCACTACGGGCACCATCTTCATGAAAGCCCCAGCCCCAATATGCTCCACAAAATGAAGTACGATTTTGCCCATTAATTTCGTGCCAACGAGATTGAGCTTGAATCGCTTTTGCATCAAATACGGGATGTCGGTATTGCCGCTCAACCAAAATGTCTTCGGCTTTGATTTTCATATTCGGATTTAAAGTGCAAAAAACCTGAGTAGCGCAAGGTAAATTCTGCAAATTGTTCATCCAGTAGGTAAAACCATAATGTATGTCGGACTCATCGTTTTGAACTTGAGAAGTTGGTGTTACATGTACATGCCAGCTTGCCCACTGCAAACGGCTTTTAGGCATAATTGAAAGATCACGATGGACGACCATTCGATTATCTTGATAACCAAATTGGTTTAATATTTCTTGTTCAAGCTCTGACGCATCTTTAATTACATTTAGGCTATCGTCAGCGTGGCTTGCAAAAATCACCCAGTCATATTGGGCTTGCCCTTCAACGGTTTCGATCAACACAGTTTCTGGTGAACGACTCACAGCTTTTACTTCTGCAAATTTCCACTTAATGGATCGGCATTTCTTCTGAATAGCACGAATATAGCTTGCCGAACCATGTTTAACTGTTTGCCATTGTGGGCGGTCTTTTAACTGCAACATGCGGTGATGTTGAAAAAAGCTCACGACAAATCGATATGGAATTTGTCCTACTTGCTCAACAGGTGCCGACCATAAGGCACCACACATCGGATAAAGATGCTCATAACGGAACTCATGACTATATTTGTGAAGGTCCAAATACTCTTCAATCGATAAATTAGGATCAATATCCGCCACATCTATATCTTTATTGTCATCATAAAAACGCAGCAAATCTGAGAGCATTTGCAGAAATTTTCGGTTTAAAAAATTCTGCGGACGGGCAAACAGCGACCATTTTTTTGAAGGATTATATTGAAGTCCACTGACCAGATTATTCACAGAAAAACTCATATCGCTGCTTTGAGTTTCTACGCCTAATGTTTTAATCATGTCGGTAAATAACGGATAGTTATAGTCATTAAACACAATAAAACCACTATCTACCTCGACTTTAGTGCCTTCTATCTCTAGCTCGTGAGTGTCAGTATGACCGCCAAAATAATTATTTTTTTCATACACAGTGACTTGATGTTGTTCTGACAATCTCCAAGCTGCGTAAAGTCCAGATATACCCGAACCAATAATGGCAATTTTCATAACACTTCACCGTTTTCAATTTTTTCTATCGATAAATTTTTAATCTTTTTGTATTGATAAACCTTGCCTGGTACTGGCTTTAGCCCCCACACCAAACCAAATAAAGACATCAGTTTGAGCACATAAAAAGTGATATCTATCTGCCACCAATAAAAGCCTTGTCGCACACTACCCGCGTAAAAATGATGGTTGTTGTGCCATCCTTCACCCAAGGTAATTAAAGAAAGTAGGAAGTTATTACGGCTATCATCTGGGGTATTAAAATCACGTGAACCATAACGATGAGCGAGTGAATTAATACACAAGGTTGCATGTGTTAATAGAACAGTGGAAATCACAAATCCCCACACTAAAAGTTGTAAGCCATTGGTGCCCAACTCAGGGAAATGTTGTGCAAGCCACGAACCTAAACCATAAATTGCTAAGGCCGTCAAAATCACAATAGGCAAACTAAATCGGTCTAGCCAAATTAGCTCTGGATATTTCAACCAGTCTTTAATGACTTTTTTTCGAGTGGCAAAATTTTGCTCATTTAAAAACCAGCCTACATGCGAATACCAAAAGCCTGCTTTCGCTGAATGCGGGTCCTGATCGGTGTCGGTAAAGTGATGGTGATAACGGTGATGTGCTGCCCACCATAACGGCCCGCGCTGCGCACTCATGGTTCCGATCAGTACAAAAATGAATTGAACAATACGTGATGTCTGAAAAGTTTTATGCGAAAGATAGCGGTGGAAAAAAGCAGTAATTGCAAACATGCGAAGAAAATAAAACCCCAGCATGAAGAACACAGCGAACCAAGATACGCCCACCCAAAACGCTGCTAAACAAGCGATATGTAATAAAATAAAAGGAATAATTCTTAACCATTGAATTTTCTTTTCAATGACATATTCGCTAGAAGCACCCACTTGCGCATTTTCTGAATCTGACCAGCTATCGATCCAGCGCAGAAAAAATTTAGACATTGATTCTTCCTGATCTAAAGCATTTCTTTTGGTTCTAATTTAGAAAATGCGCAATGAATTTTATGTGAAGTTCACTCGGTTACGAGATAAATATAAGCATCTACGCAACCAGCATTTCACTATTTAGACTGTGTTGTCTTAATGAGTTTAGAAACGTCGTAGCCATAGCTTTTTGCGGTTTGCAGATAAGACTGATATGTCGCCTCATCAAGTTGAGGGCTACGAGAAAGAATCCATAAATATTTATGGCTTGGACCACCGACTAAAGCAACCTGATAATTTGGGTCAACTCTTAAAACCCAGTAATCGCCTTTTGTAAAAGGAATCCATCTAAGGCCAGAAGGTAAAAAGCTCACCTTCAATTTACTGTTGCCTTCATTTTGCGGATAGGCCACACCTTCAGATGAGATCATTTCACCTTTTTTAGTCGTACAACTATTTAAAACACCAACGGTTTTGTCCGCGTTAATAGAATAGTTTGCAGTTGTATTGGCTACACAATTACGCTGAAAAAACATCGGTAAATGCGCAATTTCATACCACTTACCTGCGTATTTATTAATATCAATAGAATCAACAGCGACAGGTTTAGTATTGGTGTCGGCAAAGGTGCTCAAAGGAAGCATTAAGCTGACCGCTGCAAGGCTACTGCTGATGACAAGTGATTTAAATAATAATTTCATGATTGCCCTCTTCTGTTTATTTCATACGTTTAAACATACGTCAGAGGGCTGTGAACAAAGTGTGAATTTTAAAAATTAAGCAACATTAATAAGGATTTAATTGTATTTCTTTAGTGCATCTGCAACTGGAAAATCAAGCTCAAAGCACACACCCTCAACCGTGTTATAAACTCGATAGCGGCCATGATGTAGATCCATAATTGAAGCAACAATCGACAAACCTAATCCACCTGTTTGGTTCTCATCACTTCGACTTGAATGGCATTGGTAAAATCTTTCAAAAAGATGCTCAAGTTGATGTTCAGCAATTGAAATACCACCCGTTACCACTGTCAGGCTGAACCATTGCTTATGCTCAATCATCTTATGTTTTGTTGCGATATAAATAGTTCGCTTGTCACCACCGTGAACCAACGCATTTAAAATCAGGTTATAAACGGCTCTTTGAAAAAGCTCAGGATCTGCAAATAATGTTTGAGCTTCTAAGTTAAAACTAAAATGACAGTCTTGTTCCTCGGCCTGATATTCAAAAATCTGGCATAACCTATCAATAACATCTTGGATATTTATTTCTTGTTTATTTACAAGCACCATTTTCTGATCGGCTCTTGCCAAGAAAAGCATGCTATCAATCATGCGTTTTAATCTGTGGTAATCGTCTAAATGAGACACCAGCAAATCTTCATATTGCTCAACCGAACGTTCGCCAGTTAAAGCAATCTCGGTTTGCCCAATCAGATTATTTAAAGGTGTGCGGAACTCATGTGCGATATCTTCAGAAAAACGGTTGAGCTGCGTATAGCCCTTTTCAATACGCTCAAGCATGTAGTTTATATCTTTTGAAAGCAGATCAACTTCTAAAGGTGAATTTGGGAGGTTTAACCGTTTCTGTAGCTGATTTACGTTAATAGAATGAGTTTGCTTGCGAAGCTGTTGTAGCGACTTTAAACCTAAATGACACACTAAAATGCAAAGCACAAAGATCGCAAACACGCCCCCGACCACATACATCAAGAGACTTTCTTGAAAAGGTAAAAGAATATTAATGCGTTCCGACCATTGTTTACCTGCAATGAGCAGATAAGGTTCGTTATTAATTTTTATGGATTTCCAAGCAATGCGCGTTGGATAGGGGTTGTTCACTAAATCTTGAAATTGAAGACTATCGCGCTGTGCAAGTTCAGGTAGTTGAATGTGAAGCGGATTGATATTAATTAAAGTTTTGTCTTTATGAATAAGCAGAAATAAGTTGTCTTGATTGCCAAGCATGTTTTGATACAGCTTAGGCCGCGCAATAATTTGCTCTACATTTTCGCTATCTTGCAGCAAAACTTCCAAACGGTTAATTCTGTCTGCTAAAGCTTTATCTTGTTGCTTTAATAAAATCTGGTTAATACCCAAATAGGTCATAAAGCCGACTGAACATAAAATTAAGGCAGAACAGAGCGTGACCAGTAATGTAATACGGACTTCAAGAGAACGTAGAAATTTAAAGTTCATAAGCTAACCGAAATTTTATAGCCCAAGCCACGTATGGTATGAATGAGTTTTAACTCATATCCCTCATCAATTTTGCTTCGTAAACGGCGTACCGCAACGTCAATAAAGTTAGTATCAGTGTCAAAATTAATATTCCAAACGTCGGAACCAATTTGTCTGCGTGTCACGATTTGTTCTTTGTTGAGCAAAAGGTAACGCAACAAATTAAATTCGGTTTTGCTCAGCTCAATTAAGTTTCCGTTACGCCATACTTTATGAGCAACCAAATCCATTTTTAAATCGCTAATAGACAACTCGTTTTCTTGCAGATATTGCTGTCTTCTTAACAGGCTTTTAATGCGTGCCAATAGTTCAATATAGGAAAAAGGCTTAGCCAAGTAATCATCTGCACCCAACTCTAACCCTTTCACTCTATCCATCACCTGATCTTTCGCCGTTAAGAAAATCACCGGAATTTTTGAAAACTGGCGTAGGACTTGTAATATGCTCCAGCCGTCTATGTCTGGCAGCATGACATCAAGAATAAGCAAGTCATATTGATCTCTCTTTAGCATTTCCAAACCTTGCAGCCCTAAGTAAACACACTCCGCTTGATATCCAGACTCTTTTAATCCTTTGACCAAATAAGTGGCGATCTTGATCTCGTCTTCAATAATAAGGATACGCATTTTGTAGAGACTCATTTGAAAGATGACAACTTTGTAATGTGATTGTCATGCTTGAAATTAAGCAATTTGTTTAAGATTTTCAAAGCGACATAGAGGCAATCATTATGAAAAAATTGAACTGGCTGATGTTAGCAGCCGTGCTATTTGGTAATAGTACTTTTGCACAGCCCCCTGCTTTGAATCAAGTTTATTCGTTAGATCTAAAAACTGCCCATCTGTTAGCCGACAGTGCGAAAGAGGCATGTAAAAAATTAAATCAAAATATTGCGGTTGTTGTTGTAGATCGCGGCGGTAATCCATTAACTGCCGAACGGCATGAGTTGGTTGGCCCGCATAATTTAATGGCTGCAGAGAAAAAAGCCTATACCGCGTTATCTACCAAAACATCGACCTTGGTTTTAAGCCAAAACAGTAACCAAAACCCCGATGCAAAAAATTTAACCACTGTAGCAAATTTACTTTTGTTAGGCGGCGGCGTACCTGTTCGTTTTGAGAACCAAGTGATCGGCGCGATTGGCGTTGCGGGTGCTGGCGGCGCACAAAATGACAATCAATGCGCAAACAAAGCCATTGAAACCGTTTTTCATTCATAAGGACTTCACCATGACTAAATCATTTATTGCTTTATCTTCGTTATTTATTGCTTCGGCTACATTTGCACAAACTAATCCGCTAAGTGTGCATGTGTTAAATCTAGAGACGGGTTTGCCCTCTTCTCAGGTTGAAGTGGTTTTAGAAAAAAACACCAACAACCAGTGGGTTAAACTCAATCAGCAAGTGACCGACTCAAATGGTCGTATTACTGCACTCTATCCAGAAAATAAAAAACTAGAGCAAGGTGTTTATAAAGTTACTTTTAAAACTGAAGACTGGTTTAAAAAGAACAAACAACAAACTTTTTTTGCCGAAGTACCTGTAATTTTTAAAGTTGATGGAAGCGTAAATCACTATCACATTCCTTTATTACTTAGCCCTTACGGTTACTCAACCTATCGAGGCAATTAAAATAAAAAACCCCTTTATCTGTTGTGCACAAATAAAGGGGTTGGTTAAAAGCGCTTGGTTTTATGAACAAACACCATTGCTAATAACCGATTTCTTGTTTGAATCTAATGCAACAATTGAAGAAGAAACCGTATTAATAATTTGAGTCATTGCTTCACTTGAGGCATTCACAATCGCATCCATCTTTTTAGCTTTCTGATCAATCGGCTGCTTAAAAGCAATTCGACAATTGAGCTGAGATCCTGCATTCGTGATGACTTTTGCATTATTTGACTCTAATTGAGTGGGCGGTATTTGACGCTTCACTACCCAAGACACCGCAATATTAATATAGCTTTTATCTACAATATCAAAATGAGAAAAGTCTGTAGAAACTCGATATAAAGGTTGGTTGTTTCCAGCTAGCCCACTGCTATAACTGTCAATTGCCCCTAATTTTTGCTGCAAACCCGCCGACAAGGTATCGCGTAATTGCGTACCCATGGTCGATGTCCAGCGTTCATTGTTTAACACCGTAGACTTACCACTACTGTCTTGGAGTACCAAAGGCGCACGGTCCAATCGGTCTGGAAGCCCGACGGGTAAAACCTCAATCACCTGCACTGTTGATTTTGTAGCCGCAGTAATTTTAGGGGACATCGTATAATAATTTGGTGTTGGCGAACTCGAACATGCCGTCATGGCAACTGCCGTTAAAAACAGGCCGCTCCCAAGCAGCCAGTTGGCTGCTTTAGGATGTTGAAAAGATAGAGTGTTTTTATTTTTCATCATCGGTCTCTGGTGTCTTACCACGAATAATTGATTCAGGATGTTGCTCAATATAGTCTGCCATTAACTGTAATGAAGCAGCTGCACGTGTCATTTGCTGCAATGCTTTACGTACGTCTTGTTGTAACGGCGCATCGCTCGACAAAATAGACTCTGACGATCTTACAGTTTTACGAACATCGTCTAAGGTTGCTTGTAAACCAGGTGCAACTTTTCCATCTAACTGTTTAACCAGTTTGTCGGTAGACTCAATGGCTGTGTTCATATTGTTGAGCGTTTTACGTACATCTTGCCCAATCTCAACTAACGGGAATTTAGTTAACTTGTCAGCAATCTGAGAAACTTGTGCTTGTAAGCCACTCAATTCAGTTGGTGTAGTTGGAATCACCACACGGTCATCACTCAAAATTTGTAATGTGGCTGGCTTAGCTTTAGGGAACTTATCTAGGGCAATATAGTTTTGGCCCGTGAGAAGGTTGCCTGTTCTCATTTGAGCACGCCATCCATGTTCAACAAAATCTTTGAAAATATTGCTGTTTGGATTGAGTGCCTGTCCATTCTCCACGCGTGACGGATAAATAACAGCCTCAACACGCATACGAATCTGCTTATAGTTGTTGTAAAACTCAGCATTAATCGATTTAACATTACCAATTTCAATGCCCATGAAATCAATTGGCGCGCCAACAGACAGTCCACGTAATGAATGATCAAAGTACATAATCACACCACGAGGTTGCCCGTCAGGTTCTTTTAATGCCTCAGATTTCGAGTCCCAAAGATTAAAGCGACTATGATTTGCCGCTGTAGTAGCACGCGAGCTTTCAGGGATTCCAAAAGCAATACCGCCCGCGACAATACTTGCCAGAGATTGAGTATCTAAACTAAATCCTGAAGCATTCAGGCTTACATCGATGCCACTCGCCTGCCAAAAACGTGCATCGGTGGTGACAAACTTATCATACGGTGCACGGATAAAAGTTTGTAGCTCTACAGTTTTACCATCGTTAGACAATTTATAGGCTGTAATTTGCCCCACATTAATTCGACGATAATAAATTGGAGAACCGACATCTAAAGATCCCAAGTCATCTGCATTTAAGAAAAATTCTTTGCCCGGCACATCGGAAGTAATCACTGGCGGTATTTCTAAGCCAGTAAATTCAAGCTTTTTCTCTTCCGACTTGCCACCATCCACTTCAATATATGAACCTGACAATAATGTGTCTATTCCTGAAACCCCACTCGTCCCAATACGTGGTCGCACAACCCAAAACCGTGAATCTTTTGCGGCAAAGTTACTCGCATCTTTACGCAAATCAATTCTGGCAATCACGTGTGAACGGTCTTCTGAAAGATCAATCTGGCGTACTACGCCAATATCCACCTGTTTATAACGGACCGTTGTTTTACCTGCCACCAATCCCTCAGCCGTTCTAAAAGATACGTCAATGGTCGGGCCGTGAGACAAGAGAGCTTTTATCGCTAATGAAAGCGCGATTAAAAGAGCAATCAATGGAATGAGCCAAATTAAAAGAGGCTTCCACCGACTTTTCTTTTCTTGGGGTTCTGGCAAATCATTCATGCTATCCAGTTCAACATCTGGATCACGACGATCTGAGTTACCAGGGGTTATTTCATTTTCAGACATACTCATTGTTCTTTTATTGACTGGGATTAATGGAATCATTATTCAACGGCGGGTGTTCAGCCTGAATAATCTTGGTTTTGTTTGAGGCAAAAGTAGAAGGTTTATTTGTATTTTGAGATGCGTAGAAGTTATCCCAAATAAGTCGTGGATCAAAACTTAACGATGCAAACATGGTTAACACCACAACCGCACCAAAAGCGATCGAACCCGGCCCTGCTAAAATGGTAGCAAGCGATTGGATCTGAATGAGCGCTGTTAAGAGTGCCACCACAAATACGTCAATCATTGACCAACGGCCGATAAACTCGACAACTCGATATAATTTAACGCATTGTTCAGGTAAAAACTTCCATGCTGAAGATTGTTGAAGATATACCGCCACCAATAAAAAATACAAAATCAGTAGCTTTAGCATGGGAATAAAAATACTGGCCATGAAAATGACCGCTGAAACCAGATAGTCTCCACTTTGCCAAAAGTAAATGACCCCACTCATGATGGTATCTTGCTGACTACCCAACAGTGAGTCAGTCACCGTCATTGGAAGTACATTGGCGGGAATATAGAGAATGGTCGCAGCCACCACTAAAGCAAAAGTTCGATTTAAACTCGCTGGCTTACGTGAATGCAGCACGCTATTACAACGAATACAACGTAAAACTTGATGGCTTTTATCTCGTCGTTTTTTTCCATTTTGAGCAGAATTTACGACGCCACAGCAATGACACACAATTAATGAGAGATCTTTGGCTCTTGGGTATTGCTTAAGCATTGACCCTTGCTGCGAGCTTTGTGTTTGGGTCACATTTTTTATCGTTTTCATGGCAGTGACCTATCAATTTCGTTCCATATATCACTCACCTTTATGGAAGTAATATAGACCAACAATACACTTAAAATCGCAAATGCCCATAACGCAATCTCGGGAATCACCAACACCATTCCCATTAACTTCACAAGCGTGACCAAGATTCCAATTAAGAACACCTCAACCATTCCCCACACTCTCATAAAATAAAGTGTACGTAAGGCAAATACTAAAAATGTGGGTCTTTTCTTCAATACGCTTACTGTGCCCAACACATAGGAGAGTAATAAAAGATAGGAAAGTGGCACAATAAAAGTGGTGATTAAAATAAGAATGCCAACAAAAGCCCGATCATAATGAAACATTACCCAGACCGCACCCAGTAAAGTGGTTTCAGAGATGTTGCCCTGCAATTCAATTTTTACGATAGGAAAGCTATTAGCAATAATAAATACGATCAACGCCGTTAAGATTAAAGCCAACAGTGTCGAAAAAGGTTTGGTGTGCCGATAGAGTTCAGCACCGCAGCATAAGCAATAAGCTCTTTTTCCATAAGCAAGCGGTGTTCTACGATAGACAGTATCGCATTCCTCACAACCTGCTAATTCTTTAAGCTTCATAGTTATACTCTGAGATTTATAGTTTTAACTGTGTCACACAAAACTCTTTTTATTACTAAGGTAAATTAAAATATAAATCAATCGAAAAACTACCCAAGTCATCATAAATTTTGAGATGAAAATTATCATGTACTCTTCAATATATTATTGAAACTGCTGAATAATCTGTACAAATTCTGTGGTCAAATTAAAATAGAACCTAAAAGTCAAAGGCTTAAGCTGAGATAACCCAGTTTTATGACCAACATATCTTAGATCGGCATGTGACAGCACGAAACCATCAAAAATTTAGCATTTCTGAACAGTACGGCATGTGAGTCATTGGGAAACCAGTACGAAAGAATAGCGTATTGGTTATACACGCGGACAGAGATTTACTTAAAAATATGAGCAGTCATAGAGTATTTCTAAAGTTTTTTAATACCTATAACCCTCTCTTTTTAATATGATAATTTTAATTAAGATATAAAACAAAAATATTAATCACTTCTATATTCAAATATACATTCCATTTAAGAACAGCAATTTCAAATCTTATATTTTTCTTTAAAAATAAATGTCATTATAAAGATTAATTTAAATATATTAAAAATTAATTTATGCGACATAATTATCAAAAAATTAATTTTAAGTAGATTGTCTTTTAATTTATATAAAAATTAGGACCAGCCTAACAATTAAAAATTAATCACTTAAATATCAATAAAATAAAAACTTGTTTTCAAGATTAGATATAAGCAAGACGCTTTAATTTCATAAAATATTCTTTATATTATTGTAAATAAATTTTATCTATGATTAAAAAATTAATAGTTGATTTAAACACTCAGAATTACCACCACCCCTTGGATCACAAGCATTTTAAACTCATTAATTCTTATAATTAAACTTAAGAAAACCACCAAACTTAAAGGTTTGCTTAAGTAATTTTCATATTGTATTTTAAAAATGAAAAATAAATAAATTTATATATTAAAGATAGATCTAATAATAAAAGTGAGATCAAAATGATTGAATGGTTACAAGGTGTTTTAAAGCACAGCCCCGAAATATTATTGTTCTTATCACTCGCAATAGGCTTCTGGATTGGACAATTCCAGTTTGGAAAGTTTCAGTTTGGCGGAGTCGCAGGCTCCTTACTCGTCGCAGTTGTTTTAAGTCTTATTGGCGTACCTGTCGATAACGGCGTTAAAGCAATTTTATTTGCTCTCTTCATTTACGCAGTCGGCTTTGAAAGTGGTCCACAGTTTTTTAAATCACTGGGTCCACAGTCCATAAAAGAAATTTTATTAGCAGTATTCATGGCAGTGTGTGGTTTAGCCACTGTTTTAGTAATGGCTAAAATTTTTCATCTCGATAAAGGCTTGGCTGCGGGTCTCGCTGCGGGCGGCATGACTCAATCAGCCATTATTGGGACTGCGGGAGATGCAATTTCTAGACTCGATCTCCCACTCGCAGAAATTCAAAGACTTCAGGCAAATGTCGCGATTGGCTATGCGGTCACTTACATTTTTGGTTCATTGGGAGCAATTATTGTCTGTGTGAATATCTTGCCTAAATTTATGGGTAAAGAAATTCACGACGATGCTTTAAAAGCTCAGAGTGAGCGGCTCAAAGGTGCTTTTGAACTCGCACCAGGCCAAGAACTGGCAATGCCGGAAATTGTTGGTCGTATTTATAAAGTTAAACAAGCCAATGGCCAAACTATTGCTGAAATTGAAGCAAAAGAGCCGAGTATTACGATTGAACGGTTAAAACGTAAAGATCAGTTTATTGATGTCGCTCCCGAGCTAACTTTACAAACAGACGATGTCATTTTACTGGTTGGTCGCCGTGCCAGTGTGGTTTCAGTTGCCGAACAAATCGGTAGCGAATTACAGTCATCGCAAGGTATGGAAATGATTATGGATACCAGTGATGTCATCCTAAGAAATTCCAAATATCTCAACCGCACCTTAGGAGACATTAAGGCCAATACGCCTGCGTATTTAAAGCACGGTATTTATGTACTTGCGATTAAGCGTAAGGATGAGCCACAACCTTTAAGTGACGATACTGTTCTACGACAAGGCGATGTGGTCACCGTATACGGAACAAAAAGCGACCTCGACCGCTTGGTGAAAGAAGCAGGTAAAGCCCTACCTGAAAGTTTAAAAACGGACTGGATTTTCCATGGTGCAGGCCTTGTGGTTGGCTTAGTGATTGGTCTTTTTGTGATTCGTTTGGGTGATGTGCCATTAACTCTTGGTGCTGGTGGCGGTGCTTTACTATCAGGTCTTCTGTTTGGTTGGATTCGAAGTCGAAATCAAGTGCATGGCAATATGCCTTTAGCGGCTTCACAGCTTCTTAAAGATTTGGGTCTTGCAGGCTTCGTTGCTGCCGTCGGCTTACAATCAGGTTTACAAGCTATTCAAACCATTAAAGAAAGTGGTCTTTCACTCTTTATGATTGGAGTTGTGGTCACACTCGTTCCTCTCCTACTTTCCATGCTCTTTGCTCGTTATGTTCTGCGTTATGACAACGTTGCAGTGATGGCAGGTGCACTATCCGGTTCACGCAGTGCAAACCCTGCATTTGGGGCAATTTTAGACAAAGCTGGAAACTCGATTCCGACCGTTCCATTTGCAATTACCTATGCCTTGGCAAATGTGTTCTTAACCTTGCTCGGACCACTGATTGTAGGCTTGGCCTGATTTTATACATTGAATTAGAAATTTTATTCATCTCACTATAATTAAGGAGACGTCCCATGGGGAAAGTCGATTATTCTAAATACGCAAAACTCAGCCCATTTGAACTTAAAGATAATTTAATAGAATTAGCTCAAAGCAGAACTGACCGAATGATGTTAAATGCTGGGCGTGGTAATCCGAACTTTCTTGCGACTATTCCACGTCGAGCATTCTTTCAACTGGGTTTGTTTTCTGCGACCGAATCCGAATTTTCATTTTCCTATATGCCGGAAGGTCTAGGTGGCTTCCCTCGCCCCGTTGGACTCCAGTCACGGTTTGATAACTTCATTTTGGAAAACCGTGACAAACCCGGTGTGGTCTTTTTAGGTAAAGCCGTGTCTTATGTGCGCGACCAGTTAGGCTTAGACCCAGATCTTTTTTTACTTGAAATGGTTGAAGGGATTTTAGGCTGTAACTATCCAGTACCAGACCGAATGCTTCGAGTGAGTGAAACAATTATTAAAGAGTACGTCTTACGAGAAATGGGCGTACAAGGCATGCAAAAAAGAGACTTAGATTTGTTTGCGGTCGAAGGCGGAACAGCCGCAATGGCCTATATTTTTAACTCATTAAAAGAAAATAAAATTATAAAAAATGGTGACCGCATTGCCATTGGTAGCCCTATTTTTACGCCATATCTTGAGATTCCAAAACTCAATGACTACCAACTTGAAGAAGTATTAATTGCGGCAGACCCTAAACTCGACTGGCAATATCCAGAGTCGGAGCTTAGAAAGTTAGAAGATCCGTCTATTAAAGCTTTCTTTTTAGTCAACCCAAGTAACCCGCCATCAGTAAAAATGAGCGATGAAGGTCTTGCGATTTTGGCCGATATCGTCAAAAAACGCCCTGATCTGATCATTTTGACAGATGACGTTTACGGTACATTTGCCGATAACTTCAAATCACTATTTGCGATTTGTCCTGACAATACAATTTTGGTTTATTCGTTCTCTAAATACTTTGGTGCGACAGGCTGGCGACTTGGTGTCATTGCACTTTCAAATAACAATGTGCTTGATAAACAAATTGCGAACTTATCGAAAAAAGAGAAGAAAGAGCTTGAAGAGCGCTATTCATCTTTAACTACCGACCCAGCAAGCATTAAATTTATTGACCGCTTAGTTGCAGACAGCCGAAATGTTGCTTTGAACCATACCGCTGGTCTGTCTACCCCGCAGCAAGTTCAAATGGTTTTATTTGCCTTATTTAATATGATGGACTCACGCCAGAGCTATAAAAAAGCAGTTAAATCTGTTGTTCGTGAACGCGACGCAGCACTTTATAGACAGCTTGGTGTCGAGGTTCCAACAGATCCAAATGCTGTGGACTACTACACCCTAGTCAACCTTGAAAATACATCACGTACTCTCTATGGAGATGAGTTTGCCGATTGGGTCATGAAAAATAAAAATCCGACCGAGCTATTATTTAGAGTAGCAGATGAAACAGGAGTGGTTTTATTACCCGGTTCTGGCTTCGGTGTACAGCACCCTTCTGCTCGTGCATCTTTGGCTAACCTGAATGAATATCAATATGCTGCAATTGGTGATTCTTTACGACGCTTTGCGGATGAAGCTTATGCAGAGTATTTAAAAACTAAAAAAGGCAAATAAGCACCTATATACAGTGAGGCTCTAGCAGCCTCACTTTTTTCTTTCTGTTCTTTAATTTGCTATTTCAGTTTTTCAATTTAATGTTTTAATTTAAGCATTTACCTTTAAAAAGTAATCTAGCAACTGATCAGGTTCTTCATTTTGGCTTGAACCTAAAAGCCCAAAAATCGCCCCATCAATCATAAATACAAAAATATCTGACTCTTCATATGTGGCTCTTTTTTTAGATTCTCGCAGAACCCAGAAAATTTCATTTTTAAGCCATCGCCTATAGCGAATTGCGGTTTGATAAGCGTTTGGATAAAGCTGTTTAATTTCAAAAATCGCTTTAAACAACAGGTAATACGCCCCTTTTAAGTCCGCATGTAAAAGGTAAATTTGTCTAAGCTTAAGCGCCAAATCTGGATATTGACGAGATTCGCTCAGTGCCCTCACTCTTTCTTTTAAGTGCTCTTTTTGAACTAGTAGACACATTTCAATTAATCTTTCTTTGGAGTGAAAGTAGTTGTAAAAAGTGGCTTTAGAAATTTTAGTCTCACTAACAATTCGGTCCACCCCGACCTTGTTAAAGCCGTGTTGTTTAAATAAATCTGCTGCTGTATAAAGCGCTCGCGTTGCTCTAAATGAAACTTCTAAATTTTTCATGTATACCGCTTAAAATAATTTTTTGTTGTAAATAGAAGAGATAGAAATGCCGTCACTCTTAAAATGAGTGCTAAATACAGGCATGCAAAAACCGCACAATAATGGTGTGCTCACCTATCTCTGGTTTATTGTTGCTATGTTTTAGTCGTAACGATTCTTAAGGTGTAGAAACCTAAAGTCGATTACATCGTTTTAAAGACTGTTTAAGCGGTATGGGTAGAGAGAATTTGGCAAAGGTTGCCAACGAGAGAGAAGAAATAGTACGCATAACGGCGGACTCCTTTTGATTTAGAAGAGTCTTACCAATTACTGCTAAATAATGGTGGCAAGACTAGAAGGGTTAGCAGACTGGTACAAAAGGAAACCAGCACACCCGAAGGTGTCCCTCCTAGCCTCACCATAAAGGCGTGACTTAAGAGAACGCACAAAAACCAAAACAGCATTGTTGTGCGCCTTTTGTAGACGGTCTGCTAAAACCGACTGGCAATGTAGGCCAGCAGGCAAAGGATAATCGGCAAGGTTTAGAGTGTCAATGTAAGGTTGAATAGAAAATAGTTAAATAATTATTGTTTTTCATTCAATTAGATAGTTAAGCTAAATTCTAATTCAACTTAAATTTAAAGATATACAAATACTGCTAACGAATGGTGGCAAGACGAAAGAAGGTTGACAGACTAGTTAGACCCTAGCACACCCTAAAGTGTCCTACTTCCGTTTTGCCATAAAAAAGAAGGATAATCTTTAATTTTTAGACCGTCAATTTGGTTCCGAACATAAAATATCTCTTTCATTATTATTAAAATTCAATTAGATACTAAAGCTTAATAATAGCGAAGTTCTGCTTTAAAGAAGCTAAACATTTAAACCAAAACCATATTTGCAAACAAAAAATTGATTAAAACAAAAAAGCCAACTCTTTCGAATTAGCCCTAATTACCTCACGACCACGTCTGTGAAAATTGCTTTTGATTTTATTGTTCGCAACAATCTTCATCATTTTTTGTTATGACTTTAAATTAACCTTTCTTTGTGACAATCCGATTAAAAAATCATCCAAAATCTCTCCTAAACAAACTTCATACATAAAATATGTGTTTTGGAGAACTACATCACAATTTATATAGCTGTACATTTTAAAGGCATATTCCGCTAAACGACTAAGTCTATTATGCTTAAGTCATCTAATTGTTAAGTATGTATGATGGAACAGCAAACTTTATTACAAGAACTGAACTCACTCATTGAATACTACTCAAAAAGAACCGATTGCCCGCCTACTCGAATACGCATCGGCTATAGGGCTTATGCAAAATTGATGCAGTGTCCGCCTTTCGCGGATGAAGTGATGAACTCAGCCCTAGATCCAAATAAGCGAAAATATAAAAAGTTAAAAATTAAAATTACCAAAGATGATAATCAGTTGGAACTTGAGTAAATTTTTAAGAGTTCAAAATAAAAAGTTCTTCAACTCTCCTATTTGCGATTTTATTTATATAACTCCCCAGTTAAAGGCACAGCCTTAGAGCATTTATAGTCATTCCGTAAAAGCTCTGCTAAACAAAGCTTTTACAGATATTTTTATACTAATTGAGGCTTTCATTCTCTGAGGTATCTTCCTTATTTAAAATCCGCCCTTCTTGTTTTGGTCGAATCAATGGCGCAGTTGGTCTTGGGTGATGAGTATGTGTATATTGCATACCTACTCCCGCATTGACGTCATCTGCCGCGATTTCAGTTTCAAAACGCTCATTATCCAAATCACGAATTTCCTCGGTAATTCTTTCTACCTCATCTTCATCCACACCAAGCTCTTGCAAAATCACGCCGCCAAACTTAATGGCAGATTCAAACGTTTCACGAATCATAAAGTCCACTTTTTGTTTAACTAAATGCAGTGAATGCTCACGGTCATATGAACGGACTAATAGTTTTGCTAAAGGAAATTCATGGGTGACAAGTTCTACAATTCGATTGGTCGTTTCCTTACTATCTACACACACCACAATCGCTTGTGCTGTTGCAGCACCAGACGCATGCAGAATATCTAAACGGCAACCATCGCCATAATAAATTTTAAAACCAAATTTTTCGGCGTTTCGAATCATGTCGGTATTA
This sequence comes from Acinetobacter sp. X9, assembly GCF_054889255.1. NCBI lineage: Bacteria > Pseudomonadati > Pseudomonadota > Gammaproteobacteria > Moraxellales > Moraxellaceae > Acinetobacter > Acinetobacter sp. X9. The sequence goes on along the minus strand of NZ_CM142679.1, from coordinate 1,295,571 downwards.
TTATCAATAATGGTGACATCGACACCTCTTGCTAATAATAATTGACTGGTGACCTGTCCAAAGCGCCCAAAACCGATCATTAAAACACTACCGCTTAGCCCGTCAGCAATGTCGATGTTTTCTAATGAAACCTTCGTTTTTGTTTGAGTAAAACGTTTGAAAATAATACCGACAATTGGGGTCAACACCATTGAAAGCACAACAATAGCGGTTAAGTTAGATTTAACGGTGCTATCAATAACTTGTGCACTTAGCGCAGCCGAGAATAGTACAAAAGCAAACTCTCCACCTTGAGCCATAAGTAAAGCGCGATCCAACGCTTCTGTATGAGGGCTTTTCGTTACTCGGGCGACTATATAAATCATCAGCGCTTTGACAAACATCAGGGCAATTACGCCACTTATAATGAGCTGCCAGTTCTGAGCAACTACCGATAAGTCCAATGACATGCCGACCCCAAGGAAAAAGAGGCCCAGCAAGATTCCACGGAACGGTTCAATATCCGCTTCAATTTGATGTCTAAAGGTTGATTCAGATAAAAGTACACCCGCTAAGAAAGCCCCCATCGCCATAGTCAAACCACTGACTTGCATGAGTAACGCCGCACCCAACACAACCAACAATGCCGCCGCAGTCATGACTTCTCGGGCTTTAGCAGCGGCCAACAGTCTAAATAATGGATTAAGTAACCAATACCCTGCCGCAATAAGCCCTGCAATTGCGATTAAACCAATTCCTATATTTTCTAATCGTACCGACGTGCTTTCGACCACATGATTCGGTGCCATAAAAGCAACAATAGCCAGCAATGGCACAATGAGTAAATCTTCAAATAGTAAGATGGCTACAATCTTTTGCCCACGGGGCTGAGTCAAATCACCCCGATCACCCAATAGCTGCATCACAATTGCAGTCGAGGTTAATACAAACCCTGCGGCACCAATAAAAGCAACTTGCCATGTAAAGCCAAATAACAGCCCAACGCCAGTCAAAGCCAGCGCGCAAATAATAATCTGTAGCGTACCAAGGCCAAAAATTTCGCGTCTAAGACTCCACAAATGTGAGGGTTGCATTTCCAAACCAATCACAAAGAGGTACATCACAATTCCTAACTCGGCAATATGCAAAATTGCGGCAGAATCTTGAAAAAAAGCAAAACCGAATGGGCCAATAATTAGACCCGCAATTAAATAACCAAGTACTGAACCTAAACCAATACGTTTAAAAATAGGAACTGCAATGACAGCAGCCGCCAATAAAACTACAGGGGCAACCAAGCTAATTGAATGTGCTTCTGAGCTCATACATTTCTCATTTTATTTATCTGCAATTTATTCTATGTGAAACGAGGTTTAAGGGCGATTATTAGTTTTGAGAAAAAGCATCCTAAAAATAAAATGGCTTGAGTCATACGAAAATAAAAATTGAGCCTATAAATAGGAATCAAATACTCATGGATAAACACCCATAAAAAAAGCCCTTACGGGCTTTTTTTAATTAAGCAATAAATTTCAACATGAGCTGAATAACCGTTGCATTAATTAAGTCGACAAAGAATGCACCACAAAGTGGAACGATTAAGAAAGCCTTATGTGATGGACCATACATATTGGTAATCGCCTGCATATTTGCAACGGCGGTTGGAGTTGCGCCCATACCGAAACCACAATGGCCTGCTGCTAACACTGCTGCATCATAGTTTTTGCCCATAACGCGGAACGTCACGAATGCTGCATATAAAGCCATCGTAATGGTTTGCGCACCTAAAATTACAACTAACGGGCCAGCTAGGTCGGCAAGTTGCCAAAGTTTTAACGAAAGCAATGCCATGGCTAAATAAAGTGACAAAGACGCATTACCAAATACATCAATCGCACGGTCAAAAATATCAATTTTCAACACGCTTTCTAAAATGTTTCTTAAAATTACGCCACCACCAAGTGCCCAAACGAAAGTTGGTAACTCGAACCAAGTTCCCTTACTAAAACCAGTCATAAATTCAGCAAACGCTAAACATGCTGCAAACATACCCAGTGTAGTAATTGCATTGTCGGCAGTAATTAAACGAACTTGATGCGGGTTTTCAAACGGAGCAAGGTCATCTGAATTTTGTTCAAGATGAGTGTCGCGATTTTGGATTTCAGCATTGGTTTTTGGTTGAGCAAGACTGTAACGATTAATAAGTAGTTTCGCTAACGGCCCGCCAATCACACCACCAATAATCAAACCAAAAGTAGCACTCGCCATACCTAATGCTAAAGCACCCTGAATACCATGCTGACTTTCTAAAATTTCACCCCATGCGCCAGCTGTACCATGACCACCTGTTAAGGTAATTGAACCAGCAATCAAACCAATAAGTGGGTCAAGACCTAATAGTGTCGCAAGACTCATACCAACAGCATTTTGCACAACAATAAATGAGGCTACACAAATTAAGAAGATGATTAAAGCAGTACCACCTTCTTTAAGCTTCATAAAATTGGCACTTAAACCAATTGAAGCAAAGAACACGAGCATAAAGCTGGTTTGTAATTCGCTACTAAAAACAATGCTGTATCCCCACAATGTGTGGACAAGTAAAGAAACTACAGCAGCAACCAAACCACCAGCTACAGGTTCAGGGATATTATAACGTTTTAAAAAATCAATACGATTAACAAGAAAGCGGCCCAACAATAAGACGATAACCGCCGAAATTAGTGTATAAAAACCATTAAAAACAAATTCCATATATACTACTTTCTGATTACATTCCTAATGGATTGTAAAATAATTATATTTTATTTTTTATTATTTAAAAAAAACACAAACAAACTTTACAAAAACCATCTTTATTTAATAATAATCATATAAATCAATTTGTTATTTTGAGTATTTAGTAAAAAAATCACAATGTATCCTCTCTTAAATTTCTATATTGCTTTGATAATTAATTTTTTAAACATTTAAATGCTCAAGCGATGAAATCAAGACATCTGGTTGCCTCAATCTTATTACCGATTTTTTAAGTAAGAGTATGTTGGGCTAAGCTAAGCTCTACTTGATACATTTAAAGAAAAATCCTGTCTTTTGGGTCACTGAACTTCTCCATCATTCACTTTAATATCCTTCAAAGACCAGCTCTTTACTGTTCTGGGCAACATCTTTATAGGTTTTATATTCAATGAGTTTATTGCTTAAAGTTCGTCAGAACGTTCCACAGCTACAATCTATTAAAAAATCTCTTCAGACACGTGCTGGTCAAAAAATACCTCACATGCTGATCAATGCATCAGATCTCTTTTTCAGAGGCCCTCAAATAGCTTTGTCAGGAAAAACACCTTTTGATGTGATTCATAAGCATGAAATCATTACCTTACGCCATTATAAAAATGAGACTGATACCTCTACCCCTAAACACCGCGTACCTTTAGTTATTGTTCCACCACTAGCAGTGAACATGCTCATTTACGATTTGTTCCCTACTCGTAGTTTTGTACGTTTCTTTTTAGCCCAAGGGTTTGATGTTTACTTAATTGACTGGGGCATCCCAACTCGGCACCAAGCAAAATACAACTTCGGTACTTATATTAAAGTTTTCATGCCAGAGATGTTAAAGCAAGTTCGCGCCTACAGTGGTCAACAACAGCTTTCTTTACATGGTTGGAGTTTAGGTGGTGCACTTTCACTCTGCTATACCGCATTGTTTAAAGATAAAGATATTAAAAACCTGATTATTCTCGCCTCCCCTATCGACACACATAAAGCGGGTTATATGGGGAAACTATACGGTAGTCTTACCAAACCTGCCGAATGGGTTCGCAAACATACGCCATTTCGTATTCGTCATCATGTACCAAGTGAAGCATTTCATATTCATGGTTGGCAAAATACCCTTGGTTTTAAATTAACGGATCCGATTGGAAATCTGAAAACATATTGGGAACTTTTTAAGAATCTAGATAACCGAGAGTTTATTGTCGACCATGCAACCTCAAGCTCATTTATCGATAATATGTTGGCCTATCCGGGCGGTGTCATGCGCGATATTATTCTCCGTTTCTGGATTGATAATGAACTGTCTAAAGGTGTAGTTAAATTTGGTGAACTTACCGCCTATCTAAAAGACATTAAATGCTCTGTGTTAGCTGTCGGTGGTAACACAGATATCATTGTCACAGCTGATGCTGTTAAACCACTCATGGATTTAATTAGTAGCCAAGACAAAACATTTAAGGTGGTACCAGGTGGTCATATGGGCGTAGTTTCTGGTAGTCAAGCACCCACTACGGTCTGGCCAGAAGTAAGTACTTGGTTAGCTACTCGTTCAGAATAATTAATTCAAAATCAGTAAAGCCAGTGTAGTCAGTTCTATGCTGGCCATAATTCAAATTTTATAAATCTGATATTCTAGTTTCATTTATATTGCAGTAGTTTTTTCTCTTAATTCAAAAGCAGCTCATTACTAGATGACACAAAAATATAAATATAATTTCCTCACTATTAATCACATTAAAAACCCTTCAACACATAAATTTTATTTATTAGAAATATAATTTAATAAAACAATATTTTATCAAATGTTAAAATTTTTTAAATAAATTAATTTTCTCTTATTAATATTTATAAATTTTAAGAAAAGTACCTCTTAAAGTTGATGTTACTTTTTGTTATTTATGTAAAGCTCATCTAAACAATATACTTACTTAAGTTATTGTTAAACAAATTTTTTTATAAATTTAATTTTGTAAAATTCGATCATTATTTATACAAATGTAGGCAATCTCTCACAATTATGTAAGCCAAAGCTTACAACTCAAATGATTGTTTTTCTTATAATTAATTTCAGTACATATAAGCACTCTTTACTATTAAATAGAAAGCTGAATATTAATAAAGAGATCTGGAGAAAATGATAAAGTCATCTTTATTAATATAAAAACTCTTAATAATAGAAAAAGAATCTCAAAAATTAATATGTACTATCTTTCCTCTGGAAACAGAGGAAAGATACTTTTTTAATCATCAGATAGGGTATAGAAAATGTTTATTGCAAAAAATATATTTGTATATTTACTATCAATGTTAGCTTTATGCTTACTGATTATTTTCTTTAATTACATAGGAATGAACGAGACGATTAATCTTCTTCTCTCTTCTGCACTGTTTGGAATATTTATTACTTGGTATTTTAAAGGTAGTGGACTCTGTCTCGCCCTATTTAGCTTTTTTTATTGGGCTATGTTTGTCATTAGTCAAAGTTTAGAAGTGATATGGATGCTCGCAAGTTCAGTTATTGTATATTTAGTCATGACTAAAATATTACCTAAACTCAAGACCATCCATATTGGCGTGATAGCCAAATAGCTAAAACGGTTTCACCCCACGATTCACCATACCCACTTTCTTAACTGTGTTAATTTTAGTTTGTTCGGCAATGACTAATTCATTGATGAAAGCTTTTAAGTTTTGCTCATCAAGACGAATAGGATTAAAAGTACTTTCTCCCATTTTTAGAAAGAAAGATTCGATATTTGTATTACGTTGTACATATTTCATTGACCATCGTTGAAACGAGTTTTGTTCAATGGAATATGTACACAACCATTTAACATTGTGGTGTCTTTCATCATTTGTAATTTTTTCAAATAATCGTTCAACCACCTCTCGCTCACCTTCCAAGCATTGAAAGAAAGCATTATCGGCATAATAGAGCACCCCACAGATCTGATTCAAATCATTGAAATCTCGTGCTTCTGTCAAAATATCACGTAAATCTTGCAACAAGTCTTCATTTTTTTCGTTCCGTTGACTGGCATAACACAGGCGAACGTTCATTAGCAATTCCGTGAAATATAAAATTTCTTTATTTAAAGATTTTTTAATCTACCATATCTCTATTACTAATAATTTATATTTCACACATATTCTAAAGTTTATATTAAAAATATGTTTGATTATTAACTATAAGAGCTTAATAACTAATGATTTATATTCACAAGAAAATAAAAAGCCCTTCTATTGAGGGCTTTTAATGCTCTAAAAGAACAATGAATTTTTTTAAAAGCTAAAACAAAAAAAGCACTAAAAAGTGCTTTTTTTTGTTTGCTGTATATTATTGTGGAATAATATTTACAGCATTTGGGCCTTTTTGCCCTTGAGTAACGGTAAATGTTACGCGTTGACCTTCATGCAAAGTTTTGAAACCAGAACCTGCGATTTCTTTGAAGTGAGCGAACACATCTGGACCGTTGTCTTGTTGAATGAAACCAAAACCTTTAGTTTCGTTAAACCACTTTACTGTACCACTTACTGTATTAGACATGATATATCCTACTGATTTCTAATATTTTAGAATCATTAAATAATGACCCTATCATAACTTTGAAAAAAGAATAACAAATTGAGCTTAATATCTTAAAAAACGAAGGATTATGACTAAAACTACGATACTTAAAAGAAGATTTACTAACAAGTCTTTTTTCTAGTTAACTGAATAATACAGGAAATAAATTTGTATTCAAGGCTTTTATATAAATAATTTCAATAAATTATAGTAAATAAATACAAAACAATAAGTTAGGTAAAAATCTCAGCAAATTCAATATATTCCCTGCTTAAATAATAACTTATTTTGGTAAATATTCTTGAAAACACAAGTTAAAAAAAGATTGCTTAGAAAATAGCTTGATTCAAAATAAAAAGAGTTATTTTTAAATTGAAATAATTTAATTTAAAAACTTTAGATAATAAAAAAACTCCTAAATAGGAGCCTTATTTTATTTGATGGCAGAGGATCAAGGACTCGAACCTTGACGAACGGTTTTGGAGACCGTCATGCTACCATTACACCAATCCTCTATATTCATGATTAAACACTCAAGATTTAATCACAAAAAAAGCAAGATCATAATCTTGCTTTTTTAATGGTGGGGGCGAAGAGACTCGAACTCTTACACCTTGCGGCGCTGGAACCTAAATCCAGTGCGTCTACCAATTTCGCCACGCCCCCATCTGGGACATTTATTTAAAATAAATGTGGCAGAGGATCAAGGACTCGAACCTTGACGAACGGTTTTGGAGACCGTCATGCTACCATTACACCAATCCTCTTCCAAGATCTAGATGACTTAACATCTACATCAAACTTTAAGTTATTAACTTAAAGTGGTGGGGGCGAAGAGACTCGAACTCTTACACCTTGCGGCGCTGGAACCTAAATCCAGTGCGTCTACCAATTTCGCCACGCCCCCGATGGCTGTGTATATTAGCGATAAGATCTGACAGTGACAAGTGTTTTTTTTCTAAAAAAAACTAACCGTGTAAATTGTATACAGATACTAGATCAATGATTTTTATCAATTTGAATCTGTTTTAAGCAATTTATTGCTTCATCAGCATTTGAAAATCGATTTTGCTGCCGTTTTTGTAATAAACCTGCAAGTAAGGAATAAAAAATCAAAAACTGCGCGGGTAATTGAATGGTTAAATTTTGACAGTGCAAGATTGCCCAATCACGATAACTACCTGCTTCTAAGCGAGTTTGTGTTAACCATTCATATAGAACGATGCCAAATGCATATAAATCGCTTTGTATTCCCTTATGCCCTCCTCTAAATAGCTCAGGAGCCATATAACGAGGTGTTGCATCCATGACTGTATCGCAACTTAAGATAGATCTCGCTTTTTCAAAATCAATTAGATAAGGCTTTTGCTGAAACTTTCTAAAATGCTCTGCCTTAACGTCTCCATGAATCCAGCCAAGTTCGTGAAGTTCTGCAAGCTTATTTATTGCGAACCAAATCTTACGATATATATCAGTTAAATCACTTTCATGAGTCAATGAACCGAACCACACATCACTATCAGGTAAAATAAAAACCTTACCCAAAGAATGGCCTAGCTGAGGAATTAAACTGACCTCAATCAATTTATAAGGTAAAAGCCATGCAGGTTTTTTAAGGTGAATTTCTTTATAAAATAGTTGCTCATGCATGAAATCTTGCTCACTTTGAGCATGGGTTTCAGGCAAATGATATTTTAACCAGTAATTCTTGGTATCTATGGTACATGTCCATAAACACCGCCCTAACGCTGCACTTGTTGGCTTTGTTACACATGTCAAGTTTTCTATATGCGAAGCAAAATCATGCTTCAGCATAGTAAAACTCAGGCTGTTGTTTCTTTTCTTCAAAGCGCAAAACTTCTAAACAATGCTGAATTGTCTTACCAATACGAGCATGGGTCTCAATTGAAGAAATTTTTGGCCAAGTTGCACGTTCCCCTTCTCTTTGCAAACGCTTAAACAGATGCGGACGCGGGTTTTGCAAAGTATAGGTATAGTGACTTAGGCTATATTTAGCAATGATATTTACATCACCATAATAACGCTGTCCCATTACGCCATAGCCATGATCTAACAATCTTCTAACTGGAGATATAGAACCAAGTCGTTGACGCGTAAAATCCATGATACCCATTGATAGTACTTTACCTTGGCGTCTTAGAATTCTTTCAGGCCAACTTAAAACGTCTTTACGGAAGCGATCCGCATCATTTTGCATAAATGGAACAATATGTGGGTTAACCTGACTCGCAATCGTGTAGTTTAAGTTATAAAGCCGCGCCATTCTTTCTTGCGGGAAATCGCTTCTTACACTTCCATCTACCCACTTTGTATTTGCCATATAAGGTGTATGTTCACCATCATAACGTTTACTGGTTAAACGTACCGGTGGGAATAAAATTGGCACGGCACATGAAGCCAATACCGCACTCCACACCAAAACATTCGGCGTCATAATGGCGTTCATAATTCTTGGGTTTTCTGTTGCATCATACGGCGCTACCGCCACATTAATGTTTAAACCTGATTTTTTGAAAGCCTCTTCAAACGTAAGATCACCTAAATTCTCAATAAGGAATTTTTTCAAATACTGAACATCGGCAATTCCACCATTGCCTTTAATGAGTTCACGGAATTTTCTAAAATGAAAAGCATCACTAAAAAATTGCTCACCATTTAATAAGTTTTGGATATCTTCACTAGCAGAGGTTCCAAGCATACCTGTCATAATTGCCCCTGCACTTGAGCCAGAGAGCACTTTAGGCATTAAGTCTTGTTCAATTAAAGCTTTACACACACCTGTATGAAAAAGGCCTAAAGTCGCCCCACCCGAAAACATAAGTGCAGGTTGTCCATATGCCTTTTCACAGTTTTCAAAAAACTCTATTTTTTCTTTTCTTTGAAACGTAATACATTCACTTGAAGCGATGTAAGCCAAACTTTGGCTAACTTCTTCGATATAGTCTTCAATTAACTTTTTTGTACCGACATGTGTTGCGGCAAAAAGCATTGGATGACCAATATTTGCAATATCGTAAGTTAGACCCTCTTTAAGTAAATAGATGAGGTCTAATGTCCGATGTTGCTGACGATATCTTTTGAGCAAAGTGTATCGATAAGAAATCAGTTCGGCATCGAAGTAAGGTGAACTATTATCAAATTTCCACTCTTGCACACCCGTTTCTTCATCTAATTTTAATGCAAAAGACTTCCATTCTTCATAAGATTCAGCCATGTCTAATTGACGTTGTAATTTTTTGATACGGTAAGCCTGATGTGGATTCATATCACTTCGTATTTTTTCAAACATATTTCGTCCTCATCTTCACAGATGATTTTACTGAATAGACATCACAACACTATGCTCGGTCTGAACATTTCAATCAATTGCAAAACCGATAAAGTGGATAGGTAATAAGTTTTTTGTCAGCCTGTTAATTTCGGTGTTAGTATCCTATCAAACACTGTTTAACATGATTGACTTACCATGGCTACCATTGATTTACCGGACAATTTAGTTCAAACATTATCACTTGTATTAAATCAGTTACAGCAAGTCTTGCCTGAGCCTCGACAAGAAACAGATTTTACTGCACCTGCTTTTAGATGGGAAAATCAGCAACTTAATGCCATCTATACGCCAAAAAATATTTATCTTGATGACTTAAAAGGCATTGAGCGTCAAAAAGAAAAAATTATTCAAAATACTTTGCAATTTTTAAATGGCCTACCAGCGAATGATGTGCTGTTAACAGGCTCACGTGGTACAGGAAAATCATCTATTGTTCGTGCTTTATTAACTGAGTATGCCCCTCAAGGATTACGTTTAATTGAAATTGAACGTGATGATTTATCAGACTTACCCAAAATTCAAAAACTCATTCAAAATCGCCCTGAAAAATATATCGTCTATTGTGATGACTTGGCTTTTAACGCGGAAGATGAAAATTACCGTAGTCTAAAAAGTGTATTAGATGGTTCATTACAGTCAGGTTCAAGTAATTTTATTATTTATGCAACCAGTAACCGTCGCCACCTGTTACCAGAATTCATGCATGAAAATACACCTGTAACTAAGGTCGATGTTCCCCAATATACTGAACTACATCCACAAGAAGCGATTGAGGAAAAGATCTCTTTGTCGGATCGGTTTGGTCTATGGCTATCTTTTTATCCAATGGATCAAAACCTATATTTAGAAATCGTTGAGCATTATCTTGATAAAGCAAACATGCCTTTCAATGATGAAGTTCGTGCAGAAAGTCTACGTTGGTGTCAGATGCGGGGTCAGCGCTCTGGTCGAGCGGCTTATCAGTTTTCTAAGCATTGGATTGGTTTAAACGCATTAAAAGATTTGTCTAACAATTAAATAAAATGTCCCGCAAAGCCTTAGCTTTGGCCTATAAACCGCTTAGCTTTGGCAGTTGTTTTTCATAACCTAAAACAAAGATAGCCCTTCTTTAGGTTTATATATGAAAAAGCAATTGCCAAAAATTTCTACAACAAGTAAAGCGCTTGCTAAAAGTTTATTACTTGCACAAGGCGTTTTAGACCAAGCAAAAAAATATTCAACTCTTCCTTTTACTCAAGCCCATATCATCCGTCCACGAATTGACGAAAAATATTATAGCTGGACACATTACGGTATCTTTTTCCCACTTTTACCAGAGCCGCATCGTTACTTAAATATTATGATTTTAATCGGTACACCAGGTGCACTTGCTTTTGACCATGATGACATCATTACTGGAAATCCTAGAAAAACAGCTACATTCTTTTCAAGCACAGCTGCTCTGGAACAAGCTTTACTAAAGGCCTATGTCATTCCCGAAGATACAAAAATTAATAAAGATGGGAGCTTAATAGAACTAGGTCAAGAAATTTCAATTCAAGGTAAATTCCCTCAAATTCACATTAATGGTCATTATGATGGATTTGATTTCGACTTTGATATCGATATTACTTCACATGTTTCATGGTTTATAAAAACACCAATCTATGATCATTTTAGCTTATTGGCAAAGTTTAAAGGTTTTCTAAGCTATCAAGCAGAACGCATTGAAAGCCAAGGACTCTGCACTTACGAATATGCTCGAGCAGTTGGTCCTCACTCCATCACAAACAAACTTATTCCTGATGTATATAAACTGCCACTTGATTTTTTCACTTATCAAATCATCAATTTAAATGAAACCACTCAACTTCTTCTTACCAAAGCCGATATTGCAGGACAAACAGCTGCATATACCCTGCATATTCGACATCTGGACCAGCCAGCTGAAATTTATACAGATGTAAGCTTTGATATTATTTCGCATCAAGTTGATGACTTTGTTTCACCTACTGGGCATAAAATGCGACTTCCAAAATATTTTTCTTGGATCGCTAGAAATGATGCAAAGCAAATTATCTTAAACATTCAGGCAGAAATTGACTGCCCATTCCGCTATGGTCATGGGCGAGGTTATGCGAGTAGCTATATATTTACAGGTCATTATTTTGGTAATGAAGTACAAGGCCGCGGTTATATCGAATACATTGATATCGAAAACCAACAGGCCTTTGACGATGAATAATTTTACTCAGGAATAGTGAGTTCAGTCATTGGCCATCTTGGTGTGGTCGTTACCGCCAACCCATCATGCTGACCTGCTTTTAAACGCTGATAACCAGCAAAAGCAATCATTGCCCCATTATCAGTACATAAAGCAGGCTCTGCATAATAAACTTGCGCTTTAATTTTCGCCAAAGAAGTTTCTAATTGCTCGCGTAGTCTTAAATTTGCGCTAACTCCACCTGCAATCACTAAACGTTTAAGTCCAGTTTGCTTTAAAGCTTTTACTGATTTTTTTACCAATGTATCTACAATTGCTTCTTGGAATGAAGCAGCAATGTCAGCGTCACGATTCTCACCATTCAATTTTTTCAATTGAACAGAAACAGCTGTTTTTAAACCACTAAAAGAAAAGTCCAAGCCTTGATGAAGCATAGGTCTTGGAAACTCAAAAGCTAATGGATCACCAGATAATGCAAGTTTTGCGATATTTGGCCCACCTGGATATGGCAAGCTCATCATTTTTGCAACTTTATCAAAAGCTTCGCCCGCAGCATCATCAATAGACTCACCCAATAGTTCATATTGACCAATAGCGTGGGCTGCCATCAATTGTGTATGTCCACCTGAAACTAACAATGCTACAAACGGAAATTCAGGTGGTTGACTTGAAAGTAATGGGGCCAACATATGACCTTCCATATGGTGAACACCAATTGCAGGCTTATTTAAAGAAAAAGCTAAAGTTCTGCCAAACAGTGCACCTGTCATTAATGCTCCCATTAAGCCAGGACCACGCGTATAAGCAACCGCATCAATCTCTTGTTTTGTTACACCACTTTGTTCAAGCAATTGATTCATTAAAGGAATTAATTTACGAACATGGTCACGAGAAGCAAGTTCAGGTACTACGCCACCATATTCGGCATGAAGTTTAATCTGGCTATAAAGAACCTGTCCCCGTAAGCCGAGTTCGCTATCATAAAGTGCCAACCCTGTTTCATCACAAGAAGTTTCCAAGCCTAAAACAATCATCAAAACTGCCTTTTATATGAGTCAAAATATTGCAATCGCTATTATAGACTTGTGATATGAGTTGTAAATGAGTAAAATACTGACCTTCACTTGTGATCCGGCGCAATGGTGTGCCTGATCTTATCCATAATCTAGAGGATTTTACATGCCACAAGTTAAGTTGAAAGAAGGCGAACCAGTTGACGTAGCTATCCGTCGTTTCAAACGTTCATGCGAAAAAGCTGGTGTTTTAGCTGACGTTCGTAAACGCGAATTCTACGAAAAACCAACTCAAGAACGTAAGCGCAAAAAAGCTGCAGCAGTTAAACGCTACCAAAAGAAATTGGCTCGCGAATCTGTACGTACTACTCGCCTTTACTAATTAATTTGTGATTGACTGCTGAATTATGACTACTTTAAAAAACCAAATTACTGATGCATTAAAAACTTCTATGCGTGCCAAAGATATGGCAACAGTGACGGTTTTGCGTAGTCTACAAGCGGCAATTAAGCAAATCGAAGTCGATGAGCGCAAAGAGCTTGACGACGCTCAGGTTCTTGCGGTCATTGAAAAGCAAATTAAACAACGTAAAGAATCGATCAAAGCCTTTGAAGGTGCTGGTCGTAATGATTTAGCTAGTAAAGAACAAGCCGAAGCTGAGATTATCTCTCAGTTTCTACCAGAAGCTATGACTGAGGAAGAGCTTGATTCTATCATTGAGCAAACGATTGCTGCTCAAGAAGCAACTAGCATGAAAGATATGGGTAAGGTGATGAATTCTCTACGTCCGATCATAGCCGGGCGTGCCGATCCTGCTCAAGTTTCAGCAAAAATTAAAGCTAAATTAGCTTAATTCCCTCTCTTCTTATATACCCTTAAATTAAACTTTCTCGTAAGTTTAAATATATTTATGCCTGTGAAAACTCCTAAGTCATCCTAGACCTTATATTTTCATTCGTCGCTCATCTTGCATTTGTTTCAAACGACTGTCTATTCTTGCCGACATTGCTTGATTATCTTTTGCCAATCGCTGAGCATGCAACATTGATTTAATTGCATTTTCCTCACTACCTGACCAATATTCTGCTTCAGCCCGATAGCGTAGAACATTAACCGCTCTTAAAGATCCATTCTTATCCAAATTCGCAGCTTGCTGTAAAAATTGCCAACCTTGTATATCTCTTGGATTCTTATTAATAAATCTTTGAACCAAGGTTTGAACTTGCGCAAACTTACCTTGGCGTAGCAGCACCTCAGCCAACTTATAACTAAAAGCTTTATTTTCAGGCATCGTCATTTGTGTATAAGCAATTGTTGTATAAGCTTGATCTAGCTTGTTTTGGCCAAGATAAATATCTGTCTGCAATAATGTGACAAGAGGCTTTCCACTAGATTTCGCTTGATCTAAAGTAGACTGGGCTTGCACATAATCACCTTGTCTTGTGTAAAATGCCGCTAAAGCAATCAGACCAGCAATATTTTTTTGCGACGCTAAACTTTGTAGTTGGTTTTCAGTTGCCTGATTGGCAACCACCATGGTGTACCATTTTAAAATTTCAAAATCTGCATCATATATACGATTTTTAACTCGAGGCATCTGGTTTGCACGAAGCCTAGCTTCACTCATACGCTCAGTCGTCAAAGGATGAGTCAACCAGAAATCCGGTAAAAAACTTACTCGACTTGTAGCTCTATGCATTGTTTCAAAGTAATCAGCCATACTTTGAGGGTTATAACCCGCTGCATACATATATTGCATACCAATACGGTCTGCTTCACGTTCTTGATTTCGACTATATGTTAATTGCTTATCCATGAGTGCAGCTTGGGTTCCAAGCATCACTGCTGCACCCGCATCGCCACCACCCTGTGCAGCTATAGCCACCCCCGCTAAAAGTCCTGCCAGACTTAGCAATGTTTGACCTTTAAAGGCTTCTTCAGAGCGACTAAAATGTCTTTGCGATACATGCGCAATTTCATGCGCCATAACCCCAGCAATTTCATCAATATTTCGTGCCGAGGCAATAAGCCCTGTATTGAGCGCAAATAAGCCACCTGGGACAGCAAAAGCATTAATTTGTGGATCTTTAATCACAACTAGACCAATCGGCTGCCCAAGCTGAGTTTCACTTAAAATACTCGAAAATACCTGAAAAAATTGATCTTCTAGCCAGACATCTTGAATAACAGGCATTTGTTTGTGGACTTCACGAAAAACTTTTTCACCAATAAATTTTTCTTTTTGTTGATCAAGCAAACCAATCCCACTTCCAATATTTGGAATTTCTACTTGATTTGCAGAAGGCTGAGGGTCGAAAGGCTGTGCGTACGAAGCATTTGTTATAAAAGCCGTACTTAAAATAATTGGTAAAAATCTCAAAAGTTTTTCTCTAGTAAAATTAAACCATCAAAAAAAGTCTACTGATATAAAACATAAAAAATTATGTTCAATCAATAGACTTTTAATATATCACTCGAGATCGCTTAGTTTTGCAATGAAGTGTTATTAATCATTTATGCAAAGTTTGGGTTTACCAAATATCTAGGAGTTTTATCCTCTAAAGCTTCAACTAGATTTTTATAAGCAAGATTTGCCATTTTTTTACGAGTCTCTGCAGTCGCAGATCCTACATGAGGCAAAGTAACAACATTTGGCAGTTTAAAAAGCTCTGAATCTTGTAAAGGTTCTTTCTCGTATACATCCAGACCAGCTCCAAAGATTTCCCCGCTTTGTAAGGCCTCAATCAATGCTTGCTCGTCAACCACTGAACCACGCGCAATATTTATAAAAATAGCGTGCTTTTGCATAAGCTCAAATTGAGCTTTACCCATCAAGGCTTTCGATTCATTATTTAAATCAACTGCGGTTACTACAAAATCAGACTGTTGTAATAACTCATCTAAACCAAGATATTGTGCTTTTAAAGGCTCTGCCAATTCAGGCTTTTCACGGCGGTTATGGTAAACAATATTCATGTTAAATCCATAAAAACCACGGCGTGCAATTGCGGCACCAATATTACCAAGCCCAATAATTCCTAGCGTCTTTCCAAAAACATCTAAACCAAACTGCTGAGGCGCAACAGTTCTTTTCCATTCACCTTGTTTCGTCCAATGATCAAGAAAAGGAACTTTTCTAGCAGCGCTTAGTAATAATGTAAAAGCAAGATCAGCCGTTGTTTCAGTTAAAACATGAGGTGTATTTGATAACCAGATTTTTCTTTGGTTTAGATAAGCCACATCATAATTGTCATAACCAACTGTTACAGATGAAATAATTTTGAGTTTTTGAGCAGGCGCAAGATTACTTTCATTAAGAAGTCGACCAGCACCAATCATTCCATCAGCATCCACAACGTGTTGGCGTATTTGCTCATTAATATCACCCAGTTTTGGATTAAGAACCACAACATGATAATCCTGTTGTAATCGAGACAAAATTTCTTCATCAATTTGGCTAAAAACTACAACTTTTTTCATGTAAATCCCTACTACTCGTTGTTATCTTGCATTAATTGCCATAACCTTTTTTTAAGGAGTGGTTTCTCCAACATCTCTTTTAAACTCGCCAAATGAATAATATTGGCATGCTGAATATAAGAACATTCACCAAGGCACAAGATCTTCTTGTCTGCTGCGACAGCATCTAAAAAGCCTTGAATATATGAACCTGCACCACGTTGGTCTTGATAGTTAGCTAAAGGAAACGGCCATTTTAGTTCAGCATATTGCCCTATTTTTGCTTTTTGGATGTTATTCCAAAGCTGCTTTTCTTCTTCACTTAAATTAGTAACATCTAAAAAAATAACGCATTTTTCAAGCGCAAAAGCTTGCAACTCAAATGAAGCAATCGTAACTACTGGAGCTTGTACTTCATTACGAGGTACTACAATAGGCGGAACTTCTACTGAAAGTGGTACCGCAATTTCAGGTTCAGATTTTGGAACTTCTTTGACATGTGGTTTTGTCGGCTGCTCAAGAACTGGATTGCTCTTAGAAGGCAATATAATTGGCTCACCTTCTGGAGCAGCTTGATCTCGCCAGAGACTTTGAGCATTATTTTTTTGGCACACCTGTGTCTTAGGAATCCATACATCAATTCCTAAAGTTGCCAATATATTTCTTTGCTGCCCAATCATCTGTAAATCAATACCTCTACTCTATCTACATTCTAACGGGCTTCAGTTTTTTTTTCAGTGTTTTATTTCATTCAGATGTTTTTATAATCGTATATGTCTTTTAAATAATCATTACACTATTTCTCTTTTGCATTTGATCCACAATTTCTTCTGTCTCAAAGCCAAAACGCCAATAAAGCAATTCAAGCACATCCAGTTCATCTTGCGTGATAATACGGTCGCTCCACAAACACATTTCTGCAATAGCGAGAATACTTAGACGGTCACGTAATAATAAACCAGCAATATCATTTAAAATTTCAGCCAGATCTAATGGCTCATCTGAAATTTCATCATAGATATACATTTCATCAGGATTGAGCAGCGAACGTAAAATACGCTCACGTACTTCTAATTGATTTGGGCTATTAATTTGCTGAACATGAAGCAAAGCATCAATCAAACGAACAATTTGAGGTTTCACTTCTTCAAATGCAGTCGGTAGATGTAACGGCATCAAATTCAATTCATGTTTAACCCGCTCCAATAAAAGTGCGTCTAACAACCCAATCTCACCATCTTCTTGGATAATAAGCGCTAGCTTAGTAAGAAATTGCCGAGCAATACTTGCAGGTATATGTCCAATATTTTTACAAGCATCATGAAATATCTGAATATGAATACGCCCATCCAAATTCAATAATGCATCGATAATGGCATGACTAACTGGCGCATCTTTTGGAATGAATTCCCGATATTGGCGAATCATTAAAATAGCAACCATCACTTCACGTGAACCCGTAGCAGTTTGTAGTGCTCGTTGAATTAATTCAGGACGCTTTTTATTTCGACGTACATCACTACTCAGGGGTTTAATGGCATCATTTAGTGCAAAACTAATTGGCGACAGCCTTAACAAAGGTAGAGGCTGTGGAGATGACCACGGAATATAAATTTCTTTCTCAGATTCTTCCAAGAAATGAAATAAACTAAACAACGGACGGTTGCGAAGCTTCTTTAAATTTTCTAATTGTAAATCTTGTAGCAAAGTGGGATTTAACTCATAAATACGTTCACGAATACTGGGGTGAATATTCATCCAGCTTTGTGGGCTCAGTGAGTTAGCAAAACACATATGCGCGATCGACTCAGAATAAGCACTATGAATTTGCGAACCAGAGTGGTGAACATAAATACGCAATAAGGTTTGGGTATTCGCATTATTTTTTAATAGTCGTACTGTTTTTTGGTCATTACGAAATGTGCGCCCACTCAAAGTCAAATATTTAATAAAACGAGTAATCAGTACACCTAGGCTTCCAGCCAACCAAATGACTCCACCCACTGCAACAAAAACTGTTTCAAATTTATGTTTATAGCCAGGGCTATAGCGCTTAAAACCCTGCTTGGCTAATTTACTGCCCCACTGACTAAAAGTTGTTAAGCCGCTATATAAAATCTTTAATTTAGTATTCTCAACAGCCTCACCCGATAAAATCTGATTAAATTCATGGCCCAATAAACCATATAACTCAAGCTTATCCAGATTCTGTAAAGCACCCCATGTCAGAATAATTACGATATCTTTGGGGTGAAAACCTGCCGTAAGTGCATTTACACCAACTTCATCAGGTAATACATATACGGTTGGAACTTTAAGTGAAAAATTTTGGGCTAAGTGTTCTGTAATTTTTAATGCCGCAAGTTCTTCGGGAGTACTCTCCTCTTTCACCAAACGACGTGCTTTAAGTTGTTTTGCTAAAGAGTGCCCACCTTTACGCAGGATATAAAGTTCGGTAACTACCGACCAAACCATAATAAAAAGTAATAGCGCAACGAAGTAAGGACTTAAGGTGTGCCACCAAATTGGCTGGCTATAATCAAAAAAATGAACGAGTAAACCTAAAATTAAATTTAAGATAAAAATAGTAAGCAGCACAGCAACCAAACACATAGTGATGGACCATGCCATATTTTTATTTTCGATGAGATAGTGGCTTACTTCTTTCAATGTAAATATTCCCAATTACATTGTTAGGTTTCATCATAAAAGAAAAAAGCGGGAAATACCCGCTTTTTTCGGCTATTTCTATTCTTCTTTGATGCCTGTTAAATCTACAGAAGCAGCATCGACATTAACATCAATATAACCATCTTTTTTCTTCTTAGCAGAGTCATTACGCTTCTGCTCCAAATTATTTAGATAGTTACCATCAATATCACCTGTTACGTAGATTCCATCAAATACCGAGCAGTCAAACTCAGTTAAGTCAGGCACTTTGCTGGTACGCACAGCATTTTTCAAGTCTTCCAATTCTTGGAAAATCAAACGATCAGCACCAATAATTTCTTGGATCTCTTCCACGCTGCGTTCTGAAGCAATAAGCTCAGCTTTAGCAGGCATATCAATACCGTAAACGTTTGGATACATTACTTTCGGTGCTGCTGACGCAAAGTATACTTTTTTTGCACCAGAATCACGTGCCATCTGAATAATCTCATTACACGTTGTACCACGTACAATAGAGTCATCCACCAATAGAACGTTCTTACCTTTGAATTCCAACTCAACAGGGTTTAATTTCTGACGTACAGATTTTTTACGTTGCTGTTGACCCGGCATAATAAAGGTGCGGCCGATATAACGGTTTTTCATAAAACCTTCACGGAACTTCACACCTAGAATATTTGCAAGTTCTAAAGCTGAAGTACGACTCGTATCTGGAATTGGAATCACCACATCAATATCGTGGTCCTCGCCCCAGTCACGTAAAATTTTATGAGCAAGCTTTTCACCCATTTTTAAACGCGCTTTATAAACCGAGATTCCATCAATAATGGCATCAGGACGAGCAAAATAAACGTATTCAAAAATACATGGACGGTATTTAGGATTAGCAGCACATTGTTTAGAGAACAACTCGCCATTTGCATTGATGAAAATTGCTTCACCTGGTTCAATATCACGCTCGATTTTGAAACCAAGAGCAGTAATAGCAACCGATTCAGAAGCAATGATGTATTCCATCTCACCTTGTTCAGTTACACGCGAACCGTAAATAAGTGGGCGAATACCATTTGGATCACGGAAGCCAACCAAACCATGACCAGTAATCATTGCTACTACCCCATACGCACCTTGGCAACGCTCATGCACACGAGAAACCGTGTGAAAAATATCGTCAGGGGTAGGATTTAAAGTGCCTTTTTTCTGTAATTCATGCGCGAATACGTTTAAAAGAACTTCTGAGTCAGAATCAGTATTCATATGACGTAAATCTGTTTTAAACAGGTCATCATGAATTTCTTCTGCATTGGTCAAGTTACCATTATGTGCAAGCGTAATACCGTAAGGTGAGTTTACATAAAATGGTTGTGCTTCAGCACTGCTCGCAGAACCAGCAGTTGGGTAACGTACATGGCCAATACCATAATTACCAAGTAATGCTCTCATATGACGAGTATGAAAGACATCACGCACCATACCGTTATCCTTACGAAGGAAAAGACGGCCTTCATGGCAGGTTACTATTCCAGCTGCATCTTGCCCACGATGTTGCAACATCGTTAAAGCATCAAACAACATTTGGTTCACTGGCGATTTACCGGCTATACCAACAACTCCACACATAGCAACCTCGCAGACAAGCTAGGAATTAATAAAAAGGATTCTTTGTCGAATGGTCAGATCGGTTTTCTAAATCTTCCGATTCGTCCATTGGTTTTGAAGGAGTGCCTGATGCACTACCTCCAGATGTTATTTGATGAAATGCCTCACTTGCAGCATCTTTAGACAACTCGGTAGCCAAAGGCGCATAAGGCAATAAAAACTGTATAAATTTGGACTGTTTCCAGTGTGGTGAACTCTCAACCCAAGGCCCTACACCCTGCATTGTAATTAGTACAACCAACAAGCCCTTTAAAGAACCAAAAGCACCACCTGCTAAACGATTTAATGGCCCCAATTTCAGACTTTTCAAGAGGCCATTTAAAAATGCAGAGACAATCCATGTTAAAACAATGATCAAAAGCGCTATAAATGCAAAAGCTGCAATTTTCTGAACAACTGGATCATGACTTAAACCCGACATAGACGGAGCAAGAAGGACAGCGTATTTTGCACCCATAATTAATGCAATGACCCATCCTACCAAGTTCGCAAAGGCTTTAATAAATCCTTGTCGCAAACCGTTTAGCCCCCCAATGAGCAAAAGTATCAGAATAATGATATCAATTGTGTTCATATTCACTTAAGACATAGCTGCAACACATTGTTTCACTAAAATAGGACCTGTATAAATTAGCCCACTATAGATCTGTACTAATGTTGCTCCAGCTTGCTGTTTGACTGCTGCCTGTTCACCCGACAAAATTCCACCCACGCCAATTAACGGGATTTGTCCTTTTAATGTTTGGGCAAACAAACGTAAGCATTCGGTACTTTTTTCAAAAACAGGTGCGCCTGATAAACCGCCCGACTCATTACCATAAGGAAGATTTTCTACACCTTCTCTTGATAAGGTCGTATTAGTAACGATCAAGCCATCAATTTTAAACTGCACTAACTGCGCTGCAATAAATTCAACATCTTCAGCTGTTAAATCAGGTGCAACTTTCAGAACCAAAGGAACATAGTGATTATTTTGTTCAGCTAGCTCAAGTTGTCTTTCTTTTAAGGTTTGCAATAGTTCAGTTAATGCATCACCACTTTGTAAACTTCTTAAGTTCTTAGTATTTGGAGATGAAATATTAACGGTAATATAAGAAGCGTAGTTATACACTTTCTCAAGGCAAATCAGGTAGTCATCAACAGCTTTTTCTACAGGTGTATCAGCATTCTTACCAATATTAATGCCTAAAATTCCTTTAAACTTTGAAGCTTTGACATTTTCAATCAGCTTATCAACACCATCATTATTGAACCCCATACGGTTAATAATGGCTTGAGCTTCGGGAATACGGAATAAGCGTGGTTGCGGATTACCCGATTGAGGACGAGGTGTAATGGTTCCAATTTCAATAAAACCAAACCCTAACCCAGCTAAAGCATCAATGTGTGCACCATTTTTATCAAGACCGGCTGCCAAACCTACTGGATTTGGAAATTCAATTCCCATACAAGTCGTCGGTTTCGCTTCTACGCTCTGACGGAGTAAGCCGAACTTATGTGCTTTATCAAGCATAGATAATGTTAATTCATGGGCACGCTCTGGTGCTAAACTAAACAACATCGGGCGAGCAAGTGAATATAACATACCAATCACAATCTACTGATTTTAGGTAGGCATATTATAGGCACAGGGAGCACAAAACACCATGCTTAAGACCAGCATATTTTAATATGTTATTGAACCGTCGCTGTTAATTTAATCTGACCTTCACTTGAAACCATTTCCATTTTTTCAATACTTAAGCCCATTTGTGCCAGTTGGGTTAAAAAGTTAGCTAAAATTGCGTAATTCTGATGAGTAACAATAATTTGTAACTGCTCGCCATTTTGCTGAGAAGTAACCGTTAAACCTTGCTGTTGAGCTACACGTTGTATTTTTTCTGCCTGCCCCAGCTCAAGCTCACTCGCAGGTTTCATAGTGACTGCATTACTTTGCATCCACACCATCAAATCTTTTAAATCATTTAAGCGCTGTTGCTGCTGTTCTGCTAAGGAATGCATTTTCCAAAGTGAAGCCCCAATAATAGCCACTACAACAAAAATTGTAGTAAAGACTACCATGATACGTTCACGGACAGTCAAACGGTCTAAATATTGATTAACTTGTTCGATCCACTGATCAAAGCGGTTTTGCAATTGAGCTAACATTTTCATTATTGTATTTTCACCACCCCAATAGCCCCACCACCATCGGCTTGAACATTACCTAACTCCGCCTTAAATCCTTGCTGATTAAGCTGCTGTGTTAAAGCTTGCAAATCATCTGCCGATTTTGCTTTCAAGGCCATGGTTAGTGTAGAAGCATCATAATTTAATTGCTGAGCTAAAATTTGTCTTTGCATCAAAATAGGTCCAACACGACTCAATAAAGAAAGTGCTTGTGTATCGCCTTGTTTACTCATTCTTAAATGACTTTCAAATTGGCTTTTTATATTTTGTTCATTTACGCGACTAGAAGGACCAAACCAATATTTATATTGCTCAATTGTCTGCTCAGCTGTTTGATTGGCTACATTTCTTAATTTTACCCAACGCAACAAATCATAGCTGAACTGAACCACAATGATTGCTAAAACAATAACCGCACATGCTTTCCAGTACCCAGAAACCGCTTGCTCTTGCCCTTTGGCTTTTGGTAAAACATTAAAAGGATGCTGTTTAGGTTTATCTAAGCCCTGAAACTGATAAAAAAATTCTGAACGTTGCTCAACACTAGAAGCTGCTTCTAAGCTTTCTAATTGTTCTGTCGTTAATCCACTATATTGATAGTTTGTTTCAACTGGCTGGAATTCCAAAAACAATCCCAAATCATCTAGTGAGTTACCCACCCATTTACTTTCGCGCGCCAGTAATTTTTGGTCAATATTACACAGGATAACTTGGTGCTCTTGTGGTTCTGGCAAAATCAAAAAGTCTGGCAACAAAGCAACCAGCTTGATTGGCAACAAATTCATCGCATGTTGCCATGTTTCCACAGTAGTTTTTGCAACGCCCAATATTGTTAATTGATCAGCATGAAAATGATGAACTACTTTCATGTGATCAATAGGCAAAGTTACAAACTCTTCAAGCAAATATTTAACACCATCTGCTCCGAGTTGCTTGTAATGAGACTTTGCTATTTGTTGCTGGAATACCTGAGCATGACGACTAGGAAAAAAGACGACAGCCTCTTTTCCTTGGTGCAATTGTAGGTCTTGTATTAATTGATCGAGGCTTTCAGCCTGCAACCAGTTTTCTCCGTTAGACCAATGCCATATTCCATTGGTTTCAGGCATCCATAAATACAGCATAATGGGCTAAATAACCTTTTTATTTATATTGTGGGTATAAAACTATTTTTTTGTGTTGATAAACCAGTTGCAATCACAGCCTGATCATAAATTCGAGCTTCAGCCAACGCAAATGGATTAAAGTTTTCATGGGTCAGCAGCTCAGCAATATGCCCTACTACATTCATATGACACACGACCACAATTGACTCATAAGGAATCTGAGACAACCACTCGACTGCCTCTTTGGCGTTATCATCCGGTTTAATTTTATCGCATAACAACACAGGCACATCTTTAAAGTACGCTTGAATATGTGCCAATGTCTCTTGAGCACGTAACAAAGGACTAACTACAAAAATATCAGGCTTAACAATATCTTTTAAAAATGTTGCTGTCTGTTCTGCTTGAGCATGTCCACGAGCAGTAAGAGGGCGTTTAGTGTCGTTACCATTTACAGGTGGAGCGGCTTCCCCATGGCGAACCAATGTCAGTTGCATAAATTTTCCTTGTTAATAATTCCTGCATTATAACCACAATTTATGACATTTCTTCTTCAGACTTCGTGATGAGGTAAAACAAATTCAACATCACTACGGTGTCCGTTTTTCATAAGAGATAATGCAATATTTAAAGGAGGCGCCCCTTCGAAAATAACTTCATATAAAGCATTAGTAATAGGCATATAAACATCTAATTCTTCTGCTTTACCACGCACCTGAACAATTGTATTGATGCCTTCTGCTGTCTGCCCCAACTCTTTACTCGCCTGATCCAGCGTTTTACCCGAACCTAAAGCATAACCAATCTGATAATTACGGCTTAAAGGGCTATTACAAGTCGCGAATAAATCACCAACACCTGACAACCCCAAGAATGTAAGCGGATTTGCACCTTGTTTTACTGCAAAACGGCTCATCTCGGCCAAAGCACGCGTTAAAATCATACTCTTGGTATTTTCACCAATTTTGTAAGCAGCACCAATTCCCATTGCAACCGCATAAATATTTTTAAGCGCACCACCTAACTCTACACCGTGCATATCATCGCTACCAAAAACACGGAATAAAGCACTATGTAAGGCATGTTGCACAGCATAACGAACTAATTCGGAGTCACTGGCAATAACGGTGCCGGACGGCATACCCGCCATAATTTCTTTTGCAAGGTTTGGACCTGATAGCACACCATAAGGAACTTCAGGTAATTCTTCACGAATAATATCGCTCATGAAGCTGAAAGTTTTAGCTTCAACGCCTTTGGTTAAAGACACAACCGCTTGTGCAGTAATATAAGGAGCGATTTGTTTTAAGACATCGCGGAATGAGTGACTTGGAATTGCGACTAAAATAATATCTCGGTCACATACAGCTTGTTCAAGATCAGACACAGCGCGTAATGATGACTCTAAAATAAAATCTGGCAAATAACGTTTATTAATGTGGGTTTTATTAATTTCCTCGGCTGTTTCGGCATCACGAATCCAGATCATGGTATCGCAACCATTACGTGCAGCTAAATTTGCCATAGCCGTTCCAAAGCTTCCTCCCCCTAGAACGGTAATACGTAAAGCGGTTTTTTTATCAACCGCAACAGGTTCCACCAAATCTGTAAACTTAAATTCAGCCATCTTTTATTATCCTATTTCTTACTTCTACAGACGCTTAAGCCTGCCAAACTTTTACGAATTCTTTACTTTCAATATCTGCACGCGGTGCAATTACTTTAGCTGCTGTGCCGACGTAAATAATACCTGAAATTAAGTCACGAGGTTGCAGACCTAAATGCTGTTTTAACCAATTTGATTCGACAACTGCACCACTACGCCACATGGTCGAAAAACCTTGAGCTTGTAGAGATAATAAAAGATTTTGTACTGCGGCACCCGTACTTAAGATTTGTTCGAAATGCGGTACTTTCGGATGATCTTGTAGTTGTGTAAGCGCCAAAATGAGTAATGGTGCGCGAAAAGGATGTTGTTTAACACGTTCGAGTTGAGCGGGATCAGTTTCACCTAAATCTGCTAGAGCCTTTGCTAAAACTTCACCAAAAGCACCACGTTGTTCGCCTGAAACAACCACAAAACGCGTTGGCTTAAGTCTATGATGATCTGGAGCAGTCAAAGCTGCTTGGAAAGCTAACTCTAATTGCTCTGTACTTGGAGCTGGCTCAATTAATTGGCCAATAGACTGACGCTGATGAATATTTTGGTGAATTATTTGTATTGCTGATTCCGTCATTAATATTGATCTAACTCAAAAATTCAAAATAGATTAGCATAATCTACCGTTAATCCACCATTGAATCTAGCTTATAAAATTAGCGAACTCTCACTTTGACATTTTTTAATACAAAACATCAAAACTCATACAACGTCTTCAAAATCAACTAGAAAACTTATGTTCAAATAGCTATGTCTTTTAGCGATTAACTTTAGGTGCATTATGAAAAAAATAATTTTAGCGAGCGCAATGAGCGGTGTTGTTTTATTACTTGGTGCTTGCGCAACTACTCCTAAAAATACTTTAGCAGTTCAAAAAGAAAATAATCAGTTTGAAGTTACAGGTATTGGTAAAACCAATTTAATTGCGAAAAATAATGCAATTACTGCAGCTCAAAAAACTTGCTCAAAAAACACTACACCAGTCGTTGTAGATGAAAAAACAACATATAACGGTGTATTAAAAGATGTCGTAAGTGAAAAAACTGGTCAAATGGTTGAAGCTGCGGCAGGTGTTATTGGTACATTAACTGGTAAAAATGCATCTTTAGCAAAAGATGATGACTACCAAACAACGCTTACTTTCTATTGTAAAATTAATTAATCAAAAAAAATCCCAATCAAATGATTGGGATTTTTTTATTAGCAGTAACCATCTAATCTGGTCAGTGGTAATTTTTTACCAATTGCTTTTTCAATTTCGGGTAAATAAAAGGCATCATCTTCTGAAAGAAAACTAATACTTACACCTTGTGACCCAGCTCGACCTGTACGACCAATACGGTGTACATAATCATCAGATTGTTCAGGCAACGTAAAGTTGATGACATGCGACACGCCATCCACATGAATACCACGACCAGCAACATCCGTCGCGATCATAATATTATGTTTACCTTGCTTAAACTGCTCTAGCATTTTTAAACGTTTATCTTGAGCAATCTCACCTGAAAGCATACCAACTCTGTATCCATCTTTCTTTAAATGATCATAAAGACGGCGCACCTGATCACGTCGATTAGCAAAAATCATGACCTTATCGATTGGCTCTTCACGCAAGATATCTTGTAGTAAACGATATTTGTCTTGTTTAGCTACAACATAAACACGTTGTTCTACATCGTTATTGGTCTTTTGTTCAGGCTCAATTTCAACAGTTACAGGTTCAAATAACCATTGTCTTGCCAAATTCAAAACGTCATAACTAAACGTCGCTGAGAACATGAGTGTCTGACGTTGTTCCTTGCGTGGTGAATAACGAACAATACGTTTTACCGAAGGAATAAAGCCCATGTCTAATAAACGGTCAGCTTCATCAATGACTAAAAATTCAATTTGATCGAGCCAGACTTCTTTTTGTTCTACAAAATCGATTAAACGCCCTGGCGTGGCTACCATGATATCGACAAAATTAGCATCAAGTTGCTTCTTCTGCTTATCGAAATCAACACCACCCAATAGGGTGACTAAATGTAAATTAGAGAATTTTGTGAGAAATTTCGCATCACTTTCAATTTGCAATGCCAACTCACGAGTAGGGGCCAAAATTAAGGCACGTGGCTCACCACGGAAACGCTGCTCTTGAACTGGATTATTGAGTAAATCATTAATTACACTAATCAGAAAGGCTGCTGTCTTACCAGTTCCTGTCTGTGCTCGCCCAATTGCATCATGCCCGGCTAATGTATATTTTAAAACCTTTTGCTGAATTGGGGTCATTTGAGTAAACCCTAAAGCATCAATCGCCTTTTTAAGTTGCGGATGTAAATTCAAGGTTTCAAAACCAGATGTCATAAATACGTGCTCTAACAAACAATCTCTCGAATGAGAAGATCATTATAAACAAAAACGCCCCAATTCAAAAATTGGAGCGTCCATGATTCATCAAAAGATGAATTAGTCTTAGTCTAAAGGCTGAACGTTTTCAGCTTGAAAACCTTTTTGACCTTGTACAACGCTAAATTCTACGCGTTGACCATCACGTAGAGAACGGTGACCGTCACCTACGATCGCACGGAAGTGAACGAATACATCGTCGCCGCCGTTACGTTGAATAAAACCAAAGCCTTTAGTGTCATTAAACCACTTTACTACGCCTTGTTCACGAGCTGTCATAAGTCAATCCTCAGATGTTGAAAAAAGGACCTTCCGGTGTTGCAAACAGCAGAGCAAACAAGGTTTTAAAATATTTATAATCTTAAAGCTTGTAATCATTCTGTAAAACTATCAACAATTTCCGGTTACATCCATTTGTTATAGGGTTATTAAATCAATTTGATTGTGTGGTAAATCCTAAAACGGTTCGAGCTTAACATGGGTTTATGACAATTAATAGAATTTTTTTCAATTATTTCCCCTATTTTTAGTTCTTTTTTTAAACAGCTTATTACAATATTTTTTATAGAAATTAGCCAGATCTTCTTCCATAAAATATGCTGCATTTACTAAAAATTTGTTAGAATATTTTTTTTAGTTGTTTTGATGATGAATGAGCAATACTTCCTCTAATACAGCACCCATTGAAATTAATGCCCTTGGACAACCCTGCCCAATGCCATTGTTAATGCTAAAACGTGAACTTAAAAAAGCGTCGGGCAAACAACAATTTTTATTAAAATCGTCAGATCCTCATAGTGAAATTGATGTAACTCGTTACTGTGGTTTACATCATTTTATGTGTCAAACAACTCACATATCAGACAGAGAATTTCACTATTTAATTGAAACTCAATAATTCTTTGCTAAACTAAAAGATTAGAAATTGCATAAAATTTTACATTTCTCTACCCAATTTTCCTTAATTATGAAGCTGATTCAAATTAAGATGAACTTATTGGTTATCCCATTCGATCCTATAAGGAGAACTCATGAGTGACAGCAGCAATCAATTGATGCCCCTGTCATTGTCTGCGCCCGGTGTAAACCTTGGTGCATATATCAGTACTGTCAATCAGATTCCTATTTTAACGGCAGAGCAAGAAAAAGAACTTGCTGAACGTTATTATTATGACCAAGATCTTGATGCCGCAAAAATGCTGGTAATGTCGCATTTACGCTTTGTCGTTCACATTGCGCGCAGCTATGCAGGTTATGGCCTACCACAAGGCGACCTTATTCAAGAAGGTAATTTAGGCTTAATGAAAGCCGTAAAACGTTTCGACCCAAATATGGGCGTGCGTCTAGTATCTTTTGCCGTCCATTGGATTAAGGCAGAAATTCATGAATACGTTATTCGCAACTGGCGTATCGTTAAAATTGCAACGACAAAAGCTCAGCGTAAATTATTTTTCAATTTACGTAGTTTAAAAAAATCGAGTAAAAAATTAACGCTCGAAGAAGCTCAATCGATTGCGAATGACTTAAATGTAACTCCAGAACAAGTTCTGGAAATGGAAGGTCGTTTAACCGCTTATGATGCTGCTTTTGAAGCACAAGGTGATGACGATGACGACACGCCACATACGGCCCCTGCATTGTATCTTGAAGATAATCGCTACGACCCTGCTCGCTTAGTCGAAAACGAAGATTGGGAAGAGCAAAGTACTTCAGCATTGCATGATGCCATGGACCAGTTAGATGACCGTTCGCGTAATATTTTGCAGCGCCGTTGGTTAGATGATGATAAATCTACCCTACATGAGCTTGCTGCTGAATATAATGTTTCGGCAGAACGTATTCGTCAGCTTGAAAAAAATGCGATGGAAAAAATTAAAACTGCCATGTCAGCTAGCTAAAAATAAATGTAAAAAATAAAAGGGCGATTCGCCCTTTTGTTTTATCTGGCTATGTTTAGCCAACCTATTCTATGGTAACGTTGCCTTTCATTATTCAGTTGCGTTTTTTGTTATGTGGATCGCCATTTCAGCCCTTAATCTTGCTTTTGCAGTCATATTGGGTGCTTTTGGAGCACATGGTCTTAAAGCTCACGCGAGTCCTGAGCAACTTGCTTGGTGGCAGACTGCTACCGACTACTTTTTTTATCATGCGCTTGGCTTATTAGCTCTTGGTATTTTAAGTAAGGTTATTCCTCATTTCCCAATCAAGTTATCTTTCTTGCTTATCCAGATTGGTATTCTATTTTTTTGTGGTTCGCTTTATATCATGGCGCTAGGTTTACCACGAATATTAGGCGCAATTACTCCAATCGGTGGAGCTTTGATGATTGCGGGATGGCTGGTTTTGGCTTGGAATGCTTTCAAATACGCAAAATAATCGGAATGTGATCATGCAAATTTATTTAAATGGCGAATTAACGGACACGCCTAGCCAAAACCTGTTGCAACTCATTCAGGAGCTGGCACTTGAAGGAAAACGCTTTGCTGTGGAGCACAATCAGCAAATCGTTTCTAAAAGCAAATTAGAGCAAATTACGATTGCTCAACATGACCGTATCGAAATTATTCACGCTGTTGGCGGCGGCTAAGTCGGAGTTATCCATGCAAGACACCCCTCTCATTATTGGTTCACGTTCTTTTCAATCTCGTTTATTGGTCGGAACTGGAAAATATAAAGACTTAAATGAAACGGATTTAGCTATTCAAGCCAGTGGTGCAGAAATCGTAACCGTCGCAATCCGCCGTGTGAATATTGGACAAAATCCAGATCAACCGAATTTACTTTCGGTCATTCCACCAGAAAAATATACAATTTTGCCAAATACCGCAGGTTGTTTTGATGCTGACAGCGCAGTACGCACGTGTATGCTAGCGCGCGAGTTACTGGATGGTCATAACCTAGTAAAACTTGAAGTTCTAGGTGATGAAAAAACCTTATATCCAAATGTAACCGAGACCCTAAAAGCGGCTCGTACTTTGATTGATGATGGTTTTGAGATTATGGTCTATACCTCTGATGATCCAATCATTGCGCAAGAACTTGAAAGTATGGGCTGTGTTGCGATTATGCCTTTAGGTAGCCTCATTGGTTCAGGTTTAGGTATTTTAAACCCACACACCATTTCAATTATTAAAGAAAATGCGAAAGTACCAGTTTTAGTTGACGCAGGTGTTGGCACAGCAAGTGATGCTGCTATTGCAATGGAACTCGGTTGTGATGGTGTATTGATGAATACAGCAATTGCAGCTGCGCAAAATCCTATTTTGATGGCTTCAGCGATGAAAAAAGCTGTTGAAGCTGGTCGTGAAGCATTTTTAGCTGGACGTATGCCACGCAAACGTATGGCAAATGCAAGCTCGCCAGAAACAGGTTATTTCTTTAAGTAATCATTAATTTTGACTAAATTTTAAAGCACGATAGCTTTTGTTATCGTGCCAAATGGCATGGATGCCACTGTTGAACAGGGGCCACATGGATGTGCCCTCTGTTCAACAAAGGTTTTTGTTACTTTTGACCTTCCAAAAGTAAGGCATAGCCAATATAGAGTTTAATAAATTAAACATGAGACCAAAGGCTGCATGGCATGTGAAATTATTAATTTAATTAAGCCACTTGCTCATCGCGCTTAAATACCAACTCTTTTGCCGATGAGTTATCAGCATCAAAGTAGTAACCCTCAGTATTAAACGCTTTGATGTCTTCAGCTTTATTTAATTGGTTTTCAATCATAAAACGAGCCATTAAACCGCGTGCTTTTTTCGCATAGAAACTAATGACTTTATATTTGCCATTTTTCTGGTCAAGGAAAACAGGCTTTACAATTTCAGCCTTAATTTTCTTTTCATTGACAGACTTGTAATATTCATCTGAAGCTAGATTTACCAGCAATTCAGATTTAATTGTTGCCAAGTCTTCATTAATTTGGTTAGTGATGATATCACCCCAGAATTCATACAAATTCTGACCGCGAGTATTTTTTAATTTAGTACCCATCTCTAAACGATAAGGCATCATTAAATCTAAAGGACGCAATAAACCATATAGACCAGAGAGCATACGCAAATGCTGCTGTGCAAAATCAATATCTTTGTCTTTTAAATGATAAGCATCTAAACCGGTGTAAACATCCCCTTTAAATGCATAGATTGCTTGGCGAGCATTTGAGAAATTAAATTCGGGATTCCAATCTCTAAATCGATCTGCATTTAATGTGGCAATTTTTTCACTCACACTCATTAAACTCGCAATTTCCGAAGCAGAAAGTTTGCGACAAACATCAATTAATTGTGCTGAGTTTTCTAACAAGCGAGGCTGAGTAAACTCATCTGTAGGTAACGCTGATTCATAATCTAAAGTTTTTGCAGGAGAAATTAAAGCAAGCATAGACAACCTGAAAAAATTATTCTTAATACCAACTATAACAGTAGATATTTTTTAATGCTAACTCGTGTTTTCAATGACGACTATCGGTAAAATAGCATCACGTATTGTTATTTAGCGGTTCTTATATGTCTGAGCAAACTTTCATCCAGGGTCCAGTAGGTAAAATTGAACTTTTCGTTGACCGTCCTGAAGGTGAAATCAAAGGCTTTGCGGTTGTTTGTCATCCGCACCCATTGCAAGGTGGAACCCCTCAACATAAAGTCCCTGCCCTTTTAACCCAAATCTTTAATGAATATGGTTGTATTGTTTATCGTCCTAGTTTCCGTGGTTTAGGGGGCAGTGAAGGCATTCATGATGAAGGCCATGGTGAAACTGAAGATATCTTAGCTGTCATTGAACATGTTCGTAAGCTTCATGAAGGCCTACCATTTTATGCAGGCGGTTTTAGCTTTGGCTCACATGTTTTAGCAAAATGCTTTGCCCAGCTTAATCCTGAATTACGACCTATACAGTTAATTTTATGCGGTTTACCAACGGCTACTGTAGTAGGTTTACGTCACTATAAAACTCCTGAAATTCAAGGTGACATTCTACTCATTCATGGTGAGCAAGATGACATTACATTACTTTCAGATGCAATTGCATGGGCAAAACCGCAGAAGCACCCAATTACGATTTTACCGGGCGCTAATCACTTCTTTACAGGCTATTTAAAACAGCTTCGCCAAATCATTACACGTTTTATTATTATGAAATAAACGGTAATTTGATGGGCATAACTTGAGAGTATGCCCATCATTTTATAAGCCGTGTCATTATTGAAAATTATTCCAGCTTAACCCAAAACGTGCCAAATATTTTTTCACTCGGTCACTATCGTTCGTTGTATTACGCTGTTGACGAGATACTGAAAAGAGTTGTCTTCCCGCCTCTGCCATGGATTTTGAATTTTCGCAGATTTTGAGCACACCTCGTAATTGAATCTGATCAAATTCATCTATTTGTTCTAGCTGCTCAGGACTTAAATAGTTCAATAAAATATCTGTATTTTTATCATTGTAAGATTCATCCTGAATAAGCCAAAGCTGCTTTAGACGTTGAATTTCTTTTTCTACAGCTTCACGGCGAATTAACTCACCTTGCGATAAAGTTGCCAAACGAGTTACGCTCGCTGCTAAATCTCTAAAATTTCCTTGCCATGATGCATCTACTGATTTAGCAAATTTCAAATACATTTCTAAAGCATCGCGTTGAAAACGCAATTGTCTTTGATGAATTGCAGCAAAACGCTGTAGCTCAAAATCAATATTGGGTGCAATATCTTCTACACGGTCTTTTAAATTGGGTAAAAAGAACGTCCACGTATTCAAACGAGCCCATAAATCTTCACGAAAACGGCCAGCTTGAACTTCATTACGTAAATCACGGTTAGTACCCGCTATTAGCTGAAAATCAGCCTGAATTTCTTTATCACTCCCAACAGGAAAAAAGCTTTTATCTTCTAGTGCTTTTAGCAGCATTGCTTGTTCATCAAGCCCTAACTCACCAATTTCATCTAAAAATAAAATGCCTTGGTCAGCACTTTTTAATAAACCAGCGCGAGATGCAGCTGCTCCTGTAAATGCACCTTTTATGTGACCGAATAAGGTCGACATAGCACTATCACCACGTAAGGTTGCACAGTTAACATCAATAAAACGACCATTTAATTGAAATTTATCTTTCTTTAATTGAAAAATCTGTTTTGCCAAATGAGACTTACCAACACCTGTTGCACCCATAATCAAAATAGGCGCACTAGAGCGAGTTGCAACTAATTCAACTTCCTCAATAAGTTGATTAAACGCTTTATTATGAGTAGAAATATTGGCTTTAAGTTGTTGCCAATTTTGCTTTTGCTCATCATCGAAGCGCTGTTTTAAAACATCGTATCGAGACAAGTCTAAATCAATAATTCTATATTCACCTTCTGAGGTCTTTTGCTGATTAGGTGAACTTTGGATAAGTTGAGCTGGTAAATAATGCGCATCTATCAATAAATACCAACAAATTTGAGCAACATGCGTTCCCGTTGTGATATGCAATAAATAGTTATTTTTTTCGACATCAAACGGATAGGTTTTTACAAAGTCATAGAGTGCACCATAAACTTCAGCAAAATCCCAAGGATCTTTAATACTTACCTTATGTCCAGAAACCTCAGTTTGTGGAGAGATCTCTTTAGCATCTGCTGCTATAGATTTAACTAAATTATGATGTTGTCGATCATGTAACAGCACCAATTCATCTACAAGCAAATCTTCATGCATTAATAGGCTAATCGTAGGACGCCAACGTTGCCATCGATCTGGCTTTCTCCCCTGATCAAGTGTAGAACCGACAAAGCCAATAACGACTGTTTTCTTTGCATCCTTCATAATTTCTATAAAATTTTATAAGTGTCTATAATATACAATACGCATTTGACCAAACAATTCCAAGAATATGCTTCATTTTACTTTTTTAGGCACGTCTTCAGGTGTACCAACCCTAACACGTAATGTTTCAGGATTAGCAGTTCGTAACAGCAAAAATAAGGACTGGATTTTAATTGATGCTGGCGAAGGGACACAGCACCGCATTCAACAAGCCAAACTTTCACTACAAAACCTAGTTGCCATTTGTATTACACATGTTCACGGCGACCATTGTTATGGTCTAGTTGGTTTATTGGCAAGTGCAGGCATGAATGCCCGTAGCAAACCCTTAATCGTGATTGCACCGAAAGAAATTCAGCAATGGTTTGAAATCACTGCCCAGCTTACAGGTTTATATTTGCCCTATTCCCTTCAATTTATTGATGTAAATGAAGCAACGCAGCCACAACAAATCACTGATGCATTCATTGTTCAAGCACACCCTCTAAGCCATCGTGTTCCAAGTTTTGCTTTTAGCATTTATATCAAATCTATTCAGAAGAAGTTAGATACCCAAGCTCTAACTCAGTTAGGCGTACCTCAAGGCGATATGTGGGGTCATTTAAAACGAGGCTACGATGTTGACTTTGAGGGACAAACTTTAAAAGCCCAAGACTTTATCAAAGTTCAAAATCAACAAGTTCATGCAATTATAGGTGGCGATAATGACCAACCTGAACTATTAGCAAACGCTTGCAAAGATGCCCAACTCCTTATTCATGAGTCCACATACTTGCAAACGGTTTTAGATAAAGTCGGCAAAGGTCCAATGCATAGCTCAGCAAAAATGGTGGCTGAATTTGCAGAACAGCAATCTTTATGTAATTTAATTCTGACGCACTTTAGCCCCCGACATCAAGATAGAGCTGGGCAGCAAGCTATTACCGAAGAAGTTCGCCAGTTTTATAAAGGTCATTTTTATTTAGCAAATGATTTTGATGAATTTACTTTAAATGAAGCTGGACAGCTTTTAAAAGTCGATAAAAACGGGAAGCCCAATTAAACACATATATCCAAAAAGATATTTAAATATATTTTTAGATATCTTTTAAATATTAAAATTTCCAACAGAAATTAGTTACACAGAAAGAATAATTATTTTTATTTATTATTTTTAATAACTTACTATCTACTTCAAGTATTCTCCTCAAAAGTTGGCACACTCAGTGCAATAGTACAAAGCACACAACATCATTGGGATATTGTGAATAACACCTGCCTGCAAACGCTTGGCAGGCAGGCTTTGAAAGGAAAAGAAAATGTCTGTTATTGAAGAAATTAACCAACAAGCTCAGTTTGAACAAAAGCAGCAACAACGTTCTTATGAAGTTCTGCAAAATGAAAAAAGTATGCCAGTCAAAATGTGGACTAAAGGCGTGCTTGTTGATGACAACTCAAAACAACAATTATTACAAACAGCTCAAATGCCTTTTATTTATAAATGGATGGCTGTTATGCCAGATGTACACTTCGGTTTAGGAGCAACTATTGGTAGCGTAATTCCAACTAAAGGGGCAATTATTCCTGCTGCTGTGGGTGTAGATATTGGTTGTGGAATGATGGCAACCCGTACAAGCTTAACTGCTTCAGATTTACCAGATAACTTACATGCTCTACGTAGTGAACTTGAACGATTAATTCCCCATGGAATGACTAAGCGCGGACGTGATCGTGGTTCATGGGAAACTCCACCAGAAATGGTAGATCAAGCTTGGGCTGATCTGGTTGCAGATTTTGAATATATTTGCGCAAAACACCCACGTTTAAAAAACACCAACAACCGCAAACATTTGGGAACTTTAGGTACTGGAAACCACTTTGTAGAAATCTGTTTAGATGAGCATGATCATGTCTGGATTATGTTGCACTCAGGTTCTCGTGGTGTAGGAAATGCTATCGGTAATCATTTTATTGAACTTGCACGTAAAGACATGCAGAAACATTTCATTAATTTGCCAAATAAAGATTTAGCATACCTAGTGGAAGGAACTGAACATTTTGATGATTACTGGTTTGCGGTAGGTTGGGCTCAACGCTTTGCGATGAAGAACCGAGAAATCATGATGCAATCTGCAATTAAAGCCTTGGCTACGATTGTACCAAAGCCTTTTCAAGCACATTTGGAAGCAGTGAACTGTCACCATAACTATGTGGAAAAGGAAGAACACTACGGTGAAGAAGTGATGGTCACCCGTAAAGGTGCGGTCCGTGCGCGCTTAGGTGAATATGGAATTATTCCAGGTTCAATGGGAGCGAAGTCGTTTATTGTCCGTGGACTTGGAAATCAGGAGGCTTTTTGTTCATGTTCGCATGGTGCAGGCCGTGTTATGAGCCGTACTGAAGCAAAACGACGCTTTACTGTTGAAGATCAAATTGCCCAAACTGAAGGTGTGGAATGCCGTAAAGATGCAGCAGTTATTGATGAAATTCCATCGGCATATAAACCGATTGAAGATGTAATGAAAGCACAAAGCGACTTGGTTGAAGTGGTTTATACATTAAGACAAGTGGTGTGTGTTAAGGGTTAGATAATTTACCATACCCAGAAGGTGAGCATATGTTTGTCCAATTAGATCATTTGAAGACCAAAGAGTTACAATCTGATCTTGATGCCATACAAGCCGTATTTGAATATTTTTGTTTATTGTTGTACATAAGACAGAATCTTCGAATACGCTAGCTATTCATCAACAGATGTTATTGAATTGTGAAAGTTTAGCAATAGAAAAAACGTTAGACTTAAATACTTTAACCACTAAAAAATTAGATCGCAGCCTTGTAAGTTTTGATCGTTTGGACAAACCTAATTTATTTTCTAGACATAATTGGTTTTGGGGTTTGTTAGAGGCAATCATTGATCCACCATATGGCACAACCCTTACCCATTCTAATCAGGTAGCATTCTTTCAAGCTTTCTTGCGGCTATGCCTTTTCACGGAGAAAGACTGTGAAATATATGATTGGGTTGGCTATCCAGATAGTGGTCGGGAAGAAAGTTCTGAATGGAATGATTATTTTGAAACGGGCCGAGAATGGTGGGGTAATTGGTGCTTAACCATCTATTCACCAGAGCAAAATAAAGGCTGCTTACTACTTGCCAGCTCAACAGATTAAAGAATAAATTTTTAGGAAAATAAAATATGAAACTCGCAGAAGCACTTTTACTTCGAAGCGATCAACAAAAAAAGCTCGCTTCGTTAAAACAACGAATCAATGCGAATGTATTGGTACAAGACGGTGATGAACCTAGTGAAGATCCAAATGAACTCATCAAACAAGTATTTGCTTTAACTCAGGAAAGCAATCAATTGATTTATCGTATCCATTTGACCAATGCACAAGCAAAACTGGAAGATGGCAAAGTATTATTGTCTCTATTAAGCTTGCGCGATAGTTATGCTGAACAGCATAAGATTTTAATCGATGCGATTGCCAATACGCATCGAGAACCTGATCGTTATAGCTCACGTGAAATTAAGTGGAAGAAAGTCATTCCTGTTTCTAACTTACAAAAGCAGGCGGATGATATCAGTGCGAAACTAAGAGACTTAAACGTAAAAATTCAGGCTGCTAATTGGCAAATTGATCTTATCGATTAAACAATAAATTTTGTGAAATCATTTTCACAATCAAAGTTTGGACATACTGGGCGAGTACAAGATCCTGCATTACTCCGATCTGAGGGATTGAAAATAATTCAGGCGGCTATGGCAGCATGTGAGCCGTGCATCGATATTCACTTATCAGGCTCAGCACTATGCACCTAGCAAACCTTTGTCAAAAGCAAAGTCACGCGTTACTTCGCATTACCATGTACTGACAGTATGTTCATTAAATTAGAAAATAAGGAAAATAGAAGTGAATACAGTTTTGGCAAATATGCCAAAAGCCATTCAAATTGATGGTTCACAAGGTGAAGGTGGTGGACAGATTTTAAGAACTGCCCTTGCGCTTTCAATGATTACAAGCCAACCGTTTGAATTAATTAATATACGTGCAGGACGTAAAAAACCAGGGCTAATGCGTCAACATTTAGTTTGTGTACAGGCATCTCAACAAATTAGCCAAGCTTATGTGGAAGGCGCTGAATTACATAGCCAGCGTTTATATTTCGCACCTCAGCATGTTCAAAGTGGTAAATATCAATTTCAAATCGGTTCTGCGGGTAGTACAACCCTAGTTTTACAAACGCTTCTACCTGTTTTGTTATTACAAAATGAAGCTACCGAACTCACCATTTCAGGCGGTACACATAATCCACTTGCACCAACAGCAGATTTTATTGAACACTGCTTTTTACCTGCTCTAGCGAAGATTGGAATTAACGTCGATTTTAGATTAAATAAAGCAGGCTTCTTTCCGATAGGTGCAGGTGAAATTCAGGTTACCGTTCAGCCATGGCAACACCGAAACAAGCTAGATTTACTAGAACGTGGTGCTTTACAAAGTAATGAAGCTTTTGCAGCAGTATTAAATCTTTCAGAAGAAGCACAGATAGCACAACGTGAACTAACTACATTAAGTAAAAAGCTAAACTTAAGCTCTCAACAGCAATTTCATTTAATTGGAATTAGCCAAGGCAATACAGTGTATGTGAAAGTTGCTCATCAATATCACACTCAACTGTTTACAGCTTTAGGTGAAATGCGCAAAAGTGCGGAGCAAATAGCTGATCACTTAGCAAAAGATGTAAAGCTATATTTATCTTCGCAGGCTGTTGCAGATGAGTATTTGGCAGATCAATTGCTTCTACCTTTAGCTTTAGGTCAAGGTGGTGAATTCACCGCACAATGTATTAGCGAACACACTCGTACTCAAGCAGCCATGATTGAAAAATTTATTGATTGTGAAATCGAGTTTGTCGAGTTAAATCCAAATCATTTTCATGTAAAGGTTAAAGTTTAAGAAGCTCACAATGAGCTTCTTATTTGTAAAAACTACTCTACAGATGCCAAAGCCGTTACCAATAGCTTCCAGCATTTCTCTACAGTATCAACTTTGACTCGTTCACCCGGTGCATGCGCACCTTGAATATCCGGTCCAAACGATACCATCTGTAAATCTGGATAATGCTCGGCAATAATCCCACACTCCAAGCCTGCATGAATCACTTTAAGATTTGGCTCAATGTTAAATGCCTTTTGATAGGCCTGCTGTAAGCACTTTAAAGCAGCGGAATCAGGATTTGGTGTCCAACCCGAAACTAAGGGTGTGAGTGCTGAGGTTATATTAAATTGACTAAAATGTGCCTGAATTTTTTCTGCAAAATCTTGAGCTTCTTGGTTCACCATTGAGCGAACCATTAAAACAGCTTTTCCACCATCTCGATTTAGTTTTACCACTCCAATGTTATTTGAAGTTTCAACTACATCTGGTAAAGCTTGACTCATACTTGCAACGCCATAAGGACTTGTTGCCAAAGCTTGTAACCACTCGTTTTGCTGCTGTTGAGCAATCACTCCCGCCACTTCAGAGCTATTGGGCTGAATAGTTAATTGTAAGTTGTCATCAATACCCTGTAGCTGTTTTTTCCATGCTGTTTGATATTCGGCGAGTAATTGTTCCAATTCAAGTAATTGGTTAGATGAAATTGCAATGGTTGCCACTGCTTCCCGCGGTAGTGCATTACGAGCCGTACCACCTGTAAATTCAACAAGGTGTCCACCAAGCTTTGCTAAATGCTGATTTAAAAAGCGGGCCAGAATAACGTTGGCATTACCACGTCCTAAATGAATATCTACACCAGAGTGACCACCTTTAAGGCCAGCCACCTGAATATTTACAATATTCAGATTTTCAGGAATTGGTTCATAAGTAAGTGGTTGCTCAACTTCAACATCAATACTGCCAGCACAGCCGAGATATAACTCGCCCCACTCTTCTGTATCAATATTAAATAACCATTTTCCTTTTAGCACACCTGCCTGTAAAAGCCGTGCACCACTCATACCTGCTTCTTCATCAACAGTTAAAAGAACTTCAATTGGTCCATGAGCAATATCATTTGAGTCTAAAACTGCCAAAGCTAGGGCTACCCCGATGCCATTGTCTGCACCTAAGGTAGTGTCTTTAGCAATCAACCAACCACCCTCAAGAACTGGGCGAATCGGGTCTTTAAAGAAGTCGTGTACTGTGCCAGTGTTGGCTTGTGTGACCATATCTAAATGGCCTTGCAGAATGACTCCAGACAGATGTTCTTTACCCGCAGTCGCATTCTTACGGATAATTAAATTACCGACTTCATCTATGTATGTTTCTAAATTTCGACTTTCAGCCCAGTTTTGTAAAAACTCACGAAGCTGCTGTTCATGCTTTGAAGGACGAGGAATAGTGCAAAGTGTTTGAAAATGCTGCCAAACGACTTGAGGAGATAACGCTGCAATATTGACTTGTGTCATGAAAACCATACTCTAATTATGTAAATATCGTAATAATTTCAATATACACAATGCATTAAAGATAGGTAGGAATTTCGGGAAAGATTTTGTATTTTTATCTTTAATCTAAAAAGATTGTACGACTTTTCTAAAAAAAGTCGTACTTCATGAATAAGTCTTAACAGTCGTGTGCTTAGTTTTTCCACTCAAATGCTGAAAAGCTATGATCAGCTTTCAAACTATTTTCAACTGCCTGTGCAAGCTGACGAATAATGCTTTGTGTTTCGATTTTCTCAAACCAGTCTTGTTCTTCATCAGGATTGGCAGAGATTTCACACATCAAATGCCCTTCATGGTCTGTTTTCTGACAAGTAATCGACAAAGGTAAAAGATGATTATCTATACTGACTTCTACCTTTTCATGCTCATGCACAATGTGCTGTGCATCAAAGCCATAATGCCCCAATTGTTTAAACAGTAAAGCCGCTACATATTCTTGAGTGATATGGCATTCATTTGGTGGATGATCAAGCACCCCATGTTGTGGGCAACTGGCAATAAATTGTAATTTTTTCATCCTTTGTCCTAACACTTTTATCATTATCTGCGCTTAGCATAAGCAATAAACAAACAGCAGCCAAGCCTTTAGCCCGCTGCTGCCGTTGCTATTGTGTTAGCAATTATAAAATGTGTTAGGTCAAAAGTTATTGGCTAACTTCGATTGTTAAGCCTGCACGATTCGCCAACTCAGTGAAAGTTGGGAAGCTTGTCGCCACAGTTTCAGTACCCTGAATGGTAATCGGACCAGAATTACGAAGACCTGCCATACTAAAACTCATAGCAATACGGTGGTCATGATGTGATTCGATTTCACCACCAGCAAAGATTGGTGACCAATCGCCAGATTTGCCTTTTCCTTCGATAATGATGCCATCATCAGTTGGCGTACAGTCAATACCCATGATTTTTAAGCCATCAGCCATGACCTGAATGCGGTCAGACTCTTTCACACGAAGTTCTGCCGCACCAGTTAATACTGTTTGCCCTTCGGCACAAGCTGCTGCAATAAATAAAGCGGGGAATTCATCAATTGCTAAAGGTACTTGGTCTTCAGGCATATGAATACCTTTAAGAGTACGTGAACCTTTAATATGAATATCAGCAATAGGCTCGCCACCGGCAATACGTTCATTTTCAACAGTCAGGTCAGCACCCATCTGTTTTAAAATTTCAATTACGCCAGTACGTGTTGGGTTAATACCTACAGCTTCCAGAATAACATCAGAACCCTCAGTAATTGCGGCACCCACCATAAAGAAAGCAGCTGATGAAATATCTGATGGTACTTGAATGTCAGTACCCACTAATTTTCCACCACCAACAAGAGAAATTTTGTTGCCTTCGGTTTTAACATCATAGCCAAATGCACGAAGCATGCGCTCTGTATGGTCACGAGTTGGTTCTGGCTCAGTTACCGAAGTTTCACCTTCAGCCCATAGGCCCGCAAGTAAAATACCCGACTTCACCTGAGCAGATGCCATAGGTAAATCGTATTGAATGCCTTTTAATTGCTGGCTACCCGTAATGCTTACAGGTGGTGTGCCTTTCTCACCTGTTGTCTGGATTTGCGCACCCATTAAACGCAATGGTTTAGCAATACGCTCCATTGGACGTTTAGAAAGTGATGCATCACCTGTCATCACTGAATCAAATTTTTGTGCTGATAACATGCCTGAAAGCAAACGCATGCTGGTTCCAGAGTTACCCATATACAAGGCACTCGCTGGTGCTTTTAAACCATGCATACCCACGCCATGAATGGTCACTTCCCCATTCTTAGGGCCTTCAATGCTTACACCCATATCACGGAAAGCTTGTAAAGTTGCCAAAGCATCTTCACCTTCAAGGAAGCCAGTGACATGAGTCGTGCCTTCTGCAATAGCACCAAACATAATGGAGCGATGTGACACAGATTTGTCACCCGGTACG
This sequence comes from Acinetobacter sp. X9, assembly GCF_054889255.1. Taxonomy (NCBI): domain Bacteria; kingdom Pseudomonadati; phylum Pseudomonadota; class Gammaproteobacteria; order Moraxellales; family Moraxellaceae; genus Acinetobacter; species Acinetobacter sp. X9. The sequence goes on along the minus strand of NZ_CM142679.1, from coordinate 1,252,352 downwards.
GTAAATTTACCTTTAAAAGCCTTATTTCCCGGTAAGATACTGAATTGCTGTGTCACCTTATTTTTCTCCATTAAAGGTTTTTTGGCTAACATATGATTGAAATGCTGACGTGCTGCCTGAGCATGGCCGAGTAAACCCATTAATGCATGAGAATCTTCGTTTTCAATCAATTTTCTAAGTACGGTAAGTTGCTTTTCGAAGCCATCTACAGCATTTAATATGGCTGTTTTATTGGCAAAGAAAATGTCATGCCACATTTGGGGATCACTAGCCGCAATCCGTGAAAAGTCACGAAAGCCACCTGCTGCATAGCGGAAAATATCAAGATTATCTTCACGATTCGCAAGTTGCTCAACCAAATTAAATGCCATCAAGTGCGGTAAATGACTTGTATGTGCTAAAACTTCATCATGCTTGGCAACGTCCATACAAATGACTTCAGCTTTAGCAGCAGACCAAAGTTGAATCAGTTTCTCAACTGCCCATTCTGCACTTGTGGGTAACGGCGTTAAAATAACTTTGTGATTTGCAAATAAATCGACCTTACCTGCATGAACGCCCGTATGCTCACTACCAGCAATAGGATGTCCCGGCACAAAACCTGCTGGTAAATCTTCACCAAATACAGCTTTTGCTGCATCGACGACATTACCTTTTGTACTTCCTACATCAGTTACAATCGTAGTTTCTGTCAAATAAGGTTTAATTAGTTCAAGCACTTTTTGTGTCGCACGTACTGGCAAGGCTAAAACAACTAAATCTGCCCCTTTCACAGCCTCTACAGGATCAGAAAATCCTTCTTGTATTAAGCCAAGTGATTTTGCATCTTCTAAAGTTTTCTGTGAGCGTGTAGAAGCCACAATAGTTGTCGCCAACTTTTCAGCAACAATAACCCGTGCCAAACTCGACCCGATGAGTCCTAAACCAATAAATGCAACTTTTTTAAATAGGGGTTGTGACATAACTTCAACTTTGCTTTTGCTCAAAGTGATTTAAACCTTTGAGCAATTTGTTTTTAAGCATAATGACATGACCATCTTGATGCATGTCATTATTCCAACATGAGTGATTAAAGAACGGCAGCAGGATAAGAACCTAAAATACGAAGCTCTTTTACCATTGGGCGAATATCATTGATTGCCGCAGCAACATTCTCTTGATCGATATGACCTTCTAAATCGATAAAGAATACATATGCCCATTTTTCAGGTAATGCTGGACGGGTCTCAATACTTGTTAAGCTAATATTATGTTTTGCAAACGGCGCTAAAATTTCTAATAAAGCACCAGCACGGTCATGTGCTGAAATTAATAATGAAGTTTTGTCATTGCCACTTTGTGGAATTTTTTCACGGCCAATGACTAAGAAACGAGTGGTATTTTCCGGATTATCTTCAATATTGCTATGCAAGATTTCAAGGTTATACATACCTGCTGCAATATCTGATGCAATCGCAGCTGAGTGCCATTCGTTGCGAATACGACGTGCAGCTTCAGCATTTGAGTTTAAGGCAACACGTTCAACACCCGGATAATGCGCATCTAACCACTGACGACATTGAGCCAAAGTCTGTTGATGTGCATAAATCTGTTTAATACTGTCTTTACGTGTATTTTCAGAGACTAGGAATTGATGATGAATACGCAATTCAACTTCACCAATCACATTTAAATTCGATGTTTTAAAGCAGTCTAAAGTATGGTTCACAATACCTTCAGATGAGTTTTCAACCGGAACTACACCATAATGTGCACTACCCGCTTCCACTTCACGGAACACTTCATCAATTGTTGGTAGTGGACGAACAACTGCATCTTTACCAAAATGCTTAAGCACGGCAGATTGAGTAAAAGTACCTTCCGGTCCTAAAAATGCAATACTTTGCGGAGCTTCCAAAGCAAGGCAAGCAGACATAATTTCACGGAACAAACGCGCCATGGTGACATCAGACAAAGGGCCTTGGTTGCGCTCCATGACTTTGCGTAAAACTTGTGCTTCACGTTCAGGACGATAAAACAAAGGATTCTCTTCGGAAGCAAATTTAGCTTTAGCAACAGCTTCAGCAAGGCTTGCGCGGCGATTTAATAATTCTTGAATCTGTTGATCTACACTATCAATATCTTCACGAATTTGTTCTAAACTAAGAGAAGTCGTTTTGTTTTGATCATCGTTGATCATTAGAATGCAGCCTCAGTAAAATCATCTTTTAAACGAGAGTATAACAATAGTCTGCTTTGATTTGTTAGGCAATATAGCTGTAAGAGCTTTTTTCATTAACCTTTTTGCTTCCATTTCTTGATTACTTTATTTGATAATGATTTTCATTTATCATTTGTATAATAAATTTTATTATCGCCCATTATGCAAAGATCATTTTTCCTTTTATCTACTAGTTTTTTATTGAGTACTTTAATAAGCTGTTCTACCTTCGCCCAAACGCCTATACAAAATCAACCAAAAATCGTTTTTCAAAATAATCAGGCACAATTTCAAATTAAATCTAAAAATACAGGCCATGATTATCTTATTCAAATTTATAAACCACCTGTCGCTCCGCCCCAACATGGCTATCCAGTACTTTATATATTAGATGGAAATGCTACATTTCCAAGTGCTGCCAATATTGCTCAGTCGATTGGCGCTGGTTCTACCAAATTAGGACTAGATCCACTCATGATCGTAGCGGTTGGCTACCCTCAGCAAAAAACCTTTGATGTGCAAAAGCGTGCTTATGATTACACTCCAAAACCTTCTGCTGAATTTCAAGCACAAGGTAAATATAAATATGGGGGTGCTGATCAGTTTATTGCTTTTTTAAATAGCGAACTCAAGCCTATAATTGCAAAACAATTTCCGATTAATAGTCAACAACAGAGTCTATATGGGCATTCTTTTGGTGGCTTATTGGTTCTTTATCATTTTTTTCAAAAGCCAGATGCATTTCAGCGTTACTTTGCTGCAAGCCCTTCTCTCTGGTTTGACCAAGGCATGTTATTTCAGCAGTTAAATGATTGGCAAAGTCAGAAACCAAATCATTCCCCTTTACTCATGACCACAGTCGGTACACATGAGCAAGGTGGTCCTCGTACTCAACTTAACAATAAATTTAATGAAGCAGATTTCTTTAAAGCCTTAGAAAATAAACGTTCAACCCAATTTAATTATTGGCATTTTTATAACCCTGCTGAACAACACATTACAAATTTATATGCGAGCTTGCCTAAAGCACTTATGTTTGCTTCGTGTCAAAATTTAGAAAGCTGTAAATCATTATTCGATGAACCAACGCAGAAAATGGCTAAATAATAAAAAAGCCTACCCAAAGGTAGGCTTTTTTTTAAAGATATTATTAAGCTTTACCGATTAATCCACGTGCTACGATTTCTTTCATAATTTCATTTGTACCGCCGTAAATACGTTGAATACGAGCATCTACAAAGAAACGTGAAATTGGATATTCAGTCATATAGCCATACCCACCAAAGAGTTGCAGCAAGTTATCTGCGACTTTCATTTGCATGTCAGTGCTGAAGCTTTTAAGCGCTGCAGCAGTTTCCACATCAAGTTTACCTTCTTGATATAGAGCAACGTTTCTCTCGTAAAAAGCAGCTGTAGCAAGCTCATCAATTTTTGCTTGTGCTAAAACAAAACGAGTATTTTGGAACTGTGAAATAGGTTGACCAAATGCATGACGTTCTTTTACATAAGCAGTTGCCAAATCAATTGCACCACGAATAGCGCCAATTGCGGTAGATGCAATAGCTGTACGTTCTCGCGGTAACTCTTGCATTAAATAAGCAAAACCTTGTCCAGCTTGACCGAGTAACTGGTTTTTAGGAACCTTAACATTGTCAAAAAATAGCTCAGATGTGTCTTGGGAATGCAGACCGATTTTGTCTAAATTTGTGCCTTTTTTAAAACCTTCTAGATGAGTATCTGCCAATAATAACGACACCCCTTTCGCACGCGCTTGAGGATCAGTTTTTACTGCAAGCACCACAAGATCAGCATGTTGTCCATTTGAAATAAATGTTTTAGAACCATTTAGCAAATAATGGTCATCTTGCAAAATGGCACTGGTACGCATTGATTGTAAATCCGAACCAGCTCCAGGTTCAGTCATACCAATTGCACCAACCACTTCACCTGTTACCATTTTCGGCAACCAATATTGTTTTTGCTCTTCTGTCCCGATGTGCAAAATATACGGTGCAGCAATTTCAGAGTGGCAAGAAATCGCTGTTGATAATGCACAGAATCCAGCACGTGCAGATTCTTCAACCAACATTAGTGAATAATAGGTTGGCACGCCATAACCACCGTATTCTTCTGGAACATCCACACATAAAAAGCCATTTTCGCCTAGTTGATTCCAGACAGAGCGAGGCATAATTCCTTCGCGTTCCCATTGATCATATTGCGGTGCAATATGATCATTCATAAAACGTTTAAAATTATCACGGAATAATTCTAAATCTGCATCGTATGCCAACATAATATTTTCCTTCGGCTTTATTGTTTTATCTAATCTGATTGTTGTGCATGCTAATCATTTTTTAAGCTACTGTCATGACATAGCTGCTCATTAAAACTGTACTTTTCAGTCAGCTAATAAAAAAGGAAGCCAAAGCTTCCTCTTTTATATAGATTTATTTGAATTAATCTAAACCTTCAGCGACTTGAGGAGTTTTTTGCTCCATCATTTTTCTGTCGACTTCATCTGGATTGTTTAAAGCATCATTTAGCTTATCTTTATCTAAAGCACCGACCCATTTTGCAACAACAATCGTTGCTAATGAGTTACCAACAAGGTTAGTTAATGCACGGGCTTCTGACATGAAACGGTCAATACCTAAAATCAATGCCAGACCTGCCACTGGAATATGTCCTACAGCAGATAAAGTTGCAGCCATAACAATAAAGCCAGAGCCTGTTACACCCGCAGCACCCTTAGATGAAATTAAGAGTACCAACAACAAAGTAATCTGATGTTGAATATCAAGCTGTGTATTTGTTGCCTGAGCAATAAAGATTGCGGCCATAGTCAAATAAATTGACGTACCATCAAGGTTAAATGAATAACCTGTTGGAATAACCAAACCAACTACAGATTTTTCACAACCTGCAATTTCAAGTTTACGTAACATGCGAGGCAAAACAGATTCAGAAGAAGATGTACCAAGTACAATTAATAACTCTTCACGAATCAGGCGAATCATCTTAAGGATACTGAATCCGCTAATACGGCTGATTGTACCCAAAATTAAGAAGATAAAGAGTAAGCACGTAATATAGAAGCAGATAATGAGCTGCCCTAATTGTACGAGTGAACCAACACCATATTTACCGATAGTGAATGCCATTGCACCGAATGCACCAATCGGAGCCAATTTCATGACCATATTCACAATGTTAAAGAACACATGTGCAACTTGATCAATAAATTTTAAAACTGGACGTCCCGCATCACCTAACTTATGTAAAGCAAAACCAAAGAGAATTGCAAAAAGAAGGACTTGTAAGATTTCACCATTTGCAAATGCACCAACCACCGTATCAGGGATGATGTGCATTAAGAAATCAATGGTAGATTGTGACTCACCAGAACTGACGTATTTTTGAATGCCCGAAGTATCGAGAGTGGTAGGGTCAACATTCATCCCTACACCCGGTTTAGCAATGTTAATTACAACAAGGCCAATTAGAAGTGCAATTGTTGAAACGATTTCAAAGTATAACAACGCAACGCCGCCAGTTTTTCCGACTGACTTCATGCTTTCCATGCCAGCAATACCGCTTACCACGGTACAGAAAATAACTGGAGCAATGATCATCTTGATCAAACGAATAAAGGCATCACCTAATGGCTTGAGTTTTTCACCTAACCCCGGAATATGCTGTTCGACACCATTGACAATTTGCGTTGAGCTTGGGGAAAAATGTCCTACCAAGATACCCGCAATAATCGCAATAATCACCTGAAAATAAAGTGATTTATAAATCGGTTTTTTAGCCATAACTTTACTTCAATCTATATTTCCAAGTCCGTTGGAAATACCAAAATGAAACGTCTATTCTTTACGAATACACAGCCCTAACCTTTCACATTAACACCGCAAAAGGGAAATGGTTTTTTGTGAACAAAAAACCTTCCTACTACCTCAATGAAAACAAAATCAATGTTTTCTAAAACAGGAGAATACCTGAAGTTTCTAACCACTTTGAGTAGCTCGAAATAACCTCTTACTTTTTCAATAAAAAGCTGAAGATATAGGAGAATCACATAAAATTATGATATGAGTGCTCAAAAAAGCACGGGAAAGTGTACTCGAATTAAATAACGATTCGATTAATTTTTTAGCTAATACGCATAAAAAACACTCAGGTAGCCTTAAGACTTTAGTATAAGAAACACTTTTGATATTTTTTCAGCAGCTTTTTATGTCATATTGATTAAATACTTGTGGACATTTCATTTTGAGCTGCCTACATCCCATCATTTTTATTGTTTTGAACTACGATGAATACTAAACGTAATATCTATAAAGATGCTGAACATCCCTTTGCTCAATATGTCCGTATTTTAGGTAAGGGGAAAACCGGTTCTCGCTCTTTAAGCTATGAAGAAGCTTATCAAGCATTTACCATGATTTTAAAAGGTGAAGTGTTAGATGTACAGCTAGGCGCATTTTTAATGCTGCTTCGGGTTAAAGAAGAATCTATTGAAGAACTCGCGGGTTTCGTTCAAGCAACCAAAGACCAGCTTCATTTTGAGCCTTTAGATGTTGATTTAGATTGGTCATCTTATGCAGGTAAGCGAAAACACTATCCATGGTTTTTATTAGCCGCTCTTACGCTTGCCCAGCATGGCCATAAAATTGTTATGCATGGTGCGTCAGGTCACACGCTTAACCGTGTTTATACAGAGCAAGTCTTAGAATATCTGGGTTATCAAATTTGTCATTCTGAACAAGAAGTTCGTACACAATTAGCAGAGCAAAATTTTGCTTACTTACCACTAGACGTGATTTCACCAGTTTTAAGCGATTTGATATCTCTAAGAAATGTCATGGGATTGCGTTCACCTATTCATACTTTGGCCCGTTTAATCAATCCTTTTAACGCTAAGGCTACCTTACAAGCAATATTCCACCCTGCTTACAGAACTTCTCACCAACATAGCGCATTACGCTTAGGCTATCAAAATAGTGCCGTTATTAAAGGCGAAGGTGGTGAATTTGAACGAAACCCAGATGCTAAAACACTCATTTGCGGTATTAAAAATGGTGAGCTCTATGAACATGAGTTGCCAAAGCTCACACCTGAACGAAGCCCAATTGAAGAAGAATTAGATTTAGCAACTTTTAAAGCAGTATGGCTTGGTCAACAGCACCATGAATATGGAGAAATAGCCGTAACAGAAACCATCGGAATCGCGCTATATACGATGGGCGTTGTTGCTAGTTTTGAAGAAGCGATGCAAAAAGCAAAAGTGTTATGGAATACACGAAATTTAAGCAATCTTAATTCGTAGTTAACAAATGCTATCGTGAAGGTCGACATGGATGTCGACCGTATCACTGGGATACAGGAAGTATCGTCAGTGATACAAAGGATTTTTGGTTACTTTTGATCCTTCAAAAGTAATAAAAGCCTATATGCTATAACTTATGAAAAACATGCTATATAAGGCTGTATGGAATAACCAAAAATAATTTTCTGTCTTATTAAGTTTTAAACAAAACGAATAGGTTTAAACTCTGGCTCATGCTTGTGATGATCATCATCACACTCTTCGCCTTCTTCTTTTGTACCACGGTCAATATAACCGCTACGCTGATCTTCTGGTAAGTTCTTTAACTCCCAAGCGATTACAGCCTGCATACAAGTCTCACGCTGCTCTTTAGTTAAAACAACGCCATTTGGCCATTTACCAATTTCTACTGCTGTTTTTAAACGCTCTACAATTTCAGGGTTTAAAACAGATAGCATTTGTTCAATATTCATGATTCATCTCTTTGAAAAGATTCAAAATCTTGGTTCCAACCAAGTTTGGTACGGCAGGCCATATAGAAATCATAACCTGGTGGATGCAATAAACTTAGTTTAAATGGGTGTTTACGGATGTGTAAACTGTCTCCAACATTGAGCGAGACACTATGTTGCCCATCTGCACTCACCATTGGTAATACCCGATTTTCGCGAATAACGATTTTAATTTCGCTTTGACCACCGACTACGATGGGACGTGATGACAATGTATGGGGATGCATTGGAACTAATGCAATAGCATCCATACTTGGATGTAAAATTGGGCCACCACCTGACAATGCATAAGCCGTTGATCCGGTTGGCGTCGAAACAATTAAACCATCACTATGTTGGCGGTAAACATATTGACCATCAATATTAAGTTCGAAGTCAATCATGTGTACCGATTTACCCGAATGCAAAACCACATCATTTAAAGCAATCGCGTCATAAATGACTTCACCATTTGTTCGTACTTCCATTTCAAGTAAGAAACGACGGTCGAGCTGGAAATGCCCTTGAAGTACTTGGTCAAGTTTGAAAATGGCTTCTGAAGGTTTGATATCAGTTAAAAAACCCAACCGCCCACGGTTGATACCAATAACAGGCGTATTGTAGCGAACTAAAGCTCTAGCAGCGTGGAGTAAAGAACCGTCACCTCCAACAACTATGACTAAATCAGCAACTTCACCCAATAAATGACGACTTACAATTTGTGCATGATCATAAGGCACTAATTCAGCAGTTTCCTGATCAAAAATGGGGTTTAAGCCTAGGTTCAACAAATGATCATGAATTAAACATAGTGTTTCTACTACTGATGATTTATCTGGTCGACCGATTAACCCGACGTTTCTGAAGGACTTATGTGAAATTTGCACGAATGAGTAAGCTCCGCTGCGATACTTGGCTATAATAACATTAACCTGATTAATTTAAAAAAACATAACAACAAGATGCTGTAAAATTCAATCTAAGTTTTCCAATTATTCACAGTTTTATCATTGCAAATTGATGACAAGCTATCGCATCATTACAGGCATTGTTAGGGTTTTATCTCATTTTTATGAAGTTTGAACGTGGTATCGGTTTCTTTGCACTAATCTTTTCCATTTTGGTCATTGGTGCTTTTATTGCTCTTAGTATCTATCTGATTCGTTTAGATAATATTATCCGTGAAAAATTTGAAGGACAACGGTGGGATATTCCCGCCAAAGTGTTTGCACGTCCTTTGGAAATTTATAATAACGCACCTATTACCCAAGCAAATTTCACTCAAGAATTAAAACTCTTGGGTTACAAAACTTCAAGTAATTATGACAAGTCTGGAACCTATGTTGCTCAGGGTAGCAATATGTATATCCACACGCGTGGTTTTGATTACGGCGACAGTGTTGAACCCGAACAAGTCCTAGAGTTAAGTTTTGCAAATGACCAAGTTGCTGAAGTTAGAAGTACAAAACCTTCTTCAACGGGTGTTGCGCGACTAGAGCCACTTCTGATTGGAGGGATCTACCCTCAACATAATGAAGACCGTGTTCTCATTAAACTGAATAATGTCCCTAAACCACTTATTGAAGCTTTAATTTCAACAGAAGACCGTAATTTCTATCATCATCACGGTATTTCAATTCGTGGTACTGCTCGTGCATTGGTGAGTAATATTACAGGCGGAAAGCGTCAAGGTGGTTCAACCCTAACTCAACAATTAGTTAAAAACTTCTACCTTACACCTGAACGCACCTTAAAACGTAAAGTTAATGAAGCATTAATGGCTTTACTCATTGAGCTGCATTACAGCAAAGATGAAATTTTAGAAGCTTATTTAAATGAAGTGAATCTAGGCCAAAATGGTAGCTACTCAATTAATGGCTATGGTTTGGCTTCTCAATTTTATTTTGGTTTACCGTTACGTGAACTTAGCGTTGCACAGCAAGCTTATTTAGTTGGTTTAGTGCAAGGCCCTTCTTTATATAATCCTTGGAAAAATCCTGAAGGTGCAAAAAAACGCCGCGATACCGTGTTAAATAACATGCGTGTAATGGGTTATTTAACTCAAGCAGAATATGAAGATGAAATTGCACGTCCTTTAAATGTGTTAAGTAAGCCAAGTTTAGGCCCTGCAAAATTCCCTGACTTTTTAGATATCGTGCGTCGTCAATTACGCACAGAATATCAAGAAAGTGATTTAACTAATCAGGGCTTACGTATTTTTACGACTTTAGACCCAATTACTCAAACTCAAGTTCAAAATGCGTTTAAAGCCTCAGTAGACCGCTTAGCAAACAGCAACCCATCACGTTTGAAAAATTTACAGGGTGCTGTACTGATTGCACATCCAGAAAACGGCGAGCTTGTTGCTGCTGTTGGTTCTACACAAGACTTTACTGGTTTTAACCGTGCTGTAGATGCAAAACGTCAAGTCGGTTCTTTATTAAAACCTGTGATTTATTTAAGTGCTATTGAATCTGGGCGTTACAACTGGGCAACCCAAATTGAAGATGCGCCGATTAGTGTCCCTGTAGATGGTGGCAAAAGTTGGACACCTAAAAACTACAGTGGTGGCGGACATGGTGTAGTCAGCCTGAGTGAAGCTTTGGCAAATTCATATAACCTATCTGCTGTGCGCTTGGGTCAAGAATTTGGTCTATCGACATTTACCAATAATCTAAGAAAGTTTGGTGTTGAGTCGACCATTCCTGCCTACCCTTCTATTTTCCTTGGGGCAGTCAATATGTCACCAATGGAGGTTCTGGGAATTTATGAGAACTTTGCTACAGGTGGCTTTAAATATCCGACTCGTGCAATTCGATCTGTCGTAGATGCGAATGGTCGCCTGCTTGACCGTTATGGCCTGAATGTTCAACAAACCATTGATCCATCTGTTGGTTATATCATGAATTATGGTCTACAACAGGTCATGTCTTCGGGTACTGGTCGCGCAGCTTATAACAGCTTGTCTCCAGCTTTAAAATTGGCGGGTAAATCAGGTACGACTAACGATACACGTGACTCATGGTTTGCGGGTTACTCAGGTAACCACGTTGCTGTAGTGTGGTTAGGTTTAGATGACAACAAAGTGACTGGATTAACAGGTTCATCTGGTGCATTACCAGTATGGATTAATGTGATGAAACAATTACGTCAAACGCCTGTAAATCTACGTCAACCAGACACAGTACAGTGGCAGTGGATTGACCGTGCAACGGGTGATTTATCTGCTCAAGCTTGTGATGGTGCTATGTATATTCCGATGCTAACGCATACGGTTCCGCACCGTGCTACGCCATGTGGAGCACCTTATTATCAAGTTGATCCAACATATACGCCACAAAGTGATAACACAATTCCTGACTCTCAGGATGATAATACCGACAGTTATATTCGTGAAAGTGAAAACCAGATGGAACAAGATCTGTCAAACAACTCACGAGTAATTTCAAGTGGTAGTTATAACAACTAAGCGTTAACAGGAAATTAGGATATGTTGAAGAAAGGTGTTTTTTATATTGGTGCTGTTCTTATGGTCGGCTGTACAACTCTGCCCGATCATTCTGACTCCAAAGAGAAAACACCTACTCCTCCAGTCAAAAAGACGGAAACTCCATCAGGTGTAAAAATTACGCCTTATGATCACCCAGAAATTCAACGTAAAAATTTACAGGTGATTGTTCCTCAACAGAAAAAGCCTCAACATTTTACGGATGATGGCAGCCAGTTACCTGCATTTAAAGTTTTAATGCAAAAAACACAGCAGGCTTATAAAAACCAGCAATGGTCAGAGGCAGAGCGCTACGCACTTCAAGCACAGCGTTTAGCACCACAAGCGGCTGAGACTTATTTATTTCTTGCGCTTACGGCAAATCATAAACAGCAATATTCTAATGCTGAGTCTTTAGCAAGACGTGGTTTGAGTTTTGCCCAAAGTCAGCCAATGAAAAAGCAGCTATGGTTAGTCATCTTAAAAGCTGGGCAACAACGCAATAATCAAAAAACTGTTCAAGAAGCACAACAAGCATTAAAAGCCCTCTAGCTTTTAATGCTTTTTTATTTTCTTATTAGAAATTACGAATACCTGCTAAGCCATATGCACCATGCTGCTGTGCAGTGGCTAAATCATCAGGATGTACGCCTCCTAATGCAAAAACTGGAATCTGGCTATTTTGAGCGAGATCACTAAAACGTTCCCAACCTAATACAACAGCATCTGGATGAGTCTTTGTTGGTTTTACAGGACTAATAAAAACAGCATCGCAACCAATCTGCTGAGCTTGCTTTAAAGAAACGGCATCATGACAAGCAGCAATATAACGTACGCCCACTGTTAAATCGCCTTTATGCAAATTCATGAGTTGAGATTGTTTTAAATGAACGGTTTTAATCTGTTTTTGTAAATCAGGGCTTAATTGCTGCCAAATATCTACATTTACAATTAAATTTGATCGTTGCCCTTCATCTAAAGCAGTTAATCGCTCTATATACTGCGGCTCAAATTCTTCGATACGCCAATACAATAAAGCATCATTACTTTCTACCGTTGAAAGCGTATTGCTAATTTTGATGAGATGAGGCCAATAGAGTCGTTTTATGATGTTTTTATTGGCTTTAGGGAAGTTTAAATGAAGTAGCTGATCACGTGTGTACCATGCCCATGGCTGGTGAATAAGATTTAATAACTCATCAGGTACATAACTATGGAACAAATGAAGGTTGACGATAATGTCATCATATTCATGGTGAATATAATCAAACTGATACCAATCTTTTAAACCAATACCCACCTCTTCATAAATCTCACGGCGGCAGGCTTCTTCTGGTGTTTCACCTTGTTCAACCTTTCCACCAGGGAACTCATGCTTTCCACCTTGATGTTGCTGCTCTTCGCGCCATCCAACTAATATTTTTCCACGATGGATCAAGATTGCTATAGCGACATCGACTATTGGTTTGGGCATCTTTTTACTCTCTAAAACTTTTCTCAAGTGTAAGCAAATTTTATCATTTTATAAAATCTTAAAAATCTCATTGACAGATCTATTCGATAATGATTATCATTTAAATCGTTCAAGAACATACCACGGAGCACAACAAATGAACGCACCTTTTAGCTTATTTACCCGTAACAATGACACAGCTCACGCCTTACCAATGTTACATTCTAATAACCTCTTTGCATTAGGCCGTGAAATTCGCATTATGCATGCTGGCGAGGAATATCGTTTACGCCTCACTCGCAACAATCGCCTAATTTTAACTAAATAAAAAACATACTCGCGTTTCAATAATATTCGTGGGAAAACAAAAAATGGATAGCATGGGTAACCATGCTATTTTTTATGAAGGAAGAATAATCTCTGCCCTCAGACCACCTTGTTCAGCATGCATAAAACGTAACTTGCCATTATGCAATTCAATAATTTTTCGAGTAATTGAAATTCCTAACCCAGAACCTTGCTGCTGAGTACCCAGTACCCGAAAAAAACGCTGCCCTAACCGTAATAGCACTTCATCATCTACTCCATTTCCCGTGTCTTCAATAGACACCTTAATTTGCTGTTCATGCTGATTAATCTCAACATGAATAGAGCCTAGTGTCGGGCTATAACGAATGGCGTTATCAAATAAATTTCTAAAAGCAATAAACAGCAATTCTTCATTCGCATATGTTTTAGTTTCTATCGATAAAGTATTGGTCTCTATCAACATCTGTTTAGCTTTCGCGTCTAAATCTACAGTTTCAATCACTCTAGCCAGTAAGTAATTTAAATCGATAACTGTCTTAGGAAGTTCAGGCTGTTCAGCTTCATTAGGTTCTAAGCGGGCCAGAAGAAGTAAATTCTCAAGTATTTTTGTACTTCTAGAAACGTCTTCTTGTATGCGTTCAAAATCTTGATGAAGTTCTGGAAGATGTTGATATTTACGCTGCAAAACCTGAAGACGCATTTGTATGGCAGATAATGGAGAACGTAGCTCATGCGAAGCATCCGCAGTAAAACGCTGTTCAGCAACGAGAGCCCTTTGTAATCTTGCAAGCAATTGATTTAATGCATCTATAACAGGTTGAATTTCTGTAATGACATCCGGCTCTTGAATTGGCTCTAAATTTGATGCAGTTTTTTGAGCAATTCGCCTAGAAAGTAAATTTAGTGCAGCCAATTGATGCTCGGTACGCCAACTTACAATGACCCATTGCAGTAGCCAGAACAACACCATAAGGCCACTATATCCAGCAAGTGCTTTAAGTACTTCTTCAACACGCGTACTCATTGGTTGAAAAACTTCAACTTGTAGCTGAGAGTCTTCTTGTTGTGCAGTCAGACTACGCCATAATTGACCATCAAACCAAAAATACGAAAAACCTTCTGATAAGTTACCTTGTTCAAAAAGTTCATGCTGATAGGTATGAGAATGAGTAAGTACTTGGCCTGTGTTTAATAACTCATACTGAATATCAAATTCATCACTCAGCTCATCAAACTGTTTCATGGAATGTTCAGAAAGATCGGAAACCAGCAAAGTATCTGAAATTTCATCCATGATTTCATCTTGCACTGACATGTTGTGATAGATAGAAAATATGGTGAGTAAGCTTAAAGCCAGTAATCCCACCACGATACTACTCCACATCGTGGTTTTAACCAGTTGCGACTGCAAAGATGAGCGATTCGATTTCATTTTACATCTCCCATACGGTAGCCGAGCCCCCGTATGGTTTTAATACTGCTGCTTCCGATTTTTTTTCGAAGTTGATAAATAAATACTTCGATTGCGTTACTTTCAATTTCCTCGCCCCATGCATAGAGTGCTTCTTCTAATTGATCACGGGTAATAATATGCTCGGGATGCACCATAAGCTTACGCAATATTTGGAATTCTTTTGCCGTTAAATCGATAGACTTGCCTGCGCTTAATACAACTTTCGCTTGTGTATCAAGTTGTAGGTCACCCCATGTTAAAACCGATTGCTGACTCAAAGTTTGTTTGCGTAATTGAGCGCGGATGCGAGCCGATAACTCTTCTAAACTAAAAGGCTTAACCAAATAATCATTTGCGCCTAAATCTAGCCCCTCTACCCGATCATGAATGCTGTCACGTGCAGTGATAAAAATAACAGGAACATTTTTTTGTTTATGGCGGATCGTTGTTAAAACCTTTTCACCAGCCAGTTGAGGCAGCCCCCGATCAAGTAAAATACAGTCATAATCATGCTGTTCGATTGCCGTAAGTGCATAATCACCTCTTTCGACCCAATCTACCTGATAACCGTCTAACTCTAACCATGATTGAATGCTTTCAGCTTGAGAGCGATCATCTTCTGCAAGCAAAATTCTCATCTATTTTTCCTGTTATATCCTGATTTGATCTTGCCAAGCCTTTATAAAAAAAGCAAAGCCGCATGATTTAAATGCGGCTAAAAGTAGTAGATCTACAGACCTTATTCATTAGAACTGAACTTGATCTACGTCAATCTCTACGCGTTTTAAAGGTTTATAGTCAATGTCTACTTCACCAATTAAAGTCACATTTGTATTGGCTGAAATAGGGCGACCTTGCCAAAGTTCATCATCTACATCAATTGTAATGTTACCTGTCTTGTCACGGAATTGATATTTTTCATCACCTAAAGATTTTACAACCTGACCATGTAATTTGATCGGTGTATTATCTTTTGAGGTCAATGCCTGTTTTACTGTGGTGACAGTTGCCGGAGCAATTGCAGCTTGATTCACTGGTGTATTCGCCACAACTACGCCAGTAGCAGTCATACCAGCAGTTATCAACATTACTTTAAGCATATTCATATTATTACCCTCTGTTTATGGTTCCCTCTTGGGATAAAGCAATTAAATCAACCATAAATGAGGTGAATCTTAAGAAAAACTTAATTTAATGGCACAACCCGCAGGACCTCTTCTAATGTCGTAAGTCCTTCAATCACTTTACGGGCTCCTGCAATTCTTAAAGGTTCTATACCTTCTTTTTTAGTTTGAGTTCTTAAATCATTTAATGTCACATGACTACTAATAAGGTGTTTAAGCTCAAGACTGACCGGCATAAATTCGTAAATACCGACTCGCCCTTTATAGCCTGTATGACGACATTCTTCACAGCCTACCGCTTGATAAACCGTTTCAGGCATTTCCATAATGTAGTCAAAGGTTAAGTGTTCCCACTCATCCTCATTAATGTGAGTTTTTTTCTTACAGTGTGGACAAAGTTGGCGGACTAAGCGCTGCGCGAGAACACCCAAAATTGTTGCAGCTGTCAGAAATGGCTGTACACCCAAATCATGCAACCGAGTCAAACTAGACGGTGCATCATTGGTATGTAAAGTTGATAAAACCAAATGACCTGTTAATGCTGCCTGAATAGCCATATTCGCTGTATCTTGATCACGAATTTCCCCAATCATAATAATGTCAGGGTCTTGTCGCATCAGTGCACGCACGCCGTCTGCAAAGCCTAATTCAATTGCATTATTGACCTGCATTTGGTTAAAACTAGGCTCTAGCATTTCAATCGGATCTTCAATGGTACATACATTGACCTGCTCGGTTGCAAGCTGCTTTAAAGATGAATATAGCGTGGTCGTTTTACCAGAGCCTGTAGGACCTGTGACTAAAATAATGCCGTGGCTATTTTTTGTTAATTGTTGCCACTGTTGCAATAAACGCTCTTCAAAACCTAGTTGCTGAAAAGAACGCACCAGCACATCAGGATCGAAAATACGCATGACCAGTTTTTCACCAAATGCGGTTGGTAAGGTTGATAAACGTAATTCGGTTTCTTGCCCTTTAGGTGTTCGTGTTTTTAATCGGCCATCTTGCGGTTTACGTTTTTCCGCTACATTTAAACGTCCTAAAATTTTAATCCGAGAAATCACGGCGGTCAGTGTATTTGAAGGCATGTTATAAATGGTGTGCAAAACGCCATCAATCCTAAACCTGACTTTACCATTATCTTTACGCGGTTCCATGTGAATGTCACTGGCACTCTGCTCAAATGCAAACTGTAAAATCCAGTCGACTAATTTCACAATATGCTGATCATTCGCATCTGGGTTTTGACTATCACCAAGCTGCAAAAGTGCTTCAACATTTTTAGTGTCGCGGTCATGAGCCGCATCTTTTTGAGCCGAGTTTACCGCGCGACTTACCTGATAATATTCGCGCAAATAGCGTTGTAACTGTTCGGGATTAAGCAGTACCCGTTCAATTTTTTTAGGCGCTAGACTACGTTCAAGATTATTAAGCCAATCTGTTTGAAAGGGTTGATCTGTTCCAATCACGATTCGGTCAGCATGAATTTCAACAGCTAAAATATGGTTACGAATGGCAAACTCTTGTGACATGACCTGCGTTAAAGCGCTGACATCTGCCTTTAATGGATCGATCACAAATAGAGGTAGCTGAACCCGATCTGCAAACCATAAACATAATCGGTTTAAACTCAAATGCGCATGCGTGTGTTGCTGATCTTTTAAATTAAAATGTGCTATCCACTGTAATGGGTGCCACTTTAACTGGTCTTTTTGGCGGTGACTTGTCTGTACCAGTAATTTATCTCGTTCTGTTATACGGCCTTCTTGTAATAGTTGTTCTAGACACCAATATGTATCTATTTCTACATGTGCATTCATGCGTTATCCCCAATATATTTTTATAATATAGCAGAGATGTTTTATATTTAAATATCCTTTAACATCAGTTAATTAAACCAATTCTCATCTTAATATTTTTTTGTGTCACAGGTCATATTTATAGAAATATTTTCTACATAGTTTTGTCTAAAAAAGACACTATGCTCACTATAATAAAAAGAATAAACTGAACATGAATACATGATTTTAAAATGATTCAAATCTACATATAACAATAAGCAAAGAGGAAGTAATATGGAGCTTCCAATGACAATGTCATTACAAACAGTATCATTTGAAGAATTCATTACAGTCATTGCTGCGGCGCTTGGTTGTGGCTTGTTAATTGGTTTAGAACGAGAACGAAGTAAGCTTAAACATGAATATAAAACCTTTGCGGGATTTCGATCTTTTGCCATTAGTGCATTATTAGGAGCGGTCTGTTTTTTATTTGGCATTGAAATTGGAATTGTAGGTGCCTTACTCATTGGTGCCATTAGTATTGTTTCCCTCAAAAATCAACCCAATGACCCGGGCGTGACCACCGAACTCGCCTTTATTATGACTTATTTCATTGGGGCACTTTGTATTTGGAATATTTCGCTCGCTGCCGGCCTAGCTGTGATCATGACAACTATCTTAATAGCTAAGCAGTCTATGCATGGTATTGCCAGTCAGTGGATTACTGAATCGGAATTACGTGATGGTATTTTTCTACTTGCCTTACTATTAATTGCTCTGCCTTTAGTACCTAATAAGCCTTTTTGGGGACCAGTTTTAAATCCACATGTGATTTTAAAATTACTGACTTTAATCTTATTTGTGCAAGCCCTCGCTCATATAACAAAGCGACTTTTGTCATCTAAAAATGCTTTATTGCTTTCTTCTTTAGCTTCTGGATTTGTTTCTAGTACAGCAACTATTGCCAGTTTAGGTTTAGAAGTACGCTCTGGCAAAGCCAATGCAACAACAAATGCAGGTGCTGCATTGATGTCTTGCGTTTCAACACTGATTCAAACCTTAATTATTGTGATCGGTATTAGCTTTGCTTGGTTTAAGCTGATCATATTTCCTACACTTATTGCCTTAGTAGTTTTAGCAGTATGGGCCTTTATTTTATTACGTAAAGCCGAGCCCAGCACGACTTCACCCGAGCTGGACTCAAGAATGTTCAGCTTAAAAGAAGCCATTATTATTGCGGGTACACTTACCCTTATTCAAGCAGGTGTTTATGGTTTAAGTCTATCTTTAGGCGATGCGGGATTAATCGCGGGGACTTTACTTGCTTCATTATTTGAAATACATGCAGCTATAGCGGCTGTCATTGTGCAAGGCGAACCTGATAGCGCACATATGACACCTTTATTAATTGCCTTTTTAGGAGGTTTTGCAGTTCACGCTCTTGCTAAAAGTGTGAACTCTGCAATTTCGGGCGGACTACGCTATGCCCTTGCTTTCGTTCCCGCCCAACTCATTCATATGACTATTTTTATTACTTTACTTTGGCTCAACATCCACTGGTTTTAAAATATCTATTGTGTAAGCGAAGAAGTCTTAGTCTTCACCACATCAATGACGGTAACTACAAATTGATCGACCTTAAAATGAATATCAAAGTCTGAAAATTTCATTTTATAGATTCTTTCAGGGTCTTCTTGATAGGCAGGCCGAGGATCTAAAGCTAATACTTGCTCAAGCTCATCAATGTATTGCGAATCTATTTCTTTATTTTGAAGAAAATATTTTTGAGCTGTTAACGCAGTTTCATTCCAGATAACTGCCTTTCGTTCAGGTTCTGCATGCGCATAACCACTTTGAGCCTCCGCAATTGCATCAGAATATTGAATATAAGGTTTGATATCTAAAATTGGGGTGCCATTTAATAAATCACTTCCAGTGACATAGACACGCACAGACTTCCCCACTTTTTCGACTTTATTAAGTTTTACGACTGAAAGCCCGATTGGAGAAGGTCTATACATACTTCGTGTAGCAAATACTCCAATTTTTTCATTACCACCTAAACGTGGCGGACGAACCTGTGGACGGAACTTATCTGCACTGCCTTGATTTTTATTGTCATGAAACTGCCAAACTAACCAGAGATGACTAAATTGCTCAATTCCCTCAAATGCTAACAAGTCGTTATATGGTTCTACCATGTCAATATAAGACTCAATATTGACCAAATTGGGCTGGCGTGGAATACCAAATTTTTCACGATAGGGAGAGCACATGTGGCCAATGATGGGGAAGGTGACAGAATTGATCATCACTTTTTCTTATAAACACAATTAAATATATTCAGTTTATCGGGAATGAAATTAGATTAGAATAGCAATCTGTTTTCTTTTAATCGTGATCGAGACCTTTAATGGCTGCTTTTAACGTTGAACGCATTACTCATGTTCACCACTGGAATGACACTCTTTTCAGTTTTAAAACTACACGCGATACCAGCTTACGTTTTAAAAATGGTCAGTTCGTAATGATCGGACTTGAAGTGAATGGCAAACCGTTAATGCGTGCGTATTCGATTGCAAGTGCAAACTACGAAGAAGAGTTAGAATTCTTCTCAATTAAAGTACAAGACGGTCCTTTAACTTCGATTTTGCAAAAAGTACAAGTTGGTGATGAAATCTTAGTTTCTAAAAAACCAACAGGTACTTTGGTTCATGATGACCTTTTACCAGGTAAAAACTTATACCTTTTATCTTCTGGTACTGGTCTTGCTCCATTCTTATCAATTATTCGTGATCCAGAAACTTACGAACGCTTTGAAAAAGTAATCGTTGTTCATGGTACACGCTATATTTCTGAATTAGCTTATCAAGACCTTATCTTGAACGAATTACCAAACCATGAATTCTTTGAAGAGTTAGGTATTAAAGACAAGCTTGTTTACTACCCTACTGTTACTCGTGAACCTTTCCACACTCAAGGCCGTGTAACAACTGCAATTGAAACTGGCGCTTTATTTGAAAAAATCGGTTTACCACGCTTCAACCGTGAAACTGACCGTGCAATGCTTTGCGGTAGCCCTGCATTCTTAAAAGACGTTGCTGCATTACTTGACCAACACGGTTTAGTTGAATCACCTCGTATGGGTGAAATGGGCGACTACGTAATTGAACGTGCGTTTGTAGAAAAATAATTTTTTCTAGAAATAAAAAACCGAGGTAAAGTCCTCGGTTTTTTATTTCTGTTTTACAACTTAATTGTGCCATCGATACAGGTGACAGCGGTTCCACCCACTAAAATTTTATCTTGATACGATTCAAGTTGAAGCCGACCGTCTCGACCTACCGCTCCACCTTGTGAAGAAAGTACGACATCATTTTGTGCAGGAAGAATCCCATAATAACGAATAAATGAAGCTACGCTACCATTACCACTACCACAAACAGGATCTTCATTTATTCCACATGAAGGGGCAAATGAACGGACTTCTATGTGTTTTTGTTCATCATTATTTTCATGAAAACCAAAAACTGTCGCACCCGTAACTTTCATTTCTAAATCATGTTCTTTTAAAGCGGCAAAGTCTGGTTGGCTATCTAGGACAGCGTCAGCATTAACAGCTTGCAATACAATCCAGCGCGCCCCTACATCCACCAATGCAGCGTTCCATTGAGTATTAACTGCACATTTTAAAATTTCTGCTAACTTTTCAGTATGCATAGTATCTAGTGGAGTAATTTTAGGCTTAGGTAGTTCAAATGAAATATGACTTGATTCACTCACGGTCAGAGTCACCAAACCAGCACCGCACTGCTGTACCAGCTTACCTTCTTTCGCTTTAATTAGACCAGCCTCAAGCAAAGCATAGGCAGTACCAATTGTAGGATGTCCTGCAAATGGCAACTCACTTTGTGGAGTAAAAATTCGAACCTGATAGTCAGCTTGTGAATCGGTCGCAGGGAGTACAAATGTGGTTTCAGAAAGATTGGTCCAGTTCGCAATGGCTTGCATCTGCTCAGACGTTAAGGTGCTGGCGTCCATAATGACCGCAACAGGATTTCCTTTAAATGCTTGTGAAGTAAAAACATCAACTTGTTTAAATGCAACAACAGACATAGACCTCTCCTACTGATTTTGTAATTTAAAATATGGTTTTTAAGTCCTCACCATTTCTTGATCTTACTGATTTATTTTTAATGGTCACAGTATCAGTTAAGATAAAAAATAATAGACACAGTTTTTTAGTTTAGATTTGCGTTAAATGAACTAATCAAAAGCAATCACAATATTTGAGTTAAATAAAAGATCACTATAAAGTGTATCCATTGCTTTGGCTTTTTAATGAATTGACATGTACAAATATAAAAAAGTGAGTGATGACCTCACCCTGCAAATTCAAAATGGCAGGCAGCCTATTGGTTCTCGGTTGCCATCAATTCGAGATTGTGCCCAGCATTATCAGGTTAGTATTAATACCGTAAAAGAAGCTTATCGCCAGCTCGAAGATCAAGGTTTAATTTCAGTTCGTCCACAGTCTGGCTACTATGTTTGTCATGCTCCTTCAAACTTATTAGAACTCGAAGAGCGTTATGTCAGTGAAGAAAAAGTATCTCTTTCAGGAATTAGCTGTTTTCTAGCACAAATCGTTAAAAAGCAGATGGATCCTGACTATGTCAATTTAGCATTAGCTTGTCCTACAGGTGAAAACTTCTATCCAATTGAACGCTTAAAACGCTTAACTGCTCAAGTTTTACGGACGCAGCCAGACATTTTTAAAAACTATACTTTACCGCCCGGCTCTATGCGTTTACGTACACAAATTGCGAGGCGAAGTTTACAACTTGGTATGTTTCTTTCAGCAGATGATATTGTGCTGACTCACGGCACAATGGAGGCTTTGAGTCTTGCGATTATGGCAACCACACAAGCAGGTGACAGCATTGCTCTTGAGATTCCTACTTTTCATAACCTGTACCCGCTTCTTCATAATTTAGGCCGAAAAATCGTAGAAGTGCCGACTTCGCCGCATACAGGTATGTGCCTAGATGCACTTGAAGAACTCTTAAAATCTAAAAGTGTACAAGCCATATTAACCATTCCAACAGGTCACAATCCTCTCGGTTTTAGCATGCCTGAAACTAACCGTCGTCGCTTGGCAGAGTTAGCTAATCAGTTTCAAGTTCCTGTCATTGAAGATGCGATGTACGCCGAATTGCAACTAACAGAACCGCTTTTACCCAACATTAAGGCGTTTGATCAAAATGGATGGGTTTTGGTGTGTGGTAGCTATACAAAAACCGTAGCACCCGACTATCGAATTGGTTGGCTAGAAGCTGGGCGCTTTCGTAATATTGTGCAGCAACTTAAATTTACGACCACTGTTGCTGAACCGGCTTTGCTCACGGAAACTTTAGGACTTTTCTTAGAGAATGGCGGATATGATCTACATTTACGGCAGCTCAAAAAACGCTATCAACAGCAAATCGATACCATCAAATCTTATATTTGCCGTTATTTTCCACTCGGTACTCGAGTCAGTCGACCACAAGCAGGATTTATTTTATGGTTAGAGCTCCCCGAATCTATCGATACATTAGAACTGTTTCATCAGGCAATGGATGAAAAAATCTTATGTATGCCGGGAATTTTGTGTTCAGCTGATAAACGTTTTAGTCATTGTTTACGTATAGCAGCTTGTTTTGAGTTAAATCCCAAAATGTTAAATGCTTTGATGCGCTTAGGAGAGCTAGCAAAAAATATGCTGCCCGTACAAAAGGAGAATGATCAAATCCCTACTAATTCAGTAGGTTGAATCCCAAATCTGGAGTTAATAAAATAAAACCATATATTTTTTATGCCTTTTATTTTATGAAAACTGAGCTTCTCTCTCCCGCAGGTTCACTTAAAAACATGCGCTATGCTTTTGCCTATGGTGCAGATGCCGTATATGCCGGCCAACCACGTTATAGCTTACGTGTTCGTAATAATGCTTTTGATCATGACAACTTAAAAATCGGAATTGATGAAGCCCACGCTTTGGGCAAAAAGTTTTATGTTGTAGTGAATATTCAGCCACATAACAGCAAATTAAAAAACTTTATTCGTGATCTTGAACCAATTATAGCCATGCAGCCGGACGCACTCATTATGTCTGACCCGGGCTTAATCATGATGGTGAGAGAGCATTTTCCAGAAGTGCAAATTCATCTATCTGTTCAAGCCAACGCTATTAATTGGGCCACTGTTAAGTTTTGGAAAGATTACGGTTTAAGCCGAGTCATTTTATCTCGTGAGTTATCATTAGAAGAAATAGAAGAAATCCAGCAACACGTACCCGATATTGAACTCGAAGTTTTTGTACATGGTGCTCTATGCATGGCCTACTCAGGCCGCTGCTTACTTTCCGGATATATGAACAAGCGTGATGCCAATCAAGGTGCTTGTACCAATGCTTGCCGTTGGGACTATAAACTGCATGAAACCCAAGAAGATGCAAATGGAGATGTGATTCCAGTCACTCAGCTAAATACATCAGAAAAGTCTTGCTGTTCATCAGCACAATTAGAAACAACCTCGGCTCAAACGCTGCTGGTACAACGCAATGATGAAGAAATGTTTGCGGCTGAAGAAGATGAACACGGCACCTATTTTATGAACTCTAAAGATTTACGTGCGGTACAACATGTAGATCGTTTAACCAAAATGGGCATCGCCTCACTAAAAATTGAAGGCCGTACTAAATCCTATTTTTACTGTGCCCGTACCGCCCAAATTTATCGAAAAGCTATTGATGATGCTTTAGCAGGCAAACCATTTGACCCAAGCTTAATCAACCAACTCGAAGGTTTGGCAAACCGTGGTTATACCGAAGGCTTTTTGAGACGTCATGTGCATAGCGAATATCAAAACTATGCTGATGGTTCATCGCATTTCGACTACCAACAATTTTGTGGAGAGGTTTTAGAACGTCACGGCGATTATATTCGCATTGAAGTTAAAAACCGTTTTGTGGTGGGCGACTCACTTGAGCTGATGACGCCTCAAGGTAATATCACCTTTACTTTAACCGAAATGCGCGATTTAAAAGGTAACCCAATTACCGATGCTAAAGGTTCGGGGCATTTTGTTGAGATTCCACTTTCACAAGATGTTGATGTTAGTTATGCCCTACTCATACGCAATTTGCCGCATGCTAAGGAAAACATTACTGCCTCTACCTTAGCTTATTCAGCGAGTTAAATATGGCGCTTTTGATTACAAGTGACTGCATCAATTGTGATATGTGCTTACCAGAATGCCCGAACATCGCCATTTTTGAAGGCAACAAAGTTTATGAAATTGATCCACACCGTTGTACCGAATGTGTAGGCTTTTATGATGCGCCTACGTGTAAGGCGGTTTGCCCTATCGATTGCATAAAACCAGACCCTGCACATATTGAAAATAAAGAGCAACTGCTAGAGAAATTTAAGGATTTAAATATACTCGGCGAATCTATCTCTTAAAAAGTCTATCGAGGATCAGGCTAAGGTGGCTGATCCTCTTAAATGACTATACAGATCAATGATTAAATAAATGAATAAATAGCTTAAGCCACTTTGCTAATGATAAAATCAAATGATCAGTTCAGTTTGTTTTACTGGTATTTTTGTACCCCAAAAATTGCACAATCGTTAAAACTGGTCTAACCATTTCAACATTTCATATAGATTGATTAAAACTCTTTCTGGCGTAGCTCCCCATGTCTTATCTTTATTTAGCAATTGCGATTGCTTGTGAAGTCGTTGCAACTTCAGCCTTAAAAGCATCTCAAGGTTTTACTGTTCCCATTCCATCCATTATTACAGTTGTGGGCTATGCGATCGCTTTTTATTTATTGTCCCTTACACTAAAAACGATTCCGATCGGAATTGCATATGCCATTTGGTCGGGCGCGGGTATTATTTTAATTTCTGCAATTGGCTGGATATTTTACAAACAGCATTTAGACTTGGCGGCCTGTATTGGTCTTACTTTAATGATTGCAGGTATTATCATTATTAATGTGTTTTCTAAAAATACCCATTTATAAAAATATAATTAAAAAGCAACCGAGTAAGATGCAAATCCTTGTTTAAAAAATTTCACCTTACTCGGTATGAATAGCTTATTTCAAACTGCCCGTCAAAAATTGCTTTAAACGCTCACTTTTCGGGTTATTGAGTACTTCATCAGGATGGCCCTGCTCCTCAATTTTTCCTTGATGCAAAAAAATCACTTGATTAGATACATGACGTGCAAAGCCCATTTCATGTGTCACCACAATCATGGTACGTCCTTCTTCAGCCAAGCCCTGCATTACTTTTAGTACTTCACCCACCAGCTCTGGATCAAGCGCGCTGGTTGGTTCATCGAACAACATAACTTCCGGTTCCATAGCCAAAGCACGAGCAATTGCTACACGTTGTTGCTGACCACCAGATAAAAATGCCGGATATTTACTTTCAACGCTTTCAGGTAATCCCACTTTACGTAGATATTTGCGCGCACGTTCTTCCGCTTCAGCACGTTTAACTCCAAGTACATGGATTGGCCCCTCAATGACATTTTCCAGTACTGTCATGTGAGACCATAAATTAAAGTGCTGAAATACCATCATCAGCTGGGTACGCATTTTTTGTAGTTGCTTTGGTTCAACCACTTTTAAATTGCCTTTTTTATCAAAGACCGTGCGTAATTTTTCACCATTGAGCTTAATCGTGCCATTGCTCGGTTGTTCTAAAAAGTTGATACAACGCAGCAAGGTACTTTTACCTGAACCGGATGAACCAATAATACTAATCACATCGCCAGCATTTGCATCAAGTGATATTCCTTTCAGTACTTCATGATCGCCAAATGTTTTGTGTAAATCACGAATCACTAGTTTTGCAACGTGTTCCATTTATGTCTCCTAATGATTCGATGGCTTTAAAAATGCCAACCAACGTTTTTCCAACTTACGAAATATCCAAATCAAAATAAATGCCAACATCGCATATAACACCGCGGCAATCCCAAAAGCATTGAAAGTGTCATAAGTTGCCGCATTTACATCACGCGCAATTTTTAAAATATCTGGAACAGTTGCTGTAAATGCAATGGTTGTCGCATGCAACATCAAAATGACTTCGTTACCGTAAAATGGCAAAGCACGGCGTAACATCGACGGAATGATAATACGTGTGTAGAGTTTCCATTTTGACATACCGAAAGCTTGTGCAACCTCAATCTCGCCATGTGGAATAGAACGAATCGCCCCAGCGAAGATTTCAGTGGTATATGCACCAGTATTGAGCGCGAATGCCAAAATGGTGCAATTTATGCCCTCTCGAAAAAAAGCATCAAGAGTCTGGTGTTCATGGATGTAATCAAAGCTGTAAATACCTGAATAAATAATCAGCAGTTGGATGTAAAGTGGTGTGCCACGGAAAACATAGGTATATAACCAAACTGGGCCACGCAACCAAAGGTTTTCCGATACACGTGCAAGTGATAAGGGCACAGCGAGAACAAAACCAATGCCAATAGAAAGCACCAATAACCAAGCAGTCATCGCCACTCCGGTCATTTGTAAACCATCGGTCCAAAGGTATGCCTGCCAATATTGTTGAAGGATTTCAATCATAATTGTCCCTTCCTTACACCAGCAGAATAACGACGTTCAAGCCACATTAAAATCAGATTCGACACTGTGGTAATTGCCAAATAGATCGCAGCAGCTACGATGCTAAAAAAGAACAGTTGCATGGTACTTCTACCTGCATCTTGAGTAATTTTTACAATGTCAGTCAGGCCAATAATAGAAACTAGTGCTGTCGCCTTAATTAAAACTTGCCAGTTATTACCAATACCAGGCAGCGCAAAACGCATCATTTGAGGGAATAACACTCGGTGAAAAACCTGCCAGGGCGACATACCATAAGCCATTGCTGCTTCAATTTGGCCTTTTGGAACCGATTGAAATGCACCACGAAAGGTCTCGGTAAAATATGCACCATAAATGAACGCTAAAGTAATCACACCCGCCACAAATGGGTTGATATCAATTTGGTCCATTTGCAGTGCTTCAGTAATTTGGTTGAGACCCAACTGCAAGCTATAAAATAATAGCAGCATAATCACCAAGTCAGGTACACTTCGAATTAGCGTAGTGTAAGCGGTTGCTATATAACGTAAAATTTTAATACTAGAGAGTTTTGAGCTCGCACCAATTAAGCCAATAATCACAGAAAGTAAAAGTGACAACAACGCAAGCTGTATGGTCATCCATGTCCCGCTGAGCAGGAGTGGCCCAAAGCCAGAAAAAAACATGACTCATCTTCTCCTTAAAAACAATATCTAATATTGATGAGATGAGAATAGATCTAAAAATGTCGGCTTAAAGCCGACATTTTTCACATCATTAGTAAATGCTAAAGGAGAAATATTTTTTCTCGAGTTTTTTGTATGTACCATCTGCAATGATTGCAGCGAGTGCTTTATTAATATTGGCTTTTAAATCCGCATCTTCTTTGCGTAAACCAATAGCTGCGCCTACACCTAGTGTTTTTGCATCAACCACATTACCACCAGCAAAACTGAAGTTTTTACCTTTTGGTTGTTTTAAGAAAGCGCCATCAACCATAATTGCATCTTGTAAAGTTGCATCCAAGCGACCTGACATCATGTCTTGATAAATCAAATCTTGGACTGGATAAGGTACAACCGTTACACCTTTTGGCGCCCAATAGGTTTTAGCATAAGTTTCTTGAATTGTGCCCTGTTGTACACCGACACGTTTACCTTTCAAAGAGGCAGCGGTAGGTAATAAAGGCGAGCCTTTTTTTGCAACCATACGGGTTGGTGTATTGTAGATTTTGCTACTAAATGCAATTTGTTTTGCACGCTCATCAGTAACGGTCATTGATGAAAGAATGCCATCAAATTTTTTCGCTTTAAGTGCTGGAATCATCCCATCAAAAGAGTTTTCAACCCAAACACATTTGGCTTTGAGTTTTGCACAAATTGCATTACCCAAATCAACATCAAAACCAGTTAACTTGCCATCTGGTGTTTTATATTCAAACGGCGCATAAGACGACTCAGTACCAAAACGAATCACCTTCCAATCCTTTGCTTGAACATTCGTCGCAACAGCAGCCAAAACTAGGGTTGTTGAAACGAACATTTTTTTCATAAAGCTTGCCATCTTGAAGCTTCTCCTTAAAATCCTAATAAGGTGATAAAAACTTGAGCAATTTCTAAATTACTCTTCTGCCGAAAGAATTGCAATTTCTATACCAGTAAATTAAGGATTTATGAAGGTGTCTGAATAATGGATTGTATTAACTGTTTAAATATTGAAAAATCACTCAAATTTTAAGTTAGTTTTTGAGTGTGTAAGCTTCAGCAATATTATGCTGCTCGACCAAAGTACGAATTGTATATTCATGACCAGTTTCTTTATCACAGGCAAATTCACATTTTTGATCTAAGGACATTGAGCAACCACTCAGCAATGGACAACCTGCAAACAATTCGGCGACCCAATCTACAAACACTTTTACTTTAAGCGATAAATGACGATTTTGAAGATAAACTGCTGAAATGGGCATTGGCGCCGGCGTCCACTGAGGCAATACCTCTTTTAACAAACCCGATTCTAAATGGTTGGTGAGCATATAACGTGGACCTTGAATTATACCGAAACCCTGCAAAGCTAAGTCGATATAAGCATCACCGTCATTTACAGAAACACGTCCACGTACTGACACACTTTTAATTAAATCATCAACCACAAAGTCCCAATCAAAGTTGCGTCCGGTACGGCTTGAAAAGAAGTGAATCGCTTTATGATTTTTCTGTAAATCTTCAATTGAAGTGGGCTCGCCATATTTTTCTAAATAAATCGGTGAAGCAGCTGTTGCACACTGGAAAGTTCCAATACGACGCGCAATTAAGCTTGAATCTTTTAATTCACCGACCCGAATTGCACAATCGACGGCCTCTCCCACCAAGTCTACAGGTCGGTCATTCAAGCCAATTACTAAATCAATATCTGGATAGCGTGCATGGAAATCGCGCAGCCTTGGAATTAAAATCAAACGTCCAATCGATACAGGCACATCAATACGAAGCTGACCTCTTGGTCCCCGCTCTGCATCATGAAAGGAAGATTCAATATCAGAGACATCCGCTAAAATGCGGGCTGTCCGATCATAATATACAGCACCATCCGGTGTGAGACTGATTTTTCGTGTCGTACGATTCAACAGACGAACTTGTAAATGTTTCTCTAAAGCTTGAATGGTTGTCGTCACAGAAGCACGCGGTAGGCCTAAACTGTCAGCAGCTAAACTGAAACTATTTGTTTCAACAACTTTGTTAAATACTTTCATCGCATGAAATAGATCCACACGCACACTCCTATCAATCAATGCATTTTTTAATCAAATGCACCAATTGTTATAAAAATACGAATAGTGTTATCGAATTTAATATATTTATTCGTGATTGACAAACTTTTATGCTCCGTCCATCCCATAAACCCTGTTTCTCCCATACGGACCACAACTAAAAGTCTGAAAACAGGTATCCAAATAACTAGGAGCACCTCATGTCATTTTCCCGCAAACAGTTCGCACTGTCTGCCATCTTTGTTGCCCTTTTAGCAACAGGAGGCAGTTTTATGTTTTTACATGAAAATGCCGATGCAAAAGCTGCACCGACCTCTGCCCAACAAGCTGCAACTGTTGATATTTCTAATGTCATTAGCAAAACCATTACCGACTGGCAAGAATACTCCGGTCGTTTAGAAGCCATTGATCAAGTCGATATTCGACCCCAAGTTTCCGGCAAACTCATTGCCGTTCACTTCAAAGATGGCAGTCTCGTAAAAAAAGGCGACTTACTTTTTACCATTGATCCACGGCCTTTCGAGGCAGAACTGAATCGTGCCCAAGCTCAACTCGCTTCAGCTGAAGCACAAGTCACTTATACGGGTTCTAATCTTTCTCGTATTCAACGTTTAATTCAAAGTAATGCTGTCTCACGTCAAGAGCTAGATTTAGCTCAAAATGATGCACGCTCAGCCAGTGCCAACCTACAAGCCGCTAGAGCAGCAGTTCAATCTGCCCGCTTAAATCTAGAGTACACCCGCATTACTGCGCCTGTCAGCGGTCGAATTTCCCGTGCCGAGGTGACCGTCGGCAATGTAGTTTCTGCAGGTAACGGAGCACAGGTTTTAACAAGTTTAGTATCTGTATCTCGCCTTTATGCATCTTTCGATGTTGATGAACAAACCTACCTGAAATACATCAGTAACCAGCGTAATTCTGCACAAGTTCCTGTTTATATGGGACTTGCCAACGAAACTGGTTTCTCTCGTGAAGGTACCATCAACTCAATTGACAATAACCTAGATGCAACCTCAGGCACGATTCGTGTTCGTGCGACTTTTGATAATCCAAACGGAGTTTTATTACCGGGCCTATATGCACGAATCCGTTTAGGCGGTGGTCAACCTCGTTCAGCAATTCTGATTAGCCCAACCGCAGTTGGGGTCGATCAAGATAAACGCTTTGTCGTAGTAGTTGATGCTAAAAATCAGACAGCCTACCGTGAAGTAAAACTCGGTGCGCAACAAGATGGTTTGCAAATCGTGAATAGCGGATTACAAGCGGGTGATCGTATTGTGGTGAACGGTTTACAGCGAATTCGTCCGGGTGACCCTGTGACCCCACACCTCGTTCCTATGCCAAATTCACAAATCACTGCTAGCAGTACTACTCCTCAACCTCAGCCAACAGATAAAACATCAACTACGGCAAAAGGTTAATCACATATGAATATTTCTAAATTTTTTATTGATCGGCCGATCTTTGCTGGTGTGTTATCAGTACTGATTTTACTTGCCGGTTTACTGTCGGTATTTAAATTACCGATTTCAGAATATCCGGAAGTTGTTCCACCATCTGTGGTGGTACGTGCTCAATATCCGGGTGCAAACCCTAAAGTGATTGCTGAAACCGTTGCCTCTCCGCTTGAAGAATCAATCAACGGCGTCGAAGACATGCTGTATATGCAATCTCAAGCAAACAGCGACGGTAACTTAACCATTACAGTGAACTTTAAGCTCGGTATCGACCCAGACAAAGCGCAACAACTGGTTCAAAACCGTGTGTCTCAGGCCATGCCCCGTTTACCTGAAGATGTACAGCGCTTAGGTGTCACCACTTTAAAAAGCTCACCGACTTTAACCATGGTAGTGCATCTGACCTCACCAGATAGTCGCTATGACATGACCTACTTACGTAACTATGCAGTATTGAACGTAAAAGACCGTTTGGCTCGCTTACAAGGTGTAGGTGAAGTCGGATTATTTGGTTCTGGTGACTACGCGATGCGTGTATGGCTCGACCCGCAAAAAGTAGCACAGCGCAACCTCACCGCGACCGAAATTGTGAATGCAATCCGTGAACAAAACATTCAGGTTGCAGCGGGTACAATCGGTGCATCACCAAGTAATTCACCTTTACAGCTTTCAGTCAATGCTCAAGGCCGCTTAACGACTGAGCAAGAATTCGCAGATATCATTTTAAAAACTGCACCCGACGGCGCGGTTACCCGATTGGGTGATGTTGCTCGTGTTGAACTCGCAGCTTCACAATATGGCTTACGTTCATTACTCGATAATAAACAAGCAGTCGCGATTCCAATTTTCCAAGCTCCGGGTGCTAATGCTTTACAAGTTTCCGATCAAGTGCGTAGCACGATGAAGGAGCTTTCAAAAGATTTCCCATCTTCAATTAAATACGACATTGTTTATGACCCGACTCAATTCGTACGTGCCAGTATTAAAGCAGTAGTTCATACCTTACTTGAAGCAATTGCACTGGTTGTTGTGGTTGTTATTTTATTCTTACAAACATGGCGTGCCTCAATCATTCCATTACTTGCTGTACCGGTTTCAATTATTGGTACATTCGCGCTCATGCTCGCTTTTGGTTACTCAATCAATGCGCTATCACTGTTCGGGATGGTACTTGCCATCGGCATTGTGGTCGATGATGCCATTGTGGTCGTCGAAAATGTCGAGAGGAATATTGAAGCAGGTTTAAGCCCAAGAGATGCAACTTATCGCGCCATGCGAGAAGTGAGCGGACCGATTATTGCCATTGCTTTAACGCTGGTTGCCGTGTTCGTTCCACTTGCCTTTATGACAGGCTTAACAGGGCAATTTTATAAACAATTTGCCATGACGATTGCCATTTCAACGGTCATTTCGGCATTTAACTCCCTTACCCTATCTCCTGCTTTGGCAGCCATGTTACTAAAAGGACATGATGCTAAACCTGATGCATTAACACGCATTATGAACCGTCTATTTGGACGTTTCTTTGCGCTGTTTAACCGTGTATTTACACGTGCGTCAGACAACTATGGTAAAGGTGTAAGTCGTGTCATTTCCCATAAAGCATCAGCAATGGGTGTCTATGCAGCACTGTTAGGCTTAACCGTTGGAATTTCTTATATTGTTCCAGGTGGCTTCGTGCCCGCTCAAGACAAGCAATACTTGATTAGCTTTGCTCAACTACCAAATGGCGCTTCATTAGATCGTACTGAAGCGGTGATTCGTAAAATGAGTGACACTGCACTTAAACAGCCTGGTGTAGAAAGTGCCGTTGCCTTCCCTGGCCTCTCAATTAATGGTTTCACTAATAGCTCTAGCGCAGGTATTGTCTTTGTGACTTTAAAGCCATTCGACGAACGTAAGGCTAAAGACTTATCTGCAAATGCAATTGCTGGTGCTCTTAACCAGAAATATTCAGCTATTCAAGATGCATATATTGCAGTTTTCCCACCACCACCAGTGATGGGCTTAGGGACCATGGGTGGCTTTAAACTACAACTTGAAGACAGAGGTGCCTTAGGCTATTCAGCCTTGAATGATGCTGCACAAAATTTTATGAAAGCAGCACAATCAGCCCCTGAACTTGGTCCAATGTTCTCAAGTTATCAAATTAACGTACCTCAACTAAATGTAAATCTGGACCGTGTTAAAGCCAAGCAACAAGGTGTTGCCGTGACAGATGTTTTCAACACCATGCAGATTTATTTAGGGTCTCAGTACGTTAACGACTTTAACCGCTTTGGACGTGTTTATCAGGTTCGTGCGCAAGCCGATGCGCCTTTCCGTGCTAACCCTGAAGATATTTTGCAGCTTAAAACCCGAAACAGTGCCGGACAAATGGTGCCGTTATCTTCATTGGTAAATGTAACTCAAACCTATGGTCCTGAAATGGTCGTTCGTTATAACGGCTATACCTCAGCAGATATTAACGGCGGCCCTGCACCAGGTTATTCATCTAGCCAAGCAGAAGCTGCGGTTGAACGTATTGCTGCACAGACTCTACCGCGTGGTATCAAGTTTGAATGGACAGATTTAACTTATCAAAAAATCTTGGCTGGTAATGCAGGACTCTGGGTATTCCCAATTAGTGTCTTACTGGTGTTCTTAGTTTTAGCTGCTCAATATGAAAGTCTAACTTTGCCTTTAGCTGTAATTTTAATTGTACCGATGGGAATCTTGGCGGCTCTAACAGGTGTTTGGCTGACAGGTGGAGATAACAACATCTTTACCCAAATTGGTCTGATGGTACTGGTCGGACTGGCCTGCAAAAATGCCATCTTAATTGTCGAGTTTGCACGGGAACTTGAAATGCAAGGTGCGACTGCATTCAAAGCTGCTGTTGAAGCAAGTCGTCTACGTTTACGCCCAATTTTAATGACTTCTATTGCATTCATTATGGGTGTTGTACCGCTTGTTACCTCAACTGGTGCAGGGTCTGAAATGCGTCATGCCATGGGCATTGCAGTGTTCTTCGGCATGATCGGTGTAACGTTGTTTGGTTTGTTCCTGACCCCTGCCTTTTATGTCCTGATTCGTACACTGAACAGCAAACATAAATTGCATTCGGCAGCAGTTCATGAAGCACCTTTATCTACCCCACATGATCATTAAGGAGGACATTTGATGGCTACAGCAAAACAAAGCTTATTATTGTCCTCACTCATGGGAAGCCTGCTGCTTGCAGGCTGCTCTTTGGCTCCGGAATATCAACCTGCAAAGGTCATAGTTCCCGTCAAATTTAAAGAGTCTGATCCTAAACTTGAAGACAATAATTGGAAAATTGCCCAACCTGCCGATCAGCAGGTTCGAGGTGAATGGTGGCGTGTTTTTAATGATGTTCAATTAAATGAACTAGAACAACAAGCGATTGCCGGCAACCAAAGTCTAAAAGCCGCAGCTGCTAATATTCAAGCTTCCCGCGCATTACGTTCAGCAGCACAAGCTGAACGCTTGCCAAGTATTCGTGCTGGCTTTGGTCCAACTCGGCAAAAACCTTCTCCCGCTTCATTGGGTCTAGATGACAATGCTCATACGTCTGCACAGACCTTATGGCGTGCTCAAGCCAATGTTTCATATGAGCTCGATTTATTTGGCCGTATTGCCAGTAGTGTCAATGCAGCAACAGCTGATCTACAGCAACAAGAAGCTCTATATCAATCGGCGCTTTTAGCTTTACAAGCAGATGTTGCACAAGGCTACTTTCTCATTCGTCAGCTTGATGCTGAACAAGCAATTTATAATCGCACCATTAAGTTACTTGGCGAGACACGCGACTTGGTTCAAACACGTTTTAGAAATGGTTTAGTCAGTGAATTAGATGTTTCTCGCGCACAGACCGAACTTGCTACAGCACAAACGAGCGCATTAAATATTGCTCGCAACAGAGCTAATGCAGAGCATGCTCTTGCAGTATTATTAGGCAAAACACCAGCTGAGTTTAGCTTGGTAGTTCAACCTTTAACTGCAAACAACATTCGTCTTCCAGCAGGTTTACCTTCGGCTTTACTTGAAAGACGACCTGACATTGCGGCTGCCGAGCGTGCTATGGCAGCAGATAATGCGCGTATTGGAATTGCGCGTGCTGCTTTCTTCCCAAAACTGGACCTAACTGGTGCCCTCGGTTATGAATCATCAAGTTTAGGTGAGTTGGGTAAATGGTCGAGCCGTACATTCTTGCTTGGTCCTGTGGCAGGTACTATTTTGTCTTTGCCATTATTTGACGGCGGGCAACGTAAGGCTGGAATTGCTCAAGCACGAGCTGCCTATGAAGAAAGCGTTGCAAACTATCGCCAAACTGTATTGAATGCATTTCGCGAAGTTGAAAATGGTTTATCAGATCAAAGAATTCTTGATCAGCAAATTCAGGCTCAAAGCCAAGCACTCTCTTCTTCTCGTCATGCAAATCAATTGTCTCATTTACGTTATCGAGAAGGTGCGATTAGCTATCTTGATGTGATTGACTCAGATCGGACTATTTTGCAACAAGAGCAACTTTCTGCACAGCTAAACGGCAGTAGAATGATGGCTAGTGTAGATTTAATCCGCGCATTAGGGGGTGGATGGCAGGCTGTTTCAACTAATTAACGTGATAAAAAAAAGCGCCATATGGCGCTTTTTTTATATTTACAACTTATTGTGCGTATACAGGGAATTTTGCACAAAGCGCTTCAACTTTCGCTTTTACTTCAGCAATAACTTTTTCGTCACCTTTGCTGTCAATCACGTCAGCGATCCAACCAGCAAGTTCACGAACTTCGGCTTCACCAAAACCACGAGTTGTTACTGCTGGAGTACCGATACGGATACCAGAAGTCACAAATGGAGAACGCGGGTCATTTGGAACTGAGTTTTTGTTCACAGTAATGTGAGCAGCACCTAACCAAGCATCTGCATCTTTACCAGTTACGTCTTGTTTGATTAAAGATAACAAGAACAAGTGGTTGTCTGTACCACCAGAAACAACATCATAACCACGAGCGATGAATACTTCAGCCATAGCTTGAGCATTTTTCACAACTTGTTGTTGGTAAGCTTTAAAGTCATCAGACATAGCTTCTTTGAAGCAGATTGCTTTAGCAGCAATCGCATGCATTAATGGA
Organism: Acinetobacter sp. X9; assembly: GCF_054889255.1. Lineage (NCBI taxonomy): Bacteria > Pseudomonadati > Pseudomonadota > Gammaproteobacteria > Moraxellales > Moraxellaceae > Acinetobacter > Acinetobacter sp. X9. The sequence goes on along the minus strand of NZ_CM142679.1, from coordinate 1,215,708 downwards.
CCACCTTGGTTACCAGGGAATACAGCTGATTGAAGTTTTTTCTCAATTTCTTCATTCGCTTTCGCAAGGATTAAACCAGAACGTGGACCACGAAGCGTTTTGTGAGTCGTCGTTGTTGTTACGTCAGCAATTTGAACTGGGTTTGGATATACACCAGCAGCAACAAGACCTGCAACGTGAGCCATATCAACAAAAAGGTAAGCGCCAACTTTGTCCGCGATGTCACGGAAACGTTGCCAATCTACAACACGGCTATAAGCAGAGAAACCAGCAACGATCATACGTGGCTTGTGCTCTAACGCTAAACGTTCAACTTCTTCGTAATCGATCTCGCCAGTTTCAGCGTTTAGACCGTATTGAACTGCATTATAAGTTTTACCAGAGAAGCTTACTTTTGCACCGTGAGTCAAGTGACCACCGTGAGCCAAGCTCATACCTAAAACTGTATCGCCCGGGTTAAGAAGCGCTAAATAAACAGCAGAGTTAGCTTGTGAACCAGCGTGTGGTTGAACGTTTGCGTAATCTGCACCAAAAAGTTCTTTAGCACGATCAATCGCCATTTGCTCGATGATATCCACATACTCGCAACCGCCATAATAGCGTTTGCCTGGATAACCTTCTGCATATTTGTTCGTAAGTTTTGATCCTTGCGCTTCCATCACAGCAGGAGAGCAATAGTTTTCAGATGCAATTAACTCGATATGTGCTTCTTGACGCTCACCTTCAGAAGCAATTGCTTGAGCTAATTCTGGATCAAATTCAGAAATGGAAATATTGGCAAACATTAGCGGGGGTCCTATAAATTAGGGCTTTTAAGCCGTGCTAAGATTGCGGCATATTGTAGCATGAACTTTATAATTAAACAGAATGAAGTTAGCTCAGTTTTAAATAAAAATGGCTCAAGTTTTATAAAAAATGAGCCATTGTTTATAAATCAAATAAAAAGCTCGTTTAAAGCTTATATTTTAAATTTATCCATCGTTAATTTTAGCTTACAACAATATTAAAAAGTCTTTAAATATCAATAACTCTATTGAGCTGCCAGTAAAGACTGAACATTTCCAACAATATTATCTACATTACTGCTCATCACCGTGCCATGGTCCCAGTTACCCGTTACATAACTATTAATTTTAGTGCCTACAGCAGTGGCATTAGATATCAATAGATCAGTTGCCAATTTAGGTACTGTCGAATCTGCTACCCCTTGATAAATAATGATTGGTGTAGTGACTTTGGCCTGTAAAGGTTGAGAATCTTTTTCCAAAAACGTTTTAACTAGTGGCACAGCCATAAAATTAGGTTGTGTACGCGTATAACCATCTAATGTTTCCCCATGAGTTGCAATATAAACTTGCATAGTAGCGCTAAAATCCCCGAGTAAAGGTTCATAACAAAAACCTTCAGCGCCTTGTGCAACCCTTGCAGTAGATTCAGTAAATACTTGAAGATAATTAAAGTCTGGATGGGTATTACGAATTCCTGCTACAACAAGCGCTGTAAATGCATCAAGCTGCGCATAGATTGCCTTTTTTTCATATACTGATGCACTTGCAGCTTTTAATTCTCCATTTAAAAGAATACTTCCTAAATTAGAAGCAGGTGCTACCGCTACTGTACCTTTATAGTCTAGTTGTGCACGGCTCGCATATTGTGCAGCACCTAATGCAGCATGCCCACCCTGAGAATGTCCTACTGTTAACCATTTTTTTGAGGTTAATAAATTACGTTGTGATAAATAGTTACGTGTTGCAACCACGGCATCTGTAATTGAAAAAGCCTCACTTTTAACATTTAAAAATGGATGTATGCCTGGAGTACCTAAACCTTCATAGTCAGGTGCGACCACAACATAACCTGCGGCTAGTAATTTACTAATTAAATCTTTTGTACTATCTGCTAAAGCTGCTTTACTTGGTGCGCAAGCATCTGCCACACCCGTAGTACCATGCGCCCAGACTACAATTGGCCAACCGCCTACTGGTGGTGGAGTGTTTGGTGTAAATAACAAACTGGTTGCCTGCACTTCTTGACCACTTTGACCCAACATTTTATAAGTCAAAATACTACTTTCTGCGGCAACTGATCCTAAGTTGGTGCTTGTGTAAGCCTCGACCTTAACGACTGGATTTTGAATATTATTGGTTGGAGTCCCAGATGGATTAGTAGGAGCGGAGCCATCATCACTACTCCCTCCTCCACAAGCGACTAAAAATAAACTCGTGCTAAGAACACTGGTCATGAACAGTTTCATTTTCATTGGTATATCTTCCCTTAAATTCCATTTTTGTTTTGCTTTAGTTTTTTAATCAACATTTCCTAATGTCTTAAAATATTTACGCCTAATCTTTATTTTCCGCAAGTTCTATTGGATGAAATGAATCTCAGAAAACTCTATTTTTAATATAAATTAACGTTCTCGCTACTCTCAGGCCTCACTTCATGTTTTAAAGTGGGTAGCCAACTGTTAACATTCTTGATTACTCGTGATTGATTAAAGGGCCAGTTATGCAAACCATTATTTTAGATACAGAAACACATACACTAAATGGTTTGCCTATTGAAATTGCGTATGCCCCGATTGAGATTAATGCAGGCAAGCTCACCTTAGATAAAAGCAAATTATTTGATCAACTTTATCAGGTTGGTACACCTATCTCTTACGCGGCTATGGCAGTACACCATATATTAGAGTCAGATTTAGAAAACCAGCCCCACTATAAAACTTTTAAATTGCCAGAGACTACAACTTATATTATTGGTCACAATATTGATTACGATATTGCCGCGATTGCTCGTTGTGGTGTGGATGTATCTAATATCAAACCGATTTGTACACTAGCTTTAGCGCGCAAAACTTGGCCTGATGCAGAAGCGCATAATATTTCTGCACTCATCTATATGATTTCTCAAGGCAGCAGTAAAGCTCGAGAATTGCTCAAAGGCGCGCACCGAGCCGATGCGGATATTATTTTGACTGCTAATATTTTGATGCATATTGTCTATCATTTAAATATTCAAGACATTGAAGAGCTTTACCGAGTTTCTGAAGAAGCACGTATCCCTACGACTATTAATTTTGGTAAGCATAAAGGTACAGCAATTGCTGAACTCCCTAAAGACTATATTCAATGGTTATTACGTCAAGATGAACTTGACGTCTATTTACGTAAAGCGTTAGAAGGCGCATTTTAAAGTCTTAAATAGATGATATTCATCAATTCTTCATCATATTGTCATTTTTGAGTTTTATGGTTAACCCCATTTATATTTTATTAAAAACAGTACTGTTCAACTGAGAAAATTGAACAGTCTGATTTATTTTTTATTTGGGGAAAAATGATGGCTGGTTTTTATCGAACCAATTTAGGAAGAGTCGCGCTTCAACAACGCAACATTACTTTAAATGCAAAACAAAGACGTTTACTACTATTAATAGATCACGAAGATTTTCAAAATTTAAATAGCGAATTTAAAAAACGTATTGCATCTCCAGAGCTTATTCAACAGCTTATCGACTTAAAACTTATTGCTCCTTCTGGCGAAAATTATTCAGAATTAAATGAACAAATATCTTTCCCACAATTATCCGTAACTCCAATAGAAGCTCATCAAAAAAATACTATAGATGATAATAAAAGTGACGATATAGTTAGTGAAATTCAGGTTACTCAATCATCATCTTTTCAACTTTCACCTACTGAAATTACCCAGCCACCAATTCGAGTTCAACAGCTCTCTTTTGAAGAAATACAACAGTTGATGAAGCAAACCTTGAGTCAATATTGTGGGCTGATGGCAAAACCACTTATTCAGAAAATAGAACAAATAAAAACGCTTCAAGAGCTTAAAATGTGCCAAACGCAATGGATTACCAGCTTACAGGAGTCGCGTATTCCCCCTAATGAACTAGCACATACGCTTCATTCTATTAATTATTCAATTCAACTTATTCAACAACGCATCTAAAAAAACAACAAGGTGCTGTTTAATTAAGCATTAAACTCACTTGTTACCTATTTCGTGCTTTACCTATTGGTGTTTTTTTCCTATGATGTGGCCCACACATGTGCGCTCGTAGCTCAGTTGGATAGAGTACAGGTTTCCGAAGCCTGGGGTCGTGGGTTCGATCCCCGCCGAGCGCGCCAGTTTATATATAATAACTTCATAAATTTATCTCAATTTCATAAAATTCCGACTATTTTACTTGGTTTATTAATCATTATCGCTCAAAATATACCCCTCTTTCATAATGTGAGAATTTCATGACTGATGCTTTGGTTTTAAGAGATTTGTCCAAAACATATCGTAATGGTTTTCAGGCGTTAAAAGGTATTAACCTCACTGTGCCTGAAGGTGAATTTTATGCGTTGTTAGGCCCAAATGGTGCCGGCAAATCAACAACCATTGGTATTATCAGTTCCCTCACGAAAAAAACCGAAGGAACAGTTGAGATTTTTGGGCATAATCTCGACACTCATCCATCCTTAGCAAAACAACAACTTGGCGTTGTCCCTCAAGAATTTAACTTTGGACAGTTTGAAAAAGCGTTCGATATTTTAGTCACCCAAGCTGGCTATTACGGTATCCATAGAAAGATTGCAGAAAAACGTGCCGAACATTATTTAGAAAAGCTAGGCCTCTGGGAAAAACGCAATATACAAGCACGTATGCTATCGGGTGGTATGAAGCGCCGTCTCATGATTGCCCGTGCCATGATGCATGAACCTAAACTTCTTATTTTAGATGAACCTACTGCGGGTGTTGATATTGAATTACGCCGCTCTATGTGGGATTTTCTAACCGAAATGAACGAAAGCGGTACTTCTATTATTTTGACTACACATTATCTCGAAGAAGCAGAAATGTTGTGTCGTCAAATTGCTATCATTGACCGCGGTGTCATTAAAGAAGACACAAGCATGAAAAGTTTCTTAAACCAGCTGAGTGAAGAGTCTTTTATTTTTGATTTGGCAGAACCCATTGCCCCACTCCAATTAAATATTATTGGTGTGAAGTTCAACTTAATTGATAGCAGCACTTTAGAAGTGACGATGGATAAAGCACATACATTAAATGACTTATTCCAACTTTTAGAATCACAAGGTATTCGTGTTCGTAGTATGCGAAACAAATCGAACCGTCTAGAAGAGCTATTCGTCAAAATGGTTGAGAAAAATCTTGAAGGAGAGGCAAAATGAATTTTAGCCAACTGCAAATTGCCCTCTGGACTCTAGTTCGTAAAGAAGTACGCCGATTTCTACGTATTTGGCCACAAACCTTATTACCACCTGCGATCACGATGAGTTTGTACTTTGTCATTTTTGGTAATTTGGTTGGTTCGCGCATTGGACAAATGGGCGGCGTGAGCTACATGCAGTTTATCGTACCCGGCCTCATCATGATGGCGGTTATTACCAATAGTTATGCTAACGTATCTTCAAGTTTCTTTAGTGTGAAATTCCAAAAGAGCATTGAAGAACTGATTATGAGTCCTGTGCCACTACATATTATTTTGTGGGGCTATGTCATTGGTGGTATTTGCCGTGGTGTATTGGTCGGAGCAATTGTGACAACAATGAGCATGTTCTTTACAGACCTTTTTATACATAACTGGTTTGTGACTATATATACAGTCTTAATTACATCTGTTTTATTTTCCTTAGGCGGCTTCATTAATGCAGTCTATGCAAAATCATTTGATGATATTTCTATTATTCCAACTTTTGTCCTTACACCTTTAACCTATTTAGGTGGTGTGTTCTATGCCATTAGTGCACTTGGCCCTTTTTGGCAAAAACTTTCTTTAATTAATCCTATTGTGTATATGGTTAACGCTTTCCGTTTCGGCATTTTAGGTCATAGTGACGTGAACGTTACGTTCTCTTTAATCATTGTGACATTATGCTGTGCTGTACTTTACGGAATTGCTTACTATTTACTTGCTCGTGGTTCAGGAATGCGTGAATGAGTGTCGAACAGTCTTTATTGGGTAAAGAAACTCAATATCCAACTAACTATCAACCTGATGTTTTATTTCCAATTGCTCGTGCTCAGTCTCGTGAAGCCTATTCGCATATTGAAGGTATTACACAAGGTAAAGATTGGTGGCATGTTTTTGAAATTTCATGGTTAAATGCTCATGCCATTCCGCAAGTTGCTATTGGCAGAATTACACTGCCAGCTTCTTCACCAAATTTGATTGAATCAAAGTCACTAAAACTTTACTTCAATAGCCTTAACTTCACTCAGTTTGACTCTAAACAGTCGTTTATTGAAACGGTTGAAAAAGATCTATCTGCTGCGGCAGGTGCAAAAGTTGAGTTAACCTTATTTCAAGTAGATGATTTAGAGATTTCTAAGCCTCAAGGCATTTGTATTGATGACTTAGATCCAGAGCGTTTAGAGCAACATCCAGATGCGACTCTATTAAAACGAGATGCGTCTGATGAAGAAGTCGAAATTGAGCTATATTCTCATCTTTTAAGAAGTAACTGCCCAGTCACGGGACAACCGGATTGGGGTACAGTTTTTATCCGTTTTAAGGGCAAAAAACCTTGTTATCGTAGTGTTTTAGCTTATATTATCTCGTACCGTCAGCATAACGGCTTTCACGAACAGTGTGTCGAGCAGATTTTTGCTGATATTTGGCAAAATTTGCAGCCTGAAAAGCTGATGGTTTATGCAACTTATACTCGTCGCGGCGGACTTGATATTAACCCTTGCCGAGTATCGGATCTTTCATGGATGCCAAAACCGATTCGATTGGCACGACAATAAAACGAATAATTTGAGGATACACCATGCCGTTTTTTGGTTTTACCCCTTCTGAAGGCTTATTGAACGATATACAAACTGGAATTGCGAACAAAAATTCTAGTGAGCCTTTATACCCACTTCGCGATAAGATTGCTTTACAACTTAATGAAGAGATTATTGATAATGTCTTAATTCAGTTAGTTCAGCACTTCCCTGCAAGTGAAAAGCGCGATACCGCCGAAAAACTAGCAGGCTATGTCAAATCAACAGTCGCTGTTCTTTTAAAACAATTGTTAAGCAAAGCGCCAAACGATGTTGTTAAACAGTCGGTAGAGTTCTCTGAAAAAAGCTTATTTAAAGATCCACAAGGTCAATATAAAGTAGGTGTAACTCTAGATCCTAGTTTAGTGACTAATCTTCAGCATAACTTCACTGAGCTTAAAGCGGGTAACGATATCAATAAAGCTGCATTGGCTGAACTGTATAAACAGTTTGGAGATGCTATGGTTAAACATTTTATGTCTGATTTTAATAAGACATTAGACCTTGGCATGATCAAGCGTAAAGCAGCTGATATTGGTGCGGCAGCTGTAACAAAAGCAGTTCATATTGCGATCGACAAACTCATCCCTAGCTTAAATCGCACTGAACTAAAAGCGATGGCTGAATATCACGAAAGTCTATTCTTTAACTAATAAAAAATAGCCTATCGGAAACCTAGCGAGAGCTAGGTTTTTTTATTGCAAAATATTGATATACATTGCCATTAATCAGGTTTATGTTAGCATGCGCCAAGCACTGATTGACCTAGTTAACGCCGCATGTCTCCTAGCCCACAATATAAGTTTTTACGCCAAGCTCCTCGAGATGGTCTTAGCACCGCTATGCAACCATCAAGGTGGCAACAACTCCACATTGACCCGTGGTTATGTCTATTTTTGCTGTTAAATGCGCTATTAGGTTTAACTGTACTATATAGTGCTTCGGCACAGGATGTAGGTCTGGTTAGTAAGCAAGCCATGAGTTTTGGTATTGGCTTTTTAGTAATGTTTGGTCTAGCCCAAATTCCGCCTAAGGTCTATCAAGCGTTTTCCCCATACTTTTATTTGTTCGGCCTATTTTCGCTTGTGGCAGTTATGGTATTTGGTGAAGTCCGAATGGGTGCTCAGCGCTGGATTGATATTCCCGGTTTCGGGAGTGTCCAACCCAGTGAGTTCATGAAAATCGGCATGCCGATGATGATTGCATGGTTTTTAGCACGAAAACCTCTTCCCCCTAGTTTTTCACAAGTTGTTTTATCATTAATGTTAATTGGTATTCCCTTTTTACTGATTGCAGAACAACCTGATTTAGGAACATCACTTTTAGTATTAGCAAGCGGTATATTTGTCTTATTTTTAAGTGGACTATCATGGCGAATGATTGGTGCAGCTGCCGCATGTGCAGCAATCGTAATTCCAATTGCGTGGGAATTTCTTTTACACGACTATCAACGCCAAAGGGTTTTAACCTTACTTGATCCAGAGGCAGATGCACTCGGTACGGGTTGGAATATTATTCAATCTAAAACTGCAATTGGTTCTGGTGGTTTTTCAGGTAAAGGTTTCCTTGAAGGCACCCAATCACATTTACACTTTTTACCCGAAGGACATACTGACTTTATTATTGCTGCATATTCCGAAGAATTTGGGCTCATCGGTGTACTTATTTTAGTAATCCTTTATTTTGCCATTATTTTTAGAACATTCCAGATCGGTTTACAAAGCTTCCATAACTATGGACGTTTAGTTGCTGGCGCCTTTGGTTTGTCTTTTTTTGTTTATGTATTTGTAAATGCGGGAATGGTCAGTGGTATTTTACCTGTAGTAGGTGTTCCTTTACCTTTTATGAGTTATGGTGGAACAGCTATTATTACTTTAATGGCCACCTTTGGTTTAGTCATGTCCATTCATACACATCGATAATCTGGAATTTTAAAACGATATGTTGTCTCAACACTTAAATAAAACTTTAAAAATGCTCGCTTTGTGTACTGGCTTAATCAGTACAAGTCATTTCGCTCAGGCCAACGATTTTGCAACACATCCTGATTATTTGAATTTTAAACAAAAAACGATGAATGCTTATGGCTTAAGTAGCGATCAAGTCGATGCAGCCATGAGTGGTGCAAAAAATTTACCAAACATTCTAAATATTATGACTCGCCCGGGTGAAAGTAAGCCTTGGTATGATTATCGCTCTATGTTCTTGGTTGAAGGCACAATTCAACGTGGTGTCCGTTTTAAAAATCAATATGCAGATGCGTTAAATCGTGCAGAACAACAATATGGCGTATCTCAAGCTGTCATTTTAGGTATTTTGGGCGTTGAAACAGGTTATGGCGCAAATAAAGGTTCTTTTATTACACGTGATGCTTTAGCTACCCTTGCTTTTGGCTACCCTCGCCGTGCTGAATATTTTGGTGATGAGCTAGCTGCTCTTATTGCATGGACTTATAAAGAAGGCTACCCAACAAATAGTATTGTTGGTTCCTATGCAGGTGCGATTGGCTATCCACAATTTATGCCAAGCAATATTAGTAAATATGGGGTGGATTATGACGGTAATGGACATATCGACTTAAGAAACTCAGCAGAAGATGCTATTGGATCAATTGCAAACTACTTAGCAAAACAAGGTTGGCAACGCGACCAACCGATCGGGTTTATGGCTCGTTACACTGGGTCAAATCCAGAAAGTATTATTGCTAAAGATTTAACGCAACCTTTCCCATATGGTGCATTAAAGACACTCGGTATTTCTCCATTGAATCCTTTAGTTAAAATTGATGATCTCGATATGGTGAATGTTATTCAATTACAAGACTATAATGGTCCAATTTACTATTTAACTTACCCGAATTTTCAAGTGATTACGACTTATAATAAGAGCCGTATGTACGCTACTGCTGTATGGTTATTAGGCACCGAAGTAGCTAGCCGATAGGCTAGCTTTTTATACTTTATGTAAAAGTCAATAAATATTTTTGTTAAATAGATCGCAATACATACATCTTTAATAACTTGTTACATTATTGATTATTTTTTAACCTAAAACTGTAAGTTTTTGCCCTTTTTGTAAAGATTTCTCGTTAAAGACTAGACACTCTCCGTAACCGATGAATATTATCCCCCCCAATATAGCAATTGCAAAAGTGAATAATAAGGCATGTTCACTTTAAATTTCAGTCAATGGCTGGAAGAAAAAAGTACATGTTCTCAGGAGTTTATACAAATGCAGTTATCGCTGAAATACGTTCTTGCACTGACGGCTAGTTTAAGTATGGCCCCACTGCACGCTGAAATGGTGCAGTCATCATCATTAAACAGTGATGTAGATGGTCCTAATCTAGCAGCACGTGTATTGAGTAAAGATACTCAAAACTTTAATTCTCGTTTTTCTAACATTAACAGTCTTTCAATCACTGAACGTTCTGGCGATCAAATCCGTCGTCAAGCTATCGCAGCAAAAATTGAAATCCCTGAAGATGAGCCTTCAGTGATTGAAAAACTTAACACAGTAGCTTCAAACACTGTTCGTAAGTTTAGCCAAACTGGTATGGCATCTTGGTATGGCCGCCAATTCCATGGTCGTAAAACTGCAAGTGGTGAAACATTCGACATGAATGCTTTAACTGCTGCTCACCGTAGCCTACCGTTGAACTGTTACATTCGAGTAACGAATAAAGACAATGGTAAAAGTGTGGTTGTAAAAGTAAATGACCGTGGTCCTTTCCATGGCAACCGTGTACTTGACCTATCATACGGTGCAGCTAAACGTCTTGGTATTACCAATGCTGGAACTGCTAAAGTAAATATTGAGCGTGTTGATGGCCCAACTTCATAAGTTATAGCCTCTCGAGTTCATGTAAAAAGCCGCAATTTTTTCTGCGGCTTTTTTATATTTTAAGTTATTAAAATGATGCCTAACTTAAAGTTAAAAAATCCTCTTTTTTTAACCCTTATCTAACTCCGAATTTGAATATTTTTTAAACAAAAAACTATGCTTATTTAGTATAAGTCAATTTCATCTCTAATTTGCGCTTAGAGCGACTTTATTAAATTTGCGCTACCCTAGTACCATTTTTCCAAAATAAATGCTATTTATGGCGTTTTTAGAGTAGATGAGTAGAGCTTTTTCATATAATTTTCCCATCAATCACAAAATTACCCTTTTTTAGATGATTTCATCATTTAGCAACACAGAAAAAATATTATAAAAAATTGCATCATTCTTGAGGTCGAATTGACCACCCTTTCAATCACAGTCACATTATTTTTTCGTTTGCCCTTTCTTCGGTTTTTTTAATGCAATGTTCCCTATAGTTGAATAGTGTTAGTTTCTTGTCGAGATCCTCAAGAACAGGCTAAAATATACTCACAAAAATAAATCGAAGTTAAAACAAGGAGTGTGCTACCAATGAAATCCATTACTGAATGGTTTGATGAATATAGCGAAAGTCATCAAAATCCAACCAATAAACAAATTCACTGGCTTTGCGTTCCCGCCATTTTATTTTCTATTATTGGAATCATTGCGCATTTCAGCACATTGCTTACTGCTTTATTACTTGTGTTGACCTTAGTATTTTATGCACGTTTAGATCTTGTACTTGCTGTTGCAATGGCTGCCTTACTTGTTGTTATGGCATGGCTCATTTACACCCTACCTGTAGGAGTCGGATTTTATATCGCTATTTTTGTGATTGCTTGGGTTGGACAATTTTACGGACATAAAGTCGAAGGCAAAAAACCGTCTTTCTTTAAAGATTTACAATTCCTATTGATTGGACCAGTTTGGTGTATGGATGCTTATCTCTCAAAAATCTTACCTAAATGGAAAAGCAGACAAAAACAAGCTCTTGCTTAAAGATGAATTTAAAGCTGAATCCTTTCGATTCAGCTTTTGCATGTTAGTAATTGATTAGAAAATTTATAAAATAAAAAAATCCTAAACTTGCTATCACACTTAAAAGAACTTTTTTTAGGTAAATAGCGATTACAATACAAAATATTGCTGCATAAATATAAGAATTATTTATCACACCTCTTAAATGGTCACCATCGAAAAAAATAACTGGAATACAGATTGCAGTTAACAAACAAGGTGCAGAATAGTTAAGCATCTTATTCAGAATAAGCGGCAGTTTAATTTTTACTTGAGGTTCTAAAAAATAATAGCGATTAAAAAAGATGATTGCTGCCAAGCCTAAAATCATAAACCAAGACATATTATTGCTCCTTACCTATTTTTTCAGTTAAAACAGCAATTAACATTCCCATTAATCCTGAAAGTAAAATCGCCCCCTCAATTTGATAAAATTTAAATAAAAACCCACTTAAACAAGTTGTTAGCACACCAGCTATGACCGGAAATCCTTTACATAACGGCACAATCATGGCAATAAAAATAGCAACGATCGAAAAATCCAAATGGTAATTTAAAAGATCAGGTATCACTGTCGCCAGCAGTATTCCCACCAAGCTAAAAGCAACCCAAAATAAATAAAAACACAGTCCAGCTCCGAGCAGATATTCCGAACTTCTTTTTTCAAATGGAGCACTCACCGCAAACAATTCATCTGTTAATAAAAAGCCTAAACTCAATCGCTTAGGTAGGGACAAAATAGAAATGTCATTTCTTAAAGTTAATGCATAAATAAAATGCTGAGCCGTTAAAAAGAAAATAGTCAAATAAATTGTAAAAACAGATGCTCCTTCCATAGCCATGCTTAAGCTAACCAACTGAGCAGCTCCAGCAAAGACGAGTCCAGACATTGCTAGTGCTTTATAGAAAGATAATCCTGCATGAATTGCCATAGATCCCGCTAAGATTGCCCACGGAATAACAGAAATTGACAAGGGCAAAATATCTATTGCACCACGTAAAAATAAATAGGATGGCTTATTTTTTGAAAACCCAACTGGCTGATTAAGCTGAATATTCATATATAAAATCCAATATAAGTAACATCTCTATACCATGCTTGATGAGTGCCGACTTATATTGGATAAAATTGCTTTAAAACTAATTTATTTATATGTTCAAACTTGCTACATATTGAGTGGGTGTGACGCCCATTGCTTTTTTAAAGTGACGGTTAAAATGGCTTTGGTCAGAAAAACCACATTGTTGTGCCACCATGGCAATTTGGTCCCCCTGTTTTAATAACTGTCTTGCTTTTTGTAAACGTGCTTGTACAAGCCAAGCATGAGGTGGCAAGCCCACATATTTTTTAAATTGCCTTAAGAAATGCCAAGCGCTCAAGCCGACCATGTCAGCCAAGTCTTGTAAAGAAAAGTTGGTTTCAGGCATTTCTACGAGCAATTCTTTAATTCTTAATATTTTTGAATATGCTTCTGGCAAATCACAAAAAGTATGATTTGATTTACTATGCCTCTTCATCAGACAAGCTAATGTCGTTAAATACATCGTTTCTTTGAGTAAAAAATTATCTTTTTGTTCTAATAAATCAAAAAGTAAGCAAAGCTGTTGAGCCAAACCTAGGTCGCGAATCACAGCTTGAGGAAACCATGGTGCTCCATGTGGATTTTCAAAAAAATCTTGGCTAACTTCTGCTAACATTTCAGGTGTTGGATAGATCGCTCGATAACGCCACCCTGATTCAACAGCCGATGAACCCGTATGAATCTCGTCAGCATTAACTAAAATAATATCACCTTTAGGAGCTACATGTAGCTGTCCCGTCCTAAAAAAAGACTGTGCTCCTTCTTCAATTACACCAATACAGTACCCTTCATGAGTATGCTTTGAAAATTGTGTTTGGTGATAATGTGCTTTTAATAACTCTAAACCGCCCAACTCTCGCACATGCAGATAATCGGCTTGCTCCCGCTGCATAAATACGTCTCATCTATTCAATAAAAAAACCATAGCATGTTTTAACAAACTGAATAGAACAAAATTGCTCTATGAAAATAATCTGATTAAACGTTCACTTGGGCTTTATTGATAGATCAGTCCGTCATGTTTAAGCCATCCACCTTCATGACGACCTTGTGGATCGTGATGAGTCCAATGTAGTACACCACCTTTTGGGTTATATTCATATTCGCCATAAAACTCAACGATGTCGCCTTTATTTAGATTAGAAATTTTAGGTGCCAAATCTATATTATGTGCAACCAAAATTGAAAGACCATTTTTTAACACTAGAATGAATTTCTGGTGTCTTGACCCATCATTATCGTCTCTTAAAATTGCTTTGACTCGACCACTTCCCTGCACTTGAACATTACTTTGTCTCTGCTCATAAGCAGCTTTTACAGTGTCCACCCCATTATTTGAAAGTGTAGTTTCATTACGCTGAGCTGCGGGTATAGTTGATGATGGTGATTGACTTTGCTTATGCCCAGATAAATCTAGACCAAAATACGCAGCAATCAATAAAATAATGACACCACCAATACTGAGATTTTTTTTATTTGTCATTGTATACCCTTATTTTAACTGAGATAAAAAAAGCCCCAATGGGGCTTTTTTTATTGTGATACGAATTACTTCGCAGCAGCTTGAGCAGCAGCAACTTCTTCAGCGAAGCTAAGTTCTGCTTTCTTCTCAATACCTTCACCAACTTCGAAACGTACGAATTCAGCAACAGTAGTACCAGTTGCTTTTAATACATCAGCAACTTTCTTGTCGTTGTCGATTACATACATTTGACGATCAAGAGCAACTTCGTTCAAGTATTTATCAACTGAACCAGTTACCATTTTCTCAACGATGTTAGCTGGCTTACCAGATTCTAACGCTTTCGCTTCAGCAATTTCTTTTTCTTTAGCGATAAGGTCAGCAGGAACAGCTTCAGCATTTACAGCTACTGGGTTGAATGCAGCAACGTGCATTGCAATACCTTTACCAGTATCAGCATCACCAGTATAAGAAACTACAACACCGATTTTTAAACCGTGTTTGTAGATAGCCAAGTTTTCGCCTTCAACGATTTTCGCGCGACGAACTTGGATGTTTTCACCGATTTTTTGAACAAGTGCAATACGAGCTTCTTCAACTGATTGACCGTCTGCTAATTTTAATTCAGCGATTTTAGCAGCATCAGTTTCACCAGCAGCTAAAGCAGCAGTAGCAACAGCTTTAGAGAAGTTAGAGAAGTTTTCGTCTTTAGCAACGAAGTCAGTTTGACAGTTAACTTCAACTAAAATTGCTTTGTTGCCTTCTTGAACGATTGTGATTGCACCGTCAGCAGCAATGTTACCAGCTTTTTTAGCAGCTTTAGCTTGACCAGATTTACGAAGGTTATCAATAGCAAGCTCGATGTCACCGTTCGCTTCTGTTAATGCTTTTTTGCATTCCATCATTGCAAGACCAGTACGGTCACGTAATTCTTTTACCATGCTTGCAGTAATTGCAGTCATGTTGATCTCCTAAAATCGGTAGAAAATAAATCTTTTCAACAAAAACGGCCCAAAGAAACTCTGGGCCGTTTGCACTCTCGACGCTTAATTTGCCACCATTACATGTCGCAAAAATGACAAGCCTGCGTCAAAACGCATTAAGCCTCAGAAGCGTCTTTCGCAGCGTCATCGCCTTTTGCTTGAGCGTTCGCTTGAGATTGAGCGTATTCTTTACCAGCAAGAATTGCGTCAGCCATAGCTGAAGCATATAGAGTTACTGCACGGATCGCATCATCGTTACCAGGAATAACGTAATCAACGTTGTCTGGGTTAGAGTTTGTATCAACGATACCGATAACAGGAATACCTAAGTTCTTAGCTTCTTTGATTGCAATCGCTTCGTGATCAACGTCGATTACAAATAATGCGTCAGGTAAACCACCCATGTTTTTAACGCCGCCTAAAGAGCGCTCAAGTTTTTCCATCTCACGAGCACGTTCTAAAGCTTCACGTTTAGTAAGCTTAGCAAAAGTACCATCTTGAGATTGAGTTTGAAGATCTTTTAAACGGTTGATAGATTGGCGAAGTGTTTTCCAGTTCGTCAACATACCACCTAACCAACGGTGATCTACATATGGTTGACCAGCGCGTTGAGCTTGTTCACGGATGATGTTAGAAGCAGCACGTTTTGTACCAACGAACAAAACTTTGTTCTTTTTGCTTGCTAATTGGTTAGCGAAGTTCAAAGCATCATTTAACGCAGGAACAGTGTGCTCAAGGTTGATGATGTGAATTTTGTTGCGCGCGCCAAAAATGTATTGACGCATTTTTGGATTCCAGAAACGAGTTTGGTGACCAAAGTGCGCACCTGCTTGAAGAAGGTCGCGCATGCTTACGTTGTAATCTGCCATTTTCTTTACCTTAAAAGTTGGGTTAGGCCTCCATATATCCGCATTCTCCACCTTTTTACGGGCACCCAGAGTAATGTGACGATATATGTGCGGATTTTTTACTCCATCTATCAAAATTGTTCGTAAAAGATATTCACGAAAAGCATTTGATAAAATGGGCGGCTATTTATACCATAGACACTTGTAAATTACCAAAAGTTTTTAGAGATCATGAACAGTACTTATACAGCTCCACGTCGATTAATCAAAACTCCAGATGAAATTGAAAAAATGCGCATTGCAGGACGACTGGCGGCTGAAGTTCTAGAGATGATCAAGCCCCATATTAAGGCAGGTGTGAGTACACTTGAACTTGATACCATTTGTCGCAATCACATTGAAAATGTGCAGCATGCTATTCCTGCATGTGTAGGCTATGGTGGAGCTCCTGGGCGCCCTGCTTTTCAACACTCTATTTGTACTTCGGTTAACCATGTTGTCTGTCATGGTATTCCCTCTGAAAATAAAATTTTAAAAAATGGTGACATCCTTAATATTGATGTCACTGTCATTAAAGATGGTTATCACGGCGATACCAACATGATGTATGTCGTTGGTGGTGAAACTTCTATTTTAGCCAACCGTCTATGCAAAGTTGCTCAAGAAGCGATGTATCGTGGGATGGCAACTGTTAGAGATGGTTCATATTTAGGTGATATCGGCCACGCAATCCAAAAGTATGTCGAATCAGAACGTTTTAGTGTAGTACGCGAATATTGTGGTCACGGTATTGGAACTGTTTTCCATGATGAACCTCAAGTACTCCATTATGGTCAAGCTGGTACAGGTATGCGTCTAGAAGCAGGTATGACTTTTACAATTGAACCAATGGTAAATGCTGGCGTATGGCAAACTAAATTGTTAGGTGACAAATGGACTGTCGTAACCAAAGACCATAAACTTTCAGCTCAGTATGAACATACTATTTTAGTCACCCAAACAGGCATTGAAGTTTTAACTGCTCGTCCTGAAGAAGACTTATCCCGTTTCAACTAATAATTTAAAAATCTTAAATAAAAGGCTACTTTATGTAGCCTTTTATTATTTATTATGTATTTTTATTAATAAATCTTTCTAAATATAAACAAATATTTCAAAAAAATTACAATTATTAATTTTTAATACACAATCTATTCAATAAAACAAGGTATGGTGGGCTCAATAAAAATCAGTAAACAAATGTCGGACATGGAGTCCTTTTATGATGAAAAAGTCATTATTTTGTATGACAGCTGCCTTTTTTGCTCTGCCAACATTCACTTATGCCGCTTCACCATATTTTAGTTTTAAAGATGGTGATGGCTTCAAACGTTTTTCTGTCTCTGCGGGTTGGCTCCATGCTATGCCTCAAGGCTCAGGAAACCCTGTCAATATCAATACTAGCGTCGCAGAAGGTACAACATCTAAAGTTGGAGATGTATCTACAAAAGCCGTTTTAGATGCAATCGACCAAAGTAAAACTTCAGGAAAATTCTGGTATAGCACTATTAGCCTTCTTGATAAGTTTACAGACACTCTTCCCTCATCACTTGCAGGTACAGCAGAAGTTAATGGTCTTTCTCAATGGCAACAACAAGGTTCTGGCTTAGAAGCTGCTGATGTTGATACTGTTGGTCTTATGTTTAATTACAACTTTACGGACAATTTATCTTTAGAAATTAAAGGTGGTATTCCTCCTAAAGTAGATATTAATGGAAAAGGTAATATTTACGCTCCCCTTTCTGGAAAAGCGACTCCACTAAAAGATGGATCTTTAATAGGAGGAATCATAGGAGATGGAATTTCCGAGGCGGGTGGAGATATTCCTTTAAAACAAGACCTGCATATTACTGATCTTTCTCAGGGAGGTAAGGCTGCGACTGCTCGTGCATGGTTACCAGCCGTTGAACTACATTATCAATTTGGTAAATCAGGGGTAAATAAGTTCCGTCCTTATATCGGAGCTGGCGTGATGTATGCATACTTTAATGATTTAAAAATGAATCCCGGTATTGAGGCCGATTTAATTCAAGCGGGTCACATGATCCAGAATATCCATGATGGTAAAGCTGGTGCAGCATTAGATCGCAAAACATCATCAGCAAATCCTATCGTTAAACTAGAAGCAACCGATACTTTTGCCCCTATTGTGACTTTAGGTGCATCTTATGACTTCAACCCGAACTGGTTTGCTGTTGGTTCAGTTTCATATTCCAAAATGAATAGTGAAGCAAAAATCTATGTGACTGACCAAAATACAGGTAAAGAGCTAATTAAAGCGAATACCAAAATTGATATTGATCCACTCATTACATATGTTGGTGTCGGTTACCGCTTCTAACTTTTGTGTCACACAAAGCTATAAAAACTTATGCACGTTTTTATAGCTTTCTTTTTTGTAGATTTTGCTTCTTTTTAAATCAAAACGCTAAAAAAATGAGCACTTTTATGAAGCCAATAGAAAAAATTTACTACTCTCCTCTCTTATGAGTATTTACTGATTTATTTCTATTTTTTAATTAATTTTATTTTTAATAAACTAACTCAATAGAATTAGAAAGTAATTTTTCCTTTTTAGTAAAATTAATTTTTTGGCACAAGCTTTGCTTTATTCATAGCAAGATGAGTCAACGATGATTCAATGAATAAACCAAGACGGCCAACGATGTCCGCTCTGATCGGTTTGCAGATAGGCAATAAATCGCCTTGCAAATTAAAATTTCGTTCAGTTCAGAGGGACGCCGTATGTCTTCAAATGTCAATCAAGATGCAAAAAAAGCAACTGAAATAAAATTATTTAGCTTTTCTACTCCTGCAATGCGTGCTTTCCACATGACATGGCTCGCATTCTTTGTGTGCTTCTTCGCATGGTTTGCCTGTGCTCCACTTATGCCAGTGATTAAAGGTGAATTTGGCTTAACCAAAGACCAGATTGCCAATATTAATATTGCCGCCGTTGCAATTACGATTTTAGTACGACTTGTCGTAGGTCCGCTTTGTGATAAATATGGACCGAGGATTACCTATACAGCCCTTCTCTTGCTTGGCAGTATTCCTGTATTTGGTGTTGCTGCTGCCAACAGTTATGAGTCTTTTTTATTCTTCCGCTTACTAATTGGTGCAATTGGCGCAAGCTTTGTTATTACGCAATACCATACAAGTGTTATGTTTGCGCCTAATGTTGTAGGCACGGCAAATGCAGCTGCTGCTGGTTGGGGTAATGCTGGTGGCGGTGCAACTCAAGCCTTAATGCCTTTGTTACTTGGCGCAATTGTCATGTTTGGTGTTGAGCAAACTATGGGTTGGCGTGTTGCATTAATCGTACCAGGCCTGATGATGGTCATTGTCGGCATTCTTTACTGGAAATTAACCCAAGACTGCCCTCAAGGAAACTTTAAAGAAGTCCGTGCACAAGGTATTGAAGTTGGCAGTGGTAAAAAAGGTGGTATGGCTATTTTAATGCAAGCTGCTCGCAACTACCGTGTCTGGATTTTATTTGTGGCTTACGGTGCATGTTTCGGTATTGAAATTTTTATCCATAACGTTGCAGCAATGTACTATGTTGATCAGTTCAAGATGGATTTAAAAACTGCTGGTTTAACCGCGGGGATATTTGGCCTTCTTGCACTCTTTGCTCGTGCACTTGGTGGTATTATTTCCGATAAAGTCGCACTCAAAAAAGGTTTAGATGGCCGCACGAAAGTACTGGTACTGATGATTTTGGGCGAAGGTTTATTCTTAATTCTCTTTTCTCAAATGAATGTCGTTGCACTTGCAATTATCTCTATGACGATTTTTGCCCTGTTTACTCATATGGCTTGTGGCGCGACATATGCTCTCGTACCATTTATTGATCGTAATGCATTAGGTGGTGTCGCAGGAATTATTGGTGCAGGCGGAAATGTGGGTGCTGTCGCAGCTGGTTTCTTGCTTAAGGGTTTACTTGATATTCAAACTTGCCTGTTTATTTTAGGTGGTCTGGTTATAGTTGCAGGCTGTAGCGTAATTTTGATTCGCTTTACAACAGAACATAAAGCAAAAGAACAAATTCTTTTTGAACAAGCCTTGCTGGAACGTAACTCTGCTGCTTAATTTTTACAAGGAGTAGAAATCAGGATTTTTTCTACTCCCTTATTTTTTATAAAAGCATACAACTCATACTTACTTTTTAATTCTTCTTAAGTATTCTTGCTGTCTATATCGATATTTTTCGATATATCTTCTACAATAAATTATCATTATTATAATTTTCCATTAATCATGACTAAAACTGGCAACCAATTTTCTCAGTCCCTCATCTATATGCTGATTGGCAGTGCAATTATTCTGGCACTTTCTCTCGGTGTACGGCATGGTTTCGGTCTCTACCTTGTACCGATGAGCCATGAATTTGGCTGGGGACAGCATGTTTTTAGTCTTGCGATAGCCATGCAGAATCTGATCTGGGGAGCTGTTCAGCCTTTTACCGGGGCAATTGCAGATAAATATGGCAGTAAAGTTGTGGTTGCTGTTGGTGGCTTACTTTATACCCTAGGCCTACTTTTAATGGCTTTTAGTTCAAGTGTACTCATTTTGAATTTAAGCTTAGGTCTTATTATTGGCTTAGCTTTATCAGCAACCTCTTTTACGGTTTTACTGAGTGCAGTAGGCCAAGCCGCCCCACCAGAAAAAAGAAGTATGGCAATGGGTATTGCCAGTGCAGCAGGCTCTTTTGGTCAGTTTATTATGCTACCTTCCACCCTTCTCTTGCTTAAAACGGTAGGATGGTCGTCAGCTTTAATGGTGAGTGCGTTGTTAATTGCGCTTATCATTCCCCTAGCGTGGATGCTAAAAGGGCCAAGCAATCAAAAACCAAAAGCAATTACTCAACCTCAGCTCACATTTAAACAAGTACTGAATATTGCTAGAAAACATAAGCCATTCTGGTGGTTAGCTTTAGGCTTTTTAGTGTGTGGATTTCAGGTGGTCTTCTTAGGTGTTCATCTACCGGGCTATTTAATCGATCACGGCTTTGATGCAGCTACAGGTACTATGTTTCTAGCACTAGTAGGACTATTTAATATTGTGGGAACTTATGGGGCAGGTTGGCTAGGAGATCGATTCTCAAAACCTAAATTATTAATGGCGCTTTACGGTAGCCGAGGCATCGCAATCATCGCATTTTTACTATTACCTCTAAGCACTTATACGGTATATGCTTTTGGCGTCATTATGGGACTTTTATGGCTCTCTACAGTTCCACTTACCAACGGGATTGTCGCAAATATGTTCGGTGTTAAATACCTTTCAATGCTCAGTGGTATTGTGTTTTTCACCCATCAAGTCGGGTCTTTCTTTGGCGGTTGGCTTGGCGGTGTTAACCATGACTTAACAGGTAATTACAATGCGATTTGGCTATGTTCAATAGCATTGAGTATATTAGGGGTAATCGTACATTTCTTTGTAAATGAGGAGGCTGTTATTCATGACGCATAATGCCTTACTTTTGAAAACAATTATGACTTTGCTCGTGATTACTCTGCTGGCCTGTTCAATCATTTTATGGAAACAAACTCCTGATTTATTTGTATATTTCAATCAAGCTTTTTGTGCCCACTAGAGATATAGACAGCCAGATGCATACTGCAAATTGTCATAAAAATATAAAAAACCTATGGTCTAATGAAAATAAAAAAGCCGGCAAGTTTGCGGGCTTTTTTATGGAAAACTTATTTAAAATCAAAACAAACGATTCATACCATTAAGTGCAGCTACACGATATGCTTCGGCCATTGTTGGATAGTTAAACGTTGTTTCGACAAAATATTTCAGAGTATTGTTTGGGCTGTGCATAACTGCTTGCCCAATGTGGATAATTTCGGCAGCGTTATTACCAAAACAGTGAATACCTAAAATTTCCATAGTGTCACGGTGGAAAAGAATTTTTAACTCACCCACTGTATCACCGGTAATTTGTGCACGAGCCAAATGACGGAAAGAAGCCTGACCTACTTCATACGGAATTTTCTCTTCCGTTAATTCCTGTTCATTTTTACCAATTGATGAGATTTCCGGAATAGTATAAATACCAGTCGGGATATCACGTACTGGCTTCGCATCTTCACCACTCATGTTTGCGCCAGCACAGCGCCCTTGGTCATAAGCAGCAGAAGCAAGTGATGGCCAACCAATCACATCACCAGCAGCATAAATATTTTCAACTTCAGTTTGATATTGATCATTTACTGAAAGTTGACCACGGTTATTTGGTACTAACCCAACATTCTCAAGACCTAAGCCTTCTGTGTTACCTGAACGGCCGTTACACCAAAGAATCGCATCGGCTTTAATCTTTTTACCACTTTGTAAATGTAGTACAACATGGTCGTCAAACGTTTCCAGGTGATCCATTTGCTCATTGTGACGAATCAATACACCTTGTTCACGTAAGTGATAAGACAATGCATCAGCAATCTCATCATCTAGATAACTTAATAATTTTTGCTGAGTATTAATCAAGTCAACTTTATGGTCTAAACCAATAAAGATTGAGGCATATTCACAACCAATAACACCTGCGCCGTAAATAATGATTTTTTGAATTGAATAATCAAGATCAAGGATTTTGTCCGAATCGAATACGCGAGGATGATCAAAGTCTAAACCTTGCGGATGATAAGGACGACTACCTGTCGCAATCACGATTTGCTTACAAATAATTGTTTCTTTAATGCCTTCATGGCTAAAAACTAAAACTGTATTTTTATCTTGGATATATGCACGGCCGTGGAATACACCGATTTTGTTACGATCGTAAAAACGTGTATGCGTATCAACCTGTTGTTGAATTACTTTATGTGCATTACGCAAAACCTGTTTCATGGTGAACTGTTTCCATTCACCTACTTTCTGAAACATTGGATCGCGCTGATAGCGGATAATACTAGAAACTGTTTGACGTAATGCTTTACTTGGAATGGTACCTACGTGTGCACAGTTACCACCCAGTTGATCACGCACATCTACAATTGCAACACGCTTACCCGCTTTTGCAAGCTTCATTGCCGCGCCTTCACCTGCAGGTCCAGAACCGAGAACTACCGCATCGTATTTAACGAAATTCCCACTAACGACCTCTTTTTTACGTGGCATTGAAAGCTCCTTCCTCACTTGAATGACCATATTTTATAATAAATTATGGCTAATATGCGGTGAATTTATGTATTTCTCAACCCTATATTTCTGAATAACCACATTTATTATATGAATAGTTATTTTCCGCTATTAACCGTAGAAGTTCGCTATAATACAATGTCAATGTCTCTATAAACGAGTGGAAAAGTTAAATATGTCAGAACACCGTAAACCTGAACAGGGTGTAAAACTTCGTGGCGCAGAAAAAGTCGCAAGAATTCCTGTAAAAGTTGTACCTACGGTTGAAGTGCCGCGTAAACCTGACTGGATTCGTGTCAAGATGACGGCACCAGAAGAAGTTCAGCGTATTAAAACCACTTTACGTGCTCAAAAACTCCATACCGTTTGTGAAGAAGCTGCTTGTCCAAACCTACCAGAATGTTTTGGTGGTGGTACAGCAACATTCATGATCATGGGTGATATTTGTACACGTCGTTGCCCTTTCTGTGATGTAGCACATGGTCGTCCAAATGCACTCGATGCAGATGAACCTCGTCACATGGCAGAGACAATTGCTAATCTTAAGCTCAAATATGCAGTAATTACTTCGGTTGACCGTGATGACTTACTTGACGGCGGTGCACAACACTTTGTGGACTGTATCAAAGAAGCTCGTGCACTAAGCCCAAATACATTGCTTGAGATTTTAGTACCAGATTTCCGCGGACGTATGGATATTGCTTTACGCATTATGACTGAATGTCCACCAGACGTATTTAACCACAACATCGAGACTGTGCCACGTCTATATAAAGCAATGCGCCCAGGTTCAGACTATCAACATTCTTTAAACTTATTAAAAATGTTTAAAGAATATTGCCCTGATATCCCAACAAAATGTGGTTTGATGGTGGGTATCGGTGAAACTGAAGAAGAAGTTATTGCTTTGCTTGATGACTTGCGCGCTCACGATGTTGACTATGTGACTATTGGTCAATACTTACAACCTTCTAAACAACACGCGCCAATTGACCGCTTTGTAACACCAGAAGAGTTCGAACGTTATGCAGAGCATGGCCGTAAACTTGGCTTTAGAAATATTTGGTCTGCACCAATGGTTCGTTCAAGTTACTTTGCTGATCGTCAATACCACGGTGAACCAGTACCGGAAGTTCGTCGCAAAGTAGATCCAGCTAAAAAAATCGCTGTTCAAGTTGTCGAAGCTTAAAAATTAAATATCTATAAAAGCCCTCTACGTTAGAGGGCTTTTTATTTGTATAAGAAAATCAATAACATTTCTTGACAAATCGATAAAACAACCCATTACACTTTCACTTAAAAATATCTTATACCTAAAAGTACGATATATCCCTGCTCTAGCATATACATCAATTGCGACATAAAAAATTAAATTTAAACAGCATTAAAAATTAGCTAGTTAAGCCTTAAATCTCTCCTCGCTTTTTTGTAACTTCTAACTTGAGGGCTTATCTAGCAAGGAGCAAGTATGATTTTCCTACTCTTTGTTTTAAGCGTTGTCATTCAGCTTTTTGCAATATGGGCAATTTTCTTTTTTAATCTAAACAGAACCATTGGTAGTGTTATTACGATTGCTGTAACCATACTTACTGCACTCATACTAACGCCATGGGCTCTCCTTTTAGGTATTCCCCTTATTGTCCTTAGTATCATTATTTTATTTGCACCATTACGCTTTAACCTGATTACTCAACCTGCATATAAAACATTAGCAAACTCAATGCCGAGCATCAGTACGACTGAACAAGAGGCTTTAGAGGCAGGTACCAGTTGGTGGGAAAAAGAATTATTTATGGGGGCACCCGATTGGTCTCAATTTGAAAAATATCCCTACCCAACCTTGTCAGCAGAAGAACAAAGTTTTATCGACAATGAAGTTGAGCTCCTTTGTAGCATGCTAGATGAATGGGAAATTCATCATCACTTAAAAGATCTGCCACCAGAGGTTTGGCACTTTATTAAAGACAAAGGATTTTTAGGACTCATTATTCCAAAGTCCTTTGGTGGCAAAGAATTTAGCTCATTTGCTCAAAGCCGTATTATGAGCAAAATTGCTTCCCGCTCACTCACCACAGCTGTGAGTTGTATGGTTCCAAACTCGTTAGGACCGGGTGAGCTACTCATGCACTACGGTACCGATGCACAAAAACAGCAATATTTACCGGGCCTTGCTAAAGGTGAAGAGATCCCATGCTTTGGTTTAACCAGCCCAGAAGCAGGTTCAGATGCAGGTGCCATTCCAGATTCGGGCGTTGTTTGTTACGGCGAATATGAAGGTGCTCAAGTCCTTGGACTTCGCATGAATTTCTCTAAACGCTGGATTACGCTTGCGCCAATTGCCACCGTTGTTGGTCTAGCCTTTAAACTTTATGACCCAGAAGGCCTATTGGGAGATAAAAACAAAACAGAATACGGTATTACTTGTGCCTTAATTCCTGCAAGTCATGCGGGTGTAAAAATAGGAGCACGCCATTATCCTGGTTCACCATTTATGAATGGAACAGTAGAAGGAGAAGATGTTTTTATTCCTATTGACTGGATTATTGGTGGTCAAGAAAATGCCGGTAAAGGCTGGCGAATGCTCATGGAATGTTTAGGCGTGGGCCGTGGTATTTCCCTTCCAGCTCTAGCAACAGCCGCAGGTGAAATGAGCTATTTAACCGTTGGTGCTTTTGCGAAAATTCGTCAACAATTTAATATTTCTGTCGGTAAATTTGAAGGCGTACAAGAAGCGACCAGTGAAATTGCCAGCGATGCCTATATGCTTGAAGCATTCCGTTATTTAGTGACATGTGGCCTAAACCAAGGTGGAACACCTGCCGTGATGACTGCCATGGCAAAATATTATTCAACTGAAACGATGCGTAAAGTCGTAAATCACGGAATGGATATTGCTGGCGGACGTGCAATTCAACTTGGGCCACGTAATTTCCTTGCCCTTACCTATCAAGCAATTCCAATTGCTATTACGGTAGAAGGCGCAAATATTTTGACCCGTTCATTGATGATTTTTGGTCAGGGCTCAATGCGTTGTCATCCTTATCTATTTGAAGAGTTACAACTCCTTCAATCTGAAAATAAAAATAACTCAGTCAAAAAATTCGATGATTTGTTATTTAAACATTTAGCCTATACCTTTAACCGTGGTGCAAGATCATTTGCTTACGGTTGGACAGGTGGCTCAAGCGATGCGCCTCAGTCAGCAGATCAATTCACTGCAAGTTACTATAAAACGATTAATCGTTTTAGTGCCAACTTCGCACTTGTTTCAGATATGTCTCTTGGCTTACTTGCAGGCGACTTAAAACGCAAAGAAATGTTATCCGGACGCTTGGCAGATATTCATGCGCACCTGTTTATTTCTACTGCGATTTTAAAATTTTATGAAGCTGGACAAAAAACTGAAGCTGAACAACTTCACGCTAAATTAGCGCTACAAAAAGCTTTCTTGAATATTCAGGAAGCATTTTGGGGATTATTTGAAAACTTCCCAGCTAAACTTCCGGCAGCATTTGTGAAATGGATCTGTTTCCCTTTTGGTCGTGTCATTTCAAAACCAGATGATGAGTTAAAACAACAAGTCGCTGAACTTATGATGCAAGAGCACCCTTTCAGAGAACAGCTTAAACATCACGTCTTCTATTCAACCAAAGCCGATGATGTAACTGGTCGTTTAGAGCATGCTTTCCAAATTCTACGAACCCTTGAACCACTTTGGGATAAGTTTAAAAAAGCTGAATCTAAAGGCAAATTTACGGGTCTTACTTTTGAAGAAAATATTGCACAAGCAATAAAAGAAAGTTTTATTTCTGAAAGCGAAGCTCAACAATTATTGCAATACAACGCAATTCGATTCGACAGCATGCTTACCGATGTTTTTGATGAAGATTTAAATAAAGATCTTCCGTTGTCGAACCCTCATCAAATTTAGTGACTGATGCCTCCACTAATTCACTATTGCAATCATTTTTGATTCGCATTAATTAATAAACAGCCATAAAAGCGTCAATCGACGCTTTTATTTTTAGGAGAAATTAATGTCTAAGCAAGATTACGAAAATGGATTAAAAGTTCGCACAGAAGTGATGGGAGAAGCTTTTGTAAAGCGCGCCCAAGAAAATACCGTACCCTTTACCCAGCCTTTACAAGACTGGATTAATGAGCATGCATGGGGATCGACTTGGCAACGTGAAGGTGTGCTACCTCGTAAATATCGTTCATTAATTACTTTGGCAATGCTCACGGCACTAAAATCACCAACTGAACTCAAAGGCCATGTTCGTGGTGCACTCAACAATGGTTGTACAGTTGAAGAGATTCAAGAAACTTTATTGCACAGCCTGCCATATTGCGGCGCCCCTGCTACACAAGAAGCTTTTCGTGCTGCTTTAGAAGTAATTCAAGAATATCAACAAAAATAACTTCAATATGAGCCAGCACACTACTGGCTCTTTTTATCTAATTCAATTTGGATGAATGCATCTGAAACTTACAATCATCAATCACAATAGCCTGACGGCAAATCCCCTCTACTTGACGCTGCTTTTCAAAAACTGCCGCTGACATCGGTTCAAAACTATCAAAAAAGCAGATTTCATTTTGATCTATAGAATAAATGAGCGACTGATTTCCAACACCTGCTAAAGTATCGTAATAGACAATCACCATTTTTCCATTTTCAATTGCAGCTTGAATATCTTGATAGCTTAGTGCTGGTCCAGTTGGAATTTTTAATACCTTTGCTTCTTTATAGCTCATTCGTTCGCTTTGGCTAATGCTAGGATCCTCATCTGAATGAAATGACACCTCAAATCCTAGTTTCTTTAAAGCGACAGCTAAGGCAATAGTATAGGTGCCTCCTTCATCGTGTCGGCAAACATTAATCAGCTCAACCACATCAATTTGTACTCCATGATGCTGAAGCAACATCCAAACTGCAAAAACGCCACAGTTTGACTCTAGGCTTGCCAACGACTCGGGAATATTTAATGCCATAATTAGAATCTAAAGTGATAATTACGCAGATAATAAACAAAACTGGATTGGCACTAAAAGCTTTTCCAAGTACAATGTTTCGCTAGTCGAGGGATGCTGCGACAATTGATCGGCACTAAAGATCAATTTGCCAGGCTCGACGATCGGTTAAACACTCGTTTTAACCAACAACGGCATCCGCGAACAGAATGATCAATACTATTTTTTCCTAGGAGATCCTGATGAACGCGGTTAATGCTTCATTTACAGATTACAAAGTTGCTGACATCTCTCTTGCTGATTACGGTCGTAAAGAAATCAAACTTGCTGAAGCAGAAATGCCAGCTTTGATCGGCTTACGTAAACGCTATGCAGCTTCTAAACCACTTGCTGGCGCAAAAATTCTTGGTTGTATTCATATGACCATTCAAACAGCTGTTCTTATTGAAACGCTTGTTGAATTAGGTGCTGAAGTACGCTGGACATCATGTAACATTTTCTCAACTCAAGACCACGCTGCTGCTGCAATTGCTGCACGCGGTATTCCAGTGTTTGCTTGGAAAGGTGAAACTGAAGAAGAATATGTATGGTGTTTAGAGCAACAGATCAATGTAAATGGTCAACCTTGGGATGCCAACATGATCTTGGACGATGGCGGTGATTTAACTGCTCTTGTTCATGAAAAATATCCTGCGCTTTTAGAACGTATTCACGGTATTACCGAAGAAACTACAACAGGTGTTCAACGTCTTATCGAAATGTGGAAAGACGGTTCTTTGAAAGTTCCTGCAATTAACGTAAATGACTCGGTTACTAAATCTAAAAACGACAACAAATATGGTTGCCGTCACTCATTAAATGACGCAATCAAACGTGCAACTGACATGCTTTTGTCTGGCCGTCGCGCACTTGTAGTGGGTTATGGTGACGTAGGTAAAGGTTCTGCTCAATCTTTACGTCAAGAAGGCATGATCGTTCGTGTAACTGAAGTTGACCCAATTTGTGCAATGCAAGCATGTATGGACGGCTATGAAGTTGTATCTCCATACAAAAATGGCGTACAAACAGGTAAAAAAGAAGATATTAACCATGATCTTCTTGGCAACACTGACCTCGTTGTAACAACAACTGGTAACTACCACGTATGCGATGCTGCAATGTTAGATAGCTTAAAAGCTGGTGCAGTTGTATGTAACATCGGTCACTTCGACACAGAAATCGACACAGCTTATTTACGTGGTTACAAGTGGGTTGAAGTTAAGCCACAAGTTCACCAAGTTTATCGTTCAGAAGACGAAAATAACTACCTGATTCTTCTTTCTGAAGGTCGCCTTGTAAACCTAGGTAATGCAACTGGTCACCCATCACGTGTGATGGACGGTTCTTTTGCTAACCAAGTGTTAGGTCAAATTCACTTATTCCAAGAGAAATTTGCTGACCTTCCTGCAAGTGAAAAAACTGCAAAAATTCGTGTAGAAGTTCTTCCTAAGAAACTTGACGAAGAAGTTGCTGCAGCAATGGTTGCAGGTTTTGGTGGTGTACTTACTCAATTAACTCAAGAGCAAGCTGGCTATTTAGGTGTTGCTGTTGAGGGACCATTCAAGTCTGACGCTTACAAATACTAAGAACTTAAGGGCAGACGGTGAACCGACTGCCCTTTTTTCTAAAAATATTGTTTCGCTGTTTACAAGGATTTGACATGACTAAACGTATACCCATTTCTTTTGAGTTTTTCCCACCGAAAACTGATGCCGGTGCTGAAAAACTTCGTATTGTTCATCAAGAATTACAACTATTAAATCCAGATTTTTTCTCGATTACATATGGTGCTGGTGGTTCTACTCGCGAACGTACTCTTGCTGCTATAGACGATTTCAATGGTAAAGGTACACCAGTTGCACCTCACCTTTCATGCATTGGTGATGATAAAGCGCGTATTGCTGAGTTACTAGATTTATATAAAACCCAAGGCATTAATCGTATTGTCGCTTTACGCGGTGACTTACCTTCTGGTCAAGTCGGGCTTGGGGAACTTCCTTATGCTCAAGATTTAGTACGTTTTATTCGTGAGCACTCAGGTGATCATTTTCATATTGAAGTTGCAGCTTATCCTGAAATGCACCCTCAAGCTGAAAACCTTGATTCAGATATCCAACGTTTTATTGAAAAAGTACAAGCTGGCGCTAATGCAGGAATTACACAATTCTTCTTTAATCCAGACTCATACTTTTATTTTATTGAGCGTCTGGAAAAAGCTGGAGTTAATATTCCGGTGGCTCCTGGTATCATGCCGATTACCAATGCCAGCAATTTAATTCGCTTTGCTGATGGTACTGGCGCAGAGATTCCTCGTTGGATCCGTAAACAATTACAAGCCTATGGCGATGACAGCGAGAGTATTAAAGCTTTTGGTCATGAAGTTGTTGTGAAGCTATGTGAACGCCTGATCGCAGGTGGTGCACCAAGCTTACATTTCTATTCAATGAATCAAGTCGAACCAACTCGTCAACTCGTTGTTGATCTTGGTTTAAATTAATTTTGTAAGGCGTACCCAATGAATCGTTTTTTTATCGAAACTGAACTTACAGTTGGTTCAACTATTCAACTGACTGAATCAGTATTTCATCATTGGGTGCGTGTCTTACGTGCACAATTACAAGAACAAGCTACTCTATTTAATGGCCAAGGTGGCGAATATCTCGCGACTTTGACAGAAATTAATAAAAAAAATGCGTTTGTCACAATTGAGAATTTTAACCCTGCAAACCGTGATGCCCCTTTTAAAGCTGTTTTAGGTCAAGTCATGAGTAAAGGCGATCGAATGGATTATGCCATTCAGAAAGCCACTGAATTAGGTGTAAGCCAGATTCAATTGCTAACTAGTGACCGCTGTGAAATGCGTTTAAAGTATGACCGAGATCAAAAAAAATTAGATCACTGGCAAGCTGTTGCAATTGCAGCATGCGAACAATGTGGTTTGAACTTAGTCCCAGAAGTATTAGCCCCTATTTCTCTTAATGAATGGTTAAGTTCTTCAGAACTTCCTCAATCTAAATTCGTTTTAGCGCCAGAAAAAGAACAAAAAGATGTATTAGCAGACATACAACCTGAACTTGCCTTATTGATTGGACCAGAAGGCGGTTTAAGCGAAAATGAAATTACTCAAGCCAATCAAGCTGGATTTATGAACTGGTGCATTGGTGACCGAGTTTTGCGTACAGAAACTGCCCCTGTTGTTGCCTTGTCTATTTTAAATTATCGATTTTTATCCACCTAAGTTCTCTGCACATTGATTAAATCATTATTTAAAGTTAACTTACTTTTATTGTATGAATAAAATTTCAAATTCTTTTTCACTGATAAATCAGATTCTTTCTGTATATATGTAAAAAAATAGGATAGAAAAATCTTATGTCTGGGCTTCAGGAAGAATATCTACAGCATCAAACAAAAATTGAACAGCTAAAACTTTCAATTCAATATATACGCTGGTATTTAGTTAGCTTAATACTGCTATGTCTCATCTCATACGCTATTTTTTCTTATTATTTTTTATCTTCAGTAACAATATTTAATTGGTCTATGGGCCTTACTATTGCATCTCTTATCTGCCTATTATTTGTTCCAAATATTTTAACGCACTATCGTACTATTAATTTTATTAAAAAAGCTGATTTTATCTTACAAAGTATTTGTTTTATTTCAGGAGTTTTATTAGGGGCAACCGTTACGGTTATTCATTTTTATCTTCCTCAAGAGCTAGTTACCCTACCAGATACTCATATTTTAATTGCTTTGTTTATCACTTCTGCCCATATCATTGGACTGACTTTTTTAACGCAACAACCTCGATACTTTTATCTCTTATTTATTCCCAGTACATTACCCCTATTAATCGCTCAATTTACACATACCCCAATTACTCAGCTGCCTTTTTATTTCGCCTATAACATCGCTTTCATAGCTACCATACTCTGTGCATACGCAACTCAACGTAACTATCAAAAAATTTCTCAACTATTATTTAGAAATAAACAGCTCATTCAAATTTCAGAACAACATACCCAGTGGGCTGAAGAGTTATGTGTACAACTTCAACAAGAAGTGAATAAATCGAAAGATATTGAAGCCCAGCTCCAATTTAATAACCATTTACTAGAACAAAAGGTACGTGAACGCACATACGATCTCACTAAAATGAATGAGCAACTCGAAAGCCATCACTATAATTTAGCTTTTGCACATGAAACGGCAGGTATTCGACCTTGGGATTGGGATATTGAAAGTCAAAGATTAGAAATTACGTTTTTCGATCAACAAAAACAAACTCAAACCGCCATTATTCATCTCAATACAATATTAGATCGTATACACCCAAGCGATAAAAAACTTTTTGATGAACGTTTAAAACAACATTTGGAAGGAATTACAGATCATTTTAATATCAATTTCAGGATTTTACGTCAAGATGGTTCATGGCGATGGATTCATGATGTAGGTCGTGTCATTACCAGAGATCCCAAAACACAAAAAGCGCTTCGTATGGTTGGAATGACCCGAGATATACATCAAGAGAAAAAAGACCAAGAACACTTAAGACTATCCGCAATTGTGCTTGAACAAGCAGCAGAAGGAATATTCATTTTAGATGAACACCTGAATTATATTGATATTAACCCTTACTACGAAAAATTAACTGGATTTTCTAAATCAGAACTTTTAAATAAAGAATTATTTAGCATTGCGATTAATCAAAAGGAATTACAACAACAATTTCATACCTCAATTACCCAACAGCTCCTCGAAACTGGGGAATATATGGGCCAATTTGATGAAAAATTTAATTCTGGCAAAAGCGTCTATTTGTGGTTACACATCAATGTGGTCAAAGATGAGTTCCATCAAATTACAAATTATATTGGATTTGCACGTGACCTCACTGAACAAAAACGTCAGGAACAGCATCTATCCTATTTAAAAAATTACGATAGTCTCACCCACTTGCCTAATCGCCTTTACTATTACAATCAATTACATCAATATCTTGTAAATCCTTCATATAACATTAAAAATTTAGCACTAATACGAGTAAATATTGACCGTTTCCGCGCTTTTAATGAATTTTTAAATAATGATAGTGGTGATGAACTCCTTAAACAGTTCGCACAAAGATTACGCTTAATCAATATCAATGCGATTTTAGTCGCCTATTTAAATAGTGATGATTTCGCAATCATTTATGAGATTTCGCCAATTCATCCAAATGTTGAGCAATATTGCCAAAACATTTTACAAGCACTCAATGCGCCTTTTTACATTGATAATCACGAATATTTTATTACCGCATCTATCGGTGTTGCATGTTTTCCTGAACATGGCAGACAAATTGATCATCTCAACAATCATGCAGAGCAAGCGCTTTCAGAGGCAAAACGTTTAGGTGGTAATACAATTTGCTATTACTGCAATAAAACAAATCACTCATATAAAACTGCCGATTTAGAGCAAGAATTACGTAAAGCTATTCAAAATGATGAATTTGTCGTTTATTACCAACCCAAAATTAATCTACACGATCAATCAATTATCGGTTTTGAAGCACTCATTCGTTGGCAGCATCCTGAAAAAGGATTAATCCTGCCAAATATGTTCATACCATTTGCTGAGCGTAGTAGCCTGATTTCAGATATTGGGAAAGTTGTTTTAGATAAAGTTGGAAAGCAACTCCAAGAGTGGAAAAATGCTGGTTATATCAATATTCAAGTCTCTGTAAATATTGTCGCTCAACAAATACATCGAGGCTTATTACTCAACGACTTAGATGAGGTTTTGCAAAAATATAATATTCAAGGTTCAGATCTCGAACTTGAAATTACAGAGTCAGCCCTTTTAGACAATACTGCCAATGTAAAAACGCTATTACATGCTATAAAACAACGAGATATCTCCATTGCCTTAGATGACTTTGGTACGGGTTATTCCTCTTTAGCCTATCTGACAGAGTACCCAATTGACGTATTAAAAATTGATCGTGCTTTCATTTCGAAAATTGGTGATCACAAACAAGAAGCAATTGTAAATGCAATGATCGCGATGGGTAAAAGTATGGGACTTAAACTGGTTGCTGAGGGTGTAGAAACAAAAGAACAAGTCACCTATCTACAAAAACAGCAATGTGATTTTTTACAAGGCTATTTCTTTAGTCGCCCTATTCCTGCCGAGCAGATTATTCCTTATCTACAAACAAATCCGCATATTTCTTAATTGTTCCAATCATCTATTTTACCTATGCTGCTTTTTCCAAAAATGAGCGTTTTTGACTGTGAGAAATAAAGAAGTAGTGTTATATTCTTTAGCATTTAGCTCACCACGGGGCTATTGGCAATTCGTCTACTATTCTCTTAATTGGTAAAAATTAAAGCGTAGTTAAAGAAGTGAGTTGCCTCTCCCTAAATGAGCAATTTGACTAGTTTGCTTTTTTGTATCAAATAGAGACTCAGATGGACGATCAATCTTTAAAACAGGCCGCTTTAAATTACCATGAATATCCAAACCCAGGGAAAATCAGCGTCACCCCAAGTAAGCAACTTGTCAACCAACGAGATTTGGCTCTAGCCTACTCACCAGGAGTTGCTGCGCCATGTTTAGAGATTGAGCGTGATCCATCAGCTGCTGCTAAATATACAGCTCGCGGAAACTTGGTTGCCGTAGTCAGTAACGGTACAGCTGTTCTTGGTTTAGGTAATATTGGACCATTAGCGTCTAAACCTGTAATGGAAGGTAAAGGCGTACTCTTCAAAAAGTTTGCTGGTGTTGACGTATTTGACATCGAAATTGCAGAAAACGATCCAGATAAAATTGTAGATATTGTTGCCTCTCTTGAGCCAACTTTCGGTGGTATCAACCTCGAAGATATTAAAGCGCCAGAATGTTTCTATATCGAAAAGAAACTTCGCGAACGCATGAAAATTCCTGTATTCCATGACGATCAACACGGTACAAGTATCATTGTAGGTTCAGCTTTGCTTAATGCATTGCAACTTGTAAATAAGAAAATTGATGAAATCAAAATTGTAGCTTCAGGTGCAGGCGCTGCTGCTCTTTCTTGTTTAGATTTACTTTGTGCTTTAGGCGTAAATAAAGAAAATATCATTGTTGCCGATTCTCGCGGTCTACTCACTACTTCACGTGAAGGCTTGGATGAATCGAAAAAACGTTATGTTCAAGACATCAAAGCAACTCAGTTACATGAAGTAATGGCTGGTGCTGATATGTTCTTGGGTCTTTCTGCTGCTGGTATTCTCACCAAAGAAATGGTGAAACAGATGGCTGAGAACCCTATTATTTTTGCTTTAGCAAACCCAGATCCAGAAATTTTACCTGAACATGCACATGAAGTACGTCCTGATGTAATCATGGCAACTGGTCGTTCTGACTATCCAAACCAAGTAAACAACGCATTATGTTTCCCTTATATTTTCCGTGGTGCGCTTGACGTTGGTGCAACAACAATTAATGAAGACATGAAAATTGCATGTGTACATGCAATTGCACGTATGGCACACGTAGAAGCAGATGCAGCTACTTATGGTGAGAAATCTGCTTCATTTGGTCGTGACTATTTAATTCCACGTCCACTTGACCAACGTTTAATTTTGGAAATTGCTCCTGCTGTTGCTAAAGCTGCAATGGACTCAGGTGTTGCAACTCGTCCGATCGAAGATTTCTCTGCATACCGCCAAAAATTATCTGAGTTCGTTTATAACTCTGCATTCTTGATGAAACCGATTTTTGCTCAAGCAAAAACTGATCCTAAACGCATCGCATATGCTGAAGGTGAAGATGAGCGCGTATTACGTGCAGTGCAAATCGCAGTTGATGAAGATTTAGCTAAACCAATTTTAGTAGGTCGTACTGCTGTTATTGAAGCTAATATCAAAAAATTAGGCTTACGTTTACAACATGGCGTAAACATTGAGATTGTAGATCAAGAACAAAACCCAATGTATGAAGAGTTTTGGAAAGACTACTATCAAACTATGCAACGCAAAGGCATTACTGTTGAATATGCTCAACGTGAAGCTCGTCGCCGTTCAACTTTGATTGCATCTTTACTGGTTAAATTTGGTAAAGCAGACGGTATGTTATGTGGTACTTACAGTAGCTATAACATTCACCTTGACTTTGTACGCAATGTCATCGGTCTAAAAGAAGGTATGAATAACTTCTTCACCTTAAATGCATTAATGCTCGAAGATCGTAACTTGTTTATTGCTGATACATACGTAAATACAAACCCGACTGCTGAACAACTTGCTGAAATGACTATTTTAGCAGCTGAAGAAGTACGTCGTTTTGGTATTACTCCGCGTGTAGCCCTGCTTTCTCATTCAAGTTTTGGTAGTGACCAGACTGACTCAAGTGCTCAAAAAATGCGTGAAGTTTATCGTATTTTATCTGAGCAAGCTCCTGAGCTTGAAGTTGAGGGTGAAATGCACGGTGATGCAGCATTAGACGAAAACATTCGTCAATTTGCATTCCCTGGCTCACGTTTCAAAGGTTCTGCAAACTTGCTCATTATGCCAAACTTAGATGCAGCAAATATTTCATTTAACTTGTTGAAAGCGACTTCTGGTAACAACGTTACTATTGGTCCAATTTTACTTGGGGCAGCAAAACCTGTTCATATTTTAACACCGACAGCAACAACTCGTCGTCTTATCAATATGACTGCTTTAACTGTTGCTGAAATCCAACAACAAGAAAAGTAATTTAGAAACTGCTTTTTACGAAAAGCATCTCTAATGACTTGAGAAAACCTCTATTCTGTAGCATGATTGCTTGAAGAATAGAGGTTTTTTCATGCAAGTGTATTTAGTAGGCGGTGCCGTCCGTGATTTTTTACTTGGGCATCCCTATCAAGAAAAAGATTATGTTGTTGTCGGTGCAACGCCGGAACACATGCTCGCCCAAGGTTTTCAACCTGTAGGCAAAGATTTTCCTGTGTTTCTTCATCCCGAAACGAAAGAAGAATATGCACTTGCACGTACTGAAAGAAAATCTGGTAAAGGCTACCACGGCTTTCAATTTTTTACTGATACCACAGTAAGTTTAGAAGAAGATTTAATCCGCCGTGATTTAACCATCAATGCCATAGCAATGGATCAAGATGGCAAACTATACGACCCATATGGCGGTCAAACCGATTTAGAAAATAAAACTTTGCGTCATGTTTCAGAAGCTTTTGCTGAAGACCCTTTACGTGTTTTACGTGTTGCACGCTTTGCGGCCCGCTATTCTTCATATGGTTTTCAGATTGCGCCAGAGACAATGCAGCTTATGCAAACCATGGCCGAATCAGGTGAGCTTGATGCCTTAACACCAGAACGTGTATGGAAAGAGACTTCTCGCGCACTTTTAGAAGATCATGCAGATGTTTATTTTCAGACATTGCGTGACTGTGGGGCGTTGAAACATCTTTTCCCTGAAATTGACGCATTATTTGGTGTACCACAGCGCCCTGAATATCATCCAGAAGTGGACTGCGGCATACATACCTTAATGTCCTTACAGCAAGCTTGTAAGTCAAACTATTCGCTTGATGTTAGATTTGCTGTTTTAGTACATGATTTGGGTAAAGCATTGACTCCAGCTAACGAACTTCCTCGCCATATCATGCATGAAGAACGTGGAGTAAAACCTGTTACCGAATTATGTGAACGTTTAAAAGTTCCAACTCAAACTCGACAGCTGGCTTTATCAGTATGTAAAGAACATCTAAAATGTCATCAGATTATGTCGTTAAAACCAGGAACTATATGGCGTCTATTACAGCGTCTAGACGTACTACGTCGCCCTGAGAGAGTGGAAGCTTTTGTACAAGCATGTGAATGTGATGCTAAAGGAAGACTCGGTTTAGAAGATCGTCCCTACCCCCAAGCTCAGTACATGTTGGATGCGATGCAAATCGTTCGCTCTATTAAAGTTCAGGATTTACCTGAAAACATTAAAGGTGCTGAGATTGGTGAAATGCTCATTCAGTACCGTATTGATGCTTTAACTGAGTTCAAACATCAGCATCAAGCCCTCTCTCATACTTAATTAACACCAAGAAAAAAGCCTCATTACGAGGCTTTTTTATCTTTACTGTTTAGGCAGCGGTATAAATTGTGATTGAGTATTTTGGTTTTTTCTTTCCCCTACTGTCACCACAAAGTTTTGTTGCTTCCCATCTCGCTCGACCATTACATTAATTTCGCTGTTAGGCGCTTGTAATGCAACATAATTAATCAAATGAGATGCTGAAGTGATTTGTTGATTATTCACCTGAATAATTTTATCACCAATCTTAATACCTGCTGATGCAGCTGGACCATTTTTCAAGACATCTGCAACCACAACACCAATTTGCTGTTTAGGTGCTAATACGTCTTCTTGTGTAGGTGGTACTAAACTAATACCTAACCATCCACGGACTACACGGCCATCTTTCAAAATTGAGTTTAGTACTTGTTGGCAAACTTTTGCAGGAATTGCAAAACCAATTCCTAAAGACCCACCTGACTGAGAGAAAATAGCAGTATTTACACCAATTAAATTCCCAGCCACATCAATTAATGCTCCACCAGAGTTACCTGGGTTAATTGCGGCATCTGTTTGAATAAAGTCTTCATAGGTATTAATGCCTAAATCAGAGCGTTCAGTCGCAGAAATAATACCTTGAGTTACCGTTTGACCTACGCCAAATGGGTTACCAATAGCCAAGACCACATCACCTACTTCATTACCACTCAACTTAAATGGCAATACAGGTAATTTATCTAAATCGATTTTAATTACGGCTAAATCAGTATCAGGGTCTGTTCCAACAATCGTTGCTTCTGCACGACGGCCGTCATGTAATGCAACTACAATCTGATCAGCTTGAGCAATTACATGATTATTGGTCAGAATATAACCATCAGCTCGTACAATAACCCCAGAGCCTAAGCTATTTTCATTTTGCTGTTGTTGTTCTGGAACCTGATTTCCAAAAAACTCACGGAAGACCGGATCACTTAATAAAGGATGATTTTGTTTAACTTTCTGGGTCGTAAAAATATTAACAACTGCTGGCGCTGCAACTTTTACTGCAGCGCTATAAGATACCACCCCGCCCGCTCGCGAAGTATCAACGAGTGGTTCAACTTTCTCAGCAGGCATTTGCACCCCATCAACTGCAACAGTTGGTTTCGGCTGATGGTATTTTTGCCATGCAATAAAACTGGCAATTACAATAATAAGTAACACCCAAGGTAACCATGTAAAGGTGCGGCGCACGTTCATATCCTCTACGCAAAGAAGTTTTTAATTAAATTAATATATTGAACAAAAAGAGTTTTCAGTTAAGCATTTTAAATTAAATATGTCGATATACATAAAAAAGTCAAAAAAGATTTGTCTAGCTTTAGTTACACAACAAAATATGTTTCTATAGCTTTAGCAATTATTACTACTCAATTCAGGAAATATCATGGCAAATTTGCATGAAATTATTCAGTGGAGCGACCAAACCTTAAAAGCAGCAGAATTTAAAGATTACGCACCGAATGGACTGCAAATTGAAGGTTCAACTGAAGTTAAGCGTATCCTTTGTGCGGTTACTGCTTCCGAAGATGCAATTGATGCTGCAATTGCTCAGAATGCAGATCTATTACTCGTACATCACGGTTATTTTTGGAAAGGCGAACCGTATCCAATTACAGGAATGCGTGGTAACCGCATTAAGAAACTCATCCGAAATAATATTTCATTAGTTGCTTATCATTTACCTTTAGATGCTCACCCAACTTTAGGCAACAATGTAGCCATTGCAGAAAAACTAAACTTGAAGAATTTAGAACCACTCGATTTAACCGAAAAACATCCGATTGGTAATATTGGTTATTTAGAGCAAGCACTTTCTGTGGATGAATTTAAAGCACAGCTTCAAAACAGTTTTGATTTTAAAGTGATTCATTTGCCAGCAGAAAAGCAAAGCATTCAAAAAGTAGGCTTCTGTACAGGTGGCGCTCAAGATTTTATTGCTAAAGCTGCTTTGCAAAATTGTGATGCTTACATTTCAGGTGAAGTCAGTGAACGAACTTTTTATGAAGCGAAAGAATTAGGGGTTCACTATTTCGCCTGTGGTCACCATGCTACTGAGCGTTATGGAGTTCAGCGTTTGGCACAAGCGATCTCAAAACAGTTTTCAATTGAAGTAGAATATTTTGAATTGAATAATCCGATTTAATTAAGTCTTTTTTTCAATCTGTGTTATGCGTATTAATTAGATCTTTATTGTGTATAGTTCTTTAAAACGATGCCCTATTGTTACCAGAATCATTTACAATAGAGCCACTTAATTGTATAACCCAGCAAATGCAAGGAATAGGAACATGACAACCATTACTTTACCTGCACTTCCATATGGCTATGATGATTTAGCGCCACATATTAGTAAAGAAACTTTAGAATACCATCACGATAAACACCACAATACCTATGTTGTTAACTTAAACAACTTAATCAAAGGGACTGACCTTGAAGGTAAAACTTTAGAAGAAATCATTAAAGCGACTGCTGGTGATGCATCTAAAGCTGGTATTTTCAACAATGCTGCTCAAGTTTGGAACCACACTTTCTACTGGAACAGCATGAAGCCAAATGGTGGTGGTAAGCCTACTGGCGCAATCGCTGCTAAAATTGACGAAGCTTTTGGTAGCTACGAAAAGTTTGCAGAAGAATTTACTGCTGCTGCAACAACTCAATTCGGTTCAGGTTGGGCTTGGTTAGTTGCTGATGAAGTAAATGGTAAATTATCTATTACTAAAACTTCTAATGCAGACACTCCACTTGCACATGGTCAAATTGCTGTATTAACAATTGACGTATGGGAACATGCTTACTACATCGATTTCCGTAACTTACGTCCTAAATACATCGCAACTTTCTTAGAAAGCCTTGTGAACTGGGACTATGCAAATGCAAAACTTGCAGGTCAACCAGCTGGTGTAGAGAAATAATTTTATTTCTTTATGAAAAACCACCCTATTTTGGGTGGTTTTTTTTATTTTTAATACAGCAAAAGCATATTAATCAAGCAAACGATTCATTTTCTTTAATATTCTTATTGACGCTTTTCGATTTCATCCATAAAATGCGCATCAGATTCTCCAATAGCTCAGTCGGTAGAGCGACGGACTGTTAATCCGCAGGTCCCTGGTTCGAGCCCAGGTTGGAGAGCCATCTACTAATCTCCCATAGCTCAGTCGGTAGAGCGACGGACTGTTAATCCGCAGGTCCCTGGTTCGAGCCCAGGTGGGAGAGCCAAGATTCTAAAAGCCCGCATTTATTGCGGGTTTTTTCTTTTCTAAGATTTAATAATTTTCCATTATTTTGAATAAAATCAATGTTTCGAATATTTTTAAACCAAACGATGAGATATTCCCTCTAATTCTGCCATTAAGGCTTGACCCAGCCCCTTTTCCTGCCTAAAATCCTTTTCCAGATTCTCCCATAGCTCAGTCGGTAGAGCGACGGACTGTTAATCCGCAGGTCCCTGGTTCGAGCCCAGGTGGGAGAGCCAAGATTCTTAAAAAAACCCACTCATCATGAGTGGGTTTTTATTTGTATGATGCCTTCACATGTTCGAATCGAGTCACTTATTTTTTATTGTTTTAGGTTGCGTAAGCACCTGTATTTTTCTTCTTGTTTGTTTACGCCCTTATTTATTTCCAAAACAAAAATTCTTTGCTCGCCCTGTCATTACAAACTTTGAAACTCAAATGTTTATACGTTTAAAACAAAGTTTTCCAAATTATCATGTGTTAGCACAAGTGGCTTTTAGCGCATTAATTACAAGTAATGACTATAAAATTCGTAGTCAGTTCAACCGTAAAGTCACTGACTTTGTCGTGCTAAATGATAAGATGGAAGTAATGGCCATTATTGAGCTAGATGACCCGACTCATCTTGAAAAAGTAGAAGAAGACCGTATTCGTGATCAAATGCTCACTGAAGCAGGTTACCTTGTAAAGCGCTACACAAATATTCCTACTGTACGCCAATTACAAAAGGATATTCATTAACAAGCTAATTGGTTTCAGAATTTGCAGCTTCTTTCTCAGCTATTCTTTTTGCCATCTCTAAACGCTGTTGTTCATATTGTTTTTTATTTTTAGCATCACTTTTTGCAGCCAAGAAAAGTATTCCAATAATCAGAAAAGGAATAAGTAAACCTAATCCCATTAATAACCAAGGAACAGATTTTTTTTCAATAGGTTGCTGGCTCATAAGTTCTTTAAACTCAAATAGTATCGATTTCAGAATGCGTAACAATATAACAAAAAAAGGGCCCTCTTTAGGACCCTTTTAATTTGAATATTTTAAATCCAAAAAATTATTGTGCGACTCCAGTACATTCTGGTTTTCCACTAGCATCAATTATAGATGGATCTACAACTGCATTTGTCTTAGCGGGCATATTAGTTTGAATAAATTGATAGATATCAGCATTTTTACAAACAATTGCTTGAGTATGCGTAGCATTTTCTACTAAATCTAGTTTAATGTTAGGTGAACCTAAAGTTACCAATCCAGCTACCATCATTTGAGTAATTGGATAAGGCACATTGGTATCATTTTTACCTTGAGCAATATATACCGGTTTATCTAAACGCTTTGTACCAGGCTGACTTGCGAGTAAAAATTTCTGAACCGTCTCATTTGACCTAAAATTAGTAACATCAAGTCCCGGATAATCGATAACTTTTTTACCTGGATTATCAGTCATAAATTTAATAATATCTTCTTTAAATTTATTAATTAGACTAAGGCTCGGATCAGCACTATCTAAACAAAGACCATTTTCTCCTGTAGTTCCTTCTGCAAACTCAGCTAAAGACTTCGCTCTTGTTTGAAATATATCTCTATATTCAAAACGTGGTTCATAGGCTTTAATACCAACACCAGTTAAAGCGGCGTAAGCTAGCAGAGTAGCATAGGAGTCAATAGAAACTCGTTTATCTAAAGCTACATTACCTGCAATTTCTTGCTGCTCAATTAATGCTAATGCATTTGGTGCTACATCAAGAATAATTGTTCCCAAACTCGACGCAGGCGCGCCTGCAACTGCACCTTTATATGTTATATCTGTATTTGCATATTCAGCAGTACCTATAGATGCCTGACCTCCTTGTGACTGACCTACAGACATCCAATCGCCGTTTAATTGTGAGCCATAACGATCTTTTACTGCTCTAACAGCTGCTAATGCTGATTTTGCTTCACTCGCTAAATTAAGATATGGATGGATTCCTTTTGTACCAAGCCCTTCATAATCTGGGGCTACAATCACATATCCAGCAGCTAATAAAGTATCAGCTAAAATTTTGAAGCGTGGATTAATCGTATTATTGCTTGGTGCACAACTATCCCCCACTCCTACAGTGCCGTGCTCCCATACCACTACGCGATAACCATCCTTTGGTTGAGCAACTTTCGGGAACATGACTAAAGCAGTTGCTTCAGCTGTTTTCCCTTGTACATTCACCATGTTATAAGTCATTACTTTTATAGATGAAGCACCACTTAAGGTATCCTTAGAATAGGCTTTTTCAGAAACATAAGTTTTATCGGGATTAACACCAATATAGTCATCATCATCGTCATTACACGCTGTAAGAAATAATGCTGAAATTGATAATGTTATAGCTAAAGCAATTTTTGACCGTTTCATAGAATATCCTTTTTATGTGTTCTTTATTCCGCATATTTTTTATGCACAAATA
Source organism: Acinetobacter sp. X9 (assembly GCF_054889255.1). Classification (NCBI taxonomy): domain Bacteria; kingdom Pseudomonadati; phylum Pseudomonadota; class Gammaproteobacteria; order Moraxellales; family Moraxellaceae; genus Acinetobacter; species Acinetobacter sp. X9. Next base: position 1,171,674 of record NZ_CM142679.1, on the reverse strand, counting down.
TTAAGACATAAAAAAAGTGCTCTGCATAGAACACTTTTCAACCTCACGGTCATTTTTACTATATGAAATTTAAAAATATTCCTAGAAAAATGATTAATCCTACCCAACGATTGTGACGAAATGCCCAAAAACATACTTGAGGGTTGCGGTCTTTGGTTTTAATTGTTTGATATACAAAATCGAATGCGACTACAACTAAAGCAATAACTGCCCATGGGAATAAGATATTTTCTAAATATAGTGCAGTACCAATCAAAACAAGACTAGTTGCTTGTAAAAGAGCAATGATCTGGATGTCATATCGACCAAAAAGAATAGCTGTAGATTTCACGCCAATCTTTAAATCATATTCACGATCTGTAATTGCATATTGAGTATCATAAGCCACTGTCCATGCCAAATTACCAAAATAGAGCAACCAGCAAGTTAAATCTGGAGTTTTACCTACCGCGGTAAAGGCCATAGGAATTGACCATGAAAATGCTGCACCTAAAAATACTTGGGGTAAGTTGGTATAGCGTTTCATAAATGGATAAATAAACGCTAGAAGTAATGCCCCAAATGACCAGTAGAAAGTTTCGATCGGTAAAAAGAACAATAAAGCTGCACTTGCTAAAACGAGGCCTAAGAATACATATACAGCTTCTCTTGCACGAATCACTCCTGTTGCTAAAGGGCGCGTTTTTGTTCGCTCTACATGACCATCTACTTTACGATCAGCAAAGTCATTAATCGCACATCCAGCAGCGCGCATAAAAATCACGCCTAAAATCATGACAAATAAAATACCTAAATCAGGTATTCCTTTTGATGCAACCCAAAGTGCCCACATGGTTGGCCAAAACACCAGTTCAGTACCAATTGGCTTATCAAATCGACATAGATAATAATAAGCTTCTAAACGCTGACGCCATGTTGTGCCTGTTGCAGTCGTCATAGTGATTCCTTGTCGTGCTGCTGATTTAAAAAAGCTTCAAAAGCCGGTAAGAATGTTTCTTGGACGATAAATTTACATCCATGCCAAGTATAGCAACTTTGTCGCGTCCATCCTTCTGGCAAACGAATGACACGACGGTCACAAAGCGGAGTCGTTCTTTGAAATAGAAAAAAGCCAATCGGTTTAGAGCCGATGTGCTGAAATATACGCGCTTTTTTTTGTAAACTTTGAATTGGGAAAATACTTTTTGCTTTCACCCACGGCTCTGCTTCACAGCCATATAAGTAGGTTTCCCTCACCCATGAAGTGTGTGCATGAGGCATGTTCATCCATTGACTATCTACCAAAGTTAAACGCTGAAAGTGTTCTTTAAAGGGCTTCACACTAAACTGGCCGCCACCGAGCTCAGTGAGTTGTTGAGTCAGAGAACCAGAAGCATACAACCATGTTTTCAACTCAGGATTTAAAGCCTTTTCCTGTTTAAGTACTGGTTGCCGTTTACGCATAATCTGCTCACATGAAAACTCGCACCTAGTTTACTCCAATTTTTTGATAAAAAACGTAGATAATTCAATCAACATTCTAAGCAATAAAAAAGCCTGCATATGCAGGCTTTTTTACGAAATACGTATTACAAGCTGTAGTACATATCAAATTCAACTGGGTGAGTAGTCGTGTTAAGACGACGTACATCTTCAGTTTTAAGTTCAATGTATGCATCAAGCATTTCTTTAGTGAACACGCCGCCTTTTAACAAGAATTCGTGATCTGCTTGAAGTGCTTCAAGAGCCATATCTAGGCTATGAGCAACTGTTGGGATTTTTGCTTCTTCTTCTGGAGGAAGATCATACAAGTTCTTATCAGCAGCTTCGCCCGGATGGATCTTGTTTTGGATACCGTCGATACCAGCCATCAACAATGCAGCGAAACCTAAGTATGGGTTCATCATTGGGTCTGGGAAACGAGCTTCGATACGCTTACCTTTAGGGCTAGAAACGTATGGAATACGGATAGAAGCAGAACGGTTACGCGCTGAGTAAGCAAGCATAATTGGTGCTTCGAAGTGAGGAACCAAACGCTTGTATGAGTTTGTAGATGGGTTTGTGATTGCATTCAATGCACGAGCGTGCTTGATGATACCACCAATGAAATACAACGCCATTTCTGAAAGGCCTGCATATTCATCACCAGCAAACAAGTTTTTGCCATCTTTAGAGATAGACATATGAACGTGCATACCAGAACCGTTATCACCTACCATTGGTTTAGGCATAAACGTAGCTGTTTTTGCATATTGATGTGCAACGTTCCAAACAGCATATTTGAACTGTTGAACTTCGTCAGCTTTACGTACAAGTGTATTGAAGCTCACACCAATTTCTAACTGGCAAGAAGCAACTTCGTGGTGATGTACTTCTACACGACCTGGACCCATGATGTCTTCGATTTTTGCACACATTTCTGCACGCATATCTTGTGAAGAATCAACTGGAGGAACTGGGAAGTAACCACCTTTAACACGTGGACGGTGACCAGAGTTACCAGACTCGTAGTCTTTACCAGTAGACCAAGCAGCTTCTTCAGCGATTAATGTATGACGAGCGCCAGACATATCGATGTCCCACTTCACTTCGTCAAATACAAAGAATTCTGGTTCTGGACCAAAGAATGCAGTATCACCGATACCTGTAGATTTTAAGTATTCTTCTGCACGGCGAGCAATCGAACGTGGGTCACGCTCATAACCTTGACCAGTTGAAGGTTCAATAACGTCACAAGTCACAACTACAGTTGGTTCAGCAAAGAACGGGTCGATAAAACCAGTTTCCGCATCTGGACGTAAAATCATGTCAGATGCTTCAATGCCTTTCCAACCAGCGATTGAAGAACCATCAAACATTTTACCGTCTTCAAAAGTATCTTCATCAATAGAATCAGCTGGGTAAGTTACGTGCTGCTCTTTACCCTTAGTATCAGTAAAGCGAAAATCGACCCATTTTGCGCCACTTTCTTGTATGAGTTGAAGGACCTTGTTCGCCATGCTCATTTTGCTCCAATGAAATTTTGTTGCACTTGTTAAGTGCGTGTTAGTTGCTGGTATTTATATAGCAATTCTCATACCAACTTTATAAGACTTACCTAAAACATTGAATTGCTTATAACTATCCATGATTTAGGCCCCTTGTCTTGAACCCATTATACTGTTTGCATAGTTAAATGCACCATATTCAGACATTTTCAAATTATGGCATACAAGAATAGCTCGCAATCGCCCTAATTTAGTGCAAAATTGTTGCGCTAATATGAATCACCGCATCAATATCTAACAGTAATTTGTGATCATAATACTTTCTTATATAGAAATCTGACTTTCTTACTGTAATCCTTAAAAATAATAATCTATTGCCGATAGAACTATTAATCTCTAAATTAGACGATGGTATCTACAGTATGCCCTTGCCAAAAAAGTTTGAACATAAATACGATTTCTAAGTAACTCTACACAATTTTTTTAAATAACATCAATTACCACTCTTCACTGCCCATCCATAGAAAGGTTAAGGTTTTAAAGTGCTAATTTGATTTTTCTCATCGTAGTTTTACGCTAGGGCTGGCCTGATCAGCTTTGGTGCGCCAAGAGGAATCTTTTCAACTGATAATTTCAACTTTCTAATTTTTTACCATTTGTTATATACCTTTTTTATACATGACCAACTTGCTTTTTCATTTTAAAAAATCTAAAAAATAAAACATAACTTTTTTTTATAATTAAACAAACTAAAAGTTTTGTTTTATCTAAACTACAAATATGTTCAAAGGATTTGAAATGAAGCATGAACTCGAACAATATGACAGAGCTTTTTTCGGCCATCCAAAACCATTAAAAACTTTATTTTTTACAGAGCTTTGGGAAAGATTTTCTTATTATGGTATTCGGCCTTTACTCGTTCTTTATATGATTGCAATGGTTAATGACGGTGGTTTAGGCCTTGACCGTCCAACTGCAGCCGCGATTGTTGGGTTATTTGCTGGATCTATGTATTTAATGACCGTTTTTGGTGGCTGGATTGCCGATAACTGGTTAGGTCAGGCACGATCGGTCTGGTATGGTTCTATTATTATTGCATTAGGCCATTTATCTATTGCTCTAACCGCACTCTTTGATCAATTCTTTTTTTATTTCGGTTTAGTCCTTATTGTTATTGGCTCAGGATTATTTAAAACCTGTATTTCGGTAATTGTGGGAACATTATACAAAGCTCAGGATAGTAGGCGCGATGCTGGTTTCTCCATTTTTTATATGGGGATTAATATGGGGTCGTTTATTGCCCCGCTTATTACAGGTATATTGGCTCGCGATCATGGCTGGCATCTAGGTTTTGGGATTGGCGGCCTTGGAATGTTGATTGCTTTACTTATTTTTCGTACATTAGCGATTCCACAGCTACAGTCTTTCAATCAGTTGCGCCAACAAACTGACAACTGCAATAAACCTGTCGTAGAAAATAAAAATGCGCCTAAAATTGTATTTAGCTTTTTATTCGCAGTTGCAGTCATTATTACGCTTACCTTATTTGGTGTCATTCATATTAATCCGGTCGCGGTAGCAACTTATTTAACAGTTGGGATTGGCATCGGCATTATTGCTTACTTTGCTTATTTATTACTTTTCTTGAATTTAGAGCAACATGACAAATTTAAAATTATTATTTGTTTTGTTTTATTAGCAACATCAGCATTGTTCTGGTCTGCTTTTGAACAGAAACCAACTTCTTTTAATTTATTTGCGCAAGACTATACAGATCGTATGGTTTTCGGATTTGAAATCCCAACTGTATGGTTCCAATCAATCAATGCCCTTTTTATTATTATATTCGCTCCAATTGCAGCATGGCTTTGGGCAAGACTGGGTAAATCAAATAAAGATCCAAGCTATATCAGTAAATTTATCATTGCATTGTTACTTGCAGCTGGTGGCTTTCTCGTTATGTCTTTTGCCAGTCGTTTCGCAATTGCTGGCGGCTTAGTTTCACCATTTTGGTTAGTAGGAACTTTGTTTTTGCTTACCATGGGAGAACTTTGTTTAAGCCCGATTGGGCTATCAACTATGACTAAACTTGCACCTGATGTGATTCGAGGCCAAATTATGGGACTATGGTTTACTGGCTCAGCTTTAGGTAATCTCATCGCTGGTCTCATTGGCGGGCACGTATCGTCAGATGGTATTGATCATTTACCGACTCTCTTTATGCGATGCGTTTTGGCATTAATCGTTGGTGCAATCGTGTTATTTTTATTAAAGAAACCTATCAATAGATTAATGAACAAAAGTACCAGCAAAGTTCAACCTGACTTGGAAACTATATGAGCGTTTTAACTGTTCCAGAAAAACTAGAGAAACTTCGCAAACTCATGCGTACTCAGCAGATTGATGCGTTTGTTGTGATGAGTGCTGATCCCCATATGTCAGAATATTTACCCGACTATTGGAAAGTAAGGCAGTGGTTAAGCGGTTTTAGTGGTTCTGTTGGTACGCTAGTCGTAACTCAAAACTTTGCTGGTCTCTGGGCTGATGGTCGCTATTGGGTACAAGCCGAACAACAACTCGCTGGAACTGGCTTTCAATTACAAAAACTGACCAGTGATGAAACTTCTACACATCTCGCGTGGATTGAGAAAAATCTACCAACTGGTTCGGTCATTTCAGTAAATGGCCAAACATTATCCATTCAACAATTTAAGGCGCTCGAACATACTGCACGAGTTAAGAATTATAAACTTGAAACCCAGCAAGATTTAGTCGGAGAGTTTTGGTTAGACCGTCCTGAACTTCCATCAGAAAAAATCCATTTAATGCCTGAAGGGTTAAATGCCCTCTCACGTAAAGAAAAAATTCAGGCAATTCGCGAAAGCTTAGCTAACAAGAATATTGCGGGTCATTTTATTTCATCTTTAGATGATATTGCATGGGTCCTAAATGCACGTGGGCAAGATGTAGAATATAACCCTGTTTTTCTTTCTCATTTTTATATTAATGCAGAGCAAGCTATTCTTTTTATTGATGCTGAAAAAGTTGATGTAAGCATTCAACAAGCTTTAGCAGCCGATGGTATTGAAATTTGTAACTACGAAGATACCGCTAAGTTTTTATCGAATATCTCTGATACCTCAGTACTTTTAGATCCCGCCAAAGTATCGATTTTTCATGAACAGGCTATCGCAAAAGATATTCAGGTTGTATATGACATCAATCCGAGTACACTTTTTAAATCGCGTAAGCATGAAAGCGAAATTGCTTATATCCGTCACGCAATGGTTAAAGATGGAGTCGCGCTTTGCCACTTTTTCCACTGGTTAGAGAAAGCCCTTCATCATGGTGAAAGCATTTCAGAACTAACTATTGATGAGAAAATTACGGCTTCCCGTGCTCAGCAAGATGGATTTATAGGGCCGAGTTTTTCAACGATTGCTGGCTTTAATGCTAATGGTGCTCTACCCCACTACCGTGCAACTGAGGAGCACTATTCATTTATCGAAGGTGATGGTCTATTGCTAATTGACTCAGGTGGGCAATATGTAGATGGAACAACCGATATTACTCGTGTTGTTCCTGTAGGCACGCCGACAGGGCAACAAAAACGTGATTACACATTGGTTTTAAAATGTCACATTGCCTTGGCAAAAGCGATTTATCCAGAAGGTTTAGCCGCTCCTCTACTCGATTCAATTTGTCGCCATACTTTATGGCAACATGGTTTAGATTATCGACACGGAACAGGTCACGGCGTAGGCTTTGCGCTTAATGTTCATGAAGGGCCGCAAGTTCTTTCTTATTACGCGCCTATCCATGCCTATAGTAAGTTGCGTGAAGGTATGATTCTTTCAAACGAGCCGGGCTTATACCATGAAGGACAATACGGTATTCGTATTGAGAATCTGGTTGCAAACAGACTTCACTCAGGGTTTGAGAAAACCTACGGCGATTTCTTAGAGTTTGAAACGCTGACCCTTTGCCCGATTCATTTAGATTGTATCGTCGTTGCCATGCTAACGAATGAAGAGAAAGACTGGTTAAATGGTTATCATCAAACTGTTCAAGAAAGACTGGCCGAACATTTATCTGGCGATGTTTTAGATTGGATGATCTATAACACACGTAAAATTTAATCTTCTTGTGTGAAGAAGGCAGAATAATTTTTATTTCCAATACAAGTTTATTCTGCCTTATTTGTACTTACTATAATTTTAAAAAGCACCCATTTCCAAAGCTTTTTTCAGCAAATTTCTAACGAATGAAATAGTTAAACTGGTTACTTCTTTTTTTGTTATATTAGCCGTTTAGAAAGCGGCTTTTTATTTGAGCAAATAAAAGTACTTTTTAAAAAGTGAGTAACATTGTGAGTAATACTCTAGTCACTTATTAAATATATATTAATTATCATGAGGTTAAGTTCATCATGCTTCTAATGATCGACAATTACGACTCTTTTACCTACAACATCGTCCAGTATTTTGGCGAGTTGAATCAGGAAGTAAAAGTAGTTCGCAATGATCAAGTCACATTAGAGGATATTGAACGATGGCAACCTAAATATCTGGTTATTGGTCCTGGTCCTTGCTCCCCAAGTGAAGCTGGTATTTCAATTCCTGCAATTAACCACTTTGCCGGGAAAATTCCTTTGCTTGGCGTGTGTTTAGGACATCAAAGTATTGGGCAAGCTTTTGGCGGAAAAATTGTAAGAGCGAAAACGGTGATGCATGGACGTTTATCTGATATGTACCATAGCAATAAAGGTATTTTCAGTAATCTTCCTAGCCCTTTCTCAGCAACTCGTTATCATTCATTGGTGATTGATCAGCAAACCCTGCCTGATTGCCTTGAAGTAACGTGTTGGACCAATGAAACAGATGGCTCCATGGAAGAAATCATGGGTGTTAAACATAAGACATTGCCTGTTGAAGGCGTGCAGTTCCATCCTGAATCTATCTTGAGTCAACATGGCCATCAAATCTTTAAAAACTTTTTAGATATTTATGCATAAGTGATCCCTATGAATATTCAACAAGCACTTAACCATATAACAAAAAATATTCACCTGACTCAGCCGCAAATGGAAGACATTATGCGTAGCATCATGCAAGGTGAGGCAACCGAAGCACAAATTGGTGCTTTGATGATGGGCCTTCGCATGAAAGGTGAAAGTATTGACGAAATTACTGCTGCTGCACGTGTCATGCGTGAATTTGCGATCAAGATCGATGTCAGTGATATCAATTATTTAGTTGATATTGTCGGCACAGGTGGTGATGGTCAAAACTTATTTAACGTCTCTACTGCTTCAAGCTTTGTAATTGCGGCGGCAGGTGCAACCATTGCCAAACATGGTAACCGTGGCGTTTCAAGCAAATCAGGTTCATCTGACTTACTTGAGCAAGCAGGTATTCATCTTGATTTAGACATGCAACAAACTGAACGTTGCATCCGTGAGATGGGTGTAGGGTTTTTATTTGCTCCAAACCATCATAAAGCAATGAAATATGCTGTTGGACCACGTCGTGAGCTTGGTGTTCGCAGCATTTTCAATTTACTTGGCCCGCTTACGAATCCGGCCGGTGTAAAACGTTTTGTGATTGGGGTATTTTCAGATGAACTTTGTCGTCCAATTGCCGAAGTGATGAAGCAGCTTGGTGCTGAACATGTCATGGTGGTTCATTCAAGAGATGGACTTGATGAAATCAGCCTTGCTGCTCCTACTGCTGTTGCAGAACTCAAAGACGGCGAAATTACTGAATGGACGCTTAACCCAGAAGATGTCGGAATTGAATCACAAACTTTAAATGGTTTAGTTGTTGCGGATGCCGCTGCCAGCTTAAAGCTAATTAAAGATGCGTTAGGTAAAAATAAATCCGATATTGGTGAAAAAGCAGCAAACATGATTGCGCTTAATGCAGGCGCAGGTATTTATGTAGCAGGCATTACCAAAACTTATGCTCAGGCTGTTACATTTGCGCAAGATATTATTTACGGCGGGCAAGCATTAGAGAAAATGAGTGTTTTAGCTGAATTTACTAAAACATTAAAGCAATCTCAGGCAGATTAAGGACTTCTCATGATTAATATTCAAAATACCATTTTAGGTAAAATTGTTGACCGTAAACATGAGGAACTTGCTGCGCGTTTAAAACAACGTAATTTGCAAGATGTTGAAGAATTAGCGAAAGCGGCAACACCAGTTCGAGGTTTTGCTAATGCTTTGCAACATAAACGTCCGGGTGTGATTGCTGAAATTAAAAAAGCCTCTCCATCAAAAGGAATCATTCGCGCAGACTTTAATCCTGCCGAAATTGCCCAGCAATATGAACAAGCTGGAGCAGCATGTCTATCGGTACTGACCGATGTTGATTTCTTTCAGGGAGCAGATGAAAATATTGCGATTGCTCGCAATCATTGTGCCCTCCCTGCTTTACGTAAAGACTTTTTGGTAGAGCCATACAATGTAGTTGAAGCACGTGCTTTGCATGCGGACTGTATTTTATTGATTGTTGCTTGTTTGTCTGACCAGCAACTTGAAGAAATGTCTAAAACTGCGTTTGAGCATCAACTTGATGTATTGGTTGAAGTTCATGACGAAGAAGAAATGGAACGCGCTTTAAAGCTTTCTGAGCAATGTTTATTAGGTGTGAATAACCGTAATTTAAAAACGTTTGATGTAGATTTAAATACATCCGTTCGATTGAAAAAATTACTTCCGACCTCACGTTTATTAATTACTGAAAGCGGTATTGCGACACCAGATGATGTACATATGATGCAAGAGCATGATATTCACAGTTTCTTGGTCGGCGAAAGTTTTATGAAACAACCACGTCCAGATCAGGCTTTTACTGCTCTTTTTGGACAACCTCAAACGGTTTAATGAAGATATATGAGTAATAAAGATTCATCGCTTTCTAAAGAGCAACAGAAGTTATTGAAGCAATTTAAAAAGCAAATCTCCAATCCTCATTCAAGCAAAATCATAAATCAGCCTGAGTCTAAAAAATCTCAGGCTGAGTCTGAAGAATTGGAAGATAGCCATCTGTTTCAACAGGCTGTTGCAGGTGTTAAACGTATCAACAATAGTAATGTTGCCGATGTAAAAACACCTCGTGCCAGAAAAGTCGACGCACAAACGCTAGCGAAACGTGCAGCTGCCGAAGGTGGTCGTGATACCGAACATGCCGAGTTATCAGATACGCAAGCTGCTTTAAATCCGGTCGCAAGCCAAGCAACGCTAAGCTATCGCATCGCGACTCTGCAACATAAGGTTTTTGAAGACTTAAAAGCAGGCAAGATGCGTTGGTTTGAAGCTGTAGATTTACACGGCTGTACCATTGAACAAGCACGTGACGCAGTTTTACAGATTATCCAGATGGCAAAAGATGAAAATCAAAATGTCATCAAAATTGTGCATGGTAAAGGCCCAGAAGCGGTCTTAAAAACCTATGTCAATGGATGGTTACGTCAGCACCGCGATGTTTTGGCCTTTGTAAGTGCCCCTGAAAATCAAGGTGGTACAGGTGCCGTTCTCGTACTGCTTAAACGTGCAGAAAAAAATCCTAAGTTCGAACAAAAAAAATGATCCTTTGGGATCATTTTTTTACATCAAATACCTGTAATAATTGAGCAACTACTGCAATGGCAATCATTGCAGGTTGTTTCGATGAAATCCCTTCTATCCCGATTGGGCAAACCAAACGTTGTAATGTTTCCTGAGTATAACCACGTACTTGCATACGTTTTTCAAAAATAGCCCTTTTACTTTTTGAACCAATCATTCCTACATAAGCAAATGGTTTTGCCGTAGGTTTTAAAGCTACAAAACACAGTTGCAAATCTAATTGATGGTCATGAGTTAATATTAAAATTGCTCCTGAACGGTCAAAATGCTCGATCTCGGCTTCTAAGGTATCAGTCGTTAAGCATTGCACCTGTTCCAATAAATCGGATGGGAAAATATCATCACGTGGATCAATCCATTTCACCCGAATTCCAATAGGCAATAAACAGCGAACAATTGCTTCTCCCACATGCCCGGCGCCACAAATCAGCACTTGCATGGCATAAGGCTGAATCTGCTGGCTAAATTGCCATTGCTCACTACTGTCAGAATCAAACTCGAAACTTGGTTGTCGTTCCCTATCCATAGTCTGCCAAGTGGATGCATATTGATGTGAGACGGTACGCGATATACGCTTTCCAACTCGCCATGCTTGCAAACTCACGGATAAATCCGATGTGACCGTAGCGGGTGATATTTTTTCAAACAATAACCACATTACTCCGCCACAACACTGCCCCAACCGAGCACTGAGGTTAAAGCGTTCAATACGCCTCACACAAGTTTCCGTTTCTTTTAAAATTGCTTTAGCGATATCAATCGCCTGAAACTCTAAATGCCCGCCGCCGATCGTATCTGACTGCTGCCATTGCTGTTGCAAATTAAACCGCAACAACATGGATGCACCAACCTCTCGCGGTGTAGAACCATCAGCGCGGACTACTGTGACCAATACCATAGGCAGAGCATCAACTTGCCACGCTACAAAATCAGTCCACCATTGTAAATGTTGCATAATCTTCTACATTTTAGCCTGTGGGCGAGCAGCCAAAGCTTGTCCCCATCCAATAGCAATTGCACGTAAAATTTCTTCGGCAGTTGCTGGAGCATTGAGCACTAGCGGAGCTTTTTCGGGAATAGCCGCCTGTACCGCCTGACGAATTGCAGAGAAAACAGATAATGCCAACATAAATGGGGGTTCACCTACCGCTTTGGAGCGGTAAATGGTGTCTGCCTGATTTTGATTATTGAACAGTTTGACATTAAAAATATGAGGAATATCTACACTGGTCGGGATTTTATAAGTTGAAGGCGCATGGGTAAACAAACGGCCTGCGTGTGGTCCATGCGGCTGCCAATACAGCTCTTCTGTCGTAAGCCATCCCATCCCTTGAACAAAACCACCTTCAATTTGTCCAATATCAATTGCAGGGTTAATTGAGCGCCCAACGTCATGCAAAATGTCAGCACGTAATACTTTCGTTTCCCCAGTTAAGGTATCTATTGCGACCTCACTAACCGCTGCACCATAGGCATAATAGAAAAATGGACGCCCTAAATGGTTGACCTGATCATAGTGAATTTCTGGAGTTTTATAAAAACCACTGTCCCATAGTTGTACACGTGCCATATATGCTCGTTGAACCAAGTCAGGAAATGTCCATGAATGACCATTCGCTGTTGAAACCATACTATCTTCAAACTGGACTTGTTCAGCTTCACTTTGACTTATTTCGGCTGCAAGTTTAGCCAGACGCTCACGAATTTTAATACAGGCATTTTGAACAGCTTTACCGTTTAGATCTGCGCCACTTGATGCTGCAGTTGCCGAAGTATTTGGCACACGAGAAGTATCGGTTGCAATTAAACGAACGCTATCGATTGGTAAACCCAACTCATGCGCAGCAACCTGACATACTTTGGTATATAGCCCCTGTCCCATTTCCGTACCGCCATGGGTAATAGAAACAGTACCATCCATGTAGACATAGACCAGTGCACCTGCCTGATTGTAATGCACGGCGTTAAACGAAATACCAAACATTAATGGGGTTAACGCAATACCACGCTTAATGATGTCATTGTTCTGATTAAAGGCCTGAATAGCCTGTTTGCGTTTCGCATAATCGCTAGTCTGCAATAATTCAGCTACCAATTTTGGCGCAACATTATCACGGACTTCTGCCCCATAGTGCATACGGTCACGTCCTGCACCGGGCTGTTCGGCAAAGAAATTACGCTGGCGGATTTCAACCGGATCACAACCTAAATAACGAGCAATGTCATCAATAATATTTTCGATGACAAACATGCCTTGCGGTCCACCAAAACCACGGTATGCGGTATTAGAAACAGTATTGGTTTTACAACGTAAGTTACGTAGCTCAACTGCATTTAGATAATAGGCATTGCCAATATGGCAAATCGCACGTTCATTCACTGGCCCAGAAAGATCAGCCGAAAAACCGCAGTTTGAAGCCAGTTGTACCTTTAAGCCTTGCAGAACACCACTGTCATCAAAAGCTACAGACCACTCATAAGCAAAACCGTGACGTTTGCCTGTAGCACTCATGTCATCATCACGATCCAAGCGTAATTTACACGGACGACCTGTTTTTTTCGCTGCCAAAGATGCAATGCATGCCCACTGCGCCGACTGTGACTCTTTACCGCCAAAACCTCCACCCATACGGCGGCTTTCCACACTCACCTGATGCATATTCATGCCTAATGCATGACAAATCAGTAACTGCATTTCGGTTGGATGTTGTGTCGAGCAATAGACTTTTAAACTCTGATTTTCTTGTGGAATCGCATAAGAAATCTGTCCTTCAAGATAAAAATGCTCTTGCCCACCCAGCTCAATGGTTCCAGAAAGTTGATGGGCTGCGTTTTGAAATGCCTGCTCAACTTCACCATGGCTAAATTCAACAGGCGGTAACACCCACGATTCTTTTTCAATTGCATCTTGAATCGTTAAAATTGGGGTTTCGGGCTCATACTCAATTTTTGCCAAGCGAACTGCCTGACGGGCTTGTTGATAACTCTCGGCAACAACCACAAACAAGGCTTGTCCATAAAACTCAACCTGCTCTTCGGCAAAAATTGGGTCATCTTTAACAATCGGCCCCCAATTATTTTCAACCTCAATATCCTTTGCAGAAAAAACTGCATAGACACCATCAGCCTGACGTACGGCATCCAAATCAAACTTACTGATTTTGCCTTTGGCACAACTTGAAAATCCCACTGCCAGATGCATCGTATTTTCAAGCTCGGGTAAATCATCAATATAAGTTGCCTGTCCAGTCACATGTAAATGCGCACTTTCATGTGGAATGGAGTCGCCAGCTTTAGCCGATTTTTTAGAAACACTGAAGTCAATCGTTTGATTCATGTTAGATCTCCACCACAGCAATCAAGTCATTCACACGAGTGATCGTTTGAGACAGGATTTTTTCTACATAAAAGCGCTGTAAACAGTTTTTTGCGACTTGTAAACGATATGCCGAGCTAGCGCGTCCGTCATCTAAAGGCTGGTAGTCTTCCGATAACACTTGCTGTGCCTTAGCCATCAATTCCGCTGTAAGTTGCTGGCCTTCCAATATGGCTTCTGCATATTTTGCACGTTTGGGAATAGCTGCCATGCCACCAAAAGCAATTTTTACATTGTGAGCGACATCATCATGATCTAACTCGCATGAAATGGCCGCACATACCGCAGAAATATCTTGCTCAAAACGTTTAGCAATTTTATAGCTGGCAAATTTAAAACGCGTCTGCCCTTCACGAAGCGGAACAATAATTGCCTCAACAAATTCACCAAGTTGTAATGCTGTTTTTTGATAATCTATATAAAAGTCTTCCAAAGCAATTTCACGGGTCTGTTCAGCTGCTCGCAAAATCAATCGTGTACCTAGCGTAATTAATGCTGGCATTGAATCGCCAATCGGCGAACCATTGGCAATATTTCCACCTAAAGTTCCTGCATTTTTAATCGGCATGGAAGCAAAACGGCGCTGCAATTCTTGAAAGTCGGAATAAAAATCTGAAATTTTAATGAGTGCATCGCTCAAACTTACATTTGCTCCAATCGTTAAAGCATGGTCTGTGACTACAATCTTTTTCAGCTCTTCAACTTGACCGATATAAAGCATATCGCCCAAATCACGGCCCTGCTTTGTGACCCACAAACCTACATCTGTGCTACCTGCAACAATACGTGCTTGCGGCAACTGTAAACGTAAAGTAGCAAAATCCTGCAAAGTCTTGGGTGCAAAAAATTGCTGCTTTTGATCATTCAAATGCAATGCAGGTAATGTTCTGATCTCTTTTAATACATCAATTACTTTTTGACGTTCTAATACAACACGTGGATAGTCATAAGCTTTTTGTGCTGCATCTAAAATAGGGCGATAGCCTGTACAGCGACATAAGTTTCCAGAAAGATAATCACTGATTTTATCTTTGCTTGGAGAATGTTGTTCATTTTCGTACATTGACCATAACGACATGATAAAACCAGGTGTACAAAAACCGCATTGTGAACCATGCATATCAACCATCGCCTGTTGTACCGGATGAAGTGTGCCATCTTGTACAGGCAATAAGCTATGAAGGTCTTCTACTGTAAATAAGGCTTTACCATCTAAAGTGGGTAAAAACTGAATACACGCATTCACACTGCGTAATTGCAGGTTGTCATTGACCAACTCACCAATCACTACCGTACATGCACCACAATCGCCCTCAGCACAGCCCTCTTTTGTACCAGTCTGTCTGGTTTTACCATTTTGAGTATATTCTCGCAAAAATTGTAAAACCGTCATTGTAGGTACTACATTTTCTACTTGCTGCTGACCACCACGAAAAAAGAAGGTGATTGGACGTTCTAACATGTTTTATCCTTGTGCTTTATAATAATGCTTCTGTGCAAATATGATGCCATTACGCGATCATTTAGAACTTACCAATATTAAGCGCACATTTCATGTCCAAACACTTGACTATTAACGATAAAAAACATGAAATTTATTCATCTTTTATTAAGCTCGCGCAAAACCAAAATAAATATAGTGTGAGGATTTATGAACATCAGGGCGTGTTTCTGATACAATGCCGAGCTTGTCTAATAGAGTAAATTTATACGTCTTATGTCAATGCAGCAATCGTACGCAAATATCCTGACTGCCGTCGGTGAAGATCTTGATCGTCCCGGCCTTAAAGATACGCCTGTGCGTGCGGCTAAAGCTTTTTCATATTTAACTTCTGGCTATAGTAAAACTTTAGAAGAAGTCACCAATAATGCTGTTTTCCCATCAGATAACCATGAAATGGTATTGGTGAAGAATATTGAATTCTATTCGCTTTGCGAACATCATCTACTCCCATTCTACGGCCGTGTTCATGTTGCCTATTTACCGGAAGGCAAAGTTCTCGGTCTATCTAAATTTGCACGTATTACCGAGATGTTTGCTCGCCGTTTGCAAATTCAGGAAAATCTGACTCAACAAATCGCAGAAGCTGTCGCAGAAGTGACTGGCGCACGTGGTGTGGCTGTAGTTATCGATTCAGCACATATGTGTATGATGATGCGTGGTGTAGGTAAACAAGAGTCTACAACCCGTACAGTTTCATTTGTCGGCGATTTTAAAACCGACAAAGAAGCACGTCGCGAATTTTTAAGTGCAGTACCTGAAAGCTATTAATCTGGTTTTACTGCCAAAATAAAAGCCCGACGAAGTTGGGCTTTTTTTATATCTATCTAAAGCACTTAACCAATAAAACATAACAATTAAATTTGGTGATTTTTGTTATAAAAGTACGCATCTTTATTTTTAAACGATTTAGAGTTAATCATGCGATTTAAAAAAATTTCTTGTCTACTTTTATCCCCGCTTTTTATTTTTAGTACCTCAATTTATGCGGGCAATACACCAAAAGACCAAGAAATTAAAAAACTGGTAGATCAAAACTTTAAACCGTTATTAGAAAAATATGATGTGCCAGGTATGGCTGTGGGTGTTATTCAAAATAATAAAAAGTATGAAATGTATTATGGTCTTCAATCTGTCCAAGATAAAAAAGCCGTAAATAGCAGTACCATTTTTGAGCTCGGTTCTGTCAGTAAATTATTTACCGCGACAGCAGGTGGATATGCAAAAAATAAAGGAAAAATCTCTTTTGACGATACGCCTGGTAAATATTGGAAAGAACTAAAAAACACACCGATTGACCAAGTTAACTTACTTCAACTCGCAACGTATACAAGTGGTAACCTTGCCTTGCAGTTCCCAGATGAAGTTCAAACAGACCAACAAGTTTTAACTTTTTTCAAAGATTGGAAAACTAAAAACGCAATCGGTGAATACAGACAATATTCAAATCCAAGTATTGGCTTATTTGGAAAAATTGTGGCTTTGTCTATGAATAAACCTTTTGACCAAGTCTTAGAAAAAACAATTTTTCCACCTCTCCATTTAAAAAATAGCTATGTAAATGTACCTAAAACTCAAATGCAAAATTATGCATATGGCTATAACCAAGAAAATCAGCCGATCCGAGTTAACCCTGGTCCGCTAGATGCCCCTGCGTACGGCGTTAAATCGACACTACCAGATATGCTGACTTTTATTAATGCCAACCTCAACCCACAGAAATATCCGAAAGATATTCAACGTGCAATTAATGAAACACATCAAGGTTTCTATCAAGTCGGTACGATGTATCAAGCATTGGGTTGGGAAGAATTTTCTTATCCAGCGTCTTTACAAACTTTATTAGACAGTAATTCAGAGCAAATCGTGATGAAGCCTAATAAAGTGACTGCCATTTCCAAAGAACCTTCAGTTAAGATGTTCCACAAAACTGGCTCAACAAATGGCTTTGGAACTTATGTGGTGTTTATTCCAAAAGAAAATATTGGTTTAGTCATGTTAACCAATAAACGTATTCCAAATGAAGAACGCATTAAGGCAGCGTATGCAGTATTAAATGCAATAAAGAAATAATCGTCTTGTCTAAAAACAAAAAAAGAGAAATGAATAAACTCATTTCTCTTTTTTTATACATTTATTCTTTAAAAGAACCAAACATATCCTAGACTTGATTTCATCCAGTCTTGATGGTTTTGTTGCTCATAATCCCAGTTTAATCGAACAGCATTATTGCGATTAATCACATATTGCCACTGAGTATTTACTCTCAAATTCCATTGGTTTTGATCTTCCCAATATGGCAATTCAATTTGCACCACAGAGTTGAAACGCTCAAACCATTGATTCATACAACCTAAAGTTGGCCCCATTCCTACGCGCCACCCTTTATCTAGATTTGAACCTGTTTGTACATAGGTTTGTACTTGTCCATAGCAAATATGCTTTCGCCCATAGTCTGCAAGACTGTAACCGACCTGAGCATTAAAGCTTGCTACGCCGTGTTGTTTGTCTTCACTAAAGCTTCCATCATGAATGGCTTCCTGACGCCAACCTAAGTTAAAACCCCAACTCAGCGGTGTTTTAAATGGTTGAATTGGGTTATAAGAATTCACTTCTAACAGATCAAGACGTTCTAGTTTTAAATGGTCATCTCGCCACTGTGCATTACCATTTAAAAATAGTAATTGGGTCCCTGCACGATAGCCTCCTTGAGGATCTATTAAGTCATGGTAGGCTTGCCGATGACCAAGTTCAATAAACTTATCACCTTGCACCTCACCAGCTTTCACGGAAAAGTTACGCGCGTTATGGCCTTGAGTCGGTTCCTTTGCTGGTCTTTTTGGTTCTTGACGTTGCTTATCTAAATCAATCTGACTTCTGAGTGCTAAAAGCTGACGTAACTGCGGCTGAGCAATGCTTTCTTCAACTTTACGACCAATAAACTGTAGATATAAATCATCGTAAGCCATCTCGAGGATTTTAGCCTGATCCTGCTCAGTAAATGATTTTAAAATCTGAGAAGACTGCTGTATAGGCAGCATCGCAATTTGATGAGCCACCTTCGCCAGTGAGGCACCATGCTGATGAGCTTGGGACAATAATTGGGTTTCTAAAGCAGGTCGATATACAGGAGCTTTGGTGAGTCCCTGCTGCTGCATCGATTTAATGGTTTCCATTGGAATCGATGCATAGGTGAATTTCTCTTGCAAGTTAGATTCAGGTTTTACTAAATCAACCAACCCTAACAATCGATAGGCGCAGTTATCACTCACAAAATAATAAGGAAAGCTCACATGTTGCATTTCCCAAATATGGCTTACTAAAAACCGAGTTTCTTCAGATGATAGATTTAACTCATATTCCCACAAATCGCGGCTTTCAAAATCACCATACTCTTTTACCTTACGATAATAAGGCATCAATGAATATTCGCCTGGATACTGCCCCGTTAAACCTTTCCATGCATATGACCAGTTGTCGTTGCCTGCCACAGTTGCTGCATAGTTTACGGCGTAAGAGACAAGGTTTAACTGCTGTTGATCTTTTGGGTCCAAACGCAATAACGTATGACCAAACATTGAGCTAGGATTGCCCATAAAATCGGTCGCATAAATTAAGGTCGCTTTATGAGGCTTAATCTGCCCAATCCAATTTTCAAATTCGGTACACTTTACTTGAGGCAATTCACTTTCTTGAATGCCGACTTTTTGCATGAGCCATTGACTACGTGCCGGGAACTTACAGCGAATCGACTGGTTATCTTGAGCAGGCATAAATAATGCTGAGATATCCGCTTTCAGTTCTTCTTTTAAGTTATTTTTTCCATTTTCTGATAGGAAATAGCCAGAATAAGTGACCTCACTTTTCTGATTTTTATTGGCATACATCAGCCTTTGCCATGTAATGTCTTGATCTAGATTTTGTTGTTCTGCAATTAACCAATATTTTTGAATAGATGGATTTATATCTGCTGAATACGCAATATTCACTGCCAAAGAGGCAAAAACTAAAACAACTGACTTCATTAAGCTCATCAATTTTTATCATTAAATATAAGAAAAACCCTGCCATACGACAGGGTTTTCAGTTTCAAACTTATACGTAAGCTTTTAAAACGTCATCTTTAGCCATTACTGTTTGTAATGATGCTAAAACTTGAAGCGTATTTTGGTTATTTGCAGAATAGATTTCACCAAAGTTTGCTTTTGAAACTTTAAAGAAACGATCTTTGTCTTGAGGTTTGATTTGCATTAACTCAGCAAGTACGTTCAGGCTTTCACCTTGGCCTACTGCCATATCACGTGCTAAAGCTTCAGCATTTTCATTTGTGAATGTAACCACTTGCGCAGTTACTGTTCCGCCTTGACGGCAGCCTAAAGTACCAAAAGTAATCCCTAGTAATTGGTTAGTAAAAATACCATTTGTTGTTGCAGCAAGAATTTTAGGCACCACTCCTTTTTGGCCAGCCCATACTTGCGTACCCACACCACAACCTACATCGTTATCAGCCATAGCAACACTTGAACCAGCTGCTAACAAAGCAGCTAAAGCTAATTTTTTTAACATAGATGTATATCTCCAAAATCATTATTGATTGTTTCTTATGTATTGTTATGTGTAATTCTTATTACACGATATTAAAGATAGCGAGAAGGCTGTGATTTAGCAATTAAAAAATAAATAATATGATGAAAAGTGCTAACGAAAAAATTTACCTTAGATTCCAGTTACCTTGATTATCTCGATGACCTAATATTTTAAGCACGAGAACCAAACTTAAGAGTAATAATAAATACCATGACCCCAGTTTACCCCAACCTACCATATGCCAAGCATCTACCTGACTTGGATAGAGCCAGATTTTATAAAAAGTACTAATATTTTCAGCAATCCAGATTAGAAAAGCGAGGGTAAATAATACAGGCAACATCGGGATTTTAAATTTATATTCATTTAGCTGAAAATAAAGCTTGGTCTTCCAAAAAATAAAAATACTGATCGCAAATAAAATGTAGCGAATATCAGGTACAAAAAATTTACTCATAAAGTTTATATATGAGAAAAATGCGAGTAAAAGCATCGTTCCAAAACTTGGAAGTTTTTCAAAAGAAACCTTAAATAATCGGAGTGATCGCGCAAAAAAACTACCTACAGCCGAATACATAAAACCTGCAAATAAAGGCACAGTTAAAATTTTAAATACCGCAGGCTGAGGATATTGCCATGATGCAATCGCAGGGTGCGTTAAAAATATTTCCATGACCATGGCCATGACATGAAATAAAGCAATAACTTTGGCTTCTGCCCATGATTCAAGTTTTAAATATAAAAGACAGATCTGAATCAGCACTGCATAGATGAGTAAATAATCATAACGATAAAAACCCATATATTCATGGCTTCCCATCGGTGCTGTTAAAGCAAAAGCAATTAAAAGTAGAATACCAAACAAGGCTGCCGAAACAGCCTTGCCGATAAAATGAATTGGTAAAGTGAGATGGCGCACAAAAACTATCCTAGATATTTAGCACTATACTCATGCACTGTATCTACAAAGATTTTTGGTTGAGCAGGGTCTACCCACTGGGTAATACCGTGGCCTAAGTTAGCAACGTAACCTGTTTTTTCGCCGTTTGCATAGGCATCGTCTAACATTGCTTTTACTGCTTTTTCAATTGAAGCAGCCGAGCCATATAAAACAGCAGGATCAAGATTGCCTTGTAACGCTACGCGTCCAGAGACAACATTTCGAGCGGTATTAAGCGGAGTAGTCCAGTCCAAACCTAATGCATCCGCACCAGTGGTAATCATTGGTTCTAACCATTGACCGCCACCTTTCGTGAACACAATAACAGGAATACGGCGGCCATCTTTCTCAAGCTGTAAACCAGCAATGATTTTATTCATGTAGTTTAAAGAGAATTCGACGTATTCGCGGTGTGCTAATGCCCCGCCCCAGCTATCAAAGATCTGGATGGCCTGAGCGCCTGCATCAATTTGAGCATTTAAATAGTCAATGACTGAGTCTGCTAAATGATCAAGCAAAGCATGCAAAACTTCTGGTTGAGCGTACATCATTTGCTTGGTGAAACGGAACTCTTTACTTGAACCACCTTCAACCATATAAGTTGCAAGCGTCCACGGGCTACCAGAAAAACCAATCAGTGGAACTTGACCACCTAAAGCAGAACGAATTGTACTTACTGCATTCATCACATAATCAAGATCTGTTTTTGCATTTAACTTGGGTAAATTCGCGACATCTTGTTCAGTACGAACAGTCTTTTGAAACTTAGGACCTTCTCCAGTTTCAAAATAAAGCCCTAAACCTAATGCATCAGGAATTGTTAAAATATCTGAAAATAAAATCGCTGCATCTAAGTCGTAGCGGCGTAAAGGCTGCAAAGTCACTTCGCAAGCAAATTCTGTATTTTTACATAGAGATAGAAAGTCGCCTGCTTTTGAACGTGTTTCACGATATTCAGGCAAATAACGTCCTGCTTGACGCATCATCCATACCGGTGTGGTATCTACAGGTTCGCGTAACAAAGCTCGTAGGAAACGATCATTTTTCAAAGTCGTCATTACCAATCTCTATATTCTTTATGTGGCAGCATCATATCAAAAACATAGAGATTTTTATAATTTCAATTTCACACAAAAAACTCGTCAATCTACTAAAAAATGCATATTTACACAAAAGTCTACTGCAAGCAGCTAGGTTTTCTGCAATACTTGCAACATGTTACATCGGGTCTATTGATATTCTTTTAACCACTAAATTGCCAATCTTGGGCTCATAGAGATGAGTTATTGGTAATTTTATGCAATTTTAGATTAGATCATGCCCCTATTGCTTATATGAAAATTCTTAAGGTTGAATTACATGTTTGTTCGCTCATTACTCGCTATGAGTTTAAGTTGTATTATTGCTAATGTTGCTTTTGCTGCTTCAACAACTGAGCAACCCCTGAACCCTAAAAAGGTATCAGCTCCTGTAGAAGATCCGATTGATCCTTTAGCAGTAGATGCAGCTTCAACTGTAAAAGCTCAAGCTTCGACACAAATTACCGCTCAAGAACAAAGTGACTTAAATCGAGCGTCAACAACATTACAAAATTTGCAAAAAACTGAAGACCAAAATGCTGATTCAGGTATTGCCGCTTCAGCACCAGTAGCCGTAGCTAAAACGACCACAACAACTGCAAAGACTTCAGCTCCAGCAGTTTCTTGGACATTAGATAGCTTAAATTCGGCTGAATGGTATGAAAATATTGGTAAAGGCCAGTTTCCAGTTTACGCTCGTGCTCACGTCATGCTAAATAATGCACATGCATCACCAGGTGCAATTGACGGTATGAGTGGCAAAAACACTTTAAAAGCAATCTCTTCATTCCAGCAAATGAATGGTTTATCACCTACTGGTGAACTGACTAAAGAAACTTGGGATGCACTAGTTGCTAAGCAAACAAAACCTTCATTTATTGAATACACCATTACTGATGCTGATTTAAAAGGCCCATATGCACAATCAATTCCTTCTGATTATGCTTTACAGGCTAAAATGAAAGGTTTGTACTACACTCGTGTTAGCGAAATGTTGGGTGAAAAGTTTCATATCGATGAAGCTTTCTTGAAAACAATCAATCCAACAGCAACATTCAAAAAAGCGGGTGAAAAAATCATTGTTCCAAACGTACGCAATGATTTACCAGAAGACATTCATTTGATTATTGCACATAAAGGTGCAAAACAATTGTATCTCTTCAATAGCCGCAACCAAATGATTGCGTCATTTCCTGCAACAATTGGCAGTACTGATACGCCTTCTCCGACCGGTACTTACAAGGTAGTTGGTGTGGCTCGTAATCCTTGGTATAGCTACTCACCATCAAACTTTATTCAAGGTAAAAACTTAAAACCTCTTTCTTTACCACCAGGTCCAAATGCACCTGTAGGTAATATCTGGATTGGTTTAAGTAAAAAATCTTTTGGTATTCACGGAACACCAAACCCGTCTTTAATTTCTAAAACAGCTTCTCACGGTTGTATCCGTTTAACGAACTGGGACGCTAACGATTTAGGTAATAAAGTACGTTCTGGCGTAACTGTTAAATTTTTAGAATAATCCTCTTAAATAAAATAGCCTGCTTTATGCAGGCTTTTTTATTAAATTTTTAATATATCTCAGTGGAATATTTAGTTATTGTTTTGACTATAAAAATAAAACCTGCCAAGGTTTAATAATTACACAGCAATTTTTGTATTTAGAATATTCAGCATGGTTTGCATCTTAGCTTCTGTTTCTAACCATTCAGCTTCAGCATCTGACCCTTCAACAATTCCAGCACCCGCATATAAGCGCATTTTATTTTCACTGAGTAGACCACAGCGAATCGTCACTACCCATTCTCCATTACCCTCGGCATCCATCCAACCTACTAACCCTGTGTAATAATGTCGGTCATAACCTTCATGATCTAAAATAAACTGCTTAGCAACATTGGTTGGTGAGCCACAAACCGCTGGTGTTGGATGTAATTCTAATGCAAGATTTAATGCATTCGGTGCCTGTTGTTTGAGCATACCTTGAAATTCTGATGATAAATGCAACATTGTTGATGTTTCTAAAATATCTGGAAATTCAGAAACCTTAAGCTCTACACAATGAGTAGCTAAATTTCTAATAATATTCTCAACCACAATTCGATGTTCATGTTGGTCTTTCTCAGATTGATTTAATTCTTGTTGGCTGACGAAATTTTTTTCAGAAATTTGTGATTTGGGTCTAGAACCAGCCAAAGGATTACTGGTTACAATACGGCCTTGTTTTGATAAAAGCAGTTCTGGGCTTGCGCCTAGAATATAATTATTATGTTCCACTGGAATCACAAAATTATAAGCATTTGGATTTTGTTTTAATAAAGCAGCCAATAAGTTTTCTGGCTCTTGATGACGGTTAAACTCATATTCAACAGCCTGAGAAAGAACAACTTTTTCTACCTTCTTTTTCTCAAAAGCATCTAATGCTAACTGTACTGTACCTTCAAATTTTTGGCGTTGAATGAGTAATGATTTATTAATTATCTCAATGTTATTACGATTTTTTAATGAGTTAATCGTAGAAGATGCTTGTGTTATTTTTTTATGATCAGCATAAAAATTTAAGCTACTTTTCTTTGTAATATCAAAAGGTATAGCACCAATTAAAACTGGATTTTGATGGCCTTGCTTTTTAATTTCTTCAAAACATTTTGCAATCTCATCATTAAATTGTGCGGTATTTGCTGCAGGTGTATTTAGCGTTTTAACGAATTCGTTCACTTCGAGATAATAATTTTTCGTAGAGAAACATGAAAATTTCTTTTGACCGATATGATCTAAATTTTGCTCTACTGATATTTGAGTCTGCATCATCTGTATATCACCTCTCACATTGATTTTTTTCAAGCAAATTCTGTAGTACTTCTTTTTAAATATAGGAGTATAAAAATACTGAAACACACATTAATGCAAATGATTATTATTATCAATAATAAAATTAGTTTTCAATGCAAGAAATTGTAATTATCTCGTTATTTGTATAAAAAAATTGAACTTTAATCTCTAGATTTATCTCGATTGAACTTTCTTGACTAAGGTAAAAATAAAGAAACTCACCATCTAGTTGTTTAAAACTTATATTTTTAAAATCAATAATTTGCTTATATTTTAAATAAATTGCTTTAATGATACTTTCTTTAGCAGAGAATATTACCAAATATAAATATGCTTGTTTTTTTTGCAGCTTTTCAATTTCTGCTTGTTCATTTTTATTTAGAAAAACATCATAAAACTCATCTTTCTTTTGAAAAAAAATATAATGTTTTTGAGACTCTATATCGATCCCAAATATTTTTTCTTGAACCGTGTTATTTCTAGCATATGCGATGGCATGACATGATTTTTTTGATCCAACATGGCTAATCCCACCTATCACTCCTTCGGGCCATAGGGGTTCCCCATGTTTACCTTGATGAACAACAAAATCTTGTAAATTAATGTTTTGTAATGCATATTTTGCTGCTAAGCGTCCCGTCAAGAACTCTAATTGACGAATGAAGCGTGAGCTTTTTATATTCGGTGGAAGAAATATATTCAGCTCCTGATAGATATGATCAAGCTGAGGTATTTCTTTGATTTGGTTGAGCTGGACTTTATGTATATCTAACCCGAAAGCTGTTAGCTTTTCATATTGAATATTTATTTCATCCAGACATGAATTAGCCCCTCTACTTAACTGCTTCTCCGTATTCATAGCCTGTACTTTATTCAATATTCACGGTCAATGTTTCAACGATGGCAGCAATGTTTTTAAGCATCTTTACTCGGGTCTCGGGATTGAGAAAGTAGAAATGGTCCCCTTCAAACTCAATACTTCCTAACCAATTTTCTGTGTGTTGTTGCCATGCATCCATCATTCTCTTATTAGGAATATCAGGATCCTGTTTGCCATAAAATGCAACAATCGGAACCTCAGTCTTGTGTATGTTTTCCCTTAGTAATTGATCACTAAGATAGAAGTCGTTACGAATGATTTTGAGAAAGAATGTAAGTGCATCCTGATTATTTAAAATTTCATTAGGAAAATTATTGTATCGTTTTAATTCATCAATAATTTTTTCATCAGTTAGCTCATGCTTGTACCGCATATGTTGAATATAGCGATGCTCAGGTCGGCTACTTATAACGATTAATCTCAACTGATCACTTATGGTTTTTCCATTCAAATAATTGAGTACTTTCCAAATCAAGCCACCTCCCACACTATGTCCAAATAAAATAAACGGTGTGTCTGAATAAGCTTGTATTTCATTGGCAATTTGCATAGCCAATAGATCAGGATCATCGATCAGTGGTTCATTTATTTTTATACCATGGCCCGAATATTCAATAGGAATAATACGAATATTGTCAGAGATCTGCTTTTTCCATGGATGATAAATACTTGCGCTACTCCCCGCAGGCGGTAAACAGAACATATTATATTGAGGTTTATTCATTTAAGAATTCTCCAAATATTAAGCATTTTTCTTTTATAAAAAATGCTTAAATCAGGTTTCTGCGCTTTTTTTAAACAGAGGTTGAAGCTAAATTTATAGTTTGAGTCGGTTGCCAAATAGCTGAGTCACGATGTGTCACAAAAATAACCGTAGAAGAAAGGGCACGTATCGTTGTAACGATTTCCTGCTCAGTCTCTTCATCCAAAGCAGAGGTGGCTTCATCAAGTATTAAAATCGGCGCATTTTTGAGTAATGCTCGCGCAATTGCGACCCGCTGACGTTCACCACCCGACAATGCGGTGCCTTGTTTACCAACCGATTGATTAATTCCTTCTGAACTACGGTCAATCATTACGCCTAATGCAGCATCTCTTGCAGCCTTTTCTATTTCATCATCAGTTGCATCAGATTTTCCTAAACGGATATTTTCAGCCAGTGTTCCTGTGAACAAAATAGGTTCTTGTGTGACATAAGCAATATTCGAGACCAAATCTTCATATTTCATTTGATCAAGAGCTATGTCACCTAGGGTAATTTTTCCTCTTTGTGGATCATCAAACCTTGTAAGCAATTCAAGTAAAGTACTCTTACCACTACCGCTTGGTCCGGTAACCCATACACTGCTCCCCGATGCGATGTCGAGAGATATATTTTCAATTGTTGGCGCATAGCTAACGTCTTGTATCGAAATATGATGGCCAGTAGGAATTTGAGGGTGTAATGGCTCAGGCAACTCAGGTGGATGGGTGATCTGATTAAAATTGCGCAGTGCGGCAAACAAATCATTGATATGCAACCCTGCGGTAGCAAGTTCACCTAACGGCGCTGCTGCACGTCCAATTAAGACGAGTAATGCCAATACCAAAGCAGCCTGATTGACTCCAGCGATCACCAGATATGTTGCCATCCCAGCAATCGGTAAAACACTTGCCAAGGTTGCAACAAAACTTGCAAATGCAGCAGCACGATTGATTCGTACTAATGTCTCTTCTTGTTCTTCCCAACGATGCTCCAGTCTTTGAACCGCACGTTCTGGTCCCGCTGCTGTACGTAATAACTCAACATGATCAACCAATTCCAGCGTTGCTTGTGAAGCAGCTAAATCGGCAGTATTACGTTTTTTATCAATATGCATGAGTGCACGTTGTGCTAAGAATTGAGCAAATAAAGAGAGTAAAAGTAAGCCCAAAGCGACAAATGCTACGCCTGTTCCGGCAAGCATACCTATTCCTATTGTTAGAAACAAAGGCATAAAAGGCGCATGTAAAAAGGTTTGCAATTGATGAGCAGGAATACTCATAAACCCAGGAATTCCCTGTCCAGCAATTGTCTTAATCTGAGCACGCTGTTCATTGGTAAACCAAGAGAGCTTGGCACGAGCTAAAGATTTACCCAACTCAGCAAATAGATCCCCTGCTAAACGCACACCAGTAAGGAAGCCAGCACGGGTGACCACAACTGTCACTAATATTGCTGCAATTGCACTGATGAGAACCCAACTTGGAGACCATTGATTGACAATAGCAAATGCCAATACGGTATATGCGATTGCTTCAATTGCTGCAACAATGATCCATCCGATACCAACAATAATTAATTTTTGTTTGGCCGCACGAGGAAGCATCGAAAAAATCTGATCTTTATTTAATTTAGCAGGAGTATTCATAAAGATTTCCCTGGGTCAGTTGGGCCTTTAAGCACTAACCTGTTGTCGGCATGAGCAGCTAAGGCAAGATCATGAGTGACCATGACTATGGTTTTATTCTGGTTCTTAGCTAAGTCGCTTAATTCCAATATTATTTTTGTCGCATTGATCTGGTCGAGTGCGCTCGTTGGCTCATCTAATAAAATAATAGGAGCTGAGGATAAAAAAGCACGCGCTATTCCTAGGCGCTGTTTTTCACCGCCTGAAAGTAAAGTTGCATCTGCATTTAAATCTACTTTTAGTTGAGCCTTGAGTAGTGCCTGTTCAAGTTGTTCATCATTTGCATTAATGGCAGATAAGGACAAGTTTTCTCTTACTGTGGTTGGTAATACATCTCCACCTTGTGGAATAAACAAAACCTTTTCATGTCTTAGTTTTTCATGTAATTGCAAAATATCTGCTTTTGCTAATTGAACGACACCTTCTTGCAATACGGCTAATCCAGCAAGTGCTCGCAGTAAGGATGTTTTTCCAACTCCACTCGGCCCTGTAATTGCAGTAATTGAATTTTTTGGAAATGAATAACTTAATCGATTCAATACTTTTTGATTTTCGATTGCAAAGCTTGCATTAACTATTTCAAGTGTTACATCTTGCTCAATCTGTTGTAGATTGCCCGATGAGAGTACTGGCTCTTTTAAGAATGCAGATAAACGACTAGCTGCAGCTCGCCCAGCAGCGACATAATCAAGACCATGCCCTAAACGTAGTGAAGGTGTCACGATGGCTAAACTAAAGAAAAGTGTTGCAGCCAAGGTCATACTGTCGTATCGATAAGCCACGAGATAGGCGATGGCAAAGGTTGCAACAGCTTGTAGTAATGCAGTGGCAACAGCAGCAAGGGTTGCGACTTTACTCACCCAAGACACCATATTTTGAGTGAAATTTTGTGCTGATTGAGTATAGGCTTTTAAAGCGCCAGATTGTTGCCCATATATTCGGTTATCACGAATGCCGCGCGCATAATCATCAGCAGAACCAATAATATCTAACATGACCTGCATACGCGCAGCGCCATCCCGTTTTGATACATGGGGGACAATAATTAAATAATAAAGTGAAGCAATTGCCCCAGGTAATAATACCCAAAGGGCCATCGGGCCAACCAACACAATTAATAAAACAATAGAAACTAAAGGGATTACAGCAAAAATCGCAATTTCCGAAGGTAAATGCGCTACCATATGATGTAAGGTTGCGATATCGTCTGAAACCAGTCGTTTTAAGCTTTGGTCACCCTGTTTTGATAGGGTTGTGGTCGGTAACCGAATTAAATGATGAGCTATTTGACGACGTAATCGTGCCGAAAATCCAGCCTCTGCATCATGCACTAACCATGAAGCCAGTGCTGCCAATGCAGCCCCGACTATCCAAAAAACCGCTGAAAAGATCACCCAATAAGAAGATAAATAACCAATCAACTGAATCATGCCCCACAGGGCAGTTAAAATGGCTAAACCCGAAAATACGGCAGCAAACGTTCCTGCAAATAATTTAGGAAATGCTGGCTTGAGTGCAGGTGCCAAGGAAGAGTCTGTCATCAGATGAGATAACTTTAAATCAGACATGCTTATCTCTCTTTATATTCATAGAAAAAGCGGTACTTAAAATAAAATTTCGCTTGAATTGACCAGCAAGAATTGCCATTTCCGGCTTTAAAAAAGCATGAATAAGAAAATCGTATAAAAAGTATTTTTTTAAAAACTTTAATTGCATCAAAAACTTCCTAACCACCCTATCAAAATATTTTTAGATCATTTTCTAGACTGTAAAATTAATATGGATTTGTCTAAATCATTTTGGTTGATATGACTAAAAACCAACTGTACGTTTAGAGGCACCTTGTAAATCAAAAATAACGTCATCAATTAAGCTATCAATCTGACGTGTATCTCGGTGATGTGCCGTAGTAATTAAATGAGCCATATTTCCCGAGGTTGCCAGATAATGCTTTTTCCAGATGTGTTCAGAAGGACACGGAAATACCACAGTGATTGAATTCGGATTCCGCCAAGCAGGAATGCCCACTGCTTGAAAGCGATCAACTGCGTACTGGGCCATTTTTAGGCAATGTTGAATTCTCTGTCGTCTTTGTAAATTAGTTTGGCTACGTATTGCCGCCCACATCAACAAGACAGTATGGCCATTGCGAGAACCACTAATGGTTTGATCACGTGTAGAGATATAGTCTACATCTACTGATATACGCTCTACATTTTGGCGTTTGGCCACAACAATGCCACACGGAATCGGTGAGCCAATCATTTTATGACCAGACACACAAATCGAGTCGATGCCATGAGCAAAGGAAAACGCTTGAGGATGATCAACAAAAGGTAAAATCATGCCACTTAAGGCAGCATCGGCATGAATATAATAATCTCGGCGCATGATTCCGATTTGCGCTAAGCGCTCTTGAATCATTTCAATATCATCAATTGCGCCCGTCATGGTCGTGCCAATATTTGCAAAAATAATGGGGTGACTTTCTTTATTGATTTTTATTTTATGGATTAAATCATCATAGTCGATTTCACCATTATCTAATGATTCAATCACACAAGATTTCATCTGCAATAATTTGGCGATTTTTCCCACCGAATAGTGCGTATCTTTTGAGTAATATAATGTGGAATCTGGAAATAGCTCACGCGCCAGATAGCAGCCAAACATATTACCTTCTGTGCCACCATTGGTTACATATCCCCAGCTTTCTTCAAAGGGAATTTGAAAAATTTCGGCAAAATACGCCATCACATCTTTTTCAAAATCAAAAGAATTCAATGCGTAATTGCTATAGTCTTTCCAATCACCACAATTATTAATAGAGAATTTGAAAAAACGAAATAAAGCGGAATAATCAAAATCTGCAGATTCAGGATACCCAATATTGAAGTATTGATGTTTTAAACAGTAATTCCAGAATGTCTCTATTTTCTCTTGATCAGCAGGCGATAAAATCATTTTTTGCTCCGTTAATATGACGATTACAAGTCGTCTAAGGAGTCGCTATCAAAGATATAAATTTTATGTAAAATTTAGCGACCAGGATTTGTCGTATGCCTTATGATGGCAACCCTCTACCCTGCAATCCGTTGCCGTGCATCAACCAATGACCACCAATTTGATAAAGTGGGTGTGCGTCCTAATTCCTCAAAACTAATATTGATTCCCTGTGCTTTGAGTTCCGAAGAAAACTGCATAATTCGTAATGAGTCCAATCCATAAAGAATCAGGTTTTCTTCTGGATCTAATTCATCTTCTTCAATAAGCTGCTGGACCTTTTGTTCTAACCAAGGTCGTGTAATGCCTGTTGCTACCTGCCCCACTACAGATTCGGTATCAATGACTTGACCGCAACGTGAAGACACATATTTCAAAGCTAAGCGATGTTCTTCTTCTGAAAAATCGGCAACTGCATCCCCAACCAGAAAGGATTGTATGTCACTCATAAAGGCTTCAATTGCCGTAACCATACAACCGATATGGGCATAGACACCGCCAATAATGAGCTGATCACGATTCCAGCTTTGCATTCTTTCAAGCAAATCCGAACGTTTAAACGCGCTATAACGCCATTTCGTTAAGACAATGTCATGTTCAGCAGGAGAAAGTTGATCAATAATTTTTTGCTGATCGATTGTTGAGGCTGGCAAACCCGGTCCCCACATCGCATTCAGTAATGCGCGATCTGCCTCTGGTTGCTCATAAGGCTGTGCTGTATAAACAACAGGAACATTGTTCTGATGTGCCCAAGTTCTTAGTTGAACTAAATGATTAACAACCGTTTTAATTAATTCACTTTCAGCATCGTAAAAATTTAAAAAGTAGCGTTGCATATCATGAATTAACAAAACTGCTCGAGAAGGATCTAACTGCCAGTCTGTTTTATTATTTGGATAACTCTCTCGTTTGGGCATGAGATAAGTAGAAATTTTTGAAATAGCCATATGCTGCTCAATATTTATTAAGATGTTGTAGATGTATTTAAAATGCTGCGAAGTTGTTTTTTGTCCACCTTACCGACTGCAGTCAGTGGCAAACTTTCGATTAATTTGATCTGATCTGGAAGTTTGTATTGTGCAATACCCAATTCCATGAGATGGCGTCTGAGCACAACAGCTTTAAGTTCAGGATTCCGAGAAACAATAAAAGCACAACTCTTTTCACCGAATTGTTCATCAACAATTGCGACCAAAGCTGCGTGCATAACTTCTGGATGCAAAAGAATAAGTTT
Source organism: Acinetobacter sp. X9 (assembly GCF_054889255.1). Lineage (NCBI taxonomy): Bacteria > Pseudomonadati > Pseudomonadota > Gammaproteobacteria > Moraxellales > Moraxellaceae > Acinetobacter > Acinetobacter sp. X9. The sequence goes on along the minus strand of NZ_CM142679.1, from coordinate 1,139,214 downwards.
TTCTATTTCTTCCGAAGCAATCTTTTCACCACCACGATTAATCTGGTCTTTAATTCTTCCTACTACACGTAAATTACCATCCGAAGTACGCTGTACGAGATCGCCCGAATAGTAATAGTTGTCCTCATCAAAGACCTGTGAATTATGTTCAGGGCTTTGGTAATAACCACAAAAGGTATAAGGTCCCCGAGTCGCAAGCATTCCTATTTCACCTTCCGGGACTTCCCTATACTGCTCATCTACAATTTTGATTTCATCATCAGAACTGATAGGACGCCCTTGTGTCGTAAATATTTGCTCATCGGAGTCATCTAGTCTGGTGTAATTGACCAAGCCTTCGGCCATTCCAAATACTTGTTGTAATTTACAATTGAGGACTTCAGGAACTTGACGGGCTAAAGATTCAGGGAAACTTGCACCACCTACTTGAAGCAACTCTAAAGACTGAATTTGATCTTTATATTGAGCTGCTTTTTCTAGCCACATAATGACAGCACTCGGCACTAAAGATGCCATATTGACTTGATGTCTTTGAATAATAGAGAAGCAATTGAGCGGTTCAGGATTTGGTGCCATCACAACACATCCACCTGCATGTAAAACGCCTAATCCACCGGGTGAACTCAACATAAAGTTATGGGGAGCTGGTAGAGCGCACAATAACCGGGTATTTGAGTTTAAACCGCAAATCTCGGCACTGGCCCGCACACTATAGTCATAGTCATTATGCGTTCGTGGAATAAGTTTTGGTGTTCCCGTACTTCCACCTGACAATTGAAAGAAAGCAACTTCATCAGCAGGTGTAGATGAAAAATCGACTAAGGTCTTTGCTGGTGTTTCAATCCAGTCTAATAGTCCGAAATCGGTAGCTTGATGATTGAGCATCAAAATAATTTCAGGACTTAAATTTACTTCATGAAGTGAGTCAATAAATTGATTATTGCTAAAGACTTCATGCTGACGCGAACCAATTAAAAGCTTAGGTTGAATCTGTTTAATAAAGGCATTTAGTTCATATTGGCGATGGCTATATAGCGCATTGAGCACAACCACGCCTGCCTTAAGCAAGGCAAAAAAGACAATATAAAACTCTGCAACATTGGGAAGCTGTACTAAAGCTGTATCACCCTTGCCCAAGCCTTTTTCAGCTAGTCGAGAAGCTAAATTTGTTGATAGCTGGTCCAGCCCAATATAACTCAACTGACGCTCACCACAAATAATTGCCGGCGAATGCGGGTGCAATTGAACCCCTACCGTTAAAATGCGCGTCAAAGGTTGGTCAATCCAATAACCTTTATTTCGATAGTGTTGCGCTCTCTCTGGAGACCAGCGAACAAACTCAATCAACTGTTTTTTCATGACATTCTAAATATTCAATTTAATTTAATGTTTATCAAGCTATTGATTCTTCGTAAATTTTCTTACATATCGGCATAAATATTTAATTTGAATACCGACAAAAGAAAATTCTTAAGACGGACAAGCTATATATTCACAGCAAAATTGGAAATGATTAACAAATGCAACTGGTAATCATTTTCATTTGTTTGTATGATGCTGAAACAAGATTAATTTGTCAACCGAGTTATCGTTCAATGTGTGAATTAACTTCGATGCAAGCGGCCTGCTGGTTTGGTCGCTCTGGCAACGCAACTTTAGGTGGGGTTGCTGCCCACCTCTATGCAGAATTTGACGGTCAATTTATTGATCTACAAAAATTACATTTAGCACTTCAACGACTTTATAAAGAACACTCTATTTTGAGGTTAAGTTTGAGTGCCGATGGCATCGCAAACATCATGGCTGAGAAGGCTCAACAGATATTAGAAGTCGATGATTTTTCAAAGTTTAGTGATCATCAAATTGAGCAAATGCTCATGCAAAAACGTGAGCAATGGACCCATCAAAAACTTGATTTAAGTCAGGGTCAAACTGCAAGATTTTCTGTAAGTGTTCTTAAAAATAATATTTTCCGTTTTCATGTAGATACGGACATGATTGCTATAGATCCGTCCAGTTTTTTGAACTTGATGGAAGATCTTTCTTTGTTTTATGAAGACCCAGAAATATCATTCTCCCGTCCGCCTAATTTTTTTGACTGGTATCAAAAAATACGGACGGACCCTGACCTAAAAAAATTAAACCAACGAGACCGCTTATGGTGGAAACAACGTCTGCCTTATATTAGCCCTGCTCCGTCTCTACCTTTCATTAATCAAGAATTTAAAACAGCAAAAAGTGATCGTTTAAGTACTTGGTTATCGCCAAAAGAACGAACAGCATTACAACAACTTGCTAGAGAACAACACATTACTGTAACCAACCTAATATTGGGTTTATTTGCGTATACGCTTGGTCATGCAACCAAAGATCACAGCTTCCGATTAAATATTCCTACTTTTTGGCGCGAACCGGTTTTAAAAAATGTCGAAGGCTCTATTGGTGATTTTGCTAATTTAGTCATCCTTGATGTCGATATGAATGAGACAACTACCTTAGCCGCATTCTGCAAACAAATAGCAAATCAAATGCTTGAGTTATTAGAGCATTCACATTATTCGGGTGTTAATGTTCTACGTGACCTGTCCCGTTATCATGGTAGTGCACAGATTGCTCCCGTGGTATTTACAGCGGCACTCGACTTAGAAAATGATAATTTGCTTTCTGAGCGTGTCCGCCGTGTTTTTGGCTCAATGAATTGGGTCATTTCACAAGGGCCGCAAGTTGCACTTGATGCACAAGTTGCTCATGTAGATGACGGTATTTTAGTTAATTGGGACATCCGTTTAGATGCTCTACCCAAAGAATGGATCACGAATTTATTTGAATCTTTCATTCATTTACTTAAAAATCTTGCCGCACATCCTGAGCAACTGAATACACAAATTATAAGCCCAACACAAAATACCTCGTCAGATCGTACGTCTCAAAAATCATTAAATGCATTACAGCAAGCCTACCTATTAGGCCGAACTCAAGCCCTTCCTTTAGGTGGTGTTGCCATGCAAGAGTTTAGGCAGTATCACGGCAAAATGGATATTGTCTTATTAAGACAACGATTGACAGAAATGGTACGGCGGCATGACAGCTTAAGAACCTATATTGATAAAAATAGGTTCGTACAACATGTAAGCGATCAAGTGAGTGTCAATTTAAAAGAAATAGACCTAACTACATGGGAACCTGAACGTGCATCTCACCACATCCAGTCCTATAAAAATAGTTATACGCATGAGCTATTTGATTTAAAACAATCGCCTTGGAATATCACTGTATTTTTATTAAAAAATAATCTACTAACGATTTTTGTCCGCTTTGATGCATTAATTTTAGATGGCCGATCTATAGCTTCACTTATGTTAGAACTATTCGATGGACAACAACACGATATCCAAACGCAAATAGAAGAAAATGAAGCTGAAAATAGCTTGTCTGTTCATCAGGAAGATATGGCTTACTGGGAAAGAAAATTTTCTAAATTATCTAACATTCCTGCGCTTCCTTGGAAAACACCCTTACAACATTTACCGACTTCACGTTACCAACGTAATAGTCTGGTTATAGAGAAAGTTCAATTTAAACAGTTGTCTAAAATTGGCGCAAAACATTCACTGTTTAAAAACTCAATCATCATGGCGATTATTTTGGAAGTGCTATCTCATTGGAACACTGACAAATCTCTATGCGTTGCTGTTCCAACACTTCCCCTCTATGCCGGACCATTTTCCAATAGCTCTACGTTTATTGCTGTTGAGTGGAAAACTTCAGATCAATTTGCTGAACAAGCAAACCGTTTGCAAACTGAAGTTTTAGAGGGTTTACAGCATCTTTCATTTTCAGGCGTTGATCTCGCTCGACTATTATTTGAAAAAGTTGGCACTGCTCCTGTATTACCGATTGTAATTACAAATGGTTTGTCATGGCCTGTACTATCTGAATCTCATTCTATTCAGCAACTAGATGGCCTTACTCAGACGCCTCAAGTTGCAATTGATATTCGCTTTAGCACAAGAAATGACGGCGCTTTGATTTTCGATATTGATTATGCCCAAGAAGCATTTCCACCTTACATGATTGAAGATTTCTTGAATGCACTACAATTAGCAATCAAGCAAATTATTAGTTCAGAAATATTCTGTTTTGATCTCAGCAATTTTTTCAGTGAGCTTCAAAATAAACGACCATATTTCAAGAATAATGAGTCCGGTCATTCATCTATAGCACTTGATAATAATGCTAAACAGCAAAATCAACTACTCGACATTTATTTAGAAGTGATAGGCCACACGCCAAATAAGGAAGTGGACAACTCAACTCATTTTACTCATCTCGGGCTACGTCCACATCATTTAAAGGTCGTTTCAAAACGTATCAATGAAACATACGCGATTCAGCTGTCACCTGTTCAACTTATTCAATGTCGCAATATTGCTGATGTAGAGAAACTACTAACACTACATTAATTCGTATTTTGAACTTTCATCATTTTGGAAACAGATAAAGTATAAACATGAAAAAAATAGATATTACCGGAATTGGTATTGGGCCATTCAACTTAGGTTTAGCTGCTCTTTTGTCTCATCATCCCGAAATCAAAAGCGTATTTTTAGAACGCAAACCAGAATTTCGATGGCATGAAGGGTTGCTATTGCAAGGTACGACATTACAAGTTCCTTTCTTTGCCGACTTGGTTACTATGGCCAACCCTTGCCATCCCTTAAGCTATATTAATTATTTACATCAACATGATCGCTTACATCAGTTTTATTATTACGACAGTTTTTTAATTCCACGCCGTGAATACGACCATTATTGCCGTTGGGCTTCAAAACAATTGCCGGATTGTCGATTTGGAGAAAACGTAAGTCATGTGGAATATGACGCCAAGCTCGATAAATTTATTATAGAAAGTGAATCAGCCTCGGGGGAAAAACAAAAATATATAAGCCAAAATCTGGCGATTGGCATTGGAACAAAACCCCGAATTCCTGAATGGCTAGAAACATGCAAACACCCTTTGGTAAAACATTCAGCGGAGTTTGCAAAAATTCAGGAACAACTCAAGCAATGTAAACAGGTCACGGTTATTGGTTCGGGCCAAAGTGCAGCAGAATGCGTACTTGCTTTATTTAATTCACTTACACCAGAACAAGTAAAAGCAGGTGCATCTATTCGTTGGATCACACGTTCTGCCGGCTTTCACCCAATGGAATATTCTAAACTTGGGCAAGAATGTTTTACCCCTGCATATATGCAATATTTCCAAAGCCTGCCTAGAGATAAACGCCGCGATATTGCTGCTAGTCAGGGCCTGATCTATAAAGGCATTAGTTTCTCAACCATTGGTGATATATATGATGTGCTTTATGAGCGTTCAGTGGCAGGTGAGAAATCCGGTTTAAGCTTATACACAAGCTGTGAGGTTGAATCGGTTGAAGAACTTGAATCGGGTTCTCTGCATTTAACCTGTTTGCATACTCAACTCGATCAACGTTGCGAACTAGAAACTGATGCCCTTGTCGCAGCTACAGGCTATGTTCATGATTGGCCTGAATGGTTCCAAAATATGAAAGGTTCTATTTTAGCTGTTGATGATAAAAATGATTGTATTGTTCAAGAAGACTTTACGGCTTTACGTTGTGATCAAGGACAAGGTCGAATTTTCATTCAAAATGCCGAGATTTTTCAGCAAGGCGTTGGTTCTCCAGATTTAGGAATCGGAGCAACCCGAAACTCAGTGATTATTAATCAATTACTGGGGCGTAATGCTTATCGAATTCCTAAACAGTCTTCTTTCCAGCACTATGGTTTACCAAAATAAAATATGAATATTATAAAAAAACCCGCGATTGCGGGTTTTTTTATTCGGTTGAAGATTACAACAAATTAAAAGTCATATGATACAGATAGCATATACGTTCTTGGTGCGCCTAGAGCCAAATTCGATAGTTTAGGCATTCCCCAATAGGCTTTATTCGTCAAGTTATTGATGTCTGCTCTAAAAGTAATAGGATGATTTGAGATTGAAGTTTTATATCGTGCACCGACATCAATCAGCGTACGGCCAGGAATATGCAATGTATTTTCTTGATCGATATACTGTTTCGAAACTGCGGTTGCATTGCTAGATAAAGTTAAAACGCCTTGTGCAACTTCACTATCCCATTCAACACCTAATTTCCCTTGTGTTTTAGGGACACCTACGGCCATATTTCCTTCATTGCTTTGGATGGCTGTTTTAGTCACTTCAGGTTCAATATAAGATGCACCGCCCATCAAACGTACATTTTCAATTGGTGAGCCAAAGAAACTCCATTCAATTCCTCGATTACGTTGCTCTCCCCCAGACGTATATATATTAGTTGCTAAATCAGTGTAAGCACTTGGTTTTTTGATTTCAAACAATGATAAGGTATGCGCAAATGTACCTTGATCAAACTTCACCCCAAATTCTGTTTGCTTTGTTTTGTAAGGTGCAAATATTGTTGGATAGTTTGCCGCAGTAAGGGGGGCTGCATCACCTTTGGTTAAGCCCTCGATATAGTTTGCATAAATCGAAACTTTATCTGTCGCTTTAAATAGAATTGCAGCGCCTGGTGTCGTTGCATTCTTTTTATATTTAGTCAAAGTCGATGTCGGCACAAATAAATTACTACTTTCTACCTTTTGATAACGTACACCTAAAGTTAACTGTAAGCGATCTTCAATAAAAGATAGGGTATCTGCAAAACCGTAACTATTTAATTGCAATTCAGAATTAGATATTAGAGGCGCATTAAAAGGGACAGCTTTCCCCCAAATTGGATCATAAAGATTAGTCGGCCATTCAGCTCCTGCCACATTTCTTACCCCATAATCATCTTGATTATGTTTGTAATATGTCGCATTGACTACCCATTGATGTCCTACTGCTCCGGTATTAAATTTTCCTTTCAGCCCTACATCTGCCGACTTTTTTTCAACATTAAATGCCAGTTGACCAATATTTGTTTGGAGGGTTCCATTATTATCTAAAACTGTTGCTGACATCGCACCATTATATTTATATTCTGTTTTACTTTGTCCATAGGTTGCGTACCCCATCACGTTATTGGTCAGATCATATTCACCGCGTATCATGGCGCCCTTGTCTTTAATGTCCACAAAAGACCAATCTGGATTGAGTAAAGTCTCAGGTTTAGGTGGTTTCGGAATCGCGATATTTTTTCCGAGGTTGATGCCTCGTGTTACGCCATCCACTCGATCTTTGGATGTGTAAAGATCTGTCGAAACACGTGCACGATCACCATGCCAATCCATTCCTAATGAAAATAACTCAGTTTTCAAATCCTGTTTTTCTACTGGTCCAGAGCCATCCCGATATACCGCATTTGCTCGCACACCGAATTCTTTGTCAGCACCAAATCGTCGCCCAAGATCTAAATGCCCACCAAACTGAGAGTCAGACATATATGTCGTAGTCAAACGTGTTAATGGTTCATCCGTTGCACGTTTGGTAGTGAGGTCAACTGTCCCACCAATGGAACCTGTTGGTGGCATTCCATTGAGTAATGCAGAAGGACCTTTAAGTACATTTATTTTTTCAAACATTTCAGGTGAAGTTCGATAATAAGGGGTTATACCAAACAATCCATTCATAGACATATCACTCGGGCTCGACTCAAAGCCACGAATATAATAGTTTTCACTCCAGCCACCACTTGCCGCATTGGTGAACACGGATGGATCTGTTTTCGCAATCACACTTGTTATATCTTTTGCCTGTTTATCGGCGATATATGTATCCGTATAGGCAATGGTATTAAACGGGGTTTCCATAGCGGTTTTATTACCTAAAAAGCCAACTGAGCTTTTCGACGAAACTTGCCCACCTGCATAAGTATCGTCTTGTTCAGCTTTTACAGTAATTGCTGGTAAAGCTGCTACATTTGTTTGAGCAGCTTGTTGTTGTTCTAAAGTTTTTGTTGAATTATCAATAACAGCAGCATAGGTATTTGATGCACATAGAACAAATACAGTGCCTAATGCATAGCCTAATCGAAGGGCCATTTGTGCAGAGGCAATACCATTTAGTACAAAAGAACGGTAATTAATTCTTTGATCATTCCCACTTTTAAAATTACGGTTATCGCTAACGTTGTTCATTGAAAGACCTTTAATGTTGTGATTCATTTTTTATTAACTATCTGCTTAAAATACAAAGCAAAATAGTGAAAACTTATGCTGTAAAATTTGATTAAGTGATGTGCCTAAAAATTTATTGATAGCCTTTTTTCACATCTTCCATCACTATTTTGAGTGAGGTTGGGCTTGCAGCCGTGGTGTACCACGCATCTGCATCGACAAAAATGACACGACCGTTTTTCCACGCTTTGGTTTGACGTAATAATGGATTTTCAACACTGGCAGCATTAATTTTTGAGCGATGTTCCATCACAGCAGTTCGGTCCACGATATAGAGAATATCGGGGTCCGCTTTTTTGATGAATTCACTCGAAATTGGTTGCCCGTGTAGACTTGTATCCACCACACCACTTGCAGGCTTTACCCCAAAAGCATTAAAAATAAAGCCATAGCGTGACTGAATACCAAAATTACTAAATGCCCCATTGTTATGAAGAACGACTAACGCTCTTTCTGGGCGATTGGCCGTTACAGCTTGTACTTGCTTCACCTGTTCATCGAGTTCAGAAACTTTCTGGCGGGCTAAATCTTCTTTATTAAATATTTTTCCCAAGGTCATCATATGGTCTTTAACCAGACCAATATGATTACTCTCACTATTGTTGAAGTTAATATCGTAGTGAATGGTCGGGGCAATTTTTGACAGTTCCTGATACTGATTAACGTGTAATGGCGTCATCAAAATCAAGTCTGGTTTTAATGCATATATCCGTTCCATATTGGGTTGTACAATTGCACCCAAATCCTGAATTTGTGCATCTTTTTTATATTTTTCCAAAAAGTGTGGAACATAATCTTTTGGCATTCCCATAATCGGGACATTCAGTTGATCTAGAAAGTCAGCTTCATTCATATCAAGAACGGCAACGCGTTGCGGTAGATGATCTATCACCGTAGTTCCAAGCGCATGTTTCACCGTAATCGGTTCTGCTAACTTCTGAGAAGCTTCAGTGGTATCTGCAACTTTTTGATCACATGCTTGTAGAGTGACAGCTGCCGCTATGATGAGGGCTACTCCCCCATACTTTTTCTTCCAGTTCATATGTATTCAAGCTCCAGATGAGTTGAAGTAATTACACATACAGCCACGCTCACTGTATGTAATTTCAAAATCAAGCTCGTACAGATCATTTAATTGCGCCTCTGTAATCACTTGTTCGGTTAACCCACTGAAATGAAGCTTGCCGTTCTTCAGCGCGACAATATGGTCCGAATAATTCGTGGCAAAATTGATGTCATGAATGACTAAAATCACAGTGCGCCCTTGTTCATCACATAAGCGCCTGAGTGCGCGCATAATTTGAACGGCATGTTTCATATCAAGGTTATTTAAGGGTTCATCTAATAAAAGTACGTCTGTTTGCTGTGCGATCGTCATCGCCAAAAAGGCCATTTGCCTTTGACCACCACTAATTTCATCGATGTAAGATTTGCGCAACGGCTCTAAAGAAAGAAATTCAATAGCTTCATCAACCACCTGACGATCTTGCTCGGTTAAAACACCACGGCTATAGGGAAAGCGTCCAAATGAAACTAGCTCTTCTACGGTTAAGCGCAAATTAAAGCCAGGTGCTTGACGTAAAGTCGCGACATGCTTGGCGTAAACAGCGGTTTTAATATCCGCAATATTTTGATGATTAAGAAAAATCTCGCCTTTATCCGGCTCAATTAAACGTGCCATCATCATGAGCAAAGTCGATTTTCCGGCTCCATTTGGACCAATGAGTGACGTCACCTGACCTGTAGGAAATTCAACATTTACGTCAGTCAGTATTGGCTTATTTCCATATGACTTATTGATATTCTTGACATGAATCATGCGACACCTCGGGTACGAACCGTCAGCGCTAGGAAATAAATGCCACATACCAGATTGACCAAAATGCTGACGGTCGTTTTGTAATTAAAAACGTGCTCAACTAAAATTTGAGCAGCAATAAATATGGCAATCGTGATGGCACAACCCATGGGCAGCGTTAATTTATGCTTATAACTTCTTGCTAGTGCATAAGTAATGTTGGCAATGAATACGCCCATAAATACTGTCGGGCCAATCAGGCTGGTAGATACCGCAACCAAAATAGCGATCAGGGCTAAATAGAAACTGACATAGCGGTGATGATGAATGCCTAATGAAATGGCTTGCTCACGCCCTAAAACCAGAACATCCAGAACAGGGAGTGCTTTTCTACCAAGGAATAGAACAATGACTACGGCTACACTGGCATAAAATAAAGTTTCTGGTTGAGAGCGATTAAACGAAGCATAGCTAAGGCCTTGGAAAACAGAAAATTCACCAGGGTTAATTTTGAGTTGAATAAATTGAGTAACCGTCCCGACGACCATCGTAAGGACTAATCCTAAAAGCAACAGGAGAAAGACATCATTTCTACCATATGGTAATAACCACTTATGGATTACCCACGAATAAAGCAGCATTAAAACGATTGAGATAAAGAAATTACCATTTACCCCTAACTGACTTAGTCCATGCGTTCCCCAAAAGAACAACAACAAAACTTGCCATAAGAGATAAATCGCTTCATAACCCATAATTGAGGGAGTCAAAATACGATTACCGACCAATGTCTGAAAAACAATCGAGGAAAAAGCAACACAAATACCGGCTATCACAATCGTGGCAAGACGCAGAAGTCGATTAGGAATGACGTAATCAAAATCTAACCCTGAGTTTAAAAATAAAAAACATACGGCTAGGCAGATAACAATCAGATAAATCGTCCATAGCTTTGTAATACTCATTATCTGAACTCCCTCAAAATGAGGATGAGGAAAATAATTCCCCCCACACCACCTGCGGTAAGTCCGATTGGCACTTCAAATGGATAAATAATAGAACGACCAAGAATGTCGCAAATCAGTAATAGAGATGCCCCACCCAAAGCCACAATCGGCAAGGTTTTAGCTAAGTTTTCTCCGTATTTCAGTGCGACCAAATTGGGGACCACGAGCCCCACAAAAGGAATGGCACCAACCGTAATTACTGTGGTCGAAACTGTAATGGCAACCAGTATTAAACCAATGGCGGCTATAGCTGCATAACTAAGTCCCAAGCTAGAAGCCATCTCTTCACCCATACCAATCACGGTAAAGCGATGTGCGAAAAGATAAGTCAGGACAACAATCGGAAAAATAATGTAAATAACTTCATAGTGACCTTGGACAATTTTTGAAAAATCTCCTAAAAGCCACCCTTGCATACTTTGTAAAATATTAAAGCGATAGGCATAAAACTCAGCTAAGGCACTCAGTACACTGCCGTACATCAAGCCAATAACCGGTACTAAAACCGTATTTCTAAAACGGATCCGGCGGATAATTGCGATATAAATTAAGCTAGCAATAAAACAAAAAATGATCGCAAATATCATCTTACTCAGCGTGCTAGTTACCGGTACTAAAGTTAACGACACTAAAATTCCCAGTTTGGCAGCATCTAAACCGCCCGACGTTTCCGGTTCAACAAACTTGTTACGCACAATGTGCTGCAAGATGACACCACATACCGCCAACCCGATACCGGTGAGCACAATGGTAATTAAACGAGGGATACGGCTAGCTGTAAGAGTGAGCCAACTCTCATGAGAAAAAGAAAATAAGGTAGACCACTGTATTTGCTCAGCCCCGAGCAATAACGAACAAATACATAAAATGATAAAAATAAAAAATAAGCTAAATCGCATCAGTGGCGTGCCCCACTTGAGCGCAATAAAGCCAATGCAAATTGCAAATTTAGTCCCATCAAACCAAAGCGAGGGAAAATTTGTTCAACATTTGATGGGCTTATTAACCTTTCATGATTGAATATTCTCATGAAAATTCCTCAATTTTATCGAGACAACAAAATAAGTTCCTTTTGAATAGGCCCAATTACAGCCCAATTCTTAGGATCGTTTTTTTCATCTTTAAATTATTTTTTGCCGAACCAATTTCGAATTAAATGAATATTAATCAATCACTTATTATCTATTTTCTATTTTAAAAATTCGTCATTCTCAATTGGCATCATTTTATTGCAAATAATAATCTTGATGTAAATGAGAATCAATTATAGTATGTTTAAAGGTAAAATGTAACCCTACTGTTACATCAGTACAGTTCATGTGGACATCAACTCATTAGAAAAAGGTCAATTTTTGCAAACAAGCAAATCTATAACATTATGAATTATATGAAATTTAATCTAATGTAAAAATTTGCGAAATAAAAATTGATGAAAATAGCCATTTGATAAACCAGGATTCATTTATGTTGGAACAATTTTCCAAATCGCCCTCTCTCCTTTCGGTTACTGATTACGAAGAACATATCTGGATGTTGCAACTACAGCAGCCTGAACAAGTTAATCGACGATTTAATCTGTGGAAAGTTAACCAAGGTTTAGACATTCAACTGCTGATTAAAGCAATTCAAGACATTATTAAAACTACACCTGACTTAAATGTCCGCTATACATTTAGTGACGAAGGCGATTTATACAAATATCCTTTTGATGACCATTCAGCTTGCCTAGAATTTAAAAAGAGCAATACAGAACAAGTATTTGAGCAGGTAGCTACCTTAAAAGCGCAATCATGGAATGCAGAATTTCATCCCCCTTTTTTTACAAGTCTCTTAGAAACTGAACAAGACTATTTTCTTATTTTAGCGCTCCACCCGATTCTTGATGAAAGCTATCAAAAGTCAGATTTCATTCAGGCCATACAAAATAGATATCAACAATATTCAACCAATAATATGCCATTGGTACTGACGGAAATTGATATCTCACATCATCTAGATACAAGTTTCGCAAAAGCGCCACAACAACCTAACCAAACTTATGTTTCAGAAATTATTTTAGAAGAGTTCCAAAATACTCTCGCTGAACCAAAAATGAGCCAACATGATGACTTTTTTGATTTTGGCGGCCATTCACTCTTAGCAACACGAATTATTGGAAATTTGCTCAATAAACATGGAATTGAGATTCAATTTAATGATTTCTTTAAATCTCCATCTGCTGCTGACTTAGCCCAATACGCTTTCGTTAAATCTGCAAAAACTGAAAAAACCACCTTACAAAGTGTCGATAAAGCCCCGCTTACTTTAGCTCAAGATTTCCTGTGGCAAGCTTATTCTGCGTTCGATTTTAGCCCAATTTACAACTTGCCATTTGCCGTAGAATTCCTTGAAGAAATTAATGAAGATATTTTCTTGCAAGCCTTTACAGATATTGTTGAGCGCCATGCAGGTTTACGCACAATTTTTAATAGCGCCAATGGTCAAACCTATCAACAGGTGGTTCCTACATCTGAACTTCAACAATTCAAATGGTTTTGGAACAGTGCCGAAAGTAAAGATGCAACACTTGCCAGTGAAGCTTCATATAAATTTGATTTAACCCGTGAACTTCCCTTAAGAATTCGTTTAATTCGAAATGCTAAAGGCCGACAAACGCTATCATTCTTAGTTCACCACATGGTGATTGATGAATGGTCTTTAAATACGATTATGGCTGACCTTGCGCATGCTTATCTTGCTCGCTCAAATGCTCAAGCACCGAACTGGAAGGCACCTGCCCAATCTATTCTTGATTTTTCTTTACTCCAGCAAAAGCAAGGCATCAATCAAGACCATCTAAATTATTGGACTAACCTGCTAACAGGGGCAACTAAAGGTCTAAGCCTCCCTATTTCGCAAAATGAATTAAATGCTGAAAAGGAAAAACCTCCAGTCCAATGGCTCGAACTTAAATTTGCATCAGAAATGCATGACAAGCTCCTCGCATTTTCGAGACAACACAGCTCTTCTATTTTCGCGGTTCTCTATACTGCAATCGCCAATGCGTTACAGCAACAAGGTAATTTAAAAGATATTGTGATTGGTACTTCTGCTTCTGGACGAACTGATCCCGAGTTTTTTGATACGGTGGGTTACTTTACGACAATGGTTGCGCATCGCACACAATTTAGCCCATCAGATTCATTCCAATCATTGCTCCACAATATCAGCACAATGATTAATACCTCGATGGCCTATGCAGATATTCCAATCAATCATATTCAAAATGCATTAGGTATGAGCGCCGATGAAGGACTATTATTTGATGTGTTTGTTCATATACATTCAAGTAATGCTTTAAACGGCGCGCTCAAAACACCTCAGGGACAAGACCTTCGTTATCGTCAGATTTTGCCTGAACGTGATGAATCGATGTTCGGATTACATTTTGAAATTATGGAAAATGTGATTGATGAACAACATCAGTTAAGCATGATTATTACTTATCAAGCCCACCGCTTCCCGACTGCAACAGTGCAAAGTATCTGTGAAAAAATTAAGGCAACCTTAGCTCAAATCTAGTTGCCCTAAAACCAATCATGTGCTTAAAAGCAAACATCTCAACTCCGCTTTTAAGCACATTTCAATTTTCTATTTTATTTGCTGCTCTACTTTATTCACCACATCCTGAATTGTTTTGCAGCTAATGAGTGTATAAAAATCAATTTCTGTATTGAGCTTTTGAGAGAGTTTCTGAGCAATACTCATGAGTTGTTTCGGACGAACTCCTATCGCTAATATTTCACTTCTATAAAAAATATCCATTCTTTCAGCTTGGCTGTCAGCTATGCATTCACGGAAAACCGATAAGACCGAATCTCCCACCCCAGCGACTGATGACTGTGTTTTAGTGGAATTTGTAGCCAACGTAGAAGATACATAAATTTTCCCCTGAGCGATTTCTTGCACAGCTTTACGATCAATTTTTCCATTTCGGGTCAAAGGTATTGTTTCGATGCTCAAATATTTCGAAGGAATATGTGAACTTGGCAAATGCACTTTTAAAAAGTTCTTTAATTCGGGGCTATTTAAGCGAGTAGTTTTGTATTTATTTTCTAAGGTGTAAACGGCGACTAGCTCTTGAGTTTCAGTCGTTGGGTGTACACAACTTACTACGACACAGTTATGAATATACGGGTTCTTCGTTAAAGCATTTTCAACCTCGGCCGCAGAGATTCTCACGCCTTTTATTTTTAAATAACCTTCCTCACGTCCAGCAAAAATAATATTTCCATCTTCCCTAAAATATCCTTGATCACTCATGCGAAAAGCAGTTTGAGTTTCATTTTCACTCACTTGAATTTCAACGAAATCTTTATAATAAATCTCCCCATCAAGTAAATAACCATTTGATAAATTCAGGCCGGTCATATACATCGTACCGACCTCGCCCATTTGGCAAGGTTTTAGATTTTCATCCAAAATATAATAACGGTTATTTTCTAAAGCTTTTCCATACGGAATAATTTCCTGATCTTGCTCATTTATTTCATGCCATATACTCCAAATTGTGGTCTCGGTAGGTCCACCTAATGAAAATAAACGAGCGTTAGGCAATTGTTCTCTTAACTTCGAGATGAGTGAAGGTTTGATATAGTCGCCGCCTTGGGCAATTAAACGCAAAGACTGTAGTTGTTCTTTTTGAGCTACACTGAACAGCATATCGACAATAGCAGGCACACTGCTCCAAAGCGTAACCTTGTAACGATCTACTAAATTAGCCCAGACAACAGCATTTTTACTTTGCTCAAAGGATGGCACCACCAAAGTTGCGCCCACTGCCATTGAAGCAAATACATCAAATACCGACATATCATGATGAAACGGTGTTACCGCCATAATCACATCGTCAGCAGTAATTCCCCATTCCGAGATCGTTTGTTGTAGCGTGTTTTCAGTGGCTTGATTATTTAGGACCACACATTTCGGAGTCCCTGTACTTCCCGAAGTATATAAATAATATGCCGGAAGTCGGTTAATTTCGGCATTAAAGCTCGGTTTATACTCAGTTGTAGCCGATAAAATTTCATTAATATTTAGGTTTTGAACACCTGCAATGGATGAGTCACTCACCACAACATCTGCCCGACTATTCGTCAATAAATAGTTCAGTCTTGACGGCGGAGAATCCATATCTACAGGTAACCAAATGATGCCAGTAAGCGCACATGCCAAAGCGGTATAAATATGCTCAGGACTTTTTCTCAAGCAAATTGCAACCACAGACCCTGTCGCCAAATCTTGCATTTTTAGCGCATACATGACTTTGGCGACCTGAGTCCCTACCTCAGCATAACTAATGCTACGGTCTTCAAAAATAAGTGCTGTTCGATTGGAATTTTGATCAAAAATATTTTCATAAATTTGCTTTAAGAAATTTTCTACGTTGTTATTTTTATCATTCATTTGCCCTAAATTTTGACTCAAATCTTTTAGCATTTATGTTGGTCCTCACCCTATTCTTTATGCAATACCACCCCACCTAATATTCAAAACAAAGTTATAAAAATGTCGTCTTTATCGCTGTTTGTTCGAATAATAGATATCCCAGCACAATAATACAAATGATAATCATTTACAATTAATATTGTGAGAAATATCAATTTTCCCCCTTTAAAAGCCATTTATGAAAAATTATAAATATCAAAACAATAAGATAATTTTTAACCTTAGGTCTAATCGTTTAGAGGTCTATATTTAGATCTAAAAACCACAATTAATAATGATTATTATTTACATCTAGAGCCAACTTGGTTATCGTAATGAATAGAGAGACTACATCTATATCAATTATTACGCTCTATAGTAATCATGAAGCTTGGGTTATATGTATGACAAAAATTGCAGAAAAATCGAAACAAGAATATGGCGACTTACTAAAAGAAAAAGACCATTTACAAGATATGGAACAGCTTGAGATGACTATCGTCTCGATCCATACGCCGTATCCGTCCATTGTAAGAATTCAAGGAAAAATCAACACATTACAGCCAGAGCTTTGGCAAGCTCCTAATTTGGCAATTCGGTTAATTGTGAGCAATCCGCCAGAGGGGCAACCCATCTCACGCGTCTATACGGTCCGTTCCTTCAATCCTGTAAACGCTCAAATCGAAATTGATTTTGTTAAACATGAAGATTTAAGCCCAGCAATGGAATGGCTTAATTCGGCTCAAGTGGGTACAAAAATCGGGCTTATTGGCCCCCGCCCTCATTTCATTCCCAATTTCATACATAAAAAACATGTGGTCATGTTTGCCGACGATACGGCTGTACCCGCGTTATATTCGATACTGAATGAATGGGAAAATGGCGTAAGTGCGGATATTTTTATTGAAAGTTTTGAAAAAGATATTGCTAGCCAATTACCCCGTCATGACCATGTCAAAATTCATTCGTTCCATAAAGAACATCACAGGCCACAAAAAGGTCTTCTTTTAAAAGCAGCATTTGCGCTAAAAACTTATGACAATATTACGATTTGGGCGGCTTGTGAACGCAAAGAAGCCAGAGCTTTACGCCAGTTTTTTTTAGAAGACAAACAGTTTAATAAAAATGACGTGCGTATTGCTGGCTATTGGAGAGATGGCGTATCAAGTTCAGAACTAGACATATTACGTGCTCAACATTATCAAAAACATATTCAGCAAGGTAAGACGTTGAATGAATATGATGACCTTGATCTAGCGAATTAAGATCAGCAATCATTTGAATAAAACCTGCTTTGTGCAGGTTTTTTTTATGGGTCAACATACATCTATAAATATAAAGCTATACGACCATATCAATTATGCAACGACATGTTGCAGTTAACCTATTTTTTAGCCCCACATAGAACATTACTATATTTCTCAAGAGATAAATAAAAATTTGGGAGATTAGATCATGAATGCTTATCTACATCGTAGTGAAGATCGAGGGCATGTAAAAGCAGGCTGGTTAGAGTCTTATCATAGCTTTTCATTTGGTAGTTGGTATGACCCTAAATATATGGGTGTAAGCGCTCTACGTGTAATTAATGACGACCAGATTGATGCGCATAATGGTTTTGGTACGCACTCCCATGACAACATGGAAATCTTAACTTGTGTGCTAGATGGTGCAATTTCACATCGCGACACGATGGGAAATGAAGGCCAGATTAAAGCGGGTGAATGGCAACTCATGAGTGCCGGCACAGGTGTTGCCCACAGTGAAATCAACAACACTGACACGCCTGTACATTTACTACAAATCTGGATTATTCCTGATGAAAGAGATGCAGAGCCAAATTATCAGCAAATTAATCTTGACCCGCGTAAAGATCCAAACAAATGGCATTTAATTGCAGGGCCTGATGCAAATGCACCAATGCATATTCGCCAAAATGCAGAAGTAAAATCTGCCGTATTGGAAAAAGGACATGAATTAACGGTTGATACGGTTAAAAAAGTGAACTATGTGCACGTGATTTCAGGTGTAGTTCGCATTGGCGATCAAGAAGTTAAAGCAGGAGATGCTTTAGTTTTTGAAGATAAAGCGACAATTCACGCAATTGAAGACAGTCAATTTATCTGGTTCGATTTACCTTAAATCATAAAAAAAAGCCCTTTGCATAAAAGGGCTTTTTTTAATCTCCCCCGCCACCGCCGCCATCACATCCGCCTGAATCTGAAGATGATGAACAGTCATTTGAGTAACTAGAGCTATGATGATGACTCGGACTATTATCGTGAAAATGATGTGTTGTAGCAGATGAATGATCATGCTCACCAGATGGTGAGTAATTTTTTAAATTTCTGAGTAGTGCGATTAAACAAATGAGTCCAATACTAGAAAAAATGACTATGAATATAATAATAAATAACTTCAAATAACGACCTCCTAGATCAAGCTATAGAGATGCTTGTTGTGTTCCCATTTATTATATGAGTCATGTTTAATAAACAAGTTGTTTTTTTGATAAATAAAATTTGCATTAAACCAACCCCGCCAAAAAACAATCCAACAGCATTTCCCGCTCGATTGCCACATCCGAGCTTAAAAGTTGAATGATTGCACCCTCAATCATATATAAAAATAATTTGGCATCCTGAAAAGTCGCATCGTTTTTAAGTGTTCTAAGCTGGCTATAAATTTCATTGATGAGCCACGTTCTATATCTCACTGCGGTGATATAGGCTTTTGGATAGATGAGTTTCGTTTCAAAAATTGCTTTAAATAATAAATAGTACGGCCCTTCTACATCGCTATGTAAGAAATAAAGTTTCTTAAGTTTATTCTTCACGTTTGTACTTTGATCGTACTCAACCATTGAAACTACTTTTTCTTTTAAGCGTTCTTTTTGCACGATCAAACAGATTTCAATAAATCGCTCTTTTGAATGAAAGAAGTTATAAAAAGTCGCTTTTGGAATTTGAGACTCTTTCACGATTCGATCGATGCCCACGGTATGAAATCCGTGATGGTGAAACAAATGAATCGATGTATTAATGATTTGGATCGCACGTGTTGAGAGAACTAAATTTGGCATATTTTTACCGTTATAAATTCTTGTTGTTTCTAAACGAGATACTTTTTTGGGAGAAAAAAAGGCACAGCAAAGCCGTAAGACTGTGCTTGGCACATCTCAAGTTTTATAGTTAATGCAAGTTTTTTGAGCCGTAATGACTTAAAGCCTGAAAACCCTAAAGGGCATCAAGCTGCTTTAAATGTTTATGTTGTGTCGTTATAGCTTTTGGCAAAGGCTGCCAAGAAATTATGAATATGCAAAGCCAACTCCTTTTTATTGGGAGTTCTGCCGACATGAATAGAATTATGGTGGCAGAACGAAAGGGGGTTAGCAGACTGGCCGAAAAAACCCAGCACACCCGAAGGTGTCCCCCTCCCGTTCCACCGTAGAGGGGGCACGAGGGTTCGTCACTAAAAGAATTAACTTTTAATGCTTTTCGGAACGGTCTGCTAAAACCGACTGGCAATGTGGCCAGCAGGCAAAGGATAGTGCTCTGCCCTTTAGCAGTCAAGCACACAAAATGACATTTGTTTTAAATTAGATCATTAAAAGTAAGGATAAATAATGAGATAGTTATTGTTAAAGAAGGGTTTATAAAGATGGGGGTTTTAGAGATATTAAGAAATACAAATGTGATTTTAGCTTTCAGCATCTGTTCTTTGTTGTGTTTTATATACAGTTCTTAGATATTATAGGTATAAATATTTATCTATTTCATCAACTAATATGCTGAACTTTTAAGCATTAAACATCAAAAATAAATTTTTATTTAATTTATTAAGGGGAAAATATGGCTTTAATATCATGCCCAGAATGTAAGAAAGAAATTAGTGATCAAGCTAAAAGTTGTCCTCACTGCGGTTTTCCTATAGAGAAAATTAGAAATCCCTTTCTTAAAACAAATGCAGCAAGAACAACGCCTCCACCTCTTCCTGATATGTTAAGTCATAAAAGCAACCTTTCCAGCAGCTCACAAGAAACATATTCATCTCAAAAATCAAAGCTACGTACTAAACTTTTTAATCTTTTACTATGGGTTATTATCCTAGGAATTCCCATAATGATCTTCGTTAGTATTGGTACAAATACTCAGAAGAGCGATAAAATTGTAGATAAAAGCAATATATCTTCTGCAAAACCTATTAGTGAATACGCATACAATGATTATACGAAAGATCAATTTCCTAAGCTTTATGCTGAATGGGGAAGTAAATGGGTTCATAAAATTGCTAAGGTAGAAAAAGCAGCAGTACAGAAAATCGCAAATAGTGAAAATAGTTGTGATTCTATAGATTCAGCAGGTATCTCCACCACGAGGAGCGTACCAAAAAAAGAAATTGTTATTTATGTTAATTGTATGAATGGTGAACATTTTTATATTTCAGAAAAGCAAATCAAAGAAGGTCAACCATTACTTTCGCAGGCACAAAAATCCGTAGATGTAGATGAAGCTATAAGTCGGTGTAAACAACTAATTAGAGTTAATGAAACTCATCCCTTATCAATTAAATATGGAAGTGTTGATACTTTTAAAGCTCAAGGAAATGGTAATATTGTAGTAACTGTATTGTATGATTCAAAAAATGATCTAGGTGGAGAACTTCCACATAAGGTGAAATGCTATATTCCTCCAGAAGGAAAAGATGAAATCTCAAAAATAGAATAGATATAAAATGCCCTGAATAGTTAGGGCATTCTTATAAATACAATAAAAACAGAAGTATTTATTTAACTTCCAATCATATTAATTAAATATATTCTTCTTTTTAAATAGAAAATTTAACTATTTATTTTAATTTAAGATTATATTTTAAAATAAAAAAATAGGACTATATTTAATAGTCCTATTTTTCATTTAATCTTTTTTAAATTGATTGTAGTTTTTCGAGGTTTGTAAAAGTTTTTAGATCGAATGTAGCAAATGCTCCACTCCATTTCGGAATATATGGATTAGAGTAGCCATACCCTACTTTCTGATCAATATTTAGTATATTTACTATAAATTGTAAATCTCTAATATTTAATACATTTTTTATTTCTTCAAAATAAGAAGCTCTTTCAGATTTAACAAAAACTCTTAAAGGATAATATCTATCCATTGAAATATAATAAGAAGCATGAGGCCACCAAACTTTTTTATAAAAATCATTATCATGAGTAGATTGTGCTAATGATTTAATATACAGAAATACATCAGCCTCACAAATTTCTTCAAAATTAATAATTTTATTATCACTATAATCCTTTAATAAATCCCCTAAAGGCGAGTAATGTCTTTGCTTTAAATTATTTTTAATAAATTGATCCTCTAAAGGATTAAAAATTTTAAACGTTGTATACTTTTTTTCTGATGAATAACGATGATGAAAATTTTCTGGCACCATATATAGCTCATCCAGAACCTCTTTAAGCTCAATAAATTGCTCATTTTTAATTAAAATTGTTATGAGAGAGAGAAAAATTTGATAATTAATAAAACCAAATAACTCTATATCTGCGATTAAACGCCCCGATTGGATTGGAGCTACTGTTAATAAATTTAGAAGATTTTCAAGAAAACCACGGAAATGCTTAAAAATCTTCGGGTCATTAGAGTGGATACAAACCGCTTCAACAATTTTTTTAAATTCATATAAATGAGGTTGAAAATGTTCTAATTTTTGCTTAAAGACTTCCTCAATTACACTATCATTTTTAGAAATAGCAAATTTAGGTAATTCAGAATAAAGTTTATCTAAATATTGCTTTACCAAGCTACTAGCATTACTTTTCCCCTTCTCAACAGCATCTAATGCCATTTTAAATTGAGTATTTGTAAATAAGATAACCTCATCATCCTCTGCCACAATAAAACTTGGTGCAGCTCCAAGATTTTTTGGCTTTTCATATTTATATTTATCAAATGCCCATCGTACTAACTTTTCATATTCTTCGGCATATTTATCAGAATTCGACAAATCAACATGTAACCTTCCTGCATAAAAAGTGGGCTTAGATACATCAGGTTCTGCAATTACCGCAACAATCTTATTTTTATCTCGTTTACTATAAAGCTCATGAGATAAAATTGTGGATTCTGTGCCCACCCCGCCATGTCGACCATTTGCACGATCTGTATATTTACTATCAATGATCATAATAATTTTTGTTATAGATGGATCGTTAACCATACTTTCCATGAAAGCAATCGGATCATCACCTTCTCGCAGTTCCCATTTATCTAATGCGATATCAATACCATCCTGCATTAAATTTTCAGCAAGATCCAATACCCATTCTTCATGTTCAGGACTTGACCAACTATAAGATATAAATATTTTAGGAATTTGAACTGGCTGCATTTTATTTTCTCTAATCTGTAACTTATTAATAATTAAAGTTGATTTATTATAATATAAAATAATTTATTAAATTTATTTTCTCTTTAATACCTAAGTAATATTGCTCTTTAAAACTAGCTTTTATCGCTTTAAAAAATTTAGAGCCTCCACCATTAAAAAGCTAGCTTTTAATTAAATACCTATATTATCTATAAATCATACAACCAATAAAAAAAGCCCTAAACCATTATAATTTAGGGCTTTTTTAGTCATATAAAGCTATTCGAGTTTATATGACTTTAAATCTTGGTAGGTATATCCAGACTCGAACTGGAGACCTCTACGATGTCAACGTAGCGCTCTAACCAACTGAGCTATACACCTAGAATGGAAAGCATAATATTCATTTTTTAAAAGCAAAACAAGTGATTTGCCATCGAAAAAAATACAAATGAGCAGACTTTAAGCAAACTCTTTTTCATTTTCCAAAAAAGAAAAACGGTACATGGTTTAACCACATAGCGTTTCTTTAGCTGACTATTAATCTCAACTTAACAAGGGCATTTCTTTAAATTCCCACCTGCCGATGGATATCTCGAATCAACACAATGACGATAGAAAGTCGTCGCATCCATTGGTGTTAAATCAGGATGATGAGCTTTCATATGTTCCAGATAAGTTTGATAGTCTGGAACACCGACCATTAGTCGAAAGCTTTGCTGTAAACGCTGCCACAAGGTTGCAATACGCGACCAGTTCTTTGGAGAAAGTAATAGCTCTTTTTGCGAGAGCACTGTCATTTTGATGATTTTCGCAATAATGACAGTTCCATTTTTTGCAAATTTAAAATTCATCATTACTCTCCTCGTGGGGTGACCACTTTCGGATCAGCATATACAGCTGGTGCTTCATGAGCAGTTGGTGTCGGGCTTGCTAACGCACGGCGCACAATACCAATTGCAGCAATTACCATCACAATCGCAACGATCATGAAGAAGCCACAAAGTGCAGCGTTGATTTGATTTGACATCACAATCGTCTGCATTTCTTCAAGTGTTTTTGCTGGTTTAAGAATTTCACCACGCGCAATCGCATCTGAAAATCTATTCGCTTGTGCCAAGAAACCAATCTTTGGATTTTCGTGGAAAATCTTTTGCCAGCCCGCAGTCATACAGGTAATGAACAAGAAAATTGTTGGGAAAATGGTTACCCATACATATTTTTCTTTTTTCATTTTAAATAGAATAACTGTACCCAAAATGAGTGCCATTGAAGCCAACATCTGGTTACCCACACCAAATAAAGGCCAGAGTGAATTGACACCACCTAATGGATCAATCACACCTTGATAGACGAAGAAGCCCCATCCACCTACCGCAACAGCAGTACCTAGCAAATTACCAAAGAATGAGCTTGAAGATTTAACCGCAGGAATAACAATGCCCACAGTGTCTTGCACCATAAAGCGACAAGCACGAGTACCCGCATCGACAGCAGTTAAAATGAATAATGCTTCGAATAAAATCGCAAAGTGGTACCAGAACGCCATCATTTGGCGGCTGTTAAAAATTTCCGAAATGATATGTGCCATACCAATCGCAAAGGTAGGTGCACCACCTGTACGTGAAAGAATCGAGCTTTCACCTACTTCTTGAGCCAACACGGTTAGCATTTCAGGCGTAACGACAAAGCCTAAATTACGCACAGCTTCTGCCGCAGATTCTACAGTTGTACCGAGTACAGCCGCAGGCGCATTAATTGCAAAGTACACACCCGGGTCTAAGACAGTTGCACAGATCATCGCCATAATACCGACGAAAGATTCCATGAGCATGCCGCCGTAGCCAATCACACGAATGTCAGCTTCGTTATCAACGAGTTTTGGTGTTGTACCACTTGATACAAGCGCATGGAAACCAGAAATGGCACCACAGGCAATAGTAATAAACAGGAATGGAAATAAGCTACCTGAGAATACAGGGCCAGTACCGTCAATAAAATGAGTCACTGCCGGCATTTTCAATTCAGGTAATGCAATCACAATACCAACGGCCAAGCCAAGAATGACACCAATTTTAAGGAATGTTGATAGATAATCACGTGGTGCTAACAATAACCAGACTGGTAAAACTGATGCGATAAATCCATAAATTATTAAGCACCATGTAAGCTGTGTTCCTGTTAAAGTGAAAAACTCACCCCAGTAAGGATCTGCTGCAACCTGTCCACCGTAAACAATGGCAAGCATCATTAAGACGAAGCCAATAATCGAAACTTCAGCAATACGTCCCGGGCGAATAAAACGCATGTAAACGCCCATAAACAATGCAATTGGAATGGTTGCTGCAATACTGAAAACACCCCATGGACTATGGGCAAGTGCTTTCACCACAACTAATGCCAGTACCGCAAGGATAATAATCATTACCCCAAGTGCACCAAGCATGACCACAATACCGGCAAAAGAACCGAGTTCTTGTTTTGCCATTTCACCAAGTGAGCGACCGTCTCGACGTGTTGAAATAAATAAAACTAAAAAGTCTTGTACCGCACCCGCCAAAACCACACCGACCAATAACCAGATCGTTCCTGGTAAAAAGCCCATTTGCGCGGCCAAAATCGGTCCGACTAATGGCCCCGCTCCTGCAATTGCAGCAAAGTGGTGACCGAAAAGCACATATTTATTAGTGGGAACATAATCCAGACCATCGGCCAAGCGATGTGCTGGGGTTAAACGTCTTGGGTTTAATTCAAATACTTTAGTTGCAATAAATAGACTATAAAATCGATATGCGATGCTATATACACATGCTGCAGCAAGTACAAGCCAAACCGCATTGACATGTTCACCGCGACTGAGTGCCAGCATCCCAAAAGAAATTGCACCTATTATTGCCACTAGGCTCCAGACCAGCTTGGAGGGAAGCGTAGATTTCGCTTGCATTGTGTCCATTCTTAACCTCTCAATAAATAACTACAGCATTTTTATATTGTTATGTACTGTTTCTCTTAATCCCTGTGACTCTACTCCTCCTTTTTCTTTTTTCCTCTTATACTTTCGCATAAAAAAAGGGATGATTTACATCATCCCTTCGATAATAGTGTATTTTTTAACTATTATGCACGCTCTAAATAATCGCCAGTACGAGTATCTACACGAACGCTTTCTTCTTGCTGAACAAATAACGGAACACGAACAACCGCACCTGTTTCAAGCTTAGCTGGTTTACCGCCACCGCCAGATGTATCACCACGTACGCCCGGATCAGTTTCAACAATTTTCAATACAACGAAGTTCGGTGGGCTTACTGTTAAAGGTACGCCGTTGAACAACATAATTGTACATTTTTCATTTGAATCGTCTTTTAACCATTTGGCAGCATCGCCCATAGCAATTTTGTCTGCCGCGATTTGCTCAAAAGATACAGGATCCATGAAGTTCCACATTTCACCATCGTTGTATAGGTATTCCATTTCAACTTCAACGATGTCAGCTGCTTCTAAAGAGTCACCTGATTTGAAAGTTTTTTCTAATACTTTACCGGTTTTAAGGTTACGTAATTTTACACGGTTGAACGCTTGACCTTTACCTGGTTTTACATATTCGTTTTCCATGATTGAACATGGGTTACCATCAAGCATAACCTTAAGGCCTGCTTTGAAATCATTTGTAGAATAATAGGCCATGAAAGGCACACTCCAAACTTAACAAGTCAACTATGCGATATAATGCGTTGTTGCATTATCTTAATCGTGTCAAATGATAAACTATTTATACCAAGAGCAAAACTGGCAATCTCAACTGAGTGACCTTATTACTGATCCTTCGGAATTGCTAAGCCTACTCGAGTTATCCTCAGAACAGCTATTATCGGGTGCGATTCTGGCTTCTGAAAAGTTTAAATTGCGTGTTCCTCGTGCGTTCGTCGGAAAAATGAACGCTAAAAACCCGCTTGACCCGCTTTTGCTACAAGTATTACCCCATCACCTAGAACTCGAAGAACATCCTGAGTTTGTGACTGACCCATTAGGCGAAGAAGCAGCAAATCAATTACCGGGTGTATTACATAAATATAAATCGCGTTTTTTATTAACCTTGACTGGTGCTTGCGCCGTACATTGCCGTTATTGCTTCCGTCGTCATTTCCCCTATCAAGAAAATTTGCCAAAAAATGAAGATTGGCTAAATATTAAAAACTATATTGAAGCAAACCCGAACATTAACGAGATCATTTTAAGTGGTGGTGACCCGCTTACGCTTTCTAACCGTAAATTAGCACTTTGGTTAGAACGCCTATCATCTCTCAAACAAATCCAGATTCTGAGAATTCACTCACGGGTCCCAATTGTTATTCCTAACCGGATCGACGAACAGCTGATTTCTTTATTAAAAAACAGTAGGCTGCGTATAGTTCTGGTGGTACACTCAAACCATGCTTCTGAACTCGATGACTTTACTTGTTCAAAATTGTTGCAGTTATCTGACCATCACATTACTGTACTAAATCAGGCAGTATTGCTTAAGGGTGTCAATGACTCTGCACAGACGTTAATTGATTTAAGTTATCGTTTATTTGAAGCTCGCGTTATGCCTTATTACTTACATGTTTTAGATAAAGTAAAAGGTGCACAACATTTTGATTTAGAATCATCCAAGATAGATGATATCTATCGTGACGTGTTAGCGAACCTACCGGGGTATTTGGTTCCTAAACTCGTCAGGGAAATTGCGGGCGAAAAGAATAAAACACCGCTTTTTGGGGCTACAACTTTTTGAGTTATATAATAAGTGATGATGAATAATGCGCTGTCGGACATTTTTCACAATCAAACCGAACTCACTCGTGAACGGTTAAGCTTTTGTGAAGCCAATATTAAAGATCTTAATGAATGGGTCACTACCCTTTCTATTATGCAACTCGGTGATACGTCAAAAGCATTATTCACAGCCATTTTAGAACTCAATGAATTAAAATGTAGTGAAACCTTACGTTTCGACCTCATACAAACGCTTCATCCGACCATTAACAATGTACTCGCCAGCCTAGAGAAAAACTTCTTTAACCAAGGCGTGATTAGTACAGATCGTAATGAGCACATTATTGAATTAGCGATGTTGCTCCGCTGCTATTTCGCCAGTATTTATTTAAATATTGCGCAAAATAGTCATGAGCAACTACAGCATCAAAAGTTTTCACTCTTTGCCTATAAGCAAAAAAAGAATTTGCAAACGGCGCGTATCTTATCAACGTTTCATGCCCTGCAACAATTAACCAATCTCCTCTATCAGCAGCATATGCTTTATAGCGAGCCTCTTAAAGGTCAATGGTTAATAGCGCATCAGCTGTATGAAACCGCAGTTCAATACAAATACCATCTCATCAATATCAATCATATTCAGGGCATACAACACCCTTTAGCGAATATTACACAAGCTTATGCTCAGCTGATTTTGCTGGATATTTTAAATACGAACCAGATTCGTCAGTCAGAAATTCAGGCATTATTTCAATGTAGTTTTGACTGGGCAAGAATGATTCATATTTTGCCGAAAGATACCGCGTTAACGAAATATGTGGTCGATCCAAATAAAGACCATCCACCTGTTTATAATACAAAGCGTAGCTCTAACTTTAACCCTAGCATCTTCATCGGTACGCAAGCTTTACTTGAGCATGTCACTGCAACCATGCATAAAAATGCTCAATATATTTCTAAAAATGAAAAGTTTTATTTAAGCCCAGCTTTAAAGTTTCATGTTCAAACGATTTTAGGAACCACGGCTCAACGTCGTCATGAACGTTATGAGTACAATGCAGAGCTCCAAATTTGTTTTGGTTTAAGCACTGCCCATTTCTATCTATCAAAAGCAAAAAACTTTGAAGAAACGCTACAGCTTAACCATAACTATAACTTACAAAGCGAAGCTAAAGTTTTATCCAACTTAGAGAAAAAAGAACAACAAACCAGCTCTTATCAACGCTTAAGTCGTGAAAGTAAAACCATTTATCAAACCACCGTTCTCGATATTAGTGTTAATGGATATCGTATTAAATGGTCTGGCGAAGCACCAAAGAACTTAAGAACTGGTGAATACATTTTAGTTAAAGAAACTTTGCATGGACAATGGCGTGGCGGTGTAATTCGCTGGATTAAACAATCGACCGAAAAATCCCTAGAGTTAGGTTTAGAGATTTTGTCACAAGCCATGTTCCCTTGTTCAGTGCATATTCAAGCTGAGCGTCATACTCGCAATTATCATCCCGCACTACTACTAAAAACACAAAATCTAGAAGAAATACAAAATACGCTTATTTTACCGGGCTCTCAAATTTTTAGAGAGCAACAAACAATTCATTTACGATTGGGGACAGAAGAAATCAAAGTGTATCTACTCAAAGCACAACTCATTACGCAAAGTTTTATTCAATTTCATTTCGAACTTTTAAATGAGCAGCAACAAGGTCTGCTTGATCAGTTCATGATGAAAAAGGGTAATAACTCTAGCACTCAAGATTTATGGGAAGCACTAAAGTGAGAAACTCTTTATTATCTAAAAAGTTAAAACGTACTGAAACACGTTTACTCATTATTGATGACAACCAGCTACGTTATAACCAGATTTTAAATTTATTATTGGGGAATGATTATCAAGTTCAGGCATTATTACTTGATGATTTAAAAAGTTTTGAAAAACAGTTAAATACGCCGTGGGATGCTATTATTTTTGGTCGTGCTTATGACTTAAAAATTGAACAAACTCTCTCCCTCATTCAAGCATCTGAGCAGCCAAATTTACCTGTTTTATTATTACAGCCCGACGATTATCAGCCTCAGCAATATCAGGCTTATATTCAAAAAGGTATCTATGATGTAGTTACATTAGAACCATTAGATTATTTTTATATCACTCTTATTCGGACCTTGTCGTATAGCCACTTATTGCAGACTGAACAACGCCTGACAAATGAGTTAGAAACAATTCACTCCCATACACAAACATTGGTCAACAATAGCCATAAAGCAGTTGCCCTTTTTCAAGAAGGGATGCATGTTAAGGCAAACACAGAATACCTCAACCTTTTTGGATTTAAGCAAGAAGACGAGATTATTGGCCTGCCAATCTTAGATGTTTTACAACCTGATGATTTAAATGTTTTTAAACAAAGATTTAAGAAAATTTCATTAGGCCAATTTGATCAGGCACGTTTTGAAATTCAGAGTCAACATGCAGCAATCGCAGGTAACAATGCTCTAAAACTAGAGTTTATTCCTAGTCAGGAAGAAGATGCCGTACAGTTAACCATTGACTACCAACTGGATTTAAAAACACCTGCAAATACACTTTTTTCAGAAAAGAGTTATGGTGTACAAACGCCTTGGCAACAAATTAATCGACAACTATCGACCTACCCTGCTCAAGCCAACGCATTAATTTTATTTAAATTAAATCAATGCCCAGAGCGAGTATTTCAACAAGATTGGCAAACTCCTGCACAATATTTCAATCAGCTGCACAGTTTCTTAAAAGAACACGCGCAAATGCCGATTTTTAATATCGAACTTGGTGCATATGTTGGCGTTTTACAAGCTGAAAACAGCACAGTCCTTAACTCCCAACTGACTAGTCTGCAAAGTTTGCAAAAAGAGCATTTATTAAAGATTAATGAGCTTAATTACTCGATCCAATTTAAGCTGAGCTATGCCCCAATTACTGAACCTTTAAATGAAGATAGCTTTACAAGCTTACTTGCTCAAACAAGTCAGCAAGAGTTACCTAAGGCGCAGGCAGAAATTGAGTTGGCACCAACCATCGATATTATCGCTCCTGAGCCTGTCAAATCTTCTATATCGCTTGATCTAAGCCTTGAGCAAGTCGATGCTCCTTTGCAATCTTCGTTATTGCAGCAATTAAAGCAGCAGCTAGCTCGAAGTGAAATTCATTTAAAATATCAGCAAATCTACGATAAACACGATCAAGAAACCCATAACTATGAGGTGACTAGCGGTTTTATTAGCGATGAACAATGGTATGACATAAATGACTTGGCTGAATTAAGAGAAGACAGTGAACTTTCTATTCAATTAGATCGCTGGATTTTGGTTGAGGCATGTAAGCAACTACATAACTTTATTACTCAGTACCCGAAAGCTAAACTGATTATTAACCTGAATATTGATATCTTGCTCAAAGATAAATCTTTCCCTGAACTCATTTCGAAATTACTCACTATTATTGGTAGTAAGCTTGAAAGCCCACTGGTTTTACAATTTTCAGAACAAGCAATTCAGCCTCATCTTGCAATTGCTCAGCAACACATAGCTCGCCTGCGTCAACACGGCGCAGAAATTTCGATTCGGGATTTCAGCTCTTCTATGTATAGCGAATCAATATTGCAACAACTAGACGTTCAATATTTAAAGCTGCAATCGAAGAAAACTGAGCTATTAAACTCAGATGATGGCCTAACACGCTTACAAGAAAAGGTTTTGAACTATTTGACTGTAAAACCAGTCGGGATTTTACTTAGTGATCTAGATGATATGAACTTATTTGCAAACGCTTGGAATGTGGAAACGCGTTTCTTACAAGGTCGCTATTTCCAGAAAAAACTTGATCGACTAACAGACGTACAAGACCAATAATGGTCTTGTACTGAAAAACAAAAAACGGGCATAAAGCCCGTTTTTTGTTTCGTGTTGCAGTATTAACGCTTGATAGAGCGAGACATACCAGCAAAACGTTGTTTGAATTTGTCGATACGACCACCAGTGTCTACATTCTTTTGCTTACCAGTGTAGAATGGGTGGCAAGCTGAACATACGTCAAGGTAGATAGTTTCTTTACCTAAAGCAGAACGAGTTTCGATTACGTTACCGCAAGAACAAGTTGCAACTAATTTTTCATATTTTGGGTGAATATCGGCGCGCATCGTCGATTACTCCTAATTGGAAGAAAGGCTTAAACTGTCATCGCAATTGATCACTCTCAACTTAAGTTGAGGACAGGCTCAAAATGAGCAGATCAACACCACAACAGACCATTCTTTTGGCCCACCGAAACCTCTAGGGTTAGAGCTAAGCACAACAAGTGGGCAACATTATACGTCAAATAATTTTCTTTTGCGAATTAATCTTTCGATTTAGCCCAGTAATTTGCAATCACGCCACACACCATTAATTGGATTTGGTGAAAGATCATAATAGGCAAAACGATCATGCCTAATGGTTGGCCAATAAATAAGATTTGCGCCATCGGAACACCACTTGCCAAGGTCTTTTTAGAGCTACAAAAGAAAACCGTAACTTGATCTGCTCGGTTAAAACCTAAAGCACGTGGTAGGTAAAGTGCTAATAGCATAATGACTGTTAAGAGCACTGAACACGCAATTGTTAGAATGAGTAAAGTTTTCCAACTTACTTGATGCCAAAGCCCTGCCACTACTGCTCCACTAAATGCGCCATACACCACCATCAAAATCGAGCCTTGATCGAATGCTTTAACAATACTCGGAACTTTTGCCATATAAGGGAAAATATAAGGACGTAATAATTGACCTAAAATAAATGGCACTAACAGTAATAATGTAATTTGTATAATTGAAGTCGTCGGGTCAAATCCATGTTGGCTTTGGCCTAAAATAAAGAAGCTCACCAATACTGGCGTAATAAACATACCAATCAAGTTTGAAAAAGATGCACTGCACACCGCTCCCGCCACGTTCCCTTTTGCAACCGACGTAAATGCAATAGAGGATTGAACTGTAGAGGGTAAAAAGCACATAAATAAAAAACCCCAGTAGAGCTGTTGACCTAACAGAGGTAATAAAATTGGCTTAGCCAACAGACCAATCACAGGGAAAATAAGGAAAGTAAATGCAAAGACAAGTACATGCATTTTCCAATGCAAAATACCTTCAATTACAGCCTCACGTGATAGTTTCGCACCATGCAAAAAGAATAAGATTGCAATTGCGACTGTGGTCAGTGTATTGAAATATTGCGCTGCTTGACCACTGACTGGAAAGAATGTTGCGAGTAGTACCATTCCAACCAATAAAATTGTAAATCGATCAAGCGCCAATAACTTCAGCATAGCCATATCCTATGATTATTTTAGATAAATAAAAAACCCAGTTGATAAATTGACCATTTGGTCAAGCCTTCATCATACTGGGCTAAAAAAATAAAGCTAGACTTTTAAGAACTAATTCTTAAAGCATCACAGTCAATTTTTAGTTATTTGTCGCATTAGCATCTTGTTGAATCAATTCGACTTTATAGCCGTCTGGATCTTCAACAAATGCAATCACGGTAACACCACCTTTCATTGGACCCGCTTCACGTACAACTTTGCCACCACGTGCTTTAATTTCTTCACACGCTTTATAGGCATCGTCAACACCAATAGCAATGTGGCCATAGGCATTGCCTAAATCATAACTTGATGTATCCCAGTTATGGGTAAGCTCAAGCACGGTATTGGTTTCTTCATCGCCATAGCCAACAAATGCTAGTGTAAAGCGCCCTTCTTCATAATCACGCTTACGAAGTAACTTCATCCCTAATACTTCGGTATAGAACTTTAAAGATTGTTCTAAATTGCCTACTCGCAACATTGTATGAAGCATTCGCATGTTTATTCACCTGCCTTTTCTGATTCATGTGTTTGATGATCTCTCAGCAATTTTCCAACCCAAACCACTAAGATCAAGATTGGAATACCAATAAGAGTTGTCATCAAAAAGAACTTTGGGTATCCAATATTACTGACTATGGTACCTGAATATCCACCCAAAAGTTTTGGAGTAAGTGTCATGAGTGAACTAAAGATTGCATATTGAACAGCTGTAAATGAAACACTCGTTAAACTTGAAAGGAATGCAATAAATGCCGCACCAGCCAAACCAGAAGCCAAGTTATCGACAATAATGGCAAAATAAAGCCATAAAGAACTATATGGTTTAATGACCTTACCGCTGACTTCAACTGATTGACCAGAAAGCGGGTCAATATAAGCTACCGGTTCAATATTCACATCAAGTTCACTTGCCACTTTTTGATTTGAGCTAACAGCATATGGATGAGATGCAGAAAGTATTTTTTGTTCGCCATCCATTACAGCTACGTTAAG
This sequence comes from Acinetobacter sp. X9, assembly GCF_054889255.1. NCBI lineage: Bacteria > Pseudomonadati > Pseudomonadota > Gammaproteobacteria > Moraxellales > Moraxellaceae > Acinetobacter > Acinetobacter sp. X9. Next base: position 1,105,244 of record NZ_CM142679.1, on the reverse strand, counting down.
CTCTTTACTGGTCGATGCCACTAGTTTTTTCGCATCAATAGCAGCACTGAAAACACCTTTTTGATCAGTCATTTTTGCATCAAAATTTTGCCCATCAAGGCTAATGATAATTTTTTGCGTAGGAGTTAATGCTTGTCCAAAGTATTGCCCTCGAACCACAACACTTCCCTCTCCCTCTTTAAGTGAGACCTGATCATTGCCCATAACAGGTAAAATTTGTAGAGGCGATTTAGCTGACTCAGTTGTCAGTAATGGCTGAGTACGTGTAACAGGCGCTACATCATTTGAAGCATAAGCAGCTTTTACTTCAATTTGTTTTGTTCCGCTAAAAGCAGAACTTGGTACTTCTAACTTCCATAACCCGACTTCGTCTGGTTTGACTTGATAGCTGTGTTCACCAACTTTTACATCTACCATATCTAATGGCTGACCAGATTTTACTAGTCCAATAAAAATTAAATTGGTAGAGCTAGCCAAAACAGCACCGACAAACATCAGTTTCATAATGTTGATGCGCTGTGCTAAAAGACCACCTAAGAAACCGCCGACTAAACTAAATAGTACCCCATAGATTTTAACTGCTTCTGCAATTTGCTCTTTACTGAAGTTAAGATCTTGGTAGAACACATTAGAAATAACACCAGCAATAATGTCTGAAATACGGAAGAAACCAATAAGTAGCAACAACACTAATGCAAGTTTGACACCATAGCGTTTAAAGAAATCTAGAATTGGTGCAATCCATGTCTCTTTAGCCATTTGCTGGTTAACCACACCAATTTTAACGAGTAGATAACCTACAAAAATCGCAGCAGCAGTTGCAGTTAAAAATCTTAAAGCCTCTAAACCAAATAACGCAGCACTGTCTTTAATATTGCCAGCTTGTGAAATGGCCTCGGTAACCTGCCCCGAATAAATATAAGTGATTACGAATGAAATAACGGCAATAAAAAATACGAGAACCAAACGGTAGTAATCACTACTCTTATAATTTTTATAAACTCGATTTACAACAGGCTCACGCACAAGTAGGGTCGTGACAATACCCACTAACATAACGCCTGCCATGGTTAAATAAGTCGTTTTCCAAGCTTCGTAAATGTAATTACCTTTAGCAGTTCCCAAGTGGGCAGCTAGAAATAATGCACCCGCTCCAGCCACAATCATGCCAATTCGGTAACCAGCATTATAGGTAGAGGCCAATACCGTTTGCATTTCTGTTTCTGCTAATTCAATACGGTAAGCATCAATCACAATATCTTGGGTTGCTGCCGAGAAGCCAAGTAATACAGCACCTACTGCCATTTGAATAAGATAACTTTGACCTAGAGCAGGATCAGAGAAAGCCATAATACAAATAGCAAGAACGATCAAACACTGTGCAATTAACAACCAAGCTCGTCTTCGGCCTAAGGTTTTAGTTAAGACAGGCACAGGTAACTCATCGATAAGAGGAGCCCAAACGAACTTAAAAGAGTAACCTAGGGCAGCCCAACTAAAAAAAGTGACTGCACTCTTATCAATGCCCGCCTCTCCAAGCCACAAAGAGAGACTAGAGAAAATTAATAAAATCGGAATTCCGGCAGAAAAACCTAGAAACAGCATAATTAATGCACGGCGATCTAAAAATGCTTTAAAAGCCGAGACCCAACCCGAAGCTTGTGTGGTCATTCGTTTTTTATTTTCCATAAATTATAAATGTGCCTATTCAAACCCTTCTTACAATTCCTTTCAAGATTCTTTATGCAATCAATTTTGTTTTGGCGATAAAAACGGCAAGTTTGCTTGATATTTTATGCTAAACCTGTATACCTTTAAGCTTCAACCTTCGTTTTCTTTTGCTGGATATCAACAGTGACACAAAAACTTGATCAAGTGACCATCTCAACTTTATCACTCGCTAAAACAAACACCACAAACGTCACAATAAATGCATTTCCTTCAGCTTTTGAGCAACCTGATATAAAAATGACTTTGGATAAAACAGCTTTAAAACCCGAACAATTAACACATATTCCAGATTTTGAAAAAATTCCAGCTTCTACAAAACGTATAAAACCGCTTAATAACTTTTTAGGGCAAGACCGTGCCAAAGCATCGGTAGAAGCAGGTATTTCTTTACCCTACTCTGGCTATAACATTTTTGCAGTAGGAACAGCAGGCTTGGGTAAACGCACCATGATTAAGCGTTTACTCCAACAACATGCGAAAACAATGCCTACTCCAGATGACTGGGTATATGTCTATAATTTTAAGCAGGCACGCCAACCACTTGCTTTACGCTTCCCTGCTGGACAAGGAACCAAGTTTCAACATGCCCTTCATCAAACTTGGCAAATTATTTTAAAACAGCTTGAACGCCGTTTTAGTGCCGAGACCTATCATAACCGTATTGAGCGTATCCGTGAGGAAACTGGAGATGAGCAGCAACAAGCGCTTGTCGAGTTAACCAAAGAAGGTGAAGAGCTCGATTTAAAACTCATCTCCCGCAATGAAAAGCATGGCTTTGTACCTGTACAAGTAAAAGATGATCAGGTGCAAGAACTCACCCAAACAGAAATTGATGCTTTAAATACTAAGCAACGTGCTGAAATTGCAGCGAATGTTCGCTACATGGATAAAAAGCTCGAGCGTCTTGGTTTGCATTTAGGTGATTTAGAAGATGATGCACGCGACAAAGTCTCTGTGTTGAATCGAGACATCGCGACTCAAGTGGTTAAGCCACGCATGGATTTGATTTTAAATAAATATGGTCAAGTCAAAGGCCTTGAAGATTATTTAAAACAATATGCTCAAGATGTAATTAATAATGTTGAACTCATTTTAGAGCAAGAAGAAGACGACTTTGCTCCGGCAATGTTCAATCGTGTGCCTGCACGTTATCAGGCCAATGTAATTGTCTCAAACAAACCAAACAGTGGTGCACCGGTTATTTTTGAAGATTTCCCAACCCACTACAATTTGCTTGGTCATGTTGAACAACTTACTCACAACGGCACAATTACCACAGATTTCACGCTCATTCGTCCAGGTGCTCTACATCAAGCGAATGGTGGCTTTTTAATGCTTGAGGCCGAGCAATTACTCGAACAGCCTTATGCATGGCAAGGTTTAAAGCGCGCCTTAAAATCAGGCCAACTCAAGCTTTCTTCTCTTGAACATATGCTGACGTTAACAGGCTCTATCTCGATAGAACCTGCTGCTGTTCCGCTTGATATTAAAGTGGTTCTTATGGCAGAACCTGAAATTTATTATGAAATTTTAGAAGTAGAACCAGAGCTTGGTAGCGTATTTAAAATTCGTGCAGATTTTACCGATACATTACAACGTAATGACGAAAATGAACAAGCCTACATGCAGCTAATTGCTGATTATGTACAAGCGGATAAATTACTTCCGTTTGATCGTAGTGCTTTAGCAGCTTTACTTACCGACTCAAGTCGTCAGGCAGAAGACCAAAGCTCACTGTCATTACATGCTTCAACTTTGGGCGACCTCATTCGAGAAGCACATCACCATGCTTTTAAAGCCAATGAAAAGCTTGTAACTGACCAGCACATTAACTTGGCACTACAACACAGACAGTATCGCTTAGGCTATTTAAGAGAGCTTTACTGGCAAGATCTGTCACGTGGAACTCAGTTAATCGAGACTTCTGGTCATCGTTTAGGTCAAATCAATGCCCTCTCTGTTATTCACTATGCAGATGTTGAGTTTGGTTTACCTTCACGTTTGACTGCATCAGTTTATCAAGGCGGCGGCGATATTCTTGATATTGAGCGTAGTGTAGAACTTGGCGGTTCACTGCATGCCAAAGGCGTATTGCTCATGTCTAGCTTCTTGAAAGCTCATTTTGGTCGTGAACAGATTTTACATTTCTCTGCTGCTCTAGCCTTTGAACAAAGTTATGGACAAGTGGACGGCGACAGTGCCACAGTTGCCGAGCTTTCTGCATTAATTTCAGCAATTAGCCAAATACCAATTGATCAATCATGGGCAATTACGGGTTCTATGAACCAGTTAGGCCAAGTTCAACCAATTGGTGGTGTAAATGCAAAAATTGAAGGCTTCTATGATGCTTGTAAATTACAAGGTTTAACTGGCAAACAAGGTGTCATTATTCCACGTCAAAACATGCAGCATTTGATGTTACGCCAAGATGTAATTGATGCGGTACAAAGTGGTCAATTCCATATCCATGCAATTGATACGATTGATCAGGCGCTTGAGATTTTAATGGCCCGCCCTGTCGGTACTCTCGACAAAAAAGGTAAGTACAGTAAACACTCTATTTATGCTGCTGTAATGGAGCAACTCGAATATTGGCAAGCCATTGAAGATGGCGCAGAAATTGAAGAGGAGCCAAAGAAGAAAAAGAAAAATAAGAAAAAAATTAAGAAGCATGAAGAACTTACGGCGGAAGATCTGCCGCAAGAAAGTGTAGAAGAAGTTGCAACCTTAAAACAGAAGTAATAAAAAAGGGCCTGTCAAATACAGGCCCTTTTTACTTTTAGAGGCGCAAAATTAGCGAACGATTTGGATCGCTCGTCCTCCTGCTAACTGACTAAAATATTGTTTAAGTGCTTCAACACAGCGCTGAATTTTCATTGGCTGTTGGTCATGCTTGGCAACTTCTGCATACAAAGTAAAAGTTGGTAATTTCCAATCTGGCATGAGTTCAATCAAAGAACCATTTTTTAACTCTTTTTGAGCATCTAAATATAGAATTCTTGCAATACCATGTCCTTGCTGACATAGCGCTTTTGCAATTTGTAAATTATTGCTCTGCAAACGGCTTTGCATTTCAATATTAAGTGTTTCACCTGTTTTTACATGTTGAAAATTGAAATGACGCGCGTCATTCATGACATTAATTGATAATAATTCATGATCTCTTAAATCATTAGGATGCACAATTGGACTAGATTGATTCAGATAACTTGGCGAAGCTACTAAAATCTGATCGACAAAAGCCATCGGAATGACAGAGCTGCTTTCTTCTACTGGCGTAGAACTCATGCGTACTGCAATATCAATTCGCTCTTCAATTAAGTCGATATAACGATGCCCAACTTCAAAATGCACAGATAAACCGCGATGAGCTGACATCCAGTGAGATAATGCAGGAATAATGTGCTGAACTGCTAAATCAGGAGTTGTTGCTATACGCAAATCCCCAATTAAGTCATCCCTCAACTCATTAATTCTGATTTTTCCCCTTTCAGCCGCCGCCAACATTTCTTGACAGCTTGAAAAAAAAGCCTGTCCGGCTTCTGTCAAACTAAGTTTACGAGTGGAGCGATGTAATAGAATTACATCCATTTCATGCTCGAGGGAGCGAATCTGCTGGCTCACTGCACTTGTTGTAATTCCTAATTCACGTGCCGCACCACTGAATGAACTTTTTTCAACCACACAAGCAAAAACACCCATCGCACGAAGCTGATCTAACATAGGTTTCCTCAAATCTAATTCTAAATTTATAAAAAAATGCTTATTGTTGTAATGAAAGCAACCAATTATATTATACGAGGAAACCTAAGTTTTATGCATTAGCTATTTTGGTAAAAGATTTATAGGATTAATTGGTTTTCCATCCAAACGGATTTGGAACTCAAGCATGACCTGTGAAGCCCCAGTAGAGCCCATCTCGGCAATTTTTTGTCCTGCAGTTATATTGTCACCGCTTTTTACAAACATCTTGCTATTGTGGGCATACGCACTGATATATCCGTCAATATGCTTGATTAAAACCAGATTTCCGTATTCTTTTAAGCCATCAGCTGCGTAGACAACTTGACCATCGGCTGCGGCATAAATAGGGTCGCCCTGATTTCCACCATAACGGATTCCCTTGACATTATTTGCCAAATTAAACCCTTGAATCACTGGTCCATTATTCGGTTTTATCCAACGTAAGCTAGAATTTGGTGCAACTGAAGTCACTGTCGTATTCGTTGACGGTGCGGTCGTTGTAGGCTGAGTTACTGGTGTAACAGGTTGTGTGGTTGGTAGAGCAATGGTTTGACGTTTGATTTGCTCAGGTTGAGCCATGACTTGCGTAGATACTGTTCTTGGTGAAGAACCTTTCTTCAAACGCAAAGACTGATTAACATAAATACGATATGGCGGAGCAATATCATTCATTTCGGCAATACTAATATAGTCGAGGCCATAACGCATTGCGATACCACTTAAAGTATCACCTGAACGAACTGTGTAATAGTTAGGAGCCATTGCATAGCGAGAACTATTATTAATTTGTGGTTTAGAAGCACACCCTGCCATAGCAACCGTAAAACCTACAGCCACAGACAACAACATAATTTTCATTATTTTGTCTTTTTGGATATGCACTCTGCTTTGTTGCCCAATTAAATGCATTGATCTCCCTCACTAAATGCTACAAATCATTTCGGCTAAGAGTACCAAAAAAGTAAGAGGAAACACGTTCCTCTTTTTCTTTATTCACAAAGTTATAACATTCGAGGCGAATTATTGACTCAAACTGATCTGTAAATCTTCTAAAACAGCGTAATTTGTTGCATCCATTTGAATAGGAGTAACACTTACATAACCGTTTGCAACGGCAAAGAAATCAGATTGAATCTGGCTAGAAACACGTTGCGGATCTGTAACCGCCTCACCTGCTAGACCAATCCAGTAAACTTGACGGCCTCGTGGATCGACATGACTGGTAATAGGCTTAGATTGAGCACGGCGACCTTGATATGTAATCTGCGCCCCTTTTAACTGCGGCACGTCAGGAATATTGATATTAAAGATATGTCGCGGAGGCAAAGCTGGTAATCCGCTTGCAATAAAATCATGTACCCATTTAGCAGCCTGAGCATAATCTTCTTTATTGTTATAGGCACGCACATCAGGACCCGCTAAAGACACAGCGATTGCAGGTTGTTTCATTAAACGGCCTTCAAATGCAGCACCGACTGTTCCCGAATATAAAACATCATCACCTAAGTTCGCGCCACTATTGATTCCGCTCACGACCAAATCGAACTCAAAATCAAACAAACCATTCATGGATAAATAAACACAATCTGCTGGTGTACCGTTTACTGCCCAGACATCCTCGGCAATTTGAATGGGGCGTAATGGTCGATCTAATGTTAATGCACTTGAGAAACCACTTCTTTCACTTTCTGGCGCAACCACAACCACGCGTCCAAGTGGTCTTAATGCTTCAGCTAAAGCCTGTATACCTGGCGCAAAAACACCGTCATCATTCGCAATTAAAATATTCACTAAAATCTTTCTCTACAAATAAACCTAAAGGTTTTCACAATTGAATTATTTGTTGAATTATATATATTTATGCCTCCATAGCATTATAAAATTGTGAAAAAATGAAAACTTTCGCTCCTTTTTTTCAGGTATTGGGGATCAGTATCACATTGTGTACGCAAGCGGTTTTTGCAGATGAGGATATCTCAACACAAGAGGCTGATAGCTTAATTAAAGATGACATTGCCGCAACGCAAGTTTTGCAGGAAATCTGCCCAGCTTTCGTCGGACCAAATAAAAAACTTGAGTCAAACGCGCAAAAGATTATTGCGATGTATTTAAGTGGTTATTCAAATAAATCAATGACCTTAGCAACTCTACAAAACGATGCTGAATTTAAAACTTTATTAAATGAAGCACGTCTTGCGGCAAAACAAATGGATCATCATGAGCAACATGAGCTCTGTGAAGAGATCGTTAATTATAAAGAATAGATCTTACTCTCTTGTGATATAGAGACTTATTCATTTTGGGTTTTCTGTTTGCCCTTAAGCAGAAAACCAACATAACAATACATTTTTTTCATTTTTTTAAATTCTAAATTGGTTAAGCTAACGGCATATTTAGAAATTTTATTTTGGGTTATCGATGTTTATGAAGAAAAGCTTAGTTCAATCGCTCTCTTTGGTTTTACTTATGAGCATGGCAACAGCTGGTTTTGCTGCTGATAAGAAGAAAATAACTGAAAAGAAAACCGAAAATGAAAATGTTGTTGAAGTGACTCCACAACAAGGCACGACTCCTGAAGAATTAGCTGCAATTCAAGTGCTTTCTGAAATTTGTCCAAGTTTGATTGGTAAAAAAGACGCTGATTTTGCTCAAGGCTATGAACGTTTAGTTAAAGACTACCTACCAAATGAAACTGATGCTGTTTCTGCATTAGAAAAACGTAGTAAAGACAAAGGCTTCAAAAAATACTTAAAAGAAGCACGTAGCGATGCGAAAGCTGCTGGTGATGAACAAAACACATTAGTTTGCCAAGACGTGAAAGCATATCAATCGCAAAACTAAATTAGTAAAAAACTCTTGAGTTACAATACTGTTTGAAAAAGCCGACTTCTCCCGTAGAAGTCGGCTTTGCTTTATCCTAAAATGCTAGGCTCTTCTGCTTCATACAAGATATTGGAATTACCTAGAATGACTCGAAAAAGCGCTATTGCTGCACTACTCCTCTTACCAAGTTTTTCTTATGCAGCAACTGTCTTATCAGCTCCGCCAGAATTAAATAATAAGTCTTATGTATTAATGGATTATGAGACAGGGCAGATTCTCGCTTCTAAAAATGAAAACGAAAAGCTTGCACCTGCGTCTATGACAAAAATGATGACAAGCTACATCATTGAACAAAAATTATTAAAAGGTGAACTAACTGAAAATGAGCAGGTTCGTATGAACGAGTCTGCATGGTGTAAAGGAAGTAGCTCTGAATCATGTATGTATGTTCCTTTAAACGGTACAGCGACTGTTCTAGAAATGCTCCGCGGTATTATTATCCAGTCAGGTAATGATGCATCAAAAGCAATGGCTGAACATATTGCCGGAAATGAAGGCACGTTTGCTCATATGATGAATCAGGAAGCAAAACGTATCGGCATGGTGAATACCCAGTTTATTAACTCGACTGGTATGCCAGCTGAAGGTCACTATTCAACTGCAAAAGATATGGCTGTGTTAGCACAACATATTATTAAAGACAGTTCAAAATACTATCCAATTTACTCTGAAAAAGAATTTACTTTTAATGGTATTAAACAAGGTAACCGTAATGCCTTGCTTTACACTGACCCAAGTGTAGATGGTTTAAAAACAGGTCATACAGATGAAGCGGGCTACTGCTTAACTACTTCTAGTAAACGCGGTCCAATGCGTTTAATTTCAGTGATTTTTGGTACTCCAAGCATGTCTGAACGTGCAGACCAAACGCGTACGTTACTGGCTTGGGGCTTTGCAAACTTTGAAACTGCAAATGTTCAACCAGCCAATCAAGTTCTTGCAAAAGCAAAAGTTTGGTTTGGTAAAGAAGATGAAGTTCAAGTCGGTTTGGCTGAAAACTTTAGTGTGACTATGCCTAAAGGTAAAGCTGATGGCATTAAAACTCAGTTAGTCGTTCAACCAAACCTAAATGCGCCGCTTCAAAAAGGTCAAGTTGTGGGTAAACTTGTTGCTAGCCTAGATGGCAAAGTAATTGCTGAAAAGCCGTTAGTTGCATTAAAGCCAGTTGAAGAAGCAGGTTTCTTTGCTCGTTTAATCGACCATATCAAGCAATTCTTCAGCAACTTATTCTAATTTTTGAATAGTTGAATTAAGCACTCATGCTATTTAGCCTGAGTGCTTTTTTATTTTATAATTCGACTAAATTTTATTTTGATACTACTCATGGCAAAGAACATTCGTCCTTATCTTGAACACCACCCTCAAGTAGATACAACCTGTTATATCGATGACATGGCTGTTGTGGTTGGTGACGTTAGCTTAGCTGAAAATGTTTCTGTTTGGCCTTTTGCAGTCATCCGTGGTGACGTAAATAGTATTCAAATTGGCAAAAACAGTAACGTACAAGACCATTGTATGTTGCATGTTAGCCATAAAAATGATGCCAAACCGAATGGCTCACCTCTGATTATTGGTGAAGATGTAACGGTTGGACACCATGTGACTTTACATGGCTGTACCATCGGTAATCGTGTTCTCGTCGGAATCAACACCGTTATTCTAGATGACGTAATTATTGAAGATGATGTGATGATTGGTGCTGGAAGTTTAGTTCCGCCTCGCAAAGTCTTAAAAAGCGGTTATCTCTATGTAGGAAGCCCTGTACAACAAGTGCGACCACTGACTGAAAAAGAACTGGCGTTTCTACCTTATTCAGCAAGACATTATGTAAAAGTGCAAAATAATCATAAAGCTGCACAAGCAGATAAAGATTAATTATCCATCTTGTTTGTGAGTATTAAAAATTCTGATTTTTAAACGATATGGTTTTTGCCGTATTGCTCATATCGTTTAGCAGATCACCGTAGCCAAAAACCCCTAAATTTCGTATTATACGTCTTTTAAATCATGGTGCTTTTTTATGGCCGCATGGACTCCTCATGTCACTGTTGCTACAGTCGTAGAAAAAGACGGACGCTATCTATTTGTTGAAGAGCATAGCGAAGGTTTTGTACACACAGTATTTAACCAACCTGCTGGTCATGTAGAATGTGGTGAGTCATTAACAGAAGCTGCCATTCGAGAAACACTTGAAGAAACAGGCCATCATATTGAAATTGATGCCTTGCTTGGTATTTATACTTATACCCCGCCAATGTTTCCCGATCGTACTTATTACCGCTTCTGTTTTCTAGCGCATGTGACTCAAGTTGAAAGTGATCCTCAACTCGATACAGGTATTGTCGCGGCTGTGTGGATGACACCCGATGAACTTAAAGAATCTGCCCGTGCCCGTAGCCCTCTTGTGCTAAAAGCAGTTGAAGATGCTTTAAAAGGCCACCATTATCCTTTATCGCTTATTTATGAGCACCCCTTCTCTCCCTCATTAACTTCTCATTTGGATGCCTAGTCCTATGCAACAACGTGTCATCGTCGGTATGTCTGGTGGTGTAGACTCTTCTGTTTCTGCAGCACTTTTACTTCAACAGGGTTATCAAGTTGAAGGTCTTTTCATGAAGAACTGGGAGGAAGACGACGGCACGGAATACTGTACGGCAATGGAAGACTTAGCTGATGCCCAAGCGGTAGCTGATAAAATCGGTATTAAGCTGCATACAGCAAACTTTGCTATGGAATATTGGGATCGCGTGTTTGAACTTTTCCTAGCTGAATATGCTGCTGGTCGTACACCAAACCCAGATATTTTATGTAATAAAGAAATTAAATTCCGCGCATTTTTAGATCACGCCATGACTTTAGGTGCAGACTTTATCGCAACTGGTCATTACGCACGCCGTGGTGAAACCGCATATAACTCTAAAGGCGAAGCATATGCGCCATTATTACGTGGTGTAGATAACAATAAAGACCAAACCTATTTCTTACATGCCGTTCATGGTAGAGAAATTAATAAAACATTATTCCCAGTAGGCGAAATCGAAAAACCTGAAGTTCGCAGAATTGCTGAAGAACTTGATCTTGCTACAGCCAAGAAAAAGGACTCAACAGGAATCTGTTTTATTGGGGAACGTCGTTTTAATGACTTCCTTAAACAATATTTACCCGCTCAGCCTGGGAAAATTGTACTTGATACAGGTAAAGAAGTTGGTGAACATCACGGTCTGATGTACTATACGCTCGGTCAACGTGGTGGAATTGGTCTAGGTGGTTTGAAAGGTGCAGCGGAAGGTGCATGGTTCGTACTACATAAAGATCTTGCCAATAATCGTCTCGTTGTTGGTCAGGGACATGAACACCCACTCATGCAAAGTACTCAACTGTGGAGTGAGTCAATTGACTGGGTAGCTGGTGAACAAAATATTCCAGTTGAAGGATTACGCTGTACAGCTAAAACGCGTTATCGCCAACCTGATCAGGCATGTACAATTTTTATTGATGAAAACACTGAACACGGTGTTCGCGTTGAGTTTGATGAACCACAGCGTGCTGTTACACCGGGTCAAAGCGTTGTATTTTATTCAGATGAAGTTTGCTTAGGCGGGGGTGTCATTCACCATACAAATGCCCCTACACCAAATTTTATTTAAGGGAATGAATGGCATGGTGGAGTTACCATTTCAACAATCACAAGCCTTGAATGTTCGACAAAACCGTGCCCTTGCCTTGGCTGGGGTATTTCAGGCCACCCAGCTCACCCATATGACAGCAATGACGGGTCAGCAAAGTATTGGTGAAAGTGGTAACTTCTATTTTGAACTATTAATCAAAGCAAGTTTAAATATTCGCCCTACAGTCAATAATGGTGTTCAAACTTTAGATTTTTTTAATCAGTTGGCAGATATTTCTTTAGGGCTTAAAACACTCGAAAATTGTATTACTCAACCTTTTACAAACATGCCTAAGTCTCGCCTTCCCAAAATGGGCACGGCTAAATTGCCAATGTCTTATGCGATGTCGCTTTTACAGTTAGAAAAAAAGGTTTATAGCAATCCTGAATATGTCGCAATCATCGAGAAAGCTCAGCAGAAAATTTTAAAACAGCTGTCTTTTTTTGATAATAACTACCTACACCCAAGCATTTTAGCCAATTTGGCTCAAACTTATGTTGATACGGCTGGGCAGATTAACCCACGAATTTTAGTTCGTGGTAATGCAGAAGCATTTAAAGATACCAACCATACTAACCGCATCCGTGCTTGTTTGTTTACTGGCTTACAAATGGCCCATTTATGGCGACAACTCGGCGGTAGTTCATGGAACATGATTTTTAGCAAACGTAAATTGCTACAGGATATTCAAGCACTTGCTCGTTTACAGTACCAAGTCGTTTAAGACTATAAACGAGATTTTTTTAGTTTTATGTTTATTCCAACATTAAGGAATCGTTATGAACGCTTTAACCGCTCTATCACCATTAGATGGACGTTATGCCAGCAAATGTGATGCGCTACGCCCTTTTCTTTCTGAGTTTGGTTTAATCCATGCTCGTGTCACTGTAGAAGTGCGTTGGTTACAAGCACTTTCTAACCGTCCAGAAATTGTTGAAGTTGCACCTTTTTCAAACGAAACAAATGCAGCCTTAGATGCGATTGTTAGCAACTTCTCTGAAGAAGATGCAAATCGCATTAAAGAGATTGAACGTACGACTAACCATGATGTTAAAGCAGTTGAATATTTCTTAAAAGAGAAGATTGCTGGTATTGCTGAATTGCAAAATGCGGGTGAATTCATTCACTTTGCATGTACTTCTGAAGACATCAACAACTTGTCTCATGCGCTTATGCTTAAAAACGGTCGTGAAGTTTTAGTATCAAGCATGAAGCAAATCCTTAATGCGATCTCTGCTTTGGCAACGACTCACGCTGAACAACCAATGTTGTCTCGTACACACGGTCAAACTGCTAGCCCAACAACTTTGGGTAAAGAAATGGCGAACGTGGCATACCGTTTAGCTCGTCAAATCAAACAATTTGAAAACGTTGAGTTACTTGGCAAAATCAATGGTGCTGTAGGTAACTACAATGCTCACCTTTCTGCTTATCCAGATGTTGATTGGGCCGCTCACGCACAAGCTTTTGTTGAATCTTTAGGTTTAACATTCAACCCTTATACAACTCAAATCGAACCACATGACTACATGGCAGAGTTGTTTGATGCGTTACGTCGTTTCAATACGATTTTAATCGACTTTAACCGTGACGTATGGGGTTACATTTCTTTAGGTTACTTCAAACAAAAATTGAAAGAAGGCGAAGTTGGTTCATCAACAATGCCACACAAAGTTAACCCAATTGACTTTGAAAACTCTGAAGGTAACTTAGGTATTGCAAATGCAGTATTGGCTCATTTAGGTGAAAAATTACCAATTTCTCGCTGGCAGCGTGACTTAACTGACTCAACTGTATTACGTAATATGGGTGTTGGTTTTGCACAAAGCTTAATTGCTTTCGATGCGTGCTTAAAAGGTGTTGGTAAACTTGAGTTAAATGCAAACCGTTTAAATGAAGATTTAGACCAAGCTCAAGAAGTTTTAGCTGAACCAATTCAAACTGTAATGCGTCGCTACAACATTGAAAAACCATACGAAAAATTAAAAGCATTAACTCGTGGTCAAGCAATGACGCGTGACATGATGGTTAATTTCGTAAATGGTGATGAACTTTCTCAAGTACCAAGCGAAGAACGTGCGCGTTTAGCTGAACTTACTCCTGCAACTTATACAGGTAATGCAGCTGAACAAGCGAAACAAATTAACGATTTAATTAGCAAAATTTAATTAAAAAGTTTACAAAAAGCGGAGCTTAGGCTTCGCTTTTTTATTACACTCATATAAATCACAATAAAGACTTCATAAAATGATCGAAAAACAATTCAAACTTAAACACTATATTACTCTTGGCTTGCTTTTAATTGCGATTGTTATTTCAGCTATTCAGCCTCTTGAATTTGAAGCCTATTTACTTCATCAAGCAGGCACTGTATTTATGTTGATTTTGCTCTTTGTTATTTTTAAGAAGATTGGACTCGATTTTTTAAGTTTTACTTTCTATCTGCTGTTTTTACTCATCCATATTGTTGGTGCACATTACCTATATTCATACGTTCCATATAATGATTGGATACAACAGGTATTCAATTTTAATTTAGATCAATACATGGGTTGGTCCCGTAATATGTATGATCGTTTGGTTCATCTTGCCTATGGTATTTTTCTCTACCCTCTTACTTATCGCGTGTTTCAGGTGTGGTTACCATCAGCAAAGCCATTCAGTCTATTTTTGCTAGTGGTTCAATTTGTAATGGCTTCAAGTGTTTTATATGAACTTATTGAATGGGCAATTGCTATTGGATTATCTCCCGAAGAAGCCGAAAATTATAATGGGCAACAAGGCGATATGTGGGATGCCCATAAAGATATGCTGTTAGCGACTATTGGGGCGATTTTCTATGGACTTCTTGCACTGATGCTTCCATCCAAAACAAATAACTCATAAATAAAAAAGCGCTCAATGAGCGCTTTTTTTAAGATCACTTTAGACAACAGGATAGGTTTGTTCTAAAAGGCTTTGTAAAACCGAAGAAGTAGTATCAGGTAAAACATGCTCAAGATTGGGAGTAATATTACTAGCGTTCGTAGTTATATCACTCTGATCATTTACCTGAGTGGGCTTTAATGCCGCTGAAGACAAAAGAGTTTCAATTGGGTCTGGTTCACTAGACGTAGAGCTTTTTAATAAATCATCTAATGACACAGATTTTTGCTGCTGACTAGTCGTTTCATTGGTTGTAGTTTGCGCTAACTTTAATGTATTTAACCCAACGCTATCCGCAACAGAAGGGACAACTTCATTTACATCACTACTGACAACTTCACTCGTACTCGCCACTTTTGGAGCGACCACATAAAACGTAAATGGTGAACTCACTTCACTTGTAAGGCCTGCTGCATCTGTTTGAATTAAAGTAATCGTATGTTTTCCAACAGCTAAATTTTTATCAAGTGTAAATGACCAATAGTTATTTGCATCTACTTGACCAACTTTTAGAATTGAAATTGCGACTCCATTATCATAAATAGTCAAAGTCGCACTGGGTTCAACTTTAACCGTAAATTTTGGGGTTGTATCATCTGTTTCAGAATTAGGGAGAATTTGTTTTAAAGTAGTCCCATTATCATTTTCTAATTTATTAAAAACTGGTTTCTCAGGAGGTGTATCCTTTGTACCATGGATTTCCAGAGACACAGAACTATTACCAGAGGCATCTATAGCAGATACAGAAGCTGTATCTTTAATAGTATTTAAAGCTGGTGAAATAGTAATTGTAAATTTCCCATTCTCGTCCGCTACTCCACTACCAATAACTTTATTGTCTTTCGTTATTTGTATTTTCGCATTAGCTTCAGCGGTACCAGTAACAGATGTTCCTTCTGCATTCACTTGAGCTGTAGGTTTATCTGGTGCTATGGTGTCATAGCCAGATTTAATTTCTAAAGGCTTAGAGGTATTCCCCGCTGCATCTTCAACAATGATTGTCGCCTTTTGTGACTCTTTTAAGGGGGAAGAAAGCGTGATTTGGAATTCACCTTGAGCGTTGGCCGTACCAGTTCCAATGACTTTACCATCAGCATCTTTGATATAAACCTTTGTATTAGCTTCTGCCGTTCCTTCAACTACTGTTCCTTCTTTATTTACTTCAATCAAAGGAGCGTCTGGCGGAATAGTATCTTTCCCAGCAAAGATCAGAGTAGCTTCAGATTTATTCTCTGCAGCATCCTGAGCAATCACTTTACCACCCGCTTCACTGGTCAAAGGTGGAGTTAGCTTTAAAGAAAAAATACCATCTTTATTCGCAGTTACAGTGCCTAGTACATTACCACTAGCATCATAAACAGTGATTTTTGCATCTGGTTCAGTTCTACCATCTAATATTGAACCATCTTCACTTAACTGGGCGCGTGGGGCATCTGGAGCAATTGTGTCTTTTGGACCTGTAATCGAAGCAGCAGTGGACTCACTGCCACCTTCACTTTGAGCTGAAACATTTAATTTATTTCCATCTGTCAAAGGTTTATCTAGCTTAATCGTAAAATTACCACTTGCATCTGCGTTACCTGAAGCAATTACATTTCCACTTAAATCTTTAATATAAATTTTTGCATTAGCTTCGGCTTTACCAGTGACCGTAACAGCATCATCTGCAAGTTTTACTTCTGTTGGTTTCGCAGTGGTTGGAACATTAACAGGCGAGTCATCTTTGTCATCATTATCAAAAGCCCAAAGATATAAACCTTCAGCGGCTAAAACCGCTAAACCTGCTTTTAGCACATTGCCCATCGAAAAAGTTGGGGAATCATCAACTGCCATTGTTGAGGCTGGTTGGCTCGTGCTGGTATAGGCTAAATCTGTGACATGGTTTAAACCTGTATAGTCGATCACCTTACCCTGAGCGTCAAATTGTGCCTCAACAAATTTTCCATGCTCAGTCGGAAGAACAAGTGAATGTTCTGTCGTATTCGTTACTTCATTAAAGAAATTTTCTAAGACAATAGTCTCTCCATTTTTTAAATGGACGACTAGACTTCCACCTTGTTTTTCCACCGATGCTATATCTTTTTGACTTACACCAATTTGAATAATAGAAGGTTTACTTAACACGACCTTATTGAGCTGACCATCTTGCAGAACGTCCAAACCCTCTTTGGATGCTACAATTATTCTTGTCATTATTTCCTGTCCTAAATTTCAGTTATATTTTTAAATGTCTAACTTTTTAAATATTTCATTTAAAAGCTATTTTATTGCTGTTTAAAATATCAAAACCATGTGTTTATCACAATTCAAAAATTATATTTATCAACATTTATTTTTTACTTTCCATTAAAAATCTAAACCTATTTAATAAGACAAATTTGAATATTAACTTTATAAAAAAACCAGCATTTAAGCTGGTCTTTTATAACATTTGAATTAGATAAACTTATAGTTTTGGATCACGTACCTGCACAAGCGTCGTGTTCGCCTTTGCTAGGCTTTCCATGACTTTGCTCATTACAGTAGGAATCAAACTATCTGCCATTTGCGCTGCTTGTAAACCCAGCTTTTCACCTAAGGTCGCTTTCTTACGTGTATTAATGACATACACATCATGTTGTGGCAATAAAGCTAATAAATACTCATCAGATGTTTGTAATTTATCAACAAGGTTCAAATCTAGAGCATCTTCACCATACCAATGCTCACCTGTCGCTACCTTATCAACATTAAGCTGTGGGCGATATTTTTCAACAAAGTGCTTAAATAAAACATGAGTTTGTTGCAGTTCTTCTTCGAACTTCGCTTTACCTTCAGGCGTATTTTCACCAAACATAGTTACAGTACGCTTATACTGCCCTGCTGTGTAAAGCTCAAAATCCACATTGTGTTCTTTTAAAAGACGATTAAAGTTTGGAACTTGAGCAACCACACCTATTGAACCAACAATAGCAAACGGCGCTGCAATAATTTCATTTGCAATACATGCCATCATATAGCCGCCACTTGCAGCGACTTTATCAACACAAATTGTTAAATGAAAACCAGCATCACGCAAACGCACCAACTGAGCTGCTGCCAGACCATAGCCATGAACCATACCGCCTGGGCTTTCGAGACGAACTACAATACGGTCACGTCCTGCTTTAGCAGTTGCTAAAATCAGGGTAATTTCTTCACGCAAGTTTTCAACTGCCGAAGCTTGAATATCACCTTTGAAATCTAAAACAAAAATCTTCTGATTATTTTTACGGCGAATTTTAGCTTCTTTAGCAAGTTGTTGAGCTAATTGTAAAAGTTCTAAACGGCTTGCCGTAGTTTGCGCAATTTTTTTTCTCTGTTCATTCACACGTGCATTTAAATGACTGACACGTATTTCCGCAGGGAGTTTAGGCAAATGGAATAACATAAAATTCTAAGCTCATAAGTTTATCTTTATAGCCTTAAGATGTGGTCCTTTTGATTAAAATTCAATAGTGATTTTGCAAAATAGAGTCATTTTCATTTATAAAATAAAAAAAAAGAGCACGTGGCTCTTTTTCTTTTATTGTTTATTAATCAACCGAAGCGACCAGTAATATACGCTTCCGTCAACTGATGGTCAGGTTGAGTAAAGACTTTTTCAGTTGAATTGACTTCAATTAAATCACCCAAATGGAAATAAGCAGTACGATCAGAAACACGTGCCGCTTGTTGCATTGAGTGAGTCACAATCACAATTGTGTATTGATTCGACAATTCAGAAATAAGTTCTTCTACTTTTGCTGTTGCAATTGGATCGAGTGCAGAACACGGCTCATCCATTAAAATCACTTCAGGACTAACAGCAATGGTACGTGCAATACATAAACGTTGTTGCTGACCACCTGATAAACCTGTACCTGGTTGGTTCAAACGGTCTTTAACCTCATCCCACAAACCAGCTTTACGTAAGCTATTTTCAACAATTTCTTCTAGGTCATATTTATCACGCGCTAAACCGTGAAGTTTAGGGCCATAAGCCACGTTGTCAAAAATAGATTTAGGGAATGGGTTTGGCTTTTGGAACACCATACCAACCTGAGCACGCAATAATACAACGTCTAGATTTGGGTCATAAATATTGTGATTATCGAGTGTAATTTTACCTGTTACACGGCAACCATCAATGGTGTCATTCATACGGTTTAAAGTACGAAGAAAGGTCGATTTACCACAACCTGATGGGCCAATAAACGCGATCACTTCGTTTTGGTAAATATCTAGATCAATACCTTTAATGGCTTCAAAATCACCATAATAAACATGGGCATCTTGTGCACTAATCTTGATTTCAGTTGAGTTCTGCTTTTTTGAAGTCTGTGGTTCAAAATGCGAAACATACGAAGTGCCATGATTCAGCGGTTTATCTGTAAATTGCGATTGTTCAGTATTCACTAACTTATCCTTTTCTAAGGAATTCGTAATATCAATAGTATTCATGATTTATCCTCTATTACCAACGCACTTCGAACTTTTTACGTAACCAAATTGCAAGACTGTTTAAACCAATCATTAATGCAAGTAGTACGATAATCGCAGCGGCAGTACGGCCTTCGAAGAAGTTACGCAACTCATTACCTTGCCATAAGTAAACTTGGACAGGTAAAGCAGTGGCTTGATCAAATGGTGTTGTTGGAATACTTGCAACGAATGCACTCATCCCGATTAAAAGTAAAGGTGCGGTTTCACCAAGTGCATGGGCAACACCAATAATTGCACCTGTCATAATGCCCGGTAATGCCAACGGTAAAACATGGTGGAAAATCGTTTGGAACTTAGAAGCCCCCAAACCAAGTGCAGCTTGTCGAATAGAAGGCGGCACAGCTTTTAATGAAGCACGCGTGGTAATGATGACTGTTGGTAGTGTCATTAAGCTTAAAACCAATCCACCCACTAGCGGAGCTGATAAAGGTAAATGCATCCAACCAATGAAAATTGCTGCACCGAGTAAACCAAATACGATAGAAGGAACAGCAGCAAGGTTATTGATGTTAACTTCAATAATGTCTGTAAGAACATTTTTTGGAGCAAACTCTTCGAGATAGATTGCGCTGGCAACACCAATTGGGATCGCAATGATGATCACGATGAGCATCATGAACAATGAACCCATGAATGCACCTGCAAGACCACTAATTGCCGGAGAACTGCGAGAGTCAGGATTCTTAAATAAGTTCATGTTAAATGTACTTTCAAGAACGCCTTTTGCTTTTAAGTCATCGGCAAGCTTACGCACTTCTGGATCGAGTTGTTGCTGATCATCTGGTAATGAACGATCAATATTACCTTTTAACCAAACATCGACGTTTGCATCACCTAAGAAGGTAATATTTTCTTTTTTACCAATGAGTGATGGATCTGCAAAAACCATATCACGTAGGCGATAAGCTTCCGAGCTTGCATATAAGCTGCTCAGATAGTCACGTTGTGATGCAAGTGCAGGATCTTTAGCAATCATTCCATTTACAATGATGCCATCCCAATCGACCATACCCATTTTAGTTTGCCAATCAACATAACGTTCTTGGTAATGTGCAGGTGTTTCACCTTGAGTACGTACAGGTACTGGGCCTGCATCAATCACTTTAGGGTCAAAGTAAATTGGAACATTCATACTGGTTTGCCAAAAAGCAGGTAAACCTTTTGCCAAGATACTACCGAACAAGAGAGCAACGAAAGCAAGACCAATAATGACTGCCGAGAAACCCGCAAAACGGA
This sequence comes from Acinetobacter sp. X9, assembly GCF_054889255.1. NCBI lineage: Bacteria > Pseudomonadati > Pseudomonadota > Gammaproteobacteria > Moraxellales > Moraxellaceae > Acinetobacter > Acinetobacter sp. X9. The sequence continues at coordinate 1,084,554 of NZ_CM142679.1, read as the reverse complement.
AAGCTTTTTCTTTGCGATGACGTTTAGCCAAAGATTTTTCAATAACCTGTTTACGTCGTTCACGTGTTTCGGCAGCAGTTTTCGGATCAAATACGTTCTGATCCATAGGAGACGATGTATTTGATGTACTCATTCGTATTGCTCACGGTATTTACGCACAATGTACAGTGCTACAATATTTAATCCCAAGGTAATAACAAATAGTGTTAAACCTAGCGCGAATGCAACCAATGCTTGTGGACTTGAGAAGTCTGTATCTCCAGTCAACTGTTTTACAATAGTTACTGTCACTGTCGAAACAGCTTCAAATGGATTTGCGTGTAAAAGTGGACTGTTCCCTGCTGCTAAAACCACAATCATGGTTTCCCCAACAGCGCGAGAGACTGCCAATAAGAAAGCGCCTGTAATACCCGGTAAAGCTGCTGGTAATACAACTTGACGGATTGTTTCAGACTTAGTCGCACCAAGTCCTAAAGAACCGTCACGTAGTGCGCGCGGGACTTGAGTAATAATGTCATCAGACAAAGATGAAACAAACGGGATAATCATAATTCCCATTACAAAGCCAGCAGTTAAAGCACTCGTCGCATTAATCTCTAAACCAATATATGCACCCGCTGCTTTAAAGAATGGTCCAATAATCATCATGGCAAATACACCATAAACAATTGTTGGAATACCAGCTAAGACTTCAATTGTTGGTTTTGCCCATGAGCGGAACCATGGTGAAGCATATTCAGCTAAATAAATTGCGATCATTAATCCAACTGGTACAGCAACGAGTAGAGCGATACCACTAACCATGAGCGTACCCCATAGCAATGGTAATAAACCATAACTGCCTTCAGCATTACCAGAAGTACTAAAGCCCGGATTCCATTCTGTACCAAAGAAAAAGTCCATTGGACTGACAAAACGGAAGAAGTGCATTGCTTCACCAAACATCGACATTACGATACCGATGGTTGTCAAAATCGCAACACCAGAACATAAAATCAAACCAACATTAATGGCACGTTCAACTTGGTTACGAGCACGATATTGTTGGCTGATTTTTTTCTTTGCCCAAACCAACCCCAATAAAGCAGCACAAATTACAACAGCAAATTTGGCAAAAGAGCCAATGGTTTGAAATTTTGCAAACTGTTGAGCAGCAGCTAATTCGTAGGCTGCCGGTTTATCGCTTACCCCAAAACCTGAAGCAATTGATTGAACACGATCAACCAATACACTTCTACCCGCTTCATCAAGAGAAGCACTTACAGACGCCGGAATATTATTAAAAATAATATGATTTAAAATACTTGGTTCAACCAAGTTCCAAATGATCAAAATTAAAAAAGCAGGGATACCGCACCAAAGACCAACCAGTGCGCCATAATAACCAGGACGAGAATGTAACGTCGCCGAGTTGCTTCCCTTACCTGCTATGTTACGGCTCTTTCTCAGCCCAAGTTGATATGCAATTGCCACGAGGGCTAACAACACACCGATAAGTAGCAGATTCATGTACTCTCCACTGTTTTCTCAATTGTCATAATTTGGAAAAACAAGTTAGACAAAAAGGCTGATGAACTCTTAAGATCACCAGCCTTCATTCAAACTAACTTATTTAACAGTTTTACCTGCTTTAAAGTCAGCCAAAACTTTTGCACGTTCAGCATCAGACATCGCGATTAAACCATCACGTTCAGCTTTAGAACCTTTACCAGTTGCTTTCTTGCTTACGAAATATTCTACATATTGCGGTAAGCCTTTAACTGATTTTAAGTGTTCGCCTTTCACGTAGAAGTACAATGGGCGAGATACAGGGTATGTACCATTCAATACTGTCTTCTCAGATGGAACAACGTTGTTTACTGTTGCCACACGTAACTTGTCACGGTTCATGTCATAGAAACTTAAACCGAACACGCCTACTGCGCTTGGAGAAGTCTTTAAGCGAGCCAATGTTTCTGTATAGTCGCCAGCGATTTCAATTACACGGCCATCTTTACGGAAAGTAGAACATGCTTTCTTCTGAGCATCTTTATCTAAGCTCTTGAAGTATTCATATGCTTCACAACCAGCTTCAACCATTTTCTCTTGGAAAACTTCACGAGTACCGTGGTTAGATGCAGGGATTACAAGCGTAATCGGTTCATTTGGAAGTGTTTTATCAATTTGATTCCAGTTTGTATATGGGTTTGGAACCAATTTACCTTTTGATGGTAACTGTGCAGCTAAAGCAGCAAACACATGGTAAGGTTTTAATTTATAAGCTGCTTTGTGTGAGTTAGACGCGAATACAATACCGTCATAACCGATTTTGATTTCTTGAATTTGTTTTACACCAGCTTTGTTACAAGCTTCGATTTCAGTGCTTTTAATTTTACGAGAAGCGTTAGCAACGTCGATCGTGTTATCGCCAACACCTTGACAGAATTGTTTCAAACCAGCAGAAGAACCGCCAGAACCAACTACAGGAGTTTTAAATTGAGGGAAAGTATTACCAAACTCTTCAGCTACAACGCTGGCAAATGGTAATACAGTTGAAGAACCAGCAATTTGAATCGTATCACGAGCTGCATTTGCAGTCGTTGTTACAGCTGCCCCAGTTACTGCTAACGCAATTGCGATTTGACGTGGATTTAAGCGCATTCTGTTCTCTCTCATTAATGCAATAGGTTGTACGTCACTTTTTGTTGAGTGCTTGTACGCTCTTCGATAGCTGCATTGTGAATAGAAAATATGACAATTAAGTTACAGTATGATGACGCTTTAATGATTTCGATATTGTTAACTGTCACATTAATATTTTTTATGTACTATCAATTAGTTATTTTAAATATAGAGATTATTTTACCCTCTCTATCAATCTATATTATGACATTAACTAAAAATATTAAATTTTTATTTTTTATAAAATATAAAAACAAAATGTATTATAAATATATTAAAAAACGGTAATTTAGTGATTTATTAATTTTATTATTTAAATATTTTCTGTCATTAAAATTATTATTAAAAATTTCTAGAAAAAAACAATTTCTTTGTAACATGAAAATAATATGACAAGAGATAAAGGGTTACCAACCTTAAGGCTGATAACCGCAATATCATTGTCAATTTAAAGGATCAATTCGATTGTACTTCTGGCAGAACAACTATTTTTTTACGATATTTTAAGAAGTACATCACAGCTAAAACAGCAAGCCAGATTGGTCCTAAAATAACTGCCAATCTCATATCTGGAGTCATTGCCATAATAATAAGAATAAAGCATACAAAGCTAATGGTTAAGTAATTACTCCATGGACTCATAATACTTTGGAACTTAGTTTGACGTTTTTGCAATTTCATTGCTTTAGTAAATTTCAAATGCGTCACTGAAATCATGAGCCAGTTAATGACAAGTGCAGCCACCACAAGCATCATGAAGAGCTGAAAAGCTTGACCAGGAATCAGATAATTCACGACCACACATATTGCTGTAATAGATGCAGAAACAACTGCTGCTGGAACCGGAATACCGCGACGGTTTACTTTTTTCAAAATTGCAGGAGCATTACCCTGCTCTGCCAAACCATGCAACATACGGCTATTACAATAGATACAGCTGTTATAAACTGAAATAGCAGCAATCAAGACCACAAAGTTCAGAACGTTCGCAACACCGTTACTATTGAGTGACTGGAAAATCATAACAAATGGACTGCCGCCTTCTGCCACCATGTTCCATGGATAAAGACATAAAAGAATACCGATTGCACCGATATAAAAAATTAAAATACGGTACACAATCTGATTTACTGCTTTAGGAATAGTCGTTTCAGGTTTCTTCGTTTCAGCTGCAGCAATACCAATTAATTCCAATCCGCCAAATGCAAACATAATGACAGCTAAAGCCATGACAAAACCGTGAATCCCGTGCGGGAAGAAACCACCGTGTTGCCATAAATTTGCAACACCCGCTTGCGGACCTGCTGAGCCTGAAAGTAAAAGATAAGCACCGAAACCAATCATGCTTAAAATGGCAACAATTTTAATGCAGGAAAATAAGAACTCGGATTCCCCAAAAAAGCGAACATTTACCAAGTTAATGCCGTTAATTAAAATAAAGAAAAATAAAGCAGTCAGCCATGTCGGAATTTCAGGCCACCAAAACTGTATAAACGTCCCAATCGCACTCAATTCAGCCATACTGACGAGTACATATAATACCCAATAGTTCCAGCCAGACATAAAACCCGCCATTTTGCCCCAATATTTGTTCGCAAAATAACTAAAAGAACCACTGACCGGCTCTTCAACAACCATTTCACCTAAATGGCGCATAATTAAAAAGGCAATAATTCCTGCAATTGCATATCCTAATAAAATTGAAGGACCAGCCAATTTAATTGTTTGTGAAAGACCTAAGAATAATCCTGTACCAATCGCCCCTCCGAGTGCGATGAGTTGAATATGCCGATTGGATAAGCCTTGTTTTAACTCGTGCTTATTGTTTGCATCCATAACATTATCTCCAATGTTGGTGTCACTTCCTGTACACCTTTATTCAGCACCATATCCGAAGGCCAGAACCCGACCTTCGGAAATAAGTAGCTTTAATATGAGTCCATTTAATTTTTGAGAAGACTTGTCCTGTCTTCTATTTAAAAAGAGATTGCATCCTTACATTTAATCGGTTGGGAACGCTCCTTTAAAATTTCGTAACCGCGATCACCGTAGTCAAAACGAGCAATCACAGAAGCAAATTTTTTCAAACTTACCGGTGCATCCATTGCTGGTAGTTTCAATTCAATAAAGGTTAATTGATCATTTTGCTGAACGTTGTCTAAAACGCTCTTCAGCTGTCCAGCAGTCTCAACCACATAAGTTGTATGGCCTTTTTTACCGTTAAATACCGCTGGAATTTCAGTGTATTTCCAGTTTTGCACATCGTTATAGGCAGCGTTTTCACCCATAATTAAACGTTCAATGGTGTAGCCGCCGTTGTTCAGCAAGAAAATAATTGGTTTTAAACCATGACGAATAATCGTAGAAAGCTCTTGTACCGTAAGCTGGAATGAACCATCACCAATAAATAGAATTTGACGACGTTCAGGAGCAGCCAACAAACTACCAAGCAAAGCCGGTAAGGTGTAGCCAATAGAACCCCAAAGCGGCTGAGCAATATATTTAGCTGTGGCAGGAAGTTTTATTCCTGACAAAGCAGAGTTTGATGTCCCCACTTCACCAATAATCACATCATCTTCTTTTAAAAACCCTGAAATGTAATTCCAAAGCACATCTTGGCTTAGCTTTTGCTGAGCTGGAGCTTCAATTACTTTCTGTGGTTGTTTTTCAAGAAGAGGTATTGTCGATTTACGTGGCGCAACTTTTTTATTTAGCTCGACAAGTAATTGTCCAATTTCAATACCCGGAAAATCCTGACCAAAAATATTTAGGCCATAAGATTTAATTTCGATGTAGTTCTTGGTCTCAATTTGATGAGTAAATACAGCGGAGCCTACATCGGTAAAGCGTGCGCCAACACCAATTAAACAGTCAGATTGTTCAATGATATTTTTCACATGCGGTTGGCTTGCCCCACCCACATAAGTTCCAATGTAACGAGGTGAGCCTTCATCCATAATATTTTTTGCAGTATTCATCCCTGCAAATGGAATTGAGCATTTTTGAGACAAATCATTTAAAAGTGAAGTTACACCAAAAACTGAAGCTTCATTATCAATAAGAAGTGCTGGGCTTTGAGCATTTGCAATAATGTCACAAAGTTTGCTTACCACACTCTGCAATAATTCAGGTTCAACAGCTGGGTAGCTTAAGTCAAGCGGACGCTCAGATACTTCAATTTTAACGTGAGTAATATCGCCTGGTAGTTGAATGTGTACAGGACGGCGTTCAAGGAAACACTGGCGTAATACACGGTCAATTTCAAAAGCTGCATTTGCTGGAGTTAAACGTGTTTGGGCAACTGTGAACTCTTTCATACAGTTCATAATATTGTCGTAGTTACCATCGACAAGCGTGTGGTGTATTAGTGTGCCCTTTTGAACCGCATGTAAAGGCGGAATACCTGAGATATGAATAAGAGGTACATTTTCTGCATAGGCACCTGCGATGCCATTAATCGCACTTAAGTCACCTACACCATAAGTAGTTGCCAAGGCAGAAAAACCGTTAATTCGTGCATAGCCATCTGCTGCATAGGCAGCATTTAATTCATTACAATTTCCAATAAATTCGAGTTGTGGGTCTGCTTCAACTTGTTCTAGATATGAGAGGTTAAAATCACCAGGTACACCAAAGAGATGTTGGATACCCATTTGTTTTAAACGAAGATTTAAAAAGTCACCGATTTCTATGAACATTGCTCTATATCCTTTGAGACCAATTTTTATTCCATAGAAAAATAATATTTCATCTATCTTTTAGATTTCGTGCATAATGAAAACGCATTTTAATAAAAATACATGATTTGTGTATCATAAAAGGATTTTATGCAATGGATAAGTTCGACTGGCAAATCATTCAGGCACTACAAAAGAATGGACGACTCACCAATCAGGAAATAGGAGATTTAATTGGTTTATCTGCTTCGCAATGTTCAAGAAGAAGGCAGCTACTTGAGCAAAAAGGTATTATTCTAGGCTACACAGCACGCATCCAGCAGCAGGCACTAGGACTCGAAGTTACAGCGATGATACATATTAATCTAAGAACACACGAGGCAAAATCACAGCAGGCTTTTCAAGAGCTCATTGAAGCTGAAGACAACATTCAGGATGCATTTTCAATTAGTGGCGATGCGGATTTTATTTTAAAAGTGGTTGCAGAAAACTTAGAACAGCTTTCCCAATTTGTGACCGAAAGGTTGCTTTCTTATAATTTTATTGGACACATAAAGTCTTACATCGTTCTTAAAAAAATTAAAGAACAGAATCATTTTTTAATCAAACCTAAAAGCATGAGCTATCATCACTCTCAATAAACTAACTCAGCTTTTCAAACATAAAAGTGAAAATAAAAAGGCGGATACTAGATCCGCCTTAAAATGAATATTTAGACTTTACTAATATGGACAGTTTGTCCAATCGTATTTTCAAGCAAGCCTTCCAGACCAAATTCAGCACCTAGACCAGACATTTTCCAGCCACCAAAAGGTGCATGAGGCAGAACCTCCGCATGGGTATTAATCCAAACAGTACCACATTGAAGCTGACTAGCGTAAGTCTGAGCGGCTTGAATATCTGACGACCAGATTGAACCACCCAAACCAAACTCACTGTCATTGGCACGAGCAATTGCATCGTTGATATCGGTATATTTTAAAACAGGTAACACAGGGCCAAACTGTTCTTCTTGCACCACGCGGCAAGAATCAGAAACTTCAGTCAAAATAGTTGGTGCAATAAAGTAGCCCTGCTCTGGTAGCTGCTGTTGCCCAGAAAGTGCTTTTGCTCCTTGAGAAATGGCATCGGCAATAAGTGCTTTCACTTTGTTATATTGCATTTTGTTTTGTACTGGACCAAATGTTGTAGAAGACGCCATACCATCACCTACAACTTGAGCGTTGGCAATATCAGCTAACTTTTGAGATAAAGCTTCATACTGGCTTTCATGCACATATAAGCGCTTTAAGGCTGCACATGTTTGACCAGCGTTTAAAAATGCCATATTAAAAATCTTTGCTGCAATTTCATCGATATTTGCATCTGGCAATACAATACCAGCGTCATTACCACCAAGTTCTAAAGTTAAGTGTTTTAGCTGCTGAGCTGCACCCGCCATAATGTGCTGGCCTGTTCGAGTTGAACCCGTAAATACAACTTTTTGTACATCTGGATGAGAAGATAATGCTTCGCCAATCTCGCCAGCACCAACCACAATTGAAATAACACCAACAGGGACCTCTTGCTGAATGATTTCACATAAACGTAAAGTTGAGAGTGGTGTGTATTCAGAAGGTTTGCTAATCACAACGTTACCCGCACGCAATGCAGGCATGATATGCCAAACCGCAATCATCAGTGGCCAGTTCCATGGTGTAATTGAAGCCACTACACCTAATGGTTGGCGATGGCGCTCAATACGCTTGGTTTCACTATCTTCAATTACTTCTACAGGTAAATCCATAGCAGCCGCATAGCGAGTCCAGCCAATTGCACCCTGCACTTCCATTTGTGCAAGTGCCAGTGGCTTACCTTGTTCAAGCACAACCAACTCTGCAAGCATTTCAGCATGCTTTTCAATACCGTCAGCAATTTTATTTAAAATTGATTTACGTTCATCGTGCGAGACTTGTTGCCAAGCTTTAGATGCCTGTTTAGCTACACTCACTGCTTGATTTACCTGTGCAACCGATGCTTTTGCACAACGTGCAGCAGTTAAGCCAGTAGCAGGGTTAAGAATTTCTAGCTCACCTTGTTCACCTGAACAAAGTTGACCGCCAATAATGAGTTTAAACTCATTGAGCATATTCGCTTGTTGCATTTCTTCTTCCTTGTCTTAATTGTAATTACAGCCACTTACTTTTTTCAGTTAAAGCGGGATTATTTAAAGTAAGTACGATATTGATATAACAATGTGACCAAAATATTGGGGACATACCAATACAATAAGAAATTTGCTTCCCATAAATCATGCATAATTATTTTTGTTTTTTGAAAATATGCATGATTTGTGCATACACTCTTCTTGTCATACACATTTTAAATAAAAATAATCTGTAATAAAAAAAGCTCGGTAATGAACCGAGCTTTTTTTATTATCAACTCAATTAGTCAATTGGTGGTACATAGTTACCAGAAGCAATTGCATCTTTAATGCGTTCAGCTTCAGCCAATACTTGACCTAAAAGGTTTTTAACGTTTTCGAATGTCACAACAGGGCTTAATGTTGTCATCTTCAATGACTGTACATTACCAACTTTTGTTACACCGATATTTGCTTCACCACGTGCAAACAATTCGTCTGCTACGTTTTGGTTTAAGCTATCGATAAACTCAACTGGGTAGCCTTGTGGCACAACGCGGAACAATACCGAAGCGAATTGTGGTTCAACTAAAAGCTCTAAACCATCAGTTGCCTTGATGTAATCTGCAACTTCACGAGTAAGTTTTACACCATGGTCAATCATTGAACCATAAAGGTCTTCACCTAGTGATTCAATTGTCATCCACAATTTCAATGCATCAAAACGACGAGTCGTTTGTAATGACTTAGACACAAGGTTTGGTACACCGTGCTCTTCGTCATAAGCAGAGTTCAAGTATTCAGCTTCGTAGTGCATGAAACGATAGTTCGCTTCGTCTTTTAACAAGAACGCGCCACAGCTAATACTTTGGAAATAATGCTTATGGAAGTCGAGAGTAATTGAGTCAGACAACTCAATACCATCAAGCATTGCACGATAGTCATTTGAAAGAATTAATGCACCGCCCCATGCCGCATCGATATGCATCCATGAACCATATTTATTGGTAATTTCACGGATTTTCTTCAATGGATCAATTGCACCGGCATCTGTAGTACCTGCTGTCGCAACGACACAAGCAACGACTTTACCTTCAGACTGAAGATGCGCCATCGTTTTTTCGAGAGCATCTACATCCATTTGTGCATTTTCATTCACAGGAACAGTCACAACTGACTGGAAGCCCATGCCCATCATTGCCATGTTCTTTTGCACAGAGAAATGTGCATTTTCAGAACAAATGACTTTGACGTTTTTCATTGCATCGGCAGGAATACCATCACGCTGTACAGACCATGGATTACCATTTTCGTCTTTCCAGTTTTTCGAGATGCACCAGTCACGAGCAAGCAATACACCCATCAAGTTAGATTGAGTACCGCCAGAAGTGAAAACACCAGCCTGGCCAGAACCATAACCTACTTTTTGACGCAACCAATCAATGAGCTGAACTTCCATTAATGAACCAGCCGGGCTTTGATCCCATGAGTCCATAGATTGGTTAGTTGCATTGATTAACACTTCCGCAATCTGGCTCATCACCATGGTTGGGCAGTGTAAGTGTGCTAATGAATGTGGATGGTGTACTTTCAAGCTTTTATTCAAGAAAAGCTCAATCATACGTTGAAGAGATTCTTGTACACCCATACCCTCTTTTGAAGGTTGGAAAGAAATTGCTGAACGCAATTCTTTAATACTACCGCCAGTGTACATCTTTTCATTTTGCAACCATGCTGAAACGGCTTTTACCGCTTCGCCCATTGCTGACTCATAGTCAGCAATGGATTGTGCATCATTGCAGAGTAACGCTTTACGATGTTCTGCAAAATCCACCATACTTATGCGCCTCGTACTGCAACCAATGCTTCTGCAATTGCTTTCTTAAAGCGAGCAACTACTTCAACACATTCGTCTTGAGTAATGATTAACGGGCAAAGTAAACGAATTACCGTACCATTACGACCACCTTTTTCAAGCAATAATTTATTGTTGAAACAAGCAGTTTGAATCGCAGCAGCTAATTGTGAATCAGCAGGATGTGAACCAATACGATCAGCTGGTTTACGCTCGTCAACGATCTCAACACCGATCATTAAACCGCGACCACGTACGTTACCGATACATGGGAATTCTTGAGCTAATTTTTTAAATTCAGCTTGTAAGAAGTCACCACGCTCTTGCGCATTTTGAGCAAGATTTTGTTCGCTAATCGTTTTTAATACGACAAGACCAGTACCCATAGCAAGTTGGTTACCACGGAAAGTACCCGTGTGACCAGCAGGCTGCCAAGCATCAAATTTACGTTTAATACCTAATACTGCAAGTGGTAAACCACCACCTACTGCTTTAGACATTACAACAACATCAGGTTCAATACCTGCATGTTCAAATGCAAACATTTTGCCTGAACGTGCAAAGCCAGCTTGAACTTCGTCTAAAATTAAAACGATGTTGTGCTTTTCAGTCACTTCACGGATTTTTTGCAACCATTTTACTGGAGCTGTAACTACGCCGCCTTCACCTTGAATCGCTTCAAGAATCACAGCAGCCGGTTTTGTTACACCGCTTTCTACATCTTCAATAAAGTTTTCAAAGTAGTAAGTTAAAGCGTCAACACCAGCTTCACCACCTAAACCAAGTGGGCAGCGGTATTCATGCGGATATGGCATGAATTGTACGCCTGGCATTAAACCGTTAACTGCATTTTTTGCACTTAAGTTACCAGTCATAGCAAGCGCACCATGGGTCATACCATGATAACCGCCTGAGAAACTGATCACTGAACTACGGCCAGTGTAAGTCTTAGCAAGTTTAATTGCTGCTTCAGTTGCGTCTGCACCAGCAGGACCACAGAACTGCAAGCAATATTCTTCTTTACCACCAGGTAAATATGCTAACAATGCTTCAGTGAATGCATCTTTTAAAGGTGTGGTTAAGTCTAAAGTATGCAATGGCAAACCACTTGCCAATGTATCTTGAATACTTTGAATCACCGCAGGATGATTATGACCTAAAGCCAATGTACCTGCCCCAGCTAAACAATCAAGGTACTGTGTACCTTCAACATCAGTAACCCAGCATCCTTGTGCTTTCGCTATCGCTAACGGTAATTTACGTGGATAGCTACGAACATTTGATTCCATTTGACTTTGGCGAGTCAAATAATATTCGTTAGTAGCATTAGTGGCAGGGTTAACGGAAGTAACGCTCATATCGGATTACCATCTCTGATAGGGGTAGAAAGAAATAAGTCTGGTGACGATTGGTCCTTTGACTCGGTGCTTTATAGAACTAGTAAAGACACTTATTTTATATCTTGTAACTAGGAGCGCGATGATACCTAATTTTACAAGAAAAAAAACGTCTTTTATGTACTTTACTCATCTAATCTTATTGAAAAAATGTATCATCCCAATAGTTATGATGAATTATCATCATACTATGTGACAACCTAAAGAAAATATTCTTTTTTTATATTACTTTGATTTTTTAAGTTACATTGAAACACTTTAATTTTAAGCTTTTAATTTTTAAAGACTTTATATTTACCAAAATTTAAAAAAACCTGATCTGAATATTACAAATACGCCACAAAATCTGCAAAAGTTATGCATAAGTTATGTTTAACATTTCCTAATGAAAAAAATTAAATTTATATTAATTTTTAAAGGAAAAATTTATGCGTACTTTAGCCGTCTCTACCCTTCTTTTAGGTTCTCTCCTTAGCCCTTTAGTTTTTGCTCAGGATGACAATGCTTTGAACTACAATATTGTAAATGTACAAGCGGAAGCTTCTCGCCAAGTTTCAAACGACGAAATGCATGCAACTTTATATATTGAAAAAAGTAACAAACAACCAGCCGAGCTTTCAAACCAAATTAATCAATTGATGAATCAAGCGCTTAGCGTTTCTCGTAAATATCCTCAAGTAAAAGTGGAAACTGGTGCTCAAAGTACTTACCCAATTTACGATAACGATAGCAATAAGTTAAAAGAATGGCGTGGCCGTGCTGAAATCCGTCTTGAAAGTAAAGACTTTAAAGCTGCTAGCCAGTTAGTAAACGAATTACAGCAAAACTTCCAAACTCAATCGATTAATTTTACGGTTTCTGATGAACAACGTAAAAAAGTTGAAAATGAGTTAATGGTAGAAGCATCTAAAAACTTCCAACAACGTGCTCAAATGTTGACCCAAGCTTGGAATAAAAACCAATATAGTTTGGTCACTCTAAACCTGAACACAAATAACTATTTCCCACAACCTGTAATGCGTGCCAGCATGGCTAAATTTGCTATGGCCGAAGCTGCACCAGCTCAAGACATGGCAGCTGGTGAGTCTAAAATTACTGTAAATGCAAACGGTTCAATTCAGTTTAAATAATTTGTTTGTCTAAAAAAAAGCCCTGAACTCATCAGGGCTTTTTTTTGACTTATTTTTTAAAAGGTAAAGCATATTTAAAGATACGGCCTACCACCTGTCCAAACTGTTTAGCCAGACTTGCGTTGTTATAATTTAGGCCATATTTTTTACATACAGCTTCCACTTTTGGAGCCATTTGGCGATAACGACGCGCTGGAATATCTGGAAATAAATGGTGCTCAATCTGATGGCTCAAATGTCCGCTTAAAATATGTAATGCTTCTGAACCTTTCAAGTTAGAAGAACCACGAATCTGGCGCATATACCAGTGACCACGGCTTTCTTCTTGTAAAACAGACTTTGGAAATACTTCTGCATCTTTTGTGAAGTGACCACAGAAAATAATCGTAAACGTCCAGATATTACGAAGACCATTTGCAACCAAATTACCAGTGAATACAGGTAAAGCTGCTGGACCTGCAATTAAAGGGAAGAAAACATAGTCTTTAAAAAGTTGTTTTCCAATCTTTTTATTAACAGGTTTTAACTCTTCCAAGAATTTTGCCATGCTCTTACGTTTATAAAGGACACGTCCAATTTCAAGATTCTGAATAGCTACGCCCCATTGGAACAATAAACAGAATGGGATGCTATAAACAGGTTGAAGTAAGAAACCCGGCTTCCAGCGTTGCTCTGGGAATAAACGAAGTAAACCGTAACCGATGTCATCATCAATACCTTTAATGTTGGTATAGGTGTGATGTTTATAGTTATGAGTTTGGCGCCAGTTATCAGAAGTACCGACAGTATCCCACTCGTAAGTTTGACCATTAAATTTAGGATCGTTCATCCAGTCATATTGACCGTGCATCACGTTATGACCGAGTTCCATGTTTTCCATAATTTTAGAGAAGCCTAATAGGCCTGTTCCTAAAATCCACGCTGGTGGGAACCAGCCTGCAAACAAACATGCACGACCTAAAAAGCTACTATAACGAATCGCAGCATAAACACGGCGGATATATTTAGCATCTTTCTCACCCAAATCATCCAATACCTCTTGCTTGATCTGATCGAGCTCTTTTGCAAATGCATCAAGTTCTGCTGGAGTCAAATCTCGATTTTTAGGATTTTTAAAATATTCGACTTTCACTGGCATATTCATAAGAGTTCTCTCTTAAAGATCAATAACTAGATCGGATTGTGCTGAGTTCACACAAATTTTGAGTAATTGGCTTGGTTCAGTGTTTTCACTACCGTTAAGTAAATTACGTGTTGAACCTTGTGATTTATTACAAACACATTTATTACAAATTCCCATACGGCAACCATGAGTTGGTTTAAGACCTTCATGTTCAAGGCTAACCAGAATTGACTGGCCTTTAGGAATTGCAATAACCTTATTAGACTGGGTTAATGTGACATTCACATAACCAATATCATCAGCAGAGCTTTCATTTGTTAAGCTAAATGCTTCTGTTAAAACGGCTGGAGCTTTTTCAAAAAGTTGCTCAACAGTCGCCACAAAACCAGAAGGTCCACACGCATAAATTGTGCTGTTTTCTACATCATCAACTAATGCTAAATGCTCTGCATTTAAACGCTCATCATTTGGGGTTTCTTGTGTATAGAAAACCTGATAATTAAAGTTCGGATATTGCTGCGCAACTTTTTCAAAGTACTCAACAAAAGCTGCATCTGAACGCTGCTTTACCCAATATAAAAGTTGTACCTGAACTTTATCTAACTGCTGGCTTTGTTTAATCGCAGTAATTAGGCTCAACATTGGGGTAATACCACTACCCGCAGCCAACATAATTAAATTCGATGTTTTGATGTTTTGTTGCATGTCACCATAAGGTTGACCAAGCTCAAAAACATCACCGATTTTGCTTTCAGAAATAAACCAGTTACTCACGATACCATCAGCAACTTTTTTTACGGTTAAACGTAAGTGCTGCGCATCTATTTGCGTCAAACTATAAGTACGTTCATAGCGACGACCAGCAATTTCTACAATCACAGGATGATGCTGGCCTGCAACGCCCATTTTCACTAAGCGGTTACATTTTAGCGTCAGGCTCACCATGTCGTGAGCGACAAATTCTTTTTTTACAATTTGAACAAGGCCATGTTTTACAGACCATAAAGGATTAACTTTTTGTAGCCAGAAATTAGCCATTTCTTTATCAAAGATGGCTTGTGTCAATGAATTGAATAGAGAATTTCTCTTTTCGATTGCTTGCATAATTGAAGGCTCAGTCGCTCTTTTTTAATTATTATACACATGTATATATATTTGTATATACACCCGTACTTTTAATTACAATTTCACAAGTTCAGCTTCTAAGGCTATAATCCTGAGAGTTTACAAATATATTGAACAGCATGACCCAATCTTCACTTTCTCAGAACCTGAATGACACACCTCAACAACAAGATGTCATTGAAATTAAAACAGCTACGCGTTCTGTTGGAAGAAAAGCGACAATTACTAAAGAAGAACTTTTTCAGGCCGCTTTAAACCTTATTGGTCCGCAAAAAAGTATTGCTTCATTGAGTTTACGTGAAGTAGCTCGAGAAGCAGGAATTGCCCCAAATAGTTTCTATCGACATTTTAAAGATATCGATGAATTAGCAATTTCTCTAATTGACCGCGCAGGTATCGTTTTACGTAAAATTATCCGTCAGGCTCGCCTACGTGCTTCTTTACAAGAAAGTATTATTCGTAGTTCCGTCGATATTTTCCTTCAACAACTCGATGCCGATGAAGGTAATTTAAGTTTATTACTACGTGAAAGTTTTACAGGTTCTGCTTCTTATAAGGCTGCCGTAGACCGCCAGCTCAACTTTTTTCAGCAAGAGCTACAAGAAGATTTAATTCGTCTTGAACGATTAAATAACAATCACCTGTATCACCCAGACCTTGTTGCAAAAGCAATTACTCAACTTGTGTTTCACATGGGTGCCAAAGTGATTGATTTACCGATTAATCAACGTGCAGAAGTTGCTGAACAAACCATGATTATGATTCGGATGATATTAGAAGGCGCACGTCATCTAGATGAAGCAAAAATTCGCTAAAATGATCTAATGAATGGCTTGTTGATGAACAGGCCATTTTTACATCTAACTCCTCTATTTTCCAATAAAAATATAATTCACTGATTGAAGCGAATAGCTTGCCAGAGTATAAATAATCATTCCGTTTGCTCTTTCTCCTATATTCCCAACGATCTCAGGGATCAACATGCAAAATTTGAATAATCGTCAAAGTCTGATTGCAAGCTACATTCTTATGGGCATCTTTTTGCTTTCGGTTATCCCATTACATCTATTAGCAAGTTTTTTTGCAGGCTTTCTCATTTATGAAATTATTATTAGTTTAAGTTCGGTTGTAGAACGTTATATTGATGGCCAAAGAGCCCGTATTTTTATTAGTATTTTACTCAGTATTGTCACCATTTCACTTATTGGTTTTTTCATTACCAGTCTGATTAGTTTCGTTGTATACGATCTAAAAGGTGTCGGATTACATAGTATTAATAGCAAGGTTGATCAAACCTTACTTCATTTACAAGCAGAGATCACAAAGTATCTTCCAGGTTATATTCCTGATAGCGTGACAGATCTAAAAGACGAAATCTTTGCATTTATGAAAGATAACGTCACCACACTAAAAAACACCAGTTCCGATATTTTGCATAACTTCGTGACCATGGTCATGGGATTAATTATTGGTATTTTGGTAGCAATACATGGTTTTCATCGCCGTACGCCTCAGCCTGTTTTTAAGTCACTGCTTATTCAGCGTATTCAAAAATTATCAATTTCATTTAAAAATGTTGTTTTTGCCCAAATAAAAATTTCAGCCATTAACACCCTGCTCTTTATTTTATTCGCCTTTATTTTGTTGCCACTTTGGGGAGTTCACCTTCCTTTTGCCAAAACTTTAACTATTTTGACCTTTATGTTTGGTCTCATTCCAATTTTAGGGAATCTACTTTCAAACACTTTAACGTTTATTGCAGCTCTTACAATTTCTCTAGGACTAGCAGGAGCAGCATTACTTTATCTTGTTCTGGTCCATAAACTTGAATATTTTATTAATGCTAAAATTATTGGGCATAAAATCAATGCAAATGCATGGGAGATTTTATTAGCAATGCTAGTATTTGAGTCAATTTTTGGCTTAGGCGGTTTAATCGCAGCTCCAATTTTTTATGCTTATTTAAAGCTAGAATTAAAAGACGCTGGTCTCATCTAACTCAAAATCGATGTATAAAAAAAGCGCCCTCTCGGCGCTTTTTTCATTTTGAGTAAGTTACGGTTTAACCACAACTAACACTTGAATTGCTTCTGGTGTAACAGTTAAACCATCAAGTAAGCTCAAGCCTTCTTTTTGCAGTTTCTGTAAACGTTCAATTTCGTCTTGACGAATACTTGGGTTGAACTGTTTGAGATAAGTTAAACGGTCAATTTCATATTGCCATTTATTGCCATAATGTTCCTTTGCTTGTTGCTGAAGCTGCGGTAAATCAACTTTCGCAATCTCTAACGCTTGTTTATAGCGCTGCTCAATGATATCACGGCGGGCTTTAACTACTTGACGGCAGCTATTGCCATCTAAATGGTGCAAATAAGGTTTTAAAATTGTTGGATCAATCTTTTCAGATAAGTCCTGACCATTTTCACTTAACAATACACGGATAAGCTGTTTCGGCAAGCTTGATGGCAAGTTCAAAGATTTAGGTGCAACAACATCTACTTTAAACCAGACTTCAATTAATACTGAACCCTGCTTTAAAGCGTTAGATTTGAGTACAGCAACATTGGTACTACCAAACGATTGTGTACGGATCATTTCCATAACACTTTCAATGAATGGATGCTCTAAAGTTAAATATTGAGCATCTTCACGAAGCTGAGCTTGATCACGATAGAAAGTTGCTGTCATACCTTCTTCGTCTAATGCCAAACCTTGCACTTGCATTTGGTCGGTCGGTTTAATAATCACCGTACCATTACTTTGCTCATCAAAGTCGATATTGGTTGATGACATGAAACGCTTCACAAACATTGGTAGCGTAGTATTGTCATCATAGTCTTCAAGAGCTTGAACAATTTCTTGTGCCACAATAGGACGACATGAATTATATTCAAGTAAACGATCTCGGCCGGCTTGAAGTTCAGCTTCCAAGGCTTGACGTTGAACATTCACCTCTTCAAGCAAATCTTCAAATGTTTGACCTTGGTCTGCAAGTAAACAGTCTTTTAACTCAACAATAAAGTTCTCTTGCAGCGTTTGTGCTGTTGGAGAAATATTGCTGAAAATATTCAGAGCTTCATTATACCAACGGAACATACGCTCTTGAGCTGTTCCCACAAGGTATGGCACATGAATTTGAATACGGTTTTCTTGCCCAATACGGTCTAGACGGCCGATACGTTGCTCTAAAACATCTGGGTTAGCTGGTAGATCAAATAAAATTAGATCACTGGCGAATTGGAAATTACGGCCTTCCGAACCAATTTCCGAACACAGTAGAATCTGCGCACCATAGCTTTCTTCAGCAAAATAAGCAGCTGCTTGGTCACGCTCTAGTAAGCTCATGCCCTCATGGAACATTGCGGTACGAATGCCTGCATGCAAACGCAATACATTTTCTAAAGATTCAACTACTGGTCCGCTACGCGCAATTAAAAGCACTTTTTTATGCTTAAGATCTTTGCGTAAAATTTCCATTAACCATGGCACACGCGGATCATTTTGCATCCATGAACCATCAATTTGTGCTTCTTCAGGCCACATTTGCTCACGCAGTTTGCCATCTTTTGACCAATCTTCTGGTGCTGGTAATGGTGCTGGCTGACAATCACGACCTGGGAAGCCCTGAATAGCTTCACGTGTATTACGGAATAAAATACGTCCAGTACCGTGACGGTCTAATAATTCGTGAATTGCTCTAAAGCGTTGATCTGGCTGGTCTTCAATGCTGTGACCTAACAAACCTTCTAAAGCAGATAAATGCTCTGGTGTTAGAGCTTGATCAGACATGAGTACTTCAGCAATTTTTGCAGTCTGCTGATATTGAGTCTCTTCATCTAAGAAACGCTCTAAACTACTAAAACGCTGTGGATCAAGTAAGCGTAAGCGAGCGAAATGACTTTCTACACCTAATTGTTCAGGTGTTGCAGTGAGTAATAGTACCCCTGCTGTATTTTCAGCGAGCTCTTCAATTAAATCATAGCGATCATTACCGCCTTCTTCTTCGCTCCACATCAAATGATGTGCTTCATCGACTACGAGCAAATCAAAACCAGCTTCTATGGCTTGCTCACGCAAATCATCATGGTCAACCATTAAGTCAACGCTGGCAATAATGCATTGCTCAGTCAAGAACGGATTAAGTTCCGGATCATGTTCTTTAATAGATGCGGTACGTGTTAAATCAAACAGAGAGAATTGCAAGTTAAAACGACGGCGCATTTCAATCATCCACTGATACTGAAGAGAATCAGGGACTAAAATCAGAATTCGTTCTGAACGACCAGTTTTAAGCTGTTGGTGGATAATTAAACCAGCTTCAATTGTTTTACCTAAACCAACTTCATCGGCAAGTAAAACACGAGGTGCAAAACGTTTACCAACTTCATGTGCGATATAAAGCTGATGAGGAATCAAACCAACACGGGCACCGACCATACCACGTAGAGGGCTGGTCTGCATTTGCGCTTGCATCAACATCGCTTCAATACGCAGGTCATACCACTCTTTATAATCAACTTGACTTGCAAGCAAACGATCTAAAGGTTTAGATAATTGAATTTGCGCACCAATACGAGTTTCATTGAGTGCTTTACGCTCTTGCTCGCCATTTTCTAAAGTACGAACAACGTTGTAACGCAAAACGCCATGACGATCTTCAACAGATTCAACGATCCACTTCTGGCCTTCTTGATCTTGAACTTCATCATTCGTATTGAAGATGATACGAGATAGTGGAGCATTATTACGTGCATATACACGTGTCTCATCACTTTTGGGGAATAAAATGCTGACAGATCTTTCATCTACATCAATAAGTACACCTAAACCGAGCTCAGTTTCTGTGTCTGATAGCCAACGTTGACCAATAGCATACTGCTGCAATTTTTCCACCTTTCTCTCAAGTTCGCACTACATATTGTACGATGCAAATTAGCTTATTTTTGCATCTTTTTATGTAGTCTTTAAAGCAAAATTTTGAAGCAAAAACCAATTAAATCGCTTTGCTACAAAAAATCACGCATTAAATTTTTTACATTAAAACGGTACAGGACAGTCAAAAGTTAATGTTTCTGCTGTGACAGGATGATTAAAACTTAACTGTTTGGCATGCAAACATAAACGCGGAACAAGTTGTTGCTCCGGTGTTGCATACAGCGTGTCACCTACAATTGGATGCCCAAGATATTGCATATGTACACGGAGTTGATGAGATCGGCCCGTAATTGGTGTTAATTTCACACGAGTTACAGGCTGTCCCTGAATCTGAAAATGTTCTATGGCCTGCCAATGTGTTAAAGCAGGCTTGTTGTGAGAAGCGTCGACAATATGTAAAGGTGGTCGGCTTGGGTCATAGATGACAGGAATATCTACAGTCCCCTCACCCTCTAAATGCCCTGCGACAAGCGCTTCATATATTTTTGAAGTCTGACGATCTTGAAATTGACGTGCAATCGCACTTTGACCGCGCTTCGATAAACCAAATACTAAAATACCTGAAGTATCTCGGTCTAGTCGATGAATGAGCAAAGTTTTAGGTTCAATCGCAACCAACCTTGTCAAAACGCTATCATGTAAATCACCTTTACCAGGAACACTCAAGATGTCCGAAGGTTTATGAATCACCATAAAATCATCATCACGATAGATCAGATGTTCACTTAGAAAATCACTCAAAGTTGTATTCCCAAGGTAAGATGAAAAACAAGCGGGCAATAATAAAAAGCTTACGTCCGAATTACAATGCCGTTCGGGTAAATTAACAGCAGAATTTGCAAATATTATGGATCACTTGAGGTCTATAGTCAGTCAAGGCTTCAATAACTGCATAATATGTTGCAATGTCGGTGTTTGCATTATCTCTTCAGCGCTTAAGCTCGCACCATTTGCACGCCATAGATCGACTAGATAATTCACAGCAGACTGATCTAATCCGTAGTTTCTTAAATCAATTTCAGGATGGATCTCCATAGGATGTCGCCCTACCTGTTCAGCAATTGCCAATAAAATTCCTTTATCTGACAAGATATAGGAGGACGGCGCACTTAAAGACCATAAGCGTATTAAGCTCTGCGTATTTAGATGTTTTATATGGTCAAAACTGATCTTTTCAATCCATTGGATATGCTGCTCTAGATTAGCCGCCAAGATCGCATCATTTACAACACTGACCTGATCTGTAATCGATAAAACAAGCTGCATGACTTGTTTAAACAGAGGAGATAAATCACCTGCCATCATAACTTGAGCTTTAGTATTTGATGACAAACGCTGACCAAGCTCCAACATCGTTTGTTGAAGCTGAGATGTATCAATAAAAATAATTGGAATTTCGAGTGATTGAGCGCGCTTACTCAACAATTCCAAATGGTTCGCCAATGGTTGCTCAGACCAATCTGGTCGTAGTTTAAGCTCATTGAGCCCAACCATGAGCAAAATACTTTGCGCTGACTCAATTGACCAATTTGAAGTATTTGCTGCTAATTGGATTTTTCGAGGTAAGGGATAAAACATTGTTCTCTACAAATATAAAAATAGCTCAAATTAAAAAGCCCGTTTAACACGGGCTTTTTTGCTTACTTCATTTCAGCGAATGTTTCTTTTGCAGCCTGAATCGTAAATTCTATATCTTCATCAGAGTGTGCAGATGAAATAAAGCCTGCTTCAAATGCTGAAGGTGCCAAGTTTACGCCACGTTTTAACATACCATGGAAGAACTTTTTGAAAGCTTCAATATCACATGCCAACATAGAGTCAAAGCTTGTAATGTCTTCTTGGTCGGTAAAGTAAAGACCGAACATTGCGCCAGCTTGCTGAGTCTTAAATGGAATACCCGCTTCATCAGCTGCAGCTTGTAAGCCTGCAAGTAACTTTTCAAGTTGAGCAGATAATTTGCTGTAAAAGTCAGGTTGGCGTAAATGTTTAAACATTTCAATACCAGCACGCATAGCAAGTGGGTTACCAGATAATGTACCTGCTTGGTATACACCACCTAAAGGTGCGATGCATTCCATGATTTCACGCTTACCACCAAATGCACCAACAGGCAGACCTGCACCAATAATTTTACCTAAAGTCGTTAAATCAGGTTTAACATTATAAACTGATTGCGCACCGCCTAAAGCAACACGGAAGCCTGTCATCACTTCATCAATAATGAATACAGATTTATATTCATCACAAATATCACGAATGGCTTGTAAGAAACCGTCGATTGGTTTCACCATATTCATGTTACCCGCGACTGGTTCAATAATAACACCCGCAATTTCATGGCCGAACTTAGCAAAGCATTCTTTTAATGCAGCAATATCATTATACGGCAGCGTTAAAGTATGTTTAGCAAAATCAACAGGAACACCTTTCGAAGTCGGTTCACCTTCACCTAAAGTCAGTAAACCTGAACCTGCTTTTACTAAAAGTGAGTCTGAGTGGCCGTGGTAACAACCCTCAAACTTCACGATTTTGTCACGGCCAGTATAACCACGCGCTAAACGAATAGCGGTCATGGTCGCTTCTGTACCCGAGTTAGTCATACGCACCAATTCAATTGATGGCATGATTTCACAGATAATATCTGCCAGTGTTGTTTCGTGTACGGTTGGTGCACCAAAACTTAAGCCATCTTCTGCTGCTGTTTGTACAGCCTTAATAATCTCTGGATGAGCATGACCTAAAATCATTGGTCCCCAAGAACCAACATAGTCAACATAACGCTTACCATCCACATCCCATAAATAAGCACCTTTTGCTTTCTCGATGAAAACCGGTGTTCCTCCAACGCCATTAAAGGCACGTACCGGAGAGTTCACACCACCTGGAATGTGTTTGCTGGCTTGTTTAAATAACTGTTCTTGCTTTGGAGATAAACTCATGGAAATGCTCGTCTTAAATATCTAAAAAATAATTTTGAAAGCTTAAGAAAATAATTGTGCCCACGCCTGTACACGGGCAGGAATTTCAGCAGTTGATCGGCCTAATATATCACTAATGACTGCACACAGGTCAGCCCCAGCCTCAATCACAGGTTGTGAGTTTTCAACCGTTAAACCACCAATCGCACAAATTGGTAAATCATATTGGGCTGCTGCTTGCTTAATTACTTCGATACCTACATTACCTGCTTCTGGTTTTGTAGAGGTCGCATAGACCGCACCAAATGCAATATAAGTCGCGCCATCTGTAATTGCTTTTTGTGCAAGTTCTAAGGAGTTTAGGCAAGTACGGCCAATAATCACGCCTTCTGGTAATTGCGATTTTGCATCGGTAATTTCACCATCACTTTGACCTAAATGCACACCTAATCCAAACTGAGCAGCCAGTTTTAGGTCGTCATTAATGACAAAAGGAACCTGATATTTTTCACATAAAAGTTTGATTTTCTCGACTTCTGCGGGTTGGTCTGCTTTGTCTATTTTCTTACGGCGGTACTGTAAAATTGCGACCTGACGAGTTGCGAGTGCGGCATCTAGTTTTTCTAATAATAGTTGGATTGGGTCATCGTTGGTAATGAGATATAAACCGCGCATACTCTACTCTCGCTTTAAAAAACTTCGCTAGTATAACGGATTTATAGGACATCATAAGTACCGATTGATATAGGCTTACCAGTACCAATCGGTATATTTAGAATAGATATAAATATTAGCTCGGAATTTTATCGTGCTTACGGTCAATCAAACTTAATCGACCAGTCGCTACGTCAGACAGCATTCGCCAATCAGAAATAAAGCTATAGAAAGGCTGTTTAAAACTGGCAGGCTTATTTTTTTCAAACACAAAATGTCCAACCCAAGCATTTGCATAACCCGCTACCAAACCATAGAGTACATATTTGGCTTGTTTCTTACGGACTGCTTTTGAAAAAAAGTATAGACCAATGCTACTGCCCACCACATGCAAACGTCTGCTCATGATGTTACGGTGTTCAGTTAAATAAAAACGATAAAATTCCTGATAGTTTTTAATCGGCAATTCAAACTCTGGCTGAGCTTCATGGCTAAAGTTCACTGGTGCATTCACGATCATCTTCCTGATTTTTATTTGATCAAAACGTCACCTGATTGTACACCTAAATAAAAGTGTAGCGTCATATGTTTGATTGTAACTTTCTCTATCAAAACCATTATTTTTATAGCTAAGCTATTATACTTATTCAAGATAGTCTAAATACCTGATTCAGGGAGATATATTATGGTCGAAGTCGAACTAAAGTTTCAGTTACCTGAATCGAAGAAAAAAACTGTCCAGCAATACTTAAAAAAACACAAAGCAAAGAATATTCACTTACAGGCAAAGTATTACGATACTCCTGATCGACTGCTTGCAAAAAACGGTATGGCCTTACGTTTACGTAAAGAAGATGATCAATGGGTACAAACATTTAAAGCCGCAGGTCAAAGCCATCTCCACCGTGTTGAAGAAGAAATTCATTTAGGTGTGTGTGACCAAGAACCTGACTTAAACCTTGAGTTATATCAAG
The DNA here is from genome assembly GCF_054889255.1 of Acinetobacter sp. X9. Taxonomy (NCBI): domain Bacteria; kingdom Pseudomonadati; phylum Pseudomonadota; class Gammaproteobacteria; order Moraxellales; family Moraxellaceae; genus Acinetobacter; species Acinetobacter sp. X9. The sequence goes on along the minus strand of NZ_CM142679.1, from coordinate 1,059,980 downwards.
ATAATAAAGTGGTAACTGATTTAATTAATACGGCTTTAGGAACAGAAGCTGAAAAACTAAGTTTGCAGTTTGAGACTGATGTACAGCGCACCTACCATGTGTTTGAAGCAGATAATACAGCGATTGAGGTTTGCTTAGATGATGGTGTCGTAAAAACAGCGGATGCACAAAGTGTAATTTGCGAAGTCGAATTTGAACTCAAGCAGGGTGCAGTGAAAACGCTTATTCAATTTGCGCAGCAATGGATTAATCGTTACTCACTTTGGCTAGATGTAAGAAGTAAAGCCGAACGTGGCAATTTATTAGCATTAGGACAAGCTGCCTCACCTGCTATTCATGCCAAAGCTCTAACATTAAATAAAGATATTACTGCTCAACAGGCTCTCAAAAAGATTGTCGAAAACTGTTTAGAACAATTCTTACCAAATATGGCTGTCATTGCCGATGGGGTTGCTGAAGCTGAGCATATTCACCAAGCACGTGTGAGTCTACGTCGTTTACGTAGTGCCCTTAAGCATTTTGCAGGTTGGTCAGGCGAGCTAAATCCTCTTTGGGAAGAACAAATTGCTGAGCTTTTCCGTAAACTTGGAGACACTCGTGATGAAGATGCGATTCGTACCGAAGTGTTACCTATTATTCAACAACATGGATCACCTGAACTATTACTACCAGTTTCAGCCCAGCCCTCAAAAGAACTCTCAACAATCTTTACCTCTGCAGACACGATTAAGCTATTACTCAATTTATTAGCATTTGCTTATTCAGAAGAAGATTCTAAGTCCCAAAAAGGCAGCTTAAAAAAACATATTAAAAAGAGCTTAGATAAGTTACATCATAAAGTGATTAGTAATGCTGAACACTTCTCTGAGCTTGAAGTGACTGAACAACACAAAATAAGAAAGCAAGCTAAGCAGTTACGTTATTGTGTTGAGTTTATTTCTAGTCTTTATCCAAATAAAAAAGTACAGCAATATTTAAAACAGCTACAACCTGTGCAAAATACCCTAGGTCAATATAACGATTTGTTTATTGCAGAAGGTATTTTTAACAATGTGGTTGAACAAGATCCGTCTTTCTGGTTTGCCTTAGGTTGGGTCAAAGCCAAACAGCCACAATTACAAAAGCGCTCAGCAAAAGCTTTACAGACTTTTAGTCAGGCTGAAACTTTCTGGTAATTTATAAAAAGTCGCTGTAGACGTGCAGCGACTTTTTATCGGTATTTACCAAATACTTTCCATACGCCGTTATCTGCTAACGGATCACTATAGCTATCGCTGCGTTGCTTTCTTGGCTTATCACGAGCATCGACCAGTTTAAAATGCGGTTCAACCCCTAGCACAATCCCATTGGTGTAAAACCGTGAACGTGTATATTCGCTTTGTCCATGCTGGAATACATAGGTTCTTAAATCGATGAATTCACGGTGAGCAACCAGAGCCGCGGTATCATCACTTTGCAACCATTCTTGCATCGTAAAAATCTGATCAGTTTCGAACTGCCCGCATTTTTCAATAAGACTCGCAACACCGCGAAAAGTTTTAGATTCTTTTGCGCGTGTTTTATTAATCCGAATTCGGTCTACGTGAAAAAAGAATAGCGGTAAATTTAAATGACTTGGCAAATGAATCGCATCTGGTAATTCATCTTCCATAAATGGCTGAAAAAGCTCTTGCGCCCTTTCAATTAGCCCCTGCCATTGACGGTAGTAGTTTTCGACTTCTTCTTGCAAGCCATAATAAATGGGCAATCCTTCGACATGCTCTAAATATTGAGGTGGGAAAACATGCTGGCGTAATAAAGCAATATCTGTCTTTAAACTTTGAATAGCAATTGCATCTTGCATATTAGTCTCTCCTACCAATACTTAGGCTATTTACAGACTAAGTCAAAGGTTTTGTTTCCGCAAGCGTTTGCCTATAATAAGCAGCTCTATTTTTGCGGGAATAAGTCATGTCTCAAAAGATTAATGCAACAGATATTACTGAAGAAGAAGCATTAAATGCTGTTTTCTTTGAGCGTGCGGATGAATTTATTAAACAGGCTAATGATTTTTGTCGCCCGCCAAAAGATAAAAAAGTTGATCCGGCTGAGCTACGTGGTCAAGTGAGTGCTGCAATGTTATTTGCTACTGCCCGTTTCAATACATGGGTAGCAGCAAATAACTTTAAAGATGGTAATGAAATGCGTGATGCAAAAGATCAGGTCATGTCTTACCTTCTTCAGCAGTTTCAAATGATGCTTGAAGATAACTTCGATGAGTATTGTGAACAATTCGAAAATTATTTACGTTTCCGTAAAAATGAAGATTTTCACGCGCACAAACATGATCATTAATATGATTTAAAGACCTAAATAAAAAGCCACATTTGAGTGGCTTTTTATTTGCGAGAAGACTTTATTTCTTTGCGGCCTGACCATATTGATCAGCCATCACTTCGACCAAATGTTCAGTTTTAATATACTTCTTAATTACTCTGTTAACGTCAGCAACAGTCAATTTAGTTAACTCTTGATCATGACGAATTCGGTCTTGCAATGTTTTGTTTGTTTCAAGCTGTAGATTTAACATGCCATGAATATTACGTTCATCTTCTAAAGCCGTAACTCGTTTCTTCATGATATCTGCTTTAGCAGCTTCAAGCTCTTGCTCAGTTACCCCATTTTTAACCAAGTCATTTAACACTTTATGTATTGAGGCAGACACTTGTGCTGAGCGACCTGAAGTATAATTTGCACTAATACTCAAAGCCCCTACATTCGTATCACGATCAAGTTGCAGCCCACTTCCAAAACCATAGACTAGCGCATTTTTCTCACGAAGCTCTTGAGCCAAACGTGATGAAATTTGAGATTCCCCTAAAATATAGTTCATTAAAATGAGAGCAGATGCATCTGGATGGTTTTTCCCAACTGGAATTGAAAGCACACTTTGGTAGCTACCAAATTCGCGCTGCTCAGACAAAACATGAACTTGCTGTGCTGGAAAATCAACGTGATCAATCAAGATTTTTTGATATGGCTGCTTACCGTTCCAACGACCAAATTCCTGATTCAGTAATTTCTGCATCTTTTTCGCATCAAATTCGCCTGTAATGGCAATTTGAGCATGGTTCATTGCAAAGAAACGCTCATATAACTCTTTCACCTGTTCTTGAGTTGCATTTTTCAACTGCTGTTTTGCCAGTTCAGGTTCAAAGTGATAACGCAAATCACCTGGTTGATATTCTTCAAGTAAACGTGAAAGTGTTAAGCCCGCTACTACATCTGGTTCTGTATAAGGACGATCAAGGCTTGATAAGCTTTGCGATTTAATTAAATCAAATTGAGATTGTTCAAATTTCGGATTTTTCATCACATCAAGAACAAACTTGAAAAACTCATCAAATTTTTCTGATTTAGACTGAATATTAATGGTCATGCCATTGCCATCAGCACTTGCATAAGCCGCACCGCCTGCATCAATTGATTTATCAGCAATATCTTGCAAACTGTATTTATCAGAACCACGAAGCAATAAGTATGACGTTAAATCAACTACCGTACCTTTATTAAATAAAGATTTTTCTGTTCCGAAGTCCATCGTAATCGTTGCGTAAGTACGATCATCACGTGTTTCAACTGGGAATAAAGCATACTTCATTCCATTTTTTAGTTTTCCACGGATAATCTTTTTCTCATTGCTTTCAACATATTGCTTTGAAGTTTTTAAAAACTCAGCAACTTCTTGTTGATATACTTTCGGATCTTTTAAAGGCTCAGCCTTTGCTTCCACCTGATCTAGAGTTTTAGGTGTCTCTTTTGAATTTTGCTGTTGCGCTTTTTTCTGGTCTTCGGGGGTTGGCAAAATATCGCCATCAATACGATGCTCAGCCACAAGGAACTGCTTTAAAGTTTGATTTACCTCATTGAGCTTCACTTTATCAATTGAATCTAAATCTTTAAAATATTGGTCCCATTGCCCATCCGCTACAGTGTAATCACTTAAACGGGAACCCAAAGCAACGGCGTCTTTATTGACTAACTCACCTTGTGTTTTCATTAAGCTTTTTACACGATTTAGCTCAGTCTCTGTAAAAGGTTTACCCTTTTCAATTCCAGAGAGCAAAGCGCTTTCAACTTTATTAGGATCATTTTTTGGTGAATAGATCGCACCTAAAAATACGACGTTAAAATCTTGGTCTAACCAAGTACTAGCTTCAACATTTGTGGTAATACCTGTTTCCACCATGTTCTGGTATAAGTGACCACTTGGCTGCATGGTATACAACATAGGTGCGAAAGCCAGTTCCGGTTGAATTTTGGTATTTTTACCATTCATATAGATATGGAATTTGGCCAAATCACTACCCTTTTTCACCATGAATTGACGATTTTTTATTTTTGTAGAGTCGAGCACAGGAATCTGTACAGGCTTAGGAACAGCTCTTGCCGTGATTGGGCTAAAATATTGATCTATTGTTTTTAAGACATCAGTCTTATCAAACTTACCTGAAATCACCATGACTGCATTATTAGGTGCATACCAGCTACGATAGAACTGATTTAATTCAGGCATTTTAATCGATTTAAGCTCAGGCAAATCACCAATCGGTAAACGTCCTAAATATTGGTTACCATAAGCTGACTTCCACATTTGATCCATCAGCACAGCAAAAGGCTGATCCATACGGACTTCGCGTTCACGCTTTACAATTTCAATCTCGGAAGGAACAAACTTTTCTTGAAGAACTAATTTATCCATACGCTCAGATTCAAGATACAGCACCTGATCAAGCGCAGTTTTTTCTGGACGAACGATATTAGTATATTTTGTTGAATAATAATCGGTGCTGGCGTTTGTCATCAATGTATATTGATCTAAACGACGCTGGAATTCTTCCCCTTTAACATTTTGAGTCCCCTTAAAAGCCAAGTGCTCAAGCAAATGAGCTAAGCCACTTTTACCTTGCGGGTCATTTAATGAGCCTGTTAAATAAATGGTATTAATAAAGATTTTATTTTCTTTGTCATTCGGCGCAAGCACTACCCGAAAACCATTATCTAATTTATATTCCTCAACATTTTGCTTACTTTTTACTAGTGTAGTTTGTGCCCAAGACGCAGCACTTAAACCAAGAATACATAGGGAGAGTGTCAGTTGTTTAAACTGCATAAACATATAAATACCAATTAATTTGAATAATAAAAAATCAATAGTTGTGGGACTATAGTAGGAAATTTAAGCTGACTTTCATAGTAAAGTTTTGAAAAAAAAGCCGTTTATTTAAACGGCCTTATATTTTAAGGAAAAATTTCAGCTTGCATATAAAGCTTCCCATACCCTGAAACTTCAATACGTTCCTGATTCAGGATATTGCAATATAAAACGCCTCCACGGCTAGAAGCCTGATAAGCCATAATATTATTTTTATCGAGTTTCTCTGCCCATAATGGTGCTATTGCGGTATGAATTGAACCCGTAACTGGATCTTCATCAATGCCCGCGACAGGTGCAAAATAACGCGATATACAATCGTACTGTTGGTCCGCTTTTGAGGTAATAGCAACATCCATGTCTCTTGCTGTAATAGCAGTACGTAACTTACCTAAAGTTTTGAGCAAACTCATATCAGGCTGCTCATCCAACACATCTTGCACTGACTCATATTCAACAATATAAGCGTAATCATTTTGATAAACCGCTTTAAAGGGTTTGGTTAATGCCTCACGTAAAACAGCCGGATAATCTTCAACTTGATGAGCTTTACGAATTGGAAAATCCATTCTGATTTTACCATCATCATCTTGATGAATGATAAAAAGCCCTAAGTTTCGGACATGAAAATTAATGGTCTTCTTGTCAGTAAAATCTTTAAATAATACAAAAGCACTGGCAAGAGTCGCATGCCCACAAAAATCAGCTTCGATCGTTGGAGTGAACCAACGGATTTCATAGTTTTCAGAGTCTATAATTTTTACAAAAGCAGTTTCAGATAAGTTGTTTTCAAGTGCTATCTTCTGCATTAAATCTACATCTAACCACTCTTTTTCAACAACGACAGCGGCTGGATTTCCACGAAATAACTCTTTTGTAAAAGCATCGACTTGATACATTTTCATGATAGTGCTCTCTTTTGTAATAGGCTCATTTTCGAAAATTATTTAAAAGAAAAACAGATACAGTTTTTTTAAAATTAACATCACAGTAATAATTTATGCATATAAAAAAACGGCTCATCCAGAATAGAGAGCCGTTTTTTTACTGATCTTTAATGATGTTGAGTTAATTCAATTTCATCTTCACTGTTTAATATTTCTTTATCAGTCTGCCCCATGAATTGACTCGTCACTACACCCGCAGTCATTGAACCATTTACGTTTAATGCAGTACGCCCCATATCAATGAGGGGTTCAATTGAAATAAGAAGCGCAACCAATGTTACAGGTAAACCCATTGCAGGAAGAACAATCAGCGCAGCAAAAGTCGCACCACCACCTACTCCGGCAACCCCAATTGAACTTAAAGTCACAATACCAACTAACGATGCAATCCACATTGGGTCTAAGGTGTTGATACCCATAGTTGGTGCAACCATCACCGCGAGCATTGCAGGATACAAACCTGCACAACCATTTTGACCAATAGTCGCCCCAAAAGAAGCAGAGAAACTTGCAATAGATTCAGGCACACCCAAACGACGAGTTTGCGTTTCAATGCTCAGTGGAATACTTGCTGCACTTGAACGGCTAGTGAATGCGAACGTTAAAACTGGAGCAACTTTCTTAAAGAATTTAAGAGGAGAAACACCCGTCATAGTCAAAATAATGGCATGTACGACAAACATAATCGCCAAGCCTAAATAAGATGCAACCAAGAAACCGCCTAGATTTAAAATATCTGCGACGTTTGAACTTGCCACGACTTTTGTCATAAGCGCAAATACGCCATATGGTGTAAGAGTCATCACTAAGCGCACAAGCTTCATTACCCATGACTGCAACGTCTGAATTGCAGTCAGAATACGTTGACCTTTTTCTGCGTCGTCCTTCATTAGGTTAAGCGCTGCTATACCTAAAAAGACGGCAAAAATAACTACACTAATAATTGATGTTGGGTTTGCACCAGTCAATTCAGCAAATGGGTTACTTGGAATAAAGGAAAGAATAAACTGCGGCACACTTAAATCGGTAACTTTGCCTACATAGTCCGTATTAATGGCAGTTAAGCGTGCAGTTTCAGCAGCACCTTGCACCAAACCTTTTGCAGTTAAGCCAAACAGGTTGGTAACAAATACCCCTACCAGTGCAGCAATCAGCGTTGTAAAGAGTAAAGTACCGATCGTATAAAAACTGATTTTGCCTAAAGAAGATGCTTGGTGTAATTTTGCCACCGCTCCCAAAATAGACACAAATACCAAAGGCATCACGACCATTTGTAAAAGTTTTACATAGCCGTTTCCAACGATATTAAACCAGCTAATAGATTCAGCAAGAATCGGATGGCCACCGCCATAAATCAAATGTAGTCCTAAACCAAACACTACACCTAGAACTAAGCCAGCCAGAACTTTTTTCGATAAGCTCCAGTCCGTTTTACGTGTTTGGGCGAGTAAAAATATTAACCCGACAAAAACCACAATATTGATGATTAAGGGTATATTCATTCCCAAACTCCAAATTATTGCTTGTGTCATCTTTCAAGGGGGCATATTTGACCATAGCCAGCCTATATAAACTACCCTTTTCCACAATTTTATAGCATCAAGATGATTACAAACCTCTGTGAGAATATAAAATGACTTTTTCATACATATATATCACTTTTAATTTATAAATTAAGTTGGATATTTACGTATGAAAATCAATCACAACCTAAGCAACCTTTAATTCAAATTGTTGCTCAATAAAATGAATAAACTGCTTTAAATTGGTTCCCCATGTTTCGGGCGATTGGGCAACCAAGTAGGTAGTAAAATGAGCGGATTCAGTATTAAGTTCAAAACAACTTAATGACACTTTCTCGACTACTTTGTTTAGATATGACTTTGGCAATAAAGCAAAACCAACACCTAATTCCACACAGCTTACAATTCCGTCCAGACTGCCCATTTCCATAATTTGTGAAGGCGGGACACTGTGATCATTTAAAAATAACTCGATTGCATGACGATAAGAACAACCTTGTCGAAACGCAATAAATCGGGTCTTTGCAAGCTTGGCAACATCTGGAAAGTGAGTTTGCTGTTTCGGACAAACCAAAACCAATTGTTCTTGCCAAACAGGTAAACTATACAACTCTGGAATTAAATATTTAGAAGCAACAAAAGCACAATCAACCTCTCCTTGCTGCACAGCGCTTAACAAATATCGTGTCGGGTGAGTTTGCAACTCGATCGGCAAATTCGGATATTGCTGCATACATTGATTGAGTAATTGAGGTAACCGTATTGCTGCTGTCGTTTCCATACTACCCAAACGAATGGTTTCGTTCGGGTCAATATCACCCTCTTGAAAGATTTTTTTCGCTTTATTATGTAGCGCAATCATTTGAACAGCATAACTATGCAGCTGTTGTCCGGCATTCGTTAAGGTCACTGGGTTATTACGATTGAATAAAATAACCCCTAACTCTTCTTCAAGCTTTTTCACATGGCTCGTGATATTCGATTGAACCGTATACATTTTTTGTGCAGCCAAGGAAAAACTTCCACTCTCTGCAACAGCTAAAAAAAACTCTAGAGACTTAAGCAACATACCACTATCTCAAAATAAGATAATCACCATCATATTAAATCATTTTTAAAGATTTAAAAACTCGCTTTTAATAATAAAAAAATTGAGCGTCCTCTCATGTCTACGTTTTATCGAATGAGCTTAATTGTCTTTTTGGCAACTTGTTTGGGAATTGGTGTTTTTAGATTTTCCTATACTGCGCTTATGCCCATCATGATCGAGCAATACCATTGGACCCATGATTTTGCCAGTTTCTTGGGCAGCGCAAATTTATTGGGATATCTCATTGGTGCTTTATTCGCCCTATTGAGTATTAAGGAAAAGTACATTCCACCCATGATTGTCTTGTCGGCTATAGCTGGCAGCCTCAGCCTACTAGGCTGTTCATTCATGGATATGCCTTTGGTGTGGTTCATTTTTTGGCGTACGATTTCAGGTATTGCTGGCGGCTTACTTATGATTTTGGCGCCTAGCTTTGCGATGAAATACATTCCCACCACGCAAAGATTAAAAGTTAATTTCTTAGGATTTAGCGGAATTGGTGTGGGCGTTTTATCTGCCACCATTATTATTCCCCTACTTCAAAATATGCCTGTTCATTATGTTTGGTATATTTTTGCTGGTCTTTCTCTATTAGGAAGCTTAACTCTTTATCGATTATTAAGTCGTAATACTGCCCAGATGATTAAACCACAATCGACCACTCTACAACTCTCACAAAAATCACGTTTAGGTCTGGTCATTATTCTTGCCTACATGTGTAGTGCCTTTGCCTATATTCCACATTCTTTGTTTTGGATGGATTATTTATCTGGAACTCTGCATTTTCCGTTACAGCAAAGAAATTTATTTTGGGTTCTCTATGGAGTGGGAAGCTGCATTGGTGCACTTGTCGCTTATTGCTTAAGCAGACTAATCGGATATCTACAGGCCATTAAATGGTTATATGCCATTTACAGCTTAGCCGTTGTTTTGCCGTTCCTTTCACATACCGCATCTTTACTGGCCTTATCTTCGCTTCTGACAGGCTTACTGACTCCCGCAACCGTATTTATTAGTTCTTATAGTCTGCTACAGATTTATGAGCACCGTTATCAAAAGCTTTGGAGCCTTGCCACCATTGGCTTTGCTAGCACTCAGCTTTTAGGTGGGGTTGTCATTAGTACTTTGCATCATTTGAATTGGTCTTATGCACATCTCTTTCTTTTGAGTGGAACCGTTCTACTCTTTGCAGTTTGCCTTTTACTTCCTGTACGCCCTTCTTTCATCTCAACCCTCGGAGAAACCGAATCATGAAATCTCTGTTCTTCCCGCTATTTTTAATTGCCTTTGTTCTTGTTATTCAGGCCATAGATCAGAGTTATCAAAAGAAAGTCGGCATCACGAAGACCACTAAGCACTCTGAATTTTTACAATAAAAAAAGCCCTCAACCGAGGGCTTTTTTATAGAAGATTACTCTCCCATGTGCTTAATAATCGCATCACCAAACTCAGAACAACGTAACAAGGTTGCTCCCGGCATTAGTCGCTCAAAATCGTAAGTTACGGTTTTGGCAGCAATTGCTCCAGAAATTCCTTTAATGATCAGATCAGCAGCCTCTGTCCACCCCATATCACGCAGCATCATTTCCGCAGAAAGAATAATAGAACCAGGGTTTACTTTATCCTGTCCCGCATATTTAGGTGCAGTACCATGAGTTGCTTCATATACTGCAATAGCACCACCAATATTTGCACCAGGTGCAATACCAATACCTCCGACTTCTGCTGCCAAAGCATCAGAAATATAATCACCGTTTAAATTTAGCGTGGCAATCACAGAGTAATCGGCTGGACGCATCAGGATCTGCTGTAAAAACGCGTCTGCAATGACATCTTTGATAATGATATCTTTACCAGTTCTAGGGTTTTTAATTTTAACCCATGGGCCACCATCAATTAGCTCTCCACCGAAACGATCAAGAGCCAATTCATAGCCCCATTCTTTAAATGCGCCTTCGGTGTATTTCATGATATTACCCTTGTGAACCAGCGTTACAGAAGGCTTATCATTTTCGATTGCAAACTGAATGGCTTTACGGACTAAACGCTGTGTTCCTTCTTTTGAAACAGGTTTAATTCCAATACCACATCCTTCAGGGAAACGGATTTTTGTGACACCCATTTCTTCTTGAAGGAACTTAATGACTTTTTTGGCCTCTTCAGAATCAGCTTTCCATTCAATACCTGCATAGATATCTTCCGAGTTCTCACGGAAAATTACCATATCAGTTAATTCTGGGTGTTGAACGGGTGAAGGAACGCCTTCAAACCAACGTACTGGTCGTACGCAAACATATAGATCTAATTCTTGGCGTAAGGCAACGTTGAGTGAACGAATGCCTCCACCAACTGGTGTGGTTAAAGGACCTTTGATTGATACAACGAACTCGCGAAGTGCTTCAAAAGTTTCTTCTGGCATATAGTTGCCATAAATTTTATTGGCTTTTTCGCCGCAATACACTTCCATCCATTCGATCGAGCGTTTGCCACCGTATGCTTTTAAAATAGCAGCGTCTACGACTGCTTTCATTGTTGGTGTAATATCCACACCAATACCATCACCCTCAATGAAAGGAATAATTGGATGATTTGGTACGTTCAGTGATAGGTCTGCATTTACTTTGATTTTGTCGCCGTCGGCAGGAACCACGATCTTCTGATAACCCATTGTGTAGATTCTCCCTTTTATAATACTTAATTAACTAAAAATAATTATCGATAAACAATACTTTCAACTTTTATTAACGCATAATAGCTTAATCGAATTTAATTCTTTTTGAGATTTATGTGGGAAATAAGCAAATTTCGCACTTAAATATAGCTCAATGTTTTCTCTAGTTATTTGAAAGAAGAAGCCATTTTTTATGAAAATTGTGATTCTCAACAAGCCTTATGACGTTCTCTCCCAGTTTCGTAAAGACGAAGCACACATGACCGTCTCTGACTTTGTTGATGACCCGACTTTGCGCTTGGCAGGCCGTCTTGATATGGACTCTGAGGGTTTAGTTTTTTTAACCGATCATGGTGGTCTGAATCAGTTCATTACCAACCCTGCAAATAAAAAATACAAAACGTATTTAGTTCAAGTTGATGGCGATGTAACCGAAGAAGCGCTTGAGCAACTTCGTAAAGGTGTAGAACTGAATGATGGTATGACGCTTCCTGCAAAAGCCATTAAAGTCAGTGAACCTGAATGGTTATGGGAACGCAATCCACCCGTACGTTACCGTGCAAATATTCCAACATCTTGGATCGAGATTTCAATTTGTGAAGGCCGTAACCGCCAAGTTCGTCGTATGACTTCTGCGGTAGGTTTTCCAACTTTACGTTTAATTCGTACTAAAATTGGCTCAATCGATTTAGTTCAACTTGGCTTAAAACCGGGTGATGTAAAAGAAATTGAACCATTACTTTACCCTGACTTTAAAGATGTGCCAGCTGAACAGCCTTATCGCTCACGTTCATATGTGAAAAAGCCAGGCGGTACTGGTGGCAAACCAATGGTTCGCAAAAGCAAAGATGGTTCTGCTAAAAAGTCTGGTACAAAACGTATTTGGCAAATGGATGAAAGCGAGAAACCACGTCGTAAGACTAATGGTACAACTCGTCCAAATACCAAAGCACCACGTGGTCGTGGCCGCAATGGTCGATAAGATTTAATCTTTTAAAAGCTCACATCAGTGGGCTTTTTTAATGTCTTTTATTTTAGGCAATAAAAAACCGGTGCATATGCACCGGCTCTTAAGCTAATTACTAACGGGTTAGTAATTAAGCTTCAACTGTTGCAAGAGCTGCATTAAATGTAGCACTCGGACGCATTACAGCATTTACTTTAGTTGGGTCAATTGCGTAGTAACCGCCGATGTTCGCTGGTTTACCTTGTACTTGAGCAAGTTCAGCAACAATCTTCTCTTCATTTTCAGCTAAAGCTTTAGCAAGAGGAGCAAATTTAGCTTTCAACTCAGCATCTTCGTTCTGAGCAGCAAGCGCTTCAGCCCAGTAAAGTGACAAGTAGAAGTGGCTGCCACGGTTATCGATTTCCCCAGTACGACGTGATGGAGACTTGTCATTGTCAAGCAATTTACCAGTCGCTTCATCAAGTGTCTTCGCAAGTAACTTAGCACGAGCATTATTTTCTTTAATGCCCATTTCTTCTAAAGATACTGCAAGCGCAAGGAACTCACCAAGTGAATCCCAACGTAAATGGTTTTCTTCAACAAGTTGTTGTACGTGTTTAGGCGCTGAACCACCAGCACCAGTTTCGTACATACCACCGCCCGCCATAAGCGGAACGATAGACAACATTTTTGCAGAAGTACCAAGTTCCATAATTGGGAACAAGTCAGTTAAGTAGTCACGTAAGATGTTACCAGTCACAGAAATCGTGTCTAGGCCACGTACTACGCGCTCAAGTGTATAACGCATTGCACGTACTTGAGACATAATTTGGATATCAAGACCAGTCGTATCATGATCTTTTAAGTACTTTTGTACTTTCTTGATCAATTCGTTTTCGTGTGGACGGTACGGGTCAAGCCAGAAGATTGCAGGCATGCCTGAGTTACGTGCACGAGTTACTGCAAGTTTAACCCAGTCACGAATCGGAGCATCTTTAACCTGACACATACGCCAGATATCACCCTCTTCAACATTTTGAGTCAATAACACTTCACCAGTGTCAAGATCGGTAATGTTTGCAATACCAGCTTCTGAAATCTCAAAAGTCTTGTCGTGAGAACCGTATTCTTCAGCTTTTTGAGCCATCAAACCAACGTTTGGTACTGTACCCATAGTCTTCGGATCGAAGTTACCATGCCATTTACAGAAATTGATCATTTCTTGGTAAATACGGGCAAATGTTGATTCTGGCATAACAGCTTTAGCATCATATTGCTTACCATCAGCACCCCACATTTTACCACCGGCACGAATCATTGCAGGCATAGAAGCATCTACGATGATGTCGTTTGGTGAATGGAAGTTTGTGATGCCTTTTGCCGAGTCAACCATTGCAAGTGCAGGACGGTGTTCTTGACAAGCATGTAAGTCTTCAATGATTTCTTCACGTAATGACGTTGGAAGAGTTTCGATTTTCTCGTACAACCCAGCCATACCGTTATTAACGTTAATACCTAATTCGTCAAATAACTTACCGTGTTTTTCGAAAGCTTCTTTATAGTAAATTTTCACACAGTGACCAAAAACGATCGGGTGTGAAACTTTCATCATTGTCGCTTTTACGTGTAAAGAGAATAAAATTCCCGCTTCTTTACAATCATCAAGTTCTTTTTCATAGAAATCACAAAGTGCTTTCTTGCTCATGAACATTGAATCAATGATTTCACCTTCTTGAAGCGCAACTTTTGGCTTAAGAACAATGCTCTTACCACTATTCGTGATAAGTTCCATTTTCACATTACGTGCGCGATCAAGTGTCATTGATTTTTCACCATGGTAGAAGTCACCTTCTTCCATATGTGAAACATGAGTTTGTGACCACTGTTTCCACTCGCTCATTGAATGAGGGTGTTTTTTCGCATAGTTTTTAACTGCTGCGGGAGCACGGCGGTCAGAGTTACCTTCACGAAGGACAGGGTTTACTGCTGAGCCAAGGCACTTACCATAACGAGCTTTGATTGATTTTTCTTCTTCAGTCGTTGGATTTTCCGGATAATCAGGAATTGCGTAACCTTTTGATTGAAGCTCTTTGATACATGCAGTTAATTGCGCAACAGACGCACTAATGTTCGGGAGTTTGATAATGTTTGTATCTGGATCTTGTGTAAGACGACCTAGCTCTGCAAGGTTGTCGGATACCTTTTGCTCTTCACTTAGGTAATCAGCGAATTCTGCGAGCACACGTGCAGCTACAGAGATGTCACTTTTAATAATCTCGATGCCAGCTGGCTTGGTAAAGGTCTCAATGATCGGCAGTAGCGAATAGGTCGCCAATAATGGCGCCTCATCAGTCAGTGTGTAAATAATAGTTGACTTTTCACCAGCCATATATAGCCCCTTCCGTTTGATTGAGTGTTGAGGACCGAGCTTGTGGCCCAGTGCCTACGAACCGATATGCTTAAATAAAACCCTGAGAGTATCGGCTCTCATTGTCTTCCAGTCAACGAAATATCCAGTGATAACGACATTTCGCAGCGAAATAATACATAATTTAAATCTATTGATAATATTCCTATACCCAACTTTAAGTAATACATCATTCATCATTACTTTTTTATGGACTGAATATGATTAAATTACATGAGATATCTTTCAGAGTTCTGACAATTATTATACTTTTCATTCAAAACAAACTCAAAGATAAAACGAATCTCATCGTTTAGTAGCACTTAAAAATAAAAAACCGATGTACAAAACATCGGTTTTTTATAAACTATTTAACTGTTATTTAAGCTTTTAACCATTTTTCAGTTTTAGCCTGATCTTCAATAATAAGTTCAACTTCAGTTAAATCAGATGTAGCACACTCAACTTCAAAAGATAGTAACTCATCGCGACGGAAAGCAAACACAGTATAAGTACCGCCCTGCTTTGCATACTTCTCGACAAGCTTAGTGGTCGCTTTTAAACCATCAATTGCGATAATTACATCATTGGCAGAAATACCTGCTTTAGCTGCTGCGCTATCGCGGCGAGCACTTTGCACGAGTACACCTTCTGGCTTATCAACAAGTTTCAAACCAAGTGGCAAAGATTTGTCAGTTTTAACTCTATAACTTAAGCCAAACTCAGGGAACAGTTGATCAAGTGGTAATTCATCAGTGGTATTAATCAAATGATTAATTTGTTCAATCCAGCTATCACCCGTCAGTTCTTTACATAAATCAAAAATGGTTCTTTCATTTACTTGAAGACCATTTTGAGTGTTTTCATATAACCGACGCATTAAAGCATCAAGACTAGAACCACGTAGACGTAAGCCTAAATCTAGACATAACGCAACTAACGAACCTTTATTGTAGTAACTGGTACCCGCATTATTCGAGTTTTCATCTTGACGATAAAATTTAATCCACGCGTCAAAACTTGACTCTGCAACTGTTTGAACAAAACGGCCTGGGTTTTGCAAATAACGGTCAATTTGTGCTTTGAGTAAATCAAGATAAGACTTCTGAGAAATCACGCCGCTACGTAATAAAATCAGGTCATCGTAATATGAAGTAAAGCCTTCAAATATCCACAATAAAGACGTGTAGCCTTCTTGATGCAAATTATAGTTTGCAAAGTTTTCTGGGCGGATAAACTTGACTAACCATGAATGAAAATATTCATGACTACATAAGCCTAAAAAGCGTTGATAATCTTTAGAAGGTTCAGTGGGTTCATTCGATTTTGGCAAATCCTCACGCGGTGTAATCAAGCTTGTGCTATTACAATGCTCTAATCCACCATAACTATTCCCTGTTGCCATGGTCATAAAGGTATAGTTTTTAAATGGTGCTGACCCGAACATATTTATTTCAGCTGCACAAATTTTTTCAATATCGGCTTTTAGGCGATCAATATTGGTATTATGCGAACCAGAAATTACGAACTCATGTTCAATGCCGTTCGTCTCAAAACTAAAGCGTGTTTGATCAGCCAATTCAAATGGACTATCAATCAGTTGATCGTAGTGATCTGCTTTTAAAGTAAATCGACCTTTAACTAAGCTTTTTGAAGCTAAGCCCGTTGCTAACTGAAAATGTTTTAATTCATCTGGCAAGAAAACTTCGACTTCACAAGCAGACTGTTCTTGTCCTTCTAAAGCTAAACATACGCATGCTGGATTAATATATAAGCGTGTCTGGTCTACATACGCACCACGTACAGACAAATCATATGCATACACATCATATTCAATCGTCATTAATTCGTGGTCTGTATTAAATAAACGCCAGCGATTCTTGCTCGTTTTTTTAATGTCCAGCAGACGTCCAGCTTCATCATAAGCTTTAACGGATTCAATATGTTTTGAGAACTCTCGAATTAGATAACTACCCGGAATCCACGTTGGTAACCAAAGTTCCTGATTCGGGTTGGCTAAAAAACGAATTGTCACGTGAACAAGGTGTTGTTTGTAATCATCGAACTCAATTTGATAATGCAACATAAATTCTTCAATTTAAAAATAAGAACGGCTTCACATTAGATTATCACTTTTTTGTATCGTCTTGCGTAGATGTATTTTTTGGCAACAATTCACACTAGCCTTCCACGAAAAAAAGGCATAGCATGCTGTGCATCTGTGTCCCGTATTTGCCAGTGAAGTTAAGGTCATCCGTGAAATTTTTTCTATCTCTTTTTACCCTCTTTAGTATTTTTTGTACTACCCTAACCAATGCTGCATTACTCAATATTGCACCTGAAAGTGTTGAAGCTGCTGCATGGACTATAGTAGATACTCAATCGGGTCAAATCATTGCTGAACATAATAGCCATGTTCAACGCGCACCAGCATCTTTAACCAAAATGATGGTTGCATACATTGCCCTAAAAGAGATTAAAGCTGGAAAACTGAAAAAAGAAGAAATCATTACTGCAACTCCAGTGGTTAGTGTTGTGCAGTGGGATGAATCACAAATGTATCTTAAAGCTGGTGAACAAATTTCAGTTGATCAGTTATTGGCAGGTCTAATCGTGATGTCTGCTAATGATGCAGCCGTGACTTTAGCTGAAAAAATCTCTGGCGATGTTCCGCGCTTCGTGCAGCGTATGAATCAGGAAGCTCAAGCTTTGGGTATGAAAGATACTCATTTTAGTAATCCTGCTGGAATTACAATGCCTGACCATTTCACTACAGCACACGACCTTAGCTTATTAAGCCAGGCATTAATTAAACAAACCCCTGAATATTTACATTATTCAAAAATGCCAAGCTTTAGCTATAACCAACGTTTCCACCACGCGACTAATCTTGCTTTGAAATATGATCCATCTGTAGATGGCTTAAAAACGGGATATACCAAGGCAGCAGGTTATAACTTGGCTTTAACAGCTTCACGTCCTTCATTCTCATCTAACCTAACTCAAAGACGTTTATTAGTCATTGTTTTAGGTACACCGAGTGCTGTAAAACGTGCTGAGATTGCAGATAAATTAATGAATCTTGCTTACGCCTATACACGTGATGAAGTGATTATTCCTGAGCAGAAATTAATTGCTGAACTACCTGTTGTAAAGTCGACTTTAAAAATGTTTAAGGTAGAAACAAAGCAACCGACAATTGTAACGACATCTTTATACGCAGACCCAGCACCAATTGACCTAAATACTTTTGATAATGCAACTCAACGCGTTCAAGTACTTGATAGCAATCAACAGCTCAAGGTGATTGCTCCACTTGAAACGACTCAAACACATGTAAACATTGAACTCAATGAAAAACAATTAACTGCGCCATTAATGAAAGTCGTAAGTTTGGCAACAGTATCGATTTATCAAAATAATCAACTTATCCGTAGTCTTCAAATCGAAGATAATGTACATATTGAAGAAGCCAATATTTTCCAAAAAATCGCAATGTGGTTTTCTAGCCTCTTCTCTATTTTTTCATCAAGTGAACATAGTGCTGCAAAACTTTACCCAGTAGATTCGCACTAAAAACATCAAATTGTGCACAGACGCACAATAATTTTTATAAATAAAAGATGGCATAATTTAGCCATCTTTTTTTATAGAAAAATAATTAGGTGAAAAAATGACCCAAAATTTACATCATATTGTAATTGTTGGTGGTGGTGCTGGCGGCTTAGAACTGGCAACACAACTCGGTGAAACTTTTGGGAAAAATCGTAAAGCAAAGATTACATTGGTTGACCAAAACCTTACCCATATTTGGAAACCATTGCTTCATGAAATTGCTGCTGGTTCTTTAAATCCCCACGAAGAACAAACTAACTATTTTGCGCACTCAGAAAAACATCATTACGAATTTGTGCTCGGAACATTAGTTGGGGTTAATAAAGATAAAAAATTAATTGAACTAATGCCACCTCAAGTGTCTAAGGATCAACAGAATCATTCGCAAGTGCTAAGTTATGAAACACTTATTTTAGCGCTTGGCTCAGTATCAAATGACTTTAATACAGCAGGTGTGCGTGAAAACTGCCATTTCCTTGATAGCAGAAAGCAAGCCGATATTTTCCAGCAAGATTTATTACATCTTTATATTGAAGCTCAAAATCAACCCAATCAGCGAACTTTAAATATTGGAATTGTTGGTGCGGGAGCAACAGGTGTAGAGCTTTCAGCTGAGTTAATTGAAACGACTAAAAACTTTTATCGATATGGTTTAAAGAAGATTCATCCAAACCAAGTCAAAATCACACTGATTGAAGCTTCTGAACGTATCTTACCTGCTTTAAATGATAAAACTGCTGAACACAGTGCAGAACAACTTAAAAAAATGGGTGTTGAAATTTTAACTCAACATCGTGTTGAAAAAATTGATAAACATTGCATCTACTTTAGTAATGGTAATCAACTCAAAAGTGATATTACCGTATGGGCCGCAGGCGTAAAAGCACCGAAGGTATTAGAAAGTTTTACCGATTTTAAACGCGACAATATTAACCGCCTGATGGTCTATGCAACGTTGCAAACTTATTCTGATCCAAATGTATTTGCGTTTGGTGACTGTGCTCATTGCCAACTTGATGCAAGACACCCTCCACTTGGCCCCCGTGCTCAAGTTGCAAGCCAACAGGCCAGCTTCTTAGTCGATGCTATGGCTGCTCGACTAAATGGTCGATCACAGCCAATGTTTACATTTAACGACAAAGGTTCTCTCGTGTCTTTAAGTCGTCATAAAGCCGTTGGAGAATTACTTGGGGATGTCAGCGTGCAAGGCTATATTGCAAAAACAATGTATGTCTCTTTATATCGTTTACATCAAGCAACGATTCACGGATATACTCAGGCTGGACTACTCACAATGAAAGATTTACTTACAAGACGTGTACGTCCAAAAATTAAGCTGTATTAAGTTGAATTTTTTAAGTTCGTCCCTATTTATATAAAAACGCATCAGAAAAAGTGCCAAAGATTAAGATTTTGTAGTCTACAAAATTTATTTTTCACTTTATGATGTACGCTTCAATTGATTGAATGGATCAAAAACATGACTGCTATTGCAAATAACCACGTGGTTTCATTCCACTACAAATTAACAAACGCTGAGGGTGAAACACTTGATCAATCTCAAGGTGAACCACTTGCCTATTTGCACGGTGCAGGCAATATCATTCCTGGTTTAGAAAATGCATTAACAGGTAAAACTGTTGGTGAAAAATTCACTGTTAACGTTCCAGCTGCTGAAGGTTATGGCGAATACAACCCAGACCTAGTACAAGAAGTTCCAGCTCAAATGTTCCAAGGTGTTGAGAACATTCAACCTGGTATGCAATTCCAAGCTCAAACAGATGACGGCGTACAGATCGTTACTGTTAAAGCGGTTGAAGGCGACAACGTTGTTGTTGATGCTAACTTCCCACTTGCTGGTCAAGATTTAACTTTTGAAGTTGAAATCGTAGAAATCCGTGATGCTTCTCAAGAAGAATTAGATCACGGTCACGTACACGGTGCTGGTGGTCATCACCACTAATTCATCTTTAAAGATGATAAGAGCAAAGCTTCGGCTTTGCTTTTTTTATGTATTTATTTTTATATAATATTTTGATAATAATTCTTTAACTCACTTCACTCTAAAAGGGCCAATTTTCATGTCAAACGTAAATCAGCTAATTTGGTTTCGTCAAGATTTGAGAGTTCGAGACCATGCTGCTTTATGGCATGCCTCTCAACAAGGGCCTTGTATTGGGTTAATTATTTTATCGCCTGAACAATGGAAAATGCATCACGATGCACCTATAAAAATTAATTTCTATCTACGTCAACTTCAACAACTCAAAAAAGAACTAGGACAACTTAATATTCCCCTTATTATCCAAGTCATTCCTTACTGGAAAGATATCGCTGATTATATTGGTGAACTTAGCACTCAACTTAATATTGAAAATGTCTATTCAAATATAGAGATCGGCGTTAATGAATTAAAAAGAGATAAAACTGTACAAGATTTTTTAAATCAACAAGGCAAAGAACTTTTTTTATTTCATGACCGTACGATTTTTCCTTTATGCTCTATTCGCAATCAGTCACAGCAGCCCTATCAGGTTTTCGGTGCATTCAAAAAAGCATGTTATTCAAAATTGGATATCAGTGGGTTACCTCAATGCTATCCGATTCCTGAAAAGCAAAGTGGCTATCCAGCGTCTTTTTCAAAAATAAACAGCTTAACCCTAGAAGATATTGAAGCTTTTTTTGAACCTTCTGTTTCTAAAGAGCAACAAGACTTATGGCCAGCCGGAGAAGTTTTTGCTCTAGAGCAACTCGACGTATTTATTAAAGATCATCTATCTGATTATAAATTAGAACGTGACTTTCCCAATGTAAAAGGAACTAGCCAACTTTCTCCCTATTTAAACCTTGGGATTTTGTCTATCCGCCAGTGCCTGCAAGCTCTTTTTAGGGCTGAACATGGCAACTTTCATTTGACAAATGAAGGCCAGCAGACTTGGTTAGACGAACTGCTTTGGCGAGAATTTTATCAGCATATTTTATTTGATTTCCCACATGTTTCTAAACATATTCCATTTAAAAAAGATACTCAAAAAATTAAGTGGAGTCACAATCCAAAGCACCTAGCCGCATGGCAAACGGGCCAGACAGGTATACCGATTATTGATGCTGGAATGCGTCAACTTTTAAAAACTGGCTGGATGCATAATCGTGTACGCATGATTACAGCCATGTTTTTATGTAAAAACTTGCTCATCGATTGGCGAGTAGGTGAACAATGGTTTATGGAGCATTTAATCGATGGGGATTTAGCAGCAAATAATGGTGGCTGGCAATGGTGCGCTTCTACCGGAACTGATGCTGTACCTTACTTTAGAATTTTTAACCCTATTGCTCAATCAAAGAAATTTGATCCAAATGGAGATTATATTCGTCAATGGGTTCAAGAATTAGCTCATCTAGACAATAAAGCCATTCATGAGCCCTACTCGACTAAAACGAATATTCAGTTAAATTATCCAAAACCAATAGTTGATTTAAAGGAAACCCGCCTTAAAGCAATTGAAACTTTCAAGAGTATTTAGATAAGAGTTACGTCTTATCTGTTTATTTTTCATTAAAAAATAACAACAATATTTGACTAAATAGTGACTTTGATCTACAAATAAACATAATAGTTACTTAAAAAGGCCATAAACAACAATAACTTCGCAATGTCTCACATTTAGTAATAAAAGTATAAAAAAATTAACATTATAAGAAGGTAGCCATAGCTCACATGCAACAGCAACAAAAGAACCCTGGAAGAACACTCGTCTTATGGATTATCGCAGCTCATCTATTTATGGGTATAGTGGCGTATGAGTGGTTGCCTGTAAGTTTTAGAGGAAGCTGGATCTTTATTCTTATTCTTTTAATTTCTGGAGCTTTTTTACAAGTTGGCGCATCTTTAATTGTGGGCTTAGTCGCTTTTATCGGTGTTGCAGTATATTTTCTACTCGACTTAGGAGCTCAGACACATATTGAACGTCAGCTTCTTTTACTTTTTATTATTCCCCTCATTCCTCTTTTTCTGAGTGCTGTTCGCCATAATATTGAAATTAACGTTCAAAAATACCGCGATATTCAAAGTTATGACCGTAATTATCGCCGTGATATTTTCCCGCTTAGTGCACTCAAGTATTTCCAACGTAGTTTCTTTAAGCTTCTTGATCATCATAACATACAAGACTATGAAGTCTTTGAAATTAGAATTCTCAACCGAAGCTTAATTAAAGAAATGTTAGGCGACGATGTGTGGAAAACAACTCAAAATGAGATGATCAAAATTTTGAGTCAGCATCATCCACAAGAAATCGTTTTCCAGTTTGCTGATGATGATCTCGAAACTATATACAGTATTGTAATTCGCAAGCAAAAAATGGATGAAGAGCCTGATTTCATTAAAAAGCTTAGAGAAATTATGACCTTGCGGCTTGAAGTGGAATATAAAATTATTCAAATTCCACCTGAAGAGGAGACGACTTAATGTCTAATCTTCTTAATATTTGTGGAATTATTATTGCATCTAGTCAGTATCCTGATGCCACTTTACAGCAGTTCTATCGGCAATATTATCATTGTGAGATTAAAACTGAATACACCAAAACAGAAGTTCAAAGCACAGACGATCTTTCCATGTTTTTCCCTTATCAAGACACATGGTGGCCTGTCTTTACAATTGACCAGATCAGTTCAGATAGTTTTCAAGAGCTGATTCATAAAGGAATAAAACCCGGCATTATATTGCCAGATGAAGTTTTCAGTTTTTCTCATTATTTCTTGCTCAAAGAGGCAGTCAGCCAAGGTGCGATTCCAATTGCACTTTATAAATCAGAGCAGCCTCAATATTTTGCGGCTAAAGCCACATTTTCGACCGCAATTGGTTTACGGCCTATGGCTGCATTTGTCTCAACAGGTTGGGATGAAAACTTAATTTCACAGACCCCTGGTAGCTATATTATTCAATTTAATCCGTCACAGCTTCCTCTCCCCTCTAGAGAGATTAAGCAAAAACAGCATTTATTTTATTCGGCTAAACCTTTTAATAGTCATATTTCTGGCTATGAAATTATTATTAATCCTCCTGCCGATCTACCCACAACAAATATTCGGTATCCTCAACTGGGAATATCATGGAAATTTAATAAGATTAATTACATAAGTACGCCTGAAGAAGTAGAGACTAGTCTTATTGGCTATATTTTCATTGGGTTAAGTACTGTTGTAGTTCCACTCGATCTAATTCTCACGAGTACCTACCCAGACCTCCTTGGTACGTTTGGTAGCTATATTTCATGGATCTCCTTAGTAGTGGGGTTGCTTTTATTGGTATTGCTCATCTCGTCTATTATTAGGAGGGTTAAATCAAATGGCTCCCATTGATATTCTCTTCTTATTTGGCTTTTTAGGGATTTGGATTCCACAAGCATTTTGGGCGTGGTTAAGTTATCAAGCTTGGAAATATTCAAAAACAGCTGAAAAAGAGCTACAAAACCTTCCTATACCAGAAAGATGGCCTGTTTTGAGTGTCTTGATCCCTGCCTATAATGAAGGGGTTGTGATTGAAGATACTTTGCATGCAATTGCTCAACAAGATTACCCAGCCGAAGCATATGAAGTTTTACTTATTAATGATGGTTCAAAGGATAACACCTTAGAAATCGCCGAAAATTTGGCAAAAATTTATCCTTGCATAAAGATTGTTAATGTTCCTAAAGGAATGGGTGGTAAAGGTAAATCTAGAACGCTTAATAATGGCCTCCCCCATGCTAGAGGCGAATTGATTGTTGTTTATGATGCAGATAGTACGCCTGAACCCGACTGTGTCCGCTTGCTAGCTCAAACCCTGCTTGCCGATAAAAAATTAGTAGCCGTTAATGGAAAAGTAAGAACACGTAATTGGCAAGATAGTATTTTGACCCGATTTATCGCAATTGAGTTCATCTTTTTCCAATGGATTTTCCAAGGCGGTCGTTGGCAACGTTTTGAATTATCAACATTGATGGGTACTAACTATGTGATTTGGCGTGATGCTTTAGAAACCTTAGGTGGTTTCGATGAAAAGTCATTGGTGGATGATACTGAAATGAGTTTTAGGATTTTTATCGGCCAAAAACGAATTAAATGGGTGCCCTATGCGATTGGTTGGCAGCAAGACCCCCCATCTCTGAGTGTATTTGTGAAACAGCGCTCACGTTGGACACAAGGTAATTTTTATGTAACTCGTAAATATTTGCCCGTAGCATTAAGAACACCTTTTCCTATAGGAATTGAAATTCTAAATAACATTATGTGCTACATACTTTTTGTACCCGCTTTATTCTGGAGTCATATCACGTTAACCCTTGGGTTGCTTGATATAGCAGGTATTTCAGTTCCGGGTCCATTTACCACGTTGTGGGGACTCTCATTTTGCTTATATGTTGCACAAATGTGGTTTACCCTTTCACTCGAAAAAGTAAAACCAGAACTCTACTTTTATTCAGTTCTATCTTATGTAAGTTACTCACAAGTTTTTCTATTCATTGTATTTAAAGCCGCATATGACATGCTTAAAAATAAAATACAGGGTAATTCCCTTCAATGGTACAAAACGGAACGTAGCAAGGAGAAAAAATAAATGAAAAAGACTTTTGATCTCTACAACACAGCTCAAGTGCTCCTTGCCAGCACCAGTCTTATGCTCGCCATGTCTGCTCATGCTTACACATGGAAATTGGACGACATTAGTACTTCTACTAAATACACAGTCGAGCCTCATTTTTTCTATATTGGCAAAGGTGCCCAGTGGCAAAACATTCAATTTTCAAGTGATTATTCCACTGAAAGTGATACAACTTTACTTGTAAAATATGATGACAAACTCATTTATAACACTACGCTAAGTGGGGATGGTCAAGTCAAATTTGATATTCCAGCAAGTCAGAGTGGCTTTCATCGTTTAGATTTTATTATTCAACAGTATGCTAAACCAACTACACGGAATCAAACCAAAGAAACATTCTGTACAGAAGATATTGATCACTTAACTTATTTAAGCAATTCCCAACTCGACTTTACGCCTATCCGTAATGTATACCGTTTAAAAGACTTACCAGATGCTTTAGCTAATCCACAAGCGAGACGGCCTACTCCGTTTGTTGGTATTTTAAAATATAACCGTAAAGAGATTATAGAAGCTTCAATGCTGGCTAGATTAGCAAGTTCATGGACTTCAATCACGCCAATTGAATGGGTTGATTCAGGACAAACTAATTTAAATGATGAAACAAATTTTATTATTGAAGTGATTCGCTCAGCTACGCCACTTAAAGGGGGAGCTTTAGTACAAATCGCAAAACCAGCAGATGGAGTGGCTACTCTTTCAATTACTTATCACACCCCACAAGAACTCACTGCTGCCATAAATGGATTAATTAATCCTTCATACGTAGAGCAACTTGATACAGGAAGTGCAATTTTCCCCACAACAATCTCCACCCCAACTTGGGCACAATTTAAAAAAATCAATACACTTGCCGATTTAGGCATTGAGGACTTCAGATTAAATCATGCTGAAAAGAACTTATTCCTTGATTTCCCTGCAGTATGGCAACCAACCGATATCTTGCAAGGGCAAATTGCACTTCGTATTCAAAGTGGTTTATTGCAAGGTTCAAATATCACGGCTTGGATTGATGGAGGACTTGCTGGAAGCATGAAAACAGCCGACCTTGCTTCCGATCCTGTAAACCGACAATTCAACATTTTTGCAAAAGCTATTTCTAATACGACCAATTTTAGTTTAAAGCTTGAAAACTCGGTGATTGCTAACTCTCAGTGTTT
Source organism: Acinetobacter sp. X9 (assembly GCF_054889255.1). Taxonomy (NCBI): domain Bacteria; kingdom Pseudomonadati; phylum Pseudomonadota; class Gammaproteobacteria; order Moraxellales; family Moraxellaceae; genus Acinetobacter; species Acinetobacter sp. X9. The sequence continues at coordinate 1,033,781 of NZ_CM142679.1, read as the reverse complement.
ACCCACTGCACATGGTTCGCTCTGGATTGATACAGCCAAGTCTACTGTAAAGCTACCTCATAAACTCAAAAATGGTGTAGCCGCAATTTCAATGACTTTAGCAACGACTCCGACAATTGCGATTGATGATCAATCTGGTGCATTAAATATCGCTATTGTATTAGGCCAAACCGCGAAAAAAATGCTTTTAACACAAGCACCAATGCCTCTCAACCTAATCCGTTATTCACCAAGCGCGCCACAATCCGTAAATGTCCGCGTTAACAAAGATATTTATCAACAACAAGTACTAATGCATCAGGATATTATTTATGCTCCTGCTGCCCAAAATGGTTTTATTGTCAGTTATAACAATAACCGCTTTGATGTGATTACCGACTCACAAGGTGGCGCACAAACTTTTATGCACCTTTGGGAAAAAATACAACATAAAATTCCAAACAACGTGACAAAAATGCTGGTTTCAGAAAATGGAAATATTTATGTTTTACAAAAACTCATTGTCGGAAATCAAAAGGCGCCTCTAGTCCAACAGTCTTCTTTCTTCTTACTAGTTGTGATTATCTCTGCAATTATGATAATAATTATCTTCTTGTGGTACTGGTTAAGACGAAATAATGAGAAAACAGATACCAATTAAAATAGCTGCTTTTATTATTTTAATTATATGTAGTGTCATTGGATATGCGGGGCTTTTCAAACATCAAGGTCAAGCCCCTCATATTGAAGGCATTTTCTGGCAACCTGACAATAACACGACTCCTCCAGAAGGAAATTGGCACTACTTAGGTGTCGATACATTTGTTCCCCAATGGTCTGTTGTTGAATCTAAATCTTGGTGGAAAGAATCAAATTTTCCTCAATGGGAAAAAGCTATTAATTTAGAAAAGATTAAACAAGAACCTTGGGCAAAAAATCTTATATTAGGCTTAGCTGGTGAATATAATGAACCTAAAGCTCGGGCTAATGTCATTGAGTTAGGTGAAAAATCTGCCCAAATTATAAAAGAACAAAAAACAGCATTTAAAGGTTATTACTTTCCAGTAGAAGCAGATCCAACTTGGCTACGAGTTAGTGCTTTAGGTCATGTATTGTCTAAACTTCCTGCACCAGTCTGGGTGAGTATTTATAGTGGCGAAACTGAGCCTGAAAATTATGATTTGTGGGTTAAAAGCTGGCTACCTAACCATAGTGGAGTTTTTTTCCAAGATGGCGTTGGTGTTGGCGTTCGATCACCTAAACAGGCCAAACATATTTTAGATCAGCTTGAAGATAAACTTGGAAAAGACAAAGTAATTATAGTGTTAGAAGCTTTTAGGGTAAAAAAGAATGGGCAATTTAGAGCCGCGTATCCTTGGGAAATTATTTCTCAGCTAAAAGCATATGAAGGTAAAACTGTTTATATTTTTGATGGCCCTCATTACATGAGCCGCTGGTGCGTTAATATTGTGAGCTTATGGTACCGCCTCACTTATGGTGGTATTCCTACCACCATAAATCGAGTCAAATACTAACCTTAATTCTTAGAAATCCTTATAAAAAACGAGCTCTACTCGAGTATTGTTGTAATGATCTTTCGTATTTACTGGCACATCTTTAAAGTAATTGCCATATAGTCGTTCTACACGTAATTTTATAGGTTGATAATTAAAAGGCTGCCATGAAATACCTGGGCCATATTCAAATAAATTATTGTAATACTCATCTTTACTGTCAGCTAAGCCATGCAATTTCATATACGCCTGTACAGTTCCATTCTCACCTTTATAGACATTCAGACCCGTGCGTAATCTCAAATCACCAATAACGTTATAATCTTCTCTAGAATAAGTTGCTGCATTGCCATATAAATCAGTGAAGTAATCATTAAAGCAAAGTGGCTGATTACAACTATTTTGAGAATACCACTCCTGATAACCTGTCACCCCACCGACAACACTTTCACGAAACTTATCTCTATTTCGATCAATTAGATCATAGCTTCCACCTACTTCTAAATACATGCGCACAGGTATAGAAGTCCAAGGTTGATAATTAGCGCCTACACCTAGAGTTACTGCATTTTCATCAATAATTTCAGGTCGTACACCACCTTGAGATTGAGTATCGCGGTTTAGATTTAAAAAGCCATACACCTGCGCTCGACCATTATCGAGGTTCTTACCATAGCGAGCTTTAAGTGGGAAAATTACATCGTCGTAACGTGATTCATATGAAGGCGCAAAATACACATCACGGAAATAAGTTTTGACCTCTCCTCCACTCAGATTTTTTACAGCCTGTGTCGCTTTAGTCGCAATATCAGCATCTTTAGACTGGGTAAGCTCCTTAAAAACCACCAGAGCCTCTTTGTTATTTTTTTGAGAATTCAGTAGATAGGCTTCTTGGAGTTTTAAATTATCATCTGCTGGATCTAATGCCTCTGCTTTTCTCAGACTTTGCAAAGCTGCATCTTGTTTCCCCAGTCGAATCTGTAAATAAGTTAAGCTTTTCCAAACTTTGATATCTTGTGGCGTCATCTCTCCAAGTTCTAATAATAACTTCTCGGCATTTTCAGGTTGAGTCTTCTCAATTTTATAAAATTGATCCCATTTATCATAAATTGGGTTTCCAGGTTTGTATTCTTGATTAACAATCTCTTGCGCAAAACTAGTCTCAATACTTAAGAGGCATAAAGCTGGACAGATCGAACCAATAACGATAAAGGAACGGGTTATAGATTTTATTGTTTTGCTATTCATTGGGACCTCTAAAGTAAAGTAGATAGAATGCTTGCGTAGCAATCAAATTAAAATTTAATCAATAAGTATTATAATTAAACCCATAAATGACACTGTTTTATATAAGTAGATGAGTTCTTTAAATTGTTCATTTTATCTCCTTTAATATGATGTTTTAAAAAGTTCTTATCTGTTTGTTTTTCCTATAATGACACATTTTTTAATCGTATTATTGTAAATAATCTTATAGGATAAGATAAAAATTTATAACTACAAATAGGAGAAAACATGTCCTTTTCTCAACATCCAGAACATCATTTTATTCACCGCTCAGGGTGGTTAAGGGCGGCCGTTTTAGGGGCAAATGATGGAATTATTTCTGTTACTAGTCTAATTATGGGAATGGCTGCAAGTGGGGCTTCTGCTCATACACTTCTTATTGCATGTATTGCTGGTTTAATTTCCGGTGCAACCTCTATGGCTGCAGGAGAATATATTTCAGTAAAATCACAAGAAGATATTGAAAAAGCCGACTTAAAATTTGAAGAACAAGAACTTAAAAAGCATCCGCAGCGTGAACTGGACGAACTCACTCAAATTTATATATCCAGAGGCTTAGCACCTGATTTAGCGCTACAAGTTGCTACTGAACTTACAAATCATGATGCATTAGGGGCTCACGCGCGTGATGAAATAGGTATTCATGAAAATACCGCAGCAAATCCTATTCAAGCCGCATTAGCTTCAGCTGGCTCATTTTCATTTGGGGCATTGTTTCCTATGCTGGCTATTTTACTCAGTCCAGAGATATGGATCGAAAAAACAGTCTTAATATTTGGCATTATTTCATTAGCCTTTTTAGGAGCGCTATCAAGTCATTTCGCGGGCACTTCTAAGCTTAAAGGGAGCCTACGCATTACCTTGTGGGGAATTTTAGCGATGGGCTTTTCAAGCTGGATCGGCTCTTTATTTCATGTTACTCCACTTTAAAAAATCAGAACTTATCAATGTTTAAGAACTAAATATTTAAAAACTAAATGCCCAATATTATTTGCTCTTGGTTCGGTTTTCACGCTATGGTGAATAGAAAGAAATGAGGTGAATAAAATGGACCTATTACAACAACTTGAAATTAAACATCCAATTTTTCTTGCCCCTATGGCAGGTGTATCTACACCTGAACTTGCAGCAGAAGTTTCTAATCAGGGTGGTCTTGGGTCCTTAGGTCTAGGTGCAAATACAGCGCAAAGTGCACGTGAACAGATTTTAAAAACCCAAACACTTACAGAAAAATCATTTCAGGTTAATTTTTTCTGTCATCAACCCGAACAACTTAACCTTCAAACTTCTGCTCAGTGGATTGAATATTTACGCCCACAATTTGAAAATTTCGGAGAACAGCCTCCTCAAAACTTAAACTGTATTTATCCAAGTTTTCTTGATAACGATGATTTTCTAAATGTCGTATTAGAAACCAAACCTAAAGCGGTCAGTTTTCATTTTGGCATTCCCCATCCTCATCAAATTCAGGCATTAAAAGATGCCGGAATTATTACGATGGTGTCTGCTACCAACTTAGTTGAAGCACAAGCCATTGAAACGGCTGGTATAGATATTATTATTGCTCAAGGGATTGAAGCAGGCGGACATCGTGGAATCTTTAATAAAGCCTTTGATGCAGCAATTAAAACGAGCGATTTAGTACACCTTATTGTCAAGCATTGCAAACAGCCTGTGGTAGCCGCAGGCGGAATTATGAATGGAGCACAGGCACGGCATATGTTGAGCTTAGGAGCTGTTGCTGTTCAACTCGGAACAGCATTTGTGCAATGCCATACATCAAATGCATCTGCCGAGTATCGTAAAGCTTTATTTAATGAACCTGTAACACAAATCAGCGCCAGTCTTTCTGGGCGTCCAGCCCGTGGCCTGCTCAACCATTGGCATACACAAATTGATCTACCAAGTCGCCCTCCTCAACCCGAATATCCATATGCATACGATCTAGCCAAGCAATTAAATGCCATTGCAAGCAAGAATAAAGACTATGGCTTCGGTGCTTTTTGGGCGGGTAGTAATGTCTCTCAAATACGAGAGCTAGATGCTGCTGATCTGGTTAACCAGTTAGTTGTAGAAATGCTAGAAGATGAGTAAATCTTAAAAAGCCAGTAATCATATACTGGCTTTTTATTTAATGGGTTTCTAGTAAGTTAACCTGCTCAACCTGAACATCACTCATCAAATTGCCTTCAGCTAATAACTCATTAAAATAGTTTTCGACCACTAATGCTTGTTCAGCAGTGCTTTCAACTTTATACATATTTTGGCGAAATTCGTTACTTGAGCGTAAACCTTTTGTGTACCAAGCAATGTGTTTGCGGGCAATACGGCAGCCAGAGTATTCACCATAAAATTGATAAAGTTCTGATAAATGTCCTAGTAACACCTGCTTCACCTCTTCAATATTAGGTGCAGCCAAATGTTCACCAGTTTTTAAATAATGAGCAATTTCACGAAAAATCCATGGTCGACCTTGAGCAGCTCGACCAATCATAATTGCATCTGCCCCAGTATAGTCGAGTACATATTTTGCTTTTTCAGGACTATCAATATCACCGTTCGCAATAAGTGGAATATTGATTAATTCTTTAACATGTTTGATCAAATCATAACGTGCTGTATTTAGATACATGTCTTCACGGGTGCGACCATGTAAAGCCAGTGCAGCAATCCCCGCTTCTTCTGCCCTTTTTGCTACTCTTAAAATATTTTCCTGACCATTTAAAAAGCCCAAACGGGTTTTCAAAGTCACAGGAACATCAACAGCAGCAACAACCGCATCAAGAATTCGAGCCACTAAGTCTTCATCTTGTAATAACGCTGAACCAGCGAGCTTATTACATACTTTCTTGGCAGGACATCCCATATTAATATCAACAATTTGTGCGCCATTTGCTACTTGATAGCGTGCAGCCTCTGCCAATTGCTCAGGATCAGAGCCTGCAATTTGAGCAGAGATCGGAGCGAGCTCACCATCAAAGTTCGCACGGTAGAGGCTCTTTTTGCTCATCCGCAAAGTTTTATCAGCAGTCATCATTTCACTGACTGCATGGCCTGCGCCAAAATACTTGCAGAGTGTTCTAAATGGACGGTCAGTTACTCCCGCCATAGGAGCAACAATTAAATTATTTGACAGTTGATAGGGACCAATATACATATATATTCATACAATTGATGATCAACATAGTATACTTCATCCGCTTAATCGGCTCATCTTTTTATGCAGGTGCTTTCCTCGCCATGAACAAACCGTTGTCTTCCCGTTTTTTATTAAAATCATTCGGCATGGCTGCCGTATGCATGAGTTTAGCTGCTTGTGGTGATAAAGCTTGGTGGTCAAACAATGATGAGCCTGAACTAGAAAGCCAACAGATTAAACGTCTAATTCCATCACGTGTGCATGACCGTGAATCATGGGCTAAAGATATTGATGACATTATGAAAGACTTGGATATTCCTAAAACCAAAAAAAATGTCTGTAGTATTGTAGCTGTAGTGGATCAGGAATCCAACTTTGTTGCCAACCCTCAGGTGCCTGGGTTAGGACAAAAGGCAGTTGAAGAAGTTAGTACACGTTTAAATGAAAAATTTGAAGATAAGCTTGGCAAAACCGTTGGTGGAACAATTGCTGGTTATTTTGAAGAAGTTCTAAGAACTCAGCCCTCTCCTGATAATAACTATATGAGTCAAATGCGTAAGGTTAAAACCGAGAAAGAACTCGACTTACTTTACCGAGAAATTTTCGACTTCATGGCTAAACACTATCATGTGAGTGCCTTAACTGGTGCAGCCAAATTGGTTGGTCAAGATATTGGCGAGAAAATGAACCCTATTACGACTTTGGGCTCAATGCAAGTTCATATTAATTATGCGAAAGCCAATAAGCGTTCGAGTATGAGTACTGCTGCGCTCCGCGATGACCTATATACTGAATACGGTGGTTTATATTACGGCATACATCGTTTAATGGTTTATCCTGCAGACTACGATAAAGCCATTTATCGTTTTGCGGATTATAACTCTGGTATGTACTCTAGCCGTAATGCAGCTTTTCAAAAAATGCTAAAAGAACTTACCGATAAAGATATAAGTCTTGATGGCGATCTACTTCTTTATACAAAAGATGGTGATCCACGCGCAGCTCAAAGCGAGTCAGAAAAAGAGCTGATTACGGTATTTGCAAAAAATAATGTATTGGTTACGCCAAGACAAATTCGTGATGATCTTAAATTAGAAAAAGAGAAAAAGTTTGAAAGTACTCAAACTTATATTGCGCTGACTAAACTTTATAAATCAAAAACTGGCAAAGAACCGCTCTATGCAATTATGCCTCAAGTGGTGATTTCCGGGCCTAAATTAAGTCGTGATTATAATACCAATTGGTATGCAACCCGCGTAAACGGACGATATGAAACATGTATGCAACGAGCGAAACGAATAAGACTATAAAAAGTCTCGCCCTGTTCGATTTTGATGGAACCTTGTGTAGTAAAGATAGTTTTACAGGGTTTATCTTTTATGCTTTATCTAAGCGTCACATTGTTAAGCAAGGCTTGAAAATTCTGCCATGGATTCAAGCCTACTATCTTAACTTTTATCCTGCCCATGCTATGCGTGCCAAGTTATTCCGTAGCATGTTTAAAAATACGCCTGCAATTGAATTACAAAAATTAGGTGAAGAATACGCACAAGAGTTAGTCTCTGCGCTTTCGCCTGAAATTTTTAATCAGTTACAACACCATCAATTGCGTGGTGATCAGGTCGTATTAGTTTCAGCCTCAATTGATGTCTATCTTGCTCCACTTTGCAAGTTACTAGATATCGAGTTGATTTGTACCGAAACTCAAATTAAAAACGGCATGATGACGGGTTACTATTCCACTCCAGACTGTAGTAGTGAACAAAAGAAGTTAAGAATACATCAGCAATATACGCTACAGCATTACCACCAGATTTATGCTTATGGTAATAGCTCGGAAGACTTAGACATGCTCAGTCTCGCCACACATCCATATATGGTAGGTGAAGACCGTGTTTTACCTCGTTTAACACCAGAAAAAAGCTCGCTTAAAGCGAGCTTTTTTATTTGAGTAAAACTTAATAAATTGCCATATGATCACGGTGAATCATTTCAAGTGAACGAGCTTCACCAAGCACTTGATAAACCTTATCTGAGGCTAAGCCTTTAATAATTTCGGCTGATCGTGAGCTAAAGTTCACTCGACCTACCGCAATACGTTTACCTTGTTTATCGACACATTCAACCACATCACCCCGATCAAAATGTCCTTCAACATTTTTAACTCCAACAGGGAGTAAACTGCGATGCTTCAATTTAATCGCTTCAACAGCACCATCATCAATCACAAGACGGCCTGCCGTTTGTAAATGAGCAGCGAGCCACTGTTGATGAGCAGTCATGCGGTCTTTATCTGTAGTAAACAAAGTGCCTAGCATCTCACCTGCCATCGCACGTGATAAGACATTATCACTTTCGCCACTCGCGATGAGGGTTGGGCAGCCCGATTTAGCAGCTAAACGCGCAGCACGAACTTTAGTGACCATCCCACCTCGCCCAAGCACACCACCACCGCCGGCCATATCGAATAAATCATCATCCATAGCACGAACAGTAGAGAGTAATTTAGCATCAGGATTATGACGCGGATCTGAGTCAAACATACCTTGCTGATCGGTTAAAATGATCAGCAATTCTGCATGAACCTGACCTGCCACCATAGCAGCTAAGGTATCATTATCACCAAAACGGATCTCATCGGTAGACACCGTGTCATTTTCATTAATGACAGGAATCACACGCCAATCAATCAAGTTTTGCAGAGCATCACACGAGTTCAGATAACGACGGCGATCTGCCAAATCATCATGAGTCAATAAAACCTGAGCAGTACGAATACCGTGGTTTTCCAGCACACTAGACCAAGTATGAATTAAGCCCATCTGCCCAATTGCTGCACAGGCTTGTAGACTGGGTAGATCGGTGGGTCGACTCGCAAGCTTCATACGGACCATACCTTCTGCTACAGCTCCTGATGACACTAAAATAATCTCGTGTCCGGCATTGTGCAGATCTGCAATCTGTTTCGCCCAATGCGAAATAGCATCTAGATCTAGACCTTGCCCATTAGCTGTAAGTAAAGATGATCCGATTTTAACAACGATTCGTTTACACTCACTGAGCTGACGTTGCCCATCGACCACTTCTATCATGTTTCCCTCGGTTTTCTAGTCACGAACGTAGATGACTTCTACATCATTGTCGTCTTCATCATCGTCAAAATCATCATCATCGTCCATCATGCTTTCGAGACGCTGTGCTCGACGCATTGCACGATATGCTTCTTTTGCCGCAATGGTTTGTTCACGTGTTTCAACTTCTAGTTGTTCACGGAAAGCTCTTACTTCTGCTGCATATTCAGGATCTTCAACTTCGCGTTCACGTTGTTGTTCAATCTGATCCATCAGGTAATACACAACTTCTTTTGTACCTTCGCTTAATAAGCCCGATGTCTTAAAGACAGGTCCAGTCCACTCTAGTTCATCTAGAATGTGCTGACACCACTCTTCGCGGCTTTCTTCAGCAATCTGATCAAGTTTATTGAGTACTAAAACAACTGGTAATTTAGCCAAAGTTGGTGAGAACTTAGCCAACTCATTCATAATCGCTTTTGCATTATGCGCTGGATCTGAACCATCAATTGGTTGTACATCAATAATGTGTAAAAGAATACGAGTACGTGCCAAATGTTTAAGGAAGCGAATTCCTAAACCAGCACCTTCTGCTGCACCCGCGATTAACCCAGGAATATCGGCCATTACAAATGAACGATGGCGGTCAGCATCGACTACACCCAAGTTTGGAACCATGGTTGTAAATGGATAATCTGCCACTTTTGGTTTTGCAGCACTTACAGCACGAATGAAAGTAGATTTACCGGCATTTGGCATACCCAGCAAACCAACATCTGCCAATACTTTTAATTCAAGACGAATTTCGCGGAACTCACCTTTTGTACCAGTCGTACATTTACGCGGTGCACGGTTAGTTGATGATTTAAAGTGAGTGTTACCTAAACCACCTTCACCACCACCAGCAACCAGAATTCTTTGGCCGTCTTCAACCAAATCGCCAATAATATCGCCTGAATCTGTATCAACAATTGTTGTACCAACGGGTACTTTTAAAACCACATCTTCACCACCACGTCCAGTACAGTTCGCACCTGCACCGTTTTTTCCACGCTCAGCACGGAATTTACGTGTGTAACGGTAATCGACTAGCGTACTTGTATCATCATCAGCTTGAATATAGATACTTCCACCACGTCCGCCATCACCACCATCTGGGCCACCAAATGGTACAAATTTTTCACGGCGAAAACTGGCTACGCCATTGCCACCGTCGCCAGCCTCTACGGTAATGACTGCTTCATCAACAAAGCGCATCTGCCAATCCTCTAAAAACTCTAAAACCGCCTATTCTGCCATATTTTCATAAAATTCTCGAATAGAAAATGGAACAATTCCATTTATAACGATCTGTTTTATCTTTAATCCAGCAGATGCTTTTAGTTTTGCAAATAGTATCCTTATAAAAAATAAAATTTAGCCAATTTATTTAATTATCAAGGATGAACATTGCGCAGAGGTAAGGTCATTTGCATATCAAGATTTGCTTTTGTTTTTGGCACAGAATTATACATGATGGCATTAAATGAAGAGACATTCCCCATTTCCATAGGATCATTTACGTTTAGGCTTGGTTTAAACTGATGTTTCACCGATAAATTTACGGGTTCATCGAATTCAAAATAAACTGGACCATCAAAAACAATTTTAACGGGAACGGTATAACTACGTTTTAAATTAAAAGGCACATCTAATTTAATAGGGATATCTAATTTAAGTGGAAATTTTGGTAAAAACTTACTTTGATAAACCAAGTCTGTGGTGGTTTCTAAAGGCATAACCTGATCAATTTTTAGAGTCGTTGAATAATCGACACTTACCGTAATAGGTGTTTCTACAGCGAAATTTAAATCTGCCAAATATTTCCCTTTTAGGGGTAAAGTTAATTGGCGATCTATATCTAAAGTTGTATCAAGTTTACCAATAGACTGAACCTGCAAAGTATTACCAACTTGAATTTTTGTTTCTAAAGAGTCAGGTAAACTAATATCGGCATTATGAGCCGAAACGACTAAATTTGCTTGAATATTGAGATACACCCAAAACATAATAGCGGCAAGTATCATCATTAAAAAGAAACTGATTAACATACTCTTGAGTGAACGAAACATTAGCATCCACCCTATTGATCAGCTGTCTTTTGTGATGTTTCTGAACCTAATACTCGATTTAATCGCATAGTGGACAGAGGAATCTTTAACTCACCATTTGCAATCTTAACAGGCAGAGTATTTTTTACATCAACCGAAGCATTTAATGCAGTTTTAACAGGTACATTTAAATTCCCTTCAATTGGGATATTCGTGTCTAATCTAGCTTTTAAAGGAATATTTAGATTTTCTTTTAATACCGTGCGTACTGGAGCATCAAATTTTAAATGAACCTTTTGCTCAAGCGGGACATTAATATCAATTGGCACATCAAGTTTTAATGGAATTGTCCCTTTTAATGGCAACGTAATATCACGCCCCAAAACACGCACCTGAACCTTGGTATCAATTGGTAGATTTTGCTCAACTTTTAATGTTTCTTTGACTGGAATGGTTGTACTAATCGGCACCATATTATCGAAGTAAACACGCGGAGTTAATGTTTGTGTTAAAGGAATATTCAGTTTCTCATCAATTGGAATACTGGCATTTACGCGCCCCTTTACATCTACATTTAAAGCATCTTGTACTTTAACCTTAACCTGTAGAGGCTCTTGTAAATCAATAGCAACTGCCTGATTTTTCAGTGGAATATAAATATTAAAGTGCTTAAATACCCATATTGCAATGAGTACACCACATAAATTGGCAATAATGATGAATACAAAAACGACCAACAAACGTTTAAACTGCGACAATTCCTATCCCTTACTATTTTCTTTTTTTCCTTAATTTGTATTCTCATTTATTTACAAAAAATAGTCAGCATATATTTTGTACGGTTGTAAAAAAACCCAGTCTAAACTGGGTCTTTTTGTGAAAATATTTTATAGATCGTTAAATGATCTTAAGCATTCAATTCTGCTGGGATTTTTTTGTAGCTTACGCCGCACATTTGTTCAGCAATACGTAATACCTGACAGCTATAACCAACTTCGTTATCGTACCAAACGTAAGCAGTTAAACGGTTACCAGAAGTAATCGTTGCTTGAGCATCGTATACACCTGCTGTACGAGAACCGATAAAGTCACTCGATACAACTTCAGTCGAGTTGGTATAACCAATTTGACCTTGAAGGTTAGAGTTAATCGAAATTTGACGAATGTATTCGTTCACTTCTTCACGATCAACTTCTTTATCAAGTGTTAAGTTCAAGATTGCAAGAGATACGTTTGGTGTAGGAACACGTACAGAGTTACCAGTTAATTTACCTTTCAATGCAGGTAATGCTTTAGCAACCGCTTTAGCTGCACCAGTCTCTGTAATTACCATGTTCAAAGTAGCAGCACGGCCACGACGATCTGCTTTATGGTAGTTATCGATTAAGTTCTGGTCATTTGTAAATGAGTGAACAGTTTCAACATGACCGTTAAGAACTTTATATTTGTCATCCAATACTTTAAGAATTGGAGTAATTGCATTTGTTGTACAACTTGCAGCAGAGATGATTTTGTCTTCATCTAAGATATCAGTGTTGTTTACACCAAATACAACGTTTTTCATTTCGCCTTTACTTGGTGCAGTCAATACAACACGTGCAACGCCTGGGCATTTCAAGTGTTGGCTTAGACCTTCAGCATCACGCCATTTACCAGTGTTGTCGATTAAAAGTGCATTTTCAATACCGTATTCAGTATAGTCAACTTCACTTGGGCTAGACGCATAAATCACTTTAATGAAGTTACCGTTAGCAATGATTGCTTCGTTTTCTTCATCAACAGAAATTGTACCAGCGAAAGTACCGTGAATAGAGTCACGACGAAGTAAAGAAGCACGTTTTGCCAAGTCACCGTCAGAAGACTTACGTACAACGATTGCTTTAAGGCTTAAACCACGACCTAAACCTGATTGGCTAATGATTAAACGAGCCAAGATACGACCAATACGACCAAAACCGTAAAGAACTACATCTTTAGGTTGTTCAGAAGTTGCGCTACCTTTGATTGACTCAACTGATTGAGCAACAAAAGCATCAACATCACCGCCTTTTTCTTTGTATTCGACAGCAAGTTTACCGATATCAACTTCTGCAGAACCAATATTTTCAACTTTTGCTAAAGCTTCTAAAATTGGGAATGTGTTTACAACAGAAAGTTCAACGTCTACAACACGTGTACGACGGTGAGTTTTCAAAATTTGGATAACAGAACGGTTAATTAAAGAGCGACCGTAAACAGATACGACAATATTTTTTTCACGGTATAATTGACCGATTAATGCAATCATACGTTCCGCGATTTCTTCACGGTTTTTCCAACGGCCTTGGTGTTCAGCGTGCAGGGCGATGATAGTGTCTTTGCTCACAGATACGTCCTCTAATTAATTATATCTAGGCGTGATTTTTAAAACCCCGTAATTGTAATGGAATTATTGGCAAGAATGAATCAAAAGCTGACGTTAGTGACTAGATTTTCCTAAAATTCATCATAAATTCATAAAATACCTATAATTATTTTTTATTATCTTATTGTTTAAAGCAGCTAAATTTTTGCTTTTTCTTACTTTTTAGGTTCTGATGACCTAATTGAACTCATCATTTTTTAATCTTTTTTGATATTTCGTGATATTAAGTTGCAGATTTTGGGCTTTTTGCCGTTGTTGATAAAGATGAATTGCTCCTTCTAAAACGAGTACAAAAACAGCACACCAAATCGGAATATAAGTGAACCATTCTTCTTGACCAATGCTCTCCCCTAAAACTAAAGAAGCTAAAGCAAGTAATACAGGTTCCAAATATCCTAAGAGTCCAAACACAACTAAAGGTAGAAAACGACTTGCCAGAATATAACTTCCCAGACCAATAGCACTTAAAATTCCAAGCCCAATAATGATCAAAGAAAGACTCGGTTGGTCTATAAATTTACTGTATGGTAGCAAACCTGTATGAGTTAAATAAATTGCAACAGGCATAATAATGACCAAATCCCACCAAAAGCCCCCTAAATTATCTGTTTTAATTTTTTTACGTAATAAAAAGTAGGCAGAATATCCAACTGCTACCAATGCAGTTTCCCACGCAATACTTCCTAAACGCCATATCTCATGGCTAACGCCAATGACTGCAAGAATAATTGCTACCCATTGAAATTTTGATATTTTTTCGCCATACAACACACTTCCAGCTAAGACAAGAACCAGCGGTAATAGGAAATATCCCAAAGAGACTTGTAACCCACGCCCATGCATCGGCCCCCACAAAAAAAGCCAAAGTTGTACTGAGGTTAAAATAGAGGTTGTGATTAATAATAATAGTAAAGAAGGCTTAGCCAAAATACGTTGATAGATAGTCTTGATATAGACTAAATCACCACTCCACCACATAAATAAAGTAAGGAACGGTAGTGTTGCAATAATCCGCCATCCAAAAGTTTGCTCACTATCTAGCTGGCTTAATAATTGAGTATAAAAATAAAGTACACCAAAAGTGAATGATGCCATGACAGATAAGATCACGCCCTTAAACATCATCAACCTCTTAGACTTTAGTAAAAATAACTCACTACAATACTTGATTTATCCACTATAAAAAAGAAAAAACCATGTAAAAAAATGGTTTTTTCTTAAACAGACATATACCACTATTCTTTATGTTCTGTACGAATAATATCTCGAATATCAAAACCTAATGTTTTTGCATAATTTAAATATTCATCTACCACTTCTTGCTCTGGATGAGGGTCTCTTGATAACACCCAAAGGTATTTACGTGAAGGTTCCCCAACCAAAACAGTCTGATAGTCTTCATCTAGCTTTAAAATCCAGTAATCCCCACGGATTACCGGAATCCATCTTACAGCTTCCGGTAAAAAACTTACCTTCAATTTGGTGTTATATGGCGGGTTAACCACAAAGGCCTCCCCGATAGATTGCTGTAATTGTTTTCTATTATCGTAGCAGCGATTATCTACTACTACATTTCCATTTTCGTTTAAGGTGTAAGTTGCAGATACGTTATAAGCACACTTTTTTTGAAAAAATGCAGGCTTACGCGCGACTTCATACCAAACACCTAGATATCGGTCCAGTTCAACTTTATAGACAGTTTGCAAAGGTTTTGGCTGGGCATAGACATAGGTTCCAACAGCCAAACCAGCCAAAACGACACCGCCCAACGCAATTTTAGCCAAACGCCAACTGGCTTGCGGAACATTATTTCGAAATGCCATTGTTGCCCTCAACGATTAGTTGTGAATACAAAAGAACTCAAATATCTACAGTAGCTTGTTTTTTAAACACATTATGTAGCGTTATGTATTCGTTTATTGCAACATTTGCGCTTTCAATCGAATGATTTCATCACGTATCCGAGCTGCCTGTTCAAACTGCAAATCTTTCGAAGCTTTTAACATCTCTTTTTCAAGCTTAGTAATATGCTTACTAAACAATTTTGGATCAGAGAGAATATGTCTTTCGTCCGCACTTAAAGCTTGTGCTTGTTCAAGCACCTTCTCATCAATTTCGTCGTCTGAAAGCACTTCGCCTGAATCAATTTCTTTGATGACCTGACGAACAGCACTACGTGGCGTAATACCATGCAACTCGTTGAACTCGATTTGTTTAGCTCTACGGCGTTCAGTCTCATCTATTGCTTTTTGCATAGAGTCAGTAATTCGGTCAGCATATAAAATTGCTTTACCTTTTACGTTACGCGCGGCACGACCAATTGTCTGAATGAGTGAACGTTCCGAACGTAAAAAACCCTCTTTATCTGCATCTAAAATAGCAACTAAAGAAACTTCTGGCATATCGAGACCTTCACGCAGCAAGTTAATACCGACTAGAACGTCGAATACGCCTGTACGTAACTCATGAATAATTTTGACACGTTCAACCGTATCAATATCCGAGTGCAAATAAGCGACTTTAACCCCATATTCTTTTAAATAAGAAGTCAGATCTTCCGCCATACGCTTTGTTAAAGTGGTCACTAACACACGTTCATTTAGGTTCTTACGAATATTAATTTCAGAAAGAACATCATCAACCTGAGTTAATACAGGACGAACTTCAATTTCAGGATCAATTAGTCCTGTTGGACGTACCACCTGTTCAACCACTTGGTCAGACTTTTCTAGCTCATATTTAGCAGGTGTTGCACTGACAAAAATGGTCGTCGGCACAATGCGTTCCCACTCTTCAAATTTCATTGGTCGATTATCAAGTGCGCTTGGTAAACGGAACCCGTAATTCACTAAATTTTCTTTACGCGATCGGTCACCTTTATACATTGCTCCAATTTGCGGAACTGTAACATGTGACTCATCAATAATCAGCAATGCATCTTCTGGTACATAATCAAATAAAGTTGGAGGCGCTTCACCAGCTGGACGACCAGACAAATGTCTTGAATAGTTTTCAATACCATTGGTATAGCCCAACTGTTGCATCATCTCTAAATCATAACGGGTACGCTGCTCAATACGCTGGGCTTCCAGCAATTTGTCATGTTCACGGAAGAATTTAAGTTGATCTTGTAATTCATCTTTAATTGTATCAATTGCACGAGTCAGATGATCTTTCGGCGTTACATAGTGGCTTTTTGGATAAATCGTAACACGTGGAACTTTACGAACCATTTTACCCGTTAACGGATCAAACCAACGGATCGAATCAACCTCGTCATCAAATAGTTCAATACGAATCGCGTGTTGATCAGATTCGGCAGGAAAAATATCAATAATTTCGCCACGAATTCGATATGTACCACGTAAGAACTCAAGTTCATTACGCGTATATTGCATTTCAACCAAACGGCGGATAATTTCATCACGACTTACGCGGTCGCCCTCAACCACATGCAGTAACATTTGCATATAAGCATTTGGATCACCCAAACCATAAATTGCAGAAACCGATGCCACAATAATTGCATCACGACGCTCTAATAAAGCGCGTGTTGCTGATAGTCGCATTTGGTCAATGTGATCGTTAATGGCAGCATCTTTTTCAATAAAAGTATCTGAGGATGGAACGTAAGCCTCGGGTTGATAGTAATCATAGTAACTTACGAAATACTCAACCGCATTATTAGGGAAGAACGCTTTAAACTCTCCATAAAGCTGGGCAGCCAAAGTTTTGTTATGAGCCATCACAATTGTAGGTCGCTGTGTTTGAGCGATCACATTCGCCATGGTATAGGTTTTACCCGAGCCAGTTACACCCAGCAATAACTGATTACGAAAACCATGCTCGATACCATTTACCAGCTTTTCAATGGCCTGTGGCTGATCACCTGCTGGCTGATAATGAGTGACCAAATCAAAAGGTTGATTTTCGTTCAAAGTTATCTCTCTTTATGAAAAATTGAATTTAACGTCTCCCCTTTTAATGGGGATTTTTATCTTAATTTAAAGTCTAAATTGAGCTGGAAATTCAATGTAAAAGATTAAGCATCTTAACACTTGACCAATACCCTAATCGGTTGCAACATGAAGCTATCCATTAAACAAAAAGTATAACCATGACCTATCAATATCATGATGAAAGTATTGTAACCGAACTTCCCGAAGATACAGTTTTTGTATTTGGAAGTAATCTTGCTGGACAACACGGTAGTGGTGCAGCGCGCGTTGCAAGTCAGCACTTCGGAGCAGTTGAAGGTGTAGGTCGTGGCTGGGCAGGTCAAAGCTTTGCAATTCCAACTTTAAATGAACACATTCAACAAATGCCACTTTCACAAATTCAGCATTATGTTGAAGACTTTAAGATATACACAAAAAATCATCCTAAAATGAAATATTTCATTACTGCATTAGGTTGTGGCATCGCAGGCTATAAAGTTTCTGAAATCGCTCCTCTTTTTAAAGGTATTTATCACAACGTTATCTTTCCGGAATCTTTTAAACCCTATGTAGAAGATAATGCAGTATCTCAATTTCCGACTTTAACTCAAAAGATGGTACAAAGTTTCATTAATGATGAAGTTATTTTTTACTTTAATCATGGCAGTGAATCATTTGAAGAAGCTTTAGATAAAACTGATTTATCAGATGCTGAAAAAGCAATAGCTCTTATTGTCTTAAATGAAGAGTTGTACCCACGAGATCGTTATGGACGAGGCCGTGATCATGAGCTTAGTGATATTTTAGGGAAGCTAAACGGTAAAATTTTCAATCTTCACGGAAATTCTGAGGGTGCCATGATTTTTGTGAGTGCTGTTGTTGCACTGATGGAACTTTACGATTTTGATGAACAAGATTTTATCAAACTATGGCGTGGTGAAAAAAATATTTATCACCCCATTAATCGATAAGTTTTCTTATAAATTTGTGAGCTAAGCAGATAATTTCTGCTTTCTCATGATTTTATTTTTACTTACATTTAATCTTTTTATTTTTAATTATTCTAATAGATTTAGACTATTTATTCTCCCAAATCTTAATTTTTCTCACTATACTTTAAGGCAAACTGAATACTTAAAGAAACATATGGAAACTTTAGATTCTTCGATTTTTGACCTTAGCCCAATTCCAATGTGGATTGAGGATTTCAGTGAAGTTAAACAACAATTTGATTTATGGAGAAAGCAAGGAGTTGAAAACCTCCATGAATTTTTAAATCAAAATAAACATTTAGTTATCGAATGCGCTCATAAAATTAAAATTATTCGTGTTAACCAAAAAACTTTAGAACTTTTTGAAGCAACAACACACGAAGAACTCTATTCGAATTTGAATCTCATTTTTAAAAAGGAAATGTTCGAATCACATATTTATGAACTTGAAGCGTTATGGAATGGCAAAACCCATTTTTCAAGTACCACTGTGAACTACACCTTATCAGGCAAACGTATTGATGTTCAGTTAAGAGGGTCTATTTTACCTGGTTCTGAATCTACTTTTGAGCGGGTATTAATTACTACCGAAGATATTACTCCCTATCAAAATGCACTCCGTCAGGAAGAAAAAAACCGTCGACTGGCTGAATCTATGTTTATCTACTCACCTACTTCGCTGTGGGTTGAGGATTTCAGTCGTATAAAAAATAGAATTGATCAACTTAGGCTATTGGGAATTGAAGACTTCAGAACTTTTCTAGATGTTCATCCTGAGTTTGTCCGCCAGTGTGTAGAAGATATTTTAATTTTAGATGTTAATCAGGCCACGCTAGATTTATTTAAAGCTCCTGATAAGTCGACACTTTTAAGAAATACACACAAGATTTTTGCTGAAGAAATGGTTGAAACCTTTCGAGAACAACTCATCGAATTGTGGCAAGGGAATATTCATCATAAACGTGAAGCCATTAACTACGCTTTAGATGGCCAAATAAGAAATGTGCTGCTTCAATTTACCGTTTTTCCGGGATATGAAGAGACTTGGGGATTAGTACAAGTTGCACTGACAGATATTACTGCACGAAAAAAAGCGGAAAACTATCTTGAATATTTAGGTCAACACGATGTTCTTACTAAACTATATAACCGTGCTTTTTTTACAGAGGAACTAAATCGTTTAAACCGAAGTATTATTCGTCCTGTTTCTTCAATTTTTTTAGATATGAATGGTCTAAAAGAAACAAATGACCAGTTTGGGCATGATATTGGAGATGGTTTATTACGCCGTGTTGGAAATATTTTAAGTCAGGCTATTTCAAATACAGCATATACTGCATCCAGAATCGGTGGTGATGAATTCGTGATCTTAATGCCAGGTGCAGATGAAGCGCACGTTCAAATTATGCTTCAAACGATTCAGGAGCTTTTTAATATCGACAATCAATATTATTCAAGCCATCCAGTAAGTATTGCGATTGGACATGCAACCACTCAAACAAATGAACAAATTGAGGACATGCTAAAACGAGCAGACCATCACATGTATCAAAAGAAAAAAAGTTATTATCAAGAAATTTTATTTAATCAATAAAAAAACAGGCATATTGCCTGTTTTTCAAAATTAGCGTTTTCCCATAGAACGACGCGTACCACGTGGAGGCATCCATGTTCTATCCGCGTATTGCTCTGGTTTTGGACGCACTTGGTTGTGTACCGCATCATCTGCTTGATTGCTTTCATTCGGCATTGGGAATGGCAATTTCACCAAAGCCTTTTTCTGTTTTGGCTGTTGCTCAGTCATGATTCATTCTCGAAATTTCGATTGCGGCCTATTATAAATGATTTTTATCATTTCTTTTCAAAAAAGCTTCAATTGAGTAAAACAGCAACAAGAACCTTCTTAAATTAAACTTTTTTACATCTAAACATACCCGTATCCGCAAATTGCTTAATTTTTGCGATAAGATAGTATGCTTTTTATTTTTTAATCCCATAAGAGGAATATTGCCGTGGACGTACGTCTTTCTGATCGTGTCAATGCTATCAAACCGTCCCCTACACTTGCTGTAACTAACAAAGCTGCTGAACTTAAAGCTGCTGGCAAGAACGTGATTGGTTTAGGTGCTGGCGAGCCAGATTTTGATACCCCTCAACACATCAAAGATGCTGCAATTGAAGCGATTAATAATGGTTTCACCAAATATACGGCTGTAGATGGTACTCCTGGGTTAAAAAAAGCAATTATTGCTAAATTGAAGCGTGATAATAATCTTGATTATCAAGCGAACCAGATTTTGGTTTCTTGTGGTGGTAAGCAAAGCTTCTTTAACTTGGCACTTGCTCTATTAAACAAAGGCGATGAAGTAATCATTCCAGCACCTTTCTGGGTAAGCTACCCAGATATGGTCATTATTGCTGAAGGTACTCCAGTCATTGTGAAATGTGGCGAAGACCAACGCTTCAAAATCACTCCTGAACAATTAGAAGCTGCTATTACACCTAACACTCGTTTAGTTGTATTAAACAGCCCATCTAACCCAACAGGCATGATTTATAGCAAAGCTGAATTAGAATCTTTAGCTGAAGTTTTACGTCGTCATCCACAAGTATTTGTTGCATCTGACGATATGTATGAACCGATTCGTTGGGAAGATGAGTTCTACAACATCGCAACTGTTGCTCCAGATTTATATGACCGCACGATTGTTTTAAACGGTGTTTCTAAAGCATATGCAATGACAGGTTGGCGTATTGGCTATGCAGCCGGTCCAGCAAAAATCATTGGTGCAATGAAAAAGATCCAATCACAGTCAACATCTAACCCAACTTCTATTTCGCAAGTTGCTGCTGAAGCTGCATTGAATGGTCCACAAGACGTATTACAACCTATGATTGAAGCGTTTAAACGCCGTCATGACTTAGTTGTAAATGGCTTAAATGATATTAAAGGTATCTCTTGCTTACCTGCTGATGGCGCTTTCTATGCCTATGCAAACATTCGTCCTCTTATTCGTGCAAAAGGCTTAAAATCTTGCACAGAGTTCTCTGAATGGTTACTAGAAGAAACTGGCGTAGCAGTTGTTCCTGGTGATGCATTTGGTTTAGGCGGTTTTATGCGTATTTCATATGCAACAGCTGACGAAGTACTAGTTGATGCGTTAGCACGTATCAAAAAAGCTGCTGACTCAATTGAAGGTGTAGACGCTGCTATTGCTTCAATTGAAGCTGAAAAAGCTGCGAAATAATCTGCATTTTGCATAAAAAGGGTTCTCTTGAGAGAACCCTTTTTTAATTCACTTATGCATTTTTGGCTTTTTGAGGTCTTATATAAATGACTAATAAAATTCCAAATAAAACCATAAAACTCGATAAAATCACTTGCCCTGTCACAGTCTCATTTACAAATAGGCTTCCACCTATAATCGCCAAACATGGCACACTTAGCTGTACTGTACTCGCTGTCACCCGATCAATATGCTTCAAAATTGCATACCAGAGTACATAAGCCCCGCTTGAAGTGACACCGCCCGACAAAATCGCTAAGACCCATCCTTGCATGTCAATGTAGCGATCTTGGGCAAGTAATACATTCGCCAACAAAACCATTGGCACAGCTAGCGTAAAATTTGCCAACGTACTACCAATCGGTTGTGTCATATTACGACCAGCAATGCTGTATCCTGCCCATGCCAACCCAGATATCACCATAATTAGAGCATATCCCCAATCAGGCGCATGAGTATCGGGTAATAACAAAACAATGATTCCAGCCAAAGCAATACATAAGCCTATACCACGGTATATGCCAATCTGTTCACCCTGCCAATAGCCATAAAGCACCATAGTCAGCTGTACAACCCCAAACAATAACAGAGCACCAATACCAGCGTCGATCTGAAGATAAGCATATGAAAATGCCAAAATATAAACCGCTAGAAAAAAAGCGTTTTTTAAACTCCATTGGACTTTGGTTTGAGACGATTTTGAATATAAAAACAGTCCAAATAAAACAACCGCACCACTTCCCACTCGTATTAGACTAAAAGTCATTGGGTCAATATGTCGGCCAACCAAAGCCAAACGACACAATACAGAATTTGCTGCAAAAGCCGCCATTATGAGTGCAATTTTAAAAAGCATTGTCCTTATGCTCCTGTTATTTCTTATAGTGTAAAAGAAGTCTTTCTTATCTATCTAATTCATTATGCAACTCATTTAATTCAATTTTTATAATAAAGAAATTTTATATTAAATGAACAAAATTTTAAAATTCAACTTATCAGTTCAATCTTTAACTATAGAATTGACTTATCGATGACTTAATAATAGGCTAATATCAAGTTCCACTTTAGAACTTAAAGAATTAAAGGACCCAAAAAATGAAAAATCCGATGGAAATGACTGGCCTTGAATTTTTACAAGCAATGATTGAAGGCCATATTCCACCTGCCAGCATTAGTAAAACAATACCTATGCAACCTACTGAAATTTCAGAAGGATCTGTTACCTTTAAAGCCCAAGCAGATCATAACCATTTAAATCCACTCGGTGGCGTACATGGTGGTTTTGCTGCCACAGTTCTAGATTCAGTGACTGGCTGTGCAGTACATACGATGTTACCTGCGGGTGTAGGTTATGGCACAATCGACCTTAACGTAAAAATGTGCCGCCCTATTCCCCAAAATCAGGCTTTAATTGCAACAGGCAAAGTTATTAATTTAAGTAAAAATTTAGGTATTTCTGAAGGAAAGATTATTGATGAGGAAGGTAAACTGTATGCCTATGCAACAGCAACCTGCATGATTATTCGTCCATAATCATTAAAGGCAGCCTTAAACCGCTGCCTTTTTTATTAAGTCATCTGAATTATCTGGACGTTCACAAGTTTGTGCAATCACATACGGCGCCCAAATATTTTTAAGTTGAAGTTCTATAATTTCTTGATGCTCTACAGACCAAGCTAAAACTTTATTTTTACCCAACAATAACTCCCCTTCTAATTGAAAAATATATAAAGATTCAGAAGAGTTTAGTAGTTTCGAGCTTTTTAAAATCTTAAGTGAATTATGCACATTCCATTTAGCACTAAACCAAAGCTGCAATAAATCGCCTAAATATAAATCCTGCTTTTTGAAAGGATAAGCATTAATCCATGCACCTTCTACAAGTGTGTAATAAGATTCTGATTGATTTAAGATATTGAGATAATTGTGTTGATAGAAATCAAAATTAGAAAAAATAGAAGCGATCGTAAGCGTTTTCATACTTATCTCCGATTTAGCCATTTTAGTGCTGGCAAGTTGGTTTAAATCCACACTGTTTGGATTTCTCCAAACGCTTGTTCTTTTTTGAATCTAGCAATTGATTTTTTAAAGTGCAAGTAATTTCTTAACTCATCACTCAACTGATCAAATAAAAAGCATACGACACAAAAATGAAGTAAACATGACAATTTAGACTTGACCCTTCTCAAAATCTCCTTATAATCGCATGCAGATTCTCCCATAGCTCAGTCGGTAGAGCGACGGACTGTTAATCCGCAGGTCCCTGGTTCGAGCCCAGGTGGGAGAGCCAAATACTAAAAAGCCCGCAGCATTAAAGCGGGCTTTTTTTTGCCGTAAATTTATCAATAACTACAAAAAATCCTCTATCAGCAGATAGAGGATTTAATTTTTTCTTAGAGTCTTTATTAGGTTTAACGCTCTAACCTAACTCGAAAGAATATATTTTCTTCTTAAATTATTATTCCACTTCAACCACTTTTAAAGGATTAAAAGATTGAGTGGTCGGCATCATTTCAATACGATTAATATTAATGTGTGGAGGTTGTGAAGCAATCCAAGCTACCGTATTTGCAATATCTTCAGGCAAGAGTGGATTCTTTTTATCATATAGGCTGTTTACTTTATCCTCATCACCTTTAAAACGCACAAGAGAAAATTCAGTACCTCCACACAACCCTGGTTCAATATTAGTTACGCGCACACCAGTACCAGCCAAATCAGCACGAAGATTTAGACTAAATTGCTCCACAAATGCTTTGGTTGCCCCATACACATTGCCCCCTGGATATGGGTATGTACCTGCAATAGAGCCCATATTAATGATTAAACCTGACTTTTTCTCCACCATGCTCGGCAAAATTAGTCGGGTAATCGTAACAAGCCCTTTAACATTGGTATCAATCATCGTATACCAATCATCTAATTCTGCTTTATCTGCTGGTTCTAATCCCAATGCCAATCCAGCATTATTCACCAATAAATCAATTTGACCGATTTGAAATTCGGCTGGCAAATCAAGCAATGCCTTGTTTATATTTTCTGCCGTATCCGTCATGTCAAATACTAATGGGTAGAATTTCTCACCAAGTTCTTGTTTTAGTTCTTCTAGTTTTTCTGCTCGTCTTCCACAGCCAATAACTTTATATCCTAGCTCAATCAGCTTTTTTGAAATGCTATAACCAAAACCTGCCGATGCGCCTGTAACTAATGCTAACATTCTTATATCCTTAGAAATGATCAACTATTTCAGTTGAACTCATGATGAACATATCAGCCTTTATATTTACACAATATTTATTATTAGCCTAAAAAAATAAAAGTTTTTTAAAAATTTTAAGAGAAATTAAAATCTATAAAAAATATATTTATTAAATAATTATATGCATTAAAAAACTAAAAGCAGAGCATGCTTACTGTCTAAGAGATAATGTTCACCTAATAAAAAAGTTTACCGTGAAAGGTAAACTTTTTTATTTGAGACATCCAAGACTAAGCAGGGATACCACTATGAAAACGGAAAGTATTATCTGGGGTTAAAATCAGATTCTTTTCAACTTCACGGATATGATCAATTCGCTGCTGAATATCCTCTTTAGGATCTTTCATTTTTGCAGTTTTTGCCACATCAAGCGCAAGTGCGAGATAGTCTTCAAAATGACGAGACTCTGACTTAAGCAAGTATCGATAATAACGTCCTAACTCATCATCTACACGTGGAGCAAGTGCATAAAAACGCTCACATGAACGAGCCTCTACGAATGCACCAATCACCAGCACATCAATTAAAGCTTCAGGTTCATACGTACGAATCTCTTTACGTAATCCACCTGCATAACGTCCGGCACTTAAACCAGTCCACTCTTGACCACGCTTAGCCATAAGCTCAAGCACTTGTTCATAGTGAAGCATTTCTTCTCGTACAAGCTGAGCAAGTTTTATTTGTAAGTCAGGAAAGAAGCTATAACGGAACATTAAGTTCATTGCTGTACTAGCTGCTTTCTTTTCACAATTAGCATGATCTTGCATCAAGATATCTAAATTATTGATTGCTTCATCCAACCATGCTTTTGGTGTTTGACAACCTAAAAAGGCCACCACAGGTTGCATTAACTCATCGTAATTGATACTCGACATAACCAACTATCCTGCTGCCTGAATCACTGTTTTCATATCTTTAACAGCTTGAACCAGACCAACAAAAACACTTTCAGCAATAATTGAATGACCAATGTTTAATTCATGAATTTGTGGAATAGCTGCAATTGGTGCAATATTTTTAAGGTTAAGGCCATGACCAGCATTTACAACCAAACCTTTTGAAGCTGCATATTCAACGCCTTTGATAATACGCGCCAACTCAGCTTGTTGATCTTGCTCTGTTTCCGCATCTGCATATGCACCCGTATGCAACTCAATCGTAGGTGCACCACACGCAACTGCTGCATCAATTTGAGCTAAATCAGCATCAATAAATAATGATACGTCGCAACCAATAGCCGCTAAAGTTTGAGTTGCAGCTTTAACTTTTTCAAAGTTACCCACTACATCCAAACCACCTTCAGTTGTTACTTCTTGACGTCTTTCAGGAACAAAACATACGTGCTGAGGCTGAATTTCTTTCGCAAACTCGACCATTTCATCAGTAACAGCCAACTCTAGGTTCATACGCGTTTTTAATAATGGACGCATGCGACGTACGTCGTCATCTTGAATATGGCGACGGTCTTCACGCAAATGCAAAGTAATCCCCTCTGCACCAGCTTGTTCACAAATAAGAGCAGCTTCCACAGGGTCTGGATAAGTAGTACCGCGCGCCTGTCTCAAAGTAGCAACATGGTCTATGTTTACACCAAGCAATGCAGCCATAAATAAATCCTAATTACGATTGAGTTTGAGTATTTTGAATCCACAATTGTCGACTTTTTAGGGGACGATCTCCTAAAAGCGATGTAATCATTTGACGGTATAGTTTACCTAATAATTGCAATTGTTCGTGAGAAAAATCCTGACCTTGCTCATAATCCAACATAGATAAAATTGCTTTACCTGACAATGAGGAACGGCTTGCCTGAACAACGGGCGCAAAACCTTCAGTCACCTGAAATTGATAAAACTGGTGAGCCTGTATTGGCTGTTGTTGAGTATCAATTGAGAAATCAATCGCGTAACCCAGCTCAGGAAGTAAAACATGTTCGAACTGACGCAAAATCTGTCTCAGAAAAAGATCAGGATTTTCATGGGAAGATAATTGCTGTAATTGAAGCAGGGTTAATTGATATTGCTCAAAAGATTGCGGCATTGCCTCTTCTAATGGGCAAAGTCTAAGAACAATTTCATTTAGATAAAAACCAGCAAAAAAAGCATCCCCAAAAAAGAAAACAGGCTGATTTAATATTTCCAGCTTAGTAAAATTTTTGAGTTCACTTTTACCCGTGGCTTGTAGCCGAATAGGCTGATATTGAGGGGGCGGAGTCTGCCTTAAGATGCCATCGACTCGCCCATATTCCTGAGTAAAAAGATGCACAATATGACTTTTTTCACGGTACTTACGGTGATGAATCATATATCCATGGAGGACTTCATTGCGCATCATAAAAAGAATCTATTCCTCAGATTCTTTTTCTTTTTTGTCATCCTCATCATCACCATCAGGAATAACAGCACCTACAACAGCTGCTGTACCTTTAACTACACCTTTAGTAGTTTTATAGGCGATACCTACTGGTACGGTTACAAGCTTATATACACAACCTTGTAACATCAATGTACATCCAACTATAGCAATTAACGATGTAATTGTTTTCATACCAGCATCCTTATCCTTTAGATATCACTATACCCTAAGCTTTTTAGAGCACGCTCATCATCAGACCAGCCACCCTTCACTTTTACCCAAAGTGTGAGCATAATTTTTTGCTCAAACATTTTTTCCATGTCTTTACGAGCATCCATACCAATCGTTTTAAGCTTGGCACCTTTTTCACCAATCACAATGGCTTTTTGACCAGCGCGGTCTACAAAAATCGTTGCATCGATATAGGTACAAGCTGGTTTTAAACGACCAGTTTTTTCATTAACAGTTGCTTCTTCCGTTTTGAAAGATTCAATTTGTACTGTTAAATCATAAGGAAGCTCTTCACCCAACTGACGCATGATTTTTTCGCGAATAATTTCACTTGCCAAAAAGCGTTCAGAGCGGTCCGTAATCTGATCAAATGAATACAATGGTGGTTGGTAAGGAAGGTACTTCTCAATCGTTTCACTCAAGTGTTCTAAGTTTGCACCACGCAAAGCAGAAACAGGAACAATCTCAGCAAAATTCATAAGTTTGGCACGTTCTTGAATGAGAGGAAGAATCTCTCTTTTATCTTCAAAAGTGTCAGCCTTATTAATGACCAAAATAACTGGCATTTCAGCGTTCTTGAGTTTTTCAAGCACTAAATCGTCGTTTTGAGTCCACTTATAAGCATCAATAACGAATAAAACTAAGTTAACGTCACGTAATGCAGAATGAGCAGCACGGTTCATCATTTTATTAATAGCACGCACTTCTTTTTTATGCATACCTGGGGTATCTACATAGACCGCCTGCATCTTTTCGCGCGAATCAATACCAATAATTTTATGACGTGTTGTTTGAGGTTTACGCGAAGTAATAGAGAGCTTTTGACCCAATAAATGGTTCATGAGGGTAGATTTACCCACATTTGGACGTCCCACAATCGCCACAAATCCGCTCTTAAAATCCGAAGGGATTGTTACGCCTTTGGAACTAAAAAATTGATCAATCAGATTATTAGGATCTTGGTTTTCATTTGAATCTGGATTGATTTGATCAGAATGCATCGACATGCAGGTTATTGCTCCAATAACTTTAAAATTTCCGCCGCTGCTGCCTGCTCGGCAAAACGACGACTTGAACCCTCACCATAAATCTTCGGTAAACCATCTACCACACATTCCACTTTAAAGTGCTGATGAGGTGCATCACCCTGAATATCTACAACCTCGTAAACAGGGAGAGGTTTTTTACGTGCTTGTAGATACTCTTGTAAACGTGATTTCGGATCTTTGAGTTGATCCGTAGGTTCTATATGGTCTAAATAGGGTATGTACCATTTTAGCACAATATCTTTAAGTAAGTTGAGATCACCACTATCAAGATAAATTGCACCAATAATCGCTTCTACCGTATCTGCTAATATTGACTCACGATGATGACCACCAGATTTCAACTCGCCTGTACTTAATATTAAACACCGACTAAGTTGCAAATCGGTTGCAATCTTACCTAATGCTTCTTGGCGAACTAAGGTCGCACGCATACGCGTGAGACGACCTTCATTTTCATTTGGATAAGCATGATATAGATAATTGGCGATTATCATGCCTAATAATGAATCGCCGAGAAACTCTAAGCGCTCGTAATTGTATTTGTGACTCACCGAACGATGAGTCAAAGCTAACTGTAACAATTCAAGCTGCTTAAATTGATATCCGATTCGACTCAGTAAGCGAGGATCACTTAGTTTGAACTGATGTTTTATCAAAACTCTTCTCAAATGTTAAAACTAAATCAATATTGAATAAGAAAGGTTTTCTTACTTCATATTTCTTTTTGACCGTTAGACCTGACTGATTAAACACTTGAGCGATCTCTTTAAAGTGGAGATCACGAATATTGTTCATTTCGAGTCGCTGATCCATTTGTGTTACAAACTTTTGTGGTGTGATCTCAGAAGAGCTTTCTTGTAAAAGCTCTTCTATCTGATTATTAATCAGCCGATCATCCCAATATGCTGGCCAAACTGCAAGTACAGCTTTTACTGCAACTGCAAATATAACCACCCCAAATAAAATTGCTAAATACGAAGTACCCTGTTGTGCCTTACGCATTTCTTTTTTTCCTAATGGTTGTTTTTAATCTATTTTTCCATTTCGGCTAAAGTTAGGAAGGTGTAAGCCTGGTTCTTTATGCATCCACACATAGAATGCTCGTCCTGTTAAGTTTTCTTCAGGAACGAACCCCCAGAAACGACTGTCTGCACTTTGATCTCGGTTATCCCCCATTGCAAAGTAATGTCCTTTTGGTACAGTCACTTCCCAATATAAACCGTCTTGGTTCGCATATTTACCATTTTCAACATAGTTGATAAATGGTGCTTGGCGCGCCACATTTACGCCTTCAAGCTCACGCATCGTAAAGGTATGCTCACCAATCGTCTCTTTATGATAAATAGACGTTGGCGTATCCATCACATCTTTTTCACGACTGAACTGTGTTAATACTTTCGGTACTTTTTGCCCATTAATAATTAATTGCCCATGGTCATAAACAATATGATCGCCAGGTAAACCGATTACACGTTTAATATAGCTAATAGTCGGTTGAGGTGGATAACGGAATACAATTACATCACCACGCTTCGGTTCACCTACATCAATAATTTTCTTATTAACAATAGGTAAACGTACACCATAATCAAATTTATTAACCAGAATAAAATCACCAGTTTCTAAAGTTGGCACCATAGAGTCCGATGGAATATTAAATGGTTCATAAAGAAATGAACGGAGTATAAGTACTACAGCTAAAACCGGCCAAAAGTCATAGGCCCATGTAATGACAAAATTTTCGTTCCCGCGTCCTTTATTTGCACGCTGTTTTAATACAAGTTTATCTAACAACCACACTGCAAATAGAATCAGCGTAACTGGAACAAGAATTAAATTAAAATCAAAATCCACATGACCTCACTCGCAGCCTCGCTGCTTGTATTACAGTGGGGAAAGGAAATTGTTCACTTCCCCCACCCTCATTTCTTATCTTTCTACTTTCAATACAGCCAAGAACGCTTCTTGTGGAATTTCAACACTTCCCACTTGTTTCATACGTTTCTTACCTTCTTTTTGTTTAGAAAGTAGTTTTTTCTTACGCGAAACGTCACCACCATAACATTTTGCCAATACGTTTTTACGCATCGCTTTTACGGTAGAACGGGCAATAATTTGCGCACCGATTGCTGCCTGAATAGCAACATCGAACATTTGGCGAGGAATTAAGTCTTTCATTTTCTCAACCAATGCAATACCACGATGGCGTGCATCATTACGGTGACAAATCATAGCCAAGGCATCAACCTTTTCGCTATTAATTAACACATCAACCTTAACTAAAGCTGAACTTTCAAAACGTACAAAGTTATAGTCTAAAGATGCAAAGCCACGAGAGCATGACTTTAATCTGTCAAAGAAATCCATAACGACTTCAGCCATCGGGATTTCAAATGTAATAGAAACTTGGTTACCCAAGAATTTCATATCTTTTTGTACACCACGACGTTCGATACATAGTGTCATTACGTTCCCTAAATATTCTTGAGGAACAAGGATATGACACTCCGCAATTGGTTCACGTAAATCTTCTACAGTCGATCCATCTGGCATTTTTGATGGACTATCGATGTAAATCGTTTCGCCTTTCTTGGTTAATGCTTCATAAATTACAGTAGGTGCAGAACTGATGAGATCAAGATCGTACTCACGTTCTAAACGCTCTTGTACAATTTCCATGTGCAGCATACCTAAGAAGCCACAACGGAAACCAAAGCCTAAAGCATCTGAACTTTCTGGTTCAAAGAATAAAGCCGAATCATTAATCTGTAATTTTTGTAATGCTTCACGGAATGGTTCGAAGTCACTTGCATCAATCGGGAAAAGACCAGCATATACTTGTGGTTTAACCTTTTTGAAACCCGGTAAAGTTGCAACGTCTGGTGTAGAAGCAAGAGTAATTGTGTCACCTACTGGCGCACCAAAAATATCTTTAATACCAGCAATAACAAAACCTACTTCACCAGCTTCAAGAATATCTGTTTCAGTATGCTTAGGATTAAATACACCTACAGACGTGACCGGATGAGTTTGTCCTGTCGATTTAACCAACATTTTGTCGCCCTTGCGGATACGACCTTGTTTAATACGAACAAGAGAAACTACGCCTAAGTAGTTATCAAACCATGAGTCGATAATTAATGCTTGTAATGGTGCTTCACGATCACCTTCTGGCGCCGGAATAACATCGACTAAACGCTCGAGTACACCTTCAACACCTAAACCAGTTTTTGCTGAACAGGTTGGTGCATCTGTCGCTTCAATCCCGATAATTTCTTCAATTTCATGAATTACACGTTCAGGTTCAGCCTGGGGTAAATCAATTTTATTTAGAATAGGAAGAACTTCTAGACCTTGTTCAATTGCTGTATAACAGTTTGCAACTGATTGAGCTTCAACGCCTTGTGCTGCATCTACAACCAATAGTGCACCTTCACATGCAGCTAATGAACGAGAAACTTCATAGGAGAAGTCAACGTGCCCAGGCGTATCAATAAAGTTAAGTTGGTATTCCTGACCATTTGGATGGGTGTAATACAGCGTGACAGAAGCGGCTTTAATGGTAATCCCACGTTCACGCTCAAGCTCCATTGAGTCTAAGACTTGGGCTTGCATTTCACGATCTTGTAGACCGCCACACATCTGAATAAAACGGTCAGCCAATGTAGACTTACCATGGTCAATGTGGGCAATAATCGAGAAATTTCGTATATTTTTGATATCGACGGATTTTTTAGCTTGCGCCATGGGTTACCTTGAGAAAATATAGAGTGCTATGTAGCTTGTTTTAATACACAGCCAAAGCGGTTAAATAAATTGCGTGAGATTATAACAGATTGCCGATATGAAAAAGATATAAATTCTTTCTTTTAAAAAAGCTTTTTAAACTTCTCAACATAACAAACTATTTCTCGTTGAAAAGCCTCTAAATCAGAACAGTTTTAACTCGAACTTAATTAGGTTTGCAGATAAATTATTGCCAGTTTCATTAGTTATATCCCCAATTAATTCAAATCCGAGTTTCTGCACGACCTGTTGAGATCTAATGTTCTGTTCAAATATTTCAGCCCAAACATATTTTATTTGTTTTTGGAATAATCTGCTTTGTTTCAAATACTGGATGAGCCCTACAAGAGCCTCTTGCATATATCCCTTACCCCATGCATTAGGATGTAGTTCATAGCCAATAACAACCGCAAAATCATCACCAATTTGTTTGATAGTATTTACACCACATGTTCCCAACATAGTTCCATCTTTTTTAAGACGAATAGCATGCCTAAAACCTAGCTGTTGATTCCATTTTTTATGCATTTTTTCAATTAAAGCCTCAGCTTCTTCCAATAAAGTAAAGGCTTCTAAATCATAAAATTCGAGTACGCTTGAATTTGAAAATAATTCAAAGATAAAATTTTTATCAGCTTCTGTAAGGTCACTTAAGATTAATCGATCTGTTTCTATAGAAAATAAATACTCCAAATTCCAGCCTCTCTTTTTTACTTGCGATCATACGAAACAGTGAAATCATAAGGATTTATACTTGAGTCAAGCGGCTTATATGCATGGGTAAAAGTTGGCGACATCCGTTTTGGACGTCCTGTAGCAATTTCAATACACGCCCATTTGGTATTTCCAACAAATAATACAGCCTGATCTGATGGACGAAAAAACACATACTGGCGGAACGAATAAAGTGCATTAATGTCATCTAACCATGTACGTAATACAATTTGTTCGCCTTCAAACGCAGCTTTACGATATTGCACATGATGCTCAACCGCGACCATTGCATGTTTTAACTCAAGATACTTCGTTACCCCTACTCCCAAAGTTTCAACATGAGCAGCAGCTACATCTTGCATCCATTGAACATACATCACATTATTTACATGTCCCAACGCATCAATGTGATGTGGCTGCACCTGAATATGTAAATCAAAAATACTACTCACAAATGAACACTCTTATTTATTAACCTTAAAACTCAAATAAGTGTAGGTAGATATCGCTAAACGCTCAAGATAAATAACAAAAACCACCCATTTCAGGGTGGTTTATTGATTGGGTTAAGGATTACTGAATACGTAAACCAAGCATTGCGCGCTGTCCCTGACGAATAATAGCAACACGTGCTACGGTATTTTTTGGCAAGTTAGAAACAACTTTTGCAAAATCCTGACTATTTAAAATTTGGTTATTATTGACTTGAGTAATCACATCGCCCGGAATGATATTCGACAATGATGCTAAACCACCACGGCGAACATCTTGTACATAAATACCACCTTTTACGCTCAACGCATTTTTTTCCGGTTCAGCGAGATCACGAATACTCATGCCTAAAACTGGTCCCTTAGATGCAGCACCTTGTACACCAGTAGCAGGTGTTTCATCTGGCGCAGTCGTTAAGGTTGCTGAAATATTACGTGTTTTATCATCACGTAACACTTCAAACTGAACGGTTTGATTTGGCTGTACTTTGTTTAATGCATAGAGTAAATCACTCGTACGGAGTACAGGTGCACCATTTAATTTTAAAATGACATCTCCAGCTCTTAGCCCTGCTTTTTGTGCAGGTGAGTTCGGAGAAATTTGAGTAATTAAAGCACCTTCAGGTTTTGGTAATTTGTAGGCATCAGCAAGGTTTCGATCAATATCTTGCATCATCACCCCAAGATAAGAACGCGTTACTTTACCTTTTGTTTTGAGCTGGTCTGCAACATCCATTGCTACATCAATCGGAATAGAGAAAGACAAGCCCATGTAGCCGCCAGTACCACTAAATATTCGAGAGTTTACCCCGACCACTTCACCATTTTGATTAAATAATGGACCACCAGAGTTACCTGGGTTTAAAGCCACGTCAGTTTGAATAAACGGCACCGAGGTTTCACCGCTCATGTTTCTTGATTTTGCACTGACAATACCGGCCGAAGCTGAGTAATCAAAACCAAACGGCGAACCAATAGCTAGAACCGGTTCTCCGACACGTAAGCGATCAACATTTCCTACTCGTAAAGCTGGATAGTTAGTTCCATTGACCTTTAACAAAGCAACGTCTGTACGCTCATCACTACCCACTACGGTTGCATCAATTTCACGGCGGTCATTTAGAGTGATGCTGATACGAGAGGCATTTTCAATCACATGGTGGTTTGTGAGTAAATAGCCATCTTTACTAATGAAGAATGCACTTCCGTAAGCTGTCTTTTCTTGTGGACCTCGTTGCTGTGGAATGATGACCTGATTGCCAAAGAAACGTTTTAAAATTTCAGGAACTTGCTGCTGCAACAGTTCATCCTGAGTCATTTTTTTTACGACGTTCACACTCACAACTGCTGGACTAACTTGTTCAACGAGGTTTGAAAAATCAACAGCAGCATTTGCTTGAACAGCAGCAACTGTAAATACCGCTGCATACATTCCTTGTTGTAAATAGCGAGATTTCATTCGGTGCTCACCCACAATTTGGTCTACGAGAATAAGAATAAAACTGTTGTATCACAACGCTTTGGGGTTGTGCGTAACAATATGTTTATTTGTAATACATCATCACAAGGATTATTTTACGCATTGCAACTTTTTAAGCCAATTGCAATTTTTCTCTGAGTTAGAGCGCTTAAGCTCTTGCCTTTTTAGGTAAAAAGGGGTGTCATTAGCGGACGTTTTAAATTGATGCGAATGGACATGCCTAATTTACAGACAATTCACCACTTTGACGTGATTATTGTGGGCAGCGGCGGCGCTGGTTTAAGTCTGGCTTTATCGTTACCAAATCATTTTAATATTGCAGTTTTAGCCAAAGCTGCTCTGACCGAAGCAAGCACCTTTTATGCTCAAGGCGGTGTTGCTGCTGTTCTTGACGAGACTGACTCTATTCAACAGCACATTAATGACACTATGATTGCAGGCGCTCATTTATGTGAAATGGACGCGGTACAACATACCGTAGAAGGCGGCCGCCCTTCTGTTGATTTTCTTTTAAAACAAGGCGTGCAATTTACCTTAGATGAAGATGAGCAACTTCATTTAACTCGCGAAGGTGGCCACTCACAGCGCCGCATTATCCATTCTGCTGATGCAACAGGCAAAGCCATTTCAACTACTTTGGTTGAGCGTGCCAAAGAACGTAAAAATATTACTATTTTTGAAAATTATATTGCGATTGATTTAATCACCTCGCATAAATTAGGCCATACCGACCAAGCGAATCGCGCTATTGGTTTATATGCATTAGATGAAAATACTGAAAAGGTTCATACCTTCCTTGCACCATTCACCGCGCTAGCTTGCGGCGGTGCGATGAAAGCTTATCTGTACACATCTAATCCAGATATTGCTACAGGTGATGGTATTGCAATGGCTTTCCGTGCAGGTTGCCGCGTTGCCAATATGGAATTTAATCAGTTCCACCCAACTTGTCTCTATCATCCTCAAGCACGCTCATTTTTAATTACCGAAGCTATGCGTGGTGAAGGTGCTTATTTGCGCTTACCTGATGGCGAACGTTTTATGTTGCGTTTTGACGATCGTGCAGAACTAGCTCCTCGCGATATTGTGGCACGTACAATTGACCACGAAATTAAACGTCTCGGTATTCGTCACGTGTGGTTAGACATTACCCACAAATCACCCGAGTTTATTAAAGAGCACTTCCCTACACTTTATGCACGATTGCTTGAGTTAGGTATCGACATTACCAAAGATATGATTCCGGTGGTTCCGGCCGCCCACTATACATGTGGTGGTGTTGTGGTTGACTCAAATAGCCAGACAGATATTGAAGGTCTCTATGCAATTGGTGAAACATCTTATACAGGCTTACATGGTGCAAACCGTATGGCAAGTAACTCATTACTTGAGTGCTTCGTTTACGGTATGAGTGCGGCAAAAGACATCGAAAATAAATTTGATGAAAACTTCAAATTACCTGAAGTACCAACTTGGGATGACTCACAAGTAACCAACCCTGATGAAGATGTTGTGATTTTACAAAACTGGGATGAGTTACGTTCGACCATGTGGAATTACGTTGGTATTGTAAGAACCACAAAACGTTTAGAACGTGCTTTACACCGTATTGAAATGTTAAAGCGTGAAATCACTGAATATTATCAAGACTACCGTGTTAGCAAAAACCTGATTGAGCTGCGTAACCTTGTTTTAGTATCGGAAATGATTGTTCGCTGTGCTATGCAACGTAAAGAATCACGTGGTTTACATTACACACTCGATTATCCGGAAACTTCCAGCGAGATTCGTAAAACTGTTTTGACTCCTCCAAATTTTGCAGTAGAACAGCCATTGGTTAATACCGACATTTAAGCTGTTCTTCTACTCTACAAAAAAGTACAGCTCTGGCTGTGCTTTTTTATTTGCTTTGATATTTATGCTCTAGGTGGGATTGAATAAGTCGCAGTCACATGCGCAACAGGTTCATCCAGACCAACTGAATAAATCCAAACCTCACCCACCACCAAACTCTTTCCGACTTTCATGAGTTTACATTCACTACGTAAGTCTTGATCACCCGCAGGTTTTCTTAAAAAATTAATATTAAAGTTGGTGGTTACGGCTAAACCAACAATACCGATCTCACCTAATATCGCAATATATAAAGCAAAATCAGCCAAAGTCATCATGGTTGGGCCAGATATGGTGCCACCAGGACGCTGATGCCTTTGATCGACATGATAGTAAACAACTGCAGCTTTGGGAGTGACTGATTCAATCGTGCAGTGTTCAAGGCTTGGGGGAAATTCCTTTTCAAGAAATGCCACGATTTCTTCTTTTGAGCTTTTCATCCTTGTTATTCTTCAATCTATAAATCATATGTAAGATAGCATAAGAAAATAGCAGATATTTTCTATGACGGTTTAAACCAGAATTAACGTCATTTTTTACCACTCCCAAAAATATGAGAGTGGCTAATCCGATGGCCTATGCTAAATATTGCAGAGCTTGCTCAAACACCTGATCTGGACTTTGTGTAGCATCTAAACGTTTAATACGCTCAGGCTCAGCTTTCCATAAGGTTTCGTATCCTTCACGAACTTTAGTAAAGAAGCTTAACTTTTCTTGTTCAAAACGGTCTAAAGCTCCGCGTTCACGTGCACGGTTCATACCAAGTTCAATCGGTGCATCTAACCAGAAAGTCACCTCCGGCATGCGCGAAACAAAGTTCTGATTTAAAAGTTGTAATTTATCTTGGCTTAAACCACGACCAGAACATTGATAAGCAAAACTCGCATCGGTAAAGCGATCACTTAATACAATTTTGTTAGCTTCTAAAGCAGGCAAAATAACTTGTTGTAAGTGTTGAGCGCGTGCCGCATAAATAAGCAATAGCTCAGTATCATGACTCATATTTTCATCATGATTCACCGCCAAAAGCATAGAACGAATTTGCTCAGCTAACGGTGTGCCGCCCGGCTCTCGAGTTAAAACAACTTGTTTGTCTTGCTCTTCAAAATGCTGATGAATTTTTCGAATGAGTGTAGTTTTACCTACCCCTTCCGTGCCTTCAAAGCTGATAAACATCTCTTTTCCTTATTTCTTCGATCTCAACACGGATAAATATTCTTGCACTGCTTGATTATGAGCTTGCAAGTCTGCCGTAAATTTATGTCCACCATTACCAGTCGCTACGAAATAGATATTATTTGAATCATCTGGATGTAACGCTGCTTCAATTGCTTTTTGGCTTGGCAAAGCAATTGGAGTTGGAGGCAAACCATTAATGGTATAAGTATTATATGGTGTTGGAGTACGGAGGTCTTCTCGGGTAATGTTGCCTTTATAATTATTACCCATTCCGTAAATAACAGTTGGATCCGTTTGTAAACGCATACCGAGTTTTAAACGGCGGACAAAAACTCCAGAAACTTGTGTAAGTTCACTGTCTAAACTCGTTTCTTTCTCAACAATAGAAGCCATAATTAATGCTTCATATTTATCTTTATACGGTAAATTCGGAGCGCGGTTTGCCCAAGCTGCATCTAGAGCTTTTACTTGACGATGATATAAATCGGTCAGAATTTTCTTGTCAGTCTCGCCTTTGGCAAAGAAATAAGTATTCGGCGCGAATAAGCCTTCTGGATGATCGTAAGGAATCCCAAGCGCTTTCATAAGCTGATCATTAGGTAAATCCAATATTGTATTTTTTACATTTTTATCATTTTTGAGTGCAGTAATAAGCTGCTTAAAAGTTGTACCTTCAATCACCAAAACACGGTTCATCTGAGCATTATCAGCATCAGACAACATCTCTAACACTTGTCTTACGCTCATCCCTTGTTCAATTTCATACACACCAGCTTTCATGCTGTCATGAATCATAAACTTTTGATAAAGCTTCAATATGATAGGAAAGCTAACTTTATCTTCTTTTGCCAAACGGTCAATAAAACCAGAATAAGTTTCCCCAGATGTAATCGATAACATCTGTTTTTTTCCTTCGATAGGATAAGCCTTAAACAAACTTGACCATAAAATGGCAAACGTAAAAATTAAAACAATAAAAAGGCCAATTAGAACCAATCGCTTAGAAAATTTTGGAGCTTGTTTTTTGTTATTTTTCTTGGCGTTTTTTGCTTTCGCATTCACAGGTGGCTTCGGCATATTAATGAATCTGATTTAAGTTAAGGATATGAAATAAATCTATGCATGCCTGAGTATCTAGCGTTTTCTCGCCTAAATGAGTAACCACTCGCATAGGGTTTAAAGCATTACAAAAGAATAGACTTTGTATTTCAGATACTTCATCTAATTCAATCACACGTACTTCACAGGCAATACCATGGTGCTGCATACGCGCCAGAATTTCTGCCCGCATTACACCGTGGACGCCATTATAGCGAAGTTCAGGAGTAATCCATCTATCATTTAAACGAATAAAACAATTACTACTGACCCCTTCAACAATATAACCTTGTACATCAGTAACTAATGCTTCAGCCCATCCGAGTTGATCTGCTTCTTTTTTTAGCAATACTTGTTCAAGGCGGTTTAAAGATTTAAGCCCAACTAAGCTCGGCATGGTTAAACCTAGGGCCTGATTTAAAACACCACACTGGATAGAGTCAGGCACAAACGGCTCTAAAGCTTTTGGATAAAACCAGATATAAATATCAGCTTCATGTTTCGGCAAACTATAACCGCGGTCGCCTTCCCCACGACTAATCACAATTTTTAAAGTGCCATTGAGTACGAGGTTCTGCTTTTGCAGTTGCTGTAAACTCAGTTCGATTAATTCAAAATTTACAGTTAAAGACAGTTTTTGACATGCAAGTTTTAGACGTTGCCAGTGTCTTTCTTTAAGCTCAATTTGGTTTTGAAAAACACGAATTGTGGTAAAGCACCCATCTCCATAATGAAAGGCTCGATCTAATAAAGGAATAGTCTCAACGGGTTGCCCATTTTTAAAACACCACATGTTTGCTCCATCCTTTGCTAAAAGCCGCACAACAATACAACACCTTTCATTTAAATAATAAATGATTGATTTTAAAAAATTATACCGATTTCGTATCTGCTTTTGAAACTTGTTATATATCAAGATTTAAGAATAATTTATCTCTTTTTATTATTTCTATTTTCTTCATATTAAATTCGTTTTTTATTATTTTTTTAGAATAAAGACTAGCGCTATTCTGCGTTCATGTTTTGAACATTTCATATTTTTTGAGGACTTATCTC
The DNA here is from genome assembly GCF_054889255.1 of Acinetobacter sp. X9. Lineage (NCBI taxonomy): Bacteria > Pseudomonadati > Pseudomonadota > Gammaproteobacteria > Moraxellales > Moraxellaceae > Acinetobacter > Acinetobacter sp. X9. The sequence continues at coordinate 993,489 of NZ_CM142679.1, read as the reverse complement.
ATGCGTTTTTCTCAATTAAAAGTCGGGGTTATCGCTGCACTTCTTTCTGTTTCGTCATTTGCAGCCCAAGAATTTTTAAACGTTTCTTACGATCCTACTCGTGAGCTATATACAGATTTCAACAAACAGTTCGGTACTTACTGGAAACAACGTACTGGTCAAGATATTGAGTTTAAGCAATCACACGGCGGCTCTGGTAAACAGGCTCGTGCGGTTATCGATGGCTTAAATGCAGATGTGGTGACATTAGCACTTGCAGCAGATATTGATGAAATTGCTGAAAAAGCAAAATTACTTCCAACCAACTGGCAGAAAAAACTGCCACAAAACTCAACGCCATATACATCAACTATTGTATTTTTGGTGCGTAAAGGCAACCCAAAGCAAATTAAAGACTGGGCTGATTTAATCAAACCAGGTGTAGAAATCATTACACCAAACCCAAAAACCTCTGGTGGTGCTCGTTGGAACTATCTTGCAGCTTGGGCTTGGGCAAAACATCAACCAGGCGGCAATGATGCGAAAGCACAAGAATACGTTCGCCAAATTTATAAACATACTAAAGTTCTAGATTCTGGTGCTCGCGGTGCGACGACTACTTTCGCTGAGCGTGGCATTGGTGATGTATTACTGGCTTGGGAAAATGAAGCTCATTTAGCTATTCGTGAACAGCCGGGTAAATTTGAAATTATTACTCCGTCTCTTTCGATCTTAGCTGAGCCTCCAGTTGCAATTGTGGAGAAAAATGCAGCTAAAAAAGGCAACTTAACCATTGCTAAAGGTTATCTCAACTATTTGTACTCACCTGCTGGTCAAGAAATTGCAGCACGTAACTTCTACCGTCCTCGTAACGCAGCTGTTCTTAAAAAATACAGCAATGTATTTAAGCCATTGAAGCTTGTAACAATCGATAAAGAGTTTGGTGGTTGGACAAAAGTACAAAAACAACACTTCGATAATGGTGGTGTTTTCGATCAAATCGTGAAAATCAATAGTGCAGAGAAGTAATTCTTTACGCTAAAGGTAAGGAGAACAGACATGATTCACACTGTAATTGTTCCGGGTGTAGGTGGCAGTGAACATCAGCATTGGCAATCTTGGTTGCAGCGTCAACTCGTGTCTAGTTCTCGTGTTGAGCAAAAAAACTGGGATAGACCTGTATTAAGCGAATGGGTTGAGCAATTCGTTAAAACAGTTCAAGCAGTTCAAGCTCCTGTTCAAATTGTTGCACATAGTTTTGGATGCTTAACGAGTGTAGCTGCTTTGGCTGAGCATCCAGAATTAAGAAGCCAAGTTAAGAAACTAATTTTAGTCGCTCCAGCGAATCCAGCACGCTTTGGGGAGGCAGGGTTTGCTCGCCATAGCTTGACCGACTACAAAGATTATTTTCATCAATTAAAAATTGATGTGCCTGCAACGCTACTCATTAGTGAAAATGATCCATGGCTCGGCTTTTTTGATGCTTTACAACTTGCAAAATCATGGAAGTTAAATCCCGTCAATCTTGGTGAAGTGGGCCATATTAATGTTGCCTCAGGTTTTGGGCCATTTCCAGATTTGCTGAACTATTTGATTCTAGAAGATTCGATGTGTAGTCACTCATCTATCGACCCGGTAAAAACACATTTCTCTTTGAAATTTGCTTAATACCAATCTTTATACCGCACTGTTTATCTTTATTTATTCGCTTACTGGTTTCAGCAGGCTTTTCTCTTTGAGGAAATATCATGTCGCAGCGATCCCGAGTGCTGCCTGGGTTTGGTCTATCTTTGGGCTTCACCCTCGCCTATGTGTCTTTTATTGTGCTTATTCCATTAGCCGCAGTCTTTATCAAATCATTTGGAATCGGATGGGACGGATTATGGGAAATTTTAACGTCTGAGCGTATTTTGAAATCGCTTCAACTCAGCTTTAGTTCAGCTTTAATCGCAGCATTTATTAATGTTGTGTTTGGCCTACTTTTGGCTTGGTGTCTTGTCCGCTATAACTTTCCAGGAAAGCGTTTAGTTGATGCATTGGTCGATTTACCTTTTGCTCTTCCGACCGCAGTTGCAGGTATTGCACTGACTTCGCTCTATGCTCCTACTGGTTGGTTAGGTCAATATCTTGAACCACTTGGTATTCAGGTTGCCTATACACCTATCGGGATTACGTTAGCATTGGTCTTTATTGGTATTCCTTTTATTGTTCGAACCGTTCAGCCGGTACTCAGCGATATTGAAACCGAACTTGAGGAAGCAGCTTCAGCACTTGGTGCAAATCGTTGGCAGACCATTACTAAAATTATTTTACCGATCTTACTACCTGCTCTATTTACAGGCTTTGCTTTAGCGTTTGCTCGCGGCGTGGGTGAGTATGGCTCTGTTATTTTTATTGCAGGTAACCAGCCGTTTAAAACAGAAATCGCACCGCTGATGATCATTTCCCGTCTTGAAGAATATGATTATGCAGGTGCAACGACCATTGCAGCGGTCATGTTAGTTCTCTCTTTTATCATTCTATTTGTCATTAACTTACTTCAAGCATGGGCAAACCGTCGTACAGGGAGAAACATCACATGAATTTACATACCGACAGCAATGCACTTGCCTTGAAGTTACAGTCTCGTGATGCAACACGTGAGCCAACTTGGGTACGTTATACCCTGATTACAATCGCACTGATTTTTTTCCTCAGTTGCCTCATGTTGCCACTCATTCTGGTTTTCGTGGAAGCATTTAAACAGGGACTTGAAGTCTATATTCAAGCTTTGATTGATCCAGATACGTTATCAGCAGTGAAATTAACATTACTCACCGCAGCAATTGCAGTTCCAATTAATGTGATATTTGGTGTGGCTGCAGCTTGGGCGGTTTCTAAGTTCCAGTTTAAAGGCAAGGCTATTTTAACCACTATCATTGATATGCCTTTTTCGGTTTCACCTGTTATTGCAGGTTTAATGATTGTTCTAATTTTTGGTGCGCAAGGTTGGTTCGGCGGCTGGTTAATGGATCATGACATCAAGATTTTATATGCCGTACCTGGAATTGTTTTAGCAACCATTTTTATTACAGTTCCTTTTGTGGCGCGTGAGTTAATTCCACTCATGGAAGCTCAGGGAACAGAGGAAGAAGAAGCAGCAATTGTACTCGGTGCATCAGGTTGGCAAACTTTTTGGAAGGTCACCCTCCCTAACATTAAATGGGGTCTGATTTACGGCGTGATTTTGTGTAATGCCCGTGCAATGGGTGAGTTTGGCGCAGTATCAGTGGTTTCTGGTCATATCCGTGGTGAAACCAATACTCTGCCACTGCATGTTGAAATTTTATATAACGAGTACACCTTTAGCGCAGCCTTTGCCGTGTCCTCACTGCTTGCCTTCTTAGCTCTTTTAACACTGATTTTAAAAACTTGGTTAGAGCTACATCAAGATAAACCAGAACCGCATTCAACTGATTCGTAAGGAATGAAATCATGAGTATTCAAGTTAAAAATATTGAAAAACACTTTGGTGCATTCCATGCGCTTAAAAATATTTCCCTAGACTTTCCAGAAGGTGAACTGGTTGCGCTACTCGGACCATCTGGTTGTGGTAAGACGACTCTGCTTCGTATTATTGCAGGTCTAGAATCAGCCGATGACGGTCAGGTTTTACTTGAAGGTGAAGATGCGACCAACGTACATGTGCGTGAGCGTCAAGTTGGTTTTGTATTCCAGCATTATGCTTTATTCCGCCATATGACCGTATTTGACAATATTGCCTTTGGTTTACGTGTTCGACCTCGTGCAACCCGTCCTTCGGAAGCTGAAATTAAAAAACGTGTCACTCGTTTACTTGATCTAGTTCAACTAGGCTTTTTAGCAGACCGCTACCCTGCTCAGCTTTCTGGCGGACAACGTCAGCGTATTGCTTTAGCCCGTGCTTTAGCAGTAGAACCTCGCGTGTTATTACTCGATGAACCATTTGGCGCTCTAGATGCCAAAGTACGCAAAGAATTACGTCGCTGGTTACGCAACTTACATGATGAATTGCATATCACTTCAATTTTCGTGACTCACGATCAAGAAGAAGCACTTGAGGTTGCAGACCAGATTATTGTCATGAATAAAGGTAATGTTGAGCAAATCGGTTCACCTCGTGAAGTTTATGAAAAACCTGCAACGCCATTTGTGTTTGATTTCTTGGGTCAGGCAAATCGATTTGAAGGTGAACATACGGAAGGTATTATCCGTATCGGTAATGACCGTATTCAATTACCAACAGTAGTTGAGGCACCTCAAGGAAAAGTGATTGCTTTTGCCCGTCCAGATGAGTTACATATTCACTCGCAACCGCAAGCGAATACCATTGAAGCGACTTTTGTACGTGAAATCTGGATTGCTGGAAAAGTAGTGGCCGAATTACAAGACCGTAATGGACGTTTAATTGAAATTGCTCTGAGCAGTGAAGCTGCAAAATTACATGCATTTAAACCTAATCAAACTGTTTGGGTGAGCGCATCTCAATTGCACTTATTTGCAGACCAAGTTGCTTAAGAAATATATTTGGTGAGGAAATATCTTGCGGATCTTTAGACGCTCCTCACCTCTTTTGAGGAAAAGTGTAAATGAACTTTCAACAATTAAGAATTATCCGAGAAACAGTACGCCAAAACTTTAACTTGACGGAAGCATCGGCTGCACTCTACACATCTCAATCGGGTGTAAGTAAACACATCAAAGACTTAGAAGATGAATTAGGTGTTCAACTTTTCGTTCGTAAAGGTAAACGCCTTTTAGGTTTAACTGAACCAGGCCAGTCACTTCTTAGCATTGTTGAACGCATGTTAGTGGATGCTGAAAATATTAAACGACTTGCTGAAGATTTTAATAAGGTTGATGAAGGAACATTAACGATCGCAACTACGCATACTCAAGCGCGTTATGTATTGCCTCCAATCGTTAATCAATTTAAGAAATTATTTCCAAAAGTTCATTTGATTTTACAACAAGCTAGCCCTGTGGAAATTTCAGAAATGCTTTTACAAGGTGAAGCGGATATTGGAATTGCAACCGAGTCTTTAACGACTGAAGAAAATCTGGCTAGCATTCCTTACTATCAATGGCAGCACAGTATTATTACCCCGCAAAATCATCCTTTAGTGCAGGCGGATAAGATCACTCTAGAACTTTTAGCAGAATATCCACTCATTACTTATCATGGTGGTTTTACAGGTCGATCTAAAATTGATAAAGCCTTTGAAGAGGCTCATCTAGATGCAGATATCGTAATGTCAGCTCTTGATGCCGATGTTATCAAAACCTATGTGGAACTTGGCATGGGTGTGGGTATTGTCAATGACGTGGCTTATGATACAGAACGTGATTATCGTTTAAAGCAAACCAAAACTGATATTTTTGGTGTTAATACTACATGGATTGCGGTTCGCAAAGGCCACTTATTACGCGGTTATGGTTACGAATTTATTTCTTTATGCTCACCTGATGCGGATATTAAAGCGCTTAAGAAAATTGCTTACCCAGACGAATAAAAATTAAAAATAAATAAAAGAGCTTTTTAGCTCTTTTATTTATTCTATTAAGTACAAAAAAAACGAGCCGTAGCTCGTTTTTTCTTTTGTGATCTTACCAGTAGAAGTTCACACCAACTTTACCAACTGGCATCCATTGGTATTTATCGTCATTACGAATTTCATTTGCTTCTTTATCAACAGCATCTTGGGCAGATGTTGGGTTACCTGTTACAGGAGCAAGGTTATATTGAGTTAACTGAACTTGTGGGTTACCAGTATAGTAAGCACCTACCTCACCAAATACACCCCAGTTTTTATTGATTTTAGGTGCAAAACCAAAACCTAAGTATGGAGCGATATCATTCTTGTAAGACATTTTACCTCTTACACCGCCCTCTTGGCCTGCAACTGCTTGTTGATAGTTCTTACCATCAATTGATAAAGTTTCACCATTACCAATACGTTTAGCTAAGTCATAATCATTATCTAGATAAGCAGCACCCGCAGCTATATATAAGCCTTGAGCCCAACGGTTAGCACTTGCACCCCATGGACGAATCTCAGCATTTAAATAGATATTATTGTTATCCATATCTAGGTCATATTTAGTACCATTTACAGAAACATCATCTGTCCACGAAATGTCACCACCGTTATAACCCAAAGCCAAACCTACATATGGGTTTGCTTGCCATAATAAAGCACCACCGTAACCAGTCGTACCTACCTCAGCACGTGCCCCCACAGGAATTAATTGGTTTTTGTCAAATGCGTAGCTGTCATGAACAACGGCTTCATCTGCCATAGCAGCGCCAGCAGCGAATAAAGCTGTTGTAGTGACTAATACACGTAATGCTTTCATAGTTTTCTCCTCAAAAAAGGCTCTGTTTTTAATTTATTCATCTTGTGACTGAAATCATAATAATGACAGCTTAGATTCTTTTTTATACAAAAAATGCTAGATTTCTGTTATTTTTTGATACAAATTGAGTTAAATTTTTATTTTCAAATCATTTTTGTGTAAAAAACACTTGATTATCTAATAAGCTTATTTCGATTTACCTCATTTATATCATCAATCAAACGTAACACGTTTTTTGAAAGATTCTTGTCACAAATTAGTGTAAAATCTTTAAAATTTTTTATGGAAGGAAGATCATGTCTCAGCTTTCTACGATCATTGAGCAAGCATTTGAAGACCGCGCAAATTTTACTGCAGCAGATTGTTCAAGCGAAATTCGCCAAGCTGTTGAAGAAGCAATTGCTGGTTTAGATAACGGTACACTTCGAGTTGCTGAAAAAATCAATGGTGAATGGGTTGTTCATCAATGGTTAAAAAAAGCTGTTTTATTATCATTTAAACTGAATGACAATAAACCAATCGAGTCATGTGATCTTCGTTTCTATGACAAAGTTGAAACTAAATTCTCTGGTTGGACTGAAGAGCAATTTAAAGCTGCAGGTGTTCGTGTTGTTCCTCCTGCTGTAGCACGTCGTGGTAGCTTCCAAGCTAAAAACGTGGTGTTAATGCCATCTTATGTCAACATTGGCGCTTATGTAGATGAAGGCACAATGGTTGATACATGGGCAACTGTAGGTTCATGTGCTCAAATCGGTAAAAATGTTCACTTGTCTGGTGGTGTAGGTATTGGTGGTGTTTTAGAACCATTACAAGCTAACCCAACTATTATTGAAGACAACTGCTTTATCGGTGCGCGTTCAGAAATCGTTGAAGGCGTTATCGTTGAAGAAGGCTCAGTCATTTCAATGGGCGTTTTCATTGGTCAATCAACTAAAATTTATGACCGTGAAACTGGCGAAATCCATTATGGTCGTGTACCAGCAGGTTCCGTTGTAGTTTCAGGCAGCTTGCCATCTAAATGTGGTACTTACAGCTTATATGCTGCAATTATCGTAAAAAAAGTTGATGCGCAAACACGTTCAAAAACAAGCTTGAACGATTTGTTACGCGCTGACTAATTTGTTATAACTCTGTTGCGGAGCTTTAATCGCTCCTCATCTCTACGATCAAACTGATCGTAGAGATTTTATTTTTTATATAGTGTGGTATTTCTAGAATGGCTTCCTTACGTTCCTCTGCAATTCCTGTCTCTGACCCTGCGTCCGGTTTACGCATTACCGAGATTTTTTACTCGTTGCAGGGTGAAGCAAATGCCTCTGGCCTACCGACTGTATTTATTCGTCTAACAGGCTGTCCATTACGTTGTAGCTATTGCGATACCACTTATTCTTTTGAAGGTGGCGAACGTTTTTCACTTGAACATATCATTGAAACAGCTACACAATTTCAAACACCTTATATTTGTGTAACAGGTGGTGAACCTCTTGCTCAGCCAAACTGTTTGATTTTATTACAACGTTTATGTGAGGCAGGTTTTGACGTCTCTTTAGAAACCAGTGGCGCTCTTGATGTATCAAGAGTGGATCCCCGTGTTTCAAAAGTCCTGGATTTAAAGACTCCAAATTCTGGTGAAGAACATCGTAATCTCATCAGTAATCTTGACCATTTAACACCACGTGACCAAATCAAATTTGTGATTTGCAATCGTGAAGACTATGAATGGTCAAAGCAACAAGTTGAAAAATATCAACTGCAAACCAAAGTCAGTACCGTTTGGTTCTCCCCTGCCTTTGCGGTTGAAAAAGGTGCTGTAGGCCTGCCACGTCTAGCACGTGATCTGGCACAGTGGATACTTGATGATAAATTACCTGTTCGTTTCCAACTTCAGTTACATAAACTGCTTTGGAACGATGAATCAGGTCGTTAATCACTCAATAAAATAAATCATTCCGAATATGGAGAAAAATATGCGCTCTCGTGCCATTGTTTTACTTTCAGGCGGCTTAGACTCAACCACTTGCCTAGCTTGGGCACAAGCGCGCTATGAATGTATTGCTATTAGTTTTATGTATGGTCAACGCTCAACCACTGAACTTGATGCTGCAAAAGCATTAGCTCAGCGTTCAGGTGTTGAACATCGTGTAATTAATATTGATCTAGCAAATTTAGGTGGATCAGCACTTACAGATCACAACATTGCAGTACCAGAACAGTTACAAGAAGGTATTCCTGTAACTTATGTACCAGCGCGTAACACTATTTTCCTCTCATATGCTCTAGCAGCAGCTGAAGTATTTAATGCTGAAGCTATTGTTATTGGTATCAATGCTGTTGATTATTCAGGATATCCTGATTGTCGCCCTGAATTTATTGATGCTTTTGCGAATATGGCCCGTTTAGCAACTAAAGCTGGCGTAGAAGGAAAACCACTTAAATTTGAAACACCCCTGTTACATTTATCCAAAGCGAATATCATACGTTTAGGGATTGAACATGGCGTAGACTATAGTCAAACGGTATCTTGCTACCAAGCAGATGCTCAAGGACGTGCGTGTGGTAAATGTGACAGTTGCCGTTTGCGTAAAGAAGGCTTTATCGATGCCGGTGTTACCGATCCAACACGCTATATACCGTAATAAGTAGGTAAAATTTATGAAGTTGTTAAAATCAAATCTTATTCTTTCATCTTTATTCTCAGCAGCTGCACTTATGGCGGGTTCAGCTCAAGCAGCTGAAAACCCAGTTCAAGCGGCATATAAAAGCACTAACGTTAAAGGTGCATTAGTTAACGTTTGTAAAGAACAAACTGCTAAAGGCGGCAAGTTAAGTTCATCTGAAGTTAGCAAATTCTGTAGCTGTCAGGTTGAAGCACAAGGTAAAGTGACTGAAGCACAAAAATGGGAAATCCAAAGCGCAATCAATGCGAAGAAAAGCCCAAGTTCTCTAGGATTTGTACAACAACAAAACCGTGATCTTAAAGCATGTTTTGGTACTCAGTTAACAACTAAGCTTGAAAAGTTAACTGAAGATGCAATGAAGGCAGCTCAACAACAAGCTCCTAAAAAATAAGATTTTAATGTTCCAAATTAAGCCTGCATTTATGCAGGCTTTTTTATAGCTCTGTTAAAATAACAGCACTTTTGACCAATTCATTTGATGTAAGCCATGCAAGAACAATGGAAAACTAATGCTAACCATAAAAGGTCTATTGTCTCATTTAGTGGAGGCAAAGATAGTTCTCTAGCACTCTACCATGCAATGCAGACAGGCGAAGTGATTGGATTGATCGTAATGCTAGAAGAACAAGGCCAACGTTCTCGCTCACATGCCATGCCTCTTGATATTATTCAAGCGCAAGCTAAAGCAATCGGCTTTCCCGTGCTTATGGGTTCATCAAGTTGGAATGACTATGAAGTAAAGTTTATTGAATTACTCAATCAAGCAAAGCAACAAGGAGCCGAGGTACTGGTTACAGGTGACCTTGATATGCCTGAACACGGCTGTTGGCATGATCTAGTAACGCAACAAGTAGGTCTTCAATTAGGAATGCCTCTTTGGCTACGTCCGCATCGTGAAGTTGTTGAAGAATTTATTCAACTTGGATTCCAGAGCATAGTGGTGACCGTAAACCTTAAACTCGGGATGAAGGTAGAAGATTTAGGAAAAACTTTAACTTTAGAATATATCCAAGAGCTTGAGAACCGTGGTATTGATCCATGTGGTGAGGGCGGTGAATTTCATACGACTGTGATTGATGGACCAATTTTTAACAAAGCAATCCCTGTAAGAAAACTCAATATTGTTTATCATGAGGAATACGCTTTTTTACCACTTGAATTAGATCAAATTTAACTTTTAAAGGATAAGAAATGTCTGAGAATATTCAATTGCCAAATCAGGTGTTCCCTACTACACACGGCGAAGTGAACTTGACCGAAGTCGAAAATGAATGGCTAATCATTTACTTCTATCCTAAAGATTCAACACCAGGATGTACAACACAAGCAGTGGGTTTTTCTTGTTTGAAAGATCAGTTTGATGCTTTAGGTGCCCGTATTTTCGGTATTTCACGTGACTCGGTAAAAGCCCATCAAAATTTTACAGAGAAGCAAGCACTTACTATTGATCTGATCAGTGATAAAGAAGAAATTCTTTGTCATCACTTTGATGTGATTAAAGAAAAGAATATGTATGGTAAAAAAGTCATGGGTATTGAACGTTCTACTTTTATTTTCCATAACAAAACTTTAGTTAAAAGCTATCGCAAAGTTAAAGCAGCTGGGCATGCAGAGCAAGTTCTAGAAGACTTAAAAGCTCTACAAACAGCTTAATAAACTTAAGAAACAAAAAGCGGGCATAATGCTCGTTTTTTGTATATGAACAAATTACTTACTCCTTTACTTTGGCGTATGATAAAGACATTAGAATAATTCACGCTAAGGTATTTACATGAGTCTGCTCAAAGTTTGTAATTTACTGTCTAGTGGTCTTGTTATCTCTGCTTGCTCCGTTAGTTCATCCAGTATGCCGCCCTCAATTACACCATCTACCACGCAAGTTGAAACTCCACCTATAAAAATAAGTTGCCAAGATTTACAAAACCCTGCCTATCAACAAACCGTACTTAAAATAATTAATCAGATTCGCCAGCAATCACGCCAATGTGGACAACAACATTTCGCTGCAACCAGACCATTAAGTTGGAGTAATAATCTATATAAAGGTGCACTTTCTCATAGTGAAGATATGGCAACACACAACTTTCTCGGACATGTTGGCTCCACGGGACTAGATTTAAAATCACGTTTGAAAATTTATAATACACTCGGTAAAGCCAATGGTGAAAATGTCGCAAGTGGACAGAAAACATTAGATGAAGTGATGTCTAGATGGCTGTCGAGTCCCCTACATTGTAGTAACCTAATGAACCCTAAATTTACAACTTACGCAATTGCTTGTGCTTCTGATCAATCTGTAAAACAAAAGAGCTATTGGACTCAACAATTTGGTACACGTTAAAAGGAAAAAAGATGCAATCAGGTTCGATCACCCCTATTTTAAGAATTTTTGATGTCGAGTTAGCTCAATCATTTTATCTTGAGTTCTTAGGTTTTCAGCTTGATTGGCAACACCAATTTGAAGACAACTTTCCGTTATATTTACAAATTTCTAAAGATGATTGCGTTATTCATTTATCCGAGCATTTTGGAGATGCGAGTCCTCATAGCGCGATCCGTATCTATTGGGAACATATCTATGAGTTGCACAGTGAACTAAGCCAAAAAAATTATAAATTTTCTAAGCCTCAAGTTGAAAAAACAGATTGGGAGACACTTGAACTCAGTATCACCGATCCTTTTTCTAACCGAATTATCTTTTGGGCAGATGCTTAATCGATATACATTTATTCAAAATCATCGAGATTAGAACGATCATCTTCTTCAAAACGTTGTTGCAACTGTTGATAAGTGCGTGTTTTTTTAAATTCATCCAAAAATTGAATAGTTCCTACAGGGAAAAATTCCGTTTGGATTTCACCACGATAATAAGCTTCACGCATTGGCGTTGCCGAAATTGAATCTTTTAAACTATCTAGTTCAACCATAATCCACTCAGGAAATAGTCGTAAATAATATGAAGACTCATCCTTAAAGTGTCCAATCAAACCAACTTTTGAGTTCGGTTCAATTACGCCATTCACTAAAAATTTGACTTGTTTGACCCATTTTTCGTCATTATAAACATCTACTACATGTACAAAACGAATGCGTTTTTGCTCTTCTAACGAGAAATTTGACAAGATCATTTGCTCGCGCTCTACTGCTAAGAACGGATTTTTAATATTACGTTCCATTTGAGCAGAACCTAATGCCAAAACGACATAGTGGCTTTGTTGTAAGGCAATTTCAATTGTCTGCATATGAGCTAAATGAAATGGTTGAAAACGCCCTATAAAAACGAGATAGTCAAATTTATACATAATTAGATTTTCACTTTTTATGAACTCACCAGTTAACCGCATTACAAAAAATATGCGCCATAATGAGAACCTAAAAATTAACAACGTGGTTTAAAGCAAGGATAGTACGATGACACTTAGCTGTATTCAACAACCTCATCAACATTTACACGCAAATTTAGAAGGTGGCGTACTCACCTTAGCCATAAATCGCCCAGAAGCAAAAAATGCACTGTATGGCGAACTTTACTTATGGATTGCCAAAGCACTTGATGAAGCTGACCAAGACAAAGATGTACGAGTAATCGTTCTACGTGGTGTAGAGCAAGATTTTACCGCTGGTAATGACATGAAAGATTTTATGGGTTTTGTACAAAATCCTAATCTAGGCCCAGCAGGTCAAGTTCCTCCGTTTGTACTCCTTAAATCTGCTGCTAGATTATCGAAGCCACTTATTATTGCAGTAAAAGGTGTGGCTATTGGTATTGGTGTTACGATTTTATTACATGCAGATTTAGTTTTTGCTGACAATACCGCCCTTTTCCAAATTCCATTTGTAAGTCTTGGCCTTTCTCCAGAAGGCGGTGCAAGCCAACTATTGGTTAAACAAGCGGGTTATCACAAAGCAGCTGAACTTCTATTTACTGCGAAAAAATTTAATGCAGAAACCGCAGTACAAGCAAGCTTAGTGAATGAAGTTGTTGAAGATGCTTATGCATCTGCTCAGGCAACCGCTCAACATTTAGCAGCTTTACCACTTGCTTCATTAAAACAAACCAAAGCATTGATGAAACATGATTTAAATCAAATTATTGAATGTATTGACCATGAAGCTGAAATCTTTATGCAACGCGTTCAATCTCCAGAAATGCTAGAAGCTGTACAAGCATTTATGCAGAAACGTAAACCAGATTTTTCGCAGTTTAATTAAAAATCAATTTCTATGATTTGAATAAACTCAAAGGCAGGCTCTTCATAAGGATGGCTTGCCTTTAATGCTTTTGCTACAGCCTTTGCATTTGCTTCAATTACAATTGTTTCAACGCGCCACTCATCAACTTGTTCAAGTTCACCCAGCTCTCCGATATAAGGATCTGCACCTTTGACTGGTTTAAATTGCCCTATTCCTTTCACTTGCCATGCGCAGTGTTCGTAATTACCGATACCCCCCGCACCAGCAGAAAAAATAGCTTGTTTAGTCGACTCAAGATGTGAATCTGGTACGTAATAAATCAGCTTTAACATAAGTAGAATGACTCAAAACTAGTGAACTTGCTTTAAATCATACCGTTAAAAAAGCTTCTAAATCAAAGTCAGCTCATCATTACCAAATAATTTGCTCCAATAAAGAGGATTTGAATGGCAAGCGCCAAGCCAAACAAGCGCCAGCCCTTATCTTTGGTATACATTGTTCTTATGTGATACTTATTTTTCATCATTTTGATCTCCGATTTTTATCGTTGTTACAGAGAAAGCAAAAATTGATCCAATTTTAAACAAACTATAAAGTGTTAAATAGCCGAATGTCTATAGGCTTATAATTTTTCTAAAATGCTTAAAAGAGCTACACTCATTTTTATGTAGCTCTTATTCTGAACAAAATTTTAAATTTCAGTGTGCTAGCTGCATCTTTATAATTTTAAGCATTCGATTTCTTTAAATATCTGTTCTCATATATTGTCATCATAAATGCTAAACCACATAAAATGACGAAGCCGCCAGTCATTGGTATTAATGTACCGTCATATAATTGCCCAATAATAGATGCAAGAATAAGTGACAAAACAGAAGAAGCTGCACCAATAATGGCCGATGCCATACCAGCAACATGTCCCATCGGTTCCATTGCAATTGCGTTTAAATTTCCAAATAAAGTTCCAAATAATAAAAATAAAATGCAGGCATAAAGCATAAACATCCAAAATGAAACAGCCACACCTAAAAGTTGAATTCCTAAGAAAACTAAAGAAATTAGGCACAAACCTAGAAAGCCGTAAATACAGATTGGACGCATACCAAACTTCATAACAATTTTAGAATTTGTAAATGAAGCGATTCCCATCACACCTGCAAGCACAGCAAAATAAGCACTAAACTCTTGCCCTGTTTTACCAAACTGCTGCATAAAAATTTGCTGAGAAGTACCTAAGTAACCAATGAATCCACCAAAGCAAAAACCTGCACATAGCAAATAACTCATGGTGGTTTTATTACTTACGACTTCTTTAAAGCCCTCTTGAAATGCTTGTAGGCGCATAGGTAAACGATTTTCGGGAAGCAACGTCTCTTCCAAACGTAAAGCCACCCATGCCCCCACAACTGTGGCATAGGCCATATATAAAACAAAGATCTCACGCCAACCAAAGAAATGGATAATGAGCTGTCCCAAACTTGGTGCAATTGCTGGGGCAACCATAAACACCATCATAATTAAAGACATGATGCGGGCCATTTGAGCCCCACTGTATTTATCCCTAACAATTGAAATAGAAGCCACGTAAGGACCTGATACGCCAACCCCTTGAATAAAACGTCCAACTAAAAACCATTCAAAACTTTGTGTGGTAAAACACAACAAACTTCCCAGAAAGTAAATAACAATTCCTGTGAATAAAATACGTTTACGGCCAATCGCATCGGATAGAGGGCCAGCAATCAGTTGACCAATCGTCATACCGGAAAAAATACCAATAATGACCCACTGTGACTGGTTATTATTTTTTAATTCAAAAATACGTCCAATCTCGCCTAAAGCAGGCAAAACTGCATCTATCGAAAAAGAAACAATCGACATGAGCAATGCCATGAGCAATGCAAATTCACGGAAATGGATTTTTGATTTCATTTTTCTTGTCCATTTTTAAATAGTATTTTTAAAAATTTCTCTTTCATTAATCTACTCTACAATAATCTGCCTGTAATATATTTTTTATCTTTCTCAAACGTTGAATCTCTTTCATAAAAACGAGCTTGTTTAGTTTCAGATGCAACCAACCATTTTAAGTACTCTAAGAGTGTACAACCGACATCTATAAAATCACGATCTGTTTTTCCATCATCAAATGCCCAAACATTATCATCCTGTCTAGCAGTCACCAAATAAGTAAAATAACATCCTTCATTTTCCATCGTTAAGGAAAAGAATTTATTTTGAATTGCATCAATCATACCCTTTGTCGGATCACTCAACTCATCCTCCATTATCTTTTCTTGTTGAAATTTATAGTCTTCAACCTTCCATGTATGGTGATACATTGAAACTGTATGTCCCCACAACAACCCGCCAGAACATCTTCCCATCTGTAATAAAAATTCTCTAAATTGTCCATGGATGTCTAAATTATAAATTTCTGCAATTTGATCTACCTCTTCTTCGGTATATCCCCTGATATGTTCAGGATAAAATGGAAGGTTAGTATCTTTATGCCGACAACTTGCTAACTCAAAAACAAAATCAATCATATTCACCTTTTAAATTAATTTATTTCATAAAAAATGCCACTCGAGAGTGGCATTTTCAATAATTTCAATTTTTCTATTAACCAATAAACTTACGTGCGTTACGGAACATACGTAACCATGCACCATCTTCAGTCCACTCTTCTGGACTCCAAGAGTGTTGAATTGCACGGAAAGTACGCTCTGGATGCGGCATCATAATCGTTGCACGACCATCTTTAGAAGTAACACCAGTAATCGCTTCAGGTGAGCCATTCGGGTTCAATGGATAATGTTGAGTCGGGTTACCGTGGCTATCAACATAACGCAATGCAATTTGGTTAGCTGCGTTCAAGCTTGCAATGTTAGCTTCACTTGCAACAGCACGACCTTCACCATGTGCTACAGCAATCGGTAAGATTGAACCTTCCATACCATCAAGTAATACAGAAACAGATTTTTCAACACGAACGTTTACGCTACGTGCTTCAAAGACTTCTGACATATTGCGGTGGAAACGTGGCCAGTGTTCAGCACCTGGAATAAGTGGCGCTAATTGTGACAACATTTGGCAACCATTACAGATACCTAAGCTAAACGTGTCTTCACGATGGAAGAACTGTTCAAACTGATCACGTAATTTCGCATTGAACAATACAGATTTTGCCCAACCACCGCCAGCACCCATTACGTCACCGTAAGAGAAACCGCCACAAGTCACTAAACCTTCAAAATCACTTAGGCTAACGCGACCAGCAAGTAAATCACTCATGTGCACGTCAACGGTATTGAAACCAACCTTATCAAAGGCTGCTGCCATCTCAATATGACCATTTACACCTTGCTCACGCAAGATCGCCATATTAGGACGACGTGTGTTAATGAACGGTGCTTCGATAGGTTCATTCAAGTCAAATGTTGGTTTAGCAATTAAACCTTGATGTGATTTATCAGTAATTAAAGCAAATTCTTGGTCAGCAGTTTCAACGTTATCACGTAAACGTTGGATCTGATGAGATACTTCAGACCAAGCTTGTTGCAATTCTGCACGCTCTAAAGTCAAACCATTTACAGATAATTGATCTGTGTTGTTTACACGACCAACTACAGCAATTGCATCATTTAAGCTAGATGCAGCAACTTCTGCTTGTAAAGCGTCCCAATCAGTTGCCTTAATTTGAAGAACTGCACCAATTTCTTCAGCAAATAAACTTGCTGGAGTTTGGTCTTCTAATGCAACACCTAAACGTGCAGCGAACATCATTTCAGCAACAGTTGCGAGTAAACCACCATCACCGATGTCATGGTAAGCTTGAATCAAGCCACGGTTGTTCCAATCTTGAATTAAAGCAAAGAACGCTTTGAAATCATCAAAACTATCAACGTCTGGAGTGATGGAACCGATTGCTTTATATACTTGCGCAAGAATCGAACCACCTAAACGGAACTGGCCTTTAGATAAATCAATACGTACAAGTACTGAATCTTCTAAATTCTTAAGTTCAGGTGTTAAAGTCTTACGAACATCAGCTACTGGAGCAAATGCAGTAATTACACCAGTCATTGGAGATGTTACAGCTTTATCTTCACCATTATCATTCCAAGTGGTACGCATTGAAAGCGAGTCTTTACCTACAGGAATCGCAATTCCTAAAGCAGGACACATTTCCATACCAATCGCTTTCACACCTTCAAACAATGCTTGGTCTTCACCTTTTTGACCAGCAGCAGCCATCCAGTTTGCAGAAAGTTTGATATCGCTAATTTGTTCAATGTTTGCACATGCAATATTAGTAATTGCTTCAGCAACTGCCAAGCGAGCAGACGCTGCTGGATTTAACAATGCAACTGGTGGACGTTCACCCATAGCCATTGCTTCACCAGTGAAGCCTTGTAAACTTGTCGTCGTCACTGCTGCATCTGCAACAGGAATCTGCCAACGACCAACCATTTGGTCACGTGCAACCATACCTGTAATTGAGCGGTCACCAATGGTGATCAAGAATGATTTAGAAGCAACAGTAGGATTTTTCAATACACGGAAAATCGCATCTTTCAAATCAACTTTTGAAGCGTCAAACTCGTTACCTTTACGCTCAATTGTTTCATAAGAACGTTGCATGCGCGGTGTACCACCAAGCATTACTTGCATTGGGATATCAACTGCATTGTTCTGGAACAATGGATCTTCAACAGTTAAATGACGAGCTTCAGTTGCTTCACCTAACACGGCAAATGGACAACGTTCACGAGCACAGATTGATTCGAACTGTTCTAAAGACTCTGGACGAATTGCAAGAACATAACGCTCTTGTGCTTCATTTGACCAGATTTCCATTGGGCTCATGCCCGGTTCTAATGAAGGAATCTTACGAAGGTTAAGAACTGCACCCAACTCATGGTCATTCACAAGTTCAGGCATAGCATTTGATAGACCACCCGCACCAACGTCATGTACAGAAACGATTGGGTTGAAGTCTTCTAAGCGCCAGCATGTATCGATTACTTCTTGGCAACGGCGTTCCATTTCTGGATTTTCACGTTGTACAGAAGCGAAATCAAGGCTTTCACCCATTGTACCGCTATCTACAGAAGATGCTGCACCACCACCAAGACCGATTAACATTGCAGGGCCACCCAATACAATGAGCAAGTCACCAGGTTGAATCGCATCTTTTTCTACATGGTCAGGACGAATGTTACCGTAACCACCAGCGATCATGATTGGCTTATGGAAGCCCTTCACTTCACCATTTACATTTTGTTCGAAAGTACGGAAATAACCATTTAATGCAGGACGACCGAATTCGTTGTTAAATGCCGCGCCACCTAATGGACCTTCAATCATGATTTGTAATGGCGATGCCATACGTGAAGGTTTACCGTAGTTTTCTTCCCAAGGTTGTTCAAAACCAGGAATATTTAAGTTAGAAACTGTAAAGCCTGTTAAACCAGCTTTTGGTTTACCACCACGACCAGTTGCACCTTCATCACGGATTTCACCGCCTGAACCAGTAGCAGCACCAGCAAATGGAGAAATTGCTGTTGGGTGGTTATGAGTTTCAACCTTCATTAAAATATGAGCTGCTTGGCTCTTATATTTATAAACAAAGTGACCATTTTCATCCGCTTTTGGATAAAAACGCATCGTGTCATAACCAACAATTACAGACGCGTTATCTTTATATGCAGATAAAACATCAGTTGGAGATTCTTTATAAGTGTTTTTAATCATCTGGAACAATGATAATGGTTGTTTTTCACCATCAATTGTCCATTCAGAACCGAAGATTTTATGACGACAGTGTTCAGAGTTCGCCTGTGCAAACATCATCAATTCGATATCATTTGGATTACGACCAAGCTTACCGAATGCTTCTGTTAAATAATCAATTTCTTGTTCAGATAACGCAAAACCGAACTCATTGTTAGCTTTAACCAAAGCTTCTTTGCCTTGGCCCAAGATATCAATTGAATTTAATGGTTTTGGAGCTGTTTCTGAAAATAATGCTTTTGCATCTTCAATTTGGGCAAAAACTGTTTCTGTCATACGGTCATGAAGTACTTGTTTAACTTCATTGGTAATTTCAGTAACGCCTTTTAACGTGAATAAAAGACCACGTTCTAGACGGTGTACTGGTGTATTACAGTTTTTGAAAATATCAGTTGCTTTAGAAGACCAAGGTGAAATAGTACCCACACGTGGTGTAACTAAAATCTGAATCTCATCACTTGCAGATTGACGAAGTTCAAAAGACTCACCGTCATTCAATAATTGCAAAGCAGATTGATGTTGCTGCTCGTTGAGCGCTTGATCAAACAAATAGACCCATTGGCTGTCAAAAGATTGAACAGAACTAATTGACGATAAACGTGTTAATAGTTGAGCTTTCTTAAAAGAAGAATGTGCTGCTGCACCGGCCACGATAAACATGTTGATTTTGGCTCCACGGGCAGGTCTTGTGAACCTTACCGCAATGTGACTTTAGAGAGAGCGCATATTCTACTGCTTCTTGGTAAAATCAGCTAGATGTAGAATCAGTATTCTGTAACCTAATTCTGCAAGAAGTGATTTGTTTTTTGTTCAAAATCATTTTTTTAGTCATTCTTGCTAAAAATAAATTGTTGCATGTTTATTCAATAACATAATAAAACCCGAACTAAGACAAACTATGTCGCACCAAGCTAGTGCTTTTAAGTTTTTTTTGGCATGATCAGGTTTTATAGTTTTGAATAATGATAAATGGAACAAATGCGTTGGTTAGAGCTGCTTTCCGCAGTTCGTTTAGGTAGCAAAAAAAGTAGTACAGAACTGGCTCGTAGCCCATTCCATAAAGATTATGACCGCATTATATTTTCTCAAAGTTTTCGTCAGTTAAACCGTAAGACGCAAGTTCACCCTTTGGCACAACACGATGGTATTCATACCCGCTTAACACACTCCCTTGAAGTTTCCTGCATTGGTCGCTCAATGGGTATGCTTGCCGCAGAAAAAATAAAAGATGAATTACCCGTTTGGATTTCACCTGCCGATGTCGGGGCAATTATTCAGGCAGCTTGTCTGGCCCACGATATTGGTAATCCCCCTTTCGGGCATGCGGGTGAATATGCAATTCGCGAATGGTTCGATGATGCCTCGCATGATGATTTTTTGAAAAAACTAAGCCCCGAAGAAGAAGCTGATGTTCGTCAGTTTGAAGGTAATGCTCAAGGATTACGTCTATTAAGTCGCATTGACTATCATCCAAATGATGGCGGTATGCGCTTAACTTATGCAACTTTAGGTGCTTATCTAAAATATCCATGGCTTTCAAAAACAATTGCTTCGCAGGGTGACCGCCCTTCGCATCAAAGAGCAAAGTTTGGTTGTTATCAATCTGAAAAAGAAATTTTAAAACAGATTGCGGAACAGCTCGGGCTGATTCAACTCGGGGAATATCATTATTGCCGTCATCCACTCACCTATTTGTTAGAAGCCGCTGATGACATTTGTTATGCCCTCATCGATTTAGAAGATGGCATTGTCTTAAATATGCTGAGTTACCAAGAAGTTGAACCGATATTCTTAAATCTTATTGCCGACTATGGTCAGCCTGAAGAGTTATCTCATCCAAATAGTACATGGCAACAAAAGATCTCAGCATTACGTGGCCGAGTCATGAAACGTCTTGTTGATGAAGTCACTACGGCTTTTGCCAAAAATCACTATGAAATCATTACAGGTCAGCTTAAAGGCAATCTTTTGCAATATTGTTCGCCAGATATTGCAATTGGTATCGAAACTGCCAAGAATCTGGCACGTGATAAAATTTTTGAGCACCCACAAAAATCTGGTTTAGAAATTATTGCACATCAAAGCTTACAAACGATTCTGGATGCATTTGTACCACTCACAACACCACATAAGTCTTTAAGCTTTAAAGAACAACGTTTAATGTCTATCCTTAATCTATATGGTGCTAGCTTTAGCAATAATCACTACAGCAATATCATGCAAGTCCTCGATATTATCAGTAAGTTCTCAGATCATCAGGCTTATAGCTTGGCGCAAGAGTTGCAAGGTAATAAAATTGGCTTGTTTTAAGCTGGCTTGATATAGAAAGAAATAAAACCAGTGTCGTTTTCAATTCATTTTAGAACGACCAGATTTACAGTTATGAATAAGTGAAATTACGCTATGATCGGATGTTTAATTGGCGAAGTGTTTGCCTTAGAAGCCCCTACTGTCTTACTGAATGTAAATGGTGTGGGCTATGAAATTGATACGCCACTTTCAACATTTTGCCAATTACAAAAGGGCCAGAAAGTTACGTTATGGACGCATTTAGTTGTTCGTGAAGATGCTCAACAACTCTACGGTTTTAGCGATGCTCAAGAAAAAACAATTTTCCGTACCTTATTAAAAGTAAACGGTGTTGGTCCGAAAATGGCATTGGGTATTTTATCGACACTAAGCGTTGAATTATTGGTTCACACCATTGAACATGATGATATAAATACGCTGGTCAAAGTTCCAGGGGTTGGCAAAAAAACAGCTGAACGTTTAATGATTGAACTCCGTGACCGTTTCAAAACATTGGCTCAAGGCACTTCAACTGTGGCGACCATGCCTCAAATTCAATTTGCTGCAAACTCTCCTGTTGCAGAGGCAGAAGCTGCTTTGCAATCTTTAGGTTATAAGCCACTTGAAGCACAAAAAGCTGTTGCTGCGGTTAAAGCCGATTACACAGAATCAGCCGATATTATTCGTGCTGCTCTTAAATCCATGATGAAGTAAAACACTTATGCAAGACCGTCTAATCAGTGGAACAGAAAAACCAGAGGATCATTTTGATCGGGCTATTCGACCAACTTCTCTTGCCGACTATATTGGACAACCAGTCGTACGCGAGCAAATGGAAATTTTCATTGGCGCTGCTCGTGGCCGTGGCGAAGCACTCGACCATACGCTGATTTTTGGTCCGCCGGGTTTAGGTAAAACCACACTTGCTAATATTATTGCCCGAGAAATGGGCGGTAACCTCAAATCTACTTCAGGGCCGGTATTAGAACGTGCGGGTGATTTAGCAGCAATGCTAACTAACCTTGAAGAAGGCGATGTTTTGTTTATTGATGAGATTCATCGTCTTTCTCCAGTGATTGAAGAAATTCTGTATCCGGCTATGGAAGATTACCAATTAGATATCATGATTGGTGAAGGCCCTGCTGCTCGTTCAATTAAACTCGATTTACCACCTTTTACACTTGTTGCTGCGACCACACGTGCGGGCTTACTGACCTCACCACTACGTGACCGCTTCGGTATTGTGCAACGTCTTGAGTTTTACTCTGTAGAAGACTTGACTCACATTGTGTCGCGCTCTGCAAACTTAATGGATGTACCCATTACAGTTGAAGGCGCAGAAGAAGTAGCTCGTCGATCACGTGGAACACCTCGTATCGCTAACCGTTTATTACGACGTGTTCGTGACTATGCTCAAGTGAAAGGCACAGGTGAAGTGACCCATGAAATGGCGCAGCGCGCACTAGATATGCTCAATGTTGATAAAGCTGGCCTAGATACCCTCGACAGACGTTATTTGAGCATGCTACTCGAGCGTTTTGATGGCGGTCCTGCTGGAGTTGAAGCGCTTGCAGCAGCGATGGCTGAAGACAGCGGTACGCTTGAAGATGTGATTGAACCTTATTTAATTCAACAAGGTTATGTCATGCGTACTGCACGAGGTCGGATTGCAACCAACCAATCTTATTTACAGTTTGGAATGACACCACCTGAGCCTAAAAACTAATCAAAGGAAGAGAATTTTCTCTTCCTTTTTTAATTTAATCTCTCTATCCAATAAAATAATAATTGTCTTATCAATAAATTAGACACTCCATACCTTTTAAGTCTATTTTTATACCTTATTGATTTTTTAATATTTTTAAAAACTGCATTATAAGAAATGTAGATATCAAATCTTATGAACAATAATATTTTTAGGATAAGGACATGTACAAAAAAGCCGCTTTAATTTTTCCACTTGCTCTAATGAGTCAGCTGAGCCTAGCAGATTGGGTAAAAGATGCTGCACAACAAAATGAAAATCAGGTGATTCAATTAAGACAACATATTCACGAGCATCCTGAACTCGGCAACATGGAATTTAAAACATCAGCACTGGTTCAAAAAGAATTGAAGTCTTATGGCATTCAAGTCAAAACAGGTTATGCAAAAACAGGGGTTATTGGCATTTTAAAAGGTAATAAACCCGGTCCTATTATCGCGCTTAGAGCAGATATGGATGCGCTACCTATGGAAGAAAAAAGCGGAGTTCCCTTTTCTAGTAAACAAAAAGCAATTTATCAAGGTAAAGAAACTTATGTGATGCATGCCTGTGGACATGATGCACACACAGCAATGCTATTAGGTGCAGCAAAAATTCTAGCTGCCAATAAAGATAAAATATCGGGTACCGTTGTCTTTGTTTTTCAACCCGCTGAAGAAGGTGGAGCAGATATAGACAACTTTAAGCAGGGTGATCAAATCGGCTCAAGAAAAATGATCACAGACGGTGCATTTAAAGATTATAAACCCGAAGCTATTTTTGGAATACATGTCATATCTGGTATGCAAAGTGGGCACCTTTATTATAAAGATGGTGCCATTTTAAATAGCGCAGATCACTTGCGTATTCAGGTTAACGGTAAGCAGGTTCACGGCTCGACCCCATGGTTAGGCAGAGATCCAATTTATGCATCTGCACAAATGATTAATAATTTACAGAGTCTTATTAGCCGAAGAACCGACCTCACCCAAGGCATGGGCGTAGTCACTATCGGTAATATTCAAGGTGGTACGGCAGGAAATGTAATTCCGGAACAAGTCAATATGATCGGAACCATTCGCTCTAACAACGAACAGATACGAGCAAATATCTTAAAAAGTTTACCCACCATGATAGAGCATAACGCTCAAGCCAACGACGTGACTGCCAAAGTTGAAATTGCTCCTTATGCTCCAGTAACCATGAACGACAAAGCGCTTACCCAATTGATTCAACCTACATTAGCCAAAGTTGTTGGAGATTCAAAACTCCATGTTTTAGATCATAATGCAAGCGCAAGTGAAGATTTTGCCTATTATGGCAAGTTAATGCCGTCATTCTTTGTTTTCTTGGGTGCAACACCAGAAAATCAAGACTTAACTCAGGCGGCACCAAATCATAGCCCTTATTTTATTGTAGATAACAAGGCTTTAAAAACTGGGACCGAGCTACATGTAAGATTCGTATTAGATTATCCGAATATATCAAAACAAGTTCAAACTTCATGGAAGCCCTCTTAACTTAAAAAGCTTGCTAGCCATAAGATGTAGCGTTTTTAGATTAGAAATACAGCAACCGCAATTGAAAGGTTGTGCCATAGGACTTAGTATGCAATCTGCTAAACTGCCCCGTATTTAAAAGCAGATGTATGGCTGTTGAATAGAGCTGATGTTTTATTCAAATCCATATTTTAAATATAAAGCTCTATAGTGAACTAAAAACGGAATACTCTCATGGCGAATCATTTTGAATTCAACATTCGTGTTTATATTGAAGATACGGACGCAGGTGGTATTGTTTACCATGCCAACCATATTCGCTATATGGAACGTACCCGTACTGAATGGCTCCGTGCTTCTGGCGTTGATCATTACTGGCATCAAAAAGACTACAACTTTGTCGTACACAAAATTGACGTAAAATACATGCGTCCTATTTTAATGGATGATTTAATTACTGTTACAGCACGTGTAGTTTCATGTAAAGCTGCGTCATTTGTGTTGCAACAAAATATTTATCGTGGTGAAATCTTGCTTGCTTCTGGCGAGGTTGAGTTGGCATGTTTAAGTAAAGAACTTGTAGCTCGTCGTCTTCCAGAAGAAATACGTGATCTTATTCGTAAAGAATTGGAACAAGACTAAAAAAACAACCGGCATATGTAACCTATGGCAACAAACATTGAATCAACCCTGCATATTTCTGACCTTATTTTACAAGCAAGTCCAGTCGTTCAGTTGGTCATGCTAATTTTATTGTTAGCATCGATCTTTAGTTGGTATCTGATTGCCAAGTTACATATGAGTTATAAAAAAGCACATCAAGACGATGAACATTTCCAAAAAATGTTCTGGTCTGGTGCCGAACTCAATACGCTTTATAACAATGCTCAACTCAACTCAAAGCGCTCTGGGCTTGAAGATATTTTTTATCAAGGGTTGAGCGAATTTTTTAAACTTAAAAAGCGTCAGGCTCCTGTTTCACAAACAATTGAAGGCACTGAACGTATTTTGCGTGTAGGTTTGAGTCGTGATCAGAGCCATTTAGAATACGGCTTAGGTACTTTAGCAAGTATCGGTTCTGTAGCACCGTACATCGGTCTATTCGGTACTGTTTGGGGTATTATGAATGCCTTTATCGGTTTAGCTGCGGTTGATCAGGTAACTCTAGCAACTGTTGCACCGGGTATTGCCGAAGCACTTATTGCAACTGCAATTGGTTTGTTTGCCGCAATTCCTGCTGTATTAGCTTTTAACCATTTCACTGCTAAAAGTGAAAGTGTTTATTCTGATCGCGCTTTATTTGCTGAAGAGATGATTGCTTTATTGCAACGTCAATCTGTGGGTTCATCACAGGAAGATGCATAATGGCAATTCAGCGTTCAGGGCGCTTTGAGCGCATAAAAAAACCATTAAAAAGTGATATGAACGTCGTACCTTATATTGACGTTATGCTCGTGCTTTTGGTTATTTTTATGGTAACTGCTCCTATGATTACCAGTGGTATCAAGGTAGATTTACCTCAAGCAAACAACCACCCAATCGAATCAAAAGATATGCCTGCCATGGTAACAATTGGCAAAGATGGCAATATTTATCTTCAATATGAAGATTACAAAGATAATGAACCATTATCTCGTGAAAAACTCGAAGCAGTTTTAAGCGATGCTCAAAAAAAAGCTGAACAAGAAAACAAACAACTCACAGTTTTAGTCAATGGTGATAAGTCTCGTCCTTATGGAGAAGTCGTATCATTGATGGCGAGTTTACAAGAAGCAGGTTTAACTCAAGTTGGCCTTCTGACAGAGCCTTTAAAATAAGCTATGAACAAAGATCAAAAGCCGCCCTTTAAACAAAATGCGATTGCATTAAGCTTTACACTCGGAGTTCATGCAATTGCCATTGTTGGCTTGCTTTTTTTAGGCTTGAGTAAACCACCTGAACAGCCAAAAAAGCTAACGACTATTTTAGTTAAGCCAGAAGATTTACCCCCTCCTTTAGCCAAAGAAATTGAACAAGAGACTACAGCTACGAATGAAGCAAAAGAGGTATTAGCCCCTATTGTGGATGAAAAATTACCTCAAAATCTTCCAGTTGTACCTCCTCCTCCAACAGCTCAACAACTTGCTGCTCAAAAGCAAAAGGCCGAACAGGCTCAGCAAGCCAAGTTAGCTGAGCAAAAGCGTAAAGCTGAAGAAGCTGCGAAAGCGAAACAAGCAGCAGAACAGCAACGCATAGAGGAAACTCAAAAACAGCAGGCTGAAGCTAAACGCCAAGCTGAAGCTAAAGCAAAATCAGAAGCTGAACAAAAACGTAAGGCTGAACAAAGTGCAAAAGCTGATGCTGAAGCTAAAGCCAGCCAAAAAGCTGCTGAAGACGCTAAACGTAAAGCTGAGGCTGATGCGAAATTAAAACGTGAAGCTCAAAAGGCCGAAAACGCTAAGCTTCAAGCACAACAAGAAGCTAAGCGAAAAGCCGAAGCTGATGCTAAGGCTAAGCAACAAAAAGCTGCCGATGACGCTAAACGAAAAGCTGAAGCTGCTGCTAAAGCTAAACAGCAAAAAGCTAATGACGATGCTAAACGTAAAGCTGAAGCAGATACTAAAGCTAAACAGCAAAAAGCTGATGATGCTAAACGCAAAGCTGAGGCCGATGCAAAAGCTAAGCAACAAAAAGCCAATGACGAGGCTAAACGTAAAGCTGATGCCGATGCAAAAGCTAAACAGCAAAAAGCTGACGACGCTAAACGTAAAGCAGAGGCCGATGCGAAAGCTAAGCAACAAAAAGCTGACGATGCTAAACGCAAAGCTGAGGCTGATGCTAAAGCCAAGCAAAAAGCTGCTGACGATGCTAAGCGTAAAGCTGAAGCAGAGGCCGAAGCCAAAGCTGCATCTGCTCAAAAAGCACAAGAAGAAGCAGCTCAAAAGAAAGCTGAAGCTAAAAAAGTTGCTTCTTCAGCTAGACGCGATTTTGAACAAAAAATTCGACGCTCTTGGGATGTTCCAACTGGTAGTAGCGGTAAAACAGTTGGTGTTCGCTTTACCCTCTCCGATTCGGGAAGCGTTAACTCTATTGTGATCACACGTTCAAGTGGTGATGATGCCTTAGACGCAAGTATTAAAGCTGCAATTCAAGCCGCAGCGCCCTATCCTATGCCATCAGATCCAGATGCAAGACGTGAAGCAAGAAGTGTTAGCTCTACATTTAGAGCGCAATAATTTTGAAAGAGTTACATGCTTTAAATAGTTTAAGGCATGTAACTATGCTACAAAATCAACAGTCACAAAAATACCTGCTATGACTTTAAACTTATGAATACGAGCCGCAAACACCTGCTATCTTTAGCACTGATCACAGCCTTAAGCCCTATTGCTTCTACCACTGCTTTTGCCCAGTTATATCTGGAAATTGCCAAAGCACCAGATCAGGCACCCAAAATTGCTATTGTCCCGTTTACCAATGACAATGGGCTCTATCCTATTGTTGAAACAGACTTAAACCGTTCTGGGCGCTTTACAAGCTCATCTAAAAATTTACCTGCCAATGCTGCTATCAATCAGATTCAAGCTTCTGACTGGCAAACTGCTGGTATTCCATATGTAGTTACTGGACAAATTAAACAAACAGCGACAGGTTTTGAAGTTCACTACCAACTTTATGATGTACAAAAGCAACAATACATTTTAAATGAACTTTTAAATGTACCTGCTTCACGCATACGTCAAGCTGGCCATATGGTAAGTGATGCTATTTATCAAGCCCTTACTGGCATTCCAGGTGACTTTAGCGGCCGTATTGCATATGTACTAAGAAACCCTGCAACACCTGCCGAGCGTTATACACTACAAATTGCAGATACGGATGGTGAACAACCAAAGACTGTTTTATCGTCTCGTGATCCAATTCTTTCTCCGGCATGGACACCGGATGCTAAAAAAATTGCTTATGTTTCTTTTGAAACTAAACGTCCAGCAATTTATTTACAGGATTTATCAACTGGAACACGTGAAGTTCTTACTAGTTTCAGAGGCCTAAACGGCGCACCAAGTTTCTCACCAGATGGCCAATCAATGCTGTTTACAGCATCTATGAATGGCAACCCTGAAATCTATCAAATGGATTTATCAACTCGCCAAGTCAAACGCATGACAAATGATTCGGCAATTGATACAGAAGCACGTTATACACCAGATGGAAAATCCTTTATTTTCACTTCTGACCGTGGTGGTTCTGCCCAAATTTATCGTTATACCTTTGCTGATGGCTCAGTAAAGCGTTTAACATTTAAAGGGTCATTTAATGCACGTGGAACTCTGAGTGCAGATGGCAAAAAGATTGCACTTGTTCATCGCCCAAGTGGCAGCAGTTATAAAGTTGCAATTCAAGACATTAATACTGGCATCACCAATATTCTTACCCCAACTAGTTTAGATGAATCACCAAGTTTCTCACCAAATGGGCAAATGGTGGTCTACGCAACTCGTGAAGGCAACCGTGGCTTGTTGTCTATTATGTCTACTGATGGACGTTTCCGTATGAATTTACCAAGCGAACAAGGTGAAGTACGTGAACCAGCCTGGGCACCAAAATAACTTTTAATTCCATTGACGGAGATGATCATGAAATCAATCAAATATTTAGCTCTACCCTTTCTTAGCGTAGCACTTGTGATGACGGGCTGTGCTAGCCGTAAACCTGCAGCGACTACCACGACTGGTACAAATCCAAGCACGGTAAACACTTCTGGTTTAAGTGAAGATGCTGCATTAAATGCTCAAAATTTGGCAGGTGCTTCATCTAAAGGGGTAACTGAAGCAAATAAAGCGGCTTTGGCTAAACGCGTTGTTCACTTTGATTATGACAGCAGCGATTTATCTACTGAAGACTACCAAACACTTCAAGCTCATGCTCAGTTCCTTATCGCAAATGCAAATTCAAAAGTTGCATTAACAGGCCATACAGATGAACGTGGTACACGTGAATACAACATGGCTTTAGGTGAGCGTCGTGCTAAAGCTGTACAAAGCTATTTAATTACCAATGGTGTAAACCCGCAGCAACTTGAAGCTGTAAGTTATGGTAAAGAAGCTCCTGTTAATGCGGGACATGATGAATCAGCGTGGAAAGAAAATCGCCGCGTTGAGATTAATTACGAAGCAGTCCCTCCTTTATTAAAATAAGGGATATGCATAAAAAAACGCTCATAATAATATGAGCGTTTTTTTATTACTTAAGAAGATTTCTTTTCTTCTTCAGGATGTTGCATGGACTCAATCAAATCATGCTTATTAAAATCTTTATATTCAGGTTTTGCCTCATAATCTTTCCAAGCTTCCTGAACATTTTCTTTCGAAATTTCATCTAGATTGATTGGTTCACCTGCCGTGGGGGTCGCATCAAACTTCTTTGTTGTCATTTCGATTCTCCTAAAAATATACAATCCTTTGTAATGCAATCAACATACCATTTTAATTGGGGCTTGTAAGCATAAATCCAACACAAATAAAGTAAGATAATTTTTATTTTGTGACATTCTCATCTAGAATATGCCACGTATTTATCTGACTCATTTTGATGCTTGAAGCACAGGAGCGTTTTTTTATGTCCAACCTCACTTTGTCCCAATTTTTACAACAACAAAAAGGGAATCTAACACCTGAGTTGGCTCAAGTCATCGATACTATTGCCACGACCTGTAAAACAATCGACCAAGCATTACAAAAAGGTGCTCTGGCTGGTATTTTAGGTAGTGCTGGCAATGAAAATGTTCAGGGTGAAACACAGAAAAAACTGGATGTGATTTCGAATGACTACTTAATTGATGCTTTAAAAGTACACCCGCACGTAGGCGGTCTCGCTTCTGAAGAGCTTGATGAGTTCACACCTGCACAAGAAAATGGTAAATACCTCGTTTTATTTGATCCATTAGATGGCTCAAGCAATATTGATATCAATATGTGTGTAGGTACGATTTTCTCTATTTTGCCTGCAAAAAATGCAGTAACACAAGCAAACGATTTCATGCAAGCTGGTACACAGCAAGTTGCTGCTGGTTATGTGCTTTATGGTCCATCAACTATGATGGCTTTAACTGTAGGTAATGGCGTAGCATTCTTTACTTTAGATCCAGAAACTCAAACCTTCTTGCTTACTAATGAGAATGTACAAGTTCCAGCAGATACTCAAGAATTCGCTATTAATGCATCTAACCAGCGTCATTGGGAACAACCAGTAAAACAATATATTGATGAATTACTCGCAGGCAAGACATCTGTTCGTGAAAAAGATTTCAATATGCGCTGGGTAGCATGTATGGTGGGTGATATTCACCGTATTTTATGTCGTAGTGGTATTTTCCTTTACCCATACGACTTAAAAGATCCGAAAAAAGCAGGTCGTTTACGTTTAATGTATGAAGCGAACCCAATGAGTATGCTCATTGAACAAGCAGGTGGTGCATCAACTACTGGCCGTGTACGCATTCTAGAGATTGAACCTACAGAACTTCACCAACGTGTACCTGTAATCATTGGTTCTAAAAATGAAGTTGAACGCGTAACAAGCTACCACTAATAATTTTAATTACTTAGGGCATCATAGTATGATGGTGCCCTTTTGTTGGATATTTTCTTATGGCGGTTATTTTTTTAGAATCAAAAGACAATGCAAAAATTAAACATTTGCGTGGATTAATCGAACTCAGTAACGCCCGAAAAAAGCACCAACAAACCGTTCTTGAAGGCACACATCTTTGTTTGGCGTGGTTACAACAGCAAAAGAAGATTTTTTCTTTATTCACGACAGAACAAGCATTAGAACACGAAGATTTAAAGAAAATAACAGAGCTACATCAAGGCCATATCTTTGTTATTAGTGAAGTTTTATATAGAGATTTGAGCACATTAGGTACAAGCTTACCTTGCTTAGCGATTATTGATTTACCTAAAACTGCATCAACTATCGACTACAATGTAGACACCTTAATTCTAGAAAATATTCAAGATCCGGGTAATGTAGGTACTTTGCTACGTTCAGCAGCAGCAGCAAATATTAAACAAATCATTTGCACACAAGGCTCTGCATCACTTTGGTCACCGCGAGTTTTAAGAGCAGGTATGGGCGCTCATTTTAGCTTACATTGTTTTGAAAACTTCCAGCTGACAGATATCCTTCCAAAATTCCAAATCCCGGTTTTTGTTACTAGCTCTCATCGCTCAACCAGTCTTTACTCAAAAGACCTTTCTAAACCGTGTGTGTGGATTTTAGGAAATGAAGGTCAAGGTGTAAGCGATTACGCGTTAGATTACGCACAATCAGTGACTATTCCTCAACCGGGTGGACAAGAGTCATTAAACGTGGCAATTGCAGGATCTATTTGTTTTTTTGAGATGGTTCGCCAACGCCAATAAAACGTTAATTTATTTTACATTGCACATATTTGTGAAAAAAATCAATTACACTAGTAAAAAATAACCGATTGTTGTCAACCTCCCACCTCTTTTCAACGTTATATAAGAGATATATTGAAGATAAGGTGGGTATGTCCAATGACAGGATTTTCCATCTCCATGGATTTAGCACCGAAAAAGTCTCGATCGGAAACATCTAGTGCTCATGCCAGCACGGCTGAGCAACGCCTGAAAGTTTTTATGCAAGATGTTACTGGTCGTGCTTTGGTGATGATGGAGAGTGCTACCCAAGGTCAACAAGGTATTGCGATGGATTTGGTACAAGAAGCATTTATTGCTTTACACAAATCTTATGCCGATAAAAGTACTGAAGAATGGTATCCCCTGTTTTACACTATTTTGAATAACAAACTTCAGGATTGGCGCCGCAAAGAAGCTCGTAGAGCAAACCCATTTTCATTCTTCAAAAAAGTTAGTCTGGATAATGACGACGACGAAGTTATCGATGTAGTTGATGAAAAAGCCATTAACCCTGCAGATTTTCTCGATCAAGCGGTAACGATAGAGGAAATTCGGGAAGCGATTGAAAAACTACCTGTTCGTCAACAACAGGCATTTATGTTACGTGCGTGGGAAGGGTTTGACACCCATACAACAGCTCAGATCATGAACTGTACCGAAGGTAGTGTGAAAACCCATTATCACCGAGCAATTCAGGGACTTAGAGAATACTTGGCACATTTAAATCCCTTGGGAGGTTCTGATGAATCATGATGATTTCACTAAAAAGGTGACATGCAAACTTGATAGTTTGGCAGATCACCATAAAAATAAAACAGTGGTCATGAATCATGTGCTTGACCATATTCAACAAAAACCAGCCTCTTATTATAGTGTCTGGAAAATGACTGGTTTCGCACTTGCCGCAGCAATTACAGGTTTTGTAATTCTGCCTAACTCAGTCGAGATTGTGGATAAGCCACAAAATCAAGTGATCGTAAATCCTAAATTATCTCCACAAATGGTGGAAGATTTAGAGATGTTAATGGTGTTGGGTGAGGATAAAGTACAACATGGCAGCTAAAAAATTAGCGCTTATCCTGTGTTCATTAAGTTTCTTGCAGACAAGTTTTGCAGGTTTTGAACGCTTTTGGATTTTTTCTAAAGATGCCAATGCACAAGTCGATGACACATGGGATGCCCTTTCCGAAGAAGAGCAACGTGCAGTCATTAAACGTTACCAGAGTTTAAAAGAGCTACCAGCAAATCAAAGCACCAACTTACAGCAACGTATGGACTGGTTTACTCAACTTCCTGAAGCTGAAAAACAAAAAATGCGTGAAGCATGGCAAAAAATGAGTACGCAAGAGCGTAATGATTTACGCCAGCGGATGCTTAAAGCGAATGGCGAAGAAAGAACAGCAATTCGTGAAGAATACATGAATAAGTATTTAGAACACTAACCTCTTATTCAGTTATCAAAGATAAGACATCTATTCACTTAATTATTTGATCTTATTTCTTATAAAAAAGCCTCCGATTGGAGGCCTTTTTATTCTTTAAGTTTATTTACGGTAGCGTCTATAAACTGCTAAACTAAGTAAAGAGGCTAAAGATAAAATCCCGAAGCTACCACCGCCGCCACCACGTGTATCATCTGTAGTCGTAGCAGTACTTACCAAATTAATAGTACCTTCATTTGATTTTTCACCATCAGCATCATATACGTAGTAAGTTAATCTATCGTTAAAAGTATTAAAAACATTTTTTGCTTGGATATAAACGTTACCACCATAGCATGTATTCTTACTATCATTTCCAGGGCATGGACCTTCACGATCTGCTTTCACTACTGTGAAAATACCATCTTCTGATACTTTGCTTGGTAAATAAATAGGTAAGTCTGCAAATTGAGGTTTAGTAGGCTTTGTAATAAGTGTATTAGTAGGCCCATCTCCATCGTCATTCGCATATTTAAGTAAATTTAAAGGAATTATTTCATTCGCCAAATACTTAAATGTTATTGTGCCGTTCCCTGAAACAGGGGCTATATTAATGAGTGAAGCTTTAACCATACCTGTTGCAGTAATACTTCTATTTGCTTTTAGAGTGAGTGTATATTGACAAAACTCGAAATCATCTCCGGAAGGAGCATCATCTGTACGATATAAAAGGATTTGTTGAAGAGATGAATTCCACTCACATTTTAAGCTTTTAATATTATCTTCTTTCGCTGTCTCAGGTGTTTGCCCCTTACCGATAACTTTAACATCAATATCATAATCATCAGGTTTAAACGGAACAAATACATGATTACTATTTTCATAAGGTATAATATTAATTTCTCTCAGATTACCATTTTTAAACGTAGAATAATAGTTTTTAAGGTTTATATAAATTCCTCTATACTTTAAATTAGCTTTAGTCTGATTAACTAAGTTTTCAAAAGTTGCCAAATCAATCTTTAAAGCAGCTTCCTTATATGACAAAATAGGATTTGCCAAATCTGCTTTTGTTTGATCTACATTATATTGATAAATAGCTAATAAATCGGTAAGTGAACTATTAACATAACCCGTATCAACTGCTGTAGTTTTTACTGCTAATCTTGCTTGCTCAACAGAACCAATATCACATTTATTATCAGAACTAAGAACCGTTTGATCACCAGTACTTGTAGTAGTAACTCTTTCTAATCCTCTTTGATCTAATGAAAGACAGCCTCCTTCATTTTTTAAATCTACGTCGACTAAATCATCAGATTGCTGATTATTTTTTGGATAATAAATGGGTAAGAAATCTGTAGTTTCATCACTAGGTTCTTTGGACGGCTCTAATAACTGGCTTAATATTTTTGAGGACACATCTATATTAGTATGACCAGCTGGTAAAGTTTCAGTTGGCATGTCACATTTTTCATTACTACCACTTAACTTTAACGCATTAAATTTTAATAAAATTCTAGCATCTTTTTGATCAGTAGCAGAACCTAATAAATAACGACATGCAAAAGAACCTGAATTAAAAGCTAGTACATTAAAACTTAAATCTTTTTTTCCTAACTTGTCATATAAAAAAATGGTATGAGCAGAGTTCTCAACAATTGTATTATTTATTAATGTCAAGCTACTTGTCGAACTGAGGTTTGTTGTTTGATTTTGAGTTGGAACTGCATCACCAGAAAATTTAAGAACGGTACCATTAGTCGGGCTAGCAATATTTTGAGTAATTGTGTTGTTATTAAATTTGATTGTTGGTGTACCACAAAACTCAAAGGCACTTAAAGAAGCAGTAGATCCATTTTTAATGATAGTGTTTGAGTCAAATGAAATAGTACGTATTGCATAAGAACCATTAAACATACAGCTCATTGCAACCACACTTCCTCTACTAGCGTTTGTTCCATTACCTTGAATCAATGAGTGAAATATTGATAAGCCAGCAACTCCTCCCCCTAAATAAATTGCACCACCCTGAGCTGCTTGTGAATTTAAAATCTGTGTATTTTGTAAAGCTACATCTGCACCAGCGTAAATTGCGCCTCCCACATCAGAAGCTTTACCATTCTCTAAAATAATATTATTTAATGCCAAAGGCTGTTTACTAACAGCTGTATTAAAAATACGAGATTTTCCTCCAGCATTTATACGAGTTTGTATAGCTGTGGGTGCTGGATAACTACCACTTAATAAACCTTTCTTGCTCCAATCAACCGGCTCAGGCCCTTGAATAGTCAGATTATTTTTAGGTACCAACTCTTCATCTAAATTATATGTCCCCTTTTCAAGCTGAATCACATATTTCGTATTAATTGCAGGTAAGATACAACCATGATATGAAGTACTTCTTTCAGCGGCAATAATAGCTTCTTTTAATGAACACAAATTATTATCGAGGTCTTCATCTACAAATGTATTAACTTTAATAATGGTATCGTTTTCTGCTGCCATTAAAGGAATCGCAGCAATAATAGTAATGATGCCTAATGCTTTTTGATATTTTTTCATAGTCGTCATCCTTGATTATGACTTGAGACGGCGTAATGCAATTAATCCCAATAACCCCAACAAAATCCCGCCTCCCACACTACCTCCACCACCTGCACTGACAGATTTATCTTCAATACCTGATAAAGGAGCTTGGGAAATTGTCGTTGGAATAGAGATATATTGAAAATCTACGCCTTCATTAAAACGAGTTACACTCGTCACAACCTGAATACTAAAAATATCTGCCCCATGCCAATTTCCATTTGGCGTGTAAATCACATTACCATTCTGATCCAGAGTTAAAGTACCTTTTGAAACTGGGGTATCTTTATTTTGCACAATTTTCAAGCACCCGGGTTGCCACTCTTTTCCATCTGGACGCTCACCAAACAAACGCTTACACGTAGCTGGAGTCACTAAATCGGCTTCACTGAGAGAACCCAAAATACTGAATTTTGCAACTTGACCATATCTAATATCCTGACCAACAGGTGCAATTTCACTATCTAAGATGTATTCAATTGCACCTAGATCACACAGCTCATCATAACCAGTACGTCTTTTTCCTCTTTGATCTAATCTCTCACAACTTGCTAAACCAATTGAGGAAGCATCACTGTATAAGCGGCCTTTATTAATAATCAGGGAATCTGCTAAAGTGGTGTAGCTCTCAAGCAATCGAGGCTTAAAAAAACCTAAGAAACTATCTTTAGGCGTGCTAAACGGACAAAACAATCCGTCTTTTGATGTCACATCACATATTCCCTCATCAGTATTACCTGCTATTAATCTTTCATTACTAGGGTAAAGAATATTAGGAAGTTTTGATGAGGCATTTCGATTACATTCTGCTGTCACCAAATTACTTTGTATAATTGTTTTATCAGTTGCACTAGCTTGACAATTGACTGCATTACCAACTAAAACACTATTTGAAATAGAAGCATTACCTTGCGGAGCATCAAGAAATAGGCCTTTATCATTTTTTATCATGGTGATGTTATTAACAAACATACCATCGTAAATATTGGCAATAAAACCAACTTTATTGTGAAAAATCGTACTATTACTTAATCCAATAGCTCGACGACTTAAATATTGCCCAGTACTTTCGTCATTAAATTTATTTGCACTGAAGAAAAGTGATCCGCTTGCTAAACTAACTTCATTATCACGTATTACTGATTGAGTAATAAAATACAAAGGCTGTTCACTATAAATCACCCCGCCCTGATTTGCTTTATTATTTTGAATAAGGCTATTTATAATACGAACTGATCCAGCAGTTTGATCTGTTTGAGTCAATAATCCCTGATTATAAATAGCTCCGCCTTCATTAGCATATCCATCAGTTAATCGAGAGTTTTGAATAGTTAAGCTTTCGTGATTTAGAATTAAACCGCCGATAGTAACATTTGATTTCGACCCAGCACCCTGTAAGTTAAGATCATTGAAATAAACGGAAAATGATGGCTTTTCTGTACTACCATCATCTATGTGAAATAGCCTGTTAGTGCTTGCTATTTTAATAGTAGCGTTATGGGAGCCTGGTTGATCAGTGTCTTCAAAAGGGGAATCATTTTCAGTTATTGAGATAGTAAGAGGCGCTGCAATCGTTATACTTGTATTTAATAAATATTCTTTATCACGTTGCAAAATAATATTTGATGAAGCGTCTTTATTACCACAACCATTGTAACCATTTGCATATTTTTCAACATCAGCAGCATTGGAAGAGGCTCGATAATTTAGAAATTTTACAGCCTCGCGTAATGAACAGACCGTGTTATCGACGTCTTCATCAGTTGTAGTTGTGACTTGAATATCGGCAGAATAAGCGTGTCCAGCAGCAGCCAATAAAGCAAAAGCAATGCTCCGTTTGAGCATACCCATCTCCTTACATCTTTTTTCATTTTTCTTTGTCAATATTGCAAAATTTCCGCTTTTGCAATCGCATCCTTTGTGCGTACTTTGTCACAGGAAGTAGAATTTCTCAAGACATTTTGGTCGGTCTGTAGAGTCATTTTTGAGCTAGATTACAAAAAGCTTCGTAGATCTAGAAAAGTTTTTTAAATACAAAAAAGTGGCGTATTAAAAAATTAAAAGAAAATTTAGAAGATATAAATATAACTATTCTGAAATAAAAAACTTATGTAGGGAAAGCCATTTTTTAATTGTATGAGTTTAATTTAAGCAAAACAGCAAACTTAAGTTAGAAAGTCTACTGTTGATATTCATCAATCAAAGCGTAAATTTGTCTTAAAGTCGCATTAGAAAGTTTTGTTTTTTCACCTTTGAGCAGTTTTTCTAACTGAGCAACAGTTTGCAGTAAAAGAGACGCTTGATGAGGACCATGTAATAATAAGTAGTCAACAATTTGTTGATCAAAGTGGATACCCCTTCTAGCCATTACAGATGTCACTAAGGCATAGCGATCTGCATATAAACTTCCACTTGGTACTTTTACACTAACAGCTTGTGTAAGTCGTGATTGTAAGTCTGGTAATTCCAGCTTTAATTCAATCGGTGCTACACGCGAAGAAAATACCAGTTGTCCTTCATGATTATTCATTAAATGAAAAACAGCTTTTTGCCAATGAGGCACACCACTAATCGATTCAATATCATCCAAAGCAACAAGATCATAATGTTCTAAAGAGGTAATTGCCTCAATAGGTGCATCAAGAAGTTCGAGCAAAGATACTTTAATAGCAGATTTGCCTATTTCTAAATAAGAATCACAAATTGCAGAAAGTAAATGACTCTTCCCCGTCCCCGCTCCACCGTAAATATAGAACCTACTCACCAGACCAGCATGTAGTTGACGCACGGCATCGACTACATGCCCCCAACCCGGTCCCGAAAAATCACTGATTCGAGCATCAAGTTGAGGTTCTATATCCAGTTGGAGTTGACGCATATATTGAATTAACCTTGAAATTATTTCTGGTTAGGAGATTTTAGTTCATCTGTATCTTGCTGTGTTTTAACTTCAAGATCAAGCTTAGTGCTTTCGGTTTGTACATGAATTTGCTCAATATCGCCATGTTGGATCACTAATGTAGATGGTGGAGCATAAAGTGAGCTTCTTTCGTAATTCTCTCTTAAATGCT
This sequence comes from Acinetobacter sp. X9, assembly GCF_054889255.1. Lineage (NCBI taxonomy): Bacteria > Pseudomonadati > Pseudomonadota > Gammaproteobacteria > Moraxellales > Moraxellaceae > Acinetobacter > Acinetobacter sp. X9. Next base: position 954,424 of record NZ_CM142679.1, on the reverse strand, counting down.
TCAACAACACTACAATAACCGCAGCAACAGGCAATGCAATTAACATTCCCAAGAAGCCTGCAAGTTGTGCACCTGCCAATACTGCAAAAACAACTGCTACAGGAGATAAGCCAATTTTATCACCCAGTAGGAATGGCTGTAAGATATAGCCTTCTACCGCTTGACCAATCATAAAGACGATACCAACCAGTAATAGATGCATCCAATCCAAGCCAAACTGGAACAGGCTGGCAATAACAGCGGCAATAATACCTACGGCAAAACCTAAATAAGGAATAATACTAGCAAGCCCTGCCACCATACCAATAATCAGGCCAACTTCCAAACCGATGAGCTGTAAACCAACTGCATACACTACGCCAAGCAATAGCATGACAAGAAACTGACCTTTAACAAATGCCCCTAAAACGCTATGGCATTCACCAACGATCTGTAAAGTAGTTGCTTCATATGGACGCGGAATGAGACGACGTAAGTTTTGTAACATACGTTCCCAATCAAGCAAGAAATAGAAAGCAATAATTGGAATTAAAACAACTGTTCCACCAATCTGAATAAAATTCAAACCAGATTGAGCCAGTTTTAATAACACTGCCTGAATGCTGTCTGCGCTATAGTTTGTTTGGACATATTCCATGACAGCTTTAGACAACTGCTCTGTGTCAATTTCCATTTGCTGGACATTAAATGTCGAAGACACCCAAGGTAAAAAGGTAGCGTTAATCCAGTGAATACCTGCTGGAATACTATCTCGGGCATAAACTAATTGTTTCCAAATCAGTGGAACTAAATACCAGAGTGCAATAGTTAAGGTTACACCTATTCCAACAAATACCACGCTAATTGCTAACCAGCGAGGCAATTTCATTTTTACCAGCACATCAACAAGTGGACTGAATAAATAAGCCAGGAAAAAAGCACCGATAAAAGGAATGACTACAGGCTTGAGTAAGTACAACACCCATACCAGCAATACAATACCTGCGAGTAAAAAAATACGGCGCAGTATACGATCTTGCATAAAATCTAGCCTTTTTTGATTTAATCGTTATAAATGAAAAAATATTTTTATTAAAGATAGCATTTTCGAGCATAAATAACATAAGAGTTTCGTATATTCAGGTTATAATCTGCCGCCAATGCGGAGACTTCATTTATGAGCAACTCAACTTCTACCCCAAATACCGGTTTAAGCTACAAAGATGCGGGTGTCGACATTGAAGCGGGCGACGCACTGGTCGATCGTATCAAGTCAGTCGCTAAACGTACAAGTCGTCCTGAAGTAATGGGCGGTCTTGGTGGCTTTGGTGCACTATGCAAAATTCCTAAAGGTTATGAAGAACCTGTTTTAGTTTCTGGAACCGATGGTGTAGGAACTAAATTACGTTTGGCACTTAATCTCAATCGTCATGACACAATCGGCCAAGACCTTGTGGCTATGTGTGTAAATGATCTTTTAGTTTGTGGTGCAGAACCATTATTCTTCCTAGATTACTATGCGACTGGTCACTTAAATGTTGACGTTGCTGCAAATGTTGTCACTGGTATTGGTAAAGGTTGTGAGCTTGCAGGTTGCGCACTTGTAGGCGGTGAAACCGCAGAAATGCCAGGCATGTACGAAGGTGAAGATTACGATCTTGCTGGTTTTGCTGTTGGTGTTGTTGAGCAAAGCAAAATTATTGATGGCTCTAAAGTAAAGTCTGGTGACGTACTTATTGGTGTTGCATCAAGTGGTGCTCACTCTAATGGTTACTCATTACTACGTAAAATTTTAGACGTTAAAAACGTTGATTTAACTCAAACAATTGATGGTCGTCCTCTTGCTGATGTCGCAATGGAACCAACTCGTATTTATGTAAAACCAGTTCTTGAACTCTGCAAACAAGTTGATGTTCATGCTATGGCCCACATCACTGGTGGTGGTTTACCAGGTAACTTACCTCGTGTGTTACCAAATGGTGCTCAAGCGGTTATTGATGAATCTTCTTGGGAATGGCCTGAATTGTTCCAACTTCTACAACGCGAAGGCAATGTAGAACGCTTTGAAATGTACCGTACTTTTAACTGTGGCGTAGGTATGGTTATTGCTGTTGATGCAAATGATGCTGAAAAAGCAATTGAAGTGCTTAATGCTCAAGGCGAAAAAGCTTGGAAAATTGGACAAATCCAAGAAAATGCCGAGTCAGTGGAAGGTGCAGACGAAAAAATCCGTGTGATCTTTGCATGATAAAAATTGCTGTTCTAGTCTCTGGGAACGGCAGTAATTTACAAGCCTTGATAGATGCAAATCTATCAGGGCAAATTGTAGGTGTACTGTCTAATAAAGCAGATGCTTATGCCTTAGAGCGTGCTGAAAAAGCTAATATTGCTACCGCTGTTATCTCCCATAAAGACTTTCCAACTCGTGAAGTGTTTGATGAAGCAATGCATCAGCAACTCTTAGCTTGGGAAGTAGATGTGGTTATTTTAGCTGGCTTCATGCGCATTTTAACTCCCTCCTTTGTCAACAAATGGCAAGGGAAAATGCTAAACATACATCCCTCGCTTCTGCCTGCTTACAAAGGTGTGAATACTCATCAACGTGTTTTAAACACAGGTGACCGTTTACATGGTTGTACCGTGCACTTTGTAACTGCTGAACTGGATTCTGGTCAATCTATTGCCCAGTCAGCTATTTCAGTTAAAGAACATGATACTGTCGACTCATTGGCAGATCGAGTACACACACTTGAGCACTTTATCTACCCACAAGTTGCAGAGTGGCTGTGTAACGGTCAACTTACATGGAAAGATGGACAAGCCTACTTCCGTAATCAAGTTCTAAAAGACCCTATTCGTTTTGCAAGCTGGTAAAATATTTTACTAACAAACAAAAAATAAAAAAGGACATGCTAGCATGTCCTTTTTTATTCACTTAAAAATCAATTTAGTTAGTGGCTGATCAATTTCTTTATAGAATTTACTGTATCAGTAGGATGTTCTAGAGGAAACATATGTCCCCCCTCAACTACAGTAAATGGAATTCCCATTTTTCGCTTTGCCATTTGAGGAAAGCCTCTTTTTAAGAAATCACTCTCTTTCCCTACAACTAAATGCACAGGCATCTTAGGTTTTGGCATAGGTAGCCACCACCAAGAAGGATTCTTACGGAAAATTGCAACTTCATCTTCACGAGAAATCGTTAAAGTTACTCCACCACGAACTGGATCTTCTTTCAAAGCATAATCAATATAAGCTTGGAAACAATCTTCATCAAAATTTTTATAGAATCCCTTAGGACGCAGTAATTCAGCCGCTTGCTCTCTCGATTCCCAATGTTCACGACGACGTGCAGATAAACCTGCTGGTGTCATCGCATCAACCAATTTAGGGCGAAATAATTTTGCCATATGAAAAGCAAACGAATATCGCCCTAAAATCAGAGGCGGATCTAACATAATCACTTGAGAGAAAAGTTCAGGACGTCGAAAAGATGCCATCAATGTTAGAACGGAACCAAGAGAATGACCTAGCCCAATAACTTTACGTCCTTTCGCTTGACGCACAATACTATCAATAACCTGATCAACCAAAGCAGGCCAATGATTCGTCACAGGATAGCGCTTATCAGGACCAATCAAGGGAACATAAATAACGTCATATTCCCCTTTCAATTGGTCAAACAATTTTTGATACACTTTTGATGGTACGCCATTGGCATGAGCAAAGTGTATAACTGGTTTTGTTGACATACCGCTATCCTAAACAGATTTATTGTAATTTTGCGCTTTGACGAGTCTGCACTTCTTGAGCAATAGATTCACTTACCCCTTGCCCGATTTGTGCACCCATACGACCTAAAATAGATTCTAGTGGGTTACGCTCAATTGTGTAGTCAACTTTATTATCAAGGTTTAGTTCGCGCATCAAGCTCGTAATATTACCTGAACGGTCAGCAACACCTAATTGAATTGCTTGATCGCCAGTCCAGAATAAACCAGAAAAAATAGCTGGATCATTCGATTTCAAGCGCTTGCCACGCCCTTCTTTAACTGCAGTGATAAAGTGAGTATGAACATTATCAAGAACAGATTGAATATGCTGCTTCTGAGCTGGATCAATCGGTTTTGTCATACTTAAAATGTCTTTATTCGTTCCTGCTGTTAAAGTGCGGTCTTCAATACCGAGCTTTTGAGCTAAACCAGTAATCCCATAGTTAGGCATGATGACACCAATTGAACCCACTAAACTTGATGGATTGACAATAATCTCATCTGCAGCAGAAGCAATATAGTACGCACCCGATGCACCCATATCACCAATAACGGCATAGACTTTCTTATCAGGATATTGTTTTTTCAAATATCGAATTTCCTGCCAGATTTCATCAGACTGAACTGGAGAACCGCCAGGTGAGTTAATATTTAGTGCAACAGCTTTACTATTTGAGGCCTCAAAAGCGCGTTTGAGTGCTTTATTCGTATCTTCACTATTCACAGCTTGATTGCTTGAAGCATCAATCGTTCCAACAATATCCACCACTGCTAAATGGGCACTACTGCTACTTACTGCTGATCCATCTTTGCTGGTTGAACAGCCTTTACCCATTAATACAATAATGAACAGTAAATAAATAAAAGTTAATGTTTTAAAGAAGATACCCCAACGGCGACTACGGCGTTGCTCTTCTACTGAAGCAAGTACAGCCTTCTCGAGAATTTGCCATTCTGGTCCATTTTGTTTAGGGATTATAGGTTCATTTTGTGGTTTTGGTGGCCAATCGGACATAAAATTCCAATCCAAATCAATCTAAAATGATGTCATTATATACGTTGATTTGATAAAAACTGTCTAAATAATATGATTTCATTTATAATATTTTTATCTTTTTTTACTTGTTGCCTCCTTTTTACCGCGATAGATGACCAAACTAGATGTAAAAAGCATGAACTATTATTTACTCAAAACTTTTAGCCGCCAACCAATTCAATTTGGACGTTTTATTGCCCGCATGTTGGCAGGATTAGTCAATACTTTAAAAATTACTAGAACCTCAAAGAGTATTGAACTTAACTTACAAATCGCACTTCCTCATTTAACGCCACAACAACGCATAGACATTACACAACAAGCTATTCGTAACGAGTTAACCTCATATTTTGAATTTTTAAGTATCTGGGGCTCATCAAATAGTAAGAATATTTCAAGAATTCATCATATTGAAGGTGAACATTACTTTCATGAAGCACTAGCGGCAAAAAAAGGTGTGGTTTTAATTGTTCCACATTTTGGCACATGGGAAATCATGAATGCATGGTGTGCCCAGTTCACCTCAATGACAATTTTATATAAACCTGTAAAAAATGTAGATGCAGACCGTTTTGTTCGAGAAGCACGTAGTCGTGAACAAGCTAACTTGGTTCCTACCGATGAAACTGGTGTTCGACAAATTTTTAAAGCATTAAAACAAGGTGAAACCACTGTAATTTTACCTGACCATACACCAAATGTTGGTGGTGATATGATTAATTATTTTGGTGTACCACTTGCCTCAAGTAATTTAAGTGCCAAGCTTATCCAGAAAACAAAAGCTAAAGCTTTATTCCTTTATGCGATTCGTAATGAAAATGATGGTTTTACGATGCATATCGAGCCTATGGATGAGAGGATTTATGAAGGTACAGCAGATGACGGAACGTATGTCATCCATCAAGCAATTGAACAACTAATTCATCAATATCCTGAGCACTACCACTGGAGTTATAAACGTTTTAAAGCAAATCCTGCTTTAGATAATATTTACAATATTGATCCGACTGAAGCACTGCAAATTGTAGATAAGCTTAAAGCAGAAGCTTCACAAATTCCTGTGAAGCCAAGTACGTTCGAAACGTCGAGTATATAAAATTATCTCATGATTGCGAGATACAAAGCTTAATGTTCCTTGTTCAACTGTACTTTTAAACGGAATATTAAGTGCTTGTACTCTCGCTAAAACTTCTTTACTTGGATGACCGTATCGATTATTAAAGCCAGCAGAGGCAACAACAAGCTTTGGTTTTAGAGTCGCTAAAAAGTCATAAGCCGAACTATGTTTACTCCCATGATGACCTAATACCAGAACATCTACCTTTAAATCAGGATATTCTTTCATGAGTTGATATTCTGCTTCCCACCCTGCATCGCCCATGATTAAATAATTTTGATAGCCATTTATCTGTTTTAAATGAATATAAACCACACAAGAATATTGATTTTGATTAGAAAGAACTAAGTTTAAATCATTTTCTTTAGGCCAAAGGATTTCAATATCTAACTGTGGATATTGCCATTTTTGCCCTTGATGACAATAAGTAAATGGCTCTTTAATTTGCTCTGTCCATCGTTCATTTGATATGACTTGTTTAATAGGAAAAGCCTGAGCGATAGGAGGAAATGCTCCGCTATGATCTTGATCGAGATGAGACAGTACGACGTGATCCAGTTGTTTAATTCCCTTTTGACGTAAATATGGAATCACGACATTTTGACCAATACTAAAGGCTTTCTCATCATAAGACCCACCCGTATCGATGAGCCATGTCTGCTGCGGGTGTTGCAAGAAAATAGCTTGTCCCTGTCCCACATCTATAATATTTAATTGAATTTGCTGGGATGACTTATCTGGAATGATCAAGGGTAAACAGCATATTAGTCCCCAAGATTTTGGTAAAACTCCACGCGGTAAAAATAAGATAATAATAACGAAGCTAAGGCAAACTAAATCAAGTGATGTCAGACTAAAGCCTTGTAATGGTAGAGATAATTTCTCTAAAAGATTAAAACACGTCAGTACTATACTAATCAGGACATCATTAATTTGAAAAAGTAAATTTCCGAATGGGTTAAAAATAAGCCATACACAAGCAGCAAAAATGTTTAAAGGAACAATCACACCTCCGAGTAAAGGAACTGCAATAATATTTGTAAAAGGGGCAACCCATGAAATCTGTTGGAAGAAAATCAGCATTAAAGGACATAAAGCAATAAATATTTTGCCATGAGATTCAATTAAAATTTTACTGAAAAGAATGATTCTAGATAACAGATTAGTTAAAACAAGATTTGGAGCCTGCTCTATAGTTTGATAAATCCGTAATAAAATAAAGCAAGAACCATAAGAGAGCCAAAATCCTGCCGATAAAACACTAAAAGGATCGCAAAATAAAAGCAGACTTGCACTGTAAACCAAGAGTGAAAATGGCTTAACAGGCAGTTTAATTAATAACAAAGAAGCAAATAAAAATACTGAAAGTAAAGTTCGTAAGGCGGGAATTTCAAAACCAACAAATGCCGTATAAATCAAAACACCGAAACATAATGGAATCATCGCCCAAATTTGTTTAGGTTGATGCAAATAAAGCTGCGGATAATATCGTCGTACTAATTGATGTAATCCCCAAGAGAACATGATGGCAAAAATGAGTACATGAGGCCCTGAAATGGCCAACAAATGAGAGATTCCTAATTTCTTAAATTGATTTTTAATCTCATCATTTAAAAGACTTTCGTCCCCTGTTAATAAAGCTAATAACAGTCCTTTATTTTGTAAAGGAGATTGTTTTAATATTAATCTAAATGTCAGACGCAATTTTTCTATATTTAATTTTTGTCTGTTAAAGAATTTTTGTTGCTCTTTTAAATGCTGTTGATAACCCAACTGATAAACTTCATCAGAGCTTAAAGGCTCAATATGCTGAACACTAAAACCAGACATTATATTTCGTTGAATGAACCATTGTTCTTGGTCGAAAACACCGGCCACTGCGTAACTATGAGCAGGTTTGGTTTTGCCAGAAATTCGATAATAATGGCCTAATTGTAATTTTGATTCATCTAACGCTGAGTTTACTTTTTGATTTTTTAAATATAAAAGCCAATTGACGGGATGTAAGGACTGCCCTAGTACCTGAACGGGTTGCTGCGTCTTATCTTCTTTTTCTTCACTTATACGATCTACATACACAACAATATCTAAAGATTTAGGCTGCATTTGTCGCAGTTGTAATCTTTCATTTAAGGTATGCTGAGCATATTGATGTCCTATAGTAAAAAAACTAATAGCACAGACTAGACAGTAAATGGCTTTTAATATGGGGCGATTTAAGAAAATATTTCTCTTAAAAATATAAAAAATAAAGCCCATAACAAGCAAGACTTTACCTACCCACCCATATTGCATTATTAAAGGGATATCTCTCCCCATAAATGCAATACCCCCAATCCACCCCATTAAAATAAGTTTTAACATTTAAAGTCATATCATTATCTTTTTAGGGGCAAAATTAAAGCCCAACTCAGTGGGCTTTAACAATGTGATTTAATGACAATTTTTTAAGAACTACTCACCCAGAGTCCATCTTGCATGTGCAAAATAGAATCAGCAGCCTGAGCTAAATGCTCATCATGGGTCACAATTAACATTGCCATGTTAAGTTCTTTCTTAAGATCGGTCAGTAATTCAAAAATACCTAGAGCTGTTTTACGGTCTAAATTACCTGTAGGTTCATCAGCCAGAACAACCGCAGGTTTAGTGACTAAAGCACGCGCTAACGCCACACGTTGGCGCTCACCACCAGAAAGCTCACCTGGCTTATGATCCATACGATGAGATAACCCAACTCGATCAAGTAAATATTCAGCTTGCGCTTTTACCGATTTAAATTGGCTATCTGCACGAAGCATTAAAGGCATCGCGACATTTTCAAGAGCAGAAAACTCAGGTAATAAATGGTGAAATTGATAAACAAAACCGAGGTATTGGTTACGCTGAAAACCACGTTCAGCTTCACCTAAATTATCAAAACGCTGACCATTTAAAAATACTTGCCCTTGAGTTGGCTGCTCTAAACCACCTAGCACATGAAGCAAAGTACTTTTACCTGAACCACTCGCACCGACAATAGAAACAAACTGCCCTGCTTCAACTTGTAAAGAAAGACCTTTAATGACTTCAACTTTAGATTTACCGTCATCAAAATGTTTATATATTTCTTTCGCTTCTAGAACAATTTTACTCATAGCGCAGTGCCTCAGCAGGTTGAACTTTGGCAGCACGAAGTGCCGGATAAATAGTCGCCAAGAAGCTTAAAAGTAAAGAAACAATCACAATAATCGTGACATCTTGCCATCTTAAATAAGAAGGAAGGTAATGTACAAAGTAAGCATCAAATAGATTTAAGCCCAACACATTGTTAAACCATGAAATGATATCGCTAATGGTTAAAGCTAAAATTACACCTAAAACCGTACCTGCAACTGTACCAATTACCCCAATCACGGTGCCTTGCACCATAAATATTTTAGTAATCATGGATGGCGAAGCGCCTAATGTACGCAAAATTGCGATATCAGATTTTTTATCAGTCACCACCATGACCAATGATGAAACAATATTAAATGCTGCAACCACAATAATAAGGACAAGCAATAAACCGACTAGAGTTTTTTCCATTTGAATGGCATTAAATAAATTACCATGCGTATAGGTCCAGTTCGTCGCGTAGAAATTGCTTGGTAAACTTTTGACTAAGTCGTCAGCAACTTGCGGCGCTGCAAAAATATCATCTAGTTTTAAACGGACACCTTGGGCACCATCTGGTAAGCGTAATAAGGTTGAAGCATCGTATAGGGCGATATAACCCACCATAGAGTCGACTTCAGCGCCTACACTAAAAATACCAACCACTTTAAAACGCTTGAAACGAGGTACAACACCTGCTGGAGATGGTGTTGCTTCAGGTAAAACCAATGTCACACTATCATTTAGACGTAAGCCCAATGAATCAGCCATATCTTTACCAAGCACAATACCAAATTCACCTTTTTTAAGTGAATCTAAACTCCCGGCAACAATATGATTTTGAATAATAGAGACATTCTTTTCATATTTTGGGTCAATACCCGTCACCATAATACCAGCGACTTGCCCTTGCGCAGTCAACATACCTTGCAATTGCGTAAAAGGTGCAACCCCTGTTACATGTGGATGATGTTCAACTCGCTTCACGAGTTCAGGCCAATCCGTGAGGATTTGTGTAGATGAAACTGTTGCTTGCGGCACCATTCCTAACACACGGTTTTTCAATTCGCGATCGAAACCGTTCATGACAGAAAGTACTGTAATCAGCACAGCGACACCTAGTGTCAAACCGACCATCGAAACCAATGCAATAAAAGAAATAAAATGATTACTGCGTCTTGCGCGAGTATATCTCAACCCTATATACAGTGAGATTGGTTTAAACATACCTTCTAAATCCAAGGTCATTGATGGAAAATATAAGATGTTGATGGCAACTTGCACCCACATCTACTATTTGGCCATACCGTTAGATGCTGTATTAAGGTTTAAAAATCAGTAAGTTCTGACTTATCCTTAACAATCCTAATATTATATTGCTGCGCTATTTTCTACTAGTTAAGTTGGGAGATCAATTTGATCGTGCATTTCGCTACGAATTAGAACAATTTAATGAATAAGCTCAACAAATTACCCAAATCTTCTCCTATTTAGACTTCATATGTTGAGCAAAGTTCCGATTTGCCTGAATGTCTTTATAGAAATATAAAAAAAGTCCAGACAAGATAATGAAAGCACCTACAAAAACCATAATTGAAAGTTGTTCATGGTTTAAAGCAGCTCCAATGATCATCGCTAACATTGGTGTAATTACTGTCGTTAAAGATAAAGTCGTTGCCTGAATATTTTGTATAAGTTTGAAGTAGCAGAACATGGCAACGAGTGATGCCATAAGTACCGTATAAATTAGGGCAAATAAAGATTTAGCTTCTGGCAAATGTGTTGGTGCATATTGCCAAATAAATGGAATAAAACAACTAGCAAAAATAGAAGACACTAAAATAGAGCCTGTTGCCTGAGCCATCGGCTGGATCTGTGCATTAACTTTCTTAACCCAGAAAATTGAAAACGAATAAACAAATACACTGATTAGCATCAGGACAATACCAAACGGATGCACATGCTGATTCGCACCGCTCAGACAAATAATAGCTAACCCACAGACCGCAATTGCCATACCCAACCATTGCAGCTTATAAAGTTGTTGGCCAAATGCAAATCGACCAATAAGCCCTGCCATTATCGGCGCCAAACCAAACATAAGTGCAATCATGCCTGAACTTAAATATTGGGTCGCGGCATAGGTGAAAATTTGAGAACCAATTAAGCTAAAAGATCCGGCAATGTAGCTATGAACTGCTTGTCGATGCGTCGGAAAAGGTGTTCTCAAAATTAACAATATGATGACAGCCAAAGGCAATGCAATAAAAAAGCGTAATAACAATGCCCACATCAGATGTAGATCAGACACACTCCAGACAATTGCCAAAGGAGTGGTTGCCCAGATAAACACTAACAAGGCATAGGTTAGAGCCAAATTGGTTTGCGATGGCATGCGACGCTCACTTAGCTGTTTTACGTTTTTGCTTTAAAATCGTTTGATCTAATGAACTTGAAAATTCACGTTTATCTCGCTCGGAAATAGGAGGCGGTCCACCAGTTTGCACACCTGCACCACGGAGTGTATCCATGAAATCACGCAGATGTAAACGTGCTTTAACATTCGCAGTTGTATAAACTTCACCACGGGGATGAATAGCAACTCCACCTTTCGCGATCACCTGAGCTGCCAAAGGAATATCCTGCGTAATGACAATGTCATTTTCAACCATACGATCAACTATTTCTTTATCTGCTTGGTCGGCACCACTTAAAACTTGTATTGATTTAATGCGTACTGAAGGGGTGATACCAACATTCTGATTAGCAACAAAAATGACTTCTAATTGATAACGATCTGATGCACGTAAAATCACTTCACGTAGAATTTTCGGTAAGGCGTCTGCGTCTACCCATAGCTTAAATGGCAGCACGTTATTCTCTATTTCCACTAAAAATATTAGTCTAACAGATGCTTTTCAAAGGTGAGTAAAAATAACGATTAAACTGATTTTTAATTTCAACATTTAAATTTTTTATAAGTTAAACGTACTTTTAACTTATAAATAGAAACCGCACTTCCCTTTAAATGACTAAATACGCGCTTTTACAAGAGAATTTACATATGGTGACTTGAAAAATAGCAAACACCCTCGATTTAATATAACAAGTAATATGAACCCAACAGCATCGTGCTTATGAAAAATCAAAACAGTCCAGAAGTTATTAAAGTAAATGACCAAAATTTTGGTAGTCATGGAGAACATTGGAATCTATTGACGTCCCATCCCGAAACAGATGTACCAAAATGGTTAGGACTAGCACTTGATGCACCTGTAATGCCAATGGGTTTGTGTGAACATGAAGAAGACATGGACCAATCTTTTTGGCTCATTCAAGGTCCACAAGACCAAAAAGTTACCATCAATCAAATTATTGCTGTTGAAAACCAAAAACCTCGTGCGCTTAAAACAGCCTTCCCAAGTTTTGAAAGTCCGTACCAATATAATGCAAAAATTGAACGCATCATTACTTGCGACTCTGCTACACAAGCCGTGTTAAGTTTAAGACTAAATAAAAATACAACTGTTTATGCATTTGATAGTTTATTTAGTGTTAACTACTGTCAATATGACAAAAATCAAAACTATCAAGTCCAATTTAATGCATGGGCTTATGAATTAGAACCTGTTCCAGCAGGTGAAAAAATTATTGTTGATGACCCAGCTTCTATTAAACATCACCGTGCATTAAATGCAATTTTAACTGAACATAATGGTGTTGCTCCTGAAAACTTACAGGAACTCATTAATGAATGGCAACCAAAAACTCCAGAAGATCAAGAACCTGTAACCGTTGATTTTTCTAAAATGGTCGCTTATTTATATGGCGAAAATCTTGGTCAAGAAGATGAAGCCTGGTTCCAAGGTAATATTGTTGGCAAAACCTCTATGACATTTATGGGGGCAGAATATACCCTTTATGATGTTACTTTGGTTTTAGAAGATGATCTTCCTGCCATATTAGTGCGCATTGCAACCAAAAACGATTTGTATAAAAACTTTAATATTGGCGAATATATTCGCGGTAATATCTGGATTCAGGCGACTATTTGTGCTAAAAAGGGTGAAACTAATTGAATTTCACTAATATTTTAATGATTAGGTTATTGAATGAAGATTATACCCGAACAAACTACCAGCCTCATTCAATCCAGTAGCCTGCGCGTAAAGGTCGATACTGGTGCGTTTTGCTTTTTTGTCTTGGGTATGTTCTTAGCTGCCATATTCATGCACCAGTTTGGTTTAGTGCCTTTTTAATTTATAACTTATTTAATAAATAAAGCCCTCATTTGAGGGCTTTATTTATTTGATTTGCTTAACCATTGCGCTTTGCAAAATCATCCATAAATTTGATTAAAGCCTGTACGCCTTCTAATGGTACGGCATTATAAATACTTGCACGCATACCACCTACAGAACGGTGTCCAGCTAAATTCAACAAGTGATTAGCTTCCGCTTCTTTTAAGAATTGCTTTTCCAAAGCTTCATCTGCCAAGGTAAACGGTACATTCATAATTGAACGGTTTGGAATTGCGATCGGGTTATTGTAGAAATCGCTTGAGTCGATATAACCATATAACAACTGAGCTTTTTCAAGGTTCACTTTATGGATCGCCTCTACCCCACCCTGCTCTAGCAACCACTCAAATACCAAACCAGACAAGTACCAAGCGTAAGTCGATGGCGTATTTACCATAGAACCATTTTTGGCTTGGTCACCATATTTTAAAATACTTGGAATTTCTGGTTTAGCTTGATCAAGTAAGTCATCACGAATAATGACAATTGTTAAACCAGCAGGACCAATATTTTTTTGTGCGCCAGCATAGATTAAACCAAACTTGGTCACATCTAATGGAGCAGATAAAATACTTGATGAATAGTCACAAACAAGTGGAGCTTTTACATCAGGAATTCCCGCGAACTGTAAGCCGCCAATCGTTTCATTATCCGCATAATGTACATATGCTGCATCATCAGATAGATTCCATTCGCTTTGTTCAGAAATTGCGAACTTGCCATCTACTTTAATGCCAGCTTCTACAACATTAATATCGCCATAACGTTTTGCTTCTTTTAACGCTTTTTCAGACCAGATGCCGGTGTGAATATAATCGGCTTTACTGTTCTTACCTAAAAGGTTTAAAGGAATAGCCGAAAATTGTAATGACGCACCGCCTTGTAAAAACAGTACTTTATAGTTTTCTGGAATGTTCATTAACTTGCGTAAATCTGCTTCAGCTTTTTCAGCCACAGCAACATAGTCAGCACTACGGTGACTCATTTCCATGATGGATAGACCTTTACCCTGCCAATCCAACAATTCTTGTTGAGCTTTTTCTAAAACGGCAGTAGGTAATGCAGCAGGACCAGCACAGAAATTGTACGCGCGCATGATTTTTCCCTTGTATAAAGTCAAACACAATAAAAATGGCATTTAACCACAGATTGCTTAAGCTTGCAGCAGCTTCTCAAGTAAATATTTCAATGCTGTACTGTATTTAGCTTTATTTTTTCAATTATTGTTGTCGTTATTTCTTTAGTTTTAATAATCTGCTTCCTCATTTAAAAAAATTTTTAAGCAAAAAGATCAACTTGACTTGTGATTATAATTTCACATACCTTGATAGCTATTACAAAAATATTGGCTTAGTAAATTCAATAATTAAAGGAGCTAAAAACCACCATGTTTTTATACAAATGTATAATAAACAAGACGATAATTGAATTTAATAACAAGAAATTTAAACTATAAGGGATGCCAAAAATTGTTATTTAAAATGCCAACACATCGATATAGACAGTCTATTTTTCCCTTTTCATTTAAACCAAAACATCTTGCTTTGGCTTTAGGCTTTTTTTTCACTAATCATTTATACGCTGGAAGCTTGAGTTATGCTGAAGCAGAACAACAAGCTTTGAAAAGTTCATATAGTACTCAAGCCAACCAAGCATTACAGCAAGCATCTCAATTAGAAGCTGAAGCAGTAAAGGGCCTCGGATTACCTAGAGTTGATTTGAATGTCAGAGCCTACGCTTTTCATAGTGAAACAGATGTTCCCCTCGGTTCTTTTAAACAAAAACTTGAGAATGATTTAAGCCAAGGGCTAAATGATAAACTTTCACAGTGGAACAATGTCATTCCATCAGATGTGCTGGGTCAAGTTCAAGAAGGTGCAAACCAAACCATACATGATGGTATAAATCGCTTTCCTGATTACGCAAACCTGACTATCGAAGATCAGGTGGTACGCCCTTCTATTTCAGTCGTAATGCCACTCTATACAGGCGGCTTAACCAGCAGTGCTAAAAAAATAGCAAATATACAAGCACAGCGTTCTGAACTTTCAAGCCAACAACAGCAAGATATACAGCGATTTGAAGTAGTACAAAGTTATTTTAATGTGCAATTACAGCAGCAGCTGGTCGCAAGTAGCTTATTTAACTTTAATGCGATGCAAAAACATTACAGCAATGCCCTAAAGCTCGAACAACAAGGATTTATTAGTAAAGGGCAACGCATGCAGTTTGAAGTCGCTCGTAATAATGCAGAACGTACTTTACAAAATGCTCAAGCTAACTTAAACGCCAGCCGCTTTAGCCTTAATAATCTTTTACATCAACAAAATAATGTCGATTTAAGTACACCATTATTTGTAAACAACACTCCCAGCCAGTCTCTAGAATCACTTTTAACCAGTTATTCACAAAAGTCTAGCCTTGTACAAAAGATGCAGATGGATACTCAACTGGCTAACGTAAATATTCAAGCTCAACAAGCAGCAAAAAAACCAAGTCTATTTGCATTTGGTGAATATGCGCTTGATGAAAATGAAAACTGGATTGTCGGTGTAATGGCAAAATACAACCTATTTTCTGGGGTAGATAAAAATAAGAATATTCATGCCGCTGAATTAAAGCGCTACGCTTCTGAACTCATGACTGAACGAACTAAACAAGAGATTGAAGCTCTTTTGAATAAATCATATAACGAACTCAACTCTGCTCAACAAAGTCATCAGCTTTTACAAAGAAACGTAAATGCTGCTCAAGAAAACCTACGTATCCAAGAACTTTCTTTCCGCGAAGGAATGGGTACAGCAACCCAAGTGATTGATGCTCAAAATGCATTAAGTGCGTTAAAAACTGAAATGGCTTTAAATGCTTATAAATATGTCATGTCACTCGCAACGCTATTACAAAGCCATGGTTCTATGGACCAGTTTAAAGCTTATGTCAATCAACCACATACCGACTATATTCGTTAATGGGAGTATAAAATGAATCAAGACTCAGCTCATTCAGAACAAGATTCTCCTGTTGCGGATACGGCAGAAACCACCCAAGTTCAAAAAGATGATCAAGTTAGTGACCATCAAGAATCAAACACAAATAAAGATGATTCAAAACCACCTAAAAACTCTAAAATTAAACTGATTATTGGTGTAATTATTATTGCCCTATTAGGTTTAATTATTTTTGGTTTGTGGAAAAGCTATCAGCCGAAACCTATTGAACTTCAAGGCCGAGTTGAAGCTGAAACTATTCACGTAAGTACAAAAGTTCCAAGTCGTATTGAAGAAATTTATGTACAAGAAGGCCAGAAAATTTCCAAAGGCCAGCCCCTTGTTCGTTTGGTTAGCCCTGAAATAGAAGCTAAAAAGCAACAAGCTTTGGCTACCTTACAATCGGCTTTAGCATTTCAATCTACGATAGATCGAGGTTCTCAACAAGAAAATATCGATACTCTTTATGCCAACTGGCAAAGTACGAAAGCACAAGCAAACCTTGCCAAAACTACTTACCAACGTGGCGAGAATTTATATAGACAAGGCGTCATTTCACGTCAAAGAAGAGATGAAATGCTTGCTGCACAAACTTCTGCTCAAGAATTAAGTGAAGCCTCTTATCAGCAATATGCCCGTGCAAAACGTGGCAGTACCAGCCAACAAAAATCTACAGCAGATGCACAGGTTGAAATTGCAAAAGCTGCAGTAGCTGAAGCAAA
Organism: Acinetobacter sp. X9; assembly: GCF_054889255.1. NCBI lineage: Bacteria > Pseudomonadati > Pseudomonadota > Gammaproteobacteria > Moraxellales > Moraxellaceae > Acinetobacter > Acinetobacter sp. X9. The sequence goes on along the minus strand of NZ_CM142679.1, from coordinate 937,374 downwards.
AGCTTTAGAGGAAGAGACACGTTTACTCTCACCTATTTCAGGCACAGTTTCAAAAACTTATGGTAAACCTTCCGAATTAGTCGCTATGGGCGTGCCTGTTGTTAGCATTTTAGAAGATGATGATTTATGGGTAAGTTTAAACGTCGGTGAAAATCAATATGCATCCGTTTATAAAAATAAAACCCTTGAAGGATTCATACCTGCTCTTAATCAGAAGGTGAATTTTAAAATTAAGAATATTGATGCTGAAGGTGAATTCGCCACCATTAAAACGACTCGCCAAACTGGAGGCTATGATATTCGTAGCTTCAAATTACATCTGGTGCCTGAAAGTCCTGTCAAAGATTTAAAGGTTGGCATGAGTGTTCTATTTAAAATTAAAGAAGAAAAATAAAGCATGTTTGCCAGTATATTACGGGAACTAAACTATCTAAAAAGCAATAAATGGGATTTGTGTATGGTGACACTTATCCCTGCTTTTATCATTTTTATATTTAGCAGCATGTTTTACGCAGGTAAAGCTGAACATTTACCGATCGCAATTATTGATCAGGACCAAAGTGAACTCAGCCGTAATATTGAAAAGTATCTTTCGTTGAATCATACAGTAGACATTAAAACAATTACGGTAAGCTCTGCGGAGGCTGAACAACTACTCAATGAAACCAAAATATGGGGTTATGTTTTCATTCCAGACGGTGCTGAAAAACGCTTCGTGAAAGCACAAGATGCTCAAATCAGCATTGCATTTAACCAGTCTTTTTTTAGTGTCGGGAACACGATTTCCTCCGCAATGTTGGTCAGTACCCTCAATGCTTTAGCAGACTATGCTGGTCAAAGTTATCTTGCAAATAGTATTCCCTATTTAGATGTTCCCACCGCTCATGTCAAAATCTCAACGCTTTATAACCCAAGCATGAGCTATGAGTTTTATTTAGAACCTTTCATGGTTCCTGCTGTATTGCACTTATTGTTATGTTGCTGTGTTGCCTTTGCTATTGGACAAGAACTTAAACGTGGCACATTAACAGCCTGGGTAAACCGAGAAAGTTTTATACAAGGCTTATTGGCTAAAAATTTGCTTTATAGCCTTATATTTTGTTTATGGACATGGTTATGGATGTTTTGGCTAGTCGAAATCCGTGGCTGGTTTGTAGCGGGTTCTCTTAGTTTATTGCTATGCGCACAGTTCCTACTTTATTTTGCCTACGCTTTGATTAGCAGCACAGTTATTTTAGCAACCAAAAATTTAAGCAAAACTTTTGGCTTTATTGCGGTATATGGCGGCTCTTCTTTAAGTTTCGCAGGCGTTACTCTGCCTTTGAATAATGCCCCTATTTTTACCAAGTTTTGGTCACTTATTATTCCCTATACCCCTTATGCCAAGCTTCAAACCGAGCAATGGGTGATCGGCAGTCCAGTTTTCATTTCAATGATCCCTTTTTTAATACTTATGGGTTATTGCCTGATTTACTTCTTTTTAAGTTGTCTATTGCTTAAAAAATTAGTTCGAGGGGCAACACAATGAATGAATTCTTTAAGGCTTATGGGCAAACATTTAAAGACATTGTAAGTAATAGCTCAGTTTTCACAACGCTAATTTTATCGGTCCTTCTTTATAGCTTTTTTTATCCTACCGCCTATAAAGCTGAACGAGCAGAATCTATTCCTATTGTGATTGTTGATGAAGAACAAAGCCTCTTAACTTCTCAATTAATCGGCCAGAGTGCAAATAGCCCCCATGTTCATATCGTTACCGTTACCAGCAATTTTTTACAAGCTGAACAAATGGTACGTGAGCAAAAAGCCGATGGTATTTTACTTTTACCAAATAACTTAACCCAAAGCTTACGCAGAGGAGAAACAGGTGGAATTGGCTTATACTTAAGCACAGCCAACTTTTTAAAAACTAAAGAAATTGGTTTAGGTCTAGCAACCTCAATAGAAGCTACATTAAAAGAATATATTGAAAAATTTGGACAGCGCACACATTTCCAGCCAGCGCTTTCTATTCATCAAGTGCCGTTATTTAACCCTCTTTCAGGATATGGAAGTTATATTTTTCCAGCTGTTGCATCTTTGATTATTCATCAAACGATTGTGCTAGGTTTGGCAATGTTAATAGCTAGCTATCGGGAGCAACATGAAAAAATTACAGCTGTTCGTTTTGCTGGAATCTTCGCAAGTATATTTACCATTGGCTGTTTAGGATGTTTTTATCTTTTCGGTTTTACCTTGTGGTTCAATGACTACCCACATGGTGGAAACTTCACTGGTTTACTAGTTGCTGTTCCAATTTTTATTAGTTGTGTGATTGGACTCGGCATGTTGATCGGTTCACTTTTGGATATGCCGGAACGTGCCGGACATATTATTGTGTTTAGCTCAGTACCTTTATTCTTACTAACTGGAGCTGCTTGGCCTCATCAAGCAATGCCTGAATGGCTACAATGGTTTGCGTGGTGTTTACCCTCAACACATGCGGTACAAATGTTTGTGCAACTTAATCAGATGGGTGTTCCATTAGCCACGGTTGTACCAAAACTGATTTTTCTTGGAACCCTTGGATTAATATTGGTGGGTTTATCTTATTATCGGCTTGTTAAAAAATCTTCTTCATAAAATAAAAAAGGAAGCTTATGCTTCCTTTTTTATTTAAGTTTTACTTAGTCTTCAGAAGCATCTTCATTATTTGATACAGCTTCTTCGCTATCAGTTTCAGTAGTATCTACTTCGCCTTCGAGAAACTCTTCTTCATCTTCGACAGCCTCAATAGAAACAACGCCTACTAGAGTTTCTTCTTCGCTTAAGCGAATTAGACGTACACCTTGTGCATTACGACCAGTCATTGCAACTTCTGCTGCACGGGTACGAACTAATGTACCGCCATCAGAAATAAGTAACAATTCTTTGGTTTCGTCAATAGACACTGCACCAACAAGCTCACCGTTACGTTCGCTTGTCTTAATCGCAATTACACCCTTACCGCCACGCTTCTTGGTCGGGAAGTCATTTACTGGAGTACGCTTACCGTAACCATTGGCACTTGCACACAGTACTTCACCTGTTTCAGGTACAACTACAAGCGATACGATACGGCTTACTAAATTTGAATCTGCTGAATCGTCATTGTCATCTGATTCATCATTTTCAACATCTGCATCTTCTTCACTTAAAGTGCTGCTTGCAAAGCTCACGCGCATACCACGAACACCTTTCGCAGTACGACCCATTGAGCGTACGTCAGTCTCAGCAAAACGGATTGCCTTACCTTCGTTCGAGAACAACATGATTTGCTGATTACCATCAGTAATCGCAACACCAATTAAGGTATCTTCTTCATTGAGCTCAATTGCGCGTAAACCATTTGAACGGATGTTAGCGAATTGCTCTAAATCAACACGTTTAACCGTACCTGATGCTGTCGCCATAAATACGTAATGGTTTTCTGGGAACTCAGTCAAAGGCAAGATAGCTGTTACTGTTTCATTCGCATCTAAAGGTAACAAGTTCACAATCGGACGGCCTTTTGCACCACGTGATGCTTGAGGCACTTCAAACACACGAAGGCGATATACTTTACCTACGTTGGTAAAGCACAGCACAGTCGCATGGTTTGAAGCTACAATGAGATGTTGAATAAAGTCATCATCTTTCATTGAAGTTGCAGACTTACCACGTCCACCACGGCGCTGAGCCTGATAATCTGAAAGTGGTTGAGTTTTTGCATAACCTGTTTGTGAAACCGTTAATACAACTTGCTCTTCAGGAATTAAATCTTCACGGCTAAAATCAATACGTGATTCAATAATTTCAGTGCGACGTCCATCACCATACTGTTGTAGTACTAGTGCCAACTCTTCGCGAATTACAGCCATCAATAAATTGAAATCATTCAAAATCGCAGTAAGTTCAGCGATTTGACCTAAGATCTCAGTATATTCTGCATGTAATTTGTCTTGTTCAAGACCAGTTAAACGATGTAAACGTAATTCTAAAATTGCGCCTACTTGTGTTGGTGATAAACGGTAAATTGAATCGGTTAGACCAAATGGACGATTTGGATCTTCACCTTCGATTTCATCTGGACGAACAGAAATTGCGCCAGCTTTTTCAAGTAATGAAACGACACCACCACCTGCCCACTCACCTGCAAGTAAACGCTCACGCGCTTCAGCAGGGTTAGCAGAAGTTTTAATCGTCTCGATAATTTCATCGATATTGGCTAAAGCAACGGTTAAGCCTTCTAAGATATGACCACGTTCACGTGCTTTACGCAGTTCGAACATGGTACGGCGTGTCACAACTTCTTGGCGGTGACGGATAAATGCCGCAATAATATCTTTCAGATTCATCAATTTTGGTTGTCCATTGTCTAGACAAACCATGTTGATGCTGAATGAGTTTTCAAGTTGAGTATTTAAGAATAAGTTATTTACAACGACTTCAGCGTTTTCACCACGCTTTAAGTCAATTGCAATACGCATACCTTCTTTGTCAGACTCATCACGAAGTTCTGAAATACCTTCAAGTTTTTTCTCTTTCACTAACTCGGCAATACGTTCAATAACTCTTGCTTTGTTTACTTGATATGGAATTTCAGTAAAGACGATGGTTGTACGGCCTGTCTTTTCATCTTCTTCGAAATGGTACTTACCACGAATATGTAAGCGGCCTTTACCTGTACGGTAGGCATCAACAATACCTGATTTACCGTAAATAATACCGCCTGTAGGGAAGTCAGGACCCGTAATGTATTCCATCAATCCTTCAATCGAGATGTTCGGATTGTCAGCATAGGCTAAGCACGCATTCACAACTTCTGTCATGTTATGCGGTGCCATGTTGGTTGCCATACCTACGGCAATACCAGCAGCGCCATTAATTAACAAGTTAGGAACACGTGTCGGAAGTACTTCTGGAATACGCTCAGATCCGTCGTAGTTATCTTCCCAGTCAACCGTGTCTTTTTCTAGATCTGCAAGAAGCTCGTGTGCAAGCTTGGTCATACGGACTTCGGTATAACGCATCGCAGCTGCGCTATCACCATCAATCGAACCGAAGTTACCCTGACCATCTACCAATAAATAACGTAAGCTAAAGTCCTGAGCCATACGTACAATGGTTTCATAAACAGCTGAGTCACCATGAGGGTGATATTTACCGATTACGTCCCCAACAACACGCGCAGATTTCTTGTAGGCTTTGTTATAGTCATTGCCCAATTCGTGCATGGCATAAAGCACACGACGGTGAACAGGTTTCAGACCGTCTCTCACATCCGGCAATGCACGAGATACGATTACACTCATCGCGTAATCTAAATATGAATGCTTGAGTTCGTCCTCAATGGCAATCGGTCGGATTTCCGATACGCTCATGCATACTCCTTCTTACAGATAGAAATTTCCATCTGCTTATATGTCTTGATCTTGCAAAAAATTTAGTTCCGGAAACTGAACTAAAATCGAAAAAAATATAGCTGTATACTATAGCATAAAAGCACTTTGTAATGTGCGGAATCTACACTGCTAATCTGGTGATATTTGTATAATTTAATTGCATATTATTCTTATCATATCGCTATAACGAGCATGTTCTATTCTTAATAAAACTATGTGATTTTTATTCTATAAAAATCAAACCTCAAATAAAATAAAAGTCTCAGTTATACATTTCAGGACACTATCCATAATAAAAAAACCCCTAGTAAAAACTAAGGGTTTTTTAGCTTTAATCAGTAAAGATTAAAGTTTAGATACCAATTCTGGTACTACAGTGTTCAAATCACCAACTAACCAGTAGTCAGCAACACTGTTGATTGGCGCTTCTTCGTCTTTGTTGATTGCAACAATAACTTTAGAATCTTTCATACCAGCTAAATGCTGGATCGCACCAGAAATACCTACAGCAACATAAAGCTCAGGCGCAACGATTTTACCAGTTTGACCAACTTGGAAATCGTTAGGTACAAAGCCCGCATCAACTGCTGCACGTGAAGCACCTTGTGCTGCACCGAGCTTGTCAGCTAATGGATCAAGTACTTTATGGTAGTTCTCACCAGAACCTACACCACGACCACCAGAAACTACGATGCGAGCTGCAGTTAATTCTGGACGATCAAGCTTAACGATTTCTTCAGATACGAAGTGAGAAATACCCGCATCTTTTACTTCGCCAACTGTTTCAACAGCAGCTGAACCGCCTTCTGCAGCAACTGGATCAAATGCTGTACCACGAACGGTACCAACAATGATTGCTTCGTCAGATTGAACAGTTGCAATCGCGTTACCAGCGTAGATAGGACGCTTGAATGTGTTCGCAGATTCAACAGAAATAATATCTGTGATCATGCTTACATCAAGAAGAGCAGCAACACGTGGAAGAATGTTCTTACCAGTCGTTGTAGAAGCAGCTAAAACGTATTTGTAACCTTTAGCCAAGTCAGCAACTAAGCCAGCTACGTTTTCAGCTAATTGGTTTGCATAAGCAGCGTTGTCAGCAAGTAAAACTTTGCTTACACCAGCAACTTTAGCAGCAGCATCAGCAACTGCTTGAGCACCAGAACCAGCAACTAATACAGTAATATCACCACCGATTTTTTGTGCTGCAGCAACAACGTTTAAAGTAGCACCGTTAAGTACTTGGTTGTTGTGGTCAGCGATAACTAAAATACTCATGATTTTATCCTTCCGTATTAGATCACTTTCGCTTCATTTTTCAATTTTTCAACAAGCTCATCTACAGATTTCACTTGTACGCCAGCTTTACGTTCTGCTGGAGCTTCAACTTTAACAGTTTTAAGCTTAGTACCAGCTGTAACGCCATAATCCGCAGGAGATTTTGTATCAAGTGGCTTCTTACGAGCTTTCATGATGTTAGGCAATGCTGCATAACGTGGCTCGTTCAAACGCAAATCAGTCGTGATGATTGCAGGAAGTGTAAGTTCAACAGTTTGTAAACCACCGTCAACTTCACGAGTCACTTGTACTTTACCGCCATCAACTTTCACTTCAGAAGCGAATGTACCTTGACCAGCACCTAATAATGCACCAAGCATTTGACCTACTTGGTTAGAGTCATCATCAATTGCTTGTTTACCAAGAAGGATAAGTTCTGGTTTTTCAGCTTCAACAACACCTTTTAAAATTTTAGCAACTTCTAAAGCGCCAATTTCATCAGTAGTTTCAACCAAAATACCACGGTCTGCGCCTAGAGCCATTGCAGAACGGATTTGTTCTTGAGCTTCTTTAGGACCTACAGAAACAACAACGATTTCTGATACTGTTCCTTTTTCTTTTAAGCGAACCGCTTCTTCCACTGCGATTTCACAAAATGGGTTAATTGACATTTTTACGTTGGTAAGGTCAACCCCACTATTGTCCGGCTTAACACGAACTTTAACGTTGGCATCAACCACGCGTTTTACAGCAACAAGAGCCTTCATGTAATCCTCGGCTGTTCTAGCAAAAGTAAATGTTGAGAAAAGTATATTAACTCTTCAATTAAAATTTTTTAGGTACCCTATCTTGCAATGTGTTTGGCATTTCGGTCAAGTCACAATTTCCGCTACTGCTATAAAAAAGATGAAATGCTCAGTTCATAAAAAAATTTTAAACTGCTATGAGGATCTATTTTATTCTTTTTAAACTCTATTTTATATATTGATTTTTATTATCTTTTTATCTTATTTAGCATATTAGCTAGAAACATAAGATTACTTTTTAAAGCCTTCAATTCAAGGTTTTTTAGACCCAGTCGTCCACAAAATACTCAAAGATCAAAATTGTCAATTGGGTAGTTTCCCTTATTTCTCTTAAACAAATTTGTAAAAAAATACAAATGATCTCTACATTCACCTAAAACATCTCAATTTAATTATCTTTGATTGAGTCTATTTTTTAACTTTTAGCTTTTATGTGCCCTTGGATGAGCTTGATCATACACTTGAGCCAAATGATCGAAATCAATATGGGTATAAATTTGTGTTGTAGATAAATTACTATGGCCTAGCATTTCTTGTACTGAACGCAAGTCACCGCTACTCGATAGCATATGGCTAGCAAAACAATGTCTGAGTAAATGTGGGTGTAAATCAACATTTACACCTGCTCTTTGTGCCTGAAGCTTCACTCGTTTTTCAATTTGCCTTGGAGTGAGCGCCCCTCCTCGTAAGGAAATAAAAACAAAATCATTTTGATCAAAATATCCTTTCCAAATTGTATAAACTTTCAACCAGTTCAATAGGCTTTCTTTTGCTTTTTTCCCAAATGGTACTATACGTGTTTTATTTCCTTTACCTGTAATACGAACAAGTTGGCGATTAAAATCTACATCCTTAACTGTTAAACCCTGCAATTCAGCCAAACGTAAACCACTTGAGTAAAGTAACTCGAGCATCGCTTTATCTCTTAACCACAATTGCTGATCAACCGGTTTTTCTGGCATAGGTTGATCCAAAATTTGATTAACCGTTTCTATGTCGATCATGCCTGGTAAAGGTCTAGGTTGGCGTTTTAACTTAAAATCGTCAGTAGGATTAATTTCTAGATATTTGCCTTGTTCAGCCCACTTCATAAACTGGCGAATTGAAGTGAGATGGCGTTGCATACTACTTGAACTTAACTGGTCCTGTTCGACACGCTGCGCTAGGTACTCTCTTAAATCTGAAGCTTCAATATTTCTCAAATCTAGTTGTTTGTGCTCGCAGAATTCAAGAAAGCTTTTAACATCTCTTTCATAAGCCGTAATTGTATGCTCAGATTGATTCTGTATTTTTCTTTCTTTTAACCACATTGAGAGCAGCTGTAATGCAAAATCCAAATTGCTCTCCATTTATTTGCTCATTTTTTTGAGTGTACCAAAAACTATGTGATCATGAAAATTTGATACCGCACAATCTAATGCTGATCTAATTTATATATTACAATTTAAACCAAGTATTCATTGGACCATGCCGCCATGACCACCATACTCATTCCTTATTTAATTGCGATTACCTTACTTACACTGACCCCGGGTTTAGATACGACTTTAATTATTCGTACAGCAACACTTGAAGGTAAATCGAAAGCGTTTCAAGCAGCGGTCGGCATTAGCCTTGGCTGTATTGTATGGGGAATTATGGTTGCCTGTGGTCTAGGTGCTTTGCTCATGGCATCTGATCTCGCTTTTAATATTCTAAAATGGATGGGAGCAGCTTATCTAGCATGGTTAGGTTTAAATATGATTTTAAAACCACGTAGCCAACTTGCAGATATTCAAGAGAATAGTTCAAATACCTCTCCTTCACAAAATTGGTTTATTAAAGGCTTTTTGGGTAATTTACTTAATCCCAAAGTTGGTATTTTTTATATTTCATTTCTTCCACAGTTTATTCCACCACAAGCATCGGCAGTTACTTGGGTGATGGGACTGGTAATGATTCATGTCCTCATTGGAATGTTATGGTCAACTTTATTAATTTTGGCTATGCAACCACTGTCACGTTATTTAAAACAGCCTAAATTTGTGAAATATATGGACCGAATTACTGGCAGTATTTTTGTGTTGTTTGCTTTGAAATTAGCTTTGAGTAAAAGATAAATTTTAAAAAGCGTGCTAACACAGCACGCTTCCGTTTTTAAAAACTTACTTCATCTTTTTTAAATAATCTTTAATTTGTGTGGCCACTTCATCAGCATGTTTTTCTGCCAACTGATGATCTCCACCTTTAACAATATGCAGCCTTGAATTTTTAAATATCTGATTTAAGTATGTTCCCACTTCAACTGGGCTTACTGGATCTTGATCACCCCAGATTAATAAGATTTCGACATTTATGTCTGACAGAAACTCTTCATAGTTGGCATTCGTCGTAATAAACCAATCTGGATATTTTAAAAATGCTTGGCGATATGCTTCACGCCAGTCTTGCACATTAAATCGCTTAAGGTTAATTCCACCAGAAGTTGCAATCAAAACCAGCCCTTTCACCAGTTGAGGTTTTTGCAACGCTGCGGCAACGGCAAAAATCCCCCCCCATTGATTGAGCAACAATTATAGATTCTTCATTAATTTGATCGACCACATAATTTGTTAGGTCTTCAAAACTCTTCACTTCAAGGGATTCTGGTGTATCGCCAAAACCGGGGTAACCAATAATTTTTGTACGATACTGCTGAGGTAATTTTTCAATTAAGGGATGCCAAAATGTCGTACTGCCTGATGCGCCGGGTAAGAAAATTAAATTCATATCATACTTCTTCTAATTGGGTTAATAATGGTTTTAGTATTTCTTTCCCTCTTAACTGCTGTAACCATATTTGTGGTATCCCTTCATATCCAAACACAATTCCTGCCAATCCTCCTGCAACACATGCGGTTGTATCGGTATCTTGTCCTAAGGCAATAGCTGTTTTAATGACATCTTCATAATTATCTTGTTGCAGAGCGAAACGAGCTGAATGTAAACAATCCACTACGTAACCGCTGCCCGATATTTTTTTCTCATGTGTTGAATCAATAATATGATTGAGTTCTTGTTGTTCATTAAAACTATTTTTATAAAGTTGCATCAATATGGAAATACTAGATTTCCAAGCATCATTAACTGATTGTCCTTTCAATAAATACTTTGCCCATAAGCAATATAAAGCACAGCAAATTTTTGATCGAAGATGAGCATGGGTCAAATGAGACTGCTGATAGGCTAACTCAACTAATTGCTGATCAGATCCCCTATACCATAATGCCAAAGGTAATGTGCGCATCAACGCTCCATTACCATTCGAATGTTCATCTGTATTAGCCATCTCTTCTACAGACACCCCAGCTTCATAACGTTGTAACGCCTGAGCAGTTTGCACTCCAATATCAAACACTTGATAATCAACCGCCATATAACCATAACGGTACCAATTGCGAAGACGGTTAGCAAAATCGATGCTATCGAGTTTTTGACAATGTAATAGTGATGCCAATAAGCATAGAGCCTGAGCTCCATCATCTGACCATGTTCCAATTGGAATATCTGGATAAGTTCGCCTAAAATCTTTAGGTGGAATCATATCAATATGTGAGTAAAGTGGAAGCTGCAAAGCTGAATGAAATTCATATGGTACACCGACTGCATCACCAATCAGCAGACCATAAATTGCTCCTCTAATTTTATTTTGCATTTTTCTCTCAATATTTATTCTTGTAAAAATAAAGGGGAAAGACCTTATTTTAAGATCTTTCCCCTGAGACAAATCTTACTTAGCCTTGAAAATAACGTAAATCCAAACGCCCATCATATACATGAGTTGTTGGACCAGTCATCCAGACCACATCGCCTTCTTGCCATTCAATTTGTAACTTACCACCAGCAAGTTCAACTTCAACTGAATTCGCAAGTAAGCCACGGCGCATACCACTTACTGCAGCAGCACATGCTCCTGTACCACATGCTAGTGTTTCACCTACACCACGTTCAAATACACGTAAGCGCACATGTTTTTCATCAATTACTTGCATAAAGCCAGCATTAACACGTTCAGGGAACCGTTTATGTGACTCGACTTGTGGGCCAATGCCAGCAACATCTGCAGTTAATACATCTGGAACAATAGTGACAGCGTGAGGATTGCCCATATTAACCACATCAATATTAATGTTCTGGTCGTTAGCTAACTCAAGTGTATATAAAGCTTCAGGTTGTTCTGCAATGAATGGAATTTCATTCGGCAAGAACTTCGGGTAGCCCATATTGACGCGAACCCAGCCATTTTGTCCCAACTCAGGTTTTACAATACCTGCTTTGGTTTGGACAGTAATACTCGTTTTGGTTGTTAAATGACGCTCATGTACAAAGCGAGCAAAACAGCGTACACCGTTACCGCATTGTTCAACTTCAGAACCATCAGCATTAAAAATACGATATTTAAAATCTGCTTCCGGTAAATCTGGTGGTTCAACAATTAAAAGCTGATCAAAACCGATGCCAAAATGACGATCGGCTAAGCGTTGAATTGTTTCTGTATCTAAATAAGCACGTTGGCTGATTAGATCAACCACCATAAAGTCATTGCCTAGGCCATGCATTTTAGTAAATTCTAACAACATTTCATTTACTCCTCAGGCAACAAGCGTTCATTTTCCCAAAGGGATTCAACCGTTTCACGCTCACGAATCAAATGGGCTTTATCGCCTGATACCATCACTTCTGCAGCACGGCCACGTGTATTGTAATTTGAACTCATTACAAAACCATAAGCGCCAGCGCCAAGAACAGCTAACAAGTCATTTTCTTTTAAAGCCAATGAACGATCTTTACCAATGAAATCACCCGTCTCACAGATTGCACCCACAAGATCCCAAGTTTTTTCTTCAGTATCTGAACTTGGCACTACAGGTTGGATATCCATCCACGCTTCATATAAAGCAGGGCGAATTAAATCATTCATTGCTGCATCAATAATGGCAAAGTTACGGTGGCTCGTTGGCTTGAGCAAATCAACTTTGGTTAAAAGCACACCTGCATTTGCACTAATGCTACGACCCGGTTCCATATAAACCTTGAGACCTAACTTTTCTAAAGCAGGTTTCATTGAGTTGGCATATTCTTCAACACTTGGCGGCGTTTCATCTTTATAACAAACACCTAAACCACCACCGATATCGATGTGTTTAAGAGTAATACCAAGTTTTTTTAGTTCTTCGATCATCAACATGACACGATCTAAAGCATCAACGAATGGTTTAGTCTCGGTTAATTGCGAACCGATGTGACAGTCAATGCCTATGATTTCAAGGTTTGGTAAAGATGCAGCATATTGATAAGTTTCATAAACGGTATCACTTGGAATACCAAATTTATTTTCTTTTAAGCCTGTTGAAATATAAGGATGAGTTTTTGCATCTACGTCTGGATTTACACGTAAAGAAATTGGCGCTTTTTTGCCTAGACGAGCTGCAACTTTTTGAAGACGGTCTAGTTCTGCATAAGACTCTACGTTAAAGCAAGCAATGCCTACATTTAACGATGTTTCGATATCGGCTTCAGTTTTACCTAACCCAGAAAAAACAACTTTAGATGCATCTCCACCCGCTTTTAAAACGCGTGCAAGTTCACCACCTGACACAATATCAAAACCAGCACCAAGTTTTGCCAACACATTAAGAACAGCTATATTTGAGTTAGATTTCACCGCAAAACAGATTTGATGATCAATAAAATCAAAAGCACGGTCCATATCTAAGTAATGTTTTTCAAAAGCTGCTTTTGAATAAACATACAAAGGTGTGCCAAATTGCTGCGCAAGCTGCTCCATAGAACATTGCTCTGCGTGCAATACTCCATTAATGCGAGTGAAACTCATGAATGTGTCCTTATTTCAAAGCTTAAGGTGAAGTTGTTTGGGTTGGGGCTGATGCTTCAACTGACTGTTCAGCTTGTTCATCCTGTTGCACAACTTGTTTCTGTTCTTTATTACGATAGAGCAAGTATTTCGCACGTTTGTCATAATTCGGATCAGAAGGTAGCTGTAATGCTCCTGACTGACCACAAGCGCTAAGCAAAATACTGCTGCTCAATAAACTGATGAGGCAAATGACACGACGCATCTGAGCACCTGATTTAAACAATTCGATGCAGTATACCGTGATCATGCAAGCGGCTAAAGAGTAAACTTAAAGAGAAAAACAATATGCATAAAAAACGCCAGCTTTTCAGCCAGCGTTTGATCATAAGCAAATAAATTTAATTACTTTTTATGACGTGGTTTATAGAAGAAGAAATAACCAATGATCAAGATAACAAACCAAATTGGGCTGACTTTAAGCGCTTTGAACGTATCTGGTTCTAAAGACAGCACATAAATCATGCCAATAAAGAAAATAATCGTGATCCAACATGTAAATAAGCCGCCCGGTAATTTAAACGTTGATTTTGCATGCAGCTCAGGACGCGTAGTGTAGTAACGGATATAACTCCAGATAATGAGTAGCCACACGCAAATGAACAGAATCGTTGAAAGTGTTGTTGCAAGCGTAAATGCCTCAACTGTATTTGGAACAAAATACTGTAATGCCGCACCTAACAATAAACACGCAGCAGAGAAATACAATGCATTTGCCGGTACCGCACGTCTGTTCAATTTACCAAAAGCTTTTGGTCCCTGATCTTCACGAGATAGACCAAACAACATACGGCTTGTTGAAAACACACCACTGTTCATTGATGACATCACTGATGACAATACCACCAAGTTCATCAAGATCGCTGCTGCTGCAACACCAGCTTGGCTAAACAAGTTTACAAATGGACTGATCGCAGGATCAATTTTATTCCAAGGTGTTACAGACATTACGATCAACAATGCCAATACATAGAAAATAATGATACGGATTGGAATTGAGTTAATTGCTTTTGGTAAGTTACGTGCTGGGTCTTTCGTTTCCGCAGCCGTTGTTCCCACAAGTTCTACACCAACGAAGGCAAAAATTGCGATTTGGAAGCCTGCCAAGAAACCATGTACACCTGTTGGGAAAAAGCCACCGTTAGCCCAAAGATGAGTAAATGATGCAACTTCACCTGTACTTGAGGTAAAGCCTGTAAAGATCATCCATAGACCCACAGCGATTAAAATAATAATCGCAAGAATCTTAATGAGCGCAAACCAGAACTCTAACTCACCAAACAAGCGAACTGTTAACAGGTTTAAACCCATAATAAATACAATCGCGGCAACACTGATCATTGCCCCTTCGACAGGCGAGAAAGGTAGACCATTATTGAAGAATTGTAAGTAGTAGATAATTGCAGAAAGGTCAGCGATACCAATCGTGATCCAACATAACCAGTATGTCCACCCTACAAAATAACCTGCCCATGGACCGATTAAGTCTGTTGTGAAGTCAATAAATGATTTATAGGCAAGGTTTGAAAGAAGTAATTCGCCAAGCGCACGCATGACAAAAAACACCATCACACCAATAATCAAATAAATGAATAAGATTGATGGACCAGCAAGGCTAATTGTTTTGCCTGATCCCATAAATAATCCGGTACCAATTGCACCACCAATCGCGATTAGTTGTAAATGCCGATTGGAGAGGCTTCGATGGAGCTCACCTTGTTCATGAGGCTCGCTCAGATTTTGATTCGACATTTTATAAATACACTCCAGTAATTTTTTAGTCCGTTAGCTAAATTCAAATCAAAAAGACGATATCGCACCATTTGCAGGTATCTTTTAAATGTATATTTTTTGACAACTTTTCAGCTAACCAATTTGTCTGTATTGCTGATGATTCCAAGCTACATACAATTAAATCCGATAATACGCACAAGCCTTTTGCAATACAACGGACTCTCAAGTCAACTTTTGCCGTACTTGTTTAACTTCCGCATATATAAAAAGACTACCTGTAAGGTAGTCTTTTCGATTAAGGATCAGGAAATAAATTTATATTTTGAAAATTTACTTTTGCTTATTCTTCAGTTTTTCTTCCCAGAATGTCGCATTTTTAATTCCTAATTTCACAGGGTCAAATGTGTACTCTTTTACTCCAGCTTTTTGCTGTGCTTCATAATCTTTCAGCGCTTTAATCGTTGGCTTCCATACAAAATATGTCACGATAATACCAACGATATTAATCCACGCCATTAAGCCCACACCGATATCACCAATTCCCCATATATAGCCAGTTGCACTTAATACTCCATAAGACACAGATAGAATAATAAAGCACTTCGTCACAAACAATAATGATGGAGATTTTGTAATATAACTTAGATAAGTAATGTTAGTTTCAGCAATATAGTAATACGCAACAATCGTTGTGAAGGCAAAGAAGAACACAGCTAAGGCAACAAAAATTTGGCCAAAATTACCAAACATTGTACTTACTGCCATTTGAGTAAATGCAGGAGAGCCAATTTCAACAGTAGCCCCAACATTCTGTACAATAAATTGGCCTGCTTCTAATGTACCTTGTACGTTATACATACCTGTAATTAAAATCATGAATGCTGTTGCAGAGCAGACGAATAATGTATCGACATAAATCGAGAATGCCTGCACAAAACCTTGTTGAGCCGGATGTTGAACTTCCGCTGCGGCAGCTGCGTGTGGCCCTGTTCCTTGCCCCGCCTCATTTGAATAAACACCACGTTTTACCCCCCAACCGATCGCTGCACCAAGACCCGCCATAGGAGAAAAAGCATCTTCAAAAATTAATTTGATTACTCCAGGTAATTCATGAATATTCGCAATAACAATCACAACAGCCATTAGAATATAACCAGCTGCCATAAAAGGAACAACGAATTCAGCAAAGCGTGCAATCCGTTTAATTCCACCAAAAATAATGATGGCGAGTAAACCCACAATCACTACAAGTGCTACAAGTTTAAATAAACCAATATCACCAAAAATAATTGCCCCTTCGCCTGTAATCTGGGTAAATGCCTTACCTACCGCATTTGCTTGAATGCCTGGTAAAAACAAACCACAGGCTACAATTGCTGAAATTGCAAATAAAACCCCTAACCAACGCTGACCTAAACCTCTATCAAAATAAAATGCTGGGCCACCGCGATATTGTCCTTGATACTCAACTTTATAGATTTGACCTAAAGTTGATTCTACATATGCCGTGCTCGCTCCTAAAAATGCAACCAACCACATCCAAAAGACAGCACCTGGTCCACCAAAACCAATTGCTGCCGCCACCCCTGCAATATTACCGACCCCAACTCGACCTGATAATGAAACGGCTAAAGCCTGAAAAGATGAAATCCCTTGTTCAGAAGAAGTACCTTTTATTAATAGTCTGGCCATTTCCTTCATTTGACGTACTTGAACAAACCTTGTCAAAATAGAAAAAAATAAACCCGCGCCTAAGCACAGGTAAATAAGTCCTTTACTCCAGATTATGCTATTTATCCAATCAACAATTTCTGCTGCACTCATAGATATCAACCTTTTGTATTTTTAAAATACAATACTCATATTATTTTGTTCGTTTTTCACTTCAGCAATATCTATGCCATATCAATAATAAACAGTTAGATACATACCTCAGTAAAAACACCTTCCTTGGGGATAGCTTAGATTTTTTATATCCACTGAAAACAAACTCTATCTGACTTGTAAAAATCCTATATCGTGTTATTTTTGGTGTCTTTCCCTTATTAGTTCCTTAGAAGCTCCCTTCAAACTCCTCATTATCTTTTATGAAAATTTTTGGAAATAAGAATGAAGAACTTCCTAAGAACTATATTTATATAATATCGAGCAAAATTTCAATTTTTTATGAGCAAAGTCAAAACTGTTTACCGTTGCGAGCAATGTGGTGCCGATCATCTTAAATGGGCTGGTCAGTGCTCAGAGTGTGGTGAATGGAATTCTCTGACTGAAGTTAAACTTGAGCCAACTACTGCTCACCGGGCACGCCCTAAAATTGGGGGCTATGCGGGTCAAGTTGCTAACATTACAACGCTAAATAAAGTTTCAGTTTCGCATGAAACCCGTTTACCTACAGGTATTAGCGAATTTGACCGAGTGCTTGGCGGCGGTTTGGTGACCGGTTCTGTGGTGCTGATTGGTGGTGACCCCGGTATTGGTAAATCAACCATTCTTTTGCAAACTGCGACCCATATGGCAAGCGCAAAAAGCTCTGCACTTTATATTACGGGTGAAGAATCTTTATCTCAGGTAGCGCTTCGTGCGCAACGTCTTGACCTGCCAACTGACCAATTAAAAGTCATGGCTGAAACCTGTGTAGAACGCATTTGTGAGGTTTTAGAACAAGAAAAACCTGTAGTCGCTATTCTAGATTCGATTCAAACACTTTATACAGAAACCCTCCAGTCAGCTCCGGGTGGTGTTTCACAAATTCGTGAATCTGCTGCTTTATTAACCCGTTATGCAAAAAATAGTGGCACAGCGCTATTCATTGTTGGCCATGTGACCAAAGAAGGTGCACTGGCAGGTCCGCGTGTTTTAGAGCATATGGTGGACTGCGTACTTTACTTTGAAGGTCAATCAGACTCTCGCTATCGCATGATTCGTGCTGTTAAAAACCGTTTTGGCGCCGTCAATGAGCTTGGCGTATTTGGCATGACTGATAAAGGCTTACGTGAAGTTGCTAACCCTTCTGCCATTTTCTTAAGTCGTTATGATGAAGCGATTCCCGGTTCAATTGTCATGATTAGCCGTGAAGGAACTCGCCCTCTTTTGGTCGAAGTGCAAGCTTTAGTTGATGATGCTCAAGGACAACCACGCCGTGTTGCACTTGGTCTGGAACAAAACCGTTTGAACATGCTGCTTGCTGTAATGCATCGTCATGGCGGCGTGCAAACCACTGGACAAGATGTATACGTCAACATTGTAGGTGGCTTAAAAATTACCGAAACAGGTTCTGATTTGGCTGTCTTATTAGCCTGTGCTTCAAGTTTACGTACTAAAGCATTACCTCAACAACTTGCAGTTTTTGGTGAAGTTGGTCTCTCAGGTGAAATTCGTCCTGTTCCTAATGGTCAAGAGCGCTTAAAAGAAGCAGCAAAACATGGCTTTAAATATGTCATTTTACCAAGAGGAAACGCCCCTCAAAAGGCAATTCCGGGCGTACAAGTCATTGCTGTTGCTCGATTGCATGAAGCCTTGACCGAAGCCATGCAACTCAGCGATGAATTGACATAAAAAAACATACTTTTAAGGTTGAAATTTAAGGTAAATACCTGCATAAATACTATTGTAAATTAACTTTAAACAGGAATTTCCTATGGAAGTACACCAGCGTGGCTTGATTACCGGTATTTTAATGGCTGCTTTAGCAATTTCGCCTCTTGCTGAAGCTAAACGTGCAGGTGGTGGTAAAAGCCACGGTATGGCACGATCTACCACTTCAAGCCAGTCTTATCAACAACCTCGTCAAGTGACTCCAGTTCAACAAACTACTACAGCGCCTCAGAAATCTGGTCCAGGCGTTGGTTCAATGGTTGCAGCTGGTGTGGCTGGTGCTGCCGTAGGTGCTGTTGCAGCAAATGCTTTAGCTGATGACAAACCCACATCTACTGAACAACAAGCAACACAGGCGCAAGCACAAGAAGAGAAAAAAGGTGGTATTCCAAGTTGGATTTGGGTATTACTTGCAGCAGCTCTAGCTTTCTTTGTATTCCGTAAATTGGGATCAAAAAAAAAATTAGCAGCTAATAATCCCTACGCACCAAATAATGGCGGTCAAAACCCATTTAGCCGTTCTGCTGCACCACAAGCAACTCCACGCAATGCTGGCGATAATACAAATATCTTTGGTCAATCTGTGGGTGGCGGTGCAGCAACGCAAGCGCCTTTTGGCGGTGTTACAACGAGCAATGGCAATCAACTTCCAGATGGTAGTGAACCTGCTGCGTTCTTACGTATTGCACGTCAACGTTTTAATCACATCCAATCGATGAATACTGCAAGTAACATTGAAGAAATTCGCCGTTACTTAACACCAGAACTTTATAGTTCTATGTATAACGACATCATGGCAAACCAAGATCAAGACGTTGCTGAATTTAGTAACTTGAATGCGATGGTTGTAGATAGTGCGACTGAAAATGGTCAATACGTAGTAAGCGTACGTTTCACTGGTACAGTAAGTGAAGACCTAAACAGCTTGCCACAACCGTTTACCGAAATCTGGCACTTTGTTAAACCTGCTGGCTCTCAGCAAGACTGGGTTGTTGCAGGTATTCAACAAGCTTAAGCTAAATAAATCCTAAATAAAAAAGCCACAATATTGTGGCTTTTTTATTTGTCAGCGTTTAAGCAATTTCTGCTGGAAAGGTCACTACTTTTTCAATTTTGACCTGATCCATTGCAACCATGAGTAAACGGTCTACACCTAAAGCGATACCTGAGCATTCCGGCATATGAGGCAACGCTGCTAATAGATGTTCATCTAAAGGCATAACATGAAGCCCCTGCTTAGCCCGCTCTGCATTATCTGCTTCAAAGCGTGAACGTAACACATCTGCATCGAGCAATTCATCGTAGGCATTAGCGAGCTCTAAGCCTTCAATATAAACCTCGAAACGCGCCGCGACCTCTTCCCCATCTTCATCTACTTTCACTTTTGCCAAAGAGGCCATTTCTGGTGGAAAGTCAGTTAAAAAAACTGGAGCATCAAAACCTAAACTTGGTTCAACAAAATGAGAAAATAACAAATCCATATAAGCTAGGCGATCATCGCCCAAGTCGAGATTTAACCCCACACGATTTGCCGTATCTTTGAGTTGTTTCAAAGTTGCCTGCAAAGGGTTAATATCTAAACGGTCTTGAAAGGCATGTTTATAACTTAGAATAAACGGACGAACTTCGCCAAAACGATGCTGCAAACAGGTTTGTAATAAGTCTGCTGTTTCATGCATCAACGCTTTTAAGTCCAGACCCGGACGATACCATTCAAGCATGGTAAATTCACTATTGTGTTTACGCCCGTGCTCATCATCTCGAAAAACTTTACAAATTTGATAAATCGGCCCACTACCACTCGCCAATAAACGCTTCATGGCAAACTCTGGTGAAGTCTGTAAATATTGCGTTTTCAATTTGCCATTAATATGACGCAAAGCCTGAACCGAAGCTAAATGTACATCGGTGACACCTGCTTGTGAAACGATTGGTGTTTCGACTTCCATAACATCACGTTCCGCAAAAAACTGACGGATTTGGCTATAGAGCTTGGCACGTGCTTTTAAGGCCTCAATTGAACAAGTAGGTTGATAACTTAAACTCATGCCTGTGGTCCCCCATGTGCTGCCCATTCACGACGCAGCGGATAATTTTTACGTAATAAATCAAATGCTTTTTGCTCTACTTTTCCGTCTTTAATACAGGCACGAATATTGGCATCATCTTGAGCAATATCATAAATTTGAGATAGTTTTTGCTTTAATACAGCTTTTAAATCATGTCCCGAAAAATAGTCTTCGCATGCAGGTAGCTGAGTTTCAAAACACTTATTAATGTCGTATCCAAATTTTTGGCAAAACGCTTCATAAATCATTTGTGTACCGCGAGCTTTTCCTTCAAGGCTATAACCAGCAATATGCGGTGTTGCTAAAGCCAACATGTCTATAAGTTCTTCTGATATGACTGGTTCATGCTCAAATACATCAAGCACCACTTTACGCTGGGTACGTTGAATGTCTTCCATTAAAGCGGCTTCTTTCACGACTGGACCACGTGCACTATTAATTAAAATTGTGTCAGGTTGAAGCGCTGCGAAAGCTTTTTCATCAAACAAATGATATGTAGGATGTTCACCGTTTTTGGTCAGCGGCACATGAATTGAAATTGCGTTGGCTTGTTGCAACAAAGTTTCTAAGCTTACATTTTCAATTGTGTCTAGTTTCACATATGGGTCAAAGCCAATTACATTCCAACCAAGTAACTGAGCCATATAGACCAAACGCTTACCGACGTTGCCAAGGCCAACAATACCTAGGGTAAATTTTTCTTGTTGTTCTAAAAGGTTTGCATCTAAATGAAGTAAAGCAGTAATGACATATTCAGCAACCGCTTGGGCATTACAACCAGCCGCATTTGCCCATGTAATTCCTTGTTTTTCTAACGCCGCAATATCTAAATGATCGGTCCCGATTGTGGCACTGCCCACATATTTTAATGCTGTGTTTTCAATTAAACCTGCGTTAACCGCAGTAACCGAACGGACTAACAATGCTTGAGCATCTTTTACATCTGCATGGGTTAAAGTACGCCCTGCTTTGTGTTGAATATCGCCAAACTCTGAAAAAAAGTAATCGGTAAACGCCAAATTTTCATCTGCGACGATTTTCATTGTCTGCAACCCATAGCTTATAAAAACGTTATTATCCTTTGAGTTGTGGCAAAGTACAATGTTAAGGCTATTAAATTAGTACAGGGTTTCAAGACTCAGTTTAGTTACAACCCACCACCAAAATAAAAGTAAGCCATGACCGCGAGTGTGAGCCAAATTAAAATAATGAGTACGGCAACCAAATAGTTTTTTGGTCGTTTTTCATGTTCATCCAGCCATTCTTCAGCTTGTTGTTCTGCATCGAAAATGACTTGTTGAGGCGTAAAACGAACTGCTAACCAAATGAGCATTGGTAAAATGATGGCATCATCAATAAAGCCCAAAATAGGAATAAAATCTGGAATTAAGTCGATGGGGCTAAAAGCATAAGCCACAGCCACCACAGCAATAATTTTGGGTAACCACGGCATTTGAGGATGCCTTGAGGCAAACCAAAGCATAATAATTTGCTTCTTTAGACCTTTTGCCCATTCTTTTATTGATTGTAACCAAGACATTTGGACAGACTCTGAACCTTTAGAGTTTTATAATAATCCATAAAACCTATCCTTAGCTTAAAAGCCAAAGAAATGTCAGATGAGCTTTATTTTAGGTTCATCATCTTGAACAATATATTTTAAATTTCCGTATATAAAACAAATCTGTCTCCCCTACAAAAACTCGCCAAAGTCAGGCCAGATTGTTTGGCTAACTGAATGGCCATACTGGTCGGTGCTGAAATTGAAGCCAGTAGACTTATATTCAGCTGAGCACATTTTCGTATCAGTTCATAACTTGCCCGACTGGTCATCACCACAAAACCTAAACTGGTGTCGTAGTTTTCTTGCGCTAAATAACCGAGTAATTTGTCTAGGGCATTATGGCGGCCAACATCTTCAAATAAAGCGACGATGTGCCCATCAACCACCCATGCTGCCGCATGTGCGCCACCCGTTAAAGCGGTAATTTCTTGTTGGGCTTTTAAATGGGAAATAGCACTCGGAATTTGCTCAAGCCATATTTTTGATGCATGCGTTGTAATTTTAGGAACGTCTAACTGAAACTGCTCTAAACTCTCAATTCCACACAAACCACACCCTGTACGACCGACCATCATACGGCGATGTTCCTTTAAGGCAGCAAATGCTCTCGATGAAATAGTCATTTCTACCGTAATGCCCAGTTCATTTTGATGTACATCAAGTGCATATAGTTCTTTTAAGCTTGTTAAAATTCCTTCCGAGAGACTAAATCCTTTAGCAAATAAATCAACATCGGTCGGTGTCGCCATCATCACCGCATGCGAAATGCCGTTATACACCAAGGCAATTGGGTACTCTTGCACAATATGATCTAAAACATTTTCAGAGTCGGTTTTGTTAAACCGCTGTACTGGTAATGTTTCAACCCCATAAGAATGTGGTGTCAAAATTATTTCCTTTATTTCAAAATGGCGCTTGTTTAGAGCGCCATTTGTTTGGATGACATTTTTTAATATTGCCTTTGATTAAAGGTTGCTTACTTTCTTATCGGCATCTTCAGGGCCTACTGCGGTTGCCAAGTTAAAATGCTCTGGCGCATTTCCGGGATGCAAAATCACAGGAACGCTTTTTGAAGCAGGAATCTTGGCATATTTATCATGACTACTTAATGCCACCAAAGGATTAGTTTCCGGATAGTAAGCGGCTAAACTGCCTCGCGGAATGTTGTACGGCACAATACGGAAACTATGCACGATACGTTTCACACCGTCCGAGAAAACACTTTCAATATCGACCCATTGGTTTGCTTCGAAACCAGCTTCATCAATATCAGCTTGGTTCATAAATAACACACGGCGCTGACCGAACACCCCACGATAGCGGTCATCTAGACCATATAGAGTAGTGTTGTATTGATCATGAGAACGCGTGGTCATTAAGGTATAAACTTTACTGTCGGTATATGCCGCAGCGTACTGATTTTCCTTATCGGCATACACCTCACTCAGCGGTGTAATCATAAACTGCGCTTTACCACTTTTTGTATTCCAGATGTGCTGATTGGCTGGATGCTCTAGATGAAAACCGCCCGGTTTATAGACGCGTAAATTAAAGTCATGGAACTCATCAAAGACATCGGCAATTGAGTCACGAATACGGTCATAGCTTTCGATATACCATTTCCATTTAATCTGACTATCTGGAAGCACTGCTTCGGCCATTCGGGCGACGATATCTGGTTCAGACAAAATATTGTCAGAAATTGGAGCGTTACGCCCTGCTGACAAATGAATATTACTCATTGAATCTTCGACTGAAATTGCCTGCGGCCCATGAAGCTGCTCATCAATTTCGGTACGCCCTAAACACGGCAAAATAAGTGCGTCTTTACCACACACCAAATGGCTACGGTTTAACTTGGTTGCAACATGAACAGTTAAATTACACTTTCTAAGTGCTTCTTGGGTATACGGCGTATCTGGCGTTGCAACTGCAAAGTTCCCACCTAAACCAATAAAGACTTTGACCTCGCCTTCAGCCATGGCTTTAATGGTTTCAACGACACCATGTCCATTTTTTCTCGGTGATTTAATACCAAACACGCGGTCAATGTTGTCGAGTAATTTAGGGCTAGGCAGTTCATTAATGCCCATGGTTCGGTCGCCTTGCACATTACTATGCCCGCGAACTGGACAAAGCCCTGCACCCGGACGACCAATTTGACCACGAGCCAATAATAAATTGGCTAACATGTGTACGTTAGCTGTGCCGTGACGGTGTTGCGTGATACCCATACCCCAACAGAAAATTGAACGCTCGGATTCTAAAAAGAGTTTGGCGAGTTTTTCTAAATGTTCAGGCGATAGGCCTGAGTGTTTATAAAGATCTGCCCATTCAGTTCTTTCAACCTCAGCAATCATTTCATCAAAACCAACGGTATTCACCGCAATAAATTTTCGGTCAAAAATACTTGGTTTACCTGAGGCAAGTGCTTTTTTATCCCACTCATTTAAGTGTTTTAACATACCCAACATCAGTGCATAGTCCCCCCCAATTTTAGGTTGGAAGTAATAGCGACTAATTGGTGTACTGCCGTTAGTCATCATTTCAAGCGGTGCTTGCGGGTCTTGGAAACGCTCAAGACCTCTTTCTTTAATTGGGTTAATCGCAATAATGTTACCGCCGCGTTTAGATACTTCACGTAAAGTACCTAACATACGTGGATGGTTGGTGCCGGGGTTATGACCAAAACTAAAAATTGCATCGGCTACGTCAAAGTCTTCTAGAGTGACTGTACCCTTTCCTAAACCAATCGAGTCAAGTAAGCCAACACTTGTGGTTTCATGACACATGTTCGAGCAGTCTGGAAAGTTATTTGTACCAAAGCTTCGCACAAACAATTGATATAAAAATGCTGCTTCGTTACTGGCACGGCCAGAGGTATAAAATGCCGCTTGGTCTGGGTTGTCTAGCGCGTGTAAATGTTGAGCAATGAGTTTAAATGCATCGTCCCATGAAATAGGCACATATTTATCGGTTGCAGCATCATAGCGAACTGGGTCTGTTAAGCGGCCTAAGTCTTCGAGGAAAAAGTCACTTTGTTCTGATAACCAACTGACGGTATGCCCTGCGAAATATTCAGGAGTCACTGTTTTACTGGTTGCTTCAAAGGCAACTGCTTTTGCACCATTTTCACAGAAGTTAAAGGCATGAGCATCTTTCTTTTCTGGCCATGCACAGCCAGGACAGTCAAACCCTGTAGGCTGGTTAATGTTGAGTAAGGTAATTGAACCTTTACCTAAAATATCTTGTCGCTTTAAGTTTCGAGCAACACTAAGGAGTGCACCCCACCCGCCAGCAGGATGAGTGTATGGCTCAATTCGCGCAAAACCGTTATTTTCCTGTATGTGCTTTTGTTCTTCTGAATTATCCACTTTGTCATCCTCTTAATTCTTCTTAGGCATTCAACAAATCTAATAGAACCACAATTTAATTATGCTTATATTAAGAATCGCTGCTGTCTAGCTTATGGGTAGAGTCCGCTTGGTATGTTATTCACCATATTTTAAAAAGCTGGCTCAACTGTTCTTATAATATGTGCCATATTTTTTACAATTACAATAATTCAAGCCAACCACGCTATTTATAGAAAAATATATAAAACAATGAGTTAAAAAGATAGAAACTCCGCCTTTTACAGATCAAAACATTATTAGTTTTCATTCTTAACAGAAGAGAAACTTTTTAAAATTGATGCTTACATGTCTTTATGTATGGTTTTTTTGGATTAAGCAGTATAAAACAATTAAAAATCTATCTACATTAGAGCACTTATGAAGGTTGTGATCGCTCCTGACTCATTTAAAGACAGCTTATCTGCTTTAAACGTAGCTCAGGCCATTGCCAAAGGATGGCAAGAAGTTTTTCCTCATGCAGAAACGATTTTATGCCCGATGGCAGATGGTGGGGAAGGAACTATTGAAGCAGTGTTAGAGGTCTGTGAAGGTGAATGGCGTGAAAAAACTGTAGTCGGGCCATTAGGTCAGCCTGTTCAAGCCAAATGGGGATGGTTAGAAAAACAAAAAATCGCCATCATTGAAATGGCTCAAGCGAGCGGCATACAGCTAGTCCCGCCGTCAGAGCGTGATGCTTGCCATAGCACAACGTTTGGAACAGGTCAGCTCATTCTGGATGCTTTAGACGCAGGTGCAAAAGACATTATTTTAACTGTGGGCGGTAGTGCGACCAACGATGGCGGCACAGGATTACTAAGTGCTTTAGGTGCTGTTTTGCTCGATGTCAACCAAAAGATTTTACCTGCAGGTGGCATCGCTCTAGGCAACCTATCAAAAATTGATTTAACACATTTCGACTCACGTATTCAGCACACGCGGTTTTTACTAGCTGCCGATGTGAGCAATCCACTTTGCGGTCCAAACGGCGCATCTCATATTTTTGGCCCACAAAAAGGGGCTTCTCCTGCTCAAGTACGACTACTTGATGCAGCCCTTGCCCATTTTGCCGATGTTTCTCTTAAGCTTTTAGGTTTCGACAAACGAGAGGAAGCAGGTTCTGGTGCTGCTGGCGGTTTGGGCTTTGCAGCCAAAAGTTATTTAAATGCCGACTTTAAAGCTGGAGTTAAGGTTGTGGCTGAACTGAATCAGCTTGAGTATAAAATTTCTAACGCAGATTGGGTGATTACAGGTGAAGGTAAATTTGACTAGCAAACCTTAAGCGGTAAAACCGTTTTTGGGGTAAGCCAAATTGCAAAAGCTCATGGCATCCCTGTCATTGTGATTGCAGGAACTTTAGGCCAAGGCTATCAAGCACTTTATGAGCACGGCGTTACGGCTGCTTTTTCACTAACAAATGGTCCCATCACATTAGAACAAGCCTGCGAACATGCAGCCAAACTTATTTATGAGAGAACAGTGGATATTGCGAGGTTAATTCAGTTTAGCCAAACCAGCTTAAATGATAAAAAAGCCTAATCGGCTAACTTTAAAAGACTCTCTCTACAGCTTTCCAAGATTTCATCGCTAAGGTTTGATTGGTCTGGGCATGCGCGAGACAAGGCAATTGCCCCCACAGATTGAGCAAGAATATTGATGGCTTGCTTTCTCAACTCTTCTGTTTCTAAAGAAACTTGTTTTGCTCGTTCATTCATAATGAACTGAATAAGTTGCTCAATGCCCTCTTCAAATTCGACTTTTACTTCGTCTGGTTGTCTTGCAGCATCACAAGATAACGCTGTTAAGGTACATCCCAAATCTCGATTGTCTCGATGAGTGCGGGACACATAAAGCTGAATAAATTGAATTAAGTTTAAACCTTCTATTCTTTTTAAAA
This sequence comes from Acinetobacter sp. X9, assembly GCF_054889255.1. Taxonomy (NCBI): domain Bacteria; kingdom Pseudomonadati; phylum Pseudomonadota; class Gammaproteobacteria; order Moraxellales; family Moraxellaceae; genus Acinetobacter; species Acinetobacter sp. X9. The sequence goes on along the minus strand of NZ_CM142679.1, from coordinate 909,745 downwards.
CCTGCTCAAGCCCATGTTTAACAGTAATTGAGACAAGGTCTGTTTTCGAGCTGAAATGTTTATAAAACCCACCATGGGTAAAGCCTGCGCTAGACATTAATTCAGCAATGCCGACACCGTCGTAGCCTTTGCTACGAAACAGTTGAGTCGCCTTCTCGACAATTTTTTCTCGGTTTTCTTTTACCTGAGTTTTACTGACTTTCATGTTGGCCTACCCACTTTTACTCACCCTATTCGTCACAATTATACATTGATTATGGTTGACATCAAAACTTGCATATTTTAGATTATAGTCATCATCTAAAAATTAAAGCGTGGAGACATCGCATGTCAGCTCAATCGAAAGTACTTATTACAGGAGCTTCGTCAGGAATTGGTTCTGTCTATGCAGACCGATTTGCTCAACGTGGCCATAACTTAATCTTGGTTGCACGAGACACCAACCGCTTAGATAAAATCTCAAAAGATCTTCAAGAAAAATACGGCGTACAAGTCGAGTTCATTCAAGCCGATCTATCAAACGATCAAGACATCAGTAAAATTGAAGATGTACTCAAAAACGAAGCTGATATTGAAATTCTGGTAAATAACGCTGGGATTGCATTAAACGGAAACTTTTTAACTCAAGATATTAAAGATATTGAAAAACTTCTGACTTTAAATATGACTGCGGTTGTTCGTTTGTCTCATGCAATTTCGCAATCACTTATACATAAAGGTAAAGGTGCCATTATTAATTTAGGCTCTGTGCTTGGATTAGCTCCTGAATTAGGTTCTACCATCTATGGCGCAAGTAAATCTTTCATCCAATTTTTTAGCCAAGGCTTATATTTAGAATTAAAAGATCATGGCGTGCACGTTCAAGCCGTATTGCCTTCTGCTACTAAAACCGAAATTTGGGAACGTTCAGGCATCGACTTAAGCCAAGTTCCACCATTAATGGATGTCAATGATTTGGTTGATGCGGCTCTGATTGGTTTTGATCGTAAAGAAACGATTACAATTCCTGTGCTGAAAGACGAAAATCAATGGAATAATTTTGAAAAATCACGTATCACATTACTACCAAACTTTTCTTCGGCTGATGTAGCCCAACGTTATAAAAACTAACGAGTACCGCTACCCAACTCTTAAGTAGGAAAATCTTATGAATGTTATTGATGCCATCCGTAACCGCCGCGCAGTTAAACGCTTCGACCCTGCTTTTCAACTTTCTGAAGATAACAAAAAGCAGTTATTACAAGAAGTTTTAGCCAATGCGCCAAGCGCTTTTAACTTACAACATTGGCGTCCAGTCATCATTGAAGATACTGAGTTAAGACAAAAAATTCGCACCATTGCTTGGGATCAACCACAAGTTACAGAGTCATCATTACTGATTGTGTTGTGTGCAAAAGTAAATACATGGGAAGTTGATGCTAAGCGTGTATGGGATGGAGCCTCTCCGGAAGTTCAGAATATTATGGCTGGCGCAATTGACCAATATTACCGTGACCGTCCACAAACCCAGCGTGACGAAGTGATGCGTAGTGCGGGTATTTTTGCTCAAACTTTAATGTTACTTGCTCAAGAGCATGGTTTAGACAGTTGTCCTATGGATGGTTTTGACTTTGATGCGATGGCAAAGCTCATTAACTTACCTGAAGATCACGTAGTGTGTTTAATGATTGCAGTTGGTAAGTCAGCATCTCAGCCTTACCCACGTGTAGGCAAACTTCCTTACGACGATGTAATTATTCAAAATACATTCTAAGTTTTTAGTCAGATTTTAGGCTTTCATACTATTTGTTCTTTTTTTATAAATAGATGGAAGCCTTTAATTTGGCATGCATTTTAAAAGCGGACTTTGAATCCTATTTAAACTGCTTCAAAAAACATTCTAATATCATCTCTCTATTCCCTACTTGACCCGTGCTTAAAAGCTGAATAATGGTTCCCTCAATCATATATAAAAATAATTTGGCGTCCTGAAAGGAAACATCTTTTTTTAGTTTTATTAACTGACTATAGATTTCATTAAGCAACCATGTTCTATATCTCATTGCGGTGATATAGGCTTTTGGATAGGACAGTTTGATTTCAAAAATTGCTTTAAATAATAGATAGTAAAGCCCCTCCAAATCGGTGTGTAAGACATAAAGTTTCTTAAGTTTATCCACCACACTTGTTTGAGTGGTGTACTCAACCATTGAAACTACTTTTTCTTTTAAACGTTCTTTTTGCACGATCAAACAGATTTCAATAAATCGCTCTTTAGAGTGAAAGTAATGATAAAAAGTCGCTTTTGGAATTTGAGACTCTTTCACGATTCTGTCGACTCCAACCGTATGAAATCCGTGGTGGTGAAACAGATCGATCGATTTATTTACGACTTGTATGGCACGTGGGGAGATCACTAAATTTGGCATAGTTTTACCATTATAAAAATTATTGTTGTATGTAAACGAGACACTTATTTGGGAGAAAAAAGGCATAGCAAAGCCGTTAAGACTGTGTTTTGCACATCTCAAGTTTTATTGTTGATTAAGTTTTTGGTCGCGACGAATTAAAGCCTGAAAGCGCTAATCGCTATCAAGCTGCTTATAAATTTAAGTCGTGTCGATATAGACTTTGGCAAAGGCTGCCAAGAAATTAAGAATGTGCAAAGCCAACTCCTTTTTATTGGGAGTTCTGCCAGACATGAATAGGAATTATGGTGGCAGAACGAGAAAGGGTTAGCAGACTAGTATTATCTCAAACTAGCACACCCGAAGGTGTCCCTCTCCCGTCCTACCGCAACGGGAAAGGAACGAGTAGTTCACCACACAAGACTATTCCTCAGAAGGAAAAACTCTGATGCGGGAGATAATACACGGTCTGCTAAAACCGGCTGGCAATGTGGCCAGCAGGCAAAGAATAGTGCCCTGTCCTTTTACAGTCAAGCACACAAAATGACATTTTTTTTAATTTAGATCATTAAAAAGTAAGGATAAATAATGAGTGAGTTATTGTTTAAGTGGGGTTTATAAAGGGAAAATAAAACAGCCTTAAGAGGCTGTTTTATTTGAGCTAGAAAGACTTCGTATAAGCTCCATTAGGTTAATTTTAAATAGTTTTCATAACTCGTTGTCTCTAAAACGTGTAATTTACTTATTTCTAGTTTTTTCATAATATCTGGGATCAAAGATCTATTAGCTAAAAAGAGCTGATCAGTCCTATCAAATCCACCTTGTAGCCTTATTCTTCCATTTTGAACATACATATCCATTAATCGATGTTCTCTTAGACTTTGTATAACAGTGGTTTTATATTCATCAAAATCTATTTTTTTATTATCTTTAAAAGAATACTCATCAAAAAGTTGATAGTAAAAGTTTAAGAATTTTTCTTCGCCATTTAAATATTCATCCAAGCTATTATTTTTCAATGAGATGTCGTAGCAAATGATATTCGATTGATCAGCTTCTACTTCTGAAAGCCAATGATCAAAAATAGAAATAGAAATGACCGTGTCCCACATAAATTTACTCAAATTACTAGAATTTTATAATGATACATTAAGAGCTTTTCAGTAAGGTTGAAACCAAGGTTTCTTTGGCGCAGCCCCAGTATATGCGGGACTAACTTTAATTGGCCCCTGACCTTTTCCACATTCTTGAACACCCCACTCACTCGGACGAAAACGTGCATTAGCTCCATCGGGTTCAGGTTTACCAAATTCTTTTGCAATATCATAATGAATGGATGGAATTTCAAACAGTACGATGTCCCCACGAGAACAAGCGATTGTAGGATGCTTTGTATCGTGAACCCATTTACCATAACCATTTTCCTCATTAGGATCAAAGCGCATGACTGGACCCACATGCTGATCCCACGCCAATTCCATTCGAGGAGGTTCCATCGCAGTTACCCACATTCCTGCGACTTGTACAGGATGAGGGAAACGTACAGCCTGTAATCCTCGTAAATTCAAGGGTAATTGTGGCTCACCGTTGTCAAAAGCATCGTAACGACTGATTAAGCTCCCTTTGGGAATCAGCAGTTCTCCATATTGGGCATCTTGAGATAAAACGAAATGGCTGCGACTTTCTTTATAATGTTGCTCAAGTGCGAACTCATACTTTACCGATGCAATCATATAAAATAGATAAACAGCCCACAGATCACATATCAATGCCAACAGCGTAATGAATAATGTCTTTCGAGAAAAAAACCTAACAGGCTTTTCAGCCGTCTTTAGCCAAAAGAGTATTACTTTCACCAACAAGCCTAGTGTTAATACAATTCCAATCAATGGAATAATAAATAACAGAAAAATTGCGAAAAAAGAGAATGGCTGTACTGGTATCATAATTTTTAAATCTTTAACTTCATATATTTCAAAGGTGGGCTGCTAAGAAAATTATATATCCGTATAAAAAAATAGGTGTTGCTATTTAATACTTATATTACAAATACAAAAATTACTATCCTCTTTCTAGCTTTTACAAAAGAGATTCTCATTAGATACAACCTAATTTAACGTGCAGGTAAAAATTTACTTGAGCTTAGAGTAAGCTCCAACCTTAGAATCATTATAGTATTTAGTAACAAAGGTACTATTTAATGAAATTAATTTTCACTTTGGTTGTATTTTCTGTGTTCATTCTTTTATTTCATCACAAAAGAATTGAAACAAAGATTATTATAAATCAACCAATAGATCATGTTTGGCAAACGTTCACATGCACTTCATCGTATCCGAAATGGAATATGTTATTTGGTATTGATAGATTCCCCACCCATGTAGGTCAACAAATTAGTGTAGATTTATACAATAAAAATAGAAAAGTGCAATTTACAATGCAGCCAGTAATAAAAAAACTGGATAAATATCACTTAGAATGGGAAGGAAAACTCTATATAAATGGATTATTTAATGGTCGACATCAATTTATTTTCAATAAAATTGATACCAATACAACTCAATTAATTCAAGCAGAAGATTTTAATGGACTACTTGTACCTATATTAAATTACTTTGTTATTCAACCTACAAAGTTAAATTTTGATAAAATGAATAGATCCTTCAAAAAACATATTGAAGGTCAGAACTTAAATAATAATACCTGTAAAATATCTTAGTTAAAAAGTAAGGGGCACTGAATGAATATTAGTCAAATTTCAAAAAAATACGGACTATCATTAGATACTTTACGTTTTTATGAAAAATGTGGAGTATTAGTTCCCGAACGATTAACAAATGGCTATAGAAGCTATCAAGAAATACATGAACAAAAAATTAAATTAATTATATGTTTGAAAAATACTGGATTTACGCTAGAAGAGATCAAACAACTCATTGAACTTGGAACAAAACCTCCTTCTGAAGAATGTAATATTATCTCCAACCAATTGATTGATAAAAAAATAGAAATGATTAATCAGCAAATTAAGTTGTTAGTATATGGAAAAGATACTCTCCAAGATGTTAAAAAATATATTAAAGATAATTCTTTTGTTAAAAATCAGGGCATTATTCAAGATATGATTGAAAACTTGTATAAGCTTTTAAGAAAGCAAACTTAAAAATACTCTTAAATTTTTTCATTTTATATGTAGACTTATCTCTATCGATAGTCAATCTATCTCGTATAAGATGTATTGTTTATTTGAGTAAGACTATAGCGTTTTGTACTTTTTAAAAACCATGTAAAAAGTAAATAAAACACTTATCCAAAACAAATAATCAATAAAAAAGTTGAGGAAAACAAACTGATCCATGCCAATTAAAATAAATACAGGATCGATGCTTATACTTCCAGCCGGAGAAGTTTCACCATCTATTAAGAACTGAAAAGGGAATCCCCCAGCTATGACTTCGATTTTTTCAAGCTTATCTACGACTATACGGTCAACTAAGATATATTTTTGATAGAGTAAAGATATATAAGTCAAAATAATTGCTAAGCAATTAAAATATAATATTTTTTTCATGAATTATTCTTTAGTTTTTAAGTTAATTAAAAAAAGCCAATAACATACACCAGGAAATAGAGCCATAAGAATAGTCCAAACATTAGTGTACATCTTCCACCAATCTTTAAAAACTTCTCCTGTATGCCACCATCCCCAAAGAATGAAAAAAGGCATTGCAATAATTAGAGAACTCACACAAATAGTTAGCAAATTAAGAACACTATAACGATTTAAAAAGACTGAAAACATAAAGCTAAAAGGCACAGTCAAAATACAATAGATTAGGTAAACAAGACAATGCCCTATAAAAACTACGAAAATCGAATATAGGCTGTATTCATGATTTATTATTACAAACATCAATGCCGTGAAAAAAAGTAATGGTAAAGGTGAAAGTAACAAAGCTTTTATTATTTTTTCTTTTGAGTATTTCATTAACTTAACATACTTATTTATTCAATAAGTATGTTACCACTAGAGAGGGTCTTGGAAATAGCTATAAAAAACATTAGTGTTGTTAAAAACTCAAAAAGCGGTGGAACTACAAAAATTGAAAATGAGAATCCTGATAAAAGTTCACATTCAGGTATAGAATTAACTGCACATACCGAAGCTCCCTATCACACTGTTACTAAAGTCGTTGATAACCATTCACCAGCTCCTTCCTCTTTAATTTTAACAGCAAAATGGAATCCCTTAAACGAACCTACTAGTTTAATCCCTATATCAAGAATATTACGTCAATTAACTCTTGAAGAGACAATGGCTTTAACAACAGAAAGTTTTAAATTTACAAGAAGTAAAACATTTAATGAGGGTCAGGATCTGGAGGAGAAAATGTTTCTATTTTAGAAGTAGATAAATATGATTATATAGCCATGAAATATAATTTATATAGATTCACTCCAAATGAGAATGCCTCTTTAAAAATTAAAAATGCTTTTTATAAGTTTGAGTCTATTATTCGACAAGCTAGTATTGTTGATCCCATTCATTTAAACTCTCATACAGTTTTAATTATTAATAATAGTTTATGCTTACATTGTCGAGATATTATTAAAGATAACCGAAGAACATTAGTTCGTTTATTTGGTTATAGAAAAAATCTTGATTATATTGTAGTACAAAAAAATCCGCTTATTGTTAAAGGCTAATAAATTGAATTTTGAAATCCTACTTATCTTAGGCTTAGTGGCTATGGTAGCTGGATTTATTGATGCTATTGCAGGTGGTGGTGGCTTAATCACTCTACCTGCATTGCTCTTATCAGGCGTCCCTCCTGTATCTGCAATAGCAACCAATAAATTGCAAGCTGCCTCGGCAACTCTTTCGGCAACTATTAGTTTCGCAAGAAAAGGACTAATCGAATGGCGTAAAGCAATGCCTATTGCTTGTATGTCTTTTTTAGGAGGTACACTAGGGGCACTTTCAGTTACGCTCATGCCTAAAAAGGTACTCTTAACTATCGTTCCAATACTTTTGATTTTAGTAGCCTTATATTTTATTTTTTCACCCAAACTAAGTGATGTAGATAAAAAACCACTTATTCCTTACTTCCTATTTGCACTTCTAGTTGCACCATTATTGGGGTTCTATGATGGGTTTTTTGGTCCTGGAGTTGGTTCATTCTTCATCGTTGCATTTGTAATATTATTAGGTTTTAAGCTGGTAAGTGCCTTATCATATACCAAGTTAGCAAATGTAGCTTGCAACCTAGGTTCTTTATCTATTTTCATCATCAAAGGGTATGTCATTTTTCCAATAGCTCTAGTGATGGCTGGTGGAGCTTTTATAGGTGCTTCGATTGGTGCAAAATTTGCGGTAAGGTTTGGATCAAGAGTGATCAAGCCCTTATTAATACTGATAAGCTTATGTATGGCTCTAAAATTATTATGGGACCCTAAAAATCCAATTTTTATATATTTTAGCCATTTCTTTTAATTAATTTATTATTTTATTTACACTTCAATAGTGTGATTTCCAGTGGCTCTTAAATCTATTAAGAGTCTACTAATCTGAAACAAAATATATGTTATATAAAAAGCTAAGCCACGATTACCGTGGCTTAGCTTTTAAACATAATTTTAAATTAAAAAAATTACTTATTTGACATCTTCAAATTCAGAAACAGGTTTGTTCACTTCAACTTTTGTTCCACCGAATTTTTCGCTTACAAACTTTTGAACTTTAGGTAAGTGGTAAAGTTCACCAAGTTTGGTATAGATCGGATCATTCTTCTTCGCTTCAGCCACACCTAACAAATTCACATAAAGCTTTGTAGACTGGTCAATAGGTTCACGGAAGATAGAATCTTTCATTACATTTAAGCCCCCCTCAAGTGCCAATGTATTACCCAATACAATTGCATCTACATCGTCTTTAACACGGACTGCTGTAGTCATTTGAATTGGTTTTAATTGCAAATTTTTAGGGTTCTCAGCAATATCATTAGTCGTCCCTTTTACAGGATCAAAGTTCGGCTTAAGTTTAATCAGATTTGCAGATTGCAATAAAGTTAATGCACGTGCTTCATTAGCAGTATCGTTTGGAATCGCGATGGTCGCACCTTGTGGGAACTCTTCAACAGATTTAACTTTATTTGCATAAATACCCATTGGCTCTAGGTAGGTTGTCGCGACAGCAGCAACTTTGGCCTTATTTGAAGCATTATAAGCTGCCAAATAGTTAAAGGACTGGAACGCATTTACATCTTGTTCACCATTTGCGACTGATGTATTAAGCACAACATAGTCAGTCAGATTGGTCACTTCGAGTTTAATACCAGCTTCTTTAGTTTCAGGAAGCGTCGCAACATATTTCCACACGTCAGTATCCGAACCTGTTGAAACCAGTTTAATTGTTCGAACTACCTCAGTTTTGTTCTCAGCTGTATTTTCAGTTTGCGCAGGTTGTTTACTACATGCAGACAGTGTGAGAACAGATGCGCCGAACAGGACACTAAATAATTTTTTCATAAATACATCCTAAAATAGGAAATGCTTACTCTACAAAAGAAAGACATTCCCAACCATTGGGTCAAAATGCAATATTTGGCTGGAAATAATTTCCAGATATATAAGGGTTTAGAAACCTGAATTCAGCCTTATTTTTTCCTTGATCTTGCTTGCTGAACAATAGAATCACGTTTTGAATCAGTCTCTAAATATTGGATCATCATATATCAATAAGTGAATATTCTACAAATAACTTGTTCGATTTTGATATATAGACGTGCTCTTGGTAAGGCACTGATAATAAAAAACATATTATATAAATAAAATAGTTTTGATTAAAATATGTACTTATTTGATTTATATGAAATTTTCAGGATTTGTTAGCAATATTTAAGCTAACTATGACGCTAATTTAATGTTCACACAAGGCTGTAAGAAATCCTATTATAAATAATCAATGTGAAAAGAAGTGATTAAACAGCTATGAGAGGAGATTTACCTTTCATGGGCTAATAAACCGTAAAAATATTTAGAGAATTGAGCAGATGCATATAACAAAAAATTTCAAGCTATTGCTCAACAAGCATTTGTTATATGTAAGTATGAGGTTCTATAAGGTTTATATATAGAAAAATATAGCTAGGATGCAATAGATTATTATACAAAATCATATCTGATAAGAATTATAAAATAAAGCGTAAACTTTTTTATTAAAGTTTTTAATACATTATACAGCTTAATAATTATTATTTTCATATAATTAATCAACAAAATGTATTGTTTAATATAAATAAGATACCTCCTATTTTCATAGGGGGTATCTTATTTATTAAAGCTAATATCAAAAAATTCAACCATAACTTCCTAAACTCATAGAAAGTTTAGTTTAAGAGCATGAAAATTTTATATTACTCTCGCTAATCTTCACAATTCATTAATACACATTTTCCATCTATTTTTGCTACTAAGCTTATTGGTTTTGATGAGTCCCCTCCGTCTAAAGACAACTCTACAAACAAATCTTTATTTTCAAAAGATTGAAGTTCTAATATTAATTGTTGGATTGTTTTCCCATTTGAAATCCAGTTTGTCTTGCTTAAATCATTTTTACCCATAAGAGTTAGTCTCCAATCCTGTTTAAATTTATATCATAAGTACCTAAACGTGTCTCACGAGAGGCCAACTTTTCTACAGATTTTGCCATTTTCCATGCTCCCCCATTATGTCCATCAATATCTGGAGTAATATAATATTTACCTTTTTTATAAACTGCTTGACCGTGAGAAAATTCATTTGTTTTCTGAAATCCTAATTTTTTGGCTGCCTTTGTAGCTGCTTGCGTAGTTTCAAATATACAATTTGCATTATGTACCCATACATTCGCACCACCTGCAAAATAAGTATGATAGCCCTCAACCTCAAGGTTATAAGTCGTTTCTACTCGATCTGTTTCTGTAATAGAAACAACTTTATGAATCTGATTATTCGCATCTAGAAGTTGGTCACCTTCTTTCAGATCAATACTATCTACCCACTTCTTATCAACCACCCAGAATGGATGATCATCAGAAACTTCAATAATATTTTCTTGACCAAGACTATTAATTGTCTTCAATAAGTAAATACGTCTGTTCGGTATTACAAATACCCGCTTCACTGGTTTATAAGCAATCTCACCAGTTTCTTCATGACGGGCAAGAACCAAATCACCTTCTTTAATCTCTACAATTCGCTTATAACCATCTTTTGTTAGAACGGGTGTATCATTATCAAAACAACCACAGGGATTGCTCTTTAGCATTCGTCCTAAGCCTTTTAGTCCCATTGCCGGAGCTTTAACAACTGGGAATACATCCTTAATTCCATTTCTAAAACTTAGATCTAATGCATAACCAACTCCTTCTAAATCATCTCCCAATTCATAGGCTAGCCACGCCCGTCGAGCTGCTTTATCATTATCAGAACCATAAGCACCCGTACTTAATTTTGCCGAGATGTCCTGAGGCATATCAAAATAGGTAAGGTAATCAGAAAGTTCAATTTTTTTGAAGAAATGAGCCTCTAATGCCATTACATCTATATAGCGAGACTCTCCAAATGGCCCCGGTAACTCAACAGTATTTAAAGATAATTGACCATCATTATAGATATAGTTTAATGAATAATTACTTTTTCCGGTTAGCCCAACATAGGGTTGAACAACATTCGTGTTGGTATAATACGACCCCGTAGTATTCGGACCATATGTTACGCCAACTGTAGCTCCACAATTTCCCTGACTACCAGAACAATTATTTAGCCATTTATCATTCACTGTTACTAGAGCATCTTTAAGAAAGCCTGTAAAACTCTTCCATTTTTTCGAAAGCCAGCTATAACCACTCGGGTCTAGCAACGTTCCCGGATTATTATGTACATAGCTATAACGGTTATAACCCTGTAAATTATCCGCTCCATCAATGGTCGGGTCCGCACTGGTAAATCGTCCGACCTGCGGGTCATATACTCGCCCATTCATATGCACCAGACCAATACTGTCCAGCATCTCATGCGAGGTGAAACCATGGCTGTCTTTGGTTCCCTTCAGCACAGTAGTTGCCACTGTTCCATCCGCATTGCGGCGCTTGCCCCACGGGTCATAGCTCAAACGTTCAACTACCGCTCCTGTAGCATCTGTAATCACCTCAATTGAGGTCAAATGATCACTGTGGAAATAACGGTAAGGTCCTGTTTTACTCACCGCAGCCTTGGCACTGTTCGGGGCAACACCTGCCTGAGCAGTTAAGCCCAGATCTGCGGTCGGTGGCGTTCCCTTATCCTTGCTGACATAGCTGCCCAGTACATCACCACCTGCATATAAATAGTGGGTGTATTCAGCTGTGCCATCCGGTAAATAGCTCTTCTCGAATGTCCCGCCCGTATCAATCCTCGGGTTGATATATAACGTTGTTGTGGTTTTCCCGTTCTCTACACTGGTACGTCTTACTCGCTCATGATTGGCATCATACATAAAGCTTTCTGTCGTCGTCCCCTGCTTGATCTGCAAAGGCATATTAAAGCTTGTCCAACTATAACTGCGGTTATTACCACTTAACAGGTTTCCATTCGCATCGTAACTGAAAGCCGTGTTCAGACCACCGGTCGTTGAACTGATCGTACACACCTTGTGTACACCACAACTCGTCCCGCCTGTTGCATAGTTATATGTTCCCGTATCGCTCTTGGCCGTCAGGTTGCCTATCGCATCATAACTCGCAGTAACTTTGCCACCGTTCTGGTTAACAACACTGGTCAGGCGGTTAATGTTATCATAGCTAAATGTTTCATTCACCGAGATACCCGCCAGGTTCTGGTTCCGGTTGGTCAGGTTGCCTAGTGCATCAAAGCTGTAGGTGTTTTGCTGAACCTTCGCATCACCGGTACTAATTGACTCAATGAACCCTGTGTCTGCCTTATAGGCTCTTTTCGTCACCAGACCATTACCCAGAGTCTCCTCAGTAACATTACCTCTTGCATCCCGTGCATCTGCTGACCAATAGAGCTGCGTGCCCGCAAGGTTTCTGACTTCTTTTAAATAACCGTTGGTGTCGTAAATATTTCGGTAGCCAAATCCTGTTGGGTAAGCAAATGCCAGCATACGTCCGGCATTGTCATAGTTCCACTTGGTGATAAAGTCCGGATCTGTCGTCCCTTGGGCAATTGGGTCAATCTTTTTACTGGTCGTGGTTTGGATTTGTCGACCATAACTGTCATAGCTATAGCTTTCGCTAAAGCCATTTGTACTACTGACCTGAGCCAGTTGTCCCTTACCCTTGGTTGCACTATCCCATGTCCATGTCGAGGTCAGGTCCGGCTCGGTTCGTTTAATCAAGCGGCCTAAACTGTCATACTGGAAAGTCGTCTGCTGTCCTTTACCATCCTGCTGCCATACCGGTTGTCCCAATACGTTATAACGATACTTCCAGGTTCCCAGTTCCGGATCAACCTGTTGCAGTTTATTCCCGTTTTTATCGAGTGTTAGGCTAATGCTGTTCCCGGATGCATCTGTCGTCTGGGTAATTCGCCCTAATGCATCTCGGCTGTATTTAAGGGATTTATTATCATGATCAACAATTTCAACCACTTCATTGGCGATATTGCTTTTCTCTGTACGCTTTAGGTTCTTGGCATTGGTCATTGTGGTTTGCAAGCCACTGCGCGTATAGCTGGTGACCCGGTTACCCGGCTCTGTCAATTTACTCACACGTCCAAGCGCATCATATTCATAGGTTGTCCATTGCAGGTTTGCATAGGCGACATTGCTCAAGCTTGGGCTACTGCTTCGATACAGACGGCCAGATGCGGTATATTCATTACGCACTACAATATTATTGACATTGTCATAGGCTTTGGTCAGCGTCCGCTTAACGTTGCCATTAGCATCTTTATAGGTAATGACTGGTGCATTTAATGTTGAAGTCGAGGTGATCTTATAGTTTTCACCCTTTTCACATTCACTGCTATTACTTCCCACCTCAACAAAGGTCTTACATAACTGATAGCTTATATCCGTCTGCACACCACTGGCTGATTTAGTTTGAATCACACGGCCAAGGGCATCAATTTTCTGGGTACTTACAACCCCGTTGATATCTGTGGAAGTCAGAAGTTGTCCTGTAACCGCATCATAGGTTGCGGTCGACTGCTGCGATAATGCATTGGTCTCTTTGGTCTTGAATACACCAGCCGGATAACCTGTTCCTGCCTCATAGGCTGAGCTGACCGTACGCGTTGCTCCCGTATCCGTTCCATTACCCGTACCACTTACACTGACTTTGGTGACATTGCCATAGGCATCATAGCTATAATCGGTCTGTAGCTTTAACGCTGCGTCATCCGGTTCATCAATCTTTTTAATGACTTGTCGTTTGGTATCATATTCATAACTGGTTTTTGTTTGAATCGGGGTTTGACCCGTACGTGAAGCTGTCATCACCCGATCTTTGATCAGGCCCGGAATCCAGTTGGTCTTGTCAGCTGTTCCATACGTGGGTTTAACTGTCGTGGTAAATACACTTGTACCATCTGCACTGCTTGTGGTTACCGTTGAATCGGTTAAATTACCAAATACATTTTCGTAGTTATTGGCTGTCACTGTCTTGGAAACCAGTGTACCCAGTTCATAATTCTCAACTGTAGATTTCTTAATTCGTGGGAATTTAACCTTGGTGGTTGGGTATGCACTGTCACTTACAAAGTCTGCATCAGCAACTGTCATTTTGGAAACCAGAGTATCAAATCCTCCAGATGCCCCATTAAGCGCTGCTTTAGTTACAATAGCTTTCTGCATTCCGATATATGGATAGTTTTGATTATAAGTTGTTTCTACTTTTAAATTTTGTTGCCCCTGTTTAATCTGGGTTATACTCTCAAAACCTAAATTTCTGCCATTTTTGACATCAATTTTGGGAGAAGAATAAAGAAATTCGTTTATTTCAGAAATATTTCCTTCTCCCCAGCCGTAATTTAAAGTATTTACTACAAGCATTGGCTTAGTAAAGCTACGGATAGGGAATGTATTTTTATTGAGTAATTCTGTAGTAGTAAAAATATTTGAATAACTAATACCTGTTTTATTACTATCCCCATGACTAACTAATGTTAATAAATCTTTTGGCTCTGCTCGTGCACTCTGAGGCTCAATATTTGCCTTAAAAGAATAAAGATAACCTGTAGCTGACTTTGTAGCATATACATTAAACGCAAGTGTCGGATTACCATCAGAATTATAATCTAAATTAGGTTCAGCAAAAAAATTTAATTTAAAGCTACCAGAATCTTTAGAATCTAGATTTAGTTTAAGTGGCACACCCAATGATGTGTAAAGCTTGATTTTATTGGGATCACTAGCATAACTCCATTGATCCAACAAATAATTATAACTTTTAAATTTATTATCTGGTTCCTGAATAAATCCAACAAAATATATTTTTTCACCTTGATCAGCATAACGATAATAATCTAACAAACCATCTTGATTATAATCTCCAAAAAAAGCGGACGATTCAGCCCACTTCCCTACCCACAAACTAGTCCAATCTAGAGTATTTATAAAAAAAGGTTCAGTTTTAATTAAATTTTTAACATCAAAAGTTCCATCTCCCTTACTTAAAATAGGAACCAGCTCATCCCAAAATTTAGTTGACTCGCTATTTACTGCATTAACACCATCACGGACTACATTAACTCTAACAAGATCATCATAACCATCCTGGTTATAATCAACCACTACAACCTCATTATGAACCCATTTAGTACCAATATTATTTTCTTTTGTGTATATAACAGTAGAGTTACAGCTTTGCGAGTCATTATTTAAATAAGTATTTTTACCAATTATCGAGAAAGAACAAATACGCTCTTCGCCTGAGCCGTTACTATTA
The DNA here is from genome assembly GCF_054889255.1 of Acinetobacter sp. X9. Classification (NCBI taxonomy): domain Bacteria; kingdom Pseudomonadati; phylum Pseudomonadota; class Gammaproteobacteria; order Moraxellales; family Moraxellaceae; genus Acinetobacter; species Acinetobacter sp. X9. The sequence continues at coordinate 894,429 of NZ_CM142679.1, read as the reverse complement.
TTATGAACAATTAAACCTGTTAAAACTTCGTTAGAATTGAAATGCCCGATAACTAAACGTGCTGGATAGTTTGGCGACCGAATATTATTAATATATCTAAGACTATCCCAACTAACACTACTTCTAAACAGCTCAGACTTATTACCAGCAATATCTACCTTTAAAACATAAAAACTTAATTTATTATTTATAATATCATTGTAAGTAAATAAAAAATCATCTATTCCATCACTATCCCCATCTATTACCAAATGTTGACTTAATGGCATATCAACTTGGTAAATATTTGCAATTTCTTTATAAAATTTAAATTGTCGATTACCTTCACTATCAAAAAAAGAAATAAACTCCAATAATGATATATTATTATCTTTATCTCTCCCATATACAATTAGATCATCAATTTCATCATTATCAACATCTTTTACTATTGGTTGCCATTCAACAAACTTATTAAAACTATCATGAGTTAAATTTAGTTCTCTTTTAGAGGAACTTAATCCATTAATAATTTGATAAATTTTTACTAAAATATTTGTATTACTGTTTTTCATTAATACAAATAAATTTTGTTCTCTTGAATTTTTCTTTGAGTTTAATCTAATAAATTTCCTAACATCACCATCGGACAAACTCATTGCACTTGATAGAACTGGTTCAGAGATATTACTTTTATCGTATGAACTCCAGGTAAATTCACTAGGCTTAACACATGACTTTTCATTTGTCTGAATTGAACAAAAATTTACATCCTTTAATCTAACTCTAGATATTTGTTTATTTTCTTTTACACCCACCTCCTCATAGTTTAGATTATATTCATTTTTAACTTCTCCATTTACACTTAAAGAAATTTTTGATAATTTTTTATCTAAAATAATTGTACTACCATCAAAATAGCTAACTTTTTTTTCATATTCAGTACGGTCAACATAATCAAAAGTTACTAAATTATAAGGCTTTAACCCATTTGAGTTACCTGTATATTTAATATATTTTGGATATAAAATATCTGTCTTTTTTAAATCAAGATATTCAACTGTCCAATAATTACCCTGAATATCAGACTGTTTAGTTAAACCCCATATATAAGGTAAACTTCCCCCAGAAATCTTGTCAACATATTGACCCGAAGAATTTTTTTCATTGATTGTTATTATTTTTTCATATTCTCTAATTACACCATTTTTTTGTGTTACTACAAATTTTTCAACACTTCCGCTTTGGTTAGTTTTTAGGGTTACTCTAGAAAAATCATCATTTTCCAATCGAAATTCGGGTTGAGCTACAGTTTGCCCATTTGTTAAAATTAGTCTCTTACCATCTAAACAAAAATCTGAAAACTCAAATGCTTTTGCATTCGCTCCTAACAAGCTCATTTCATAATTTACAATTTCTGTAGTTGTTTTTTTTCGCGCTACCTCATTATCTAATCCCTGACAACGACTAATCACAGAAAGTCCAGTTATTGACCACCCCACTCCCAAACTACCCTCTTGTTTATGCCCACTATAATCAAGAGAAAGGTTTGGGATAAAGTTGTGAAGAGAGTTTGGCAATGAAATAGGAATTGAATAATTTAAACCTCCAGATGAGTCGACATCCGCTTGACCACTCATACTTCCAGCAATCTCGACTTCCGCAGCTATCGCTTGGTTAATCAAAAAAATAGATACAAAAAGCAACTTAATTTTCATTTTTAATACATCATTCACATTATTTTTGCAAAAAATATAATAAAAACAAAATAAAAACAACAACTTTGTTTATCTTATCAAAATTTAAATAAATCAAGAAAAATTCTAATTTTCTTCTAAATTTAAATTCATAGTAACGAAAAAGACATGCAAAAATTTTAATCCTATAACTTTTTGAAGTATCTTTTAAAAAACAAATTAAAATTAATTTCTAACAAGTCTGATCCATAATATTATCAATTGATTTATCTAATATTTTTAATACAAGATATTTCATGTCTTCTTGAGAATATTTAAGGAAAATTTAAAAATATATAATTGAAAATAATTTTATTGCAATTAAAAAAGTTACTACATCCAGCGATATTATTAAATTAATATTTCCATAAATTTTTAATTTTTTGTAAGTTAAACGTCAAAATAAATTATCAAAAAATATTTTAATGTTCTGTATTTTCTAATTTTCATCTGATAGAATATTAGAGGTATAGCATAAAAAAGCCCCTATTTCTACAGAGGCTTTTTTCAATTCAACACTTAATTATTTTATAAACCCAAGGCACAGCTAGTGAACCAGTCCAAGCAGATTTAGCAGGAATATTTTCACCTTTCCTAACTAATGTTAATGGCCCTAACACTACATGATGGCGAACATTGGCGTTATATAAAATAATACTACGTAAATTTACAATTATATCATTTCCAATATTCACTTGAGAGCCAATAATCACGCCATCTTCAACAGTTAATAAAGATGGCATACGAATATGAACTGAATTAATGTTGACATCATGTCAATTTTTTGTGCCCAATGCTTTTAAATAGAGGTTAAGTAAAGTTAAAGACAATAGATAATCTGGTGAAATATTCCTAATACGGTCTGCTAACCATCAATGTAAATACATCATTCCCCAAAGTTGATAACGTCCTGCACCAATGCCCAGTATTAATAATCGTTTCACCGTAATTGAAAGTACAAAACTACTAATAATAACGCTGATATAAACCAATAGAGACAACGCGTTCGCATATGGAATGCTGTCTCGGGTTCCACCTGTAAAATAGTGATAGGTAAAGAATGGTGCCAACCATTGCAAAATATTAACCAAAATTAAAACTGGAATGGTCACAAACTACGCAATACCACATAACCATTTATAAGTTTGATTACGCGGGTTGTCTTGTCCAATCTGGCTATCAAATAATGTTGGTTCTGGCTGTTCCAACATTAAAGCAGCAATTGCCCCCACTCTTCTCGCTTGATATAAGCTTTGAATTGTAAGATGGCTATATTCTTGATGTTCACACAGGTTTGAAATTAAAACGGCTGCTAACAGCGAATGCCCACCTAAATCATCAAACAAATCCGAATCTAGTTTAATCGGCATGTTCGGAAACAGGCGGTTCAAAATTTCAAATAAAATCTCTTCGGCTGGATTTTGCGGCTGATCAGATTCACTGCGGTCAATCACACTAGTAAGCAGTCTTACTTTTAACGCCTTACGATCAATTTTCCAGATAATAAATGCGGTACTTCTTCAATAATCTCAAAACGATTCAGCACCATATAAGGTGGTAACCGTTGAGCTAGAGTATGTCGAAGTTGCTTAATTTCTATCGGTTGTTTGGCATCAAGATCGCAAAGTGCTACTTCAATTTCACCGAGTTCAACACGAAAACCACGGATTTTCATCTGATCATCAGCACGCCCTAAATAGTGGACTGGATTCATCAATTTTGTCAAATCACCAGTACGGTAAAGCAACTCTTCATCTACAGTCATTGCCCAAGGGTTTTCAATAAACTTATCAGCCGTTAAATTAGTTCTGCCTAAATAGCCTGGTGTCACAATCGGACCGAAAATATACAGCTCACCTGTTTCATCTTGAGGCAGTAATTCTCCTTCAGCGTTAATGATTAACATGCCATAGTTTAGTAAAGGTTTACCAATCGTGATTAGTTTGCCACGTTCTAACGACTCAAGAGTCGTAGTGACCGTAGTCTCAGTTGGACCATAAGTGTTAAATATTTGATGGTGATGTAACTCCCAAAGGTCAACCAGTAAATCAGTACACATTTCCCCACCTAAGTTAATAATTCTTAAGTTAGGTACATCTTCAGGAAATAAAGCCGGTAATATTGGAACTGCGTGTAAAACAGTAATTTGTTGCTTCTTTAATGTTTGGTGTAACCGCTCAAGATCACTCACTAAAGTTTTAGGAGCAATCCATAAAGTTGCCCTTACCAAATAAGACAGCCAAATTTCTTCAAACCACATATCAAAAGCGACTGAAAAGCCTTGATAAACTTTGTCCTGCCCTTGAATACCTAAAATGATATTTGTCACTTCTTGCGTAGTGACAAATATTTTTCTGGATAATCACAATACCCTTCGGCCTTCCAGTCGAGCCTGAAGTATAAATAATATAAGCAGGTTGATCTGGTATGGTTTTCGGTAAGCTTACTTCCTTAATAAATGGCTGTTGCAGCTCAGTGTTTGCCCATTTGGTTTGCGGCACTTCCGCTAAATATTCATACTATTCATCTGTAGTAATCATGCCTAATGCTTCAGCATCTGCAAGACAAACCGCTATACAGCCAGTAGGCGTATCCCTATCAAAAGGAAACCATGCTGCGCCACTCAAACAAATTGCCAATTGTGCTTTTAAAAGTTCAATACCCCTCAGCAGCCATAACACAACAATATTCCCTGCTTTCCCCCATTTAAAGTCAATTGTTGCACCATTACTAAAGCTGACTGATATAATTCTCCATAACTCCGCGTTTTACTTGCTTCAATTAAAGCTGTTTTATCTGAGAAATTTTGAGTAGTTTGAATAAAAATATCGGCGAGTACTTCATCTTGCAAAAATTCGGCGTGAAATTTACCACGAATAATATTTTTCGAACTGGTTACAAATTGGTTCATTTTTTATAACTCACTTTAATTTTTGATTTAGCTAAAATAAAGTTATATTTGAGTTTTTCTGACCTATTAAAGAAATCAATTGCTATGTAATAAATTAAAGAGCTGAAGTTAAATGAAGATTAAAGTTTTTATTTTAAGAATGGAAAGTGAACTATTAAATGAGAAGAACTATCGATTTTATTACTTATAAATCAAAATAAGATAACAATAAGGAAAAATATAGGCATATATTTTTATAAAAATTAAATAGCGTTATTCAAAATTCATATACAACAAATTACTCATTATTCAGGGCTACTTCACGAACTAGGGCAAGGAAGGCTTTCAAACCTGCAGATTGATTACGTCTTCCTGAATAATATAAACAAAGTCCAGACATACAAGGCATCCAATCCTCTAACACGGAAACAAGTTGACCTGACTCAATTTCATCGCGAACATCCTGTTCCATAAAGTATCCTAGGCCAATGCTCTCTAATACTGCAGCTCTTGATAAGCTTGCTTCATCAAGGGTTATCGGTCCTTGCACATCAATTTGAATAATTTCTCCATTTTTTTCAAATTTCCAGCGGAATAGTGCACCATCAGGTAGACGTACTCGAATACATTTATGTCTAAAAAGATCTGTTGGTATTTGTGGCTTCCCATAACACTTAAAATATTCAGGTGAACCAACAACCACATATTTCTGAAGTTTACCAAGGGACACCGCAATCATATCACTTGGAACAAGATGTGCGACCCGAATGCCTAAATCAAAACCATCAGCAATAATGTCAACAAGTTTACCCTCAGTGACCAAATCAATATTCATTTCTGGGTAACGTCGAAGAAATTCAATAATCACAGGAGAAATAATTTCTCTCGCTGCAAATGCAGCCGCATTGATTCTTAATGTACCTGACGGCGATTCTCTCTGTGAACGTACAATATCCAACGCGCTATGAATATTCTGAAGTGCAGGCCCCACTTGTTCCACAAAAAGTCTGCCAGCCTCTGTCAATGAGACATTACGTGTTGTCCGATTAAACAGGCGGACACCCAGATTGCCCTCTAACTTTCCGATTGCATGACTTAATGCGGTTGTTGACATACCGAGTTCGATCGCAGCTCCACGAAAAGTTCCGCGCTTGGCGATTGCCATTACTGCTTTTAGATCATTTAAATTTGCTCGTTCCATTATCCTGATTTATTCAACTAAACATCCCATTTTATACGGATTGTTAGGACAATCGTCAAATTATAAAATTTAAGACATCGATTAGGATCATTCAAAAAGAGAGACTCATGAAAGATATACCAGAAGTGGTTAGCGCATACTTTGATGCTGATCAAGCGAACGACGTAGACGCTTTGAACCATATTTTTTCTGAATCTGCCATTGTTGAAGACGATGGCAGTCTATACAGAGGAATTGTGGAAATTCGTACATGGTTGCTGGCAATGAAAGAAAAATACCAGTACTCACTTGAAATTATTGATGTTTCTAATACGGGTCATATCAGCACGGTTTTAACACAAGGGAGTGGCAACTTTCCAAATAGCCCTGTGAAACTTAAGTTTCAGTTCACACTCGAAAATGGCAAAGTTGTTAAATTGAGGATTTATTAATGGAAGATTTTATTACTTTAAAAGGAAAACGTGCCTTAATCACTGCCGGTACAAAAGGTACTGGCGCTGCCACAGTTCAATTATTCCATGAACTCGGCGCAACAGTACTAACCACTGCTAGAACTCAACCAGATTATTTACCGAATAATGTACATTTTGTTTCTGCTGATCTCACAACTCGAGAAGGTTGTGAGGCTGTTGTCCAAGCAGTACAAGAGTTATTAGGTGGTGTAGATATCATTGTACACATGCTTGGTGGATCATCTGCACCAGCGGGAGGATTTGCAGCATTGACCGATGAAGAATGGTACAAAGAGCTTCACCTAAATCTGATGCCTGCAATACGTATTGATCGTGAATTAATTCCCGATATGATTCAGCAAAGCCAAGGTGTAGTAATCCACGTTACGTCTATACAACGCTCACTTCCTTTACCTGAAGCCACGACAGCTTATGCTGCTACAAAAGCAGCACTAGCGACTTATAGTAAAAGCCTGTCAAAAGAAATATCCCCCAAAGGTATTCGGGTTGTTCAAGTCTCGCCAGGATGGATTGAAACAGAGGCGTCTATTGCTCTTGCAGAGCGACTGGCTTTACAAGCTGGCACAGATTATGAAGGTGGTAAACAGATAGTTATGGATTCAATCGGAGGAATTCCTATGGGACGACCAGCTAAACCAGATGAAATAGCAAATCTTATCGCATTTTTGGCATCATCCCGTGCATCTGCAATTACAGGTACTGAATATGTGATTGATGGTGGAACAATTCCTACTGTTTAATAGTTATGTTGAATCACGCCATATTATATTTTTTCTTCACTTGAACAGTTTAAAATTACAGGTAAAAAAAAGCCCTTGTCATTAACAAGGGCCTTTTAAGAATTTTGGCGGAAGCGGTGAGATTCGAACTCACGGAGGACTCACACCCTCGTCGGTTTTCAAGACCGGTGCATTAAACCGCTCTGCCACGCTTCCAACGAGCGCTATAATATAAATAAAAATTGAAGTTGGCAAATCTTTTATTTAATTTTTAATTCAACCGCTCAAAATAAACACAAATCCGTTTAAATTTCTGAGTTTTCTGTCTTTTCATAGCGAATTGTATTGATATACCACAGCTTTTTCCCAGATGGCGTGTGTACTTCAATCTCATCATCAACTTCTTTGCCGAGCAATGCACGAGCCATAGGCGACTCAATCGAGATATGTTGAGGGTGATGATCATAAATTTCATCAATTCCTACAATACGTAAAGTTTTTTGCTCACCTTCTTCGTTTTCAATCTCAACCCAAGCGCCAAAGTAAACTTTGCCGTCTTGCTCAGGAGAGTAATCAACAATTTTTAATTCTTCTAAGCGTTTTCCTAAATAACGTACACGTCGATCAATTTTTCGAAGGAGCTGCTTATTATATTGATAATCCGCATTTTCACTGCGGTCACCTAAGCTTGCAGCCCAGTTTACTTTTTTGGTGATTTCCGGTCGTTCTTCATGCCAAAGTTGTTTTAATTCAGCAACTAATTTGTCATGCCCTGACCGAGTGATTAAGTTAGATTTCATGATAAAAAACCACTGTTCAACAACATATCGCTTACAAGATGTAGCATTTTATACCCTATTTTCTCACATCAGAAGTGTATAAATTTTCTTCCTTAAGAAATTCATGTGTTTATGATGATATATCGAAGTTTTAATTGTACAAAATTTGACATTACTTTTTTTCAATATTATGATGCGCGCAGTTTAAATGTTGAGCATTTTTTAACCCACTCGAAAACTATGTAGATTTTCTACAAAGTTTGTTTTTTTCATTTCATGTCATTTTGAATGACGTCATGACTGCCCACCCCTTATTGAATTTATCAACTTTTAGAAGTTATGGCAGCTTTTTGTCTGACTTTTAGGGCATAAATTATCTGTAGCGGAGACAACATGCACAGTAATTCAAGTTCTGGGTCGAGGCTTTGCCTTAACTCTTTATTTTCTTCTCTCCCGTTAAAAGCTCTTGCACTCAGTACTATACTTCTCCCATTTCATAGTCTTAATGCAGGAAAAACCCTACAGTACAATACTGTAGTTAACACAAACACTTTAACTGTTGTTGCGGTAGAAAGCCCGACAACCGTTTTCAAAGAAGATCAGTTTTTACACGGTTTTGGTTACGATTTAGCACGTAACTATGCACAGAACCTAAATGTAAAGCTGGACTTTAAAATCGTGGCAGACAATGCCACTGCACTTAGATGGGTTCAGCAAGGTAAAGCAAACTTTGCGATGACTACAGCAGGTTTAAGCACAATCGAAAACAAAGGTTTAATGTCGTTTTCTGCAAGTTGTGGTGACACAGCAAATTTGCAAAAAAATGGCTTAAATCCTGAGTTAAGTTGGGTATTTAAACAGGCTGATGACCCACTCACACAGACCGCCAGCGGCTTTGTATGCCAAAGTAAGCAAAATGGTGTGACCCAACAACTTGCCTCTTTTTATAACCGCAATGTGGTGAAACCAGAAGCATGGTCAACCATTCAACGTGACTTAAGCACACGTTTACCGATTTACAAAGCGAGCTTTAAGCAAAGCGCAGCGAAGTATGATCTAGATTGGCATTTACTTGCTGCAATTGGTTATCAAGAATCATATTTAAAGCCAGAATCTGTTTCTCCCACAGGTGTTCGCGGCTTAATGATGCTAACCAATAGCACTGCTCGAGCAATGGGTGTAAGCAATCGTAGCGATCCTGCTCAGAGTATTCAGGGCGGCGCGAAGTATTACGATCTGATGCTAACCGAATTTGATAATATTCCGTTCCCTGATCGGAACTGGTATGCGCTTGTGGCCTATAACATGGGACCAGGTGCGGTAAGTCAGATTCAGAAGCGCTTGCAATCTCAAGGGAAAGATCCGAACAAATGGGTCAACCTCTATGACTATTTGCAAAGTAATAAAACGCGAAATGGTCGATATAAGCAAGCAGTTCAATATGTCACTCGTATCCGTGCTTATCTTGAGCATATCAAAACGGCGCAAACACGAATCAATATCTAATTTTTATTTTTAAAAGTTGATAAATTCATTGTTTGTACAAATAAAAAGCTTACCTCTTTGGGTAAGCTTTTTATATGAATTCTTTTAAGTTTAAGCAGTATGCTCTAATACTTTCTTAAACAAATCTTTTTGTTCTTGGCTTGGCTTAGCTGTTTGTAAAGCCATTAATTGAGACATGTCGCCTTGAACTTTAATTTTACCAGTCATGAATGCCTGCATAGCAGCAGCCATATCAAACTCTAAGAATACTTTACGTAAAGTCTCAGCATCCATATTTAAAGTTGTTTTGGCATTTGAAGACAAACCTTTTTGGATTTTACCCCCATCTAAAGCTAATTCGGTATTTCCAGAAGCATCTGTCACTACTAAATTAATTGCCAAGTTCGCAAGAGCGGGCGGCAAATTAAGATCACCTGCTTCAGCAGTTAATTTTTCGACAGTCGCAAACCAATCTTCAGTTAAAAATGCAGGCATGATTCTTCCTCAAATTTATTTGTTCAATTTCTCTGGTTGTCTATCCAGACAACATCATGTGAAGCAATTCTGCTTGTGGGTTGTTATAGCATGTAATTTAAATTTTAGGCTATGACTTTTTGTACGGAACATTCATTTTTTAGTATTTTGATACATTAAAGGCACTTGTTTATAAAGTGCCTTTAACATTCTTTATGCTAGCGTTTATTCAGCAGCGAAGCTTAAGTTCACGACATCTAAACGGTTCTTAAGCTCTTCCGGATCTTTAATATCCAACTCGCGCTGAGAATCTAGAGCCTCGAAATCAAACAATTCGCGGTCTGCTAACTGAGACGGAGATACGTTTTGTAATGCCCCGAAAATGCTGTGTAAGCGCTTCGGATATTGTTTATCCCATTCACGTAGCATTTCATTAAGCATGGCACGCTGTAGGTTTTCCTGCGAACCACAAAGGTTACATGGAATGATTGGGAACTGACGAATCTCGGCATATTTAATAATGTCTTTTTCTTCAACATATGCCAAAGGACGAATCAAAATGTTCTTTTTATCTGACGATAAAAGCTTTGGAGGCATCGCCTTTAAGCTACCGCCATGGAACAAATTCAAGAAGAACGTTGCAATGATGTCATCACGGTGGTGACCTAAAGCAACTTTAGTGGCACCAATTTCTTGTGCAAAGCCATATAAAGAACCACGGCGTAAACGTGAACATACTGCACAGTAGGTTTTACCTTCCGGCGTTAAGCGTTTAGTAATGGTATAGGTGTCTTTTTCTAAAATGTAATATGGAATGTTGTTCTCTTCCATATAACGAGGCAAAACATCTTCAGGAAAGCCTGGTTGTTTTTGGTCGAGGTTAACCGCAACCACCTCAAAATTAATCGGTGCGATACGCTTAAACTGCAACAAAATATCGAGCAAGGTATAACTGTCTTTACCACCAGACACACACACCATGACCTTATCGCCATCTTCAATCATATTGAAGTCACGAATAGCATGCCCAACTTGACGGCGAAGCTTCTTGAGCAAACGGTAATAGGCCGAGCTTGTTGGAAGTTCAGGCTTAAAATTAAATCCCTGATTGGACTCAACTGGCGCGTACATAGACGAGATATACCCATAAATAAAAATACCGCGCAATTTTATATGATTCAGAAGAGAATCGCATCAAAAGAATAGTTTCAATTCTTGAAGTCGTCACATTGCTCGTGCATGATGCAAAACATATGCTCTATTTTGACTGAAGCGTTCAAAATTTGTGCAAAATGCTTACTTTTTGGACTTTTCCACAGTTTTCCACAAAACCTGTGGATAAAATTGTGGATTTCTTCGTACTTGACAAACTGTTTTGGCCTTCTGTTAAGGGTTTTCTTTAAATTGATCATTTTTTAACCAATGTTTTTTGTTATTAATAATCAATAAGTTAACCATGTCAATAGAATCATTTTAAAAAAATTTTTTAATTTTTTTTGATGAGCATTCGAACAAATCAGCTTGATTTTTTGAAAGAGTCGAAATAAAAAAAATTACACAAATCTTCTTTAAGTAATATTTTTTGATAAACTCTTTTGCAAGTTTTGAGTACCTAAAAATTGTGAATAACATAAAATGAAAAATTCGGTTCAATTTCTTGTTTCTTGTTTGCTGGGGATGACCACTTTTACGGTCGGCACAACTTCGAGTTCAGCGGGTCAAATGTATATTTACCAAGATAAAAACGGTAGTACATTGCTCACCAACCGAAAAAGCTATGACCACTCTCTTAAAAAAGTAAAAGTGACCTATTACCCTGATAGTAATATTCATAGTTATACAAACTGGGGAGCATCAGAAGCTTCTGTTCTGCCAAGCTACAATAAAAATAAGAACGCTTTCGACCACATTATTAGACAAGCTGCACAACAACATGGTGTTTCAGAAGGTCTAATTAAAGCCGTTATGCACACCGAGTCAGGATTTAACGTAAGAGCTCGTTCGCCAGTAGGTGCTCAAGGGTTAATGCAGCTCATGCCTGCGACTGCCCGTCGTTTTAATGTCTCTAACGCTTATGATCCGCAACAAAATATTTTTGCAGGCGCTAAATATTTAAGCTGGTTACTCAAGCGTTTTAATGGAAACACGCAAATGGCGCTTGCGGCTTACAATGCCGGTGAAGGTAATGTCGACAAATATGGCGGTATTCCCCCTTTCCGTGAAACACAAGATTATGTGCGCCGTGTAACAAGTCGATACCAAAACCTATATGCATCGGGTTCAGGTTTTTCATCTTTTACTAATGCTTCAGTACAAACCGTTTCACATCCTTCTAATTTGGCAGAAAACACAACAGCTCAAATCACGACTCAATCACCTAAATATTCATCTTCTCGTCAAATCGTGACTTTATCTGACGGTACCTATACCGATGCACCAACGGGCACTTATGTCACCAATAATGCCACCGCAATTGCCCATATACGAATTGAATAAACAGTAAAGAAGAACTGTGGCTCGCAGTTCTATTTAGTTTAGATGTTTTAAATTGTAATGATCTATTACCTGATCTTTACCATTTTGACGAATTTAGCCAATTATTCTTTAAATTTAGGTACATTCTGCTACGTGAAAGAATGTATCAATTCCTTATTTTTTTCTTGAATTTTTCCCCCAAGCCCCGCATATTAGCTTCATGATTTCGAATTTGTAAATCAGATAACATTTTATTTATAAGAGGATTTTCTCAATGATGCGGATTGGTTTGTTTTTGCTTACCAACCTCGCGGTACTGGTTGTAGCTGGCATTATTTTGTCACTCTTCGGTGTCGGTAGTTACCATGGCGCGGGTGGCTTGAATCTAGGCAACCTTTTAGTGATCTGTTTTGTGTTTGGTATGGTGGGATCTTTAATCTCGTTATTCATGTCAAAATGGATGGCTAAGAAAACGACCGGTACAGAACTGATCGACCCGAATGCTCCTCGTAACCAAGCTGAAAGCTGGTTATTGCAAACAGTCGCTGAACTTTCTCAACGTGCTGGTATCAACATGCCAGAGGTTGGTATTTTTCCATCATATCAATCCAATGCCTTTGCAACAGGCTGGAACAAAAATGATGCCTTAGTTGCCGTTTCCACCGGCTTACTTGAGCGTATGAACAAAGATGAGCTACGTGCTGTGCTTGCGCACGAGATTGGTCACGTTGCGAATGGTGACATGGTCACCCTAGCGCTCATCCAAGGTGTTGTGAACGCCTTTGTTATGTTCTTTGCTCGTGTCGTTGGTGACTTTATTGACCGTAATGTTTTTGGTCGTCAAGACGATGAAGCCCCAGGTATGGGTTACTTCATTATTACCATGGTATTGGATATCGTCTTTGGTATTCTCGCATCTGCCATTGTGATGTGGTTCTCTCGTTATCGTGAATACCGTGCTGATGAAGCAGGTGCACGTTTAGCAGGTAAACAAGCAATGATTTCTGCATTATTACGTCTACAAGCTGAGACTGAAATGCCAGATCAAATGCCAAAAGAAATGAAAGCCTTCGCAATTGCGGAAGGTAAAGAACAAGGTTTCAGCTTAGCTGCTTTGTTCCAAACCCACCCAACAATTGAACAACGTGTGGCAGCTTTACATCAATTAGATTGCCCATAAAACGTTTAATGTAAAAATAAAGCCTCCAAATGGAGGCTTTATTTTTTATTACATGGTTTGATAGAGACTCCAAAGATAGCTTGCCCCCCACCAAACAGCTAATCCAATTAAAAGCAGTACAAGCGCACCTACTAAATCGGGAATATGCAACCATAACCAACTGACAATAGGATTTCGCCAGAAAGCTGAATGCTGCTGCTTCTTTTCGAGTTTTTCATGTAAGTACGGATGAACGACATGAATATCACTCTGAATCGCATATTCTTCCCGTATATGCGTATGAACTACATCTAGTGCTTTTCGACTTGGTCTTATAAAAATATCAAAAATAGTCCCAGCCACTGGAACAAATCCGACTACAGCATCTACAACTGCTAGTTTGATGACTGGAGTCAACTTATGTTGAGGCACACCAATTTGTTTGGCTTTATAGATGGCATAACAGGTCAATGCGAAACCAGCGACATCACCTGCAATTGGAATCGTACTCAGCGCAGCATCGGCACCAATACCTTGCTTTGTAAAAGGAATGCGAACTGCACTGTCCATCATGGTTGCAAACTTGGCCAGATCTCGTTCTAGTGCGATGACCTGTTGCTCTGTTAATTTTTTTTCTTGAGGCATTTAAATCAAATATATGAAGAGTAGTTAATCTTAATATACTTGATTTGATGCCCTTTTTTAAATTGTTTACTTTTAACTAGTAGTTTTCGATCTAAACAGCGAACGCAGTAATACGTACATAACTGGAATAAAGAACAGAACCAGTACTGTACCGAACATAACGCCCCCTAAAATACTAATACCGATTTCTTGACGGCTTACAGCCCCTGCGCCTTGTGCAAAGACCAAAGGAATCACACCTGCACCAAAAGCCAAAGAAGTCATTAAAATCGGTCTTAAACGTAAGCTCGCGCCTTCTAAAGCTGCTTCAATTGCACTCTTACCTTTTTCTTGCGCCAAGGCAGCAAACTCAACAATTAAAATTGCGTTTTTACAAGACAATCCAATTGTAGTTAACAGTGCAATTTGGAAATACACATCATTTGGGAGACCAAAAATATAAGAGAAAATGACACTTCCTCCGACACCTAGCGGAATAGAGGTCATCACAGCTGCAGGAATGCTTAAGCTTTCATAGAGTGCAGCTAAACATAAGAAGATAAAGCCTGCCGAGATTAAATATAACCAGACGGCCTGATTTGTCGACTTTTGCTCTTCAAAAGATAAACCTGTCCATGCCAAGCCAACGTCTTTTTGCTGATTTACGAGTTGTTCAACATCTTTCATTGCCTGACCTGAACTACTACCACTTGCAACATCTGCTTGAAGCTGTAAGGCACTATAACCCATATAACGTTTTACAATTTCAGGAGCGCCGCCCCAACTGAAGTTAGCAAATGAGCTAAAAGGTACCATTTCATTTTGGTTATTACGTACAGACCAATTATATAAATCTTCCGGTTTTGATCTGAACTGGGCATCACCTTGAATCATGACACGCTTGATACGACCACGGTCAATAAAGTCATTTACATACGTTCCACCCCACGCACTCGACAAAGTGTTGTTAATCGCGGGTAGCTCTAATCCATTTGCTAATGCTTGTTTCTGGTTAATTTTGATATTGAGGTTTGCTTTACTGTTAGTAGATTGCTTATCAAAGTTTTCAAAACTTGAATAGCTTTTACTCTGTGTTTGCAACTGACGGAAGGTGTTATCTAGAAAATCTTGCCCTTGACCATTTAAATCTTGAATCCATAAATCCAGACCATCTGTTTGGCCCAAACCATTAACTGAAGCAGGTAATGTCACATTAATTTGTGCATTACTAAATTGACTAAAATATTTCATCGCACGCTTTTGTATAGCGTCAGCCGAATTTTCCTTTCCAGTACGCACATCCCAAGGTTTTAAGGCAATAAATCCTTGAGCCAAGTTCTGGCCTGTACCAGAATAATTTCGACCATAGCGGATCAAAACCAAATCCACATTCTTATCTTCTTGAGTTAAGAAATATTGACGGACTTGTTCTCCAATTTTCTGACTTTGCGATATTGGAGCACTATCAACAAGCTTAATTTGAACACTTAAAATGCCTTGGTCTTCTTTAGGAATAAATCCACTTTTTAAACCACTATAGAACAGTGCAAAAACTGCAATCAAAGCCACAAAAATCACGATAACCGATTTACTGTACCGAATGCTTGTCTGGACGATTTTTATATATTGATTTTTAAGTTGATCAATTTTTTTATTAAACCAAACTGCCCAGCGCATAGGCTCTGGATTGGGTTTTAAAATTAAGGCACATAAAGCGGGTGTTAAGACTAATGCTACCACGAGTGATAACGCCATAGCAGCAACTAAAGTAATGGAAAACTGACGGTAAATCACGCCAATTGAACCACCTAAAAATGACATTGGAATAAAAACAGCAGTTAAAACCAATGTAATTCCGACTAAGGCACCACTAATTTCTCCCATCGACTCAATGGCTGCTTCTTTTGGCGTTAAATGCTGTTCATGCATGAGCCGCTCAACATTCTCAACGACCACAATCGCATCATCTACTAGCAAACCAATGGCGAGCACCAATGCAAACAGCGTTAACGTGTTAATACTAAAACCGAGTACATATAAAACAGCAAAAGTTCCTAAAATAACAACAGGAACGGTAATACTTGGAATGAGTGTAGCGCGCCAGCTTTGCAAGAACAGGAACATCACCAAAATAACTAAAATAATGGCTTCAATAAGGGTCTTTACAACTTCTTTAATCGACTCTTGAACAAACGGCGTATTATCTCGTGGATAAACAATTTTATAGCCAGCAGGTAGCTTAGTTGTAAGCTGATCTAGAGTTTGATGGATGAGTTTAGAGGTCTGAATCGCATTTGCACCAGAAGATAGTGAAATGCCTAAACCAGCAGCCGGATAACCATTAATGGTGTTAAAAGACTGATAATTTTCTGCACCTAACTCGACTCTAGCAATATCTTTTAAGTAGACATAGCTCGCTGTTTGATTTGCTTTCACTACAATATTTTTAAAATCTTCCACTGTTTTTAGTCGAGATCCTGCGGTGACTTTCGTATTTAAATATTGTCCATCAATAACAGGTAAATCACCGATTGCACCTGCGGCAACTTGTGTATTTTGAGCAGTAATTGCATTCGCTACATCACTTGGCATTAAATTATATTGTTTTAATTTCTCTGGATTTAGCCAAATTCGCATCGCATATTGCGAACCGAAAACATCAGACTCACCCACCCCTTCAATACGGTTCAGGTCATCTACCACATGCGTAGTTAAATAGTCCGATAGCTCAATATTGCCCGATTTACCAGTTGAGTCATATAAGCCTACCACCATAAAAGTATCGCCGAGTGACTTACTCACGGTCACCCCTTGGCGTTGTACTTCATCGGGTAAACGTCTTATGACACCACTAATACTATTTTGTACTTGGACCTGTGCTGTATCTGGATTTGTGCCATTATCAAAACTAATGGTAATTCGGCTACGTCCTGATGAATCACTGGTAGAGCTGAAATAAAGTAAATTATCAATACCTTGTATTTGTTGTTCTAAAATCTGAGTAACACTTTGCTCAACCGTTTGTGCATCCGCACCGCTATAACTTGCCGAGACTGTAATTTTAGGAGGGGCAATATCAGGATAGCGCTCTACGGGTAAATTCAGCACCGAGAAAATACCAAATGCCATAACAATAATTGCGAGTACACTGGCAAAAATGGGACGCTGAATAAAAAATTTAGATAGCATGGCTGCTCAGAATTAGGTCGTCAATTAACAGATGGCAATACCAAATTTGCCCTCTTGATCATCAACGAGCGATATAAAAAAGACAAGTAGAATTAACACAATAAATGCAATTAGAACAAAAACAAAGCAAGAACTGGCATTTCCTACAAACCCATAAACAAGGTTTTAATAAGTGTCACTGAAAATTCATGAATTCTTCATGATCACGTCAAGTTCAATCATCAGACTAAATACGTTTCGACTAAAACAATATGAGTAGAATTATGTCTAAAAGAGCACTTTTATGCTTAAGTTTAATTAGCTTGGTTGGTTGTAATGATGACGATAAAACTGAAAACTCGCCAACCACACCAGAATATCAACTTCCTAAAATTTTAGTGGTAGGACACCGCGGCGCGAGCGCTTTACGTCCTGAACATACGTTAGCTTCATATCAAAAAGCGATTGATGATGGCGCAGATTTCATTGAACCTGATCTAGTCTCTACAAAAGATGGCGTATTGGTTACTCGCCATGAAAATGAGATTGGTGGAACAACCAATGTAAGCACTTTAAGCCAGTTTGCAGATCGTAAAACAACAAAAAATATTGATGGTAAAGACTTAACAGGCTGGTTTACAGAAGATTTCACTTTAAGTGAATTACAGCAGCTTAAAGCGCGTGAACGCATTCCAGAGTTCCGACCAGCAAACACAGCCTATAATGACCTTTACCCTGTCCCGACTCTAGAGCAAGTGATTGAACTGGCTGAAGCAAATTATAAGAAAACGGGAAAAATTATTGGTTTATATATTGAAACCAAACATCCGACTTACTTTAAAAACCAGAAACTGGCAATGGAAGATACCCTTCTTAAAACCTTAGCTAAATACGAATATACACGTGATATTGCACCAGTCTATTTACAGTCTTTTGAAGTGAGTAATTTAAAATATTTAAAAGATCAGCTCGACCTTCATAAAACGATTAAACATGCACAAATCATTCAATTATATGATGCTAAAACCTCTCAACCAGCTGACTTCATTGAATCTGGCGAAACTAAAACTTATGCCGATTTAGCAACAGCACAAGGTTTAAAAGACGTGGCTAAATATGCAAACGGTGTAGGGCCAAGCAAAGGCTATATTCTTAACTTTAATGACAGTGGCTCGGTTCAAACGACTTCGTTTATTTCTGATGCGCATACGGCTGGCTTAAAAGTACACCCTTATACTTTCCGTCCAGAAAACAACTTTTTACCAAAGCCTTTAAAATGCAGTCAAGATAAACCAGCGGAGCGCTGTCCATCTGGTGCTTTAAAAGAGTTTGAAGCCTATTTTAAAGCTGGTGTTGATGGAGTCTTTACAGATGATCCAGCACTTGGCCGTGAAGCCGTTATTAATTATGAAAAAGCCACAAAATAATTAAAGTTTTTAATAAAAAAAACAGGGCAATAAATGCCCTGTTTTTTTATTTCTCTACAACATTATCAAAATAAAGTGGGATCCACTGATATTGCTCAGCATTTACTTTATAAACATGGCCAATGCCTGGGAATGGTAAATGTGGTGCGGCAACCCATTGTTGCTTATTTGAAATTTCAGCAAACATTTTTAGACGAGTATTAATCGCCTGTTCAGAATTCACATCAAAATCTACCCCAGTTTTTGGAGCATCAAATTGCAATGAATGTGAGTGGACAATGTCTCCAACAAAAATGATTTGCTGATCATTACTTTTTAAGCGGAAGCTATGATGACCTGGTGTATGACCACGAGTATCGATTACCTCAAAACCTTGAATGACGTCGCCATCTTTAAATGTCTTGAATGCTTTTTTTGCTTGGTATGGAGCAAGAGCAGTTTTTACGTTTTTAACAGTGCCCAAATAATTTTCTTTTTTGTCTGCAGGTATTGTTTTTTCAGAAGCTGGATTTAACCAGTAATCAGCTTCACGCTCATGTGCATATACAGTTGCATTAGGAAATACAGCTTTTCCATTTTGAGCAATACCACACACATGGTCTGGGTGTAGATGAGTAAGTAAAACAGTTTTTACATCAGCAAGCTTATAACCTGCTAATTCAATATTTTTTGCAATCGAGCCAAGTTGCGGGCCAAAACAACTTGCTGCCCCACTGTCTACAAGCGTTAAACTTTTTCCATCATCAACTAAAAATGCATTTACCGAGGTTTGAATCCCTTTCTCATTAACAGCAGCATATTTGGTTAAGATTTTAGTTTTCTGGGCCTGATTTAAATTTTTGAATAAATCAGGATTTAAATAAATCGTACCATCAAGTAAAGAGGTTACGCGGTAGTTTCCAAATTGATGGTGATAATATCCTGGTACTTGCGGGGTTACTGTTGGCTCAGCATAACTTGCATGGATGCTTCCAATTGCAAGGCCCAACGCTACACATAATTTTTTCATCTTTTCTTCTCTATTGAGTTATAAAGTCGAAATCTTTAAAAAAGATTTAATAATTTTTTAAGACCCAAATTATATAATGCATGAAAAGTGTCAGAAATATAAGTATATGAATAGCTATTCTCCCTATAAGGGTAAAAGCGGTCTTAAGCGCATATTAAATGCAACGGGCTACTCTATTTCAGGATTTAAAGCAGCTTATAAAAATGAGGCAGCTTTTCGCCAAATTGTTTTGATTAATATTATTTTGATTCCGGTTAGTTTTTTTCTTGATGTGAGCCGTAGTGAGCATGTGTTACTGATTATTGTATGTCTTTTTGCAATGATCGTTGAGCTATTCAACTCGGCTATCGAGGCAGTGGTTGATCGAGTTTCTCTTGAAAAACATCAGCTTTCTAAAAATGCAAAAGATATGGGAAGTGCTGCCCAATTTGTTGCACTCTCTATCATTACTATTACTTGGTTAATTATTTTATTAGGCTAAAAAAAACCATGCCTACAAGTAAATAAGCATGGTTGTAACAAAAGAGGAACTTCTAGCTGCTGTTCCTGTTTTTAATATAAATAATGGAACTTAATTATTTCTTAAAATTACGTGAAAAATAAAAAATCCCTGCATAAGCAGGGATTTTTTTGGTTAAAGCGTTGATGCGTTATTACATCATACCGCCCATACCACCCATACCGCCCATATCTGGAACAGCTGGTTTATCTTCAGGAATGTCAGTAATCATACATTCTGTAGTTAACATTAAGCCAGCAACAGAAGCTGCATGCTCAAGTGCAGAACGAGTTACTTTAGCTGGGTCAAGAATACCCATTTCTAACATATCGCCATATTCACCAGTTGCAGCGTTGTAACCAAAGTTACCTTCACCACCTTTAACAGCATTGATCACTACAGATGGCTCATCACCAGCGTTTGCAACGATTTGGCGAAGTGGAGCTTCGATCGCACGGCGTAAAATGTTGATACCTGCTGTTTGATCTTCATTAGCGCCTTTTAAGCCATCTAATGCATTAACAGCACGTACTAGAGCAACACCACCACCAGCAACAACACCTTCTTCAACTGCTGCACGAGTTGCATGAAGCGCGTCGTCTACACGGTCTTTCTTCTCTTTCATTTCAACTTCAGTCGCTGCACCGATTTTAATTACAGCAACACCGCCTGCTAATTTAGCAACGCGTTCTTGTAATTTTTCACGGTCATATTCTGAAGTAGATTCTTCAATTTGAGCACGGATTTGTTGAACACGCTCAGCAATACCAGCAGCATCACCAGCACCATCAACAATAACAGTGTTTTCTTTAGACACAGTGATCTTGTGCGCAGTACCCAAATCTTGAAGAGTTGCTTGCTCTAAAGACATACCAACTTCTTCAGAAATAACAGTTGCACCAGTCAAGATTGCGATGTCTTGAAGCATTGCTTTACGGCGGTCACCGAAACCAGGAGCTTTAACCGCACATACTTTGATAATACCGCGCATGTTGTTTACAACAAGTGTAGCAAGCGCTTCACCTTCAACATCTTCAGCGATGATAAGAAGTGGTTTACCAGTTTTTGCAACTGCTTCTAAAACAGAAATCAATTCACGGATGTTGCTGATTTTCTTGTCAACAAGAAGAATGAACGGATTTTCAAGTTCAGCAGTTAAAGTATCTTGCTTGTTTGCGAAGTATGGAGAGATATAACCACGGTCAAACTGCATACCTTCTACAACGTCTAACGCGTCTTCAAAGCCAGAACCTTCTTCTACAGTAATTACGCCTTCTTTACCTACTTTTTCCATCGCTTGAGCGATAAGTTTACCAACAGTAGTATCAGAGTTAGCAGAGATAGAACCTACTTGCTCGATCGCTTTGAAATCGTCAGCTGGTTTTGCATTTGAACGGATATTTTCAACTACAGTTTTTACTGCGATATCGATACCACGTTTTAAATCCATTGGGTTCATACCTGCAGTTACAGATTTGATCCCTTCATTTAAAATTGCTTGAGCAAGTACAGTTGCAGTTGTCGTACCGTCACCAGCGATGTCGTTAGTTTTGCTAGAAACTTCACGAACAAGTTGAGCACCCATGTTTTCAAACTTATCTTTTAATGAAATTTCTTTAGCAACAGTTACACCGTCTTTAGTGATGTGCGGAGCACCGAAAGAACGGTCAATCACTACGTTACGACCTTTAGGGCCTAAAGTCACTTTAACCGCATCTGCAAGTACGTTTACGCCTGCAATCATTTTTGAACGAGCTGAATCACCAAATTTTACGTCTTTAGCTGACATATTAAACTCCGAATCTTTTTAAATACTGAATCTGATAATGAATTGAGTTATGGATTGATTAGCCTTCCAACACAGCTAAAATGTCTGACTCTTTCATGATTAAGAGTTCTTCACCACTTACTTTCACTGTTGTACCTGCATAAGTACCAAACAATACTTTGTCACCAACTTTAACATCCAAAGCACGTACGCCATTCTCAGTGATTTGACCATTACCTACTGCAATTACTTCACCTTGAGATGGTTTTTCAGCAGCAGAACCTGGAAGTAAAATACCGCCAGCAGTTTTGGTTTCTTCTTCTACGCGACGAATTACAACGCGATCATGTAATGGACGAATGTTGCTCATAATTAACTCCATCAGACTAAGTCTTTTTGATTAATCGTTATTGCTTTAATCCAGAGCAATAACAAAATATTTAGATGTCACTTTTGTGGGGATGAAAAAAAAGGCTTCAAGGGGAAATAAGAAAAATTTTTCTATCTTTTGAATATTTTTTAAACAATCAAATATTTAAACTCATCTAAACCAAATCAATCAGAAGTGAATTTAGCCAACTGTGGATTAAACCAATAATGATTAATTTTTCCTTCATTTGAAATGACATTAAAACTATTTGGAACATGATAATGCAAACGGCTAGAAGTTGCTGTTCCTGCATGAATATCATAAATAGGATGATCTATCTTTAACTGATAAATTTGCGTTAAATCATATACAGCAGTTTTATGTAAATGCCCGTGTAACATTCCAAATAGTCCCGTTGTACTCCATTTTTCGAGTGCCATTTTTCCTAATACAGGACAATCTTTAATACCATGCTCATCATCAGGTGGAGTATAAAAAGGTTGATGGAAAACAACTAATTTGATTTTATCCACTGGCCCTTGCTGTAATCGCTCATATGTAGTTTGAATTTGCTCAATCGAAATATGTCCACGAGTATGATAACGACGGCGAATACTATTCACCCCAACAATATAAAAATGTTCAGTTTCTAAAGTTGGTTCAAGCTGGCCAAAAAAATATTGGTAGCGAGTAAATGGTGAAAAAAAACGGTTCCAGACATGGTACAACGGAATATCGTGATTACCAGGCACAACAAGATAAGGAATATTAAGGCTATCTAAAAACTGACGGCATTTATAAAACTGTTGATATCGGGCACGTTGAGTAATATCACCACTCACCACAATGACTTCAGGTCTATGTTGAGTGCAAAAAAGTCGGATTGCATCTAAACATGCCTCAATTTCTGTTCCAAAATGCAGATCAGACAGATGTAACAACATTTGGCACCATAATATTTAAAGCATTCTTTTCTACAGAGAAATTTAAAGGTGCTTTCATCTCTAATATTTCACCATCTAAAGCTACTGTAAGTTTTGATCTTTTTGCACAATCTACCACCACATGATCTGCACAAAAACTATAAACATCTTGTGTCTCTTCTACTTTGCCTTGAATCCACTGCCACAACATGTTTAATAAACTAAGCCTATCACTTTTTGTAATGACCACTCCAGCGACCCGACCTTGTGCAGCACATTCGGCAATTCTTAGTTTCATATCACACAACTGCAACTGGTTATTACCAAAGAAAATTAGAGGGGTTTTGACTGGATATTTCTTCCCATCAACTGTGACGGAAAGTTTCATGGATTTATTTTCTCTTAATAAAACATCCAGAGCTGAGGTATAGGCATGTAAAGGTAAGCGTCCTAAATATTTATTATAAAGCTCACGTTTCTTTATAAATAATGGATAAAGTCCTAGACTCGCATTATTTAAATAAACATGGTCATTAATTGTCGCAATATGTACAGAGCGTGGTGTACCTGTAGCGATGACTTCAGCAGCTTCTAACAAATCTAAGGGAATATCTAAAACTTTAGCGACATAATTAAAAGTTCCCAAAGGTAAAATTCCCATAGGGATATGAGTATGTCTAAGTTTTGATGCTACCGCATTTAATGTTCCATCCCCACCCGCTGCAACAACAACACCTAAGTTTACATTTTGGCTATGCCGATGAATCACTTGACTCATTAAATTATCAAAGGAAACATCTTCTGCTAATTCAAAAACTTGTATTTCAAAACCAAATTCGGTGAACACAGTCATTAACTGTTCATACATATCTTCATGTTTTGATGCATGAAAACCCGACTTTTGGTTATAAATGATAGAGAGAGGTTTTAAAGTCCGCATTTTTATTATCTTAGAGGGATTCATCCTGAATATTGTATATAAAAACGCCTAATAAAAGTCCCTTTATGTAAATTTTGAATGAAGATCATTTGTTTAATCAATAATAATTCTCAAGAAAAAAACAAGAATCAAGATATTGATTTTTAAGGAAATAAATAATATAAATAACACACATACAACATAAAAATATTGAGAATAAGATATTGCAAAAAACTACAAGTTAATGATTTAAATGAGAAAAATATAAAAAAGTAAAATATCTATTTCTTAGTCTTTAGTCTTATTTTTTTTATGATTTTGTGCTTTAATACAGCCACTTTTTTATTTGATCTTTCATTGTACCTCTCAATGAATGACTTGTACGTTGTACATATTTTGAATAGGCCTCACCATGACCACAGTGAACGCACCAGAATTCGTTCGTCATCCTAAGCTTATCGCATGGGTTGAAGAAATTGCAAACTTAACCAAACCAGCAAAAATCGAATGGTGTGACGGAAGCGAAGAAGAGTATCAACGTCTAATCGACTTGATGATCGCTAACGGCACCATGCAGAAATTAAACCAAGAAAAACATCCTGGTTCTTATCTTGCAAATTCTGACCCATCTGACGTTGCACGTGTTGAAGACCGTACTTACATCTGCTCTCAAAATAAAGAAGATGCTGGTGCGACAAACAACTGGGAAAACCCAGCTGTTATGCGTGAAAAATTAAATGGTTTATTTGAAGGCTCAATGGAAGGCCGTACCATGTACGTTGTTCCTTTCTCAATGGGTCCTTTAGGTAGCCATATTGCTCATATCGGTATTGAATTAACTGACTCTCCTTACGTTGCTGTTAGCATGCGTAAAATGGCACGTATGGGTAAAGCAGTTTATGACGTATTAGGTATAGACGGCGAGTTTGTTCCTTGTGTACATACAGTAGGTGCTCCACTTGCTGAAGGTCAACAAGATGTTGCTTGGCCATGTAACCCTGAAAAATATATCGTTCATTACCCAGAAACTCGTGAAATCTGGTCTTTCGGTTCTGGTTACGGCGGTAACGCATTACTTGGCAAAAAATGTTTAGCTCTTCGTATCGCTTCTGTCATGGGACGCGAACAAGGTTGGTTAGCTGAACACATGCTTATTCTTGGTGTAACTAACCCTCAAGGTGAAAAACACTACATCGCTGCAGCATTCCCGTCTGCATGTGGTAAAACAAACTTTGCAATGTTAATTCCACCAGCAGGTTATGAAGGTTGGAAAATCGAAACTGTAGGTGACGATATTGCTTGGATCAAACCAGGTGAAGATGGTCGTTTATATGCGATTAACCCTGAAGCTGGTTTCTTCGGTGTAGCTCCTGGTACAAATACCAAGACTAACCCGAACTGTATGGCAACTCTTCACAAAGATGTTATCTATACAAACGTAGCAGTAACTGAAGATGGTCAAGTATGGTGGGAAGGTCTTTCTAAAGAAGTTCCAACAAACTTAACTAACTGGAAAGGTCAACCTCACGTAAATGGTGAAAAAGCAGCGCATCCAAATGCTCGCTTCACTGTTGCAGCTGGTCAATGCCCTTCTATCGATGCTGACTGGGAAAATCCAGCAGGCGTTCCAATTTCTGCATTTATCTTCGGCGGTCGCCGCGCAGATACAGTTCCTTTAGTTTCTGAAGCTTTCGACTGGGTTGACGGTGTATATAAAGCAGCAACTATGGGTTCTGAAACTACTGCTGCTGCTGTTGGTCAACAAGGTATCGTTCGTCGTGACCCATTCGCGATGCTTCCATTTGCTGGCTATAACATGGCTGACTACTTTGATCACTGGTTAAGCCTTGGTCAACAAGTAAGCACAAAAGCTGAAGCAGCTGGTAATAAATTACCAAAAATCTTCAATGTAAACTGGTTCCGTCGTGATGCTGAAGGCAACTTCGTATGGCCTGGTTTCGGTCAAAACATGCGTGTTCTTGAGTGGATCATTGATCGTTGTGAAGGTCGTGCAAACGCTGTTGAAACACCAATTGGTCTTGTTCCAACATATGACGACTTGAACTGGGAAGGTACTGAATTCTCTAAAGAAGAATTTGACCTAATCACAGCTCAAGATAAAGATCAGTGGATTACTGAAATTGAAAGCCACACTGATTTATTTAATAAACTCGGTGATCGCTTACCGAAAGCATTAAAAGAACGTCAAGCAGCTTTACTTGAAGCTGTAAAAACTGGCTTCTAATTGCTATATATAAAAAAGGTCGCTATATGCGACCTTTTTTATTATGCGGCATCATCTTTTTGTCGACGCTCAGATAAATAAACTTCTAATACTTTTATTTGTTTTTCATCAAATGCCAGACCTAGTTTTGTTCTACGCCACAATATATCCTCAGCAGTAGTTGCCCATTCATATTCACATAAGTATTTGACTTCGCATTCAAATAAATCATGTCCAAAATTCTGGCCTAATTGCTCTATTGTATTTCTCTCTCGAACCATATTCCAGACTCTTGTGCCGTATGCATGCGCCCAACGGTTGGTAAGTGACTCAGAAACTCCACTTACACGTGAATGAATCTGATGCGTTAAATCATCTAATGTTGTCCAGTTTTCAGCGCCAGGTAATGGCTCATCTGCAGTCCACTCTTCTGCCATATCATTAAAAAATGCAGACAGATGATCTAAAGCAGCTTCGGCTAATTTTCGGTAAGTTGTGATCTTGCCACCAAACACAGATAACAAAGGTGCTTTTTTATGTTCAGCCTGTAATGCCAAGGTATAGTCACGTGTAATCGCTGAAGGATTATCAGATTCATCATCACATAAAGCACGTACACCCGAGTACTGGCTTACAATATCAGCTCGAGTTAACTGCTTTTTAAAATGTGAATTGGTCACTGTTAAGAGGTAATCAATTTCTACCTCTGTGATCTCTACGTTTTGTGGATCACCTGTATATTCCTGATCTGTCGTACCAATCAGCGTATATTTTTCCAAATATGGAATTGCAAACACGATGCGTCGATCTTCGTTTTGCATAATGAAGGCTTTATGGCAGTCATATAATTTTGGCACAACAATATGACTTCCTTGGATCAATCGGATTTGATAAGGCGATTCTAAATTTAGGTTTTCACTAATAATTTCTTCAACCCAAGGACCAGATGCATTCACCAAAGCTCTTGCACGTACCTGATAAAACTCTGCTCCGCTTTGTAACTCCAGATGCCACAACTCTTGTTCCCGATAAGCTTTAATACAACGCGTACGCGTTACGACTTTGGCACCTTTCTCTTTGGCCTGTAATGCATTTAACACTACAAGACGTGCATCATCTACAGTACAGTCAGAATATTCAAAGCCACGTGTGATGGCTGGTTTTAAAGGACTATCTTCTTTGAAGTAAATAAGATTTGATCCTAATAGTTTTTCTCGTTTTCCCAAATGATCATAAAAAAACAAGCCCGCCCGAATTAACCACGCAGGACGTAAATGTGGTCGATGAGGCATAATAAAGCGCATTGGTTTAATAATATGTGGAGCTTTAGCCAACAACACTTCACGCTCTGCTAGAGCTTCTCTAACCAATCTAAATTCTTTATGCTCTAAATAGCGTAGACCACCATGAATTAATTTACTGCTAGCAGATGAGGTGTGACTAGCTAAATCATCTTTTTCACATAAAAATACCGATAGTCCACGGCCTGCAGCATCATTAGCAATACCAACACCATTAATACCGCCACCGATCACGGCAATGTCATATATTTTTGAATAATCATTAGGCTGTATTTTCATTTCTCATTTTCTTTTTATTGTTGATCTTATAAAAATTAAAACATCAAATTGATGAAACAACAATCAAAAAAGTAGAATAATCAATTTTAAATAACTAAGTGTTTAACCATTAATTGATTACCCTACTAGTGAATTCAACCAGTTAAAGAACGAACTAATCCTCAGCCCAACTTTGACTACGTTTAACTGCCTTGAGCCAACCCTTATAAATCATCTCAGATTGCTCAGAAGACATTTTTGGCTCAAATACCTTTTCTATGGCAGATTTATTTCTTAACTCATGTAGATCTTGCCAGAAACCCGTCGCCAGCCCAGCAAGGAAAGCTGCACCCAAAGCAGTAGTTTCTTTCATTATTGGACGTTCTACTGGTGTCGCTAAAATATCAGCCTGAAATTGCATCAAGAAATTATTTTCTGTTACTCCACCATCGACTCTAAGTGTACGAAGCTCTTCTTCTGCATCTTGCTGCATTGCATCTAAAACATCTCGGGTTTGAAAAGCAATAGACTCTAAAGTTGCACGAATAATATGTTCAATACTAGCCCCACGAGTAAGTCCAAAAATAGCTCCACGCGCTGTTGGGTCCCAATATGGTGCGCCTAACCCTGTAAAAGCAGGTACAACATATACACCGTTACTGTCTTTCACACGTGTTGCATAAAGCTCAGAGTCTTTAGCATTCTTAATGACTTTTAATTCATCGCGTAACCACTGTACGCAAGAACCACCATTAAACACGGCACCCTCTAAGGCATAGTTCACCTCACCACTCGCACCACATGCAATAGTAGTTAGTAATCCATGTTCTGACCGGACAATCTTCTTACCTGTGTTCATTAATAGAAAACAGCCTGTGCCGTAGGTATTTTTTGCCTGACCAGACTCAACACACATTTGACCAAACAGTGCGGCTTGTTGATCACCAGCGATCCCTGCAATGGGGATACCAACTTCTTGCCCACTAATGGTATGTGTATATCCATAAACCTCAGATGAGCTACGCACTTCGGGTAGCATTACTCGAGGAATATCTAAAACTTGTAAAAGTTTTTCATCCCATTCAAGCTTTTCGATATCAAACAGCATGGTTCGTGAAGCATTGGTAAAATCAGTGACATGGACTGCGCCATTGGTTAGTTTCCAGATTAACCAAGTGTCCACCGTACCGAACAATAATTCACCTCGCTCAGCACGTTCACGACTTCCTTCAACATGGTCTAAAATCCATTTAATTTTTGTGGCCGAAAAATACGGATCAATCACCAAACCCGTTGTTTTACATATGTATTCTTGCAATCCTGCTTTATGTAGTTGATTGCATATCTCAGTCGTTTGTCGACTTTGCCAAACAATCGCATTGTAAATCGGCTTGCCCGTTTTTTTATCCCAAACAACTGTGGTTTCCCGCTGATTGGTAATCCCAATTGCTGCAACTTGTTCACTCTTAATGCCTGCTTGAGCTAATGCTTCTACCCAAACAGCACTTTGCGTAGCCCAAATTTCCATAGGGTCATGCTCAACCCAGCCAGACTGAGGATAAATCTGAGTAAATTCTTTTTGAGCAATACTGACAACATTAGCATCATGGTCTAAAACAATTGCTCTTGAGCTTGTTGTTCCCTGATCAAAAGCAACAATATATTTTTTCGGGCAATTTGACATCTGAATGTCCCTTTCATTATTCACACACATCTAGTCCACAATGCCAAGACATCATGCCTAACTATATTTACTTAAAATTTTCTTTGGAATATATCATTATTTTTAAGGGGTATAGGTTTTCTTCGCCCAAACTCTACTCATTCTTTATCAATTTTTACTACTTGGAAAAAAATAATATGCCAAAGATCTCCACAATATTATAAACGTGAGCTGATCGGCTAATTTGAAATCACATAAATATTCAACTTATTCCTTTGCTTAAATAATAAACATTGTTTTACAGACATAAAAAAAATAAAGTGAAATACTCCTCTAGAAAATATGTAAAAACGGAATAAATCTTCTCTTTTTTAGCATTCAACCCAAGCGAAACATGGAGCGACTCATGGTTGATCAACCTTCTACCGCAACAACGCCACATTCTAATTTAGATACAAAAACTCGTCTAAAATCAATTTTGGGCGGTTCTGCCGGTAACCTTGTTGAATGGTACGACTGGTATGTATATGCAGCTTTCACGCTCTATTTTGCTCATGCTTTTTTTCCAAAAGGTAGCCAGACGGCTCAACTCCTTCAAGCGGCCGCAATTTTTGCTGTAGGCTTTTTAATGCGCCCGATCGGTGCATGGATTATGGGAATCTATTCCGACCGTAAAGGACGCAAAGCGGGTCTCACCCTTTCCGTCACTTTAATGTGTATAGGTTCGCTGCTTATCGCCGTGACACCAAGTTATGAAAGTATTGGTGTATTTGCCCCTCTTCTTTTAGTTGTCGCTCGTTTAATTCAAGGCTTAAGTGTAGGCGGTGAATATGGTGCTAGTGCTACCTATTTAAGTGAAATGGCTGAAAGAAATCGACGTGGTTTTTTCTCTAGCTTCCAATATGTAACATTGATTGCTGGTCAGCTCACAGCCCTATGTGTTCTATTAATATTACAAATGGTATTAACTGAAGAACAATTACATGATTGGGGATGGCGTATCCCATTCTTTATCGGGGCTTTACTCGCGATTGTAGTTTTCCGCATTCGACGTGGCCTATTAGAAACTCAATCTTTTAAAAATGCTCAGGCAGAAACAGACCAGCCAAAATCAGGCATGTTTGCTTTATTTAAACATTACCCTAAAGAAGCTTTCACAGTATTATTCTTAACAGCTGGCGGGACTTTAGCTTTTTATACTTACACGACTTATCTGCAAAAATATCTGGTCAACACCTCTGGATTCACCAAACCTGAAGCCACTCAAATTACAACTTTAGCGCTATTTATTTTTATGTGTCTACAGCCTTTAGCGGGTGCTCTGTCGGATCGTATTGGTCGAAAACCCCTTATGATTTTCTTCGGAATAACAGGTGTTTTATTCACATACGTTCTATTCGATGCACTTGCAAATACACATAATTACTGGACAGCTTTCTGGTTATGTTTTGGGGGTCTCGTAATGGTGACTGGTTACACTTCAATTAATGCCGTGGTTAAAGCTGAGCTCTTCCCTGCACACATTCGCGCTTTAGGAGTTGCATTACCTTACGCGATTGCCAATACATTATTTGGCGGAACAGCAGAGTTCTTTGCTTTAAGTTTTAAAGAAGCTGGGCATGAATCTTGGTACTTTATTTATGTAAGTATCATGATCTTCATTTCTCTCATTATTTATATTTTTATGAAAGACACCAAGCATCACTCAAAAATTAAAGAACACTAATATTTTATCAATAAGGGCTAATATCGTTCGCCGATGTTAGCTCAAATCATGAGATTAAGCCCCAACAACCTTTGTATTTTATGAGATACTAGCTATAAGAAAATAAGGACGATACTGATGAATAGAAGTATTTTATGCTTGGCATTAAGTAGTATGTTTGTTTTAACTGCTTGTCAGACTACCCCTCGACAATATAATGGTTCAACTGGATACCAGATTGAAAACCAAACAAAAACTTCGGCGACTTTAGCTTACACTTTAGCGGGTCGTAATAACCAGCAACTCGATGAACGTAAATTACAACGCGCTTGTCAGAATGTGCTAGGTGCTCAGAAAGTTTATAAATTATCAATTTTGAGTATCAATGAAATTCCTAATCCAGCGAAAGATGAGCATTATGGAATTCAACTCGGCGAAACTCGTGCTTCTTTTGGCTTATCAAATACACCTAGCTTAAATAATGGTGAAGACTATGCGACTCGCCAAGCGCTTGAAGCACGTCCAAGCACACTAAAAGTTGTTCGTTATACTTGTTCATAAAATAAAAAAAGACGCTGTTCTTTTACAGCGTCTTATAAAAACTTACATTTCTAAACTCTTTAGCTTCATCTAGATCAGGCCATGTAGAAGCACTTCTTTCACCAATCTTTTGATATTTGGGGTGACTAAAATTCTTAACACGACTATCAGCCACCCAGACTTCTGGTGCAAACTTTAAAAATTCATCTAAGAAAAAGCGGTTACATTGATCATATAAAACATCAGCTGCTAGCAAAACATCAACTTGCTCTGCTTTATACAAATCGTCCAGATATTCCAGCTCAACATCATTCAACAAAGCATTTTCACGGCAGGCAGCAAGACTAATTTGATCAATATCACAACAAATTACTCTTTTAGCACCAGCCATTTTAGCTGCGATTGCAACAACACCTGAACCAGCTCCAAAATCCAAAACAACTTTATCTTTAACATGTTGCGGCTCTGCAAGTAACCACTGTGCCATCGCTAAACCAGATGCCCAACAAAAAATCCAATACGGCGTGTCATTCCAAATACGACGAATAACTTCATCATCTAAGCGATCAGTTGGAAAAACTGGTGGAATCAACCATAAAGAAATAGGCGTTTCTGGTAATTGTTGTACCATCAACTCACAATTAGGAATAACTTCATTTAGTGCTTGAAGTAAATGTTCAGGGGCTTTAGACAGTTGAAAAGTGCAGCTCATCAGATTTCTTTTAATTCATTTTTATAACAAGCATAACAGAGTCATTCCATTATGATTTGAATTTTTAGAATAACCTTTGGTTGGACCTACTTTTCTTTCGGGAAAAGTAGGCAAAACCATTGTCATCCGCAAAACTCAGCAGATACTCTCTAGAATCGAAAGCATCGCAGAAACATTAAATTTTTAACGTATTTCTGCCTCAAACAATTGCGGATGACGGTTACGCGTATCAAATAACAGCCTAGCGTTAATTAAATTAACCTAAAGCTTTTTCAGCAGCTTCTACAGTTTGACGAATCAAAGTTGTAATAGTCATTGGACCAACACCACCAGGTACTGGTGTGTAAGCAGAAGCAATTTCTTCAATACCTTGTAGTTGAATATCACCTACACCACCGCCATCACGAGGATGGAAACCAGCATCTACAACCACTGCACCTTGTTTAATCCAATCTTTTTGGATAAGTTCAGCTTTACCTACAGCACCAACAATAATGTCAGCTTGTTTCACAAGCTCAGGTAAGTTTTGTGTGCGTGAATGGCAAATCGTTACTGTTGCATTCGCTTGCAATAGCATCATTGCCATTGGTTTGCCTAAAATTGCAGAACGGCCAACCACAACCGCATGTTTACCAGCAATTTCGATATTGTTTTCTTTTAAAATGGTCATAATGCCCGCAGGAGTTGCTGAACCATATGCAGCTTCACCCATAGCCATACGGCCAAAACCAAGACAAGTTACACCATCAACATCTTTAGCTAATGAGATTGCATCGAAACATGCACGCTCATCAATTTGCTCTGGAACAGGATGTTGTAAAAGAATGCCGTGTACATCTGGGTTAGCATTAAGTTTTTCAATTTCAGCTAATAATTGTTCTGTTGTCGTTTCTTGTGGCAATTCAATTTTTAAAGAGTCCATGCCTACTCGACGGCAAGCATTTCCTTTCATGCGTACATAAGTTGCAGATGCGCCATCATCCCCAACTAAAATAGTCGCCAAAATTGGGGTACGACCTGTTTTAGCTTTTAAAGCTTCAACACGTACTGACAAATTTTCTTCAATTTGCTTTGCTAATGCGCGACCGTCTAAAACCAATGCCACAGCACATCTCCAAGGTAGACATGAATTTAATGTGCCAATAATACATGATTATTTGGACAAATTTATTCTAGATGTTGCTTTTATGTTCATCTTATCTCAAAACAGTATTGTTTTTTTTGTAAAGGTTGCTAATATGTGCATCACCAAATGTAGGCGGGGTGGCAGAGTGGTCATGCAGCGGACTGCAACTCCGTGGACGCCGGTTCGATTCCGACCTCCGCCTCCAAATTTGGTAAAGCCCGGGTGGTGAAATAGGTAGACACAGGGGATTTAAAATCCCCCGCCCACAAAGCGTGCCGGTTCGAGTCCGGCCCCGGGCACCATTTTCTAGTACAGAAATTGGTGTCATAAAGAATCCAGCGAAAGCTGGTTTTTTTATGTCTAAAAAAAGGATACTTATTAGTTAGCATCCCTTTCTCGCCCCATATATTTAAGCAGTTTTTTGCTTATCTTTTTCAGGTGTTAAATTCGTATCCAACACCAATTGATAACCTCGACTAGAATCTACTTTATATTCTGCATTTTTAATTGAATCTACAAAAATCCAATCCGACAGCACCTGCTTATCATCTAGTGTAACCATCAAATAACCCCGCTGATTTAAATTACAATATGCCAATTCATCAATAAGCGTAGTAAAGGCAAATTCAAATTGCTGCAACTGAGCTAGCGGAATACTTAAATATTTTTCAAGACCTGGTGAAGAAACCGAACTTGTCGCCAGTTCAACACCGACATATTCACCCTTTTGGCTATATAAGTAAGATGTCCACGCATTATGGGTATCGCCTGCCAAAACAATAATTTTCTTATTAAACTCTGCCAATTTAGTGTAAAAAAACTCTCGCTCAGCATAGTAACCATCCCAAGCATCAAGGTTATATGGAACTAAAGTTGTGACTCGAGCTTTTTCCTGAACGGTCAAAGTTGGATCGCCCTGCTCTAATCGTAATTTTAATGTGACTAATTCTGTAATTTGCGCATTCATTTTAGCTAAAGCATCAGGTGAAGTTCCGCCTGAAGTAATTTGCCCCAGCGATGCCAATAACTCAGCTGGAATCCACATTTTACTCATTAAGACTTGCTGACCAATCACATTCCATGTTGCTGTAGATTGCTTTAATTTATCGACCAGCCAATCCCTTTGCGTATATCCCATTAAAGTACGCTTTGGATCTGTTAAATCAGCCTGAAACTTTTGAGCATCTAAACCTGAAGCTGTGATGTAGTCTTTATATTCAAGCTGTTTATCTCGCGCAATAATACGTGTATCCAACATCGTCAGCTCAACTAGTGAGCCAAAATTAAATTGACGATAAATATTCAAATGATCGGTACTAGAAACTGGGCGAATCGGCATCCATTCAAAATAAGCTTGTAGAGCAGCTAATTTACGCTCTAAGAAAGGGCCTTCATTACTTTGATGATTCTCTGCACCTTCGCGCCAAGTATCATTCGCTAACTCATGGTCATCCCAAATTACAATAAATGGGTGACGCTGATGAACCGCCTGTAAGTCTTTATCTTGACGATAGAGCGCATAACGTTTGCGATAATCATCTAATTTAATAATTTCTTTATTATTATCGGACGATAAAGTACGGCCCAGCTTTGCAGCATCTTCTGTCGCATAGCCATCAGCCCCATATTCATAAATATAATCGCCCAAATGAATGACTACATCCACATTCTGTTTTGCCATTTCACGGTAAACGTAAAAATAACCCGCAGGATAATTAGAACAAGAACATACTGCGAAGCTGACCTTATTGGTAGTTACAGGTAATGTTTTTGTTTGCCCTACTGGCGAGACTTTGCTACCAAATCGAAAGCGATAATAATAAGTCGTACCCGCTTGTAGACCTGTTGCATCCACCTTCACCGTAAAATCGTCAGTTTTAGTCGTTTGAACCGTACCAGTCTTTAAATTCTGCTTGAACTGATCATCGGTAGCAATTTCCCAAGTAACTCTAAGACGCGCATTAAGGTCTACTGGTGTTAACCGCGTCCATAAAATTACTTTATCTTGCAATGGGTCGCCGCTCGCAACTCCATGTAAAAAATCTGCTTGTGTTTCTGAACCCTCCTCCTCATCGGAACCATCATTACACCCCGTAAAAGCTACAGGCAAAGATAGCGCCCCAAAACCGAACAGACTTTTTTGAATTAATTCTCGGCGTGAAATTTTCTCTGACATAAAATTACCTAAGTTTTAAGCAATGAGTGTCTTAAATTTAGGTAGATAAGATGAACAACTGATCTCAGTTTAATGAACAAATAATGACACAAATTGGTTAATTTATATAAATACCAACAAGAACTGATTGAAAATAAAGCAAACTCTCTGATTTTCTCTTGCCAATCGCGCACTTGTCCTCTATTATTGCGCACATGCCCGGGTGGTGAAATAGGTAGACACAGGGGATTTAAAATCCCCCGCCCACAAAGCGTGCCGGTTCGAGTCCGGCCCCGGGCACCATTTTCAAATATTGAATTTGGTGCTACAAAGAATCCAGCGTATGCTGGTTTTTTTATGCCTAATCAAAATGAATTTTATGATAAGAATATTATTACTCTTTTGCACTACCCTTTTTATAACAAAGGTTTACGCCACAGATCTTTTCTCTGGTACCCTTTCTTTCAAAGACAACCATTGGTATTTTTCACGTTGCTCTATTACCAAAGATGATTATTTAGTTAAAGCACCCGAACAGATAATAGATAAATTTAAAAAGCTGGAACAAAAACGAGAAACTTATTGGGTCAGTTTGTTAGCGGACGCAGATTATCAAGAGAAAGGTGTTTTAGTTTTAAAAGTTAAAGAAATAGACGAAATACATTTAAAGGCATCTTGCCACTTGTTAGATGTATTTGAAGATATTGAAAATCGAGAGTAATCACCACTCTCGATTCATCACCAGCTCTTCCATTTCTAGATCTAAATATCCAGCTTCCTGTGCTACCATCATCATTGCTTCAGCAATATAGTCAGCAGCACTATCATCTAAAGAAGAATCTAGATCTTCGAACTGAGGTTTCATCTCATTAATTTCAATTACAGTTTGATGAGCATATCGATAGATATCCTGCTCAGCTAAGGCAGGCTTCTGAACTTTTTTAGCAAATTGTTCAATGAGCTGCTTGAGTTCAGCGACCAAAATATCTGGATAATATTCATCATCAAACATCGGGAGAAGTAAGTCTTCGAACATACAAAAGTTTACACAACAGCAAAAACTTGCCGCTTATAACATATTTTCAAAAGAATAACGATATTTTTCCCTGACTCAATCATCTAGCTCATTAAATTAATGAGCCACGACCTGATTTTTATAAAGCCTACTTTATTAAGCTTGTATCATCGCCTTCCAAACTAGAATTGCATCAGTCATTGCTTTGACATCATGCGCTCTAACAATGCATGCTCCTTGCTGAATACTAAGCAAATGCCCCGTAACGCTTCCTACCGCACGCTGATCTGCAGTTGCACCCTTTAATGCTTCACCAATAAAACGTTTACGAGAAAGGCCAGATAAAATCGGATAACCCATTTCACCAAGCTTCCAAAATTCTTTGAGTAGTCTTAAGTTTTGCTGCGCATTTTTTGCAAAACCAAAGCCAGGATCAATAATAATATTATGTTTTTTCACGCCCGCATTTAAAGCTTCATTCACGCGCTGCTGGAGTTCCGCTATAACATCTAAGGTTACGTCCGTATATTGGTCTAACTGATTCATTGTAGTCGGCTCACCACGCATATGCATGATCACTACGGGTATATCCAGATCTGCTGCCGTTTTTAAAGCATTGGGACGAGTAAGCGCACGTACATCATTCCAAATATGTGCTCCTGCTTTTTTCGCTGCGCGAATAACATCAGGCTGACTTGTATCAATTGATAGAACAATATTATGTTTAGCTAAAGCTTCAACTACGGGCACAACTCTTCGTATTTCTTCTTCTACGCTTACTTCAGATGCTCCTGGACGGGTAGACTCACCACCAATATCAATAATGGTAGCACCTTGCTCTATCATGGCTAGTGCATGAACAATCGCTTGATCTACTTGATTATGCTTTCCACCATCACTAAAAGAATCTGGTGTGACATTTAATATACCCATAACGTGAGGCTGTGATAGATCTAACTGAAGCTGTCCACACTGTAAAATTTGTTGAGGCAAAGGCATTAGTTGCATAAAAAGCTCCAGTTTAAAATCAGGCTGTATTTTAGCAATTATCATCTATGTATGGTGTTGATTTGTTTTCAGCTTTTAACAAAATCAAACCCATAAAAAAAGCCACATGACTGTGGCTTTTTTATTAACTAATTAGTTCATTGCTGGCAATGGTGGCGGTGTAGATGGACCATCTTTTGGTGGTTCAAATGCAGCCACTGGGTTTTCAGCAACATATACTTTAGGCGGTTGTGGCTCACGACCTTCCATAATGTCACGGATTTGATCACGATCAATAGTTTCCCATTCCATCAAAGCTTTTACCATCGCATGTGCAATATCTTTATTACCTTCTAAGATATTACGTGCAACTTTATATTGCTCATCAAGAATACGACGTACTTCTTCATCCACTAACTGTTGAGTTGCTTCAGAAATCGTACGGCTTCCTACATTACCAAAGAAACCATTTTGGTTTTCATCTTCGTAAACCATTACACCCATTTTGTCAGACATACCGTACTTCGTAACCATTGCACGCGCCATTTTAGTAGCTCGCTCAAAGTCATTTGAAGCACCAGTAGATTGCTGTTGGATAAATACTTCTTCAGCAATACGACCACCAAACAAAATTGCAATTTCGTTTAGCATCTTGTCTTTATAGTGGCTAATTTGGTCTTGTTCAGGTAACTGCCAAGTTACACCTAAAGCCCAACCACGCGGCATAATCGTTACTTTATGAACAGGATCTGTACCCGGTAAAATCTCAGCAACAATCGCATGACCAGCTTCATGATAAGCAGTTGCACGACGTTCTTCTTCACGTAAAACCATCGATTTACGCTCTGGTCCCATGTAGATTTTGTCTTTTGCATCTTCAAAGTCATGCATGTCGACAGTGTTCTTATTACGGCGTGCAGCAAATAATGCAGCTTCGTTAACAAGGTTTGCCAACTGTGCACCAGAGAAACCTGGAGTACCACGAGATAGAACTTTAACATCCACACCCGTAACTGAAGGTAATTTTTTCAAATGTACATTCAGAATCTGCTCACGACCACGAATGTCAGGTAAACCCACCATTACTTGACGGTCAAAACGACCTGGACGTAATAATGCTTTATCCAAGACATCAACACGGTTCGTCGCAGCAATTACGATTACACCTTCGTTACCTTCAAAACCATCCATCTCTACGAGCATTTGGTTCAAGGTTTGCTCACGCTCATCATGACCACCACCTGTACCTGAACCACGGTGACGTCCTACTGCATCAATCTCGTCAATAAAGATAATACAAGGCGCATGACGCTTCGCTTGCTCAAACATATCACGGACACGGGACGCACCCACACCCACGAACATTTCGACAAAGTCAGAACCTGAAATGCTGAAGAAAGGAACTTTAGCTTCACCAGCAATTGCTTTGGCTAATAACGTTTTACCAGTACCCGGAGGACCAACCATAAGTACGCCACGAGGAATGGTAGCGCCCAAACGTTTGAATTTTGCAGGATCTTTTAAGAAATCTACAATTTCAACAACTTCTTGTTTTGCTTCATCACAGCCGGCAACGTCAGAAAAATTAACTTTGATTTGGTCTTCAGAAAGCATTTTTGCTTTCGACTTACCAAAACTCATCGGTCCATTTTTTCCGCCTGCACCACCACCCATGTTACGCATAAAGAACATGAATAACAGAATGATTAACAGTACAGGGAAACTAGCAATGAGAAGTTGCATCAAAATGCCTTGACGTTGAGGAGCTGTTCCCTCTACAACAACATTTTGCTTATTTAAGCTCGGCATAAGCTCAGTGTCTTCAACTTGCGGACGAACAGTTTCAAACTGTGATCCGTTAGTTTTTTCACCATTAATATTTAAACCGTCAATTGTGACTTGCTTAATTTGGCCAGCATTCACCGCTGCAACGAAATCTGAGTATTTCATCGCAGTAGGCTTATTGCGGTCACTGATATTACTGAAAATTAAAATCAGAACACCAAGTATTATTAGCCACAATACGGCATTCTTGAAGTAATCGCTCAAAGCTTTATTCCCATATCGATCTAATTTGATCATGCCCAATCTTGGCTGATCGTCATAAAAACAGCAACTGTATTGCTTGCGGATAACCTAAAAGTACAAAATGCACAATTTTTAGGAGCTTGGCAAGTAAACTTTATTGCAATGCTTTCTTACGCCCTTGTCCAACCAAAAAAACTTCTTTAGAGCGCGCCCGAGAAGCTGCTGGTTTTGCTGTCTTTAACACATCAAAACTATCAACCACTTGTTTACGAAACTCATCGAATCCTGCGCCTTGGAACACTTTAACCACAAACTGTCCATTAGGACCAAGAACCTTTTGAGCAAAATCTAAAGCCAGTTCACATAAGTAAATCTGTCTAGGTTGATCAACAGCCCTATTACCTGATGTATTGGGGGCCATATCAGAAATTACAATGTCTACTTGTCGCCCATTTAAAATATTTAACAATTTTTCAAATACAGCTTCTTCTCTAAAGTCGCCTTGTAAGAAAGTGACATCAGGCAAAGCATCCATGGGCAAAATATCGGAAGCAATCACTAAACCTTTGCTACCCACAAGTTTTCCAGCAATTTGAGACCAGCTACCAGGAGCTGCACCCAAATCGACTACCGTCATGCCTGGCTTGATCAACTTATATTTTTCTTGGATTTCAAGAAGTTTATATGCTGCTCGCGCACGATACCCTTCCTTTTGTGCTTTTTTTACAAAAGGATCGTCTAGATGTTCCCTCATCCACGCACGACTACTTTTCGACAATTTCTGGTTTGTAATGCGTGTTGCCATAACTCACTAAATATCAAAAAAACTTCTGATCGTTCATTGTACGTGAAAATTACTCTCATTACAGTACGGATGTAGCGTAATCTCACCAAGTTTTACAGTTTTTTTCCAATAATGTTGATCGATTATTTATACAGTTTTTCGTACATCTGAATTTAAGTTTTTTGCTATACTAAGTCGTTTTTAAAATCAGGTATTTTTAATGGCCGCTTTATCTATCCATGAACGTAAACGTTTACGTCAAATTGGTCATGTGCTTAATCCGGTTGTCATGATTGGTGGACAAGGCTTAACAGATGCTGTTATCGAAGAAACTCTTCGTGCTTTAAACGACCACGAACTTATCAAAGTTAAAGTTGCTGGTGAAGACCGTGAAGCACGTACTGCTGTAATTGATGCAATTGTAGAAGCGACTGGCGCAGAAGCTGTGCAAAAGATTGGTAAAATTGTTTTACTTTACAAAAAAGCAGCTAAGCAAAACCAGCATTTGTCTAATCTTGTTCGCCACGCTCATTTAGCAAACTAAGTTGATTTGACAAACTATGGCAAGTTACGAACTTTCAGCTTTTGATCGTTTTCATGCTGTTTCTGTTGTTGGCGCAATTGAACAGCAAGCACCGCACACCTTAAATGTCGGTTTTTGGATTCGTGATCCAAATCAACTCATTGTCTGGCCCCAAGAAGTCGCGGCTCATCCTCGTCAGGATTTTTTGTGGGAAGAAACTTGTTTCGAAATTTTTGTTGGCGTGCATGATGAAGATTATTATCGGGAAATTAACCTTTCCCCTTCTCAAGCATGGCAGTCTTATCAGTTTGAAGAATATCGCTATCCAGAAAGTATGCCTCCCCTTGCTGCTTACGATATTGAACTGAACCATCTCAAGCGTACTCATTATGGCTTAAATGTTAGTCTTGATTTGGGACAATTTATGCAACAGCATCGCTTGAAATGGGCAAACCTTTATTTAGGTTTAACTGCAGTTTTAAAAACCAAAGAAGGTATGCAGTACTATGCAATGCAGCATAGTGGAAAAAGTGCAGATTTCCATAATAAGCGTGACTGGTTACATCAGTTTTAAAAGTAAAAAAGCGAGAAATTAATTCTCGCTTTTTTATAGCTAGCTAAAAGCTAAGATCATTAGTTATCTCTTGCTTTATTCCAAGCTTCAACTGCATTATTTTTAGTACGCTTAATACTTTCACTTAAAGAATCTTTGTGCTTCAAAGAAATCTGGCTAATATCCCCTTTAAGTTCTTTACTGACTTTAGTCAAATCTTCGATAAGCGCGTTAATTTCTGCTTTCAAAGCATTTTTAAGTTCAGATAATCCTTCTTGTGAGGTGCTAAACTGAGCTTTAATCACATCAAGACGTTGTAGAATATCTTGCTTAATTTGAACAAATTGATTTTGAATATTCTTGTTTAACTCATGAGTTTCAGCTTCAATTTTTTCTTGAGTTTCGCTTAAAACTTCTTTGACCTGCTCTTGAGTTTCAGTAATAGCTTCTTTCACCTGAGTTTTCGCTTCTGTAGCAACTTCTTTAATCTGCTCAGTTTTCTCGGCAACACTTTCTTTTACTTGCGCAGTTTTAGCAGTTACTGTTCTTTTCGCTTTAGTTGTAGTAGCAGCTACGGTTTCTTTCACTTCATTCACCTCAGCTTTTACTGAATCAACGACTGCTTGAGCTTTCTCGCTCACATCTTTTGAAACTTGATCATTACTCATGCTATTTCCTCATATTGTTTATTTTTTAACTAGCAATACAATAAATCCAGTTCTAAAAATTCAGCCAGCAAATTGTTAGACAATTTATCAAAAGTAACTGATTCGGATGAGCGGATAATTTTTTTGTAAAAATCAAGCAATGAATTATGTTTTTTAGCAGAAAATAAATAGACTTTTTGAGGTTCCATGCGTATAATGCGCTGTTAAGTTACAAGCGAGCAGACCGATAGGGAGGGGCATGTTTTATCACAACATCGCCTATCTTTTTTGGGTCTACTCGCTTTTTTACAGCCGAAATTCAGGAGCTTTGGTTTGAGCACCCCCGCCATTTTAGCCCTCGCAGATGGAACGATCTTTAAAGGAACGTCAATCGGCGCAACGGGAAGTACGACTGGAGAAGTCGTTTTTAACACAGCCATGACAGGCTATCAAGAAATTTTGACTGACCCAAGTTATGCACAACAAATTGTGACATTAACTTACCCTCATATCGGAAACACTGGCTGCAACGCAGAAGACGTTGAATCTGGTCGTATCCATAAAGTATGGGCGAATGGTTTAATTATCCGTGACCTTCCTCTACTACACAGTAACTTCCGTGCTGAGCAGTCTTTGAGTGAATATTTGCAAGAACACAATGTTGTTGCAATCGCGGACATTGATACACGTAAATTAACACGTATTTTGCGTGACAAAGGTGCACAAAATGGTTGCATCCTTGCTGGCGAAAATATTACTGAAGAAGAAGCAATTGCCAAAGCTCGTGCTTTTGGTGGCTTAAACGGTTTAGACCTTGCAAAAGAATGTTGCGATCCAACTGGTTTTGAATGGTCTGAAGGTTCATGGACTCTAGGCCAAGGCTTCTCTCAACCTGAATTCAAATATCATGTAGTTGCATACGATTACGGTGTCAAAACCAACATCTTGCGTATGCTTGCAGACCGCGGTTGCAAATTAACCGTTGTACCTGCAGAAACTCCGGCTGAAAAAGTATTGGCACTTAATCCGGATGGCGTATTCCTTTCAAATGGCCCTGGCGATCCAGCTGCTTGTGATTATGCAATCGAAGCTGTAAAAACTATTGTTGAAACCACAACATTACCTGTATTTGGTATTTGCTTAGGCCACCAAATCTTGGCACTCGCTTCTGGTGCAAAAACTGTAAAAATGAATCATGGTCACCACGGTGCTAACCACCCTGTACAAAATCTTGAAGATGGTACAGTGATGATTACTTCACAAAACCATGGTTTCGCTGTAGATGCTGAAACTTTACCGGCTAACTTAAAAGCAACGCATAAATCATTGTTCGATGGCACCTTACAAGGGATTCACCGTACAGACAAACCAGCTTTCAGCTTCCAGGGTCATCCTGAAGCAAGCCCAGGTCCACATGATTGTGCCCCATTGTTCGATCATTTCATCGAACTTATCGAAGCATCTAAACAGTAATTAAGGAGCGAATAATGCCTAAACGTACGGATATTAAAAGCATCTTAATTATTGGTGCTGGCCCGATTGTGATTGGTCAGGCATGTGAGTTTGACTACTCAGGTGCTCAAGCGTGTAAAGCGCTTCGTGAAGAAGGCTACCGTGTTATTTTGGTTAACTCTAACCCAGCAACCATTATGACAGACCCTTCAATGGCTGATGCAACTTATATTGAGCCAATTACTTGGCAAACAGTTGCACAGATTATTGAAAAAGAACGTCCAGATGCAGTATTGCCAACTATGGGTGGCCAAACTGCGTTGAACTGTGCTCTTGCACTTGATGAGCACGGCGTTCTTGAGAAATATAATGTTGAATTAATTGGTGCAACT
This sequence comes from Acinetobacter sp. X9, assembly GCF_054889255.1. Classification (NCBI taxonomy): domain Bacteria; kingdom Pseudomonadati; phylum Pseudomonadota; class Gammaproteobacteria; order Moraxellales; family Moraxellaceae; genus Acinetobacter; species Acinetobacter sp. X9. The sequence continues at coordinate 850,287 of NZ_CM142679.1, read as the reverse complement.
AAAGACGCAATTGAGAAAGCCGAAGATCGTAAACTCTTCGATATCGCTATGCGTAAAATTGGCTTGGAATGTCCAAAAGCTGCCATTGCTGAAACAATGGAAGAAGCTTTAGAAATCCAGTCACGCTTTGGTTTCCCGGTAATTATCCGTCCATCATTCACAATGGGTGGTTCGGGTGGCGGTATTGCATATAACCGTGAAGAATTCCTTGAGATTTGTGAACGTGGTTTTGATCTCTCTCCTACTCACCAGTTATTAATTGATGAATCTTTAATTGGTTGGAAAGAATACGAAATGGAAGTTGTTCGTGACAAAAACGACAACTGTATTATCGTATGTGCCATCGAAAACTTCGACCCAATGGGCGTACACACTGGTGACTCAATCACTGTAGCACCAGCTCAGACATTAACTGACAAAGAATACCAATTGATGCGTAACGCTTCGGTTGCAGTTCTTCGTGAAATTGGTGTTGAGACAGGTGGGTCTAACGTTCAGTTCGGTATTAACCCGAAAGACGGCCGTATGGTTGTTATCGAGATGAACCCTCGTGTATCTCGTTCATCTGCGCTTGCTTCTAAAGCAACAGGTTTCCCGATTGCTAAAATCGCAGCAAAACTTGCTGTTGGTTATACTCTTGATGAATTGAAAAATGACATCACTGGTGGCGTGACTCCTGCAAGCTTCGAACCATCAATTGACTATGTTGTAACGAAGATCCCTCGTTTTAACTTCGAGAAATTCCCGCAAGCTGAACCAGTTCTTACCACTCAGATGAAATCTGTGGGTGAAGTGATGGCTATTGGCCGTAACTTCCAAGAATCTGTACAAAAAGCATTACGTGGTCTTGAAGTTGGTGTAAGCGGTTTTGATGAAAAAATCGAAGCTGGTGCAACAAATGCAAAAGAAATTATTCTAAAAGAACTTAAAGTTCCGGGTCCTGAGCGTATCTGGTATGTAGCGGACGCTTTCCGTCATGGTTTCTCTTTAGATGAAGTTTTTGAAGCGACTAAGATTGACCGCTGGTTCCTTATCCAAATTCAAGACATCGTTAAAACTGAAGCTCAAGTGAAAACTTTAGGTTTTGGTGACTTAAACGCTGACAACATCCGTTCGTTCAAGCGTAAAGGTTTATCTGACCTTCGTATTGCTCACCTCATGGGCATTTCACAAAAGCAATTCCGTAAACAACGTTGGAACTTGGGTGTTTATCCAGTTTACAAACGCGTTGATACATGTGCAGCAGAGTTTGAATCTGGTACTGCATACATGTATTCAACTTACGATGAAGAATGTGAAGCAAATCCATCAAACCGTGACAAGATCATGGTCATTGGTGGTGGTCCAAACCGTATTGGTCAAGGTATCGAATTTGACTACTGCTGTGTACACGCTGCCTTAGCTATGCGTGAAGACGGTTATGAAACAATCATGGTGAACTGTAACCCTGAAACTGTTTCTACCGACTATGACACATCTGACCGCCTATACTTCGAGCCTGTAACACTTGAAGATGTACTTGAAATCGTACGTACAGAGAAACCTAAAGGTGTAATCGTACAGTACGGTGGTCAAACTCCGCTTAAATTGGCACGTGCTTTAGAAGAAGCAGGCACTCCAATTATCGGTACATCACCAGATGCGATTGACCGTGCTGAAGACCGTGAACGTTTCCAACAAATGATTCAACGTTTACAGCTTCGTCAACCAAACAACAGCATTGTAAAATCTGCTGAAGAAGGTATCTCTGAAGCTGCAAAAGTAGGTTATCCGCTTGTTGTTCGCCCATCTTATGTATTAGGTGGTCGTGCAATGGAAATCGTATATAACGAAGAAGAACTTAAACGTTACCTTCGTGAAGCAGTTCAGGCATCTAACGAAGCCCCTGTTCTTCTTGACCGTTTCCTAGATGACGCAACTGAAGTTGATGTTGACTGTGTATCTGACGGTAAAGACGTTGTGATCGGCGGTATCATGCAGCATATCGAACAAGCGGGTATTCACTCAGGTGACTCTGCATGTTCAATTCCTCCTTATTCTTTATCAAAAGAAATTCAGGATGAAATGCGTCGTCAAACGATTGCGATGGCAAAAGAACTTGGTGTTGTCGGCTTGATGAACGTTCAGTTCGCTGTAAAAGGTGACGATATTTACGTTCTAGAAGTTAACCCACGTGCTTCACGTACAGTTCCATTCGTATCTAAGTGTATTGGTGATTCTTTAGCGAAAGTTGCTGCGCGTTGTATGGCAGGCCAATCTCTTGAGTCTCAAGGATTTACTAAAGAAATCATTCCAACTCACTTTGCTGTGAAGGAAGCCGTTTTCCCATTCGCTAAATTCCAAGGCGTAGACCCTATGCTTGGACCTGAGATGAAATCTACAGGTGAAGTGATGGGCGTAGGTAAAACATTTGGTGAAGCATTCTATAAAGCTGTTCTAGGCTCGAATGAACGCTTACCTGGTTTACCAACTGAAGGCGAAGTAAAGCATGCTTTCTTATCAGTACGTGAATCTGACAAGAAATATATCGCTGATATCGCTAAGAAATTAGTTGAATATGGCTTCAAGCTTGTTGCAACAGGTGGTACTTACCAAGTGCTTAAAGAAGCAGGTTTAGAATGCGAATCTGTAAATAAAGTTACTGAAGGTCGTCCACATATTGTTGACCGCTTGAAAAATGGTGAAATACACCTTATTGTCAATACCACTGAAGGTAAACAGGCTCAATATGACTCTGCAATGATTCGTCGTGCTGCCCTACAAGGCAAAGTGTATTACACAACGACCATCAATGGCGCAGAAGCTGTTTGCCAAGCCTTTGCTGTGAAATTGCCAATGGATGTATACCGCTTGCAAGATTTAACTGTAGGTTAATTTTTTTACCGATAAGTCCCGTCACCTTATCGGTGGCGGGATTTTTTCATTTTTTTAACTGTGTTTTCTCAACTTAAGAGGGACCGAAATGCAACGTTATCCAATGACCCCTGAAGGTAAAATCGCCTTAGAGAAAGAATTACAACATCTGAAATCTGTTGAACGTCCACGTATTACTCAAGCAATTGCTGAAGCACGTGAACATGGGGACTTAAAAGAAAATGCAGAATACCATGCTGCTCGTGAACAGCAAGGTTTCTGTGAAGGACGCATCCAAGATATCGAAGGAAAATTGGGTGCTTCACAAGTCATCGATGTTAAGGACTTAGAACAAAACGGTCGTGTTGTATTCGGTGTTACGGTAACGATTGAAAACCTTGATACTGAAGAACGCAAGACTTATAAAATTGTTGGTGATGATGAAGCTGATTTTAAAATCAATAAAATCTCAGTGAACTCACCAATCGCACGTGGCCTTTTGAGCAAGAGTGAAGGTGATGAAGTAAAAATCGTTACTCCTCAAGGCGAAGTGGAATATGAAATCGTAAGTGTAGAATATCTCTAAGATAATGCACAACTAGCCCCTCTTTATGAGGGGTTTTTATTCACTACCATCGATATATTTTTGGGAAATCACACATGGATAACTCTTTAATTAACACTCCAGTTCGTCATTGGTGTGAGTTTGAATTTATCCATAAAACTGTTAAAAACCCCAATATCCATATCAGTGGTCATTATTCTTATTATTCAGCCTATTGGGATCAAGGTTTTGAACGTTGTGTCGTGCGTTACTTACATGATAAAGCCTCGACACCAGACAAACCGATTGACCAACTTTATATTGGTAATTTTGTTTGCTTTGGCGCTGAATGCGTCATTATGATGGGTGGTAACCAACTTCATAGACCAGACTGGATTTCGACTTTCCCTTTTGATACCCGTAGTTTTTTAGCAGCTGGTAATACTGTAATTGCCGATGGATGCTGGATTGGTAGCCGTGCAATGATTATGCAAGGGGTCAAACTTGGTGAAGGTGCAGTGGTTGCAACCGGAGCTGTGGTCACTAAAGATGTTCCCCCCTATGCAATTGTAGGTGGCGTGCCTGCGAAAATTATTAAATATCGTTTTCCTCAAGAACAAATCGACAAACTGCTTGCTTTAAAACTTTATGATTTGGATGAGAAACAAATTTTAAAAATACGCGAATATTTACAAACTGAGGATATAGATGCTTTATCTACATATATGGAAAATTTGCGGAATCTATAAAAATATATCTACAAAAATTTGTTGGTATAAACTCACAAATGATTACGTGCTTGAATTTAAATCGTCAAAAAATAAGTATAAAGTATTGAATAAATAAGCATCATTACAATAAGGAAAACACTCATGTTATATCAACATATTCTTGTACCAATTGACGGTTCTGAAACTTCTTTAATTGCCATGAAAGAGGCAATCAAACTGGGAAAAGCGTTAAATAGCAAAATTACGGTTGTGCAAGTTATGGCTCTTGATCCGTTTATTGCTGACGCCTATGTAAAAACTGGTCAAACGAATGATTTGATTGAACGGACAAGAACCTATTTACTCGATATTTTAGAACACGCAAAACAAGAATTTGCCGATGAAGGCATTACTGTCGAAACCAAACTACTTGAAGGTTTTGTTGTACATGAAGAAATTATTCAGGCAGCTCAAGACTTAAATGCAGATCTGATTGTTATGGGTTCTCATGGCCGTACAGGGGTCCGAAAACTTGTACTGGGTAGTGTTGCACAAAAAGTCTTAGGCGAAAGTCATATTCCTGTTTTAATTGTTCGATAATTTCAATATTGCCTATTTTGTTAATTCTAATAATTTAGGCAATGATTTAAAAAAAGCCTTTTCAGGATCTTTAAGGCTGCCAAGCAAATTGCTTTAAGTTTACTTTACCGTTTAACAAATAGACTCCTTCAGCTTCTAGCTTTAACTGCTGAACATTTTCACCTTTGTCATTAAATTTACTTAGGCTAATTTTGCCTTGAGAATTAATTACACGATACCAAGGAACTTGATGATCAGCTTCAAGATGTTTCAAAACATAGCCGACTAATCTTGCATGTTTTGGTAATCCTGCCATACGAGCCACTTGTCCATAGGTTGCAACTTTTCCGTAAGGAATCAAAGCAATGACTTCTAAAATTTGCCGATGTAGTTCATACTGAGTTGTCAAAATGGACTCCATAAAAATTGACATCATTCATATCATATAAAAAATTTTGAACAAAACTAAATGCAATCCAAGGTGGGCTTGAGGGAAATCTGCATGAAAAAAATATTACTGGTGATTACTGGCACTTTACTATGCGTTTCTTGTACTACACGCCCTCCTCTTCCTTTAGGAGAAACACCTAAAGTCTCTGCAGATGGCCGTCCTCTTATTCCAGTCACTTTTGTTTTTACAACCAACTCTCCAGAAGCTATAGAGTTTGATAATTATCAACAGATGCGTAAGGAAATTAAAATATTAAATAAATACTATGTAGATGATAAAAATAATAAAATTTTTAAATTTAAGTTACATCGTTATATTCCTTATGAAGAATTTTCAAAATTACATTGTGATTTAAAACAACAGATTAATCAGCCCTACCCAATTACGATTGAAACCATTCCTGCCAGTGTAAATACGTGTTTTCCGAAACGAACTGCAAGTAAAGAAGTGATTGTTTTTATTTATAATGCCTATTCAACGAAATGGAAATTTGAAGATGTAACGAGTAGAGCCTTTCGTAATAATGGCAAACCCTTTATTTTATTAGACTGGAACCGCCTCAATTATAATATTCAGGCTGGTAGCGTGCATGAAATGGGACATGTGTTTGGTCTAAAACATGTTTGTGCGCCAAAAGCTACAAAACGTACTCCAACCAACATCATGGCAAGCGCCGAATGTAAATTAGGCAGTGGTGGCTTAAGAAATTTAGGATTTACGCCGGTACAACTTCAAACGATTTTATCAACGTACAAACAATATCCCTAAAATTTAATTTCAATATAAGTCCCTAAGTTATCTTGGGTAGCGATGTAATTTTCAGGGGTCAGTAAAGATGTCATGTAGGTACTAGCCTTGAAGAAATCTTCAGCATCGACTGGATACGGCTGCCAAAATGTTTTCAAATTATTGGTGTAAATTGGATAAAGGCGAAGTAAGTCTTTTGATAAATCTAACCTTGCTATACAGCCAAATGGTAAAGCATTGTGTTTTTCATATTCGCCATTGCTATTAAACACAGCATTGCCAATACCAAATACGACTGGCTTTTGGTTGATGATCTGGACAGGTTGAATAGTATGGGCACCATGGCCAATGATCAGGTCAGCGCCAGCTTGGATTAGAATCGTAGCAAGCTTACTCTGTTCTTTCGTAATTGGCTTAAAGTCGACACCCCAATGGCAAATAACAATAATTTTATGTTCAGGATGAATCAGCCTATAGCGACCTATTTGTTCAAGCAAAACACCATTTAAACACGCGACCCCACTCTTATGACCTAAAGCATAAAAATCATAATCGAGATAGGCAGTGTCTCTGTGCCAGTATCCGTTAAAAATAGCATAACGCTTATTTTCAAAAGAGAGTTGAAAGTAGTTATGAGCATCTTTTTGGTTTACACCTGCCCCGATATAAGAAATGTTAGCCTGATCCAACTGTTGTAATGTATAGGTCAGTCCACGATCCCCATAGTCTTTTAGATGGTTGTTTGCCAACACCACATGATTAAGGTGAATATTTTTGAATGCTGCTAATGTTTGTTCAACATCAGCTTTAAGAATAAATGGCTTTTTATGACCTAAAGGAGATTGGTTTTCTAAAGAAAATACCGCTTCAAAATTAGCAATATTTAAGTCATGTTCACCTAAAAAAGCTTTTATTTTTTTAAAAGAATAGTCATATCCATACTGTTGCAGAGCATCTATTTGCCCTCTAGCCTTACGTTTTTCAGTGTAGATTTCCCCAAAGTAGGTATCCCCTAAAATGTTAATAATGCCACTTGGAGCAGAGCAAACTTTAGGTTGTACGTTCTGTGCTTGAAAACAATGATAGTAAGGAACCAGGTGCTCAGCACGATGAATATCATCTAAAAAGGAAAAGAAACCGATCGTTTGGTTTTCTTCAAAGAACGTCAGATAAATTTTTCTAAATGAGTTTGTAAGATATAAGACCTCTACTACATTCTGTCCCATTAATGGTGTCTGAGGGAGATAAGACTTTCCTTGAAAATTCAGCTCTTTTATATAGAATTGTTTTCTGATTTCAGCTGGATAGCTATAAATTTTTCTGAGCAATAAAAACAAATGCTTTAGCTGATTTCGTAAACCTTCTTTTTTTAATGTTAAGTGATAGACATCAGCCCTTTCGGACAAAATTAAATGTGCTTTTTCACTTTTACCGAAGAGCATATTACTTAAAGCTTCTTTTACATCTACTGCTTGAGTAAAAATTAAGAACTGGAACAGTTTAGTAAATGTATACTTTTCAGATGCTTTTAAACCTAAATTTTGCTGCCCAATGTGCTTACTCATATTTTGTGGCACAACATAGACGTCTTGAGCCAGTACACTTTTTTGCTGAAATTGTTCTAATGCATAGTCGATCAGCAATAACATGGAGATGTCATCGTCAAATTCGAATTGCCATACAGCTTCATCAAAATTTGTAGTGTCGATATGAGTTAATAACTTGATTTCAACGGGTTGATACTTCATAGCTCATCACCTTTCTAATCTTTAACGTAAGCGATGTAACCCGATAAGTTATGCTCTTGGTCATCAATCCTTACTCGAAAACGGTCATGACGAATATAAAATGCATGTAAAATTTTATCTGGTCGTGCCATATACATAGCCACTTCTGGATAAAAAAATCCTGTTGTTTGAAAATCAGCTCTAAACTCAATTAATTTTTGAAGCTCTGGCATGTAAGCCTGCTCAAAAAGTGCTGTACGTCCCTGCTCTTTTAAGCGGCTAACCATTTTATAAGCAGCCATTAACATTTCTAATAAAGTCGCATAAGTTGTTTTTCGGTTACGAATAAAAATAAAATGTTTTAAATAATTATTTAAACCAAAAATAAAATATTTATCTTCATGGCATATTTTTGTAAGCTCATTAGTACAATAACTTAACCAATGGTCATGATATTTTTCATATCTCTTTTCAATAAAACATTCAAACATTAATTTAACAGTTTCTAATAATTTTTTATCCTGATTAATTTGATATAACCTTAATAAAGCTAAAGCTGCTTCACCATCATAATAAATAATTCGGAATTTTTCTTTTAAATCATAATCTGGATAATTTAATACGTGAGTTGTTGAGCCATTTGAATCTACTAATTTCAAAATACCATTTGCTAATTTCTCTGCATATTTTTGATAATCAGTTTTTTGAGTAATTTCTTGATATTTAGTGAACATTAAAATAGCAGCCGCATTGGCTCCTAATTTAATTTCAAATTCCCCTTCTTTACCATCAATCATAAAAGCAGTTTCTGAGTCTTTTTCTTTATAAAAGTTGGTCAATGCATATTGGATAGCAGCATGTATCTTGGGCCAATATTCTGGTTTGCTCTGCACTTCAAATGTTTCCAACAATGCATACACCGAGGTACAGTGGCGTACAGTATTGTAGTTACGAATATTGCGATCATAGGCAGAAAAATAGCCATAGATAAATTTGCCATTTTCTTGAATTTGATCATGCAAAAATGCCGAATTTTTTTCAATTAACGACTGAAAATGCTGTTTCTTATTGCTCGAAATCGCCCTAATACCATTCGCATCATAACCGCTCGCTAAATTAATGAATTGCCCATTTTCATAAAATGCTGCGTAGGTATCAAAAGTCCAAATGTCTTGTAGCTCTTGTAGTTTAATCTGTGGTTTAGTCGCGTTATATTTTTGCTTAATTGCATAATTTAGGTTTGTTTCATCAAAAAAGTTGGGTTTGTCATAGCTCAAACCTCGTATAATTGCCTTTCCATAAATCTCTTGCTCAAGAAAAACCACTGAACAGTGTTCATCAAACCCAATACCTTTACGGTAGTGGTTATTGTGAAATTGCTGATGGACCTGCTGCTCTACTACTTGCCAAGCTTGCTTCGTTAAATTATATGCAATATCAATTTTTATATAATCAGTAAGTATTTCCTGTGCAAACTGGTCATTAACGAAAGCTAATAATTGTATTTTTGCTTGTGAAAAGCTTGTTTTTTCACTATGCCATACGTTACATCTTTGGTCTTTAGGCCCATAAGATATAAATAAAATTGTTTCATCCTGAAAAGCGGAAGCATGTGGAGCGATATGTTCTAACCAAAGGTTCAGTTGTCTTTGGAAGTTTAAAAATGCTGTCACTCGAAATCAGTCCCTATCCGTTATTTGTTGTTCTATAAAGTTTTCAATCCATCATAGCATGAACATATAAAAAGCTAAGTTAACGTATTGTTTAAACATAAAAAAAGAGCCCTAAGGCTCTTTTTTTATTTGGTTAATTATCTATTAATAGATAATTTGACCATTAGCAAGTAACTCTGCCTCACTAGTAGTAACACCTTGTAAAACCAACAGATTCGTAAAGTTATTAGCCGGAATAAATCCTGTTAAACCATCACGGTCAATCTGAATAGTTGTATTACCACCACTTACAGTGACATTTAGATATTGTCCAATATTGGTGTCTGTTTGATCTCCATCGAGTAATGCTCTGATATCAATTAAATCAGCTTGCTGATCTGTAGCAACATTACCCACATGGAAGTTAGCCCAAGTATCTACACCATTACCGCCAGTAGTTGCACCATTACTAGCTGTTGCTGCACTTCCATTCAACACATGGTAGATCAAAGTATCTGAACCAAAACCAATCGTGCCAGTATCTGTATTGAACGTATCATTCGCTGCTGTGCTAATTACATGAGTATTGTAATCAGAAGTAGTCAGGTTAACCGTCAATGATGATAAAGACTCGGAACCATTCGCTGCCACTAACTTGTAGTTAATGGTATCGGTTGGGTTCGTTAATGTTAACGACGAAGTATTGGCACGATAATCATAGTCACCATTCGAATTGATCACAAATGTACCATTCGCAGTAGTGATAGATTGACCAGTAGCCTCAACATACACACCAGGACTTGTTTCAACATAGAGTTTGACACCATCAGCAGTAAAGGTACCACTGTCTGCAACCCCACCTATTGTGTCACCATCTATAATGTTGCCATGGATCCAATCAGATGAGTAATTGTTCAAGTGCGTTGTAGTAGTCGTTACTTGTGTATCCAACGTTGTTGTACCAAGTGTAATCGCTGTCAACGTATACTCAATACGGTATGTACCAGCTCCTAAGTGCAGAACAGCATCTTGGAAAGCCACTGTTCCGAGACTAATACCACCCACACTGGCAAGCGCTGCCGCCGAACCAGTATAAGTTGTATCAACCCATACTCCACCAACAAATTGTTGAACAACATAACTCACTGTTGGTAATGCACTTAATAATGGTTGATTAGCATAAGTTGCTGCTACCTGTACATCTACCAGATCTCCTGCCGCAACAGTGAAGCTATTAGAAACTACAGAAGTCGAACCAATCAAGTTGATTGTTATGTTCGGACTTGGAACATCTACAGGTGTATCAGTTGAGTTACTAAAATCAACTGTTGCAACAGCTTGGTCTGCATTGGCAACGATTTGAGTCGTACCATCCGTTCCAGGACTAGCAGTATTCCAAGTAATGCTGACATCAGGTGATCCAATCTGTATGTGCAATACCGCTGTACTAGTACCACCTGATACAGGATCAGTAATGGTGTAAGTGAAGCTGTCTACTTTACCAATGTTTGCGGCATTGGCAATTGGTGTATAGCTATATGAACCATTTGCAGAGATAGTAAGTGTTCCATAAGCTCCTGTTACTGGGGTTGAAGAACCAATAGGTGTTAATATCGCGCCTACTTGCTCACCAATCACTGTAGATACCACTGTAGTTCCAGTGATTGTATCTTGGACATATGAAGGACCATATATAGTCGAATCATCATCCGTAAGCACATTACCGCTCACTGTTGCTGCACTATATGTAGGTACTACTGTGTGATTATAATCATCGCGAACCACACTCATTGTGCCTAACAATCCTGCACCCACACCGGTATAGACCATAAACGCTCTATAAGAACCACTTGCCAAGTCTGTGATAGTCGCACCGAATCCATTACCACCAAGTATTCCGACGTTAATTAGCCCAGTACTAGCATCACCTGCAACATTCTGCCAAGAACCATCTGGTGCTTGTTTTTGTAAAACAATTTTATAGTCGTTAAGCAAAGACAAACTTAATAAAGCGCTATAGCTAATCGTTGCATCTGAAGTATGTCCAGCTGCAATACTGAAGCTCACACTCGGAGTACCAAGAAGCGATACGTTGAGATTTTCAGTTACACCTATCAATGCTAGATAGGTTGCAGAACCAGCATTAATACCCGTTGTAGTTAATGGAACAATATCAATTGCCACACTATCTACATTGTCATGTGCAGTAATTGTTGGCACAAGAACAAGGCCAGCAAGATTAGCGCCTGTACCCAAGTTACCTGCAAGGTCAGTATAGGTGTTATCCGCAACACTGATGCTTGGTGCTGTCGCAGTGCCATCTTGTGTGAAGGTCGCTGTCCAGGTCAATCCACCATCTGCTGTGCTCAAGCCTGCTAATGTACCGCCTGCCAAAGTCACATCCGATGCATCAAAGCCAGTCACTGCTTCACTGAAGGTGAAGGTTACTGTCGTGCTTTCACCAAGACCCAGATTCAGGTCAGTTGCTGTGATCGCAAGTGTCGGTGCCACCACATCTGAGGTCAGGCCAGCCAAGCTTGCGCCTGTACCCAAGTTACCTGCAAGGTCAGTATAGGTGTTATCCGCAACACTGATGCTTGGTGCTGTCGCAGTGCCATCTTGTGTGAAGGTCGCTGTCCAGGTCAATCCGCCATCTGCTGTGCTCAAGCCTGCTAATGTACCGCCTGCCAAAGTCACATCCGATGCATCAAAGCCAGTCACTGCTTCACTGAAGGTGAAGGTTACTGTCGTGCTTTCACCAAGACCCAGATTCAGGTCAGTTGCTGTGATCGCAAGTGTCGGTGCCACCACATCTGAGGTCAGGCCAGCCAAGCTTGCGCCTGTACCCAAGTTACCTGCAAGGTCAGTATAGGTGTTATCCGCAACACTGATGCTTGGTGCTGTCGCAGTGCCATCTTGTGTGAAGGTCGCTGTCCAGGTCAATCCGCCATCTGCTGTGCTCAAGCCTGCTAATGTACCGCCTGCCAAAGTCACATCCGATGCATCAAAGCCAGTCACTGCTTCACTGAAGGTGAAGGTTACTGTCGTGCTTTCACCAAGACCTAGATTCAGGTCAGTTGCTGTGATCGCAAGTGTCGGTGCCACCACATCTGAGGTCAGGCCAGCCAAGCTTGCGCCTGTACCCAAGTTACCTGCAAGGTCAGTATAGGTGTTATCCGCAACACTGATGCTTGGTGCTGTCGCAGTGCCATCTTGTGTGAAGGTCGCTGTCCAGGTCAATCCACCATCTGCTGTGCTCAAGCCTGCTAATGTACCGCCTGCCAAAGTCACATCCGATGCATCAAAGTCAGTCACTGCTTCACTGAACGTGAAGGTTACTGTCGTGCTTTCACCAAGACCTAGATTCAGGTCAGTTGCTGTGATCGCAAGTGTCGGTGCCACCACATCTGAGGTCAGGCCAGCCAAGCTTGCGCCTGTACCCAAGTTACCTGCAAGGTCAGTATAGGTGTTATCCGCAACACTGATGCTTGGTGCTGTCGCAGTGCCATCTTGTGTGAAGGTCGCTGTCCAGGTCAATCCGCCATCTGCTGTGCTCAAGCCTGCTAATGTACCGCCTGCCAAAGTCACATCCGATGCATCAAAGTCAGTCACTGCTTCACTAAACGTGAAGGTTACTGTCGTGCTTTCACCAAGACCCAGATTCAGGTCAGTTGCTGTGATCGCAAGTGTCGGTGCCACCACATCTGAGGTCAGGCCAGCCAAGCTTGCGCCTGTACCCAAGTTACCTGCAAGGTCAGTATAGGTGTTATCCGCAACACTGATGCTTGGTGCTGTCGCAGTGCCATCTTGTGTGAAGGTCGCTGTCCAGGTCAATCCACCATCTGCTGTGCTCAAGCCTGCTAATGTACCGCCTGCCAAAGTCACATCCGATGCATCAAAGTCAGTCACTGCTTCACTGAACGTGAAGGTTACTGTCGTGCTTTCACCAAGACCCAGATTCAGGTCAGTTGCTGTGATCGCAAGTGTCGGTGCCACCACATCTGAGGTCAGGCCAGCCAAGCTTGCGCCTGTACCCAAGTTACCTGCAAGGTCAGTATAGGTGTTATCCGCAACACTGATGCTTGGTGCTGTCGCAGTGCCATCTTGTGTGAAGGTCGCTGTCCAGGTCAATCCACCATCTGCTGTGCTCAAGCCTGCTAATGTACCGCCTGCCAAAGTCACATCCGATGCATCAAAGCCAGTCACTGCTTCACTGAAGGTGAAGGTTACTGTCGTGCTTTCACCAAGACCCAGATTCAGGTCTGCTGCTGTGATCGCAAGTGTCGGTGCCACCACATCTGAGGTCAGGCCAGCCAAGCTTGCGCCTGTACCCAAGTTACCTGCAAGGTCAGTATAGGTGTTATCCGCAACACTGATGCTTGGTGCTGTCGCAGTGCCATCTTGTGTGAAGGTCGCTGTCCAGGTCAATCCGCCATCTGCTGTGCTCAAGCCTGCTAATGTACCGCCTGCCAAAGTCACATCCGATGCATCAAAGCCAGTCACTGCTTCACTGAAGGTGAAGGTTACTGTCGTGCTTTCACCAAGACCCAGATTCAGGTCAGTTGCTGTGATCGCAAGTGTCGGTGCCACCACATCTGAGGTCAGGCCAGCCAAGCTTGCGCCTGTACCCAAGTTACCTGCAAGGTCAGTATAGGTGTTATCCGCAACACTGATGCTTGGTGCTGTCGCAGTGCCATCTTGTGTGAAGGTCGCTGTCCAGGTCAATCCGCCATCTGCTGTGCTCAAGCCTGCTAACGTACCGCCTGCCAAAGTCACATCCGATGCATCAAAGCCAGTCACTGCTTCACTGAAGGTGAAGGTTACTGTCGTGCTTTCACCAAGACCTAGATTCAGGTCTGCTGCTGTGATCGCAAGTGTCGGTGCCACCACATCTGAGGTCAGGCCAGCCAAGCTTGCGCCTGTACCCAAGTTACCTGCAAGGTCAGTATAGGTGTTATCCGCAACACTGATGCTTGGTGCTGTCGCAGTGCCATCTTGTGTGAAGGTCGCTGTCCAGGTCAATCCGCCATCTGCTGTGCTCAAGCCTGCTAATGTACCGCCTGCCAAAGTCACATCCGATGCATCAAAGCCAGTCACTGCTTCACTGAAGGTGAAGGTTACTGTCGTGCTTTCACCAAGACCCAGATTCAGGTCTGCTGCTGTGATCGCAAGTGTCGGTGCCACCACATCTGAGGTCAGGCCAGCCAAGCTTGCGCCTGTACCCAAGTTACCTGCAAGGTCAGTATAGGTGTTATCCGCAACACTGATGCTTGGTGCTGTCGCAGTGCCATCTTGTGTGAAGGTCGCTGTCCAGGTCAATCCGCCATCTGCTGTGCTCAAGCCTGCTAATGTACCGCCTGCCAAAGTCACATCCGATGCATCAAAGCCAGTCACTGCTTCACTGAAGGTGAAGGTTACTGTCGTGCTTTCACCAAGACCCAGATTCAGGTCTGCTGCTGTGATCGCAAGTGTCGGTGCCACCACATCTGAGGTCAGGCCAGCCAAGCTTGCGCCTGTACCCAAGTTACCTGCAAGGTCAGTATAGGTGTTATCCGCAACACTGATGCTTGGTGCTGTCGCAGTGCCATCTTGTGTGAAGGTCGCTGTCCAGGTCAATCCGCCATCTGCTGTGCTCAAGCCTGCTAATGTACCGCCTGCCAAAGTCACATCCGATGCATCAAAGCCAGTCACTGCTTCACTGAAGGTGAAGGTTACTGTCGTGCTTTCACCAAGACCTAGATTCAGGTCTGCTGCTGTGATCGCAAGTGTCGGTGCCACCACATCTGAGGTCAGGCCAGCCAAGCTTGCGCCTGTACCCAAGTTACCTGCAAGGTCAGTATAGGTGTTATCCGCAACACTGATGCTTGGTGCTGTCGCAGTGCCATCTTGTGTGAAGGTCGCTGTCCAGGTCAATCCGCCATCTGCTGTGCTCAAGCCTGCTAACGTACCGCCTGCCAAAGTCACATCCGATGCATCAAAGCCAGTCACCGCTTCACTGAACGTGAAGGTTACTGTCGTGCTTTCACCTGCCGCGAGTGCAAGGTCATCTGTGCTAATCGCAAGTGTCGGTGCTGTCGCATCAACAGTCACTGTACCTGTAACCGGTGTTGAAACGTTGCCTGCCACATCTGTTGCAGTCACGCTCACTGTGTGTGGAGCATCCGTCAACGCTGGAAGTGTATTGTCTGCAAGCGTCCAAGTACCGTCGCCATTGTTAGTCGCTGGGTAATCCACGCCATCCACAGTCACCACAATCGTTGCTAGCGGATCATCAACCGTACCCGTTAACGCTGGTGTAGTGTCATTGGTTGATACATCCGGGAAGGTCACAACCGGTGCAACGGTGTCGATTGTTACAGTACCTGTATCCGTACCCACATTACCTGCCAAGTCTGTTGCTGTCACAGTCACACTGTGCGCACCTTCTGACAAGCTTGGTAAGATATCGTTCGGTAAAGTCCAGGTGCCATCGCCATTGTTCACTGCTGGATAATCAATACCATCCACAGTCACTACAATCGTTGCATTCGGATCATTGATGCTACCTGACAAGTCCGGCGTTGCATCATTCGTCACTTCATCCGTTAACGATACCACTGGTGGTAAACCATCTCCGTCAACAATCTCTGTACCTGGCAATGAAGTATTGCCTGCAGGGTCAGTCGCTGTTGCTGAAATTGTATCTCCATCCACCAGGTTACCCGGGTTTGGTACTGACCATGTGCCGTCTGGTCCTGCAACTACAGTTGCTGTCGTACCGTTAGGGACGCTTACAGTCACGGTTGAATCTGGTTCTGCTGTACCTGTAATCGGATCTACCGCATTTACTGGATCGATGTCCGGTGCATTCGGTGCAACGGTGTCGATTGTTACAGTACCTGTATCCGTACCCACATTACCTGCCAAGTCTGTTGCTGTCACAGTCACACTGTGCGCACCTTCTGACAAGCTTGGTAAGATATCGTTCGGTAAAGTCCAGGTGCCATCGCCATTGTTCACTGCTGGATAATCAATACCATCCACAGTCACTACAATCGTTGCATTCGGATCATTGATGCTACCTGACAAGTCCGGCGTTGCATCATTCGTCACTTCATCCGTTAACGATACCACTGGTGGTAAACCATCTCCGTCAACAATCTCTGTACCTGGCAATGAAGTATTGCCTGCAGGGTCAGTCGCTGTTGCTGAAATTGTATCTCCATCCACCAGGTTACCTGGGTTTGGTACTGACCATGTGCCGTCTGGTCCTGCAACCACAGTTGCTGTCGTACCGTCAGGGAAGCTTACAGTCACGGTTGAATCTGGTTCTGCTGTACCTGTAATCGGATCTACCGCATTTACTGGATCGATGTCCGGTGCATTCGGTGCAACGGTGTCGATTGTTACAGTACCTGTATCCGTACCCACATTACCTGCCAAGTCTGTTGCTGTCACAGTCACACTGTGCGCACCTTCTGACAAGCTTGGTAAGATATCGTTCGGTAAAGTCCAGGTGCCATCGCCATTGTTCACTGCTGGATAATCAATACCATCCACAGTCACTACAATCGTTGCATTCGGATCATTGATGCTACCTGACAAGTCCGGCGTTGCATCATTCGTCACTTCATCCGTTAACGATACCACTGGTGGTAAACCATCTCCGTCAACAATCTCTGTACCTGGCAATGAAGTATTGCCTGCAGGGTCAGTCGCTGTTGCTGAAATTGTATCTCCATCCACCAGGTTACCCGGGTTTGGTACTGACCATGTGCCGTCTGGTCCTGCAACCACAGTTGCTGTCGTACCGTCAGGGAAGCTCACAGTCACGGTTGAATCTGGTTCTGCTGTACCTGTAATCGGATCTACCGCATTTAATGGATCGATGTCCGGTGCATTCGGTGCAACGGTGTCGATTGTTACAGTACCTGTATCCGTACCCACATTACCTGCCAAGTCTGTTGCTGTCACAGTCACACTGTGCGCACCTTCTGACAAGCTTGGTAAGATATCGTTCGGTAAAGTCCAGGTGCCATCGCCATTGTTCACTGCTGGATAATCAATACCATCCACAGTCACTACAATCGTTGCATTCGGATCATTGATGCTACCTGACAAGTCCGGCGTTGCATCATTCGTCACTTCATCCGTTAACGATACCACTGGTGGTAAACCATCTCCGTCAACAATCTCTGTACCTGGCAATGAAGTATTGCCTGCAGGGTCAGTGGCTGTTGCAGTCACTGTATCGCCATCCACCAGGTTACCTGGGTTTGGTACTGACCAGCTGCCATCTGTGCCTGCCACGACTGTTGCAGTGGTGCCGTCAGGGAAGCTGACTGTCACTGTAGAACCCGCTTCTGCTGTACCGCTCACCGGGTCAGTTGCATTGATTGGATCAAGTACAGGTGCATTTGGTGCTGTGGTATCAATGGTCACCACTGCTGTATCGGTACCTGCATTGCCTGCTGCATCTGTTGCCGTCACGGTAATGGTGTGTGGGCCATCAGTTAACGCAGGAAGTGCATTGTCTGCAAGCGTCCAGGTGCCGTCACCATTGTTCACTGCAGGATAATCAATACCATCCACATTCACCACCACAGTGGCTGTCGGATCGTTCACTGTACCAGTGAGTGCTGGTGTGCTGTCGTTAGTCAACACATCATCAAGTACAACCACTGGCGGTGTGATGTCTGCAGAGACTGTGCCTGTACCTGGCAATGAAATATTGCCTGCAGGGTCAGTGGCTGTTGCAGTCACTGTATCGCCATCCACCAGGTTACCTGGGTTTGGTACTGACCAGCTGCCATCTGTGCCTGCCACGACTGTTGCAGTGGTGCCGTCAGGGAAGCTGACTGTCACTGTAGAACCCGCTTCTGCTGTACCGCTCACCGGGTCAGTTGCATTGATTGGATCAAGTACTGGTGCATTTGGTGCGGTGGTATCAATGGTCACTACTGCCGTATCGGTACCCGCATTGCCTGCTGCATCTGTTGCCGTCACGGTAATGGTATGTGGACCATCAGTTAACGCAGGCAGTGTATTGTCTGCAAGCGTCCAGGTGCCGTCACCATTGTTCACTGCAGGATAGTCAACACCATCCACGTTCACAACCACAGTGGCTGTCGGATCGTTCACTGTACCGGTGAGTGCTGGTGTGCTGTCGTTCGTGAGTACATCATCCAGCGCAACCACCGGCGGTGTAATGTCTGCAGAGACTGTGCCTGTACCTGGCAATGAAGTATTGCCTGCAGGGTCAGTCGCTGTTGCAGTCACGGTATCGCCATCCACCAGGTTACCCGGGTTTGGTACTGACCATGTTCCGTCTGTGCCTGCCACGACTGTTGCAGTGGTGCCATCAGGGAAGCTCACCGTCACGGTTGAACCAGCTTCTGCTGTACCGCTCACTGGGTCAGTTGCATTGATTGGATCAAGTACTGGTGCATTTGGTGCGGTGGTATCAATGGTCACCACTGCTGTATCGGTACCCGCATTACCTGCAGCATCAGTTGCCGTCACGGTAATGGTGTGTGGACCATCAGTTAACGCAGGCAGTGTATTGTCTGCAAGCGTCCAGGTGCCGTCACCATTGTTCACTGCCGGATAGTCAACACCATCCACGTTCACAACCACAGTGGCAGTCGGATCATCCACTGTACCAGTGAGTGCTGGTGTGCTGTCGTTAGTCAACACATCATCAAGTGCAACCACCGGCGGTGTAATGTCTGCAGAGACTGTGCCTGTACCTGGCAATGAAGTATTGCCTGCAGGGTCAGTCGCTGTTGCAGTCACGGTATCGCCATCCACCAGGTTACCCGGATTTGGTACTGACCAGCTGCCGTCTGTGCCTGCCACGACTGTTGCAGTGGTGCCATCAGGGAAGCTCACCGTCACGGTTGAACCCGCTTCTGCTGTACCGCTCACTGGGTCAGTTGCATTGATTGGATCAAGTACAGGTGCATTTGGTGCGGTGGTATCAATGGTCACTACTGCTGTATCGCTACCCGCATTGCCTGCTGCATCAGTTGCCGTCACGGTAATGGTGTGTGGACCATCAGTTAACTCAGGAAGTGCATTGTCTGCAAGCGTCCAGGTGCCATCACCATTGTTTATTGCCGGATAGTCAACACCATCCACATTTACAACCACAGTGGCAGTCGGATCGTTCACTGTACCAGTGAGTGCTGGTGTGCTGTCGTTAGTCAACACATCATCAAGTGCAACCACCGGCGGTGTGATGTCTGCAGAGACTGTGCCTGTACCTGGCAATGAAGTATTGCCTGCAGGGTCAGTCGCTGTTGCAGTCACGGTATCGCCATCCACCAGGTTACCCGGATTTGGTACTGACCAGCTGCCGTCTGTGCCTGCCACGACTGTTGCAGTGGTGCCATCAGGGAAGCTCACCGTCACGGTTGAACCCGCTTCTGCTGTACCGCTCACTGGATCAGTTGCATTGATTGGATCAAGTACTGGTGCATTTGGTGCGGTGGTATCAATCGTCACCACTGCTGTATCGGTACCCGCATTGCCTGCTGCATCAGTTGCCGTCACGGTAATGGTGTGTGGACCATCAGTTAATGCAGGCAGTGTATTGTCTGCAAGCGTCCAGGTGCCATCACCATTGTTCACTGCCGGATAGTCAACACCATCCACGTTCACAACCACAGTGGCTGTCGGATCGTTCACTGTACCAGTGAGTGCTGGTGTGCTGTCGTTAGTCAACACATCATCCAGCGCAACCACCGGCGGTGTAATGTCTGCAGAGACTGTGCCTGTACCTGGCAATGAAGTATTGCCTGCAGGGTCAGTCGCTGTTGCAGTCACGGTATCGCCATCCACCAGGTTACCCGGGTTTGGTACTGACCAGCTGCCGTCTGTGCCTGCCACGACTGTTGCAGTGGTGCCATCAGGGAAGCTCACCGTCACGGTTGAACCAGCTTCTGCTGTACCGCTCACTGGGTCAGTTGCATTGATTGGATCAAGTACTGGTGCATTTGGTGCGGTGGTATCAATGGTCACTACTGCCGTATCGGTACCCGCATTGCCTGCTGCATCTGTTGCCGTCACGGTAATGGTATGTGGGCCATCAGTTAATGCAGGCAGTGTATTGTCTGCAAGCGTCCAGGTGCCATCACCATTGTTTATTGCCGGATAGTCAACACCATCCACGTTCACAACCACTGTTGCTGTCGGATCATCCACTGTACCAGTGAGTGCTGGTGTGCTGTCGTTAGTCAACACATCATCAAGTGCAACCACCGGCGGTGTGATGTCTGCAGAGACTGTGCCTGTACCTGGCAATGAAGTATTGCCTGCAGGGTCAGTCGCTGTTGCAGTCACGGTATCGCCATCCACCAGGTTACCCGGATTTGGTACTGACCAGCTGCCGTCTGTGCCTGCCACGACTGTTGCAGTGGTGCCATCAGGGAAGCTCACCGTCACGGTTGAACCCGCTTCTGCTGTACCGCTCACTGGATCAGTTGCATTGATTGGATCAAGTACTGGTGCATTTGGTGCGGTGGTATCAATCGTCACCACTGCTGTATCGGTACCCGCATTGCCTGCTGCATCAGTTGCCGTCACGGTAATGGTGTGTGGACCATCAGTTAATGCAGGAAGTGTATTGTCTGCAAGCGTCCAGGTGCCGTCACCATTGTTCACTGCAGGATAGTCAACACCATCCACATTCACAACCACAGTGGCTGTCGGATCGTTCACTGTACCGGTGAGTGCTGGTGTGCTGTCGTTGGTCAATACATCATCCAGTGCGACTGTCGGTGCAACTGCATCCACCACAGCTGTTGCTGGACCTGAGGTATTGCCCGCTGGATCTTCTGTTACTGCTGTTACCGTGTCACCATCATTTAAGCCTGGGTTTGGCACAGTCCAAGTACCATCCGGTCCTGCTACAACACTTGCTGTACTTCCGTCCGGATATGTCACAGTCACAGTTGAACTAGGTTCTGCTGTACCTGTAATTGGATCTGTCCCGTTAACCGGGTCAATCACTGGTGCTGCTGGTGCTGTTGTATCAACTGTCACCACTGCTGTATCGGTACCCGCATTACCTGCAGCATCAGTTGCCGTCACGGTAATGGTATGTGGACCATCAGTTAATGCAGGAAGTGTATTGTCTGCAAGCGTCCAGGTGCCGTCACCATTGTTCACTGCAGGATAGTCAACACCATCCACGTTCACAACCACAGTGGCTGTTGGATCGTTCACTGTACCAGTGAGTGCTGGTGTGCTGTCATTCGTCAACACATCATCAAGTGCGACTGTCGGTGCAACTGCATCCACCACAGCTGTTGCTGGACCTGAGGTATTGCCCGCTGGATCTTCTGTTACTGCTGTTACCGTGTCACCATCATTTAAGCCTGGGTTTGGCACAGTCCAACTACCATCTGGTCCTGCTACAACACTTGCCGTACTACCATCTGGATATGTCACAGTCACAGTTGAACCAGGTTCTGCTGTACCTGTAATTGGGTCTGTCCCGTTAACCGGGTCAATCACTGGCGCGTTCGGTGCAGCTGTATCAACTGTCACAACACCTGTATCTGTACCTACGTTACCTGCTGCATCTGTTGCAGTCACGGTAATGGTGTGTGGACCATCAGTTAACGCAGGCAGTGTATTGTCTGCAAGCGTCCAGGTGCCGTCACCATTGTTTACTGCCGGATAGTCAACACCATCCACATTCACCACCACAGTGGCTGTCGGATCGTTCACTGTACCAGTGAGTGCTGGTGTGCTGTCGTTAGTCAACACATCATCAAGTGCTACTGTCGGCGCAACCGCATCAACCACAGCTGTTGCTGGGCCTGATGTATTGCCAGCAGGATCTTCTGTTACTGCCGTTACTGTATCGCCATCATTTAAGCCTGGGTTTGGCACAGTCCAAGTACCATCCGGTCCTGCTACAACACTTGCTGTACTACCGTCCGGATAAGTTACTGTTACTGTTGAACCAGGTTCTGCCGTACCTGTAATTGGGTCTGTCCCGTTAACTGGGTCGATCACTGGCGCGTTCGGTGCAGCTGTATCAACTGTCACAACACCTGTATCTGTACCTACGTTACCTGCTGCATCTGTTGCAGTCACGGTAATGGTGTGTGGACCATCAGTTAACGCAGGCAGTGTATTGTCTGCAAGCGTCCAGGTGCCGTCACCATTGTTCACTGCAGGATAATCAATACCATCCACATTCACCACCACAGTGGCTGTCGGATCGTTCACTGTACCAGTGAGTGCTGGTGTGCTGTCGTTCGTCAACACATCATCAAGTACAACCACTGGCGGTGTGATGTCTGCAGAGACTGTGCCTGTACCTGGCAATGAAATATTGCCTGCAGGGTCAGTGGCTGTTGCAGTCACTGTATCGCCATCCACCAGGTTACCTGGGTTTGGTACTGACCAGCTGCCATCTGTGCCTGCCACGACTGTTGCAGTGGTGCCGTCAGGGAAGCTGACTGTCACTGTAGAACCCGCTTCTGCTGTACCGCTCACCGGGTCAGTTGCATTGATTGGATCAAGTACAGGTGCATTTGGTGCTGTGGTATCAATGGTCACCACTGCTGTATCTGTACCTACGTTACCTGCTGCATCTGTTGCAGTCACGGTAATGGTGTGTGGACCATCAGTTAACGCAGGCAGTGTATTGTCTGCAAGCGTCCAGGTGCCGTCACCGTTGTTCACTGCCGGATAGTCAACACCATCCACATTCACCACCACAGTGGCTGTCGGATCGTTCACTGTACCGGTTAACTCAGGTGTGCTGTCGTTAGTCAACACATCATCAAGTGCTACTGTCGGCGCAACCGCATCAACCACAGCTGTTGCTGGGCCTGATGTATTGCCAGCAGGATCTTCTGTTACTGCCGTTACTGTATCGCCATCATTTAAGCCTGGGTTTGGCACAGTCCAAGTACCATCCGGTCCTGCTACAACACTTGCTGTACTACCGTCCGGATAAGTTACTGTTACTGTTGAACCAGGTTCTGCCGTACCTGTAATTGGGTCTGTCCCGTTAACCGGGTCAATCACTGGTGCTGTAGGAGCTGCTGTATCAACTGTCACAACACCTGTATCTGTACCTACGTTACCTGCTGCATCTGTTGCAGTCACGGTAATGGTGTGTGGACCATCAGTTAACGCAGGCAGTGTATTGTCTGCAAGCGTCCAGGTGCCGTCACCGTTGTTCACTGCCGGATAGTCAACACCATCCACATTCACCACCACAGTGGCTGTCGGATCGTTCACTGTACCAGTGAGTGCTGGTGTGCTGTCATTCGTCAACACATCATCAAGTGCAACCACAGGTGCTGTGATGTCGGCAGAGACTGTACCTGTACCTGGCAATGAAGTATTGCCTGCAGGGTCAGTTGCTGTTGCAGTCACGGTATCGCCATCCACCAGGTTACCCGGGTTTGGTACTGACCAGCTGCCATCTGTGCCTGCCACGACTGTTGCAGTGGTGCCATCAGGATATGTCACAGTCACTGTAGAACCAGGTTCTGCTGTACCGCTCACTGGGTCAGTTGCATTGATTGGATCAAGTACTGGTGCATTTGGTGCGGTGGTATCAATGGTCACCACTGCTGTATCTGTACCCGCATTGCCTGCAGGGTCAGTTGCAGTCACGGTAATGGTGTGTGGACCATCAGTTAACGCAGGCAAAGTATTGTCTGCAAGCGTCCAGGTGCCGTCACCATTGTTCACTGCCGGATAGTCAACACCATCCACATTGACAACCACAGTGGCTGTCGGATCGTTCACTGTACCAGTGAGTGCTGGTGTGCTGTCATTAGTGAGTACATCATCTAGTGCAACCACAGGTGCTGTGATGTCTGCAGAGACTGTGCCTGTACCTGGCAATGAAGTATTGCCTGCAGGGTCAGTTGCTGTTGCAGTCACGGTATCGCCATCCACCAGGTTACCCGGGTTTGGTACTGACCAGCTGCCATCTGTGCCTGCCACGACTGTTGCAGTGGTGCCATCAGGATATGTCACAGTCACTGTAGAACCAGGTTCTGCTGTACCGCTCACTGGGTCAGTTGCATTGATTGGATCAAGTACTGGTGCATTTGGTGCGGTGGTATCAATGGTCACCACTGCTGTATCTGTACCCGCATTGCCTGCAGGGTCAGTTGCAGTCACGGTAATGGTGTGTGGACCATCAGTTAACGCAGGCAAAGTATTGTCTGCAAGCGTCCAGGTGCCGTCACCATTGTTCACTGCCGGATAGTCAACACCATCCACATTGACAACCACAGTGGCTGTCGGATCGTTCACTGTACCGGTTAACGCAGGTGTGCTGTCATTAGTGAGTACATCATCTAGTGCAACCACAGGTGCTGTGATGTCGGCAGAGACTGTGCCTGTACCTGGCAATGAACTATTGCCTGCAGGGTCAGTTGCTGTTGCAGTCACGGTATCGCCATCCACCAGGTTACCCGGGTTTGGTACTGACCAGCTGCCATCTGTGCCTGCCACGACTGTTGCAGTGGTGCCATCAGGATATGTCACAGTCACTGTAGAACCAGGTTCTGCTGTACCGCTCACTGGGTCAGTTGCATTGATTGGATCAAGTACTGGTGCATTTGGTGCGGTGGTATCAATGGTCACCACTGCTGTATCTGTACCCGCATTGCCTGCAGGGTCAGTTGCAGTCACGGTAATGGTGTGTGGACCATCAGTTAACGCAGGCAAAGTATTGTCTGCAAGCGTCCAGGTGCCGTCACCATTGTTCACTGCCGGATAGTCAACACCATCCACATTGACAACCACAGTGGCTGTCGGATCGTTCACTGTACCGGTTAACGCAGGTGTGCTGTCATTAGTGAGTACATCATCTAGTGCAACCACAGGTGCTGTGATGTCGGCAGAGACTGTGCCTGTACCTGGCAATGAACTATTGCCTGCAGGGTCAGTTGCTGTTGCAGTCACGGTATCGCCATCCACCAGGTTACCCGGGTTTGGTACTGACCAGCTGCCATCTGTGCCTGCCACGACTGTTGCAGTGGTGCCGTCAGGGAAGCTCACAGTCACTGTAGAACCAGGTTCTGCTGTACCGCTCACTGGGTCAGTTGCATTGATTGGATCAAGTACTGGTGCATTTGGTGCGGTGGTATCAATGGTCACCACTGCTGTATCTGTACCCGCATTGCCTGCAGGGTCAGTTGCAGTCACGGTAATGGTGTGTGGACCATCAGTTAACGCAGGCAGTGTATTGTCTGCAAGCGTCCAGGTGCCGTCACCATTGTTCACTGCCGGATAGTCAACACCATCCACATTCACCACCACAGTGGCTGTCGGATCGTTCACTGTACCAGTGAGTGCTGGTGTGCTGTCGTTAGTCAACACATCATCAAGTGCTACTGTCGGCACAACCGCATCAACCACAGCTGTTGCTGGGCCTGATGTATTGCCAGCAGGATCTTCTGTTACTGCCGTTACTGTATCGCCATCATTTAAGCCTGGGTTTGGCACAGTCCAAGTACCATCCGGTCCTGCTACAACACTTGCTGTACTACCGTCCGGATAAGTTACTGTTACTGTTGAACCAGGTTCTGCCGTACCTGTAATTGGGTCTGTCCCGTTAACCGGGTCAATCACTGGTGCTGTAGGAGCTGCTGTATCAACTGTCACAACACCTGTATCTGTACCTACGTTACCTGCTGCATCTGTTGCAGTCACGGTAATGGTGTGTGGACCATCAGTTAACGCAGGCAGTGTATTGTCTGCAAGCGTCCAGGTGCCGTCACCGTTGTTCACTGCCGGATAGTCAACACCATCCACATTCACCACCACAGTGGCTGTCGGATCGTTCACTGTACCAGTGAGTGCTGGTGTGCTGTCGTTAGTCAACACATCATCAAGTGCTACTGTCGGCACAACCGCATCAACCACAGCTGTTGCTGGGCCTGATGTATTGCCAGCAGGATCTTCTGTTACTGCCGTTACTGTATCGCCATCATTTAAGCCTGGGTTTGGCACAGTCCAAGTACCATCCGGTCCTGCTACAACACTTGCTGTACTACCGTCCGGATAAGTTACTGTTACTGTTGAACCAGGTTCTGCCGTACCTGTAATTGGGTCTGTCCCGTTAACTGGGTCGATCACTGGCGCGTTCGGTGCAGCTGTATCAACTGTCACAACACCTGTATCTGTACCTACGTTACCTGCTGCATCTGTTGCAGTCACGGTAATGGTGTGTGGACCATCAGTTAACGCAGGCAGTGTATTGTCTGCAAGCGTCCAGGTGCCGTCACCATTGTTTACTGCCGGATAGTCAACACCATCCACATTCACCACCACAGTGGCTGTCGGATCGTTCACTGTACCGGTTAACTCAGGTGTGCTGTCGTTAGTCAACACATCATCAAGTGCTACTCTCGGTGCAACCGCATCAACCACAGCTGTTGCTGGGCCTGATGTATTGCCAGCAGGATCTTCTGTTACTGCCGTTACTGTATCGCCATCATTTAAGCCTGGGTTTGGCACAGTCCAAGTACCATCCGGTCCTGCTACAACACTTGCTGTACTACCGTCCGGATAAGTTACTGTTACTGTTGAACCAGGTTCTGCCGTACCTGTAATTGGGTCTGTCCCGTTAACCGGGTCAATCACTGGCACGTTCGGTGCAGCTGTATCAACTGTCACAACACCTGTATCTGTACCTGCATTGCCTGCTGCATCTGTTGCAGTCACGGTAATGGTGTGTGGACCATCAGTTAACGCAGGCAGTGTATTGTCTGCAAGCGTCCAGGTGCCGTCACCATTGTTTACTGCCGGATAGTCAACACCATCCACATTCACCACCACGGTTGCTGTCGGATCGTTCACTGTACCGGTTAACTCAGGTGTGCTGTCGTTAGTCAACACATCATCAAGTGCTACTGTCGGCGCAACCGCATCAACCACAGCTGTTGCTGGGCCTGATGTATTGCCAGCAGGATCTTCTGTTACTGCCGTTACTGTATCGCCATCATTTAAGCCTGGGTTTGGCACAGTCCAAGTACCATCCGGTCCTGCAACCACAGTTGCTGTCGTACCGTCAGGGAAGCTCACAGTCACGGTTGAGCCCGCTTCTGCTGTACCTGTAATTGGGTCAGTTGCATTGATTGGATCAAGTACCGGTGCATTTGGTGCAGTGGTATCTACAGTCACTACAGCAGTATCAGTACCCACATTGCCTGCTGCATCTGTTGCAGTCACGGTAATGGTGTGTGGACCATCAGTTAACGCAGGCAGTGTATTGTCTGCAAGCGTCCAGGTGCCGTCACCGTTGTTCACTGCCGGATAGTCAACACCATCCACATTGACAACCACTGTTGCTGTCGGATCGTTCACTGTACCGGTTAACGCAGGTGTGCTGTCATTGGTCAACACATCATCAAGTAGAACCACAGGTGCTGTGATGTCCGCAGAGACTGTGCCTGTTCCTGGCAATGAAGTATTGCCTGCAGGGTCAGTTGCTGTTGCTGTAACAGTTTGACCGTCAGTTAAGTCACCTGGGTTTGGTACTGACCATGTGCCGTCTGGTCCTGCAACCACAGTTGCTGTCGTACCGTCAGGGAAGCTCACAGTCACGGTTGAGCCCGCTTCTGCTGTACCTGTAATTGGGTCAGTTGCATTGATTGGATCAAGTACCGGTGCATTTGGTGCAGTGGTATCTACAGTCACTACAGCAGTATCAGTACCCACATTGCCTGCTGCATCTGTTGCAGTCACGGTAATGGTGTGTGGACCATCAGTTAACGCAGGCAGTGTATTGTCTGCAAGCGTCCAGGTGCCGTCACCATTGTTCACTGCAGGATAGTCTGTGCCATCTACATTCACCACCACAGTCGCACTTGGATCGTTCACTGTACCAGTGAGTACTGGTGTGCTGTCATTGGTCAACACATCATCAAGTAGAACCACAGGTGCTGTGATGTCCGCAGAGACTGTGCCTGTTCCTGGCAATGAAGTATTGCCTGCAGGGTCAGTTGCTGTTGCTGTAACAGTTTGACCGTCAGTTAAGTCACCTGGGTTTGGTACTGACCATGTGCCGTCTGGTCCTGCAACCACAGTTGCTGTCGTACCGTCAGGGAAGCTCACAGTCACGGTTGAGCCCGCTTCTGCTGTACCTGTAATTGGGTCAGTTGCATTGATTGGATCAAGTACCGGTGCATTTGGTGCAGTGGTATCTACAGTCACTACAGCAGTATCAGTACCCACATTGCCTGCTGCATCTGTTGCAGTCACGGTAATGGTGTGTGGACCATCAGTTAACGCAGGCAGTGTATTGTCTGCAAGCGTCCAGGTGCCGTCACCATTGTTCACTGCCGGATAGTCAACACCATCCACATTCACCACCACAGTCGCACTTGGATCGTTCACTGTACCAGTGAGTGCTGGTGTGCTGTCATTGGTCAACACATCATCAAGTAGAACCACAGGTGCTGTGATGTCCGCAGAGACTGTGCCTGTTCCTGGCAATGAAGTATTGCCTGCAGGGTCAGTTGCTGTTGCTGTAACAGTTTGACCGTCAGTTAAGTCACCTGGGTTTGGTACTGACCATGTGCCGTCTGGTCCTGCAACCACAGTTGCTGTCGTACCGTCAGGGAAGCTCACAGTCACGGTTGAGCCCGCTTCTGCTGTACCTGTAATTGGGTCAGTTGCATTGATTGGATCAAGTACCGGTGCATTTGGTGCAGTGGTATCTACAGTCACTACAGCAGTATCAGTACCCACATTGCCTGCTGCATCTGTTGCAGTCACGGTAATGGTGTGTGGACCATCAGTTAACGCAGGCAGTGTATTGTCTGCAAGCGTCCAGGTGCCGTCACCATTGTTCACTGCAGGATAGTCTGTGCCATCTACATTCACCACCACAGTCGCACTTGGATCGTTCACTGTACCAGTGAGTACTGGTGTGCTGTCATTGGTCAACACATCATCAAGTGCAACCACTGGCGGTGTAATGTCTGCAGAGACTGTGCCTGTACCTGGCAATGAAGTATTGCCTGCAGGGTCAGTTGCTGTTGCTGTAACAGTTTGACCGTCAGTTAAGTCACCTGGGTTTGGTACTGACCATGTGCCGTCTGGTCCTGCAACCACAGTTGCTGTCGTACCGTCAGGGAAGCTCACAGTCACGGTTGAGCCCGCTTCTGCTGTACCTGTAATTGGGTCAGTTGCATTGATTGGATCAAGTACCGGTGCATTTGGTGCAGTGGTATCTACAGTCACTACAGCAGTATCAGTACCCACATTGCCTGCTGCATCTGTTGCAGTCACGGTAATGGTGTGTGGACCATCAGTTAACGCAGGCAGTGTATTGTCTGCAAGCGTCCAGGTGCCGTCACCATTGTTCACTGCAGGATAGTCTGTGCCATCTACATTCACCACCACAGTCGCACTTGGATCGTTCACTGTACCAGTGAGTACTGGTGTGCTGTCATTGGTCAACACATCATCAAGTGCAACCACCGGCGGTGTAATGTCTGCAGAGACTGTGCCTGTACCTGGCAATGAAGTATTGCCTGCAGGGTCAGTTGCTGTTGCAGTTACCGTATCGCCATCCACCAGGTTACCCGGGTTTGGTACTGACCATGTTCCGTCTGTGCCTGCTACCACTGTTGCAGTGGTACCGTCAGGGAAGCTCACAGTCACTGTAGAACCCGCTTCTGCTGTACCGCTCACTGGGTCAGTCGCATTGATTGGATCAAGCACAGGTGCATTTGGTGCGGTGGTATCAATGGTCACCACTGCTGTATCTGTACCTGCATTGCCTGCTGCATCTGTTGCAGTCACGGTAATGGTGTGTGGACCATCAGTTAACGCAGGAAGTGTATTGTCTGCAAGCGTCCAGGTGCCGTCACCATTGTTCACTGCCGGATAGTCAACACCATCCACATTCACAACCACAGTTGCTGTCGGATCGTTCACTGTACCGGTAAGTGCTGGTGTGCTGTCATTCGTCAACACATCATCAAGTGCAACCACCGGAGGTGTGATGTCTGCAGAAACTGTACCTGTACCTGGCAATGAAGTATTGCCTGCAGGGTCAGTCGCTGTTGCTGTAACCGTATCGCCATCCACCAGGTTGCCCGGGTTTGGTACTGACCATGTTCCATCTGTGCCTGCCACGACTGTTGCAGTGGTGCCGTCAGGGAAGCTGACTGTCACTGTAGAACCCGCTTCTGCTGTACCGCTCACTGGGTCAGTCGCATTGATTGGATCAAGTACCGGTGCATTTGGTGCTGTGGTATCAATTGTATAAGTTTGTGTATCATTAACAGTGCTGCTATTACCTACTGCATCAGTGAAGGTTACTTTGGCATCAATTGTTTTATCTGCATCCGCTGTTAAACCGCTACCAGGCACACTTACTGTCCATGTACCTGCTGCACTGTCTACAGTTGCATTATAAGTTACCCCATTAATAACAACTGTAACGGCTGTAGTAGCCGCATCTGAAGGAACGTTTGTCAGAACACCAGTAATCGTGACATTGCCAGCCGCTTCTGATGCATTAATTACATTGTCAGCTGTTACTGAATCAACTGCGAAGTTGACACCATCGGTATTTGGGCCAACTGCATCGACAATAGCTGTGCCTGGTAATGATGGGTTACCTGCTGGATCTGTAGCAATCGCTTCAACTTCATCGCCATCATTCAGGCCAGGGTTTGGCACAGTCCACGTACCGTCTGGTCCTGCTACAACACTTGCTGTACTGCCGTCAGGATAAGTCACAGTCACTGTTGAACCAGGTTCTGCTGTACCTGTAATCGGGTCTGTCCCGTTAACCGGGTTAATTACTGGAGCATCAGGTGCAGTGGTATCGATTGTATATGTTTGTGTATCGTTAACACTGCTGCTATTACCTGCTGCATCTGTAAACGTTACTTTGGCATCAATTGTTTTATCTGCATCCGCAACCAAACCGCTACCCGGCACACTTACTGTCCATGTGCCTGCTGTGCTATCTACAGTCGCAGTATACGTCTGGCCATTAATCACAACAGTGACCACTGTATTTGCTGCATCTGCCGGAACGTTTTTCAATACACCTGTAACAGTAACGTTGCCTGACGCTTCTGACGCATTAATCACATTGTCAGCTGTTACTGAATCAATCGCAAAATTTACTGACCCTGTATTCGGTGCAGCTGTATCAACTGTTACAACCCCTGTATCGGTACCCGCATTGCCTGCTGCATCTGTTGCAGTTACGGTAATGGTGTGTGGACCATCAGTTAACGCAGGAAGTGTATTGTCTGCAAGCGTCCAGGTGCCGTCACCATTATTCACTGCCGGATAGTCAACACCATCCACATTCACCACCACAGTTGCTGTCGGATCGTTCACTGTACCAGTTAACGCAGGTGTACTGTCATTGGTCAATACATCATTAAGCGCTACTGTCGGCGCAACCGCATCAACCACAGCTGTTGCTGGGCCTGATGTATTGCCTGCCGGATCTTCTGTTACTGCTGTTACCGTATCACCATCATTTAAGCCTGGGTTTGGCACAGTCCAAGTACCATCCGGTCCTGCTACAACACTTGCTGTACTACCGTCCGGATATGTCACAGTCACTGTTGAACCAGGTTCTGCTGTACCTGTAATCGGGTCTGTCCCGTTAACTGGGTCGATCACTGGCACTGAAGGAGCAGCTGTATCAACTGTCACAACACCTGTATCTGTACCTACGTTACCTGCTGCATCTGTTGCAGTCACGGTAATGGTGTGTGGACCATCAGTTAACGCAGGAAGTGTATTGTCTGCAAGCGTCCAGGTGCCGTCACCATTGTTCACTGCCGGATAGTCAACACCATCCACATTGACAACCACAGTGGCTGTCGGATCGTTCACTGTACCAGTTAACGCAGGTGTACTGTCATTCGTTAATAGATCAGTTATAACAACTGCTGGTGCAACTGCATCAACAGTAGCTGTACCTGGTAAAGATGGGTTGCCTGCTGGATCTGTAGCAATTGCCTCAACTTTATCACCATCATTCAAGCCTGGGTTCGGCACAGTCCAAGTACCATCCGGTCCTGCTACAACTGTTGCTGTGTCACCATTAGGATAGGTTACTGTTACGGTTGAACCAGGTTCTGCTGTACCTGTAATCGGGTCTGTCCCGTTAACAGGGTCAATCACTGGCGCTGAAGGAGCAGCTGTATCCAGTGTATAAGTTTGTGTATCGTTAACTGTGCTGCTATTACCTGCTGCATCAGTGAAGGTTACTTTAGCATCAATCGTTTTATCAGCATCAGCAACCAAACCGCTACCTGGTACACTTACTGTCCATGTACCTGCTGCACTGTCTACAGTTGCAGTATAAGTTACCCCATTAATAACAACTGTAACGGCTGTAGTAGCCGCATCTGAAGGAACGTTTTTCAATACACCAGTAATCGTGACATTGCCAGCCGCTTCTGATGCATTAACCACATTATCAGCTGTTACCGAATCAACTGCGAAGTTGACACCATCGGTATTTGGACCAACTGCATCAACAATAGCTGTTCCTGGTCCTGATGTATTGCCAGCAGGGTCTGTTGCTACAGCTGTAACTTCATCACCATTATTCAAACCAGGGTTTGGTACAGTCCAAGTACCATCCGGTCCAGCTACAACAGTTTTCGTACTACCGTCCGGATAAGTCACAGTTACTGTTGAACCAGGTTCTGCTGTACCTGTGATCGGGTCTGTCCCGTTAACCGGGTCAATCACTGGTGCATTTGGTGCAGTCGTATCAATTGTATAAGTTTGTGTATCTTTAACAGTACTGCTATTACCTGCCGCATCTGTAAACGTTACAGTAGCATCAATGGTTTTATCTGCATCAGCTGTTAAACCACTACCCGGTACACTTACTGTCCATGTACCCGCTGTTTTGTCTACAGTTGCATTATAAGTTACCCCATTAATAACAACTGTAACGGCCGTATTGGCCGCATCTGCTGGAATGTTTTTCAGAACACCAGTAATCGTGACATTACCTGCTGCTTCTGATGCATTAATTACGTTATCTGAAGTAACAGGGTCAACAGAGAAAGTGACTCCATCTGTATTTGGTGGAGTGGTGTCAGCAGGTGTTGAGTCATCATCATTATCACTATTCGATGCTGCAGCGATAATACCGCCCGCAACTAAAGGAATAGCTGCCCACAACCATGGGTTTACACCTGCATCGTGATAAAGTAATGGTTCAATTGAAGAAATAGGCTGGTAAATAACATCAGACACCAACTCTTGTGGCGCTTCTGCCGGTAAAGCAGCAAGTAAATCCTCAGCTACCAGAGCTTGTGGCTCAACATCACTGTCTGCATCAGCGTCCGCATCAGCATCGGCGTCCGCATCATTTTCAGCATCTTTGAATTTTGCCCAAATCAACTGTCCATTTTCATCTTGAAAAACAAGACTGTTATCTTTAGGCTCAGCTGTTCCACTAAAGAAGCCTTCAATAACAATAGTCTCGCCATTTTTCAGGCGAATGACTGCATTGGTACCCTCCCTATTCACTACCAATACATCACTGGCAGCCACTTTTACCAATACGACCGACGCTTCTGAAAGCTTCGCAGAAGTTCCCTTGATTGTTGACAAGGTATCGTGACTATCCTTGGCAATAATTTGTATTTCAGGCATATCTGTATTCCTTTTATATTATTGATTTAAATGATTTTATGTATAATTCTTTTTACTTAATCTTTCTAAGTTTTTGACCTACAACTTAAAAACATTAAGTAATGTGATCATTTTTACATTAAACACTTTAAAATAAAAAAAACAAATACTAAAGTACCTAAAGAAAAAATTTTAATTAATAGAAATTATATATAAGTCTTAGTTAAGTTTTTCTTATGTTAATTTAATGAAAAATCACGTTAAACGTTTTATATATAAAACAAATTTATTATTTTTCTATTTACCATTTGTTGAAAAAATCATTTAATTAAAATATTCATATAACAATTATTAATATCTTAATAAAATAAAATATATTATTAATGATATATATAGAAAAAAAAGGCTTTAGGTAATATTTTACTATTACACTAAAACCTCATTTTTAAATATCTTATAAATTTTAAAACTATTTATATTTAGAAATTATCTGGACTCTCAAATCTTTTTACTTCTTGTAACTTATTCGGGTCATGCATTGTTGCAATTCCATCCTCCGTTTTTTGGTCTACAAGAATATCTGGATTATAAACGGTGATTGTTTCTCTACCCAGCGCATCCTCCCCCACAATATACTGAAAACCTCTTCGGTTCATCTTATGGCACAACCTTTGATAGAAGCCTTTTAAGCCTTCAGTTTCTTCGTTGGGGTTGTAATAAAAAGCATTCATCACAGCTGGTAAACCTAGGCCGCACACAATACCTGATAACAATACACTAATAAATGTATATCCAATCAGGATACTACTATAGGGACTTAAGGCAGGGATATTGGCTACTGCCAAAATCAATGCAAGTGAAATTCCTCCTCGTACCCCACCCCAAGATAAAATAGTCAAACTACCGTTGTAGCTTTTAGTTCTACGCATTGTGGGAAAAAAAGCGAAAGCCATAAAGTTGGCAGCAAAACGAGAAATATGAAGAATAAAGAACGCAACAATACCGCCTAAAATCAGGCTAAAGTTTAGATCAAGAATAAATAACTCTAAGCCAATTAAAGTAAATAAGAATGAGTTAATGATTCCTTCTACTGTATGCCAAAAATGATTAACTTCTTGAATCTCTCGCTCTTCTCGTATTTCCTTCCATTTGTTTCCAACAATTAAACCGCCAATTACACAAGCAATCGGTGCTGATGCATGTGCAAACAAAGCAACCAAATATGCTCCACTTGCAAGTAAAGCTGTTGTTAAAATTAGGGACTCCATTTCGTGTTTACCACGTAATAGACGCAACACCCCTACCCCAAATGCCCAACCAATGCCGACGGCGACAACAATTTCATAAAGTAGAGCTTCTAATGTTGCCACTAATGAGAAATGTTCACCTTGCAAAACATTAAGCAAAGTCATAAACAATGCAATACACATTGCATCATTAAATAATGATTCACCTTCTAGCTTAACAATTAAATGATGAGGTGCGCGAATCGAACTAAGCACACCTTTAATACCAATTGGGTCTGTTGCCCCTAAAGCTGCACCTAAAAGTAACAGCACCAGAATTGGCACATGATATCCAACCAGTAATTGGAATCCGTAGAGTAAACTGCCAAATAATACGGCGCAAAGCACTAAGGCAATTGTTGCCAAAATACTAATTTGTTTCCAATAACTTTTTAGATCTGAAATTTTAAATTTGAGTGCAGAAGAAGTTAGAATAAAGCAAATAACACCATTAATTAAAAAATCATAAAAATCGATATGGCGTACAGCTTCCTCAATATTATGAATGTTAATGGTAATAAACTGGTTACCATTTAGTAGGCTGGCACCCCACTGTAGAATAAAGACAAAAATTGCTGAGACCAGAGGAACACCAATCGCCTGCGGAAAGCCTAAAATACGCTTATTAAAGATCGTGGTTGCTATTGATAATGCAAAAACCACTGTAAACGCTTGTAATAGAAAAAAATTACCCATGAATACCCTTCTTCTGGGTCAACGACCAAATAAGAAAATTTTGCTAGGTCGACCAAACTAAACAAAATGCAGGCATTAATAATGCCATGATCATAAAAAATGAAAATTCGGATGCAAGTTTAACGAATTGATTGAACAATCTATCAATCTGTTAAATTTCTTAACATTATTTATAGTTATGATCTGAAAAAAAGATGAGCTTATTAAATTATGTTTAACAAGACTCATCCTATAAAATTTTAAACTGGATTATTAAAAGTATCACATTGATTAATATCACCAGTTTTTAAACCAACCTGAAACCAATGCATTCGCTGTTCACTACTACCATGAGTAAAGCTGTCTGGAACGACCTGCCCCGTAGAGCGCTTCTGTAAATAATCATCTCCAATTTTTTGAGCAGCATCCATCGCTTCTTCAATGTCACCTTGCTCTAAAAATTGAGTTCGCTGTTGATTATGGCTCGCCCAAATACCCGCTAAACAGTCAGCTTGTAATTCTTGACGAACAGATAATTGGTTACCTTCTCTTTGGCTGACTTGTGCACGGGCTTGCTGTACTTGTGACGAAATACCCAGCAAGGTTTGAACATGGTGCCCTACTTCATGTGCAACCACATAAGCTTGTGCAAAATCCCCAGCTTGATCTTCTCTAGAAAGTTCAGTTTGGTTCTGCTCACCAGAAATTCCCATTTGCTGACGCATATCTTTAAAGAATTCTGTATCGATATAAACCTTTTGGTCTGCAGGACAATAAAATGGCCCCATTGCAGATTGAGCAGTACCACATCCTGACTGAACCATTCCACTAAACAATACTAATGTTGGTGGAGTATAGCTTTTACCTAACTGTTTAAATATGGGGGTCCAAGTATCTTCTGTATCAGCCAAAACCGTTCCAACAAAATCCGAGGCTTCTTTTTGCTCGGCCGTTAAACTTTCTGGCGCAGTTGCATTTGATTGTTGTGAAGCAGTAACTTGCTGCGTTGCTTGATAAGCCTGCTGTGGGTCAACACCAAAGAACTTCCACGCAACAAATGCAACAACCAAACCAATAATACTGATACCGCCAGCTCTAACACCGCCACCACCTCGACGGTCCTCAACATTGCTACTAATTCGTCGACCTTTCCAGCGCATAATTTCCCTCTTCTTTTTAGAATGGCATCATGAACCCGATGCTTTTTTAGGCCACATTTTTTGTATTAAGCTCACAATTAATAGAACAATTGCACCTGCAACAAGTCCTATTCCAAAGTTAATCAATGTTGGTGTTAAAGCACCAATGATATTACCTACCGCTGGTATTGTTTCCACATGATCCACTGTGTCTTCAGTTAAGTGATGAAGCAATGGAATCGTATGATTAATAATCCCGCCACCCACTAAAAACATTGCAATAGTGCCCACGATTGAAAGTAATTTCATCAAAATAGGAGCAAAAGCTAATAGGCTTCGACCTATAGTTTGTTTAAATGAGGTCGACTGTTCTGTTAAATATAATCCCAAATCATCAATCTTAACAATCATACCAACTAGGCCATAAACGCCAATCGTCATTACAACTGCAATAACACTTAAAACGCTTACTTTGGTCATTAAAGTAGCCGTAGCAACTGTACCGAGCGTAATCACCACGATCTCAGCCGATAAAATAAAATCAGTTCTTACTGCGCCTTTTATTTTTTCTTTTTCAAAAGTTGCTAAGTCTAATTCTTCATTTTCAAGCTCTGCTTTTGCCTCCTCTGATGTAGAAGCTTTTTTATGCATAATGGTATGAAGAACTTTCTCTACTCCCTCATAACATAAAAATAAGCCTCCGAGCATTAATAGCGGATTAATAAGCCAAGGTGCAATCACACTAATTAACAATGCTAAAGGAACTAAAATAAGCTTATTAACAAATGAGCCTTTAGCCACCTTCCAAACAATAGGTAGTTCACGATCTGCGCGCACACCTGTTACTTGCTGAGCATTTAAGGCCAAATCGTCACCTAAAACTCCGGCAGTTTTCTTGGCAGCCATTTTGCTCATTAAAGCAACATCATCTAAAATTGTTGCTATATCATCTAGTAATAAAAGTAAGCCACTCGCCATTTCTTATCCAAGTTTGTATTTATTAAGGCTATTGTAAGATGATTTTTTTGAATTTCTGTAATTTTACTGAATATATTCACAATATTATTTTAAGAAAAGTTTCCCCAATCGCTGACGAAAAAAATTTATTTCCCGTACAATAATGCCAATCTTTTATATTACAGGGCTTACTACCCCTGATTAAGCCAATACGATAGTGGAATAAATAATGAGTAATGTTGATCAGCGTCCAATTATTTTGACAGGCGACCGCCCAACCGGACAACTTCATCTTGGGCATTTTGTCGGTTCTTTGCGTTCTCGTGTAGGTTTACAGGATAGCCATCATCAACATCTCTTATTAGCAGATGCACAAGCACTAACAGATAATGCAGATAATCCAGATAAAGTTCGTCGTAATATTTTAGAAGTTGCTCTAGATTATTTAGCTGTAGGCATTGATCCAACAAAAACCACCATTTGTGTTCAATCTTGCTTACCAGCACTCAATGAACTCACAATGCTCTATCTTAACTTTGTGACAGTAGCGCGTTTAGAACGTAACCCCACCATTAAATCTGAAATTCAAATGCGTGGTTTTGAGCGTGACATTCCAGCTGGTTTCCTCTGCTACCCTGTTGCTCAAGCGGCTGATATTACTGCTTTCAAAGCAACTGTGGTTCCAGTGGGTGAAGATCAAATTCCAATGATTGAACAAACCAATGAAATCGTACGTCGAGTAAATCGCCAAATCGGTCAAGATCTTTTGCCTGAATGTAAAGCTTTGCTTTCTAATATGGCACGTCTACCTGGTTTTGATGGTAAAGCGAAAATGTCTAAATCATTAGGCAATACCATCGTTTTAAATGCTTCTGATAAAGACATTAAAAAAGCTGTTAATGCGATGTACACCGATCCAAATCACCTTCGTATTGAAGATCCAGGTCAAGTTGAAGGCAATATTGTATTTACTTATTTAGATGCATTTGATCCAAATAAAGAAGAAGTTGAAGAATTAAAAGCTCACTATCGTCGCGGTGGTCTTGGTGATGGTACGGTTAAAAAACGTCTTGAAGGTGTCTTAAAAGAGTTAATTACACCTATTCGTGAACGTCGCGAAGAACTTGCTAAAGATCCTGACTACATTATGGATGTTTTACGCCAAGGTACAGATAAGTGCCGTCTTATTACTCAACAGACTTTAGACGAAGTTAAAGATGGCTTAGGTTTATTTAAATTTTAATCCTCTTTAAAACTAAAAGCCCTTCGGGGCTTTTTATTTATTAGATTCATAATATTCATTTTTTAGAATTACTAACGTATTGATAGTTATTCACAGGCTTTTACCCTATTAACGTGAAGTAACACTTATTAACGCTAATAGCGATGAAGAATATCTTAACTTTATCTATTATCCTTTATGTAGGTTACATCATATGAGCCTCACGACATTTCTCCTTAAACCGAAACTGTTTTTACAGATTCGTTGTTCTACGCAATGATCACCCCAATCATTGCGTATTTTTTTGCCTAAAAATTTTATTTATGAATTAGCTATACTTATAAAAACTCTTATTTTTCTTTAATAAATAAAAAAAACACCGCATCATTTTTCAGATACGGTGCTTTTTAAGATTCAGCGTAAAGCGATTAAGCTAAACCTTTCTCTTTTAAAACTTGCAACATAGTTGAACCAAGCTCAGCTGGGCTACGAGTGTAAGCCATACCTGCTTTTTCAAATGCAGCGAATTTCTCTTCAGCAGTACCTTGACCACCAGAAATGATCGCACCAGCGTGACCCATACGCTTACCTTTAGGAGCAGTTACACCAGCAATGTAACCTACTACAGGCTTAGTCACGTTAGATTTGATGAATTCAGCAGCTTCTTCTTCCGCTGTACCACCGATCTCACCGATCATGATGATTGCATCAGTATCTGGATCGTCTTGGAACAATTGAAGCGCTTCGATTTGGTTCATACCTGGGATTGGGTCACCGCCGATACCGATACAAGTAGATTGACCTAAACCAAGCTTAGTTGTTTGAGCAACAGCTTCATAAGTCAATGTACCTGAACGTGAGATGATACCAATACGACCTGGTTGGTGAATGTGACCAGGCATAATACCAATCTTACATTCGCCCGGAGTGATCACGCCTGGACAGTTAGGACCAACTAAACGAGTACCGTTACCGTTAGTTTCTAAATAGCGTTTTGCTTTAAGCATGTCGATTGTTGGAACACCTTCAGTGATCACAACGATTAGGCCAACACCCGAATCAACCGCTTCAACGATTGAGTCTAAAACGAATGGAGCTGGTACATAGATTACAGATGCATCTGCATTTGTTTCACGTACAGCTTCTTTCATTGTGTTGAATACTGGTAAGTCAAGGTGAGTTGTACCACCTTTACCTGGAGTAACACCACCAACAACTTTTGTACCGTAGTCTAAAGCTTGTGCAGAGTGGAAAGTACCGTTTTTACCAGTAAAACCTTGTACCAATACTTTAGTGTCTTTATTAATTAATACGCTCATGATTGATACTCCCCTTACGCTTTAACTGCAGCTACAACTTTTTCTGCGGCATCAGACAAGCCGTTTGCAGAAATTAATTTCAAACCAGATTCATCAAGTAATTTAGCACCTAACTCAGCGTTGTTACCTTCTAAACGAACAACAACTGGAACAGTTACATTTACTTCTTGAACCGCTGCAATAATCGCTTCAGCAATCATGTCACAACGTACGATACCACCGAAGATGTTGATTAAAACACCTTGTACAGATGTATCAGCAAGGATGATTTTGAACGCTTCGATTACACGCTCTTTAGTTGCGCCGCCACCAACGTCAAGGAAGTTTGCAGGC
The DNA here is from genome assembly GCF_054889255.1 of Acinetobacter sp. X9. Lineage (NCBI taxonomy): Bacteria > Pseudomonadati > Pseudomonadota > Gammaproteobacteria > Moraxellales > Moraxellaceae > Acinetobacter > Acinetobacter sp. X9. Next base: position 809,481 of record NZ_CM142679.1, on the reverse strand, counting down.
TGACCACCATAAAGTTTAATGATGTCCATAGTTGCCATTGCAAGACCAGCACCGTTAACCATACAACCGATGTTACCTTCTAAAGCAACATAGTTAAGATCAAATTCAGATGCTTTTAATTCACGCTCATTCTCTTGAGATTTGTCACGTAAAGCAGCAACTTTAGGTAAACGGTAAAGCGCGTTAGAATCGATACCTACTTTCGCGTCTACACATAAAATTTCGCCATTTTCACGAACTGAAAGTGGGTTAATTTCAAATAATGCAAAGTCATTTTCAACAAATGCTTGGTAAGCAGCTGTCATGATTTTTACAAATTGACCGATTTGCTTGTCTTTCAAACCTAAAGCAAACGCTACTTCACGTGCTTGGAATGGTTGTAAGCCAACTAATGGATCAACTTCAACTTTGATAATTTTTTCTGGAGTTTCTTCTGCAACTTTCTCGATTTCTACACCACCTTCTGTAGAAGCCATGAAAGTAATACGACGGCTAGAACGGTCTACAACCGCGCCCAAATAAAGCTCACGCTCAACTGGATATACGTCTTCAGCAACAATGATGCTGTTTACTGGTTGACCATTTGCATCTGTTTGATACGTTACAAGACGAGTACCAATGATATTGTTTGCAAATTCGATAACATCTTCTTTAGATTTTGCAACTTTAACGCCACCAGCCTTACCACGACCACCAGCATGAACTTGCGCTTTCATTACCGCGAATTTACCACCAAGCTGTTCAAATGCAGCAACTGCTTCGTCTGCATTGGTAGCCAAGATACCTTCTTGTACTGGCATACCATATTCTTTCAATAACGCTTTAGCTTGATACTCATGTAAGTTCATTTAGTTACCTACTTAACTTTGTTTGTTGTCTTCAATTTGCGCAACATTCTCATGTTACATATACAAATTGCTGTCTACGTCTTTCACCTTGATGCTTTTTTAATCACACCATCGAATGTGAAAAAGAGCGGAGAACCCGCTCTTTATTTTATTTACGCTTACGTTGAATCGCGTGAATTGCACGACCATCTACAGCAAGTGCAGCTTCATGAACAACTTCAGAGAATGTTGGGTGACCAAAAGTCATCAACTGAAGATCTTCAACTGAAGATACAAATTCAAGAGCGATCATACCTTGGTGTACGATATCAGATGCAGCAGGTCCAATAACATGCATACCTAATAAACGGTCAGTTTTTGCATCAGCAACAAACTTAACAAAACCAGCACCTTCACCCGCTGCTAAAGCACGACCATTTACAGCAAAACCGAATTGACCAGTTTTAACTTCATGACCTTTTTCTTTAGCTTGTTCTTCAGTTAAACCAACCCACGCCGCTTCCGGATGTGTATAGATAACTGAAATGATTGTGTCATAGTTCACTTGAGCTGCATGACCGTGGATACGCTCAACAGCCATTACACCTTCTTCCATTGCTTTATGAGCAAGCATTGGACCGCGAACCAAGTCACCAATCGCATAAACACCTTCTACAGAAGTTGCACAGTGATCGTTTACTTCTACTAGACCACGTTCAGTCAATTTAATGCCTGAATCTTCAGCCAATAAACCTTCAGCATAAGCTTTACGGCCAACACAAACGATTAACTTGTCAAAAGTTTGAGTTTTTTCTTCGCCGCCTTGAGTGTATTTAACAGTCACTTCACGACCATTAATTTCAGTACCAGAAACTTTAGCACCGATACGAATATCAAGACCTTGCTTAGTTAAAAGTTTTTGGTAGTCTTTTGCCAAAGCTTTATCAGCCATTGGTAGGAATGCATCCATTGCTTCAAAAACAACAACTTCAGCACCAAGACGACGCCAAACAGAACCAAGCTCTAAACCGATTACACCTGCACCAATTACACCTAAACGCTTAGGTACTTCTGGGAAGTTCAATGCACCAGTTGAATCAACAATAATATCTTGATCTACAGGAGCTACTGGAATATTTACAGGTACAGAACCAGACGCAAGAATAACGTATTTAGGTTCTAAAACTTGAGTTTCACCCTCATGAGAAACAAACTCAACTTTTTTACCAGCAAGTAATTTACCTGTACCTTTTAACCATTCAATGCCATTGCCTTTAAGCAATTGATCGATACCACCAGTTAATTGGTCAACAATTTTGTCTTTACGAGCAAGAAGCTTAGCAAGATCAAAATTCACTTCACCTGTAGTGATACCGTGATCAGCTAAGTGATGTACTGTATCTTCATAACGGTGAGAAGAATCAAGTAATGCTTTAGAAGGAATACAACCTACGTTTAAGCATGTACCACCTAAAGATGGCTTACCGTTGTGAATACGTTTTTCGATACAAGCGACTTTAAAACCTAGTTGAGCAGCACGAATCGCAGCTTCATAACCACCAGGACCACCGCCAATAACAACAAGATCAAATTGTTGAGACATTGTTTATCTCCATGGTCCGAGATAGAGGATCACTCTACCTCGGTAATATTATTCGAAGAAATTAAAGATCAAGGATGAGTTTAGCTGGTTCTTCTAACAATTCTTTGATTGCTACCAAGAAACCTACAGCTTCTTTACCATCGATCATACGGTGGTCATAAGAAAGTGCTAAATACATCATTGGCAAGATTTCAACTTGACCATTTACCGCCATAGGACGCTCTTGGATTTTGTGCATACCCAAGATACCAGTTTGCGGTTGGTTCAAAATAGGAGTTGAAAGTAATGAACCGAAAGTACCACCATTAGTGATTGTGAAAGTACCACCAGTCATTTCTTCGATAGATAATTTACCATCACGTGCTTTACCAGCGTAAGCAGCAATACCTGCTTCAACTTCTGCATAGCTCATACGATCAGTATCACGCAATACTGGTACAACAAGACCACGATCAGAAGATACTGCAACACCGATGTCATAGTAACCGTGATAAACGATATCATCGCCATCAATTGAAGCGTTTACAGCTGGGTAGCGTTTAAGCGCTTCAGTTGCTGCTTTAACGAAGAATGACATGAAGCCTAAACGAGCACCATGGCGTTTTTCAAAAGCATCTTTATATTGCTTACGCAATTCCATGATTGGCTTCATGTTAACTTCGTTAAATGTAGTTAACATTGCAGTTTCTTGAGTTGCAGCAAGAAGACGTTCAGCTACACGCTTACGTAAACGAGTCATTGGAACACGTTTTTCGATACGCTCACCAACAGCTACGCTCAATGGAGTAACGTTAGCAGCTGGTTTAGCTTGATGGTTTGCAACATCTTCTTTAGTGATACGACCACCACGACCAGTACCTTGTACGTCAGCAGCAGCAATACCAGATTCAGTTAACGCTTTACGAACCGCAGGAGCTTGATCAGATACAGTTTCTGTACGTTCAACAACAGGAGCTGCACCAGCTTGAGTTTGAGCAACTGCTTGTTCTACTGCTGCAGGAGCAGCAGCTGCGCCAGCACCAGCTTCAAATTGAGCAATAACTTCGTCAGAAAGAACTGTATCGCCTTCATCTTTAATGATTGCAACCAAGCTACCATCTGCAGGAGCAACAACTTCTAAAACAACTTTGTCGGTTTCAATATCACAGATTACTTCATCGCGTGATACAGGTTCACCCACCTTTTTGTGCCAAGTTGCGATGGTTCCATCTGCAACAGACTCTGGGAATACCGGTGCTTTAATTTCGGTTGCCATTATTGAGAATCTCCTGATTGTTCAGCTTCGATTGCCAATGCATCATTAATTAGCTGAGCTTGTTGTTTTGCATGCAAGTACGGTGAGCCACAAGCTGGTGCAGCAGAAGCTTCACGACCTGCAAAACTGATACGGATTTGTTTGCCAGATTTTAAGATATCGTCATATAAACGCGGTGCGATAAATAACCATGCGCCTTGGTTCTTCGGCTCCTCTTGTGCCCAAACAAGTTCTTTCACGTTTGGATATGCAGCCAAGATTTCCGCAAGACGTTGCTCTGGATATGGATACAACTGTTCAATACGTACAATTGCGACATTAGTTAAGTTTTGTTCACGACGTTTTTCAAGTAAGTCGTAATAAACTTTACCGCCACAAAGTACAAGACGAGTTACATCTGACTTGTTAATTTGATCGATTTCGTCAATTACAGTTTGGAACGAACCATTTGCAAGCTCTTCTAAAGTAGAAGTAGCAAGTTTATGACGGAGTAAAGATTTCGGTGACATTACAATCAATGGCTTACGAATTGGGCGTACAGCTTGACGACGTAATGCATGGAAAATCTGTGCAGGTGTCGTTGGAGTGATCACTTGCATGTTGTCTTCAGCACATAACTGTAAGAAACGCTCTAAACGAGCTGATGAGTGTTCTGGGCCTTGACCTTCGAAACCGTGCGGTAACAACATTGTTAAACCACAAACACGTTCCCACTTAGTCTCACCAGAAGCAATAAACTGGTCAATCACAACTTGAGCACAGTTTACGAAGTCACCAAATTGTGCTTCCCAAATAATCAAGCTCTTAGGAATTGTAGTTGCGTAACCATATTCGAATGCAAGAACTGCTTCTTCAGATAAAAGAGAGTCATAAATCGCAAAACGTGGTTGGTTCTCTTTCACATGACAAAGTGGAATGTAAGTTGAACCATCAGCTTGATTATGCAATTTCGCATGACGGTGTGAGAAGGTACCACGACCCACATCTTCACCAGTAATACGAACTAGATAATCTTCATCTAATAAAGTTGCATAAGCTAAAGTTTCTGCTGCACCCCAGTTTAATGGAGTTTCACCAGTTTGCATTTTTACGCGATCTTCAATTACTTTTTGAACCTGACGCTGCATTACAAACCCTTCAGGAAGTTTGCTCATGCCCTCGCCTAATTCTTTTAAGCGATTTAAGTCAAATGAAGTATCCCAATCGTCTGTGTAGTCATGGCCCAAATATGGAGTCCAATCAACAAACATTTTGGTATTTGGTTCAAGAATCAATGCATTTGCTACATGATTACCTGCTTCTAAATCAGAACGGTAATCTTCAACCATTTGGTCTGCTTCAGCACGATCAAGTACTTTCTCTTGAACAAGTTGATCAGCATAAAGTGTACGAGTAGTCGCTTTCTTCGCAATTACTTGATACATCAATGGTTGTGTACCAGATGGCTCATCTGCTTCGTTATGGCCACGACGACGATAACAGAACAAATCGATAACAACATCTTTACGGAATTCGTGGCGGAAATCATGTGCTAATTGAGTAGCAAAGATAACAGCTTCAGGATCATCGCCATTTACATGGAAAATTGGCGCCTGAATCATTTTAGCAACGTCTGTACAGTATTCTGTAGAACGCGCATCACGAGGATCAGAAGTTGTGAAACCTACTTGGTTGTTCACAATAATATGAACTGTACCACCAACCGTATAGCCACGAGTTTGTGACATCTGGAAGGTTTCCATATTCACGCCCTGACCTGCAAATGCCGCATCACCATGAACAATAACTGGTAAAACGTCATCACCGCCAATGTCTCTACGACGTACTTGACGTGCACGTACAGAACCTTCAACTACAGGACCAACAATTTCCAAGTGAGATGGGTTAAATGCTAATGCCAAGTGAACTTCGCCACCTGGAGTCATTACATTACTTGAGAAACCTTGGTGGTATTTAACGTCGCCAGAACCTTTTTTATGAATTGATTTACCTTCGAACTCACCAAATAAGTCCGCAGGGTTTTTACCCATAATATTCACAAGAAGGTTTAAACGGCCACGGTGTGGCATACCGATAACAACTTCTTTACAACCTACAGCACCAGCGCGCTGAATAATCTCGTTTACCATAGGAATAAAAGATTCGCCGCCTTCAACACCAAAGCGCTTAGCACCGACGTATTTATTACCAAGATATTTTTCAAGACCTTCAGCAGCAGTTAAACGCTCTAAGAAGCCTTTCTTTTGATCATTTGTGTAATTGAATTTACCACGGGCACTTTCAAGACGTTGTTGAATCCAACGTTTTTCTTTTGTGTCCACGATATGCATGTATTCAACACCGATCGAACCACAATAGATTGCTTCCATTGCTTCAATCATTTCAGCAAGCGTTGCTTCGCTTTTGCCGATTTCAAGATTGCCGGTATTAAATACAGTGTCTAAATCTGATTTGGTTAAACCGTGAGCTGAAAGATCTAAATCTGGAATCTCTTCACGCTTAGCAAGACCTAATGGATCTAATTTAGCTTTTTGATGTCCGCGATTACGATAAGCAGCAATAAGTTGTAAAACGCCAATTTGACGACGCTCATGCTCAGTACTTACAGTACTTTGTACAACAGGTTGAACACGGTTAGCATTACGTCCTAGTAATAGGAATTGCTCACGCACAGCGCTGTGTGGTTGGTCACCCTTTGGATATTTATCGAAATATTGGCGCCAGTCCTCAGCTACAGAGGTTGGGGAAGTCAGGTACTGCTCGTAAAGTTCTTCAATATACGCTGCACTATCAGCGGAAAGTTCAGTGTCAAGACGCAATGCGTCAGCAACTTCTTGCATTTGTGGACCCATTTCCTATTGCAAAAAATATTACAGGCTGCCTTTTAAGCACACCCATGATGCATAATGCCAAATTGGTAAAAAAGGCATTACTTACCCAACAGGTCTCTAAGACCATGGGGCGTCATACTACCTAGAGAGAAAACTCCATAGGTAATTAATGAATCACAACGCCCTCAATGGCATCATCACTCACCTTATACTCGATTAAAACCGAGCAATTTTTTGCAAATCTTTTTAGAAAAATTAACGTTAAAATTAACTTTTCTAAAATGACTTTAACCATAAAAATTAAGCACAGATCTAAGATCGTGCTACTTAAATTAATTTCACTAGTATACGCTTTTTTCACCTATAACTTTGTGGCAAATCGTATCATGTTCTTAAACAACGATTGATTTTTTTGACACATACCACCTATAAATTGGCGAAATACATAAGCGATTTTATCTTTTAATATATAGTGCAATATATAAAATCCTCGCTCTTTTCGACCAAAGTCTAAAGTTTACATTATAAAATTAAAAAAAAACGCACATCAAGGATGCGCGTTTTCTATTTGTGCAGAATTAACCCGCTTGATCTAATAGCATGTTACGGATGTGACCGATTGCTTTAGTAGGGTTTAGACCTTTAGGACATACTGACACACAGTTCATAATACCTTTACAACGGAACAAACTGAATGGATCATCAAGACGAGCCAAACGGTCTGCAGTAGCAGTATCACGAGAGTCGATGATAAAACGGTATGCATTCAACAATGCTGAAGGACCCAAGAATTTATCAGGGTTCCACCAGAATGATGGACATGAAGTTGAACAACATGCACAAAGAATACATTCATACAAACCATTTAAGTGTTCACGCTCTTCAGGAGACTGTAAACGCTCTTTAGGTGGAGCTGGTTGGTTATTGATCAAGAATGGCTGAATTTTGTCATATTGATCATAGAATTGGTTCATATCAACAACCAAATCCTTAACAACCGGCAAACCTGGTAATGGACGAATTACGATTTTCTCAGGCAGGTCGTTTAAATTCCATAAACAAGCCAAACCATTTTTACCATTAATGTTTACACCATCCGAACCACAAATACCTTCACGGCATGAACGACGGAACGTTAATGATTCATCTTGAACCTTCAAAGCAAGTAATGCATCAAGCAACATACGGTGCTTATCAGTCAATTCAAGCTTGAAAGTTTGCATGTACGGCGCTTTATCCTTATCAGGATCATAGCGGTAGATTTCGAATGTACGAGTACCTCTACTCATCTTTATACTCCCGATTAGAATGTACGTGGTGCTGGTGGAATTGCATCAACAGTCAACGGTTTGAAGCGCACTGGCTTATATTCCAAACGGTTATCTGATGAATACCATAAAGTATGCTTCATCCACTCATCATCACGGCGACCGTATGAATAAGTTGGGTGATCAGCTGGCAATTCATAATCAACTACAGTATGCGCACCACGACATTCTTTACGTGCAGCAGCTGAAATTAATGTAGCTTTTGCAACTTCATATAAATTTTCAACTTCAAGCGCTTCAACACGTGCAGTGTTAAATACTTTAGATTTATCTTTCAAGTGAATGTTGCGCACACGTGGTTCAAGAGCAAGAATCTCTTTAACACCTTTATCAAGTAAAGCTTGAGTACGGAACACACCAGCGTGGTCTTGAACGATATCACGAATCGCATCAGCAACTTCTTGTGCATTTTCACCAGAAGTTGATTCATCCAACTTACGTACGCGATCTAAAGTTTGCTCTAATACATTTGTTGGAAGTGGCGCATATTCATCACCATGATGCTTAGTTACGTAGTCGATAATGTGCTCACCAGCAGCTTTACCAAATACAACCAAGTCAAGAAGTGAGTTAGTACCTAAACGGTTCGCACCATGTACAGATACACAAGAACATTCACCAATTGCATAGAAACCTTTTACAGGTTTAGTGTAGTTGTCTGTACCTGCTTCAGGTAAGCACACTTGACCATGCATATTTGTAGGAATACCGCCCATTTGATAATGGATTGTTGGTACTACAGGAATTGGTTCTTTAGTGATGTCAACGTTCGCGAATTTTTTACCAATCTCAAATACAGATGGTAAACGCTTCATGATTGTGTCAGCGCCCAAGTGAGTCATATCAAGTAAGATATAATCACCTTTTGGACCACAACCACGACCTTCTTTAATTTCTTGGTCCATAGAACGTGATACGAAGTCACGTGGAGCCAAGTCTTTTAAAGTTGGTGCATAACGTTCCATGAATGGTTCGCCGTCTTTGTTACGAAGGATCGCACCTTCACCACGACAACCTTCAGTTAACAATACGCCTGCGCCCGCAACACCCGTAGGGTGGAATTGCCAAAATTCCATATCTTGTAGTGGAATACCAGCACGAGCAGCCATACCAAGACCGTCACCAGTGTTGATATAAGCATTTGTTGATGCACGGTAAACACGACCAGCACCACCAGTAGCAAACAATGTCGCTTTTGCTTGGAATACTGCGATATTACCAGTTTCTTGGTCAATCGCTGTTACACCAAGAACATCACCTGCTTCGTTACGGATCAAATCAAGAGCGATCCATTCAACGAAGAACTGAGTACCCATTTTCACGTTGCTTTGATAAAGCGTGTGTAATAATGCGTGACCAGTACGGTCAGCAGCAGCACAAGCACGTGGAACTGGTTTATCACCATAGTTCGCAGAGTGACCACCGAACGGACGTTGGTAAATTGTACCATCAGCGTTACGGTCAAACGGCATACCCATGTGTTCAAGTTCATACACAACTTTTGGTGCTTCACGACACATAAATTCAATTGCGTCTTGATCACCTAACCAGTCAGAACCTTTTACCGTATCGTAAAAGTGGAAGTGCCAGTTATCTTCTTGCATGTTACCTAACGACGCACCAATACCGCCCTGAGCAGCAACTGTATGTGAACGTGTTGGGAAAACTTTAGTAAGTACTGCAACTTTCAAACCTGCTTGAGCAAGTTGGTAAGAAGCACGCATACCAGAACCACCACCACCAACGATAACTGCATCGAAAGTGAGGTTTTGAATATTTGAATAATCTTCTTTAGGGGTTATCGCGCCCATGATATCTTCCTATCAATTCGCCCAGAAAATCTGGATACCCCAGATTGCGTACACAAACACTGCAATAATGACAGCCGTCGTCAGTACAAGGCGTAAACCTTTCGCTGAAGGACCCATTTGACGAGTAGTGACATAGTCAGTGAAAACTTGCCACATACCAATCCATGCGTGTGCGATAAGCGATAAAATTGCTAATAAAGAAAAAATCTTCATTGGTAATGTCATCATGAAACCAGCCCACTGTTGATAGTCAAATCCACCTTTGCAGAGAATCCAACCAAAAAGAACAACAGTATAAGCTGCTAATACAACCGCACTTACACGCTGGATAAACCAATCACGAGAACCTGAACCAGTTAAACCTGTAGCACTTTTCATTAGAACATAATCCATACAAAGGCTGCGATAATGGCTACCACAGATAAGATCAATGAAATTGTCGCTGCAATACGACCACTTTGCAGTTCTTCAGCAAAACCTAAATCTGCAAGTAAGTGCTTAACTCCAGCAATAAAGTGGAATATTAGGCCGGCTGCAAATACCCAAACAACAAAACGTACAAGGATATTTCCAAAAACGACATTTTTAACGTAGTCAAATCCTTCTGGTGAAGATAATGATTTATCTAGAATCCATAAGAGAACTGGTACTAATAAGAAAACGATGACACCTGATAAACGGTGTAAAATTGATGCAATAGCCACGGGTGAGCGTAAATTTACCGCTAACACCTGACCCATGGACAAATTGACAGGTCTGTTGCTTTTCACAGCGGGCATCCTGTAGGTAGAAACTCCGACCGGAGTTTGTTGAATTAATTCCAAGGAAAGCTGGCATTGTTAGGCAAGCACAGCTCATGCCTAACCTATAAACGACACTGAATTATAAAACGCGAAGTATCAAAATACAAACAATCCACTTTGCCATTTCAGCAAAAAACCATTAAATAAGAATCATTCAAAACAATATTAGATTATTAGGTCAATAAAAAAACTATACCTATATACATCATGTCCTTGTTTAAAATAACTTTTTATTTAATTTCATTTTTTCTGAAATTTCTTTTAAATAAGCCGATTTTAGACTAAAGATAAAGTTATAAATTCCTCATATCAATAGAAAAATGATCATAATCCCCTATATTTTCAATGTGAACCACATTTCAAATAAGTGAACAGACTTATATTTCAGATAGATATTAAGCGATCTACACTAGTTTTTCGAAAGTGAATTTCATTAAAAACAGTTCTTATGATTTTAAACTCATCTGATAAGCTATTTTTTATACAATTAAACTTAAAAAAAGAACAATATTCTTTGTTACAACTAAATAGAAATACAATTTTTTTTGAGTATAAATTTGAAATTACATCATGAGTTTTATGATTTTTTTAAGGGGATTGGCATTTTCTACCGTCTTATTATTTTGAATTGCAATTTATAAATTTGCTTACAATTGTACTCATCCTTCATTTTTTTTCTGCACGTTCTTGTTGAATTGACTTATTATACCATCCCGATGCAGTGATTTTACTGACTTTTTTGCTCGGGTCTTGATGACTAACTCTCTGTGGGAACGTCATTTTTTATCCATAAGTATAATTGACAAAATTTCAGTACTCACTAATCTTATAGCAAATTTTGACACCGTCTGATTCGCACATGAGAACATTAGGATTTCGAGTCAGATCAACATTCACCAGGACAGGAGATCTATTGAATGTCTGAAGCAAATGGCAAAAAAGCCGTATTACATCTTGATGGCAAAGAAATTGGATTACCAATCTACAGTGGCACTTTAGGTCCAGATGTAATTGATGTCAGCAGCATACTGAAAGAAGGTCATTTTACTTTCGATCCTGGTTTTATGGCGACAGCCGCATGCGAATCTAAAATTACTTTCATTGATGGTGACAAAGGTATTTTATTACACCGCGGCTACCCAATTGATCAGTTAGCAACTCAAGCAGACTACCTTGAAACTTGTTATTTATTATTAAATGGCGAGCTCCCAACTGCTGAACAAAAAGTTGAGTTTGATACGAAAGTACGTGCTCACACTATGGTTCACGATCAAGTTAGCCGTTTCTTCAATGGTTTCCGCCGTGATGCTCACCCAATGGCAATCATGGTTGGTGTTGTAGGTGCATTATCTGCGTTCTATCACAACAACCTAGATATTGAAGACATCAACCACCGTGAAATCACTGCAATTCGCTTAATTGCAAAAATTCCAACACTTGCTGCTTGGAGTTACAAATACACAGTAGGTCAACCATTCATCTATCCACGTAACGATTTAAGTTATGCGGAAAACTTCTTACACATGATGTTTGCTACTCCTGCTGACCGAGATTACAAAGTTAATCCTGTTCTTGCTCGCGCAATGGATCGTATCTTCACGCTTCATGCTGACCATGAACAAAATGCTTCTACATCTACAGTACGTCTTGCTGGTTCTACTGGTGCAAACCCGTATGCATGTATCTCTGCTGGTATCTCTGCACTTTGGGGCCCTGCTCACGGTGGTGCAAACGAAGCAGTTCTTAAGATGCTTGATGAAATCGGTAGCGTTGAAAACGTTGCAGAATTCATGGAAAAAGTTAAACGCAAAGAAGTTAAGCTTATGGGCTTCGGTCACCGCGTTTACAAAAACTTCGACCCACGCGCTAAAGTAATGAAGCAAACTTGTGACGAAGTTCTTGAAGCTTTAGGTATCAACGATCCTCAATTAGCACTTGCTATGGAACTTGAGCGTATCGCATTGAACGACCCGTACTTCGTTGAGCGTAAACTTTACCCTAACGTAGACTTCTACTCAGGTATCATCCTTAAAGCGATTGGTATCCCAACAGAAATGTTTACTGTAATCTTCGCTCTTGCTCGTACAGTTGGTTGGATCAGCCACTGGTTAGAAATGCACAGCGGCCCTTACAAAATCGGTCGTCCTCGTCAGCTTTATACTGGTGAAACTCAACGCGACATCAAACGTTAATATTCGAAAGAAAATTAATGAAAAAAAGCTGCCTTCTGGCAGCTTTTTTATTTATGTCTTTTTCTACTCTAGACTTATTCTTCTTCATACATAGTTAACAAGTGATGGCTAATTCCATCTGCTCTTAACCAAGCCAACTCATAGCTCGCTTTAGCCAAAGCTAAAACACGTCGTTCAAACTCAACCCATATGGTTTTGACTTGAGACTCCGAAATACCCAAACCACTCTCGTGTGCTAGATGTTTATTCTTTTCACATATTTTTAAGGCATGGTAAAGCTTACGCCCCTGGCTCGCCCCTTCCATCAAACGAACACGCTTACTTAAAATAAAGCCCTCAACATGCTGTAAGTCTGCATGAGGCAACATCGGTACTAAGATTTGATTCAATTGATCATCTAAACGCTTCCATACAGCCAAACGCTGCTCTGCCGTATAAGTGTTCCATTGAATCACCTCGTGGTTAAAACGGCGACAACCACGACAAACCTGATCACCAAAAACTGTTGAACAACGCCCTGCACATGGGGTGAGAGAGAGCGTTCGATGATCATTACTCAAAACAAACTCCTTAAATAAACCATATACTTTTTATGGTTTTCTCGCTTATTACTAATTTTCGCGCTAAAATATGCGCCTTAAATTTCTATCTTAATACATTTGGAGTTTTCCATGAACGCTACTGTAGAACAGCTTGCACCTGTAGAACAGCAAGCGACCGCAGGTTGGGTTGTTGCAGCACTATATCAATTTAAAGAAGTTCAAGATCCTGCCGATCTTCAACAACGTTTATTAGACTTAGTGAAAACAATTAACCTTTGTGGAACTCTGATTGTAGCAGGTGAAGGAATTAATGGTACTGTTGCTGGTGATCGCTTAGCAATTGATACACTACATCAATTTTTGCTCAATGAAGGCTTTGGTGCTATGGAATACAAAGAATCCCATAGTTCTGACAAACCTTTCCGCAAAATGAAAATTAAACTTAAAGAAGAAATTGTGACTTTAGGTGTTGAGGTTAAACCTCGTGACTTAGTCGGTCACTATCTTGATCCTAAAGAATGGAATGATTTAATCGCACGTGATGATGTAATTTTAATCGACACACGTAATGATTACGAATATAAAGCGGGTACATTTAAAGGTGCAATTGACCCTAAAACAGAAACATTCCGTGAGTTTCCAGAATACGTTAAGAAAGAGTTAGAGCAACATAAAGACAAAAAAATTGCGATGTTCTGTACTGGTGGTATTCGCTGTGAAAAATCAACTTCTTTACTTCTTCAAGAAGGATTTAAAGAGGTTTACCATCTTAAAGGCGGTATTCTTAAGTACTTAGAAGAAACCCCTGCTGATGAAAGCTTATGGGAAGGCGAATGCTTCGTATTTGACGGACGTACTGCTGTAACTCATGGTGTAGAGGAAGGCGTGAATATTAAATGTCATGCTTGTGGTTGGCCTTTAACTCCTGAAGAGTCTGCTCTACCAAGTTACGAACACGGTGTTTCTTGCGTTTATTGCATCGACAAAACCACTGAAAAGCAAAAAGCTGGTTTCCGTATGCGCCAGTCACAAATTGCTGCTGCAAAACGTAAACGCCTATAAAACCATAATATAGTTTTTTAAAGGGCATTTAGATTTCTAACTGCCCTTTTTATTTGTACAAATTAATTTTTTTACAATAAAAAACGCCCTAGAAAGGACGTTATTTATTATTTCTTCTAATACATTAATTTGGCGTATGATACATCAAGTATAATTCATTCAAATTATCTGGGATTTCTTCTGCCAGTTCATCCATTAACTGTCCATTACGACGGAAAGATTCCATCTGTGGATCTTCTTCATCAATTCCACTAAATACCATCATTGGTAAAGTTAAATCAATTAATTGTTCTTCATATTCAGGTGCAAACCATGCATCTTCATTTAAGAACATCGCATCAACAAATCCAACACTCCAATCGCCTAAGCTAGACTCAACATCGGCTTCTTCAATTTCAAACGGAAATTCAATTCCATTTTCATTTGCTAAGTCTTGTCGAATTGACTCTAACCACGCTTTGATCTGCTGAATAATTTCGGCAGGAACTTTTTTATGGTTATTATCAAATAATTCATCTAACCAACGATCAAACTGAGGGCCTACTGCAATTGCACACAGAAAACCATGAGTTGCAGCGAAATCCAGACCATACTCATTGTGGTCTCCATCTAGATATTCACTTAATTGGTCTAAATCTAACGCACTCATTGTGTTACCTGACTATAAAAAAGAAATCTACGATAGCATAGCATCTAAGCTGACGATGCCCTATTCAGATTTGATTAGTCTTCATCATCAAGATCATCATCGTCTAAATCATAATCAAAATCTTTTAACTCACGCTCTAAACGGCGTTGGGCTAATAGATCATCAATTAATCTACGTTTTTCTAATGATTCTTTCGCAGTGATTTTGCCTGATGACTCATCAAAACCGACATCATCATCATCACCGTAGTTATCATCTAGTTCAAAATCTGTAGAAGACACTAAAACTACCTCTAATGAAAAAATGTGAATGGGTCTAGCCGCTATTTATCTTTCTTATTTAACTGTGTCAAGTTTTATTTATATTTTTTTCATTAAACTGCATATTTGTGCTTTTTTTCACCCAAAAAATTGTGTATTTATAAAGCTGAACTATTTTTTTGATCAAAAAAAAATTCTATGATCTTTTCGATGATTTAAGCTTGAAAAAAATGATTTTAGCCCAATATTCAAAAAACAGACGTGAATTCAAAGATATTTTTTATTTAACGGTTACTGATCAAAGCCAAAACATTTCAAGCAAATTGTGCTATCATGCACGGTTTTTCACTGCCACAGATTCAACAAAGAGTAAGCAAAGATGAGCGATATGCATTCCCCTACTTCTCAAGTAGCGGCTCTGATTAGCCGAGGCAAAGAACAAGGTTACTTAACTTACGCTGAGGTTAACGATCATCTGCCGGACTCGATTACTGAAAGCGAACAGATTGAAGACATCATCCAAATGCTTCAAGACGTTGGTATTCCTGTACACGAGCGTGCACCTGAATCTGACGATACCATGTTCGGTGAGTCGGCTGACGCAACTGATGAGGTTGCTGAAGAAGAAGCTGCTGCCGTACTTGCATCGGTTGAAAATGAGCCTGGACGTACGACAGACCCTGTACGTATGTACATGCGTGAAATGGGTACAGTTGAGCTGTTAACCCGTGAAGGTGAAATCAGCATTGCCAAACGTATTGAAGAAGGTATCCGTGATGTCCTTAATTCAATTGCTTACTGGCCAAATGCTGTTGAAGTTGTATTAAAAGAATATAATGATTTTTTAACTGGCGAACGCCGTCTTGCAGATATTTTATCTGGCTACCTCGATCCTGAAACCGATGAAGATATCCCTGAAGTTTTAGAAGAAGTTGAAGAGCTTGAGGAAGAGGACGAATCATCTTCAAAATCAACCAAAGAAGTTAAGCTTGATGATGACGATGAAGAAGAAGAGTCTGAAGGTGATGATGACTCTGAAGGTGATTCAGGACCAGACCCAGAAGTTGCAAAAGTTCGTTTTACTGAACTTGAAGCTGCTTGGACTAAAACAAAAGCTGTTGTTGAAAAGCATGGTCGTAACAGTCCAGAGGCTGAAGAAGCTTTAGAAGCTTTAGCTACTGTGTTCATGATGTTTAAATTTACACCACGTTTATTTGACATCATCTCTGAAATGATTCGCGGTACACATGAGCAAATTCGTGCCAATGAACGTGAAATCATGCGTTATGCAGTACGTCGTGGCCGTATGGACCGTACTCAATTCCGTACATCTTTCCCTAAACAAGAATCTAATCCAGCTTGGTTAGATGAACAAATTGCTAAAGCACCTGCTGAAATTAAGGCGCATTTAGAAAAAGTTCGTCCAGATGTTTTAGCATTCCAGCAAAAGATTGCAGATATTGAGAAAGAGCTTAGTTTAAGCGTTGCTGAGATTAAAGATATCTCTAAACGTATGGCTATTGGCGAAGCGAAAGCACGTCGTGCCAAGAAAGAAATGGTAGAAGCCAACCTCCGTTTGGTAATTTCGATTGCGAAGAAATATACTAACCGTGGTTTACAGTTCCTTGACTTGATTCAAGAAGGGAACATTGGTTTGATGAAAGCTGTAGACAAGTTTGAATACCGTCGTGGTTATAAATTCTCGACTTATGCAACTTGGTGGATTCGTCAGGCGATTACCCGTTCGATTGCCGATCAGGCTCGTACGATTCGTATTCCAGTACACATGATTGAAACGATTAACAAGATCAACCGTGTATCTCGTCAATTGTTACAAGAAATGGGGCGTGAACCAACACCTGAAGAATTAGGTGAACGTTTAGAAATGGACGAAGTTAAGGTTCGTAAAGTACTTAAAATTGCTAAAGAGCCTATCTCAATGGAAACACCTATTGGTGATGATGAAGATTCACATCTTGGGGATTTCATTGAAGATCAAAACATCACTTCTCCAATTGATGCTGCGACTTCAGAAGGCTTAAAAGAAGCAACTCGTGAGGTATTGGAAAACTTAACTGAACGTGAAGCAAAAGTATTGAAGATGCGTTTTGGTATTGATATGCCAACCGATCACACACTTGAAGAAGTAGGTAAACAATTTGATGTAACACGTGAACGTATCCGTCAGATTGAAGCGAAAGCATTGCGTAAATTACGTCACCCTTCTCGTTCTGAACACTTACGTTCTTTCTTGGAAAATGACTAAGTTTTGAAAGCTTGAAATTTCAAAACCAAGCCCCATTTAATAGAAAGAGCTATAAACGCCTGCGATAATGCAGGCGTTTCAAATCATGAGGTAACTTATGTTAGACCGCACTCCATCTCGCGAACTACAAGAACATCTTTGGGTATTTCCGATGGATTATCCAATTAAACTTATTGGCGATGCGGGTGAAGAATTACGTGTTGCTGTAGTCGATATTTTGGTAAAGCATTTTCCAGACTTCGACCACTCAACATTAAAAGTTCAAGAATCTCGCACCGGCAAGTATCATTCTTTAACAGCACAATTGCGCTTTGAAGAATTGGAACAAGTTCATGCACTTTATGCTGACTTGGCTGCTTGTCCGCAGATTAGAACTGCGCTTTAATTTTAAGTTCTTCAATAAATACCACAGTCAGGCATTCTTACTGTGGTATTTTTTTGGAAATTTTACAACCTAACGACCACGAAAAACCTTACAAATATTTAGAATTCCTTTTATAAAATCCTTTAAAATTACAGGGTTTTCGGCTTTTATCTAGTAGATATGATCTGGGTGCCGCATAAACTAATTATAGGAAGATATTGTGATGAGCCTTGATAAACCTAACTTAATCATTCGGCAATGGAACGATTTACAAGATTATCAAAGCAAATTTGAAACCATGAAACTCTTAACAAATGAGCGAGATCAAGATACGCCCGATGAGTTATGGTTACTTCAACATCATAATGTTTTAACTCAAGGTCAAGCTGGTAAACCTGAACACATCCTAATTTCATCAGATATTCCTGTAGTACAAACTGACCGTGGTGGACAAGTGACTTGGCATGGACCCGGTCAACTTGTGGCTTACTTCATGTTTGATCTTAATCGTCTAAAGTGGAACGTACGCACATTGGTCAGTTTTGCTGAACAATTCATGATAGATGTTTTAAAAAAATACGGAATTGAAGCGTATGCAAAGCCAGATGCACCAGGAGTTTATGTGGATGGTCGTAAGATTGGTTCCCTAGGTTTTAAAATTCGTCGTGGCCGTAGTTATCATGGATTAGCATTAAACTTGGACTGTGCTTTAGATGGGTTCCAAACTATTAATCCTTGCGGTTACGCAGGCTTAGAAATGGTGCGTATACAAGATTTGGTGACTCCTTATCCATCATTCACTCAACTTTGCCAAGACTTTATTGAGTATATTAAGAACACTGGGTACTTTAATGACCCAGAAGTCAAAACTGAATAAATCGCTTTGCGATGAAATAAAAATAGATTAGAGTAATTACTCTAAATTTGCTTTTGCATAATTTTAACAAGGGATACGCGAGTGATTTCAACAAAAGCTGTAAAGCCTACTCTGCAACTTGCCTACGTTAAGCTCATGATGGATGTTGTTGGTCGTGGCTTAGTCATGGCAAGTCAAGTGGACACTGAAATACAAGAGGAAGTATCTAAATTTCCTGTTCACTTTGTACTTTCAATGAATGTTTTCCCAAATGGACCAGCATTTTTTGCTCGAGTCACAGAAGACAAACAGTTAGAGCTACTCAAAAGAGCTGAAAGAAAGCCAGACTTAACGATTACATTCAAACATGTAACTCATGCATTTTTAGTATTTTCTTTTCAAGAAAGTACTGCTCAAGCATTTGCGAATGACCGAATGATTGCTGATGGTGATGTATCTGCTGCCATTCGCCTAGTACGCTGTCTAAATAAAATGGAATCTCTTATTTTACCTAAATTGGTTGCGTCTCTTGCAGTCAAAGAATACCCAACCGAACTCACCCTAAAAGAAAAATTCAACGAAGCTGCAAATATTTACTTAAAAGTAGCTAAGTCCTATTTCAAGCGGAGCGCATAACATGGCTAAACCATATTACGAATTCTTTTGTCCTGTAAAAGTCATTGCTGGTAATGCTGCGTTAGAACATATTCCGTTTGAACTTGCGACTTTAGGCGCAAAACGCCCTCTTATCATTACAGATAAAGGTGTGCGCGCAAATGGCTTACTCAACCCGATTGAAGCTGCATTCAGCACGACTGATGCTGTCATTGGTCATGTGTTTGATGATGTTCCACCAGACTCAAGTTTAGAAGTCGTTCGTCTTGCCGCAGAAGCTTATCGCAAGAATAAATGTGACGCGATTATTGCGGTAGGTGGTGGTTCAGTTATTGATACCTCAAAAGCAACTAACATTTTAGTGTCTGAAGGCGGAGATGACTTACTTCAGTATTCTGGTGCACACAACTTACCAAAACCATTAAAACCATTTTTCGTAATCCCAACTACATCAGGTACGGGATCTGAAGTGACTATGGTTGCCGTGGTTTCAGATACGCAAAAGAATGTTAAATTGGCATTTGCCTCTTATTACTTAATGCCACATGCAGCGATTTTAGATCCACGCATGACACTTACACTGCCACCTCATTTAACTGCAATGACAGGTATGGATGCCTTAACACATTGTGTTGAAGCATATACATGTATGGCTGCTAACCCACTTAGCGATGCTTATGCAAGTGCTGGAATTAAAAAGATTAGTGAAAATCTATTTAATGTTTTAGAAAATCCAAACGACTCCCAAGGTCGATTAGAACTAGCACAAGCCTCTACAATGGCAGGTATTGCGTTCTCTAACTCAATGGTAGGCCTTGTACATTCTTTAGGTCATGCTTTAGGTGCTGTTGCTCACCTGCCTCATGGTTTATGTATGAATTTATTCTTACCGTATGTACTTGAATATAATAAGCAGGTAAATGGCCAAAAAATTGGTGAATTACTATTGCCATTAGCTGGTGCTGATATCTATGCACAAACTCCAGCAACTCAACGTGCAGACAGAGCGATTGCAACAATTTTAGCAATGCGTGATCGTTTATTTACTTTAACCAAGTTACCACGTACTTTACGTGAAACTGGCAAAGTAACGGAAGCACAGCTCGATGAAGTTGCAGAAAAAGCACTAAATGACGGCTCAATTATTTACAACCCTAAAGAAGCAAGCCTAAAAGATATCCGAGAGATCTTACAAAAGGCATGGTAATTCGATAGGTTAAACTCGAGACTTAAATCTAAAGACCTGATTTTTATATAAAATCAGGTCTTTTTTATCACTGTGAATTTTTATTCATCTTTTTATTTGGAAATATGGCAAAAAATTTGCTAAAAAATCGATGAAAGTACTGACAATTTGCATCAATTTAGGATAGATTGGCGCACTTTATCTTTTTCTGTAGGGGGGATCGTTCGTCTCAAACGATCCTTAACACCAAGCTGATCCTTGATCAACGATTATGAGGATAACGCCGTTGACAAATTTATCTGGGACTAAACCAACAGCTAAACTTCAAAAGAATCTTGTGCTTTGGCACATTATTATTATTGGTTTAGCTTATATTCAGCCATTAACGTTATTCGATACTTTTGGTTTAGTATCAGAGCGAAGTGGCGGTCATGTACCAACTTCCTACATCTTTGCATTAGTCGCAATTTTATTAACATCGATCAGTTATGGACATATGATTAAGCGCTACCCTTCTTCTGGGTCAGCTTATACGTATGCTCAAAAATCAATTCACCCTAATGTTGGTTTTATGGTGGGTTGGTCTTCTTGGTTAGACTATTTACTGTCACCGCTTGTTAATATTATTTTGGCAGATATTTATCTAAGAGCTCTTTTTCCAGAGGTAAATAACTGGTTATGGGTGATTGGTTTAACCACCCTAATGACTGTTATTAACTTATTTGGTGCACGATTTGTCGCACGCTTTAACAGTACGATCGTTATTATTCAGCTTGGCGTAATTTTTTATTTCGTTTATCAGGTATACATTTTACTCACTCAAGGTGTATATGCAGATGGAACTTTAAATCCGGATAAAGCTGCCTTGTGGTCATTAACTCCTTTTTGGAACGACATGACATCTGTAAGTGCTTTAATTGCTGGTGCAACTGTACTCTGCTTCTCTTTCACAGGGTTTGATGCCTTATCTTCTCTTGCTGAAGAAACAAAAGATGCAGAGAAAACGCTGCCAAAAGCTATTTTTACGACAGCATTACTTGCAGGTATTATTTTCATTGTAAGTACTTACTTCATCCAATTATATTTCCCTAGTAACCCAAATACTTACTTCAATCCTCTGGATGAATCACAGCCTGTGATGGTTGCTGCGATTGGTAGTATTGCGTTTAAAACTTTGGTTTTATATTTTGCTGTAGTTGCTGTTATGGCATCAGGTATTTCTGCTCATGCTGGTGTATCTCGTTTAATGTATGTAATGGGACGTGACGGCGTAATCAATAAGAAATTATTTGGTCATATTAGTCCAAAATTGCATACTCCAACTTACAACATTCTTATTGTAGGTGTAGTTGCTTTATCTGCTGGTTTCTTAGATCTTGAGCATATTGTCAACTTGATTAGTTTTGGTGCTTTAACCGCTTTTAGTTTTGTTAACTTCTCTGTTATTTCTCGCTATGCATTAAGAGATGGCAAGAACAAAACGTTTAAAGACATCATCAACTATATTGTTATACCAACACTTGGTTTTGCCAGTGTGTTTATGATGTGGCTAGAAATTGATAAGCTTGCCTTACAAATTGGCTTAGCTTGGGCCGTTATTGGTGTAGGTTATTTGGCCTACAAAACCAAAGGATTCAAATATAATGCTCCACAGCATAATGAACATGAATAATAAAAAAGGCGCTTAAAGCGCCTTTTTTATGGTCAAATTAACCAAAAATTTTGTTCACAATATTTTGTACACGTTGAGCATAGAGTTTCGCTGTTTCAAGGTCTCCAGCAGGAACTTCCTCTACACTTGCATCAGAAGGCGATTGAACTAAAAGTCCAACTGAACCACCTAAGTTATTTACATCTTCACGTGTTGCATCTTTTGTATTCGCTGGTAATAAACCAAGGCTTACCCAAATTCCACCATGTTGCGATGCTAAAGTCTGTAATTGAATAAGAGTAACCTGCTTATCCCCATTTAAGCTCGCGCTGTTTGTAAAGCCTGCAAATACTTTATCTTGCCAACCACGCGTAAACCAAACTTTTGAAGTTGCATCAGCAAACTTTTTAAACTGCCATGGTGCTGTACCCATATAAGTTGGAGCACCAAAAACAATCCCCTTCGCATCATTTAATGTCTGCCAATCTTGCTCAGTAATATTACCCTCTTGATCAATTTGGATGAGCTGAGCATTAATTTCGTTTGCAAACGTTTCAGCCACTACTTTGGTATGGCCATAACCAGAGAAATATACAACCGCGATATTAGAGTTAGACATGGGAGCAAACCTTTGTTTTATTAAATTCCACTTTATGATATATTTTAGAAACTAGGTGTCAATTAGTTACTAACTGGTAACTATGGTAATTTTTTAAGAAATTAGCAGGTAAATAGTATGAATGAATGTCTAAAATATAATGTTTTTCAACAACATTGCCCTGCTCGTTTATTTTTTGAAAAAATTGCAGATAAGTGGGTTTTATTAATTTTAAATGTGCTTGAAGAGGAAACTCAGCACTTCAACTTGCTCAAAAAGAATATTCAAGGTATTTCGCCTAAAGTCTTATCACAGAAGTTAAAAATGCTGGAAAGAGACGGTTTTATTGAGCGTAAAATTCAGAATACATCTCCTATTCGTGTTGATTACTCACTCACTTCTCTGGGGCAAAATGTCGCTTCAATGGCGTTCCAATTAAAGGAATGGGCCGAAACCAATATTGAACAGGTTTTAGCAGCCCAAATGACTTATGATGAAAAAGTGCTAGAACAGGCTTAATTAGATTTATATAAAAAATAAGGCCACAACTGTGGCCTTATTCTTATTTAAAAACTATTAACTTATCCTAAGTTTTTAAAACCCTGCTGACGCCATGCTTCATAAACAATCACAGCCGTTGCATTAGATAAATTTAAACTTCTTGAATTTTCCGCCATTGGCAAACGAATCCACTGTTCTTGTGGAAACATCAAGCGAACATGCTCAGGCAAACCGCGTGTTTCTGGTCCCATCAGTAAAGCCACAGGTCGATTCAAATCAACTGTATGTGGAGTTGCAGAACCTTTAGTGGTGAGTGGAAAAACATGCTCAACCCCTTTAGCTTTCAAGTCGGCAAGGCAAAGTTCTATGTTGTCCCAAATTTGCATACGTGCCCATTCATGATAATCAAGGCCTGCTCGTTTGAGCTTTTTATCATCCAATTCAAAACCTAAAGGCTTGACCAAATGTAACTGTGCACCAGTATTAGCACATAAACGAATGATATTGCCTGTATTGGCAGGAATTTCAGGCTCGTATAGGACAACATGAATCACAAATTTTCTCGACTTTAATAACCAGCAATAAACTCAAATGAACTTATTGCCATTTTAACTGTTCACGTAAATTCACCACTTCACCAATAATGGTTAAAGTTGGTGCTACGATATGATGTTCAGACACTTTTGTTGCGATATCAGCTAATGTTCCAACTACAACTTTCTGGTCTGGTGTGGTTCCCTTAGAGATTAAAGCTACCGGCATATCAGCACGTTGGCCATGAGCAATAAGTTGCTCACAAATGCGTTCTAAACCAACTAGCCCCATATATAAAACCAAAGTTTGATTTTCATAAACCAACTCATTCCAAGGAAGTTCAGGTGAACCTTCCTTTAAATGCCCAGTCAAGAAACGAACACTTTGTGCATAATCACGATGTGTTAATGGGATGCCCGCATAAGCTGAACAGCCTGATGCTGCTGTTATGCCTGGTACAACTTGGAAAGTGACATTCGCCTCAACGAGCTCTTGAATTTCTTCACCACCACGCCCAAAGATAAACGGATCACCACCTTTTAGACGACAAACACGCTTTCCTTTTTGAGCATATTCAACCAGTAAAGCATTGATGCCATCTTGGGGAACAGAGTGATTCGAACGCGCTTTACCCACATAAATTTTGGTCGCATCACGACGGCAAAGTTCTAAAATGGGTGCAGAAACAAGACGATCATAAATCACAACATCAGCTTGCTGCATAAGACGTAATGCTTTTAGTGTCAGTAACTCTGGATCACCCGGCCCAGCGCCTACCAAATAAACTTCACCTTTAGGTGCAGTCCATTCTGTTAAGGCTTGCTGAATCAAACCATTTGCAACTTCTAAATTGTCATTGAAAACTTGTTCTTTCAATGGGCTAGCATAGAGGTTTTCCCAAAAAATCCGACGCTCATCTGGATTGGGAATTTTTTCTTTTACCTTCTTACGCCACTGACCAGAAAACTCAGCCAACTTACCCATGCCATGCGGAACAATTGTTTCTATTTGAGTACGAAGTTGTCTTGATAAAACTGGTGATGCACCATTTGAAGCGACAGAAATAATTAACGGAGAACGATCAATAATAGCTGGAACCATAAAGCGACAATGTGGAATATCATCAACACTATTGACCAATAAATTACGCGCTTCACATTGTTCAAAAACAGCTTTATTCACTTGCGCATCATTAGTTGCAGCAATCACTAATCGATATGGTGTATTTAATATTTTTTCAGCAAAGGACTCGGCAAAATACTCTCCGCCTGTCGTTTTGACTAACTGTAAAAGCTGCTCTTCAATTGCGGGAGCAATAATATCGATTACTGCTCCCGCCTTGGCTAAAAGGTTTGCTTTGCGCAATGCAATATGCCCACCACCCACAATCAGACAATGTTGCTGTTGCAACTTTAAAGAGATTGGAAAAATATCCACCTTAAACCTCTACATTAATCATCTGATTTGGGTTAAGCAAAAACCGTGCACAATTTAGATGCAAAGCTTAGTCAATAAACGTTGCACCACCCATATATGGGCGTAATACTTCTGGAATCTCGATAGAACCGTCTTCACGTTGGTAATTTTCCATTACAGCAAGCAAAGTACGTCCAACTGCCAGACCTGAACCATTTAGTGTGTGCACCAATTCGGTCTTCTTTTGATCCATTCTGTAGCGTGCTTTCATGCGGCGTGCCTGAAAATCACCCATATTAGAGCAACTAGAGATTTCACGATAAGTATTTTGGCTTGGAACCCAAACTTCTAAGTCGTAAGTCTTAGTTGCACCGAAGCCCATGTCACCACCACAAAGCAGAATTTTGCGGTATGGCAAACCTAGTGCCTGCAAAATGCCCTCAGCATGTGCAGTAAGCTCTTCAAGTGCTTGCATAGATGTTTCAGGTTTAACGATTTGCACCATCTCAACTTTATCAAATTGGTGCTGACGAATTAAACCACGGGTATCACGTCCATAAGAACCAGCTTCACTACGGAAACATGGCGTATGCGCTGCATATTTTAAAGGCAAACGTTCGGTATCAATAATCTCATCGCGAACGAAGTTAGTAACTGGAACTTCTGCTGTAGGGATGAGGTAATATTCTTTTTCACCTTGAAGTTTGAATAAATCTTCTTCAAATTTTGGCAACTGACCAGTACCACGAAGTGAATCAGCATTGACCAAATAAGGCACGTAAGCTTCTGTATAGCCATTCTTTAAAGTATGGGTATCAAGCATGAACTGTGTTAATGCACGTTGTAGGCGTGCTAAAGAACCTTTCAATACGCTAAAACGTGAACCAGTCAATTTAGTAGCGGTTTCAAACTCTAAACCACCCATCCACTCACCTAAATCAGTATGATCTTTGATTTCAAAATCAAACTGACGAGGTGTACCCCATTTTGAGATTTCAACGTTATCATCTTCATCTTTACCAGCAGGAACAGACTCATCTGGTAAGTTAGGAATACTCAGCGCTTTTTGTTCAATCTCGTTTTGTAACTCTGACAAAGCAACTTCAGCAGCTTTGATTTCGTCACCAATGGCTTGCATACGCGCCATGATTTCAGAAGCATCACCACCGGATTTTTTAATCTGACCCACTTGTTTTGCACCGGCATTACGTTCTGCCTGCAATTTTTCAGTTTTTGATTGCAAATCTTTACGGCGAGTTTCTAAAGAAGCCCATTCTTGAACATCTAATTGAACACCGCGTTTTGCCAAAGCCGCATTAACGGCTTCAATATTATTTCTGAGTAACTTAGGGTCGATCATAATCAATCATAATATGGGTAAAAAACTGGCTATAGTGTAAGGCCTTAACACTAAAAAATATAGTGATCATCTTCATAACGAATAGCTTTCACACAATTGTTAGAATAGATCACTAGTTTTACAAGTTATAGTTTGGCACACTTGGTAAGTACTCAGGTTTAATGAACTTATTCGCCTCAAAATACGGCAGGGTTAATTCAGACATTCCCTCTGCATATGAAGCTAGCTCATAAATTGGATAGACAAATACAATGCCATTAGCACCATAGTAGAAATTATCGCTTAATTGCAGTTTTTCACGAGTAATATTGTGCTCTTGAAGCCAGTTGGTATTTGCTTCAAAAAGTGCATCAACCAACTGTTTTTCAACATCTGGCTTAATAAGCTCTTCAACAGTAATGTGCTTTTTATTTAACAAATCAAAATTTACAAATTCTTGATGAGACATGCCATGTGCAGCACCTGCAGAATAGGAATAGGTCTGGAATGCAAAAGTTGCAAGATTATAATTTTGTCCTAAATAGCGAACATAAATTGCACTTTGGCTCGAACGAGGCTCGCCTTCAGGTACTTCGACTGGTTGATCTGCCAGATTTGCAAAAGCGTTCGGATCTGCTTTCTTTATACGATTGGTGAAGTAATCATTAATCCACTTCTGATTGGTTTGTACCGTTTGAAAGTCATACTCAGTACAACCATCTTCTAAGCAAACTTTTGATTTTGGCAATTTTACTGGGATTACTTTTGCTTGAATTACAGGAACACCAGCCTCTTTCGTTTCTTTAACTTTTGCAGTCGAAGCAGCCTGCTCTTCTTTGGCTGCCGACTTTGGTTGACAACCAGTCACAATTGCCATTGCAGCCATTAATGGAAGAATACAAATAATTTTCTTATCGTAAAGTCGCATAATAATCCCCATGAATTTACCTATAACACTATACAAAGCGTAAGAATAAGACGGGGTTAAAAAATGTATCTGTCTCTCTTATATAAAAAAGCTACCGTGAAGGTAGCTTTTTTGAAGAGGCTTTAATTATTGGTCAATAACATCTGTACCTTTTGGCGGCGTAAAGTTAAAGACTGATGCCGGAATTGAAGCATTTACTTTAACGTTCTTAAAGCGTACATAGGTGGTTTGACCTAATGAGTCTTGTAATACCATAAGTGTAGGCGCTTTATTTGCTCCGAAGCTAATCGTTAAGCTTTGGAATGCCCCATCTTCTTTTTTAGGGAATAATGTGAAATAAAGTTTAGATTTATCGGGTTGTGTTACACGATAAGACTTCATGATTTGGTTGGTATTACCAGAGAGTAATAATGCTGGTGTATCTGCAACCTGATCATCTAAGCTTTGGCGGACCGCTTGTTGTAAATCTGGATCATAGATCCAAACTGTTTTTCCGCTCGTTACAATTGTTTGTTTAGCAGGACTTACTGTTTCCCAATAAAATTTCCCCGGACGTTCAACTTTCATTGAACCTTTAAATGTCTGGTTCATATGCTGTGCACTTAAACTCTTTTTCTGTGCCACAGTTTTTGTATTGGCTTTAGTTGTTTGTTCAAAGTCGGCAGTCAAACGCTGTAAACCTGATAACTGATTAACCAGGTTCCCAATTGCCTGTTGCTCCGGTGCTGCTACAGGCGCAGCAAACACTGTAGTACTCATTACAGGAGCAAGCACTGACGCGCTAAGTGTAATAGCACACATAGTTTTACGAAGCATATTCATGTCATCACCTTTTTAGTTGCTGTAAGACAACTTACTCTCTTTCAAAGTTATAAAGTTACGAAACTGAGTAAGCTCTTAATTCAAGACTCATATTAACCGACAAACTCTGTGCTAATCATTGAGAAAATAAGATATTTTGTTATGTTATTCATGTTGTTTGTAGAATTTCATTCATCATGATGAAGATGAATAAAAATAAATGCCATAAAAAAAGCCCACAAAATGTGGGCTTTTTTCGAGCTAAAACTTATACAGTTTCAACTTTTACGTAGCGACGGCCAAATTGACCTTTCACTTCGAATTTTACTACGCCGTCAGCAGTAGCAAATAAAGTATGGTCACGGCCCATACCAACATTTGCACCAGCGTGGAACTCTGTACCACGTTGACGAACGATGATGTTACCAGCAGTTACAGCTTGACCGCCGTAAACTTTAACACCTAACATTTTTGGGTTTGAATCACGACCGTTCTTCGTCGATCCACCGGCTTTTTTAGTTGCCATGTCTCTTACTCCTCGTGATTAGCCTGAAATACCAGTAATTTTCAACTCAGTGAACCATTGACGGTGACCTTGTTGTTTACGGTAGTGTTTACGACGACGCATTTTGATAATGCGGATTTTGTCGTGACGACCATGACCAATCACTTCTGCAGTTACTTTAGCGCCAGCTACAACTGGAGCACCGATTTGAATGTTGTCACCGTTTACAACCATTAATACATCATCAAATGTAATAGTCGCACCAGATTCAGCTTTCAATAATTCAACTTTAAGGGTTTCACCCTCAACTACACGGTGCTGTTTACCACCGCTTTGGATTACTGCGTACATAATGTACTCCAATCAGCCCGTGTCGTCGTGTCGATAAAGGGATATATCGATCTTAAAACGAACGCCACTGGGGTTATACAAGGCGACAGATTTTAAGTGAAATTTGATCAAACGACAAGTATTTTCTATATATCAATAAAGCATGTTCCCCTATTCTTACAAAATCAAACAGCTTGAACTCGAATTTAGCAGTTTTCATTGATTCTGAATGAAAATTAAAATACAGTTCCAGACACAAATTGCGTCAAGAACAAGTTGTATTAATGCTGATGTCATTAAATTTATTGTTTTGCCGGAAATATCGTATTTTGCTTAAATAAAGAACAAAGAACGCTAAAAGACAATAGAAATGATTAATATCAGCCACTTGTTAACCTATGCAACACATCTTTAATTGATACACTAACGCCACTTATCTACCAATACGGGGTTTTTCTTCATATGGTCATCGATTTCAAGCAAGACATTCTTGCGCCTGTTGCCTCAGACTTTGCTGCGATGGATCACTTGATTAATGAAGGAATTAGCTCAAAAGTCGGTTTAGTCATGTCTGTCAGCAAACATGTAGTTGAAGCTGGCGGAAAACGTATGCGCCCAATCATGTGTTTACTTGCAGCACGTGCTTGTGGTTTAGATAACATGGCAAATGCACAGCGTTTAGCTGCAATCATTGAAATGCTGCATACTGCGACACTAGTCCATGATGATGTGGTAGATGAATCTGGCCTTCGTCGTGGTCGTCCTACAGCAAATGCAACATGGAACAATCAGACAGCCGTTTTAGTCGGTGACTTCCTGATTGCTCGTGCTTTCGATTTACTGGTCGATTTAAACAACATGACTTTATTGAAAGACTTTTCAACAGGTACATGTGAAATTGCTGAAGGTGAAGTATTACAACTTCAGTCGCAGCATCAACCAGATACAACTGAAGAAACTTATTTAAAAATTATTCATGGTAAAACGTCTCGCCTGTTTGAGCTGGCTACAGAAGGTGCTGCTATTTTGGCGGGGCAAGAAGCGTACCGTGAGCCATTAAGATTGTTTGCCGGTCATTTTGGTAATGCATTCCAAATTATTGATGATATTTTAGACTACACCTCTGATGCTGAAACATTAGGTAAAAATATTGGTGATGATTTAATGGAAGGTAAGCCAACTTTACCGTTAATTTCTGCATTAGCACGCTCAACAGGTGAAGAGCATGCGATTATTCGTCGCAGTATCGCAACTGGTGGAGTAGACCAACTATCTCAGGTCATCGAAATTGTACAGAAGTCTGGTGCTTTAGATTATTGCAACCAACGTGCCCAAGAAGAAACAGAAGCAGCACTGCAAGCTTTATCAAACCTACCCGATACACCGTATCGTCAGGCTTTGATTAACTTAACTCAGCTTGCGTTACATCGAATACAATAGATATTATTTTGCCTATGCATATAAATTTTTCAGATCATTTTTTAAAAATAGAGAAGCAGCTTGAGGATCCTCAAGCTGTCATTGATGAAAATCTACTTATTGAACTCGTCAATGCCGTCCGCCCATCCAACCCACAAGATACGGATGAAATTAAGGAAAAAATACAGGCTTTAATTGAAAGTCTTTTGCGCACACCTACAGCGCCCTTCTTACTACAAACTTTTTTATTACGTTTAATTAATCGCTATAAACAAGTTAGTTTATATGCCGATAGCGGAATCTTGTCTTTAGATGGTTTCTGGAACCAGCTTGGGCAAAGACTCGGAGCACATTTTTTACCATTAATCGAAGACTCCAGCCAACTCAAAATATTAATTGGAAAAATTTTCTATCTAGAGAGTGACAAAATCTGGCTCAATAATATTGATGATGAAGATTGGGCAAATTTATTTAGTCTTATTGGGCAAAGCCAGAGTAATGTCGAAGAGAAGTTAGTCATTCAAAGTGAAATGATTAAAGCCATTACAGTCCTATCCTATCGAATTAGTGGAATTGGTCTTTATCCCGAATTTATTAACGCTCAGCCAGAATTAACAGAATATGAGTCGCCATTTTTAGTTCAGAACCGTGAAATTATTGAGTTTATTGAAAAATATAAAAAACAAGAAATTTCTGAACATGAAATTGCAGTTATTTCCCCGCCCGATGCATCACAAGCATTTGTTATGTTGGAACAGTGCCGAGATGTCGTTTTAAAAATTCGCCGTGCGACCAAAAGAATTGGTGTCAGCTTAAGTTTGACTTACTTACTATCATTACTTGAACAATGTCTTGATCGAATTGAGTTATTACTTTATCTGGTCGTAGATAACACTAAAGGAAAATATGTTTCTTTAGGACATCTTATTTCCGATTTAACCAAGGCACATTACAGCGAAAAAAGTGTTCGCTCATTACTCAGTACGACTAGTGAACTCATTGCCTTTCAGGTAACAGAAAATGCTAGCCGAACAGGTGAGCATTACGTAAGTACAGATACCAAAGGCTTCTGGGGAATGTATAAAGCTGCCGCTGGTGCAGGTGTCATTATTGCCTTTATGGCATCTTTAAAAATTCTTGCTGCAAGAATGACAATGGCCCCGCTCATGCAAGCCTTTACGTTCAGTATGAACTATTCGCTAGGTTTCATTCTGATTCATGTTCTGCATTTTACAGTTGCGACCAAGCAACCCGCTATGACGGCGGCAGCTCTTGCTGCAACAGTACAGCAACGTAAAGGCTCTAAAACGGCTCAAATTGCGGAGTTAGCGGCGCTTATTATTAATATTATCCGAACGCAATTTATTGCTATTTTGGGTAATATTTCAATTGCGATTCCTACTGCTGCACTCATTACTTTTGCTTGGCAGTTTTACCTTGATGAACCATTATTAACCCATACTAAAGCAACTTACCTCCTACACAGCCTAAATCCCTTTACTTCACTAGCAGTTCCACATGCGGCAATTGCTGGAGTATGTCTGTTTTTGTCAGGTCTCATTGCAGGATACTTTGACAACATGGCTGTTTACCGAAAAGTCGGCCCGCGTCTAAGAGCACATCGCCGGTTAGCTAGCTGGTTTGGACAAGATCGCCTTAACCGTTTTGCTGAATATATTGAACGTAATTTAGGTGCGTTAGCCGGTAACTTCTTATTCGGTATTATGTTAGGAAGTATGGGAACCATAGGCTTCATCCTAGGTCTACCTTTAGATATTCGTCATATTGCCTTTGCATCAGCTAACTTTATTCAAGGTTTAATGACTATTAACGGCAGCCCAGATATCGGTCTAATTATCGTGTCGTTTCTCGGTGTGCTATGTATTGGTCTCACCAACTTATTTGTGAGTTTTACATTAACGATTATTGTAGCACTACGGGCCCGTCGAGTTCGCTTTGAACAATGGAAACCTTTAGCCAAATTGGTCATGACTCATTTTCTAACTCGCCCAAGCGATTTTTTCTGGCCACCTAAACAACCATTAGAACTTGAAGAAAATACACCGACAAATCACGGGAAAAAATCGGATCACTAATAATTTGCTTTGTACACAGAATGTGAGTTTCGTCAATTTTGTTGTGATTGTTTTTCCAAATGTTAAAAAATTTTCAAAATGAATTTACGATGATCTATCAGGCTTGAAAAAAAGTGTACTGGCAAGTACACTTTTAACGGCTTTCAGTAGTGGACACTGCTTGAATAAGCAAAGGTATATACATGCCCTATATATTGCTTTTTATTGGTTGTATTTTTTTAGGATTAGGTATTCTTGGTCTTTTTGTGCCAAGACTTCAATCTTTGGATCTTCTCACCGTTCAAATATTGAGTGAAAATCGTTCAGATTATCTTAACTCTATTGCAATCTTTTTAGCACGTATAGGCGGTATGCCTTTTGTATGTTTTTTATCCTTTCTGGTATGTCTATATCAAGCATGGTATAAAAAATATATTACTGTTATTTTCATTAGCGTGGGTGTTCTTGGCAGTATCATCACGGGTTGGCTGCTCAAGTGGTGTGTTGACCGTCCAAGACCTCCACTGGCGTATCATATTGTCGAAAGTTATGGTGCATCGTTCCCAAGTGCACATAGTGTTTATGCATCAACACTGGCTTGTATGGCAATGATAATGTTATGCCATAAGCCCAACACTAACTCTCCTTATATCATTTTGATTTCCTGTCTTTGGTTTATCTGTATGGGGCTTTCAAGAATATATGCTGGAGTTCATTTTCCAACAGATGTACTCGCCGGTTGGGGCATAGGTTTTATTTGGATTGCACTGCTTTGGCTCTGGTTATTACAAACACAAAGTAGGTTAAGTAGAAAACAAATATATTTTTAGATTTTATCTAAACGAGGTGGAACAATGATGTCGGCTAAGCTTTGGGCTCCTGCCCTTACTGCTTGCGCATTAGCAACAAGTATCGCACTTGTTGGTTGTAGCAAAGGCTCCGATGAGAAACAGCAAGCTGCTGCTGCTCAGAAAATGCCGCCTGCAGAAGTAGGTGTTATTGTTGCTCAACCACAAAGTGTTGAACAAAGCGTTGAACTTTCCGGCCGTACTTCAGCATATCAAATTTCTGAAGTTCGTCCTCAAACAAGTGGTGTGATTTTAAAGCGCTTGTTTGCTGAAGGAAGTTATGTTCGTGAAGGACAAGCTCTTTATGAGCTCGATTCTCGAACTAACCGTGCAACGCTTGAAAATGCAAAGGCTACCCTTTTACAACAACAGGCAAATCTAGCTTCACTACGTACTAAGTTAAACCGTTATAAACAGCTTGTTTCGAGTAATGCTGTGTCTAAACAAGAATATGACGACTTACTTGGTCAGGTTAATGTTGCCGAAGCACAAGTTTCTGCAGCAAAAGCTCAAGTAACGAATGCAAATGTTGATCTTGGCTACTCTACAATTCGCTCACCAATTTCTGGTCAGTCTGGACGTTCTTCTGTAACAGCAGGTGCTTTAGTCACTGCAAACCAAACTGATCCTTTAGTGACGATTCAACAGTTAGATCCAATCTATGTTGACATTAACCAGTCTAGTGCCGAGTTATTACGTTTACGTCAACAACTTAGCAAAGGTAGTTTAAACAATAGTAACAACACGAAAGTAAAATTGAAGCTCGAAGACGGTTCAACTTACCCAATCGAAGGACAACTTGCTTTCTCTGATGCTTCTGTGAATCAGGATACAGGAACGATTACTCTACGTGCCGTATTCTCGAATCCGAATCATCTGTTACTTCCAGGCATGTATACCACTGCACAGATTGTTCAAGGTGTAGTTCCTAATGCTTACCTGATTCCTCAAGCTGCAATTACACGTTTACCTACAGGTCAAGCTGTAGCAATGCTTGTTAATGCCAAAGGTGCTGTTGAGAGTCGTCCTGTTGAAACCTCTGGTGTTCAAGGACAAAACTGGATTGTGACTAACGGTCTTAAAGCTGGTGATAAAGTGATTGTTGATGGTGTTGCCAAAGTGAAAGAAGGGCAAGAAGTTTCAGCAAAACCTTACCAAGCTCAACCAGCGAATCCACAAGGTGCAGCTCCAAATGCGACAAAACCGGCTCAATCAGGTAAACCTCAAGCAGAACAGAAAGCATCTAATGCATAAGGGGTAGATTGAATGGCACAATTTTTTATTCATCGCCCCATTTTTGCGTGGGTGATTGCATTAGTCATTATGTTGGCGGGTATTCTCACGCTAACAAAAATGCCTATTGCACAGTATCCGACGATTGCACCACCGACAGTTACAATTGCTGCAACTTACCCTGGTGCATCGGCTGAGACTGTTGAAAACACTGTAACCCAGATCATTGAACAACAAATGAATGGTCTAGATGGTTTACGTTATATCTCTTCTAACAGTGCTGGTAACGGTCAGGCCTCTATTGAATTAAACTTTCAACAAGGTATTGATCCGGATATTGCACAGGTTCAGGTTCAAAACAAACTGCAATCTGCAACTGCACTTTTACCTGAAGATGTACAACGTCAAGGTGTAACAGTAACTAAATCTGGTGCAAGCTTCTTGCAAGTTATTGCATTTTACTCGCCAGATAACAGCCTTTCTGACTCAGACATTAAAGACTATGTAAACTCATCAATTAAAGAACCACTGAGCCGTGTTGCTGGTGTGGGTGAGGTAACAGTCTTTGGTGGTTCATACGCGATGCGTATTTGGCTTGATCCAGCTAAGTTAACCAGTTATCAGCTTACTCCTAGTGATATTGCGACAGCTTTACAAGCGCAAAACTCACAAGTTGCTGTAGGTCAGTTAGGTGGTGCACCAGCGGTACAAGGTCAAGTGCTTAACGCAACAGTGAATGCTCAAAGTTTGTTGCAAACACCTGAACAGTTTAAAAATATCTTCTTAAAGAACACAGCATCTGGTGCTGAGGTTCGTTTAAAAGATGTTGCACGTGTAGAGTTAGGTTCTGATAACTACCAGTTCGATTCGAAGTTTAATGGTAAACCTGCTGGTGGTCTTGCAATTAAAATTGCAACTGGTGCCAACGCACTTGATACAGCAGAAGCAGTTGAGCAACGTTTATCTGAACTACGCAAGAACTATCCAGCGGGTCTTGAAGACAAACTGGCTTATGACACGACCCCATTTATTCGTCTTTCAATTGAAAGTGTCGTACACACATTAATTGAAGCAGTAATTTTGGTATTCATTGTCATGTTCTTGTTCTTGCAGAACTGGCGTGCAACGATTATTCCAACACTTGCTGTACCTGTTGTTGTATTGGGTACATTCGCTGTTATTAATATCTTTGGCTTTTCAATTAACACCTTAACCATGTTCGCCATGGTATTGGCAATTGGTCTTTTAGTCGATGACGCCATCGTTGTAGTGGAAAACGTCGAACGTGTTATGAGTGAGGAGCATACCGATCCAGTCACGGCGACGTCACGATCAATGCAACAGATTTCTGGCGCGTTAATTGGTATCACGAGCGTATTAACAGCTGTATTCGTACCAATGGCATTCTTTGGTGGTACCACTGGTGTAATTTACCGTCAATTCTCGATTACCCTTGTAACAGCAATGGTTCTATCGTTAATTGTTGCATTAACATTTACACCGGCACTTTGTGCGACCATTTTAAAACAGCATGATCCTAACAAAGCACCAAGCAATAATATTTTTGCTCGTTTCTTTAGAGGCTTTAACAATGGTTTTGACCGTATGTCGCATAGCTACCAAAATGGTGTTAGCCGCATGCTTAAGGGCAAAATCTTCTCTGGCGTACTTTACGCTGTAGTTATTGCTTTATTAGTGTTCTTGTTCCAGAAACTCCCATCTTCATTCTTACCAGAAGAAGATCAGGGTGTGGTAATGACCCTTGTTCAATTACCGCCAAATGCAACGCTTGACCGTACAGGTAAAGTGATTGACACCATGACAAACTTCTTCATGAATGAAAAAGATACTGTGCAATCTATTTTCACGGTTTCAGGTTTCTCATTCACAGGTGTTGGTCAAAATGCTGGTATTGGCTTCGTTAAATTGAAAGACTGGAGTGAACGTACTTCACCAGAATCTCAAATTGGCGCCTTGATTCAGCGTGGTATGGCATTGAATATGATCGTTAAAGATGCATCTTACATCATGCCATTACAGCTTCCTGCAATGCCTGAACTTGGTGTAACAGCCGGTTTTAACTTGCAGCTTAAAGATTCAAGTGGTCAAGGTCATGAGAAACTTATTGCCGCACGTA
Source organism: Acinetobacter sp. X9 (assembly GCF_054889255.1). Lineage (NCBI taxonomy): Bacteria > Pseudomonadati > Pseudomonadota > Gammaproteobacteria > Moraxellales > Moraxellaceae > Acinetobacter > Acinetobacter sp. X9. The sequence continues at coordinate 772,716 of NZ_CM142679.1, read as the reverse complement.
ATGCAATTTTAGGTTTGGCTTCACAAGATAAACGTCTTGTAGGGGTACGTCCTAATGGACAAGAAGATACACCTCAGTATCAAATTAATGTAGATCAGGCTCAAGCTGGTGCCATGGGCGTTAGCATTGCCGACATTAACAATACGATGCGTATTGCATGGGGTGGCTCATACATTAACGATTTCGTTGACCGTGGTCGTGTGAAAAAAGTTTATGTTCAAGGTGATTCGAATAGTCGTATGATGCCTGAAGACTTAAACAAGTGGTATGTACGTAATAACAAAGGCGAAATGGTACCGTTCTCTGCATTTGCTACTGGCGAATGGACATATGGTTCTCCACGTCTTGAACGTTATAACGGCGTGTCATCGGTTAACATTCAAGGTACACCTGCACCTGGCGTGAGCTCTGGTGACTCGATGAAAGCAATGGAAGAAATTATTGCTAAGTTACCATCTATGGGCTTACAAGGTTTCGACTATGAATGGACAGGTTTATCACTTGAAGAACGTGAGTCTGGTGCTCAAGCCCCATTCTTATATGCGCTTTCATTGTTAATCGTTTTCCTTTGCTTGGCTGCATTGTATGAAAGCTGGTCTATTCCGTTCTCGGTTTTACTTGTAGTACCACTCGGTATTATTGGTGCAATCGTATTAACTTACTTGGGTATGATTATTAAAGGAGATCCAAATCTCTCAAATAACATTTACTTCCAGGTAGCGATGATCGCGGTAATCGGTCTTTCTGCAAAAAATGCGATCTTGATTGTTGAGTTCGCAAAAGAGCTGCAGGAAAAAGGTGAAGACCTCATTGATGCAACTTTACATGCTGCAAAAATGCGTTTACGCCCAATTATCATGACTACCCTTGCCTTCGGTTTCGGTGTACTTCCGCTTGCCCTTTCAACAGGTGCAGGTGCTGGAAGTCAGCACTCTGTTGGTTACGGTGTACTCGGTGGCGTACTCAGTGCAACGTTCTTAGGTATCTTCTTTATCCCTGTATTCTATGTGTGGATTCGTAGTATCTTTAAGTACAAACCAAAAACCATAAACACTCAGGAGCATAAATCGTGATGCAAAACGTATGGTCTATTTCAGGTCGTAGCATTGCGGTATCTGCACTTGCGCTTGCTTTGGCAGCTTGTCAAAGCATGCGCGGCCCAGAACCAGTCGTGAAAACCGATATTCCACAAAGCTATGCATATAGCGCTTCTGGTACGTCTATTGCTGAACAGGGTTACAAACAGTTCTTTGCTGACCCTCGTTTGCTCGGAGTGATTGATTTGGCACTTGCCAACAACCGCGACTTACGTACAGCAACGCTCAATATCGAACGTGCTCAACAGCAATATCGAATTACACAGAACAACCAGCTTCCAACAATCGGAGCAAGTGGTAGTGCAATTCGTCAGGTTTCTCAAAGCCGTGATCCGAATAACCCCTACTCTACTTATCAAGTAGGTCTGGGTGTAACTGCCTATGAGCTTGATTTTTGGGGCCGCGTACGTAGCTTAAAAGATGCTGCGTTAGATAGTTATCTTTCAACACAAAGCGCACGTGATTCGACTCAAATCAGTCTAATCAGTCAAGTGGCTCAAGCATGGTTGAACTATTCTTTCGCAACTGCCAACTTAAGACTTGCAGAGCAAACACTTAAAGCACAGCAAGATTCTTACAATCTCAACAAAAAACGTTTTGATGTGGGCATCGACAGTGAAGTTCCACTACGTCAGGCACAGATTTCTGTAGAAACTGCGCGTAATGATGTAGCAAACTACAAAACACAGATTGCTCAAGCACAAAACTTGTTGAACTTGTTAGTTGGTCAATCAGTTCCACAAAACTTGTTGCCAACCCAACCTGTAAAACGCATTACGCAACAAAATGTATTTACAGCGGGTTTACCAAGCGACTTACTTAACAACCGTCCAGATGTAAAAGCTGCTGAATATAACTTAAGCGCTGCCGGTGCGAATATCGGTGCTGCAAAAGCACGTTTATTCCCAACCATTAGCTTAACGGGTTCTGCAGGTTATGCATCAACTGACTTAAGTGATCTATTTAAGTCAGGTGGTTTTGTATGGTCAATTGGACCAAGCTTAGACTTACCAATCTTTGACTGGGGCACTCGTCGTGCCAATGTAAAAATTTCTGAAACTGATCAGAAAATTGCATTGTCTGATTATGAAAAATCAGTTCAGTCTGCGTTCCGCGAAGTTAATGACGCACTTGCAACTCGTGCCAACATTGGTGAGCGTTTAACAGCTCAACAACGTCTAGTAGAAGCAACTAACCGTAACTACACACTTTCAAATGCCCGCTTCCGTGCTGGTATTGATAGTTACTTGACGGTTCTTGATGCACAGCGTTCATCTTATTCAGCAGAACAAGGTTTGTTATTACTTCAACAAGCAAACTTAAACAACCAAATCGAGTTATACAAAACTCTAGGTGGTGGTTTAAAAGCAAATACTTCAGATACAGTGGTTAATCAACCATCTAGTGCTGAACTTAAAAAGCAATAAGTTTTAAATAACTTATTCACAAAAGCTCACTTCGGTGGGCTTTTTTATTGCAACTCATCTGAATATTTTTTATCTTGAAACCTTAAGAATTTAGATTGATAAAAAACAATGTTATTGAGTAATTTAGAAAGTGTTCCAGGCCACCAAATTTTAAAGCAGCTGGATGTTGTTTACGGAAGTACTGTGCGTAGTAAACATGTTGGCCGTGACTTGATGGCAAGTTTAAAAAATATCGTGGGTGGTGAACTTACGGGTTATACCGAATTATTAGAAGAATCTCGCCAAGAAGCCATGCAACGTATGATTGTAAAAGCCCAGCAACTTGGTGCGAATGCAATTGTGGGTATTCGCTTTTCAACTTCAAATATTGCCCAAGGTGCTTCTGAGTTATTCGTATATGGCACAGCAGTGGTTGTGCAGCCTCAAGCACCTCATCTACCCGATCCATTTAATACATAGGTAGAAAATGGACAATCTTATTTTTCAGCTTGTTATTTTTCTCATTCTTTTCAGTATTGGTTGGGCTTTTGGCCGCCATATTGAACGAAAACATTTGAATGAACTTCTAGAAAAAGAGCAACAATTTGCCCATATCAGAATTGATACCAATCGTTTTGCAACGAGTGATCAACTAGGCCACTTTATTAGCAGTAATGTTGTGATTTCTCATGATTACTTTAAATATGTATTGGCATCTATAAAAAACGTTTTGGGCGGAAGACTGACCAGTTATGAAAGTATTGTTGAGCGTGCTCGCCGTGAAGCCATTGTTCGCTTAAAACAACAAGCCCATACCGCAGGAGCTAACCATATTATGGGAGTTCGGCTGAGTACAACCGAACTCGGAATGCAAGGCGGAATGGTCGAAGTTTTTGCTTATGGAACAGCAGTTAAAGATTAATACTGCCCAACCTCAGAAAAATGAATACGTGGATTGCCAATATTTTTAGTTAAATGTTGGCAAATTCGGGTAATTTTCCAACGGTCTTGTTGTTTCGCCAAAGTAAAATAATAACGACCAAAAGAATGAAAATAATCATTTTCTGAAAAACGATAAATTTGATAATTACATTCTAGCCATGCTTGACCTTGTTCAATCCGAATAAGAGGATTACTCAAATTGTGCTGTAGTCGCAAATGGGACAAGGCTTGCTGCCGAGAACCTTTATATTCATGACAAGACACGACACATAAAGGCTCTCTTCTAAATTGGAAATAGTCCACCTCAAGTTGATCTGCCAACAACTCATCAAAAGCGTCCCAATTTTTCTGATCAAAGACCAATTGAAAACGCGTGACGACTTCTAAAATACGGTGATAATCCTGATCCATGGTGAACCTTCTATGCGGGTTTTTCACCAATTTAGCACGGCAAAATCACTTTTTTATTTTACTTTTGTTTTCCGAATCATTTTATAAAGAAGTTTTGGTGACATCCGAGAAACCATTACACCTAGTTTTTCTTTGGCCCCACCCACAACAATATATTCTTGACCCTGTACTAACGCTTTTACAGCCTGCTCTGCAAAAACATCTGCCTCTAAACCATTTTCAATTGCTTCGTCTTGGTGGCCTTGAGGTTCCCCTGCACCATTGAGTGCATTAAAAGAAACATTAGTTTTTACAAAACCAGGGAAAATAACTGAAACTTCAACACCTTGATCTGAGACCTCAGCACGTAAACTATTTGCCCACATGTGAATCGCTGCTTTAGCAGCCGAGTAGCTTGCACGGTACTGTGTGCCTAGTAAACCCGCTACACTCGACACAAATACAACTCGGCCAGACTTTTGTTTTAGCATGGTCGGTAATACGGTTTTGGTTAACGCGACTTGTGAGAAATAATCGACTTCCATAATGGCGCGTTCGGTTGCCATTGTCGTATCTTTAATTAAAGCGCGTTGGCTTAAACCTGCATTATTGATGAGCCAGTCAATGCGGCCTTTCGCCTTTAAAATCTGCTTGTAAGCCTCTTGAACCTGCTTTTCATCAGTAATATCTGCAACGACAGACAAATGATGATCGGGATTTAATAAACCAACCCGAACTTCTTCTAATTCTTCAAAACGACGTGAGGTTAAAATCACTTCGGCCCCTTGCAAAGCCAACTCACCGGCTAAGGCCTTACCCAGACCAGAAGATGCTCCCGTAATCCATACCACTTTATTTTGCAAAGTATCAAGTTTGGCCATGTGATGTTCCTATTATCTTTTTAAATTATGCTGCTTGATGCATGAAGGCCAAAAAGTGATTGATATAATGAGTTGCTGTGGTCTGATCGACCTGTGTCCCTAACTTTTCCAAACGTTTATAGCCCAAATGCGTCGTCATGTTGATGACTCCGTTAAGAGTTTTATCGACAACCAAATTAAATTTTAAACGCTTTTTAGGCTCACGTACTAGGCTTGTTACGCCTAAATCCACAATTTGTATGAGCGTTTCAAATGCAGCCGTAATGCTTTGCATATTACCGTCACGAATTTGCTGGGTAAGAGTTTCGGCTTGTTGCACGAGTTGAAGCGTGACCGGATAGGTAATATAAACTTGCTGCCCTTGCTCTTTCATGAGAGATGTCATGTAGTCAACTAAGGGTAAGAGACGTTCATTTCCAAAGAATGAAACCGACCAAGGCATGTATTTTCGAAAAGTCTCTAAAACTTGCTGAATAACTTTTTCAGACTCAGCTTGTTGTTTTGGAGACATGCTTGCATTTCCTGACTGTAAAAGCACAGAAAAAACCTGCTCAATAATTTCACAAGAAAGGTCAGACAATACATCCCCCAAAACTTTTGCCTGACTTTGACTTACTCCATCATGTAGTTTTTGCCGAATAGCCTCGAATTGGGTATAAGTCGAATCGGAAATTTTCAAAAAAACTTCATAACTCATCAGCAGCATCCTTTTTCAATTCTTTTGTAATTTTTGTGCCGTGTCGCCACACGATTAAATTGTGATCCATCTTTCATAAATCTACCGTTTTTTGAAAAAAATACAAAACCGTTTATCTGTTTTCAGCACATTAATTTCGAGGCATTTTTTTGCTACAATAGATGCAATTTTTTATGCATATTCGATCTAAGCTACTATGACTGACGCTCAAACCGCTCAAAATATTGCAACCACATACGATCCAACCGAGATCGAAAAGAAGTGGTACAAAACGTGGGAAGAACAAGGTTACTTCAAACCTTCTGGTCACGGTGAATCATTCTGTATCATGATTCCACCACCAAACGTCACTGGTAGTTTGCACATGGGCCATGGCTTTAACAATGCCATTATGGATGCCCTCACCCGTTATAACCGCATGATGGGTAAAAACACTTTGTGGCAACCGGGTACAGACCATGCTGGTATTGCAACTCAAATGGTTGTTGAGCGTCAACTTGGCCTACAAGGCGTAACTCGTCATGACTTAGGCCGTGAAAAGTTCATCGAAAAAGTTTGGGAATGGAAAGAACAATCTGGCGGCACAATCACTAAACAAATTCGTCGCTTAGGTTCTTCGGTAGACTGGTCACGTGAACGCTTCACGATGGACGAAGGTTTATCAAACGCAGTTAAAGAAGTATTCGTTCGTTTGCACGAAGACGGTTTAATTTACCGCGGTAAGCGCCTAGTAAACTGGGACCCTAAACTGCAAACAGCACTTTCTGACCTTGAAGTAGAAAGCAAAGAAGAAAAAGGCTCACTTTGGCACTTTAAATATTTCTTTGAAGACAAATCAGTTAAAACTCAAGACGGCAAAGACTATTTAGTTGTTGCAACAACTCGTCCTGAAACTTTACTTGGTGATACGGCAGTTGCTGTTCACCCTGAAGATGAGCGTTATGCACACCTTGTTGGTAAAAACATCGTATTGCCAATTACGGGTCGTTTAATTCCAATCGTTGCCGACGACTACGTTGAGAAAGACTTCGGTACTGGCTGTGTAAAAATTACCCCTGCTCATGACTTCAATGACTATGACCTAGGTAAACGTAATAGCTTGCCAATCATTAATATCTTCAACAAAAACGCCGAAGTTTTAGGTGAGTTTGAATATATTGCAAAAGCTGGCGAACAGATTTCTAAAACCATTACTGCACCTGCGGAATATGCTGGTTTAGAGCGTTTTGAAGCACGTAAAAAACTAGTTGCCCAAGCTGAAGCTGAAGGCTGGTTAGATCAAATCCAACCATATGACTTAAAAGCGCCACGCGGCGACCGTTCAGGCGTGATCATTGAGCCATTACTTACTGACCAATGGTACGTAAAAATTGCACCTCTTGCTGAGCCTGCAATTGAAGCAGTTCAAGATGGCCGTATTAAGTTTGTTCCAGAGCAGTACAGCAACATGTACATGGCGTGGATGCGTGACATTCAAGACTGGTGTATTTCACGTCAGCTTTGGTGGGGGCACCGTATTCCAGCTTGGTACGATGCAAATGGCAACATCTATGTTGGCCGTAACGAAGAAGAAATACGTGCGAAAAACAACATCGCGGCTGACGTTGAACTTAAACAAGACGAAGACGTTCTTGATACATGGTTCTCATCTGCACTTTGGACATTCTCAACTTTAGGTTGGACTGGCGACGCACAAAAAGACGCAGCAAATGATTTCTTAAAAACTTTCCACCCAACAGATGTGTTGGTGACTGGTTTTGACATCATTTTCTTCTGGGTTGCCCGCATGATCATGATGACCCTGCACTTCATGAAAAATGAAGATGGTTCATCTCAAGTTCCATTTAAGACTGTTTACGTTCACGGCTTGGTACGTGATGGTGAAGGTCAAAAAATGTCGAAGTCTAAAGGTAACGTACTTGACCCATTAGACTTGATTGACGGTATTGATTTAGAAAGCTTAGTTGCGAAACGTACAACTGGCCTCATGAATCCGAAAGATGCTGCGAAGATTGAAAAATCAACACGCAAAGAGTTCCCAGAAGGTATTAATGCTTACGGTACTGATGCAGTTCGTTTCACGTTCTGTGCGCTTGCAAACACTGGTCGTGACATCAAGTTCGACTTAAAACGTGTTGAAGGCTACCGTAACTTCTGTAACAAAATCTGGAACGCGACTCGTTTCGTTCTCATGAATGTTGAAGGTCAAACTGTTGGTCAACAAGCTCGCCCTGATCTATGGGAACTTCCAGAACAATGGATCATCAGCCGTCTACAAAAAGCTGAAGCTGCTGTACATCAAGCGTTTGCAACATATCGTTTAGACCTTGCTGCTCAAGCGATTTACGACTTTATTTGGAATGAATACTGTGACTGGTACGTTGAGTTAACTAAACCAGTTCTAAACGATTCAGAAGTTTCAGAAGAGCGTAAAGCTGAAGTACGCCGTGTATTACTTGCTGTGATGGAAGCTTCATTACGTTTGGCTCATCCGTTAATGCCGTATTTGACAGAAGAAATCTGGCAGACTCTTGCACCAATGCTTGGTCAAGGCGGCCCAACAATTATGACTGCTCAATACCCTATTCCTGAGCAAGCAAAAATCAATGAACAAGCTGAAGCAGATATGCAATGGCTTCAAGGTTTGATTGGTGCAGTACGTAACATTCGTGGTGAGTTAGGCTTAGGTAATGCGCGCTTATTGCCAGTATTACTTCAAAACACTTCTGACGCTGAACGTGAACAAATCATTCGTATTGAAGCATTGTTCAAAGCATTGGCTAAAGTTGAAAGCATTGAGTTCTTGAATAAAGACCAAGAGCCACCTTTGTCTTGCTCTAGTGTTGTAAGTCATGCATCGGTATTTGTACCAATGAAAGGCTTAATTGATCCTAAAGCTGAGCTTGCTCGTTTGCAAAAAGACTTGGATAAAATCCAAAAGCAACACGACCAAATCGCGGGCAAACTTGCAAACGAAGGCTTTGTATCTAAAGCACCAGCGGCTGTTGTTGAAGGTGAAAAAGCGAAGCTTGCTGAGTTTGCTGCTCAGTTAGAGAAAGTTAAAGCGAATATGGAGCAAATTGCTGCGCTTTAAGGTGTTGTTAATTTAATCCAATTTGTGTATAAAAGGCTGATTATTCAGCCTTTTATATTATCAAAATGAAATATATTCAAAGTATTAATGCAAAATTAGATTTTTTAAACCACAATGTAAATATTGAGTTAAAAGGGCGAAATTTAATTTTAACGGGGAAAAATGGTGTAGGTAAAACCAGATTCCTAAATCAATTAAATAATACAGTTTTAAGTAAACTTATTCATGATATCCCCCATATTTTTCAGCATCATTACATGCAGAAAGTTAATATTATAAATATTCTAAAATCAGAAACATCTGATTTAGAAAATAATTTTTATTATAAAAATCACATAGAAAATTTAAAAAACAATATAAACTCCTTAAATATTTTAAATTTTCTAGAGGAATTATTAGGTAAATCCGATTCTTATAATCCTCAAGAAACTGAAGAATTTATTAAAAAAGCGACAGAATTAAAAAATATAATTTTAGAATATAAAACTTTTCTACAAAATAGTAACCCCAATTATTTACATGCACACTCACCTATATATGATATTGATTATCTTATTAATGAAATAGGTTCTACTCATAATCAAGAAAATATTAGTTTAGCTGTGAATGGAATAGGAAACTTAAACCAAAACATACAAGCATCAAAGGTTACATTTAATTTTTTCCCCGCCCATAGACAATCTCAAATTACACCCTCTACAAATACTACAGATTTAAATCAATATATTAATAGTGCAAAGCATGAATATTCCTCTAAATTAGGACAATTTCTAGAACAATATTTATTAAATATTAGAATTGAAAAATCTCTTGCTTTATCTGAAGAGAATGACAATCAACATGCAGATCAAATTGATTCTTGGTTCCAAAAATTTGATGAGGATTTAAAATTTTTATTTGAAGATGAATCAACTAAATTAAAATTTGATTATAAAACAAGAAAATTTAGTCTAATGCAGTCTCATCGCGAATTTACATTCCAATCTTTGTCTTCAGGCTTTACAGCAATATTTGATATTTATAGTGATTTATTAATGAGGTCTAGACTTTTAAATATTCTGCCTAATGAACTAAATGGGGTAGTTCTAATTGACGAAATTGATGCTCATTTACATATTTCACTTCAGAAGAAAATCTTACCATTTCTTACCAAATCATTTCCTGAAGTTCAATTTATTGTAAGCACGCATTCTCCTTTCGTGATCACTTCAACAAATAATGATACTGTAGTTTATGATATTTCTAGTGGTGAATTTTTTGAAGAGGATTTGAGTAGATATTCTTATGAAGCAGTTATCAAAGGGTTATTCCACGTAAACCCTATTAGTTCAGACATAAATGAGTCTATTGAAACCCTAAAAGACCTTTTAAATGAAAGGTCAATTAACTATGATAATATAAGATCTATTGTCAAAGGTCTAATTCGATTAGAAAGAAATGGTCTATTAGACAAAAAGTTAAAAAATCTTTATTTGCAGGCCATCAATCTACTTGCAGATCATAATCAGTTGGAGGATTTAGATGTTTAAAGTATCCAAATCTCCTAGACCAACAGACTGGACTACTAAAGACTATAAAGATCCTGCTGTTGTTAGGCAGTTAAAAAAAGATTTTCATGCGAAATGTTATATATGTGAACAAAAACATTTCCCAAATTTGAATGTTGAACATTTTATTCCACATCTAGATGATGAAAGCTTAAAACTTGATTGGAACAATCTCTATTATGCTTGTTCAAGGTGTAATTCTATTAAAAATAAATATTATGATGATATGCTCGATTGTTGTAATCAAGATCACTTAGTCGAGGAATGGATAAAAGTCTATTACAGAATGCCTGATGAAGACATTGAAGTAATTAATGCCTGTCCAAATGATCATGTATATCATGCTAAAACTGAGACAGCTAAGGAACTAATATCTAAATGCTTTAATAATGCAAATAGCGGTATCCAAGAAGTAAGCAAAGAAGATTTAAGAGAAAAAATTTTCGAAGTTCATAATGACTTTCTAGCTTTAAGAAGAGAATTCTTTAGAGAACTAGATAACTGGCAAGAAGCAGAGAAAATTAAAAAAGCAGATGATATTAAACATCGACTCAAATCTCATTACGCATTTTCAGCTATTCTTCGTGGTTATTTAGAAAAAGATAGCACATGGCGTACTGCTCTTGAAGAAATTGAACAATTAAAACTTAAACAATCTGCGTAATTTTTATAGCTACCTCTCCCTTTGTGATAGATAGCTATAAAACCCCACCACCCAACAACATCTCTAACCCACTCACCTTTTTCATATGCTTTAAACGTTCTTTTTCCCACTTCAACTGCTGCTTTAACTCAGCACAATCAGCATCTACAGCTTTATAAACATCACTAATATGTACATGCTCTGCTTTTACATTCTTGGCTAACTGAAAAGAGTCCAAAATTTCAGCTATTTGACTTTCAAGCTGCTGACTTTGTGCATCCAAAGCCAGTTTATAAAACCGCAATTGCTCGGCAGATAGTTCTTTAGCACCTAGCCCCTTATTCTGTTCAAGTTGTAACTGGAGTTTGAGTAAATAAAACAAATCCTGCTTTTCATAGGACTGACTTGCCTGTTGAAACAACTCAGTTTTTTCTTCTTTTTTGGTTTCATCTTGCTCACGGTCTGGGTGAATCATCGCGGCAATTTTTAAATAGACTGTTTTGAGTGACTGCGCTGCCATTTGCTCAGCTTGTTCACGTTTCTGTTGCTGCCTTTCCTGTTTAGCTTGTTCTCGCGCTTGTTGTTGCTCAGCAGCATACTGTTCAAAGTCTTCTTCTAACTCTGCACTTTGCTCAGCACTTTCATCATATTCAGATTTTATTGGCTGAGCTTTCTTATTCTTTTTTACCGACTCCCCTGCATGTTGCTGATAAAAGGTATCGATCTGCTTCACTAGCTCTAATTGTTCAGCAGATAGCATTTTGGAGCGCTTCAACATTTGTGCAAGTTGGGCAATTTTTTCATCTAGTTGTTGCATGTCTGCTTTGGAAAACTCATGGCTATGCAACATATTCCAAAGTTGATCCAACTGCTGAAAGAGCACAACATGCAAATCGCTATACACAGGCATCAGTTTTTGCCGAATGTGCTGTTGAATCTCGGCTTGCGCATTTTGCCAAGTGCTCAGGCTAACTTTTTGCTGCTCTATTTTATCAATCAGGCGATTCAGTTTTTTCTGCTGTGCAGACGGTTCAGACCTTTGCTGCAAGCTCACTTTGAGATCAAAGGACATACTCATCCACCTGAAAAAGAAAAAAGTGTAGCAATAATCAGATGAGGAAGGTAGCTAGCATTCTTTAAGTGTTAAGAGACCTAAAATTTATATCTTAAGAAATCCACCAAATCACCAGTGGTAAAGTCACGGCAGCACATAGAGTTTGAAAGCTAATCACGGCTGCCATAAGCTGACTATCGCCACCCAAAACTTTGGTCAAAATGTATGAAGCTGAAGCAGTCGGTAGCGCAAAGAAAATAACTAGAATTTGAGTTTGTAAGCTTGGTAAACCAAACCACATGCAGACCGCGTAAGCCAAAGCAGGTACTGCTAAAAGTCGTGCAAACGTATCTGCCGCCAATACCACAATGTCTTTTTTAATTTGCATAAATTGTAAAGCTGCGCCAACACATAACAACCCTAGTGGCAAGCTCGACACTGAAAAAAGCTTAATAAACTGAGTAAAGCCTTCCCAAATTGGGATATGAAGCGCATTGACTGCTGCCCCAACTACACACGATGCAATTAAAGGATTTTTAAGGAGTGCAATCAAAACAGGTTTAATTGCCATATGTTCTTTAGAGGTTAGAGCAAGCACCGAAATAACGTTCACGAGCGGAATGCAAAGCGCCAATAAAATTGCCAGTATTGCCATTCCTTCACTTTTAAAAAGCGAAGTGACTAAAGCCAAACCAATATAGGTATTAAAGCGAACCATACTTTGTACATGCACACCAAAACGTGCAGGCGGTATGTGCCAAAACATTCGGAGGATGTATAAAAAGACGGTGACTGCCAAGACAACAATTAACATCGCAATGATGGCTGTACTCAAGCTTTGTAAGTCAATTTTTGCGGTCGATAGCGTATTAAAAAGCAAAGCTGGAAATAAAATATAGTAATTGAGCTTCTCTGCCCCAGCCCAAAACTCATCGCTAAAAAAGCGATATTTTTTAAATAAGTATCCCGATGCAATTAATGCAACTAAGGGAAAAAGAGATAAAACAATACTATTCATTTCTTTACTCGAGTTTTGTGGAGGTTTGCTGTTTGGCAATAACCTTGACTTACTCATATATTAAAGATAATGAAAACTCATGATAAAATGAGTTTTTACTCATAACAAATACAACATGACATTTACCCAACTTGAAATTTTCGCACTCATTGCAGAACTAAAAAGCTTTACGGCTACAGCAGAAAAGTTGGGAATTTCTCAGTCAGCAGTTTCCCATGCGCTTAAATCATTAGAACAACAATGGGGTATTAACCTGATTTCAAGATCCCAGAGTGATATTGAGCTCACCACGACAGGACAGCAGCTTCTTACGCATGTAAAAGAGCTATTGAGTATTTCCGATACCTTAGAAAAAGAAGTGGCTGCCATCCATGGTTTAAACGAAGGAACATTACGTATTGGCTCTTTTGGTGCTTCATCATCTATTTATCTATTGCCTGAAATTTTAGAAACCTTTCGGCAGCGCTACCCTAAAATCGAAATTTATATTGATGAAGGTGAAGATAAAGAAGTTGCTCAGTGGTTATTAGAACGGCGCATAGAAGTCGGTTTTTTGATTATGCCAGATGAGCGTTTTGATACTTTCCCCTTAATTGAAGATCGTTTTGTTGCCTTAATTCCCAATCAATTTCCACTCGCACAACAACTCTATATTGATCCAGCCCAGCTAGAAAATTACCCTTTTATTATGACAATGGCGGGTAGTCGACATCAGGTCGAATTAATTTTAAAAAACTTTAATGTGAAACCAGACATCAAATTTTATGTTTCACAAATTCTAAGTATCGTTAGCATGGTTCACAATCAATTAGGGATTTCGATTGTCTCTGATATGGTGCTCACCAAAGAGTTACTCTCACTCTATCCAAATGTAGTTAAACGTCCTTTTAAACCGAACCTTAAACGTTCTATTGGCCTCGCAGTCAAAAATAAAAAGCACATGAGCCCCGCTGCGAAAGCTTTTATTGAAGTCGCGCAATCGGTTTGGTCTGATCATTAATTGAATATAGATAATTTTTAAAAAATTTAATAACGATCTCTTTCAGGACAATTTATGAGCGTATTAGATGACTTGTAACGTAAAAAGCGCTAAAACTGCCCCTCTTTAACCAAATCAACGCACCATTTATCGCCAAAAACCCCTTATTTAATCCAAATTGGTGCGCTTATTGCATATTCACTTTTATGCAATTGAGTTTGTTTCGACAAGCTTAGGTTTTTAGATTCCTTAAATCTATTTTGGTGCAATTTACAGACCCAGATTTGTTCCAAAATGGAATTTAGCACTTTTTTCGAGCATGCTATGCAAAATGTAGATCTATTTTTCTTATTACTTGGTGCAGTTTTGGTTCTTGCCATGCACGCAGGTTTTGCATTCTTGGAACTTGGTACGGTTCGCCATAAAAATCAGGTGAACGCACTTAGTAAAATTCTGACTGACTTTGCCCTTTCTGCAATCGCATATTTCTTTGTTGGCTACTACATCTCTTATGGCCAGCACTTCTTCCATGATGGTACGGTTTTATCAAGTGATCATGGCTATAACCTTATGCGTTGCTTCTTTTTACTCACTTTTGCTGCGGCAATTCCTGCCATTATTTCGGGTGGTATTGCTGAACGTGCAAAAATGCGTTCACAAGCAATTGCCACACTCGCTTTAGTTGCGCTGGTATATCCATTTTTCGAAGGTATGGTCTGGAATGGCAACTACGGTCTGCAAAAGTGGTTAGAAGCAACCTTTGGCGCAGCTTTTCATGACTTTGCGGGTTCAGTCGTAGTTCATGCCATGGGCGGTTGGATTGCACTTGCTGCTGTGATTTTATTGGGTGCACGTTCTGGCCGTTATAAGAAAGATGGTCGTGTAAGTGCTCATCCACCTTCTTCTATTCCATTTTTAGCGCTTGGCTCATGGATTTTAATTGTTGGCTGGTTTGGCTTTAATGTGATGAGTGCGCAGCGTGTTGATGCTATTTCTGGGTTAGTTGCTATTAACTCGCTCATGGCAATGGTTGGCGGTACAATTACAGCCAATGCGATTGGAAAAAATGACCCAGGCTTCTTACACAACGGTCCTCTTGCTGGTTTAGTGGCAATCTGTGCAGGCTCTGATATTGTTCATCCAATCAGTGCACTTGTTATTGGTGGTGCAGCTGGGGCTATGTTTGTTTATCTATTCACCTATACTCAAAACAAACTTAAAGTTGATGATGTGTTAGGTGTGTGGCCACTACACGGCGTATGCGGAGCATTTGGTGGTATTGCAGTAGGCCTATTTGGTCAACAATGGCTGGGTGGTTTGGGAGGTGTCTCATTCATCTCTCAACTCATCGGAACAGCACTCGCAATAGCCATTGCGCTTGCTGGCGGCTTTATTGTTTATGGAATTCTTAAAGCGACCATTGGCATTCGCTTATCTCAAGAAGACGAGTTTCGTGGTGCAGATTTATCTATTCATAAGATTTCAGCAAATTCTGAAGAAGGTATGTTTTAATTCTGTGTAGGCACGACAGAGTCTTTTCTTCTGTAATAGCAAATAACATCAGTTAATTACGTTACTTTTGTTTCGGCAAAAGTAACCAAAACCATTTCCATTCACAAAACCTGTTCCTTGTTTATTACTATTCAAATAGTTTGCAAAAACTTTAAACTTCTTATGCTCAACAGGTTGTGAATGGATACACTCACTCATCATTTTGATCACGAAATTAAATTTAGTTTAAGAGCAATTTAAGTTTTATTTTATGTAATGCCTCTACTCACAATCTAATTGATGTTGCATGGCATGAATCAACAAAAACAATTTTTCCAGATTAATATCATTCTTCTGTTTTTCAGTTTTTTCCTGCTTTTAATTGTTTTTCCAGTGGGTGGGAAAATTGATATGTACCTCATCCAGCCTTGGATTGATTCAACAGGTCATTTTTTCAATCGAGACAATTGGTATCTAGAAAGACTTAATCATGAAATTGTAAAACAGATCA
The DNA here is from genome assembly GCF_054889255.1 of Acinetobacter sp. X9. Lineage (NCBI taxonomy): Bacteria > Pseudomonadati > Pseudomonadota > Gammaproteobacteria > Moraxellales > Moraxellaceae > Acinetobacter > Acinetobacter sp. X9. Next base: position 756,966 of record NZ_CM142679.1, on the reverse strand, counting down.
TTACTGGTATTTATGTCATCTTTTTTGGCCTATGGCTTGCGTCATTTAAAATTGAGAAATTAAAGCTTTATCGCTGGCAATATGGTTATATGTTTTTTGTGAGCATGATTGGTAGCGGTATAGTTGGCTTATTAAAATCACAATCAGCTCATGCCTGCCCTTGGAATATGGTTCATCCGACTGCTTTAAGTTATGTATGGGATTTTACTGCGAAACATGGGCATTGTTTTCCGGGCGGCCATGCAAGCGCTGGCTTTATTTTAATGACAGGTTATTTTGTTTATCGTCTTGAGCAACCGAAACGTGCCTATTTTTATCTCATTGCAGGCATTCTATTAGGCTTTATGATGGGATGGGCACAAATGATGCGTGGAGCACATTTCCTAAGTCATAATTTATGGACAGGTTGGGTCATTTGGGCGGTAAATATTTTATTTTACGCCGTTTGTATTCACCGCTTTGAATTTGAGAAACAAATCAAACAAGAACTTGCATAAATCAAGTTCTTGTTTCGTGAACATGTAAAATCTTTGGAAGTTTAACCAAGACCGAAAGTCCACCAAGCTCTAAACTTCGGTCTAGTGTCAGAGTCCCACCTAAACGTTGAGTTGCTCGGTCAACAATAGATAGACCTAAGCCACTGCCCACTTCAAGGTGGTGGTGTACACGATAAAAACGTTTTAAAACTTTATCATAATGTTCTGGGTCGATCCCCGCGCCGCTATCTTCAATTTGTATACATGCATCGCCATCTGTAGCCGTGAAAACTGAAATATTAATCATCCCTTCATGAGGCGTATATTTAATTGCATTATCAATTAAGTTAAAAATAATTGAATGAACTGTTGGCTCAACACTATGCATTTCAATTGGCTCGTTACGAACAAAGCCCAAGTCGATCTCTTTTTGCATAGCTAAATTAACAAGCTGTTCAACACAATTCAAAGCGACATCATTAAGCTGAAAAGCTCTCGTCGGTTCAATCACACTTAAAGATACATCCTGCTTAGCCAGCGCTAAAAGCTGTGTCACCAAGTGCTGAATACGTGCTAATCCTTTACTCAAATTTTGCAGCGATTCCTGTTCAGGAAATTGACTAATTAAAATCTTGGTTTGTAAATTTAGAGCAGTCACAGGAGTTCTGAGTTCATGGGCTGCATCTGCAATAAACTGTTTCTGCTCATTTTGCGCTTTAGAAATGCGCTCAAAAAGTCGATTCATTTCATCAATTGTGGGTAACAATTCTTGAGGATAATCTACAACTTCAATAGGCGTCAGCTCTTCTGAGTCACGATGAGTCAGTTCATTTTTAAAGTCATCGATCGGCTTCAGCCCACGACGAATAATTGCAGCTAAAGCAAAAATCGCAAATGGTAAGATAATCAAATATGGAATGAACATGCTACCTGCAAGTTCCCAAGCAAAAGCCTCACGAACCTTTTCTTGCTGGCTAATCTGAATCTGGTAATCCTTTAACGGCAAAACATAGGTACGGATTAAGCCGTTACTGGTTTTATGTGAGTAAAAGCCAGCTTGTGCAACAGGTGGAACCAATAAATGGAGATGGTGTGATAAATGGGCTTGATCTTTATAAGCCCAAATATCTACAAATAGATCTTCTTCATGATAAGTTTTATGAAAATCAAATTCACTGCTTACCGTTTTTAATGGATATTCAGCTGTTCGCTCAGCTAAATAACGCATTTGGGTATCTAAAATTTCATCAACTTCTTGCAGTGCAACTTTATACGCACTAAAAATTAATATACAACCTAAGATGACACTGAAAATTGAGGTGCCCCAAATCAGTCGTTTTTTTAATGAATAATGCACTGTTATGAAGTTCCAAAATTAAGTTACGATTGCCCTAAACGGTAACCCAATCCTCGAATAGTTCGGATAAAGTCTTTCCCGAGTTTAGCTCTCAGGTGATGCACATATACTTCAATCGTATTACTGGTCACATCACTATCGAAATCATATAACTTATCTTCAAGATTTGCTTTAGAAAAGATTTTATTTGGGTGACTCATTAAAGGAATCAGAATTGCCCATTCACGATTAGACAAATCAATACGCTGTCCTTTAAACGTTGCAATATGTTGTTCAACATTTAAAACCAGATCACCACTTTGTAATAGTTGCTCATGATTCGCAAGCTGAGCCTCTACGCCACTACGGCGCAATAGCGCATGAATACGGGCAAGTAATTCATCAAACTCGTATGGTTTGATCAAGTAATCATCTGCACCATGGTTTAAACCATCAACACGGTTTTGTAACTGATCTCGCGCTGAAATAATTAAGACGGGAGTTGCTGCTCTTTGGCGAATTTGCTTTAAGACCTGCATGCCATCCATCATAGGTAGCCCTAAGTCCAAAAGAATTAAATCGAATTTATTTTTAGCCAACTGAGCCAGACCGTCTAAGCCATTATTGACCCACTCCACTTCAAATTGATGATATTGCAGCAACGTTATTGTTGACTCTGCAATCATAAAATCATCTTCAATCATCAAGATTTTTGTCATGTTCTAGGCTCGCTTTAATTCACATGGGCACAAGAGTGCAGCATATCCAGTTGAGGGTTGATGACCTGAGTTTTTACACCTAACAAACTCAGTAAGCTTGGGAATAAATTATCCTGACTTAACTTTTCTTTAGTTTGTTGGCCTAAACAACTCACTTGTGCAAGGTTGTGTTGTTTCCAGCTATCAGAAAACCACATCATCATTGGTACATGCGTTTGTTGGGTCGGTGCAATTGCATACGGTGAACCATGTAAATATAAACCATGTTCACCCGTCGATTCACCATGATCAGATAAATACCATAAACCTGTTTGATATTTCGATAATTCTTTTAGGTTATTAATGATCTGACTTAACACATGGTCTGTATATACAATCGTGTCATCATAACTATTTAATAACTCTGTTTGAGAACAACCCTGTATCGCATTAGTATCACAAGTCGGTTTAAACGGTTGATATTGGGCAGGTGCACGCTTGTAATAGGCTGGACCATGACTTCCGACTTGGTGTAAAACAATGAGTCGCGGACGAGTGTCTTCTTTAGGAATAGTCGCTAAATACTCATTTAAGCTATCAATTAAAATATCATCATAGCATTCGCCATCTTTACACCATTTTTGCTTTAACTTTTCTGGTATTTTGTACTGTTCAACACGATCACAAGTACCTTTACAGCCAGAGTTATTATCAATCCAAGTTACTTGGTAACCCGCACGTTTAGCAATGTCCAATAGACCTTCACGGTGACTTGCTAACTGTTCATCATAGTCAATGCGAGGCATTCCAGAGAACATACATGGAACCGACACAGCAGTTGCTGTACCACATGAGCTGACTTGGGAAAAATTCAAAATATCTTGTTTAGAAAGTTCCGGATTCGTATTTTTCGAATAACCATTTAATGCAAAACTTTCCGCACGAGCTGTCTCACCAACAACGAGAACCATTAATTTAGGCAAGTTGCTTTGTACTTGCTGAACTTGATGAGCATCTTCTCCATAATGTATAAGTGGCAAGTTCTTCTTAGGCGCCATTTTGTGATAATAAGACATTAAAGATGAAATACTATTTTGTGGTGAGATCATACCTTTCAAATCACGATGCTCACGGAAAATAGATGCAAAATCAACATAGTAAACAAATAGTAAAATACCCACGATTGCACATGAGGCTACAATCGAACCAAGCTTTTTCATCAATAAATAAGATACTTTTTCTTTTTTAAGCTTTACCTGAGTAATTAAAATAATCGGCAAAACAACAAAGAAAACTGTCCAGAGTCCGAAACGTAATGAAATTAGATCAGAAACTTCAGATACATCGGTTTGTATCATATTTTGAATCTGATCGGGCGAGATAATTACGCCCAAAGTATTCACGAAATAAGAGCTAAAACCACCAATCACGACCAGTAAAATTGCAAAAATTTTAGCGGTCCATTTCCAGTTTAAAATCTGTAAAATCGCATAATAAGCAGCAACCACAATAAGTACAGTAGCAGCTAAAAATAGAATAGCCTTTATTCCAAAATATGGAGTTAAAAGATGGACTTGGCGATAAAAACCAATATTGAGAATAGCCCCTAACCAAATGGCTATAATAAAGTTAAACATAAACAGTGAAATCTGTTTATTTTTTAAAGTGGAAAAAAAATTCAGCATCTTGAGTGACTACAATCTTTTTATGATGCTTTACTGTAGAAATGGAAACTTAAAAATGACTTAAATAAAAAATGATCTAATTCAAAGACCTTAATACATGCTACTTTTTTAAATTTTGTATAATAAAAAGACGAGGTTAAATTTAACCTCGTCTTGTGAGCTTTTAACTAAATATTGTTGTTAGAAGCTATATTTAGCCATTAAACCAACACGGTTGTCTTTGTGGTCATCACCAGCAAAAGTCTCGCGTTTACCGTTAACGTATTCAATACCTAAGTCAATTGGTTTAACTGGTGTGTAAATGACGTTAAGCCATGCTTGTTGAACTTTTTCATTTGCAGATGCATTAAATCTTGCATAATCAGTACCGTCATCAGCAAATTGAGCACCGTACGCTAAAGTAGCACGTAAGTTAGGTAAAATCTTATATGTTCCACCCACTTGTACTGCTACAAATTCATTTTGCTCAATATTATCATTAACTAAAGTATAAGCAGAATTACTACCATATAAGTAGTTACTGTTACCTACTACATATGATGCATCAGCAAATAATTTTAAAGGATCAGATACTTTAAAGTCGGTACCTGCAGCAACGCCCCAACCAGTTTGGTCATCACCTTTACCTGATTTATAGTTTTCAACAAAAGCTCGAGCAGAAGCATTACCATTACCATCTGCATAACCTTGAGTAATTTTAGCTGTTAATACAGGTAATCTGTATTTAACTGAGTCACCTGTTGCTGAACTATTACCTTCCTCAGCTGAAACAAATAATTGAGTCGCAGGAGCTAATTTATAGTTATAACGTACTTGTGGAATACGTGTTGTACCACCACCAATGTTCGTCGAAAAGTCGATCATTTCTGGTGCGTGGCTCGCCAAGAAGTTAGACGTTGTTTGACCAAATAGCCAGTTGTTATAAGTTAAATAAGCATGACGAATACGTACGTTTTCAGATTTGTTATTGTCACCACTTGCAAAGTCCAACTCAATTTTACCACCAACTTTGGCATTGCTTACAGGAGCAGTAAAATCTAAACCTAGACGAGTCGTTTTAGCAGTAGCACGCAATTTATCTTTTGCTTCACCATTAGACTTACTTACATCAGCGAAGTCACCATCCGCACCTTCGATAATATAGTTAGCATCGCCACGAACAAAACCATATAGATTCACATCAGCACCAGTTTTAGATTTTAATGATGCTAATGGAGAAGCTGGTGCAGCAGCTTGAGGTTGTGCCTTAACTTCAGCTAACTGTACTTGCTGTTGTTGCTGTACTTGCTGTTGTTGTTGCTGAACTTGACGTTGTTCTTGAATTAAAGCTTTTAACGCTTCAACTTCTTTACGAAGCTGTTGAATTTCCGCTTTGTCGGAAGTCGCAGCATGTGCCCCACTCATCATTAAAGCTGTAACTGTAAGAGCTAAACTTTTAATAACGAAAGATTTACGATTAAGGAATAGATCCATCAAAAACTCCTAAAAATATATTTTATGTTGCCTATCCATGCCAAGTTGATTTACGCCATTAAATTAGGGGCTAAAAAATCAACTCTCCTCCACATTGGTTACATTAATTTTATTACCGCAACCAAAACCAATTTCAACGTTGTGCAAGACTAAAACCGATAAACAAAGACATAAAAAACATACTTTGATTTACAGATTTTTACCTTAACTTCATGTTGTAACGAATCCTACACAACTCTCTTATCTTATAGAATGATTAAATCGTTATTTCATTATTCTTTTTTAGACTTTAGGCTAATAACCAATCTAATTGAACATTTTTCTGCCCATTTTGATTGATTCACATGATTTTTCTTGTTATCCAAATCCATTTTTTCTCCATTTAGCTTCCATTTGCTACCCACACAAGATGGCACAATTAATTGAGCATTTAAATAGCTAAAAATATACATTTTTAAAAACATAGACAAAGGTAGTAGATAAAGCTTAGATCACTGCTTGAGCAATATTAAAGTTCTTTATTTCATTTAGTTAACATTATTTTTCCTGTAGTTTCTCATGTTTCCAGAGGAAAATAGGCAGTAAACTGATCACTGCAATAATGACAATAGCTATCAAATAATGGAAATAACCGAGTAAATCTCCAATCACACCGCTAAAACTATAAAGAAGACCGCTAACAGTCGCCATAACTGAAACCTGAAAGGTAAAATCTGTCCCCGCATATTCTTTTCGACTGTAATGCATGACTAGAGTCAACATAGCTACCAATAGCATTGCCGAGAATGCATCTTCTAAAGCATTGACTGTATATATAACCCAGACATTCAACTGAATTTTTTGTTCATAGGCATAGGCTAAATAAGCATAGGCTCCTAGACTCATAATTTTAAAAATTGAAAAGCCAATTAATGCTGCTGGTCTTGAAAAGTATTTAAGCACGCCTCCTGCTATTGCCGCCCCAGCGAGTGCTGCTACTGCACCGAGCATCGTGATGTAAACACCAATTTGAGTAAAACTTAACCCCATATCAACCATTAAAGGTTTAAGTAATGGTCCAGCTAAGCCGTCTGCTACTTTAAAAGTGATCAGTACCACCAACCAAGAACGGAGTTCTTTATTTTGAGAGAAATATCTTAGGTAAGCTTTAATTTTTAGGACTAAATTTTGCTGATTAAGTTTGAGTTCGCGACTCGCATGAGAAGTATGTTGAGGCTCTTTAAATAACCAAATAGGTAAAGTATTTAAAAATACTATGGTTGCTAATAGCAAGAAAGTGGGTTGCCATGTTAACCAGTCTAAGCACCAAAGTACGGCACCTCCCCCAACAATAAAACCTAAGCGTGAACCAATGACCTGAAATGTATTGCCCCAATGCTGCTGATCATGTTTTAACAAGTTGACTGCTAAAGCATCGGTAGCAATGTCTTGTGTTGCTCCAGTTAAGTTCATAAAAAGAAGGGAAATAAAAAATGCGAATAAATAAATAGGTTGATCTAAAGCTTGAACAGGGAAAAAAGACAAAATACACAGTACACCCACAGTCAAAAACTGAGTAGGTAGAATCCAACTACGATAATGTCCTAAACGGGAAAGTGCGTGTCGGTCGACCCATGGCGCCCAAAAAATCTTGATTGACCATGGCAACATTAATAAGCCAAAGCCACCAATGTGGGCGAGTGACACACCTTGTGCTCTTAAAATCACGGGTAAAGCATGGGTCATAAACCCGACAGGCAGTCCTTGTGCCCAATATAGAGAAAATAGCAGAAGATAAAGATTTTGCTGCCGCAACATAGAAACCTACTTTTTATTTGTTTAATGAGGAATAACATCAAATGTCATGTTGTTCTTACATTTTGCCAATGAAGCATATATTTCAAAAGATTAAGATAAAACTAGGACAAGTTAAAATTTAAAAAAATATGGATCAACATTTCCCTAATTTACCTGATTTAGTACCTCAACGCGGTACTGCTTTAAGCCGAGCGCTATTTAAAAAACTTTTTTTAGCGCAAGGTTGGACAATTGAAGGTGAAGTTCCTAATTTGCCAAAAGCAGTGGCGATTATTTCCCCTCATACTTCCAATATTGATGGATGGTATGGATTTCTTGCGATTTTCGGATTAGGTATTCAAATTACGGTGTTAGGTAAAGATGCTCTTTTTAAACCACCATTTAAACGAGCTTTAGATTGGGCTGGGGTCATTCCAGTTAAACGCGACACAGCCAATGGACTTACTGAGCAAGTTGTTGCAACCATTCAAAAATATGACAAGATCTGGATTGGAATGGCGCCCGAAGGCACACGTAAAAAAGCAAAAAAAATGAAAAGTGGTTTTTACCATATTGCTGCGAAAGCCAATATTCCCATTGTGATGTTTTCTTTTGATTATGATCACAAGACGATTCACTGCTTAGGTCACCTAAACCCAAGTGGCAACTACGATGAAGATCTCACCAAGATTTTTGAGCGTTATGAAGGAAAAATTTCACCTAAAAATCGTAATTGGCTTGCTGAACCTTTACAAAATCTAGTGAAAAAAACCTAGCAAAAATTGAGCAAATCTGGTCTCATGAGCCCTCTTAATTTATCTCGACGTAGATTATTTTTAAAGATGAAAATTGCTCAATTTGCCAGTATTGGATTTATCTCTCTAGCACTATTTGGCTGTGATAAATTTAGCAAAACACCAACACCGACAACCTCAATGAAAGCCCGTGAACCTGTGATTGCACTTGCTTTAGGTGGCGGTGGAGCAAAAGGATTTTCACATATTGGTGTAATTAAGGTTTTAGAGTCTCACGGAATTAAACCTAAAATTGTCACGGGTACCAGTGCCGGTAGCTTTGTTGGAAGTATCTACGCAAGTGGACAAACGCCTTATCAATTGCAAAGTCTGGCTCTAAAGTTACAAGAGTCAGATATCCGCGATTTAACACTTAATCGTCAGGGTATTATTCTTGGACAAAAGTTACAGGACTACGTTAACCGTAATGTAGGCAATAAACCGATTGAGAAGTTTCCAATCCGTTTTGCTGCCGTGGCAACACGCCTTGATAATGGTCAAAAAGCTGACTTCATTAAAGGTAATGCAGGCCAAGCAGTACGTGCATCTTGTAGTATTCCAAATGTGTTTGTACCAGCGACAATTGGCAAGCAGAAATATGTCGATGGTGGATTGGTTAGCCCAATTCCTGTTAAAACAGCTCGTGACATGGGTGCAGATATTGTGATTGCTGTTGATATTTCTGCACGTCCAGCAGGAAACCGCCCAGCCAATATGTGGGGATTACTTGATCAAACCATTAATATCATGGGTCAACAAAGTATTAATGAAGAGCTCAAGCAGGCCAATGTTGTCATTCAACCTAAAGTTGGTCATCTAGGTACCCTTGATCTCAAATCAAGTAACCAAGCAATTTTGGAAGGCGAAAAAGCAGCTCAAGCGCAAATACGCCAAGTTGAAACTGCAATTGCAAACTTCAAAAAATCTCCAGCTGCGTTTAAGCCTGCACCACGCCCTAAATTCTAATTGAGGTGGTTTTTTTCTATCCACACTCCCCATCATCTGCTACAGTGGTAAAAGTGATATTGAGTCACTTTTACCCATCATAAAGATATATAAAAGAGCAGATCTATGGAGTTTGTTATACAACCTTGGCACTGGTTTGTATTGGGTATCTTACTTATTCTTTCTGAACTGATTCTACCCGCCTTTGCCGCGCTTTGGTTTGGTATTGCCGCCATTATGGTGTGCTTTCTCTACTGGTTATTTCCAGATATTAGCCTCACAACGCAAATTGTATTGTGGATAGTTCTGTCAGTGCTATGCACCATTCTTTGGTTCAAATTTATTAAACCATTATCAATTGATAAAACTAAAGCGGGATTACCCCGTGAAGCGACTATTGGTCAAATTGGTATGGTGATTCAAACTGGCCTTGATCATGATCAAATTATTGTTCGCTTTCCAATGCCTATTTTAGGGGCTGATGAATGGAACTGTCGAAGCACTAATCCGGTCAAAGTCGGTGATCGTGTGAGAGTTATTGATATTTCGGGTAATGACTTAATTGTCCAGTCCCACGGTACTTCATAAACATTAAAGATAAAGAGAGGGTATTTTCATGCCAGTCGGTACTATTATTGTTTTAGCTTTTTTGGCTTTTGTGGCTGTCACCATTTTTAAAGGGGTACGTATTGTTCCTCAGGGTTATAAGTGGATTGTTCAACGTTTAGGTAAATACCATTCGACCCTTAATCCTGGGCTTAATTTTGTGATTCCCTATGTAGATGAAGTGGCATATAAAATTACCACGAAAGATATTGTGCTTGATATTCCATCTCAAGAAGTAATTACACGTGATAACGCCGTATTACTAATGAATGCAGTGGCCTACATTAATTTAACCACACCAGAAAAAGCGGTCTATGGTATTGAAAACTATACATGGGCGATTCAAAACCTTGTACAAACTTCGTTACGTTCTATTGTAGGTGAAATGGATCTAGATGATGCATTGTCTTCACGAGATCATATTAAAGCCAAGCTCAAAGCTGCGATTTCTGATGATATTTCAGATTGGGGTATTACTTTAAAAACTGTTGAAATTCAAGATATTCAACCTTCTCACACCATGCAAGCGGCTATGGAAGAGCAAGCTGCGGCAGAGCGTCAACGTCGTGCTGCCGTTACAAAAGCCGATGGTGAAAAACAAGCTGCTATTTTAAGTGCAGAAGGTCGTTTAGAAGCATCTCGTCGTGATGCTGAAGCTCAAGTGGTCTTAGCAGAAGCATCTCAAAAAGCAATTGAAATGGTAACCAGTGCGGTTGGTGATAAAGAGATTCCTGTTGCTTACCTTTTAGGTGAACAATATGTGAAAGCGATGCAAGATATGGCGAAATCAAGCAATGCTAAAACTGTGGTTTTACCTGCCGATGTTTTAAATACAATTCGCGGTATTATGGGAAAACATAATTAATGTGTTTACTTTAAATAAGTATTTGAAAACAAAACGGCGACTACTATGTCGCCGTTTTTTATCTTTTATATTATTGGTTTTTAATCTTTTCTGATCTTTCAAAGGGAGTTTTTTTACAACCAAATCATAAGAGTCGCGAATTAAATCTTGAAGTAAATCTCTTGTTAAGTTCTTATGCGGTGTAATCGAAATCCAGTGCTTTTTATTCATGTGATATCCAGGAATAATAAATGAATAGAGCTCCTGATATTCCTGACTTTTATAGGGATCACATTTAACATTAACCATTTTGACGCCAGCTACTTCTGCGGTCAACATGAACATTTTCTCTAAAATTTTAAAAACTTCATAGTCTGGCCCAAATGGATGGGTCTGTTGGCTAAAGGGAAGATTACGCGCGATTTCAATTGCTTTTTGATGAAGCTGAGCACCATTCATTCTTTTCTCCCTTATTCACTTCGCATGAATAGAAGTTATGAATATTGATTTAATATTATTAATTGGTACGTGCTAAAAGGAATTGTGAAATATCTACTAATTCTTTCGCATCGTCACCAAAATGCGCTAAGGCTTCAAAGGCTTGATCATGCAATTCTTTAGCATAGACCTTTGCTTGTTCGAGCCCCATTAGGGCTGGATATGTCGATTTTTGTACTTGTTCATCCTTACCTGCAGTTTTACCCAAGGTTTCGGTACTCGAAGTAATATCTAGAATATCATCTAACACTTGAAAAGCTAGTCCAATTGTTTGTCCATATTGACGTAACTTTGGAATTGCTTGATCTGTTCCAGAGAAGATTGTCACTGCACCCATCATAATGGCTGCCTGAATGAGCGCACCGGTTTTATTACGATGGATATTTTCAAGTTCGTCTTGAGTAATTTGCTTGCCTTCAGCTTGCAAATCTAAAACCTGTCCAGAAACCATTTTGGAGCTAGCAGTTGCTAAAATCTGCATTTGTTTTAATACAATCGCAGCATCAGTACCCTGCCCTTGTTCATCAAACAAACGGCTACCTAAAACCTCAAAAGCCATTGATTGTAAAATGTCACCAGCAAGCAAAGCAGTATCTTCACCAAACGCAACATGACAAGTCGGCTGACCACGACGCAGTAAATCATTGTCCATACAGGGCAAGTCATCGTGTGCTAGGGAATAACAATGAATAAGTTCAACTGCAACCGCAGCACGGCGGGCCGCAGCAAAATTTGGATTTGGCTGTAAAGAAGCAGTGGCATAACACAAAGCCGGACGCACACGTTTTCCACCAAGCATGACTGCATGGTGTACCGCACTTTTTAAAGGTTCTGGAATTGAAAATGCGGCCAGTGTCGTCAATAAATCTTGTTGAATACGTTGTTGAGCTTGTTTTAAAACATCCGCATTAACTTGAGAGAGTGATGACACAGTCGCCTCGATAAAATCAGTAGAGAAATTTTATTGAATGTCTTGAAGCATTCATGCGCTACATCATACACGATTCAATGTGAAAAGTGCGTGATGAGTTTTCGAAGGCCCATGTAAAAAAGCCTCTACAAAATGGAGAGGCTTTTTTCATTTTTAAGTGACTTTTAGAAGCTGTCACCTGGGACGCGTACCCAACCTTCCATTAACACACGTGCACTACGACTCATAATCGCCTTTTTAACAACCCACTGGCCATTTGTAAGTTCAGCTTGAGCACCAACACGTAATGTTCCAGAAGGATGTCCAAAACGCACTGCTTCACGTTCACCACCGCCAGCTGCTAAATTTACTAATGTACCCGGAATGGCAGCTGCCGTACCAATCGCAACTGCTGCTGTTCCCATCATTGCATGGTGAAGTTTACCCATCGACAAAGCTCGAACAAGTAAATCGACATCATTCTCTGAAACGTTTTTACCGCTTGATGCTGTGTAATTTTTTGGTTTAGAGACAAAAGCAATTTTTGGTGTGTGCTGACGCGCTGCTGCTTCTGAAATATCTTTAATTAAGCCCATCTGAACTGCGCCATAGGCACGAATTTTTTCAAAACGTGCTAGTGCTGCTGCATCACTATTAATATGATCTTGTAACTCAGTACCTTCGTATCCTAAATCTTCTGCATTTAAGAAAATGGTTGGAATACCAGCATTAATAAATGTGGCTTGAAAACTACCAATCTCTGGAACATCTAATTGGTCAACAACATTCCCTGTCGGGAACATATCACCGCCCTCTTCACCATCATCGGCAGGATCTAAAAACTCAATTTGGACCTCAGCGGCAGGGAAAGTCACCCCATCCAGTTCAAAATCTCCAGTTTCTTGAACCTGTCCATTGGTAATAGGCACATGCGCAATAATGGTTTTTTGAATATTTTTTTGCCAGATTCGAACGGTACAGAGACCATTTTCCGGAATACGATCGGCATCAACTAAACCATTTGAAATCGAAAAAGAACCAACAGCCGCAGTCAAATTACCGCAGTTACCACTCCAATCTACAAAAGCTTGATCAATTGAAACCTGACCAAATAAATAATCGACATCATGATCTGGTTGCGTACTTTTAGCGAGAATAACTGTTTTGCTGGTACTCGAAGTAGCTCCGCCCATCCCATCAATTTGTTTTCCATAAGGATCTGGACTACCAATTACACGTAGTAAGAGCTGATCTCTTGCTTGACCTGCAACTTGAGCTCTTTCTGGCAAATCATCAAGTTTAAAAAAGACACCTTTACTCGTTCCACCACGCATATAAGTTGCTGGAATTTTAATTTGCGGTACTGAGCTCATATCAACTGTTATCCTTACTATTATGTTCTTCTATATCAAAACAAGCATTCTTGTTTACCCTTCTCTTCATCTTAAATTGTTTTAAGGCTAAGAGATAGCGATCTGCTTTATACATCAATCGTATTGACGTGAGCATATTTTGTGAATTTAACAATACTCTTGCAATGACTTCATCTAAGCAAAATCTAAGAAAAAAAGTCTATCTGAAATTATATTTTTTAGAGTACTTTTCACTCGAAATAGAAATATTAAAAGCAAGATTATGATTTTAAATAGTTTTTATAATTACTTTTCAGTCACTGCTTATTAATTTGTAGTCTAGGCTAAAATAACTCCATCTATTAGAATAATTTACTTATTCATAGTGAGTGAAGACCTTTGACCAACGAATCTTCTACACTTCAACGAGGACTAAAAAATCGACATATCCAATTAATTGCTATGGGTGGAGCAATTGGTACCGGATTATTTTTAGGCTCGGCGCAAGTGATTCAATCTGCGGGACCATCCATTATTTTAGGATATGCCATTGGTGGCTTAATTGCTTTTTTAATTATGCGCCACCTGGGAGAAATGATTGTTGAAGAACCTGTTGCAGGATCGTTCAGCCATTTTGCGTATAAATACTGGGGGAAATTTCCCGGATTTTTAACCGGATGGAATTATTGGATACTCTACGTTCTGGTTGCGATGAGCGAACTCACCGCAGTGGCCAAATATATTAATTATTGGTGGCCTCATATTCCAGCGTGGACGTCTGTCTTATTTTTCTTTGTCGTGATTACGGCAATTAACCTAACAAACGTCAAATTTTATGGTGAGTCCGAATTCTGGCTCGCTATTATTAAAGTTGCTGCGGTCATCTCTATGATTGTTTTTGGACTCTATTTGCTATTTACAGCAGATGTAGGCTCAAATATTTCATTTAGTAACCTTTGGTCTCATGGTGGATTTTTTCCGAATGGCTTTAGCGGCCTCTTCTATATGTTGGCTTTCTTGATGTTCGCTTTTGGTGGTATTGAACTGATTGGTATGGCCGCAGCAGAAGCAAAAGATCCGAAAAAAACGATTCCAAAAGCAATTAACCAAGTCGTTTTCCGTATCTTGATTTTCTATATCGGTTCACTAGCGATCTTACTTTCATTAGTGCCATGGAACCAATTAGATCTTGGCGGTCTCGATAAAAGTCCATTTGTTATGATTTTTAGCCAAATGGGTATTGGTTGGGCTGCACACTTACTTAACTTTATTATTTTAACTGCTGCTTTATCTGTTTATAACAGTGGGATGTTTGCAAATAGCCGTATGCTCTACAGTCTCGCTCAACAAGGTAATGCACCAAAAGTTTTTGCAAAAACCAATAAACAGGGGGTTCCTATTCCCGCTGTTCTGCTTTCTGCTTTATTAATCTTTGGTTGCGTTCTTTTAAATTACTTTGTACCTGAAGATGCTCTTGGGCATCTCATGTATGTTGTGGTTGGTGCACTTGTTCTAAACTGGGCAATGATATCAATTACACATTTGAAGTATAGACGCTTTGTTAAGCACGCGAATATTAAGACATCTTTTCCAGCGTTATGGTCACCTTTTAGTAATTACTTAGTTTTAGCGTTTATTGCTGTGGTTCTCTATATTATGTGGACTCAAGGCTTCAAAGAGTCAGTAATGATGATCCCTATTTGGATTACTGCAATGCTTGTACTTTTTGACTATTTAAATCCTAAAAAATTAGATTCCATTGAGAATCCGGAAGAATAAATAAATCTAAAAAGCCATTGTCTAGACAATGGCTTTTTTATTTAAAACTATAAGATTAAAGCCATATCTGAATCTCAGTTTAAAGCCACTGTTTCGTATCATCAGCGACAGGTGTGCCATGAATAACGTGCATAATCATTGCATGAGCAATACTGCCCTTAAATGGAATTTCAGGTAATTGATTAAATTTGAAAAACTGAGCATCGCTAAGTTCTTTCTCCTGAATTTCAATTTCGCCCGCTTCATATTCAGCTTTAAAGGCCAACATTAAGTTACTGGGAAATGGCCATGGTTGACTCGCCAAATACTGAATATTCTTAATGTGTAATCCCACTTCTTCTAATGTTTCACGTCGAACAGCATCTTCTAGTGTTTCCCCTACCTCGACAAAGCCAGCAATTAAACTGTACATCTGGCTCTTATTTCTAGCATTTTTAGCAAGCAAAATCTCGCCCTCACCACGCGTAATAATGGTAATTACACAAGGATTGACCCTAGGATATTGACTAAAATTACATGCTGGACAAGTCATCGAATATTCAGTCTTATGCTGCTGGGTTTTATGTCCGCAACGACTACAAAACTGATGATTACGGCGCCACTCTAGCAACTGAAAAGCGCGACTTGCCTGTTCAAACTGCGGTTTAGTCCAATACTGTAAGAGTTGGCGAATAGGTATGAACTGATATCCATTTGGAATAAGTTCGCCTTCTTGGAAATCTCTTGCTATTACTAGAGGGTCTGCTTGTATAGGTAAATCATATTCCTGCTGTTGAAGGCAAGGTAGATTAAAATTCGCATCAACCAAAAGTTGTTGCTGCTGAAAAATATAAGCAATAGGATGGTTGTTGGTATCCATTTATATACTCGAGTGAAGAACCTTTCGCTGGACTCTATTGCTCCTTCAAAAGGATCAAGCTTAAACATATTTTTTTAAAATCTTACGCATATTAGCGAACACCTTCAATTCATTTAATTTGTATCTTTTTGATTAAATTCACATTTTATTCACATGCGTTATGTTTTTAAGTTGTCTTTATCTTTTTATAGCTAAGTGACTAGTGATGAAGTTAGAAGCTCTGCTTCACATAAAATTGATCTCTGAAAATATAGACTAGTTTTAGTTCCATCTCATGAAGCAAAAATATGCGATTTGGTTTAATTCTGGGTGATCAATTAAATCACCAACTCGCAACGCTCAAGTATTTAAACCGGAATGAAGACGTTATCTTGATGGCTGAAGTATTTGAGGAAACATCTTATGTTGCTCATCATCCACAAAAAATAGCACTGATTTTTAGTGCAATGCGGCACTTTGTAAAAGAATTAAAAGCACAGGGTTGGAAAATCCGTTACCACACATTTAAGCGCGAAAGTCATATAAAAAAGTTAGTCGACTTTATTGCTTTGCAGCAGCAACACTTCTCGGCGAATGCTCTCGTCATTACCCAATGTGGTGAGTATCGCTTACAACATGAAATCGAAAATTCATGGGCTAACAAGCTAAAACTACCTGTTATTTGTTTAGAAGATGATCGATTCTTTTGTACCGTAGAACAATTCAAGCAATTGGCAAACAAATATAAGACACTAAGAATGGAATACTTTTACCGAGAAATGCGCAAGCAAACTCACTATTTAATGCATGACCAACAACCCGTTGGCGGGCAATGGAACTTTGATCAAGCCAATCGAAAAGCGTGGTCAGGCAATCCATCTTTGCCACCAAAATTAGCCTTTGAGCATGATCAAATTGATATAGATGTTATTCAACTGGTCAAGAAAGAATTTTCACAACATATCGGCAATATCAACTCCTTTCAATGGGCAACTACCCGTCAAAATGCCCTACTTGCTCTAGATCATTTTATTTCTAACATCTTACCTCACTTTGGCGATTATCAAGATGCTATGGTTTATGGTTCAGATTTTATGTTTCATAGTCTGCTCTCACCTTATTTAAATTGTGGATTGTTGTTGCCAAAAGAAGTGTGTGACGCTGCTCAAACAGCCTATTACAGCGGACAGGCTCCCTTAAATGCAGTAGAAGGATTTATTCGGCAGATATTAGGATGGCGGGAATATGTGCGTGGAATATATTGGTTATCTATGCCTGACTATAGCGATCAAAATACCCTTCATGCCAGCACGCCGCTGCCACAATATTACTGGACTGGTAATACAAAAATGGCATGTATGGCCGAGTGTTTCAGAAATACCTTTGAACATGGCTATGCTCACCATATTCAGCGTTTAATGATTACAGGCAACTTTGCACTTTTAGCAGGTGTAATTCCATCAGAAATTTGCAAATGGTATTTAGCAGTCTATGTAGATGCTTATGAATGGGTCGAATTACCGAATACTTTAGGCATGGCAATGTATGCAGATGGCGGCATCATGGCAAGTAAACCCTATGCTGCATCAGGTAATTACGTACATAAAATGTCAAATTATTGTCAGCACTGTACATATAACGTCAAAACAAAAACTGAGTCTGACAGTTGTCCATTTAACAGTTTATATTGGTATTTTATGAGCCGACATGAGGCCATATTTCGTCAGAATCCCAGAATGGCTATGGTCTATAAAAACCTTGATCGTATGAAAGATAAAGCTTCTGTCATGCAGCATGCCAAGTTACTTATTCATCAACTTGATGAGCTTTAAGACCATGAAAAAACAGTATCTCCCCCAGAAAATATGTGCCTATTGTCAACGTCCTTTTGACTGGCGAAAAAAATGGGAACGTTGCTGGGAAGAAGTAAAATATTGCTCTGAAAGATGTAAAAGACAAGCCCGATCAACTAAGTAGATATTTCACTCGATTGTTTTAACTGATTCAACACTACTCTTAATTGTTGAATCAGCTGGTTTTCAATTGATTATATCTGATGATGTTAAGTATATTTATACTGACGAGAGCAGTAAGCTCGTTCAACGTCTGGTGAACGTAATTGTTGATGCTTAGTTTTACGCCCTGCCATACGTTTACGCCAAAGTTTAAAACTATTGGTTTTTAGGTTGTATCTCATTAAACGAATCACTTCGCTTTCGCTTAAGCCATACTCTCGCTCAATTGCTTCAAATGGAGTGCGATCTTCCCATGCCATTTCAATAATTCTAGATAAGTCCTGTTCATCAATTTTTTTCATGCTCTGCCCTTTTGAATTATAGGTAGCTAAATCTGATTTTTAACAAACAACCTTTTGGGAATAGTTTCATCTACTCAATTGCTTGTCTTAAACCTTTTCGTGTTTTGCTTCAGATCATAGAAAGATAAACATGAAGTTTTTGTGATTTTTTAGCTTTCTAAACTGTTTTTCTACAGATATAAGTGTTTGAAACCTTTGAATGGTTCAACTTTATCTTTATTGGCCACTCTGGCAAAAGTTTTAATAACTAAAACGTAAAAAAGCCATTGCCTTAGCAATAGCTTTTTTGTTTATAATCATAAAATTATGCGCCCTTAGCTTAACTGGATAGAGCAGTTGCCTCCTAAGCGACCGACGTGGGTTCGAGTCCCGCAGGGCGCACAAACCCAACAGCAAAATATAAAATAATTTAGTTAAAAGTAATTATTATTCAAATATTTATACATAAATCATAGAAGAATATAGATAAATACATAAGGATATAGTTGCAATATTTAAGGATATGATTGAGGATATATAAAGTTCTACTCAATATGTATCCTTATTCTGCCATGGCTAAGAAAACTATTCCGCTATCCGACTCTAAATGCACTGGTGCAAAGCCGCAGGAAAAAGATTATTCCCTATATGATGGTCATGGACTGATTCTATTCATTCGTAAAAGTGGCTCAAAAGTATGGCGATTTAAATATAAAAGAGCTAATGGTAAAGATGGCTTAATGACATTAGGTAACTTCCCTGCTTTAAGTTTAAAAGCTGCCAGAGATAAGCGCCGTGAATTGGAGACACTATTAGCCAATGGAATAGATCCAATTGAATACAGCGAAATACAAAAGGCTAAACTAGACAATAAATATAATTTTGAATCTATAGCTCGAGAATGGCATACAGCATATAAAAATACTGGACGCTGGGGAACTGAAACAGCAGAAAGAGCTCTTAAGAATATGGAAGAGTATGTTTTCCCAAAACTTGGGAAAAAACCTATTGATGCAATCAAGCCAAAAGAACTGATTCAAGTAATTAAAAGTATTGAAGACTTAGGTTATACCGAAGTTGTAAAAAAAACCCGGCAACGGCTAACAAGTATTTTTGCATTTGCAATGTCGAAAGGATTTATTGAAAGCAATCCAGCCTATGGTCTTCAAGATATTTTCATCCTTTCAAAAAAAACCAAACATCACCCTCAATTACCATTAGAAAGATTGCCCGAGCTGCAAGCTAAATTAGCTTCTGATACTGGCCATCCACTTACTCGACTATGTGTTGAATTTGCTTTACATACTTTTGCTCGTTCAAGTGAAATTAGATTTGCAAGATGGAAGGAGTTTGATTTTGAGAATGCTATCTGGACCATTCCCCCAACTAGAGATTTTGTAGAAGGTTACAAATATTCTCATCGCGGTGCAAAAATGAAAACACCTCATTTAATTCCTCTATCGAACCAGGCACTAGCTATAATAAAAGAGATCTACAAATACAGCGGACACACTCAAAATGTTTTTCCTAAAAACGGTGATCCGCATGGTTTTATGAGTGAATCCACTATCAATAAAACTCTACGCCGTCTTGGATATGACACAAACACTGAAGTTTGTGGCCATGGATTTAGAGGTATGGCCTGTGCAGCCCTAATCCAAAGTAAACTATTCCAAAAAGATGCTGTTGAAAAACAAATGAGTCACCAAGAGCGTAATAATGTACGACTTGCATATACCCATAAAGCAGAGTTCTTAGAAGAAAGAAAAACAATGCTCAATTGGTGGAGTAGTTATTTAGATGCGACTAAAGAAACAAGTATTAGTCCATATGATTATACAGCACAGATTTTAGGTGAAGAGATCATACAATTTAAGTATGCAAAATTGATGAACTAATCAATTTTAACAGTTTGCTAAGCCTAGCTCGACGGAGCGAAAGTCGGATACCCAATCCGATTGGCTTAGCTCCTAACTGGGTATGCCGTGGGAGGCAAAATGCAAAAAATATTTTCATTAAATGAGCTTATAGAAGCTTCAAAGAATAAATTGAATATTCATACAATCAAAGATTATTGCAGACGCGGGGAATTACACCCTTGTGTTTATTTTGAAGGAAATATTGTTTGCATTCTTGATGAGCGTTTTCAAGACAGTATTGATAAGCGTGATCCAGTTGCTCATATAGAAACCGTAAGCTGGACTAGAAAATTTAAAGGATATGTCTTTGCCTCAAATTTTATAGAATATATTGGCTATACAGATCCTAATACTTGCGACTTTTTTTTTAATATTGGAAAAATTATTGAGCATATTTCATCAATTAGCGATTTTCCCGCTCTTCAAAAAGATGAATATCTAAAAGCTTTTCCTCCACTAATAGATGAAGATATACAAGAAAAAAGATGGTTATATGAAATCAAAGATTTTAAAGGAAATATTTTTAAAGCTCATGAAATAGTCTTTCATATTTCTGAGGTTGAAAAACTTTTGTTGCAGCTCAATGGTCCATCAAAAAAACCTCTTAAGTTTCTAAATCATTCAGATAAAACTTTTCTTTCTAGTATCTTAAATAAAGAAGAGTTCTCTGCTTTAGAAGCAGCTTGTCTTATGACTGGCGATAATCCTCAAGCCTTAGAGTTATTAAAAGAAAATAATTTAGAGAATTATCAAAAACATTATCCCGAGAATGAAAAAGCTCTGAACCTCATTTTAAGAGCAATTGAAATGAATGTTCTAGAGATGAAAGATAATTTGATTGATGAATTACTTCTAAAAGAATTCTTAGTAACTAGAGGATATATTATAGAAAATTTTAATAGAACCAGTTATGAAGGTACTCATGTTATGTATACACCTCTGATGAGATTGGGTAATCATGAACCAAGACCTAAACCAGAGGTTCTAGACTTTTCAAAAATTGAAGATCCTTTATCAGAGATTAATTATTTACGTTTTAAAGTAGCTAAACAACGGATTGAAATAGAAAAATTAAGCTTTCTTTCTAGCACTATATCGGGAACTAAAGGGACGCAAGTAAATACTATATCCACTCAAGTGAATCCAAATCAGTACTTAACGCCCGCATTAAAAGCTATAACAGGAGTAATCCAAGAATTTTGGATAAAATACAATCCAGAGACAGATATAGCTCCGAAACAAAGCACTGTAATGGCTTGGATTGGAGATAATTATCCAGAGTTTATGAATAATGACTATATGAAAAAGTGTATAGACAAGATTTGCCGTCACCCCAATGCAAAAACTGGAGGTAACTCCAAAATAAAATAATTATAAAGAAAAAAAACTAAAGGAATTACTGCATAAAAATCACCAAATACAAATACTTAAATTTGGGGTTACGCCAAAAAATAATAATACAGTTACCCCTTTGGGTCTTCGTTACCCCAATAACTTTCTGATTAATTACAACTATGCTTTACAAATACATGGTTGTAATTATGCTTCAAATAACTCCAATTCGAATTCAATTTAGTACTGCTTGCCAGCTGCTTGATGTAACACGTGAATCCCTCCGTCACACTATACGTAAAGATCCTACATTTCCACGTCCGATGAAAATGGGTACATCAAAACAAGCGCCTGTATTCTTCGACTATGCAGAATTGGTTGAATGGCATAACAGCAAGAAAACTGCTGCAGAAATGGAGGCCTAACAATGAATGCTCCTATTAGTATAATTTTACCTTCTCAACAAATGTTGAGTTCAGATATCGCTCTCATTACCAATACACGCTTAGATTCAGTCAAAAGAACAATTGAACGTTTAGCAGAACGCCGTGTTATTACTTTACCACCAACGGTGGAAAAGCCTACAGCTGGGCGCACAAGCACTGAATATGTATTTTCAGGTGAACAAGGTAAGTTGGATTCGATAACAGTAGTAGCTCAACTCTGCCCAGAATTTACTGCTGCGATTGTGAAACGTTGGTATGAACTTGAACAGCAAACACCAGCATTTGATATCAACAATCCACAGCACCTTTTGCAAGCTATCGAAATTCAAGCCAAACAGAATCTACAGTTAACTTCAGAAAACAAAGCCTTGTCACAAGCAATAGAAACTATCACTCATACTGAACATGGCGTGAAGTTCCAGCAAGCATGTAAAATTCTGAATGTTAAGCAGCAAGTGTTAGCTGAATGGCTTAGAAAACATAACTGGGATCGCTATCTAAATAATGCGAGGGCTTCAACGTACTACAGTGAAAATCGAGGATACTGTGAAACTAAATATTCACTAAAAGAAGGTGTAAAAGCCTCTGGCCAACCATATAGTTATACCCAAACCGAGTTTTTCATTCTGCCCAAAGGCATGCAAATTTTGGCTAAAAGATTTGGAGAATCTGTATGACATATCCAACTATTTTTAGCCTTGCCCTTTTCAAATTAATTTTATTGATCTATATTAAGTCTGTCTGGTGCAAAATCACTAGATTAGCTTTGGTCGGCTATAATTACACAAGCGCATACAGTCCGCTTCGGGCTTTTTTTATGCGTAAAATCTCTATGCTTCTGCATTTCTATGGTGAAGCTGGAGAGGGACATCTTCGGATGTGCGGGTCTCTTGTGTACCTGTCGACCAACCCTTTTCAGCTTTGCCACCCTCACTTGGTCGTGACTGGTAAAGCTCCGAAACAAACACAAGGAGCGCATTCATCATGAACGCTAAAGTACAAATTCAATTACAAGAGCAATTAGTCCCCTTCTATACTGCTACTGATTATTTAAATGCTTATAAAATTGCATATGAAACGGCTACTCAACTTCGCACTCTACTCAATAAAATTAGTAAGACTGCAGCGTTCGTTAAAGATTATGCCGAAAGACATGATTTCGATAGTTCACTCTTCACAGAGTGTGAAAATTTAATCGCAATCTCGCTTCAACTTTCCAACTCTTATGTTGATATATATAGCGCTGAAATAAACAGACATCGTCAAGAACCATATGATCGGTATGACGCGGGCGATCTATTTGGGGCTTACTCACTTGCTCAAGAAAATATAGCTTGGCTAGAAACTTTAATTTCTCAAATTCAACTCGAAGTTGAATTGAGTAAAGAAGCAGTAAAGGATGTCATTCACAGCGGTGTTTTTACGACACTTGAGCATTTAATTAATATTGCTGAATTCTTCGCTGAAGCCAATGTTAATACTTTTTCTACTGAAAGTGAAAAATTTGAATCTGAATGGGAGGTATCTAAAAATGGATAAACCCCAAGTTTCAGTCAATAAAAATTCGGTTCAGCCAACTACAGAACCGAAACTAACTTCACAATCTTCTACATATGTAGAATCCGTTCGCATAACACCAGATCGACTCATTACCGCCGTCATTAAAAATATTAGGCAAGGAGGATCTGATGAGCATTGATGCAACCCGGTGGTCATGGACAGCTTCTGTTAAAACTTCTGCTCAACGCTTGGTTCTGCTTTCATTAGCAGACCGGGCTGGTGAAGAACATACCGCATGGCCTAGCATTGATCGCTTAGCTGCTGACACTATGCTAGACAAAAAGACAGTTCAAAAGGTTATATTAGAGCTCATAAAAATTGGGCTAGTTAGCGATACTGGTGAACGTACAGGACCAACAAAAAGAGTCCGTATACTTAAATTAAACGGCGTAAAAGGCCGTGAAGAATATAACCCGAATCTGGCTAATTCAGTTTCAAAAAATGATACTGAATCCAGAACAAATATACCCCAAAGTGGGAACATTAAACATTCCCAAAAACGGAATGATTCCAATAATGGAAATATCCCCGAAAACGGGATTTTGAATAATCCCAAAAACGGTACGTTGAATGTACCCAATTCTGGGATGCAGAACCTATCAGTGAATCTATCAATGAATCTCTCTCAAGAACACGAGTGGATTCCAGATCGAGATCAACTAATTAGCATCCTAAATATAGCGGGACAGCAGCAGAATTTAGAATTAATTTTTGGGTTACCAGATTTCGAATTTCAACTCGGTGCTTTCAATGCTCACTATGCAGGCCAAGCGATGCCTAATGCTAAAAAACTTTATTGTTTTGCCCGTTGGATCATTGATAAATTTGAACGTTATCAAAAAGCAAATCCGAATTATGTGAAGCAATCTGAAACTCATCCTACTATCACGACTCAACCTATAATTAATTTAGTAGACAGCAAACCTAAAAGTTTACTGGGGAGTATGTAATGAATACAAATACTCTTCCAATTCATAATCTTCAAATTGAACAAGCGGTTCTTGCTGCATTAATGACCGTAGCTGGATCTTATGCACAAGTTGAAAATTTATTATCTGAAAACGATTTTTATGCAACACGTCATAAGTTGATCTTTAGCGCAATCGTAGACCTTGATGAAAAAGATTCTCCATACGACGCCGTACTCGTAAACCAATGGTTAGAAATGCGTAACTACGGTGAAGCATCAGGCGGTGATAAATATCTTATACAACTAATGAATGATGCTCCTTCTAGTTTCTACAATCTGCAATCATATGCAGAAAAATTAAAGGATTTGACCATATGTCGTCAGGTTGAAGCTGAAGCAATGAAAATAATCCAGCAAGCACGACATTTGACTGTAAATCGTGGTGAACTGGTACAGAATGCACAAACTGCTTTTGCCAATCTAAATACCGAATCAGGGAGCGAATCCCTATTTCATATCCATGATGCTGCATCAAATACTTTTGTCGAAATAAGCAAAAAGATGGAAGCCGCTATTGCCGGTACAACACTAATCAAAGGTATTCAAACTGGCATTTTTGATCTTGACAAAAAACTTGGTGATGTAGAACCTGGCTGCTTAATGGTTGTGGCAGCAAGACCAGCTATGGGTAAAACGACAATGATGCAAATAATTGCAAATCATGTCTCCGTAGTTCAGAAAAAACCAGTACTAATTATGTCTGGTGAAATGCCAAAAGAACAAATCGCAATGCGCTTATGCTGTGCTATAGCACCTGCGGACATTAGCCTAGTGCGGAATTCTCCTCACCTACTCCCTAAAGAAGAATTCACAGCATATACAAACGCTGTAGGGCGGCTAAAAAATATTCCAATGCAGATCAATGATACTTCACGCCCATCGATAGCGAACATCAGAGAATCGATCCGAAAAGTACTTCATCAATATGGCTCAGTAGGATTAGTTCTAATTGACTATCTACAGATTATGAAAACATCTAAGCAATTTGCTCGAGAAGATTTAAAGATTGCTTACTTCACTGGTGAACTCAAGGCTATGGCTAAAGAATTTAATTGTGTCATTGTCCTTTTATCACAGCTCAATCGTGAGTTAGAGAAACGACCAAACAAGCGTCCAATGATGTCAGATCTACGTGAATCTGGTGCCATTGAACAGGATGCAGATCAAATTGTTTTCCTTTATCGAGACGAAGTTTACAATAAGGAATCTCAATTTCGTGGAATTGCTGAAGCCATAGTTGGTAAGAACCGCCACGGAGAGGTTGGAACTGCCTATATGCATTCTCAATTGAAATACTGCCAATTTGCTAACCTAGATCATGATGCCCTAAATCAAATTCAGGGGATTCAATAATGATGTTTATAAATAATTGTGGCATGGATAGTACAGTTTTTAAAAAAGCTGATGCTGAAAGATTTATCAATTTACGGCAGCAAAAAAAGGTTAAAGAATTTCTATCAAAACGCCGTACTTACAAACGCCCAGACTTCAATAGAATGATTCTAGATTTAGGCCGATTAGGTTGGACACATGAAAAGATAGCTTTTGTTTTACCTGTAGCTGGGGCTTCTACAATCTCAGAGTGGGCTCGAGGCGGAGTTCCAAATTATGAACACGGCGAAGCTTTAATTGAATTGTGGTGCAGTGAAACTTGTATTGAGCGTGTACCGCGTGAGGGTGAATGGCAAACTTATAAATATGAAATTGGCCAATTAGAGTTGCTCTGAATATGAACCACAAAGATAGACTAATTATATAAAAATATGGGAAAAAAATATAAACAATAGACCCACTTAATTAAGTGGGTCGAGAATTAAGATTCATTTTTTCAACAATGAAATATGCTTAGAACCAAAGAAGTCTAAGTCTTTGGTTCTTTTTTTAAGAACTTCATCAGAAAGAAATTTAATTTGAGACTGATTAGTTGAGGGTAACAATTTCTCTCTTGAAAGCATGGCTCTGTTAACTCTCTTAGTGCTCATCTAGTGCTTTTCCAAAAAATCACGAATTTCTTCTACATCAATCCGTTTTTTGCAGTATGCACTAATCCTAGTTTCCCTGTCATTAACTTCTTTTGTGGCAATTGATGAATGGTCAGTAAGTACTTGTAACTTAAATCGCCTACCATCAACTATTTTTTCCCAAATACGTATTTGACTCGTCTCATCAAATGTATACTGCCAATCTAGTATATTTCCATCTATATCAGCTAAAGCATTTATAATTTCTAATGCAGATCTCGCACGACTAATAGGCTGAACCTGCAAACATTTATTAATTATTGCTACCAACTTTTTAGGAATATGAGGTAGATGAGCGTTCCTTACAGGAAATCTGCCGGAAGTAATAGCTTTAACTAATGCTTTATGATCAGGCCAATAAGAAAAAAATTGTTCATCAAAATTTTTGATTCCTGTACATAACATATATAAAACTAAGCCAGCTTGATAAATATCATATGTTCTGTCAACAACTTGGTCTTCAGTAAAATATTCAGGAGGTAAAACTTTAGGATAAGCTTTATCGGCTTCAGTAAGCCCATCTAGGTTAAGATGCTGAGATAAACCGAAATCAGATAGTAAAGCCTCATTTCTGTCAGAAAGTAAGATATTATCTGGTTTAATATCCATATGAATTAAATTTTTTGAATGAATATTATGTAATCCACTTAAAAATTCGGTTGCATATTTTATTATTTCTCGAACAGTTAAATTTCTAATACTAACTAACTTTTTTAATGAACCATTCTTATAAAAAGGCATAGCTATATATATCTTTTCATCATCCTCACAAGCATAAGAGACTTGAACGACATTAGGATGTGAGCTTTTGTAAAGCTTTCTAGCCTCATCGAAATATAAGCTATTATCTTCAAACGAAGATTTTAAAATTTCTTTAATTACTATTTCACCATCTAGATTACTATCCTTGGCAAAATAAACTTTTGAATTTCTTCCCTCTTGTCCTATTTCAGAGATGTATTCAAATGAAACCTGGGCTTTTTGACATGGATAAATCATAGTAGTGCTCCATATCCAACTAAAGCAGCTTCTTTAATTTCATTATTAGTGCATGATGACCAGCCATTAATTCTTGCAAAAAGTGAACCTGACTTCACAAGCGATTTATATTCATCTTTACTAATATTTAATTTTCTTGATATAGACATGAGCTGACCAGTAAAGTAACTTTGTACTGAACTACTCGAAAAAGCTTCCTGTATAACCCCTTCAATATGCAACCGATTAATATTTACATTATCAGAATTAGATTCGGCAATTCTTATTCCCGCAACCTCTATACCATACTCTCTAATAATATCTAGCACAGTATTTCTCACATATTTTAATTTAGCAGGAAAATCTAATGAAACAGGTATTTTAATTGCTTCAACATTTAATATATTTGCTTCATTTTCAATATAATCAATCACTACAAATGTAACTTTCTTAGGTTCAACTCTAATCCCTAATGCTCTCATAAAATAATTTCTTCCCAATTAATATAAGCAGTACTTGGATAACGGCTTATCAAATTAAAACTTAATTTATTTGCTTATTTTAAACCTCATAGGCTGAAAATCATCAATCATTACTTGCTTCGTTTTCACCAAGTCTTCACGTTTCCCCTCAATTACCAATACTGCACGCTTAACCTGAATTGTCCAAGTACGGTCTGCCTCACACATATCTTCAGACTCTATAAATACTTTGCCAAATGCTTTACCAGAAAGGTTCTGAACATCATCATAAGTAATGATATCTTCAGAGGTTCCTTTTATTTTCCCAGCTTTATCCTTTGCCACAAGATCCAAATACAGCTTGTCATTGGTTCCAAGAAAATCATGAATCGTTATATCCACCACGGCGGAACAAATTCCTGAATTTACATAGCCGGTCTTGGCGTGCTGCAAAGTAATTGGAGTCGCTAAAACTACTGAACTAATAAAAGTTAATAGTGAACAGATTAATATTTTTTTCATAATGGAAGGCTACTCTGAATTAAGGTCATAAGTGAATCTAAGTTATCCCATCCAACATCTACAATTTTTGTTGTTAAATGCTTTAGACCTTCTGCAGGTAATTCTTTAATTGCATCAATCATAGTTGTTTTACGTTCAGGACTAAGATCAGAACTCATGATTTTTGCAGCCAAAATAGCCTTTAGCTGCTCAGTTTCAAACTTGATAGTCACGGTACCTAAGATTGCAGATAGTCCACCGTCATCTGCTAGAAAGTCCATTCCTTTGTGATTTAGCCTAGTACTTCCCAAGTTCCAGCTTCCTATACCGTCCAGGCTAGTAGTGTAGTGAATACTCTTTGGTTCTAATAATCCATGAGATTGTAAGTAGTAGAGATTTGAATAAAGCTTATGCTGATTTTCTTTATCTCGATAATCAAGATCAGTCCAAAAGTTATATGCGGCTGGGTACACTTCAGCCATCTTTTTCATAATTTCGAGTTGGAATTCGCGGTCTAAAATCATATTCAATTTCCAAAAAGTTCTTTTCTATTTCATTTCTAATAAAATTTTGGCACATCCGTTCTTAGCGTACGACTCTTTAGACTTTGAAAAATATTTATCAGAGCCTTTGGCATCAAAGTCATATGTAATTGCTTTGGTATTGTCACTGACTTTTTGAAAGATAGCCCCCAACATAAAATCCACATTAGGCGTAAACTTCAACTCGGGGTACATGACGCCTGGAATATATCTTCGTTTATCATCTTGGTTAATTTTTGCATTTAACAAACCTTGCACATATACGCGCCCATGATCATATCCATTTAATAAAAATGTTTCACTTGCCTTTTGATCCTCCATTAGTTCAGCCCATATAGAACAACTAAAGCTTTCTAAAGCGAGAATAGATTTATTGGCCAACTCTTTAGATGTAAGCACCTCATATGTGGCATATACGTCATTTGCATGGCCTAGTGAGCTAATAACACTAATAAAGCAGATTCCCAATAAAGCTATTTTTCTTTTCACTTCAATTCACTTTTTTATCTAACTCGAAAATACCATACAATAAAAAAGGAGCTAAAGCTCCTTAATCAATTGATTAATAATTAATATACTTGGATTATTTCCAGCCCCCTGTTGTTTTTGGTGGTGCCGCGGTCATAATTGCAGTCTGATTCTTAGATGCCGTGTCTTTCTTTGCCTTGGTGTGGTCACTATACCCCTTAGCGCCAACTGCTACAGTATCTAACATCCCAGTTGCAGCTGCTGTATTTGCATTGCTCTTATAGATACTTGCTTCTGCTCTTAAGCGCTGAGATGTGTTGTACCCTGAAATTTCAGCCATAGCCGCATCATATTGTGCATCTTGCTCAATCTTGTCATTGATCGTGACTGTTGTGCCCTCATTGACACTTAGGCCATTTTCAGCCGCTTGAGCTCGTGCCGCCGATTGGACTCTATCTTTCTGTTTTCTGATACGTTCAGCTTCTAAACGACCACTCGCTTTAGCTGCGTCAGCATCGGCCTCAGCCTGTTCTTCTTGAGTTTTACTTGTTGAATAAGCTGAATATGTAGCAATAGCAGTACTTAAAACTGCGGCGCCTGTTGCTAACCAAGACATAATGCGATCTCCTTAGGCGTATGACCAATCGATGCAAGAAACTCCTCAATTTCATGTTCTGGAACAATCACATCACGTTCGATAGCTTCCAGATCAGTTTCGTTAGTAGGATGAATGGTGAGCCAAGAAGTATCTTGATGAAAGTACCCTATTCGCATTGTTCCAGCTCGAGATTTAAGAACCTGTGGAGCTTCTAAATACTTCAGTCCATCTTCAGTGATAATGGTTAGTGCACCTTTCAATAAAACATTTATATGCTCTGTGCGATGCATCTTGCTAATGCAGAAAGTACCCGCTTTAGCGTCCATCTGTCGTGAATAAACACCTGGTGCAAAATAGTGTGTTACTGGGAAATCGGCTGACTCAAGTTCGCCTGATTCTAATTTTTGCTCTGTTTGTTGTTTTAAATCTCGTACGACATCAATGTAGAGCTTGTTATGTATATCTCCCAAAACATAAGTTAAAAGCTCTTTGTTGTCTGGTGATATAACTTCAGTCATATTTATCCTGTATTTTTACCTGTCTAAATACAGAATAGAGCTACTTATATACGAAAAAATGGGTGTATTTAAAACATAAAAAAGGGCTTCCAAAGCCCCTCTCATAACTTATTCATGCACGAGATCTAAAATCTGATACTGGGCGCTCAATGCCCCTATTACTAGAATTACCCTTACTTAAACGCTCTAAAATCTGTTTCACAAAATCCAATTTCTTTAGGATTAAATTTACTTCAAAAGAAAATGTATTCTTATTCAATAAGCGCTTATATTTATTCTCAGAATCAAGATAATACGCCGTAATAATTAAAGCATTAGATATATTGCTAACAGCAGCTAAAGCTGTCCTTAAAGAGGAATAATAAATATCTTTTGGCTTCGCCATAACTAAAAGCAAGTGATTTAACTCTTCTAGGTCATTTGTTATAGCTAATAGCTGGCGAGTAAATTGCTTCTGAAAAAGCTGATTAGAATCCAAATAATGAATATCTTCCTGAAAATTATTTAATTTTTCGGGAATGCTTTTACTTAGATCAATAGCTCGATTAATTTCAATTCCTGTAATCGGTTCAAAAAACTTCTTTTTAGATCCCATATTTAAGTCCTTCTAAGCTATAAGGTAGCGATTAATTCGAGGTATTTCTTTTTCTGTTTTACTAGTTAACTGCATCCAGAGTTCTATCAATGCAGCGCCGTTGTCATAGTTAGGAAAACTACCACGTGCCCACTCTGAGATTGTAGAAGCTCCCGAAATCGGCAGTACGTGCGCAATCTTTTCATGTGTCCAATCTAAATTCGTCAAATCGATAATCATACGGTTGAAGTCTGGAGCCAAATAGTTTGGAAATTTTTTATTGAAAAAAAGATTTTTAGGTGTGGAGAAACAGCATAGTTCGACAAATATATTCATAGTTCAGCCCCTTCAATTTATCTAATTAAGACTTGGATTAGGTCCACAAAAAATGGGTATATTTTCAATAAAACGCGCGCGCGCGCGAGGGAGACTGTAAAACACCCTATTTCTCTTACTTTTCCTATCTGTAAAGCCCCTAACTCTGGCCAACAAATCTCAAACCTAATCACCCCACTGTTAAACGCTTTATTCGCCTTCTTAAGCTCTTAATAATTATTCATGTACCTTGATTCATTTTTCTTTAAAAAAGCTGACAGAACTCAAACCAGTGAGAAATTGAGCTATTTTCTTAATTGGTTTTTGAGAAGGAACAATTCAAATCTATTTATCTATATTATTTTGACTATCTCAAATGCTGTAATTTATTGAGCCAATAACTCTTTTAGAGTGAATGATCGATTCTATGATTGATTCATTGATAGGTTCTGCATCCCAAAATTGGGGTGATTCTACATCCTATTATTGGGAGCATTCAAAATACCAATAATAGGAATATTACCGTTTTTGGAATAATCCCAATACTGGATTAGTTAGAGGCTAGAAATGAGAGTAGTCAATTTTGATTTAAAATTTTTACTTTTAGATTTTGATGTAGTAACAGCATTTTTTTGATGTAGTAACATAATCAGCGTATATAAAATAATCAAAATTATGAATATTTAATATCTTCTAACGACCATTATTTTTATATCAAACAAGGTAAAAGTTTTACAAAAATATCTTATACTAAGCACTGAATATTAATAAAAAATCTAATTATAGAGGTTGACTTGAACGATTTGAAATCCGTAGCAATGGGACTGTTATCAATAATAGATACTGATGATGCCTTTTCAGACTATGAAAACTTAAGATGTGATAAGGATTTTTACTACATATACAAACATCTAAGCTTTGACCAATATTTTAAAGTATTAGAAATATTTACAGAATGTCATTTAAAGTTTACTCCTCCAGGTCGTTTCAATGATCCTTATGACTGCGTAGCAGTAACTGAAATTGAAGGTAACAAGCCTACTGAGTTACTTCAAAAAGCTCTCACTGAAAAATTAGCAGTTACATGCTTCAACAATAATCCCTTAAGTATTCTAATGTGGTCACATTATGCACAATCACATCAAGGATTTGTTATTGAATTTAGAATACCGCATCCTTTCATTTACGGTCCAGCTCCTGACGCCTTTACTCTACTAAAAGTCATCTATACGGATAACTTTCCTAAAACAGTCTTACCACCTACCCCATTTACTCCATGGTCGGATGATTTTCTTAGACTTATGCATACAATGGTAAAAAATCAATTCTTGACGAAATCTAGTGAGTGGGAATATGAAGAAGAATTTCGGGTGCTTAAACATGATTATGATCCCAACAATGAAAATTCATTGTTAGTAAAGTTTCCGCCCCTGAGCATAGCGTCAGTAATTCTAGGAGCTAAACTAAATTCAGATGATGAAAAATATAACGCACTCTTAAACGCTATAAATCAATATAATGTATCAAATAAATGTAACTTACCTGTGTACCAAACCCAATTACAGCCAAATAGTTTCAAGTTAGCAGTTCCAGACCATCCACGCCTTAGTAAAGAAGCTTTTACTATTCGTCATTTCTATGAAAATTTAAAGGCGCAAGAATAAAAATAGTAACGTTACATTATTTTATTTTCTCAGTCCTTAATAACCGTCCCGTAACATATCCAAATGATATTATGGCTGGTTTTATACTGTCGCATTTGCAGCTCGGACCGTAAAAAGAGCCCAATTTTGATAACTTAATGAAGATGGGTGAAGAATATATATATCTACCAAGCCTCTAAGAATACGTGTAGATGTTGTGCAATAATTGTTAAATGAGACATAAATTTTTAGTCAATTTAAGAGGAAAAAGAGTGCAAATTGAAATCACTATTTCAGACTGGATAACTATTATTTTTGGATTAATGGGGCTATTAGGTACAGCCTATACCATATGGTCGAAATGGGATTCAAAACGAGAAAAATTAGAAATAAAAAAAAGTTTTGGATTTCTGACTTATCCAAATGGGATATCCAAAGAATATTATCTATTTTTAGAATGTATCAATCACGGTGAGAAAATACTAAGCCTCTCATCATGCTATTTAGAACTACCTAATAAAAAGAATATTCCCGCATATCTAGACAATGTATTTGGCTTAAATTTTCCATATGAACTTAGTTCAGGAAAAAACTTTAGATATGCTTTCAATACCGAAAACTTAACAAATACTTTAATAAAACAAGGCTATAAAGAACAGGTTA
The DNA here is from genome assembly GCF_054889255.1 of Acinetobacter sp. X9. Taxonomy (NCBI): domain Bacteria; kingdom Pseudomonadati; phylum Pseudomonadota; class Gammaproteobacteria; order Moraxellales; family Moraxellaceae; genus Acinetobacter; species Acinetobacter sp. X9. The sequence goes on along the minus strand of NZ_CM142679.1, from coordinate 723,151 downwards.
AATTAAAACCTATTTTTACTACACAGAAAGGAAATATATTCGAAGGAAAAATTTTTGACTATCCTTTAAATGATTAAGCCTACATCCACTCTCCAACCAAAACCCCATTAACTATGAATAGGGCCAATGCTAAATTTAGTTTTTTGCATTGTATGACTTATTTTTGAGACAATATTATTTTCCGTAATATTCTAAGATATCAGTTTTAGCTTTATTAAATTCAACTGTTATATCAAAACCCTCTAACTGATTAGTCCACACATCAACAAATTTTAATACATCCCACTCTGCGTAATTCATAAAGGGATTTATTCCTATGACGTTTCCTAAATCCATATTTGTTATTTTATCAATAGGAGCAATTCTTTCATTATGCATGCTAAGAGAAGCATCAATATCCCATTTATTGATGAATAAAAGTAAAGCAGCATAAGCCATAATCGAGTTTAATTTTCTAACTTTGGTATGGGTGCTTCGGCCATATTTTTTAAGTAATTCAGGAACAGAACTAACTATTTTGTACGCTACATGCCAGGCTTTTTTGTAATTTTCTTTCAACAGGGTTCTATCATATGTATAAGTCTGATCATCTTTAATAGAAATTTTAATTGCTTTTTCAATAACAGTTTTGGATCCTAAAGAATAATATACCCAATTCTCTTTAATATTATTAGGATCTGGCAAACCATTCAAAGGAACTCTAAAAGAGAGCAATTTTAGTGCTTCAGCATCAATGTCAATTAATTCTCTCGGCTCATCACTGTAAAAAAATTGTTTTTTATTTCTCCCCTTGTTAATAATCATTTGGCGTAATAATTTAAGCTTTAACTTGCTTTCTTTCACGAAAAGCGATTTAGTTGATTTCAGTTCAAAAAACCACTGCCTCATAGCTAAAATATCTCTTTGACTAAAGACATTATTTTCAATTCCAGCGCAAATAAATCTTCTAACTGTTTCAGTTAACAAATCGTTAGATTCTCTCAATCTAACCATGCACTCATTAGTAGTTAAGATTTCCCTATCCAATCCAGAATAAAAATCACAAAATTTTAGATGAGAATCCAAACCATCATTATTTTTAAAAGCAAAATGTGCTTGTTTCACAGGTTCGTTGGAAACTTTAGAAAATCCTTGACTTACAACAATAGCATTAGATGTATTACAACATGGGCAAAGAACATCTGACTTAACAAATGCCCTAAAATCCTTATCGAGTTGTAATTGTTCCTTAAACTTTGCATGTAAATTTTCAAGTTGATCGACCTGAAACTCGCCATTAAAGGTTTTTGAATACGCTGTTGTTGGCATAAATCCCCCGAGCTAATATTTTTTATAATGCAAAACATAATAGTCTAAGTTTAAAAAAAATATGAATTCCCCATTCATCTTTTCTTAGTTTTCCGGTCTAACTGGCCAAAAGCGCCATTCTCTATCAAACTTATCTAATTGCCTACATTGTACTTGTACGTAGTCCACTTATCCTCAGATGGATAATATTTTTCTCCTATTTCTCTACGCTATCGCTCAAAAAATCATTTTTGCTTAAAAGTATCTATCCTCTCCTATAACAACTCATAGTGATTCCAGCAATTCGAATCCCTATTTAGGATTCAAACCCACATCCATAATAGTATTTCACCAATACAAGTACTTAAGGAAATAAGGATACAAATGGGGATATATTGATAAAAATATCCCCACTTCTACCTTATATATTAAAGTCTATAGAAAATAGTTCGAGTCCCGCAGGGCGCACATACTTAATACGTTAATCCTTCACTTCAGCCAACAATGTTTCAGCTGCAAGTTTGCCTAAATTATTAGAAGCAAGCGGACTATCACCAGTTAGCAATTTACGGTCTCTATGACATTGACCTGTAATGCCCTTATTTAAAATTTCCACGCCAAGTTTTTCAAGGTTTTCACCCACTAGCCAAGGTAAATCTCCAGGCATATAACCGATATCAATATTTGCTCCCTTATCTAATGAATCAGGGAATACACAAATTTGATAGCCTTTAAAAATATAGTTTTCTGGCTGTTCATCTACAGCCGCAGCAAGTAATGAAGCTGGACCATGGCATAATGTAATAATAAATTTATCTTGTTCAACCGCCCATTTAAGAACTTTTTTCACCTCAAGGCTATGTGGAATTTTAGCTAATACGCCATGCCCACCCGGAATAAATACAGCCGTATATGGTGAGTTTTCCCCCACTGCGTTTTCTAAAATATCAGTTAGCTTTAATGGATTTTTTAATTTGTCTGCATATTTCTGAAAAGTGTCTAATACTACTTGTTCTTGCTTTGGCATCGCCCACATTTCAAGTTTGGCAGGGTTCCCTGAAAGTGTCGCAATATCAATTTCAAAACCCGCATTATCTAAATGAAACATCGGTAAGAGCATTTCTACAGGATGGTTGCCTGTTGAAAAGAACTTACCATTTTGCATCTGAATATAACGTTCATCAGTCGCAATCATTAAGACCTTTTTATTGCCTGAATACGGCTTTGAATAAGTCGTGCCATCGTAATCGGTTTTAGGAGCAGTATATTGACTCAGTGAATAAGGTGATGGGAAAAAGGCATTATCTTCAGCCAAATCTGGAGTAGGATTTTTATCATCAATATTTGCGGTATTCATTGTTACTATCCTTTTTCATCAGTATGGAAAGAAATAATAAGGTAAGAACCAATTGTTATTTCTTACTCAATTTATAGGTGAAGTTATAGAACGGGTGCAATCTGCCAATAGAATTTGGCAATTTTTATAGAGAAATAGGCAGAATCTAGAATTATAAAATTCAGTTTAGGCGAATCTGTCGTTCGCCCAAACTTCAATGATTACAGTGTTACGCATTCATTTCTAAAACGATCTTTCCAATATGATCACCTTGTTCCATACATGCGTGAGCACTTTGTACATCTGAAAAAGCATACATTTTATAGATTTGAGGTAAACATTTACCTTGAGCCAATAATGGCCATACATGCTCATGCAAAGATTGTGCAATCTCTGCTTTTTCTTGGCTATTACGTGCTCGCATCGTTGAACCCGTAATTGTGGCACGTTTTAAAATTAGTTTTTGTAAGTCAAATTCTTTTGCGATTCGACCACCCATAAAACCAATAATGACAAGTCGGCCATCACGTTTTAATAGGTTTAAATTTTTCGTGAAATAAGAACCACCCACAATGTCCAAAATAACATCAACACCTTGGTCTTGAGTATGTTTCAAAACTTCTTGCTCAAAATCTTGGGTTTTATAGTTAATTGCTGTGGTGAAACTAGAGAGTGCTTCAACTTTATCTTCACTACCAACGGTCGCAAAAGTTCTAATTCCTAAAGCTTGGCAAATCGCTAAAGCTGTGGTTCCAATACCACTTGCCCCACCATGAATCAGTGCGGTTTCATCTTTCTTTAAACGGCCAATATCAAATAAATTTGCCCAAACCGTAAAAAATGTTTCCGGAATAGCAGCAGCTTGTGTAAAAGATAAATTTTCAGGTATTGGCAATACTTGAGTTGCAGTTACCGCACAGTACTCAGCATAACCGCCGCCATTTGTTAGGGCGCAAACTTTATCACCAACCTTAAAGTGATCTACTTGGTCACCTACAGAAACCACAACACCAGCGACTTCAAGTCCTGGTATTTGAGTAACACCTTTAGGCATTGGATATAATCCCATACGCTGCAAAACGTCAGGACGGTTAATTCCAGCAGCCTTTACCTCAATTAAGACTTCATCTGCTTGAGGTTTTGGAATATTAGCATCTTGAACTTTTAGAACCTCAGGTCCACCAGGAGCCGTAATTTCAATAATTTTCATGGTTGTTGGAAGGGTCATAAAATGCTCCATGTTTGATTTATATTTCAAATACTAATCTACGTTAAATAATTGAGGACTTGGGTGGAACGCCAAACAGTCGTTTAAATTCTCGGCTAAATTGTGAAGCACTAACATATCCAACTTCATAGGCGGCTTCTGCGACTCCCATTTTATTGTTCATGATTAAGTCACGTGCCTTATGTAACCGAGTAATTTTGATGTACTGTAAGGGCGAATAATTCGTCACCTTTTTAAAAGTTTGATGAAAAAGCGAGATGCTCATGCCTGCTTGTTTCGCCAACTCTTGAACCGTTAAGTTATGATAATAATCACGCTGAATAATTTCACAAATGGTGTAAATCACGCCATTTCGACTTGCCATAGCAGATAAGCTTTCGACTAGACTGTTACCTGAAGCCTGCACCACACGATAAACCAATTCTCTTTTAACTTGCTCACCCAATATAAAAGTATCTTGTTTAGAACGAAGTAAATTGAGTAATCGTAGAGCAACCTCTGAAATGGTCGCATTCATGTCAATCACTCTAAGCCCACAACTTAATTTTAAATCTTCTGAATGAGCATCTTCAGTAACCACTTGTTGCTGTTTATCCATTTTAGTAATGAGATCAGCCATCATTTGTGGTTCAAACTTTATTGCGATTGCCAACATGGGTTCATTATTTTCAACTACAGTATCGCAATCAAACGGTATTGCAATTGAGATAAATAAACACTGTCCTTGTTGAAACTGAAAGATTTCTTTACCAATATATCCGCGCTTTAATCCCTGTATCACTAAAACAATTGAAGGTTCTTGCAGCACGGCAATAGGTGGTGTGGAATGATCTACCCGCATTAAGGTGATGTTAGAGATAAAAGTAGGATAGAGACCTTCTGCTGGAGCCAAGTGCAAAAATGCATCGACCAAATGTTCTGTAAGATGATTTTGCGACATAGTTTTATTGTGAGAGGTAATCTAATAACCAATATAACAATGAACCTAAAATGAAAACATCTGTCTTACGTTTACTTTGTATAAATAGGCAATTCAAATAAATTTTTAGGCATAAAAAAACCTAGAGCATTCTAGGTTTTTTCACTTTATTAGGCTATTTAAGCCGATAAATTAAAGAACATTGCTGCAATCAAAATAATTACACCAAGTACAATTCGGTACCAAGCAAATACACGTAACGTATGACGTTCTACAAACAGTACCAATGCTTTTACAACAAACAGCGCGGCAATAAAAGCAGCTACGAAACCTACCCCAATATTAATCATATTGTCTGAGGTGAGTACGTCAGCATTTTTAATCAAGTCAAAAGTCGCAGCCCCCAACATGGTCGGCATAGCAAGGAAGAAAGAAAATTCTGTAGCAGCTTTACGTGATAAACCTGCAAACATTCCGCCTACAATTGTTGCGCCTGAACGTGAAGTTCCTGGAATCATCGCCACACATTGAGCAAGACCTACTAAAAGCGCTTGTTTAAAAGTAATTTTAGTTGCATCGAGTGTCTTATGTTCAAATTGTCTAGATTCAACCCAGAAAATGATAAGAGCACCGACAATTAAAGCAATCGCAACCACAATTGGGCTAAATAGAACACTTTTAATAAAGTCGACAGCTAGAACACCAATAATGACTGCTGGAAAGAATGCAATAAGCACACTAATCGCAAAATGACGTGACTCCACATCACCGCTAAAGAATCCCTTAATCAAGTTAATAATTTTTTGTCGGTATAACCAGCACACTGCCAAAATAGCACCTAACTGGATTACGACCTCAAATACACGACCGCCGTCTGAGTGGAAATCGATAATATGACCAAATAAAATTAAATGGCCTGTACTCGAGATGGGTAAAAATTCAGTTAAGCCTTCGACAAAGCCTAAAAACAGTGCTTTTATAACTTCAAAATTTTCCATAACTTGCTCAAAGAAAGTTAATCATTAGAACGACCTAAAATTTGTTTTATCGAAATTGGTAAGTCCCAAATTAGACTTAACACATGTTCAATATCAGATCATTTCTAACGTTTGTGGTTATTGCCCCTAGTTAAAGGCAGTTTATTTAAAGTGCGATAATGTATCACATCATGATGACAAACTTGGGTTAACTATCGTAAAAAGATAAAACTTGGTTAAGAACTGCCAAAGTTTTTCTTGTTATAGACAAAGCTTTTTACCTTTACTTACTCTACAAAATGATCTTAAAAAGTCCTTAAAAAAACATGATATTATTCTGACCAAATGCAACTCATATCAAAAATTCAATCTGAATGAAAAATACCAAAATTAATGCACGCCATCTTATTATCGATTTATTTCTTTCCTCGGCCTACCCTCAACTCACCATTAAACAAATATTAATTGCCGCTAAACTTTTTAATATGAGTGACAACGGTATTCGTGTGGCTACAACGCGGCTATTAAATGAAGGCATGATAGAAAGTGTCGAACGCGGTATTTACCAACTTTCGCCATCAACCAAAGAATGGGCAAAAGTCATTTTGAATCGTAAAAATGGCATTAAGCAGACTAAAGAATGGCAACAACACTATCTGGCAGTATTTACGGGGACATTAGGTCGTATTGATCGAACCGCTTTAAAAAAGAGAGAACACGCTTTACGTCAATTTGGTTTTAGAGAGCTCGAAACTGGAATTTATATACGTCCAGATAATTTAGCGTATAGCTTTGAAAAAACATGTGAAGAACTTGTTTTAGCGGGGCTTGAAAATGAAGCTAAAATTTCTATTATTCAAAAATTTGACGCAAAAACAGTTTCGTTAATTCATTCTTTGTGGGATACCAAGCAGCTTGAAAAAAATTATGAGATGTATAGTCAAGATATCCAAGAATGGCTTTTAAATTATAAAAATTTATCCTTAAACGAGGCCGCCACTCAAGCTTTGTTATTAGGACGCGAAACAATTACCTTACTCATGAATGATCCTCTGCTCCCCCCTCCATTTGTTAATGAACATGCCCGCAATCAGTTTGCTCAAAATGTACAACAGCTCGATTCGATTGGACAAAAGCTATGGCAAAAACTTTATGAAAATGAATTAGCCCACTAACAGGCGATTTATTTTTTTACAAACAAATATTTCACTTTTTAAAATTTTATGATTATATTTGTAATATAAAATATGAATGCCAAAATCTGATTTGGGAGAATAAAAATGAATGCACAAGTGAGTGTGACCGATCTATTTAGCAGAGAAGAAATACAGGAGCTCACACAACCCTCAGATGCATACGGCGCTTGGGCTGTTGCAAGCACATGGGCTGTTATTGGCGGAACATTTGCAAGCTTAATCATGATGTGGGATTACTTACCTAACTGGGGCAAATTACTTGCTTGTATGCTAGCTTTGGCCATATTGGCGGGTCGCCAGTTATGTCTAGCAATTTTGATGCATGATGCATCTCATAAAAGCTTGTTCAAAAATAAGAAAATCAATGACTTTGTAGGTGAATGGTTATGCGCCCGTCCAATCTGGAATGATCTACAAAAATATCGCGTACATCATGTGCGTCATCATGCAAAAACCTCTACTCCAGATGACCCCGATCTTTCTTTAGTTTCTGGTTTTCCTGTAAGCAAAAAATCGCTTACTCGTAAATTTTTACGCGACTTAACAGGTATGACAGGATTAAAGTTTAGCTTTGGTCGAGTGTTAATGGACCTAGATCTAATGAAATGGACTGTTGCAAATGATCAAGTCTGGCTAGATCGAAGCAATAAAGATTTCGTTGATTATGCAAAAAGTCTTATAAAAAACAGTAGCGGAGCTATTGCAACCAATGTAGCTCTTTATGGTGTTTTAAAAGCTTTTGGTCAACAACGGTTTTATTGGTTATGGCCCCTAGCTTATTTAACACCGTTTCCATTATTTTTAAGAATTCGCTCAATGGCCGAACATGCAGGCATGCAAACGAGTAATACAGCCTTAACTAATACCCGTACTACACGTGCAGGTTGGATTGCTAGAAGTTTTGTAGCGCCTATTCATGTCAATTATCACATGGAACACCATTTAATGGCTTCGGTGCCCTACTTCAAACTGCCGCGTATGCATCGTCTATTGAGAGACCGCGGACATGTTCCTGCACCGTCTAGCTATTTTGAAGTGATTGAATCACTCTCATCTAAGCCAGAACAATCTACTTAATTGACTCAAATAATAAATGAAAGGCCATGAATTTAAATTTGTGGCCCTTTAATTTGAATCCGCCATTTTATGCTGGGTTTGGAAATATTTAGGCGTCATCCCCATCCAGCGCTTAAACGCACGAGTGAAGTGAGAAGTCTCGGCATAACCCAGCATTAAAGCCACTTTTTCAACCGACATATTATTTTGAGTTAAAAGTTTCTGGGCATACTCCTTTTTCAGTGAGTCAACCAAAAGTGTAAAACTAGTATCATCAAGAGCTAAATAGCGTTGCAAAGTTCGCTCTGATATATTCATGATATGAGCCACTTGCCCAACTTTTAACGCCTCAACATTCCCATTCATAAGCAATTTTTCGGCAACTTGTTTGACTCGCCCTTTCCAACCACTTTTTAAGTTTAATTTCTCTATATCCCGCTTACATTGTGCATTTAACAACGGCGCTAGCATTGGGTCTGCCGTTAATACAGGTTGTGCTAAATAGTCTTTTGGAAATATCCAACGATTACGCTTTTGGTTAAATAAACAAGTCACAGCCAGTTGATGACTGATTTGGTCAAAACCTATTGGCTCTGGCATTTGTAATTCAACTTTTCCCAAATGAGAAAGCCCTGTTAATTTTTTCGCAATTTGAACAAAACCGATTAACAAAAAAATGTTGGCATTTGGGCTCAGCTGAAATGCATTGATGGGCTGATGAATTGACCAACATGCATCATTATTTTCTTGTTTTAATTCCGGTTTAAAAACCTTACAACGTGAAGCAATGAATTGTTCAAGTATTTTTAGCGCTTCTCCTAAATTTGGAGAAACTATGGCAGCCATTCCAACTGAACCATAACATGAAGCTGTCATGCTTAATGCTAAATACCCTGCTAGTGCTGGCTCTTTGCATAACTCAATGGCCCGTTCAATAAGTTGATTTAAGATGTTGAACTCAACATACCAGTAAGGCTTTTCTAATTGGTCTAAGGTTATTCCACTTCCATCTAAAAGCTGCTCATCAGAGACACCCCACCGCTTAATAGTCTCAACGATTAAATTAATATAAGTTCCGGGTAATTCTGGATTCATAAACAACCCATATGAGCAAAATAAAATGGCACGAAATGGTAAAAACTGTCAGTTCATGAACTATGCCATGCTTTTAAATTGATGCATAGTTATTCAAAACAAAATCCGCTGAATTGCACTAGACAGCACAATTTCTAAAAAAGAATATAGGTCCCACCTTATGAACATTCTGATTGTCCATGCTCATCCAGAACCACAGTCTTTCACCACTGCTCTAAAAAGTACAGCTAAGCAAACTTTAGAAAAATTGGGGCACAGCGTAGAAGTTTCAGATTTATATGCGATGCAATTTAACCCTATTGCATCCAAAGAGGATTTCTTAGAGCTTAATCAGCCTGAGTATTTTAACTATGCACTAGAACAAAGAAACGCCAGCAAAAATCAACTTCTAGCTCCAGATATTCAAGCAGAAATTGAAAAAGTTAAGAAAGCTGATTTAGTTATTTTAAATTTCCCACTTTATTGGACATCTGTGCCAGCAATTTTAAAAGGCTGGATTGATCGCGTATTTGTCTCAGGACTTTTTTATGGAGGCAAGCGTTTTTACAACCATGGCGGCATGGCAGGTAAAAAAGCGATGTTGTGTTTAACACTCGGTGGTAGAACACACATGTTTGGAGAAAACTCAATTCACGGACCAATCGAAAATTATTTATCCCCGATTCAACGTGGTACTTTGGCATATGCTGGTTTTGAAGTCCTACCTCCATTCATTGCTTATCATGTGCCGTATATTAGCCAAGAAGCACGACAAACCCTTCTTGAAGACTATGTAATCTACCTTACTCATCTTGACCAGCTAGAGTCATTAAAATTTCCCAAACTTGAGCAATTTGATGAAAAACTATATCCACTCTAATGCTCTGTTTTAGCTCTTAAAATTAAATAACCGAATTTAGATCATTATTTTCGGTTTTTATTACACATAACTTTCAAATATAGAGTCCAAATTCGCTCAAAAAATAGATCAAATGGTAAAAAAATTAAGGTAAACTTTTTCATAAAATAAATAATATAAAATTTAATCAATAATATACAGATGTAGAGAAACTAGACTTATCAACTAAAAATGAAAACCAATACTCATTTCATAATCACTTAATTCATATTTTTACAAAAAAATCTTTGACCATTTTTCTTGGATTTGTGACAAAAATGTCATAAAAACAAAGGCCATCACTAATAGATAAAAAATATAAATATCAATTAATTAAATTAATTTAACAATGCAAATATTCCTTCATATTTCATCCATTATTGACATTATTTGTATAAAAAGTGAGTACTCCTCAGTTCATATAACAGATTTACTCTTATTGTAATTATGCTATTTTTGTTACATGGAGTTATCAAAGCTTCTATTACTTGTAATTAGGAGCTTTGAAGGCAACACAGTTTAAACGGTTTAACTCTGTTACTTTTAAAAAAATGTCTTGAAGTTCAAGGAAAGATTAAAATGAAATTAAAACATCTGAGCACTGCAATGATTTTAGCAACGCTGCCTGCAACTGGGGTTTTTGCAGCAGCATTGGATCGCTCTGGACAATCTATCTCTGCATTTTTGCAGCCTGGTAATTACTTTGAAGCTGGAATTTCTGTTTTAGACCCAGATGTAGCTGGTAAGGAAGCCGGTACAATCAAAACAGGTCGTAATATTGGTGATATGGGAGAAGATTATTACTTCCCAAGCGCAGCCTTAAAACTACAACTTACTGATAAATTCTCTTTTGGTTTACTATACGATCAACCATTTGGAGCCGATGCACAATATTCTGGTAATAATGCTTTTGTAGCAAGCCCATCAGATCCAATTCTTGGCACTTTACCAATTACAACAGGTGCTTTAGGCGGAACTCAAGGTGCTACTTCTGTTGAGGTTGACACCCAAAATATTTCGATGATCTTTGGATTCCAACCCACTGAAAATTTTAACTTTTATGGTGGTGGTGTATACCAAACGATTAAAGGAAATGTTCATTTAAGAGGTTCTGCATATAGCCTATATAATGGCTATGACGCTTCAATTCCTGAAGATGGAGCAGCTGGCTGGTTAGCTGGGGCCGCTTTCCAAATTCCAGAAATTGCACTTAAGGCATCGATTACATACCGCTCAGAAATTGACCATAAAATTAATGCAGATGAAACAATTGCACTTGCAGATTCAATTACAGCCAATGCTGGAGCACTTGGATCAACTATTGGACAATTAGTTGCAGCTGGTCAGTTAACTCCTGCCCAAGCTGGAGCGATTCAACAAACAATTGGTAAAGCTATTGCTGCTAACCAATTAGAAGGCAAGACTACAATTACTACCCCTCAATCTGTAAACCTTGATTTCCAGACAGGAATTATGGCAAATACAGTCGCATTTGCGAATGTACGCTGGGTAAATTGGAAAGATTTCGCAATTCGTCCATATAAATTTGGCAAAGTATCAGAAGCTGTAGGTCCAATAGCAACTCCTAGCCGTCCAAATGGCTTTAATTTAGTGGAATATTCTGATGACCAATGGTCTGTGAATGCCGGTGTAGGTCGTAAACTTAACGACAAGTGGGCGGGTAATGTTTCGGTAGGTTGGGACTCTGGCGCAGGTAATCCTGTAACAACTTTAGGTCCAACTGAAGGTTACTGGAACGTAGGCGTAGGTGTTCAATACAGCCCTACTCCACAAACCTTTATTGCTGGCGGTGTAAAATATTTCTGGTTGGGTGATGCAAAAGCACAAACTGGAGCCCAAGCTGGTAGCGATGATTACTATGTTGCAGAATTCTCTGACAACAACGCTATCGCTTATGGTTTAAAACTTGGTTATAAATTCTAAGTTTAAAAAATTATGCATATAAAAAAGGCGCTTAAAGCGCCTTTTTTATTATTTATTCTCAAGCTGGGATTGTACGCTGTGAAACTGAACGGATTGCTTCTTTTAATGCATCATAACCGTGGATAGCTGGAAATTGAGGAAACTCAGCAATCACATTTGCAGGCGCATCAAATAAGAAACCATGGTCCGCTTCACCAAGCATGGTTGTATCGTTATACGAATCACCTGCAGCGATTACACGGAAATTCAAGCCATGCAGTGCTTTAACACACTCACGTTTTTGATCTGGTTGACGTAGTTTATAAGCGGTAATCATGCCTTCTTCATCTGTCTCTAACTTATGACAGAAAATTGTTGGCCACCCTAATTGCTTCATTAAAGGATGCGCAAATTCATAGAAGGTATCTGACAAGATCACAAGTTGGAAATGCGTACTCACCCATTCAACAAACTCTTTTGCTCCCGGTAATGGCCCCATCTCAGCAATGACTTCTTGAATGTCATTTAAGCCTAAACCGTGTTGTTTTAAAATATTAAGACGCTGAGTCATTAAAACATCATAATCCGGAATATCACGAGTTGTTGCTTCGAGTTCTTTAATCCCTGTTTTTTTAGCGAAATTGATCCAGATTTCAGGAACTAAAACCCCTTCAAGATCTAGGCATACGATTTCCATGAATGCTTCCAACGTTGGTTAAAAATTGCTGTATCATACCATTAAGATTTTCAGTTTTGCGTTGTTATTGATCAAATCAATTTTATTCATAAGGATCGAAATTAAAGTGCTAAGCACTTTATCAACTATCCTTTAGAATATTTTTCATAACTCAATGCGCCCAAGCCTTTTGCCAGGAACACACATGACCGTTATTCCGACTATTGATATCGTAGATGCTCTTGCTGCTGAATATGCAACCAAAAGCCCTCGAGAAATTTTAGAGCTTGCCTTAAGCCAACAAGGTGAAATTGCAATTTCTTTTTCGGGAGCAGAAGACGTTGTGTTAATTGATATTGCTTCACGTTTAGGCAAACCTTTCCGTGTCTTTAGTCTCGACACTGGCCGACTCCACGCTGAGACCTATCAATTTATTGAAACTGTTCGTAAACACTATAATATCAATATCGAAATTTGTTTCCCTGAATCAGAAGCTGTTCAAAACATGGTAAACGAAAAAGGTTTATTCAGCTTTTTTACAGATGGGCATCAAGAATGTTGCGGTATTCGAAAAGTTCAGCCTTTGCGTAAAAAACTTGCGACTTTAGATGGCTGGATTACGGGTCAACGTAAAGATCAAAGTCCTGGTACGCGTACAGAGATTCCGGTCGTACAAGCTGATGCAGGTTTCTCTGGCCCAGGTAAGCAACTCATTAAATATAACCCTCTAGCGAACTGGACAAGTGCTGAGGTATGGAGCTACATCCGTATGATGGAAATTCCATATAACCCTCTTCATGAGCGCGGTTTTGTTTCTATTGGCTGTGAACCATGTACACGACCTGTATTACCAAATCAACATGAGCGTGAAGGACGCTGGTGGTGGGAAGAAGCCACCCAAAAAGAGTGTGGCTTACACGCAGGTAATATGAAAAAGTAATTGGATATCAAAAAACCACTGGCAAATCAGTGGTTTTTTTTATGTCATGTTCCGTACACAAAGTCATATTTTCTCTACTCTAAACGCTATATACTTAATTTTACGGTTCTATAATTCTAATAAGAGCTCATATAAGGGCTTCTTAGAAAAATGCATGAGGCACAATGATTTATGCGTCCATTACACCCAATTGATTTCATTTTTCTGTCACTTGAAAAAAGACAGCAACCCATGCATGTCGGTGGATTATTTTTATTTGAAATTCCTGAAAATGCACCAGAAACCTTTGTACATGATTTAGTAGAAGATATTAAACGCTCAAAAAGCATTCCTATCCCTCCCTTCAATAACCGTTTAAGTGGTCTATTTTGGGATGAGGATGAAGAGTTCGATATCGATCATCACTTTCGCCACATTGCTTTGCCTCACCCGGGCCGTATTCGTGAACTACTGGTTTATATTTCACAGCAGCATAGTTCACTAATTGATCGTGCAAAGCCACTTTGGACTTGTGACATTATTGAAGGAATCGAAGGCAATCGTTTTGCCATGTATTTTAAAATCCATCATGCCATGGTAGATGGTGTTGCGGGTATGCGTTTGATCGAGAAATCTCTATCAAAAACACCAGAAGAGAAACATGTTGTTCCTTTATGGTGTGTTGAGAGCAAAAGAGCTAAGCGTCTAAAAGTACCAACTCCAAGTACTAGTAAAATTAAAAGTATTTTAGGCGGTATTAAATCTCAACTCGACATAGCTCCAAAAGTTATGCACGAGCTATCTCAAACAATATTCAAGGAAATGGGCAAAAATCCTGATTATGTTTCTACTTTTCAGGCACCAGTTTCTATTTTGAACCAAAGAGTCAGTGCTTCACGTCGTTTTGCGGCCCAATCATTTGAATTAAGCCGCCTTAGAAAAATTTCAAAAGCATTAGGCGTGACAATTAATGATGTTGTTCTAGCTGTATGTTCAGGCGCTTTACGTGAATATTTGATTAGCCAAAACAGCTTACCTAAAAAGCCACTTATTGCCATGGTTCCAGCTTCATTACGTACAGATGATTCTGACATGAGTAATCGAATTACCATGATTTTGGCAAATCTAGGGACGCACAAAGATCAACCGTTAGAACGCCTAGAAATCATTCGTCGCAGCATGCAGAATTCAAAGCAACGCTTTAACCGCATGACTGCGAATGAAATTTTAAACTATAGTGCGGTTGTTTATGGTCCGGCAGGATTAAACATCATGTCAGGAATGCTTCCTAAGCGTCAGGCGTTCAATTTAGTGATTTCCAATGTACCAGGACCACGTGAGCCACTTTATTGGAATGGCGCGAAATTAGATGCGCTCTACCCTGCTTCGATTGTCATGGATGGACAAGCTCTAAACATTACCATGACCAGTTATTTAGATAAGCTTGAAGTTGGATTAACAGCTTGTCGAAATGCTTTGCCAAAAATGCAAAATCTTTTGACTCATTTAGAGGATGAGATTCAACGTTTTGAAGAAATTATTGCAGAGAAACAACTGAAACATCATTCAGCAAGTTAGAAAATTAAGGGGCTTTAAATTGGCCCCTTATTTTTTGATTGTGCGGCACTGGTTAAGCAACTGATGACATACTGAACGAATCATTGCAGTTGTGATTGGTACTTCTTTACCTTGGTCATTCAACATATAGCAGCTATTTACTGGCGTGCTTTCTAAAACATGTTTAAGACCGTTGCTAATTAAGTTTTCACTTACATTCATGGGTTATACCTCTTATTGTTTGCTAAGACGTTTAATAGGGAGAACGTCTAGGGCTACTGTATGTAAGTAGTATTTAAAATTCATGAATGAAAGTAAAATTTCAGTTGTAACAAGGATTAAGCGATATCTTGTTACAACTTTAACTTAAAATGATATCGTATTGCTCTTGCGTATATAAATTTTCGACCTGAAATTTAATAACACGGTTAATAAAATGCTCTAAATCGGCTACTGCTGGTGCTTCTGCTGTTAATAATCGGTCAATCACAGAAGGATGGGCAACAACAGTAAAGCCACTCGTTGACTCAAATGCACGGGTATAACGTAATATCTCACGAAATATTTCGTAACACACTGTCTCCGCTGTTTTGACAAAACCACGCCCTTGGCATGTTGGACATGATTCACATAACAAGTGTTCTAATGATTCACGAGTTCGTTTACGCGTCATTTCGACCAGACCAAGTTCTGACACTTGAGTAATTTTGGTCTTCGCGTGATCTCGCTCAAGCATTTTCTCAAACTGACGCATCACCTCTTCACGGTGAGTTGCTTCTTGCATGTCAATGAAATCAATAATGAGAATACCACCCAAATTACGCAGTCTAAGTTGACGCGCGATAACTTGAGTCGCCTCCATATTGGTTTTAAAAACAGTGTCTTCAAGACTACGACCACCTACATATGAACCTGTGTTAACGTCAATCGTTGTCATGGCTTCAGTCTGGTCGATCATCAGATAACCGCCTGACTTCAAAGCTACCCGAGTTTGTAAGGCTTTTTGAATATCTTCTTCAACATTATAAAGATCAAATAATGGTCGCTCCCCCGGATAATGAATGAGACGACTCTTCATATTCGGGACAAACTCATCTACAAACTCAAGCAGTTTTGCATGAATCTCTCGCGAATCTACATAAATCTTTGCGGTTTCTTCGCTTGCTAAGTCGCGAATAATACGTTGAGGTAATGGAAGTTCTTCAAAAATTAAAGAAGGAACAGCAACGTCAGTCTGCTTACGCTGGATATACTCCCACAATTTGCTCAGATAACACATGTCCTGTGCAATTTCTGCCTCATCCACACCTTCTGCAGCCGTACGGACAATCACGCTACCAGGTAAATTATGCTCAGATTGAATACCTTCAATAATATTACGCAGACGATCTCGCTCTTCTTCAGACTCAATACGCTGCGAAACACCAATATGGTTGCCATACGGCATTAAAACCAAATAGCGAGAAGGGATTGAAAGATCTGTACTGAGGCGTGCGCCTTTTGTGCCCAACATATCTTTCATTACTTGGACAGTAAGGGTTTGCCCAGGATGTAATAGTTCAAAGACATTTGGGGTAGGCTGTGAACGAGGCCAAACCATATCATTGATATGTAAAAAGGCTGTTCGAGACAAACCAATATCAACAAAGGCAGCTTGCATGCCCGGAAGCACTCGTACAACTTTACCCTTGTAGATATTGCCGACTAGCCCGCGTTTAACTGTACGCTCGACATACAGTTCATTAACAGTTCCATTTTCGATTAATGCCACCCGACACTCCATAGGCGTGACATTAATAAGTAGTTCTTCTGACATACATAAACTCAAAGCATTATAAAATTTTTTATTAAAGAGTCAGAGAAGCTGTTAACTTTAACGTTGTCTAGTGTTCATCGACAATGCTATTCAATGAAGAATGATAACAACCCCTTATGTCTTTACTCTTTTGAATAACTGTGCAAATTCGTATAAAGGAAGTCCTACCACATTACTATAACTTCCTTGAATTTGGGGAATATATTGCGAGGCAATTCCTTGAATTGCATATCCACCCGCTTTTCCAACAGGCTCACCCGTGGTCCAATAATCTTCCATATCCTGTGTAGTCAGGCGCTGAAACTCAACTTGTGTTTGCACTACCTGACTTAACATCTGTTGTTGAGTCGCAACACACAGTCCCGAAAACACATCATGCCAACGTCCAGATAATTGTTTCCAGATTTCAAAGGCATGATTTTTCGATTCAGGCTTACCAATAATTTGACCATCAAGTCCCAGACTTGTATCGGCAGCAATAACAATAGCTTCTGGAAAAAGCTTCAATACAGTTTGAGCTTTTTCTCTAGCCAACCGTTCAACATAGTGATGAACCAGCTCATTTTCATGAACAGACTCATCAATGTCAGGACTATAGATTTCAAAATCTAAGCCTAGCTGTTGCAACAGCTCCTTCCGACGAGGAGAGCTAGATGCTAAAACTATATGCGCCATTTTGCCAAACAATAATAGACGACCGGCCATGTGATGATACTTGTCATCAAAGGTTGCCAATGTCTAGCAATTGAAAAATGAATTCCACCCATCGTCTGTGTTACCCACATAAATGCTAAATGGGCAATAATGACCAATGTTGCTATCGTCCATAAATTAACAAAAGTTAAAATACGGCGTTCCCGAATTAAAAAACGGGTAAGAAAAGTCACAATTACAAAACTTAAGGCATTGAGTCCTAAAGGTGCATCAAGCAGTAAGTCTGTAAAAATCCCCATCCCAAATGCAAACCAGACCCCACACCATGTTGGCTGGCATACTACCCAAAATAGCATGATCATTAACATGAACAGTGGCCGCCATCCTGAAATATCATAGGATAGCGGATAAACCATGAGTACAGAACCCACAATAACGGAGAGAATAATTCCCCATAATGGATCTTTACGCTTTTCTCGTTTAAGTTTAGCGATCGGCATATGGCTGCTCCTTCGCTAATGATTCAGAGAAAAGTACAACTACATGATGCCCTGTTGCTAATTGTGCTGATGGTGTTACATCAATTTCAGCAAACTCACCTGAATTATGGCGTTTTATTTTGGCAACTGTACCCACTGCGTAACCTGCTGGGAAATGTTCACCCAAGCCTGAGCTAAACACTTTATCACCCGCCTGAATATTCGCACTGGTCGGGACATATTCCATTTTTAAACGGCCCAAATCACCTGTACCAGAAACAATTGCCCGCATTCCAGTACGCTCAAGACGTACCGACAGTGAATGTTCTTTATCTGATAACAACATCACGCGTGAGCTATGAGGATATACATTAATGATCTGCCCCATAATACCTTTATCATCCAAAACCGTTTGACCGACCTTTAGATGGTCCATAGAGCCGCGGTTAATAATGATGATATGACGTAATGGGTCTGCATCTGTTCCAATCACTTCGGCAATTTCCATACGACCATCAATAATTAATGGGGTATCAAGAAGTCCTCGTAAACGGGTATTTTCAGCTGACAGTTCAGAAAGTTTCTGTAAGCGGACTTGAGCTTGTAAAAGCTCAGCCTGCATCGCGGTATTTTCACGACGCAGTTGAGCTTCAGATTTTGTTTGTTGATTCAGCCATTCTCTCGATAGTACCGGATAACTAGCCAATGCATAAATTGGGTTATATGCAGCGTACAAGACATCCCTTGCTGGCTGAATTACATAAGGCATGCGCCAATCAAAGAACAGCACAACCAAACATGTAATAACCGCAATAATGAACGAGCGGAAAGATGGCGGCTGTCTTGAAAAAATATTCGGTTGCACCGCCTAATCCTTAAACTTAACCGACGAAAAGCATGTCATGGTTCGGGTTGTCGAAGAATTCTAATACTTTACCACCACCACGGGTTACGCAAGTAAGAGGATCTTCAGCAACAACAACTGGTAAACCAGTTTCTTGAGCCAATAACTTGTCAAGGTTACGAAGTAGCGCACCACCACCTGTCAACACAATACCGCGCTCAGCAATATCAGAAGAAAGTTCAGGAGGAGTTTGCTCAAGAGCAGATTTCACAGCACTTACAATACTTTGTAACGGATCAGAAATAGCTTGAGTAATTTCGTCAGAAGTTACGGTAATTGCACGAGGCACACCTTCTGCAAGGTTACGACCACGTACTTCGATTTCTAATGTTGTACCATCAGAAACAGCCATACCGACTTCTTTTTTAATAATTTCAGCAGTGGTTTCACCGATTACACAACCGTGAGCTTTACGAACATAATTGATGATTTGCTCATCAAAAACATCGCCGCCGATGCGTAAAGAGTCAGCATAAACACAACCTTGCAATGAAATAATTGCAATTTCTGTTGTACCGCCACCAACATCCACAACCATAGAACCACATGCTTGTTCAACTGGCATACCTGCGCCAATTGCTGCTGCCATAGGCTCTTCAATCAAACGAACATCACGGGCACCAGCATTAAATACTGCTTCTCGAATCGCACGACGCTCGACCAAAGTTGATTTACATGGTACACATACAACTACACGAGGTGCAGGTGGGAACAAACGTTTTTCGTGAACTTTACCAATAAACTGATTCAACATGGTTTCAGTCACTTCAAAATCCGCAATTACACCGTCTTTCATTGGACGAATTGCAGAAATATTCGCAGGCGTACGGCCCAGCATTTGCTTAGCATCTAGACCTACAGCAGCAACAATTTTTTGTGAACCACTGTGACGAATTGCCACAACTGTTGGTTCATTTAATATAATGCCGCGGCCTGGTGCATAAATAAGTGTATTTGCTGTACCTAAATCAATGGCTAGATCCGGCGAAAACAAGCCAATTAGTCGTTTTAGAATCACGGTTCGTTCTCAGTTAAACTTTCATGTGGATGCAAGGTGGCAACTTTAAACTAAATGTGATGATTTGAACAAGTCAATCGCTTATTATAACGCACGATATTTTGAAAATTTTTAATACTGATTAGGTGATGTTATGTCTACATCGGATGCACAGCATTCAGCAGATTTAAATGCACAAACAGTTTCAGCAATCGCCAATCTTGCTCGATTGTCGCTCAATGATACGCAATCTGCTGAATATGCTCAAAGTCTAAATAAAATTTTAGGCATGATGGAAACCTTAAAAGGCATTGATACGGAAGGCGTAGAACCTTTGAAAAGTCCTTTTGACAATCCTCAACCTTTACGTGCTGATGTGGTAACTGAAAGCAATCATCGAGATGAATACCAAGCAGTTGCGCCTGCAACTCAAGATGGTTTGTATCTTGTTCCTCGCGTGATTGAATAACTTTTACTCAATTAACCCATCTTCCCTATTTTGAATGTAAAGAAATTTTACTCATGACTGATTTACATCGCTTATCAATTCGTGAACTTGCTGAGGGCTTAAGCCAAGCGAAGTTTTCATCTCGCGAACTGACTGAACACTATTTAAAACGTATTGCTAAAATTGACCCACTGGTAAAAAGCTACGTGACGGTTACGCCTGAACAAGCTCTTGCTGAAGCCGACGCTGCCGATGCTGCATTAAAAGCAGGTAATGCAACAGCTTTAACGGGTATTCCTCTTGCGCATAAAGATATCTTTTGTACCAAAGGCATTAAAACAACTGCCGGTTCAAAAATAC
Organism: Acinetobacter sp. X9; assembly: GCF_054889255.1. NCBI lineage: Bacteria > Pseudomonadati > Pseudomonadota > Gammaproteobacteria > Moraxellales > Moraxellaceae > Acinetobacter > Acinetobacter sp. X9. Next base: position 702,447 of record NZ_CM142679.1, on the reverse strand, counting down.
TAGACAACTTCATCTCTCCATACGATGCAACTGTTGTTGAAAAAACTAAAGCAGCTGGTCTTGTCACTTTAGGTAAAGTGAACATGGATGAGTTTGCGATGGGTTCAACTTCTGAAAGCTCGTATGTTGGCGCAACAAGTAACCCCTGGGCACTCGACCACGTTCCTGGTGGCTCATCAGGTGGTTCTGCTGCGGCTGTAGCGGCTGATTTAGCACCTTTTGCAACAGGTACTGACACAGGTGGTTCAATCCGCCAACCTGCATCATTCTGTGGCTTAACGGGCTTAAAACCAACCTATGGTCGTGTATCTCGTTTCGGGATCATTGCTTATGCATCATCTTTAGACCAAGCAGGTCCGATGGCTCGTTCTGCCGAAGACTGTGCTTACTTAATGAATGTAATTGCAGGTCACGATGCAAAAGACTCGACTTCGGTTAAAAAAGAAGTTGATGACTACGTTGCAAACTTAAACAACACATCTGTAAAAGGTCTACGCATTGGTATTCCTAAACAGTACTTTAACGTTGCAGGTTTAGATGCAGACGTAAAAGCTCGTGTTGAAGAATCATTGAAAAAGCTTGAAGAAATGGGTGCAATACTTGTTGAGATCGATCTCAACATGACTGAAGCCTATGTTCCAACGTATTACCTCATCGCGCCAGCAGAAGCATCATCTAACTTATCTCGTTACGATGGTGTTCGTTACGGCTACCGCTGTGAAAACCCAGCTGATTTGATGGATCTTTACAAACGCTCACGTTCAGAAGGTTTCGGTCCAGAAGTTCAACGTCGTATCTTAATTGGTACTTACGCGCTTTCTGCGGGTTATTACGATGCTTACTATGTGAAAGCACAAAAAGTACGTCGTTTAATTCAACAAGACTTCTTAAAAGCATTTGAAAATGTGGATGTGATTGCGGCTCCTGCTGCACCAACAACTGCATATAAAATTGGTGCGAACTTAAGTCCAACTGAAATGTATTTAGGCGATATCTATACACTTGCAGTGAACTTAGCAGGCTTACCAGCAATTAATGCTCCAGTTGGTTTTGATAAAGACAGCTTACCTGTAGGCTTACAGTTGATTGGTAACTATTGGTCAGAATCACAACTGTTGTCGATTGTTCATCAATACCAACAAAACACCGATTTCCATACTCAACGTGCGGCAATTGCTGAGGAGAATGCATAATGGCTGAAGCTCAAAAGTTGAAATTGATTGACGGTTGGGAAGTCGTTATTGGTATCGAGATTCACACTCAGCTTGCAACCAATTCTAAAATTTTCTCAGGTTCATCAACTGAATTTGGTCAAGACCCAAATACACAAGCGAGCCTAGTAGATTTGGCGATGCCAGGTGTATTGCCTGTTTTAAATGAAAAAGTAGTTGATCTTGCTATTCGCTTTGGTTTAGGGATTGATGCCTATATCGATCAAGCATCTGTGTTTGCGCGTAAAAACTACTTCTACCCTGACTCTCCAAAAGGCTACCAAATTAGCCAAATGGACAACCCGATTGTGGGCTTGGGTCACATTGACATCCAACTTGAAGATGGTACGACTAAACGTATTGGCGTAACTCGTGCTCACCTTGAAGAAGATGCTGGTAAATCTGTACACGACCAATTTGAAGGTATGTCTGGCATTGACTTAAACCGTGCTGGTACACCTTTGCTTGAAATCGTTTCTGAACCTGACATGCGTTCGGTTGAAGAAGCTGTTGCTTATATCAAAGCGATTCACACGCTGGTACGTTGGTTAGGTATTTCTGACGGTAACATGGCAGAAGGTTCATTCCGTGCGGACTGTAACGTATCTTTACGCCGTCCGGGCCAACCTTTTGGTACGCGCTGTGAGCTGAAAAACCTCAACTCATTCCGTTTCATTGAGCAAGCGATCAATGTTGAAATTGAACGCCAAATGGAAATTTTGGAATGGGGCGGTGAGATTGACCAAGAAACTCGTTTGTTCGATCCAAACAAAATGGAAACGCGTTCAATGCGTTCTAAAGAAGAAGCAAACGATTACCGCTACTTCCCAGATCCAGACTTGTTACCTGTAATTATTGCAGATGAGCAAATCGAAGCTGCTCGCGCTGCACTTCCAGAGTTGCCTGCTGCTCGCCGTGCGCGCTTTATCGCAGACTTTGGTGTAACTGAGTACGATGCACATGTACTTACGCTCTCACGCGAAATGGCGGACTTCTATGAAGCTGTTGTGGCTGCTGCTGGTGGTGCGAAGCAAGGTAAAGTATCAGCAAACTGGGTGATGGGCGAATTCTCTGGTGCATTAAACAAAGCAGGCTTAGATTTGGCTGATTCACCTGTTTCTGCTGAACAGCTTGGCGCCATGATTGCACGTATTGTTGATAACACCATTAGCGGTAAGATTGCAAAACAAGTCTTTGGCTTTATGTGGGAATCGGAAGGTAAATCTGCCGATGACATTATTGCGGAAAAAGGCTTAAAGCAAGAAACTGACACAGGTGCAATTGAAGCGATCATTAAAGAAGTACTTGCAGCCAATGAAAAAATGGTTGAAGAGTACAAATCTGGTAAAGAAAAAGCCTTTAACGGTCTTGTTGGTCAAGTTATGAAAGCTTCTAAGGGTAAAGCCAACCCTGCTCAAGTAAATGAATTAATGAAAAACTTGATTGGTTAATTTGACTAGCCAACTCAACAAAAAGCCTCGATTTATCGGGGCTTTTTTATATCCTTCTCAAGCACCCTTCGACTAAAGAATGCACTTTTTTCCTAAAAAATTACTCAATGACTGTGCTAATTTAAATTAAGAATTTAGATAACTTATATTTTAAAAAGTGAGATAAATCATGTCTAAAAAGATTTTAATGTTGGTCGGTGACTATGCCGAAGACTATGAAACTATGGTTCCTTTTCAGTTTTTAACTGGTTTAGGTTATACCGTACATGCTGTTTGCCCGAATAAAAAGAACGGCGACCATATTGCGACTGCTATTCATGATTTTGAAGGCGAGCAAACTTATAGCGAAAAACGTGGTCACAACTTCGCGATTAACTATGATTTTGATGCCATTAATACCGAAGACTATGTAGGTCTAGTGATTCCTGGTGGCCGTGCACCAGAGTATTTACGTATGAATGAACGTGTTATTGAAATTGTACGTGAGTTTGATAGAGTGAAAAAACCAATTGCAGCTGTATGTCACGGTGCTCAGTTACTTGCTGCGGCAGATGTGTTAAAAGACCGCCTTTGCTCAGCTTACCCAGCATGTGCGGCCGAAGTAAAACTGGCAGGTGGACAATATGCAGACATTGCCGTGACTGAAGCCGTTACAGATGGACATTTAGTGACAGCACCAGCTTGGCCTGCACATCCAGCTTGGTTAGCTCAATTTGTGAAAGTTTTAGGGGCTACAATTACGATCTAAAGAGATCTCTTTATCCCAAATACAATAAAGCCTGCACTTAGATAGCAGGCTTTATTAATAAAATAAAAAAACTAGATTTTTATCTTGTAATCCCTAATTTATTCCAAATCTCTGGTGTTAAAAACGTCGTCACTAATTTATTTAAGTCGATATAACGCAATGTGCCCTGCAACTGCTGTTTAACGGCCGGGTCTTTAACAATATCTTCACCCGCACTTTGACCTAACTGTTGAAAAGCTTCTCCAACTGCTTTCACACCTTCAGCCTGAATCACAGCTTTAGTTTGGGTTGAACATTGCTCAACAATCACACGTTGTAAAACCTGTGCCAGTTTTTGATCTAACTGATCCTTTTGCTCAGGCGTTACATTACTAAATGCTTTTAAATCGGGATGAGCTGCTAAAGCCGTAAATGTCCATTGAAGTACAGTAGTTTTGTCAGAGGCAGTTGTTGCTTTAACCAGACAGTCACTTAACTGATCAACCGTTGGGCCAGCCATCGCAATTTGGGTAGTTCCCAACACTGCAGCAGCCACACATATTGAACGACTCAGATGTGAAAACTTACGGCGAGCAATAGTGTAAAGATGACGTGACATAGGTCTAGCTCCAATAAACAATCTGTTCTTTTTATCACAGAGTCACTAAAGTTACCTGTTATGACTCTGTAACCGCAAAATACTTATTTCACCACAGACTCTATTCGATCAAGCTCCCACACCCCACCTGCTGCCAAGCCTTTGCACATACCTGTCCACATATTCTTAGTATGCACAAAACTCTTGCCATCCCACACCCATTCTTCACTTACCCAGCAGTCTCCAATGCCTCTTCCCTTTTGAGCACTACTGATCATACCGCTATCAAAATCTGAAGCAGACTCAGTCACAAATGAGGCCTTATCATTTAAGGATTCATCTAGTACCCAAGCACCATATCCTTCGTTATAGGCGCCTCTCCAGCACAACGTAGTCGCCAAAACTTTCTTATTGGTTAGTTTATATAGCTCAATTTTCTGTGGTTCAGCTCCATCGCTATTACCACCATAAACACCTTCACAAAAGCCGTCTTCTTTCGGATTCGGTTTCGCAGCCATCAAACTACGGTATATTGCTTGGTACTGTTTACTCTTAGGCTGTAAAGTTAAATAAGGTTTGTTTGAAGTCTTAATACGTTTAACAAGTAGTTTTGGCTCAGGCATAAGCACTTTGGTTTCATTGGCGCTGCCTTTTTTAACCAAAGCCCCAACAGTTCCGATACGCTTCTGAAAATCATCCATTTTTAATAACACAGCGGTCATTCCAGCATCGGAAATTTTCCATTCATGCTGCGCATTTTTAAATAAAATTTCGGTCTTCTGTTTGGATTGCTGTAGTACAGCATTGACTTGCGAGCTGTTGAGTTTACCCATAAGTGGTAACTCAGTACCATCTACACTCACAGCGCCTAAATCTTTGCCATTTATATAAAAATGAATATTTTTAAGCTGGTTTGCTGGCATGCTTTGTTCATAGTCTGACAAAGCAAATTCAATCTGCACAGGTTGTTTTGGGCCAGCTTTACGTGTTAATAAAATTGAAGCAGGATTGTCACCATTTTCCTCGTTTTGATAACCTGCTGCCTTACAGGTGCCTGTATTACTGCAAGAGATTTCCCACTCTTGGTGAGAAAATGAAATACCTTTGATTTCTTGAGCAAAACTATAAGAACTTATTACTGCCAAACAACCAATTGAAAGTATATTTTTCATTTTTTCATGTCTCTACACGTCTGTTTTATTATGAAGTTAACAATAGCGTTAAATTTTGAGTTACCGTCTAGTTTAAAAGAATATGTTAGATTTATATAAGATTTAAATTGATTACTTTCTAAAAATGAAAAAACTGAATTTTTTATTATTTACTGCATTTACCTGTCTAACCTCATCTGCTTATGCAGAAGTAAAAAGCTTTACTCCCCATTTCCCCAAATTTTATAGCTCTGCTGCGACCCGCAAAGCAGATAATCAGTTCTATTCTCTAGGAGAGGCAAAATTTTTAAACGGTATTACAGTCCCTTTTTATGGTGTTACAGCACAAAGTCCCACAGAGAATGGTTTACTTAAAGACTTTGAAACCTGTAGACCTAAAAGTTGCCGTTTTAATTTTAAACTTGATGCTCAACATGCCAAGCAACTCAAGCTTCTTACATTACCTGAAACAGGTTTAGTACTTGTTCCCAAAAATTGGCACGACGTGCAGGCAAATGCAGGTGCAAATGGAACTGGTTTTGCTCTAATAATGAGTCCAGATCAGAAGCAAGCAATAGAACTTTACGACTCTTCATTTTGCGTTGGATGTGGCTTACCCAATGCAACGCTTTATTTTCCTGAGCTATTAAAAGAAAGTCTGGAAAATGAATTTGGCGGATTTAAAGATCCTAAAAAACTCATCCATATTGTTCACCCATCTAAAAAAGTGGCTTTTTTTAGTTATCAAATTCCACAAGTGAACAATAAAACCCATGGCATTGCCAAATATTATGATGAAGACACTTTTAACTATAAAGAAATTCAAGTCACCTTAGATAAATCCCAACAATCTTTAGTTGGCCCTATCCTTAATTTTTATAATGCAACGCACTAATCCAATACTTAATAAGAAAACCCGCTTTCGCGGGTTTTCTTAATCACCAAATAGTTACCCGCTTCTCTGGTGGTAAATACATCTGATCATCTTCGTTTATTTTAAAAGCCTCATAAAATGGTTTTTGATTCATTAAAGCTCCATTGCCACGCACTTTATCAGGGGAATGAGGATCAGTTTTTAAATAGATAATCGCTTGAGCTTCGCGGGTTTTCGCACGCCAAACTTGAGCCCACCCCATATAAAAACGTTGCTCACCAGTCCGTCCATCAATTACAGGGGCTGGCTTACCATCTAATGCAATTTGATAAGCCTTATAGGCAATTGCTAACCCGGAGTTATCTGCAATATTTTCCCCTAATGTCAATTCACCATTAACATGATAACCAGTAATCGGTTCATAACGATTATATTGTTCAATCAACGCTTGTGTTTTAGCTTTAAAATGCTGATGATCTTCAGCATTCCACCAGTTTCTCATATTGCCCAATTCATCAAACTGACTACCCTGATCATCAAAGCCATGACTAATTTCATGGCCAATCACAGCACCTATACCACCATAGTTCACTGCATCATCTGCCTTTATATTAAAAAAAGGTGGTTGTAATATCGCTGCTGGAAATACAATTTCATTCAATGATGGATTGTAATAAGCATTCACCGTTTGTGGTTTCATATACCATTCATCACGATCAACCGGCTTACCCAATTTATTAAGTTCATATTGGTATCTAAACTCACTTGCACGAATTATATTTCCAACTAAATCATTTTTAGCGATGTGCAGACCAGAATAATTACGCCACTTTTTTGGATAACCGATCTTTATTGACATGTGAGAAAGCTTTTTACGAGCTTGTATTTTCGTCGCAGGACTCATCCAGTCCAATTCTGTAATGCTTTGGTCATAAGCACGAATCAGATTTTGAACCAATAATTCCATCTGTTGTTTTTTCTCAGCAGGAAAGTATTTTTCAACATACAGTTTGCCAATACCATCTCCCAGAATCTTATCAACAAGCTGTACACCCCGCTTCCAACGTGTTTCTTGTTCAGTAATATCTCGAAGTGTCTTGTTATAAAAATCAAATTTATTATCTACAAAAGCGCTATTTAATAATGGAGAAAAATTATTTATCAAATGCAATTTAAAATAAGCTTTCCATATATCTAAGGGTGTATCTTGAATAATTGTATTTAAGCCCTGAAAGTAGTCTGGCTGATTTACCTGAATAGTATCAATTTTTCCTTTTAATTCAGTTGCAGTTAGATAACCTTGCCAATCAAATGCAGGGGTCAATTTATACAAATCTGCGAGTTTATATTTATTGTAGCGTTTTGCAAGATCGCGGTTTTGAACGTTGCTCCACTGTATTCGTGCTAACTGAGTTTCAAGTTTTAAGATTTCCTGAGCATGTTGCGCGGCTTGCGAGTCTCCAGCAAGTGTTAAAGTTTTTTCAATATACTTTAAATACTGTGCACGAGTTTCAATAAATTTTTTATCATCTTTCAAATAATAATCACGGTCAGGTAGACCCAAACCACTTTGCTCCAACCCAGCCACCATTTCAGTAGATTGTTTCATATCCTGTTCAATGCTTAGACGGATTGGGCTATTGACATCAATACGAGCAAAATGTGCCATTAAAATTGCAATTTGATTCTTATTTTTCAATTTATCAATTTGATTTATCTCATTTTTTAGAGGACTAACACCTTGCTTCTCAATACTTTTTTCATCCATAAAGCTAGCATATAGAGTAGCTATTTTCTGCTCTAAACTACCATCCACCCACTTTTGACCAGATAGCTCTTCTACAATTCCATGTACTTGGGTGATTGATAACTCACGGAGCTGATTAAAAGCTCCCCAACTTGCTTTATCAGCTGGGATTTCAGTATTTTTTAACCAAATACCATTTACATGTGAATAAAAATCGTTCTTTTCATTAATAGAGGAATCAATATATTGTTGATCTATACCTGATATTTTTTTGATTTGAGAATTTGTTACTAATTCCGCACGTACCAAATTAGCAGAAGTCATAAGTGCAATCGTAAGAGCACTTTTAAGTAAAATAGATTTCAAAGACTTAACCTCATATTTAAATATTTAATGATCTAAAACAATGGTTTAAAGTGATTATTTTTTATTAATTAAGCGAATGGCAAAATTAAAACCAATATAGAAGCAAGTTTTATACCGCGAAAATATAATATTTTCAAAAATATATTTTTATATAAATCAAAATTATAAACAAAGAAACTTACCAAATCTTTTATTCTACTAAATACTTAATATTCTAAAGATGCCTTGACTTGAACCAAGGCATCTTACAGAGCGATGATTACTTTTTAATTTAAAATTTTCTCAAATATTCTTAAACGCTTATAAATTGAAAGCAGTTCAATAATCGTTTTCCATGAACTAATTAAATATTGGAATGATTCACGGACTTTATCAAAAACATTACTAATTTGCGTAATTAAGCCTAATGTCATTTTGCCTGCTGCAATAGACGGAAATAAAACAACCAAGCTATATAAAATATCTAATTGTAGATACCAGATACTGACTAGGTTGAAATAAGAGTAATGAAGGTATAATCGAAAATAATTAAATCTGACTTTTGAGAATAATTCTTTTAATGTCTTTGGCTGTGCCCGTTCTTCATAGTCTTCGCCATAAACCAACTCTTTACGATAAGCCGCTTCTACCTTCTGGTTATTAAACTGTAAACCAGGTAATTTAATACCAACAACCATTAATAGAACAGTACCAAAAACAGCCCATACAATTGCAGCCCAGACCAATGAATGATCAATTTCACCTACAATAGGTAGTACTTTAACTTGTTTAGAAAGTTCAAAAAGAATAGGTAAAAAGGCAATTAAAACCATTATAGCCTTAACAAAATTTACTCCCAGATCTTCTAAAACAGAGGCGAAACGCATGGTATCTTCTTGAACACGCTGTGAAGCCCCCTCGATATGACGAAGCTTTTCCCAATGCTCTGTGTAATATTCATTCATTGCTGTACGCCAGCGGAATACATAATGACTAGCAAAAAAAGCATTAATAACAGCTAAAGTCACACCGACCATCGCAATTAAAAGAAATGTAACTGTTCCCATATAAAGTTTATTAATATCACCACCACCGTGATCTAACATACTTTGAATGAGATTATAAAAAGGCCCATACCATGCATTAACAGCTACACTAACCTGAACGCTAAACCAGATATTGAATAAAATAAATGCGGAACCCCACACTGACCAACCCTGCCATGGATTATTAGAAACAATTTTCCAAAATCCAGCAAAGAGCGCAGTAGAGACTAAAAACCAGACATAAAACCATAAGAAAGTTGGAGACCAAAAACGGCTCACACCCACTGGTAGTTGAGCATCATGATAGCCTTGAGGAAACCCGATAAAAGTTCCCCACGTGTTTCCACCTGAATACCAGAGCACCATATTGAGCGCGATCCAAATGACCGCAGATATAAAGAAATACCTTGGTGATGGAAAAAATGATTTGAACATTGAGCGTGGATATCCCTATATTTCTTCAAATTTACAATGAAAGGAATACTAAAACCTAAACCTTAAAATTGTGAAGGGTAAAGTTTAGAGAATTGTCAGTTTTTCCTGTTCCATTGAAGGATTTGATCGTTTTTTTGTAAATTAATCCCTTTTTTGGCAATTTAATCCATTTAAATTACCTTGTATATGACTCTTGATAGAGCCATATACAGCTTTTATAACACAGTGATATCAGAGATTAAATCTCTTCCTTACGAACAATATAGCCTTCTAATTGCATTGCTTGAATAAGCAAATCTAGGTCCGAGGCACTTTTTAATTCGACATCAACACTCACAGCGCTTTCTTTGGCACGGCTTGTTGCCGCAAAGCGTTCATGACGCAGCTCATAAATATTACCGCCCTGCTCAGCAATAATGGCTGTTAAACGAGCTAAGGCACCCGGATTATCAGGTAATTCAACACGAATACGAACCATACGGCCTGTACGAGTTAAATGGCGTTGTAATACAGAGACCATAACACGTGTATCAATATTGCCACCTGACAGAACCACACCTAATTTATGACCTAAAAACAGATCAGGGCGCGACATAATTGCAGCAATACCTGTTGCCCCTGCTCCTTCACATACTGTTTTTTCAATATTAAGTAATAGTGCAATAGCCTCTTCAATCATGTCTTCAGTGACAACGACAATGTCATCAACATGTTCTTTAGCAACTTGGGTCGTAAGCTCACCTGGAGTTTTTACCGCAATACCTTCAGCAACTGTAGAGCCCATTGAAACGGCATGTTGATAATTACAAAGTAGTTTTGCCATACTTGGGTATACAACTGATTGCACCCCAATAATTTTAATTTTTGGATTGATCGCTTTAGCAGCAATTGCAATACCAGAAATTAAACCACCACCACCAATTGGCACAACTAGAATATCCAGATCAGGCACAGCCGCAAGCATTTCTAGCGCAATGGTTCCCTGACCTGCAATAATTTCAGCATCATCAAATGGGTGGATAATCGTTAAAGATTCTTCTTGTGCAACACGGTGCATTTCAGCAGCAGCTTCCGAAAAGTCCTGCCCATGCAAAATAACGCGTGCACCATACTCACGTACTCGTTGTACCTTAACGTTTGGTGTCGATTTCGGCATCACAATGGTCGCGGTCACACCTGTCCGCTGAGCGTGGTAGGCTACACCTTGGGCGTGGTTGCCTGCCGAAGCTGCAATAACACCATGTTGCTTTTCTTGCTCAGATAAACACAACAGTTTATTTAGAGCCCCCCGCTCTTTAAATGAAGCTGTAAATTGTAAGTTTTCAAATTTCAACCACATCTCAGCCCCTAAGGTTTTAGAAATGGTTTCTGAGAAAACAAAGGGAGTTTTTACAACTAAACCTTCCAAACGCTCTGCGGCAGCATGAACATCATCTAATGTTGGAAAGCCATTTTTAACCTGTTGCTGTATCATTTATCCAGTCAGCCTCAATACACTACAAATCAATTATTTTTAAAAAACGGCAACAATATTTCATATTGACCATTAGAGTTTTCAGCATATCCAACATGTCTCTAATATACAAAAAATTTTATTCCAAAAATTGAAGATTTAGACTTCCATAAAAAAAGCCCTTTGTGGGCTTTTTATTTAATTTTCAGAATATTAACGTTTATTTATTGGCTTTGAGCACTCAAGCCTTCCGTAGACATATTGTGTTCAGCTATTTTTTCATCAATAGCAAACTGAATATCAGAAAGCTTGGCATTAGCTGCATCTATACCAGATTTCATAGTAGCTTCACGGCCTTTGACATCAAAAATATGTGCTTTTTCTCTTAAATCTGGCTGAATAACAACATCTGCATATTGCAATTCTTCTGCTGCCAAACGTCCTTGCATAATATTAATATTCTGATTAAACAGTCCCCAGACATTCGAAGTTTCTGTGTAAATAGGTTGAGCTAGAATATCAACTGCAATAATGACATCAGCACCTAAATCACGAGCCACTTCAACTGGCACAGGACTCACTAAGCCGCCATCAACATATTCAGATTTACCAATTTTAGTCGGCACAAACATACTCGGAATCGAAGCAGAGGCTCTCACGGCTTGCCCAGTATTGCCGTAGTTAAATACGGTCTTAGTGCCATGCTTCAGTTCAGTTGCCACCACATACATTGGAATCTTCATTTTTTCGAGTGGCATATTATTTACTTGCTGGTTAACGTAGTTCTCTACTTTTTTGCCATCAAAAAAGCCTTTTAAACCGATACTAATATCACGGACATCGCCAGCTTTCATTTTTAAGGCAGTATCACGCAGTTCAGCAGGTGTTTTACCACTCGCATAAATTGCCCCAACAATACTACCCGCACTCGTACCTACAATAAAATCTGGGCGAATACCATGTTGTTCTAAAACTTCAATCACCCCTATATGAGCATAACCTCGTGCCCCACCGCTACCCAATACAAGCGCAACAACAGGACGTTTTTGCATTTTTTTAATTCTTGCAAAAGGTTGATCGACAGGACGAGCATAAGCTTCTGTCGTTTGCGGTTTTAGAGCAGCAGACAAGTGTGTGGTGGTCTGGCATCCTGCCAACACCATAGAGAGTCCGAGAACCCACAATTTAAGCTGTTTCATGGCCCATCTTCGCACTATGAGGTTTAAGTTCGGATTGCAATTTTAGTTGCTACTTTCGTGAAAAGCTGTAGTGAATTTATTTAATTTGTCATGTTTAAAATTTAGACTCAAGTATTTTATTCATCACCTACATGAAAAAGGCCCCTTATGTATAAGAGGCCTTTTGAAAATTACCAGATATCTGAATCAACTTTTTTCTTCAATTCCGGATACTTGTCAATTTTAAACTCAGGCTCTTTGATGCCTCGTTTCAATTGCTCACGGTAATCTTTTAACAAAGTACGTGCCATTGGCGTTAACAGTAAGATCGCAATCAAGTTAATGGTTGCCATAATACCCATAAATAAGTCAGCCATAGACCAAACGAGTGGAACACTACCGATTGCACCGAAGTACACCATCACCAATACGAAAATACGGAAGATGAACATGACTTTCGGGTTGTTATTAATAAACTGTACATTACCTTCTGCATAGGCATAGTTACCTAGTACAGCTGAATAACAGAATAAGAATAATAGAACAGCTAGGAAATCAGATCCCCAATGCCCAACTTGAGTTTCTAAGGCACGTTGTGTTAATTCAACACCAACAAAACCTGCGTCTTGGTAAACGCCAGAAACTAAGATGATGATTGCGGTACTTGTACATACAATGAACGTATCTACGAATACACCAAGCATTTGTACTAAACCTTGGTTTACAGGATGTTTTACATCAGATGCAGCAGCTGCGTTTGGCGCAGAACCCATACCTGCTTCGTTTGAGAACAAACCACGCTTAATACCTTGCATCATTGCCATAGATACAGCAGCACCAAAGAAACCACCTGCCGCAGCATTGAATTGGAAAGCTTCAGTCACAATCAGCTTTAAAATATCCGGCAAAATTGCATAGTTACTAATTGCAATATAGAGAGCAACGGCTAGATAAAGTCCCGCTTTTAAAGGTACAAACATCTCCGCAAATTTAGCGATACGCTTAATACCACCAAAAATTGCCAATGCAACCATAACGACAAGCGCAAGACCAACCCATGAAATTTCTAGATCAACCCCACCTAAATGAGCAATAAGATTAGCTTTGTCCCAACCCCAAGCATGTGAAGAAGCATTAGCAATCGCATTAATTTGGACTGAGTTGAATACAAAACCATATGTAAAGATGAGTGCTAGTGCGAAAACCACACCAAAGGTTTTACTGCGTAAACCTTGGGTAATGTAGTAAGCTGGTCCACCGCGAAACTGTTTAGACTTGCTATCTCTAACTTTAAAAAGCTGAGCAAGTGTAGACTCAATAAAAGCAGAACTCATACCAAGTACAGCAGTTACCCACATCCAGAACACAGCACCAGGACCACCAATTGCGATCGCAATTGCCACACCTGCAATGTTACCCACCCCAACACGGCTCGCAAGACCCGTTACAAACGCTTGGAAAGGTGTAAGTCCATGCTCATCTTCGCCTTCTGTACGGCTGCTTTTCATGACACGGATACTTTGCAAGAACATGCGAATCTGCACTGCCCCTGTTAAGACCGTATAAAAAATACCGACAGCCAGCAAGAAAATAACCAGAAAATCCCATAAAGGATCATTAAAAAATTGTACCCACGACATCAGTGTGGCATTGAGTTGTTCATTCATACTCGGTCCGCTTACGTTCTTGCTAATGTGCTAATAGCACAAGCCAAAATACTGCAATAAACAAAAAAGCCCCTCAAAATAGGGACTTCTTCAGTACATTTAAGAAAAAACTTTTAATGTCACTTGAATAGCAATTAACGTCACAAGTTTAAGCAACATAATGCCCAGCACTAAGCCTTTGAAGGTCGCATGAGAGAAAGCACCCTTCAGATAAAATGAATTCATCGCACCACTGAACATATTCCCATTTGGGTGAACAGAATGCATCGACTCGGCTACAAACTTGGAAACTAACAAATGACCACCGCTAAATCAGCTCGCTTAATGATTCCCATCAATTAATCGAGTTATAAAAATCTGGATTTAAGCCAATAAGCATATTTACATATACTTGAGAGCGAATGTCTAAAATGGATATGAATTTCAAAGACTGTAACGAGCCATCGCCATAACGCGGCTATCTGCGCCCTTTTCCCTCTGATTGGAGAAGAGTGCATTTAGATCTGTACCAAGCTGTTGTATTTCTTGTGGCTCAGTAGTTGCGTGAGTTACGTTCATTTTCATGGTTGCAATGGTAATCGCCAATCCTTGTTTCATGAACTGCTTGTTGATGAGCGGTAAACTCATGTAAAGCTCCTTATTCCTCGTGTATTTCTCCATTTCTACATCCAAATCCTTTTTGTAAAGGGATTTTGTATGCAGCCATTTCTTTCCTAACATGAGTATGGAGAAATCATACCTGCGTAAAAAAGTCGGTATTATGCAGAAATTTAAAATTTTGTGTATGTTTTTCATTAAAAATTTATGTTATTTCCGATTATTTTTTATCCAAAATCATCTGTTTTGTACTGTTTTTAAACATATTATACCTTTTTTTCAATTGAGTGATTTTTAATCCAACTGATGCTATAAATTTATTTTTATAGTCAAAAACATCATACTTTTTTGTCTATTTAGATCTAAAGTGGCATATTCACATTAGAGTTAATTAGACATTATATCCAAACTAAACACATCATCATATCTTTAAGGATATCCCTTTTCTAATATTTTTTGCTTATAAATGAAGTACTTTCAAAACATGAAATTAAACTTCAAAAAAGTATGAAGTATTTAAGAAAAGATATAGGAGTACGCATGAATCTGGAACAAGTTCGTCTCGTTGATGAAGCTATCACTTCTCGACATTCTGTCCGCGCTTTTTTAAATACTCCAATTGAGCCAGAAGTCATTAAAGATATATTACGAGTCGCAAGTCGAGCACCTTCTGGAACGAACACCCAACCATGGAAAGTCTATGTGGTCACAGGTAAAAAGCGTGATGAAATAGTTGAACGTGTCTGTGCTGCACAAATTGAAGTTTCAAAAAATCCTGAACTTGCAGAACGATATAAAGAAACTTTTGCCTATTACCCAGAAAAATGGATATCCCCTTTTATTGACCGCCGCCGCGAAAATGGTTGGGGACTCTATGGTTTACTCGAAATCAAAAAGGGCGAAAAAGAAAAAATGGCTGAACAGCAGCTACGTAATTTTAAATTGTTCGATGCACCAGTCGGCCTTTTCTTTACCGTAAATAAAACTATGGGAATCGGTTCTAAAATGGATATCGCAATGATGATCCAAAACGTGATGGTCGCTGCCAAGGCACGTGGCTTAGATACATGCCCACAAGCAGCTTGGAATCATTTTCACCCTATTGTTTTAGATATAGTGGGTGCATCAGATGATGAAGAACTAGTATGTGCAATTGCGTTAGGCCATGCTGACCCTAATCATATTGTAAATACCTTTATTACACCTAGAGAACCTGTTGAAAATTTCACAGTTTTTCTAGACGAATAAGCTATAAGTGGCCATTCTCTAAAAGCTATGAGAATGGCTTGGTTTCGACCTGTTGTGTCGCTTTCAAGACGACAATAAAACCACTTAGTGTAAATAACACCATCATCACCCCCATATTGAGCGATGCAGACCAAATCAGGAAGTTAAGAAGCACGCCACCTAAAAGGCCACAAGCGAATTGCATACTTCCCATAATTGCACTTGCTGTTCCAGCGCGAGCACCTTGTTTGGACATTGCTAACGCCATCGCATTTGGGCCTGTTAAACCAATGCCTGAAATAGCTAAAAACAACCCTACCATAACCAGCCATAAAGGCGCCGCAGGAATTAAACCCGCAATAAATACAATGGTGGCTCCAGTCACTTGCACAAGTGAACCCGATTTTAAGCGTTTGGTAATTTCAACACGTGTTGTTAAATGCTTGTTTAAAGAAGAGATTAACATAATGCCAAAAGCATTTAGTCCAAATACGTAGGCAAATTCTTGCTGATTAAGCCCGTACTGATCCATAAAAACCGCAGGCGCTGAGCTGATATAGCAAAATAATGCAGCCCCTGTTAAACACCCTGCAAACATAGGTAAGCGGAAACTCGCATCTTTGAAAATAGCTCCATATAAAGTCACCACTTGATAGAGCGATAGCTTAAGCCTTTTATCATTTGCCAGAGTTTCCTTAAAAAAGAAATGTACACACAGCCAACACAGCGCCCCCACAATTGAAAGTGCAATAAAAATAGCCTGCCAAGGGAACCAAATTAAAATCCATGCTCCGATCATAGGAGCCAAAATTGGTGCAAGCCCCATGACAATCATCATGCTTGAAAAAGCTTGTGCAGAGCCTTGTACGTCCAATTTATCGCGTATTGCCGCACGAGCCATGACTACGCCAACACAACCACCTAAGGCTTGTAAAATACGGGCAGCAATCAAGCTCCATTCATTAGTAGCCATTACACAAAATAAGCTTGCGACTGCATAAAGCGCGAGGCCAAAGTAAAGTGGTTTCTTTCTACCGATACGATCGCTTAAAGGACCATAAACCAACTGCCCAATGGCTAAACCAAAAAAATAAGCTGGTAGTGTATTTGCCACCATTTGCGTACTTACCCCAAAATCATGGGCCATTTGTGGTAACGCAGGTAAGTACATATCAATGGATAACGGCCCTAAAGCCGTAAGTAAAGCGAGCAACATAATCCAGCCAATAGAGTATTGACGCTGGGCTGTTTGTTCAGACATAACGATATTTCATTTTTCACTCATTTGCATACAGACAAGCTTACACTGTCTATCGTATGATTTGTGCAACATTGGTGTAGAAATACACAAATCCTTTATCACTCAGGTTGATCAGCAAGGACTTCATTTGAAATCTTGGTTTAAACGCCTAAAAAGAGCGACTTATAACACAACATTTATGTATAACGTGCGAATGCTGATAGCCTTTTCAGGAACTGCTTTCGTGCCTTATTTTTTAGGCTATCAATTAGCAACTATTCCACTCACTTTAGGTGTAGTCGCAGCAGGTTTGAGTGATATTGATGATCGCTTTTCCGTGCGAATCATGAACCTAATTTATACTTATATTGGGTTCTTCGTTACCGCAGCTTCTGTACAACTACTTTTCCCCTACCCAATGGCTTTTGCCTTAGGGTTGATTGCTTCATGTATTGGCTGGATTTTACTAGGTTCATTAGGACGTCGTTACGCCACCATTTCTTATGGCTGTTTGGTTGTTTCGGTCTATACCATGTTGGGTGTTCACCTTTTCGATCACTGGTATATTCAACCTGCTCTTTTAGTTGCAGGCGCTGCTTGGTATGGCCTCATTGCAACGATTAGCTTTTTGTTATTCCCCGTTCGCCAACTTCAAGACAAACTCGCAGCGTCTTATGCCTCTCTAGGTGATTTTCTATTTGCAAAATCAAACTTATTTGATGTAGATATGACTCCTGCCAGCTATCAGCAAAGCATGATTGAGTTGTCATTAGAAAATGGCAAATTAATTACGATTTTTAATGACTTAAAAACAGCTTTATTGACTCGTTTAAAAGGTGACCGTGGACAAAAAGATACACGTCGAAGCTTACATTATTATTTTGTCGCTCAAGACATTCATGAGCGTGCTGACTCAGCCCATATCGACTATCAAAAGTTAGCCAAAATTTTTCAGCACAGCGATATTTTATTTAGATTTCAACGAATTTTGGCAGTTCAAGGTAAAGCTTGCCAAGAGTTAAATGAATGTATTTTACAACGCAAACCTTATAACCATAACAAACGTTTCAAGCAGAGTTTTGAGAACTTAAGACTATCTTTAGAGAAGCTAAGACGTGATCAGCATTATGATCTGTTATGGGTAAATGCTCTTTTCGCTTTATACCAAAATTTAAAATCTATCGACTCTCAGTTACTTAACTTAGAAACGGAACAACACATTCAGTCTGATAAAGTTAAACAAGCAGAGAACCAGCTTAAAGATGATGATTTACAAGGATGGAATGATATTGTCATCCGAATAAAGCAAAATCTAACTCCCGAATCTGTACTCTTCCGCCATGCAATTCGCGTCTCGATTGTTCTTTTTATTGGATATGTGTTGATTCAAATGACCAATATTGAGTACGGCTATTGGATTATGCTTACAGCGCTATTTGTAAGCCAGCCTAACTTCAACGCAACCAAACGTCGCTTACGCTTACGAATTGTCGGAACATTAGTCGGAATTATTGTTGGTCTTACCATTGTATTTCTCGTGCCTTCCGTCGAAGGACAACTATTAATGCTAATCCTGAGCGGAGTACTGTTTTTTGAGTTACGCAGTAAGCAATATGCTCAAGCAACCGCATTTATCACTATTCTTGCATTAATTAACTTTAACCTAGACGGTTCAGCAATGGCTGCTGCTATTCCGCGATTTGTAGATACTTTAATTGGATGTGCTCTAGCTTGGTTTGGAGTGACATTTATTTGGCCTGACTGGAAATTCCGACGCTTACCTCGCAACATCAGACGTTCATTACAAGCTCAATGCAATTATTTAGCTGAAGTTGTTAAACAATATCATGAAGGTCGCAATCATGCGCTGAATTACCGTATTGTAAGACGTGCTGCTCATAATACAGATGCCGAGGTTGCTTCACTTATTTCAACTTTAGCAACAGAGCCAGACTTTGACCCTACCCGTAAGTCGGATATCTTTGAATTTTTATGTTTAAACCATACATTTTTAAGTTATATCGCAGCACTTGGAGCACATCGAGAAAGCATTCAAGATCAAGCTGTTCTTAAACTCTTAGATCAAGCACTGGATGATATTCAGGGTGCTCTATTAAGAGATGAGATGCCTGATCTTACAGCACAAAATATGCTCCAGACGATACGTCAACGTTTGAGCCAAAATAATGAAGAGGATCAAAAATCACTCATTATTTTACAGCAGCTATCACTCATGCTTGGTGTATTGAACCGTTTTAGTATGCTAAAACAACGCCTAAGTCATGATCTTGATAATGATGCCAGCGAGCTTGCATCGTTATAAATTTGAGTCGGAAATTAGTATGAAATTGGCATAATATCCTTTCCTGACTTATGCCAATTAATGCTAAACTTAAAACAGTTTACAATTTGTTATTTGCACTATGACCGCGAAAACTTTATACGCTTATACGCTTCAGCCTGTTCCCTATGACGTGTCAGAAGCTGAACAACGTAATGCACAGCTTCTTATCTGGCGCAGTACCAATAAAATCAGCACAAAAATCTGGGTAATTATGGGTGTGGTTTTAGCCCTAGCTATTTTAGGTCTTGTTTTTATCAAGAACTACTCTACTATTTTTTGCTGGGTTGCTATTGTCTGCGTAGTCCTTTACTACGTAGGACGTAAATACGGATTAGAATGGTACGTTAAACGCAAGATGAATGAATTTCCGGTACAGGAAATCAAAGGTATTCGTTTAGGTGTGCAACCTCATGGTATTGTGATGCGTCAACAAATGGGCTTACAAGAAGGCGTAGGTACTATTGGGTGGAAAAATATCTACGAATGGTACAATACACCTGATTTTATTTTGGTCAATTTCAAAGTAAAAGATCCAAAAGGCCAAGAACAACAAGGTGCTTATATTCTACCTAAGCGCATGGATTCGAAAAACTTCTCGTTCAACACAATTCGCACACACTTAAAAGAATCTGTAGGCGAACCAAAAACCTTGTAATTCTAGATTTTATAAAAAGCCTCCTCACGGAGGTTTTTTATTAAGCTAAAAATAAATGATAATGAAAATTAATATTATCTCCAAAATCCATATTATCTCCCCAATCTTCGGCTATACTTCGTTACAAGATCTCCATCATATTTACATTTTCGACCATGTTTAAAAAGATTTTATTTCAAATTCATTGGTTTCTGGGAATTACTGCTGGCCTCATCTTATCCATTATGGGTGTCACAGGTGCAATTTATTCTTATGATCAACAAATTTTAAAATGGGTGAATTCTGATAGTTATGTTGTTCAAGCTGAAAATACTCCTAAACTAACTCCTGCTCAGCTTTACGAGCATTTCAATACAACTCAGCCTGAAATCAAAATTAATAGCATTACGATTGCTAAGGCCCCCACCTCTTCTTCTGTGGTAAACATTGAAAAAGAAGGTGAACGTCGTGGCTACAATATGATGGTTAACCCCTATAACGCTGAGGTCCTTCCAGATGTTAAAGGCCGAAAGTTATTGTTACTCATACAACAAATTCATCGTAATTTAACAGCCGGCGAAGTTGGTAAACAAATTACGGGTGCCTGCGCGCTCATGTTAATTTACTTTGTACTTAGCGGTTTGTATTTACGCTGGCCTAAGAAGCATTCTGCTCGTCAATGGCTTGCCGTAAAACCAAAACTCAAAGGCCGAAATTTTATTTGGGATCTACATGCGGTTGTTGGTACATGGGTCATTGTTTTTTACCTTCTTTTCGCATGTACAGGCCTATATTGGTCTTATGATTGGTGGCGTAGTGGCATGTTCAAAGTGATGGGCGTTGAACAGCCTAAACGACAAGATCATGGTGCTACTCCTCAAAATCAAAATCGAGGAATGCAGCAAGGCAAACAATCTGGCCGTAATAATGATAAAAAATCAGAGCCTCAATTAGATAATACACAGCTCATTACAGCACTTAATCAAACATGGAGCGGCTTCAATAGCCAAATCGGACGTGATTATTCGACACTAACATTAAGCTTACCGAAAAAAGATGATGGGAAAATTGAGTTAAGCTTTGTCGATGCTATCCCACAACACGAACGTGCACGCAATCAAGCCATCTATAATTATCAAACTGGCAACATTGAAAAGATGGAGCTTTACGAAGACAAAAAGCTTAATCAAAAGATTATGAGCAGCATGTTACCCGTACACCGTGGTAGCTTCTTTGGACCAATTTATCAATTCGTTGCGATGCTTGCTTCTCTAGCAATGCCTTTGTTCTTGGTTACTGGGTGGATGCTTTACCTTAAACGCCGTAAACAGAAAAAATTAACACAGACAGCTCGTCAGTCTTTAGCAGGACAATACATTGATCCAAATGCAAAGCCTTGGCTTATTACTTATGCAACTCAAACCGGCGTAGCTGAACAACTCGCTTGGAGTACGGCAACAAGTTTACAAGAGGCTCATCAACCTGTTCAGGTAAAACCTATACAGCAGCTAACACAAACTGATTTAGAACAACATCAACAGGTTTTATTCGTGATCAGTACTTATGGTACTGGTGATGCTCCTGATCTCGCTACAAGCTTTGCTAAGAAACTTTTAAAATTGAATGTGGATCTTAAGCACATCAACTATGCTGTTCTAGCGCTAGGCTCTAAAGAATATCCAGACACTTATTGTAGTTTTGGCCATGCAGTAGATGCTTGGCTTAAAGCAAATGGTGCCCATGCTCTCTTCAATACAATTGAAGTTGATAATGCAAACCCCTCGGATATTCAAAATTGGAATCAATCTCTCGCGAAGGCAACTAAATTAGATTTGCATGCTGTAAATCTGGAAAAAGTATTTGATAGTTGGACATTACAGCAACGTGACTTACTCAATCCAAATAGCTTAGGTCAGTCTGCTTATAATATTGAACTTAAAGCAAATCATGAAGCGATATGGCAAGCGGGTGATATTGCGGAAATACAGCCAGGCAATAGTGCTGAACGTATCCATGCTTTTTTGCAAAAGCATCATATTCTTAAAAATTCAAAAGTTGATTCATTACAGATTTCAATCGAAAAAGCGCTTTGGAATAAAGATTTAACTGGTGAAATTGAACCATTTGCCAATCTGGATCATTTATTAGAGCAGCTGCCTACTCTACCAACGCGAGAGTATTCGATTGCGAGCATTCCATCTCAGCAAGTCCTTCGTTTGGTTGTACGCCAACAATATGATGCGTCTGGCAATTTAGGTTTAGGTTCGGGTTGGCTGACTCAACATACACAAGTTAATAATGAAATTGCTTTGCGTATTCGTACCAATGAATCATTCCATCTTATTGATGATAATCGCCCTATTATTTGTATTGGTAACGGAACTGGCATTGCTGGCTTAATGAGCCTATTACACACCCGTACACGTCATGATTACACTGAAAACTGGTTAATCTTTGGTGAACGTCAAAGAGCATGTGATTTCTTCTATGAATCAACTATTGAGGCATGGAAAACCACAGGAATGTTAAAACGCCTTGATTTAGCATTTTCCAGAGATCAAGAACAACGTATGTATGTTCAAGATGTAATCCGTCAAAATGCAGCAGAATTAGTAAGCTGGATAGAACGTGGTGCTGTTCTGTATGTATGCGGTAGTATTGATGGTATGGCAAGCGGAGTTGATCAAGCACTTATCGAAATCCTGGGTGAAGAACAGGTAGATGATTTAAGACAACAAGGTCGTTACCGCCGTGATGTTTATTAAAAATCAATAAAAACAAAAACCGAGTAATAGCTTAAATGCTTTACTCGGTTTTTTATTGCATTCAGAATGATTTTGCATACACTGTCTGCAATTTAAATTGCAACTCTAAGCACAATGCAAGTCAGTAAGTGGATCCGTATTTTCCTAGCAATCATTGGTTCGATTTTATTTCTAGATGGATTAGTTCTAATTTGTCTCAATAAAATTAATGTAGGCACCGTTATTCCTTTAATTTTAGGTGCTTTCCTCTGCCTATATTCCTTATTTTATTATCATTTAGAACGCTTTTTCTTCTATCACTATCGCTTACACACACTTTGGCGTTTTGGATGGTTATGCTTCTGGATATGGTTAATTGGCTTAGGCTATTTTTTTAGCTTTATTAAAGAAAATAAAGATACTTCAGATAATATTCCTACAGTAAGAGCAATTATCGTCTTAGGAAGCGGTGTCGAAAATGGTCAACCATCTACAATTCTTGCAAAACGTTTAGATACAGCCGCCCCTTTAGCACTTAAACAACAGCAAGCAAAAGTTGTTTTAACAGGTGGTCTTGATTTTTCAGAAAAAGAAAGCGAAGCATTGGTTATGTCTCGTTATCTTGAACAAAAGTATCATATCGCAAGAGATCAAATGATCCTTGAAGATAAAAGTACCAGCACAGAGCTTAACTTAAAAAATAGTAAACCCTTATTAGAACAGCACCACATTACCTTAGACCAGCCAATCGCTATTGTGACAAGTGATTTTCATATTCCTAGAGCAATAGCAATTGCAAAGAAACAGGGCTATACCCAAGTTTATGGGATAGCGGCCGAGACACCATTAGCTACTCGCTACAATGCATGGTTACGTGAATATTTCGCATATGCAAGTGGATGGCTTTTAAACGAATATTAAAAATAATTTAATAAAAAAACTGCTATTTAAAAAATAGCAGTTTTTTTATTTGTGAAAATATTAGTGATCGGTACAAATACAAAGTTGATCTAAGCTGAAGATCATAAATTGCAAGTTAGATTCTTATCTTTAGTCACTAATAAAGAAATTTAATAAGGAGGAGGAAGCCCATCAACAGCAAGAGTAAAAAAACACTAATGCTAAAAAATTAAAAACTAGCGATCAATAAAAAGAATAACTTAAAGATATAAGGACTTTATTTTTAGAATAGAAAAGTTGTATCTACACTGAGTCACGTAGTAAATAAATTTACATGTAAGTATAAGATATTTATAGATTAATATGAATTTAGGGAATTTAAATTTCTGATAGAAATTATGGTGGGCGCTGACGGGATCGAACCGCCGACATTCTGCTTGTAAGGCAGACGCTCTACCAACTGAGCTAAGCGCCCTTAATGAGAAAAGATAGCGAATGTATCTTTATACTCTACATTCTCTAGACAAGGGAATCAAGAGAATGGCGCAGCGGACGGGGCTCGAACCCGCGACCCCCGGCGTGACAGGCCGGTATTCTAACCAACTGAACTACCGCTGCACTACAATACTTTAAAATAAAGTATGGTCACATATATGGTGGGCGCTGACGGGATCGAACCGCCGACATTCTGCTTGTAAGGCAGACGCTCTACCAACTGAGCTAAGCGCCCCAAGAAGAAAAAACTAATAAATTATTAATTTTTTGATTTAAAACTTTTACATCTCAAATCTTCTTCCAAACACAACCCGAACTGAAAAGTGGCGCAGCGGACGGGGCTCGAACCCGCGACCCCCGGCGTGACAGGCCGGTATTCTAACCAACTGAACTACCGCTGCACTTTCACAATATCGCAATTGTGGGGTAAACGATGTTAAGTCTTAAGTGGCGCAGCGGACGGGGCTCGAACCCGCGACCCCCGGCGTGACAGGCCGGTATTCTAACCAACTGAACTACCGCTGCACTTGAGAGCTTAACGTAAAGGCTTGGTGGGCGCTGACGGGATCGAACCGCCGACATTCTGCTTGTAAGGCAGACGCTCTACCAACTGAGCTAAGCGCCCTTAACGTCTTCATCGTTTGTGAGGTGCATTATAGAGAATCTTTAACAGGTGTCAAACGCTTTTCGACAACTTTTCAAAAAAATGCGAATGAATGATTAAAAATAAGTCATTATTAAGTAAAAAACAATTTTTTGTATTTTATTTAAGCACTTATTTTAATATTTTGATCATTCAGCTAATTAAATAAGAATTTTTAAAATCTTATTTTAGGTTAAAGATTGCTCAGACAAATAAACCAATGCATCTTCAGCGACTAAATCAAACAGCTCAATGATTTCCTCATTACGCATTCGAATACATCCATGTGACATGGGAACACCCATCGGTTCTTTATCAGGTGTGCCATGAATATAGATATAACGCTGCATGGTGTCATGACCTTCGCCTTTGTTAAAGCCTTCTTCTAAGCCATCTAACCAAAGAATACGTGACAATATCCAATCTCGTTCAGGGAATTGTGCTGCTAGTTCACTACTATAGACCTCCCCTGTTGGCTTACGTGCAATAAAAACCGCATTTTGAGGAGATTGTGCACCAATTTTTTTTGCAACCCTATGCCATCCACGTGGAGTCCTACCAGTATTCTCTTGCTCACCGATTCCGTTCTTTCCGGTAGAAATGACATAAAACTTATTATGTTTAGGCAAAGTTAATGTTTGATTTGCTAAATCGATGAGGATATCTGCTTCTTCGAGCTTAAATTGAGACATTGAACTTATTCTCTTATATCAACTCAAATACTTTGAGTTTAAGTAAAAATTTATATGAAGAACTTGTCTTGCGCCAAAATTAAAAGATTATCAATCCTCTTTTATCTACGCGCAGTTTCACTGCTTGTCTTGCGCCAAAATTAAAAGATTATCAATCCTCTCTTATCTACGCGCAGTTTCACTGCTTGTCTTGCGCCAAAATTAAAAGATTATCAATCTTTTAATTTTGGCTCAGGG
The DNA here is from genome assembly GCF_054889255.1 of Acinetobacter sp. X9. NCBI lineage: Bacteria > Pseudomonadati > Pseudomonadota > Gammaproteobacteria > Moraxellales > Moraxellaceae > Acinetobacter > Acinetobacter sp. X9. The sequence continues at coordinate 676,811 of NZ_CM142679.1, read as the reverse complement.
CGTAGCCATAACCAAACTGCAACGATGAACATGGTAGTATCAGTAAAAACCTTGACCCAAAGCGGTGCTGAAGTAAATAGCATTATAAGGCCACTGATTGCCATCATTATGCTTGCAATCCATTTGGCTTTACGTGGTACTGTACCATTGGCTCGCCAATCACGTAATGTTGGGCCGTATTTGGGATGGTTTAATAACCAATCATCCATTTGTGGCCATCCCTTTGAAGCTGCCCATGCAGCCAGAATCAAAAACACTGTTGTGGGCATACCTGGTAAAATTGCTCCAATAATGCCTAGCGTGATAAAAATCACGACCAAAGAGCGCCAGAACAATGTTCGCATATATAAACCTTAACCTGCTGTTAGCGTTAGTATAAAGTGTTTTTCTAATATTGTTTGTTGATCCCTTATGAAATTAGGATGAATTACTTCGAGTATTAAATATATGAATATTGCCTCAGTGAAAACTTCCTATTTCGAACCATGGCTTCAATTTCAACATCCTATAGTGCGACAGCTAGCTTTTTGTATTGCTAGTCCAAATTTACTTTGCCAATTACCAAAAAGTTTTTCTATACAACACGACTTTAAGCTGCACCCAACCGAAGTATGGGAAGAGCATTTCCAAAATTATTTACCACGGTTAAAAGAGCTAGATCAGTCACCAGAGCCTTTAATCCAGTTTTTATCTCAACTTAAAAGTACACGTTTAGGTTTACGCTTTGAGAATTTACTTTGGTTCTGGCTACAAGAGGATAATTATCATCCTTACCAACTGTTAGGTCATAGTATTCAAAAGATTGATGGAGCAAAAACTTTAGGTGAGCTAGATTTTTTAATTTTAAATAAAGAAACTCAACAAATTGAACATTGGGAGGTCGCGTTAAAATACTATTTGGGCGAGGCAGACTTACATTTAGAACAATGGATTGGATTGAATCGTCAGGATACTTTAAGCAAGAAACTCTATCATTTTACGAATAAGCAATTTCAATTTTCTGAAGCATTAAATTTTAAGATTCAACAACGTTTTGCGGTTTTAAAAGGACAACTCTACCTACCACTTCAACTAAATTTTCAAAAGTCGCTACCAAACTGGATAAATTTAAAGCGTCGATTGGGATATTGGGGCACTAGCATTCCACACTCTTCTTTTTATCGATTGGAAAGACACGAATGGTTGTGTCCAAATAAAGAGCCGACTTCAAATCCAGCATATTGGTGGACAGACGGTTTATATTGTAAAAATAGTGAAGAGGTTTTGTTTTATATGTTTAGACATCCTTCGTACTTAAACATCAAGCCTCAACTGCAAAAATTAAGCTAATTAACAATAAGTTTTAAGCTTCTAGAAACATTTTATAACGTTTTTACTATTAAACAGTCATGTTTCTTTTTCCGTTTGTTTTTTAATCTAAATTTACTTCATTATTAAATTTAAACGGAGAAAATGATGAAAAAAGTTTTAGCTGCATCTGTAATGGTTGCTGTTATTTTAACAGGGTGTAATACGTTTAAAGGTTTTGGGCAAGATGTTTCTAAAGCAGGTGATGCTGTAACAAATACTGCTGAGAAAACACAAGATAAAATGTAAGTTAGAGTTGTTACTTCAAAAACCTTATCATTCCGATAAGGTTTTTTTATTTTTACGTACCCATCCCCTAGAGATTCGCCTATTATATCCGACTATATTTCACCTGATCAGCACGCAATTTTCGGTATGAACCATTCAGACACTCTCTCGCTTAGCTTAGAATTGTTACAACAACCTTCTGTTACTCCTATTGATCATACATGCCAAACCATCATGGCAGACCGTTTAGCCAAAATTGGTTTTCATATTGAACCGATGCGTTTTGGTGAAGTTGACAATCTTTGGGCGCGTCGCGGAACTGAAGAACCTGTATTTTGTTTTGCCGGTCATACTGACGTAGTTCCGACAGGTAAGTTAGAAGCATGGAATTCAGATCCGTTTGTACCTGAAATTCGCGATGGAAAATTATATGGTCGTGGTTCGGCCGATATGAAAACTGCTCTTGCAGCCATGGTCGTTGCATCTGAGCGTTTTGTCGCAAAACATCCTGATCATAAGGGTTCAATTGCTTTTCTAATTACTTCTGATGAAGAAGGCCCTGCTATTAATGGTACGGTTAAAGTGATTGAGACTCTTGAAAAACGTAACGAAAAGATGACATGGTGTTTGGTAGGTGAACCTTCAAGTACTCATAAATTGGGTGATATTGTTAAAAATGGTCGTCGTGGTTCACTTAATGCCGTATTAAAAGTCCAAGGTAAGCAAGGTCATGTGGCTTACCCACACTTGGCGCGTAATCCGATTCATGAAGCATCACCAGCTTTAGCAGAGCTATGCCAAACTGTTTGGGATAATGGAAATGAATATTTCCCAGCAACATCATTTCAGATTTCAAATATTCATGCTGGCACTGGCGCAACAAATGTCATTCCTGGTGCACTAGAAGTTACTTTTAATTTCCGTTATTCAACAGAAGTAACTGCAGAACAACTTAAACAACGTGTGCATGAAATTTTAGATAAACACGGTTTACAGTACGAAATCGTTTGGAATCTTTCTGGGTTACCATTCCTAACACCTGTGGGTGAACTCGTTAATGCAGCGCAAACTGCTATTTTGAACGTAACGGGTACTGAAACTGAACTTTCAACAAGTGGTGGTACTTCTGATGGCCGTTTTATTGCTCCAACAGGCGCACAGGTATTGGAATTAGGTGTTCTTAACGCAACAATTCATCAAATTAACGAACATGTTGATGTACAAGACCTTGATCCACTAACTGATATTTATGAGCAAATTTTGGAAAACTTATTAGCTAAGTAAAAGTTAAGATCGAATGAATTGAAAAAGCGCCCTTTTTGGGGCGTTTTTTATATTTAAAGTATGAGTACATTCTTTAAAAATTTCAAAGATTATTTATATTCAATAAACTAGAAAATTAGTTTTAATAAAATAGCTTAAAAAGTTGCTTTTGAATTCTTATCTATCCATTGCAATATAGTTGGCCAGACTTCTTTAGCAGCATTTTGGCTAAGTACAATTCGACTATGGGAATAATTTTCTAAGTTATTATTGGAATGACCAAATTCTCGAAATATATTATTTTCATTTTCAAAAGCTTGCAAATATTTATAGCATCCTTTAGCAGGGGCAATAAATTTATCGCCAGCCCCGCAAATAGAATATATTGGAACTCTAATAGAGCTCATAAATTTTTTATAATCTATATCTTTAAATTCACTTATAAAATTTTCTTTTAAGTTCCAATTAAACCATGGGCGCATCGTGTAATAGCTTTCATTTACTCGTCCTAATTTAAATTTATTAGCTGGTATCTGGCCTAGACCTTTTACAAGTAATTTTGCAGAAAACACTTTAATAAAATCAAAGGAATTATTTATTGCTCCAAATGCTTGGCAAGCAATAAAAGTAATACTTTGAATATTTTTTAAATATTCAGGATAATTAATCAAGAACATGGTTAAGCATAGACCTCCACCGCTGTGGGTTACGCAGTGTAATGAGGTTATATTAAAATTATGTTGAATATAATGAAACGCAGTTTTATATTCGTATAATGCAACAGTTTCAAAATTAAATGGTGTATCTGTTTTTGGGCTCGTACCATGCCCTCGCCACTCTAAAATAAAACAAATATAACCATGATTTGCCAAATAATCTGCAATGCCTATACAAACATTTTTATCCGAAAATGCACCATGAGATAAGAAAATTGCCTCTTTTTCTGTGATAGAGTCATTTCTTTTAGAAATTCTCCACAAACCAAATTCGCCATGATCGTCTGTTTTTAAAATATGTAGCTCTTTATGAATTGACATTTATTTTCTGCTATAGAAGATTTTATTTTAGGTTATTTCCCTATGATTAATATAATAAAAGTAGGCTCATCCTTTAACTATAATTTCAATTTATCTCCTTTTAAAATTTAGTATGAGGCTTTATTAAAAGTAAATATTGGTAATTTCTTATATTTCAACATTTGGAATACATATAAAATATAAATTCACGATATAAACAAAGCAAGCACTTCAATGATTTTTAAAATAAATTTATACTCTCTAAAAGAATTTCACCTATTTTTTATAAAAAAGGAACTCAAAATGAGTTCCTTTTTTATAAATTTTATAGATGAAGAGAATCTTGAATATATTGCAAATTAGGAACATGGTAGCGTTGATTGTCCATACGGACATATCTAAATATAGTTGGTTGCTGTAAAGACTCTTGTATATCTTCATTTTCATCTACGACTTCAGAAATACGCAGACGAACTGAAACTGGCATCGATTTACACATGAGTGCAAAACGTTGGCTAATGTCTTCACTTTCAATCACTAATGCTACTGCTCGCGAATCAACTCTATTATGCACTGAGTAGACAGGTAGCTTTACATCATGCCATTCAATATGTTTGATACCATTTTTTACGTCCATGGCAGATAACACAATATTTTGCGGTAACAGCATAGGTACCTCATCATTACATTCAATGATATAGGCATCAATAAAACCAGTTGAAACCGTAATAAGATGCTGTAGCTCTTGTTGGTCCATATTACCGATCAAAGATGTATTTACACTACCTTTCATGATTTGACCTCACTTTCAAACGCCACAAGTAAAGCATCGATATTCTCTAATAACTCTTCCTCTTGGAAAGGTTTACCCATATATTGACTTACACCTAATGAGAATGCTCGTTCACGATGTTTTTCACCTGTTCGGGATGTAATCATAATAATTGGCATGTATTGATGCATATCATGATGTCGTACAAGATTAAGAACTTCAAAACCATCCATGCGTGGCATTTCAATATCAAGCAGCATCAGATCTGGCTTAATGTTTTCTAGCTGCTCTATAGCATCCACACCATCTTTAGCGGTCACAACATCATAGCCTTGGCGCTCGAGTAAACGAGAGGTTACTTTACGTACAGTTACTGAGTCATCCACAATCATGATGAGACGTCGCTCATCAGACTCTCGTTGTCTATAAACCGCTTCATTAACCAGCTTAAGTCGACGAGTAGACTGAATTTGGCGAGCAATATTTTGACCATCTAAAATTAAGCAAACTTGACCATCACCTAAAATAGTTGCTCCTGCAATCGCACCGATACTAGAGAACTGCTGCCCAATTGGTTTGACTACAATCTGTGCACGTGATCCAATCAGTTGGTCAACTAATAATGCGACAGTTTGGCCATTATTTGCCTTAATCATTAATACTGGTAATGAATACATCATTCCACTTAAACGCGGAATTGGTTGACTACCAACAAATTCAGATAAATAGCGCAATGGATAGCGTTTATTTTCAAATTCAAAGAATTCTTGTACGCTTCCAAAATATTGTTCTAATGATGCAGGTGAAACTCGTACAATTCGATCAATTTGGGCCAGAGGGATTGCAAATTGCTGATCAGCAACTTTAACCATTAAGGCATCACTAACCGCTACTGTAGTTGGAACACGTATTGTAAAGACCGTTCCCTGCCCATACACAGACTCTACGCTCACATGGCCACCTAGAGCCTTAATATCACTTTGTACTACATCCAGTCCTACACCACGACCTGAAATTTGAGTAACTTGATCAGCTGTACTTAAACCCGGATGGAAAATCAACTGTAAAATATCTTGATGTTCCAATACTTGTTCAGGATTAATTAAACCAAACATCAATGCCTTTTGACGAACCTTTTCGATATCAATACCTCTTCCATCATCCTTAAATGTCACAACAACATCTGTACCTTGACGATGGATATTAAGTTCAATACGTCCAGTTTCTGGTTTTTGTGCTTGTTGACGTTGCACGCGATCTTCTAGACCATGGTCAATTGCATTTCTGAGCATATGCTCAAGCGGGGTCACTAACCGTTCTAAAATATTGCGATCTAACTCACCTTCGGTATTATTTACAAAAAGCTCTGCAGGTCTGTTCAAAGCTGTAGATGTCTGACGGACAATTCGCTGTAAACGCGGCAGTAATCGAGAGAAAGGTACTAATCGCGTTCGCATCAAACCTTCTTGAATTTCTGCTTGAATCCGTGACTGTTGTAAAAGTAAGCTTTCTGTATCTCTGATTTTGTCAGATAATGTATTTTTAAAGTCGACCAAATCCGATGCAGATTCAGCAAGAGATTTTGATAATTGATTTAAAGACGAATATCGATCCATCTCTAACGGATCAAACTCCGTATATCGAGAGTGCTCAATACCGTGTTTTGCAATAATTTGGGTTTCCAATTCACCTTCCATTCGACGCAACTGATCTGCAAGTCGCTGAATGGCCAATTCCATTTCCGCTAGCGTATGTCCAAATTGGCTTAAATCCATTTCAATTCGCGAACGGTTAATCGAATTTTCACCCGACAGATCAATCATTTTTTCAATTAAATCTGCCGAAACTCGGATCATCTCATTATTTTGATCGAGCCGTTGAGTTTGTTCCCATGCTCCCATCATTGGCGGTGGTTCTGTACCATCACCTTGTATAAAGGTCATCACGGGTTCTGAGCTAAACAAATCAGCTTTACTTAACTTAGCTGGAATTTGGATATTCGTTTCAAAGAATTGAATATTTTCTAAACTTTGTTGTAGTCCATCGAAATGCTGGTAGTTGTACTTGAAAATTGCGTCTTTTAGCCATGCAATTGCACTTTCGAGCAAATGGTCATAAATATTCGAGTTGAAGTGATGTAGTGCAAATTGTTCAAAAGCATTCTCAAGTTGATAGGCAATCGCATACACGGCTTCTAAACCAACCATTCGTGCACCACCCTTCAAGCTGTGCACGGCCCTTTGTAATTGAAGCAAGATACTACGATTCGTACGCTGATCAAACCATTGTTTCAATAGCATATCAGCCATTTCTAACAATTCAGCAGCTTCTTCGAGGAATGTCTGCTCAACAACAGCAGTAATGTCCTCTTCATCAACCAGAGCGTCATTCTCGTGCGACGATACAACTGATGTTATTGCTTCAACTGGCGCAGTCAATTCAGTAACAACTGTATCAAATACTTGATCGTGATGAGCTTCTAATTCTTCAATAACAGCTTCAATTTCTGCCGGTACTTCATCTATTAATACTTCAGATATCACCTCTTGTTCAGAGAATATCTCACGTTCAATATCAGATGCTTCAATCTCAGGTGCAGATTGGAAGTTAGAGTTTTGACCTGCTCTTTTCAATGCGTTAATTGTGTAATAAGCTTCATAATCTAGCTGTTTTTCACGCATGATTTGTAGACGGTCAGCCAAGTCATCTTGAACCAGACGTATAAAATCAATCAGAGCAGATGAAGCTATTAGCTGTCTTTGAATTAAGCGCTCATAAATACTTTCCAATTCATGTGCAATTAAGCCAATATAAGTTGCTTGGATCATATTTGCTCCACCTTTTAAGGTATGCAAATAACGCATCAAATTATTGAGAGCCGCAAAGTTCTCTTGATCATTAATCCAAATATTAAGATCTGTATCCATTCCTTCAAGCAACTCATCAGCTTCTTCGAGGAAAATGTCTAATAGATCTGGATCAAAGTTTTGATTTACCTGTGTAGAGGAAATATATTGACGATCTTGCTGTACACTTTGGCTTAATAGGGTCCAGTCAGCAGAGTCTGATGAATTCTCTACTCTAATAACTTCTGGAACTTCAGACTCTAGTTCAATATTGAATAGTGACTCATCAAAAGTAAAATTCTGCTGAGATAAATCATTTTGAATACTAGGTGTATGTAGCGTATAAAGTTTTAATTCTTCTAGAATACTTTGATGTTGCTTAACAATACCGACTCGCTGACCAGCGGCTAAAGCATCGAACAATTGAATAAGTTGTTGATGCGCTTTTTGATAAATTTCAAAAATATAGTCCGATTGCAATAACACAGGTTTATCAAGCAATACATTATAGCTGTCTTTCAATTGGCTCGTATATTCATGTAAACCTAGCATTGCTTGAGAGTGGGTATGCTGTAGCAACAAATCAGCCTGTTCACTTAGACGTTCAAGATAACCAGGAAACTCGTTACGAATTCCTTTCTCAAAATCTAATTCTGCATCGAGTAGCTCAGAAACATCTAACAGTAATAATTGCGATACCAAACCATGTGAAGGCATTAATGGATCTGTTCGATCACTATGCTGCTCAACGTAGACATCCCATGATTGATTAAACTGCTCTAATCTCACTTCAAGCTGTTCACTTGAACTATTGCTAGATAGCAGTTCTAAGCTCTCTCCAATAAAATCGCGATATTCTTGTAATAATAAAATCTCATCTGAATTAGAAGAAAGTTCTTCTTGTAATAAGATTTTAAATAACTGCTCAACTTTGGTACTGGCTTCAAAAATTGTTTCGACCTGCGCCATTGCAGAACTGCCACGCAAAGTATGTAGAGCGCGTATTAAAGCATTGTAACTATCATACTGATGTAGCTCTTGATTTAAGAACTGATTAATTGTCGATAAATGCTCCTCCGCCTCTTCCATAAATAAGGCTAAGGTTTCATTTAGATTTATTTCAATTTCAGTATGTACATCTTCAACAATTGACTCAGCCAATGAATCTTGCTCAAGATAGTCTAGCTCAAGTCCAGTTATTGTTTCGGCAGTAAGCGTATTTGAAAGTTGTAAAAGCTCTTCTAAAGCAGGTTCTAAACTTTGCTGTTGTTGTAATTGTTGTCCCAATAAAATAAGCGGTCTAAAATCTACTGCATGTGCTCTTTTTTGCTTAAAGTTATCTACTAATTTAAGGAAATAGAACTTAAACACTAACTGAACATAACTCTGGATAGCTGGAGTCAACTTAAGGCTTTGATTGATTACTCGATTGAGCGTGTCTTCAACTGTCCAAGCAAGCTCAGCTGAAGATTTAGCACCAATCATTCTCCCAGAACCTTTTAAGGTATGGAAATGGCGGCGAATTTCAGTGAGCGTAGCAATATTCTCAGACCGCATCCATTCATTTAGCAATGGTTGCAAATCAACAAAAATTTCTTCAATTTCTTCGACGAAAATCTCAAGAAACTCAGCATCTTGTTCAGAATAGCTATCTTCAGGTAGCATCATTGCTTCAGTTAAAGTTTTTAATATTTCTTTCATAGCAAAGGCTTCTTTTGCTTACCCCCTGAGTGGGGAAAACTACAGAGTCAACACCAAAAAAATAACTATTTCCCCAATATTTGTTTGGCGCTGCTCATACTTTTAAAAGAATAGCTATTATGAGAATAGCTATTCTCATCCCCCAATTTAGTCAGGTAATTTAAAGTCCGTTACTGACTCACGTAATGACTCCGACATATTCGCTAATTCAGATACAGAACGAGCAGTATCGAAAGTTGCCGTTGTTGTTTGTGAAGTAATTTCTTGTACGACTGTCATGGTTGCAGCAATATGACTTGCAGATGCTGATTGAAGTTTTGCAGCATCAGAAATGCTCGCAATTAAGTTTGCCAAGTCACCCGATACTTTTTGAATTTCATCGAGTGCAATACCCGCATCTTTCGCCAAGTTAGCGCCACGTACAACCTCAGTTGTCGTTTGTTCCATCGAGATAACGGCTTCGTTAGTATCCGTTTGAATCGTTTTAACAAGCGTTTCAATCTGTTTAGTCGCCGAAGCAGAACGTTCCGCAAGACGCTGGACTTCGTCGGCAACCACGGCGAAACCACGGCCTGCTTCACCGGCCATAGATGCTTGAATTGCTGCATTTAATGCAAGGATGTTTGTTTGGTCTGCAATATCGTTAATGAGCGATACGATGTTACCAATTTCTTGTGAAGACTCACCCAAACGTTTAATACGTTTTGAGGTTTCCTGAATCTGTTCACGAATCGTATCCATACCCTCAATAGAACGGTTTACGACTTGTGCACCATTAGAGGCAATATATACCGAACGTTGTGCTACGCTAGCAGATTCGGATGCATTAGACGATACTTGGTCAATAGACAATGCCATTTCATTCATTGCTGTTGATGCACCTGCAATTTCTTGTGCCTGGTGCTCAGATGCTTCTGCTAACTGGTTAGTAATATTCTGTGTATTATGTGTATAACGAGCAACTTCTTGCGAAGTTTCATGAATTCGAGATACGAGGTCTCGTAATTGGTCAATCGCAAAGTTAATCGAGTCGGCAATCGCACCAGTAAAGTCTTCAGATACAGTTGCATATGAGCGCAAGTCACCATCTGCAAGATCGGCAATTTCGTCAAGTAAACGTAAAATAGCATTCTGGTTACGATCATACTCTTCTTGTAATGTAGCTACACGTTGTTTATCTGCTTTACTCCGAAGGGATAAAAGCTTTAAGACAGAACCAATCAAACCAAGAAGTGATAATGTGAGTAATGCAACTAATGCAAAAGCCTTCCAACCATATTGTGTTTGCTCTGAAAGATCACCTAATGCAGTTAACATTGTATCAGACTGTGAGAAGATCTCACTAGATGATTGACGTACGTTTACAATCTGGTTTGTATTTTTAAGAACTGACGTCGCCGCAGATTTTAAAACTTTATCATACTCACTTTTAATACCTTCCAAGGATTCACGAATTTCAGGAGAATCAACTTTAGCTACGCCTAATTCAGCATTTCCGTTTAGCTGCGCCTCTAAGTACACGCCGAAAGTCTCGATATCGATACTAAAGTCATGTGCTGAGTTCTCAGAGTTCTCTGTACTAACGAAAACGGAGTTAATAGATCGTAAAATACGTTCCGCAATAAATACCTGGTTTTTAGCAATCACAACCTGATTACTTGATACTTTTTCGCGAACCATCTTATCAACCATCAAGTTATATTCAGCTTGAATCTCAGGAATAGAATCACTAATAGAGATATTCATATTATATAACTGGTTAATTACGTTCTGTTGTGATGAGATCAAGTCAACGTCATAAGACAAAGATTTCCACAGACTGGCTACTTTTTTGTATTCTTTTGAAGATGTGCCATAAATGTTTTCGACATTTTTAATATTTTTGGCAAAAAGTTGGCGTGATTCAATTAACTCTTTCATCGCTTCAGGCGATCCAGAAGCCGTTGCTTCCGTAGCCTGTCTAGAAATTGTTTGTGATAGTAAGCGCAACTCACCCATACTACGTGTTAATTGGTTATGACGAGGTACACTATAAAATAAATAAGTGAGCGAAGTTGAAGCTAATACTAAACATACAGAAGCTACATAAAGGATAGGCTTGGACTTTTTACTTTCCCCAAATAAACTGGCATATTGCTCAATTTCTGACTGGATTTTCGCAATAAAGTTGACATTCGATTTTTCGTTTAGACTACGATTGCCACTTTTCTTTTTAAGTTTAAAGCCCATACAGCTTCTCCCCAGAAAAATATACTGTTTATTAACAGCATAAAAATTAGTTTATAAATTTTGTCGATGCATTCATATAATGTGGGTTTTGCAATAATCGACTAAATAAAAAGACATGCCAGTGCTGATTGTGCTGGTGAAAATACCCTTGGCAATATTCTTTTAGATTTTCCTCCAAGTTTAAACTTTGAGAAAAAAAGCTTTTTTTATTAAAGTGTTGAATCCCCAAGACTTGATCAACAACCAACCCCACATACTGGTCGTGATGGCTAATACATAATACTTTTTGGGCAGACGAAAATGAACTTCGTTGCCCTGAAATAAAATGCGCCAAATCAGAAACTGAAAGCAATCTTCCCCTGATATTTGCCAATCCCTTTACCCAACTTTGGGTATTTGGAACAGATGTATATTTTGGTGGATAGATAACTTCTGAGATTTCCCCAAGTGGTGCGACGAAGTATTGCCCTCTCATTTCAAAAGCAATTCCTGACCACCGTTCTGCTTCATTTTGGACTGAAGCGTAATTCCTGTTACCTCGTTTAGACAAACGAAGTAACTCGATAAATCCGTTCGCGGCCATACTCGATCCTATAAGACGGGCGTACCCCGCCATTTATGCTTTTATGGTTGGATGAGTTAATTTAGATATTGTTTAATTACATCGATCAATTGCTTTTCTTCGATTGGCTTAATCAAGTAGTCAAGTGCACCTTGACGCTTGCCCCATACTCGGTCGGTTGCTTGGTCTTTAGTACTCACAATAACGACCGGAATATGTTTAGTGTCTTCATCACGAGTAATCTGGCGTGTTGCCTGAAAACCATTTACACCTGGCATGACTACATCCATCAATACAAGATCTGGTTGCTCTGCTTTTGCCAAAGTTACACCATCTGCACCATTAGATGCTTCAAGTACGTCATAACCATGCTTGGTTAAAATTTCTTTAAAACGAAAAGTTTCTGTTGGTGAATCATCTACAATAAGAATACGTGCCATTTCTTTGCCCTTAAATTACTTAATTATGAACTTACATGATTACGAATCGCATTTAGCAATTCATCTTTGCTAAAAGGTTTCGTCAAGTATTCATCTGAACCTACCACACGCCCTTTTGCCTGATCAAACAGACCATCTTTACTAGAGAGCATAATAACGGGAATGTTCTGATAATTTTGAGAGTTCTTAATCAGCGCACAGGTTTGATAACCGTCTAAACGAGGCATCATGATATCGACAAAAACAATATCCGGATTTGCTTCTGCAATTTTGGACAAAGCTTCAAATCCATCCACAGCAGTAATGACTTCACAGCCTTCGCGCTGTAATAAGGTTTCTGCTGTACGGCGAATGGTTTTTGAGTCATCAATCACCATTACTTTCAGATTTTGGAATGCATCTTCCATTTAATCTTCCATCCCCATAAAAATAAAATATAAATGCAATTTAACTTAAATTTGTTTTTACACATTTATACGCATTTTTAACATATCTCACCTTCTATTTTCAATGAGGCATTTTTGTCTACTTTCTCATTTATAAACAATAACTTTTAACCTCATCACACTTTAATTAAAATTATCATTTTTTTTATAATGACTATATTTTTATTCAGCTAAATAATAATTAATATAATGAAGATTAAATATTTAAAAATAAGCGACTTAGCTATCTTTTTTGGGGATTTTCAATGAATGACAGGATGAAATATGCCTTTTACAGGAACTGTTTGTCTGTATCTATAGGCATTATTTCCTTCGGATCACTCTTTTTCTTACCCTTTAGTGTTGCTATTGCCGATACACCTAAAGCGGTTTGGTATCGTTATTATGATCAACATGGTATTGCCAATATTAGTACATCGGTCACACCTGCTCATATTCGTTATGGCTATGAAGCTCTAGATCGTAATATGCAAGTGATAAAAAGAAACCATTCTTATAATGCTGAAGCTGATTTAAATCAATCAAGTCAACGGGCATTATTGGCGCGACATAAAGAACAAGATATCAAATTAAAAAAAGCTTATAGCAATAGTAAAACAGCTTCGATTAAAAGAGATCAGGCATTAGTATCTATAAAAAAGCAAATTAATTATCAACAGGAACAACTTAATCAATTACAACAAGACAAAATTTTATTTAAGCGTCAGGAAATGGAGTATTTCAGAAAAGGAGAACCGATTCCTGAGCGTCATAAGGCGTTGATTGAAAACAATCTAAATAATATTAATCGGGTTAAACAAACACTTGAAACACTTTCCAAGACCTATAACCGAACCAACAATGAGTATGAAAATATTATCGATCGTTTAAAAAAGCTTGAATAACTGCAAAGGTTTATCAAGAATAGGGGCAAAATAAAATTTGAATTATAGGACGATGCTGTATGCACACAATGCATCTCACCCCTTCTACTTTTTTTAAACTGAGTATTATTAGTTTATGTTTAATTTTAGCTGCATGTAATCAGCAAGAAACAACCAAAACTACTGAATCAGCTCCTGTCAAAATTGAGCTTATTCCTCAAGACCTTATTGCAGTTAAACAAGGAGCACTTGACTCCCAAACTGCATTTACAGGAACTATTCGTGCGGTTCAACAAAGTTCCATTCAGGCACAAGTGAGTGCAACGGCGACAAATGTCACTGCAAATGTCGGACAACAGGTACAAAAAGGTCAAGTTCTGGTGAGATTGAATAATCAGGACAATGTTGCACGATTAGCACAAGCACACGCCAACCTTGCATCGGCTCAATCACAAGCTGAACTTGCTCGTAATTTGATGAACCGAAAACAAAGATTATTTAATCAGGGTTTTATTGCTCGTGTCGAGTTTGAACAAAGTCAGGTTGACTATAAAGGCCAGCTTGAAAGTGTAAAAGTACAACAAGCCAATGTTGATATTGCTAAAAAAGCGGATCAAGACGGAATTATTAGTAGTCCAATTTCAGGTGTGATTACTAAACGCCAAGTTGAACCCGGTCAAACTGTTTCTGTTGGACAAACACTATTTGAAATCGTAAATCCTGATCAACTTGAAATACAAGCCAAGTTGCCAATTGAACAGCAATCTGCGCTTAAGGTCGGTAGTAACATTCAATATCAAATTCAGGGCAATTCTAAACAATTAAATGCAACGCTAACTCGCATTTCACCTGTTGCCGATCAAGACAGTCGACAAATTGAGTTTTTTGCTGCTCCTAAAGAAAAAATTGACTCGTTAAGTATTGGAGCCTTCATTAATGGAAACATTTTGCGCAATGACATTCATCAAGGCCAAACTATTCCTTTAGACAGCATTCAAAATATACAACATGATCCATTTGTATGGGTGATACGCAATCACACTATTCAAAAAGTTAAAATTCGGGTGGTTGAACAGCGTTATAACGACAATATTGCTTTAGTCGAAGGTTTACAAAGCACAGATCTGGTCAGCCGTATTCAATTTGAAGATTCCGACATTAATAAAAAAGTGACGGTTACAACCGACAAAAATAAATAAGGTAGCAAATAGCGTATGTGGTTTACTCGAATCAGTGTGAAATACCCCGTTTTTACCATTATGATGATGCTCAGCTTAATGGTACTCGGGTTGGCTTCTTGGAAACGCATGACTGTCGAAGAGTTTCCAAATATAGATTTCCCATTCGTAGTGGTCACTACGCAATATGCGGGTGCGTCGCCTGAAGCGGTTGAGTCAGATATTACAAAAAAACTTGAAGATCAAATCAATACAATTTCAGGAATTAAACAGATTACCTCACGCTCAAGTGAAGGCCTTTCAATGGTGATTGCCGAGTTTAATCTTGATACTTCTTCGGCGATTGCGGCACAAGATGTTCGTGACAAAATTGCACCCGTCACAGCGCAGTTCCGTGATGAAATTGATACACCGATTGTGCAACGCTATGACCCCTCTTCTAGCCCAATCATGTCAGTCGTATTTGAATCAAACAGCATGAGTTTGGCGCAATTAAGTTCGTATGTAGATAAAAAAATCGTACCTCAGCTTAAAACGGTTTCGGGTGTCGGTAATGTGAATTTATTGGGCGACGCTAAACGGCAAATACGAATAAAGATTATTCCTGCACAATTGCAAAGCTACGGCATTGGTATTGATCAGGTCATTAACACGCTAAAAAATGAAAATATTGAAGTGCCTGCAGGGACCTTACAGCAAAAAAATTCTGAACTGGTTGTACAGATTCAATCAAAAGTTATTCATCCCCTTGCATTTGGTGATTTGGTCATTGCCAATAAAAATGGTTCACCCATTTTTTTAAAGCAAGTGGCAACTGTTGAGGACACACAAGCCGAACTACAATCGAGTGCCTTTTATAATGGAAGAACTGCGGTCTCAGTCGATATCTTAAAAAGTTCCGATGCCAATGTAATTAAAGTCGTCGATCAGACTTATCAAACGTTAGAGAAATTAAAAGATCAAATGCCTGCGGGTTTAGATTACAAAGTCGTAGCTGATAGCTCTAAAGGTATTCGCGCTTCAATCAAAGATGTTGTTCGAACCATTATTGAAGGTGCTGCTTTAGCAGTTCTCATTGTTTTACTCTTTTTAGGCTCTTTCCGCTCTACAGTTATTACCGGTTTAACCTTACCGATTACCTTGCTCGGAACCTTAACTTTTATCTGGGCATTTGGGTTTAGCATTAACATGATGACGCTGTTAGCTTTATCACTCAGTATTGGTTTACTCATTGATGATGCAATTGTAGTTCGGGAAAATATCGTCCGACATACTGAACTAGGCAAAGACCATGTGACCGCTGCTCTTGAAGGGACAAAAGAAATTGGTTTAGCCGTACTCGCAACCACGCTTACTATTGTGGCAGTCTTTCTACCCGTAGCCTTCATGGGTGGACTGATTGGACGTTTCTTTTATCAATTTGGTGTAACGGTCAGTACGGCTGTTTTAATTTCAATGTTTATTAGCTTTACGCTCGATCCAATGCTTTCAGCTCATTGGAAAGATCCTGTAAAGAAAAAAGATAATTGGCTACAACGTTTTTTTAACCATATTTCTAATTTGCTAGATCGGCTTACTCATGTTTATGAAAAGCTATTAAAGCTTGCCCTACGCTTTCGTTTTATTACCGTCATCGTTGCAATCGCTTCATTATTTGCTGCATTAGGACTATCTAAACTCATCGGTACCGAATTTGTACCTACACCAGATAAAGGTGAAGTCCGTATCCAGTTCGAGACTCCTGTAGATTCTTCTTTAGAATATACCCAAGCCAAATTACATCAGGTCGATCAAATTATTAGACAATTCCCCGATGTCGTTTCTACTTATGGTGTGGTTAACAGTGAAGTAGACTCTGGTAAAAATCATGCTGGTTTAGGGGTGACCTTAAAACCGAAACAAGAACGTAGCTCAGATCTGAATACTCTCAACAATGAGTTCCGTGATCGTTTGCAAACTATAGCGGGTATTCGAGTGACCTCTGTTGCCGCAGCACAAGACTCTGTCTCTGGCGGACAAAAGCCAATCATGATTTCTATTAAAGGATCTGACCTAAATGAACTACAAAAAATTTCAGATCGCTTTATCGCTGAAATGGAAAAAATTAAAGGCGTAGTTGATTTAGAAAGTTCATTGAAAGAACCCAAACCTACTTTGGGTGTTCATATTAATCGCGTGCTGGCAAGTGATTTGGGCTTATCTGTTTCCCAAATTGCGAATGCCATTCGACCATTAATTGCGGGAGATAATGTCACCACTTGGGAAGACCGTGATGGTGAAACTTATGATGTGAATTTACGTTTAAATGAAAATAAACGTATGCTTCCGCAAGATGTTCAAAATTTATATATCAACTCTAATAAAACCAATGCAGCTGGACAAAATATATTAGTTCCATTGAGTGCAGTCGCAACAACCGAAGAAAAGCTCGGTGCTTCACAAATTAACAGACGTGACCTTGAACGTGAGGTTCTTATTGAGGCGAATACCTCTGGTCGCCCGAGCGGAGATATTGGTCAAGATATCGATAAAATGCAAAAGGCATTTAAGTTACCTGCAGGCTATACATTCGATACTCAAGGAGCAAACGCCGATATGGCTGAATCTGCGGGATACGCTTTAACTGCTATTACCCTATCGATTGTATTTATTTATATCGTGTTAGGTTCTCAGTTCAATAGCTTTATTCATCCCGCAGCAATTATGGCATCTTTACCTTTGTCATTGATTGGTGTTTTTCTTGCCTTATTCCTGTTCCAAAGCACGCTAAATCTGTTTTCGATTATTGGTATTATTATGCTGATGGGGCTTGTCACTAAAAATGCAATTTTGCTGATCGATTTTATTAAGAAAGCGATGGATCAGGGTGTGAGCCGTTATGACGCTATTTTACAAGCTGGTAAGACCCGTTTACGTCCAATTTTGATGACCACAAGTGCTATGGTGATGGGGATGGTTCCCTTAGCTTTAGGTCTCGGCGAAGGCGGTGAGCAAAGCGCACCAATGGCTCATGCGGTTATTGGTGGTGTGATAACCTCTACTCTGTTGACTCTTGTGGTTGTACCCGTCATTTTCACTTATCTGGATGACTTGAAAAACTTTATGCTGCGTCAAACACGACGATTCATGTCATAATGCAGCGATTATCGTATAATCTGCGTTTTTATAACGCTTAACTTTTAGGACTTTTTCCATGCGCGCAAGCCGCTTTTTATTTGCAACGTTGAGAGAAACCCCAAATGATGCTGAAGTGATTTCACACCAGCTCATGTTACGTGCGGGGATGATTCGTAAATTGGCATCTGGTTTATATACATGGCTGCCGATGGGAACACGTGTGCTTAAAAAAGTAGATGCGATTGTTCGTGAAGAAATGAACCGTTCAGGCGCAATGGAAGTATTCATGCCCGTGACTCAACCTGCAAGTCTTTGGGAAGAATCAGGTCGATATGAACAATATGGTCCTGAGTTATTACGTTTTAAAGATCGTCATACGAACCCATTCGTACTTGGGCCAACGCATGAAGAAGTTATTACAGATATGGCGCGTAACGAATTAAAAAGTTATAAGCAGCTTCCTGTAAATTTCTATCAAATTCAAACTAAATTCCGTGATGAAATCCGTCCACGTTTTGGTGTAATGCGTTCACGTGAGTTCATCATGAAAGATGCTTATTCTTTCCATGCAACTCAAGAATCATTACAAGAAACTTATGATGTGATGTACGACACTTATAGCCGTATTTTCACTCGTTTAGGTTTAGATTTCCGCCCAGTACAAGCAGATACAGGTTCTATTGGTGGTTCAGCTTCCCACGAATTCCACGTATTGGCTGCTAGTGGTGAAGATGACATCGCATTTTCAACTGAATCTGATTATGCAGCAAACGTTGAAATGGCTGAGGCTGTTTTAGTTGGTGAACGTGCAGTACCGACACAAGAATTTAAATTGGTTGAAACACCAAACCAAAAAACGATTGATGATGTTTGCCAATTCTTAAATGCTGATCCAAAGCAATCTGTTAAAGCATTATTGGTTCAAGGCATTGCTGATGAAAAAGGTAATGTTCCTGTCGTTGCTCTATTTGTACGTGGTGACCACGAACTTAATGAGATTAAAGCTGAGAAGCATCCGTTAGTTGCTGCGCCTCTTACTTTTGCAACTGAAGAACAACTTCAAGCATTTGGTTTAACTGCTGGCTTTACTGGTCCACAAGGTTTAGTCGAAAAAGGCTTAACCGTAATTGTTGACCGTGCTGCATCGGTTCTTTCTGACTTCGTTGCTGGTGCAAATGAAGCGGACAAACATGCGGTTGGCGTAAACTGGGAACGTGATGCGCAAATTAGCGAAATTTTTGACTTACGTAATGTGGTTGAAGGCGATCCATCTCCAGATGGCAAAGGTACACTACAAATTAAACGTGGTATCGAAGTAGGTCATATTTTCCAGCTAGGTACTAAATACTCTGAAGCTTTAGGCTGTAAAGTTCTAGGTGAAGATGGCAAACCATTTACAGTAACTATGGGATGCTACGGTATTGGTGTAACTCGTGTTGTTGCAGCTGCAATTGAACAAAACTACGACGACAAAGGTATTATCTGGCCTCAAGCCATTGCACCTTTTGAAATTGCAATTGTTCCAATGAATGCGCACAAATCACCACGTACTCTTGAAGCAGCAGAGTCTCTTTATGCAGAACTTCAAGCTCAAGGTTTTGATGTGTTACTTGATGATCGTAACGAACGTCCAGGTGTTAAATTCTCTGACCTTGAATTGATGGGTATTCCACACCGTATTGTAATTGGTGAAAAAGGTTTGGATGCTGGTACTTTTGAATACAAAGGCCGCCGCGATGCTGAAGCGAGTAATTTAACTAAAGAAGAGCTTTTAGCTAAATTAGTGCGTTAATAAATACATAAATAAAAAAGCAGCTTTTAGAAGCTGCTTTTTTATTTCAATTTTTATGCTTGAACAGTTAAATCCTTGATAGTCGTGGATGAACCATTATTTTTAACCGACTCAATTCCTTTATCACGTGAAGCTTCGCTCGCATAGAACTGGCTCGTGCCGATAATCTGATGATTTGCAGCTTTTAAATTGAAATAAGGTTTCCCATTCTTTGCAGTTAAACGCTCATATCGGGCATCATCACCACTGTTTTTCTGAATTGACTCAATACCATTTACAGCAGAAGCTTTTGCCTTATATAGCTCACTATTTAAAATAGGTTCACCATTTCCTGCCTTCAAGATAAAACGGTATTGTCCATCACTCGCCTGTGAAATTTCGTACCATCCTGCCATAAAAACCTCATTTTTTTGTTGGTGTGGGTATGACTTTCGTTATTATTCTGGACGAAAGTTATTTGTTATTAATGACAATATAAAGGCGCGAACACTCCTTGGATAGTCCATTTTTTATACTTTTTCGTAATAAAATTATAATGATGTTAGGAATTTAAAAAGCAGAGATATAAACGTATATCTCTGCTGAAATGTAATAATAATTAACAGTTTAAGCTTTTTTTACAAATTCAGATTTTAATTTCATCTGACCAATACCATCAATTTTACAATCAATATTGTGACCATCACTTGCATCTGGCACTAGACGAATCGTTTTTACCTTTGTACCTACTTTAACGACTGAAGAAGAACCTTTAATTTTTAAGTCTTTGATTACAGTGACGCTATCACCATCTGCCAAGATATTTCCATTTGCATCTTTAATAATTTCTTGTTCTTCAGTTGCTGATGCTTCTCCTTCTTTCCACTCATGTGAACATTCAGGACAAATCAATAAGTCGCCATCTTGGTAGGTATATTCTGATTGGCATTTTGGGCAGTTTGGCAAAGACATGAAAAAAAATCTCAAAAAGTATATTATGCGAGAAATGATTCATTTTTTAAAGTTTTAAATAATAGACTTTTACCAAAAAAAAATTTATATATTATTTTAAGTTTTTACTTAATAAATATTCCTTCAAAATAATTGCGTGATTGTTTTCAACATCTTTGGCTGAATATAAAAGTGTGATCGTATTCTTCAATGCGATTTGTTGTAGCTCTTGAACTGCGGAATTGGTCTCAAGCTCTTTTAAATAGCGCTGTTTAAACTCGTGCCAATGATCTGGTGTTGCAGCATGAAACCATTTTCTAAGCTCGGTCGATGGTGCTATTTCTTTTAGCCACAAATCTAAGTGGGCATTCTCCTTACTAATTCCCCTACTCCATAAACGGTCAACCAATATTCGCTTTCCATCATTGGCACTTACATGTTCATAAATTCTTTTAATGTGTATTTCCATGTCTTTTTCTCACTAGACAGCCTTATTGTTTAGGCCTCATCAACATATTAAATATTTTGTTCTCTTTTAATCGTAATTAAAAAAGAAAAAAGTGAGTAGTTCTCTACTCACTTTTTTCTTTAGGATGTTTAAAATTTTAAAAGGCGATTACTGATCTGGAATTTCAGCTTCAATCAATAAAGTAAGCAAAGATAGGGATTCTTGCCACCCTAAGTAGCATGCCTCTACAGGAATCACTTCTGGTATGCCTTCTTGCGTAATATGCACTTCTGTACCTACCAATACGCTTTTTAATGTAATAGTAACCTGCATAGTCCCGGGTAAATTTGGGTCATCAAACTGATCGTTGTAGCGAATTAGTTCATTTGGAACTAATTCCACATATGTTCCGCCAAAAGCATGGGTTGAACCTGTTGAAAAATTGGTAAAACTCATTTTGTATGAGCCACCAACATTTGCATCAAAACTATGAACTTTCGCAGTAAAACCGTGGGGCGGTAACCACTTGACTAAAGCATCTGGATCTAAAAATGCACGGTAAACTCGCTCGGCTGGAGCTTTAAACACGCGATGAAATTTCACTGTACCTGTTGCCATCATATTCTCCTTATTTTAATTTCCTTAAAATTATTGAAATTATGGCTATTAGCTTAAACCTTCCGATTTATCAGAACGTATATTTTTGGTGTTTTTTTAAACAAAAAAGCCAACTTCAGGACAAACTCAAATTACGAAAACTATGGCTGATTTTTTAGTAAAAATGGAGCAAAATAGTCAGCAATCATAAAGAAACATATTGAATTTGAGATTAATCATGAGTCTGCTCGCTTTCTCCTCATATGCTTTAAACGGTGTAGATGCACAAAAGTTTTTACAAGGCCAAGTTACTGTAGATACTGAACGTTTAGCTGAAAATACAACTCGCTATACAGCCATTTGTGATCTTAAAGGTCGTATTCACTTTGGGCTGTGGCTAAAGAAGATTAATCCTGAAAGTTTTGAAATTGTAGTTACTCAAGATCAAGCCGAAGAGTTTGCCAAGCATATTAAAAAGTATGGTGCCTTTTCAAAAATGACCTTAAGTGAACAAGGCACTGTGTTCCCAAAAGTTCTGAATCATCAAACTGAATTCGCTACTGCTGAAACTGATATTTCCGAATGGCAAAAACAAGCCATTATGACTGGTCAAGCTTGGATTACACAGGCTACTGAACATGAATTCCAACCACAGGAATTACGTTTACATCAACGTGAAGGCGTCAATTACGATAAAGGTTGTTACCTAGGTCAGGAAATTGTGGCGCGTCTTTGGTTTAAAGCAAAACCAAAACACTGGTTACATCTCGTACAAGGTACAGGTGAAGCGCCTGCTTCAGC
The DNA here is from genome assembly GCF_054889255.1 of Acinetobacter sp. X9. NCBI lineage: Bacteria > Pseudomonadati > Pseudomonadota > Gammaproteobacteria > Moraxellales > Moraxellaceae > Acinetobacter > Acinetobacter sp. X9. The sequence goes on along the minus strand of NZ_CM142679.1, from coordinate 654,235 downwards.
AACTCAATTAAATAACGATATTGAAGTCGTTAATAGTATTGCAAATGATGAAGGCTATCTTGCTTTAGTTGTTGCGAAACCTGCTGCTCTACAAGAGTTGGGGCTTCAAGTTCTTGAGTTGCCAGAAGCTTTAAGTGGCGACGTTGCAAGACCACAATAATAATTTTTATTAGCTCGAACTGCCCACTGCTAAGTTAGTGGGCTTTTTTATAGATACAAAACACTAATGATTTCATTAGATTAGAACGTCAATTTTTTAAGCTTTATATGCCATCATTAGCCCTGTTGAAATTAAAGAGAAAAAAGATGAAAACTAAACTTGCTACACTCATGTTGAGTCTGGCTATTTTCGGTTCTGCTCATGCTGATGTTAAAACACTTGAACAAAATCTTAAGACGAATTATCCCGATTTGCCTGTAAAAGGTGTTTATCAATCGCCTGTGCAAGGTATTTATGAAGTGTATACAAGCGGCCGCATTGTTTATACTAATCAAGATGCGAAGTACTTTTTTGTTGGTAATTTAGTCGACATCAAACAACAAAAAAATATGACTGAAGAACGTATTACCGAATTGGGTAAGATTGACGTTAAAAGTTTGCCATTAAATCAGGCGATTAAATATGTGAAAGGTAAAGGTGAACGTACAATCTATGTCTTTAGTGACCCAGATTGCCCATATTGCCAGCGCTTAGAACAAAATATGGTTGGGGTTGATAACGTAACCGTATATGTGTTCCTTTATCCTCTTACTAGTTTGCATCCAAATGCTGAAAAAGTTTCAAATCAAATCTGGTGTGCAAAGAATCCGGCAGAAGCTTGGACAAACTATATGCTTAATCGCAAATTGCCAACTAATAGCAAAAGTTGCTCAAGCCCAATTCAGAAAAATATTGCTTTAGGTCAAAAATTAAATATCGATGGAACACCTACCCTGTTCTTGCAAGATGGCCAAAGACTCTCTGGCGTACCAACTGATGCCAAGCAAATTGAAGCATTACTCCAGTCAGCAAAATAATAATATTACCCACTCCATTATATGAATGTGAGTGGGTATTTTTTCTCCACAATTTGCCCAAAGTGCAGTGCTTTATATACAAATCGGCTGTTTACTTTCAGCAATCAATATTTATGATGAGAAATTGAAACTCTTTCATGCATCAATGGATTGATGTAGCTACGAAGTAAAAGGTTAAAAAGAAATGAAGAAATTACTAATCGCAAGCCTAATCACTCTTGCAAGTGCATCAATTTTTGCAGCTGATAACACAGCGACTGCTGCTAAAACCGATGTTTTTAAACAAGCTGAACAACTCTACGCAGCAAAAAATTACTCTGCCGCATTTCAAGAAATGCAACGCCTTGCCCAATCAGGTAACGCCCAAGCTATTTATAACTTAGGCTATATGACTCAAATGGGCCAAGGTACAGCAAAAGACTCTTCTAAAGCTCTTAAATATTATGAGGATGCTTCAAATAAGGGTTATGCCCAAGCGAGTTACACACTTGCACAAATTTATGAGACTGGTGAATTGGGCGTTGCCAAAGACAGCAACAAATTCAGTCAATATATTCAAAAGGCATCGGCTCAAGGCTCTGATGATGCAACTGTGAAAATTGCGACCATTTTATTTGCTCAAAAAAAACCACAGTCACATCAAATTGCCCTTCAAAAATTAGCGCCTTTAATTCGAAAAGGTAACTACCCTGCTATTCAGGTCAAAGCACTCTATGACATTAGCCAAGGCGTTGAAAATAAAAATCCTTTAATGAAACGCCAAGGTATCGAAGCTTTACAATCAATTGCTCAAAAAGGCTATGCGCCTGCGTCTATGGCTTTAGCCACCATGATGGCGAATGGCAATATCATTCCGCAAAATCTACCGCAAGCTAAAAAGATCTTTACTGAACTTGCCAATCAAAATGTGCCTAACGCTAAAGAGTCTTTAGCCTCGGTTGATAAGATTATTGCAGAAAAGAGCAAACAGGCTGCAAATGCTCCCGCACAGCCAGCACCGAAAAAATAATAAATGATGAGCCCCTTATGGGGCTTTTCTTTTACCACCACAAAGCAATCAGCCAGCTCACCCCTATAAAACCAACAATTGTACTAATCATAAGTGGGGTTAAGGCTTTTTCATTTAAGCCATAGGCTTGTCCAAAAATTCCGAAAGCAATCGGCATTGGTAAAGCAGCGATTAATGTTCCTGCGTAAAGCATCTCACGGCTTACATTTGGAGTTATTAAAAAAAGTGCAAAAATAACAGATGGCATTAGCACAACTTTAAATGTCGCTAACAAAATACTTTCTATATTTACCGTTGTAATTCCAATACCTACTAAACTTCCGCCAATTGCAAACAAAGCCAAAGGCGAAGCTGTACGTCCAAGTAACTCTAGAGACTGATCAAGCGTCGCAGGAAGGTTAACATCTAAAAGAATGCATCCCATCCCAACCAAAATAGCGATAATGACAGGATTCTTGAGTAAGTTTAAAAAAGTCTGTTTTAAAAGCGGTAAAAGATTTTGTTGTTGATGTAAACCAGCTTCGGCCAAAATGAGCATCAGCGCCACAATCAATAAATTTTCAATAATAAGTGTTAAAGAAATATAGATTGCAGCGTGATTACCTATCAACATGGTTAGAATAGCTGTTCCCATAAATCCAGTATTGGACATAGATGCCCCCATCGATATGACGGCGCTATGGGTTAAGCTATTTTTAAAATATTTTCGATAGAGAATAAAAGCCAAGAAAAATAAAATTAAAGAGCCGCCACCATAAGCAATAAAATAAGCTGGGTGCCAAATGTCTTGTAAGTTTTTATTTGCCAATGAGTGAATTAAAAAAGCTGGTAAGGAAATTTTAATTACGAATGCGCTAAGAGCCCTGATCTGTTCAGGTGTTACCAATTTGATGAGGACACAAACATAGCCCATCAATAGCAGTATCAAGATAGGTAAAATAACCTGAAAAACCACTGACCGTCCTCACTTAGCGAAAGAAAGATGGGCAAAGATGACTTTGCCCAATACAATTAAAAAGAGTTAAAAAGCTGTTTTAATCCATGAGGTTGGCAACGCAAATACTGAGGTGCAATTTTAACTTCTGCACCTAAAGCTGCTGCTGCATGCCAAGGCCATCTTGGGTCATATAGCATTGCACGAGCAAGACCAATAGCATCAGCTTGCTGGTTTTCCAAAATTTGTTCAGCATGTTCTGGCTCAGTAATTAACCCTACAGCAATAACGGGAATAGACACATGCTTTTTGACTTGTTCAGCAAATGGAACTTGGTAACCAGCCCCAATCGTAATAGATTGATGCTCATGCAAACCACCACTAGACACATGCACATAGGCTGCGCCCAATTGCTCTAAAGCTTTTGATAAGCCCACTGTAGATTCAACATCCCAATGCTCGATACTCTCCAACCAATCGGTCGCAGACAGCCTAACACCAACAGGATAACCTTCTGGTACAGCGAGTTTAATTGCCTGAAGAACTTCAAGGGTCATACGCATACGGTTTTCTAAAGAACCACCATATTCATCAGTACGCTGATTGGCAATTGGCGATAAGAATTGATGTAGTAAATAACCATGCGCGGCATGAACTTCAATCAACTCAAATCCAGCTTCTACAGCACGTTTTGCCGCTGCTGTAAAGTCTTGTTGAACTTGTTTAATCTCAGCAATCGTCAAAGCATGAGGCGCTGCATCATGGACCGAAAAGGTACTTTCACTTGGTGCAACCGTTTGCCAACCATGAGGCTGATCTTTTGCAATCTGACCTTTACCTAACCACGGCTTTTCAGTAGATGCTTTACGCCCTGCATGTGCTAACTGAATTCCAAATGGCATCGGTGAAAGTGTATGAACCTTAGCTAACAACGTTTTAATTTTGTCACGTTGTTGATCATTCCAAAGCCCAAGGTCAGCATAGCTAATCCGACCTTCAGGTTGTACAGCAGTCGCTTCTACAATACAAAGCCCAGCGCCAGATAATGCATAATTCGCCCATTGCTGTTCATGCCAATAGGTAATTTCACCATCATCTGTTGCCGAATATTGGCACATCGGAGCAATTACAATTCTATTGACCAGTTGTAGTGAACCAAAGTTAACCGTTTCAAATAATTTTGCCATTTTTAATTCCTAGAATTGCTTAATTACACGTAAACCTGCACTCCAGTTACGTCCATCTGCTGGTTCAAAGTAACGTCCATTACCATCATTTACGATCACTGAACCTGCATAGTTTTTATCAAATAGGTTATCTACACGGGCAAAGCTATTTACTTTCCAGTCGCCCATTACCCATGCATAACCCACATTAGCTGAGGTTACACTGTAGCTTGGCGCTGCGTCACTGTTGGTATCATTCACGTATACTTTATCCATATACTGTACATCTACACCGCCATATAGCCCGTGTGATGGCTGCCAAGCTAAAGAGGCATAAGCTTGGTTTTTAGCAATTCCAGGGATAGCATTGCCCGCTGGAATTTGAGCAATACTTCCTAAAGCTGGAATATCAGCATCAAAAGTTGCATCTAAATATGTATAGCTAGCAGTCGCAGTTAAATCTCGCCACAACTTTTTACTCCATGCAAACTCTACCCCTTCACGTAAGGTTTTATCTGCATTACGAAACGTTGATCGGCCATTTGAGTTGCCGGCAGAAACGATGTCATCTTTGGTTTTAGTTTGGAAAACCGCCAAAGTGAAATCACCTAAATGATTTTGTGATTTTAAGCCTGTTTCATAGGTATCGCTTGTTGATGCTGTTAAATCAAAATTAAAACCACTTTCTCCATCTGGGCGATATGCCATTTCAGTAAAAGTTGGGGTTTCAAATCCTTTGGCATAACTCACATAAGCCATGAGTTCAGGTAAAATTTGCCAGCTTAAAGCAGCAGAAGGCAAAACTTTATCATAATCAGTCTTACCACTATCGTTGCCATTACTTAAATAGTTATCTTTAGATTTGTAATGGACGTTGCTATAGCGTACTCCCGTGTCTAAACGCCATGTGGGTAGGAACTGCCATGAAGCTTGTAAATATGGATCGATATTCCACAAAGTATTATCTTCATCACGGCGTAAATTACCTTTGACGCCATAAGAAGGTTGTCCGTTTACTAAATTAAAGTTTTCAAAACCTTTACGATCTTCATCCATTGCATCGAGTGCAACACCAACACTTAGAGTAGTATTTGGAAGTAATTCTTTGCCCGTCCAACGGAAGTCAGCGCCATAATAATCACGCTCAAAATCGATCACCCCACCTGCATGATTGATGCTGGCATCTTGTGTCGACTTAGGAATAGATTGATATTGAGTAACTTGGCGATTACCTAAATATGCCATGGCATAGAGTTCATTTTTATCATTAATCGGTTTAGACCACGTCACACCCGTTTGCGTTTGTTCAATATCTTTACGAACATTAAATTGCTTTAAAAACGGAACTTGTTGCTTTGGATTTGCATTCCACTGGTCACGGGTTAAACCCTGCGGATCGTCTGCATGAATTTTTACATAGTTGGTTACCCAGTTGATTTTGCTACCATCATCAAGATTCCAACTGAGCTTTGCATTATTTAGTACTTTTTCTGCACCGCTATGTTCTCGATAACCATCAGTATCGAAATACGATGAACTAATAACATAGCTTGGTTCATTCTCCCCCTTTGCTCCACCTTGTAACACGAGTCCTGCTCGGCTTTTATCGTGACTACCTCCCGAATAGCTCAGCTCAATTGAATCTTTCCCTTGCCCTTCTTTAGTAGACGTTAAAATCGTTCCGCCAGATGAGTTTCCATAAAGTGAAGAAAAAGGTCCTGTTAGAACTTCAACATGGTCCAGACTACTTAAATCAATATTAGAGGTTTGGCCTTGTCCATCCGGCATTGTTGCAGGAATACCGTCTACATAAAGGCGAATACCACGGACACCAAAAGTAGAACGTGCACCAAAACCACGCATAGAGAGCTGTAAATCTTGTGCATAATTTTCACGATTACGAATCTGTAAACTCGGTACACCCTTCACAACTTCAGTTAAATTTACTTGTGAAGAAGTATCAACTTGAGGTGCATCTATTCGAAAAACCGAAGCCGGTGTCTGCAAATAGGTTGTATCGGTACGGGTTGCTTCCACATGTAATGTTGGCAATACAGTTACGTCTTGTGTTAAATCTTCTGCCCAAACAAGTGGGCTAGAAATACAGCCCATACCCATCAAAATACAGTAATGAAGTCGGTCTAAGCGTAATAAGGACATGCTTATTTCCTTTATTTATATTGTAGTTATGATAACAAAAAGCAGTGTCTTGTCTGGATATTGAATTCGATCTGCATTGTTGTAAATCTGGAACATTCTTCATCGATATCTAAAAACTGATTTCCAGATTAAAATTATCGACTCAAAGATGGATGATCTTTCCAGCAATATCGTTCAGGCCAATGTTTTGCTTCTTCGGCATAATCAATTCCAATACGTGGCGTTAGCACTACTTCTGGTTGCGTTGATGCCGCTTCAACCCATAGTCCAGATTCTTCTCCCAAGGTTTGTCCTTTTAAAGATCGATCAATACCTAAATAGTGTGTCAATTTGCCGGGCCCAGCTAAAAGCTTATAGTCTTTTTTGGTTGAAGCATTATTTAAAAACGCAGAACGAATCATCACTCCTTCAGGTACACCCTCTGTTTGAGTAATAATATTAAGCATTTCATACATGCCATAAATTAAGTAGACGTAAATCGTACCACCATGGCCATACATTACCTCTGTTCGAGCTGTACGTTTATCATTGTAACTATGGCAGGCTTTATCACGAACACCCAAATAAGCTTCAGTTTCACTAATTGTACAGCGGATCACTTGGCCGTCAGGTTGTCGTTTACACAATGCGCAACCGATTAAATCATAAGCCACTTCTGAGGTTTCACGTTGAAACCAGCTTAATGGTAAAATATCTGACATAGTAATCTCTGAAATATTACATACCACACGTTATACTTGATTAATCCAGTATATCTGTTAATTCTGCGAGTTGGCATGCCTGAGTTACCCGAAGTCGAAACCACCAAAACCAGTTTATTTCCCTTATTGAATCAAAAAGTTCTTAGTGTTGAAGTACGTAATCCTAGCTTACGCTGGCCTATACCAGCTGATGTTCAGAAACTTGTCGGACAACGTCTCATCGGGTTAAATCGACGTTCAAAATATATTTTGGCAGAGTTTGAACAAGATCAAATGCTTTGGCATTTAGGTATGTCAGGAAGTTTTCGTCTGACCGAGCCAAATGATGAACTGAGAAAGCATGATCATCTGATTATTCAATTTGAAGATCAGCAATTACGTTACCATGACCCTCGCCGTTTTGGTTGTATTCTTTGGCTTAACCACGAGACTCAAGGCAAACTCATAGATACTTTAGGGCCTGAACCTTTAAGTCCCGACTTTCATGCGGAATATTTAGCTTCAAAACTCAAGAATAAGTCTGTCGGCATAAAAATTGCACTCATGGATAATCATGTAGTTGTTGGTGTAGGCAATATCTATGCAACTGAAAGCTTATTTAATGTTGGTATTCACCCAGCACAGCCCGCTGGTGACTTAAGCATGCAACAAATTGAGAAAGTTGTTGTCGAGATTAAGCGCATTTTAAAGTCGGCAATTGATTTAGGTGGCTCGACATTACGAGACTACAGCAATGCCATGGGTGAAAATGGTTATTTCCAACAAACATTACTCGCTTATGGCCGTGCTGGAGAAATGTGTGTTAACTGTGAAACCACATTAGAAAACTTAAAACTTGGTCAGCGTGCCAGCGTATTTTGCCCACAGTGCCAACCGCTTAAAAAGCTGAGAAAGCCTTAATTTTTTGGAGGAAGACAACATGCAAACAGCAATTGTCCGACATATTTTAGTCAAAGATAAAGACTTAGCTGAGCAGCTAAAAAAGAAGCTACAAAGTGGCGCTGACTTTGCCAAACTTGCCAAGCAATACTCTACCTGTAATTCAGCAAAACGTGGCGGTGAACTTGGTGAAGTCAAAAAAGGTCAATTAGTACCCGTCATTGACAAAGTTGTTTTTACGGCTGCTGAACGCGTGTTGCAAGGCCCTATTAAAAGCCAGTTTGGCTATCATCTTTTAGAAGTTAAATTTAGAATGGGCAGCTTACGTTGATTCCATAATTTTAACTATCGTTTTTCAGAAGCCTGTGCATTCAGCTGATATGTCCAGGCTTTAACATAATCGCCTGATTCTAATTTTATATTTGCGATAACACGCTGGTATTGAAAACCTTCAAAGTCATCAAGCATCTGCCAGTTTTCAGCAAGTTTTTCTGTGCTAAACAAATAGCCCTCTACCCAATCTGCTTCCGAATCTAACTCAAGCGCTTTTAACCCTTTGTCTGGCCCCCAATCTAAAATATGAATCACACCTCTTACACTGGCTTTGGTCCAACTACCGCCAATTTGTTCAAGAATATGAGCATTTGCTTTATTCGGACATAAAGTGCCATACACAAAAAGCTGATTCATTAATTTATATACCTTTTACAATATGCTGAGTTGAAATTCTCTCTACTGGCAATGTTACCAATAGTTTTAGTACAACATAAAATACTAAGTAATAAAAAACGGTACTCAAGGCACCGTTTTTTATTTCAAATCTTATTAAGCTTGCTTTTTTAACTCATCACGAATTTCACGCAACAATTGAATGTCTTCTGGAGTTGCAGCTGGAGCCTCTGGCTCTTCTTTATTACGGCGAAGTTTATTTAATAATTTCACCATTAAGAACACAACCCACGCCAGAATAATAAAGTTAATTAAAATGGTGAGGAAATTACCATAAGTTAAAACATTAATACCTGCTTTTTGCAAAGCATCCAAAGATTGCAAGTTATTAGGGTTTGCACCTAATACAATGAATTTTTGTGAAAAATCAACACCACCGCCAGTAATTACAGTGATAAGTGGCATGATAATATCTTTTACTAAAGAGTCCACGATTTTGCCAAAAGCACCACCAATAATCACACCAATGGCTAAATCCATCATATTGCCTTTAACGGCAAATTCTTTAAATTCTTGAATAATACTCATCTAAACATCTCCAGATGTCGGGGGCAGAAACACGTCATATTTTTCTTTTTCATTGGCATCTTATCGAATTAGATAGTTCTCGCCATGATATTGATAATTTAATATTTTTATCAAAAAAAGAAAGCTATTTCACACTTTAACAACATATTCGTTTACAAGAAAAATATGATTTTAAGCTTACTTTAATTTCAAATATAACGATTAAAAAAACCGCTAAATTAATTTAGCGGTTTCTTCTTTTTCAATTAAGAAAAATTATTTATCACGGTTACGTTTACGTTCATTTTCAGTTAAATAACGCTTACGGATACGGATTGATTTAGGTGTTACTTCAACTAATTCGTCGTCTTCAATGAATTCAAGCGCTTGTTCAAGCGTATATTCAATTGCAGGTACTAAAGTTAAAGCATCATCTGTACCAGATGCACGAACGTTAGTTAATTGTTTCGCTTTAGTCGGGTTTACAACCATATCGTCTGAACGAGAGTTAATACCCACGATCATACCTTCGTAAACTTCTAACTGTGGTTTAGCGAATAAACGACCACGGTCTTGTAAACTGAACAATGCATAGCCCAAGCAAGTACCTTGAACCATAGAGATCAATACACCGTTTTGACGTTTCGCAACAGTACCTTGTTTAACAGGACCATAATGTGAGAAGCTTGAAGTCATGATCCCTGTACCAGAAGTCATGGTCAAGAATTCAGAACGGAAACCAATCAAACCACGTGAAGGTACAGTTGCTTCAATACGGATACGGCCTTTACCGTCAACTTCCATATTGGTCATCTCGCCTTTACGGTGACCCATTTGTTCCATTACAGCACCTTGATGCTGTTCTTCAACGTCAAAAGTTACGTTTTCGTAAGGCTCTTGTCTTTCACCATCAATTTCTTTGATGATTACTTGTGGACGAGATACGCCCATTTCGAAACCTTCACGACGCATGTTTTCAATTAAAACTGAAAGATGAAGTTCACCACGACCAGATACTTTGAAACGGTCTGGACTGTCAGTGTCTTCAACACGTAAAGCTACGTTATGAATTAATTCGCGATCAAGACGTTCACGGATATTACGTGAAGTTACGAACTTACCTTCTTTACCAGCAAACGGAGAGTTGTTTACTTGGAAAGTCATAGATACTGTAGGTTCATCTACAGATAAAGCTGGTAATGCTTCAACATTTTTCGGATCACAAATCGTGTCAGAAATGTTAAGTGCGTCGATACCAGTAATACATACGATATCACCAGCAGATGCTGATTCAACATCAATACGCTCTAAACCATGGTAACCCATGATTTTTAAGATACGACCGTTACGTGTATTGCCTTCTTTGTCAATTACAGTAACAGGAGTATTTAATTTTACGGAACCACGTTGAATACGACCAACACCGATAACACCTACGAAGCTGTTATAGTCAAGTGATGAAATCTGCATTTGGAATGGACCATCAACATCAACTGCTGGTGGTTCAACGATGTCTACAATCGTTTCGAACAACGGAGTCATGTCTTCTGCAAGTTCTTCTGGAGCAGGACCCGCTACACCACGTAAACCTGATGCATAAACGATTGGGAAATCTAATTGCTCATCAGTTGCGCCAAGGTTATCAAATAAATCAAATACTTGATCAATAACCCAATCTGGACGCGCACTTGGTTTGTCAACTTTGTTGATAATAACAATTGGTTTTAAACCACGAGCAAAGGCTTTTTGTGTCACAAAGCGAGTTTGTGGCATTGGGCCTTCTTGAGAGTCAACTAAAAGTAATACGCAGTCAACCATCGACATAACACGTTCTACTTCACCACCGAAGTCGGCGTGTCCCGGGGTATCCACGATGTTGATACGGTAAGTTGTATCAGTACGTTTATCTAACCAAGTAATAGAAGTGTTCTTTGCAAGAATGGTAATACCACGTTCACTTTCAAGCGCATTTGAGTCCATGACACGCTCAATCTCGCCTGCTCGTTCACCGAGAGCACCAGATTGCTGAAGTAGTTTATCGACAAGTGTGGTTTTCCCGTGGTCGACGTGCGCAATAATTGCGATATTACGGAGATTTTTGATATCTGACATGAAAATTCGAAACGCCTGAAATTTGAGGGCAAATTATACAGAAAAACACTACTCTTGAGTAGTGACAGTTTATTGACATTGACAAAAAAAATTTCCAATAGCCTGTATTTCGTTTTGTAAAGATAGGTATCTCGATTAGAATAGCGCCAATTTGCAAAATTGCGGCGGACCTACACCCATGTCCAATCAACACTCTCAAGACCATCTTGACCTTGTTTATGGCTTAGATGATCGACCAAAACCACTGATCGCTTTTTTAGCAGCTTTCCAGCATTTGCTTGCGATTATTGTACCAATTGTTACACCTGGGCTTTTAATTTGTTTAGCTTTAGGTGTATCACGCACTGAAACCAACATGATTTTATCGATGTCTTTGGTGATTTCAGGTATTGCTACGTTCCTACAATGTAAAAAAGTTGGTCCATTTGGTGCTGGCCTTCTGATTGTACAAGGCACAAGCTTTAACTTTATTGGTCCAATTATTGGTATTGGTAGTGCAATGGTTGCCGCAGGAACGCCTGTAAACCAAGTTATGGCTGCAATTTTTGGTGTAGTAATTGCTGGCTCCTTTATTGAAATGGGTGTTTCGCAAATTCTTCCATGGGTAAAAAGACTAATTACTCCTTTGGTGACTGGAATTGTTGTTTTATTAATTGGCTTAACGCTTATTAAGGAAGGCTTGATTAGTATGGGTGGTGGCTACCAAGCCATGCAAGACCATACTTTTGCAAGTGCAGACAACCTTATTATGTCATGTACCGTACTTGCTATTATTATTGTGCTAAACCGTATCCGAGTGGTGTGGATTAAAAGCTCAGCAATTTTAATTGCTTTAGTGATTGGTTACATTCTTGCAGGATTTATGGGTTACCTAGATTTCTCAGGTATTAAAGATGCGCCTCTTGTACAGATTCCAACGCCGATGCATTTTGGTTTAAGCTTTTCTTGGGGCTTATTCATTCCAATGGCTTTTATTTATTTAGTCACATCTTTAGAAGCGATTGGTGATGTTACTGCGACCAGTAAACTTTCAAACCAACCCGTTAATGGCCCTGAATGGATGAAGCGTATTAAAGGTGGCGTTTTAGTGAATGGCGCAAACTCTTTACTCGCAGGCTTATTTAACACTTTCCCTAGTTCTGTTTTTGCTCAAAATAATGGTGTAATTCAACTCACTGGTGTAGCTAGTCGTTATGTGGGTATCTGGATTGCTGCTTTACTTATTTTATTAGGTTTATTTCCAGCAGTAGCCGGTGTAATACAAGCAGTTCCTCAAGCGGTTTTAGGTGGTGCAGTGATGGTCATGTTCGGTGCCGTGGCGGCATCAGGGATTAACATCCTCTCATCGATTCATTTAGATCGCCGAGCACTTTTAATTATCGCAATTTCACTTGCATTAGGTTTAGGTGTTGCTCAAGTTCCTCAAATTTTGGAACACCTACCAGAATTATTTAAAAATATTTTTAGCTCTGGCGTAGCGACAGGTGGTATAGCAGCATTAATTTTAAATGTTGTACTTCCTGAAACACACAAATAACTATTTTTTAATTTTGATTACTGCCCAGTTTCCACTGGGCATTCTTCTTCATGAGAGATGTACATGGATCTTAGAAGTGAAGTGGTATTAAGACAACAAGACTATTTAAAAGGTAGAATCTTGTTAATTAATGCACCGAATGATGCCTTAGTCAGTCAATTACCAGCGGATATTGATGCGTCAGTCTGGACATGGAACTATGCCGACTACCAGAGCTTTATAAATAGTGGAACAAATGCGCATTTCTCAGTTGAGTTTCCATTACAAGAATTCGATCAAGCGATCATTTTTGTTCCGAAATCTAAAGAACTGTTAAATTACATACTGCATGTCGTAATGAGCAATCTTAAAACTGCTCAGTCTGTTTTTTTAGTAGGTGAGAAAAAAGGTGGTGTTGAACGCGCTGCCAAACAATTACAAAGCTTCGGCAAAATACTTAAACTTGATAGTGCACGTCACTGTCAGCTATGGCACTTAAAAATTGAAAAAACAGAACAAATTAAACCTCTCGAAAGTTGGCTTAAAACTTACACTGTTCATGTTAATGAACAAGAGCTTACGATTTGTGCCCTTCCCGGTGTATTTAGCCAAAATCATCTAGATGTCGGAACAGCTGTTTTACTCCCTTATCTTAATCAGGTGAAATCAGGTAGAATTGCCGACTTCGGGTGTGGTGCTGGAATTATCAGTTGCTATTTGGCAAAAATAAATTCAAGTAATATTATTCATGCCCTAGATATTGATGCTTTCGCTTTACGGTCAACGGAAATGACTTTTAGTCGAAATGGAATAGGGTCAGACCAGTTGAGATTGCAGCCTGTCACAGGTATTGCAGACGCTCCAACAGAACTCGATGCCATTGTCAGTAATCCCCCTTTCCATCAAGGTATTCATACCAACTATGATGCAAGTGAAGGACTCTGCCAAAACGCTAAAAAACATTTAAAGGCATCAGGTGAGCTATGGATTGTAGCAAACCGTTTTTTAAACTATCCGATCTTAATTGAGAAGCACTTTGGTCAGTGCCAGATTAAAACTGATCTTCAAGGCTTTAAGGTGTTATATGCCTGTGCATAACAAACTATGTAAGGAATCTCCATGAGCGAAACACATGCTCCTGAAAAACTCCAGCGTAAGCTTGGGGCTCGTCATCTGAATATGATCGCCATTGGTGGTTCCATTGGTACAGGCCTCTTCCTTGCTTCTGGATCAACCATTGCAAATGCTGGTCCCGGTGGAGCGCTACTCGCCTACTCTCTGATTGGTATTATGATTTACTTCTTAATGACCAGCTTAGGCGAGCTTGCAACTCATACACCAACATCTGGCGCCTTTTTTACTTATGGCAGTCGTTATGTCGAAGAAGGCTTTGGTTTCGCTCTAGGCTGGAACTATTGGTATAACTGGGCAATTACAGTTGCATTCGAACTTGTTGCAGTCCAGTTTATTATGAAGTTCTGGTTCCCTGATATTCCGGGGTTCTATTGGAGTGCCCTATTCCTTGCCGTTATTTTTATGATTAACGCAATGACAGTAAAGGGATTTGGCGAAAGCGAATTCTGGTTCTCAATGGTAAAAGTGATTGCGATTGTTGCATTCATTATTATTGGCTTAGCCATGATCATCAAGATTATGCTAACTCCTGGTGTTGCAACATTCGGGAACTGGACTTACAAAGAGGCACCTTTTGTAGGTGGTTTACAAGCCATGATTGGTGTAGCAATGATTGCCGGATTCTCTTTCCAAGGAACTGAAATGGTTGGGGTTGCTGCTGGCGAATCAAAAGATCCAAAGAAGACAATTCCACTTGCAATCAAACAGATTTTCTGGCGAATCTTATTATTCTATATCCTATGTATTTTCATTATCGGCACTCTGATTGCCTATGATGATCCAAATTTATTGCAAGCAGCTGCCACTGAAGATATCGCACTTTCTCCGTTTACATTGCTTTATGAAAGAGTAGGCTTTGCTTTCGCTGCAGGGTTAATGAATGCTGTCATTCTTACCGCTATTTTATCAGCAGGTAATTCAGGCATGTATTCTTCAACTCGCATGTTGTTTAAAATGGCTCAAGAAGGCCGTGCACCAAAGTGGTTTGCAAAACTCGATGGTCGTGGCGTTCCGATGAATGCACTCTATGCCACCACATTTATTGCCGCTTTTTGCTTCTTGACGACTTTTATTGGAGAAAAGCAAGTATTTAACTGGCTACTCAATATGTCTGGTATGTGTGGTTTCATTGTTTGGTTAGGAATTGCGATTTCACACTATCGTTTCCGTAAAGGATACATTGCTCAAGGCTATAAATTAGAAGATTTAGCATATCGTGCCAAATTTTTCCCATTTGCACCCTGGTTTGCATTTATTCTCTGCTCAATCATTATCTTAGGGCAAAACTACCAAGCCATTTTAGGTGGAAAAATTGATTGGTTAGGCTTACTTTCAACCTATATTAGCTTGCCACTGTTCTTGATCATTTGGTTAGGTTATAAGTGGAAAAATAAAACCAAATTGATCTCTTACGATCAAATGAACGTCAAACCTGAGCAAGATTAAAACTGGTCATTAAAGTAAATCAAAGATCAAAAGCTTGATCTTTGATTTAAAAAGCGTAAAATGCCGTTCAGATTTTCAACGGCGCTTTTAAATAAGGAGGACATCATGCCATTAGTACAAGGTAAAAAAGATTAAATAATTTGGCACGATGTCAGCTCACGGACAAGTGTACAAATTCACACCACTTGTCCGAATGCTTAAACTTAGAACCTAGCATTCGCTAGGTTTTTTTATGCCTTTCGGACGGAAAAATAAGAGAAAAATTATGGGCATACAAAAAATATTAAACAAGGAGGCACTCTATGGTGTCCCTGTTAAAATTTTCACTCAAGATATAGATAGTGAAAGTATAGAACAACTCAAAAAAATAGCTCAGCTGCAATTCATCTATTCTCACATTGCAGTTATGCCTGATGTGCATGTGGGTAAAGGCGCTACTGTAGGTAGTGTTATTCCAACCAAACACGCCATTATTCCTGCTGCTGTAGGAGTTGATATTGGTTGTGGTATGAATGCAATTCGCTTGAGTTTAAAGGCTTCACAATTACCCGATAACTTAAGTCGTTTACGCGATGCAATCGAACGCAAAGTCCCAGTTGGCTTTGCTTTACATAAACAGGTTAAGGCAAAGGCATCCAGCATTATTCCACTTGAAAAACGCTTAGAGCCAATTATCAAAAAGCATCCTGGCCTTGTTCGTATGCTTCGACAATTTGATGCAACATGGCAAAAGCAACTTGGGACTTTAGGTGGTGGTAACCACTTTATAGAGTTATGTATTGATGAGAATCAAGATGTCTGGGTGATGCTACATTCTGGCAGCAGAGGGCTTGGCAATGTTATTGGCACTTATTTTATTGAGTTAGCCAAAAAAGAAGCTCAACATCGCTTTGGCCATGTTCCAGATAAAGACTTAAGTTATTTTGCTGAAGGCTCAAAAAGTTTTGATGATTATGTAGAAGCTGTGGAATGGGCACAAGAATATGCTTTTGAAAATCGAAAAGAAATGATGCGATTAGTCTTAGAAGCAATTCGACCTCTTCTACCTTCTTTTCAAATGACAAAAGAAGCGATTAATTGTCATCATAATTATGTAAGCCGTGAAACACATTTTGGCGAAAATCTATTGATTACCCGAAAAGGTGCAATTAGAGCAGGCTTAGATGAGTTAGGTATTATTCCAGGTTCAATGGGCGCACAATCTTATATCGTTAAAGGCAAAGCAAATCCTGAATCATTTTGTTCTTGTTCTCATGGGGCTGGGCGTAAGATGAGCAGAAGTAAAGCAAAAGTTCTTTTTAATCAGCAAGATCTTATTGAACAAACCCAAGGTATTGAATGCCGTAAAGACAGTGGCGTTGTCGATGAAATTCCAAGCGCCTATAAAGACATTGATGAAGTCATGGCGAATCAGTCAGATCTGATTGAAGTCGTTCATACTCTAAAACAAGTTTTATGTATTAAAGGTTAAAGTATGAAAATTAAAGAAATGCCAAAGATCAAAGTCCGTAATCAAGTAGCACTATCCCCTTTACTTCACAAAGGTGGTATGCACGAAACGGAAAAACCTCGTGCTCAACATCGCAGAGATAGACAAGACACTAAACAGCAATTGAAGAAAGGTAATTGGTAACTAATTTAAACCAAGATCGAAAGTCATTATTAAGGAGACACAGAAATGACTAAATATTTTAAAAATCGCCATAAAAAAAGCGACTCTAACGAGTCGCTTTTTTACTGTTCAAGAACTCAAATTATTGAGCTGCTGCAGGAGCTGCCGCTTCTTGACCAGGTTGAACAACTACAGTACGGCTACCAGTGATTGTCGCGAATACACGACGGTTCATAGCACGACCTTCTTTAGTTTTGTTGTCAGCAATCGGTTGATCCCAAGCGAAACCTTGAGTAGACAAACGAGATGCATCAACGTTGTATTCGTTTACAAGAGCTGATTTAACAGAGTTAGCACGAGCTAAAGATAAACGTTCGTTCAACTTACGTGGACCAGTGTTATCTGTGTGACCTTCGATACGTGCAGTAGCGTTAGGGTATTCAGTTAACTTCTCAGCAACTTTAGCGATTTCTGGCTTGTATTGGTCTTTGATGTTTGATTTGTTAGTATCAAAGAACACACGAAGTTCCATGTTAAGGTCTTCAGTTAACTCTTGTGGTTGTGGAGCAACTGGAGTTGGTTCAACTGGAGCAACTTCTACTACAGGAGCAGCAGGCTTCAAGTGACCACCAAGAACTACGTTCAAACCAGCAAGAGCTGTATAGTTCCAGAACTCTTCATCAGCGTTATAAGTAGCACGAGCTTCTGTACGAAGAGATAAAGCATCGTTTAAGCGCCAGAAAGCACCAACACCCGCATTACCTAAAGTACCTTCTTCTGAGTTACCACGTGTACCACGGTTTACGCCATCAAAGTCATACTTGTAGTGACCAGCACCTAACAATACGTATGGCTTGATTTTGCTGTCGTAGTTTTTAGTGATTAAATCAGAAGTAACATAGAAGTTACCGTTGATTTGTTTTTGTTTATATTCAGCACCAGCAGCAGCGCCGTCTACGTCGCCTTTAACTTGGTTATATTCAGCTTCGAAACCTAACCATGGTGTTAACTCGATACCAAGAGCTGCACCAACGAATAAATCGTCTTGTAACTCAGGTCCGTTAGTTAAGTTACCATCTTTACCGCCATTGTTGTGTTGGCTGTCTTGGAAAGTGTAACCAAGCAATAATGGAGTAACTGTTACGCCAGCATTAGCAGCAGCTAATGGAGCAGCAACAAGCATAGTAGCAAGTGCAATACGACTCAATTTCATGGATATCCTCCAGAGATAACAATTGTTGTTCAAGCTCAGCCTAAATTTATTGGCCCCTGAGATATTTTCACCCCAGTATTATTTTTAAGCTATTCACATTTGAATCATACAAACACTTGATAGACTTTCCAAGTGCTTGATAATTTTAATCAAGTAAATTATTGACAAAATTACTTACAATTTCCGTTGTAATTCGGTAATTTTTCACTCAACTAGCAAATATGAACAACTTCTTTCTTTCGCTTACGGTGATTTTACCAGTATTCTAGCATCCTGATAACCTTTATTTAATTTTGTGTTTCCTCACTATAAAAATCATTATAAATCATTGATAGAAAGCATAAAATCAAAATATTTCTTTATATATTAAGGAATTTTAATGTTTAAAACTCCCGGTTTCACGTTGTTGGAACTCACTATAACGCTCACAATTCTTATGATCATGGCCACTATAGCGCTTCCTTTATATCATCAATTTATGGCTTCTGTAGAATTAAAAAATTCGTCTCGACTACTCACAATTCATATACAAAAAGCCAAATACGACGCAATTCTACGACATAAGAGTGTCGTACTTTGCCCAAGTGTTGATTTGTCTACATGTAATAGTAACTGGGATACAAGTTTTATAAGCTTTGTAGACACAAATCAGAATCTACAAAGAGAAAACAATGAAGAAGTATTAACCAATGTTGAACTTGCTCATCGCTACGGTTCTTTAAAATTTCATAAGTTTGGAAAAAAACTAAATAGTATTGTATTTCAGGGCGACACAGGACTGCCACGCGAATCCAACGGCACTTTTACTTACTGTTCTTATAACCAGCTTAAAAACTTTAAATTAATTCTCAGCAAAATGGGACACACCCGTTTAGAAGACCTTAAAAATTGTTAGAACTCTACAGTCTAATGCAGAAGATATCTCTCTTTGATTTTTGCAATATACTGCCTAGGTTTTAAACATTTCTTATTTTGAGATTAAGAACAATCGGAGATTACAACAATGACTGACATCGTAATTGTAAATGGTGCTCGTACTGCCATGGGTGGTTTTCAAGGATCACTATCAGGACTTACAGCGCCTGAATTAGGTGCTGTAACGATTAAAGAAGCAATCGCACGAGCAGGTTTACAGCCTACTGATGTCGAAGAAGTCATTATGGGTTGTGTACTGCCTGCTGGGCTAAAGCAAGGTCCAGCACGTCAAGCGATGCGTAAAGCTGGCTTACCAGACTCTACAGGTGCAGTAACAATTAACAAGCTTTGTGGTTCTGGCATGAAAGCTGTTATGCAAGCCGCTGATATGATTAAAGCAGGTAGTGCTGAAGTTGTTGTTGCTGGTGGTATGGAGTCTATGACAAAAGCACCTTATGTTTTACCAAAAGCACGAGCTGGCTACCGCATGGGCCATGGTGAAATTAAAGATCATATGTTCTTTGATGGGCTTGAAGATGCTGAAACTGGGCGTTTAATGGGTTCATTTGCTCAAGATATGGCAAATACTCGTGGCTATACACGTGAGCAAATGGATGACTTTGCGATTCGCTCATTGAAACGTGCTCAAACAGCAATTACTGAAGGTTATTTTAAAGACGAAATCGTTCCAGTTACTGTACCTAGTCGTAAAGGTGATGTCGTTGTTGATCAGGATGAACAACCTTTAAATGCCAAGATTGACAAGATTCCTTCACTCAAACCAGCTTTTGCAAAAGACGGTACGATTACCGCCGCAAATGCAAGTTCTATTTCGGATGGTGCGTCTGCATTAGTATTAACTTCAAGTGAAGTTGCAGCACAGCGTGGTTTGCAACCGCTTGCAAAAATTATCGCGACAGCGTCAAACTCTCAGCATCCTTCAGAATTTACGATCGCTCCAGTTGGTGCTATTGAAAAAGTTCTAAAAAAAGCGGGATGGAATGCTCAAGACGTCGATCTTTGGGAAATTAACGAAGCTTTTGCTATGGTTACTATGTGTCCAATTGATGATTTCAAACTTGATGCAGAGAAAGTAAATATCAATGGCGGTGCTTGTGCACTAGGTCACCCTGTAGGTTCTACGGGTTCTCGTATTATTCTTACCCTTATTCATGCACTCAAACGTACTGGCGGTAAAAAAGGTATTGCTGCACTCTGTATTGGTGGTGGTGAAGCAACAGCGGTTGCAATTGAACTCATTTAATCCAAATTCATTATTTTAAAATCCCACTTCGGTGGGATTTTTTATGAAAAAACTACAAAAAATGACCCACAAAATCACTTTTAAGTTTTAACTTATTCCTTTAAACGAAAACAACAATGGACAATAACAATGCAACTCAATCACTATCTCAATTTCCAAGGTCAAGCAGAACAAGCCTTTAACTTTTATAAATCAGTATTTGGTGGTGAATTCGATATGTTAAGCCGTTATGGTGATATGCCAGCGCCTGAAGGTGTGACCTTATCGGAAGCCGACAAAAATCTGGTTCTACATGTTTCTTTACCGATTAATGAGTACACTGTGCTTATGGCCTCAGATACAAATGATCAGTTTTGTGCCCCTAACAGCGTTTTTACCCAAGGAAATAATCACTATATCTCGATCAACCTTGAAAAAGATGAGCAAGAAAAAGCAAAACAACTTTTTGATGCTTTATCTGTTAATGGTCAAATTGAAATGCCTTTAGAAAAAACGTTCTGGGGCGCATTGTACGGCGCTTTTACCGATCAGTTCGGTATAAAGTGGATGGTTAACTGCCAGCTCGATACCTAATATTTTCAATATTTAGCCCTTATAGAGATACTTAATATTTCTATAAGGGCTTTAAACATCGATATTGGAATATTGTGCAATAATCATTAAACCTACAGTAATAAAACCAATTCCCACCCATCCTGCCACATCAATATTCTGACCAAGAAAAATCTTTGCCAAAAAAGCTGTTGCTAATACACCTATCCCAGACCAAAGCACATATAAGATTCCGGCTTGCATATATTTCAAAGCAATAGCAGCGCATGCAAAAGAAATAATATACAAAACCAGAGCAATACCCTGAGCTGTTTTATTGACTAAGCCATTCCCCTTAGCAGAATAAAATGTTGAGAGTACATCTGTCGCAATAGCAAAAAGTAGCCACCAAGCACCAGGATTTATTTTTGAAATTAAACCTAACATTGTTGTTCTTCAGTTGAGTCATTTAAAAATTATTCATAAAAAAAAGCTGAACCTGAGTTCAGCCTTTATATTTAAAAACTATTTAAGCGCCAGTTTGATAACTTGCTTGCGGTACGGCTGTTGAGGCTTGGTATGGGTTGGTAAAGTCTTGCAAACCAGCTGCCGCTTCTTGCACATCTTTACCTTCTTTAATCACAAAACTATCAAAACCTGAACGTTTTAAATAGTTTAAGACATCCTTAAACACATCACCAGTTGCACTCAACTCACCTTGGAAACCTTGACGACGTAGTAGTGCAGCGAATGAATAACCACGACCATCACCAAAACCCGCAAACTCAATGAAGATTGCATCAAGTTCATTTAATGGAAATGTGTGCTCTTCAGGTGAATCATTTACAGTCACATACAAAGCTTTTTTGCCTTGAACGTTAGCTAATTGATCGAGTTGAGCTGTTGTTACAACAACATCACCTTGGGGAATAACACCATCTTCAGCAATGATTTGATAAGTATTATCTGTAATCGTGCCATCTTTATAAAGCACTGGTAGAGCTGTATTAAGCATATGCACGCTCCTTAAATGGTTGAATTCCTACACGGCGATATGTATCAACAAAACGCTCACCTTCAGTACGTAGATCAAGATAAGTATTCAATACTTCTTCAATGACATCTGGCACTGCATCTGCTGCAAATGATGGGCCTAAGATGTCACCGATTGATGCATCATGGTCTGAATTACCACCTAATGTAATTTGATAGAACTCAGCGCCTTTCTTATCTACACCTAAAATACCGATGTTACCTACGTGGTGGTGACCACAAGCATTCATACAACCAGAAATATTTAGATCTAAATGACCAAGATCATAAACTTTGTCTAAGTCATCAAAACGACGTGTAATCGCTTCAGCAATTGGAATTGATTTCGCATTTGCAAGTGAACAGAAATCACCGCCTGGGCAACTAATGATATCGGTAATAAAGCCGATATGTGCACGCGCCATATTTTGTTGTTCAAGCGCTTGCCATACATCAAACAAATCTTTTTGAGGTACATCTGCCAAAGCAATGTTTTGTTCGTGAGTCGTGCGAAGTTCACCGAAAGTGTATTTATCAGCAAGGTCTGCAATAAAATTCATTTCTTCAGTAGTCATATCACCTGGTGCAATACCTGCGCGTTTTAGAGAAATCGTAACAATACGATAGCCCTTCACTTTATGCGCATGCGTGTTGATATTGAACCACTGTTTGAATTTTGGATGCTCAGCAAACAATGCTGTGAAGTCTTCATCTGCCAAATCTTGGTAAGCAAATGGAGTGAACTCTTCATCCAGTTTTTTCAAGATTTCTGGCTGAATCTTTAATGCTTCACGTGTATGTTCAAATTCAGCTTCAACTTTTTGTGCAAACACTTCAGGAGTTAATGCCTTAACTAGAATTTTGATACGCGCTTTATATTTGTTATCACGACGACCATGCAAGTTATAAACACGTAAAACCGCTTCTAAATAAGCAATTAAATCTTCACGTGGTAAAAACTCACGAATCACACTACCGATGATTGGGGTACGGCCTAAACCACCACCAGCCATAATTTTATAGCCGATCTCGCCTGCTTCATTACGCACGATATAAACACCAATATCGTGGAATGCAGTTGCCGCACGATCTTTTTCTTCAAGTGCAGAAACAGCAATTTTGAATTTACGTGGCAAAAATGCAAATTCTGGGTGGAATGTACTCCACTGACGAATCAACTCACATGTTGGACGTGGATCTGCAATTTCACCAGCAACCACACCTGCATATTGGTCAGTTGTCGTATTACGAATACAGTTACCACTGGTTTGAATGGCATGCATTTGTACAGTTGCAAGTTCAGCCAAAATGTCTGGCACATCTTCAAGTGCAGGCCAGTTTAACTGAATGTTTTGACGTGTAGATACATGTGCATAACCACGGTCATAAGCAGTTGAAACTTCAGCAACTTTACGTAATTGTTTAGAATTCATTAAGCCATACGGCACAGCAATACGCAGCATAGGCGCATAACGTTGCACATATAAACCATTTTGCAAACGTAATGGACGATATTCATCTTCAGAAAGTTTGCCAGCTAAATAGCGTTCTGTTTGATCACGGAACTGAGCAACTCGTTCATTAACCAGCTGCTGGTCGAAATCGGTATATAAATACATGGCGTATGGCTAGTAGATTCATTATTAAGGCGGATAGCATAGCGAGCTTTTATTCATCAATAAAATGCTTTTTTTGCATATTTAATAACGGTTTTATTGATAAGCTTTAATATAAATCGACATAAAAAAAGCCCGGATAAATCCAGGCCCTTTCTATAAAAGCTTTTTATTTGTTATCTGGTAAGGCATAAGCCACTAAATAGTCGCCCATTTTCGTACCAAATGAACCATGACCACCAGCCATGATTACAACATATTGCTTACCATTGATTTCATAAGTCATTGGTGTTGCTTGTCCACCTGCTGGTAAACGCGCTTCCCAAAGTTTCTTACCGTTAGTAACGTTAAACGCACGTAAGTAGTTATCTTGAGTTGCACCAACAAACATGACATTACCGGCAGTAGAAATTGAACCACCTAAACCAGGCACACCAATTTTCACAGCTGGTAACTGGAACAAGTTCGGCAAGCTGTCACGAATTGTACCAATACGTTTTTTCCATACCACTTCATGAGTTTTCAAATCAACGCCAGCTACATAGCCCCAAGCCGGTTGTTTACAAGGTAAACCAAGCGGAGATAAGAATGCGCTAATTTCAACACCATACGGTACGCCGTACATTGGTTGTACGCCCTGCTCAGTTCCTGCACCTTTTGCAGTTTGTGCACGGTTTGGATCAGCAGGAATTAAACGACTGACGAATGGCAGACCAATCGGGTTCATTACAGCAACCTGACGATCAGGGTTAACTGACATACCGCCCCATTCAAATACACCCAAGTTACCAGGGAAAACTAAAGTACCGTTTTCAGATGGTGGAGTATAAATACCATCGTAATTTAGACGTTTGAAAGATACACGACACATGAGCTGATCAAGCATAGTGGCACCCCACATGTCTTTATCAGTCAATTTATCTTGTGGCGCCAAGTTCAAGTCAGAGAATGGCTGAGTTTTTGAATAGAACTCACCTTTAGTTTGTGGTCCACGTTTAACTGTTTGTGGAACTGGTTTCTCAGTTACAGGGACAATCGGTTGACCATTACGGCGATCAAGCACAAAGGCATTACCTGTTTTCGTCAATACATAGATTGCAGGAACAGTTTGGCCAGCTTTGTTTTTGATATCAGCTAAAGATGGTTGAGATGGTACGTCCATATCCCATAAATCGTGATGGGTTGTCTGGAAGTTCCACACTAATTTACCAGTAGAAGCATTAATCGCTAACATTGAGTTTGCATAACGCTCTTTCAGCTCGGTACGGTCACCACCCCAGATATCTGGTGTACCTACACCTGTTGGTACATAAACGATATCAAGTTTGGCATCGTATGCTAAAGGTGCCCACGCATTTGGTGAGTTGTGAACAAAAGTAGTACCTTCGCCCGGCATTGCATTTGGATCTGCTGCGCCAGTATCAAATACCCAAAGAAGTTTACCAGTGTTAACGTCGTATCCACGAATGACACCAGATGGCTCTTTATTGGAGTAGTTATCTGTTACAGAACCAGCAATCACAACAGTTGAACCAGTCACGATACCAGGAGATGTTGGGTTGTAACCGCCTGGATAAGCATATGGCATAAACTCTTGTAAGTTCACTTGACCATTTTGACCAAAGTCAGTACACGCTTTACCAGTGTCAGCATTTACAGCCACTAAACGGCCATCGTTGACTGGTACAAATACCTTACGTGGACATTGTGTAGAGCTAGATTTCTTGCTTTGAAGACTCGTTGCAAACTCAGTTGTATTGTTTGCATCGTAGTACATCACACCACGACAAGTTAAATGCTGGAACGATTTATCCGTTTTAAGTTTCGGATCAAAACGCCATTTTTCTTTACCTGTAGCAGGATCAATCGCAATTAACTGCTGGTGAGCTGTACAGATAAACATGTTATTACCGATTTTAATCGGTGTAACCTGATTAGTCGTTTCGCCAGAGTCGTTATCTGTCTTAAGATCGCCAGTACGTAAAGTCCAAGCAACTTTCAAGTCTTTTACGTTTTGATCATTGATCTGTTTCAATGGAGAGTAACGCACGCCTGCTTGAGTACGACCATAAGCTGGCCAATCGCTTTCAGCAACACCAGGCACGGCTTGAGCTGTTTCTGGTTGAGGTGTTTTGATTTCACCATTAATTTCTTGCGGATCATTGAAGATAGAATAAACCATCAACACGATTGCAATTGCTAAAGTTGAAGATAAGGCAATCTTACTTGATCCAAGGTTGTTGATTCCACGAGTTACAGCCGGAACCAATAACCATAAACCAAGAATACCTAAAATATCTAAACGTGGTGCAAGCGCCCAAAAGTCTGTTCCAACTTCCCAGACACTCCAGATAATAGTTCCTAGCATTAATGCAGCATAAACCCACAAAGCAGTAGAAGCACGCTTGTAGAGTTGCCATGCAACAATGAGGAGTAATACTCCAGCTATAATGTAGTAAATTGAACCGCCTAGTGTAGCGAGCCAAATACCTCCAATTAACAGGAATAACGCCAGTAACCCAATAATAATTACGGTAAAAGTCGTTAAACCTGATCTTGAAGTAGGTTGATTCATAAACCACCTCTTATCAATCATCATTTTTATAGGAAAGATGTGCCAAGAACCTTATAGAAAAATGGCATCACCAATACATCTAAAACAAATTCAGGCATCAAGAAAAAACGGAAGGTCAGGATAATTCAATCAATGATTTAGCCCTCGACAATCCGTTTTTCGGAGTAATTACGCTTAGAATGCAGTTGAGAATTTAATACCGCCAACCCAAGTGTTATCACCATTTTTTAATGCACCAACATGACGAACATATTGCACATTTGGACGAATAGTTAACCAGTTAGTGGCATGAATACCGTAGTAAAGCTCGGTATTGTATTCAGTGTCATATTCTTTAGTTTGAACATCGTTCCAATCATCATTGATATGGATACGAGCAACACCGAGTGCCAATTCATCTTGAGGACGTTGATTGAGCAAACCTTTATAGACCAAGCCTACATTTTGCATGTTATCAATTTTGTTGGTATCAGAGTCGTGGAAAGTCAGGTTCACAAAACCTGTTAAACCGCGATCTGTTTGATCAGCAGGCTGGAATAATTTTTGTTTTGCAGTTACCCAAACACCTTGTTTATGAGAGTTTTTAGTTTCATCTGCAATTTCTTTGGCATCAGCAGTGCTGTAGTAATAACCTAAACGGTATTCACCCGCCATACTTTGAGCACCTAATTTAGGTGACCAAACCACTTCGGCAGGAATAATTGCACCGTGAGAACCATCAGTACTTAAGTTAAAACCTTTGCCTCGCTCCAGATTTTCTGGGTTATATTCATATACACCAACTTGAGTATATAAGTCAGGTTGCAAGTTATATTTAACACGCATTGCCCATTGGCTAACCGGCCAGTTATACCACTGATCACCCACCCAGTTACCGACTTGCGAACCACAAAGCGCTAAATTCTGGAAATCACAGTCAAAACTGTTAAAGTCTTCACCTTCACCAAAACGACCGACTTTAACGTCTAATTTTTGATCCATGAATTTTTTCTTAATCCATAAATCTGTTAAACGCCAAGTTTGCTCACGCCCCCACACTTCTTGTACCGAGCTTAAGTGCCCTGCTAAAGCTGGTGAATGTTCAGAAAGCGACTGTCCATCACGATATGTTAATGTGATTTGAGCTTCAGTATCTTGCCAACCTAAAATTTTATTTAGGTCAAAATGAGTTCCTAATGCCAGTTGCCCCGTATAAGCACTACCATGAGTAGATGTATTTTTTGAATCTAAAATACCGGCATATTCGCCGGTATATCCAAAAGAAAAATCATAACCTTGTGCTTGTAACGCAGTGCGTTGACCGTTCCAATCACCCAACATCCAAGGACTATTTGGGTCGAATGCAGCAGCAGCTTGTGCATGCTGTATAAAAAGAGTAATTGATAAAACGGATAAACAGGAAGCCATCAAGGATTTATGTGTTTTCATGTTTACATACCTTTTATGTCTTTGTTTATTAAGGGTACGCTAATTTTATGTAAAGAAATTATTCAAAATGTTAATCAATTGATTAATCTAATAATAATCTTAATACACATTGTATGAAAAATGGCCTCAACTGTTTACCACTGCCCTTCACCAAGTTTTTGACCAATAAAGGAATATCTCATTTCCGATCTTGAAAACTTAATTGGGCAAGCCAATTGTGGTTCTGTAACCGTCGCATTATTTTGCAAAGGTACATCCACAATCCATCCACGTTCTTGTGCTAAAGGCGAGTTTAAGGACTCTGTTAGGCTTAAAACAGGTTCTACACACACATCAAGATTTGCAAAAATTTCATGCCATTCTTTAAATGATTTCGTTTTGATTTTCTCTTGAATGGCTTGTTTAACTTCCTGTCGGTCTTCTACATCTAAGGAAGCGCCTTTTTGTAATAATAAAGGCAAATCAAGCGCCACTGATAAACCAGACATAAATTGTGGCTCAAGACTACCTATTGAAAGATAACGACCATCTTGAGTCATATAATAGTCATAGAAAATGCCGCCATTGAGCATGCCATGCTCAGGTGCCTGCTCAACTTGTGCGGCAAGTGTGGCGGATGCCGCCATACTATTTAGGCTAGCAACACAATCGGTCATAGAAATATCAATATATTGTCCCATTCCACTACGTCCGCGTTCGACGACCGCAGCTAAAATCGCAATGACAGCATGAAGTGAACCACCTGCAATGTCTGCAACCTGAATACCGAGCGGTGGCGGACCACTGTCTTGTCGGCCGCTATATCCAGCAATACCAGCTAAAGCTAAATAGTTAATGTCATGCCCAGCCCTGTCTTTATAGCTTCCTGTTTGTCCATATCCTGTAATTGAACAATAAATGAGACGCGGGTTAATTTCGGCAAGCGTCGCGTAGTCTAATCCTAGACGGTGCATGACATCAGGTCGGAACTGCTCTATGACAATATCAAACTCAGAAATTTTGGCTTTAATCAGATCAATACTCGCCTTATCCTTTAAATCCAGAACAATCGACTGTTTATTTCGGTTTAGATAACTATGTGCTGTTGCTTGACCATTTGCGTATGGCGGCATGATTCGGATTAAATCAGGACGTGATGGAGATTCAATATGGATGACTTCTGCCCCCATATCGGCTAAATACATTGTGGCAAAAGGTCCTGGTAAGAGCGTCGAGAAATCGAGAACTTTAAGTCCATTTAATGCTGTCGTCATCGTATTTTTAACCAATATTATTCGAATTTTCTTTTATATTAGTTAAGCAAATATTCTAAAACAATGTCATGTTCAGCCATTTACCTTGATCATTTCGGCAATTTAACATGTAAAAAGTGCTTTTACTCTGTTGTAAATCGCCAATTTATTTTTTTAGACGGTCATTTAGGTCAATTTAAAGTGAACATCAAAGAGACTGAAGGATTCAATATGAGTCGCGATACGATTAGCATCCACTTCGTGAATGCGGCTTTGACAGGCGTAAAACGCCTTGGCATGGATGTTGAAATGCTCCTTTCACATGTGGGTATTGAAGCGGAATTATTACGTCAACCTAAAGCTCGAATCTCACCAGAACAATACACTCGATTTATAAAAATGTTGTGGATGGTCACACAGGATGAACACGTTGGATTTGACGTACAACCGCGTCGTCTGGGCACTTTTGCCATTATGTGTCAGTTGATTATTCACGCAAAAACATTGGGCCAAGCCCTTGAACTGTCATCTCAATTCTACAAATTATTTGGCGATGAATGGTCTGTAACTCTAGAGCGTGACAAACATGAAGCACGTCTAGTTCCACTCATTCCAAAAACTTTAGATCCAGACCATTTCATTACTGAAAGTATGCTGATGATTTGGCACGGTCTAGCATCATGGTTGATTGAACGTCGTTTGCCATTAGAGCGCGTTCATTTTAGCTATCCACGTCCTGCACATGCAGATGAATATGATGCATTATTTTTTGCACCAGTCATGCAGTTTGATGCACCACGCACTGAAATTACATTTGCAGCTGATTATCTTGATTTACCAATCCGCCAAGATGAAAAAACGCTAGAAGAATTCTTAAAAGCAGCTCCTGCTCAGCTTTTAGTGAAATTCAAAAACACCAACTCGCTAACTTCTCGTATTCGTGAAGTACTCAAAAGCCAAATTGGTGAAGAAATGCCAACGCTTAATGACGTTGCATCAATGTTATATTTATCTCCTCAAACCTTACGCCGCCGCTTGGCTGCCGAAGGTAAAAGCTACCAAGGTGTAAAAGATGCTTTACGCCGAGATGCTGCAATTCACTTGTTACTCAACCCTGAGTTAACACTTGAAGATGTTGCTCAACAAGTTGGCTTTAGTGAAACCAGTACCTTCCACCGCGCATTTAAAAAGTGGACTGGTGTAACACCTGGCCTATATCGCCAGCTACATGGTTATCACTAATTCTCAAATCTCTTTAGTTTCACATTTAGCCCAAGTTCAACTTGGGCTTTTTTGTATTTCTATTGGCAAAAATCATCACCTGACTGGTGCGCTTATCGTCATTGCGTTGCCTTTTAAAACCAGTACACTCAAAACACAACAAAGTTTAACTAATAAAAAAGGAACTGTTATGAGCGAGGCTTATATTATTGATGCCATTCGCACCCCACGCGGAAAAGGAAAAAAAGATGGCTCTCTTTACGAAGTAAAACCAATTACATTATTGACCACCTTATTAAATGAATTACAACAACGCCATCAACTCGATACCTCTAAAGTCGATGACATTGTTTTGGGGTGTGTAACACCAATTGGCGATCAAGGTGGTGATATTGCCAAAACTGCAGCGATTGCAGCAGGTTGGAATGATGATGTTGCTGGGGTGCAAATCAATCGCTTTTGTGCATCTGGTTTAGAAGCAGTCAATATGGCAGCAATGAAAGTTCGCTCTGGCTGGGAAGATTTAGTAGTTGCTGGTGGCGTTGAATCAATGTCACGTATTCCAATGGGTTCCGATGGCGGACCATGGGCTCTAGATCCAGAAACAAATCTTAAGTCATCATTTGTTCCACAAGGTATCGGCGCTGACCTCATTGCAACCCTAGATGGCTATAGCCGTGAAGATGTTGATAATTTCGCTGTAAAATCACAGCAAAAAGCGGCGACGGCTCAATCAAATGGTTATTTCAATCACTCAGTCATACCAGTCAAAGATCACACAGGTGTGGTGATTTTAGAAAAAGATGAATTTATTAAAGGTAATACATCACTCGAAGGCCTAGCAAAGCTCAACCCAAGTTTTGAAATGATGGGCCAAATGGGCTTTGATGCAGTCGCTTTACAAAAATATCCAGAAGCACAAAAAATCAATCATGTTCACCATGCAGGTAACTCATCAGGCATTGTCGATGGAGCAGCTGTAGTTTTATTAGCTTCTGAAAAAGCGGTAAAAGAACAAAACTTAAAACCACGGGCTAAAGTTTTAGCGACCGCACTGGTTGGTACTGACCCAACCATTATGCTGACTGGCCCTGCGCCTGCTGCACGTAAAGCTTTAGAAAAAGCTGGGCTTACGATTGATGATATTGACCTATTTGAAGTCAATGAAGCATTTGCGGCAGTTGTTATGCGTTTTATTAATGAGCTCAATGTCCCTACTGAAAAAGTCAACGTAAATGGTGGTGCGATTGCTTTAGGTCATCCATTAGGTGCAACAGGTGCCATGATTTTAGGTACTTTACTTGATGAGCTTGAACGACAAGACAAAAAGCGCGGTTTAGCGACGCTCTGTGTTGGCGGTGGGATGGGTATTGCCACCATTATTGAACGCATATAAAAATTAGGGATATAGAAGATGAGTGCAATTCAATACGAAAAAAATGCCGACAATATTGTCATTTTAACGCTTGATTCAACTGGTCAATCTGCGAACACTATGAATGCTGAGTTTCGTGACTCGCTTGATGAAGCAACTCAGAAACTTAAAGCAGAAACAGAACTTTCAGGTGTTATTTTCCGCTCGGCTAAAAAAACTTTCTTTGCAGGCGGTGATTTAGATGAGCTGATCCAAGTTCAGCCTGAACACGCAACTGACTTTTTCAATATGGTTGAAAAGCTAAAAGGTCATTTACGTACAATTGAAACACTAGGGATTCCAGTGGTTGCAGCATTAAATGGCACGGCACTTGGCGGTGGTTGGGAAATTGCATTAAGTTGCCATCACCGTATTGCAATCAATGACCCGAAGAGCAAATTTGGTCTACCAGAAGTTACTTTAGGTTTGTTACCGGGTGGCGGCGGTATTGTGCGTATGGTACGTCTCCTCGGACTTCAAAATGCGTTCCCATTTTTAATGGAGGGCAAACAGTTCGGTGTTGATAAAGCAAAATCTTTAGGCTTAATTCATGACACTGCCGAAAATGAACAAGAACTTTTAGATAAAGCAATTGCTTGGATCAAGGCCAATCCAAAATCTCAGCAGCCATTTGATGTGAAGGGTTATAAAATTCCGGGTGGCGATCCAAAAACTCCAGCAGTTGCACAAGTTCTTGCAATTGCACCAGCCATGTTAAAAGACAAAACCAAAGGTTGTTACCCTGCCCCTGAAGCAATTATGGCTGCCGCAGTTGAAGGTGCACAAGTTGATGTCGATACTGCTTTACGTATTGAGTCTCGCTACTTTACTCAGCTTACAACAGGTCAAATTTCTAAAAATATGATCGGCACTTTCTGGCATGGTCTAAATGCAATTAAGTCTGGTGCTAGTCGTCCTGCCGACGTTCCAAAATGGCAAGCGACTAAAGTTGGTGTATTGGGTGCAGGCATGATGGGTGCAGGTATTGCTTATTCAACAGCCATTAAAGGCATTCCAGTTGTACTTAAAGATGTATCTGTTGAAAATGCTGAGAAAGGTAAAGCTTACTCACAAAAGCTCTTAGATAAACGTGTTTCACAAGGCCGCATGACCGCAGAAAAACGTGATCAGATTTTATCTCTCATCACGGCGACAGCTTCCGCTCAAGATCTTCAAGGTTGTGATTTAATTATTGAAGCGGTATTTGAAAATCAAGAACTCAAAGCTAAAGTCACTCAAGAAGCCGAGCAATATCTAGCGCCTAACGGTGTGATGGCATCAAACACCTCAACCCTGCCAATTACAGGTTTAGCTCAGGCAAGTAAGGATGATAAAGCTTTTATCGGTCTGCATTTCTTTAGCCCTGTCGACAAAATGCAGTTGGTTGAGATTATTAAAGGTAAAAACACCTCCGCAGAGACACTTGCCAAAGCTTACGACTTTGTACAACAAATTGGAAAAACACCGATTGTTGTCAATGATAGCCGTGGTTTCTTTACCAGTCGTGTGTTTGGTACTTTCATTCAAGAAGGTATGCGCTTGCTTGCCGAAGGTGTCCACCCAGCGCATATTGAAATGGCAGCACTGAAAGCTGGTATGCCAGTTGGCCCCCTCGCTATTCAAGATGAAGTATCTTTAACATTAACTGAACATGTTGCTAGTGAAGCACGCAAAGCTCTACAAGCCGAAGGAAAAGATTTACCTAAAACTTCTGTAGATGAAGTGGTTCACACCATGATTCATGAGTTAAACCGTAAAGGTAAAGCTGCTGGAGCTGGTTTTTATGAATATCCTGAAAATGGTAAAAAGCATCTATGGGAAGGCTTAAACCGCTGGAAAAAAGATCATGATATTTCTGAACAAGATATGATTGATCGCATTCTGTTTGTACAGGCCTTAGATACTTTACGTTGTTATGAAGAAGGCGTACTGGAGTCTGTAATTGATGCCAATGTCGGTTCTATTTTTGGAATTGGTTATGCGCCTTGGACTGGAGGAGCAATTCAATTCCTAAATCAATACGGCACTGATAAAGCACAAAAACGAGCTGAAGAATTAGCTGCAAAATATGGTGAACGTTTTACACCGCCAGCTTTACTAAGAACCAAAGCTGAGCAGAAACAAAATATTCAGTAATTTAGTCCTATTGAATATTTAAAAAACTGCATAAATCTTACCCATATAAATATATTTTATTTATATGGGTTTTTCTTTATGACCTTTAAGATTTCAGCCCCCTGCCTAAATATGCTATAAATAGACTTCATTTTTGTGCTTCTATAGCACATTCGAGAAATTCTTATGTCCGATAAAAATTCTTCCGAGTCAGCAATTTTAGGCTGGAAATTTGTTCTGATCGTTGGTGTTTTAAGTGCGATTTTCCTTGGCTTTTTCTATTTAGCAATGAGTAATGAACCTGACTATATGCCAGGTGCACAGCGCAAAGCTCAACAAGAGCAAATGCAGCAAAAGGCTGAACACTCTACAGAGCAACATGCTCAACATAGTGACAACATGCCTGAAATGGATATGCAAGAACATAAGCAATCAACTCAGTAATCAGATATTTTTCAAATGACAGATTTTTCCCGCAACGCACTGGTTGTAGAGGGTGGAGGCATGCGTGGTGCCTTTACCAGTGGTGTACTTGACGCGTTTTTACAACAACAGTTCAACCCATTCGATTTATATGTTGGTGTATCGTCTGGTTCAACTAATGTCGCCAACTACCTAGCAGGCCAGCAAGGCCGCACTTTAACATTTTATATTGATCATTCACTGCGTCCTGAATTTATCGATTACAAGCGCTTTTTTAAGGGCGGCGATTTACTTGATTTAAAATGGATGTGGGAAATTGGTGAGCAAGAGCATCCTCTTGATCAACAGAGTCTTTTTGCCAAAAATCCTGATTTTTATATGGTGTTGACGCATGCC
Organism: Acinetobacter sp. X9; assembly: GCF_054889255.1. NCBI lineage: Bacteria > Pseudomonadati > Pseudomonadota > Gammaproteobacteria > Moraxellales > Moraxellaceae > Acinetobacter > Acinetobacter sp. X9. The sequence continues at coordinate 619,938 of NZ_CM142679.1, read as the reverse complement.
AAAACCGGTCATGCAGAATATCTTCGTGCGGGTAAAGACAATTTACTCAATGCGCTTCGTGCTTCTAGCTCAATTCCAGTTTTAACGCGTCATCCCGTCGATATTATGGGTGAACCTTATTTTGATGGTGGTGTTGCAGATGCCCTACCCGTTCGCTGGACGGCTCAGCAAAGTGGCGTCAAAAAACTGTTAGTTTTACGTACTCGTCCGAAAAACTATTTCAAAGCAAGTAGTCGAGCTGATCAATTCCTCGCAAAATATGCGTTTAAACATCATTATGGTTTCGCTAGTAGCTTGCGTAGCCGCTGTGCTCGTTATAACGCTTCGGTCGATTTTGTTCGTGGTGAAAATCCAGACCAGCAAATTTTAGAAGTGTGTCCACCGCCTCTTAAAAATATGGCTGGTCGTTTAACTACCAATCCAAAAAAGCTTCGCTACAGTTATGAAGTCGGTTTAGAAACTGGCTTACAGGCCATCGAAAGTTGGAATGCAATGAAATAAATTAAAATTGAGATTTCTAAAAAGAAGTCTCAATTTAACTTCAAAACCATATCAATATGTGGAATGCCACAGTCCTCGTAAACTTCACCTTGTACTTTAAAGCCTAAAGCTTCGTAAAAAGCGGTCACATAGGTTTGCGCTGAAAGCTTTAAGTAAGGCAGTTTATGACGACGTGCATAGTCAATAATATGCTGCATTAAAATTTTACCAATACCCTGCTTTCGATAAGGCATTAAAACAGCAACACGCCCTACGCTATGCTGCGGCAACAAACGTGCTGTAGCGATAGGCTGCTCTTTGTCATAGACAATAAAATGTAGAACTGTGGCATCCAAGTCGTCCCATTCATCTTCAGGTGCAATTCCCTGTTCTCGGATAAAGACTTGTTCACGGATGTATTTGGCATCTTGCTCAAGCTGTTCCCAACCACCCTCTACAATTTTATACATCCATTCACCGTCCTAGCACTTACAGCCAATATTTTCGATCGGCAACTGATCTTGTAACAACAATTCCAACGTTTGTTTTTTAATACCATACATTTCTTTCAATGCTTGGATTTGAGCCATAATCTTGGGATCAGGTTGTGAAACATTTCTGCGTTTTGTTGCCAAAATCATTTTATTTTTGCTGGTATGTTCAAGCGATACAAACTCAAAAACTTTGGTTTCATAACCATACGCCTTTAAAAGTAATGCACGTAAAGTGTCGGTCAACATCTCGGCTTGTTGTCCAGCATGAATACCAAACTGTAGCATTGGCTGTAAAACTTCTGGGCTATGTAATTGAGGGCGTAACTCTTTGTGGCAACATGGTGCACACATAATCATCGAAGCGTTTAAACGAATTCCGGTATGAATAGCAAAATCAGTCGCAATATCACACGCATGTAAGGCAATCATAACGTCCAGCTTTTCTGGTTGATAACTACGAACATCGCCTTCAAAAAAGTCTAGATGATTGAAATTAACTTTGTTTGCAACGTTCTGGCAAAATTCCACCAAATTACGACGTAGCTCTACACCAGTAATCAATGGTGTTTTCTGCTGTTGTTGCAGATAATCATACAATGCAAAAGTTAAATAACCTTTCCCCGAGCCAAAATCAACAATGCGTAACTCTTGTTGAGACGCATCAATCTGTTCGTAGGCACTCGCAAAAATTTCGATAAATTTATTAATCTGTTTCCATTTACGAGCCATGCTTGGAATAACTTGGGCTTTCTCATCAGTAATACCCAGCTCTTTTAAAAATGCATTGCCTTGCTGTACATAGCGCTGCTTTTCACGGTCATGTGCCTGAACCGTTTGTGTCGTATTTACGGCCTGCTTTTTACCCATATTTAATATGGCTTTTTTCTTATTTTTTTTTAGTTGAATTTCTTGAGTGGTTGAAAATAAGTTTGCTTGCTTACACTGTGTGATTAATTGCTCAATCTGCTGCAAGCCTTCTTGAAATGAATAGTTTTTAGTCACATCTTGAGTCGTGTGATGGTATAGAGCTGAAAGCTGTTTTTGTCCATGTAGCTCTACAACACGGAAAGTAATTTTTTCCAGCTGCGCCAACTCTCCCTTATATTGGCTCAAGATCAAACGCTCAAAAGCTTGTTGGTCAAGCATTTGCTTGATTTCATGAAAGAATTGCTGTTCTTGCTCAAAGGAGAAAACCGACACGGATATACCTGAAAAATGAAGACTCATATAAAATAGAAGTTTAAAGGGTCTAGGATTAAAAATAAAATAACTTTACGACTGTTTTGTATTTCTATACATTTGTATTTTTAATCAAAAAAATTAAAGTTATGAGTAAATCTGTGTTGGAAACTTACGATCCAAAAGAAGAACTATTTAATGCCTATAGTCATGGTGCTGGCGTTGTTATGGCTGTTGTAGCTTCTATCTTTTTAATTATAAAGGGATCTTATCTTTCAACCGCTCAGTGGATAGGTTTATGGGTATACTCATTTAGTCTAATTTTAGTTTTTACCAGTTCTACACTCTATCATTTTGCTCAAACACAAAACCTACGCTACTGGTATAAAAAACTCGACCACACTGCTATTTATTATTTAATTGCGGGAACATATACCCCATTCTTAAGCATTGCTATACCTACACAAAAAGCTCATATTTTACTTATTGCTCTGTGGAGCATTGCTGCAATTGGTACACTTTTCAAGTTAGTTTTTATTCATCGTTTTCAGAAAATTTCGCTACTTGCTTATGTTCTTATGGGTTGGCTTGCTGTTTTTGTTATGGATGATATGCGCACCTATCTGAGTAAAGACGCGTTGATTTTGTTAATTATTGGCGGATTAGCTTATACGGTTGGAGCATTGTTTTACGCGTTAAAAAAGGTAAGATATACCCATGCGATCTGGCATATTTTTGTGCTTTTAGGTGCAGGGGCACATTTTCTTGCAATCTATTGGTACGTAGTTTAGTCCATTTTTCACTCATATTCAGTGATCCTGAAAGAGTCATGGATGATGTTCTTTCACGCTATTCTTTGAGAAAAATACGTCTTTAAAAAGAGTAGCTATTAAAAATAAATTTTAACGGATATAAGGACTTATATGGAGTCAACTTCTGCGACTGCTGCTCCTGTAGTAGCCACTAATTCAAAAACACGAGTTTTGTTTGCAAGCTTAGTCGGTACAACTATTGAGTTCTTCGACTTTTATATCTATGCAACAGCCGCCGTGATTATCTTTCCTCATCTATTTTTCCCTGCTAGTAGTGGCAGTGCCGCAGTCTTACAATCTCTGGCAACCTTTGCAATTGCCTTTATTGCTCGTCCTATCGGTGCCGCATTATTTGGCCATCTAGGAGATCGTATTGGGCGAAAAGCAACTTTAGTTGCAGCTTTACTGACTATGGGTATTTCAACTGTATGTATTGGTTTGCTTCCAACCTATGCCCAAATCGGGATTGTCGCACCATTACTATTAGCTGTTTGTCGTTTAGGACAAGGCTTAGGCCTAGGCGGTGAATGGAGCGGTGCAGTATTATTAGCGACTGAAAATGCCCCAGAAGGAAAAAGAGCATGGTACGGCATGTTTCCGCAGCTAGGTGCCCCAATTGGCTTTATTTTGGCAACAGGTTCATTCTTACTATTAAGCGCAGTTATTCCTGAGCAAGCATTCATGCAATGGGGTTGGCGTATTCCATTCATTGCCAGTGCTGTATTGGTTATTGTTGGCTTATATATCCGTTTAAAACTTCATGAAACTCCAGCTTTCCAGAAAGTCTTAGATAAGCAAAAAGAAGTTAATATTCCATTTAAAGAAGTTTTAACCAAACATACCGGTAAGCTTATTCTTGGTACAGTTGCAGCAATCTGTACCTTTGTCGTGTTCTATCTTACTACCGTATTTGCTTTAAACTGGGGAACCACTAAACTGGGTTATGCGCGTGGTGAATTCTTAGAACTTCAACTCTTTGCCACACTTTGCTTCGCCGCATTTATTCCTTTATCGGCTATTTTTGCAGAAAAATTTGGTCGTAAAACGACTTCTATTGGCGTTTGTATTGCTGCTGCGATTTTCGGCTTGTTCTTCTCTAGTATGTTAGAGTCTGGAAATACCTTAATCGTATTCCTTTTCTTATGTACTGGCTTGGCAATTATGGGATTGACCTACGGTCCAATTGGTACAGTTCTTTCTGAACTTTTCCCAACTTCAGTTCGTTATACAGGTTCAGCATTAACCTTTAACTTGGCTGGTATTTTTGGTGCATCTTTTGCCCCACTGATTGCGACTAAGCTTGCTGAAACTTATGGTTTATATGCGGTTGGTTATTATCTTACTGCTGCATCACTTTTATCATTAGTTGCCTTCTTACTTATTCGTGAAACAAAAAATGATGATGTAAATAATCAGATTTAAAGTTTTAAAGACACCCCTATAAAAAAGCCAGTTCAATTTGAACTGGCTTTTTTATACGTATATGAATTAATTCATTGATGCAGGATTTACTGGAACAACACTATTTGTTGCAGCTGGCGCTGTTACATTGCTTGCTGCAACTGCTGCTGGTCCTGCTACTGCTGCTTCACCGATTAAAGCAACTTTTGCTTTTTCTTGGCTTTTTGCAGAAAGAGCTGGGTTACTTGCCACAATACGATTAATGTTTGCTGAGTTTGCTGGAGCAATCGCAGTAGTTTGTAAAATAATTGGGCGATTACCTGTGTTACCCAAGGTATAGCGAATACCGGTACGTGGACTAATCACTGTAGTATTTTCTTGCTTCACTACAGCTTGAGCCGAAGTTGGGCCTTTTGCTGCAAGAACTTTGTCAACCGTTGTCGTTTGAGGGGCTGAAGCTGCTTCTGCTGCAAAAACAAAACTTGGTACAGCAAGAACAGTTAAAAATAAAGGTTGTAATACTTTTTTCATTGTCTTTCCAACATACACTCTGGATGAGAAGTAAATAGCATTTAATGCTTAAAACTGCAAACATTATTCACAGGCTTACTACAAACATAAAAAAAGCAGAACAATTGTTCTGCTTTTTTTTGTGAAGGCAGATTAGATCTTACCGTGACATTGCTTATATTTTAGTCCCGAACCACATGGGCATGGGGCATTACGGCTTTCTGGAACAGGGAAAGCTTGCTGTTCAGCAGACTCGTTCATGGTTTCTTGAGAAAGTGTAACTTCACCAGTTAAACCATCTACATCATCATGTTCAAAAGAAAGCTTCATTGATTCAGCTTGCTGCTGCTGTTGAGCTTCCATTTCTGCAAGTTCTTCTGGTGTTGGGATATGTACGCGAGACAAATCAGTCACAACATCAGTTTTAATAATACCCAACATGTTTACGAACAGGTTGAAAGCTTCTTTCTTATATTCCTGTTCAGGGTTCTTTTGCGCATAGCCACGTAAGTGAATACCTTGGCGCAAATAATCCATTGCAGCCAAGTGATCTTTCCAATGGCGATCAAGAGAGTTTAAAACGAAATGACGTTCAAGCATTGCTGCAGATTCATCACCCATTTGAGCACGGCGCTGACGATAACGTTCAATTACTTCATCACTAATACGCTCAACCAAACCTTCTTCATCTAAACGACGATCTTGGTCTAACCATTCTTGAATTGGCAGCTCAATACCTAAATCAATACGTAAAGCATTTTCTAAACCTTCCACATCCCACTGATCATGAATTGACTCTGGTGGAATAAAGTTAGCAATCATGCCTTGCATCACTTCACGATGCATTTCTTCAACGTATTCTTTTAAGGTATTTTCAGCTAATACTTCATCACGTTGTGAGTAAATGATCTTACGCTGTTCATTATTCACGTCATCGTATTTCAATAAATTCTTACGAATATCGAAGTTACGCGCTTCAACTTTACGTTGAGCATTCTCAATCGAACGGCTCACCATTTTATGTTCAATCGCTTCGTCTTCTTTCAAACCCATCGCACGCATCATGCCAACAACACGGTCGCCTGCGAAAATACGCATAAGGTCATCTTCAAGAGATAAATAGAAACGAGAAACACCAGGGTCACCCTGACGACCGGCACGACCACGCAACTGGTTGTCAATACGACGTGATTCATGACGTTCAGAACCAATAATGTGCAAACCACCGGCTTGCAGGACATCTTCGTGGTCTTGTTCCCATTGTGCTTTTAGACGTGCTTCATCTTCTGCAGTTGGGTTTTCAAGTTTGGCAAGTTTCGCTTTCCAGTTACCACCCAAGATAATATCCGTACCACGACCGGCCATGTTGGTTGCAATCGTTACTGCATTCGGACTACCCGCTTGAGCAATAATGTCTGCTTCACGCTCATGCTGCTTTGCATTCAACACTTCATGATGAATACCAGCTTGCATTAACTTAGAAGATAAAATTTCGCTGGCTTCAATGGTTGCTGTACCAATCAGAATTGGAGCAACACCCTGCCCACGAATATTCATAATCTCTTGAATAATCGCGTTATATTTACCGTTACGGTTTAAATAAATTAAATCGTTTTGGTCGTTACGAATCATTGGACGGTGAGTTGGAATAATCACAACATCAAGACCGTAAATTTCTTTCATTTCCGCAGCTTCAGTATCAGCAGTACCTGTCATACCTGAAAGCTTTTTATAGAGACGGAAATAGTTCTGGAATGTTGTTGTCGCTAAAGTTTGGTTTTCAGGCTGAATTTCTAAGCCTTCTTTTGCTTCAACAGCTTGATGCAAACCTTCTGACCAACGACGACCCGGCATCGTACGACCCGTATGTTCATCGACAATAACCACTTCACCATCATGAATAATATAGTGAACATCACGTTGGAATAGGAAATGCGCACGAATAGCAGCAGATACATGGTGAACAAGGTTCAGGTTTGTTGCTGAATATAAGCTTTCGCCTTCAGCCAACAAGCCCATCTGAATAAGTTCTTGTTCAACAGTTTCATAACCAACCTCGGTCATTTCAACTGAACGCTGCTTTTCATCAATCCAGAAATGCCCACCATCTGCAACTTTTTCTTCTTTTTGCGGACGTAATTTAGGAGGAATCGTATTGATTGCAGAATACAGATGCGAAGAGTCTTCACTTTGACCAGAAATAATTAATGGTGTGCGAGCCTCATCAATTAAGATGGAGTCAACTTCATCGATAATGGCATAGTGCAAACCACGTTGTTTCTTTTCTGCTAAAGAAAACACCATGTTATCACGTAAGTAGTCAAAACCGAATTCGTTATTGGTACCGTAAGTAATATCTGCAAGATAAGCTTCCGCTTTTTCTGACGGACCTTGCATTGAATAAATCGTACCAATTGATAGACCCAAAAATTCAAATAATGGGCGGTTCAACTCGGCATCACGCTGTGCCAAATAATCGTTCACAGTAATGACATGTACACCTTGGCCACTCAAAGCGTTTAAATAACACGCCAGAGTACCCATAAGGGTTTTACCTTCACCAGTACGCATCTCGGCAATCTTACCTTCATGTAAGGTAATACCACCGATTAACTGAACGTCATAGTGACGCATACCCATCACACGCTTAGCAGCTTCACGACAAACTGCAAACGCTTCTGGAAGTAATTTATCTAAACTTTCGCCATTATTATAACGTTGTTTGAATTCTGGAGTTTTTGCAGATAAGTCTGCATCGCTTAAAGCTGATATCGTCGGCTCGAGCGCATTGATTTGCTCAACAATTTTGCGCATGCGTTTGAGTTCACGCTCATTTTTTGTACCGAAGATACCTCCGATCAGACTTGCCAACATGGATAAACTCTCTAAATCTTGCTTGGTCAAATGAATAAACTTTTTCTCAGTCGTTTATTATGGTGCCAGAAATTTGAAGTACAAGGGGTTTGCACAAAACCCCTAAAAAAAATCTGATAGTTAGACGAATGGTTTTTCATTCATCTAATCTCCCCTTAATGTGCCGAGCACCAAAAACACACCATTAACGCTCATCGATTAAGCATAACTTCCGAGAAATCTAATTTAGCAAATTTACCTTAAAGTTACATTGATTAAGCACTTAAAATAATGAGTTTTAGTCATATATATTTACACTTATATAAAAAGTTCATAATAAAATACAAAAACAATAATTTTAATCATAAAGTAAATGCTGCATATTCATTCAATCGAATAACAAATTATGCGCAATTGAGGAAAGATCATGACACTACGATTAGGAGATACTGCTCCCGATTTTCAACAAGAATCGAGTGAAGGCACAATTAATTTTTATGATTTTTTAGGGGATAGTTGGGGAATCTTATTTTCACATCCAGCCGACTATACTCCTGTATGTACAACTGAATTAGGTTATACAGCAAAATTAAAAGATGAATTTACGAAGCGTAATGTTAAAGCGATTGCTTTATCTGTAGACGATGTAGAGTCGCACAAGGGCTGGATCAACGACATCAATGAAACACAAAACACAACTGTAAACTTTCCAATCATTGCAGATAAAGATCGTAAAGTATCTGAGCTCTATGGCTTCATTCACCCTAATGCCAGTGAAACTCTGACAGTGCGCTCATTAGTGATTATTGATCCTAACAAAAAAGTTCGCTTAATCATTACCTACCCTGCTTCGACGGGCCGAAATTTTAATGAAGTCTTACGTGTTGTGGATTCATTACAATTAACAGATAAGCATAAAGTCGCTACACCAGCGAACTGGCAACAAGGCGAAGATGTCGTTATTGTGCCATCACTTAAAGATGAAGAAGAAATTAAACAACGTTTCCCTAAAGGTTATACGGCTGTTAAACCTTATTTACGCCTCACACCACAGCCTGAAAGCAATAAAACCGACTAAAGGTTTTATTGCTTGCAAGACAAACGCAGTGCGTAGGCAAGCATCTGAAAAACTCCCTACAAGACAAGCAAAGCGTGTAGGCAAACATCTGAAAGGTTCCCTGCAAGACAAGCAAAGCGCGTAGGCACACTTAGATTAAATATCACACCCGAAAAAGTCATCCAGAGTGATGGCTTTTTTATTTATGTATTGAATACTCATGGTTTTTATTGCTCAGATCAGTTATAACTCGAAACGATTCGGTAAAAAAATAAAAATCATGATCTATAAAATTCATCATTTAAAGTGTGGCAGTATGTGCCCAGTTTGTGCCCCCTTATTTGGACAAAAAGGCTTCCGAGCTGAGGTAATCTGTCATTGTCTTTTAGTTGAAACTGATCGAGGCTTAGTACTTATCGATACTGGCTTTGGCTTGCAAGATTACTTACATATGAAACAGCGCCTAGGCTCATTAGTTAAACGCTTAGGCAATATTGAGCATAATCTTGAATTTAGTGCGATCCAACAAATCCAAAAGCTCGGGTTTAGCCCCAAAGATGTACAGCATATTTTTGTCACTCATCTTGATTTCGACCATGCTGGTGGTATCTCAGATTTTCCTCATGCCACAGTTCATGTTTTAGCAGCAGAATACAACGCTGCCCAACTTCCAAATTTTAAAGGCAAACTTCGCTATAGAACCAATCAATATAAAGATCATCGGTATTGGAACTTCGTTGAATATCAAAAAGGTGAAGCATGGTTCAACCTCGAAAAAGTCAAAGGTTTTCCGCTGTTTCAAGATGAAATTTTAATGATACCACTGTTAGGACATACAGCTGGACATTGCGGGATTGCCATAAAGCAACAAAATCAATGGTTATTATTTTGTGGAGATGCCTACTACTCACACCTAGAGTTAAACTCTAAAAATAAATTAAGATCACTCGGTCTGTTGGAAAAAACATTTGCAGAAGATAATGAAAAGCGTCTTTTTAATCTCAAACGTTTACAGCATTTAGCTCAACATGAACCAACAATTCAAATAATTTGTGCTCACGACCCTGATGAGTTGCAACGGTATCAAACATGAAGAAATTATCGCTCCTTACACTTGCCATCTGTATAAGTTTACAAGGGTGTATGCAGCACGAAAGTATCGCCCATGAGCATCGACCACAAGATTGGGGAAGCTTAGTTTCTCAGACTCATAACTTTTATCAAATTAGTAATGATGTTTATCGCAGCGAACAACCGAGTGCTGCCATGATTTCTGAATTAAAGAATCATCAGATTGGAACGATCATTAATTTAAGAGCCAAAGACGCAGATACTTTAGTTTTTAAAAATGAAAATTTTAATCTTGTGCATATTCCTATCAACACTTGGGCAATTGACCGACAAGACCTCCTAGAAGTCATGCAACAAATCAAAATTGCCAAGCAGAATGACCAGCGCGTTTTATTACACTGCTACCATGGTTCAGACCGTACCGGCGCCAGCGTTGCCATGTATCGCATTATTTTTGAAAATTGGGCAATTGATGATGCGGTTAAGGAAATGAAACAAGGTGGTTACGGTTATCACATTATTTGGAAGAACATTGACCGTTTATTTACACCTGAAAATGTAAAATGGATTCAACAGCAACTGTCGAATCCATCTTAGTGACATCTTGAGTGGAGTTTTAATCTGGTTAACGTTGGTCTAACGGCACCCAGTCAATCACCCACGCTGATTTCATGTTTAAACTTGAATCAGAAGTAATTTTCTTACGAGCAGCATCTGCTGTATCACGGTCTTTTGCAGGTCCAACCATAATACGAATCCCCTTACTGGTTGGGCTTGTAGTGACCTTATAGCCTTTAGCTCGTAATTTAGAAACAACTGCATCTGCATTTGCTTGGTTAGCAGCCAAAGCGACTTGAACCATCCACTTTTTATCGCCATTTTCAAGCAGTTCACGTGCTTTTTCAGCTTCAGCTTTTTTCTCAGCATCAGCTTTTCGTTTAGCATCAGAGGCTTTTTTATCAGCTTCTGCTTGTCGTTTGGCTTCAGCAGCTTTCTTGTCTGCTTCTGCTTGGCGTTTTGCTTCAGCAGCTTTTTTATCTGCTTCTACCTGTCGTTTAGCTTCAGCTGCTTTCTTGTCTGCTTCTGCTTGGCGTTTTGCTTCAGTTGCTTTTTTGTCTGCTTCTGCCTGTCGTTTAGCTTCAGCTGCTTTCATGTCTGCTTCTGCTTGGCGTTTTGCTTCAGCAGCTTTTTTGTCTGCATCTATTTTTGAAGTATCAGTTGTTTTATTCACCGTATTGGTTTGCTGGTTTTTAGCTTTCGCCTCACCCACTAACTCCGGTGGAATATTATCTGAACTTTCTTGAGCCGCTGTACGGCGCGCATTAATAGCAGCGTACTCTGCTGCAGCTTTACGAGCAGCATCAGCTTCAGCTTGCTGCTGCATTGCTAAGAACTCAGCTGCACGTGCTTCTTGTTCAGCAACGGCCTTTTCACGCGCACGACGCTGTTCTTCTAGCAAACGTTTTTCAGTTTCAACATCAACCGCAAGCGGTTGTAGTTGTACCATTTGCCCTTCAGTTGTCTGTTTTGGTTTAGTTTGAGTTTTTGGCGATGTGGATGCGGATGGTTGAGCTTCAACCTGTTTTATTTCCTCATTTCCTTTTAGAAGTAATGCTGCCAATAAAACACCACCTCCTAGTAAAACAACGCCACCCATCCAGCGTTGTTTGTTATTCATTGACATTCTTCCAAATACTCCCAAATCGCTTCTAAAGTATGAAACGAACCACAGGCCAAAATCAGCTGATTGTTATTTGTTTGCTCAAGCGCTGATTTAAAAGCCTCTTTGATATTGCCATATTGTTGTACTGTCTGGCCTTGCAAGGCATCATTGAGTTGCTGAATCGGTGCAGCACGCGGCACATTCAATTCAGCAATTTTCCAATGTAAAACAGTAGGTTTCAATAAATCGACTACTGATTTTATATCTTTATCTGCCAGCATTGAAAATACTGCGACAACTTCTGTGTACTGTTTATTGTATTCTAAGAAATTTCGCAATTGCTTTAACAAAAATTCAACACCATGTGGATTGTGTCCAGCATCAAAAATGACCGTCTTCCCATCCACTTGACGCTGTTCAAAACGCCCTGCTAGGCGAGCAGATTGAATACCTTTTTCTAATGCTGACTGAGAAATCTCAAGTCCGCTATTTAAAATGGCCGCAACCGCTCCTGCAATATTTTCAATCGCTAATGTACCTAAAGGAAGTTTTAAAGTGGTTCCTTCCGAAGCAAAGTACCAGTTTTGTCCACCTTCTGCGAGCTTATAAAAATAATCACGATTAACGGTATATAAGTCTGCTTGTGAACTTTGTGCTTTATCTTGAATTGCTTGCGGTAATTGTTGCTCACCCGCGAAGATAACCGGAATATGTGGACGAATAATGCCTGCTTTTTCAAAAGCAATTTTTTCAATGGTATCGCCTAACCAGTCTGTGTGATCTAGGCCAATATTAGTAATTACTGCAATGTCGGGATCAATCACATTGACAACATCTAAGCGTCCGCCCAGACCAACTTCAAGCACCCATACATCACATTGTTGTTGTTTAAAAATAACAAAAGCAGCCAAAGTGGTTGCTTCAAAAAAAGATAAGCTTAAATCACAATCGCGACGAGCCTGATCGACTTGAACAAAAGCATCAATCAGACTTTGATCATCGACTTCTACCCCACCCAATTTAACTCGCTCATTAAAGCGATAGATATGCGGTGACTGATATAACCCAACTTTATAACCGTGTGCGTTTAATATCGCAGCCAGTGTGGTTGTGGTTGAGCCTTTACCATTCGTTCCGGCTACTGTAAAAACTTTAGCATTAGGCTGAGTTACACCCAGCTTTTCTGCAACAGGAATTACACGTTCCAGACCAAGATCTATCCCTGTAACGTGAACATGGCTCCAATAATTGAGCCATGTATCTAAAGAGTCTATTGAAAGTGGAGCTTGTTGGTTCAAGGTAAGTTCATCAATTTCGATACAAGTCGAGATACAGTATCACGTAAAGCATGACGATGAACAATCTGATCGATTACACCATGATCAAGCAAATATTCAGCACGTTGGAACGGTTCTTCAAGAGTTTCACGTACAGTCTGCTCAATTACACGTTTACCAGCAAAGCCAATCATTGCTTTAGGTTCAGCAATATGAATATCACCCAACATTGCTAAAGAAGCTGTTACACCACCATACACAGGATGTGTTAACACAACGATATATGGTAAGCCAGCATCTTTTAATTTTTGAATCGCAGCAGAAGTGCGCGCCATTTGCATAAGCGATAACATACCTTCTTGCATACGCGCGCCGCCAGAAGCTGCGAAACAGATTAATGGCTGACGTTTTGCAATTGCAAGCTCGGCAGCCTGTACAAAACGGTCACCTACAACTGTACCCATTGAGCCGCCCATAAAGTCGAACTCAAAAGCACATGCAATCATATCTACGCCATTTAAGTTACCTTGCATGGCAATTAACGCTTCCGTTTCACCAGTTTTGCTTTGCGCTTCACGCATACGATCTGGATACGGTTTAGAGTCAACAAACTTTAATGGATCTTTTGCAGTAAATTCTTGACCCAATTCAGTTACAACATTATCGAAGAACCAGTTCAAGCGGTCACGAGCTTTCATTCGTAAGTGTTCGTCACATTGCGGACAAACATATGCATTGAAAGAAATTGCTGTACGTGTCACTAGTGCATGACATTCAGGACATTCAATCGTTGGCTCAGTAAATGTTGCTTTGAGAATTTGTTGCTCATCTGCGACTTCAATACCTGGAACCGGACGTTTTGTCCATGGTGTCGAAGGGCTAAGAACTTTCCCTGGTTTCACTTCTTGATTCATACTAACTCATCGAGCGCTGCTCGAAGCTCCTTGACTTTACTCACCGTCTGTTCAACAGCGTCATCCGCTGCCAACGTTGCAAAATTTTTAACGAAAGCACTACCTACAATCACGGCATCAGCAACATTACCCATTGCTTTTGCTGAAGCGGCATCACTAATACCAAAACCAACACCCACTGGAATATTAGTGGCATTTTTGATTTTTTGAATACGCGCAGCAGCTTCTGCCGTATCAAGTGTTGCTGCTCCAGTTACACCCTTAAGTGAAACGTAGTAAATAAAACCACTTGCCTGATTAGTCACATGTTGAATACGTTGATCTGTAGAAGTTGGCGCAAGCAAGAAAATTTGGTCCATATCATGTTGTTTCAACACAGCACCAAACTCTTTTGACTCTTCTGGTGGTAAATCCACAAGTAATAAGCCATCTACACCACATTGTTTCGCATGAGAAACAAACTTCTCGTAACCAATCACTTCAACCGGATTCAGATAACCCATTAAAACAACAGGTGTTTCCTGATCCTGCTCACGGAACTCTTTTACCATGTTGAGTGCATCCAACGTGTTAGTCCCTGCCGCAAGCGCACGTTCAGCTGCAAGCGCAATTACCGGACCATCAGCCATTGGATCTGAAAATGGTAAACCAAGCTCAATCACATCTACTCCTGCCGCAACCATTTTATGCAGTAACGGAACCGTTACTTGTGGCTGTGGATCACCCGCCATAACATAAGATACAAGCGCTTTACGTTGTTGGGACTTAAGCTTTTCAAAACGGGTGGCAAGACGTGACATAGGGTTGTGCTTTCCTTGAATTATTTAAAATTGAGGAGTTGTTTGTAGAAATACAAGAACATCGCATTTTAACGCTATTTTTTGTCCATTGAACAGGTCTAACGTTATGGCGATATTCGATTGTATGATTCATACAACCCATGGTGTACATTTATCAATATTTTGAAACTTTTCTCAATGATCAAAGCTTCCTATTTTCGAGCCATTATTAGATTGCCACCCGATCAAAAAATCACCACACAAAACTTATTTCTCAATATTTTTATTGGCGAGTTGTAATTCCCTTTTCCGCGTGAGTAAAGTTTGTCCTGTCAAATTTTTATGAGCACGCGCAAGTGCCGACTGATCCGAATATCCCAACTGTTCAGCAATTGTAGTGAGGCTTTCATTTTGGTGAAGTAATATTTCACAGCGTTTCATGCGTTCAGTATCTAAAATTAATTTAAATGAAGTATTTAATGACTGTAATTGACGCTGCAAGCTACGTACTGAAATATTCAACTCGATGGCAATATCCTCTATTTTCGGGGCTTGTTGCTTGTGTTTGAAATATTCATGAACAATCCAATGTATTTGCTGAGCCAAATCTGTATGTATTTTCCGCTGAGCCAATGCCTCTTCTGCTTGTTTCACTAAAAGTTGCATTAAGCTGGGGTCTGCATGTCGAGGACGAACATTCAATCCCTCACTTGCAAAAGTTAATGCATAGTATGGTTGCTCAAATGATAATTTACATTGAAAGAAACGCTGATAGTGAACTAAGGGACCACGTGAGCGGTGCACAAACTCAACATGCTGCAAGAGAAAATCATGGAAAGGGGCAATTTGTTTAGCAAGCTGAACCATAGCAGCTAAAGTCAGCTCACAAAGTATGATATTACTGGCATCAACTAGCGGCCAATACAAACGAATGTTAGAAGCATCTTGTTCAACTTGCATAGGCACGACTTGCTCACCGTCAATCACGAGACGATGAAATTTCATGACATATTCAAGAACCTCTGCGAAGCTGCCACTTCGAGAAGCCATATATCCCAGTACACCAAAATTGGCAGGTGTAATACAAGTTGCCATTTCTAGGACTAAATTAGAAACTTGTAGACGAGACTCTGTCAGCTCTAAAAGTTCAAGAAAAAAGTTTAAAGAAGATTGAGCATCAATAGATGAAGCTAAAACATTTTGAACTTGACGGGCCTGAACATCTGTAAGGTTTAATGCCTGCCAATCGATTCCTTTTTCTTTTAGATAAGTATTCCACAGATAAAAGTAGCCATTTGAAATCGTAAAATCCTGCATGGCTCATCCTTTTTTAATGCCATCTTGTCGTAAACTGTATAAAAATTGGCAATAACTGTCAAAACAAAGCCGACTATAGGCGACATACTAATGAACATGTTAGATGCGAGAAATAAAAATATGAACGCACATGTTTCTTATCAGGTCGAGCCAGTAGTTCGTAAAGATCTAGATTTTCATTTAAACGAAGCGCCTCGCTTTTGGTTTAATAATGATCCTTTTTTGACTCGTATGTTTGATGCGCTCAGCTTAACCTTTCCAGATGGAGAGCGTTATTTTATTGAATGTGTCCGTATGTTCCGAGACAAAATTGATGATCCCGAACTACAAAAACGGGTTGCAGACTTTATTAAACAAGAAGCTCAACATGGTATTGCACATGACAAAATGAATCAGCTCATGAAAGAGCAAGGCATGCCTGTTGACCAGTTCACAGCTACACTTAAAAGAATTTTTCGTTTTGAACTCACCAAACGCTCACCGCAATACAATATTGCAATGACGGCAGCAGCTGAACATTTAACTGCATTAATGGCAGAAACTTTTTATAGCCATAAAAAAACTTTGGAAAATGCTCACCCCTATGTTCGAGCGCTATTCGCGTGGCATGCCATTGAAGAGATGGAGCACCGTGATGTTGCTTTTGACGTCATGAAACAGGTGGGTGAAGTTCCTGAGTCGACTCGTCGTTTTGTATTGGTTCTTACAACAGTACTGATGTTTGGCTTTACACTCTATCGCACCAACATCATGTTGAAATGTGATGGCTTTAGTCCAAGAGAAAGACTCTTGATGAACCTTAAAGGTTTACCTTGGTTCTTTGGCAAAAATGGCACATTAACCGCTATGAAAAACCAATATTTAGATTGGTTTAAAAAAGACTTTCATCCAAGTCAGCATCCAGTCATTCGTCAATATCCTGTCTGGATTGAAACACTCGAAAAAACGAATGATCCGATTGCGGCTGGTGAGGCATTCTGGCAAGCAGGTTTATAACCTGCTTGCTACCATTTTGCATAATGTTGTTCTAGTAAACCGTATTGCTCATTGCAATTGATGATATCGGTTGCCTCATGCTCAATTGTTCCGCTAATTTTAGCTTGCCACTGGTTGAACTGGCTGCCAATCATTCTTAAATTAATATTTTCGTATCGGCACCAACCGATATGCACTTGGAGATTAAGCTTTTGATCTAAAGAGCTAATTTGCCAAAGCTCATCATTTACTTTTTCAAATAAAACATCAGTCAGTGGAAATAAAACGCCGTTAATCCATAAGCAGTTTTCATTACCAAAACTTTCATTAACACCAGAAGCTAAATTTAAACCAATACGTCGCCCTTGCTCATCCCAAAAATTACATGAAAGCCAGAACCAAGCCGTTTCAGGTCGCAAAAAACCGCAGGTATCATCTAAAGAGGCAAATGTCTTTTCATCAAATTGTACGATTTGGTTTTGTTTATTAATAAACATTCCCTCTACAGCCAATGTGGTCTGCTTTTGGGTATATGTCCAACCATTGATTCCTGTTGGTGTACACAAGCTTAATATATCGGTTCCAGCACAAAAAATACGAGCGCTAAGTTGAATCTCACCATATTTAGTGACTCGAATGTATCGCACACCATTGGCATGCTGGATATCAAACTGATAAGGCGATTTAGAAAAATAACTTTGATTAAATAAAGGTTGTTCATCAAGGTAGGTTTTATGACCTAAAGGCTGAATGGCATTCCACTCGATGACTTGCTGAGTTTCATGGTCATAAATATAGAAAAAGCCATGCCCAACCCAGCCAATATCTGCAATTGCCAGACCAATACTATAGTGTTTATGTTGAATGCCGCAGAATTTAAATTTTTTATATTTTAATTGCTTACGCCAGCCTTTAAGGACCTTACCGTAAGGGGTTTTATAAATATAATGTTGTACGTGAATGGTTGACGGTACAGATTCAAAACGCCCGTAGCGAGGCTGTCCATTTTCTTGAATTAAATCCATTTACCCACTTCCATATGAATATTAGATTTCAAATGACCTATACCACGGTCAAATACGTATTTTCCCAAATTGTTTCAGCAAAATCGCCTTTTATTAAATGAATATAGCGCCCTGCTACACAATCTATCGCTAAGCAGTCATCAATATCAATGACTCGATCTGTATGTGCTTTTTGCCACTGCCGATCTATAAATTGTTTACCTAATTGTTTGGCAACTACCGCATTTGGTGCAACCACAAACTCATAACGGTGAAGTTCACCGAATTCACTTGCATTATATCCGCCCAGATTAATTAAATATAATTTTAAATCATCTGGTTGTGGAGCAGTATCTGTAAAGTGAATTTGATAATTTTGTCCTTGAGAGCTAACGCCAGAGAGCTTGGCCCAAGCATCAATATGTAATCCTTGAGCCTCACCAAACCAAGCCTGTTTAAGTTGAGGATAAACTTCTTCCAAAGTATCTCCTACAGCCATGACTACATCATGAACTTCTGTATTAGCACGTGCATGACGCCCACCTAACATCACCATAAACAAACTTGGCATTGTATCCTCTTACATCTCGACCATTTCTACGCCATCAATGCGTGCAACTGTCATTAAATCTTTGTCACCACGACCTGAAACAGTCGCAATAATAATCTGATCTTTAGACATCGTTGGTGCAAGCTTAGAGACGTACGCCATAGCATGTGAGCTTTCAAGTGCAGGAATAATCCCTTCGATTTTGGTTAAATCACGGAAACCTTGTAGAGCCTCAGTATCATTAATCGGCACGTATTCTACGCGCTTCATATCTTTCAAGAAGCTATGTTCAGGGCCAACACCCGGATAATCAAGGCCCGCCGAGATACTATGTGTCTCAATAATCTGGCCTTGTTCATCACTCATCAAGTAAGTACGGTTACCGTGCAATACACCCACATGACCCGCATTTAATGGTGCAGAGTGTTTACCAGTTTCAATACCAAAACCAGCTGCTTCAACACCATACATTTTCACGTTGGCATCGTTTAAGAATGGATAGAACAAGCCCATTGCATTTGAACCACCACCCACACAGGCAACTAATGCATCTGGTAAGCGACCTGCTTGTTCCAAAATCTGTTTACGTGCTTCGCGACCAATAATCGACTGGAAGTCACGAACCAATTGAGGATATGGATGCGGGCCTGCAACTGTACCAATCACATAGTACGTCGTATCAACATTAGTTACCCAATCACGCATCGCTTCGTTCATGGCGTCTTTCAGCGTTTTAGAGCCGCTTTGTACAGGAACAACTGTAGCACCCAACAAACGCATACGATAAACGTTCATCGCTTGACGCTTAACGTCTTCAGCACCCATATAAACAACACATTCAAGACCTAAACGTGCTGCAATTGTTGCTGTTGCTACACCATGCTGCCCAGCACCAGTTTCGGCAATAATACGTTTTTTACCAGAAAGCTTTGCCAATAACGCCTGACCAATCGTGTTGTTTACCTTGTGTGAGCCTGTATGGTTCAAGTCTTCACGTTTAAGGTAAATTTGCGCACCACCTAACTCTTTTGACCATCGCTCAGCATAATAAAGTGGACTAGGACGACCTACATAGTAGGCGAGGTCACGGTCGAATTCTGCCAAAAACTGTTCATCATTTTTCATGCGGGAATAGAGATTTTCTAAATCTTCTAATGCCGCCATTAGAGTTTCTGACACAAAACGTCCGCCATGGATACCGAAATGCCCTGCAGCATCTGGATACTGTGTATAGTCAATCACATTGTTTTGCTGATCCACGTTGGACTCCTTGCATAAATCGTTCAATGAGTTGTTGGTCTTTTATACCTTTTGCGGACTCTACGCCTCCGCTCACATCTACTGCAAAAGCACCGGTAGTATGAATAGCGTCAATGACATTGTCAGGGGTTAAACCACCTGCCAAGATTAATGGAATATCAAGTTTTGGGAATTTAGACCAGTCAAACTGATGTCCTGTGCCCCCTTTGAGCTCAGGATGCCACGCATCGAGCAATACAGCACTGGCACCCGCTGCCTGATATTTTTGAATTTCAGCAACTACATCCAGATCAGGTTTAACCTGAATCGCTTTATACCAGCGACGTTTACAATGGCGAGCAATTTCCTGACATTGTTCTGGAGTTTCATCGCCATGTAGTTGTAATACATCTAGGGGAACACAATCAAGTACATCCTGAATTTCAGTAGCACTCGCATTTACAAACAAACCTACCATTTGTACATAAGGTGGAATTACTTTTGCTAATTCTTGGGCCTGTTCAACTGTTACATGTCTTGGGCTTGGCGGAAAAAAAACAAAACCAATCGCATCTGCTCCAGCAGCAACAACTGCCTGAACATCTTGAGTACGAGTAATTCCACAGATTTTTGCTCGTGTACGTTTTTGGTTTGATTGGCTCATGATCTGCCTAAACTACAACCATTTCTTAAAATAAGCGCCATTGTAATGCAATTTTTGTCCCTTGCGTAAAAGTTCTCGGGGAATTGCTCCAAATGACATTGTATGAAGTAAATCGCCACTTTATACTGCGTAAAATTGGAAGCAAGTGTAAGCAATTCATGCTTTAGGGAAGCTGGTGAAAGTCCGGCACTGCCCCCGCAACGGTAACAATGTAAAGCATATTTTTTAAGTCGTTCTCGACTTACACCACTGCAGTAATGTGGGAAGGTGAATATGTCCATAAATTAAATATGGCGCTGAAGTCCGGAGACCTACTTGTTTCATCTATCTACCCGATCATTCACGTGGGGTGAATGTATGGAGCATGTTATGTCTAAGTCTTTTCAACCTACTCGTCTAGTAGGGGCTATCGCTATTGCGATGGGGTTTTCACCTGTTATTTTTGCTGAAGATACAATGAATGTAACTCAGCTTGATCCAATTGTAGTGACTGCTTCAAAAAGTGCTGAAAAAGCAAGTGAAGTTCCGGCACGTATTAATATTATTGAACCAAAAGTTCTCGAACAATCTCCTATCGCTTCTTTACCACAATTATTACAAACCGATGCTTCCATCAATATGGTGCAAAGTGGTGGTTATGGTCAAACAGCATCAATTTTCACACGTGGAACTAACTCAACCCATACACTGGTTTTACGTGATGGTGTTCGTTTAAATACGGGCTCCTTGGGAGCAGCCTCATTACCATTTATTGATACAACAGATATTAAACAAATTGAAGTTCTCAAAGGTCCAGCATCTGTTTTATATGGAACGGATGCAATTGGCGGTGTGGTACAACTAATTTCAAAAACACCTGAAAAAACCTCAGCATTTGTGACAGGTGAAATTGGTGAAAATAATACATATAAATCTATCTTAGGTGCTGACTTAGTAGAGGATGGTTTCTACACACAAATTCGTGGACAACGTTTAGAATCTGATGGTACTCAAGTTACAGATTTTAAAAATGCTAATGTAAAAGCTGGATCTTATGATCAAAAAGGATTTAGTACAAAAATTGGTGTCGAAAAAGAACAATATGCAGCATCTCTAGATTACGCGCAAAATGAAGGTAATTCTGTATATGTCAAATCCATTGAGGATGATAATTTTAATTTACTAGGATTGGAGAATGTATCCCAAGATTTTAAGAATGAAATTATTAATCTTAAAGGACGTGTGAATATCACTGACACTGTATCGTTAAACGCGCGTTTATCCCAGTTCAAAGATGATTTAAGACAAAAAAATAGCCCCGATTTTATTAACAATAAAACACAGGAGGCTGAACTTGCAACTAAATGGCAATTTACCCCCCACCAGAATATTATGGTGGGTGTTACTGACAAAAAAACTGAAACAGATCTACTCTCTATCAGTAAGGATTATACCGTTGATTATTTAAAAGATGTAAATAGCACAGGTTATTTTATTCAGCATCAATATAAAAATGAGAAGTTAAATACTCAAGCGGGACTACGTATTGAAGATCATGAAACCTTTGGAACACACACCGTAGGACAACTGGCTGCACGTTACCAAATTCTGCCAGGCACAAGTGTCTATAGTAATATTGGAACAGCATTTCGTGCACCAAGTAATAATGATTTGTATGCACTCAATTGGGGGGGAAATCCTAATTTGAAGCCAGAAGAAAGTATTTCTTATGAAATTGGTTTAGATCAAAAAATTACTAATGAATTAAGTTTAGGGTTATCTGCATACCGTAATGAGGTCGATGATTTAATTACATATGTTTCAGATCCAATTACATATAAAGGTAGATTATACAATGTCAAAAAAGCAACTTTTACAGGTAGTGAACTTAATCTGAGTTGGATGCAAGATGATTTATTACTGAACCTTAGTTATGCTTACGTTCAACCTAAAGATAAGGAAAGTGACAAAGACTTAGCCCGTCGACCACGTCAAAGTTTAACCTTAACCGCAGGTCTGCAAAATGAGGTCTATGGTATTAGCACATCACTATCTGCGAAATCAAAGCCTAAAGATAATTCAAAAGTTGGGGGTTATGCCACTGTAGACGTAAATGCTTATTGGAACATCAATCCAAATATTAAAGTATTTACTAATATTCAAAACATAGGCGATGTTCAATATGAAACTGCAGCTTATGGTAGCGGTTATTACTACATCAACGGCGGCCGTCTCGCATCAGCAGGCGTAACTTTCCGTTATTAATTTCTCACGCCAACTATAAAAATATTTTCTTAACTTCAGTTTCGGGGTAATGTTCTGACCGACATTATCCCTTTTTTATGTTCAGGATATCCATCATGGGACACCGTTTAAGCAAGATCTATACACGTACAGGCGACTCAGGAACCACAGGTTTAGGCGATGGTTCTCGTGTTGCCAAGGATGACTTACGAGTAGCCGCGCTTGGTGATGTTGATGAACTCAATGCCATTATTGGGGTACTTCGTGCTCAAATCACAGATAGCCAAGTAACTGATAAGGCCGCTTGGGATAAAAGCTTAAGTTTGATTCAACATTGGCTATTCGACTTAGGTGGAGAAGTTTGTATTCCAAATTACCACCTACTCCAGCCCGTTTGTATTGAATTTCTTGAAAAAGAAATTGACCGTATGAATGAAGATTTGCCTATGTTGAAAGAATTCATTCTACCGTCTGGTACTTTATCGTGCAGTTACGCTCATCAAGCTCGTGCCGTTTGTCGTCGTGCAGAACGATCTCTGATGTCAGTACAAACTCGTGATCAAAATATTCAAGCTACAGCACTCCAACTTTTAAACCGTCTATCTGACTGGTTATTTGTCGCATCGCGTGCTTTACAGCGTGCCGAAGGTGGGCAAGAAGTGCTTTGGCAAAAAAATATTAATGAGATTATTTAAAAATAGATTAGATTAAACATGGTCTCTGCTCTTTTTTTAAAGAGACCATAATCAAAAGATTTCAAAGAAGAAAATTATGCGCATTATTGGTCATCGTGGTGCACGCCGAGAAGCTCCTGAAAATACACTTGGTGGGTTTCAGTACATAAAAAATTTAGGTATTCGTGGTGTCGAATTTGATATTCGACAGCTTCAAGACCAAGAGTTGGTTGTTATTCATGATGACAATTTTTTGCGTACAGCTGGAATCGATCAAGTTGTAGAGCAATCTACTTTGGCTCAAGCGTTGTCATTTGATCATCGTCAAGGCTGGCCCAATTGGCCAACTTCTGAATCAACACCGACCCTTACAGGTGTTTTAAACTTACTTGATAATTTCGATCATATTGAAGTTGAAGTTAAAGCTGTAAGAGATATGGTGTTGGCCGAAAAACTCGTTCAAAAGCTTGAGACTGAATTACAGGGTTTTGAGAAAGTTGTAACCATCACAAGTTTTGATCTTCAAATTTTAACTGCCTTACGCGATATCAATTCTCAATTTAAACGCGGATTGTTAGTTGAACTTCCGGTTGGCGCAACAGCGATTGAACTCGCGCATCAGTATGGGTGCTGTCATATTGGTTGGCACGATCAGCTGGCAACAGATGAAATGATTCAATTATCACATCAAGCTGGTTTGAACATTAGTGTCTGGACAGTAAATGATGTAGAAAGAGCAAAAAGACTACGTGATTTAGAAGTTCAGGGCTTAATTACAGATATTCCAACCACGATGTTACAAGCCCTATAAATATAAAAAAGGTGGTAAAAACCACCTTTTATTTCTTTTGTGCCTGAATGAGACGCTGACCATTCTGGTCAAGTAAATATAGCGTATTACCTACGAGTTGGAAGCGTTGAATACGTTGCAAAGCATCTACCAACTCTGCTTCTTGAGCCAAAGCACCATCACAGCTTGAATGACCTGCATTTACTTGCATATCAAGTTTTTGCTGGCTGAAATTAAATGTATAACGGCCAAAAACAGCATTACAGCCAGTATGGCCCGATACTGTTTTGACTGCTGAGTTCAGTGAAAGAGTTGGCCATTGGTTAAAGAATTTTGCCTTATGACCACTGATCTGAGTGATCTGCCAATCAATATCTTGAATGCCATCTGGACTCACTCTCTTTTTTACAACAGGGGTTTGAGTCTGATGAACTGTTCTTTTTGGTTGAACTTTTTTCGTAGTTTGTTCGGGTGCACTTTGACATGCGGCTAATACAAGACTGATTGTGACCAAGATACACTTCAATGATAATTTTCTTGAAATATCAATGCTGTTCTTTTTTTTCAATCGTTGTACGTTCATTAAACAACTTCTCCTGCTTGAAAAACTCTTTGACATAGTTTAATTCTGTTACGGTTCTTTCAATACATCTGTACAATAATGCTAGTGATTCTCACTAAGCACGTGCTAATATGAAGGATAGAATAGCAATATATCTTGATGATTGGTTTTGCTATGTCGTTTTGTCTTTGTACCTTGTTTCACAAGGATTCTAGGAGCGCTGCCGGATATGACTTCCGCCCCACTCAAAGCCCCAATTAACTGGACCGCTAGCATTACCTTAATTGGTTTACCAATTCTTGCCGCAATCATAATCCCGATTTATGCGTATTTTTATGATTTTAGTGTAAGCGCATGGGTAAGCTTATTTTTTCTTTTAGCTCTAAGTAGTATGGGGATTACTGCTGGTTACCATCGCCTTTGGGCTCACCGAGCTTATGAAGCGTCGTTACCGCTTAAAATTCTTTTAATGATCGGTGGAACATTTGCCGTACAAAATAGTATTTTGTTCTGGGCATCTGGTCACCGTACTCACCATCGACATGTTGATGATGTTGATGAAGATCCGTATTCAATTGAGCGTGGTTTTTGGTATGCCCATATGGGTTGGATGATCCGCGATCATTCACCATCTGAGCCAGACTTTAAAAATGCACCAGACCTACTCAATGATAAATTGGTCATGTTCCAGCATAAATATTACGCACTACTTGTAGTCGCAGTTCATGTTGGTATTTTAGGTTTAATTGGTTGGGCAACAGGTGATCTATGGGGTGTAGTCCTCCTAGGTGGTCTCTTACGTTTAATCATTAGCCATCAAGTTACATTCTTTATTAACTCGCTTTGCCACATGTTTGGTAAACGTCCTTATACAGACGAAAACTCAGCACGTGATAATTTCTGGTTAGCTATTGCCACTTGGGGCGAGGGTTACCACAACTATCACCATATCTTCCAATACGACTATCGTAATGGTGTGAAATGGTGGCAATATGACCCAACAAAATGGTTGATCTGGTCATGTTCTAAAATTGGTTTAGCTAAAAATTTACGTCGTATTCCAAGCTTTAATATTAAAAAAGCAGAACTGGCGATGAAATTTAAATACGCTGAACAAGACCTAGCTATTTATGGTCATGATGTAAATGCAGACATTACTCAAATGAAACAACGTATTGCACAAGAGTACGAAGCATTTACACACACCTTAAATGATTGGGCAAAACTTAAAGAACAAGAGTTACAAGCGAAAAAAGCAGCAATGGCTGAAAAGATTCATAGAATGGATCATAAGCTTAAAGTTGATTTTCAATTGCTTGAACACCGTTTAAGTCATCACCGCGAATGCTTAGAAACACTGATGCGTAGTGTTAAAAAGAATACCAACGTGGTGTCAGACTAAAATAAATTCTGATCTAAAATAGCTCTTTCGGGAGCTATTTTTATGCCTGCTTTTTAACTGTGTTATAGTGAAATCTGCTCTCTCTATTTTGCTAAGCCTATGCAGTTTAATCCGCTCTACCCTTCACTTCCGTCTAAATTATTTCATGTTCAGCAACCATCACCTTTACGTGGTGCAAAAGCAGGACATTTTAACAATGCTTTGGCTGATGAACTGCAATGGTCAGAAGACGATAAAAATGCATGGGTTGAGATCTGTAGTGGACAGCGTACATTCCCTGAATTTCCGTCTCTTGCGATGGTCTATGCTGGCCACCAATTCGGACAATGGGCAGGACAACTCGGCGATGGACGTGGTTTACTAATTGCACAAATACTGAATACAAAGGGCCAAACCATCGACCTTCATCTCAAAGGTGCAGGTCCTACGCCTTATTCAAGAATGGGAGATGGGCGAGCAGTATTACGTTCTGTGGTCCGTGAATATTTAGCAGGACATGCTTTAAATGCTTTAGGCGTCGCATCTAGTCATGCAGTCGGTTTTACAACCTCGACTCAAGGTGTACAGCGTGAAAAACTAGAGTTAGGCGCAATGCTACTTAGAACATCTGAATGTCATATTCGTTTAGGACACTTCGAATGGATTAATCAATATGCGCCTGAATTGCTGTCAGAATTCACTCAAAAATGTATTGAATGGCATTATCCAGAATGCTTAGAAACTGAAAATCCAATTTTATCCTTTGCTAAAAAGGTAGTTGAACGTACTGCAATTATGATTGCGAAATGGCAATTGGTTGGGTTTGCTCACGGCGTGATGAATACCGATAACTTAAATATTACGGGTTCAACACTCGATTTTGGGCCATATGGTTTTATGGAGCGATTCCGCCCCAACTGGATTAACAATCACTCAGATTATCAAGGTCGTTATACTTATCAAAATCAACCGAGTATAGGCCATTGGAACTTATGGACGTGGCTAAATAACTTAATCCCTCTCGCTGAACCTGAACAAAAAGATAAGTTTAAAGAAGAGTTAGCACGTTGCTTAGAACAATTTGAACCGACTTTTATTGAACATTACACAACTGGTTTATGTCAAAAAATGGGACTTCCCCATTTTCATAAAGACAGTCTTGATTGTAGTTTTAGTTTTTTAAAAATCTTACAAACTGAACAACTCGATTACACTCAAAGTTTTATTCGTCTTCAAAATAAAGAATATAAGACTCTACGAGATGATTGCCTTGATATTCGACAGTTTGATGAGTTTCTTAGCCAATATCAAAGTATTCGTGAACATCAAGATATTGATGAGCTGGATGCAAATATGCAAAAAGCAAATCCAGTTTATATTTTACGTAATCACATGGCACAGCGTGCTATTGAAGCAGCTGAACGAGATGATTTTAGTGAAGTAGATCGTTTATTTAAGCTACTTAATCACCCATACACAAGACAACCAGAGCTTGAGCAACCACAAGATTTAGGGCCATTACCAAGTGATGTTCCAGATGTAGCAGTGAGCTGTTCATCTTAATATTAAAAAACTAAACTCTCTTAAGTTAATTTGAGACACTTAAGAGAGTTCATTGAGTATAAAAAATAATATATGAAAATTAGACCCTTCATTATTTGCACACTTCTTATCATTCCACTGGGAATCGCTTTTTATAATTATGAAAAATATTTACCGACTTTTACGTCAAGCCATCAAGCGCTCTCAAAAGAAGAAATATTAGAACTCATAAAGACCAAGCCAGTTACCTCAATTGAAGTGTTTAAAAACCAACGCCTACTTCTGCTCAAGAGTAATCAGGACGTGATTCGGCAATATCCGATTCGTCTCGGCTTTAATCCCAAAGGACATAAACACTTTGAAAATGATGGTAAAACACCTGAAGGAATTTATTCTATAGATTGGCGAAACTCACAAAGTGCTTACTATAAATCTTTGCATATTTCCTATCCCAATGCGAAAGATATTGCTTATGCCAAGCAACATAATCAACCAACAGGAGGAGATATCATGATTCATGGATCTGTTCCGAAATCATTACTCTCGATGCCTTTTAGCTCGACTTATATGCCCCATAAGGATTGGACGTTAGGATGTATCGCGGTTAGAAATGTAGATATAGATGAAATTTGGCAATTAGTACCCAATCACACCAAGATTATAATTTATCCATAAAATCTTTAAAACTATCCACATTTTCTGTGGATAACGTTGTGGTTATCCACAGAATAACTTTTATGAAGACTTACTCTTCAGGATATTCGAAGCGATAACCTACACCATAAACTGCTTGAATCCACTCATGGCGGTTACCAGTTTCCGCTGCTTCACTAATTTTTCGTCGCAAGTTTTTGATATGGCTGTCAATCACACGATCGGCAACATCAAAGCTATCTGGATTAATATGATCCAATAATTGTGCACGTGAATAAACTTGCCCCACATGCTCTAAAAATAGCTCAAGTAAGCGAAATTCGGTTGGCGTTAAGCTCAACGATTTTTGTTGATACCAAATTCTTTGTTGTGCTTTATCAATTCGGAAAGAATCATTTTGTTCAGGTTCTGCCTTACGCTCTAAACGGCGTAAAACAGCTTGTACACGAGCCACTAACTCTTTTGGGCTAAATGGTTTACATACGTAATCATCAGCTCCCATGTTAAGACCTAATACTCGGTCAATTTCTTCGGTACGGGCAGTGACCATAATAATCGGTAAATCTGATTGTTCACGAACTTTACGGCAAATCGTTAAACCATCCATTCGTGGAACCATTAAGTCCAGAATCATCAAATTTGGTTTACGTTGCTGGAAACTCGCATAGGCATCTTGACCATCATGAAACATACTTACTTCAAAACCGGCAGCTTCAAGATAATCACGCACCAAATGCGCCAATTCGACTTCATCTTCAACCAACATCACATGTTTCATGAGATATTTTTCCTTTTATATTTAACTCTGCTTTTTAAAAGTAAGTACACAACGTAAACCACCTAATGGTGAATGTTCAAAACTGAGTGTACCACCAAGCGCCTGCGCAATCTTACAAGACAAAGCTAAGCCCAGCCCTGTTCCACCTGTACTACGCGTACGCGAATCATCTACGCGATAGAAACGTTCACCTAAACGGGATAACTGCTCATCACTTAAACCATAAGGACTATCATCGACATACAAAGTCCACTCTTGAGGAGTCTGGCTTGTATGAATATGAATTTTGCCACCTGTTTCTGTGTAACGAATACTATTACTAATTAAATTAACAATAATCTGTTTAAAACGGTCACGGTCTAATAATAGCGGAGAACTTGTTCCTTCAACTTGAATTTCGAGACCAGCCTGCTCAAGTTTTGGTTTAAAGTTTTCAACTTCTTGTAATACTACTTCCCAAGGATTTACAGAACTCAAATAACACTTAAGCTGCTGAGCATCTGCCTGCGCTAAGTCTGCAAGATCTTGGGTCAATTTTTTCAAGCTTGAAACCTGACGCATCATCGCATCTAAATGTTCTGGGGTTGCTTTTCGAATCCCGTCTTGCATCGCTTCAATTTGTGCTTGCAATACAGCCAAAGGAGTTTTTAACTCATGAGAAGTATCAGCCACCCATTGACGTCGCGACTCTTCATGCTGATGTAAAATCTCTGCCAAATGGTTCAATTGAGTAGATAAATCACCTAACTCATCATTTCGCTTAATGACCACTTGGTGTTGATAATTTCCTTTGGTTAATTCATTGGTTGCATTTAATAAACGCTGAATTGGTTTTTTAAAATAAGTTGCCATTAACAGCGCTGCAACTAAACTTGATAGTAAGGTCAAAGCATAAATTAACAGTAAATAACGCTTTTGATTACTAAAGAAATTAATACTCAAAGCATCTTCTTTATCTAAAACAGGTTTTAAACCTAAATATCCCACGACTTGATTGTTTAAGATAATCGGGCGAAATGACATCTGATCTGAAGAAGGCGGCTCACCTACCACAAACTGGTGTCGTGCATCATATAAAGATAAACGTGAACTCAACCCTAAACGGTCTGGCAAAGCAATAAAACGCTTCTTCCCATTTTGGGTTTCAATATCTTTTAGGCTTCCCTTCTTTGACTTATTTTTATCATCGCTTGGACGAAACTGGTTTGCGCTTAAGGGAAATCTTAGCCCTTCAAAGGGTTGATATTGAGAAGGTAAATTTTGCTCAAGCGTTCTTAACTCTTCATCACTAAAAATAGTATTTTTATTGGTCGGTGCAACTTGCGGTGAAATATTAATAAGGGCATGTTCATCGAAAGAATGCTGCTGTATGGCAATATCATATTGGCGACGAAGCCACCACTGTGAGAGACGATCATAGTCGTCAGGAGCTGCGGTTCCTTCGATTTGTAAAATCTGCGCCTGAATCGCATTTCCCCAATCATGGTACACGGTATAGACATCACCCAGATTAGTAATGAGACGATCTAGCTTCTGCATTTCAACGTCAGCCACGTATTTGGCAAAGTTCTTTTGCATTGTCCAGTGCAAAACGCTCAAGCTTGCAGTCGCAATAAGCAATGTGGTGAGCAAGACTGTCAAAAATAACCGTAATGCAATGGGAACACGTAGAACGTTCAAAAGCACTCTCTCATTTTTACCCTATATTTTGCATTGTAACCAACAACGAAAAGAAAAACTCTCCATTGTTTCTACATCTTTATTATCTAATCTTTAACCCATCAGTAAACACAACATTAAAGGGCTTTAGATATGAAAATGACGGCAAAAATTGCATTATTCAGTGCGGCAATTGTAACAATGGGAAGTTTGGCTGCGTGTCAATCGACAACTCAACCACCTAAACCAGAGCGTGGAATGATGCAAGATGGCCCTCGTGAGGGTCACCACCATATGAAGCACCGTGAGTTCACTCCAGAACAAAAAGCTGCATGGAAACAGCACCGCGCAGAACGTCAAGCTCGCTTTGAACAAATCCAAAAAGCATGTGATGGTAAAGCGAATGGACAAACAGTAAATGTTCAAGTTGGAGATAAGACACTTGAAGGTACTTGTAACCTTCGTTTTGAACCAAAGCGCCCTCAACCACCAGTTAACGCTCCTGCTCCAGCAAAATAATTCTAAAATTATGAAACAAAAAGGCGCCTATAGGCGCCTTTTTGTTTATACATAACTGTTTACGATTTTGACTATTTGTATCATATAAACAGAACCAAAAGTGTTTACACTCAAAGCACTTAGCTAGTTTAAGCATTTTTTTCTTGACTTTGCAGTCACAAAGTAAAGGTCCTGAGGTGCTTGTGCAGTTATGCAAGTTGTTGCACGATGTAATAGTCCAAGGTGCCTCATGGCACATTCTCATAGATTAAGATTATAACTCTGGTTTCACCAGTATTGAGGAACCCGATATGCCACAATACAAAGCGCCCTTACGTGATATGCAATTTGTTTTGCATGAATTATTAAATGCTGAAGAACACTATGCAAAATTACCTGATTTCCAAGGTAACGTAAGCCGTGAATTGGTTGATCAATATTTAGAAGCTGCTGCTGACTTCTGTGAAAATGAACTTTCTCCTTTAAACCAAGTTGGCGACCGCGAAGGTTGTACTTGGAATGATGGCGTAGTCACTACTCCAACAGGTTTTAAAGAAGCTTATCAAAAATATATTGAACTTGGCTTTCCGTCTTTATCAGCTGAAGAACAATACGGTGGTCAGGCCTTACCTAACTCTTTAGGTATTGCAATTTCTGAAATGGTAGGTAGCTCGAACTGGGCATGGGGCATGTACCCTGGCTTGTCTCACGGAGCTGTACGTACATTAGAACATCATGGTTCTGATGAACAAAAAAATACTTATTTACCAAACCTTGTTTCAGGTGTTTGGACAGGTACGATGTGTTTAACTGAGTCTCATGCAGGTTCAGATTTAGGTATTATCCGTACTAAAGCAGAACCAAATGCAGATGGTAGCTATGCAATCTCTGGCGAGAAAATCTTTATCTCTGCTGGTGAACATGACATGGCCGAGAACATCATCCATATCGTTCTTGCTCGCCTACCTGGCGCACCAAAAGGTACTAAAGGTATCTCATTATTCATTGTTCCTAAATTCAATGTAAATGCAGATGGAACTATTGGCGAACGTAATGCGGTACGTTGTGGTTCTATCGAACACAAAATGGGTATTCATGGTAACGCAACTTGTGTCATTAACTTTGACCAAGCTAAAGGTTACTTGATTGGACCTGAAAACCGTGGTTTGAACTGTATGTTCACCTTCATGAACACAGCGCGTATTGGTACTGCGGTTCAAGGTTTAGCAGCGTCTGAATCATCTTTCCAAGGTGCATTGACTTACGCGAAAGAACGTTTAGCAATGCGTTCACTTTCTGGTCCTAAAGCTCCAGAAAAAGAAGCAGATCCTATTATCGTTCACCCTGCTGTTCGTAACATGCTTTTAACTCAAAAAGCGTTTGCTGAAGGCGGTCGTGCTCTTGTTTACTTACTTGCTCAATACGCAGATATCGTTGAAAAAGGCGAAACTGAAGAAGAGCGTAAGTTTGCTGACAACATCTTGTCTTTATTGACTCCAATTGCAAAAGCATTCTTAACTGAAACAGGTTCTGAATCTGCTAAGCACGGTGTACAAGTCTTCGGTGGTCATGGCTTTATTTCTGAGCATGGCATGGAGCAAATCGTACGTGATACACGTATTGCTTGCTTATATGAAGGTACAACCGAAATTCAAGCACTTGATTTGTTAGGTCGTAAAGTATTGCAAACTCAAGGTGCAATGCTACGTGACTTCACTAAGATCATCCATAAATTCATAGAAGCAAACAAAGACAACGCTGCTATGAAAGAATTTGTTGAACCGCTTGCGGCACTTAACAAAGAATGGGGCGATCTTACTATGCAAATTGGTATGCGTGCGATGCAAAACCCAGATGAAGTCGGTGCTGCTGCTGTAGATTACCTATACTTCGCCGGTTATATCACTTTAGCTTACCTATGGGCTCGTATGGCGCTTGTAGCACAAGAGAAATTGGCAGAAGGTACAACCGATGTTGACTTCTACAATGCGAAAGTAACTACTGCTCGTTTCTACTTCAAGAAAATCTTGCCACGTGTACGTTCTCATGTAGATGTGATCGCTGGTGGTCTAGATCCATTAATGTCATTAGACGCTGAACATTTCGCTTTCTAACCATAGTTAGTTGCGTTATGCAATGTTAAAAAACAAAAAAGGACTGCTCAGTTTTGACGGTCCTTTTTTTATAAAATCAATGATAAATTTACACTTTAAATTCCATATCCATTTCGTTTTACAGGATATCTAGCACAGGCCAATGTGCACAAAAAAGGTGAACGATTATGCCAATTTACAATGCTCCTTTAGCTGATATGAAATTCATCTTAAATGATGTATTTAAAGCAGAACAATTTTGGCAGTCTAATGAGAAACTCGCTCATGTAGATGCTGCAACAGCTGAAGCAATTTTAGAAGAAATGGCTAAATTTGCTCAGAATGTGACTCATCCATTAAACCGTACCGGTGACGAAGAAGGTGCTCGCTATGAAAACGGCGAAGTATTTACACCAGCTGGTTTTAAAGATGCATTTCGTCAATATGCAGAAGGTGGTTGGATTGGCTTAGGTGCCGATGAAGAATGGGGCGGTCAAGGCATGCCAAAAATGCTCACCGTTCTTTCTGATGAAATGTTATTTGCGACAAACCCATCATTTATGCTTTACCCGCTTCTTTCAGTGGGTGCAGGTATGGCTTTAAACAGCTACGCATCTCAAGAGCAAAAAGAGACTTATTTACCTAAGATTTATTCAGGTGAATGGTCAGGCACCATGTGCTTAACTGAGCCACATGCAGGTACTGACTTAGGTATTATCAAAACTAAAGCTGAACGTAATGAAGACGGCACTTATAACATTACAGGTACTAAAATCTTCATTACAGGTGGTGACAACGATCTAGCAGAAAACATCATTCACTTAGTACTTGCTAAAACTCCAGATGCTCCTGCTGGTTCACGTGGTATCTCGTTATTTATCGTACCAAAATATTTGGTAAATGAAGATGGTTCTTTAGGCGACCGTAACCATGTTGGCCCAGGTTCAATTGAACATAAAATGGGTATCAAAGCATCTGCAACTTGTGTAATGAACTTTGATGGAGCTAAAGGTTACCTCGTTGGTAAAGAAAACGAAGGTCTTGCAGCAATGTTCGTTATGATGAACTACGAACGTTTATCAATGGGTATTCAAGGTTTAGGCGCATCTGAATTTGCATATCAAAATGCTGCTCAATACGCGACTGATCGTTTACAGGGTCGTAGTGCATCTGGCGTTCAATCACCAAACAAACCAGCAGACAGCATTTTAGTACACGGCGATGTACGTCGTATGTTGTTAAACGTACGTGCAAACAATGAAGCATCTCGTGCATTTGCAGTTTATGTAGGTCAACAACTCGATATTACTAAATTCTCAACTGATGCAGCAGCAGTGAAAAAAGCCAA
This sequence comes from Acinetobacter sp. X9, assembly GCF_054889255.1. Classification (NCBI taxonomy): domain Bacteria; kingdom Pseudomonadati; phylum Pseudomonadota; class Gammaproteobacteria; order Moraxellales; family Moraxellaceae; genus Acinetobacter; species Acinetobacter sp. X9. The sequence continues at coordinate 585,497 of NZ_CM142679.1, read as the reverse complement.
TGACCGCGTTGCGCTTTTAACTCCAATTGCAAAAGCTTACCTCACAGATACAGCATTCCAAGCGACTTTAGATGCTCAAATGGTATTTGGTGGCCACGGTTATATCCGTGAATGGGGTATGGAACAATGTATTCGTGATCTTCGTATTGCTCAAATCTACGAAGGAACCAACGGCGTTCAATCTCAAGATTTAATTGGTCGTAAAACCATTAAATGTGGCGGTGCTTTCATCGCGGAATACATCACTGAAATTCGTGACTTTGCAAATACATTAGATGCGGATTTGAACTTTATTAAAGATGCAACTTTAGATGCTGCAACTGAAATCGAAGCAATCACTCAGTTTATTATTGAGCAAGCTGCTGAGAATGTAGAGTTCCCGAACTCAGCTGCGGTTGATTATTTACACGCTGTCGGTTTACTCAGCTTCTCATACATGTTTGCAAAAATTGCAGCAGCAGCAAAAGATAAGTCTGGTGATTTCTACCAAAATAAACTTGCTTTAGCTCAGTACTTTGTTGAACGTATTTTGCCTGATATTGATGCGCGTATTGCTAAAATCAAAGCTGGTTCTGACTTAATTATGGGCTTTAGTGAAGATTACTTTACAAATCAAGCTTAATTAAGTTCTTCATAAAAACGCCTGAATAATCAGGCGTTTTTTATTTTATATTTACTATTTCCATTGGCACAAAATTTGTTTAATTTCTAAATATTATGAAGTAAACAAAAGATCTCATTATGCCTGATTCTAAAAAATACGAACGGATACTTGACCGTTTCGGACATTACGCCGTAGAAGCCTTCCATTATTTAGCCTTGTTTATTATCGGGTGTATGGTGGCATGGTCGGCAGCCAATACCGTTTTTGAAATTCTGACTGTCAAAAAGTACGCTTCAATTGATGATATTTTATTATTATTTATCTACTTGGAATTAGGAGCAATGGTTGGAATTTACTTTAAAACCAATCATATGCCTGTGCGCTTTCTTATTTATGTTGCAATTACAGCCTTAACCCGACTACTCATTTCAGATATTCAACATGATCATAAAGCGGATATCGATCAAGTCATTATTACGGGCTCAATTTTGATTTTAGCCTTATCTATTTTAGTTGTACGATTTGCTTCATGGCACTACCCATCAGTAATGAAAGAGAAACACGCAAAAACCTCAAATAATTTGAAAACCCCTCAACCGCAAGATGACGAGTTAGCATAGAAAAAGGCCTCAAAATAGAGGCCTTTGTTATATTACATTTAACGAACTCGATAAATGTTATGTCTTGAGTCTACTAATAAGTATTGATTAGGGGTTTTAACCCAATGGTATCCACGTGGTGGCGCATATAAACGGTGCGCTCTCCAGTCCGAAACATAATAGCGGCTATGGCGATATTGAGTAGGAATACGTTCACCACGTTTAAAAGCAACATAGTTACCATAATGCTTACCACGATCAGCATTTGACCAAACTGGCGCTCGGTGATCATTACGATAATCATGACGGCGGTCATCACGATGCTCATATCGATCATAGTTTTTACCATGTTTATTGTCCCAACGATGACCTGAATCAGCCATCGCGGTAGCTGATATACCTAGCATCAATGTTGAAAGTACAAGAACGATTGGCTTTTTCATGGCCTATTTCCTTTTAATCTTGATATGGAGCTAGATTAGAAGACAGTCGAGGAGAAACCATGAATAAAACAACTTTGATTGCTAAACTTTGTAATGACTATAAAGAAAATATGAAGAATCTGTATCTGTGCTACCATTAGCATTTTTCAAACTAGGTCAATTGCTGTGTCTGAAATCAGTTTTGAGCGTCTTCATCAATTTTTTTGCAAAGTTCCAAGTGTACAAGAAGCCCGTATCATGGCTCATGGAGCAGATGGCGAACATGCTTGGTGGTTTAAGTTCAGTATTGACGTAGAGCATGCACTTGCATGGCAAACAGTTCAAGAACTAGGTCATGTTTTAAATTACCTATCGACGAATGAACGTCTGCCCACATTATTCTTTCCTGTTTCACCACCACCTTATATGAATGGTGAAGCCAAAGATTTTTTATCATGGATTATTCAGTGTAATCATCCGGAGTTTTCTCCAGATGTGGTCTGTGACTGGCTTGAAGCACGTTTGCCTAATCCTGTTGACGACGAGTCGCAGTGGAAAATTAAGACAGATTTGAGTGAAATAGAAAAACTTGATGATAAAGCGTTGGATCAATTGATTCCGCCAGCGCCTTAAATCGGACTTATAGCACAGCCTTTGCTTACAGTGATGTTCTCATGTCTTTTGTATAGGCTAATGCCTCACTTTTGAGAGGTCAAAAGTGACAAAAACCTTTGTTTCACTGATGTTGCTTCCCTGCAACACAGTGAAACGGCGACATCCATGTCGCCAATCATCTTGCTAATTTTTGGAAAACTCCAAAGATAGTAATTAAAAAGTCGATAATCCTGACCATTCCATAAAACGATAAATCCAATACTTCACTTTAGACTCATCTGCATATTTCGCGTAATCCACACTCATCTGTCTATCTTTTAGGTTTGACCACGAGGTATTGAAGTAATCTTGTGCATCTTTAAAAACTTGATCTTGAACTTTGCCGATGACCAACATATCCGTTTCAAGGTTGTAATTTTTTAAATTACGGGCCGTAAAGTTGGCAGATCCTACGATCAACTCAGCTTGTTGAGCATTATATTTTAAGATCATTTTGCTATGGTTCTGTTCGCCATGGGTATCACACCAACGGATTGGAATACCAGCAGCATGTAGCTCTGAAGCCACCTGGCGGTTTGGAATACCATTCTTTTGTCTACCAAATGCATCTTTATTTGGATCGAGTAAAACACGAACAATAACACCTCGTTCTTGAGCATTTTTTAGTGCTTGAATAATCTTACGTTCAGATAGATAGAACATACTTAAATCAAGATGCTCTTTCGGCTTCGCTGAGTTAATCAATTTCAATACAGATTCATAAATTGCGCCCTCAGTTAAAACTTGCACTTGAGGTTTAGTTACGTCTTTCTCAAAGTCACCTAAAATGAGCGATGGGGAGCTACTGCCTGACATTTGTGCAACTGCAGCTTCAGTTTGAAGAACATCAGCAGCTGTCGCCCCTGTTACAACCAACGCGACATTAGAGTGTCTAGAACTGCCATCGTGTGGATTTGCTGAGGTCACCAATGATTTCCAACCAGCATCGGTATCGACCACAACAGTCTTACGGTGATTGGCCTTAAAATTAAATAAGTTTAGATAGCTGCGCAGTGTAATTTTTTCATCACCGAATGGATTTGGTAACCAGCCCTTTTCAGGGTTATTGCCAATATTTTGACAGCAGATGTACCAGAAGCCTGACCAGAATGGGTTAGAAGCACGCAATGGGGCTAAATTCGTTTCAATCACATCGACACCTGCCTGACGTAACTGACGGTAGTGTTCAGGGCTTAGACCACCGTATACCGAGTTAATCGGGTCGGTAATCATAACGATCTGAATTTGACGATTTTGTCTTTTCTTACTTACTAATGCATCGGTTAGCTCTTGCATTAATGGTCTTTGCTTCAGCTTTGAGTCACCTACTTCTGAATTAAACAAGAACATATCCACCACAATCGTGGTTTTTGCCTCATCAATCATTTTCAAGATTTCATCAAAGATGTGCTGGTCAACCTGCTGTTGCCCTTTTGCATCAAGATAAGTTTTGTCTGCTAAAAATTTAACATCGGCATGTCTAAGCTTGCCACTAAAGTTAATCCCTTGTGGTAATGGTTTTACTGTGTGGTAAATCGCCGATGCAACATATGCAATAGCAACAACGCAAAGTAATACCGCCATATAACGACGCCCTGACCAATTTAACTTTTGATGAATTCGTTGAAAAATACGCATAAAAAAGACCTAACTTGATGGTTTCAAATTAGGTCTTTTGACTTGATTTTTCAAGTTTAGTTTCGTGTTAAAGCCTTAGAAACTAAAATCAACACCCACAGTAAAATTACGTCCAACTTGTGGAATATTTGATAAGAATGAAGCATGCTGATAAACCGTGTCATCTAACAAGTTATTTGCTTTCATATAAACACGGTAATCTGTTTTTGCACCATATTGTCCAGAGTATGCCACGCCAAGATTAAGCATGTTATAGCTTTCAGTTTCGGTCTCGTAAGCTGCGATCTTATCTTGGTTAAAGACATGATAGTACTCGGCAGAACCACTAAAACCATCGCCAAAGTCTGCATCAACTTTAGTACCTAAACGTCCCGCTGGAATACGTGGAGCGTTACCCTCTGCATCAATTTTACCGCGTACATAGTCACCAAAAGCACTGATCTTGTACATTGGGGTAATTTGATAACCAATTTCACCCTCTGCACCATAGAAACGAGCTTTATCTTGAGTGTATTGAACTAAACGGAAGTCTTTATAACGGTCAAGGGTTTGCGCATAGATGTAGTCATCAAACCAGTTATGGTAAACATGAAGATGATAATCGAGTTTGTCATTATCAAAATGCAAACCCAACTCAACATTATTCGATTTTTCCTTACTGAGTTGATCATTTCCTAACTCATAAGTATTCGTCGCAAAATGTCCACCATTTGCATATAACTCTTGAGCTAAAGGTAAACGTTCCTGATGTGAAGCGACAAAAGACAGTTTATAGTTCGGTGCAAACTCCCAATTCGCAGCACCTGCATAAGAAAATGCCGAACCATCAAAATCCTGTTTAGAATTATCGTCTACATCAATTTCTTGCTGATCTGCACGGGCAGAAAGCTCAAAATGTACGTCTTTCCATTGTTTATGTTCTAAAGCAAATACGCTCCACTTTTTGGTAGTGGTCGGGGCCATAAATGCTTCTTCGCCAGTTAAATCTAATTTCTGTTGACCTAACTGTGCGCCAATTACCCCTTCCCAACTTGCAATCGGGTTATGCACTAACTCAATACGACCATCATAACCTTTGTTTTGGAATCGGGTTGCAATTGCGCCCTCTTCAATTTCATCATGCTGATAGTCAGTATAGCTTGCTTGCGCACGTAACTTTTGGAAGCCTGCAAATGGATCATTTAACTCAGTTTTAAAATCGTAACGCTCAGATTTTAAATCAATCCATGGGCCGCCATGCTCGTGCTCATGTTCTTCATGCTCATGATCGTGAGCTTCTTCACCTTCTTCATGCTCATGGTCACCACAATGCAAATGCGGTCTTCCACCTAGATGAGCGCTACAACTTTCATATTCATGGCTATGTCCAGGTAAGCCATACTGGTCTCTGCGGTTGCTATAAGAAATACCCGTATAACCACGGTCATAAATCCAAGACAAACCAACATTAACCGAGTCACCCTGCGCAAAAGTATTGTCTACACGGCGCTCTTTTTCACCTTCATGAATATAATTGGGCGCAATATAATTATTCGCATCACGAGTTAACCCCTCAACACGTAAAGCAACTTGGCTGCCCAAGCCAACAGTTACGCCAGCGCTCGCCAGTTTTTCATCACTTCCAGTGTTGTAACGTAAGCCAACTTGTCCTTCATAACCATTTTCAGGCATTTGCGTAGGGATCTTGTTATCAATGACGTTGACTAAACCACCGACAGTCCCCGCACCAAACAGTAAAGTTGAAGGGCCGCGAATTACTTCTACTTGTTTCGCAAGCACAGGATCTACTGTTACCGCATGGTCAGGAGACAACGTCGATACATCAATATTTTCTGATGAATTTTGAAGTACTTTAACGCGTGGCCCATCTTGTCCACGGATGACTGGACGACTCGAACCAGCCCCAAACTGATTCGCGTAAATTCCTACTTCACTACTGAGTGCATCCCCAATGGTGGCAGCACCTTGCGACAAATGCTTTTGATCAACCACGGTATCTGCAACAGCAAAATCTTGTGACGTTTGCTCAAGTGGATGAGCCTTAATTCGGATGGTTTCTAGCTTTTCAACATTTTCACTTTCTGCTGCAAATACAGGTACCGATATTGCAGCCAAAATGGATATGGTCAAAATATTTTTATAGAACAACATGAGGTGATTCTCTGATCGCTACGCCTTTTGTTTTGTTATATTATAACATTTCAGTTGTTTTGCAATAAAAAACATTTCTAATCAGATGATTCGTTAGACTGGCCAATTAAATGATGTGAGTAAATTCCGATTTCCTATGCCTTTTACGATCTCTCATGCCGTTATAGCGCCTCCTCTTTCAAAGCTTAGCCGAAACACTTTGCCAATTGCTGCGTTAGCAATTGGCAGTATGACACCCGATCTTTACCGCTTATTTACAGTTCAATCCAGTATGCTGACACATCAATGGAAAGGCCTGATTTATCCCAACCTTACTTTAGGTCTCGTTTTTTGTGCTATTTGGTATTTTCTATATCGGCCTGTAATTTACCGTTTTTTCGGCATTCAGCATGATCTTGGCCTCAACTCTTTAAAACATATTTTTTTATTTTTGATTGGGACATTACTCGCACTTACTTTAGGAATTGCAACACATTTAATTTGGGATGGCTTAACACACTCGGACTTTCGCACCTTTATATTTAAAGATGTATTAGCAACAAATATTCACCTTTTAGGACATCCATACCCCTTACATCGTCTTTTGCAGTTAGGTTCCTCTGCTCTTGCCTTACCTTTTATTGTTTGGATGTGTATTCATTATTATCAGCGCTATAAACAACACTGGAGAGTAAACTATAAAATTAAAATTTTCGCATGGTGTCTGTTGATTTTATCTACATTGTTAGGTCTATTTTCTTTTTGGGATTATGCCCGCTACATTCCTCATGAAGTTTGGCATGCCGATACGTATTATTTTACGGGCCGCTCTATTAATGAATTTATGCAAGGTTGGTTAAGTACCTTTAGCTTAGGATGCTTACTATTCCTGATTTTAGATCGACAACAAAGAATGGGATGAATAACTAAAATCGCTGCCAAATTGCTCATTTTCAGGTTAATTTCTGCGGTTTTTTGATCTAGTTCTTGTGACAAACCATCCAACAAGGCATAATCGAAAACTTACTTTTTTGACGGTGCGCGGTTTACGCATCCGTCCTTTCAGCCAATATAGTTTGGATAATCTTCATCATGATGCGAACTCATTACTGTGGCTCTTTAACTGAAGCCCAAATCGACCAGACCGTTACACTATGCGGTTGGGTACATCGTCGCCGTGACCATGGCGGTGTTATTTTCCTTGATATGCGTGACCGTGATGGTCTCGTTCAAGTGGTTATTGACCCAGATACTCCAGAAGCATTTGCAACAGCAGATAAAGCACGTTCTGAATATGTATTAAAAATTACAGGTCGTGTTCGTCGCCGTTATGAAGGTACTGAAAACCAAAATATGGTGAGTGGTCAAATCGAAGTTTTAGGCAAAGAAATCGAAGTTCTTGCTGCTTCTGAAACTCCGCCATTCCCGTTAAATGATGACACGATTAACGTGTCAGAAGAACACCGTTTAAAATATCGTTTCTTGGACATCCGTCGTCCAGAAATGTTAGATCGCTTACGTTTCCGTTCTAAAGTAACTAACTTGATCCGTAATTATTTAGACGATCACGGTTTCTTAGACGTTGAAACTCCGATTTTAACTCGTGCAACTCCTGAAGGTGCACGTGACTATTTAGTACCAAGTCGTGTACAAAATGGTAGCTTCTACGCACTTCCACAATCACCGCAATTGTTTAAACAATTATTGATGGTTGGTGGTATTGATCGTTACTACCAAATCGCGAAATGTTTCCGTGATGAAGACTTACGTGCTGACCGTCAGCCAGAATTTACTCAAATCGACATTGAAACATCGTTCTTAAATGACGATGAAATCATGGATTTGATGGAAGGCATGACTGTTAAACTATTTAACGACTTGCTTGGCGTAAAATTTGAAAAATTCCGCCGTATGCCATATAGCGAAGCAATGCGTGACTATGCATCTGACAAACCAGATTTGCGTATTCCGTTGAAACTCGTTGACGTTGCAGACTTAATGCAAGAAGTAGAGTTCAAAGTATTTGCTGGCCCTGCAAAAGACCCTAAAGGCCGTATTGTTGCTTTACGTGTTCCTGGTGCAGCTTCATTGCCACGTAGTGCAATCGATGAATACACCAAATTCGTTGGCATCTATGGTGCTAAAGGTTTAGCGTACATTAAAGTTAATGAACTCGCTAAAGGAATTGAAGGTCTTCAATCTCCAATCGTGAAATTCATTGAACCGATTGTACTTGAGCTGTTGGAACGTGTTGGCGCACAAGATGGCGATATCGTATTCTTCGGTGCTGATAAAGCTAAAGTTGTAAATGATGCAATGGGTGCGCTTCGTGTCAAGATTGGTCACGACTTGAACCTTTCAACTTGTGAGTGGGCTCCACTTTGGGTTGTTGACTTCCCAATGTTTGAAGAAACTGACGATGGTAAATGGACTTCTGTTCACCACCCATTCACGCTTCCTAAATCTAGCGTAGAAGACGTGAAGAGCAATCCAGGTGAAGCACTTTCTGTTGCTTACGACATGGTATTGAACGGTACTGAAGTTGGTGGTGGTTCACTTCGTATTTACACATTAGAAATGCAAAAAGCGATTTTTGAAGCGCTTGGTATTTCTGATGAAGAAGCAGAAGAGAAATTCAGCTTCTTACTTAACGCGCTTCGTTATGGTGCTCCTCCTCACGGTGGTTTGGCATTTGGTCTTGACCGTTTAGTTATGCTTATGACTGGCGCGACTTCAATTCGTGACGTTATCGCATTCCCTAAAACTAAGACTGCTGAATGTCCACTTACTCAAGCACCTGCTCCTGTTGAAGCAAACCAGCTTCGTGACTTGGGCATCCGCTTACGTGAAAAGCCAAAAGCTGAAGAATCTAAATAATTTTTTAGATTTTCAAATTAAAAAACCCTGCTTATGCAGGGTTTTTTTACTGGGAAATTTCAGCTATATATTCGACTTATCTAAGCTATGCTTTGCGAATAAGCAGGTCAGTGGCATAATAAAGAGCTTTTAATTTAGAGGACAGCTTTATGGCTATGCGCCCTGATGTACGTCGACATGCTTTAGTCGTGATTGTATTCTCCCTCGCACAATGGTTTTTCATGCGCTATATTCTTGCAAATGAATTATTTAATATGACTACAAATCAACGTATTTTATTTTTCTGTGTAAGTAGCTTGGTTGGTGCTTTACTGATTTTTGTTGCACTAATTTATATGGTACTTAAAGGAAATGCCGACCAACCTTAACAACATGGCTCGCCACTGGTTTTAACCGATATTATGATTTTACTGGTGGCTTAATCTTCTATTTTATTTTTTTGCTGCTCATAGTACTGCAATTTATAAAAGATAACCCCCACTTAAGTTACAGCATTTGAATACCACAAAATATATCGAATTATCAATTATGCTTCACCGTACTTGAGTAAAAACTTCATATATTCTTTACTCCCTAGCATTTATAAAAATTAAATTTAATTAATGCTAAGGACTGTATTCTATGACGTTTTATTGTTTGTTTCTATCCAATTGCCAAAGTATCTCAATGACTAAAATTAACGATGTAGATCAATATTATTCTCAGTAACTAGACATTAAATAAAGAAAATCAAAATTTTCCTTACTGGCTATGTCTTTTAATTTCAAGGGCAAAACTTATAGAATAGCAGTTGCTATCATTATGTTGTGAATATCTATATGAAGAAAATCTTAATCTTATGCGTGTCTTTAAAAGATAGCAAAGCAAGACAAGACAACATATCTCATCAAATACAATCCCTTAAACAAGTTGTATCCGATATTCAAATTGATTTTCAGTTTTTTGAAGCTGTATATGGAAAAAAACTTCCGCCTGAATACCTTTCCCTTATTGATATGCGTCGTCAATTTTCAGGCTTGTGTGATCATGCTTTAGGTCCGAGTGAAATCGGTTGCTTCTTGAGTCATATGATTCTATGGCAGCGTCATGCTCAAGGAGACTATATGCAACATGATCGCATCATTATTATCGAAGATGATGTGATTTTTAATTTTAATCAAATTCATGAAAAACTGATTTCTCTCATTGAAACCAATCCCTCTTTTGCATTCTTAGGTGGTCATTCACAACCCTCTAGACGCCGAATTCGAGGTTATACTAGTCAAGATCGATTATATTTTAATATGAGTGGCCCTAAAGACCTATATACCGCTACTTTTGCCTACTCCCTCACTAGAGAACAAGCTCGTATATTTATTGAGAAACAAATCAAGCGATTAACCTATATTGATGACTGGAAATATTTATTACAAAAACATAATACTGTGCCATTTTATTTCTGTTTTGAACATGATGATGAAATTCCTAGTTCGATTGCATCCGATCGCCAGAATTTTATGAAAAAACCAAATCGGTTTAAGAAAAATTATCGAAAGATTCGTAATGACCTCGTTTCTCGTATTATTTCTTTATTTTTATTTAAAAAAATTATTCGTCTTTCTGCTTTTATCGCAGCACATAATAATAGCTTGAATATGTCAGTCGATAATAAGAGCAAGGATTAATATGAAAAAATACCTTTTTATTCAAGATCATTTATATGGTGGCGGTGCAGAACAAATATGTATTGATACTGCTGTCGCGCTTAAAGAAAAAGGTCATGATGTGACAGTCTTGTTATTAGATTCAAACAATATTCGCACAACCTATCCTGAAGACTTGAATCTAATCAAATTCGATATAACACCAGCTTTTATGCGAGGTAGTATCAAAAAAAATAAGTTAAAAAGTGTTCCTTTAGAGCAACAAGCTGAACTAATACAAATCATTAATGACTTAGCACCAGATACTATTATTGCTGGTCATTCACATGCTTTTTGGTTATCACCGATTCTGACAGGGAATGTTTGGTTTTGGGTACATGGTGATACATTAGGTTTAGTACGAAAACAAAATTTAGGTTTCTTTAAGTATTTAGAAGCACTGAAGAAGTTTACGCAATGTAAAAAATCCTGTAATTACTTGTTTAAAGGGAAACAACTTATTGTTGTTAATCAAGATATTAAAAATCTTATTCAACAGCATATTCAAGAGACTACAGTAAAAGTCATTCATAATGGTATTAATGTCAAACGACTCAAGAGTAACTTACCAGATGATAAAAATGTCACTATAAAAAAATGGAATACAATTTTTGTCGGACGTTTATCTGAAGAAAAACAACCAGATGTCGCAATAAAAGCTTTTGCTGAAAGTGGTCTAACCGGACGTATGGCAATAGTCGGTGATGGACCTTTATTAGATGAATTAATTCGCCTTACTGAAACCTTAGGATTGACTAACCGTATTGATTTTTTAGGCTGGCAAACTCAGCCTAATCAGTTTATTCAGCAAAGTAATAGTCTAATTTTGACTTCACGCTCAGAAGGTTTCGGACTCACGATTGCTGAAGCATTAATTCTAAATACACCCGTTGTTGCTTATAATTGTAGTGAAGGTGTAGAGCACCAACTGTCCTCTGGAGAACTTATTCAAGGGCTAGTGACTTTAAATGATATGCAAGCTTTGTCTCAACGACTTTATCAAGTGGTCACGCATCCCTACGAGATTCGAGCACAAGACATACAACGCTTAAATATCTCAGAAATGGTTAAAGCCTTTGAAGAACTATAACCTCCACTATTTAACCTTTGATTTGAGTAATTCATCATGTCTATCTCTCGTATAATTCTCAAAAAATGGTACAAACACCTGCAGAATCAGCAAAATAAAAAATTTGATCCACATTGGTATATCCGCTTTGGTTGGCTGGGTGAATCCCTAAATAATAAAGACCAATTAAAAGACCTATTTGAAATCCACTCCCCTAGAAAGTTTACATTTGCAGACAGCTTTTATGCTTATGAAAATGGCCGTCATTTCATTTTTTTTGAAGAAGTCGATGACCAGCATCCGGTAGGCTTTCTTTCGGTTTTAGAAGTCTTTAAGGATGGCACTTACACTCCACCTGAAACCATTTTAAAACTCGATTACCACCTCTCATACCCTTGCGTATTTAAAATAGATAACACTTGGTATATGGTCCCAGAAACATCAGCCAATAAAACCATCGAACTTTGGAAATGTACTGAGTTTCCGCTGAAATGGGAAAAGCATTCCAACCTTATTGAAAATATTGAAGCAGTCGATAGCACCCCTTTTTACCATGAGGGCTTATGGTATCTTTTTACCTCAACGCGTCGTGATTGTAAGAAATTTGGTGACCGTTTAGACCTGTTCTTTACCGAAGATATTTTAAATCCGAACTGGCAAGAGCACCCAATGAACCCAGTGTGCCGAGGCAGTCAGCAGTTCCGTATGGCAGGCAAACCTTTTATTTATAAAGGGCAACTGGTTCGACCAAGCCAAGATTCTTTAAAGCGATATGGCGGCAATATCGAATTAAAAGCGATTACTCAGCTTAGCCCAATAGCTTATGAAGAAAAATTACTAGAAGTCGTTTTACCAGATTGGAATCAGGCTGATGACGGTTGCCATACCATTAATGTCGAAGATAACTTCGTAGTACTTGATGCCATCCGCCTTACACCCAAAAATAATTAAGTTTTTAGCAGGCCTTTATAAATATTAAGCGTCTGCTCAGCCATGGCTGGTACAGTCAGTTCAGCCTTGGCTTTTGCATATAAAGGGCCAAAGTTGTTTTGAGCCTCAGGTTGCAGTGCATATTCAATCGCTTTTGCTAAACCTTGTGCATCTCCAATTTCTGCTAGATATTGCTCTGGCAACCACTCAATCACACCGTTTACTTTGGTTGAAGCCATTGCTTTATCAGCCTGTAAAGCTTCGACCATGACGAGTGGAAAACCTTCACGGTCTGACGATAAAACTACAATATCAGCCAGTTGCACCAGATCACGCGCATCAGTTCTAAACCCAAGAAAAGCGACCCGATCTTGCATGTTTAATTCACTGACTTGTTTTTCTAAACTTGCTCGAAGTGAGCCATCGCCAACAATCCATAAATTGGCATCAATCTGTTGCATCGACTCAATCAATAAACTGATATTTTTTACGGGTTCTAGACGCCCAATACACATAACAACTTTTTTGCTTGTGTCTAGCTCAGCAAAATCTTTTTGAATCGATTGAAGTAACTTTTCTTTATTTTCAACTGTAAGTACGGGTTGAGGATATACACCGTTATAAACCACGTGTGCTTTTGACTCAGGAATACCTTGCGTGAGTGCTTGGCTCACTGCAATAACCGCATCACCAGCTAAATAAGCGGATTTATTCTTTTTAGTACCATGAACAGTCGTTACAAACTTTGGGCCAGATAAAAATGGCTTAATTCGGGCAATCAGCTCAGCAGCCTTTCCAGCTTGTGCATGAACAATGGCGGGTTGGATTTGTTGAATAAGATTTTTAAGTTGCCAAAGTAAAAAAATATTCCAACGGCTACGTGCAAAATCGACATCATGAAAATGTACTTGTTGGCTAAACTTGTCTACATAGCAAGGATGAGCAATCACATGTACTTCATGATTTAAAGCAAGCTCATTAACAAGGTTAAAAGTGTGCTGCTCTAAACCACCAATTCCACCACTCGTTGCCAATACCTGAACAATTTTCATAGCTTGCCTACTTATTTTTTATCTTTATTCATTGTCTGTTCAAAAAGCTTGGCTTCTTTTAAAAAAGCATAAAACGCGTTAATCATACTATTTACGAAACCACGCCAACCATTTAAGAAACTACGGCGAATAAAATAAGACTTCATGAAAGTCACTGGCATTACCAAAACCAATTTTGCAACACTTGGAGACTTTCCTTTTTGGTATTTCTCTAATGCTTTTAAATTGGAATATTGGTTATTTTTTTCGACTTTAATGAAAATGCTCGACTCGCCATAATGATAAATATCATGTTGAGCACGCTGAGATTCACCATCTACAATCACATTTTCATGAACTTTATTAGCAAGATCATAATGCCCTTTAGACTTGCGAAAAAAACGTACCTTCGCATGCTTTTTAGTATGTTTGCTGTTGGGAACACCTAAAAACACATCATTAATCGGTGTAATTAAAGCATCAAGCTTGTTTTGCTGAATGGTCTCAACAATTTCTTGTTTTAACTCGTTAGATAAGACTTCATCGCCATCTAGATTGAGTACCCAATCATTTCGGCACTTTGCTAAAGCCAAACTTTTTTGTCCAGCATAACCTTGCCAGTCTTGATGAGAGATTTGCGTATTTTTGAAGCGCTGAGCAATTTCATAAGTATTATCAGTACTGCCAGAGTCTAAAATAATGACTTCATCAAACTCACTGACACTTTCTAATGTTCGCTCTAACCAAGCACCACAATTTAAAGTGACAATATAGACACTACATGGAATTTTATTCATAACTTATAACGTCCTTTAGCAAGGGCGATACGCATCTGTAAAGCATTCATGGCGCCATGCGTGCTGACACGTGGAATATTAAATTGGTTATCTACTTCATACGCTTCGATTTTTTTACGAGTCGATACTGCGTTTTTAAAGCCAATCTCTTGAGCCATTTTCTGGTGCTTTTCATTAAATCGACCAAATGGATAAGCAAAACTCGGGCACTTTCCAACTAATGCTTCAACATCACGCTTAGACTGAAGCATCTCATCGTAAGCAGTTTGATCATCAAGCTTAAGTAAGTTCACATGATGTTGCGTGTGCGCACCAAATTCAATCAAACCAGAATTCGCCATTTCATGGATTTGCTCATGAGTTAGCTTTTCAATTCCTTCAATTTGCGTTGCCAAATAAATGGTTGCCTTTGTATTATATTTTTTAAGTAATGGATAGGCATAAAGATAATTATCCATAAATCCATCATCAAAACTTAAAGCAACCACTTTCTTTTGATTACGATATTGCTCAAGCTCGGAAACAAAACAAAAAGTAGCTCCTTTACGCGTCAACAACTGTAAGAGTTGTTCAAACTTTTCAGGAGGCATATTCATGCCAGAGGCCGCATCTTTAGGGGTAACCTGATGCAACATGACAATCCGTGGTAATTTGTTCGAACGGAACGGAAGCCAGAATGTATAATTACCCAGCACATATAACAGTGCAGCAAGTACTAATAGGCCTACCGCAACGTACAAAAACCACATCATGCATAAACCTCATGTGACCATTCATAATCTTCTGAAAGGGGCTGCTTAAATGTCACCTCAACCATAAACTGGGTGATGCGCTTAGCATTGAAAGATTTACGTGTTTTCTCCCAGCCTTCTTTCGCTATTTTTTCAGCCTGCTCTGGATTTTGATCAAAGAATTGGATCTTCTTGGCCAAGTCAAACTGATCATCAAAGTAAACCACTTCCTGCTCAGTATAGAGCTTCTCAAAGCCCGGAATTCTTGGGCTAAAGGTAAGTAAACCATTACCAGTGAGCTGAACAATACGATCAGAGCTATATAAGGTTACATCATTACGACGTGAGTAATTAAGTCCCATTTTTGTTTCAGACAGAACTTTATAATACGCTTTACCATAAACACCAGGTTGTTCAAAACAACCATAATATTGATAGTTCACATCGCCTTGTTGTAAAGCATCTGCCAAGTCCTTTAAGAACTTCTCACGCTCAGGTTCTTTATAAACCACACCACAAAAAATAAAGGTCTTATCCGTATTAGCATTTGAAAATTGCTGTAGTGTTTCTACATTACGATGCCCCACATTTGGCAAGTAGGCCACACTTAAATGAGGCTGTTTTAACTTTTGTAGATATTCACCACCTGTTGTACAGAAAATAGCATCTAAATACGGAGAGAATGCTTTAACAAAGTCGAGTTTGTTTTCAAGATAAAGCGGATCAACATACCAAAATGCAATTTTAGTATTTGGATAAGATTCTTTAATTTGTCTTAGAACATCTGGACTCATTAAGTCACTATGTCCAATCAGTACCAAGTCAGGTTCAATATTATTGACGACTTTTAGTACTTCTTTATTAGCCCAATTGGCACCCAGTTTTTTTGTTTTAAAAATGGTACCCATTCGAGCCATATCGCGAAAACTAAAATCATAAACGAAATGGCCATTTTCAATTAATCCGGCAGAAATTTTACGGTCTGTGCAGTAAAAATGGGCGCCTTGTTTATTAAAGCCAAAATTTGCAATATGCAATATTTTCATTTATTTACTCAAAATAAAAAATTTAATTTTTTGATAAAAGATATGTTGCCACACGGTCTGCTTCTTTAAAAGCATAAGGTTGTGGTAACTGTACAACACAAGTCTGCTGTGAAATTAATTTTGATTCTAACATTTGATCAACTGAGTGCGTAATCCGGTCGTCTTTCAAACGATCCATTGCCATCACCCCGACTCGACAACCCGCAGTAAGTGCCTCAAAAATCATAGAGACGCTGTCTTCTGTCACCCAAACTGCTTCTGCTTTTTGCATTTCTTCGAAAATCCAGCCTTGGGGTGTTTGATCAACTGGAAATATGTGTAAATGCTGGGCAAAACTTTGCTGCCTTAAAATATCGACAAACTCTGCTGGGGTTCGACGTGAAGTGGTCAGAATAATTTCAGCATCTGGATTATTCTCAACAATTTTTTGAACACTGGTTAATACTTTATTCTGGTTCCATTGATGTCGTTTAGATGAACCACCTAAAGCGATTAAAACTCTCGCGGTTTGATGGCGATTTTCATTACGGATGGGGTTTAATGCACCACGTGTGACAATCACATGGCTATCGGCATGAATACCGTCATGTTCTGGAATAACAGCATAATCAAAGCAACCAATAGGTAAACTTGGCTTCATTAAAATAATCGTTTTGGCCTTTTTGAAAATTCTACCGAGTAACCAAACACGAAAATGAGTGTGACTTCCTACGCCAAATACAAAGTCAGGCACTTGTTTAAATAAGGACTTTTTTGAAGAGAAAAGTGCCTGAATTAAAGAAATAATAGGTAAATCAGAAATTAGGACCTCTTCAAAAGTTGTTTCTGGCTGTTGTCTTTGCATTGCCTGAAACAAGCCTAATGCTTGTGAGCGGTGTCCTGCCTTACCATCAGACACATAGACAATATGCATAGAAGCTCCCTAAGCCAAAAAATAAAAAAGGCGAAACCGAAGTTCGCCTTTTTATGTTAACGGATTAACTTATTTTACGTAAGTTAACCAGTGTTCATATTTCGGATTTCTACCTTGAACCGCATCAAAGTAAGTTTTTTGGATTTCAGTGGTAATTGGGCCACGAGTACCCGAACCGATTGGACGGTCATCGTATTCACGAATTGGTGTTACTTCGGCAGCAGTACCTGTGAAGAATGCTTCGTCTGCGATATAGAATTCGTCACGTGTAATACGGCGCTCAACAACTTGATAACCAAGATCTCTAGCGATTGTCATCACAGTTTGACGTGTAATACCGTCAAGTGCACCGCCAGCGATATCTGGAGTGTGTAAAACGCCATCTTTAATCAAGAATACGTTTTCACCTGAACCTTGGCATACATAACCTTGTGGGTCCATGAGCATTGCTTCATCATAACCAGAGTGTGCAACTTCTTGGTGAGCAAGAATTGACAACGTGTAGTTACCAGATGCTTTTGCTTTACACATAGTCACGTTTGGATGATGGTGAGTAAATGATGAAGTTTTTACGCGAATACCTTTCGCCATCGCTTCATCACCAAGGTATGCACCCCACGCCCACGCAGCAACAGCAGCATGAATTGTGTTATTTGTTGCTGCAATACCTAATTTCTCTGAACCGATCCAGATCAACGGGCGTAAATAGCAAGAAGCTAATTTATTTTCACGAACAACATCAATTTGTGCTTGTTCAAGCGTTGCTTGATCATACGGCACTTTCATTTGATAAATTTTTGCTGAATTTAACAAACGTTTTGTGTGGTCTTGAAGACGGAAAATAGCAGTACCTTTAGGCGTTTCATAAGCACGAACACCCTCAAATACGCCCATACTGTAGTGTAATGTATGGGTTAAAACGTGAATCTTTGCATCACGCCAATCAATTAATTTTCCATCTTGCCAAATAAAACCATCACGATCAGCCAAATTCATGGAACACTCCAAATTGTTATAAAATCATTCACTATCCAACTCAACCGAAGCGGTTGGGTCTATTAATCTTTGCCATAAATTGCAAACGACCGCACGGGTACTACGCCAGTCCGCTGCGCTGACTTGCATGGATTGATTTGCAAGGGCTAAACGGTGGCTTTCGGCACGTTCACTAAGATAGGCTCGAATTAATGCTGTGGCATCTTCACTGGATAAGCAGTCTGCTTTAGCAGCATCTTCTAATATTCTTACATTATCAGAATAATGGGCGAGATCGGGTTTCGTCCCGCTCCATGCAAGTACAGCATACTGTGCCATAAATTCGATATCGACGATACCACCTGCGTCCTGTTTTAAATGAAAAATACCATGTTTTTTTTGTTCAGAAGACGAACCTAGGTGGTCTTTCATTTTCTGACGCATTTTCAACACTTCTTCACGAACATAAGCCTCATCTCTAGATTGAGTCAATATCTCGCGGCGAAATATTTCAAATTTCTGGCAGAGCGCTTCATCGCCAGCAATAGAGCGTGCTCGAACTAATGCCTGATGCTCCCAAAGCCATGCACTTTTCAACTGATAGTGCTCATAGGCTTTCAGACTCGTTACCAGTAAACCTGCCTCACCTGAAGGTCTTAAGCGTGTATCAATTTCATAGACACGGCCATCAAGGGTTTGAGTAGTCATGAGTGACATAAACTTTTGAGCGACACGCATAGCAAACTCAAAGCCACTAATTGACTTCGTTCCATCAGTATCTGCTTGTTCATCTAGATAGTGAATAAAGACAAGGTCTAAGTCAGAACCATAGCCCAGTTCAATCCCCCCCACTTTGCCATACCCAATGACAGCAAAAGCTTTATAGTCGAGTGAGCAGCGTTTCCCATCAACGTCCTTTGGGTACCCATGACGCTTCGCCACTGTCTGATAAGCTAAATGTAGGGTTGCATTAACACTCACTTCAGCAATATCAGTTAATGCATCAGATACTTTCATTAATGGGCTTTCAGCTAAGACATCACTTGCCGCAACAGTGAGTACATTGCTCTTTTTAAACAGGCGAAGTGCTCGCATCTGATCTTCGACCTGATCAATCTCAATACGAAGCAATTGCTGACGTAATGAGTCTTCTAAGTCCTTACGTTTTGGTAACTCAAAATCCATCGATAAGAACTCATCCAGCAGTACTGGATATTGCGTTAGCTCTTCACAAATCCACGGACTCACCGTCGCCATTTTCACTAAGCGTTGCAGTGCCCCCTTACTTTCAATCAACATCACCAAATACACGGTTCGACGCATGACTGATTCAATCAGTGGCATTAAGCGCAA
This sequence comes from Acinetobacter sp. X9, assembly GCF_054889255.1. NCBI lineage: Bacteria > Pseudomonadati > Pseudomonadota > Gammaproteobacteria > Moraxellales > Moraxellaceae > Acinetobacter > Acinetobacter sp. X9. Next base: position 566,046 of record NZ_CM142679.1, on the reverse strand, counting down.
CAGTGCAGTTTGTGGTTGTTCTGATTGCAAGATGGCTTCAATTAAATGAGGCCAGAAGGTTTTTAAACGCTGCACAGCATTTGAAGGGAGTTTCTTAAGTGCATGACCATGCCAAAACTCATGAATCAGATTTCTCGCATTGTCATCCAACACTTCATCTAACTGCTGCTCTAACTGTCCGAAATTTTCAGTTGCTGCATTAGAGCTGGTATCTTCAATGAGCTGCTTAAATTGAACTTTTACCTTTTGACGTTTCTCATTAAGAACATCAAGAAACTCATTCCAGCTAGCAAAACCTAAGGTATCAATAATGCGTTGTCTTAAGTCCAATTCTTCTGGTAATAATTGGGTTTGCTGATCGTTGAGAGCTTGAATTGCATGTTCAACACGGCGTAAAAATAGGTAAGCATCTTCAAGTTCTAATACAGCTTGTTTTTCTAATAAGCCAGCTTCCCCAATGTGCTCAAGACTAACTAAACATTGACGGTCTTGTAACTCACGTTTAGACCCGCCATAAATAAGCTGAAAGACCTGAACAATAAACTCAATTTCACGAATACCACCCGCTCCGAGTTTAATATCATCCTCAATATGACGACGTAAGACTTCGCGCTCAATCATCGCTTTCATATCACGCATGGCAGCAAAAGCAGTGTAATCGACATAACGGCGGAATACAAAAGGACGTGTCATTTCCAATAAGTCTTGTCCTTCTTTTCCCCCAGTGACAACGCGCGCTTTAATCCATGCATAACGTTCCCACTCACGGCCATGTTGACTTAAATATTTTTCTAAAGCTGCATGACTAATCGCTAGTGCCGAACCGTCTCCCCAAGGACGCAAGCGCATATCAACTCGAAATACAAAACCATCGGCAGTAATGTGTTCAAGCAAATAAATGAGTTTTTGTCCCCACAAAATACAGAACTGCTGTACATCAATACATTTGCGACCTTTGGTTTCACCTTGCTCATCAAAGGCAAAAATTAAGTCGATATCACTTGATAAGTTAAGCTCTTGAGCACCAAGCTTACCCATGGCAACAACAATCAAATCTTGAACTTTGCCAGAGTAACTCACAGGTTCACCGTGTTTCGCCACAAGTGCTACACGCGCAAAATCTTTTGCTGCACAAATACTGGCATCGGCAAAATCAGAAAGTTCACGAGTGAGTGTGACAACATCGGTCAATTGATTGGCATCCTGCCAAATCCAGCGGAACATTAAACGGCTACGTAAAATGCGCATTCCGCGCATCCAAAGCGTTTCATCACCAATCCCATCTAGCGTGGTCTGTACAAACTGGTAAATCTGTTCGGTCGAGAGCGGTGCAGTAAATTGATCTATTTGATAATCTTGTTCTAAAACAGCTTGATGCAAACCTAAAACTTGTTCCGCGTACTGACTGGCACGCAATGTTTTTTGTAACTGCTCCGCATTCATATAAAAAGCTCTTTTCCTCGTACTCTGTTTTTAGTTATAGCAGTTCGAGTAGTGGTAGGAAAAGGGATTAGACTAATTTTGCTTCTGATGAAGAATGATGTTCGGTATGTACTTCATGACTTTCTTGAGCTGAAGGTAATAGAACTTTAAATGTCGTTCCTACCCCTTCTTTAGAATCAACAGTAATTTGCCCCTGATTAATCTCGACAAAACGCTTGCAAAGACTCAAACCTAAACCAGCACCTTTTTCCCCTGCAGTGCCTTTAAAGCTAGCAGTAATACGTGGATGGAATAAATTTGCCATTTGTTGCTCGGTCATGCCTAGACCTGTGTCTCGAACAGTAATTTCTACATTTGCATCCGCTTGTCGAGCTTCAATAAAGACTTTGCCCGATCCATCAACGTCGGTAAATTTCAGCGCATTTGACACCAAGTTTTGAATTACAGAGGTCATCATATTGATATCGGCGTAGATGTTTAAATCATCCGGAACACCATTCACCAGTTCAATATTTTTCTTTAAAGCTAATGTGTGCAGTACATCGCAAACGATATTGCTGACTTGTCTAAGCTTAAAATTAATTGGGTGATAAACAAAACGCCCGCCCTCAGCCATTGCCCATGTTAGTAAGCTTTCAAGCAAGTTATAGGTCGATTGTGAGGTGTCGTACAAATAATCTGCAATATTTTGAATACTAGATTCATCTAAAGTTTCACGCTCTTTGGCGAGTACTTCAGAAAATCCAAGCAAGCCATGAAAGGGTGCACGTAAGTCATGTGAGATAATCGAGAAAAATTTTGTCTTACTCGAATTAATAGCAACTTGTTGTTCATAGAGCTCGTTTAACTCTTCATAGTTAAACTTCAACTCGACCTGCTGCATAAAAATAGAACAATAATCGAGCAATAATTGAATATCATCATCTTCAAACGTTGCCGCATCGTCATCAAAAAAGACAGCAAAACCCATCGAGGTTTTATCAGGGTGTAGAAGATGCACGGCCAGTGCCCTACTGCACTCAATATTTAATTCTTTTAAATAGTTGATTAAATTTTGATATGAGGGATGTAAGTGATTAATGGTCTGTTGTTTGGCGAAGCACTGTTTTAAATGCTTTGATGGTTTAAATGAAATGGCGGTCATGCCTTCAGGGCAACGGTGCCAAAAGTAGGGTTCCTGATTAAAAGTCAATAAGGCTTTTTTACAATTCAAAAGACGAAGACTAAACCGGAAAAATTGCTCGATGTAGTTCTGCTCGGCATTTAATCCAAGCAACAGGGATATCCTACAAGCACTTAACTGCTCAACCTGATTTAGTTCTAAACGTTGGAATGTCATTGCCCGCCTCACAGATTATGTCGTTTTTGGTCGGAACCGCTCTCAAGAAATGTACTTATAATCATTATGATCTACTACAAACTTTAACACAGTACATTAAAAGAGCAACGTTCTTTTCAAAATAGAAATGTGAAGTTTCAATTAAAGGTTTCCAGATACATAAAGTGGGTATGCTTGAGGAAAATACAACAAATATTTGAAGGTAAACAGTTGTAAGATGTTAGAAATGCGAGTTCAGAATACTCGTAAAAGATGGTCAAAAAATATTATTTTGAGCACGAGGTTAGATTCTTACTCAGTTCCGCTTTTATCAAACGTGTTTGGTATTTAAACAAGAACTTCTTGAGCTTAAAAATGAAAGATTTTTATAAGCTCTAAATTTATAGCTAGAAATTCGAGTCCGACCCTCGAGATCAAATACTCATTTCATAATTTCTTAAGCTCTATCCACTTTTTATACCTAACAAAAAACCCCTAAGCCGTTAACTTAGGGGTTTTCGTAGAATCATAAGATTCTGAATATGGTCCCGAGGGTCGGACTCGAACCGACACGTCATCTCTGACAGCGGATTTTGAGTCCGCCGCGTCTACCAATTTCACCACCTCGGGAGAGGAAGTATGTTTGTGTTGCGTATATTAGCGCGTTTGTAAAACTTGTCAAACCCTAAGTGAATATTATCGTTCACTTTTAGATCATTTAAACATTTTTCATGATTTAGGTCAGAAGCACAGCCATAAAAAAGCGAAAAAGTTTATACTAGGCCCAATTTTTGTGGTGTTTTTTCTCAAATATGCAACTGTCTGACTTTTCCTTTGAATTACCTGATGAACTTATTGCCCGTTACCCTCTCGAATCACGTAGTGCTTCGCGGTTGTTGCACTTAGATTCAAAGGGTCAATATCACGATCACATGTTCACAGACATTATCGATCTGTTCGAAGAAGGTGATTTGTTGGTGCTTAATGACACCAAAGTCATGAAAGCTCGACTTAAAGGAAAACGCTCTACAGGCGGTGCGATTGAGATTTTAGTTGAGCGTATGCTAAACCACACAACAGCGTATTGTCATATCAAATCTAGCAACTCACCTAAAGCAGGTGCTGAGCTTTTCGTCGGTGCAGATAATATTCCTGTGATTGTACGTGGCCGTCACGAAAACTTATTTGTGGTTGAGTTTTCACAGCACATCTTGCCTGTACTTGAGCAATATGGTCAGTTACCTATTCCGCCTTACTTTAATCGTGAAGCAGAAGAAATTGACACTGAACGCTATCAAACTGTTTTCCATAATCCTGAAAAAATTGCCAGTGTGGCCGCTCCTACTGCGAGCTTGCACTTTGACGAAGAGTTACTAGCAAAGTTAGAGCAAAAAAATGTTCAAAAATCTTTTGTGACTTTACACGTCGGTGCTGGCACCTTCATGCCTGTTCGTACTGATGACATTACCAATCATGTCATGCACAGTGAATGGTGTGATGTACCTCAAGAAACCATTGATTTAATTTTGGCGACTAAAGCACGCGGCAATAAAGTAATTGCGATTGGTACAACTGCGACACGTGCTTTAGAAAGTGCAGCTCAAGCTCATGGCGGTAAAATTGCAGCTTGGACTGGCGACACGCAAATCTTTATCTATCCAGGTTATGAGTTCTGCATCGTAGACCGTTTAATTACTAACTTCCATTTACCAGAGTCTACTCTACTCATGTTGGTGTCAGCACTTTCAAATCGAGACAACATTTTAGCTGCCTATGAACATGCAGTTAAAAGCCGCTATCGTTTCTTTAGCTATGGTGATGCAATGCTGATTGATAAGCTAGAAGTTTAAAAATTAAAGCTGGGTTAAACCCTATAAATTAATTCAAGGTTTAACCCAGCTCAAATTTTTACAATAAAAAATAATGAATTTAGCTCTGTGAGTTGCAAAACTTTATCGATAAAACTCAGGCATCATTTTTTTAAAGAAAAATTCCAAATTTAGGAATATTTAGTATTTATCTCATTCAATTTAAAAGATAATCTAAAAATAGCACTTTATGATAATGACCTCATTACTTCCATGCCAATTGATACCTTACAAGAAGCTCTGCATATAAGACGTAAGAAAAATACACAGGTTTTTCGCAATATTGCTCGACTTTGGGATGCTGGACAAAAGTCACAAACAGATCAAGAGCTCTTAAATGCGTTACATCCATGGCGTGAAGATCCTAACCTTCGTTTTGTTAATGTATTACCGTATTTGTTAGGTATTTGCAGTATTACGACTTTATTATTTGGATACTTTTTTCATCCTCATATTCAATATATTTTGATCCTCTTATGGGCATTTTTAACTGGTTTTCTGGCCTATTTGCTCTATGAACCGCAAAAACCTCTAAGCGAAGTCATTCACTATTTAGAAGAACGTATCACCACTTTACGTTATGGATTACGGTTTCAACAGTTACCGGCCTATCTTCCTATTCAATCTCAACCAATTTTAGTCATAAGCAAATTAAAGCAACACTTTCCACTGTTTAATCGGGGTAATAAATCTAATGAAATTACTCAGTTTGCTTCCACTACGTGGGATGATGGCATTACGGAACATCAAGTTCTGCTGTTCAAATATCACTATGTAAATAATTTACCCATTCTTCAAAATCAAGATAGTGATAAAAAAATAGTTAAAGAGATCCATAGAGATCTATGGGGCGCTTTTATATTTCAAATGCCTGCATTAGGTATTGCTATAAGTAACCAACGTTCTCGTTTTTTTACTCCCTACAGCAGTAAATGGCAAAGTAGCGATATTTTAATTAACCAAGAACTTAATATTTTCGGGGTTAATCAACACCAGTTAGCCAAAGAAGTCAGTCCGAGTTTAACTTTAAAATTAAATGATTTTTTTCAGCACTTTAAAGGTGATTTAATTTATCATCATGAAGAGCAAATTTTGTGTTATCTCGGTGAACAAGATCTTTTTCAGACCACCAGCAAGCAAATTGAAATTCATGATGTTTCAACATTACGTGGACACTTACGTACCATGACTATGCCGCAATATGAAAAATTTCAGCAATTAATGCTTAATTTAATTAAATAAATCTCTCGTAGCGCTGAACTGGCAACTTATCAAAAAATAAGAAGTTAAAAGGCTCAATGAGAGAATAAAAATAAGAGGAGTGAAAATGACAGGTTTATTTATTTTCTTGGGGATATTCGTCGTACTGATTGTCTGGGGCGTTCACATCCGTAACACCATCGTACGTTACTTTAATGCGACTAAAAGAGCTTGGGCTGAAGTTGCCAATTTCGAGCGTCAAAAAGTAAAGACCTTGGAATCTCTCGAATCAACGCTCAATCAATATACTCAGTTTGAAAAATCGACATTGGAAAAAGTCACTGAATTACGTCAGCAAATTCTTAATTTAAATGTGAATAACACTGATATTTCTCAGCTACAACAGATCGAGAAAATGAGCCAAGAACTTATTCGAAGCTTAAACGTTGTTGTTGAAAATTATCCAGAGCTTAAAGCTGATTCACTCTATAGCAAAATGATGGATGACATTCAGGAACAGAATGAAAATGTTGGTGCAGCAATTAGCATTTTTAACCGCAATGTCGAGCTGTTCAACAACCAGATTGAAGTATTCCCTAATAATCTTATTAACACTTTAACTTTATCCAAGAAAGCGATTCGTCCTTTTAAGGATAATCTTGTTAATGAGAATTTTGACTATAAACCTAATTTTTAATATGAAGAAAATAGTCTCCAAGTTATCGGAAATTTATCTATTTTATAACCAGCTACATTTAGTAGTAGAACTACGTCGCAGAATCAAGGAAAATAGCCCTCTTTTTAGCAGCGAACTGTTTCTTCGCCTCTGCTCGTGTTCAGGATTTTTAGATGAAGTTTGAAAAATTAGGTCAGTCGGGGCGCGCCCGTCGTGGTCGTTTAACTTTAGAGCATGGTGTTGTTGAAACACCTGTTTTTATGCCAGTGGGGACTTACGGCACAGTCAAAGGCATGTTACCTCGTGACATCGAAGACATTCAGGCACAAATTATTTTAGGAAATACGTTCCATTTATATTTGCGTCCGGGTCTTGAAGTGATTAAAGAACACGGTGGTTTACATGACTTTATTAAATGGAATAAGCCAATTTTGACTGACTCTGGCGGTTTCCAAGTTTTTAGTCTTGGCGCAATGCGCAAAATCAAAGAGGAAGGTGTTACTTTCCGCTCCCCGATTGATGGTTCAAAAGTATTTTTATCTCCTGAAATTTCTATGGAAATTCAGCAGGTCTTGAACTCTGACATCGTTATGATTTTTGATGAATGTACACCTTACCCTGCGACACATGAAGAAGCTCAAAAATCATTGCAGCTTTCTTTACGCTGGGCAAAACGTTGTAAAACCCATCATCATGATGAGCTCAAAAATCACAATGCTCTATTTGGCATTATTCAGGGCGGTATGTATGAAGACTTACGCGATGAGTCTTTAAATGGCTTACTTGAAATCGGATTTGACGGCTATGCAATTGGCGGTTTATCGGTAGGTGAACCTAAAGAAGAGATGATCAAAGTTTTAGATTATCTACCAAATAAAATGCCACATGACAAACCACGTTATTTAATGGGCGTTGGTAAACCAGAAGATATCGTTGAAGCAGTGCGCCGCGGTGTCGATATGTTTGACTGTGTAATGCCGACTCGTAATGCTCGAAACGGTCATTATTTTGTCACTGATGGTCTGGTACGTATTCGTAATAGTAAATATCGCCATGATCAGAGCCCGCTCGATCCACATTGCGATTGTTACACTTGTAAGAACTTTACCCGTGCTTATCTATTCCACCTTGAAAAATGTGGAGAAATGTTGGCGTCTATGCTCGGTACTATTCATAACTTACGTTATTACCAACGTTTGACTGAAGGTATGCGTGATGCATTAGACAATGGCACATTTGACGAATTTGTTCAGGACTTTTATGCCCGTCGTGGTTTAGAAGTTCCACCATGTCCGGTTGATGAATAAGCCAGATTTGCGCTCAACCTCAAGACAAGGTAAATTGCAAAACGAATTAGGATTATGTCAGTTATCTGACTCATATTTTTAACTTTAGGAAATCAAAATGAGCTTTTTAATTTCTGCTGCTCATGCAGCACCGGCAGCTGGCCCAACTAATGGTATTTTGCCAAACATCTTAATGATTGTCGTATTCGTTGCAATCTTTTATTTCTTAATTTGGCGCCCTCAAGCAAAACGTGCTAAAGAACACCGTTCTTTGATCGAGAGCTTAGGTGTTGGTAGTGAAGTTGTTTTCGCTGGTGGTTTAATGGGCAAAGTAACCAAAATTGAAGGTGACTATGCAGTTGTTGAACTTAGCCGTGGTGTAGAAGTAAAAATTCAGCGTGCCAGCGTAATTTCAGTATTACCTGAAGGCACTCTAAATAACCTTTAATCATAAAACAGTCGTGCTTTAGCACGGCTTTTTCATTTAAGAAGAAAGCGAATGCGTTACCCTGCATGGAAATATTTACTGATTCTGGTTGTTCTGGTAATCAGTACATTATACGCACTGCCTAGTCTATATCCGGATGAGCCCGCTGTTCAAATTTCCGGTGCCAAAGCTGGTACCCAAATTGATCAAAGTGTGGTGAAAAAAGCAGAGCAAATTTTAAAAACAGCAAATATTGCGAGCCATGACAATACTTTTACAAATAATGCTGCCCTATTGCGTGTTAGTTCATCTGAAGCGCAGTTAAAGGCAAAAGAAGTATTACGTCGTGACTTAGGTGATGAATATGTTGTCGCCCTAAACCTTGCACCAACCACACCGGAATGGCTGCAAAAGATTGGGGCAAAACCAATGAAACTTGGTTTGGACTTACGTGGTGGTGTCCACTTCTTGCTTGAAGTAGATATGGACAAAGCCGTTGCCCAACGTATGGAAACCTCTGCCACCGATTTGCGTCGTCAGTTCCGTGAAAACAAGATCAAATTTAACAGTCTTGCATTAACGAATAATGTGATCACTGTTCAATTTGCTGACAATGCTGACCGTGATGCAGCAATGGATTTTTTACGTCGTAATGGGAATGAATATACCCAACAGGCATTAGCAAGCTCTACAGGTTCTACTTTAAAGCTTACTTATACCGATGTACGTCGCCAAGAAATTCAGTCATATGCGGTAAATCAGAACTTAACAACATTACGTAATCGTATTAACGAACTTGGTGTTGCAGAAGCATTGGTACAAAGTCAGGGTAGCAACCGTATTGTTGTTGAATTACCGGGTGTACAAGATACAGCTGAAGCTAAACGTGTTTTAGGGCGTACTGCGAACCTCGAATTCCGTTTAGTTTCTGACTTAAATGATCAATATATCGATCCATATACGGGTAAATATAATGGTCAACCTTTACCTCCGGGTACAGAAGTTTTTGCTTATGAGTCTTTAGATAGCGGCCGTCAACTCTTGTTGCAACGTAACCGAATCTTGACTGGTGAGCGTGTTCAAAATGCAAGCTCTGGCTTTAGTCAGGACTCTGGCGGTGCCGAAGTAAATATTACGCTCGACAGTGCTGGCGGTAAGCTAATGTCCGATGCAACCCGTAATGCAGTTGGTAAACGCATGGCGGTATTGTTCATCGAGAACAAGCAAAAAATTAACTATGTCACAGATCCAAAAACTGGTGCACAAACAGAAGTTCGTACGCCATACACTGAGTCTGTAGTCATTAACGCTGCAACAGTTCAAGCTGTTTTAGGTTCGACTTTCCGTATTACTGGTTTAAGTTCTCCTCAAGAAGCATCTGAACTTGCATTAATGCTTCGTGCTGGTGCTTTGGCTGCGCCAATGTACTTTGTTGAAGAGCGTGTAGTAGGTCCAAGCCTTGGTCAAGAAAACATTGATAAAGGTGTATTGTCTACTCAAATCGGCTTCTTGCTCGTTGCAATCTGGATGGTGGTTTTCTTCCGTGTATTCGGTTTAATCGCGAACTTTGCTCTTGTGTTTAACTTGGCAATGATTTTAACCGTGATGTCATGGATTGGAGCTTCCCTCACCTTACCGGGTATTGCCGGTATCGTTATTACCATTGGTATGGCGGTCGATGCGAACGTATTGATATGTGAGCGTATCCGAGAAGAAATGCTCTGGGGGGCCTCACCCAAACAGGCCATTGTGGCCGGTTATGATCGAGCCTATAACACCATTTTTGACTCGAACTTAACCACGTTCCTCGTTGCATTCATTCTGTTTGCAATTGGTACAGGCCCAATCAAAGGTTTCGCCGTGACATTAATGATCGGTATTATTTGTTCGATGTTTACTGCAATTACAGTAACTCGTGCAATCGTACAAATCATTTATGGCAAACGTCGTAATTTGAAAAAGTTGAGCATTTAAGGAGATCGATGATGACTAAAGTGACTCAACAAGATTCAAAACAATATGGTCGTCCGGATGATGCAAAAATCATCCCGTTCATGAAGATTGCCAAACCTGCGGCGATCTTCTCGATCCTTATTACTTTGGCAAGTATTTTCTTTATTGCGACTAAAGGTCTTAACCTCGGTTTAGACTTTACCGGTGGTGTTTCAGCTGAGCTTAACTATGCTCAACCAGCCAATCAATCTGAAGTTATTCAGGCACTCGATAAAGCTGGTTTTAAAGATGCTGTAGTACAAACTTTAGGTAGTAATAAAGACTTACTTGTGCGCATGCCAGTACAAGAAGTTAAGGTTGAAGACCTTAATAATGCGATTACTAAAGCAGTGCAGTTGCCAAATAATGCTGCCGAAGTTCATAAAGTGGACTCTGTTGGTGGTCAAGTTGGTAACGAACTCTATGTTCGTTCTGCTGGTGCAGTTGCACTTGCACTTATCTTAATGTTGATCTACGTGACCATCCGCTTTGAGTTTAAACTCGCGATGGGTGCGGTAATGTCTTTATTCCACGACATCATCATTATTATTGGTGCTTTTGCATTATTCCAATGGCCATTTGACCTTACAGTGTTAGCTGCGGTACTTGCTGTTATTGGTTTCTCGCTTAACGATAACATTGTAGTGTCAGACCGTATCCGTGAAAATTTCCGTAAAATTCGCGGTGCGACTCCTCGTGAAATCGTTGATATTGCGTTAACTGAGACTTTACGTCGTACCATTCATACATCAATGACGTTATTGCTGGTTGTTCTAGCGATGATGTTCTTAGGTGGCGATGGTCTACACTGGTTCTCTGTGGCAATGTTTGTTGGTGTATTTGTCGGTACTTATTCTTCGATTTATATCGGTACTGCATTTGCATTATGGCGTGGTCTTAACCGCCAAGACTTCATCGTTCAGGTTAAACCTGAATTTGAGGATGAAATTCCTTAAGCTGTCTAAAACAAGACAAATAAAAAAAAACCGCGATTCATTCGCGGTTTTTTTATTTGATTCAAAAATTATTTATTTACGGCGCAGGGCATCCGAAATTGCTTCAACCAATTGTTGAGAAATTTCTTGCTTAGATGCTTTCTCTAACTCACGCTTTTTCATGTGATAGCTTTCAGCAAAGAAAACTGTCATCGCATTCTCATCAGAAGCAAACCCAATATCAGCACGTGATACATCGTTGCAGGCAATCATGTCTAGTTTTTTAGCAACAAGTTTTCCTGCCGCATATTCTTCAACATTCTGCGTTTCGGCGGCAAAGCCCACCATAAATGGACGTTTTTCCTGACCTGCGATTGTCGCCACGATATCTGGATTTTTTACAAGGGAAACATTCAACTCATCCCCTGCTTTCTTAATTTTATGCTCAGCAACTTCTGCTACGCGATAGTCTGCGACTGCCGCAGTCGCAATAAAAATATCGCAGCCTGTTTCTAGTGAACTCATACTGACGTCAAGCATTTGTCGTGCTGAGGCAACATTTACACGTTGAACACCATTTGGCGTATCTAAACTTACAGGTCCAGCAATTAGAGTCACTTGCGCGCCAGCAGCATAACAAGCAGCAGCTAAAGCGAAGCCCATTTTTCCAGTACTATGGTTTGAGATATAACGGACAGGGTCAATCGCTTCACGTGTTGGTCCAGCAGTAATAACCACTCGTTTACCTGCCAACAGTCCAAATTTCTCAGCGATAGCACGTTGAGCTTGATGGAAATAGCCAGCGACTTGGCGAGCAATTTCTTCTGGCTCAGGCATACGGCCTAAGCCGACATCACCACAAGCCTGCTCACCCGCATCCGGCATGATCACATGTACGCCATCTTCGACTAAGGTTTGCAAATTACGTTGAGTTGCTTTAGCGGCCCACATTTGCTGGTTCATCGCCGGAGCTACCCAGACAGGAGATTTTGTTGCCAAAAACACCGTGCTGAGTAAATCATCTGCCAAACCATTCGCAAATTTAGCCAATGTGTCACAACTTGCAGGTGCGACTAGTAATAAATCAGCCCAACGTGCTAATTCAATATGTCCCATACCTGCTTCAGCCGCTGGGTCTAGAAGTTCAGTATGAACAGGATTACCAGAAAGAGCCTGAAAAGTTAATGGTGTAATAAATGCCTGCGCACCATGTGTCATCACCACTCGCACGTCAAAGCCATAATCTTTGAGGCGGCGGACTAAGATGGCACTTTTATAGGCAGCAATTCCGCCAGTAACAGCTAAAACAATGTTTTTATGAGGAATAACGCTTAGATCAAAGCTCACGAACAGGATACCTTTCTGTTGCAGTGGCGCTCACAATAGCATTAAATACGCGCAGACCCAAGATTGATTGGGCAAACAAAATAAAATTTTAAGCGAATAATGCTGGGGAATATGAATACTTCTATTAAAAATTGGCCTGAACAAGAACGGCCAAGAGAACGGTTATTACAACAAGGTCCACAAAGTCTATCAGATGCTGAGCTACTCGCGATTTTTCTTCGCTCAGGTTCAAGGCAATATTCAGCAGTCGAGTTATCTCGTTTACTCATTCAGCACTTCGGTAACCTTAATGCCGTGTTTGATGCCTCATTTAGTGAGTTAACTCAATTTAATGGCATTGGGGCAACGAAATATTCACAATTGCTGGCAGTCAAAGAACTTGGACGGCGTTATCTCAATCATCACTTCCAGACAAATAATCTCAGCCTCCATTCATCAGATCTAGTGTTGGATTATCTGCGCTATGAACTAAAGGGTGAGAAACAAGAAGTCTTTGCTGTTTTGTGTCTAGATCCAGAACTAAGAAAGCTTCATTTTAAAAAGCTATTCTTTGGTTCAGTTCAGCATTGCGCAGTTTCGGTCAATCAAACCTTACGCTACGCCTTACAGCAACATGCTTGCCAGCTCGTTATTGCACATAATCATCCATTTGGTTCAGCACAACCGTCTTCCGAAGATATTGCCTTAACTCAGCAACTTGAACGGGCTTGTCAGCTTGTCGAAATTCGTCTGCTTGACCACTTTATTATCTCACCAGAAGGGAGCTTTTCCTTTGCTGAACAACAACTGCTCAACCCAGCAACAATATCAGTTCAATGATATTGACAAAGTACTACTAAGCCTAGAAGATCAAAACAAAAATAGCGACGTTTAAAATAAAATGATTGTTCGGGAACAGCCTAGTATTTTCAAAGTATTATTCTCTTGGCGAGGCACAATTTTACCCAAAATTTTGCCATCCTTAGGCGTTGTGATGCTGATCTCGGCAATCATTGGTGGAGTCGAATACATCAATCTTTATCGCTTTCCAGAGATTCCTCTGGTTGGCTTTACGCTCATTGGTGTCGTACTTTCTATTTTCCTAGGATTTAAAAATAGTGCATGTTATGACCGTTGGTGGGAGGCCCGAAAATTATGGGGCGTTCTAATTGCAACTTCACGCCATTTTGACCGTGACTGCCGTATTTTAACTCAAGCTCGCCGTGAGCGTGTTATTCAACATGTGATTGTTTTTGCTAATGTATTGCGTGACCGTTTACGTCGTCAGACGGCGAACCCAACTGAGTTAATACAAACCAGTGGTATGAGTCAGCAAGCACTCACTCAACTCTACCAACAAAATAATGCTCCTCAGTACACACTCAGTCTCATTCACTGGGAATTGTTGCAGGCACTTAAAGAAGGTGAAATTTCTGACATCATCTATGCACAAATGAATAAAAATGTTTCAGATTTAAGTGTTGTACAAACTGGCTGTGACCGGATTGCCAATACGCCCATTCCATTTGCCTATTCAGTTTTACTCAACCGCACAGTCTATTTTTTCTGTTTTATGTTGCCTTTTAGTCTTGGGTCATTACTTGGATTAGCAACGCCTTTACTCGTCGGAATTTTGGCATACACATTTTTAGGTCTAGATGCACTAAGCTCTGAAATTGAAGAGCCTTTTGGTACCCAAAGTAATGATTTACCGCTAGATGCAATGGTACGTAGTATCGAGATTGAGTTATTAGGGACTCTAGGTAAACCAACACCTCCTCCAATTCAAGCTCAAGATAACAACTTACTCTGAGCTCGATTAAAGAAAACGTTCCCAAATCCCATGCTGCTTATCAGTGGGTTTAGGCGTATTTCCTAGTTTAATCCATGGCATATTTTCACCATGAAAATCACTGCCAATTGAAACTGCCAACTGATATTGTTCAATCATTCGATCAATCATCTGGCGAGTAGATAGAGGTTCCATTTGTGGAGGTAACTCAATTGCGTCTCCACCTGAAGTCGCGAATAATTCAATTAAATAACGAACGTTAGTTGCAGATAAATCATAACGGGTCGGGTGTGCTAATACTGCGAAACCTTTACTTTGATGAATCACATCAATAGTTTCTTTTAAGCCTAGTCCTTCAAACTTTACAAAAGCACGTTTTCCTTCTTTTAAGAAACGATCAAATGCTTGTTGAGGACGAGTCACGACATTTTTCTCGACCAATGTTTTAGCAATGTGAGTTCTTGTTACCCTATCCGGCTGATTTTCTACTTTGGCAAGAACATCATCATAAATCTGAAAACCAATACATTTTTCTAATAGCTCACAAATCACTTTAGCTCTTTGCGCTCTAATTCTTTTTTGTTGTTCTAATGCTTCTAAAATTGGTGCTTCATCTTGCATATTTAAAGCAACAATATGTACACCATAACTCTTCTTAGTGGTTGGGCGCGACCATTGACTAGAAATCTCTGCGCCAGAAATAATATTTAAATCATGGCCTTGTGCAGCAATTTTTGCACGCTGCAACCCATCCATTGTATCGTGGTCAGTCAAAGCCAACGTATGCAAGTTCACATCAATAGCAGCTTGCACCAGCAATTCCGGAGACAAAGTTCCATCAGAAATATTGCTATGTGTATGTAAATCTATGCCTTGCATCTTTTATACTATGCCATTCGCCAAACCTGATCAGATACTCTAACATGAAAGCACTTCTGGACTTTGTTCCATTAATTATTTTCTTCTATTTATATAAAACAGTTGATCCAACTGACACCCAGCATCCTTTACTGAAACTGATCGGGTCTGCTGGTGGTGCCGATAATAATAATATTCTTGTAGCGACGACTGGCTTAATTATTTCAATGCTTGTGGTATATGGTGCCCTATTCGTTTTCCAAAAATTCCGTCTTGATAAACAACAGTGGTTTGTATTGTTTATGACTGTCATTTTTGGTGGTATCACCCTCATGTTAAGTGACGATTTCTATATTCGTCTCAAAGCTGCGATTTTAAATTTAGTTTTTGCAGGCGCATTCTTGATTTCACCTTGGTTTGGTAAAGACCGTAAACCGCTCATTCAACGCTTATTTGACCCGATTTTAGATTTGAGTGAAAAAGGTTGGAAAAACCTCAATTTTGCTTGGGCTGCGATGTTTGTTGTGATGTCTTGTCTGCATGTATTCTTCGCATTTTTATTTCACGGTGGAAAATATTGGGGCGAATTTACTGCATTTGGTGACATGATCGTGATGTTTTCATTTATCATTATTCAGTTCATTATTTTACGCAAACATTTTAAGTCACCAGACGCTTAAAGTGCTTCCAGATTGATTATAGAGATACGATTACATGCCTTTTTTTGTTCTAAGCTGTACCGATAACGAAGGAACTTTAGAAAAACGCTTGGCAGTACGCCCTCAGCATATCGAACGCTTACAAAAACTCGATGATGAAGGCCGCCTTGTTACAGCGGGTGCTATGCCAAAAGATCCTAATGATCCGCAAGCAGGCTTCTATGGTAGCACCATGATTGTTGAATTCGACAGTCGCGAAGCATTAGATGAATGGTTAAAAGAAGAGCCATTTCTTAAAGAAGGCATTTATGCTCACGTTGATGTAAAACCGTTTAATAAAGCATTTCCAAAAGGGTAATCGCATGCAGCTTGCAATCAAAAGCTTTCTTGGCTTGTGTTTGATATGTTCAACTGCTGGAGCAGTTGAACCTGCTGCGACACCAGCAACTCCTTCCCCAAGTGCGCCTTCAACTCAAGCCGCTAAACCAGCTCCAACATCTACAACTGGAGTCAAAACAGTAGCGACGACGGCACCAACTGCAACACAACCACTTACAGCAGAACAGCTCGCAAAGAACAAGCAACAGCAAGACGCAAAAATCAAAGCCTTAGTCCAAGATCAAGCATCTCGCTTAAAACAGCTAGAACATGCCAACCTTGAAGCGCTAGCCCAGAACCAAGAGTTACAACTAAAAAATGATAATCTCTCTGTTCAGGTTCAAGTCTTACAAAGCGAACGAAGTGCGCAAATGTTTTTATATGGCGCTGTTACCTTAGCAGGCGGTGTATTGCTAGGTTTCTTTATTGCTAGTTATATTCATACAAAACGTCGACGCCAGTGGTAATACCAAGCGATCTATTAAATTCAATGAACGTATCAAA
Organism: Acinetobacter sp. X9; assembly: GCF_054889255.1. Taxonomy (NCBI): domain Bacteria; kingdom Pseudomonadati; phylum Pseudomonadota; class Gammaproteobacteria; order Moraxellales; family Moraxellaceae; genus Acinetobacter; species Acinetobacter sp. X9. Next base: position 549,384 of record NZ_CM142679.1, on the reverse strand, counting down.
CCGTATCCAAACAGCAGAGCTGGACTGGGAATTTATCGATGGTATCGAGATTCCCATTTCTAAACAATTTGGTGATGTCTACTTCTCTAAAGATAATGGCCTACTTGAAACACGACATGTTTTTCTAAATGGTAACGACTTATCAGAACGATTAGCCAATCTAAAAGATTTTGAATATTTCAGTGTAGGAGAAACCGGTTTTGGTACAGGTTTAAATATTCTTGCACTCTGGCAACTTTGGCAGCAAGTTCGTCCTAATAATCAAAGCCATTTACACGCAATTAGCGTAGAAAAATTTCCATTAAGTAAAGCTGATCTTATTCGCGCTTTAAATGTCTGGGATGAACTTAAACCGCTTGCAGAGCAGTTAATTGAACAATATCCCCTGCCTATTGCTGGATGTCATCGTTTAACTTTTCCTAAAGAACGTTTTAGCATCGATTTATGGCTTGGAGATGCGCAAGAAATTTTCCCAAGCATGGCTAAAACTAAAGCTGTGAATGCCTGGTTTTTAGATGGCTTTGCACCGTCTTGCAACCCAGACATGTGGGAACAAAATGTTTTAAACAATATTGTCCGTCTTTCAGGTTATGGCACTACATTCGCCTCTTTTAGTGTTGCTGGCATTTTAAAACGTGGACTAAAAGCACATGGTATCGATATTTCTCGTCCACGTGGTTTTGGCCATAAACGAGAAATGCTCAAAGCAGTCTGGAAGCTGCCTGAATCTGATCAGGGTTCCACAGAATTAGAACAAACCCACGCATTGGCTACAGAGCAACAGCATATTGCGATTATAGGGGCTGGTGTAGCAGGTTTAAGCACGGCGTGGGCATTTGCAGCACGTGGCCACCAAGTGACCTTATACGAGCAAACCAATCCGTTATCGGGCGCGTCTGGAAACCCTTTGGCATTACTTAATCCGAAACTATGCCCAATTGAACAAAGTCATGAACATCTCATGACATTAAGTTGGCAACATGCTTTAAATTTTTATAAAAATTTTAATGCATTCCACCCGCTTCAAATCCAGCAAATTGCATTAAAAAATGCAGATGAACTTCTTGATTTGGTAAATCAGTATCCAGCTCAAGTTGTTACCAAATCAGCGAACTCACTTGAAAGTGATTATTCAAGCATATTACTAACTGAGGCTGGTTCCGTTTCACCACATCAATTACGTGATGAAATTTTGCAGCATCCATGTATCAATCTCGAAATTGCCCATGTCACAGCACTTGTTTCTTCTGAAAATAAAGTTCAATTGCAAACCAACAATGAAATTATTGCAGAAGCAGACCATGTCGTTGTGTGCTGCGCTCGAGAAAGTGCTGCTTTATTTGACAGCTATCCACTGTTAAAACCAATACGTGGACAAGTCAGCTGGGTTGATAATACATTTTCTCCCCTACCTTTAAATGAAGCGTATAGCTATGGCGGCTATTGCATGCAACTTGATGCTTCACAAATGATTTTAGGTGCGTCTTTCTACCCAAACCGTGAAGATCAAGATGTACTTCCCGAAGACCATGTGCATAACTTTGAATTAATCCACAGTGTATTCCCTGAATATGCTGAAAAGTTACCATTACCTTCGACATGGCAAGGTCGTGCATCTATACGGGCTCAAAGCTTGGATTATTTTCCTCTGGTTGGAAAAATGCAGGAGAATAGCCGAATTGCTACTTTTGCTGGGCTTGGCTCTAAAGGCTTCTTATTTGCACCCCTGTGCAGTGAAATCTTAGTTGCTCAAATATTAGGAGAAGCTTGCCCGGTACCGGAACGCCTATTACAAAAATTGAATCCTCAACGGTTTCAAAAGAAAGTGAAACCTAAAAAGCCTTATTTTAAACCGCAATAATTCACTTCAATAAAAAAGCACCCGAAGGTGCTTTTTTTTATGCGCCCTGCTCTAGAGGCAAGCCGGCATCACGAGCTGCACGTGTCCCGCCCATCAGCACGACATATTCACGCGAGGCATCCAATCCTTCTAGTTTCTCAGCTGCACGAGGAGCTTTGCTACCACCACCACATAAAATATAAATCGGCTGACCCGCAGAGACCTGGTTCAAAATATCAGCATTCAAATCATTAATTGGGCGATTCACCGCACCTTTAACATGCCCTTCTGCATAAGCATTAGTATCACGGACATCCCAGATAACAGCATTTTCTGGGAACTCAAATGTTGTAATTTCTTGTTTACGGATCATTGTGCACTCCTTTGATGTAAACAACACTTGGCAAATGAAGAAAACCCTCTTAGCATCTCAAATATTCTTTCCCTTTGTAAAGGTCTAAACTATGCCTTCTTTCGATATTGTCTCTGAATTAGAGTTATTTGAAGTTAATCATGCTGTACAAAACACACAAAAAGAGATTGCCACACGCTTTGACTTTCGTGGTCACGATGTTTCTATCGAATTAAATGAAAAAAATAAAGAAATCAAAATCAGTACCGAAAGTGATTTCCAGTGTGAACAAGTTTATAACATGTTAGAAAATCATTTTTATAAACGTAAAATTGATGTTCAAGCACTTGATCCACAAAAAGCCTCTGCTTCAGGCAAAAATTTTGTACAAGTCATTAAACTTAAAGACGGTCTTGACTCTGATACTGCAAAAAAAATTAATAAAGCCATTAAAGAAAGTGGTGTTAAAGTGCAATCTTCTATTCAAGGCGACAAAATTCGTGTAACTGATAAAAAGCGTGACACTTTACAACAAGTTATGACTTTTTTACGTGAACAACAATTCGGTGTGCCATTACAGTTTAATAACTTTAAAGATTAATATTTTGTCGGCCATTTAAAGCTAAGGTAATCCCATGTCTCAATCCAACCGTCTATCAAAACTGGTAAAAGCAACTTCAAAATTCCCTAAAGGTATTCGGAGCACGCTTTGGAGCAAGGCGTTTGGTCGTATCGTGCCAATGGTGGGTACAGCAAACATCCGCTATCTGGAAGTAGACTCAAACCACGTTACTGTCCGTTTAGATAACCAAAAAAATATGCAGAATCATATTAAAGGCGTCCACGCTGCGGCTATGGCGCTTTTAGCAGAAACTGCAACGGGTTTTCTAACCGGTTTACATATTCCTGATAATCGAATTTTATTAATCAAATCATTACATGTAGATTATTTAAAAGTGGTTGAAGGCGGTTTGACTGCTACAGCAACATTGTCTGCTGAACAACAAAAGTTTATTGCAGATAATGAGAAAGGTGAACTTGTGATTCCTGTTACTGTGATTGATGACGCAGGCAATGAGCCAATTCAATGTCAAATGCTGTGGGCATGGTTACCTAAACGCAAGAAATAATAACTAATCTAAAGTATTTTTAGATGGTTATTTACCTCAAGATATAAAAATTATTTTTGTATCTTGAGGTCAAAATGAAAAAAATACTGATTCTTTCCTCTTTATTTACCAGTTTAATATTTACAACAATAAGTTCTCACGCGACTGAACCTCACATTAAAACCAGTAAAGTAACTTCGGCTAAATCAGAAGCTATTGATAAAGTAAGTACTCAAAACAAAAGAATAGTGACCGACTTTTATGAAGGTGTCTTTTTAAAACATAAAGTCAAAGAATATGCAGACCGCTATATTGGTCAACAATACATTCAGCACAATCCTAATGTTCCAGATGGGAAAGCGCCTTTTGTTAATTTCTTCACTGAAAAATTCCAAAAGAATCCGCAAGCTAAAAATGAGATTAAACGTGCAATTGCTGAAGGTAATCTTGTCGTTTTACATGTTCATTCCACTGAAAACGAAAAAGACAGAGGAAGAGCGATTGTTGATATATTCCGTGTCGAAAATGGAAAAATCGTAGAGCATTGGGATGTGATACAAAATATTCCTGAGCAAAGCAAAAATACAAATACTATGTTTTAATTTCTAAAAAATAGTTTTTCTTTTGAATAAAATTAAAGCCTGAATACGGATATTCAGGCTTTCTAATTCTTATTGAGTTTCTAAAAACTTTTGTTTCGCTTCTTCAGGTATTTGACGCTTATTACCTTTTACATCTACTGCTACGAAGGTAAACACTCCCTCTGTAATGCGTATTGGCTCACGAGAGTCATCATGACTATCCCAAACTTCAATTTGCATCTGAATAGAAGTATTTCCAACTTTTAAGATTTTGGTATAGCAACTAATGACAAAGCCAACTTTTACCGGAACCAAAAAGGTCATTTGATTAATAGAAATCGTAGCACAGCGACCACGACTGAAACGTTCTGCGTGAATTGCTCCAGCCAAGTCCATTTGTGACACAATCCATCCACCAAATACATCACCACTCCAGTTTGTATCTGCTGGCATGGCAATCGTTTGTAAGGATAAAATTCCTTCTGGTTTGGTATAAGCTTCTGACACCTTAGCTCCCGAAATTCGTTTGAAGTTGTTGATCGAGCCACTGTTGCAATTCAGGCGCACGTAATGCACCGCTAATACGCGCGACCTCTGTCGTTTTATTCATTAAGACAAGTGTCGGAATACTTCTCACATGAAAAGCTTGGCTCAAGCGAGGAGATTCTTCGGTATTAATCTTGGCAAAGATAACGCCTGGATTTTGTTTTGCGACCTGCCCAAAATGTGGAGCCATCATTTTACAAGGTCCGCACCATTCTGCCCATAAGTCTATAAGAATAGGTAAATCACTATTCGTGATGTAGTTACTAAAATTTTGCTCATTTAGCTCAATAGGTGCAAGCGGTAGTAATGGCTGATGACATTGCCCACAGCTTGGTTGTTCTGGAAGTTTTTCTTCTGGAACTCGGTTTTTAGCACCACACGATGCACATACAATAATCATTTACATCACTCCTATATGCTGATGTAAAAATTCTAATTGGGTTGTCACTGCTTTTTCAAACCATGAACCGTGATAGATATCAAAATGTTTCATATCCCATTCATGATAACTCACAAAAGGCGCAATATTTGTCGCAGCTTCACGGCTTGACTCAATAGGAATAAGCGAATCTTTTTGAGCAGCAATAAATAAAACAGGAATATTAATCTGGCGCACAACTTGGATTGGACGGTATCGCATCAGATTAAAAAAGACACGAGCAGGAACTTCCCCACTCCAATAATAATCAGGATTTACAATCGATAAATAGCCATAATAACTATCAGCCGTAGGCATAAAGCATAAGTTATGTTGATCAACAACAGGTAATCTCTTTGGATTAAGCCCCATCTTTGATCCCATATAATCCTGACTCGATAGCTTTAATGCTTGGGGATAGCGCTGCAAAGGATAGAGCTTGGCAGTTTCAGCGCCATCTACATAAGGAATTTGTACTAAAACCGCTTGAATATTCTTTAACTCAGAAGCTAGGCTTAGTGCATATCCCCCACTTAAAGAAGTTCCCCAAAGCACAATCCTTCGGTTATCTACGAGTTTACAAGTCGAAGCATACTGAATCACTGTCTTCCAATCTTCTAATTGTGAATTGATGGAGACCATTTCTCTAGGCTTGCCAGTACTGCCACCCCAATATCTGTAATCAAACAAAATAACAGCGTAACCTGCTTGAGCAAATCGCTGGGCATACTGAATGAGTTTAAATTGACGCAATCCGGCAAAACCATGCGCCATGATAATTACCGCAGATTTATTATTTGTTTTTGGAATATAAAAGTCAGCTGCGATCATTTCCTGATCACATGGAACATATAAAGGCTCAACCGTATAAGCGTGCATATGTGCTCCGTGGCATTATGGTCGAAGTAATGAATTTACAAAAAACATCCTGATCGCCTTTTAAAAATCTAGAGCTGTTCTATGACATAAGTTTTATCTATGTAGGAACAACGTTTTAGTGTCTTGTATCTCAGGTTAAGCTTAATGCTATGATACAGCATAAGAGGTTTTGTTAAATTTTGGAGTGACGAAATGTCAGATAATGTTGGTTTCGCAGGTCAAATTGGTCCAGAACACGTTGGCCAAGTTGTAGAAAAAGGATTTAAATCTATTATTAATAACCGACCAGATATGGAAGGCGGCCCAGAACAACCTACAAGCGCTCAGATTGAAGAAGCTGCACGTCAGGTAGGCTTAGACTATGTATATCAACCTGTTGTAGCTGGACAAATTACTGAACTAGATGTACGTACTTTTGCTAATCATTATAATGAATTGCCAAAACCTGTGCTGATGTTCTGCCGCACAGGAAACCGTTCAAACAACCTATATCAATTAGCAAAACAAATGGATTTGTTAGACGACTAAGTTTAAAAAATTGGTACTCTTTAAAACCCTATTTTCTTCTTTAAAGTAGGGTTTTTTGATAAATTATTTTGCATATCTCTGCACGAACTCAACAGAACTAAAAATAATATTAATTTAGAGTATTTATATCTTTTGATTGATTTATTAATTTTCTATGAATAAATTTATTTTCGTTCTTTTAAGCTGTTTAATCATTAGCGCATGCTCCTCAATGCAAGTAAAACCTACTGTCGGGGTAACGATGGGTACACGCATTTAATCAGTTACCCTGCCTATAAATATCATGAGCAACCTCATGAAATATATGTTATTTTATAAACCTAAAAAATTATTTTAAATAACTTATCATTTTAATGGGGATAATCATGAAACTTACTCAAGGAGTATGTGGAGTTACTTTGGCTGCTTTTTTGACAGCTTGTGGTGGGGGTGGCAATGATGGCTACTATAATCAAAATTCAAATTCTGGTTCTACAACAACACCAACCACTCCATCACCAGATCAGGAGTTAGCGACTTCAGTTTTAAATAATGTAAAACAAGAAGGGAAATATCTATTTGGTGCCTATGATCTTAATGATGAAAAGCAATCAAAAGGTTATATTGATCATGCACTAGATACCTTCGCTCAAGGACCACTTAAGTTAACCTTAGACATTCGAAAAGTAGATCTTACTAAGTACTCCGACCACTATCGAGATAAATGTTTTATCAAGAGTACTACAGACTACCGCGCCTGCTATGTATTTAAAGGGGAAGAAATAAAAACTTTACTCACTGGATATAATGATTGGGACTTTGATATTACAGCAGACGACTTGAAGAACATTAAACTGGCAAACGACAATATATCTCCGAACTTACAGGACTATCAATCAAATACCAGAATTTATATTTTTAAAAATGAAAATAATGATAAAAACTTTCAAGATGTAACTATTACAGGTGCGTTTGCTTATCCTTTCCAACAGTCATGGGGACTTGAACAAACCAAGCAAAAAAGATTCGTATTAATTAATGCTGCCACAAGTGATTATAAAATTACGACAACCGCTCTAGTTCAAGATCCAGAGACTGGCCAACCAACTGAAAAAGAAGTAACCACGGGTGCAATGAGTGTTTATAAAGATAATACATCAATTGATGGTGATCTCTATGTAGTTCAAGGTGGTTCTGGTTTCAACGTACTCATTAATGACAATCCTAATGTCCCTTTTGCAGAGCCAATTTCATTTGTTGTGAACTCAACTCCTGGTAATACGAACAATGCGACATATAAAGTAATGGCTAATAATCACCAAATATTGAGCCTACCAAGTATTACTAGCCTTGAAGGAAGCCGAGTTGAAAATGAATCACCAACAACGAATGCACAGAAATTTAATGGCAGTATTTATTTAGAAGGACAAAATATTTTTACTTTCAAACAAAGCTTGAATGGAACTACATTAGACTTTAAGCATGTTATTAATGGGATAAGCATTGAAGGTCAGTCTTCTGTTAGTCAGAATGGTACTGTTTCAACAACCCTAAAAACACCTTTTATGCAAAAATTTACATTTTAAAGCTAAATAATTAGGACGAAACCCTCTGTTTAAGAGGGTTTTTCTATATATTCTAAATATCTATTAAAATAGCTTAATGACAATGTTCGATATTATTATCATTGGCGCAGGTACTGCTGGTATTAGCGCATACAAAGAAGCCGTTAAACATACCAACAATATTTTAATTATAAATGATGGACCATGGGATACTACTTGTGCCCGTGTAGGCTGTATGCCAAGTAAAGTTCTCATCTCTACAGCAAACCGTATGTTTGACATTCAAAATGCTCAAGAGGTTGCTTTAGATGTATCTGCAAATATTAATACTGATCAAGTGATGCAGCATGTACAAACTTTACGTAACAGATTTACACAAGCAACTTTAAAAGATGTAGATCAATGGCCGACTGAGCATAAAATTTCTGGCAAAGCACATTTTATTGATCCACAAACTGTAGAAGTTAACGGAAAACAGTACAAATCAAAAAGTTTTATTCTGGCGGTTGGTTCAACTCCTAATTATGATCAAATTTGGAAGCAAGAATTAGGAAACCGGCTTATAACAACAGACCAAATATTTGAGTTAAAAACACTTCCTAAATCTATTGCTGTAATTGGTAGTGGTGTGATCGCTCTTGAGATTGCACAAGCTATGCATCGTCTAGGTGTAGAAACAACAATCTTCGCTCGCAGTAAACGAATTGGAATCCTAACTAGTTCTAGAGTTCAACAGCTTGCTCAAAAAGAGCTAGGAAAAGAATTAACAATTCTATTCGAGACTTTACCGAGTGAAGTTAAATGCAGTAAGGAAAACGCTGTATTAACTTACCAAGTTGATGAAACAGAGAAAACTCTCGAAGTTGAATATGTTTTAGCTGCAACCGGCCGTACAAGTTTAATTGATACTTTAAAACTAGAAAATATTGATAATTCATTCAAAGATATTAAGTTATTACCTGTAAATGCTAAAACTAAGCAGCTAGATACATATCCAATTTTTGTTGTCGGTGACGCTTACACCTCAACACCACTACAACATGAAGCAGCACATGAAGGTAAAAAAGTTGTTTATAACTGTTTAAATTATCCACAGGTAAACTCAGTTAAGACACTTACTCCATTAGGAATTGTCTTTAGTCATCCTGAAATGGCGATCGTAGGTCAAAGCTATAAGCAATTAAAAGATGAAGGTATAGATTTTATTACAGGCGAAGCCTCTTATGAAGGACAAGGAAGAGCTATTGTTCTTGGAAAAAATAAAGGTGCTATTGAAGTTTATATAGAACGGGAAAGCCAAAAGCTTCTAGGTGCTGAGCTATTTACAGAAGCAACTGAACATATGGCCCATTTATTAACCTGGATAATCGGTGAAGAATTAACGCTAAATGATATTCTAGAGAAACCCTTTTATCATCCGACTTTAGAAGAAGGCCTTCGAACTGCTCTAAAGCATGCACGTAGACAACTGAAATAATCGATTTTAGAAGAGCCCTTTATTAATCAAAATTGGCTCTTCTCTACTTCACATTGCTTTAATTAATTCATTTGATGGGAAATAACCGCAACTAATGAAGCATTCTTTTCAGATGAACTAGTATATATCCATGTCTCTAAAGGCTTCCCATTTTTAGAAATAATATAATTTGTTGTGGTCAAATTCTTATCTTTATATACTTCTTTTTTATAAGTTAGGCCCGTAGATCCTGGAGGTAGCCAGTTTTCTAAATTCTGCTGAATTTCAGTTGAATTTCCTTTATTTATAAATAATGAACATACACCATTATTGAGTTGAGTAATAACGAATTTTCCTTCAGAAGAACTTATCATCCATGCATGACCATTATAATCTTTTAAAAAATCTGCAGCATATTCATCAGGCATTTGGATAAATCCCATATTTTTTGCTTGTTTATTTATTAATTGAGGGTTTCCTCTAGAACTTACACAGATATTTAAAAAGGCTTTTGTACTATACAAACTTTTCACAGTTTCATTAGCATATATAGAACTACAACTGAGTATTGTAGACAATATGAAGGAAAATATTTTAAATTCTGAAAATTTCATGATTAATACTCTTATTATCATTTTAAATAATGTGATTTATATCATAATTCATTCTAAAGTTACTCGGGTATTTAGATTTTTTTATCACGATAAAAAAACACCCCCATTCATTGGAATGGGGGTGTTTGTAATAATGAGCTGGCGATGACTTACTCTCACATGGGTAACCCCACACTACCATCAGCGCTAAGAGGTTTCACTTCTGAGTTCGGGAAGGGATCAGGTGGTTCACTCTTGCTATGGTCGCCAGCACAACTGTTTATGGATACTTGCTTCGTTTTATTCACTGTGTGATACGTTGCGTTTTCCAAATCTTTACAGATGGGCTGATTGAATCTGATTTTTCGTTGTTCATTTTAGCTAAGTGTTTAACTAAATCAAGTTGCTTTGCATATTTATGAATCGATTGATGCTTCATATACAACTGCTTGGGTGTTGTATAGTCAAGCCTCACGAGCAATTAGTATTGGTCAGCTTCACATATCACTATGCTTCCACATCCAACCTATCAACGTCCTAGTCTCGAACGGCTCTTTAGAGGAATAAATTCCTAGGGAAATCTTATCTTGAGGTAGGCTTCCCGCTTAGATGCTTTCAGCGGTTATCCCTTCCGAACATAGCTACCCGGCGATGCGACTGGCGTCACAACCGGTACACCAGAGGTTCGTCCACTCTGGTCCTCTCGTACTAGGAGCAGATCCTCTCAAATTTCCAGCGCCCACGGTAGATAGGGACCGAACTGTCTCACGACGTTCTAAACCCAGCTCGCGTACCTCTTTAAATGGCGAACAGCCATACCCTTGGGACCTGCTTCAGCCCCAGGATGAGATGAGCCGACATCGAGGTGCCAAACACCGCCGTCGATATGAACTCTTGGGCGGTATCAGCCTGTTATCCCCAGAGTACCTTTTATCCGTTGAGCGATGGCCCTTCCATACAGAACCACCGGATCACTAAGACCTACTTTCGTACCTGCTCGACTTGTGGGTCTCGCAGTTAAGCGCGCTTTTGCCTTTATACTCTACGCGTGATTTCCGACCACGCTGAGCGCACCTTCGTACTCCTCCGTTACTCTTTAGGAGGAGACCGCCCCAGTCAAACTACCCACCAGACACGGTCCTCGTCCCGGATAACGGGACAGAGTTAGAACCTCAACATTACCAGGGTGGTATTTCAAGGACGGCTCCATTGGAACTAGCGTTCCAACTTCAAAGCCTCCCACCTATCCTACACAAGTAAGGTCAAAGTTCAGTGTCAAGCTGCAGTAAAGGTTCACGGGGTCTTTCCGTCTAGCCGCGGGTACACTGCATCTTCACAGCGATTTCGATTTCACTGAGCCTCTGCTGGAGACAGCGCCGCCATCATTATGCCATTCGTGCAGGTCGGAACTTACCCGACAAGGAATTTCGCTACCTTAGGACCGTTATAGTTACGGCCGCCGTTTACTGGGGCTTCGATCAAGAGCTTCGCTTACGCTAACCCCATCAATTAACCTTCCAGCACCGGGCAGGCATCACACCCTATACGTCCACTTTCGTGTTTGCAGAGTGCTATGTTTTTAATAAACAGTTGCAGCGGCCTGGTTTCTGCGGCTGTCGTCAGCTCAGGAAGCAAGTTCCATCACCAACAACAGCGTACCTTCTCCCGAAGTTACGGTACCATTTTGCCTAGTTCCTTCAGCAGAGTTCTCTCAAGCGCCTTGGTCTACTCGACCTGACCACCTGTGTCGGTTTCGGGTACGATTCCTGTGTAACTGAAGCTTAGAGACTTTTCCTGGAAGCATGGTATCAGCCACTTCACTGTACAAGTACAGCTTGCTATCGGATCTCAGTATAGAGTACCCCGGATTTGCCTAAGATACATACCTACATCCTTCCACCTGGACAACCAACGCCAGGCTGACTTAACCTTCTCCGTCCTCTCATCGCATTACACAGAAGTATTGGAATATTAACCAATTTCCCATCGACTACGCCTTTCGGCCTCGCCTTAGGGGTCGACTCACCCAGCCCCGATTAACGTTGGACTGGAACCCTTGGTCTTTCGGCGAACGGGTTTTTCACCCGTTTTGTCGTTACTCACGTCAGCATTCGCACTTCTGATACCTCCAGCATACTTCTCAATACACCTTCATCGGCTTACAGAACGCTCCCCTACCACTTGACTAATGTCAAATCCGCAGCTTCGGCACATAGTTTTAGCCCCGTTACATCTTCCGCGCAGGCCGACTCGACTAGTGAGCTATTACGCTTTCTTTAAAGGGTGGCTGCTTCTAAGCCAACCTCCTAGCTGTCTATGCCTTCCCACATCGTTTCCCACTTAACTATGATTTTGGGGCCTTAGCTGGCGGTCTGGATTGTTTTCCTCTTGACTACGGACGTTAGCACCCGCAGTCTGTCTCCCGGATAGTACTCATAGGTATTCGGAGTTTGCATCGGTTTGGTAAGTCGGGATGACCCCCTAGCCGAAACAGTGCTCTACCCCCTATGGTATTCGTCCGAGGCGCTACCTAAATAGCTTTCGGGGAGAACCAGCTATCACCAGGCTTGATTAGCCTTTCACCCCTATCCACAAGTCATCCCCTGGCTTTTCAACGACAGTGGGTTCGGTCCTCCAGTTAGTGTTACCCAACCTTCAACCTGCTCATGGATAGATCGCCTGGTTTCGGGTCTATACCCAGCAACTAAACGCCCTATTAAGACTCGGTTTCCCTACGGCTCCCCTATACGGTTAACCTTGCTACTGAATATAAGTCGCTGACCCATTATACAAAAGGTACGCAGTCACACCACGAAGGTGCTCCCACTGCTTGTATGCATGCGGTTTCAGGATCTATTTCACTCCCCTCACAGGGGTTCTTTTCGCCTTTCCCTCACGGTACTGGTTCACTATCGGTCAGTCAGGAGTATTTAGCCTTGGAGGATGGTCCCCCCATATTCAGACAAGGTTTCACGTGCCTCGCCCTACTCGTCATCATTATGTGTGCCCTTTCGTGTACGGGAATATCACCCTCTACGTTCGCACTTCCCAGAGCGTTCCACTAAAACACACATAACTTAATGGGCTGATCCCCGTTCGCTCGCCGCTACTGAGGGAATCTCAATTGATTTCTTTTCCTAAGGGTACTGAGATGTTTCACTTCCCCTCGTTCGCCTTGCAACACTATGTATTCATGTTGCAATACCTACCTTAAAGTAGGTGGGTTCCCCCATTCAGAAATCTCCGGATCAAAGGATATTTGCCGCCTCCCCGGAGCTTTTCGCAGGCTATCACGTCTTTCATCGCCTCTGACTGCCAAGGCATCCACCACATGCACTTAATTACTTGACTATACAACCCCAAACAGTCGTCAACACCTACAAGTGAGTGTTGTCCGTGCGATTCTTCATCGCTACTATCTGTTGTCTGTGTACTTAAACACTGTACAGCTTCAATCTAAATTCACATACCAAAACGCTTGATTCAGTTAATTTGCTAGTTCTCAATTCATTTAGATTAATTGCTTAATCCAAACTCTTGAGTGAACAATTTATTTCAGACTCAATTTTGCCAATCTGTTAATGAATAAACACGCCTTCGTCAGGTCATGCTTAATACCGTGATACTTAAATCACAGAAGTTAATAAACCAAGATCTAAATCTCTATTTACTAATTTCTGTAATCCGAACTTCTCTTAAGTTCTGGTGGAGACTAGGAGAGTCGAACTCCTGACCTCCTGCGTGCAAAGCAGGCGCTCTACCAACTAAGCTAAGTCCCCAGCTTACATCATCAGTCATGTATCTTTTATCTATAACTTCAACCAGTCAAAGTCATGGTGGGTCTGACAAGACTTGAACTTGTGACCCCACGCTTATCAAGCGTGTGCTCTAACCAACTGAGCTACAGACCCTCAGATACATCTATGAAGAACAACTTGTTGTGGATTCTTACCAATCGTCAATCTTTCGTTAAGGAGGTGATCCAGCCGCAGGTTCCCCTACGGCTACCTTGTTACGACTTCACCCCAGTCATCGGCCACACCGTGGTAACCGCCCTCTTTGCAGTTAGGCTAGCTACTTCTGGTGCAACAAACTCCCATGGTGTGACGGGCGGTGTGTACAAGGCCCGGGAACGTATTCACCGCGGCATTCTGATCCGCGATTACTAGCGATTCCGACTTCATGGAGTCGAGTTGCAGACTCCAATCCGGACTACGATCGGCTTTTTGAGATTAGCATCCTATCGCTAGGTAGCAACCCTTTGTACCGACCATTGTAGCACGTGTGTAGCCCTGGCCGTAAGGGCCATGATGACTTGACGTCGTCCCCGCCTTCCTCCAGTTTGTCACTGGCAGTATCCTTAAAGTTCCCGACATTACTCGCTGGCAAATAAGGAAAAGGGTTGCGCTCGTTGCGGGACTTAACCCAACATCTCACGACACGAGCTGACGACAGCCATGCAGCACCTGTATGTAAGTTCCCGAAGGCACCAATCCATCTCTGGAAAGTTCTTACTATGTCAAGGCCAGGTAAGGTTCTTCGCGTTGCATCGAATTAAACCACATGCTCCACCGCTTGTGCGGGCCCCCGTCAATTCATTTGAGTTTTAGTCTTGCGACCGTACTCCCCAGGCGGTCTACTTATCGCGTTAGCTGCGCCACTAAAGCCTCAAAGGCCCCAACGGCTAGTAGACATCGTTTACGGCATGGACTACCAGGGTATCTAATCCTGTTTGCTCCCCATGCTTTCGCACCTCAGCGTCAGTGTTAGGCCAGATGGCTGCCTTCGCCATCGGTATTCCTCCAGATCTCTACGCATTTCACCGCTACACCTGGAATTCTACCATCCTCTCCCACACTCTAGCTAACCAGTATCGAATGCAATTCCCAAGTTAAGCTCGGGGATTTCACATTTGACTTAATTAGCCGCCTACGCGCGCTTTACGCCCAGTAAATCCGATTAACGCTTGCACCCTCTGTATTACCGCGGCTGCTGGCACAGAGTTAGCCGGTGCTTATTCTGCGAGTAACGTCCACTATCTCTAGGTATTAACTAAAGTAGCCTCCTCCTCGCTTAAAGTGCTTTACAACCATAAGGCCTTCTTCACACACGCGGCATGGCTGGATCAGGCTTGCGCCCATTGTCCAATATTCCCCACTGCTGCCTCCCGTAGGAGTCTGGGCCGTGTCTCAGTCCCAGTGTGGCGGATCATCCTCTCAGACCCGCTACAGATCGTCGCCTTGGTAGGCCTTTACCCCACCAACTAGCTAATCCGACTTAGGCTCATCTATTAGCGCAAGGTCCGAAGATCCCCTGCTTTCTCCCGTAGGACGTATGCGGTATTAGCATTCCTTTCGAAATGTTGTCCCCCACTAATAGGCAGATTCCTAAGCATTACTCACCCGTCCGCCGCTAAGATCAGTAGCAAGCTACCTCTCTCCGCTCGACTTGCATGTGTTAAGCCTGCCGCCAGCGTTCAATCTGAGCCATGATCAAACTCTTCAGTTAAAATCATTTTGTACCTTATTTAAAGACAAGGTACCAATTCTGGCTCATCAATTACTGACTTAAATTTCGCTCAAATAAACTTCGAGTAATTTAAACCAATCAATCAATGAAAATTATTTCGATTAATCAATCAGTAAAAATCCACACAAGTTGTTCTTCAATTCTCTTAATGATCTTCTTCCTGGTTCGTCACCAGCAAGCTAGGTCGGCTATATTACTCTTAATCTCTTAAAAGTCAACAGGTAATTTCGATATTTTTTAAAACTCATTCTCAAAACCAACTCACCATCAAATTCATCACTTAAAGTAATCAACTTAATCACAAGTAACTGTTTTTCAACAAGTTTCTATCTGCATCACCGCCGATGGATGTGCATTATAGACCATTAAATTCCCTTTGCAACCCTTTTTTTAAATCAATATCATCAACCGGATACTTTTTAAGCTTTTTGGTCGCTTTTAGATGAGATATTAAACTTTTTTTACGTTATCAACTTCATGTAGAATAGATTATTCGTGCAATAGTTTGGCATTAACTCACCATGTGGCAGTTCGCTAAAAAAGTATTTGTTTGCATACTTGTAGTGCTTGCTACGAGTGGGCCTTGTTATGCCAATTCAAAACATAATTTCTATGTACTTACTTTATCTATCCTAAGCTACAGTAAGTGGGAGAATGTAAATACTCCTACTCTTTGTGTAATTGATAACCCTTCTATTACATCTACTTTTCAATCTTATATCCAGCAAATGTCTTATAATTATCGTGTTCAAACTGTAAATGCGAAAGATTTTGCTCGGTCACATTGTCAGGCTGTCTATTTTTCTAGTACTTCTCCGCAGCAACAACAAAACCTTATTCAAAACTATCCTTATCATTCTTTACTTTCTTTAAGTATTAATAATTCAGAGTGCGAGATAGGAAGTATCTTTTGTTTATATACTCAGAATAATTACACTACCTTTAAAGTTAACTTAGATGCTTTAAGTCACTCCAAAGTCCATATTGATCCGAGAGTATTGCTCTTGGCTAAGAATGCGGAGTAAGGATCATGATATCAAAGTTGTATCAGTCCACTTCACTACACGCATTATTTAGAAAATCTCAATTTACTATTTTTGCTATTACTTTTTTCATTTGCTCTTTTACGTTTGTCTCAATTTCTGTTTTTACTATGGAAACTTATGCCAAACAGAATTTGCAATTGCTTAGTCATACTCTATTAGAGCGTATTCAGCCCGCAGTCGTGTTTAATGATAAAATTACAATAGAGCAGATTTTGAATGAGTACACGAATGATCATTCAATTCGTACTATTCATATTTATGATTCAGAACATCATCTGATCGCCCAAAGTTTTAAACTATCAAGTCAAACTTCAATTTTAGAAGGCTGGTTTGATCACTGGTTTTTAAATGAGCCTGTTCATCTTACAATTTATCACCATGAACAAAACGTAGGTGAACTCACACTTTTTGGTAGTTCTGAAAAAATATTGCAGTTCCTCAAAATGATTATGGTAGGGCTTGCGATTGCAATGTTGTTTATTGTTTGCGCTTTATGGTGGTCAGTAAACTTAACTTATCGTCAAATTATGCAGGCTATTTACCCACTTACTAATATTGCTCAAATTGTAAGTGAACAAAAAGCTTATAATCTTCGTTTTCCTTATAACCGAATTAAAGAATTTCAAGATTTAAATACCGTTTTTAACGAGTTACTTGAAGAAATTCAAATATGGGATAATCAGCTGCAAAAGGAAAATCGTAAATTATCCTTTCAGGCTCATCATGACCAGCTCACCTTATTACCTAATAGACATTATTTTTACCAAATCCTTTTAGACATGTTTGAAGATAAAGGGTTTGATAATAAGTCTGCATTATTATTTATAGATAACAATAACTTCAAAGCAATTAATGACCAATTTGGCCATTTAGCTGGCGATGAAGTTTTAAAAGAAATGGCGAATCGCCTGCAAACTCGTTTGCGTCATCAAGATTTTATTGCACGGTTAGGTGGTGATGAATTTGCTGTCATTTTGCATTCCATTAGTCATGCTGATCATTTAATATCTATTGCTGAAAATTTACTCGAAAGCTGTAAAGAACCTTTGCATCTAAATGGGCAAACCATTTACTTCAGTTTCAGTGTAGGTATTGCTTTATCACAATTTGCATCTAGCCCCGAAGATTTCATTATGCAAGCAGATCAAGCAATGTATAAGGCTAAAAATTCGGATGAACACTGGTTTATCTATAAACCTGAAAATTAAATTTAGGCTAATCTATGAATACAAGATCTTTAAAACTCTCTTTTATTGCATTGCTATGCATTACTCTTGCAGGGTGCCTGAGTTTTGGTCCATTAAAATATCGTCAAGTAAAATTGCTCAAAAAAGAAGGTTTCGTTCTTACTGATGAAGGCTGGACTTTAGGTTTACCAGAACGCTTATTATTTGACTTTAATAATGCGCAGTTAAAACAAAGTCATGAAGCTGAGTTAGTACGTCTAGCAAATCAATTGAATAAATATGACCTGAATAAATTGAAAATTGTTGGTCATACTGATGATGTGGGTGATGCTACATATAACCAAAAGTTATCTGAAGAGCGTGCACAAAGTGTGGCAAACCTTTTCTTAACACGTGGATTTAAAAAAGAAAACATCTACGTAATTGGCCGTGGTTCAACGCAACCTTATGTGCCAAATACAACCAATGAAAACCGTGCCATTAACCGACGTGTTGCGATTGTCGTTATTCCATAAGTAAATTTAATTCATAAAAAAGCCAATCCTCTGTGATTGGCTTTTTTATTTTAAACTAGCTCAATAATATCAATAGTTGGTGGCACTCTGAAACGTAAAGGAATTCCAACCATTCCTGTGCCAACGGTAACAAAGACATCCGCATGCTCATGAGAGTAGAAACCGCGCTTATGACCTAAAATTGATACTTTTTTCATAATATAGTTAGTCAACCATGGAAGCTCTACCTGCCCTCCATGTGTATGTCCAGATAACATTAATGGTCGATTCGGTAATTTAGGCACCATATCTACCGTATCGGGATTATGAGATAAAATTAACCAAGGCTTGTCTTGCGGTAAATCTGGCATAGAACGCATATCGGTTTTGCCTGCCCAAAGGTCACCAATACCAATCAAACGAAATTCTTCAAAATCAACAATCTTACCTTCGATATCAGCAACTTCATTATAAAATAGGGCATCTTTTAATAGTTGTTGAATTGGTGGTCCAGGATATTGCTCATCATGATTCCCAGGAACCGAATATACAGGTGCCTGAATTTCTTTTAAAACACTTAACTCTTCAATCAGTCTATCTTCTGGCTCATATGTCCAATCACCAGCGACTACCACTAAATCAGGTTGCTGTTCATTTAATTTTCTAACGATGGTTTTAAGCTGACGTTCATGCCCTGAAAATAAACCGATATGTAAATCTGCAATTAAGGCTACTTTTACTGGTTTATCAAAACTACGATCTGGGTTTAAGCGATATTGATGAGTATCGACACGGACTAAATGAGGTTCGATAAATCGGGCGTAAATTAACACGCCACTTAAGAAAAAGATGAAAATACCTTGATGAATTGAATAGTAACCAATCCAAGCAGCATATAAATTAAAAAACCAGAGAGGAATAAGTAGATAAGAGAGATAAAATGCGAGTAGATGTACAAAAGCTTTAAATGGATGAATCGTCTCGGTTCGTGATTGATGAATCCAAGCCTCAGAAATTCCCCATAGAGCAAGTATTGAAAAAATAAAGTAAAAACAAAAAATGATTGAATTTGGATTCCACATTACGACTCTCGACTTATCTTATATTGATTGCTAGTAATCAAATTCAATATTTATCTTTCAATATGCACGAATTATACTCTAGCTCACCTTATCGTATGTACTGATTATGGCACAATCCTTTCCTTCCAAACAGCTTCAAACGAATCAACAAGCTAAAGGCTTTTTGATAAAAGCCTCTATAGTCCTATGTTCAAGTTTTGCTGTGGGTTTGACAGGATGTAGTACTCTGCCAAAACATGGTGTTGAGCCAGTACAATATGCAAAAGATATTGATACCTCTGAGACTTCACTTGCCAAAATTATTACACCTTTACGCCAGCAAAATCCAAAGTTAACGGGTTTCCATGTTCTAAACGATCCGTTAGAGGCCCTAGCTGCCCGACTCAGATTAATTGATAAAGCCGAAAAGACTTTAGATTTACAATATTACATCTGGGATAATGACAAAGTTGGTGCTTTAGCCTTGCACGCCATTATTCGTGCAGCTGATCGAGGTGTAAAAGTCCGGCTTCTTATTGATGACAATAATGCAAAAAAAATGGAAGGGATTTTACTTGCCCTTTCTCAGCATAAAAATATTGAAGTTAAGCTTTTTAATCCCTACCGTTTCCGCAAATATCGTGCAATGGATATGGTGCTGGATTTAAAACGTATCAATCGTCGTATGCACAATAAAAGTTTTATTGCCGACAATGAGGTTGCCCTTATTGGAGGGCGCAACATGACCAATCAATATTACAATGTAAGCGATAGCTATCAGTTTTCTGATGTCGATGTAATGTTGGTAGGTGCTGCTGTTGATGATATTGTGAATTCGTTTGATGATTACTGGAATCATGAATATGCATATTCAGTTCAAAGTATAGTAAGTCCTGAGCAGCACCGTTTACGTTATGAAGGCTTAAAAGACCAACTCGAAGCACACTATCAACAAGCTACCGTTCAAAACTTTTTAAACTTAACCGCAAAATCTCATGCATTTGATCAATGGCTAAATCACAATATTCAATTCGATTGGGTAAAAGCAGAAGTCGTAAAAGACTCACCTGATAAAATCAAATCGAAAGCTAAGAAAGAAGAACACCTCAATTTCCAGTTAATTAATCATTTGGAAAAACCAGAAAGTAACGTTGACTTAATCTCTGCTTATTTTATTCCTGAAAAACAAGGCGCCAAGATTTTAAGCACGCTTGCCAAAGAAGGTGTTGAAGTTCGAGTTTTAACGAATTCTTTTAAAGCGAATGACGTTGCTGTTGTACATGCCTTTTATGGAAAATACCGTAAAGAACTGCTTAAAAACGGCGTACAACTTTATGAATTTTTACCGACACCAGATAAAAGAGATTTAAATAAAAATACAGATGAGCTTGCTACTAAAGCTAAAGTAAATATGAAAGGGCTAAGCCGATCAAGTTTGCATACTAAACTTATGGCATTAGATGAGCAGGTTTTTATTGGTTCATTTAACTTTGATCCGCGCTCGGCTTACTTAAATACTGAAATTGGTGTGATTTTAGATAGCCCATCACTGGCTAAGACGATTCACCATACGATGGATGAAAATTTAAATAAGTATGCTTATAAATTAAAGCTCGACACTAACAATCATATTTATTGGCAGCAAGAAACTCCAAATGGTCCTGTAATTTATAGACAGGAACCTGAGATGAAATGGTGGCAAAAAGCAGGCATGAAATTTCTTTCATGGCTGCCACTTGAAGGCTTTATGTAATTATTTTTTTGGCTTAAGTACTTTTTGATGTAGTTGAGCCAAACCTTCTACCATTTTTTCTTGAACTTCGCGCGTTAAACTTTTGACGTCATGCCCTTCCACTGAAATAGGAGGCAAAGTTAACAGATGAGCTGTGACTTTAGGCATTTCAAGTACGCGTTGAATATGTTCGGCAAATGTCATGTCACCAATGAATGGCGCAACTGTATCTAGTTCCCCATCGCGATTTACATAACAAATCAAACAAACCTGTACTGGACGCTGTGCTTCAATCGCTGCTCCTAGTAATCGTCCATGTACTTTTTTAACAGAATGTCCATCTGTAGTTGTGGCTTCAGGGAAAAATAATACTGGAATATTCTGTTTTAAAAATTCAGCAATTTGCTCACGAATTCTGACGGAATCGCCAGATCCACGCTTAATAAATAACGTTCCACCACTTTTGGCTAAATTTCCAAGAATAGGCCAATTTTCAATTTCAGCTTTAGCCAGAAAGAAAACTCGCGCACCAGAACCTAGAACTGCAACATCTAGCCAAGAAATATGATTACTTACCCATAAAGCTGGTTCTCTAGGAATTGTGCCATGTACTTCTATATCTAAATTAAAAACCTGACATAAACGGCGGCAAAAGTATTGGACATAACGTGTATTAACAGGATTATTAGGATCTTTATAAAGCCCATGTCGATAAACTAGATAAAAACCTTCACTAATTGCGGCCGTGGCAGAAGTGACCTTTTTTCCGTATAAACCTATTTTTGATAATTTCTTTAACGTTGAATTAACTATACTTTGCGTTTGAGCCATAAAATTTCACTAACGATTAATCATTGTTATACCCATCTCAAGTCATTCTATACGTTTCGTATTAAACTTGCATTGACGTTAGAGAACGGCAAATAAAATAAATCTAAACACTAGACTAATCTCATATAACTAATCTAAAGGATAAGAACAAACGCTTTCCCCTTTTGCTTAAGTTTCCTCTAGAATAAAGTTTTCCCATTTTCAGGATTTATAGCCACGTGGAATATGTTGATCGGCATCAAGGCGGTGAACGCACAATCTTAGTGAGTGTTTCTGTACAATTATTAGATGATCTGGATGCCGAAGAGTTTGCTCTACTTGCACAGTCTGCTGGTGCAGATATCCTTGAACATATTAAGGTTCAGCGTAATAAGCCTAATCCTAAATTTTTTATTGGCTCAGGAAAAGTCGAAGAAATTGCAGAGCAAGTTCAGGAGCTAGAAGCGAGTCTGGTTATTTTTGACCACGCGTTATCACCTGCTCAAGAACGAAATTTAGAAAGAATATTAAAATGCCGAGTTATTGACCGCACAGGGTTGATTTTAGATATTTTTGCCCTGCGTGCCCGTACACATGAAGGTAAGTTACAAGTCGAACTTGCTCAGCTTAAACATTTATCTACTCGTCTTATTCGTGGTTGGTCTGCCGATTTTGAACAACAAAAAGGTGGTATCGGCTTACGTGGTCCTGGTGAAACACAACTAGAGACAGATCGCCGTCTCATTCGTGTTCGTATTACCCAATTAAAAGATAAATTAGACAAAGTACAACAGACTCGTATGCAAGGGCGTGCTGCAAGACAAAAAGCAGCTATTCCAACGGTTTCATTAGTAGGTTATACCAACGCTGGTAAATCGACTTTATTTAATATTTTAGCTAATAGTGATGTCTACGCAGCTGATCAACTATTTGCAACACTCGATCCAACCCTACGCCGTTTAGACTGGGATGGTATCGGTACTGTTGTGCTAGCAGACACAGTAGGTTTTGTACGAAACTTACAGCATGATTTGGTTGAATCATTTAAAGCAACACTTGAAGAAACACTAGAAGCGACCCTTTTACTGCATGTTATTGATAGTAGTAGCCACGACATGCTTGACCAAATTGAAGCGGTTGAAGGCGTATTAAAAGATATTGGTGCTGATGCTCCCGTACTTCGGGTGTACAACAAAATTGATCTAAGCGGTGAAGAGGCCAAAATTATTTATGCTGAGCCCCACGTCCCAGATCGAGTGTATGTTTCAGCTCATTCTGGTCAAGGTCTAGAGTTACTCCAAAAAGCAGTACAAGAATGCTTAATGGGCCAAATTCAAAAGTTTTCACTCGTTCTTAAGCCTGCTTATGGCAAATTACGTACTCAACTTTATGCCTTAAATGTGATTGAGTCTGAACATTATGATGATGCGGGCTTATTACATATTGACGTGAAGATTGCACCACATAAGTTAGAAAAGCTTATTCACCAAGCAAAACTGCCCTTAGAAGAAATCTTGGGAGAACGCGCTAATCAATTTAAGCGACCATTGGAAGAGTTTGAAATCAAGGGCGAGATCAGTTAAAACTCGATAAGTAAACTTTTAGAGATAAAAAATATGGATAAGATCAAAAGTATAGACTGGACAGCATGGGTAGCAACTTTACTACTCATTATTGGTTTTCGTGAAGGCTCTGTCGTTGTCATGCGTGCTTTTGGTCATCCAGAATTAGGTAATCTGGTCGGTTTAATCAGCTTACTTATTATTTTACTGATTTGGAGAAAGTTTAAAAAAATTCCACTTCGAATAGTAGATACCAATAATAAAATCATGAAAGAAAGTGGATTCGCGTTTTTACCTATCTGTGCAGGTTCATTAATTATGCTGGTACATATGGGTAAGGAAATTCCATTATTTCTTTTTGTTTTAGTGGTCAGTACCCTTATACCTTTGTGGGTCTATGCAAAAATGGCAAAACGTTGGTTATAAGGAGAATAAAATGTTTACGATTTTCTACGGATTTTTGATCACATTAATTGGTTATCTGTGTGCAAAGCCTTTAAACCGACGTTTCCCGCAAGTTCCACTTTTAGTTTTCGGCATGTTCATTGTAATTGGCTTACTTTCAGTTTTGCATGTGCCATATGAGCAGTATCGTCTTTATGTGAATGACTTATTTGGTCATCTATTAGGTTATGTCACCGTAGCATTAGCCATCCCTTTAGCTGCAATGCGTTACGATGATCTTCCAATTAAATCGGTCATTGGTATTTTACTTTTTGCAAGTATTAGCGCCGTTGCCCTACCTATGGGGCTAGCATACTTGTTACATATGTCCGAACCTACCATTCTTGCATTTGCCACCCGTGCAGTAACCACTCCAATTGCTCTGAACATCGCAACTTTATTACACGCTCCTGAAACACTCGTAACCCTTATTGTTATTTTGTCTGGAGTAATCGGCGCTGCATTCTCACCATTCTTACTTAAACATATTCATGATGAGAGAGCATCAGGTTTAGCCTTAGGTTTAGCTGCACACGCCATCGGAACAGCTCAAGCTTGGCAACGTGGGCCTGTTGCAGGTCGTTACGCTGCATTTGGTATGGCATTGAATGGTGTATTTACTGCAATTTGGCTACCAACATTAATGTTATCTTTTGGAACACCATAATTAAGAAGTTGATTAAATAAACATTGAACGGTCTATTAATTCCAAATAAGATGACCTTTCAAAGTTAAAAGGATTTTTAATTATGGGGAAAATTTTTATTGGAGCTCTGCTCTTATTGGGGATTAATACTGCTACATTCGCAGCAGATATTACAGGTCTCTGGCAAACAATTGATGATAAGACAGGTGCTCCTAAAGCACAGGTAGAAATACGAAAAGAAGCGAACGGGACATATGCCGGGAAAATTATCAAAGTAACGCCACGCCCAGGTTATACGCCTAAAGAAATTTGTGATAATTGCCCTGCGCCATATACCAACAAACCGATTTTAGGTCTGGATATCGCAACTGGTTTAAAACAGGTAGATGGACTGAACTATACTGGCGGTAAAATTTTAGATCCGAATACTGGCAAAGTTTACGGGCTTAAAGCAAAACTCAGTTCAACTGGCAAACGCTTACATATGCGCGGTTATCTCGGAGTTTCAGCTTTAGGGCGTAATCAAATCTGGATTCGAGTAGAATAATAGTTCCCAATAAAAAAGCCGCTTCTGCGGCTTTTTTATTTTTAGCTCAGCTACAAGCTTCATCTTGCACTCATAGAAAAGCATTGCTTTTCTTATATTTGCACAGGATTTTCAACAGAAAAAATTTCTTTGTTTTCAATACGATAAGCCATTAATTTTCTGCCCCAAACACAGCCACCATCGATATTCTGGATCTGCTCATTAATAGTTCGGCCCTCGAGCGCAGCCCAATGACCAAAAATAATCTGATGAGTTTGTGCGGCTTTGCTCGGAAATTCAAACCAAGGTAAATAACCTTCCGGCATTGGTGCATCCAAAGAATCTTTAAAACTAAACTCTAAAGCCCCTTGGGCATTGGTTAAACGCATGCGAGTCAAATAATTGGTAATACAACGTAAACGCGCAGAACCAGTTAGGTTATCTTCCCACAAATCTGGTTTAGAACCATACATGTCTGCTAAAAAAGCATCCAATACAGATAAATCTTCGTTTGCGAGTACAGCCTCAACCTCTTTTGCCAACGTTACAGTTTTTTGCGCATCCCAAATACAAGGTATGCCAGCATGAGTAAGGATCGTATGCTCGTTTGGCAATAAACATAATGGCTGTTTACGTAACCAATCGATTAACTCATCACCATCGATCGCATCAATAACGTCTTGGGTACGATCTTTTTCTTTAATCTCTTTTAAACCACGCGCACCCGCAATTAAAGTCAGGTCATGATTTCCAAGTACAGTTGCAGCAGCTCCACGATCAGCAAGCTTTTTAATAAAACGTAATGCCCCTACCGAGTTTTCACCACGTGCGACTAAATCACCAGCAAACCATAAAAAGTCTTGATCTGGATCAAAACGTATTTCTTTAAGCAAGGCTTTTAGAGCTTCAAAACACCCCTGCACATCGCCAATAACATAGTTAAAACGCTTAGTCATTTACGCCACCATTTGATCGGCCAAAGCAACAAATTGGGCAAGTGTTAAGGTCTCTGGACGAGCCATCGGATCAACACCAGCTTTTTCAAAGCCATCTTCTGCAATCATACCTTTAAGACTGTTTCTTAAAGTTTTGCGGCGCTGAGTAAATACATGGGCAACCAGTCGAGCTAAAGCTTTTTCATCTTTTGCTGTAATTGGCTTTTGATCATACGGAACAAGGCGGAAAACAGCACTCGTTACTTTAGGTGGCGGGTTAAATGCCCCAGCCGGCACTTCAAATAAAAATGTTGGTTGACAGTAATACTGAATCATTACCGACAAGCGTCCATATTCTTTTGTATTCGGTTCAGCAGTAATACGGTCAACCACCTCTTTTTGCAGCATAAAGTGCATATCTTTAACTTTGCTGCCAAATTCCAAGAGATGAAAGAGTAATGGGGTTGAAATGTTATAAGGTAAGTTACCGACTACACGTAATGGTCGGCCATCTTTTACCAGTTCGCTAAAGTCATATTTTAATGCGTCAGCTTCTATAATCGTCAAACGTTCAGGATGTGGAACACGTTCTGGTAGCCCAGCAGCTAAGTCACGATCTAGCTCCACTACTGTTAATGCATCACACTCCCCAATTAAAGGAGAGGTTAAGGCAGCTAAACCAGGTCCAATCTCGACAATATTGTCGCCTGTACGCGGACTTACAGAGCGCACAATTTTGGCAATGACTCGTTGATCATGTAAGAAGTTTTGACCAAAACGTTTACGAGCTTTATGCCCTTCATCTTTCGGGTTTAGGGCATTAATTTGATACATAGAACATTTCCAACATGAAAAATTTAGCTCGCTGCTAAAGATAAAGCTAAATCAACAGCGACATTTAAACTTGAGCTTTTTGCCAAACCAGTCCCAGCCAAAGACAATGCAGTGCCATGGTCAACCGAAGTTCGAATGAAAGGCAAACCCAATGTAATATTGATGGCTTCACCAAACCCTTGTGATTTTAACACAGGTAAACCTTGATCATGGTACATGGCAAGTACAGCATCTGCATTTTTAAGATGTTCTGGAGTAAACAAGGTATCTGCCGGCAAGCTTAAACTCATTTTAACCCCTTGCGCTCGATAACTTTCGAGTACCGGATTAATGGTCTCAATCTCTTCACGACCCAAATAACCATCTTCACCCGCATGAGGATTTAAGCCACACACGAGTACACGTGGGTCTATAATTCTAAATTTTGTTTTTAAGTCGTGTAGTAAAATATCAATAACCTGATGCAATCGCTCTTTGGTAATCGCATCTGCTACATCTCTTAAAGGTAAATGTGTAGTTGCTAAGGCGACACGCAAGGTTTTGGTTGCAAGCATCATTACGACACGTTCTACACCTGCAAACTCTTGATAGTATTCAGTGTGACCGCTAAATAAAATACCAGCATCATTAATGACCGATTTTTGCACGGGTGCCGTGGCTACCCCCACACTTTTACCAGACATTGCATAATCAGCTGAGCGACGCAGTTGCTCTAATACATAAGCTGCATTAGCTGGGTTTAATTGACCATCAATAACCGCTGCTTCTAAAGGCACATGCTCTACATAGAGTTCATTCAGAGATGATGACTCAGGCTGTCCTGTATATTCTATAAATTGAATATTTACCCCAAGTTTTTGGGCACGTTGCTCTAATAAGTCTCGGTCACCCAAAATAACAACAGGGCGTTCATCAACCCGCTTAGCCAAGCTCAAACAGATATCTGGACCAATACCAGCCGGCTCACCGGAAGTGACATATAATGGCAGCATAATCACTCCAGACACATAACAAGAATTTTTTTGATTTTAACATATCTGACATTCATCAGTTTATGGATTAAATTATATGGCTTAAAATGGATTTTTCTTGTGAGTTGGGACAAACTCGTTTAGAATGCTCGCTCCTTTTGTTTGGACAGATTCCATAGTCCAAACCAACTATAATAGGTAGTGGTTTAATGAAAACTCTCAGCGCTAAGCCAGCTGAAGTTCAACATGACTGGTATGTTGTTGATGCTTCTGGCAAAACTTTAGGTCGCCTTGCGACTGAAATCGCTCGTCGTTTACGCGGTAAGCACAAAACTTCTTATACTCCTCACGTTGACACTGGCGATTACATCGTTGTGATTAATGCTGAACAAGTTCAAGTGACTGGTAAAAAATCACTTGATAAGAAATATTATCGCCATACTGGTTTCCCTGGTGGTATCCGTGAGACTAACTTCGAGAAGTTAATTGCTCACAAACCTGAAGCTGTTCTTGAAAAAGCGGTTAAAGGCATGTTACCAAAAGGTCCTCTTGGTTATGCAATGATCAAAAAAATGAAAGTGTACGCTGGTACTGAGCATCCGCATGCTGCTCAACAGCCACAAGTTTTGGACATCTAAGGGATACAGCACATGGCTACTAATTATGGTACAGGTCGCCGTAAGACCGCAACTGCACGTGTTTTCTTGTCAGCTGGTACAGGTAAACTCGTTATTAACAACCGTACTTTAGAGCAATATTTCGGTCGTGAAACTGCTCGTATGGTTGTTCGTCAACCTTTAGAACTTTTAGAAGTTACTGAAAAGTTTGACCTTTACATCACTGTTAAAGGTGGTGGTATCGGTGGTCAAGCTGGCGCGATCCGTCACGGTATTACTCGTGCGCTTATCGCTGCTGACGAAACTTTAAAACCTGTTCTACGTCAAGCTGGTTTCGTTACTCGTGATGCTCGTGAAGTTGAACGTAAGAAACTTGGTTTACGTAAAGCTCGTAAGCGTCCTCAATTCTCTAAACGTTAATTCGTTTATCGAGTTGGACAAAAAGCCTTGGATTTTTCCAAGGCTTTTTTATTATAAAAATAGAACCATAAAATGCAAACTTATAAATATAAACAAACTATCTCTTTAGAACCGTGATTTCCTAGAGCATTTTTAGTATCCTAATGGATTCACTCAACCACGTCGTCTTGTGATATGTCGGTCGAAAACACCTCTATTCAGGGGATTACCCTTTACAGTCATGCTGATGATTTCCGTTCTCACTGGATTCGTTTCTTATTAGCAGAAAAACAAATCAAATATCAATTAATCATAACTGACCATGAAGACGAAGATTTAGCCAGCTTAAATCCTTACAACCAATTACCGATGTTGGTCGAACAAAATCTTAAATTATTTTCAGCACCTATCATCGCTGAATATTTAGATGATCGTTATCGCCAAAGCAAGCTTTATGCCGATGCACCTATGATGCGTGCAGAACAGCGTCAGTATATCTGGAGACTTGAAAACGACTGGTTTAAGTTAGCAGATCACATGTTAAAACATGCTGACTCACTAAATGTCGAACAAAAGCAAAAAGCTCAAAAAGAACTACGTGAAACATTAATTTCACTTACTCCCCTATTTCAGCATTTTCCGTATTTCATGTCTGAGAATTTTACAATCTTAGACTGCATGCTTGCCCCTATCTTTTTAAGATTAAACAGCATGGGAATTGATTTACCCAAACAGCACTGTCGACCTATATTTTTGTACTGTAAACGTATCTTTGAACGGCCTTCTTTTGCTAAATCAATGACGCCTCAAGAGAAAAACCGTTACAATGAACTATTAAATATGGAATAGCGTGATATGTCTGAGCAAACTATTGATTTAACCCCTACACGTCCTTATCTTGCTCGTGCAATCTATGAATGGATTTGTGATAACCAGCTTACTCCTTATCTATTAGTTGATGCGATACAACCGCATACCGACGTTCCGCAACAATTTGTTAAAGATGGGCAAATTGTTCTAAATATTGTGCCCCATGCAGTTCATCAATTGCTTATTACTAATGAAGCTATTACTTTTTCAGCTCGCTTTGGCGGAGCATCAAAAGATATTTATGTTCCTATTCAAGCTGTTCTAGGGATTTACGCACGTGAGAATGGACAAGGTTTATTCTTTGATCCTGAAGAATATGCCAATGTAACACCTGTAGAAAATACAGTAGAGTCAGAAGTACAAGAAGCAACTGAAACAACATCAACTAAGAAAAAACCATCGTTAAGAATTTTAGATTAAATTTAGAGGAAGAAAGCATGGCATTTGATTTAGTCCAATACTTTGCTGAGCAGATAAAAATTCAAAAGCCTCAGCTTTTAAATCAATATCCAGTTAATGAAAAAAATAAACTGATTGATGAGGTGAATATTCTTACGCTTGGAAAACTGATTAGTTTATGGCGTCAGAATGACAATAAGATTTATCAAGAAATCAAAACCTCAGATCCACTTTATATTCAAGAAGTTGCTCGTCATTTAACGACTTCTAAACATAATCAGTCGACTTTAAAAAATTCAGAACTAGAACAGAGTATTTCTGAAATTTTAACTTTGCAGTTAGCAGAACTTAATCAGCTCGATGAAACAGGTGGTTTTGGGCATAATGGCTTAAAAGAATTAATTTTAGGTCAGATTGAACACTTATCAGGTCAAGCTGAAGATTGGGTTTGGTCAACAAACCACCTAAATGAATTAATTGGTTCTAAACCTGTGGAACAAGAAGAGCTATCATTGGATACAACAATGAAGGAGTTCAACCAAATGGTTCACCAAGCCCAACCTCATCATGATGACGTGCATATTGAAGAACAAGCTGCCGAAATTTCTGTACCTACATGGTCAAAGATTGTTGCCCCTGTAGTTGCTTTAGCAATTTTGGGCTATCTCTACTGTATTTATACACAGCTCGTTTAATTTGATTTTTATATAAAAAAAGGGGAATTCATTATTCCCCTTTTTATGATTAAAATTAGAATATTTTATTTTTCAATATTTTATTAACATTCTATTACAATTGTTTTATTCAGATTTTAAAATATATAATGTAAAACTCAGCACAATATTAAAAGTATAATGTAAAAATAATCTTATAATATTTTTTATAATCTGACATTTTCTGTCACTTATTTCCCAAAACAACAATTTCTCTATTTCTTTGATTTATTGACTTCAAATTGAGCAGAAATATAATTAATTTCAACTACTTTTAGGAAAAAGTAGTAAATATAATTTTAGAATCCTGAGAGATAAAAAACATGGCTAAACTTTCTTTAGATAGCTTAACTGAAATTGATGGTTTTATTGCATCTGCACTTGTTGATTCAGAAAGTGGTTTATCACTTGCAACTCAAGGTGGTGGGGAAATTGATTTAGAATTGGCAGCTGCCGGCAATACAGAAGTAATCCGCGCAAAACGAAACATCGCCAATGCTTTGAAATTAAATGACAATATTGAAGACATTTTAATTACATTAGGTAAGGCTTACCATTTAATTAGACCTCTAGAAAGTAATAATAATTTATTCCTTTACTTAGTCCTTGACCGGAGTAAGTCAAATTTAGCAATGGCTCGCCACGAGTTAAAGTCATTTGAAAAAGAGTTAGACTTTAGCTAATTAATCTGAAATGTGCTTTTTATACCTATTATAAAGAGCACATTAAAACCCCTCTCTTATTCAATAAAATTTAATGTGATACTATGGATAGGCATTGCATAAATATTGCAACCTCTGGTTTAAGCTTAAAAGTTTCGGATGAATTAAAAACTTTAATCAGAAATTTAATATCTAATCAGTATGATATTAATTGGGTTAATATTTCTAATATTCATATTGATCTATTATTAATTAACGAAAACTTTTTTGATTCAGATAATATTCAAAATATTCTTCAAAAGAAAAAATGTCCTTATTTAAAAATTAGTAAAATTCCCTCAAAAAATGGATATCAAGTTGATGAACACACCCTGCATCTGCCACTAGAAAAAGTAGAGTCTTTACTTAACTGGATAGAAATAAACTTATTATCGTATTTGAACAAAAAAAATACAGCTGTAGTTTCAGATTTATCAAATGAGCTACTGTTGATTGATGATAAGTTTATAAGGAATTTACACAGTCCAGAAAATGCCAGACTACATGTTTTTGATGATAAAGGTACTCTAGCCATTATTGATAATAGAACTCAAATTGCTTGGTTAGAGCCATCACGCCAACATACGCAAACCAATCAAAGCTTTGATTTTACTTTTGCTAATACTTCAGACTTCACTAAGGTTTCGCGTAAAAAAGATTATTATTTACAGGACTGGTTATGGAATCTGATTTGGAATTCTAACAATTTTGAAAATCTAGCCTCGAAGGATAGCTATTTTAAAATTGATCATTGGCCACAGCCCTATCAAAAAGAATATAGAAAAGTGAGCCTACAACTCTCTGCATGCTTTATACAGGGAGCAAAAATTACTGATGTGGCTAACCAGCTTAACTTATCAATTGATGATGTCTTACGCTTCGTTACAGCTTGCTTAATGGCAAATAATGGAAAATTTGTTTCTGCAAGCAAATGCACTTACACGCCAAATTCGTACTTAGAGAATTCAAATACAGAGAATCATTTTTTTAAAAATTTTATAGGGAAAATTAGACGGCGATTTGGTCTTTAAGGGAAGTTATGATTATACAGCAATATAAAATTGTCTTTGCAGGTAGCATGGGGGCAGGAAAAACAGAAGCGATTAAATCGCTATCTGAAATTCCAATTCTAGAAACAGAAGCATTCAATACAGATGTTCAAAGCCACCAGAAAACCCAGACCACTGTAGGCATTGATTATGGTGAAATTACTTTAGATGACGGAATCAAAATCGGACTCTATGGAACCCCAGGACAAAGCCGTTTTGATTTTATATGGTCGGTCATTTGTGAAGGTGCAATCGGTGTTATTTTATTATTAGATCATAATAGTTCGAACCCAATTGCTGAGCTAGAAAGCTACTTAGAAACCTTTAAAAATTACAATGATAATATTGCGATTGGTATTACTCATGTTGACGAAAATAAAGAGTCATCACTTCAACAATATCGCAATTGGATAAAAGCAAAAGGATTACCGTATCCGTTGTTTTTTATTGATGCACGTGAGGAAGAACAAATTTTAATGATGGTTGAATCATTAATTGCATCACTTGAAGTCAAGGTAGGCTTAACATCTCAAGGGAATGATCATGCTTAGTATCCCAACTCAAAAACGGACCGCTCCAACACAGTTACTACAACTTGCAAAAAATGAAGCTCATAATATTTTGATGAATACACGAGGTGTAGACTTTGTGATGATTTGTTCTTCTGATGGTTTTGAATTAGCGACCGTAAGTCATAAAAACTACCGTAACACTACAAAATTAGCAGCAGTGAGTAGCTCAATTTTGGCAATGGTCACTGCATTTTTAAAAGAGATTCAACTCACTGGTTGTAACAACATTACTTTAGATGCAGATAATGGCAAAGCTATTCTGACCGCTATTCCTGCTGTTCATCACCCTATGGTTATGGTTACGCTAAGCAATAAAGAGGTTCTTTTAGGACAACTATTATATAGTCTAAAAAAAGCAAGTCAGTTAATTGCGGAAGCCGATGGCGAATAAATCAGGACTCCTCATTTAAAATAAATACCGCTCTATATGAGCGGTATTTTATTAGATTTGAATAGTAAATAACATTTGCCTTTTTTTTACTTGCTGGCCTTGCTGTCCTAAAACCTCTTCCACTACACCATCAACATCAGCTTTAATCTGTTGCTGAATTTTCATGGCCTCAAGAACTAATAAAGTTTGGCCTTTTATGACTTGATCACCTTTATTGACCAAAATATTCACCACAGCGCCATCCATCGGCGCACGAATTTTGCCATCGCCTGCTACGTCGGCAGCTTCTGGCGCAGCGTAGGTCACATTGCGTATCACAACATTACCATTATCACGATCTAGATAAAGCTGACCATCATCCAATACGTATTGCACACGGCGGCGCACGCCATCCAACAGATAGATCAATTGTTCCGCTGTTTTTTCAACAACCTCAATACTTACAGTTTGCTCACAGAATTGTACCGTAAACGTGTTATTTACAGATGAAAGCTGTAATTGGATACTCTGATCATCACATTTCAACTTCAAAGGTAACGGCACGCCAAGACCTGTTTGCCATGTCGCAGTTCCTTTACTTTGACTAAATAATGCTGCAGCAATGGCTAAGCTTTCTAAAGATAGAACCTGCTTATGTAGACTGCTATCATCTTGAAAATGCTGCTGAATAAATGCGGTATTGGTATCACCCGCCACAACAACCGGATGACGCAGTAAATTGACCAAGAACTGCTTATTGCTATTTACACCTAGCAAAACACAGTCATCGACGGCACGCGCCAATAAGCGAATTGCATCCTCACGGGTTTTACCGTATGCAATCACTTTTGCCACCATCGGATCATAAAATGGACTGACTTCATCAGTTGTTAACATGCCATGATCTATTCGCACATTTGGCAAAGTTGCAGGCTTCCAGCGTAAGACTTGACCAGTTTGAGGCAAAAAATCCTGACGTGGGTCTTCGGCATACAAACGTACTTCAATTGCATGTCCAGTTAAGGTCAACTCATGTTGTTTTAAAGGTAACTGTTCACCATTGGCAACACGTAACTGCCACTCAACCAAGTCTAATCCTGTAATAAGTTCAGTGACCGGATGCTCTACCTGCAAACGAGTATTCATCTCCAAAAAGTAAAATGCACCCGATGCATCTAGCAAAAATTCAACTGTCCCTGCCCCCACATAGGCGCATGCTTTCGCTGCTGCTACAGCAGCCTCGCCCATTTGCTGACGCAATTCGGGAGTCATCACTGGACACGGTGCCTCTTCAACAACTTTCTGATGACGACGCTGGATCGAACAATCACGCTCAAACAAATACACATAGTTGCCATGTGTATCGCCAAAAACCTGAATTTCGACATGGCGCGGAGCAATGACTGCTTTTTCTAAAATAAGCTCGCCTGAACCAAAGGCATTTTCAGCTTCTGAACGTGCAGTCTGTAAAGCTTCCACCAACTCAGCGGAGTGCTGTACCAAACGCATGCCGCGACCGCCACCACCTGCAGAAGCTTTAACCATCAAAGGAAAACCGATTTGCTCTGCTTGAGCTGTTAAATATTCAAGGTCTTGACGATCGCCTTCGTAACCCGGCACACAAGGTACACCTGCTTCAATCATGGCAATTTTTGAAAGGCGTTTACTGCCCATTAACTCAATTGCAGAAGCGGTAGGCCCAATAAACGTAATCTGGTTATCGATACACGCCTGAGCAAAATCAGTATTTTCAGACAAAAAACCATAACCCGGATGAACTGCATCAGCAGCTGTCTTTTTGCATGCATCTATTATCTTGGTAATTGAAAGATATGACTCAGATACTTTTGAAGCACCAATATAGACAGCTTCATCGGCCTCTTGCACATGGCGAGCATGACGGTCTGCATCGGAATAAACTGTGACAGTCTGATAACCCATGGCTTTGGCTGTCTGCATGACTCGAACTGCAATTTCTCCACGATTGGCAACCAGTACTTTTGAAAATTTCATTATTTTTATCCTTATCGCTTATGACTCATCGGCCCAATTTGGCAATCGTTTCTGGATAAAAGCCATCGTTCCCTCTTGTCCTTCAGCACCACCAACCGCTTGAGCGAACTGCTGTGCAGCATCATTAAGCAATTCATTTAAATTTTCATTGAGCGTTCGATGTAACAATGCTTTAGTTACACGCGAAGCCTCTGGTGCTGCTCGTTTAATGTGCTGAATGGTTTCCTGTAAAGCTTGTTCAAGTTCGATTTCATTATGTGCAATTTGATGAACCACACCAACACTCAGTGCAGTATGTCCTTCAAAACGCATGCCGAGTAAAGCAAGTCGGCGTGCCTGAGTCAGGCCAATACGTTTCACCACAAAAGGAGCAATTTGCGCAGGAATTACACCTAGACCTGTTTCAGGTAAACCAAACTGGGTATTGTCACGACTAATGGCAACATCGGAAACACATGCAAGACCAAATCCCCCACCTAACACTGCCCCCTCTAAAATGACCACAACAGTCTGTGGTGCAGCTTCAACTTGCTCAAGCATGGCACCAAAACGGCGATTAAAATCAGCATAAGGTTGTAGAGTGCCGACATTGGTCGCTTCAATTCGTAAAGCAGCCATATCTTTAATGTCACCACCTACACAAAAAGTCCCGCCTTCGCCACGGATAATCACCGCACGAATCGAAAGGTCATCGCGAATAGCAGCAAAAACTTGTTGAAT
This sequence comes from Acinetobacter sp. X9, assembly GCF_054889255.1. NCBI lineage: Bacteria > Pseudomonadati > Pseudomonadota > Gammaproteobacteria > Moraxellales > Moraxellaceae > Acinetobacter > Acinetobacter sp. X9. The sequence continues at coordinate 513,338 of NZ_CM142679.1, read as the reverse complement.
GGCATTTACCATATTCAAGTTCATGGCATTACGGCTCTCTGGTCGATTTAACCAAAGGTATAAAATACTGCCGTCTTGTTCCAATTGAATGCTGTCATCAAGATCTAAAGCTTGTAAAGATGTCGAAAGTGTCATGGTGTATTCCTTATTTTTATTTCTGCTTTTTAGGCAGAATATCCATCAACTTACAGATAATCCCCAACATAATCTCATCTGCCCCGCCCCCAATAGACCCTAGGCGGCCATCACGATACAGCTGCGACGCAGGGTTATCCCACATGAATCCGTTACCCCCCCAGTATTGCAGACAACTATCAGCAACTTCACGAGTTAAACGTCCAGCTTTGAGTTTTGCCATAGACGCCAACATCGTGACATCCTCGCCCGCAATATGCTGTTCGCATGCTTGATAAGTTAATGCTTTGAGTGCTTCCACTTCGGTCATAAGTTCAGCAAAGCGGAAATGGATATATTGGTTATTAATGAGAGGTTGACCAAAAGTGGTACGCTCTTTAGTGTAATTAATCGTTTGCTGAATACAATGCTGCAAGCCGCCAATCGCATTAGCACATGCCCATAAGCGCTCTTCCTGAAATTGCATCATTTGCATCATAAAGCCCATACCTTCAACACCCACCAAGTTACGCTGTGGTACACGTACGTTGTCCAAATAAACTTGTGCTGTAGTCGTTGAACGCATCCCTAATTTATTTAATGGTTCTGAAAAACTAATCCCTTTAGTTTTTGCCGGCACAATAATCATCGACTTATTAACGTGAGGTTTATCATCAGACGTGTTGGCTAAAAGACAAAAGAAGTCGGCCTGCAATGAGTTGGTAATCCACATTTTGCTGCCGTTAATGACATAGTCATCGCCATCTTTTTTTGCAGTTGTTTTAATAGCAGCAACATCCGAACCAGCATGTACTTCTGATACTGCAATCGATGCAACATATTCCCCTGCAATCGCTGGTGTTAAAAATTCATCACGTAATTCTTTACTACCAAAACGGGCCAAGGCTGGTGTTGCCATATCGGTTTGCACACCAATCGCCAGAGGCACCCCGCCACAAGCCGCATAGCCAATTTCTTCTGCAACCACGAGGTTATACGAATAATCTAACGCTAAACCGCCATTTTCTTCTGGCTTGCAAATTCCTAATAAACCAAGATCACCCATCTTTTTAAATACTTCATGGATTGGGAAACGTCCCGCAGCCTCCCATTCTGGAATATGTGGATTCAGCTCATTTTGAACAAATTGACGAGCTGTACGGCGCAATGCTTCATGTTCAGCAGTAAATTTCATTGTGTTATTCCTATTAATTTTTTTAATTGCGGTAAAGGTTGATTAAAAACGGGACACACCAAAACGAGTTGAATTTAGCTCTCGTTGCTGTGCTTCATAAATGGTTTGTAAAAGGAAAATTAATAATTTTCGGGTATCTCGCGGATCGATAATGCCATCATCATGCAACATAGCCGTATTGAAAAGCGCGGTAGATTGCTGTTCCAATTTCATGGCCGTACTTTGCTCAAGAAAATCGAGCATTTGCGGATTCGGCTCCTGCCCTGAAGCTTTTTGCTTTCCTTCGGCTACAATACGTAATACTTTTCCGGCCTGTGCAGCACCCATTACGGCAACATGCGAATTTGGCCAAGCAAAAATAAAGTCTGGTGATAGGCTTCGACCACACATCGCGTAATTGCCAGCACCATACGACCCTGCCACAACAATTGAAATTTTAGGTACAGTACAATTGGCAACCGCTTGAATCAGTTTTGAGCCATGTTTAATAATGCCATTTTGCTCGGCATCGGTTCCCACCATAAAGCCAGTAGTATTATGTAAGAATAATAACGGACGGTTAGTCTGTTCACATAAGTGAATAAACTGAGCTGCCTTCGCTGCTCCTTGAGGCGTAATCGGACCATTATTGGTAATAATACCGATATGTAATCCGCCAATTTTTGCCCAGCCACATACCGTTAAATCATCATATTCCTGCTTAAATTCTAGAAAATCTGAATCGTCAATAATGCGGGCAACCACTTCTTTCATATCAAATGGTTGCTTAGGATCACTTGGAATCACACCCAATAATTCCTCGGTATCGTAACGAGGTTCTTTATATGTCGTTTCAACTGGTTTGATTTGTTCTTTCCAGTTCAGATGTTCAAAAATTTCACGTGCAAGTCGAATACCATCAGCATCATTTTCTGCCAAATATTCTGCAGTTCCGGCAACCTGTGCATGCATTTCTGCCCCGCCCAACTCTTCAGCTGTTGCCACTTCGCCAGTGGCAGCCAAGAGTAAAGGGGGACCTGCAAGAAGCATCTCGGTTTGCTTGCGTACAGCAATCACATAATCGGAAAGACCGGGCTGATAAGCACCACCTGCCGTTGCATTACCATGCACCACTGCAAGCTGTGGAATACCTGCCGCAGAAAGACGTGCCTGATTGGCAAATGTCATACCACCATAGGTAAATACTTCCGCAGCATAATTAAGGTTTGCACCACCACTTTCGGTCAGCGTAATCAGTGGGAGTTTTTGTTCTAAGGCAATTTTTTGCAAACGCAAAGTTTTCTGTACGCCCATAGGAGACATGGTCCCACCTTTAATCGCGCTATTACTTGCAGAAACCAGACAGCGCACTCCACTCACAAAACCAATACCGGCAATTACACCACCACCAGCTTCGGAGCCATCCTTGTCATCATGCATGTTGTAGCCGACCAAACCACACAGCTCAACAAAAGGTGAATCAGCATCGAGTAACAACCGTACACGCTCATGTGGCAGAATCTTGCCCTTTTTATCGAACTTCGCTTTGGCAGCATATGATTTATCAATGCTTTTTTGCTGAATTGCACGGACTTCACTCAGTTGAGTAAGCAATGCCTCTTTATTCTTTTGATACTGTTCACTACCAACAGCAATTTCGGATTGGAGAATGGTCATTGTTATTCCTCCTCAGCCTCAGACTTTTTCTGAAAAATTTCAGGAATAAACGCGCGATGGAAACCATTATAAGACTGACTATTTGTCGCTTCGGCTAGTGGGTACATGCGTGTCCCTTGCGATGCAGCGCCATCAATACGCAAAGTTACACCTGACACAAAAGCCGCAGCATCTGACAGTAAATAACAAATCGCCGATGAAACTTCTGATTCAGTTCCCATACGTTTTAGCGGTACATTGCCAGCAAGACTTGGAATAATCACTTTGGCAAAATCACCGCTATAATTATCCATACCGGATGACACAATCCACCCCGGTGCAACCGCATTTACACGAACGCCAGATTTGCCCCACTCAACCGATGCTGTTTTAGTTAAGTTATCAACCCCTGAACGCGCAGCACCAGAATGTCCCATTCCCGGCATGCCGCCCCACATATCAGCTGTCATGTTGACAATACTGCCACCATGTTTTGCCATCCATTGGTTATAAGCTTCACGCATTAAATAGAAAGTTGCATGCAAGTTATTACGCACGACTGCATCAAAACCATTCGCCGAAATATTCTCTAAAGCTGAGGGGAACTGACCACCTGCATTATTTACCAAACCATCTAATTTGCCGAATTTCTCAATCACTTCAGCAATCATATTTTTCACTTGTTCTTCTTCACGGTTATCACAAACAATGAAATGAACCAAGCCACCATCTTCTATAATTTCTTGGCTTACTTTCTCTAGTTTCTCAATTTTTCGTCCTGTAATTACTACTTGCGCGCCGAGGGCTGCAAGCTCATGTGCAGTACAGCGGCCTATTCCTGAGCCACCACCCGTCACAATCACGACTTTATTATCAAAAGCATCTGGTCTAAAAATTGATTGATAACTCATCTTTGTTTCATCCATTCATTTTATTTTTCTAAAAGATGTGCCGGAACTTTTACAGGCATATCTAATAATTGTTGTGCAAAGGCCTTCCCTTGCGGATCTATGCGTAGGCTTGCAACACCACCGCCACCCAAGGCATTTTCCAACATAAAATTCAGTGCATTTAAACCCTGTAACTCATAACGAATTACTCGCCCTTTCTCTGCATCCAAAACATGCTGCATATAGCTAGCAACCGCCTGTTCAGTCAGTGCCGTACGAATCCATGGTAAATATTCTGCTTTACGTGCAATCACACCAATATTGCTATGATTGCCTTTATCACCACTGCGGGCATGAGCAATTTCAATCAAAGGAACTTCAATTTCATCTCCTTGATAAACTGCATTTTCACCTGCCTTTAAATTAGGCAATTGCTCTGTAGAAACTCCTTGTGGAATCTCAACTGGGTAGCGTTTTCCTTCAAAATCGATTTCGACACTTACTTGATTTTTATCTATTAAAAATGAAAATAGTTTAATCACTGGCGATGCTTTTGGACGCCCCCCCACTATCCCTGCCAAAGCCGGAGCCATGCCTGTTGAAGCCTGAGCAATTTCTGATGCAAAGAACATACATGCTTCTTTAAACATGTGTTTCACAGCAATTTTGACTACAACTTCACGACTGTTTAAAGGCTGAGCATGTGCTCCATAAGTACTTTCAATACCTAAAATTTCTACCGATTTTTCACTAAAAGGTGGGACAGAGCGCATTGCTAAAACACGTTCGCACTTAGCCAAAATCGCATCGGCAATGATTTGTGCTTTTTGTGGTGCCTCACGTCCTGCAATGAGGAAACTGACTAAAACCCGATAACCATCTGGATAGGCCGCACTGACTTTATATTGTGTAGTTGGTGCTTGTCCTTTTGCACCCATCACACGAACTCGGTGCTCCCCGACTTGCTCTAAATGCACGTGGCTGAAATCAGCAATTACATCGGGTAGTAAATATACTTGAGGATTGCCTATTTCATAAACAATTTGCTCTGCAACTGTAGCAGTAGAAACCAGACCACCTGTACCTTGTGGTTTGGTCACAACGAATGAGCCATCTTCACTCACTTCAACCACTGGAAAGCCCATGTTGTCGAAACCCTGAACTAAGCGCCAATCGGTAAAGTTACCACCCGTACATTGGGCACCACATTCAATCACATGACCTGCCAACGAACCTTGCGCCAATTTGTCATAATCATCGAGCGACCATTGATATTCATGAAGTAAAGGGGCAAGCACCACAGCAGAGTCAACTACACGGCCAGTAATCACAATATCTGCGCCTAAGTCTAAGGCGTCACGAATAGCAACCGCACCTAAATAGGCATTACTACTTGCTACCTGTTCTGGCAAGGCTTCTCCGCTAAACATTTCCTGAATATTCTGTGATTTTAGCTGCTCATGTTTTGGCAAAAGATCATCACCTAACACCACGGCAACTTTTAGATCTAGTCCATATTCTTTAATTATTTTTTGCAAAGCATCTCGACATGCCAATGGGTTAACTCCGCCAGCATTACTAATGACCTTAATCTTTTTTTCTGCAATTTTTTTAAGTAGAGGCGCCATCACCCGACTGACAAAGTCCAAAGCATAGCCATGTTTCGGCTCTACCATTTTCACTTTTGCCATAATCGACATGGTGATCTCGGACAAATAATCAAAAACCAAATAATTAATATCAGTTAGATGTACCAATTGAAAAGCAGCAGTATTAGTATCTCCCCAAAACCCAGAGGCACAACCTATTTTTACGACACGCTCATCATCCTGTTGATTACTTGCCATCTTGTTTCTCATTATTTTGTTTAAAAATTACACTCAACATTACCAAGCAAGCGCTTGGTTTGTAAAGAGCAAAATGTTATTGTGAAATTGACTAAAACTGCCAAACTCGACAACTAGCTTAAAACATGATGAGATTTAGCAAAATTTTTTCCGTAAATATTTTTATATAAAGGATCCAGCTTTCGTATGATTGCTACTTCAATTGAACAGATTCCAAATATTTCTTGCTTTGACGATAGCTCGCGTGGTCGTTTATTACAGGGGGCTGCCTATCTATTTCACAAACAAGGTTATGATAAAACCACCGTCCGCGAACTTGCTCAATTTATTGGGATTCAATCAGGGAGCTTATTTCATCACTTCAAGAGTAAAGATGACATCCTCGCTCACGTAATGGAGCAAACTATCATTTACAATCTTGCTCGTTTAGAAGAGGCCGCAGCTCAATCTACCGATCCAGAACACCAATTACGAGCTCTTATTAAAGCGGAACTCATTTCAATTACTGGAGATACTGGTGCAGCCATGGCTGTTTTAGTTTATGAGTGGTTTGCGCTGTCAAAAGAAAAACAAGATTATCTTTTAGAAATGCGTAATGAATATGAACAAATCTGGTTAGATGTCATTGAAAAGTTACGCATTCAAGGCAAGATAAAACATGATGCCTTTATTTGGCGAAGATTAGTTGGTGGTGCAATTTCGTGGACCGTAACTTGGTATAAAGCTGATGGTAAAGTCAAAATTGATGAGTTAACAGAAATGGTTTGGGAAATGGCTTTGAAATAAAAAGGTGGCTCAATGACCACCCTGCAAGAATTAATAACCGAGCTGCTTACTAATCAAATCTTTCATAATTTCTTCAGCACCACCGCCAATCATATTGACCTTTACTTCACGGTAAATACGTTCAGACTTAGTACCTCGCATAAAACCCATACCTCCCAATGTTTGTACAGCCGCATCAGCACAAAATTGCATAGTGCGAGTCGCAACATTTTTCAGCATCGAGATTTGAGCGACTAACTCAGGCCCTTGTAGTTTTGGCTGAGTCATTTTCCATGCAGTTTCTTCAAGTAACGCCCGTGTTGAGGTTAATTGCGTTGCCATATCTACCAATTTATGACGAACCACTTGATGATCTATTAATCGCTTACCAAAAGTTTTTCGTTGCTGTGCCCAATCTAAAGCTTCTTCATAACAGACTAACGCGTACCCATAAGCCACTACCCCCAAGAAAAATCGCTCCATATTAAAGTTATTCATAATAACTTTAAAACCAGCATTTTCCTTACCAAGAAGATTCGATGCTGGTACTCGTACTTGATCAAAATGCAAATGCGCCGTATCAGAAGCCCACCATCCCATTTTCTTTAAAGGTGTTTTAGTAATTCCTTCACTGTGCGCATCAATGAGCAACATTGAAATGCCTTCAGCACCTGTTTTGGTTGGGTCTGTACGCACCGCAACTGTATAATAATCTGCACGAATTCCCGATGTGATAAATGTTTTCTCACCCGAGACAATATAATAGTCACCATCACGAACAGCTTTAGTTTGTAATGCAGCCACATCAGAACCACCGCCTGGTTCTGTAATCGCCAATGCTGAAATCTTTTCACCAGAAATAATCCCTGGTAAAACTTTTGACTTTAATTCTTCGCTACCAAAATGCTGAATCGGTGGTGCTCCAATTGTATGTACCATGAGTGAAATATGTACTCCACCCGAACCAGCTTTTGCCATTTCTACACCAGCCAGTAATGAATAAAATGGATCTGCATCGGGAATACCGCCATATTCCTCAGAAAAACCTAAACCTAATAGACCAATTTCAGCAGCCTTTTTATATAGCTCTCTTGGGAATGTCTCAGCCTCATCCCATTCATTAACGAAAGGAGCCATTTCTTTTTGTACAAATCGACGAACATTATCAGCAAAAGCAATATGTTGTTCATTATAGTAAATTGGGTTGGGTTGCATTTCTACAGGTGTCCTGATGTTTTTATTTAATTCCAGAACATATCTTGTCATGTTTGCCATCAATCAAAAGTTGCAAGAATCTCCATTTTCTTGGCATAAAACATCAAAGCCTATTCTTTTTATTCAAATACAATGCAATGCCTATACTCTTAAGCAACAACGGAAACCACGAGCAGCATAATAAGACTGCGCTCCATTATGATAAATAAAGACACGACCATATCGACGATCAGCAAAAAGTGCTCCATCTAGTTTACGAATCTCATTTGGGGTTTTGAGCCAACTTGATGTTTTAAGATCAAACTCTTCAATTTCTTGTAGTTGGTAATATTGCTCTTCTGTTAAAAGTTCAACTCCCATTTCCTTAGCTACATCTATTGCGCTATTTTTAGGAGGATGATCTTTTCTAGATTCTAGAGCCTCACGATCATAGCAAAGGCTTCTACGACCTTTAGGTGTCTCAAGAGAGCAATCTACAAATAAATATTCGTCTTTCTGCTGATCATAAGCAATAACATCAGGCTCCCCTCCTGTATTTTCCATTTCCAGCAATGACCAAAGTTTATCAGGAACCTTAATTAGTTTATTTTGCACATCCGACCACTCTATTTCTGTATGACGATATGTATTCTTTTCAAATCTATTCTTTAATAATTCAAGGAGTAACTCTATTTGCTTTTGAGTTAGCTGTTTTTTATCTACCATTAAATAAGTCCTTATATTTATTAAATTGAACGGCCATCAAAATAATTTATTTTATTTAATATCAATGGCTTCTCCGCCTAGTACATTAATTACAGAGATAGAACTAAATCCAATACCTCTACATTAGGTTCCATAATTAAGATAATCAATAATCGTTTACTATATATTTAATTCCAAAAGTGTCCACAACGCTTACATCTATTACCATTTCTAAAAGAAAATAAAGGTAGGCCCAAAAACATAAACGCTAAAAAGGCAGATTTTTTTCCTTTATTATTAACTTCTATATCCAAACTTCCACACTCAGGGCAACATTCTTTACTCTCCCCAAACTTTTGTTCAAGCTCATCACTAAAGTCTTTTTCAAGAAATGACTTCGCTTCATTAACATAGTTTTCTGGAACTAATAAACGAACCCCACCTAAAGCATTAGAATAAAACCAATCCATATTAATTGTATGCTCATTTTCAATATAAACAGGAATTCCAAATGCTTCTAGTTGAGTCTTGGCAATTTGTGCCTCATAAGGAAACGAGAAAGTTTTAATTACGATCCATTGCATATTAAATTTCTAATTAGGTAAATAATTTTAGAGTAGCTTTATTTCTTTATAATTTGAATAAATTTTAATATCTAAAGGATTGAGAATACAAATTGCACATAAAGAAACACCCCCATTCGTTAGAACGGGGGTGTTTGTAATAATGAGCTGGCGATGACTTACTCTCACATGGGTAACCCCACACTACCATCAGCGCTAAGAGGTTTCACTTCTGAGTTCGGGAAGGGATCAGGTGGTTCACTCTTGCTATGGTCGCCAGCACAACTGTTTATGGATACTTGCTTCGTTTTATTCACTGTGTGATACGTTGCGTTTTCCAAATCTTTACAGATGGGCTGATTGAATCTGATTTTTCGTTGTTCATTTTAGCTAAGTGTTTAACTAAATCAAGTTGCTTTGCATATTTATGAATCGATTGATGCTTCATATACAACTGCTTGGGTGTTGTATAGTCAAGCCTCACGAGCAATTAGTATTGGTCAGCTTCACATATCACTATGCTTCCACATCCAACCTATCAACGTCCTAGTCTCGAACGGCTCTTTAGAGGAATAAATTCCTAGGGAAATCTTATCTTGAGGTAGGCTTCCCGCTTAGATGCTTTCAGCGGTTATCCCTTCCGAACATAGCTACCCGGCGATGCGACTGGCGTCACAACCGGTACACCAGAGGTTCGTCCACTCTGGTCCTCTCGTACTAGGAGCAGATCCTCTCAAATTTCCAGCGCCCACGGTAGATAGGGACCGAACTGTCTCACGACGTTCTAAACCCAGCTCGCGTACCTCTTTAAATGGCGAACAGCCATACCCTTGGGACCTGCTTCAGCCCCAGGATGAGATGAGCCGACATCGAGGTGCCAAACACCGCCGTCGATATGAACTCTTGGGCGGTATCAGCCTGTTATCCCCAGAGTACCTTTTATCCGTTGAGCGATGGCCCTTCCATACAGAACCACCGGATCACTAAGACCTACTTTCGTACCTGCTCGACTTGTGGGTCTCGCAGTTAAGCGCGCTTTTGCCTTTATACTCTACGCGTGATTTCCGACCACGCTGAGCGCACCTTCGTACTCCTCCGTTACTCTTTAGGAGGAGACCGCCCCAGTCAAACTACCCACCAGACACGGTCCTCGTCCCGGATAACGGGACAGAGTTAGAACCTCAACATTACCAGGGTGGTATTTCAAGGACGGCTCCATTGGAACTAGCGTTCCAACTTCAAAGCCTCCCACCTATCCTACACAAGTAAGGTCAAAGTTCAGTGTCAAGCTGCAGTAAAGGTTCACGGGGTCTTTCCGTCTAGCCGCGGGTACACTGCATCTTCACAGCGATTTCGATTTCACTGAGCCTCTGCTGGAGACAGCGCCGCCATCATTATGCCATTCGTGCAGGTCGGAACTTACCCGACAAGGAATTTCGCTACCTTAGGACCGTTATAGTTACGGCCGCCGTTTACTGGGGCTTCGATCAAGAGCTTCGCTTACGCTAACCCCATCAATTAACCTTCCAGCACCGGGCAGGCATCACACCCTATACGTCCACTTTCGTGTTTGCAGAGTGCTATGTTTTTAATAAACAGTTGCAGCGGCCTGGTTTCTGCGGCTGTCGTCAGCTCAGGAAGCAAGTTCCATCACCAACAACAGCGTACCTTCTCCCGAAGTTACGGTACCATTTTGCCTAGTTCCTTCAGCAGAGTTCTCTCAAGCGCCTTGGTCTACTCGACCTGACCACCTGTGTCGGTTTCGGGTACGATTCCTGTGTAACTGAAGCTTAGAGACTTTTCCTGGAAGCATGGTATCAGCCACTTCACTGTACAAGTACAGCTTGCTATCGGATCTCAGTATAGAGTACCCCGGATTTGCCTAAGATACATACCTACATCCTTCCACCTGGACAACCAACGCCAGGCTGACTTAACCTTCTCCGTCCTCTCATCGCATTACACAGAAGTATTGGAATATTAACCAATTTCCCATCGACTACGCCTTTCGGCCTCGCCTTAGGGGTCGACTCACCCAGCCCCGATTAACGTTGGACTGGAACCCTTGGTCTTTCGGCGAACGGGTTTTTCACCCGTTTTGTCGTTACTCACGTCAGCATTCGCACTTCTGATACCTCCAGCATACTTCTCAATACACCTTCATCGGCTTACAGAACGCTCCCCTACCACTTGACTAATGTCAAATCCGCAGCTTCGGCACATAGTTTTAGCCCCGTTACATCTTCCGCGCAGGCCGACTCGACTAGTGAGCTATTACGCTTTCTTTAAAGGGTGGCTGCTTCTAAGCCAACCTCCTAGCTGTCTATGCCTTCCCACATCGTTTCCCACTTAACTATGATTTTGGGGCCTTAGCTGGCGGTCTGGATTGTTTTCCTCTTGACTACGGACGTTAGCACCCGCAGTCTGTCTCCCGGATAGTACTCATAGGTATTCGGAGTTTGCATCGGTTTGGTAAGTCGGGATGACCCCCTAGCCGAAACAGTGCTCTACCCCCTATGGTATTCGTCCGAGGCGCTACCTAAATAGCTTTCGGGGAGAACCAGCTATCACCAGGCTTGATTAGCCTTTCACCCCTATCCACAAGTCATCCCCTGGCTTTTCAACGACAGTGGGTTCGGTCCTCCAGTTAGTGTTACCCAACCTTCAACCTGCTCATGGATAGATCGCCTGGTTTCGGGTCTATACCCAGCAACTAAACGCCCTATTAAGACTCGGTTTCCCTACGGCTCCCCTATACGGTTAACCTTGCTACTGAATATAAGTCGCTGACCCATTATACAAAAGGTACGCAGTCACACCACGAAGGTGCTCCCACTGCTTGTATGCATGCGGTTTCAGGATCTATTTCACTCCCCTCACAGGGGTTCTTTTCGCCTTTCCCTCACGGTACTGGTTCACTATCGGTCAGTCAGGAGTATTTAGCCTTGGAGGATGGTCCCCCCATATTCAGACAAGGTTTCACGTGCCTCGCCCTACTCGTCATCATTATGTGTGCCCTTTCGTGTACGGGAATATCACCCTCTACGTTCGCACTTCCCAGAGCGTTCCACTAAAACACACATAACTTAATGGGCTGATCCCCGTTCGCTCGCCGCTACTGAGGGAATCTCAATTGATTTCTTTTCCTAAGGGTACTGAGATGTTTCACTTCCCCTCGTTCGCCTTGCAACACTATGTATTCATGTTGCAATACCTACCTTAAAGTAGGTGGGTTCCCCCATTCAGAAATCTCCGGATCAAAGGATATTTGCCGCCTCCCCGGAGCTTTTCGCAGGCTATCACGTCTTTCATCGCCTCTGACTGCCAAGGCATCCACCACATGCACTTAATTACTTGACTATACAACCCCAAACAGTCGTCAACACCTACAAGTGAGTGTTGTCCGTGCGATTCTTCATCGCTACTATCTGTTGTCTGTGTACTTAAACACTGTACAGCTTCAATCTAAATTCACATACCAAAACGCTTGATTCAGTTAATTTGCTAGTTCTCAATTCATTTAGATTAATTGCTTAATCCAAACTCTTGAGTGAACAATTTATTTCAGACTCAATTTTGCCAATCTGTTAATGAATAAACACGCCTTCGTCAGGTCATGCTTAATACCGTGATACTTAAATCACAGAAGTTAATAAACCAAGATCTAAATCTCTATTTACTAATTTCTGTAATCCGAACTTCTCTTAAGTTCTGGTGGAGACTAGGAGAGTCGAACTCCTGACCTCCTGCGTGCAAAGCAGGCGCTCTACCAACTAAGCTAAGTCCCCAGCTTACATCATCAGTCATGTATCTTTTATCTATAACTTCAACCAGTCAAAGTCATGGTGGGTCTGACAAGACTTGAACTTGTGACCCCACGCTTATCAAGCGTGTGCTCTAACCAACTGAGCTACAGACCCTCAGATACATCTATGAAGAACAACTTGTTGTGGATTCTTACCAATCGTCAATCTTTCGTTAAGGAGGTGATCCAGCCGCAGGTTCCCCTACGGCTACCTTGTTACGACTTCACCCCAGTCATCGGCCACACCGTGGTAACCGCCCTCTTTGCAGTTAGGCTAGCTACTTCTGGTGCAACAAACTCCCATGGTGTGACGGGCGGTGTGTACAAGGCCCGGGAACGTATTCACCGCGGCATTCTGATCCGCGATTACTAGCGATTCCGACTTCATGGAGTCGAGTTGCAGACTCCAATCCGGACTACGATCGGCTTTTTGAGATTAGCATCCTATCGCTAGGTAGCAACCCTTTGTACCGACCATTGTAGCACGTGTGTAGCCCTGGCCGTAAGGGCCATGATGACTTGACGTCGTCCCCGCCTTCCTCCAGTTTGTCACTGGCAGTATCCTTAAAGTTCCCGACATTACTCGCTGGCAAATAAGGAAAAGGGTTGCGCTCGTTGCGGGACTTAACCCAACATCTCACGACACGAGCTGACGACAGCCATGCAGCACCTGTATGTAAGTTCCCGAAGGCACCAATCCATCTCTGGAAAGTTCTTACTATGTCAAGGCCAGGTAAGGTTCTTCGCGTTGCATCGAATTAAACCACATGCTCCACCGCTTGTGCGGGCCCCCGTCAATTCATTTGAGTTTTAGTCTTGCGACCGTACTCCCCAGGCGGTCTACTTATCGCGTTAGCTGCGCCACTAAAGCCTCAAAGGCCCCAACGGCTAGTAGACATCGTTTACGGCATGGACTACCAGGGTATCTAATCCTGTTTGCTCCCCATGCTTTCGCACCTCAGCGTCAGTGTTAGGCCAGATGGCTGCCTTCGCCATCGGTATTCCTCCAGATCTCTACGCATTTCACCGCTACACCTGGAATTCTACCATCCTCTCCCACACTCTAGCTAACCAGTATCGAATGCAATTCCCAAGTTAAGCTCGGGGATTTCACATTTGACTTAATTAGCCGCCTACGCGCGCTTTACGCCCAGTAAATCCGATTAACGCTTGCACCCTCTGTATTACCGCGGCTGCTGGCACAGAGTTAGCCGGTGCTTATTCTGCGAGTAACGTCCACTATCTCTAGGTATTAACTAAAGTAGCCTCCTCCTCGCTTAAAGTGCTTTACAACCATAAGGCCTTCTTCACACACGCGGCATGGCTGGATCAGGCTTGCGCCCATTGTCCAATATTCCCCACTGCTGCCTCCCGTAGGAGTCTGGGCCGTGTCTCAGTCCCAGTGTGGCGGATCATCCTCTCAGACCCGCTACAGATCGTCGCCTTGGTAGGCCTTTACCCCACCAACTAGCTAATCCGACTTAGGCTCATCTATTAGCGCAAGGTCCGAAGATCCCCTGCTTTCTCCCGTAGGACGTATGCGGTATTAGCATTCCTTTCGAAATGTTGTCCCCCACTAATAGGCAGATTCCTAAGCATTACTCACCCGTCCGCCGCTAAGATCAGTAGCAAGCTACCTCTCTCCGCTCGACTTGCATGTGTTAAGCCTGCCGCCAGCGTTCAATCTGAGCCATGATCAAACTCTTCAGTTAAAATCATTTTGTACCTTATTTAAAGACAAGGTACCAATTCTGGCTCATCAATTACTGACTTAAATTTCGCTCAAATAAACTTCGAGTAATTTAAACCAATCAATCAATGAAAATTATTTCGATTAATCAATCAGTAAAAATCCACACAAGTTGTTCTTCAATTCTCTTAATGATCTTCTTCCTGGTTCGTCACCAGCAAGCTAGGTCGGCTATATTACTCTTAATCTCTTAAAAGTCAACAGGTAATTTCGATATTTTTTAAAACTCATTCTCAAAACCAACTCACCATCAAATTCATCACTTAAAGTAATCAACTTAATCACAAGTAACTGTTTTTCAACAAGTTTCTATCTGCATCACCGCCGATGGATGTGCATTATAGATGATTAAGATCCCTTTGCAATACCTTTTTTAATATTAGTGCAACAACAGTTCGCTTTTTAATCAAAAACTAATAAAAATAGTCATTTTTTATATAAACATGGTTGTAAAAGCATCAATTTATCTAAAATTTTCTCGTCTTGATTCTTTTCTTGCCATCTAAGTGGACGACAATCAATATATTCACAGTATCCACCCTCTCCTTGCAGACACTGTTCATTCCAGCTTAATTGATATTGAAAGCTTCCCACATATCCAGCCGCCAACCCAAACTTATAATCACCACGACTTTGTGCATAAAGTTCAAAGATTATTTTTCCATTTTTCTCACATTGCCAAGAAAACTCCCTAGGCAAGTACATCTCTTTACCATTCGGTGTTTTAACCTTTGGATAAACTCTGTGGATATGTAAATTTACATCTTCTGTAAAACTTTCAACAGGCTTTCCAAATTCTTGAATATCTAATCTTGAACATAGGATGATATTCCACTGATTTCTTATTTGTAAGAATGTAAGCTGCGTAGTTTCATTTAAGTTAATAATTTGGCACGTATAGAAACATAAAGATAAGAACGGCAAATGCAAAGCTCGCGCGTGTTTAAATCGCCCCAACCCTTCAATTTGATATTTCTGTCCTTTATAAAAAATTTCACCTTCACATACGCATAGTGTTGACCAATAGTCAGAAACACCCCACTGCAAAGCAGAGGCATTAGATATGTTTTCTGAAATCTGAATCGTAAGATCACATCCCATTTCTGGATCTAATCGCTGAAGGCGAATCATGGGAATTTGCCATTGAATCAGATCAGTTTTATCAAATTGATATAGCGTCGAATCAAACTGACATTGGCGTCGAATAGAATATGTTTTTAAATGTCCCACACTATGTTGGCTATTACTTACAAGCACTGTTGCAGTGTCGATAGCTGAAGTTGTAATGCTGTGGGCGTTATAACACAGAGGAATACGTGGCTGTCCCACTAAACTAATGTAATTAAAATAACGAAGTGGGGTTGGTAAATTTGGAAGGATCAAGCCTTGATAAACAATTTTAAAAAAGCCACGAGAAGGTTGATAAACAACCCCCTCTTTACCATTAGGGCCCAGCTGCTGTAATTGATTAATTTCACTTATCAACTTAGGCATACTGAACCTCTTCTATTTTATGTTTTTAGTGTTTCATTACTCTTGCGTGCAAATAAAGTCGTAACAAAACCAGATAGAGCATAGATAATTGAAACTGTCAAAATGCCCATTGGAATATTATAAGTGATTGCCGCAAAAATCAGTACTACTGGCAACATAACTACAAAAGGAACGCGTTTACGATCCATCTGCTTGAAAGAATAATATTTAATATTGGAAATCATGAGTAATCCCACAATTACCATAAGAACAGCATTAATAGTTTGAATCGCAATATCACGTAAATCAAAAATGAAAGGATAATCGCGAGCAACCCAGACGAGTGAAATAATGATAATAGCAGCGAGTGGACTTGCAATGCCGATAAAATAACGCTTATCAACAACGCCAATTTGCACATTAAAACGCGCTAGTCGGAAGGCTGCGCAGGCTGTATAAACAAAACAACAAGCCAAACCAATACGGCCTAAATCATGCAAACTCCAGCTATACATCAGCATTGCTGGAGCCACACCAAAAGCTAACAAGTCCGAGAGAGAATCATATTGTTCGCCAAAAGCGCTTTGAGCGCCAATTGCTCGAGCAACTCGACCATCTAAGCCATCCAATAGCGCTGCAATAAAAATGGCATAGATCGCTTGATTAAAATCCCCATTCATACTTGCAATGATGGAATAGAAACCGGACAACAGAGCAGCGGTTGTAATTAAGTTAGGCCAAAGATAAATACCTCGGCGCTTCACTTTTTGTCCTTCCGGATTATCTTCTTCTTCAACCACTTCAAATGTAATCCCATCAAATGAATGTTCATTATGAGTTAAATCTTGCTCTGGTTTAGGCGCATTTGTCATTATTTTCTATTCCAAACATGTGCATTGATTTAAGTTAACTGTTACTCACCTACTAACCAGCGAACAGCAGCGTGACCACCAGTTTCTTGCATACGTAGATGCGGGAATAACCACTGTAGTGCTTGGTCTGCTTGTTCTGAGAACTGCCAAGGTGGGTTAATCACTAATAAACCACAACCATTTAGACCTACAGGAGTATCATCTGGCCATACACAAATTTCACAAACTAACTGACGGCGAATACCCGTTTTAAACATTTTCTTTTCAAAACGCTCAATCATCGCTCGGTCTTTAATTGGATACCAAACTGCAAAAACGCCTGTTGGCCATTTTTTATAAGCTTGTTGTAAAAGTTCAACTAATTGCGGAAAGTCTTTACGTTCTAATTCGTAAGGAGGGTCGATCATAACCAGACCGCGCTTTTCTTTTGGCGGAATTACGCCAAGCAAGCCTTCATATGCATCGCGCTCATGTAAACCTGCACGTTTATCACGAATGTTATGACGTAATTGCTGAAATACATCGCGCTGCATTTCAAATATAGTCGCTTTGTCGATTTCACGCATGCCTTGCAGGGCAAACCAAGGAGAACCAGGATAACTACCCTTTCCTTCCTCAGAACGTAATTGTTCGACCAATTTCAAATATTGCTGGATTGCTTCAGGTGCCTGACGCTTTTCCATGTCAGATAGTTGAACTAGACGATGAATGCCTGTGAGAAACTCTCCAGACTTTTGTGCAGGTGCCAGAGATAAATCATATTTGCCTGCCCCTCCATGCGTATCGATATAACGATAAGGTTTATCTTTAGCATTTAAACGGTTGAGCAGCTGTAGCAAAAGCACATGCTTCATAACATCTGCAAAGTTGCCCGCATGGAAATGGTGACGGTAATTCATGTTGACTTTAATTCCTCAATTCAACAAATAGTTTAACATGAAAAAAATATTCTTTCGTAAGGTTGTGATCATCTAAAATAGAGCTGCTTGATATTTTTACGATCTACCTGAGGTTATATGCACTCTCACTCGCTTCCTGATTCATGGAATTTGGATCAAATTTTAGATGATTTAAATACGCATGGCTTTGCCATTATAAATCAGGCCTATCCCGATCAATATCGCGCTCAGGTCGCCAATGAGTGCAGCCATCACATGGATGAATTTAGAGAAGCAGGTATTCAAAACGGCGTAGTTAGTAATATTCGTAGTGACCATATTCTTTGGATTAACGATCAACTTCCTATTGCTCAGCAACATATTGAAACTTTAAGTTTACTTTCACAAAGTTTAAATCAAGCATTCTATTTAGGAATTAAAGAGGTTGAAGCTCATTTTGCCCGTTATAATTTAGGTGAATTCTATGCTTTACACCGAGACAATCCTCAACAAAAAAATGATCGTATGATGTCAACTGTCTATTACTTACATCCAGAATGGCAAGAAGATTGGGGTGGACAATTACGACTACAAGATAAAAACGAGAAATGGCATATTGTTAATCCTGAACCCAATCGCCTAGTAATATTTCAAAGTGATTTATTACATGAAGTATTAACCTCAAAACAACAAAGACTCTCTATTACAGCTTGGCTTCGTAGTGGAAATTCCATTTGGGTTTAAAGGTTACTCTTTAAATTTGATAAATGAACCCGATATAAAAGCTATTGATTAAAAAAGGTGATGGCGTATGTCTATTGAAAGTAAAACAATTGTGAACCGAATTGGTGAAACAGACCAACTTTATTTGACTGAAAATACGCCTGAGCTTGCTTTAGAGCGTGCTGAGTTACGCATGCAACTTGTAGTACTAAGTCGGGTTCGCCAAGAACAACTTCATTTCTTACAAGAAGCTATTGTCTTGCTTGAACAAGCTCGTATGGAATATGAAGAAATGCCATTGAGCTTATATCTTAATTTGTCTTTACACTTAGCCAAAGCATATATGCTTTACTTTGAACTCAATAAAGAAAAACGTTTTGCGTTGATTACTCAACAAATTTTGAAGCCATTAGCACATCATGAACATGCTGATATCTATTTCTTCTTGGCATATGCGTCAGCAGCACGACAAGAGTCAGCATTAACACGACATTGGTTAACTAAATATTTATCAACGTCTACATGTGATCTTGAATTGCTTCATGGCCAACCCGTATTTGACCTTGTACGTCATGAGCCATGGTATAAAGATAAATTAAAAGTAAAGACACATTAAACTCTTCATGTAATAAAGCCTGTTTTACATATTACTTGTAAAACAGGCTTTATTTTTTGAACTTATTTTTTCACACTGTCTTCATGCAGTTGTTCATTAAGCTCATCAATAACCACAATCCACTCATCATCTTTTTCCCAATGACTTTTTAAAAAATCGCTTTGACCTTTTGACCAAAAAGATGCTTCATGTAATTTTTGCTCGGCTGGCAATTGATGTGTTTTGATAAAGTTTTCAATACTTGCTTCATCAGAATCTAAACCCAACTGATCAAATAAAAGCTCTAAAGTCGGTTGCTGTTCAAACATTGTTATTCTCCTATAACTTCTTTTAAATCATCTATTAACTAATCTAACAATAAAACGTTTTTACTTGCATGATAGTGTCTATATTTTCTTGTTGCTTTTTGTGTTTGCTTTTTCAGGATTCAATAAAAAAGCACTCTAAAGAGTGCTTTTTTAACTCATCAAACTGATGAATTATTTTACCATGTCAGCAATTGCTGCACGTTCTTCTTCAAGCTCGTTTAGAGTGAAGTTGATACGCTCACGGCTGAATTCATCAATTTCTAAACCTTGAACGATTTTGTATTCACCGTTTTCAGTTGTAACAGGGAAACCAAACATTACGCCTTCAGGAATACCATAAGAACCATCAGATGGAATACCCATAGTTACCCATTTGCCGTTTGTGCCAAGTGCCCAATCACGCATATGATCAATTGCAGCGTTAGCAGCAGAAGCAGCAGAAGACAAACCACGTGCTTCGATGATCGCAGCACCACGTTTACCAACAGTTGGAAGGAACACATCTTTGTTCCAAGCAGCATCGTTGATTTTGTCTTTTAAGCTTTCGCCATTTGCAGTTGCAAAACGGTAGTCAGCATACATTGTTGGAGAGTGGTTACCCCAAACTGTCATTGTTTCGATATCAGAAACTGCAACGCCAGCTTTTTGAGCAAGTTGAGTTAACGCACGGTTGTGGTCAAGACGCAACATTGCTGTGAAATTTTTCGCAGGAAGATCTGGAGCAGATTTCATTGCGATGTAAGCGTTAGTGTTTGCAGGGTTACCTACAACTAACACTTTAACGTCACGGCTAGCAACTTCGTTTAATGCTTGACCTTGGCCGATGAAAATTTCACCGTTAACTTTCAACAAGTCAGCACGTTCCATACCAGGACCACGTGGACGAGAACCTACCAATAAAGCGTAGTCAGCATCTTTAAATGCAACTTTCGGATCATCAGTCCCGATCATGCCAGCCAATAAAGGGAAAGCACAGTCATCAAGTTCCATCATTACGCCTTTAAGCGCTTGTTGTGCTTTTTCAACTGGAACTTCAAGCAATTGTAAAATAACAGGTTGATCTTTACCTAACATTTCACCGCTTGCGATACGGAATAATAAGCTGTAACCAATTTGACCTGCAGCGCCAGTCACGGCAACACGAACGGGTTGCTTCATGTAATTGTCTCCAATGAGTGTCCTTAATCGGGCTAAATAGGAATTCCATCTAACCAAATCATCATAAACGGCAAAGATTGTACTCTAAAGATTTGGCAGATGCATGTAAAAGCGACCCGTTTTCACCAAAAGTCTGATAGAAAATACAAATTAATCTCTACTAATAGATTCAATGTATGATGAGCATTTCCTTACGAAATGTTCGTAATCTTTAATAACTACCTTTAATCATGATTTCACCAGGGCAATTCGATACGACATGATTTGCACATTGTTTATATTGCCCCTTTACCGTGTAACAAACTTTCACTTCTGTTAAGACCACATCCGAACGCGATAGTTGACAACTAAAACGGATACCATTTTGGGGCAAGCTAGGATTAAGGCGAACAAATTGTTGTCTTAATGCGGATTGTTGCATTTCAACATTTGTTGAACTTGTGAGACTAGCCGGAATTTTTAAACGTTCAGCAAAGTTAATAACCGTACGAAAATATTGGCTCGCATTCATAGGAACACACCCCCCTACATTTTTCCATAACTGCACACGAGCATTATTATCGGGCATAACCCGAGCAACGACTTTAGCTTGTAATGGAGAGAGAGTGGCCGAACTTTCTGTGGAACAATCAGTTTTAGTTGTTTCAGGCATAAGACCTGTAATTGTCAGTGAATATCCTTCAAGACATTTACGTTGTTTTTGTTTAGAGGGATCTAATGCACATGCAGCTGGTGTCATTTGTACATGCATAACATATCCCTGTAAATTAACAGTTTCGGCATGTAAAACGGAACTCATCAATCCTCCCCCTGCACAGATTATCCACCATGCAAGTTGTAAAATTGAACGAAGTTCCAAATATCTATATTTCATTTAATTAAAACTTGAATATGCCAATTAAAAGAAGATCCATCATCAACCACCTTAACGTTAAGGCGACGTACGCATTGGAATGACTTTCATACGTTGCGATAAGGACTGGGCTCCTTGACCCAATATTACGCCGTAATGTGTTGCATTCGTCATAACATGCTTGACATAGTCTCTGGTTTCTAACAATGGAATTGTCTCAGTATATTGGTCAGCCGAAATTGATTGATAGTCCGGTTGCCAACGTCTAGCCCGATTAGGCCCCGCATTATAACCTGCTGTTGCCAAAACAGGGTTATTGCTTAATTGTCCCTGAATCATCGACAAATAAAATGTTCCATATCGAATATTGGTATTCATTTCACTCAATGCAGCGGGATTATAAGTTTCACCCATTTGACGTGCAATCAACTTCGCTGTATCAGGCATAATTTGCATAAGACCACCCGCTCCAACGTGAGAACGTGCAGAAGTAACAAACCGACTTTCTTGACGCATTAAACCATAAGCCCATGCCGGATCAATTCCTGCATTGTAACTATGACTTACGACATTAGTCTTATGGGGAGTCACAAAGCGGTAAGTATCATTGTGCTTATTTGTTGTACGATCTGCTGCATAGATTGCACGGTCATACCATCCCATGTCATGGGCACGCTTTGCTGCAGCTAAAAGTAAACCGTCATCATGCTGAAGATAAGCTTGGCGAACTGCCCAATTCCACTCTCGATTCGTATAAGTTGGATTTGCATTAATACGTCTTAAAGTAAAAGCACGATTAAAGTGAATATTCTGATCTAAACGTCTTAAATCACTTGCTGTCGGCTGATCATCATAAGGTTGATGGTTATAACGCTCACCTAAACGATCTTTTGCTAAAAGATTATGATAGTCATCACCAGCCTGAGCCAGTTTTCTATAAATTTGTTGTGCGGTTGCTTTAGAAGCACTATCGCCACGCTGTTCTGACGCGCGAGCAAGCCAATATTGCCAGCGGTCTTCTTGTTTTTGGGTTACCGTCATACTATCAATAGCGCGAATTAAACTTTCCCACGCACCAAATCTAATCGCCTGACGCGCATAAATTTCGGCTTCTTCCGGACTTAATGGGTAGCCATAACTTGCATCAAAGTATTGTAGAACTTCACGATTAAAATTATTTTTCATTACCGTAGTACCACCAATATAGGCTACCGTACGATATAAATATTTTTGTACATTTTGTGGCGTACCTTGGGCGACACGCTGCACATTTGAAAAAGCATTACTTAAGTCATTATTAGCTAAACGCCCTAACGCAAAAATCAAATAAGCATAATCTGCATCATTTGTCTTAGGCGCACTCCATAAATAATTGAGTGGGTTCGCCTGAATTTGGTTAAGCTGAGCCAAAGACAAATTCAAACCCAAAGTCTGTGCTGTCGCGAGCGCCTGTCCCGACAAACCTGCACGCAATTGTACCCACAGACGCTGTTGTTTATCTTGTGCGCTCATTAAAGGGCTAGATAACATCATGCGCCCTAAACCTAAGCAAGATTCTGGTTGTGATTCAGTTGCTAACCAAACATCTTTATATTCAGCAAAAACTAATGCATCACCACTTTTCGCCCGTACCTGTGCCAAAGCACAATTTTCGGCTTGGTCAGGGTTGGTGACATAAGATAAGACGGGTTGAGCAGATGCAAAGTCAGCTTGTTTAACTTTTTCTTCGACATAATCGGCTGCTAATTTTTCAGCCATTGCTGATTGTGGATAGCGTTGAGCAAAGCTTACGATAGAGGCAGTAGGTTGAAAGCCAAGGTTTGTATTAAGTTTCCAATATTCTGGATAGTATCCCAACACATCATTTTGCATAGCAAGCTGATATTGGTCTAATAACGCGGTATTACCACTATTTGCAGCATTTAGTGCATCATTAAACTGCTCTTCGGCAGCATAGGTAAATGAACAACCAAGTAAACACATAGCTCCTAACCAGCTACGATGCATATATTTATTTTTCATTACACGACTATGGATTGATGAGCTCTTTCTACTTGGTCTCATATATATGCTAAACCTTGACTATTCACCTTCAACGCATAGTTTAATTATTCTTCGTGCTTTCTTTTGTTGTGTTATGTAACTCTATGATTCAACATCATTAAAATTCACCTAATTTACTTCACAAAAACTGTGTCATGTTCTGAAAGTTTACTGTTATCGGTTCAGCTCAAATACTGCTATAATAGATGGTTTGACCCATTTTGGGCCAATTTATTCTTTTTTAGATCGATCTGTTAGGAGCCTGCATGACGGTTCAAACCTTCATTCCCAATGGTGCCAAAGCTGCCTCAGAAAACACTGTTACCCAGCCAACGCACACCACTGATGTTTCAATAAAAAAACTTTATATTGAAACTCAAGGGTGTCAGATGAATGAGTATGACAGTCACCGTATGGCAGACCTTTTAGGAGATTCTCACGGTTACGTTTTGACGACCAACCCTAATGAAGCAGACATTCTGCTCATGAATACGTGTTCTATTCGTGAAAAAGCGCAGGAAAAAGTATTTAGTGAATTAGGTCGCTGGCGCAAACTAAAAGACAAAAATCCTGATCTTGTGATTGGTGTCGGTGGATGTGTTGCGTCTCAAGAAGGTGACAATATTCAAAAACGTGCGCCTTATGTAGACATGATTTTTGGCCCACAAACATTACACCGTTTACCGCAAATGCTTGATCAACATAATGCTCAAGTAGAAAAACCTAAAAAAGATAAAATCAAACTGGTTGATATTTCTTTCCCAGATATTGAAAAATTCGACTTTTTACCCGAACCACGTGTAGAAGGCTTTAAAGCTTTCGTTTCTATTATGGAAGGCTGCTCTAAATACTGTTCTTTCTGTGTAGTTCCTTACACACGTGGTGAAGAAGTTTCTCGTCCATTAGATGATGTACTTGCAGAAATTGCAGGTCTTGCAGAAAAAGGTGTCCGTGAAATTTCACTTCTGGGTCAGAATGTAAATGGATATCGCGGAGAAACCTTCGAAGGTGGCATCTGTACCTTCCCTGAATTGTTACGACTCGTTGCAGAAATTCCGGGTATCGGCCGTTTACGTTATACAACATCGCATCCACTTGAGTTCTCTGATGAGTTAATTCAGTGTTATGAAGATTTGCCTCAAATGGTGTCGCATTTACACTTACCTGTTCAAAGTGGATCAAATGATGTTTTACAGGCAATGAAGCGAAATCATACGATTGATGTTTATATCGACAAGATTGCCAAATTAAGAAAAATACGTCCTGATATGCACTTATCGAGTGACTTTATTATTGGTTTCCCTGGTGAAACTGATGAAAACTTCGCCGAAACACTTCAATTTATCAAAGACTTAGATTTTGATCATTCATATAGCTTTGTTTATTCAAAACGTCCGGGTACACCTGCATCAGACTTGCCTGATACTACGCCTGAGCACGTTAAGAAAGAGCGTTTAGCTCAAGTTCAGAAAGTGATTAAACAGTCTAGCATTGAAAAAACTGATGCAATGCTTGGCAAAATTGAACGTGTTCTTATTGAAAAAGTTTCGGACCAAGACCCTAATATTTTACTAGGCACAGCCGATAATACACGTCTAGTCACTTTTGTCGGTGATGCTTCTTGGGTAGGTCGTTTTGCAGAGATCGAGATTACTGAAATTAAAACTTTAAATTTAGTTTACGGTGAGCTCTTGAATCTTGAGCCTGACGTGGCGTAATGTAGAGGTATTCTAAAGTCTACTGAAAGGTTTTCTCTTGACTGCAGCGATTCGACGTACCGTAACATTTCCTGAAGTTTCAATGGAACGTTTAAAGAGCATCTTGGGTGCCTATAATGGGCACCTTAAGCAAATTGAACAGCGTTTAGATGTCAAAATTACTCATCGTGGAGATGTTTTTCATATCGATGGTGAGATTGATGCTGTTGGGAGAGCCGAAGCATTATTGCAACGACTCTATGAAGAGTCTGAAGCATCCCAGCAAATTAGTGCCGATCTATTACATCTGTTAATTCAATCCTCTCAAACTGAACGTAATTTCGAGTTAGTTGGAGAAGAGATGGATGAACATGATGCACCAATGGATGTCTACTTCCAGACTCGAAAAGGGCGTATTAACCCACGTGGTGCCAATCAAAAACGCTACGTACAGCGTATTTTACAAAGCGATATTTCTTTTGGTGTTGGCCCTGCGGGTACAGGTAAAACCTATTTAGCAGTTGCCGCCGCAGTAGATATGCTGGAACGTAATGAAATCCAACGGATTTTACTTGTACGTCCTGCTGTAGAAGCTGGGGAAAAGTTAGGTTTTCTACCAGGTGATTTAACTCAGAAAATCGACCCATACCTACGCCCTCTTTACGATGCTCTTTACGAAATGCTCGGCTTTGAAAAAGTTGCCAAGTTAATCGAGCGTCAAGTGATTGAAGTTGCACCTCTTGCATATATGCGTGGTCGTACACTTAACCATTCATTTGTAATTTTGGATGAGGCTCAAAACACAACGCCTGAACAAATGAAAATGTTCTTGACCCGTTTAGGTTTTGGTTCTCGTGCAGTGATTACAGGTGACATTACCCAAGTAGATTTACCTCGAGGCCAACAATCTGGTTTAGCACATGCACTACGTGTACTCGAGAATATTAAAGAAATTCATATTACCCGTTTCCATTCCCGTGACGTTGTACGTCA
This sequence comes from Acinetobacter sp. X9, assembly GCF_054889255.1. NCBI lineage: Bacteria > Pseudomonadati > Pseudomonadota > Gammaproteobacteria > Moraxellales > Moraxellaceae > Acinetobacter > Acinetobacter sp. X9. The sequence goes on along the minus strand of NZ_CM142679.1, from coordinate 487,261 downwards.
TCAACTTGTTCAAAAAATTGTTGAAGCGTATGAAGGATGGGATGGTGAACAACAGCGTCTTAATGCTGAAGCACGTGCTGAACGCAAAGCACGTCAAGAAGCATTAGTTGCTGAAAACGATACAGCAGCAGACTTGCAACATCAGGATGCGTAAGGATTCATTTTGAAAATCAGTTTAAGTTTACAACAAGACTTTCAATCACCTGAGTTAGAGCTCAAACGAGCTCAACTCAAAAAAATTATTGAGACAACTTTACGCCACGTTGATTATAAAGAAGATTGTGAAATTGGGGTTGCTTGCGTTGATCTGGACGAAAGTCAGCAACTCAACTTGCAGTACCGAGAAAAAGATAAACCAACTAATGTTTTATCTTTTCCAAGTGATATTCCAGAAGAAGTTCTACCAATGCTAGATGCCTTACCTCTAGGTGATTTAGTTATTTGTATTCCGGTGGTATTACAAGAAGCATTAGAGCAGAAAAAAACTGCCCAAAACCATTTTGCACATCTGTTAGTTCATGGTGTTTTACATTTACTCGGTTATGACCACGAAACTAGTGATGAAGATGCTGAAGAGATGGAAGGCTTAGAAATTGAAATTTTAGCAAAACTCAATATTTCAAATCCTTATCAGGAATAATGCGATGACTCTTAAAATGTGGATATCCTAAAAGTTATCCACATTTTTTTAATTAGTGAACCTCAAATTCAGCTTCCGCTGGATCAAAACGCCAAGTACGAACAATACGTAACTCCGAAATATCTTTCATATTGGCATCAAAATGCCCAAATGGCGCACCGCGACGTACTGAAGACTTTGCAGCCTCATCAAGTATTGAATGCCCTGAGCTTTCAAGCAAACGAATTGCACGAATTCCGCCTTGAGCGTTCAAAATCACCATTAAACGAACTTCACCTTTGAGCTGCTGCTGTTTCGCTTCTTCTGGATAATAGCGATTACCGTAAAGCTCTACTTTTTCACGAAACTTATCTAAATAAGCAGCCGAGGCATCTTTCTTCGCTTGAATTCCATCTACTGTTTTTATTTTTTGCTGGCGACTAAAATCTTGTCTACGTTGTAAATATTGTGCTTCAAGGCTTGCAACCATCGCAGCTTTTGCTTGAAATTGACTTTGTAATTGTTCTAATTCCTTTTTCCTTTGACTTGCATCAGCTTGTTTCTGCCAACTTAAAACCGTCATTAAAACTTTTTCTTCAAATTTAAGCTCTCGTTGTTGCTGAATCTTTTGCAAAGTTTCTAACTCTGCATTCCCCGTTGAAGCATCATTAAGCATCGGATTTGGAGTATCACTAGAAGTCCGGTGAGCCTCACGAAATGCACCTGAACCCTGCTGGTCTGCTTGTGCCAAAAAATCTGCCTGAACAACTGGCTCATTGGTTGGTCGAATTGAAATTGCAATTTCTTTAGTAGACTGCTCTGATGGGCTAGGCATAGCAAAGTTAATGAGCAATACAAGAATATGCAGTAAGATTGCTAATATTGTTGCAGCAATAAAGACTTGGTCTTTCCACCAATAATGAAAAGACTCTATAGATAGACTTCTTTTGTTCAACATAATCTTAAAAGCATATAAATGCCTTTTCCCCACGGTTTAATACCGAATAAAACATAAACTGATATTCAAATCTGGATAAAAGTGTGATTCACTTCAAATATAGGATTTTATCCATTTTCATTTTGTCAAAATGTATCAATTAAATTTGTTACACTGCAAGATCAAAACCCGTTTTTTATCATAATAAAGATTGTGTGGGCTCTTTAGTAAATTATCTTCTGGAAGTTCTTTTATGCAAACGCTATTTTCCTCATTAGTCAGACGTCTTCAAAAAGTCTATAAAAAAGCAGAAGCATTCATTGAGGAAGAAAGAGATTTTACATTATCGCAAACCTTTCTGAATGCCACTTTGCAACGTTATGTCACCAATAATGTTGAATTTTTAGATGACCTACATGCAGATCTTTATCATGACTGGTTAAGATTATATGCAACCATGCATGTAAAAGGTTTAGAAACCACACTATCGGTTGATTTAAAATTGATCCAGATGGAATTTAATAAAGAACAACAACTTTTAGTTTTTGAACAAATTAGCAATACACAAATTATTGAAGCGAAATATAAAAACTTTTGGCAAAAGATCGCCGTAAAAGCCGCAGTTTTTTACTACCATAAAATTTTGAAAAAAGATCCTTTGGGAATGATTCTTGAACGTTTTAATGTAGCAGAAGAACGCGATGAACTCATTTTTCTTGATCTCAACCGTTGGTTTGGCAAAAAAGCCAGCATCATCGAGACGTTAGGCAAAGTACATATAAATTACGCACGAGTTCGTGAAGCTGAGTTAGTTGTATTTGGAAACGTGAATTTAGCAGCCTTACTTTCTCGTGATCAGGACGACGATTTTGAAGAAGAATTCGCAGATTCTGAAATAACGCCAATTCAGCAAAAAGATGAATAAACGGTTTATAAATGAAGATGAATTAACTGCCAAAAAACACAAATAGATTACACATTTAGCATAAATCCTGATTTTTTCTCCATGATCAACAGGCATAATATGTTTAAGTTACAGATGCATCAGCACTGACTTTTTAGTCTGTACAAGGATATTTACTTATGGCAACAAAATTTCTGAAATCGTTTGGCATCGCAACAGGTATTTCAACAACTTTGCTTTTTGCAGGCTTCTCAAGCCATGCACTTGCCATGAGCCCATTTCAGGCAAATTATCAGTTTACTTACAATAATAAAGGTATGGGATCGGCTACACGTGCCTTAAGCCAGCAAGGTAATAACTGGACTTATAAATTCACTGCAAAAGCAGGTGGAATTGCGTCCGCAAGTGAAACAAGTAAATTTAGTTTCACCAATGGTAAAATTGGGTCTCAAAGTTTTAGCCGTACCAGCAAAATTTTGATTCATAACAACACCATGAGTATTAACTTTAATCCAAATAGCAAAACTATCTCTACCAAGAAAGATGATAAAGCTCGTTCATTTGCTTGGCAGGCAGGTGTTCTTGATGAATTAAATGCAGAGTTACAACTGCGTGAAGACTTAAAAAATGGTTCATTGAAGTCCTCTTATCCACTTGCAGATGCAAAAGAAGTTGAAAACCGTCGATTTGTAAAACAAGGTAATGAGAAAATTAAAACCTCTTATGGAACATTCGATACCATTAAAGTGGTTTTACAACACAACAAACCTGAACGCAGTACAATCTTTTGGTTAGCGCCTAAATTAGATTATTTACCAGTTAAAGTAAGTCATATTGATGGTAAAACTTCTTATGGATTGTTATTAACAAGTTATACAGGTAAGACGAATTAAAGCTTGCATTTTTTTGGATGCTTTTTAAAATACGCATTTGCTTTAAAAAGCATCCGTCTAGAGGATTCTCCCGTGCACGCACTAGAACAGAAAATCTTAACAGAAGGTATCGTTCTATCTGATCAAGTCTTGAAAGTCGACGCTTTCTTAAACCACCAAATTGATCCTGTATTAATGCAGCAGATTGGTAAAGAATTTGCCGCTCGCTTTAAAGATGCAGGGATTACCAAGATTATTACCATTGAAGCATCAGGTATTGCACCTGCAATCATGGCAGGTTTAGAACTTGGTGTACCTGTAATTTTTGCTCGCAAATATCAGTCATTGACCTTAAAAGATGACTTATATCGCTCTAAAGTATTTAGTTTTACTAAACAAACTGAAAGCACGATTGCGATTTCAAATAAACATCTTCATTCAACTGATAAGGCATTAGTTATTGATGACTTCTTGGCAAATGGTCAAGCAGCATTAGGCCTGATTGATTTAATTCACCAAGCAAATGCAGAAGTTGTAGGTGTGGGTATTGTGATTGAGAAATCATTCCAACCAGGTCGTGATTTATTGCTTGAAAAAGGCTACCGCGTTGAATCATTAGCACGTGTACACTCTCTTACAGATGGCAAAGTTACTTTTGTAAAAGAATAAGATGTACACCTAAAAAAGAGCGGATATCCGCTCTTTTTTATTTGCTCAAAACTAAACTAAAAGCTTTTTGGCAACCTCTCCTAAACGTTTGCCTTGAGCTTCACACAAAATCTTTTCATCCTGACTTAAGTTTTGGTCATGACGCGGTCCACTTACATGGCTTGCGCCATAAGGTGTTCCCCCTGTTTTAGTATTAGATAAGGCTGGAATTGCATTAGGTAATCCCAAAATCATCATGCCATGATGAAATAACGGCGGTAGCATAGTGAGTAAAGTACTTTCCTGCCCACCATGCATTGAACCAGAAGAAGTAAAAACGCAAGCAGGTTTATTATGTAATGCCCCGTTGAGCCAAAGACTGGTTGTTTGATCCCAAAAATATTTCATTTCACTTGCCATATTGCCAAAGCGAGTTGGAGAACCTAACGCTAAACCTGAACAATTCGTTAGATCATCTAACGTACAATAGATATCACCTTCTTCCGGAATGCTTGGCTCGGCTATTGTGACAGCTGGAGCAATATTTGGTACTGTCCGAATTTTCACTGACATACCCGCAGACTCAACACCGTTGGCAATTAAATGAGCCATTTCTTTAGTAGAACCATATTTGCTGTAATAGAGTACAAGAATGTAAAGTTGCATCGGTTTCATAAATTTTGTTAAAAAGAACACTATACGGGATTTTTTATTTTTTTGGCGCAACCAATTTTATGAAATTCTAGAGGTGATTGATGGTGCAGTACAAAAGATAACACGAGCAAATTTCTCAGACTCATCGAGTAAAAAGTTTATCTACTTTTGGTAAACCCTTGCTTAGACAACAGAAAGCCTACTTTGTTGAAAAAAGTTTATGGCTACAATTCTTTCTATAGCACATAGTAAACTTACAGAACGACTTTAATTCTATAAGTTATTATTTTGCTTTAATCTACGATTTGAGTACTTAAGCTCATACTTTGATAAGCTATCAATCGCCCAACATGATGATTAAAAAAATCGGGATAGACGACGCATGTTACAACGTTTTTTAAGTAAGCTTCCTTTTTATAATAAAACCTGGTTTCAGTTCGTTTTATATGTATTTAAGCGTTTTGAAGCTGATCGGTGCCGTGAACAAGCTGGCTCTCTCACCTATACAACGCTATTCGCAGTTGTGCCGATGTTAACAGTTTTTTTAGTAATTATTTCTTCAATCAAAGCGTTAGAACCCGCAAGACAACAGCTGCAACATTTAATCTATAGTAATTTTTTACCGAAGAGCACGATCGCATTTGATAAAGCGCTAAATGCTTTTACAGAAAAATCTAGCAACTTAACCGTTATTGGTGTGCTTTTTTTATTCGTTACTACTGTCTTAATGCTGACCTCAATTGAAACCGTCTTTAACCGTATTTGGCGTGTAAAAGAAACTCGTAGTGGCATTATGGGCTTTATGCGCTATTGGACAATCATCTCTTTAGGTCCCATTATTTTAGGAAGCGCATTTGTTATTTCATCAACAGTTGCATCGATGAACTTATTAAGCAATAACTTCACAGGTTATCAACTTGATGGGGCATTTCTACTCTGGCTAATTTCTTTTGTACTTACTATTTTGGGTTTCTTCATTTTATATTGGACCATTCCCAATCGCCCAGTCCCAGTTTATGCAGCAGGAATAGCGGCTTGTTTAAGTGCTGTACTGTTTGAAATACTCAAAAATTTCTTTAGCTTTGTGATGTCAAATTTCACTAGTTATGAAATTATTTATGGTGCATTTGCAGCAGTACCAATTTTCCTTCTATGGATCTTCCTGTCATGGAACATTATTTTACTTGGCGTAGAAGTAAGTTTTGCTCTAACTGCTTTTCATTCAGGTAAAGAGCAGAAACGTCATCCTGTTTTAATGCTATTAGATATTCTCGAGCTGTTTTATAAAAAACAGAAACTCGGTGAAAGTGTAAGTGACAAAGAAGCTTTAGAAATTTTAGGTCGCGGAGAAATTGGCCGCTGGCCAGCTTATGTACTTTTACTTGAAGAGCAAAATTTGGTTAAACGTACCGATAAAGATGAATATGTTCTCGCGCGCAATTTATCCCAAGTTGATTTTTGGAGTTTTTTCACTGCTCTTCCATACCCTTTACCATTACGTGAAGATGTTTTGAATGTACATGATGACGATGAATGGATGGAAAAAATAGGACCCGCCTTGGTCGAATCTAATGATTATTTAGCAGCAAAACTTTCTATTCCGCTCTCAACAATTTTTGAAGAGAAATAAGAAAGTAGAACTCTTCAATAGTATAGACACTCTTTCCTACCCAATAAAAAACCCTATTATTAAAAAAATAATAGGGTTAAAAATTGGCAATTTTAGGAGTGGGTTATGCTTTTACAAAAGTTTCCCATGCAAAATCTTGCGTTGCACCTTTTAATGTCATTTTCAACTGATCACCTGCATGTAATGGTCCAACCCCAGCAGGTGAACCTGTCATAATCACATCACCTGGCTCTAGTGAAAAAACCTGATTAATATCAGTTAAAAGTTCACCAATAGTAAACATTAACAGTGCAGTATTACCATCTTGACGCAATTCATCATTAATATGGAAAGTGAATTTGGTCTCTTGCCAATTTGTAATTTCTTTTGTATCAACCCAATCTGCCAAAACACAAGCACCATCAAAAGCTTTAGCTCGCTCCCATGGGTGGCCTTTACTTTTCAGATCATTCTGTAAATCACGCATTGTTAAATCAAGACCTAAAGTTACTGCTCCAATCGCTTTTAAAGCTTTTTCAGGATCTGTTTCACCTTTCAAAGGTTGATCAATACGTAACACTAACTCACATTCAAAATGGCAACTGCCCCACGCTGGATTCCAAGAAATACCGTCATTTAAACCAATCAAACTACTCGGTGGTTTAATAAATAATATAGGGCTGTCAGGCATAGCATTATTTAATTCTTTGACATGATCGGCGTAACTTCTGCCCACGCAAACGATTTTTGAAGGACGTGTATTCATGAGGCTTCCTTTGTTGTTGCGGCTAATAATTCCAATAATTTATTTCTTAAATGTATTTTCAAATATGGTTTGATCTGAAACCTGTGCAAATGCACGCTTTGGTACAATAATTACAGTTTTATTCTTTAGCTCAAGCATGTAAGTCAGTTTGCCTTTAGCAAAAGTTTGTACATCTGCATATTGCATCACTTGCTTACGACCATTGGCATAAAGCTCAAAGTAATCTTGATATAAGTCGATTCCCTGCTCACTCTTTCCAAACTGGTAACGAACAAATTGACGCTTAAATAACATAGGTAAAAGCCAGTAACGCATCAGGCCTTGCATCACCAGAAAAAAAACGCCTAACCCGACATAATATCGTCCAACACCAGAGAGACCTAAATAAAATCCCCAAATAATAATTGCGATACTAATTGCAGGTGTAAGAAAACGGGTAAATTGCTTTTTCCCAAATGTCACTAATGAAAATCCATCTTGTGACTCTTCTAAACTCAAATAATAACGTAAAGATAAAGCTGTTTTTTGCTCAGTCATTGCACTGCATCAATACTCAATAAATCGAAACTATTAGAGCATATTCATTTCAGCTTTAAAATGAATCAAAGGCTATTTTTTATTTTGTTTAAAAGTAGAGCTTATGATGAGATTCGAAAATCAACTACGTTGCATATATAGAACGTAGATTCATATTTTTTGAGCTTATTTCAGTTTTTAAAATTTCTACAATAAGAGCATCACCTTCTTAGTGGAATGTCTCATGTCTTTCTTTGCAAAATTATTTGGCTTAAATCAAAAAGCAACAGTCTCAAAAGATGTGGTTACTCACGCCACTCAAGAGTCCCCTCTTTTCAATCAGCCAAGCTTTTTAGAATTAATTAAAAAACGTCGTTCTATTTATTCGATCGGGAAAAACTTACACCATACTCCTTCGGAAATTGAAAGGTTAATTCAAGAAGCAGTCAAACATAGCCCTTCAGCATTTAACTCTCAGTCATCTCGCATTGTTATTTTATTTAATGAGTCTCATCAAAATTTCTGGAATATTGTTTTAGATGTATTAAAAACGATTGTTCCTGCCGAAGCACTGGCTGGAACTGAACAAAAAATTCAAAGTTTTGCAGCGGGTGCTGGTACAGTTTTATTTTTTGAAGACCAAGATGTGATTAAAGGTCTACAAGAGCAATTTGAATTGTATGCTGATAATTTCCCAGTCTGGTCTGAACACTCAACAGCAATTGCACAATTTGCAGTATGGAATGTATTGGCTGAACAAGGTATTGGAGCTTCTTTACAACATTACAACCCAATTATCGATGAGAAAATTAATGCTGCTTTTGATATTCCTGCTCAATGGAAACTAAGAGCCCAATTAGTATTTGGTTCAATTGAAGGCGAAGCAGGTGAAAAAGCTTTTATTGAAGATAAAAGCCGTTTTAAAACATTTGGCTAATTTTTTTCAACTTCAAATCATTTAAGAGCTGGTTGCCATGAGCACTAGCTTTTAAATCGAACTAATAAAAAACAGGTACAAAAAAACCGCTATATATAGCGGTTAATTCTTCAAGTGGTGCGCTCAGAGAGATTCGAACTCCCGACCCCTTAGTTCGTAGCCAAGTGCTCTATCCAGCTGAGCTATGAGCGCGTACTTGATGTTGCGCATTATACGCATTTTTTAAGGCTTAGGAAGCCTTTTTTCATTTTTCTGTCATCAAACGTCTAGTTCTTAGCCATCACTCTAGTTTACATAGCTTTGTAGCTAAAGTTATTGAAACTTTGCTCACCAAAGATGTATCTGAAATATTTTTTTTCAAATAAGTTTTATAGAATTTTTGAAGCTTTTTGCCATCTATCTAGAAGATAAAGGCTACTGTTTTAGTCAACATTATATAAATAATATATTTCTGGTTGAACCTAACCATTATAAGACTGTTTGAAATTTGACTAATATAATGCTTCAAATAAGTGAAAATATGATTAAAAAAATAATTAGTTAAAATTATATAATATAAAAATTATTATTATTTTTATGTCTAAATTAAATAAATTATTATTTCTTTAAATATTATTTAATAATAAAAAATGTGACTAAAAATACACATTGACAGCTTTTGAGATCTAACCAATACTAAATCGCAATTATTGAGATACACATCTCATTAATTATAAAGCGCAATAAATAATACTTACTTAAAAATACAAAATTATATAGGAAATAGACCAACATGTTCTTACTAACAAACCTCGTATCTTCGATATCAAAAATTACTCAAGATTTGGGTAATATTGTATCGGTAAACACAAACGTAAACACAGGTTCCGCTGTTAATGTAAACGTTTCTGATATAAACATTTCTGATGTAAATATCTCTACATCAGGTTTACTCTCTAATGTAATTTCAACGGTAACCAACACCCTGACAACAACCACAACAGGCTTAATTTCTGATGTGGTTGGCACTGTAACCGGTACTGTCGGTTCTACAAATCCATTAGAAACAGTAACCAATGTTGTGGGTGGTGTAACTGGCGGTATTGATCTTGGAACCTCTCCAATTGCTCCAGTTATTGACGTTGTTCAAGGTGGTATCGACATTCTTCAGGGTGTTGAAAGCCTAAAAACTGAAATCATCAATACAGGTATCGACACTGTTGCTGATACTATCATTGGTGTCCTTCCTCAAACTGAACACCCTGTTTCTGAAATTGCTGATCTTGGCACTTTAACTTTCGAAACTTCTCGTGACACAGTAAATGGCACGCTTGAAGTCATTTCTGATCTAGTGGGTGGAGACATTCAAGGCGCAACTGAGTCTGCTACTGGTGTCGTTGAAACATTAATCACTAATGGTACAACTGCGACAGGTATTGTTACTGACGTTGTCGGAAGCATTACAGATGTCGTTGGTGGTGTAACTGGTGGCGTTGATGGCAACCCGCTTGAAGTAATTACTGACATCATCGGCGGTGTAACTGGTGGTGTTGACGGTAATCCACTTGAAGTAATTACTGATATTATCGGCGGCGTAACTGGCGGTATCGGTGGCGGCACATCTCCAATCGCTCCAGTGATTGATGTCGTTCAAGGCGGTATTGATATTCTACAAGGTGTAGAGAGCCTAAAAACTGAGATCATCAATACTGGTATCGACACTGTTGCTGATACTATTATTGGTATTCTTCCACAAACTGAATATCCTGTTTCAGACCTAGCAGATCTTGGCACTTTAACTTTCGAAACTTCTCGTGACACAGTAAACGGTGCACTTGAAGTTGTTTCTGATTTAGTTGGTGGTGATATTCAAGGTGCTACTGAATCTGCTACCGGTATTCTCGATACACTGATTACAAATGGGTCAACTGCTACTGGAATTATTAATAACATTATCGGCGGCGCAACAAGTGGTGATAGCCCACTTGGCGTGGTAACCGACATTATTGGTGGTGTAACTGGCGGTGTTAGTGGTAATCCTCTTGAAGTCGTGACTGACATTATCGGCGGTGTAACTGGTGGTGTTGATGGCAACCCGCTTGAAGTAATTACTGACATTATCGGCGGTGTAACTGGTGGTGTTGACGGTGGAACTTCTCCAATCTCTCCAGTGATTGATGTTGTTCAAGGCGGTATTGATATTCTTCAGGGGGTAGAAAGCCTAAAAACTGAAATTATCAACACTGGCATTGATACAGTTGCAGATACAATTATCAGTATTCTTCCACAAGCAGAACATCCTGTTTCTGAACTTGCTGATCTTGGTACTCTAACTTTCGAAACTTCTCGTGACACAGTAAATGGTACGCTTGAAGTCATTTCTGATCTAGTGGGTGGAGACATTCAAGGTGCTACTGAATCTGCTACCGGTATTCTCGATACGCTGATTACAAATGGCACAACTGCTACTGGCTTAGTAACAGAAATCATTGGTGGATTGACAGGAACTATTGGTGGGGTTACTGGTGGAGATAGCTCACTAGGCTTAGTCACTGATTTACTTGGCGGTTTAACTGGTAGCGTAGATGGTGATAGTCCTCTTGGCTTAGTGACCGACCTTCTAGGCGGCTTAACTGGTGGCGTTACTGGCGGTACAGACAACCCTATCGGCATCGTAACAGATATCGTGGGTAGCTTAACGGGCGGTGTGACTAGTGAAGGCGGATTAGATGTTATTTCTAATTTACTAGGTGGATTAACTGGTGGTAGCTTACTCGGTGGAGTAACGTCGACAGTATCAAGCGTAACTAATACAACGCATACTATCGTACCTACATCATTACTTACCGATAACTTCTTAGAAAACTCTTTCAATACTGTTTAATATAAGTCATTAAAATAAAGCCACTTATTACAAGTGGCTTTATTTATTAATATATCTTTAAATATTAATTCACTTCTTCCCATCTATAATATTTCTTATGCGCTAGCTCTAACATTGCATAATCATTAGGTGTATCACCATAAGCATAAATTGTAGAATACTGAGTTAAATCATATTTGTTTTTTATTCTATTTACTTTTTCTAAATAACCACAATCACCATTAATAAAATCACCTGTCAAAATACCATCACGTATTTCAAGTTGATTACATATAACTTCTAAATCTAAAGATTGGCACCAGCTTTCTAAATAAACACCTAATGATGCAGATACAACAACAATCCGATCACCTTGTTTTTTATGCCAAAGAATACGTTCCAAAGCATTTTGACGCACACAGGTAGGAAGGATATTTTTAGCAAACTCTTCCCCCATATATTTTAGGGAAGCCGCATCATAGCCCACGTATCCCACCTGACAGAGTTTAGTTCGAATAGTTTTATCGGTTACCCATCCAAGCTTATAACCCGCTATATAAGGTGCAAGTCGAATACCACCTAGTATTTGAGTTTTTTTATTTAAAGAAAATTTAAGGAATAGGCTGAATGTATCGCTGTGAGTGATCGTGCCGTCAAAGTCAAATAAAGCTAAGTTCATTTATGATTATCTCTAATATAATTAAAAAGTTATAAATTTAGATTTTTTAAAGTACTAAAAAATAGGCACAAAAAAACCGCTATATATAGCGGTTAATTCTTCAAGTGGTGCGCTCAGAGAGATTCGAACTCCCGACCCCTTAGTTCGTAGCCAAGTGCTCTATCCAGCTGAGCTATGAGCGCGTAACTTGTGTGCCTTTCAGCGATTCGTTCTATTTTACTTGGTGCGCTCAGAGAGATTCGAACTCCCGACCCCTTAGTTCGTAGCCAAGTGCTCTATCCAGCTGAGCTATGAGCGCATTAAGTAAATGGCGGTGAGAGAGGGATTCGAACCCTCGATACCAGTAATAGGTATGCTTCCTTAGCAGGGAAGTGATTTCAGCCACTCATCCACCTCACCGGAACGAGCCGCCATAATACAAACTAAAACCCTATTGTTCAAGTCATCATAGTGAAATTTTCTTGTTTTTTAGTTCAATGAATTATTTTTTAAGCAATTTTCTCATTATTTTCGTCTTTTTCGATCAAACGCTTGTTAAGATAGATATTATTTCTTCATCAAAATACTGTAGTGCATAACACATTATTGCAAACCTAAACGTGCAGTTCGGGTCTGCATGACTTATGCTAAACTTATCTGCCAAGCGTGAAACCAAACGACATGACAAAAAACTGGGCTGACCCCGAAGCGAAAGCTGAAGCTGAACGTTATGACAATCCTATTCCAAGCCGTACTCTTATTTTAGATACATTGGAACAATTGCAGACACCGCAATCTCATGCAGAACTTGTCGATCATTTTAATATTCATGACCAAAAAAGTATTGAAGCACTCAGTCACCGCTTAAGTGCTATGGTTCGTGACGGTCAAATCATGAAAGACGGGTTTAAATTTCAGTTGGTGGCAGATCAACCGACCTATGAAGCAACTGTTTATATCAATAGTAAAGGTTTAGGCACAGCGCATATTGATGGTCAAAGTGACCTTTTACTTCCTGAACGTGAATTACGTTTAGTCTTTAACGGTGACCGAGTTAGAGTGCGACAGACTTCAGTTGATCGTAAAGGCAAACCTTGGGGTTTTATTACAGAAGTTTTACAGCATCGTGTTAAACAATTAATTGGTAAATTGTCAGTTCATGAGGGTGAATATTTTATTCAACCCAACAATCCCAATCAGCATCAGCCTATTCCTTTAGAAAAAGAACTCGTAAAACATGCTGGGGCGAATGTTGGCGATATGCTACGTGTTGCAATTGATAGCTATCCAACCCGTGAAGAATTTGCGACGGCGCATATTATTCAATCTATGGCCGACAAAGCTGATACAGAAATTATTATTCCGCAGACTATTCTTGAGTTTGGCTTACCTTACGAATTCCCAGATGAAGTTATAAAAGAAGCTGAAAGCTTTAAAGAACCATCTGCTCAAGACCGTGAAGGCCGCATTGATTTACGAGATTTAGCATTAGTTACGATCGATGGTGAAGATGCTCGAGATTTTGATGATGCGGTTTATGCAGAAAAACGTCCAGGTGGCGGTTATCGTGTAGTGGTCGCAATTGCTGATGTTAGCCATTATGTACGCTTAGACTCAGCCCTCAATGAGGAAGCTGAGGAACGTGGTACTTCGGTATACTTCCCGCATTTCGTATTACCGATGCTACCAGAGGCATTGTCAAATGGCTTATGCTCTCTAAACCCTCATGTAGACCGTTTATGTATGGTCTGTGACTTGAAACTCTCTCGTACAGGCCGTGTAACTGGTTACGATTTTTATCCATCAGTGATGCATTCAAAAGCGCGTTTGACCTATACACAGGTAGCACAATATTTTGACGGCGCAACAGATGCAATTCCAAAAGACCGTGATGTTCATAAATCGTTAAATACGCTTTTCCAGCTTTATCAGATTTTGAAAAATTTACGTGCTGATCGTCATGCAATGGAATTTGAAACCATTGAAACTTACATGACTTTTGATGAGCTAGGCGGGATTAAAGAAATTTTGCCACGTACACGTAATGAAGCACATAAACTTATTGAAGAGTGCATGTTACTTGCTAACGTTGCTGCGGCTGAATATGCATTAGAACATGATGTTCCAATGTTGTATCGCGTGCATGAAGCTCCGGAGTTCTCACGTATTCAAAAAGTAAAAGACTTTGTGAAATTACTGGGTCTACCCTTCCCCGACCAACCAACTCAAGCAGACTATCAAAGAGTAATTGAAGCAACTAAAGATCGTATTGATGCACCAAGCATTCATGCCGTCTTATTACGCTCAATGATGCAAGCTTATTATGGTGCAAAAAATGCAGGGCACTATGGTTTGGCCTATGAAGCTTATACGCATTTCACTTCACCAATCCGTCGTTACCCAGACTTATTGTTACACCGCGCCATTAAAGCACATTTGAAACAAAAGCCTTATCCACTCTCTGGTGCGGCACTAGATGATGCAGGTGAACATTTCTCTCAAACCGAGCGCCGTGCTGATGAAGCATCTCGCAGCGTAACGACTTGGTTGAAATGTCACTACATGCAACAGCATCTAGGTGATGAATTTATTGGTATTGTAAGTGCGGTGACCGAATTTGGTTTATTCGTGACACTGAAAGATCTATATGTCGATGGCATGATTCATATTAGCCAACTCGGGGATGACTTCTTTATTTATGACCAAGCGAGCCAAAATCTAGTAGGTCAAAATCGTGGTCAAGTCTTTGGTTTGGGCGATGAAGTTAAAATTCAGGTTGCTGGTGTCAATCTGGAAGAACGTAAAATTGACTTCCAGCTCATTAAGCAAGTTACCCATGCAGGCCGAGTAGTTCGTAGCCGTGCGCCGCGTACGACTAAAACTACTACGCAGGCGACTGAAGAAGTTTTCAGTAAACCAACTGTCAGTAGTGATGGTGAGCGACCTGTTCACAAAAAGAAAGAAAAAAGTAAGCCAAGTTCTTACACCAAAAAATCCGGTAAGAAAACCTCAGCAAAAGCCGATTCTAAACCAGAGAAAGTGAAGAAAAAATCTAAGCCTAAAAAGAAAAAGTCGAATGCAAAATCAAAGGCTGAATAATTAAAAATAATTATCACGTTTCAAAAATAAGTCTCCAATAGGAGGCTTATTTCTTTTTAAAAGGGTTATTTTACACATTAAGCTTGATTTCCGACTTGAGAGGACCTACATCTAATACCATGTTTAAAAAATAATGTGGCTATTAGCAATGACTTTACAGCAAGCGACTTTACCAACTCCGCGTTTTGACCAAATTGAATTAGAAAATTTAAAACAAGACATCCAGCAAGCGATCCAAGCAGGCCAGGAATTTTTAAATACTCTTACGGCTGCACCTACAGATGCAGCTCAGCAACTTGCCGTACTTGAGCAAGTCGATACGCTTGAAAATAATCTAAGTGAATCATGGGGCGTTTTATCGCATTTAAACGCGGTAATGAGCAATGCAGAAACGAGAGAAGTCTATCAATCTTTATTACCAGCATTAAGTGAATATTACACTCAGCTTGGTCAACACACGGCGCTTTATCAAACTTATCAACACATCCATGATGGTCAAAGTTATACGTCTCTTAGCCCAGCTCAACAAAGTGCTATTCGTCTAGCTTTGCGTGACTTTAAACTTTCTGGCGTCGCTTTAGAAGGCGAAGAGAAAAAACGTTATGCAGAGATTTCTGCGCGTCTTTCACAGCTTTCTTCTGATTTTTCAAACCACGTTCTTGATGCAACACAAGCTTACTTTAAGCCACTTACCGAAGATCAGCTAAAAGGTCTTCCAGAAAGTAATATTGAGTTATTAAAACAGTACGGCAAACAACGTGAACTTGACCAAGCTGTAGCAACCCTAGATTTCCCAGCATATTTTGCAATCATGACTTATGCAGATGACCGTGCATTGCGTGAAGAGCTTTATAGAGCTTATGTGACACGTGCATCTGATGAGTCTGAACAAACTGAGTTTGATAACAGCAAAATTATGGAAGAAATTTTGAGTCTTCGTCAGGAAATGGCAAAACTACTTGGTTTCAATAACTATGCTGAATATTCTCTTGCAAGCAAAATGGCACCAGACGTAAAAACAGTACATGAGTTTTTGGTTGACCTAGCAGAGCATGCGCGTGCTCCTGCGCTTCAAGAAGTTGCAGAACTTCAAGAAATTGCCAAACAAGATGGTGTTGATGATCTTAAACCTTGGGATACAACTTACTATTCTGAAAAGCTGAAACAGCAACAATTTAATTTATCTCAAGAAGCATTAAAGCCTTATTTCCCTGCACCTAAAGTTATTCAGGGATTATTCCAGATTGTGCAGCGCCTATATGGCATTAACATTATTGAAAGACAAGCACCTGTCTGGCATCCAGATGCACGTTATTTTGAATTAGAAGACCAAGGCCAAGTGATTGGTGGCTTCTTCTTTGACATCTATGCACGTACAGGTAAACGTGGTGGCGCATGGATGAACGGCTTCCGCTCGCGCATGCAGACTCTTCATGGTTTACAAAAACCAATTTGCTATATGGTGTGTAATTTTACTCCTCCTGTAGGTGACCAACCTGCTTTATTGACTCATGACGAAGTGATTACTTTGTTCCATGAATTCGGACATGGTTTACATCATATGTTGACCGAAGTAGATAATATTTCGGTTGCAGGAACTCATGGCGTTGCTTGGGATGCAGTAGAGCTACCAAGCCAGTTTATGGAGTTCTGGTCATGGGATAAAGAAAGTCTAGATGTATTAAGTGAACACATCGATAGTAAACAGACTTTGCCACAAGAATTACTAGATGCTTTATTAAATGCTCGATTCTTCCAATCTGGTATGCAAACTTTACGTCAGCTTGAATTTGCATTGTTTGACTTAACCATTCACACCAAAACGCCTGCCCTGAACAGTGAGCAAATTCAGCAAACGTTAAACGACATTCGTAAGCAGTATGCAGTCGTTCCTACTGTCGACTACAATCGTTTCCAACATAGTTTTAGTCATATTTTTGCTGGTGGTTATGCTGCAGGTTATTACTCTTACAAATGGGCAGAAGTCTTAGCAAGTGATGCATTTGATCGTTTTGAAAATGAAGGTATTTTTAATACTCAAACGGGTAAAGAATTCCGCCAGGCAATTCTAGCTGTGGGAGGAAAAGACACTGCACTTGAGGCATTTGTTAATTTCCGTGGACGCGAGCCTAAAATTGACGCGTTGTTACGTCATCAAGGTTGGACGAATGACAATAAAACCGCTTAAACTATGGGCCTAAATTGATCGTGTGGTTAGGGTGATAAAGATGAAAAAACGTTTCATTGCTGGGGCAAAATGTCCAAAATGTGAAGCCATGGATCGAATTGTCATGCTAACCACCGCAGAAGACGAATGGATTGAATGTATCGAATGCGGTTATAGCGAAAATCGTCCGACTCATGTTGATGAGCCTGAAACACCTGCTGAACCGGATGAAATTGGGGTAATACAGTTCAAGCCACGTCGTCCCGACTAAAGGTCTTAAACATGCCACTACAAAGAAAACAAAACTCAAAATTATTATGGATTTTAATTGGGGGCTTAAGCATTCTCGTAGTGCTTTTTTTTGCAGCGCAATGGTTTTTTAAAAAAACCGAGTCGTCAGCACCACTGGTTGATCCACAACCCGTCTCGACATCCGCTCCTGTTAAACCAGTTGACCCATTACCAAGTTCTGAACCCTTAGCTGAAAATGCAAGCTCTCAGCAACTTGTCAGTGAAAATGTGCTTAAAGAGCCTGTCCCTGCACAAGAGTCTTTAGCAAAAGAAGAAGTATCTAAACTTGAAGATATTCATCGCCAGCTAAAAGATCAGGAAGCAACCTTAAAAGCTCAGCATTCAGATGCTGATCAATTAACTAAACTCAAAGAAGAACAAGTTAAATTGCTGGAAGCTCAGCTTAAACAGCAATAGTTTTTCAATGAACTCTTAAAAAAGCTAAAGCTGTACATCTTTAGCTTTTTTTCAAATTTAAATAATTCTAATCATCTTGTTCTAAATTTACTCAATCTACTTATTAAAAAAGCCCTCCATTTAGGAAGGCTTTTTTGTATAACCAATACTTTGATTTAAGTTATTTATACCAATCGAATAACTTAAATACGTATGGCACATAAGTCACTAATACCAATGATGAGAACAAGACAATAATTGGTAGCAACCAGCGCTCATAACGGAAGTAGAAGCTTGTATATTTCTCTTTCGCTTCAGCATCAGCAGCGTTCACTTCATCATCTCCGACGGACAACCGCGTAAGTAGATGGTTCAAGGCAACTGGTGGTGTTACGTAGCCAAATTCGAATGCAACCAACACAATCATCCAGAAATGAATTGGATGGATACCATTTTCGTATGCTACAGGTGCAATAGTTGCAGCAACTAAAATTACAGCACCAAATGGATCTGTACACATACCAATAATGGCAAGTAATAGCGCAATACATGCAAGTGAGATATAAATACTGCCCAAATGAGTCGGTAATAATTCGACCACTTCAGAGCGTTCAATTAAACCACCTACACTTGCAGACAATGCCATCAAGATAATTAAAGCACCGATATGGCCTACAGTTTCTGAGGTCGCAAAACGAAGTGCTCCACCAAAACCGAGACGGTATTGAGAGCTATGCGGATCATGCGCACGAAGAAATGGTGATTTTTGTTCGTGTTCACGAACAATCGCTTCATGAATATTGATTGCAGGCGCTTCTTTGGTCGCAACCAATTTGTCGTACAAGATCATTGCGATCAGGACTAATGGCAAAATTACTGGTGCAGTAAATTCGTTCATTCCTGTATCTAGTGCATATTTATAGATTGCAAGAACAACAGCAGTGATCAGGATGTATGGAATTACAGGTACAAAGGCACGCATCATGCCCGGAATCGCAACTTTTGGTGAATTCACACGGAATTTTTCTTCAGCCAAAAGTAGTGAAACGCCCAAGAAAATAAATGCAGTTAACCAAAATACATAAATACCATGCCCAAACAGCTCATCCGACGTAACATGACGGCTATCAAGCATTGCAATTAAAACGACCAGTAGACATGGACGTACAACTACCCCTAAAGAACCTGACATTGCAGACACAGCCAAAGCATATTGACGGCGAGCACCCGCATTCCAGACTTCTTTATAAATAATTGCACCTGCTGCGATAACGAAAATACCTGATGCACCTGTATAAGCTGTTGGTACAGCAGCAGCAATTAGAATTAACCAAGTTAAGGTTTCTGGTGCCAAGTTCCATGGACGAAGCACATTAAGGAACAAGTCCATAACGCGTGTTTGAGTTAAAAGCATACCTGCCCAAATGAACAAGGCAAGGTTTAAGAAGATACCCGAGAACTCAACCAATAAACCAAGGTAAATACCTTGCCCCATTGGGTAATCCATAAAGAATGTAAATACGATGCCTGTAATTAGGGCCATGTAAGCGTATAAAGGCACCGATAATAAGGCTAAGCCTATATTTCCGCCTTCACGCTTTGGTGGAGGTGAAACAAATAATTGATACAAACTAATTAAAGTCAGAACAACAAATAGAATCATCCAGATCCAGTAAATCGTTACTGTTTCATAGGTAGGTGTTACCCCAGAATTTATGACTGAACGATACTGACTAATGACAGAGGTACTAAGCAGCGCATTACCAATCAACATAAACAAGGAATACACTTTGTAATCTATTTTTGTTGCCGGATTACGCAAACCAATATGGTGATATTTCAACGATGCAGTAATCGCAGAAATCAGAACCATAAAGACTAGTAAAATGGCACGGTTCTCTGTACCGAATTTAAAAATACCAAAGAAACCAGTTTCAATAGCACGATAAGTACGTACCCCTGGATTAGCTTCGATATATTTAATAGTTTTATCATATGCCTGATATTTTTCATCACATTGTTGCTGCGCTGCGAGTAGTGATGCACGGACATCACTTTCCGATGCTGCACCAAAGAAACTCGCGAAATCATCAGACGCGTTCGCTTTCATTTGTTCTTTTACTTGAGCCTCGATATTTGGATGTCGATCACAAGTTGGCTTTTCAGGCTCAGCACGCAAAAAAGAATATTGCATACCTGTAGCAGGGTCGCCATAAAGACGTTCCCCGATACGTAATAATTGTCCGTGGATCATTTCCCCGGTACCAATAATTAGCGTCATTAATAGCAGAATGAGGATGACGAATGTTGAGATCCATTCGTTCCAGATATAACCCAGCAGACCTAATCCAGATCTTTTTTCTTGATGTTCTTGCATAAATATTCCAATTTTGTTCTCTCAAGTCCCTAAAAATTAAAGAATTGAGTCATGCAATTTTTCTTGGTCAGG
The DNA here is from genome assembly GCF_054889255.1 of Acinetobacter sp. X9. Taxonomy (NCBI): domain Bacteria; kingdom Pseudomonadati; phylum Pseudomonadota; class Gammaproteobacteria; order Moraxellales; family Moraxellaceae; genus Acinetobacter; species Acinetobacter sp. X9. The sequence goes on along the minus strand of NZ_CM142679.1, from coordinate 466,897 downwards.
GGTTAAATCCATCCCCCTTCTACCAATCCCTTTATTCAACGATCAAATTTGCATCAAACTTTGTTAATAAAGAATGACTAAAATCTCTTTTTTAACAGTTTGTATTGTCAATGTTTCTTTTTTAATCTCTGAAAAAGCCAATAGCATCCTCCAAAGATTGCGCCACCAATTGCTCCATATAGGTGAGCTTCAGTTAAAACTGGACTCCCTATTAACTGAGCGGTCCCTGTTTGCCCAAAAGTGTTTTCCCATATAAGTTTGGCAATAATTAACCCTAAAACCAGCAAAGCAAAATTTTGCTCTTTACGATATTGCAGATAGACCAAAGCAACCGCTGTATATAGTCCATGTAAGACACCAGACAGACCTGCGTAAGCTTCGATATAAGGTAAATAAAAGTAGAACACCAAACTAATAAAAGGTGGCAATAGCAAAAGTAGACTTAGAAGATGCCATGCTTTTGTATGCGGAAAGATAAAGGGTAAACAGGCGAATGCCATCATATTTAAAAGGAAATGAACCCATCCAACGTGTACCCAATGTGCAGTCCATAAACGCCAGAATTCGCCAAGTAAACTTTCGCGCCAATAAATAAAAGTATCGGGAAACACCTGTAGACAAGCAGATATGGAAATGCACACTGCGACCAAAAGCACTTTACTATTCAGTACATGATCCTTCATGGCACACTCCTTGAAATTAAACTCCTTACGATTATTGTAGAACTTAACAATAGACTCGCAAGAAGTTAGTCTTTCAAATATTCTTTACTGCGCTGCTGGTGGAGCAGATGAATCAGCAGGAACTTCAGAAGCGGCTCCCCCATCAAACAACTCATCTAGCTCTGCTGCACCTTCATTCTTATCATCCCAGAAATGAGACATACCATCATCTCCGGTACGTACACCAGTATGTTCAGTCCAGTAACGGTCAGAGATACCACGTACAATAAGGCCAGCCATACTATCAATTAACTTAAAGTTAGGATTGACAGGTTTGTCATCAGCTTGAGACGCCGCATAAGATCTTAATGCATCACGGATTTTTGCATCATCACCGCTTGCTTGAGCAGCTACCGCATATAAGGCATGAGATAGGCGAACACCTTTTTTCTCACCAATCTGAATTGACTGTTTTAAAGTTTGGTATGGATCAGGCTTCCCCTCATCAGCACCTGGCAATAAAGTCCAGATAACGGCACGCGTTGCGTTAGGTGCTCCCCAGAATTTTTCATTATCTAGACAAACCATGCCACGCTCTACAATAGCAGCGATATCTTTAGGAACATTGACTGCGCCGCCTGAGTTAATATCGTTGGTCACAGCCTGAAGACCACTGATCATGCCAAGTAAATAAACGGTTTGATCAGTATCATTACGCATCGTTGGGCAAGAGTCACCTAAGTGATATTTATATTTAGATTCCCAACGATCAGCAAATAATTTATAGCCTGTATACTGACGTTCAGCTGCAATTGCTGCCCAACGCTTCTGTGCAATACGTGCATCTTGGGCTTCTGTCACTTGACCTGCTTTTGAAGCACGTAAATAACGCAGTTCTTGTTCTAAAGCTTGATTTTCCGCACATACACCTGATGCTGCATACATTAATACTGCAACACGTGTCGGATCTGCACCCATCCCTTTGGTAGACATGATTGCAGGCGTTAACGCACTACCGGTATTACATACCATTTCAGCATCTTGCATTGCCAAAATAGGTGGAACGACGTGCTTTTCCGTAAAACCTAGAGCAACATTTGCTCCGGTTTTCACGACGTATGAACAACCTGATAAAACTGAAGCTGCAAGAAAACTCACCGCCAAACCTTGGCTTATTTTTTGGACTTTAGACATCTTCCTGTCCTCTATGTAATTTGTTTTTTCCTTTTCAGATGTACATTAGCAGATGCATATCTTGAATAAAAGAGTAATTACTCTAATTGTAGCGCTTATACTTTGACACACTTCACAGCAGATAAAATTGACAGTTTTTCGAGGAAACAGAAATTTTAGGCAAAAAAAAGTAGCATTGCGACGGTTCAGCACATGCTACTTATTAACTGGGATAAGCTTTTAACGGCTTATATTATTTTTGTTCTATATAATCCTTAAGTAAAGTTCCTGCTCTTCCTACTACTACAGCCATAACAACTGCAATTAACAGAAACATCCACATTGAAATCTCCATGAGAGACCTCCTTACAACAATCGCACCCAGTTATAAACTGGACACTTGATGAAATTAATCGATTAACCAACTTTAATAATTGATTGATCGACGACCTTGCATCCTCTGTCTCTTAACCTTGTTAAAACTAACTTTGTTAAGATGTTCCCTGAGTAAAGTTCCTGCTCTTCCTATCACCACTGCCAGAATGATGGCAATGACCAAGAACGACCATGTTGGCATCTCCATTTTGAGACCTCCGACACACTTTACGTTGGTGTTTGTACTTTAACCGATCAAATAGCTACCCATAGGTGAAATTGTCAGACAATTGTCTTTCCTTGGCTTTTTTCTATATTCTAATTAGACAATCCGAAGTTTAATGAAGAAAAAAATTATTAAGTTTTTGTTTTTTATGGTTTTTAAATAAATATACAATTGTAGAATTGTCGAACAATTAATAGAGTTTTTCTAAAACTTTTAATCTTTTCCACTGCTGAATAGGAAGCTGATCGAACCAAACAATAGCTATATTCGTAGGAGTCTCTTCAAAATAAATAACTACAAATAACTGATAATCAATTATTTTAGTAATTTCTGCACGGTAAATTTCTTTTTTTGAAAAATATGCAACCGACCATAATTTTTGATCTAAATATTCAATTTGAGATATTTGTGCTTGCTTTAAAAAGAAAATAAAACCAATAAATAGAAGAATGACAGCGCATAGCCACCACATGGGTGTTAATAATTGATAAAGCAGGATTGCTAAACCCAAACCAACAAAAAGCTGAAATATTACCGAGACACGACTATATTTCAGCTCAAAATTTAATTCTTTTATCAAAACAGTTTAGCCATGCACATACTGTTTTAGTTTATAAATAAATTCACGTAACTCAGTACGTGGAGGCTCAGAAACCTCCATGAACCAATCTAATAGATCCGGATCTTCTTGATCAACTAACTCTGCAAATAATGCTTTTTCTGCCGGATCAGCTTTTAAATAATAATTTTTTACATACGGGTCAAAATAGACGTCAATTTCTTTTAAGCCGCGGCGTGCTCGATAAATTACTTTACGTTCTTCCAAGGTCATTTCGTCAGACATTTACGTCCCCATCTGTGTTGATAGTGCGCCTAGTTTACCTGATCACATCCTAAAGATCGCTAAAAATATCAAATTGACCAAATTTATCATCTTATTCGCATAATTGAGCATTCATCACATTGTGAGGCATGAAATGCTTACGTATGTTTAGGGCATAACATCACACCTGAACCAAGGAAGAAATACAAATGCAATCTGGTGCCATCCGTCCTATTCCAAATATGTTACCAAGACAATTATTCAATGAAGAACACGAAGCCTTCCGTGAAACAGTGCGTAAATTCTATGAAAAGGAAGTCGTTCCCAATATAGAGAAATATGAAAAACAGCAACATGTTGACCGAGATCTTTGGAATAAAGCTGGAGAACTAGGTCTTCTTTGCACCACAATGCCAGAGGAATATGGTGGCTCTGGGGTAGATCGCCTATACAGTATGATTCTTATAGAAGAACAAGCGTATGCGATGGACTCAAGTACTGGTTTTTCTCTACATTCCGATATTGTTGCTAATTACGTTAATAATTTTGGTAATGAAGAGCAAAAACAAAAATGGTTACCCAAAATGGCAACTGGAGAAGTTGTTACTGCTATTGCAATGACGGAACCAGGTACTGGTTCCGATTTACAAGCGGTAAGAACCACCGCCGTACTTGATGGTGATGAATATGTCATTAATGGCTCTAAAATTTTTATTACGAATGGCTACTTATGCGACATGGCAGTAGTCGTTTGTAAGACTGGCAATAGTGATAAAGGTTCGGCGAACTTATCCTTAATTATTGTAGAAGCAAATCGTGCTGGTTTTAGTAAAGGTAAACCTCTAAACAAAATTGGTATGAAAGGCCAAGATACCTGCGAATTATTCTTTGATAACGTTCGAGTTCCTAAAGAAAACCTTTTAGGCATGGAAGGTATGGGCTTTATCATGCTCATGAAAGAATTAGCATGGGAACGAATGTTAGTTGCTATTATTTGTCAGGCAGGTGCTGAAGCAGCATTTGCACATACCGTCCAATATACAAAAGATCGTAAGGCATTTGGTAAACCTATTGGTGCATTTCAAAATACGCGCTTTAAACTTGCTGAACTCAGAACTGAAATCGATTTCTGTCGTACTTATTTAGATCGTTGTATGGAATTACAACTTGAAGAAAAATTGAGTGTCGAAGCTGCAGCTGCTGCTAAATATAAAATTTCTGATATGTTCTCAAAGATTGTAGATGAATGTCTTCAGTTACATGGTGGTTATGGCTATATGCTTGAATATCCAATTGCACGTGCATACATTGATCATCGAGCAAATCGAATTTATGCAGGTACAAATGAAATCATGAAAGAATTAATTTCAAGAACACTTTAATACCTTCACAAGAAAAGGGGCATTACGCCCCTTTTTTTATTTAACAGGACTTAAGATACTAATTTTGGTTTACGCTCATTCGCTTCAGAACGCTTATGAAAATGAAGAATGCCATCTTCAAATTTTGCATTTTTCAAAGACTTTCTATCTTCTAAATAGTTATTAGTCACCTGCCATGGAGCACGCTTACCTTGTTTAGGAAGTTCATGTGCTGCACGATTAATATAACCTGATGATAGTTTACCCATTACAGTATCTTCTTCCATCACAGTCTTATCACCCGATGGAATCACTTCATCATAACTATTTTTGTCCATATAGTTTAATAAGCGACAAATATATTCGGCAGCGATATCTACTTTGAGTGTCCATGAGGCATTTACATAGCCAATAATCATAGCCATATTCGGTACATCACTTAGCATTATGCCGTTATAAAGCATATGTTCAGATGAGTTGATTGGTTTCCCATCAAGAGTCGCCTGAACTCCGCCCATAATCTGAACTTGTAATCCTGTTGCAGAAACAACGATATCAGCATCAAGATGTTTGCCAGATTTAAGTAAAATACCTTTTTCAGTAAATTTCTCGATTTGATCAGTTTCTACGCTCGCTTTGCCTTCACGTAAAATCTTAAACAAGTCCCCATCTGGCACTACACATAAACGCTGATCCCAAGGATTGTATGAAGGTGTAAAATGCTTCATATCAACCTTACCTTTAAGCTGCACTTCAATTGCTTTTAAAAGTAAACGACGTACAGTTTTAGGATGTTTCTGAGACAGCGCATAAATAGCGCGCTGCATACCAATGTTGCGAGCTCGAGTAAATTTATAAGCTGCCTCTTCAGACATAAATTTACGCGTTTTTTCATAGATAAAATCGATAGAAGGAACGCTAGCAATATATGTTGGTGAACGCTGCAACATGGTCACATGACCTGCCCCACCTTTAGCCATTGCTGGTACTAAAGTAATCGCTGTTGCACCACTACCAATAATAACCACCTTTTTACCTGTGTAATCTAAGTTTTCAGGCCAATGCTGTGGGTGAATAAGCTGCCCTTTAAATGCTTCTTGATTTGGGAAAGAAGGCGCATAACCCTGATCATAATTATAGTAACCTGTACAACCTACAACAAAGTTGGCAATCCAAGTCTGCTGTTTTTTATTGCTATCTTCGACTACAACCTGCCATTTTTTTGAAGCCGAATCATAATTAGCAGAAAGTACGCGATGACCAAAATGAATTTTTTCTTTTAATTTAAATTCACTAATTACTTCACCTAAATATCCTTTAATAGAAGCACCATCAGCTAATACATTCGCTTTACACCATGGTTTAAAGTTAAAACCAAAGGTAGACATATCTGAGTCTGAACGGATGCCAGGATAACGAAAAAGATCCCATGTTCCACCAAAAGACTCGCGACGTTCTAAAATCTCGAATTGTCGTTGTGGTGAATTTTTTGATAAATGGGCAGCGATTCCGATTCCTGAAATACCTGCGCCAATGATTAAAATATCAACTTGCTTTTGCATTTTATTTTTATACCCATTGTTGAGAATATAAGTTTATTAAAACACAATTTTGACAATACACAATGTCAAGTTTGACCGTTTATCTACTTTTTTATGTCACTTGAGGACATTTTTATAATTTTTTTTGTGACTAGAAATAAAAAAGACCGGTATAAAACCGGTCTTTTTTGAATAAAATCAATTATTCAGCTGAAGTGTTTACTTCACGATCTACAAGCTCAACGTAAGCCATCGGTGCTGCATCACCAGCACGGAAGCCCGCTTTAAGAACACGTAGATAACCGCCGTTACGTTCTTTGTAACGAGGGCCGAGTACGGTAAATAATTTACCAACAGTTGCAGCATTACGAGTACGAGCAAATGCTAAACGACGATTTGCTACAGTATCGTTTTTTGCTAGAGTGATTAAAGGCTCAGCAACACGACGTAATTCTTTAGCTTTAGGCACAGTTGTTTTGATCAACTCGTGTTCAAATAAAGAATTAGCCAAGTTTTGGAACATCGCTTTACGATGGCTGCTTGTACGGCCTAATTTCACACCACTATTACGATGACGCATGGTGATAGTCCTACTTAATTAACGGCTACGATAGGCAAAACGGTCGTCCATACGAAGACTAGCTGGTGGCCAGTTTTCAAGACGCATACCGAGTTGTAAGCCTTTCGATGCCAAAACATCTTTGATCTCTGTTAACGATTTTTTACCAAGGTTAGGAGTTTTTAATAACTCAACTTCAGTACGTTGAACAAGATCACCAATGTAGTAAATATTTTCTGCTTTCAAACAGTTAGCAGAACGAACAGTAAGCTCTAGATCATCTACTGGGCGAAGCAAGATTGGGTCAACTTCTTCACGAGGCTCTTGAGCAACTGGAGTTTGGTCTTTCTGAAGATCAACAAAAATTGCAATTTGTTGTTGCAAGATTGTTGCCGCTTTACGGATAGCTTCTTCAGGATCAACCGTTCCATTTGTTTCAAGGTCGATTACCAGTTTATCTAAATCGGTACGTTGTTCTACACGCGCATTTTCAACGGTGTAAGAAACACGCTTAATCGGGCTATAAGAAGCATCTAATTGCAAACGACCAACAGGACGTGTTTCACCTTCAGGGAAACGAGAATCAGATGTTTCATAACCACGACCTTGAGCAACTTTCAAGCGCATTTTTAATGAGCCTGAAGCACTTAAAGTACCGATTAAATGTTCTGGGTTAACCACTTCAACATTATGAGGTAAACGAAGGTCAGCAGCAGTAATATCGCCAGGACCTTGTTTCTCTAATGTTAAATATGCTTCATTTTGATCGAACAGCTTAATAGACAATCCTTTTAGGTTCAGCAAGAGCTCGACGATGTCCTGCTGCAAGCCTTCTAAAGTACTGTACTCGTGCTCGACACCTTCTATTTCTACTTCAACCACAGCAGCGCCAGGTAAAGAAGACAATAGAATGCGACGTAAAGCATTACCTAGAGTGTGGCCAAAACCACGCTCTAAAGGTTCTAGAATCACTTTTGCCGAGGTCCCGCTTACCGCTTCGACCTTGATCGCTTGCGGAGTTAGAAACTCGTTTGCAGTACGCGTCATTATTGCTACCTCAAGGATTATTTAGAATACAATTCTACAATCAAGCTTTCGTTGATTTCAGCAGGTAAATCAGAACGATCTGGTGCAGCTTTAAACGTACCTTCAAGCTTAGAATGATCAACTTCGATCCAAGCTGGAATACCACGTTGTGCAGCTAACTCAATCGCGTTTTTAATACGCAATTGTTGTTTAGCACCTTCGTGAACCGCAATTACATCACCAGCTTTAACTTGAATAGATGCGATGTTTACACGACGACCATTCAAAGTAATGCTACGGTGACTTACTAACTGACGAGCTTCTGCACGTGTAGAACCAAAACCCATGCGATAAACAACGTTATCAAGACGGCTTTCAAGCAATTTCAACAAGTTCTCACCTGTTGCGCCTTTAACACGAGCTGCTTCTTTATAGTAGTTACTAAATTGACGTTCTAACACACCGTAAATACGACGGACTTTTTGTTTTTCACGTAATTGTAGTGAATACTCAGATTGCTTACCACCGCGTGCCTGACCATGTTGACCAGGTGCTTTGTTAGCTTTTTTAGTTTTGACGTCAAATGGTTTAACGCCAGATTTAAGTTGCAGGTCTGTCCCTTCGCGGCGAGAGAGTTTGCATTTTGGACCAATATAACGAGCCATGAATGTTTCTCCTTACACGCGACGTTTTTTAGGTGGACGGCAACCGTTGTGAGGAATTGGAGTCACATCGGTAATGCTGTTAATCTTATAACCCACTGCGCCTAATGCACGAACCGCAGACTCACGACCTGGACCAGGACCTTTTACAAGGACATCCAGATTTTTCAAACCGTAATCTAAAGCTGCTTTACCAGCAACTTCAGCAGCTACCTGAGCAGCAAACGGAGTTGATTTACGTGAACCACGGAAGCCTTGTCCACCTGAGGTGGCCCAAGCCAATGCATTACCTTGACGATCAGTAATCGTAACAATGGTGTTATTAAAAGACGCGTGAATGTGTGCAACACCTTCAGAGACGGTACGAGTGACCTTCTTGCGTGTGCGAGTATCTTTAGCCATCTTTTAGCTTCCAGAAATCTTACTTTTTAATCGGTTTGCGCGGACCTTTACGGGTACGTGCGTTAGTTTTGGTGCGTTGACCACGGACAGGCAAGCTGCGACGATGGCGAAGGCCGCGGTAGCAACCCAAATCCATTAAACGTTTAATGTTCATGGAAATTTCGCGACGTAAGTCACCTTCGGTAGGAACCTTAGCAACTTCTGCACGAATCGCATCAAGCTGAGCATCGTCCAACTCACGGATCTTAGTAGTTTCAGTAATACCAACTGTAGCTAAGATATTCTTAGCAGTGTGGCGACCGATACCAAAGATGTAAGTGAGGGAGATAACAGCATGCTTGTTATCCGGAATGTTTACACCGGCAATACGAGCCATTCACTTTCTCCAAAAAGGCAGTAGAGATAATCAACCGCCCCACAAAAATCTTGAGGGGCGGATATTAACCCAATTCGCCTACTGAAATCAACAGGTCTTGATTAGATTAACCTTGACGCTGCTTATGACGAGGTTCTGCGCTACAAATTACGCGAATAACCCCATTACGACGGATAACTTTACAGCTACCACAAATTTTCTTTACAGAAGCTTGTACTTTCATGATGAAACCTCTAAGTGCGCTTATCCCTTAGGATGAGCAGTCGTTTTTCTCATTAATGTTTGATTATCATATTGATGAGATGTTAAATGCGCTTGTAGCTGAGCCATAAAGTCCATAACCACGACAACTACGATCAATAGTGAGGTACCACCTAAATAGAATGGAATCCCAAAAGAACTTTGTAGAATCATTGGCATTAAACAAATGACCGTAATATAAATCGCACCAATAAACGTCAAACGATTAAGAATATGATCTAAGTAACGAGCAGTTTGCTCACCTGGGCGAATACCAGGCACATAAGCTCCGCTGCGTTTTAGATTTTCTGATACTTCCTTAGGGCTAAATACTAAAGCCGTATAAAAGTAACAGAAAAAGATAATTAACGCACCAAAGAGCACCAAATACAAAGGCTGTCCAGGCGACAATACTAAAGCTAAATCTTGTAAGCTGCTTTTAATAAAACCAGCATTTGGATCTGCACTTCCCACCCATTGACCAAGACTTGCTGGGAACAAGAGTAGAGAACTTGCAAAAATCGCAGGAATAACACCAGCCATATTAATTTTTAATGGCAAATGCGTCTGCTGTGCTGTAAATATACGACGCCCTTGTTGCTTTTGCGCATAGTTTACTGGAATGCGACGTTGTGCTTTTTCAATAAACACAATAGCTGCCAATACACCTAGAGACAAAAGACCAAAGATTACAAGACCAATCAAACTTGTCTGACCATTATCTACAGAAGAGATAGATTGCATAATTAAATTAGGCAAACCAGCAACAATACCTGCAAAAATAATCATTGAGATACCATTACCGATACCTCTTTCTGTGATCTGTTCACCTAGCCACATTAGGAACATTGTTCCCGCAACTAAAGAAGTAACAGCAGGTACGTAAAATGCAAGGCCATTTGTCAAAGTAATACCTTGACCAATTAAGCCAGCACACATACCAACAGCCTGAACCACAGCAAGTAGTAATGTACCCTGACGCGTATATTGATTAATTTTACGCTTACCTTGCTCACCTTCCTTTTTCAAGGCTTCAAGTGATGGAATTACAGTAGACATTAACTGCACAATAATTGATGCAGAAATGTAAGGCATAATTCCTAAAGCAAGAATAGACATTCGCTCTAAAGCACCGCCAGAAAACATATTGAATAGCCCAAGAATAGTTCCTTGGTTCGCATGAAATAAATTTTCTAACGCAGCATTATTAATGCCTGGTACTGGAATATGCGCTCCTAGTCGAAAGACCAGCAATGCACCGATTAGAAAACTCATCCGGCGAATAATTTCACGGTATTTCACATGAAATGGCTGACCTTTCATCATGTTGACATGACCTGAAGAACTAGGAGACATAGACACTCGAGATTACTCCTCGACTTTACCGCCAGCTGCTTCAATCGCAGCTTTAGCGCCTTTAGTCAATGCAACACCTTGAACAGTGAATGCACGAGTGATTTCACCAGAAAGTACGATACGAGCACGAATTTGGTCACGACGAACAACATTCGCAGCTTTCAAAGTCTCTAGGCTAACGATGTCGCCTTCAACTTTGCTTAACTCAGATAAACGTACTTCAGCAGTTTTTAAAGCGATTTGGCTAGTGAAACCGAATTTAGGTAAACGACGATAAATCGCTGTTTGACCGCCTTCAAAGCCTGGACGAACGCCACCACTTTTACGTGATTTTTGACCTTTGACACCACGGCCACCAGTCTTACCAACGCCAGAACCGATACCACGGCCTAAACGACGGTGTTCACGTTTTGCACCTTCTGCAGGCGCAAGTTCATTTAAACGCAGAGTCATGGCTTATTCCTCTACACTAACCATATAGTAGACTTTGTTGATCATACCGCGGTTAGAAGGCGTATCTTGCACTTCTACAGTATGACCAATACGACGCAGACCTAAACCTTGTAAGCAAAGCTTGTGATTTTTCAAGCGATGTGAAGAAGATTTAGTCTGGGTAACTTTAATCGTTTTCATGATTGATTACCCTTGAATTTCTTCTACTGATTTACCACGTTTCGCAGCGACTTTCTCAGGAGAAGTCATATCACGCAAACCTTTGAAAGTTGCGTTTACTACGTTTGCAGCATTAGTAGAACCATAACATTTAGCAAGTACGTTATGTACACCTGCAGCTTCTAGAACGGCACGCATAGCGCCACCAGCGATTACGCCAGTACCTTCAGAAGCAGGTTGCATATATACACGGCTTGCACCATGACGAGCATTCACAGGGTGTTGTAAAGTAGTACCTGCAAGGTCTACAGTAATCATGTTGCGACGTGCAGCTTCAAGTGCTTTAGAAATAGCAGCTGGAACTTCACGAGCTTTACCACGACCAAAACCAACACGACCATTACCATCACCCACAACAGTTAATGCTGTGAAAGAGAAGATACGACCACCCTTAACAACTTTGGCTACACGATCAACGGCAACCAGCTTTTCAACAAGACCTTCGTTTTGTTCAACTTTAGCCATGATTAGAACTCCAAGCCGTTTTCACGAGCAGCATCAGCCAAGGCTTTGATACGACCATGATATTTAAAACCAGAACGGTCAAATGCAACTTTAGTTACACCAGCTGCTTTCGCACGCTCTGCGATTAAAGCGCCTACTTTAGTAGCTGCATCTACATTACCTGTAGTACCGCTACGTAAAGATGCATCCAAAGTTGAAGCTTGTGCTAAAACTTTGCCACCATCTGCTGAAATAACTTGAGCATAGATGTGACGCGGAGTGCGGTTTACACACAAACGAGTCGCACCCAATGCACGAATGTGCAAGCGTGTGCTTTTCGCACGACGCAAACGGGATTGTTTCTTTTCGTTCATAAGAACCTCGCGCCTTATTTCTTCTTAGCTTCTTTACGAAGAATGACTTCATCCGAATAACGAACACCTTTACCTTTATATGGTTCAGGAGAACGATATGCACGGATTTCTGCCGCTACTTGACCTAACAACTGCTTGTTTGCTGATTTCAAAATGATTTCAGTAGCAGTTGGAGTTTCCGCTGTTACACCTTCAGGTAAAGCGTAGTCAATTGGGTGTGAAAAACCAAGGTTAAGGTTTACAACAGTACCTTTAACCGCAGCTTTATAACCAACACCAACTAGCTGCAACTTACGTTCGAAGCCTTCACTAACCCCTTTAACAAGGTTATTCAATACAGCGCGAGCAGTACCAGCTTGCATCCAAGCATCTTTCGATTCTTTAACTGGAGCAAGTTGAAGTTTACCTTCTTCCTGTTTTAGCTCGACCAGCGCATGCAGGTTGAAAGACAATGTACCTTTGCTGCCTTTCACTTCGACCTGCCGGCCGTTCTGAGTAACTGCTACACCATTAGGTACAGTTACTGGGGCTTTAGCCACACGAGACATGAGGAATCACCTATTAAGAAACAAAAGCAATAACTTCACCACCAACGCCCGCAGCACGTGCAGCGCGATCAGTCATGATGCCTTTGCTTGTAGAAACAATTGCAATACCTAAACCTTGCTTAACGCTTGGAAGTTTATCTTTACCACGGTATTGGCGAAGACCTGGACGGCTTACGCGTTTAACCATTTCGATAACTGGTTTGCCTTCGAAATATTTTAAAGTAATTGTCAAAGTAGATTTTGTCTCTTCTTGAGCAACTTCTACATTTGAAATATAACCTTCTTGTTGAAGTACGTTTGCAATTGCAACTTTCAACTTAGAAGAAGGCATAGAAACAGTTTGTTTCTTAGCCATTTGTGCGTTACGAACACGTGTTAGCATGTCGGCAACGGTATCTTGCATACTCATTTAGTCGCTCCTTACCAGCTTGCCTTAACAACGCCTGGTACATCACCCTGCATTACTGTGTCACGTAATTTGTTACGGCTTAAACCGAACTTACGGAAGTAACCATGAGGACGACCAGTTAAACCACAACGGTTACGAAGACGTACCGGAGATGCATTACGTGGCAATGCTTGTAACTTTAACATCGCTTCGAAACGCTCTTCTTCACTTGCATTTACGTTTGCAATCGTAGCTTTTAATTCAGCACGTTTTGCAGCGTATTTAGCAACTGTTTTTTCGCGTTTCAATTCGCGATTAATCATACCTTTCTTAGCCATATCGACCTCTTATTTGAACGGGAAGCCGAATGCACGCATAAGCGCACGGCCTTCGTCATCGGTGCGAGCAGTCGTAGTAATAGTAATATCCATACCACGAATACGATCAATCTTATCGAAATCGATTTCAGGGAAAACGATTTGCTCTTTCAAACCCATTGAGTAGTTACCACGACCATCAAATGATTTCGAAGAGAAACCACGGAAGTCACGGATACGAGGGATTGCGATTGAGATCAAACGGTCCAAGAATTCGTACATTTGGTCGCCACGTAAAGTAACTTTACAACCAATCGGCCAACCATCACGGATTTTGAAACCAGCGATAGATTTACGAGCAAGTGTAATTACTGGTTTTTGACCAGCAATTAATTGCATGTCGACTACAGCGCCATCCAATAATTTCTTATCAGTTGCAGCTGCGCCTACACCCATGTTAAGGGTAATTTTTGTGATGCGTGGAATTTCCATCACGTTCTTAATGCTAAGTTCTTCTTGTAACTTTGCTTTAAGTTCATCATTGTAACGTGCTTTAAGTCTGGCCATTGCCTTTTCAACCTATTACTTCGCTACCGCCACTGATTCACCATTTGATTTATAAACGCGAGTTTTCACGCCATCAATCACTTGGTAACCAACACGGTCAGCCTTCTGGGTTGTAGCATTTAAAATTGCCACGTTTGAAATATGAAGCGAAGCTTCTTGAGTAACAATACCGCCTTCAGCGCCAGTTACACGATTCGGCTTTTGATGCTTCTTCACTAAGTTAAGGCCTTCAACCTTAACGCGGTCTTCAGAAACAGACAATACAGTACCCTGTTTGCCTTTTTCTTTACCTGCGATCACGATAACTTGATCGCCTTTTTTAATCTTAGCCATGATTGCCTCTTATAGAACTTCAGGAGCCAATGAAATGATTTTCATGAACTGTTCAGTACGAAGTTCACGAGTCACTGGTCCGAAGATACGAGTAGCAATCGGAGCTTTGTTGTTGTTCAGGATAACTGCAGCATTATCATCAAAACGGATCACAGAACCATCTGGACGACGAATGCCGAATTTAGTACGAACTACAACCGCATTCATCACGTCACCTTTTTTAACACGTGCGCGTGGGATTGCTTCTTTTACAGTAACTTTAATAATGTCGCCAACAGAAGCATAACGACGATGTGAACCACCAAGTACTTTAATACATTGTACGCGGCGAGCACCACTGTTGTCTGCTACGTCGAGCATAGTTTCGGTTTGAATCATTGCCCTACTCCAAAACCGAGCATCACCGGTCACAATTTCGAAAGGCTCAAAGAGTACTCGAAATTGACCGATGATGCAACAAGAACGTCGAATTACTCAGCAGCTGCTTCAACTACTTCCACTAAAGTCCAAGCTTTAGTTTTAGAAATTGGGCGGCTTTCTTTAATGGTCACAACATCACCAAGCTTAGCAACATTGTTTTCATCATGAGCGTGTAACTTAGTTGAACGGCGAATTGACTTGCCATACAACGGGTGTTGAACGCGGCGTTCGATAAGAACAACAATAGACTTGTCCATTTTGTCGCTTACTACTTTGCCGGTTAACGTGCGGACTGTTTTTTCACTCATTGTCCGTTCCCCTGTTTTTCGGTAAGGAGTGTCTTAATACGAGCAATTGTCTTACGAGCAACTTGCACTTCATGCGATTTACCCAACTGACCAGTTGCTTTCGCCATACGAAGACGGAATTGGTTAAGCTGTTGCTCATCAAGCAAAGCTTTCAACTCTTCTACCGATTTTTCACGTAGATCTTTAGTTTTCATTACATTACCGTCCGAGTCACGATAGTGGTTTTAAACGGAAGTTTAGCAGCAGCTAAAGCAAATGCTTCACGCGCCAACTCTTCGTTCACACCTTCAATTTCGTACAGGATCTTACCTGGTTGGATCTGGCAAACCCAGTACTCCACGCTACCCTTACCTTTACCCATACGCACTTCAAGAGGCTTTTGAGTGATTGGCTTATCCGGGAATACGCGAATAAAGATTTTACCACCACGCTTAATACGGCGGCTAATAGTACGACGTGCAGCTTCAATCTGACGAGCAGTCATACGACCACGTTCAGTTGCTTTAATTGCAATCGAACCAAATGATACTGTACTACCACGATGCGCTAGACCAGTATTACGGCCTTTGTGCACCTTACGGAATTTGGTACGTTTAGGTTGCAACATGGATTATTCTCCCTTGTCAGCAGCACGGTCACCGCGACGACCACGACGCTCTTGACCTTCACCACGACCACGACCACGTTTAGCTGGACGATCTTCAGCAGGAGCAGGGTTCATGACTTGTTTCATGCCACCTAAAATCTCGCCACGGAAAATCCAAACTTTAACACCAATCGTACCGTAAGTTGTTTCTGCACGCATAGTTGCATAGTCAATGTCTGCACGCAATGTATGTAAAGGCACACGACCTTCACGATACCATTCTGTACGAGCAATCTCTGCACCACCTAAACGGCCAGACACTTCAACTTTGATACCTTTAGCACCAGCACGCATAGTGTTTTGAACCGCACGCTTCATAGCACGACGGAACATTACACGCTTTTCTAATTGAGAAGCGATTGCTTCAGCAACTAAACGCGCATCTAAGTCTGGGCGATCAATTTCGTTGATACTTACTTGCGCTGGAACACCCATAATGCTGGTAAGTTCGCGCTGTAATTTTTCAATATCTTCGCCTTTTTTACCGATTACGATACCAGGACGAGCTGTGCTAATAGTTACTTTAGCAGCGCCCGATGGACGTTCGATAAGAATGTTGCTTACCATCGCATTCTTAAGTTTTTTAGTTAAAAACTCACGAACTTGAAGATCTTTAAGCAAGTATTCAGCGTATTGTTTCGGATTCGCATACCAGTTAGCGTTATGACGTTTCACAACACCTAGGCGGATACCGATTGGATGAACCTTCTGACCCATATCAAACCCCTACCTTAACGGTGATGTGACAAGTACGCTTAGTAATACGATCTGCACGGCCTTTAGCACGTGGCATAATACGTTTAAGGCTCATGCCTTCGTCAACGTAAATCGTAGAAACTTTAAGATCGTCAACATCTAAACTGTTATTGTGTTCAGCGTTTGCAATCGCAGATTCCAATGCTTTTTTTACTAAAACAGCAGCTTTTTTATTGCTGAAGTTTAAGATATTTAAAGCATGCGCAACAGATTTGCCGCGAATAAGATCTGCAACCAAACGTGCTTTCTGTGCCGAGATAGCGGCACCGCGTAATTTAGCAGTTACTTCCATCATGACACCTATTAACGTTTAGATTTCTTGTCAACACCGTGACCACGATAGGTACGAGTTGGCGCGAATTCACCGAGTTTATGACCAACCATATGCTCAGTAACAATTACTGGAACGTGGTTACGACCATTATGAACAGAAATTGTTAAACCAACAAAATCTGGAAGGATCATCGAACGACGAGACCAAGTTTTAATCGGCTTGCGAGAGTTACTAGCAACAGCCGCTTCAACCTTAGCGAACAAGTGCGCATCGACGAATGGGCCTTTTTTCAGAGAACGAGGCATTAGTCAGATTCCTTTACTTGACGCGACGGTCGCGAATAATCATCTTAGTCGTACGCTTATTGGTACGTGTCTTGTACCCTTTAGCTTTTTGACCCCATGGGCTTACAGGTTGAATACCTTTGTTACGCCCTTCACCACCACCGTGCGGGTGATCAATCGGGTTCATCGCCATACCACGTACGGTAGGACGAACACCACGCCAGCGCGAAGCACCAGCTTTACCCAATGAACGAAGGTTGTTTTCTTGGTTAGAAACTTCACCAATTACAGCGCGGCATTCAACATGTACTTTACGCATTTCGCCTGAACGAAGACGAATAATTGCGTAAGAACCATCACGACCCAACAACTGAACAGAAGCACCAGCAGAACGCGCTAATTGCGCACCCTTACCAATTTTAAGTTCAACGTTATGAAGTGTAGAACCGATCGGCATATTACGAAGTGGCAAGCAGTTACCTGGACGAATTGGAGCATCGTTACCAGATTGTACTTTATCGCCAGCACGTAAGCCTTTAGGTGCGATGATATAACGACGCTCACCATCAGCATATTTCAACAAAGCAATATGTGCTGTACGGTTTGGATCGTATTCAATACGCTCTACAACAGCTGGGATGCTGTCTTTGTTACGTTTGAAGTCAACGATACGATAGTGTTGTTTATGACCACCACCAACGTGACGAGTAGTAATGTGACCGTTGTTATTACGACCACCAGTACGTTTTTTAGCTTCAACCAACGGTGCGTAAGGAGCGCCTTTGTGAAGATGGTCATGAACCACTTTCTCTACAAAGCGACGTCCTGGAGACGTTGGCTTACATTTTTGAATCGGCATAATTTTCGTCCTTATTCCGCTGCGCTTTCAGCGGTATCGCCCAAGTCAGCCATTTCAACATCTTGGCCAGCTTTCAGGGTGACGTATGCTTTTTTAACATCAGAACGGCGTCCCAATGTACGACCAAAGCGCTTAGTCTTACCTTTAGTAATAGTTGTGTTAACTTTAACAACTTCTACACCAAAAAGTTTTTCAACTGCTTTTTTGATTTCAAGTTTAGTAGCATTGATGTCTACTTTAAATACTTGAACACCAACAGTATCACCTAATACTTGTGCCTTTTCTGAGAAGACTGGTCCTTTTAGGACTTGATAGATACGTTCGTTGTTCATCCGAGTTCTACCTCAATTTTCTTAGCAGCAGCTACAGACATCACAACTTTATCAAACGCGATCAAGCTTACAGGATCGATTGCAGTTGCATCTACCACATCTACATGCGGAAGGTTGCGTGCTGCAAGATATAAGTTCTCATCTACAGCGTCAGTAACGATTAATGCACGAGCAGCATTTAAGTCGTTAAGCTTTGCAAGCAATTCTTTAGTTTTTGGAGCTGCAACTGCAAACTCTTCAACTAATACAAGACGATCTTGGCGAACAAGTTCAGCTAAGATACATTGCATTGCACCGCGGTACATCTTACGATTTACTTTTTGAGACCAATCTTGTGGACGAGCAGCAAAAGTTTTACCACCGCCAACCCAGATAGGGCTACGAATAGAACCCGCACGAGCACGACCAGTACCTTTTTGACGGAATGGCTTTTTACCACCGCCAGAAACGTCTGCACGTGATTTCTGAGCACGAGTACCTTGACGACCACCTGCTAAGTAAGCAGTAACAACTTGGTGTACAAGAGCTTCGTTAAATTCACGTCCGAAAGCAACTTCAGACAATTCAACAGCAGAGCCGGAAACAGTTTTCAAATTCACGGTATTTCCCCTCAGGCCTTGATGGTAGGACGTACAATCACGTCACCGCCAGTTGCACCAGGAATTGCACCTTTAACAACTAAAACAGAACGTTCAGCGTCAATAGATACGATTTCAAGACCTTGTACTGTTACGCGTTCATCACCTAAGTGACCAGCCATTTTCTTGCCTTTGAACACGCGTCCAGGAGTCTGGTTTTGACCTGTAGAACCTAATACACGGTGAGAAACTGAGTTACCGTGGGTAGCGTCTTGAGTACGGAAGTTCCAACGTTTAACACCACCTTGGAAACCTTTACCTTTTGATTGACCAGTTACGTCAACAATTTGACCAACTGCGAACAAATCAACGCCAATAGTACCGCCAACTTCACGACCTTCAAGCTCAGCTTCAGTAACACGGAACTCTTTAACTAAACGACCAGCAGCAACACCAGCTTTCGCGAAGTGACCTTTCTGAGCGTTAGTTACGCGAGATTCGCGACGTTCACCAGTAGTTACTTGAACAGCTTGATAACCATCAGTTTCAAGTGTTTTGATTTGCGTAATGCGGTTTGGATCGACTTCGATGACTGTAACAGGTACAGAAACACCTGCATCTGTAAAGATGCGAGTCATACCACATTTGCGACCGACTAAACCAATAGCCATGTGCATAAACCTCTAAAAAAGCGGCCTAATTAACTTAGAAGTTAATCAACCGAAAGCCTTAACCCAAAGCGATCTGAACATCAACACCAGCCGCAAGATCTAATTTCATCAATGCATCAACAGTTTTATCTGTAGGTTGAACGATGTCGATCAAACGTTTATAGGTGCGGATTTCGTACTGGTCACGCGCATCTTTGTTAACGTGCGGTGAAGTAAGAACGTTGAAGCGTTCGATGCGAGTAGGCATCGGAATTGGACCACAAACTTGTGCGCCAGTACGCTTAGCGGTTTCTACGATCTCTTGAGCAGATTGATCAATCAGACGATGATCAAAAGACTTCAAACGGATACGAATTCTCTGGTTAGACATACCAGTAAACTCCAAGCCAAACATATAAAGAATCACCCTTGACGCATCTCACCCATTGGTAAGTGTCAAAGGCAGTGAAAATCACTAAGGTCATGATCGATGCCACGACTGTAATGCACATTTACTACTTTCTTCGCAGTAAATGCCCCTCCTTTTGAGGGTCGCCCATTATAACGATTGTTTAAGTCTTATGCAATTCTCTTTTTCTATTTTTTGTTCAAAACGTGCTTTAACCTAGCATTCATAATTCATCTAGGCATTTATGACAAACTCAATCGCTTTATTTAAGAGTTGATTACCTTGTTCAAATTTTTGTGCTTCTGAATATTGTAGTTCACTCACAGGCTGAACATATTCCCCATTAAAAATAGATAGCTCTTCTTCATTTTCAAGCAACAGTTCTAACGTTGCTGGTGTCATTTCTGGATGAAATTGAAAACCGAGCACATTTTTTCCAATTTGATACATCTGATTACGACAAGCTATATTCTCGGCTAAGTGTATAGCACCTTTGGGTATTTCAAATGTCTCGCTATGCCACTGCATCACCTTTATCTTTTCAGGTAAAGGAAAGCTGTCTTGAGGTAAATTTGCTACTCTTTGAACTGTCGACCAGCCAAGTTCCTGATAGCGGTTTCGACTAACTGCCGCCCCAAGTGCATTAGCAATTAGCTGCCCACCCAAACAGAGACCTATTGCAGGCTTTCCAGCTGCTAAGTAACGACGCAACCATCTTTTCTCTATCTTAAGCCATGGATAATTCGCCTCATCATTTACACTCATGGTGCCACCCATGACTAATAATAAGTCAACCTCATCAATTTGTGGTAAAGCTTCTATTTCAAGTGACCGATCAACCGGAAGTGCAAAAAACT
The DNA here is from genome assembly GCF_054889255.1 of Acinetobacter sp. X9. Classification (NCBI taxonomy): domain Bacteria; kingdom Pseudomonadati; phylum Pseudomonadota; class Gammaproteobacteria; order Moraxellales; family Moraxellaceae; genus Acinetobacter; species Acinetobacter sp. X9. Next base: position 446,099 of record NZ_CM142679.1, on the reverse strand, counting down.
CCGTAGAACTAATAGTCGCGTGGTGAGCTTTTAAAAATGAATAACAACTCCCAAAACCCTCACCCGCGATATGTTGAAAATAATGAACTCTTAAATGCGACTTCATGCGCTTAAACCTATTGTTGTTAGAATGTTGTAGTGGTCTTTGCAAAAATAAAGCCAAGTTTTTGTTTTATAGGTCTACTGTAACGAAACGTCTTACAAAACTTTATAAATCTAGCGAAGAATTTAAATTTCTCTTAATCTAACTTTATCATTTAAAACATAACGCACTATGAAAAAGCATAACGATTTCCAGACTCGTCTCATTCATGCCCCAAGAAAGGCTCCGCAATTCATTGAAACAGTGCAACCTCCCTTATTTCGCGCATCAACTATTATTTTCAAATCAACTTCGCACCTTTTTGATCGTCATTGGACTGATAAGTATGACTATAGCTATGGAACACATGGCACCCCTACCACATTCACCTTAGGCGACAATATTGCGCAAATTGAAGGTGGTTTGCATTGTTTACTTGCACCGAGTGGCCTATCCGCAATTAATATTGTGAACTCAGCATTTTTAAGCACTAATGACGAAGTATGGGTTCCAGACAATATTTACGGTCCAAATCTAGAGCATTTAACTTATCTACAAAGTCAATATGGCATTATTGTTAAAGTATATAACCCCATTGACGCTGCAAGTTTTCAACCCACCGAAAGAAGTAAACTATTATGGTTAGAAGCTGCAGGTTCAGTTACTTTAGAATTTCCTGATCTTAAAAATCTAGTCAAAAAAGCTAAAAAAAATGGTGTATTGACTGCTCTAGATAACACCTGGGGAGCGGGGCTTGCGTTTAATGCTTTTAATTTTTCTGATGAACATCTATCTGTTAATTTAACCGTTCACGCACTAACCAAATATCCAAGTGGTGGTGGTGACATTTTAATGGGTAGCATTGTAACTCGTGATGAGAAACTTCATCACCGCTTATTCCGTACGCATGCTATTTTGGGCATCGCAATCTCTGGAGATGATGCAGCTCAAGTTCAACGCAGCCTTGCTCATATGTCTTTACGCTATGAACAACAGTCAGCCAATGCTCACACTCTACTTAAATGGCTAAAGAACCAGCCTCAATTTGCACAAGTTCTACACCCAAGTGATGAATCCTCACCAGGCCATCAATATTGGCAAGAAATCTGCATAGACGGTCAAAGTGCTGGCTTAGTGAGTGTTATTTTTAAACCTGAATATGACATTACAGCAGTACGTCGTTTCTGCGATGCATTAGAGTTATTTAAGCTCGGCTTTAGCTGGGGTGGACCTGTTAGCCTGATTATGCTTTATGATTTAAAAATGATGAGAAAACTTGAGAATACACATTTACAACAAGGATTATTGGTTCGATTCTGTATAGGACTAGAAGATCCGCAAGATTTGATACAAGATATCGAAAATGCACTGAAACAACTGTAAAACGACAACATTATAGTGACTCAAACCATAGGATAAAAATATATGGGTACACCGATTGTTATTGCTAAAAATATTAAGGACACATCAAAAGAAATTGTTTTACTTCCCCAGTTTGCTAACCGTCATGGACTTATTGCGGGTGCCACAGGTACAGGTAAAACAGTTACGTTAAAAGTTCTAGCAGAGAGTTTCTCTCGAATCGGTGTGCCGGTATTTCTTGCCGATGCTAAAGGCGATGTTTCGAGTCTTGCAAAAGCTGGTGAAGCTTCGGATAAATTTAATGAACGCTTAAAACTTTTACAAATTGATAGTGTTCCATTCGCAGCGAACCCAGTTGTTTTTTGGGATTTATTTGGTCAGCAAGGTCATCCTATCCGAACCACTATTTCTGAAATTGGGCCAATTTTATTGGCTCGCATACTAAACTTAAATGATACCCAAGAAGGTGTTTTATCTGCTGTATTCCGTATTGCAGATGACCAAGGTTTACTTTTAGTCGACTTTAAAGATTTAAAAGCCATGATCACTTTTGTGAGTGAACATGCAGCTGAATTTAAAGCTGAATATGGCAATTTATCACCAGCCAGCCTAGGTGCCATTCAGCGCAACTTACTCGCTCTTGCCGACCAAGGTGGAGAACAGTTCTTTGGGGAACCAGCTTTAAATATTCTGGATTTTATCCAAACCGATGCAAACGGACATGGCTATATCAATATTCTTGCTGCCGACAAGCTCATGAATACACCTAAGTTATATGCCACTTTCCTCTTATGGATGCTTTCAGAGCTATTTGAACAGCTACCAGAAGTCGGTGACATGGATAAACCTAAACTCGTGTTTTTCTTTGATGAAGCTCACTTATTATTTGATAATGCCAGCCAAGCACTCCAAGACAAGATTGAACAAGTTGTACGTTTAATCCGCTCCAAAGGGGTGGGTATCTACTTTATTACTCAAAACCCACTCGATTTACCCGAAAGCGTTCTGGGTCAACTTGGTAATCGCGTTCAACATGCATTACGTGCATTCACCCCTAAAGATCAAAAAGCTGTAAAAACCGCAGCAGACACTTTCCGTGCTAATCCCGATTTTAAAGTTGATGAAGCTATTACCCAACTTGGTGTTGGTGAGGCACTCATTAGCTGTCTAGATGAACAAGGTACACCACAGATTGTAGAACGTGGTTGGGTTATGCCTCCGTACTCTGCATTTACACCGATCACTCCAGAAGAGCGTCAGACTTTAATCTCGCAAAGTATTATTGCTGGCGTTTATGAACAAGCTGTAGATCGTGATAGTGCCTATGAAATGCTACAGAATAAAGTTGCTGAGCGCGAACAACAACAGCAAGACGCCGAACTTGCAAAACAACAAGCTAAAGAACAAGAAACTTTAGCAAAACAGCAAGCTAAAGAGCAGGAGCGCTTGGCACGTGAGCAATTAAAAGAGGAAGAAAGAGCAGCCCGTGAACGAGCTAAACTCACACAAGACATTGTTGGAACTTTTGCTAAAAGTGCTGCACGTAGCTTAGGAGGAAGTACGGGACAAAAACTTGTAAGAGGCTTGCTCGGCTCTTTATTTGGTAAATAAAAATATTAAAAAAATTGCGTTAATTTTAGGGGATTTTATATCCCCTAATTTTTTTATGGTTTTTTATGAAAAAGTTATTGCCATTAATTTTTTAAAGATGTATTTTAAATACATCTTATATAGCCAGATAAATAAGGTCTAGCCATGACTCCACAACAAATTGAACTTGTTAAATCTACTGTACCGGTTTTACGTGAACACGGCGTTACGCTGACTACATACTTTTATAAGCGCATGCTTAATAACAATCCCGAATTAAAAAATGTTTTTAATTTAGATGACCAAACCAGCTTACGTCAGCCACGTGCTCTTGCAGCTGCTGTACTTGCTTATGCAGAAAATATTGAGAACCCTACCGTGCTCGCTAAAGCGGTAGAACGCATCACCACTAAACACGTGAGCTTAGATATTCAACCAGACCAATATGCAATTGTTGGGGACAACTTGCTTCATTCAATTAGTGAAGTACTCAACGTGCCATTCGAATCAGAGCTTATTGAAGCGTGGAAACAAGCATACTTACAGTTGGCTGATATCTTGATTGGTGTTGAAAAACAAAAATATGAACAACTTGAAAGCTTAAAAGGTGGATGGGCTGGCTGGCGTTCATTTGAAATTACTCAAATTGATCCTCTGGAATCTGGCAAACGCTTCACTTTAAAAGCAACTGACCATGAAGACGTACTGACTAGCCCAGCAAATGCCTTTATTTCAGTTAAAGTACAAGTTCCCGAGCAACAACTTGAACAACCGAAAGCTTTTAAATTTACTGAAGCTCAAGAAGATAACTCGTATCACTTTGAAGTGCAGCCTGAAGAAAATCATACTGAGTTTTCAGTTGCTAATATTCTACTTGAGCATTATAGAGTTGGTGATCAAGTACAGGTTTCAGCCCCTTTAACGCTGTAATGTAAAAACCTCTTGCCTGAAAGTTTTCTTATTTAGACTTTCAGGCTAAGATGATCATCCTTTTAATCTCTTCCATTTTTGGTGATCATGCAGCTTAATAAATTTACCGATTATGCATTACGACTCTTAATGTATGTTGCACGCCCAAGTGATGCACCCTACACGATTGCAGAAATCGCGAAAGATTTGCATGTTTCACAAAACCATCTAGTTAAAGTTGTTCACTTCATGGGCAAGCAGGAATGGATTATTACCATTCGTGGAAAAGGCGGCGGAATTCGCTTAAATCCAGAGGCACTTAACTCAAATTTAGGTTCAATTGTTCGAATATTACAGGGCGACAATCAAATTGTTGAATGTAATACACCACCTTGTGTATTACGCAGTCACTGTGGTTTAAAAGGTATTTTAGATCAGGCTTTAGAGAGCTTTTACCAAAGTCTAGATCAATACACACTCGGAGAAGTTTTGCAGCAATCAAAATCTGCTCCTGCCAACGCCCCTATTGCATTTTTACAAATCTAAGCTCTACTGATTTTGATAACTCGACTTATTGAAAATTAGCAAGAATACCCAAGCTCCTTTATACTAGGCGCGAGCCCTCTCATTTAAAAAGTTATTTTTTATGCGTCGTAGTGAAAAATCGAAAGACACCAAAGCCAGACTCGCACCCAAGCAAAAGATCAGCTATGAAAAGAAACCAGATCCAGCGATCACAGCATATGCTGTGCAATCACTCAACTGGTTACGCCAAGCTGAGTTTCTAATGAGTGCACCTAAATTGGCACTTTGTGTTGAAGATAGTGGCTACGAGATCGCTTTTGCAGGACGCTCAAATGCCGGTAAGTCCAGTGCTATCAATGCATTAACCAATAAAAAACAGTTAGCGCGCGCCTCTAAAAAACCTGGCCGTACCCAGATGATTAACTTCTTTAGTTTAGGTAATCCTGATCAACGTTTAGTCGATCTTCCTGGCTATGGCTATGCAGCCGTACCTGAAGATATGAAACGAGTATGGCAAAAAGAATTAGAGAACTATTTAATCCATCGTAAAAGCTTACAAGGCTTAGTATTACTAATGGATATTCGCCATCCTCTACAGCATTTCGACATGATGATGCTAGAGTGGGCTTATTCACGTCATCTCTTTGTTCATATTCTCTTAACGAAAGCAGACAAACTTAATCGTGGCCCTGCAAACAAAGTGCTATTAGAAGTTAAGCAACAACTGAAAAAAATGAAGCTTGATTTCTCGATTCAACTTTTCTCATCACTTAATAAATTAGGTTTAGAAGAACTAGCAAGTGTTATGGCTGGACGCCTGCATTTTACGCTTGATCAAGAACCAGAATTTGACGTTGACGCGATCCCTGAAGCATCAGATGAGGATACTGAAGAGTAAATCGTCAAAACAGATACAATTTCTTTATTAAATTTATTTTCAAATTGGCCCCTATTGCTAAACACAAATGTAGGGGCTTTTTTTATACTCGTTATAACTTCATCGAGTTAAAAATCAGGACTAAATGATGAAATTGTTATCTTTTTTGAAGAACAAGGCTTTAGGTTCTTCTATTGACTATAAAATTCTTCCACGTAAAGTAAAATTTGACTGGAAAGATACCCCTGTTGACTGGATTCCAAATCAGCCTTTCGCAAGTTATTTTATTAATGAAATTAATAACATCTTACCTGCTGGAGAATTCTGGTTTTGCCGTTTGTACAATAAAGTTTTACCGCAAATTAAAGATGAAAAACTTAAACAAGATGTGCAAGCATTTATCCGCCAAGAAGCTATGCATGCCAATGCGCATACTTCTGCCAATAAAGAATATTTAAGCGCACGTAATATTGATATCCAGCGAAATCTGGACATTATGAATTATCTATTTACTACTGCCTTAGCAGATAAACCATTCGACAAAGAAGTCCCTCAATTTCTACAAGGACAATGGGACCTTTTCCGTTTAGGCGTTATTGCAACTGTTGAGCATATGACCTGTGTGTTGGGTAAATATGCACTCTATAACACGCGTTGGGAAGAATTAGGCGCTGACCCTGAAATGGTCGATCTAGTTAAATGGCATGGTTCAGAAGAAATTGAACACCGTACCGTTGCTTTTGATTTATATCGCCATTTGGGTGGTGGATATATTCCACGCTACTATTTAAGTCTTGCAGTGATTGTACTGGTGCTTGGATTATGGGTAGACGGCGCTGCACATATTATGAAACAAGATCCACGTTTTGCTGATGCAACTAAATCCAGATTTTTCCCAGTATGGGTTGCTGTAGAATGGTTTAAGATTAGTCGCAAAGATAACCAAGTGCTACCAAATCCATTTTGGCTGATTGCCCAACAAATTGATTACCTCATGCCTTGGTATGATCCAGTTAAAGAAGGCAGCACTGAAGATGCGGTAAGTTATTTATCGCAATCTCCAGCAGCAAAAAGAGCCGAGTTACAAGCGGCTTAAAAATAAAAAAGCAGGATTTAAAATCCTGCTTTTTTATTTAGGAGATTAGACACTGATATCTTTATCTTTTGTATAACGGTCAACAACCACGCTAATCATCATATCACCCTGCACATTTACCACTGTTCTTACCGTATCCAATAGGCGATCAATCGGAAGTAAAATTGCAATTGCTTCAGCCGGTAAACCTACAGACTGTAAAACCATAATCATGGTAACCATACCAGCACTTGGAATGCCAGGGGCCCCTAGTGATGCAATCATTGCTGTTAAACACACAATAATTTGTTGTGTCAGGTTTAAGTCTAGCCCCACCAAATTTGCTACAAACAATGCAGCGGCTGCTTCATATAGTGCTGTGCCATCCATATTAAGCTGTGTACCTAAAGGAATTACAAAACCAGCTGTTTGCGGACGAACCCCTAAGTTTTCCTGTGCGCATTTCATACTAAGGGGCATTGTGGCAGAACTAGAGCTGGTTGCAAATGCTGTAATTAGTGCTGTACGTGTTCCTTTGAAAAAAGCCCAAGGACTCATGCGGCCAAAAATCCAAAGTAGTAACGGTAAAACAACAGCGCCATGAAAAATGGTAGTCCCTGTCACTACAACAGCAAACTCAGCCAAACGACTGAGTACCGAAATATCTTCCGTTGCCATTAACTTTGCTAATAAAGCAAAAATACCCAAAGGTGCTAGCTTCATTACCCAGCCGACTAGCATCATCATCATTTCAAAAAATTGATGACTTAATACGCGAATACTTTTAAAACGCTCACCGCCATGGACTAAAGCAACACCAACAAATAGTGCAAACACCACAACAGCTAAAACGTTACCATCGCTAAATGCTTTAAATGGGTTAATTAATGTATTTTGAATAAAATTAGTGAAAAAACTTGCAGGATTTAAACTATCTGGTGCCTGATAGTTTTGCATAGATGTTTGGAAAATAGAGATATCTATACCGCGCCCTACTTCAAATAGATGAGCACAACTTATACCTAAAATTAAAGCTAATGTTGTTGTAGTCAAACAACATAAAAAGGTAATTTTCCAGACTGGACCTAACTGCCCTCCCGCCTGCAAATTAGATACACCCACAACAATCGAGCTAAAAATCAAAGGCACCAACAACATTTTAAGCAGCCCAATAAAGACACTACTTAATATGCCTAACCCATATAAACTATGTTTTACAAACGCAGTATCGGGATACAACGTTAATATAAAACCAAAGGCTAAGCCTAAAATGGCCGCAATAAGAATTTGTGTATTTAAGTTCATATCAGCATTATTTTTTTCAGTTGGCAATCCTTTTGCAAATATGACATGAGCTTGCTTTTCATACGAGCAATTTTTTGTCACATCGTTTCAATTAAAAATAAAAAAGCCATCTCATGAGATGGCTTTATAAATAAGCTTATTGCGTTTCAATTTCGCGCAAACGAATTAAACCCTCTTGCACGGTACTGCATACAAGTTGGCCATTTTGCCACATACGTCCAAAGTTCAAGCCGCGAGAAGCTGCGCTGACTGTTGCTTCCATATCGTAAAGCATCCATTCATCAGCGCGCAGCGGACGATGAAAATAGATGGCATGATCAATACTTGCACACTGTAAACTTGGAGAAATATAGCTAAGCCCATGCGGTCTCAAAGCAGTTGTCATTAAGGTAAAGTCTGAATAAAACGCAACAATTGCTTGATGCAAAGCAATATCATCTAATTGTTTTGGAATACGGTCATGTGTGCGGATATAGTGCGCATTATAAGGAGCTTCAGGTTGAGGCTGAAACGGATTTACCGGATCAATTGGGCGAATTTCTACATGGCGCTCACGCATGAAACTAGCACGAACATTTTCAGGTACGAAATTTAAAATACCTTCTTTGAGCTCATTTTCAGATTTAAGAGTCTCTGGTGCGGGATACTCTGGCTCTTGATGTTGATAGTTCAAGCCTTCTTCGGGGTTAGCAAAAGAAACCATCGCCGAAAAAATAACTCGTCCATGTTGAATTGCACGAACCTGACGGCTTACGAAACTCTTCCCATCACGTAAACGGTCTACTTCATAGATAATTGGGGCATTAATATCGCCGCCATATAAAAAATATGCATGCAAAGAATGCGCTGGACGATCGGTTGTATAAGATGCTGCACGTAAAGCCTGACCCAAAACCTGTCCACCAAAGACACGTTTACCGACGAGATTACGACTTATGCCACGGTAAATATTTTCTTCTAGCTTCTCTAAAGTAAGAAGATCGACAAGTTCTTGGGTTAACGCATTCATGAGAGATACCTTCATATTTCAGGTAAAAAATCGTATTAAAGTACAGATGTGTAGAATCTATTGTGCCATAAAAAACTATTTGAACATGGAACAATCAGTCAACTTCTGACGAAGATTGCTCATATAACAGCTAAAAATACGATTTTTAACGATAAAATATGCCAAAAGCATTATAATTTATAAGAAAGTAGCATATTGTTTTTTTTAATAAATGCCGCAAAATAATTACCCTCTGCATTTGGTGCTGGGATTTGTCTTTAAGAAGTAGGAGTTCTTATGTCCAAGAGTGGGTTTGGTCAAATGTATCGTCGGCTTTCGAGTAAACTACTTGACCTCGTGGTAACACCACATGTTCTTGGGGAAGTTCCTACTGAACCAGTATCAGAAACAACAGAAACAGAAGCAAAAACTGACCGCCAAAAAGTGGTTTGTTACGTCTTACAAAACCACTCTCGAAGCAATGCTTTAGTGGTTGATGGAGAAACGCGTCGTTTAAATTTAAAACCTGCGTTAGACCCACTCATTGTGGGTACTCATCAGGAAAAAGCATCAGTTTTATTTTTACAGCACAATGATGAAAATAATTTACTGAATCCGCCTCCTCATGCTTTTCCACCGCGTTTAATAAAACTGATTGAAGTTTTACAAGAAAACCCTGAACTTGATATAGAGCTTGTTCCGGTTACAGTTTTATGGGGCCGTTCGCCAGATAAAGAAGATTCTTGGTTTAAATTATTATTTTCAGACACATGGGCAACACCAAGCACAGTTAAGCAGCTGGTTAATATTGGTTTGCATGGCCGTCAGTCTTATTTAGAATTTCATGAACCACAATCGCTACGTGAATTGGTTGAATATGCACAGCAGCATTATCCAAATCTTTCACCAGCAACTTATATTGTAAGTACGTTAAATGATTATTTAGACCGTCAGCGTGAAGTCGTGTTAGGCCCCGATTTGTCGGATCGCCGCAATGTCATGCAATCGGTTGTTAAATCTCGTGATGTGCAAGAAGCAATCCGCCGTGAAAGTATTCGCGGAAAAGTGAGCATGCTTGAAGCTGAACGCCGTGCGATTGGCTATGTGAATGAAATCGTATCGGATTATTCGCACTCAGCAGTGCGCTTTGCCGATCTTGCCTTAACACGCCTATGGACCCAGCTTTATGACGGCGTAGAAGTACATAACTTTAGTACGGTTCGTGAACTAGCGAAAGACTATGAAGTTGTCTATACACCGTGCCATCGTAGTCACATTGACTATTTACTATTGTCATATGTCATCTATAAACGTGGCTTAATGGTTCCGTATATTGCTGCGGGCGATAACTTAAACTTACCTTTTGTTGGACAGCTTCTACGTGGTGGCGGTGCATTCTTCATTCGCCGCTCTTTCCGTGGAAATGGACTCTACACTACTGTATTTAAAGAATATCTATATAGTATTTTGTCACGCAACACGCCTCTTGAATACTTTATTGAAGGTGGACGTTCACGTACTGGACGTTTATTACCGCCTAAAACCGGTATGCTTGCCATGACAGTTCACAGCCATTTACGTGGCCGTGCTAAACCTATCGTTTTCTTACCAACTTATATTGGTTATGAACGACTTATGGAAGGCTCAACTTACGTAGGCGAAATGCAAGGTAAGCCAAAAGAAGCCGAATCTATTTTTGGTATTGTGAAAACCTTACGAAAAATTGAACGTATCTTTGGTAAAGTCCACGTGAACTTTGGTGAACCCGTTTTCCTTGATGATCTGCTTAAGCAACATAATGCAGAAAACGTTTATATCGAGAAAAATGACGACCCAATTCCTCAAGCTGTTTCAGATGCAGTAAATAGCTCTGCACATGCAATTTTAGAAAATATTAACCGAGCTGTGGTGATAAACCCTGTTTCTTTACTTTCTATTATTTTGCTTGCAACTCCAAAGCATACGCTTGATGAAGAAATTTGTATTAAGCAGCTAGAAGCTTATCGTAACTTGGCATCGAACTTCCCATATGACCAACGTATGGAAGTAACGCCACTTTCTGGTAAAGAAATTATTGCGTATGGTTTAAAGCTTAAACTCATTAAACGCGTTCAGCATGCGCTTGGCGATATTATTGCGATTGAAGATAATCAAGCTGTTCTTTTGACTTACTTCCGTAATAACATCTTGCACGCCTTTGTTTTACCTTCTCTAGTAGCATCACTTGTTGAGCATAATGGAAAAATCAGTCGTTCAGATTTAACTAATGTCATCTATACGCTCTATCCATTCTTGAAAGCTGAGTTATTCCTTAAATGGAAGAGTAGCGAGCTTAAGGCACAAGTTGAGCAATATGCAGATGCTCTAGTTCAATCTAACCTTATTCAACAAGACGATGAAGGTAACTTGATTAGCTCTGCGCCAAATACAGAAGAGCATAATCAGCTTGTTGTTTTAGCAACGCCAGTTAAGCAAAGTCTTGAGCGTTACTACATGACACTTGCGCTCATTACTCAACGTGGTTCAGGTAATATCTCTGCTAAACAAGTTGAAGAGTTAAGTCATTTATTAGGACAACGTTTATCAGTTCTCTATGAATTTAATTCGCCAGAGTTCTTCGATAAAGCTTTATTCCAAAGCTTCTTAAAAGTACTTACACAACAAAATTATATTCGTACCAATGACCAAGGCCAAATTGAGTTTGATGATAACTTCCGTCAAATGGCTGCTGGGGCACAGTTGGTGCTTGATGAAGTAACCTTACAAATGTTACAGCACATCACTACCTTTACTGACGAAGAATTAAAAGATGCTCTTGAAGCAATGGCATCTCAACAAGCTAAACGCCGTTTAAAACGCAAAAAAGCTTAAAGTCTTCAGTCAAAATAAAAGGCAACTTCGGTTGCCTTTTATTTTATTAGCGAATTGGACATTCAAAATAACGTGGATCGTCCATACAACGTAAACGCTTCATAAGCTGAACGAAATAAGCATCGTAATAACCTGAAAGAACATACTGATTACGTATTTTGGCAACCATTACATCATAACTTTGCTTTTCATAAAAAGAGACATCCACCCAATAATAAGCAGGTAAATGATTCTCCCATTGTGTCGCACGATTCGTCAGCAATTGGCTATTATGAACAAACCATCCTCGGATTTTTCGGCCAAAATTAGCAGGATAAGCTTGCGGTTTAATAATTAAATTGACACCGAAATATGCCAAAGGAAAATTGATGACTTGAGTATCTGATCCAAATTCTTTTTGTAAGTTATATGGCAACAATCCATATACTGGGGCAGCAATAATATCGATTTTATTTTGCTTAAACTGCGCAATCGCGTTTGATAAATCAACATAAACTGGCTGAGCACCTACACTTCGTACCAATGCTTGTTGTGGTGGATTATTAGGTAGCACCCCAATACGTTGATTTCTTAATTGAGCGACTCTAGAGAGCTTCTTATTTTTTAGAACCATGTAAGCAGTTCCAATTGGAATCATTCCTACAGCTTCATAATTCTTAGAAACCAGCCTTTTCTCAATTGTAGGGTGATTTAAAAGCTGCAAAAAGCTTTTGGCCGTACGATTATTAGGAATAAGCCCTATACCCGCGGTACTTCCCATAAACTGGTTATAACGATAAGTATTGAAATTGGATGCAGCTAAACCTGAACATTTCCCATCATCAAAAGCTTGTATGGCCTGCTGTTCTTTTTGATAGGTAACCACTTTAAATTTGACTTGATATTGCTGAGCATATAGCCGAATGTCATTTAAACGGCGAGTAATATCCCCTTGGGACCCGATAGGATCATAGGCACACCACACCTGATCCTCGGCCCAACTCGCAACAGCTGTTACGCTCAAGATAAGAGCTAAACAAATTTTTTTCACTTTCAACCTTTTTATCTTTATCGGCAATTTGACTGCCTCATCAGGTATTTATGTTCTTATTTAAAGTTTAATCAAAATTTCATTTAGTGCTATGAACATTTAAACATAATAAATAGTCATTAAAGCAAATCGGATGTTCTAACTGAAAACCTGTTGTAGATAAATGTTTTGCATAAATTCTTTTACCTGAAATTTGGTTTGATTCTAAAGTTAATTCTGGCAATCCCAATTGTTTTTGAAACCATGCGATAACTTCATGCAAAGGTAATGGTTGGTTATTAGTCACAATATAGCTCGCTTGATGAGTTTCATAATCAGCCATAAAAGCCAAAAATCTTGCTAGATCATCAATATGTATTCGATTGCTATAATGTATATTTGGATAGCTTTGATTATTTTCAGCCATTTTTTTTAAACGGACAATAGAAGTTCCATAAATACCTGTAGGGCGAATAATTACACATTGAGCTGGATAATGTTTCTGCCAAAGGAGTTCCATATTACGTAATATATGGCCTTGCTCATCATTTGGATGAATTTCACTAAAATCATCAATAATCTCTCCTCTATTTTCACCATATACCCGCGTAGAAGAGACAACGATTATTTTTTTCACTGGATGTATTTTTAATGCTTCTCGAATCGGTTCAATACTATCAACATAAGTTTTCTGATAGCCCTCAACCGTACTCTCCTTTGGAGAAAGTAAAATATATACAACATCTACAGGTTCAATTTTACTTAAATCGAGCGAAAAAATATCTTGGACAAGATGTGTTGCGTAACTATCCGTTTTTACACTACTGCTGATTGTGGTAATTTGATGTTCTTTCTCAAATAGTTGTTTAGCAACACGCTGAGATGTTTTACCATAACCGATAAATAATATATGCATAGAAAACTCGTTGAGGGGACATGACTTCAGTCCATCAGTTACAAGGCGTTGGATCGGCTTCAGCAGCCCTGCTCGAAAAACTAAATATTTTTACCACAGATGATTTACTGTTTCATCTGCCACGTGATTATGAAGACCGAAGTACGATTATTCCGATGAATCAACTTGTGGTTGGACGTAGCTATTTACTTGAAGGCGAAGTCAAATCAATTGATTTCCCTCCGGGAAAAAGAAAATCCATGGCAGCCTTAGTGCAAGATGAATTCGGTAAAGTCACCTTACGCTTTTATCATATTTATAAAAACCTGACTGATAAAATAAAACCCGGTCATCGCTTACGCATTTTTGGTGAAGTCCGTGTAGGTGCTCGCGGCCTTGAGATGTATCATCCTGAAATTCAGCTCATTTATGAACATACACCTCTACCAAAAACTCAGCTTACAGCAATTTATCCAAGTACGGATGGGTTAACTCAACCTAAATTACGCGAATACGTTAAACAAGCTTTAAAGCATCATAGTGACGCCTTACCAGAGCTACTCTCAAAACAATATACCAATGGCTATGCGCTTAAAGAGGCTTTGTATTACATTCATGAGCCTCCCGTGGATGCCAACATGCTGCAATTGGCTCAAGGCTCGCACCCCGCACAGCAAAGGCTTATTTTTGAAGAGCTAGTTGCACACCAAATTAGTTTACTTAATCGCCGTGCTTATATTCGTCAAATTGCGTCACCTGCATTTTCAAGCAGTAAAGTATTAGCTAAAAAACTATTAGAAGCTTTACCATTTCAAATGACCAATGCACAAAAACGTGTATCTAAAGAAATTTTAAATGACTTAAAACAACAACAACCTATGCTACGCCTAGTACAAGGTGACGTTGGTGCTGGAAAGACCTTGGTTGCCGCTGTAGCCGCTTGCCATGCTTTAGAAGCAGATTGGCAGGTTGCATTAATGGCTCCGACTGAAATTCTTGCAGAACAGCATTATTTAAACTTTAAACGTTGGTTTGAACCATTAGGTGTAACCGTGGCATGGTTATCTGGCAAACAAAAAGGTAAAGCGCGTGCTCAAGCAGAGCAGCAAATTAAAGAAGGCCATGCGGAACTTATTGTTGGTACACATGCCCTATTTCAAGATAACGTCGGGTTTGCCAAATTAGGATTAGTGATTATTGATGAACAACATCGTTTTGGTGTAGATCAACGTTTAGCTTTACGTAATAAAGGTGCTGAGCAATTCACCCCACATCAACTCGTGATGACAGCTACTCCGATTCCGAGAACACTGGCAATGAGTGCGTATGGCGATTTAGACACATCCATAATTGATGAGTTGCCACCGGGCCGTACACCTATTCAAACCGTTACGATTCCACTTGATCGTCGTGAGGAAGTACTGCAACGAATTGCTTCGAATTGTAGAGATGGGAAACAGGCCTATTGGGTATGCACATTGGTTGAGCAATCTGAGACTTTAGATGCTCAAGCAGCAGAAGCAACTTACCAAGAGATGAAAGAACGTTTTCCTGAACTCAATATTGGTTTGGTGCATGGCAAAATGAAAGCCGATGAAAAGCAAGCCGTCATGCAAGCATTTAAAAATAATGAATTACAACTTCTTATCGCAACGACAGTGATTGAAGTTGGAGTAGACGTTCCTAACTCTTCTATTATGGTCATTGAAAATGCTGAGCGCTTGGGCCTTTCTCAGTTACACCAATTGCGTGGCCGCGTAGGTCGAGGTGCTCAAGCCAGTTTTTGCGTACTTTTATATAAAACGCCTCTCTCTCAAAATGGACAAGAAAGACTTTCTATTTTAAGAGAAAGTAATGATGGCTTTGTGATTGCGGAAAAAGATCTGGAATTACGTGGACCGGGTGAATTACTAGGGACTAAACAAACCGGAGATATGGGATTTAGAGTGGCTCGATTAGAGCGAGATGATCACCTACTGAGTCAGGCTCACTATGTAGCACAGCAAGTTTTAAAAGATTATCCAGAACAGGCAGATGCTCTTTTAAAACGTTGGCTTCCTGAGGCGCCTCGCTACGCCTATGTTTAATTTTTTAAACTTCCAACCTCTTATTCAGTTATTTTCATCTTGCTCATTGTGCGAGTTAGGCATGCGAGAAAAATCATCACTCTGTAAAGACTGTTGGGAACAGCTACCTTGGCTTAAACAAACGATTCAACGTAATAATCAATCTGTTCTTGTGGCCTGTAATTATGCTTATCCAATTAACCGGATCATTCAGCAGTTTAAATATGAACAAAAATTACATTATCAGATCTTATTAGGTGAAATTTTAAAACAATTAAAATTTCCCAAGGTACAAGCGATCGTACCCATGCCTATTTCCAATCAACGTTTAATTGAACGTGGTTTCAATCAGTCTTTGCTACTTGCCAATATCTTAAGCAAACACTTAAAAATACCTGTTTGGCAACCAATTCAACGCTTAAATGAACACGCTCAAAAAGGACTTTCTCGACTAGAACGCTTTGAAAATATCGAACAACAATTTTTACCCCATCATCAAGAGAAACGACGTTATCGCCGTGTTCTCATTATTGATGACGTGATAACCACGGGAAGCTCTGTAAATGCGCTCAGTCAAGCACTTAAACAATTAGGCTGCACATCCATTCATACGGCGTGCCTAGCAGCAACGCCGAAGAGTTAAGCTATTGCAGTATAGATAAATACTCTTCACACCAAGGAATGACAATTTCTCTGGTCAATGGTGCAAGTGGAGTTTCAGAATCATTTAAATCTATCCACTTCATTTCTGCAATTTCGGCTGCAATTTTAGGAGCCTGATCGAGCTTAACAAGATATAAATGACTCACCAAAATATGATCTGGCTCATTGGCAGCTGCTGTTTCAAAATGACCAATAAATTGCTCAATCACACAAGAGCTTCCAACTTCTTCTAAAATTTCTCGCTGCATGGTGATTTCTGGCGCCTCATTAGGTTCCTGCTTGCCACCCACTTGCATAAAAGCATGTGTATTATGTTTTCTTACAAGCAACAACTGATTTTGCTCATTTAAGATCACTGCGGCAGCGACCGTAATTGTTTTCACCTATTTAACCTCGTTTATGGTTGAACATCTGCATTTGTCCATTTTGGAGCAGGAGCCTGATATTGCTCAAACTGTTGAAGAATATCTTCAATTTTGTCTGAGGCGATCAATTTATCAACGAACCGTGCTTGGCTGAATCCATTATCCACCGTGCCTTGAATCATTTTAAGTAAATCTTCATAAAAGCCCGCTACATTTAAGAAAGCACATGGCTTTTGATGAATACCTAATTGTGCCCAGGTCCATTGTTCAAAGATTTCTTCCAATGTACCAGCACCCCCAGGCAAAGCAATAAAGCCATCTGAAAGATCCGCCATCTTGGTTTTACGCTCATGCATATTTTCAACCACATATAATCTGGTTAAACCCGGATGAGCTAACTCACGATCAACTAAAGCACGAGGGATCACGCCAATGACTTGTCCACCTGCTTGTAAGGCGCTATCGGCAACTACACCCATTAGGCCTGAGCGACCACCACCATAAACCAAGGTCTTCCCTTGTTTTGCAATAGCCTCGCCTGTAGCTTGGGCAATTTGTTGGAAAATTGGGTTTGAACCAAGAGATGAACCACAGAAAATACAAATTGATTTCATAGTGTAAAAAACCGTTTTATTGAACTGTCATGCTGACAAACTAAACTATCGATAGAGTTTTTTTTTGCAAAATAGCGTATTGGCAAGTGTTTTTCGGCAAATCCTTGTCTAAAATACACCCATCCATTTCCATCAGACTGCGTGAGGAAAAAAGACACATGCTTGAAGCCTTTTATGCCACAGAACGCGGAAGTCTGGAAGATGCCACCATCAATGGTGGATTTGATCTACATCCCGAATTAGTCTGGCTTGATCTTATTGCACCCTCGCAAGAAGAGCAACAATGGGTATTAGATGCCTATGACCAAAATTTACCAACACTAAAGTCGCTTGAAGACATTTCATCTTCTGCACGATTTTACCGTGATGATGACGGTATTTTGCACATCAGTACTTATTTTTTAACGAAAAATAAAAATTATCAGGTGGATGGCGATGCTGAAGAATCATCACATATGCTTGCCATGGTGCAAACCGTAGCTTTCATTTTACATAAAGACCGCCTCTTTACGATGCGCGGAGAAAAACTAGTTGCGTTTCGTGCCTTTCGTGCCCGTGCTCGCCGAAATGACTATGACATGGACTATAAAGATCCTACCTGGATTTTATTAGGCCTTCTTGAAGCAAAACTCGATGAGCTTGCGGATATCTTAGAAGATATCCACAAAGATTTAGAAAAATACTCCACCGAGGTTCTTAATAACCACCAACGTGAAAAAATTCTAGATCTCGATGACATGATTACACGCCTAGCTCAACAAGAAGACATGCTAGGGAAAGCGCAGCTTTGTCTCATTGATTTAAGACGTGTACTTACTTTCTTATCGCGTCCACGTGCATTAGGCAGTCATATTTATGATGCAGACATTCGAGAGCTCAGTGAAGATGTGCGCTCACTGGTAGAACATGATGCGTTCTTATTCCAAAAAGTACGATTCTTACTTGATACGACGTCTGGATTCATTAACACAGAACAGAATGACACGATTCGTCGATTCTCGATCTTACCAAGTATGTTAGCTCCTCCGATGCTTATTGCCAGTATTTACGGTATGAACACAGACGTATTACCTTTTGCACATGGTACGACCAGTTTCTTCGTTGTTTTGCTGATTATTATGGGTTTCTTTATTGGGCCGATCATTTATTTCCGCTGGAAAAAATGGATCTAAGCTTTGTAATAAAATGCTAATTTCGAGCATAAAAAAGCACCTAAATATAGGTGCTTTTTTACATCAAAAACTTCAGATCATTTGCAGATCATCCTGCAAATGACAGGCTTGAATGATCTTCAGCATTTTTTCAGGGACATTTTTAAAATGCAAACCAGTATTTTTTGGAGTCTCTCGTAACCATTGAACTAAAACAGCCAATGCCAAAGTACTACCATGCTCAAGCTCAGTTAAATCCACCACAAGTGGGAAGCTTTGCTGCTTCTTTATGATAGCCAAACCTGCTTGATACTGTTGTTCCGCATTTTCAAAATCAATTTTTCCCGAAACAACCAATTGTTGGTTGAGATACTGAACCACACGTCACCTACTTATTTCTTTTTGTTTTGATTAACAGCCGCGTCTGCATCAGGTTGGAAAGTTGCAATTGCTTTATTTAAATCACCGCCATTGCGTTTCACTGTTGCAGCAAACTGATTACGGAACTGTAATCCTAGATCAATACCAGAGACATTGATATTACGGATTTTCCATTGAGTACCTTTGTCAGCTAACTGGAAAGAAACAGGAATTTTTTCACCATTGTGATTAAAGTCCAATGTCACTACAGGGTTTTTACCCGCAGTTGCCTTGTAAGGACGCATGGTATAACTTTGATTTGTATATTTAGCAAATGCGCTACCGTAATTTTCAATTAATGTATTACGGAAGTTTGTTTCAAACTGAGCACGCTGTGCAGCTGTACTATACTGATTCGTCGCATAAGTACCCATCACAATACGAGTGAACGCTTGTGAATCAACATACGGGTCTAAGTTCTGACGTACAATTGATTTTACTAAAGCAGGATTGTTCTGCAACTTAGCATGATCTGCTTTTAAACGAGCGATCAAGCCATCAGCAACACGCTTGATAAAATCAGGTGGTGCTTCTGAAGGTGCAGCAAAAGCTGTACCTGCAATCATAGTAGACAAAAGACTTGCTGTCAGGGTTTGTTTAAACAACGTATTCACCTGGAACCACTCCTTCAAATAAACTCTTACTCAACAAATGACGGCTGTGCACTGCTGTCGGTACTTGCAGGAGCTTTTTCTTCTGCTGAGGATGAACCAGCGGCAACTTTACCTGCGCCACCACCAGTAATAAATTTACTAATTAAATCTTCTAAATCCATGGTTCCTTGGGTATTTGAAATTGTATCGCCACGTTTAAGATAGTTTAAACCACCACCTGGAACGACTTTCAAATATTTCTCACCCAACAAACCATTGGTTGCAACCATTATATAAGCATCTTCATCAATACTGGTGATGGAGGACATGTTACTGATCAGTTGCTGTTCCATTGCTTTTTGTTGCTCTGGAGAAGCCTGCGTATAGTCAGAACTATAACGTAGTTCATCTAAAGCATTTTTTTGAACTTCTTTTAGCTGCTCAGCATTAAAACTTGTCAACTTTCCATCTAAACCAAATGTTACGGTAGCCAAACGCGTAACCGGATCAAGTGTAATTGAATCAACACGACCAATTGTGACACCGCTCATTGTTACTTTAGCACGTGGCTTTAGCCCATTGACGTTATCAAATTGAGCCTTCATGGTATAACTATCACTTAAGTTCGTACCAACAAGCCCACTAACTTTCATTGCTAAGAAAAACAATGCAATACCGAAGATAATAACAAAGATACCAACGGCCAGTTCACTACTACGTGATTTCATTAAATCCCTCCGAACATGACCGCAGTCAACACGAAATCAAAACCTAAAACACATAATGAAGAATACACAACCGTCCGGGTCATTGCCGTTGCAATGCCTTCTGGTGTCGGATCACAGGCATAGCCTTGATAAACAGCGACCCATGTACAAATCAAAGCAAAAACAATACTTTTAATAATCGTGCCATTGATAATGTCATGCCCGAAACGCACTGTATTTTGCATGCCACTCCAGAAGGAGCCTTCATCAGCACCTAAAAAGTCAACACCGACCATCTTGCCACCAATAATCCCAATGGCGGCAAATATCACAGTTAACATTGGCAAACTGACAATACCTGCCCAAAGACGTGGTGATACGATTTGTTTTAATGGGTCAACACCAATCATTTCCATACTGGCAAGCTGTTCGCTTTGCTTCATTGAACCAATTTCGGCAGTCAATGCAGAACCTGCTCGCCCTGCAAATAGCAATGCAGCAACCACAGAAGCAAGCTCACGGAGTAGTGTTAACGAAATCGCTGTACCCAACATCGACTCAGCACCGAAAGTGACCAAAATGCTATACATCTGCAAGCCAAGAACCGCACCAATAAACAAACCAGAAACGGTAATAATAAGTAAGGACATCACACCTACGCGGTGCATTTGGTAACCAAAACGACCAAAACCACCCTTGGTAGGAAGTGAAAAAATAATCTGCAAGAGCATATGTGCCGCAGCACCAATGCCTCGAATCCGCTCAATAACGAGTCTACCTAACCAGGCAATCGTATTCATGGACGAACCTCGTTATTTAAATAAGCTTGTTGACTAAACTGGTATTCAACTGGTCCTTCTTCCGAACCTGTTAAGAATTGGTGTACAAATGGAGAAGCATGTTTTTGCAACTCTTCAGGTGTACCCTCTCCCTGAATTTTTCCTTCAGCTACCACATAGATGTAGTCAGCAATCGATAATGTTTCTGCAACATCATGCGAAACAATAATTGTTGTTAAATCTAACGCTTCACGTAGTGAACGAATTAAACGTGTCAAAACACCTTTCACAATTGGGTCTTGACCAGCAAAAGGTTCATCGTACATGATTAAATCGGGATCAAGTGCAATCGCGCGAGCCAATGCTACACGGCGATTCATACCACCTGAAAGTTCTGTCGGCATTAACTGTTCAGAACCACGCAAACCCACCGATTCAAGTTTTAATGCAACCAGTTCAGCAATGAGATTTTCAGGAAGCTTCGTGTGCGCTCGAATTGGAAATGCCACATTTTCATAGACCGACATATCCGTAAACAAAGCACCGCTCTGAAATAACATTCCCATACGTGCACGGGCTGAAAAAAGTTCCTGACGGGACATTTTTGCAATATCTTTACCGTCGAGCAAAACTTCGCCCTGATCAGGAACTAACTGTCCACCGATCAGACGTAATAATGTTGTTTTACCTGTACCAGAAGGTCCCATAATGGCCGTAATCTGGCCACGACGTATATTTAAACTAATATTGTCATAAATGACGCGTTCCCCTCGATTAAAACTCAAATTTTTCACTTCAATAAGTGGTTGAGTCGAGAGAGGAGTTTTATTATTCATAATGGCAATCGTTCCTGCACTTTTATGCACGCATACTATAACACTGAAAATTGGCAAACTTGTTGTTATTTTGACAAAAGCAAAGCTAACTTAGTTGGTAGAAATAGAAGAGGTATGTTCGTAAAAAGAGGTTAATTCAGAAATTTGAAACTGCTCAATAGAACTTCCAGTTATAAAAGCATAGGCAAAATAAACCCCATTACACAGAACAAGTGCAATAAAAAGATATGGCAAGCCGTGCTGAACTAATAAGTTCTTCAACTGTGCCACTATTGTTTCTTTTCGTTTACTTTTACTCATTATTTAATAAAAAATTGAACCAATTCACACTTTGTTATTTTATAACAAAACTGAAAAATAAAAAAGGCCAGTATTTCTACTGGCCTTTCTTTAAACGAACTTTTGATTAACGGTCGAATTTACGACGCGGTTTATCATCAAAACTACGACGTGGACGATCTTCACCACCGAAGCTACGTTTTGGACGATCTTCACCACCAAACGCTGGACGCTCACCACGTGGTTTATCATCAAAGCTACGACGCGGTTTATCGTTAAAACCACCTTCGCGACGTGGACGATCTGAGTTGAACTCACGACGTGGACGATCTTCGCCACCAAATGATGGACGCTCGCCACGAGGCTTATCATCAAAACTACGACGTGGACGATCTTCACCACCGAAACTACGTTTTGGACGATCACCAAAACCATTTTCACGACGTGGTTTGTAATCTACGCGGTTACCACGGTTGTCATCATTTGAGTCAAAACGCGGTTTATCGTTGAAACCACCTTCACGACGTGGACGATCTGAGTTGAACTCACGGCGTGGACGATCTTCGAAACCACCTTCACGACGTGGGCGATCTGAATTGAACTCGCGACGTGGACGATCTTCGCCACCGAATGGACGTTCACCACGTGGTTTGTCATCAAAGCTACGACGTGGACGGTCATCACGACCACCTTCACGGCGTTTGAAGTTGCTTTCGCCTTCAAAACGACGACCACCGCCAAAACCGCCACCACGACGACCATCACGACCACCGTTGCCACCACGACCACGACCACCACCATCACGACCTGAACGAGCAGGAGGTGGAGATGGCTCTAAGCCTTCAATTTCAGAAACACTTAAACGTGCATCTAAATAGTCTTCAAGCGCACGGATTTTACCGCGTTCACGATAAGTCGCTAAAGTAATTGCTTGACCTGTACGGCCAGCACGACCTGTACGACCAATACGGTGTACATAGTCTTCGTGTTTCATTGGTAAACCGAAGTTAATTACGTGAGAAATTGTCGGTACGTCAAGACCACGTGCAGCAACGTC
Organism: Acinetobacter sp. X9; assembly: GCF_054889255.1. Lineage (NCBI taxonomy): Bacteria > Pseudomonadati > Pseudomonadota > Gammaproteobacteria > Moraxellales > Moraxellaceae > Acinetobacter > Acinetobacter sp. X9. Next base: position 423,081 of record NZ_CM142679.1, on the reverse strand, counting down.
TGTCGCTACCAAGATTTTTGCACGACCTTCACGAATACTACGTAAACGACGGTTACGAACTGTTTGTGGCATTGCACCGTGAAGTGCAACTACAGAGTGACCTGCTTCTGCAAGTTCTTCAGCCAACATATCTGTATCTTCTTGAGTGCTCGCGAATACAACCGCTTGATCAAGAGTTTCATCAGCCAACCAGTGAGTCAGAAGTTTCTTCTTGTGTTCGAAACCATCTGTCCAGTGTAAAGTTTGGGTAATGTCAGTGTTTGTACTGTGACCTGTTTCAATTGCAATACGCTCAGGTTCATTCATCATGCGCTCAGCAAGACGAATAATACGGTCAGCGAAAGTTGCAGAGAACATTAATGTTTGACGACGGTTACCAGCTAAATCGCTAATCGCTTCTAAATCTTCAGAGAAGCCAAGGTCTAACATACGGTCAGCTTCGTCAACGATTAAAGCTTCAACTTTATCTAACTTTAATTGACGACGGTTTACTAAATCTAATAAACGACCTGGAGTCGCAACAATAACTTGTGCGCCTTTAAGTTGTTGGATTTGCTTACCAAAAGGCATACCACCCATGATTGCAGCAATACGAACACCTTTCATGTGACGTACGAAAGCAATCGCATCTTGGCTAACTTGTTGAGCCAATTCACGTGTTGGGCATAAAACTAAAATGTTAGGTTGGGTCACAGCTTTCATACGTTCTTTGAACGGAACAAAAGTTTCTTGACCAGCTAAATTATGTAATGTCGGTAATAAAAATGCCGCAGTTTTACCAGAACCAGTCTGGCTAGATACTAGAAGGTCTTTTCCTTCTAAAGCTGCAGGAATAGATTGTTCTTGCACAGGAGTCGGGGTAGTAAAACCTAAACCTTCAAGCGCTTGTTGTAAGGTTTCATGCAAAGAAAATTCGGCAAAAGTTTTGCTCATAGAGAGTTTCACCCTAGTGGGTGCTCCATTTTTAATAAATACAAAATAGACATCGGCACAAAGCGGCAAAGCAAAGTTAGCTGAAACATTTTTTCAGCAGCAATCCGAGTAACGACGATGTGGACTAAACGCACGCTTGATTACGGCCGAACCTGAAGAATCGCTGAGCGATCGGGGCGCAAGAAATGGTCCTCTCTATGGACAGCGTGCGCTTACAATGAATAGAACAGAATGTTCAGGTAATGAACGGAAATTTAAGTGCGTGGGCGGATTATAGCAGAAAGAAATTAAAAGTCATGTGTTTTAATCAACTTTCTTCATATTTATTGAACTCAGTAAAATTTACCCATGGCTTAAAAAATAAAACCCTCTGATAATAGAGGGTTTTATTTATAAATAATTAAATTATTTTGCGGCTTGACCCCAAGCTGGAACTACAGTTTGCATTAAAGGTTTTAGCATTTTGAGTGAACTTGCAAGCACTTGACCGTTTTCAAGAGACTCATTACCACCACGTGCGTCAACCACTACACCGCCCGCTTCTTTAATAATAAGCTCACCAGCAGCGATATCCCATGGTTTTAAACCCAGCTCAAAGAAACCATCAAAACGACCAGCAGCAACATATGCTAAATCTAGGGCAGCTGAACCACCACGACGAATTTGTGCGCCTGCTTGAGTCACAGCTAATAATGAAGCAAAGTGTTGTTCTGCATAAGATACAATCTCACCAGCACGTTTAGCGCGGTAAGGATGGCCTACTGCCAAGAATGTATTTTCTAAAGTATCTTTTACATTTACACGAATACGGCGTTGGTTCATAACTGCACCACGACCGCGACTTGCAGAGAATAATTCGTCACGTACTGGGTCGTAAATTACGCCGTGCTGAGTAACGCCTTTATGCTGAACTGCAATAGAAATACAGAAATGAGGGAAACCATTAATAAAGTTTTGCGTGCCATCAAGCGGGTCGATTACCCAGCACCAGTCTGCATCGTGGCCTTTGCCTTCTTGCAAACCGAACTCTTCACCTAAGAAGCTATGGTTTTTATAACTTTTACGTAATGTATCAATCGTCAATTGTTCCAAATAACGATCTACACGTGTTACTGGGCCATCAATGCCTTTCTCTTCAACTTGCAAATCGAGTTTATGACGATTTTGATGCGCTTTTAAAAGCTCTTGACCAACTGTTTGAGCCGCACGCGCAGCCATAACCACCATAGGTTCCATTGAACACCCACTACAATACAAGTTTGAAGATTTTGACAAAGAATAATGCATAAAAGCGCATACATTTTAGCAAATGAATGCGCTTTAGGGGAAAAAATGTTTCAAAAATTTTATTAAAGGCTTAAACCACCTGATTTAGCTTAAGCCAAGCTCGCTCAATTGAGTTTAAAATACCTTTAGCATCTAACCCACAATCTTGTAGCATTTGACCATGTGATGCTTGTTGTAAAAACAAATCTGGCAGACCTAAATTAATGATAGGTTTAACAATTTGTTCTTGTGCCATGAACTCATTTACTGCACTGCCTGCACCACCCATAATTGCGTGTTCTTCAACAGTGACAAATAAATGTGTATGTTCAGCCAAATCACGAATAATTTTTTCATCAAGTGGTTTCACAAAACGCATATTTACAACACGCACACCAACATCATGTTTTTGTGCGAACTGCTCAGCAGCTTCTATGGCAACCATAACGCGGCTACCAAACGCTAAAATTGTAATCTGCTCATCACAAGCAGGTTTAATTTCAGCAACTACTTCAGCTTTACCTAATTCAATAGCAGTTAGCTCTTGCTGAATTTCAACGCCTACTCCAGCACCACGAGGGTAACGTACTGCTGCTGGCCCATTATAAGCATAGGCAGTATGCAACATCTGGCGGCATTCATTTTCATCTTTTGGTGCCATGATGACCATGTTCGGAACTGTACGCATATATGCATAGTCATATGCACCAGCATGAGTTGGACCATCTTCACCAACCAAACCAGCACGGTCAATGCCGAAAGTCACATCAAGATTTTGTAATGCAACATCATGAATAAGTTGGTCGTAACCACGTTGCAAGAATGTTGAATAGATTGCAACAACAGGTTTTAACCCTTCACACGCCATTCCTGCTGCAAGTGTTACTGCGTGCTGTTCGGCAATTGCAACATCGAAGAAGCGCTTTGGAAATTCTTTAGCAAACTTAACCATGCCCGAGCCTTCACACATGGCTGGGGTAATCGCTAATAAACGTTCATCTTGTGCAGCTTCGTCACACAACCATTGACCAAATACATCAGAATATTTTGGTGGCGTTTTACCTGCTGAAGTCGCATTAATTTTGCCAATTGCATGATAGGTAATTGGGTCAGCTTCTGCCGGAGTAAAGCCTTTACCTTTTTTAGTATAGACGTGGACTAAGCGTGGACCTTTACGCTTTTTCAATGCATTAAATACTTGAACGAGTTGATTTACGTCATGTCCATCAAAAGGACCGAAGTAGTCAAAACCAATCGCTTTAAATAAATTATCGGCTGCATCTGTTGCCGATTGATGTAAACGAGAGTTGTACGTCCATTTCGGATGCGGCTGTACATAAGCCTCACCATGTTCATCGACATTAACTAAATGACCTTTTTCCCAAATTGCAGCTAAATGCTTAGCAAAACCACCTGTACTGCAAGAAATCGACATGTCATTGTCATTAAGTACAACAATTAAATCGGCATCGTGTGCCACAGCATCGTTCATGGCTTCAAATGCCATACCTGCTGTCATTGCGCCATCACCCACAATACAAACGACTTCACATGGGTCATTTTGATAGCGACGTGCTAAAGACATTCCTAAACCTGCCGAAATTGCAGTTGATGAATGCCCTACGCCAAAAGTATCAAAAACTGATTCTTCTCTAGCTGGAAATGCTGCTAAACCGTTCTTAGCACGGATTGTTGTCATTTGCTCACGGCGACCAGTCAAGACTTTATGTGGATACGCCTGATGTCCTACATCCCAAACTAATCGGTCATTTGGAGTATTAAAGCAATAATGCAGCGCAACCGTCAGCTCAACCACGCCGAGGTTAGCACCGAAATGGCCACCACTCTGGCCTGCTGCATATAAAATATATTGACGCAACTCATCAGCCACTTGAACCAATTGGCTATGCTCGAGCTGACGTAATTGTTGAGGATGATCAATTGCATCTAACAATGGCGTAACAGGGCGTTGAGTTGGAATTTCGGTATACAACATATGTGGCAAAGCCTTTATAAGCCTGGCAAATCCTAAGCTGGGTCAAAATGGGTCGATCATACAATCGAATGAAGTCACCTTCAATCAGCCACATTTGCGAACGAGGTCATGCAAAGCAGTCTCTCATACAGTATGGGTATGGTTGGCAGATTATCCTGAATAATCTGACTATTTATCAACTATTATCGTCTTCTTTATACAAAAAAGAAAACCTTAGTGTTCAAAATGATTATGACAATTCGACCAATCTCCCAGCATTACGCTATACTTTAAACCGTTTTCGGTTAAAAGATGAGTTAATCTGTGCCTATAGAGTTCATTGCAACATCAAAACTCCCGACTGCTTTTGGTGAATTCAATATTTCTGTGTTTCAAGATCCAGTATCAGGTGAAGAACATGTGGCACTTTCTAAAGGGTTAGAAAATCCACCCACAGGCCCTGTTTTAGTACGTGTTCATTCAGAATGCTTAACAGGTGATGCTTTTGCGTCATTAAAATGTGACTGCGGCCCTCAATTACAGGCAACTCAAAAGCTCATCAACGAAGCAGGTCAAGGCGTTATTTTATATTTACGTCAAGAAGGCCGTGGTATTGGACTTACAAATAAAATTCGTGCGTATGCCTTACAAGACCAAGGTCATGACACGGTAGATGCAAATTTACTTTTAAATTTACCTGCTGATGCACGCCGTTATGACATGTGTAGCATTATGCTTGATCATTTAAAAGTAAAAGAAGTTAAGTTAATTACTAACAATCCTTTGAAAATTCAGGCACTCAAGGATCAAGGTATTAATGTGGTTGGTCGTGTTCCGTTAACGGTTGGACGTAATCCTTTTAATGAACAATATTTAAAAACTAAACGTGAACGCATGGATCACCTTTATCAAAAAGATGATTTCTAAAACAAAATTATAAATTTAAAGATAATAAGAAGGGATTTTTAAGACATTTCTTAAAAATCCCTTACTTTTTTTATGGTTTTGTGTTTTGATGTATCTATCTCCTATCTCAATCATCTTTGAGGGTCACTATGCAACATCCGACTTCAACAGATATTCAACGTGTCCGCGAATTTCTCCTCGATTTACAAGCTCGTATTTGTGCTGGTTTAGAACAACAAGAAAAAGCTGGCGGTGGTACGGGTGAATTCATTATTGATGATTGGGAACGTCCAGAAGGTGGTGGCGGTCGTTCACGAGTTTTACAAAATGGCACCGTGATTGAAAAAGGTGGTGTGATGTTTTCTCACATCAACATTAGTAAACTGCCCGCTTCTGCTACAGAAAGACATCCTCAAATTGCTGGTGCTAAAGCACAAGCGCTTGGTGTGTCATTAGTCATTCATCCCAAAAATCCAAACATTCCAACCTCCCATGCCAATGTACGTTTATTTGTTGCAGAACGTGAAGGTCAAGATCCAATTTGGTGGTTTGGTGGCGGTTTTGACTTAACACCGTTCTATCCAGATGAACAGGATGTTATCGATTGGCATCAAGCCGCACATGACCTATGCCAGCCTTTTGGCGACAATGTCTACGCTGAACATAAAAAATGGTGTGATGATTACTTCTATCTAAAACATCGAGATGAACAGCGTGGTGTCGGAGGTTTATTCTTTGATGATTTAAATTGCTGGGATTTCGAAACCTGCTTTAAATATATTCAAGCTGTAGGTAATGGTTATTTAAATGCCATCCTGCCAATTTTTGAAAAACATCGTGAACAGCCTTATACCGAAGCTCAACGAGAGTTCCAGCTTTACCGTCGTGGTCGCTATGTCGAATATAATTTAGTCTATGACCGCGGAACATTGTTTGGCTTACAAACAGGTGGACGTATTGAGTCTATTTTAGTCAGCCTGCCTAATCTTGCAGCTTGGTCATATCGTCCAGAATGGGATGAAGACTCACCAGAGAAACGTTTGACCGACTATTACTTAAAACCACGTGACTGGTTAAACCTAAAAGAAAAAGTCGCTTAATTTTTTGCTTTTTGGAGATTCTTTGGCTTCCACCCTAAAGAATCTCCTTTTTTATTTTCAATTTTTTGAATCTCATTCAAATATTTTTTCTTATTAAAATTTGGCTTATAGTGAGGCCTGCTGAAAATTCAGTACAGACCTTATCTGCCTCATGCCATTTTAAAATTTTGGATATAAGAATGACCAAACAGTTTGCAGTAATTGGCAACCCCATCGAACAATCACGCTCTCCTGAATTGCATCATGCTTTCGCTCAAAAAACAGGTGTTGACCTAGACTACCAAAAACGTCTCGCGCCTCTTGAGGGTTTCGAGACGAGTATGCGTAGTTTCTTTGAAAATGGCGGGAGTGGCATGAACGTTACCGTGCCGTTTAAAGAACAGGCATTTGCTTTGTGTGATGTGCTGACTGAACGTGCTCAAATTGCCAAAGCTGTAAATACACTTTGGATGGAAAATGGCAAATTGCATGGTGACAATACAGATGGCCAAGGCTTAGTTGCCGCAATTCAAGCTTTAGAATGGAATCTTGAGAATACAACTATTTTAATTTTAGGAGCTGGTGGTGCAACTCGTGGTGTTATTTACCCGCTTGTGCAAGCTGGTGCTAAAAAGATTGTGATTGCAAACCGAACTCTTGCTCGTGCTGAACAACTTGTAGATGACCTAAAAGCGGCAGTTCCGCAAGCTCAATTACAAGCAATTTCTCTAAATGAGTTAGAAGGGCAATTTGATATTGTAATTAATGCAACTTCTGCAAGCCTGTCTGGTGATGCATTACAACTACCAGAAAATTTAGAGTTCAAATATGCCTATGAGATGGCCTATGGCAAACCATCTAGCTTTCTTGATCAAGCTAAACAACGCAATGTGCCTTATGCAGAAGGTTTTGGCATGCTAGTTGGCCAAGCCATTGAAGCCTTCTATATTTGGAATGGCGTAAAGCCAGAATTAAAAGATTTTCTATAAGTCAAAAAAAGAACCTACACGAAGTAGGTTCTTTTTTTATCTCATCTATTATTTTTTAGCTGTAACCATCTGCTTATAAACATCTCGGAAAATCTCATAATCAATAAATTCATTATGTTCAGGTTTTAAATTCTGAATTGTTTTTTCCGTAAGTTGCTGTTTACGAGCAGCGACATAGACTTTACCTAAAATATCCGCTGTTTCTGACAACAAGTGTTTTTCTTCATCAGAACTACCATTTTGTTTTTCAAACTCTAATTGATACTGTTTTGAGAAAAGCTGTTCAGGTTGCTTATATTGTTTCTGTAGTTTTTGCCATGCTTCACGCCCAGCTTCACCTTGTATTGTTGTGATCACAATATGGTCCACAGCTCGGCCTAAGTCATTATCAAACTGATCTTCTTGCTCAAGATGATGTTTTTTCTGTAACGCCTCAATACGTTCTAAAGCTTTCCCTTGAGGGTTATAAGTTTCCTCTTCAGAGAACCAATAAGCATAAACCTCGGCAATTTCTTGCAACTGTTGAACTGAATAATAATGAATATATGACGGTTTTTCGGCAGTCAATTTTGCAATAAACACAGCCTTATACGTCTTGTCATAAGCATGTGTTGCATCATAAGTTTGGTTAGCCAACAGTGCCAGAGTCGAGTCTAAATCTTGTACATCGCTATGTGCACCAACTGGATGCTCAGAAACATCACCCTGCCCAAGTTTTTCACTAAACCCTTTTATAAAGTTTTCAAATAAAGAACCCTTACTTGCCTCTGCAACCGATTTAGCTTGTTTAAGCTGCTGCTGATTAATTGGGGTCGCTTTACCATAATTGAGAATTTGCATGTCTGCTTTAATATTAAAGCGATGGTTAAATTCAGCTGGTGTATACGCAATATCATAATCCGCGTTGACTAAACGGCCCTTTTCATCCAGTCCGACATCAATCGCAACTGGATTTCTTTGTTTTGGTAAAGCTTGTTCAATTTCTACCTTATGCTTGATCCATAGAGCTTTGAATGCTTCATCATCAACAAACTGGTTTTGATCATAAGCAGCGAAAGTTTGTTTCAAGGCAGCTTGACGAGCTTTAATCTGAGTTTTTTCGGTATTTACAGCACTCCGATCAAGCACATCAATACCGTAAATTTGACAGTAATTAATATCACCTAAGGCAACGGGACTTTTTTGAGACTGTAATTCAACACACTGATCTTCTGTAAGTGAAACCACTGCTTCATCTTGTGTGACTTCTTCAGCATCTGCTACAGCAACATCTTCGGCTTGGGCCGTATCAGAAGCATCCTCTTCGGCTGCCCCATCTTGAGCTACACTTGATTGGTCTTCATCATACTCAGAATCTAAGGGATTACCAAAATGAGCATTAATCAGTGAGTAAAGTTGCTGGCTAACTGCTGCTGCATCTTCTGAAGAAACTTTCTGCTCCTCAGCACCGCCTACCTTTCTCTTCGCTTCCGAAGCAGCTAATTCAGTTGCTATAGTTTCGGCAATCTTTTCTTCATCAAAACCGAAAACATTTTTTTGCAGATATTTAGCATTGACCTGACTATAGAACTCCGATTGTAGCAATAACACTTCAACTGTATCTTTTAAACGAATTTTTTCTACAATCCCCGCTTTACGCTCAGCGTCACTAACTGATAAACGCTGTAAATTTTGTGGTTCAGCCAAACGATAAGATACAGCACCAGAAGCTTTCGCATATTCAACGAATTTCTTCATATCGACATTCGTAAACAGATTTTTATACTTTGAAAAATCGACATACGCTAAATTATTTTGATTATCTTTATTGACCAGATAAGGCATTAATCCGAAATAATTAACGTAAAATTTATAATCTTTCAGATCAAGTACCATTGGCAATTTTGCCTGTACCAAAAGTGTCGGTTTTTCATACCTTGCTGTAAGGTTTAAAGACCCCATTTTTTGACGATAATGAACCGAACCATCGTAACTAAATTGAAGATCATTTAATAAATTAATTAATACGGCGTTTACTTTTTCTGAGCGTGATTCACCAGAAATGCCTGAATCCGCTTGCTCATTTGCAATTGCGGCATACAGCGCCTGCTTCTGTTTTTTATTCAAATTAATTTTTTGTTCACGTAAATATTGATCTACTTTTTTTTGCACTACAGCATCTAACTGCACTGTTTTTTCTACATTATTTATTTTTTTTGACTGCTTTGGATCAACACTAACTTTAAAATGCCCACGATAGTCATAGCTTGGGTATTCATATATTGCATTCATACCCTGAATGACTTTTTGATCTAACTGAGTAGATGCTACCGATGGACGTAGGTTATGCTGCGCACAAGCGGTCAAACCCAAACTAAATAAACATAAACTGAGATATTTTAAATGCATAACCTTTTTTAAAACCTTATCGCTTTATCTTTTTAACAAAACTTGCTAAAAATAAGAAAATTAGTTGTTTTTTCACATAAAAGTATAAGTCCTGAATGTAGCAGAAATTATAATTTCAGGTGTATTTATTTTCGACAAAATTCGCTTTTCTGACATTTCTTTCGGGTTCGATTAACATTGTATTTTTATCATGTGAGTGAATAATCAAATCATCGATACAGATAATCCCACAATGATTCAAAATTAGGATTAAAGCCATGCCAGCATATAAAGCTCCGCTACACGATATCCGCTTCTTAATGAATGAAGTACTAGATTACCCTGCTCACTATAAAACTTTATCAAATGGTGAAAATGCTGATCCAGATACTGTTGATATGATTCTTGAAGGTGCGGCAGATTATTGTGAAAACGTATTGTCGCCACTTAACCAATCTGGTGATGAAGAAGGTTGCCATTTTGACAACGGCGAAGTAACTACTCCTAAAGGATTTAAAGAAGCTTATGACCAATTCGTAATGGGCGGTTGGCAAGGTCTTTCTTACCCAGAAGAATTTGGTGGTCAAGGCCTTCCAATGTCTTTAAATCTGATTAAATCAGAGATGATGGGTACTGCAAACTGGTCATTTACCATGTACCCAGGTTTAAGCTCTGGTTGTATGAATACTATTTTGCAATTCGGTACTGATGAGCAAAAACAAACTTATATGCCTAAGCTTGTTGAAGGTACTTGGAGCGGCACAATGTGCTTAACCGAACCTCAATGTGGTACAGACTTAGGGCAGGTAAAAACTAAAGCTGAACCTCAAGCAGACGGTAGTTACAAAATCACCGGTACAAAAATCTTCATTTCTGCTGGTGAACATGATTTAACTGAAAACATCATTCATATCGTACTTGCACGCCTTCCAGATGCACCTGCTGGTACTCGTGGTATCTCATTATTCATCGTACCAAAATTCATGCCTACAGCTGATGGCGGTGTTGGTGAACGTAATACTGTCGCTTGTGGTTCAATCGAACACAAAATGGGGATCCGTGCATCTGCAACTGCGGTACTCAACTTTGATAATGCGACTGGTTATTTAATCGGTGAAGTGAACAAAGGCCTACATGCAATGTTTACCTTCATGAATACAGCACGTATTGGTACTGCTGTTCAAGGTATTGCACACGCTGAGTTATCGTTCCAAGGCGCATTACCATATGCCAAAGATCGTATGTCAATGCGTGCGCTTTCTGGTAAAAAAGATCCAGATAAAGTTGCTGATGCAATTATTCACCATGCAGACGTACGTCGTATGCTGTTAACTCAAAAAGCAATCGCTGAAGGCGGTCGCTCAATGATTTACTACGCTGCTCAAATCGCTGACAAAATGACAGACGCTTTAGCACGTGGTGATCAAGCTGCTTTTGAAGACTACGATGATAAACTTGGTTTCTATACACCAATTTTAAAAGGTTTCTTAACTGAACTTGGTTTAGAAGCTGCTAACCACGGTATGCAAGTTTACGGTGGCCATGGCTACATTAAAGAATGGGGTATGGAGCAAATCGCACGTGATGCGCGTATTGCGACTTTGTATGAAGGAACAACTGGCGTTCAAGCACTTGACTTGATTGGCCGTAAAGTGTTGTTAAGTTCAAAAGGTAAAGTAGTTCGTGAATACACTGCTGAAATCTTAAAATTCTGTGCTGCACATGCACGTAATAAATATTTACGTCGTTTTGCTTGGGACTTAACTAAGCTTTGTGCTCAGTGGAACACTTTAACAGTTCGTATCATGCTTGCTGCACGTAAAGACCGTGACATCGTATCTTCTGCTTCTGTAGATTTCTTAATGTTCTCAGGCTACGTGATGATGGCTTATTTCTGGGCTCAACAAGCTGTGGTTGCTTCTGAGAAATTAGAAGCAGGTAACGGCCAAGAAACTGCTGAATTCTATAAAGCAAAAATCAAAGTTGCTGATTTCTACTTCGACCGTTTATTACCGCGTGCTCAAGGTCATGCAGAATCAATGGTGACTACATCTCGCACATTAACATCATTACCAGTGGAACACTTTAGCTTCGATTACTAATCATTGTTAAATAGTGAAACGAAAAAGAGCGCAATATAAACTGCGCTCTTTTCATATAAAGAGGTATCTATTCTTTAGTTAAAACATAAGCCTGATTTGGAACAAAATAGTTTTGCTCTAAAAATTCACGATTTTTTCCATAGTCGCTATAAAGTAATTTTTCTAAATTCGTGACCAATTTTTTATTTGAATCAAGATTAAAATAAAAATTAACTTTAGATAATGGACATTGAATTGTTAGCTCGCGCTCTTTTTCATCTACTTTCCAATTTAGAGTAGGACATAACTGATTTACAGCGGCACTTTTAGCACCGTCCTTACTTCCCACACGACCAAAATGGACAACATTCCAATAAGCTGACCCATTTGGTAATAAATTTAAAATGTATTCTGCTTCGCCTGATTCACAATCAGCAAAAGCATCCTCGCATGAAATACGAGTGTGATATCGCCCTACATATTGCAATGAAGTTGCATTTAATTTTTGGGTTTGATCTGAGGTATCTTCAGGTAAAAAAGTTCGTCCAGCGACATAATCCAATGTTTTTATAGACGTACTACTTTTTATTAAGTTTTCTTCATGATTAGAACTAGAACTTGTAGTTGAGTGATCTTTTGAATTGGTATGGTTTATATCACAAGCACTGAGTGTCATGCACATCGCAGCCACTACAACCACATGCTTAACTGAAAAACGAGACCACTTCAAAGACATATACATTATTCACAGATAACAGCAACAGCTACATTTACGATTCAAATCAAGTATTAGCTGATTGCCGCTTTAAACTCTTAAGCCCTGAAAGGGTGCATTTTAGTAGATGTTAGTTTCGTTCATTTCAATCCTTTACATATTTTAACTATTTTACTTTTTAAAGGACTTTAAACCCGTTATTTCGTCTCCATATTTTTATTAAGCAAGAGTAATAGCTTCTTGTAACTTTTATCTTTAAGGAGAATTAGATGGCCAGTTCTGGTTTATATCGCTCGAACCGACACAGCATGATCGCCGGTGTAATGGGTGGTATTGCTGAACGTTTTGGTTGGAACGTAACTTTACTACGTGTCATTTTTGTTTTGATCTCAATTATGAGTGCTGCCTTTCCAGGAATTTTAGTTTATCTGGTTTTATGGTTAGTGATTCCTAAAAAACAGCCAGAACATATTGAAGGCTATCGACAATCCGTCCGAACAGTAAATGAAGAACAAGTACGTTAATTCATAACTTTGGTCGCTACGGTTGCATCCCCTAATCAACCGTAGCTTTTTTTATTCTAGAAATTATAGCTTTCGATTTAACTGTTGCTGCAATGCAGCAATCATATCTGCACGGCTAATCATTCCTATAAGCTTACGATCTTCAACAACAGGAATGTAATTAAAAGACTTTTCAACAAAGTATGGCACCAAATCTTGAATAGGTTGAGTTGGCAGTACGGTAACCACCCTACGGCTCATAATTTGTTTTACATAATGCTGCCAAGAATTCCTTGGGTCGGCTGCACCTTTAAACCACTCTACGACTTCATATAACGCTAAAGTTCCGACCAAATGGTTTTCTGCATTTACTACAGGTAGGCTCATTAAGTTCACTTGTTTAAACTTATCGAGTGCCTGATGAATATCATCATCTTCATGTAGTTTAATCACATCACGACTCATAATATCCTGACAGATATATTGATTTACCATACGCTCATTGGCATGTTCCTGAGCTTCTAAAATGATTTTTTCTAAATCATATTGGCTAATATCTAAAAGTTCAGTGTGATGCCCTAATGCATACTCAATATCTTTCGGCTGAATCGATACTTTTTGAGTTGGCGTTGGGTCCTTACTTCGCTCATTTAAATGCGCGGTAACCGGATAATGTCGCCCAATCAATCGATTAAAGAAAACAGCAAACCCAAGTAGAAGTAACGAATTGAGTAAAACTGGATAAAAAATAAAGTAAAACCCCAACTTATGAATTGCGGCCCCACCCAGCACGGCGGTAATCGCAACCGCTCCACTCGGCGGATGCAGAGAGTCGGTGGTCATCATTAAAAATATGGCAAAACCTACCGCGACACTAAAAGCTGTAGTTAAATCAGGAATCCACTGTGCACAGGCTACACCAATAATTCCGGCTAACGTATTACCAACAATCACATTCCATGGTTGGGCCAAAGGACTAGTCGGCACAGCAAACAATAGAACAGATGAGGCACCCATTGGGGCGATGTACCATGCATTAATTCCACCCAGAACATACCAGCTAATTAAGGAGGAAATTGCTAAACCACACAAAGCTCCAATTCCGCAAAGTAATCGTTCTTTTAATGGTAGAACCTTAAAATTTGGCTTTAAAATCTGTAACCATTCTGGCTGTATAACACTCACAGTACACCTTAGGGGATATGCCGTTATTTATAACGGGCAAAAGTATACGCCCAAAGACACATAAAGTGCATTTAAATTATACCTTTTAACTATCAGAAAACTTATTAAACCTATTCTTACTATTCTAATACTTTAATATTCAATCAATTTTTCATTTAAATAACGCCAATAACGCTTCGGCAAATATTGCACATGAAGTTTTATATTTTGCCGTTCAGTAATATTAACGCTCTTAAAATAATCCTTCCAAAGCTGATCATATAAAACTTCCTGCTCATCAAGCTCAAGCTGAAAGCTTTGGCTCATTCCATTTTTTAAATTACGATCAACATCCGAGGCTTCGAGTGAAACTTCATGCATTTCACGTAAATCATAATAGATTCCAAACTTGCGTTGTTCGTCATAAATAAGCCAACGTTGATCTTGATAACGCCGTTTAAAATGAGGCTGAATAAGCGGTAAAACATTAAAATCAGGACGTACTAAACTTAAAAAAAGCTCATCTTTAGTTTTCTTAAACCGAATAAAAGCTTCCATCCGATGCTTCTCTCGCCCGACCTTTTTCGTCCACTGCGCAATCGCTAAAACACTAGGATTTGAATAATCTTTTTCAATGGAAACATGGCTAGTAAACACATAAATACAGTAATTAAATAAATGCTGATAGGCATCTAAAGATTCAGATAAATAAGCAAAATAAAATTGTTTTAACGAAGAAGATGAAAGCTTTTTTTGTAGCGCAGACCACACACGCTCAGCATGCTGCTCGTTATTTGCAACCTCAATTTTATCGGCAAATAAGCCATGTTGAGCTGCATCATTTAAACAGAGCCTGACCTGCAATTCTTTAAATTGAAATGCACGAAAAACACAGCTCAGCAGCCCAACCATTGAACCATCAAAACAGTAAGCCACTTCATCATTAAACATGGCTAAAACCCAAGGCTTAATTGTGGCGAGAGTTGCTGCACATATTTCGAAGAACCCTGCGTTAAAATCTGCTGCCGAATAAAACTTGAAGATAACTCTTTTTGGAATTTCGGACTATCTTCACAGCGAATAAAGAATTTTGCACGCTGGTAAGCCACGCCGAGTTTTTTAAGTAAATCGATATGGATTTTTCCAAAACGGCGTGCCTGTACAATTTTCTTAGCTGATTTCACCCCAATACCCGGCACACGCAAAATCATTTGATAATCAGCACGATTTAAATCTACTGGAAACTGTTCAGGATGCCTTAATGCCCAGCTTAGTTTCGGGTCTACATCAAGGTCTAAGTTTGGGTGTTTTTCATTGACGATTTCATTAACCTGAAAACCGTAAAAGCGCATCAGCCAATCGCTTTGATAGAGTCGGTTTTCCCGCAGTAATGGCGGTGCAGAACCCACTGCTGGCAAATAATTATTTTCGGTATTAATTGGGATATAGCCAGAGAAATAGACGCGTTTGAGTTTAAATTCCTTATAATGTTTGTCTGCCATAAACAAGACATCTTGATCTGACTCTTGATGAGCACCCACTACCATTTGCGTAGTCTGCCCTGCTGGTACATATTTCGGTACATGCTTAATGATTTGGCGTTCATCTTTAAGCTGAATCAGTCTGTCACGAACCAAACCTAAATCTTTTTGCACTTCCTGATGTGATTTTTCTGGTGCAAAAGTTTTTAGCCCAATTTCGGTCGGCATCTCTAAATTAATACTCATCCGGTCAGCATATAAACCTGCTTCATGAATCAGTTCAGGCGATGCTCCCGGAATCGTTTTTAGGTGAATATAGCCATTAAAGTTTTCTTCAAGACGCAATTTTTTCACGACTTGAAGCATACGCTCCATCGTATGATCCGCCGATTTAAAAATGCCTGAGCTTAAAAATAAGCCTTCGATATAATTACGTCGGTAAAAATTAATGGTTAAATCTACAACCTCTTGCACCGTAAATGCTGCACGCTGGACATCATTAGAACGGCGTGAAACACAATAGGCGCAATCAAAAATACATACATTACTAAATAGAATTTTTAAGAGAGATACACAGCGGCCATCTTCGGTATAGCTATGGCAAATACCTGAATGACTTGCTTCTCCTAAACCTTTATCTTTGTTTCTACGGTCACTGCCACTTGATGAACAAGACACATCATATTTAGCAGCATCAGCAAGAATTTGTAGTTTTTCTCGTATGCGATCAGACATATCAAACGACTCATTTATGGCATCGTTTAAAAAATATCATTTTGCATTCTTAAATTTAATCCAGTGAAGTACGCTCGGCGTCATGAGGTGACGTATAGAATTTTAACGTTCCAACTTACTTCCATAAATGAGTAAATGCATCATCATTCATTTCGAATGATGATGCATTTACTCGAAATAAGTTCTTTTTAATAATTTAAAAGAATTATTGTTTTGAAGAATCCTGCTTTGGGTTACCGTAAATAAGTTTATTTTCAGTGGCATCAAATACAACTGGGAACCATTCATAGTACGCCATTCTAATCCTTTCTACTCGCATACGCCCTACTACATATGTATGTCCACCTACAAGATCAACAGAAATTCTTTCAGGCTTTCCAATAACCAGCTGTGAATTATGGTCAATTACAAGCTCGGTTTTCCCTTCTTTAACTTTAACAATTAATCCACCATGTGTAGATGAATTAAATGCTTTTCCATTTCTTACCTGCCAAGTACCTTGTTTACCATTAACTTCAAGCAATAAACCTTCACTCATCTGGTAATGAGAATCTGCACCAAGCTGCTGTTTTATTGTATTTTTACATGTAGCATCACACTTATTCGTAATTGTCACAATCTCGGATGAATTGATATTAGGGTCAGAATAAAGTGCTACAGGCGTACTACTACAAGAGCAAAGTAGGAATACAGAAGCAAAACAAAAAAATTTAAACATTCTTTTAATTTCCCAATAAATTTAGGCTTATGATAAATCAAGTTTTTTAATTACCCTATTATGAACAGCAACTTCTTTATTTCCCCTTATAATTTTTTTATAAGCTGGATGATATTAATTAAACATTTTGGTTTGATCGAATTTCCGAATACATTAACCTTTATTCATGCTATACATAGTTATAAGAATCAAACTTGCATTGATTTATATGAAACAAACTATTTTTAATAATTTTAGAATTTTTATTAAAAATTTGGATCCGAACAAAGGCCAAATTTTATATAGCCTTTTTAAAGTCCCACTCTACTTATTTATACCTGCATGGCTTCTATGGAGCTTCACCTTAATGCTGAATGAAGGGTTCACTTTAGAAATTCTAAAAACTATAGCGAGTTTGCCACTACTACTCATTGCGGTTGTAATGACCTATTACATACTCGCATTTGTTCCCGCTTATTTATTTCAACTCTTCTTGCAAAAGTATAATTTCATAAATTTTTTCTCAATTATTGTTAGTGCGATCATACTTATTACGTTAATTCTTAGTTTAATAGGTTTCGAATTCGCCCCAATAGAAACAATCATTTTCTTTAGTTATTTTTCTGTGACTTTCGCTATTACATATTGGATTTTATTGCTAAAAACTTTAAAAAAATCAGAAAAATCTCAAGACCAAAATTTCTCTTAGATCTGCTAGAAAGCCTTTATTACAGAGTGCAAAAATGCCTTTTAATTTTTTAAAAATCTTCATTCAAAATTTAGATCCAGATAAAGATCAAATTTGGCATTGTCTAATCATGACACCCATCTATTTATACATAGTTACTTTATTCATATTTTTAAGCTCTTTAATCATCCATAAAGATTTTTCTTTTGAGATTTTACTAAACACTCCTGTCGGACTACTCTTTATTGCAGCCATTTATTACATATTAGTTTTTATACCTGCTTATTTTTTACAACTATTCTTATTGAAATTCAATTTCATTAATTTCTTCTCTATTCTAGCCAGCGCAATTTTTCTTAGCTTTTTAATTCCAAATATTTTAGCAATTTTATTTATCACCCCATGGCAAATCCTTCCAATAGAAATCATATTTATGGTCAGTTTCTTTTCTTTAATTTTTGCTCTTACATATTGGGTTTTACTACTCAAAACTTTAAAAAAAGCAGCTAAACAATCAAATCTGAAATTACCAAACTAGCCTTTGCCACTCCCCTACAAAATCCTTATACTTAGGGGCAATTTTTCTCATAAATTCGTGGATGCTACATGAGTCGCGCCATCTCGCACATTGATACATTTCAGGGCTTAATTCTTGCCCTACAAAACTATTGGGCCGAACAAGGCTGCGTCGTATTGCAACCTTACGACATGGAAATGGGCGCTGGAACATTCCACACCGCAACATTCTTACGTGCTTTAGGGCCTGAGACTTGGAATGCTGCATACGTTCAACCTTCACGTCGTCCAAAAGATGGCCGCTATGGTGAAAACCCGAACCGTTTGCAACACTACTACCAATTCCAAGTGGTGCTTAAGCCAAATCCAGACAACATCCAACAGCTCTATCTTGATTCTTTAAAAGCAATCGGGATCGATACGCTTACTCACGATATTCGCTTTGTAGAAGACAACTGGGAATCTCCGACGCTAGGTGCTTGGGGCTTAGGTTGGGAAGTTTGGCTTAACGGTATGGAAGTGACTCAGTTCACTTACTTCCAACAAGTCGGTGGTGTTGAATGTTACCCAGTAACAGGCGAAATCACTTACGGTTTAGAACGTCTTGCAATGTACCTTCAAGGTGTTGACTCGGTTTATGACCTTGTTTGGACGAAAGGCCAATTTGGTACTGTAACTTACGGCGACGTATTCCATCAAAATGAAGTTGAGCAATCGACTTATAACTTTGAATACGCTCCAGTTGAAAAACTATTCGAACTGTTTGATTTTTACGAATCAGAAGCAAACCGTTTAATTGAAGCAAAACTTTCTCTTCCTGCTTATGAGCAAGTTGTTAAAGCATCTCATACCTTTAACTTGCTTGATGCACGTGGTGCAATTTCTGTGACTGAGCGTCAACGTTACATTTTACGTGTACGTACTTTAGCGCGTGCTATTGCACAAAGTTATGTACAAGCGCGTGCAGAACTTGGCTTCCCAATGGCAGAACCACACCTACGTGATGAAGTATTGGCACAGCTAAAAGCACAAGCTGAAAGTGAAGCAGCAAAGGCGGAGAAAAACTAATGAGCAAACATACTGTTTTATTCGAACTTGGCTGTGAAGAGCTTCCACCAAAAAGCTTAAAAACGTTACGTGATGCATTACAGGCAGAAACGGTAAAAGGCTTAAAAGGTGCTGGCTTAAACTTCGCCTCAATTGAAGCTTATGCTGCTCCACGTCGTTTAGCGCTTAAAATTGTCGATATCGATGCTGCTCAAGCGGACACTCAAAAACGTTTTGATGGTCCTGCTGTTCAAGCAGCTTACGATGCAGAAGGCAAACCGACTAAAGCACTCGAAGGCTTTATGCGTGGCCAAGGTATTACTGTTGATCAGCTTTCTACATTCCAAGCTGGTAAAGTTGAAAAAGTTTGCTATTTAAAAGATGTGAAAGGTCAAAGCCTTGATGCTTTACTTCCACAGATTTTACAAACTGCATTAGACAATTTACCAATTGCTAAGCGTATGCGTTCTGCGGCAAGCCGTACCGAATTTGTGCGTCCAGTGAAATGGGTTCTTTTACTCAAAGATGACCAAATTGTTGACGCGACTATTCAAGATCACAAAGCTGGTAATGTGACTTATGGTCACCGCTTCCATGCACCTGAAGCAGTGACTTTAGCGCATGCAAATGACTACTTAGCTGCCTTAGAAAAAGCTTACGTTGTTGCGAACTTTGAAAAGCGTCAAGCAACTATTCAAGAACAAGTGAAAAAGTTAGCTGATGAAGTGAACGCAACTGCGATTGTTCCAGCTGACTTACTTGATGAAGTAACAAGTCTAGTTGAATGGCCTGTAGCTTTACGTGCAACTTTTGAAGAACGCTACTTAGCTGTTCCTCAAGAAGCTCTTATTACGACAATGCAAGACAACCAGAAGTATTTCTGTTTGATCAATGCAGAAGGTAAATTACAGCCTTACTTTATTACTGTTTCAAATATTGAGTCTAAAGATCCGACTCAAATTATTGAAGGTAACGAAAAAGTTGTTCGCCCTCGTTTGTCTGATGCTGAGTTCTTCTTCTTACAAGATCAAAAGCAACCGCTTGCATCTCGTAAAGAAAAATTAGCAAACATGGTATTCCAAGCACAGCTTGGTACGCTTTGGGACAAATCAACACGTATTGCAAAACTTGCGGTTGCATTATCTTCAATCACTGGTGCAAACCCAGCCGATGCTGAAAAAGCTGCATTACTTGCTAAATGCGACTTAACCTCTGAGCTTGTTGGTGAATTCCCAGAACTTCAAGGTATTGCGGGTACTTACTACGCACGTATTGAAGGTGAAAACACTGAAGTTTCTGAAGCTTTAGGTGAGCAATATTTACCAAAATTTGCGGGTGATGTTTTACCTAAAACTAAAACAGGTACAACGATTGCCCTTGCTGACCGTTTAGATACGTTAGTTGGTATTTTCGGTATTGGACAAGCACCAACAGGTTCTAAAGACCCGTTTGCGCTTCGTCGTTCAGCAATTGGTATCTTACGTTTAATTATTGAAAATGAATTAGATGTAACCATTGAAGAGCTAGTGAATCTTGCACTTCAAGGTTATGGCGATATCGTTAAAGATCATGACAAAACTCGCGCTGACGCGGTTGCGTTCTTGGAAGGTCGTTACCGTGCTAAGTACGAAGACCAAGGCGTTGCCGTTGACGTACTTCAAGCCGTTCAAGCTCTTGCACCAAAATCTCCACTTGATTTTGACAAGCGTGTAAATGCTGTTAACCACTTCCGCACATTACCTGAAGCTGCTGCACTTGCTGCTGCAAATAAACGTGTTGCTAACATTCTTGCGAAAGAAGCAGCACCAGAAGGTTCTGTAGTTGAAGCGAACTTGGTTGAAGATGCTGAAAAAGCATTATTTGCCGAGCTTCAAGCAGTGACTCCTGTGGTTGAACCATTACTTGCAGCAAAAGACTACACTGCTGCACTCTCTAAGCTTGCAGCACTTCGCGCACCGATTGATGCATTCTTTGATTGTGTAATGGTAATGGCAGATGATGCTGACCTGAAAGCAAACCGTTTACGTTTATTGGCTCAGTTGCGTAGCTTGTTTACTGCAGTGGCTGATGTGAGTGTGTTGCAGGGTTAATTAGCTCATTATTAAATAAAGGGATCTTTTAGAGATCCCTTTATTTTTTTAGTTAAACAAATGCTTTAATTTCTTCTAAACTTTTCGATGGCTCAAACCACATAAAATCATAATCGGCCACATCATGAATATAAAACAGATCATTTTTCATGATTTCTTCGGCTTCTTGAATCGAAGAGCTTAGAACCAAAATTACCCCACCTACTCTATTTTCGCGGCGCCCCGACGCCAAAAATTTCTTTTGCTCATAGTAATGATCTAAAAACGCAATATGTTCTTTTAGTACAGCATCAACTTCGGCTAACGGTTTTTTATAAGTCAAGGTAACAACAATCATCTCATTCTCTTAAAGCAAGTAGCGCATGACATAACTTATTCGATAGTACGCCTATTCCCCCAATTCATCCACACCAAACTCCCTACAATAATTACTCCACCTAGCAGCACCATCATTGATGGTTTTTCATTTAAGAAAAGCACTGCCAAACTCATTGCGACAATAGGCGAACAATATAAAAAATTCGATGCAATCGTTAACGGCATATTTTTAAGTACATAGCCCCAAAGTACATACGCCATCGCACTTGGGAAAATACCCAATAAGACAACCGACATATTGGCTTGCCAAGTGGCATGTAAAATCTCATCAGGCAAATGAGCACTATAAAAAAGTAAAGGAATGGTTCCGAACCAAATGATGTAGCACATCATGCTCAAGGCATCATAATTTAAAGCAAATTTCTTATATAAATTAAAGTACAGCCCCCATGCAATTGCAGCTAAAACAATTAATAAACTATAAGGGCTCGGTACACCAAAACCATGATCTCCACTAACCACCAACACGGCGCCGCAAAGCCCCAATAAAATACATAGCCACTGTTTGAAACGAATTTGCTCTTTAAAAACTAAAGCTGAAATAATAAAGGTAAATAACGGAATAGATTGACTTAAAATGCTGGAGGCAACCGCAGTCACATATTGTTGCCCTGTATTTATCAGCAAATGATGCAGTGTTACAGAGAAAAATCCTAACACTCCAAGCGCAGGAGCATCTTTCCACTTTAAAGGCTGAATGCCTTTTTTTATGACCAAAAGCAGCAAAAAAAACGATGCAATCAAAAAGCGAAGTAAGGCAATGTGCTGCGGGGTATATGAATGCAAAGCACTATGCACACCAATAGGTGAATAGCCCCAGCAAAAGACTGTCACAGCAATACATAAATAGAGCTTAAATGCGGGAGGCTGAGTTTCGGCAGCAAGAGAAATTGCCATGTTAAATCTGCACTAATGAAATGGAACCCTTTCATCATATGCGCATGGATAATTCAATAAAATTAACTTATATTGAGTTTAATATTCATTAAAAGTGAATGATAAAACATGGATATCGCTCAATTAAAGATGTTCCAAACCGTGGTTGAATGCGGAACAATGGCAAAGGCATCAATGCAACTGCACTGTGTACCCTCCAACATTACGACACGGATTAAACAACTCGAAGAAGAGCTTGGTGCACCTTTATTTTATCGTGAAGGTAAAGCTTTAAAACTCACTCCATCAGGAGAAATTTTCCTAGATTATTGCCATAAAATTTTAGCGCTATGCGATGAAGCGAAACGAAGCATTCATCCAGATGCCCCACCTTCTGGTCCATTAAAAATTGGAGCAATTGAATCTTCTGCTACCACTCGTCTGCCAAACTTACTTGCGAAATATCATCAACGTTTTCCAGAAGTTTCTATTCAAATTATTACTGGCACATGGAAACAGTTACTAGTCGATATTTCTCAACATAAACTTGATGGTGCAATTGTTGCGGGTAATATTGAGTTTCCAATGCTCAATCAACTCAGTATTTACCAAGAAGATATGGTCTTAATTGCATCTCACTCTTTGGGAGAGATTCATTGCCAAGAAGATTTGATTGGTAAAGAAATTTTTATGTGGACTGAAGGCTGTCCTTACCGCGCAGCTCTCGAAGAATGGCTTAAGCTTAAAAACATCTCTCTTCCCATCACCAGCATTACCAGCTATGCCACGATTATTGGCTGTGTCAGTGCAGGCTCAGGGGTAGCTTTAGTGCCTAAAAGTATTTATGAGCAATATAAGAATTTGGCTCATATCCAAAGTTATAAATTTGAATATCTTGCCTTTATGCAAAATCACTTTTTCTGGCACAAAAATGTGAGCAACCATAAAGCCAGAGACATGTTTATAGAATTGATTAAGACTGAATTTAGTTTATGAATCATTGCAATGATTCGTTTAGCGCTATTAAATGATGATTTATCGTAATCAAATCGTATGGGTTTTATCTCATTGCAGTACAAGCTTTATTTTTAACAGTAAGATCACCACTTCATGTTTTGATTCTGGTTGGGGAG
Source organism: Acinetobacter sp. X9 (assembly GCF_054889255.1). Classification (NCBI taxonomy): domain Bacteria; kingdom Pseudomonadati; phylum Pseudomonadota; class Gammaproteobacteria; order Moraxellales; family Moraxellaceae; genus Acinetobacter; species Acinetobacter sp. X9. The sequence continues at coordinate 399,462 of NZ_CM142679.1, read as the reverse complement.
ATTGATCCATATGAAAACCTTACAAGTGTTATGCGTTGCAAGTTCTATATTGGCTTCATCAACCTTATTTGCAGAAACAACACAGCCACAGCAAGTTGTTGAAACGACACCTAAAACACAACCTTATGGTGACAATCCTAGCTTAGGGCGCGTACTGTTGTATAAAACAGGCAAAGGTATACAAAATTTAGGAAACTCTATTCAAGGTGCTTCTGAAAAAACATCGAATAAAATTAGTGAGAAATGGCAAAATACCAAAGAATTCACTGCTGAAAAAGCAGAAGTGGTTCAACAAAAAGCAGATACCGCCAAAGTATTTACCGAACAGAAAATAGAGCAAGCCAAACAAAATATTACCAGTAGCCGAAATGGTGAAAATATTCCGATCGAGCAAGGTGAATTAAGTAAATCGAGCACAACAGCTAACTAATCTTTTGGATAGCGCGATAACTTCGCGCTCTTATTAACACAGATATTCATCTAGAAATAATGTCATTAACTATAAGAAAGCTGGGAATCTGCCTTATGAATAGTCAAAAACTCTTCTTTTCAACACTATGCTGCTTAGCATTAACTGCATGTGCGACCTCTACACCCCCTTCTTCATCTTATTCTCAGGCACAAGTTTTAGAACAAGATACGAATATCGAGGCTTATCCCTCTACTACAGGTAATGTAGCCAAACTCATTAAACAAGATAAACAAGCTTGTATGATTGAATTTACTGGCTATTTAGGGGGTGGACATGTAACTGAGCACTGGACTTTTAATAATAATGGTCTGATTTCAGCGACCTCATCGACTATGCAGTATCCTGATGAATCAGGCATATTAAATCAGGCAACCAACTCTACAACCAAAAGCTCAACGACATTTAATATTCAAGATCCAGAAATTCAGAATAATTTCAAGAAGCTCCAAAACAACTTTAATCCAGTGAATCTAGCAAAGTGTAATTAATACTTTTTACATAAAAAACCCGTTGCAGAAGTTACCCTTTGCAACGGGTTATAGCCATTTATAAATTTCTTGGACCTAATTTAAAAAATTATAAATAAGCTATTTAATTAATAGTCAAACCATTTGTTGCAGCCAGTAAATCAATACGAGGGAAAACTAATCCCGTTCTTGGATCAGTAATTGGTTTACCGGTCGTTTTTAAACGACTAATCGTTTGATCAATACTTTCTGTCGGACTCACACGATTTGCTCGTAATAAAGCAATTGCACCTGCCACATGTGGTGTCGCTTGAGATGTACCACCCATGGTGTAACCACCCGCCGTGATCATTGCTCCCGGTGCCAATAAGGTCACAAGACTACCACCATTACTAAAGCACGCCACTTTGTCTGCCGCTGTGGTTGGGTCAGAACATTTCACTGGATTCCCCCATGACACACCACCAATATTACTATCATAAACAGCACCTACTCTTACTGCACCAGCTACACAAGCAGGAGATGAGATGCCATCTGAAAATGCATCATTACCTGAAGCGACTACAGGCACCACACCAGCAGCTCGTGCATTGGCAAATGCCGTTCCATAACTGCTATCACTACACTCAGAGGTATATTTAACACCCGGTACGCCAAGGCTCAAGTTAACTGCTTTAATATTATAGGTTTGTGCATTATTTACAGCCCAGTTAATCCCTGCGAGGATATCACTATCATAAGCTGTGCTTACCCATTTACCTTGGGATCTCACTTTTCTAAAGACATCAATACCTATAATTTTGGTCTTGGTAGCAACCTTAGATACGATCCCTGAAACATTACTACCATGCCCATCATCATCTAAAGCTCCATCATCTGGTGCACTATCAAATGAATAAACCACTCGACATGTGCTTGATGGTGTATTTACTGCCGTACAGCCAAAATCAGAGTGAAGATAATTCACACCTGTATCGATCACCGCCACACTAGAGCCTTCGCCCGTAAAACCATTGGTATTGGCTTGTGGTTGATTAATTAAAGGTAAACTTTCATTGGTCGTAGTCTGGTTAATACGGTTCGGATAAACCGCTTTAACATTTGGATCATTTAATAAAGTCACCAAAGCTTCGCGATTACTAATTCGATAGAAAGCTAAAGGCAAATTATTGTAGTCCCGAAGTACTTGTACACCACCAGCACGGTTAAACCTTGCCTGTATATTCTTTTTATTTGTTGCAATATAACTCCGCCGTTCTAAACCGGAAGGCACACTCACCGAAGGAATATTGTATTCGACGATTAAATCATTCGAATCATTATTAACCAAGGCATCCAAATCGATTTTGCCCTTAAATACTTTTTGTTTTGCTGCTTGATTTAACCGCTGTTTAGCACCTTTAGAGTCCAAAGGAAGAGCGGATGCAGTTGTACTTAATATTGTACATAGACCTAATAGAAATAACGTTTTACTTTGCATTATTTTTCTCCGTAGTTTTTCAACTAACAATTTGCTTATTTCGCTTTTATTTCATTTGCTGGATCTTTTTCTGGATCAATCGGTTGAATAGAAAGATCACTTTTTGTGTCATAAAAAGGGACGGTATCAGCTGATACCGATTGAGGATGAGTTGAATGTTGAGATAGATTTTTAGGTTGAGTAGGCTCCTTAAGTTTAGAAAGAAAGGACGCGGTGTCTGGTTGTGGCGAATTCGACTCATGTAAAGCAGAATTGAACACATCAGATGCACCACTTGTTGGCTTAAGATAGAGAACAACGGCGACCAAGCCGACCAATACAAGAAGGGAAGCAATAATTTTCATCTGTCATATCTCTGTTTTTTTGTTTATAGATATCTATTTTTATTTTTGATTATTCGAAATAAAGTGCTATTTCTTTCAATACATTTCATGTGAAATTTCTATTTAATGAAATATACAAACCTGAGAAAAGCCAAAGTACCTTTTCCCGAATAAACAAAAATACAGTTCTGCCCTGTACATTTATATTTCTGGCAGAAGATGGTTCAAAAAAGTGCTAAAAAAGCACTCCATTCTCATAATAAGCAATAATTATGCCGTTTCCTCTAATAAATAATTAGATTCACATCACATTTAAAGATATAAAGAACAAGTCAGGAAAAAACGAAAGAGAAAAAATTAAAGGATATTTTTTAAAAAAGGAAAGACAAGCGAGCTTAATTAGAATATCTAACAAATAAATGTTCTTTTTCACTTTATTATTAATTTTTATTAATCTTCACAATTTATCCCTAGTCTGTTTACTCAACGTAACACTGTTGTAACATTTTGATGAAGTTAGTTCCCAAGCCCATATTTCCTTGGCTATGATTCGTTTGCGTTTATGAAATACCTCACTAAAAGGGTATATTCTTTGAAGGATATCGCAATGAAAATGATGAAAACAGCTATCGTTACTGCAAGTGTTCTTGCTTCTGCCTCTATTTTTGCACAAAGTGCGGGCGTTAATGCAGGTGCTTCTGCTCAAGTAAATGTACAACCGGGTGGTCTTGTTAGTGGCGTAGCCAATACAGTCAAAAATACTGCACATACTGTGGGTAGCACAGCAAAGCATGCTGGTCATGTAGCGGCTGACACTACAGTTAAAGCTACAAAAAAAACAACAGGCAAAGTGACTGAACTTTCTTCTAAAGCTGCAAATGGTACAAAACATTTTGCTGCCGAAGCTGCGACAGGTACTAAAAATGTAGCAACTAAAGCTGCAACTGGTACTAAACATTTTGCTACCGAAGCAGTAACAGGTACTAAAAATGTAGCGACTAAAGCTGCAAACGGTACTAAAAATCTAGCAGTTGAAGCGAAAGCTGATACAAAAGCAAGTGTTGATGCTGTAAAAGCTAAAGTTGCAGAAAAACAAGCAGACCAAAAAGAATTTACTGCTGAAAAACAAGCTAATGCTCAAGCACATGTAGATACTGTAAAAACTCGTGTAGCTCAAAGCCAAGCCGAGCAAAAAGAGTTTGTAGCAGACACAAAAGCAGATGCTCAAGCGAAGTTAAATGCAGCTCAACCAGCACATGCAATTAATGCTCAAACTGGTGTAAATGTTGGTGTTAACGTTGGCCCTGTTGGAGTTAACACAAACGCAAATATAAATGCTGGTGCTCAAGCGTCTACACAAAAAGCTGAAAAGAAATCTTGGGTTAAAGGTCTTTTCGGTACTAACTAATCCGTTATAAATAAAAAAAGGGCAATTAATTGCCCTTTTTTATTTACCAAAAATCAAGTATTTAGCTCGTTTCAGTTAAAACTAAGCCTGCACGCAAACCAAGCTTCACATTTGGGTTTGGAAATAAAATCCAGACTTGATCTTGCTCAACCACATAATTACCAGAAGGTTGAATTGCAATGATTTCACCTTTGGTAAAAGTTGAAAAATTCGGAGCTTCAGCTGATAAATTCATCTTAAAATCTTCATCTTTTTTAATTAAAGAATCAGACACTTTAAAGACTCGAATTTTTGTTTTATTGCGTAGCGGCAAGACTTGCTCAGAAACTACATTACGAATGACTTCATCAATTGCTGCAAATTGGCTCAAGTCATTTTGCCCAAATGGTAAGGCTTTACCTAACTCTAAAGTTGCGCTCGCAGCTTTAAAATTCTCACTCGTAAAATGTGTAAACGTTTTACCTACTGCATTGTGATAAACCAAAGCATCCAAATCGGCTGCTTCAAGACTTGCTGTTAAATCAGCATCATAGCTATGGGTTTGATAGGGAAATAAAGCAAACGTTGGTAACAATGAAGCACGAATTGCTGTATGTAAATCATAGTGATAGCGTTTAGCGTCACTTGCACTTTCTTGAAAGAAGTTTGTGACAACTTGCTCTAAAACTTCAGCACGCTTTGATTCCTCAGTCACGCCTAGAGTTTTATACCCGCCACAAAACATTCGATTTACATCATCATACACATAGCGTTTGCCTTGACGCATTGCATAGGGGTTAGCCAATACAAGCAGCAACCTCACAGCAAGGTTTAAACGCCCTGCAAATAAATCCGTGCAAAGATGAGATAACAATTCAATTGGTGCTGTTTCATTACCATGCACTCCAGCTGACAGTACGACAGCTTTGTCGTACTGTGCGTTTGGGGTGCATTCAAGAAGTCCTTCACCCAACCAACGCCAAGAAAAATTATTTTGTTTTCCTTCGCGAGTTGTAGGCTGCTCACCTTGTAAGGTTAATGCTAGAAAATCTTGCATGTCACCTCCTCATTATTTTTGGAAAGGATAAACCGAACCCAAACCTAAAATTTTGGTCAGTTCGTCAAGTGCCATACGGCTTTCCATTAACAAATGTGGATCAGCCAAATCTTCTTGTGCTAAACGATCACGATAGTGTTTATCTACCCATTGATTGAGTGTGCCAAACAATTGATCATTCATTAGAACTTTTGGATTTACGGCATTCAACTCAGTTTCGTTCAAAGCTACGCGTAAACGTAGACAAGCTGGACCACCACCGTTACGCATACTTTCACGTAAGTCATATACCTGAATAGCATCAATTGGCGTGCCCATTTGAATCATGTCATTTAAATAGCCCCACACTGCTGCATTTTGACGAGACTCTTCCGGTACAACAATAGTCATTCCACCATCTGGACGAGTCAAAATTTGGCTATTAAATAAATAGGTTGCTACGGCATCGTCTACAGTAACGCGGTTTTCAGGCACTTCAATCGAAATAAAGTCTTCACCGATGCTTGCCATTTTTTTACGAATTTCAGCAAAAGCCTGATCTTGATTTAAAAAGGCATGTTGGTGATGGAATAAAACCTGTTGGTTACTTACCGCGATCACATCGTTATGGAAAACGCCCTGATCAATTACATCCGGATTTTGCTGAACAAAAACGGTATGTGCATCATCTAAACGGTGCAAACGTGCAATTGCTTCACTTGCCTCGCGCGTTTGTCGAGCCGGATAGCGTTTTGGTCCCGGCAAGCCATTATTTAAATGTTGTTGACCATAAACAAACACCTGAACACCGCGCTTAGCATAATCACCCCCTAAACGATTGTGATTGGCTGCACCTTCGTCACCAAACAAAGCCACTTGTGGCAAGGCTTCGTGGTGTACAAAGTGGCGTTCATTTTTAAAGATTGCTTGTAAAACTTGGCTTGTAGTTTCAGCTTCAATTGAACGATGAAACTTATTGTTCAGGTTCGCTGCTGTGAAATGCACACGCTCATCTTGGCTATCTGCCGAAGGTGAAACAGTAGCCGCATTGGCAGTCCACATTGGAGAAGCTGAACTTAAAGATGACAATAGTTCAGGTGAATGACGCATTGCTTGAGCAATAACACTAATGTCATCACCTGTAAAGCCTAAACGGCGTAACATTGGAACATGTGGACGCTCATGCGGAGCAAGTACACCTTGTTTCATTCCCATGTCAGCCAAAGCTTTCATCTTTAGCAAACCTTGTTTCGCTGCTAATTTTGGATTCGAGGTATTATTACGGTTTTTTGTCGATGCTTCATTACCAAACGACAAACCCGCGTAGTGATGTGTTGGTCCCACTAAACCATCGAAATTTACTTCATATCCTTTCATTTTTTTCTTTCCCTAGTGTTTAAGGCAACACAATCCCTGGAGATAATTTTTCTGGTAAGGTTAGGCTGTCACTTTCAAGTGATGCCATTGGCCAAGCACAATAGTCGGCAGCGTAAAAAGCACTCGCGCGGTGATTACCTGACGCCCCTACACCACCAAACGGTGCAGCACTTGAAGCCCCAGTTAATGGCTTGTTCCAATTCACAATACCGGCACGCGCTTCAATAAGTAAGTCATCAAACAGTTCACGTTTTGGTGAAACCAAACCAACTGACAAGCCAAAACGAGTTGCGTTAGCAATTTTTAATGCTTCATCAAAGTTGTCATAACGTTGAATGGTCGTAAGCGGACCAAAATATTCTTCATCCGGAATATCTTTCACGCCTGTTACATCAACAATACCCGGAGTAAGTAGCGAGCTGTCTTCTTGAGGACGTGTCATGGCTAATAAACTTTTTGCACCCAACTCAAGTAATTTTTGCTGAGCATGCATCATATTTGTTGCAGCAACTGATGAAATCACACCACCCATAAATGGTTGTTGCTCGTCGTTCCAACGGCCAACTTTTAGGTTTTTAGCAACTTCAACAAAACGTTGAATAAATGCATCACCTTCAGCACCATTTTTTACCAAGATACGGCGTGCACATGTACAACGCTGACCTGCCGAAACAAAAGCAGATTGAATAGCGAGATTAACTACTGCATCAACATCAACAATTTCATCAATAATCAATGCATTATTGCCGCCCATTTCAAGCGCAAGAATTTTTTCAGGTGCACCTGCCATTTGCTTATGCAAGTGATAACCAGTGTTTGCACTTCCGGTAAACAATAAACCATCAATTTCATGTGAAGCAGCTAATGCTTCGCCCGTGGTACGTCCACCTTGCACCAAATTCATCACACCATTTGGCAGACCAGCTTGCTGCCAAAGTTTTACAGTTTCTTCAGCAGTCCATGGCGTTAATTCACTTGGTTTAAATACAACTGTGTTGCCAGCAAGTAATGCCGGAACAATATGCCCATTTGGTAGATGGCCCGGGAAGTTATATGGACCGAAAACCGCAAGTACACCATGCGGACGATGACGCAAAGATGCCACACCATCAGCCATTTCAGTTGAGCTTTCGCCTGTACGCTGGTGGTAAGCACGAATCGAAATCGCAACCTTGCCAATCATTGATTGAACTTCAGTTAATGTTTCCCAAAATGGCTTACTGGTTTCTTGGCTAATGACTTCTGCTAAATGCTTTTTATTTTCTTCAAGCAAAGCGGCAAATTTTTCAACAATCGCTACACGCTCTGCAAGTGGTAAACGCGCCCAAGCTGGAAACGCAGTACGCGCTGCCTGACAAGCTTGCTCTACATCAGTAGCAGTAGCCTCGGCACCTGACCATACAGTTTGGTTATCAACTGGATTTGTTTTTTCAAATGTTGCACCGCTGCCTTGTAACCAGACACCGTTTATAAATAAAGAGTTTGACATCAGGATACTTCCATTGGATTTAGTGATAACACACGAACAACGTGACCTTCTTGTACACCGAGTTTTTCAGCTTGTTCATGTGTTAAATTTATTGTGTTATCAACAAGATCAAGCTTTAACAACATTGCCTTATAGTCATGATAATTATCATTGGCAATGAGATATTGGGTCTTACCGACCGCAGCTTCACTTGTAATTTTGACGTTTAGTAACTGACTTTCTTTTACTGCTCGCAATTCATCAATATTGGCTTCAATGGTTGGACCCGCATCAAAAATATCGACATATCCTTGATAGCGTAAGCCTTCCGACTCAAGCACATGATAAGCAGGTAAAGTTTGTGGATGCATTTTTCCAATTACCTCTTGCGCATCTTTTGGCAAGAGATCTACATAGACTGGGAAACGTGGCATAAGCTCTGCAATAAACACTTTTTGCCCAATTCCACTTAAATAGTCTGCTGTTGAAAAATCCATATTAAAGAAATGGTGACCAATCGCATCCCAAAATGGAGAACATCCATTTTCGTCTGAGAAACCCCGCATTTCAGCAATTAACTTTTTCTCGAAATATTGCTTAAAGGCAGCGATAAACATAAAACGGATTTTCGATAAGAATTTACCATTTTGGTTTTCACGACGCTCTGGATCTAAAAATAATGTACAGAGTTCACTACTACCTGTTCTGTCATTACTTAAAAATAAAGTAGGTAATGACTTATACACATTTAATGCTTTTGAAGCGTGTACTTGAGTGCCAACATGAAAGTTGTACCAAGGTTCAATGAGTCCAACAGCAACTTCAATTGCACTTAACCCAATAACACGTTGAGCTTCTGTATCTTCAAGAACAAACAGATAACCTTGTTCACTTTTATGGACATTGCCATTTAAAGTATTGCGAGTACGTGAAATTCGAGCCGAAAGTGTATCCATATTTTGTGGCAAGGAAGTCAGGCCTACACCCGACTTACCTGCTAATTTATAAATATCTTCAAGGTCTCGAAACTCGGCATGACGGACGATCATCATGGCTAGCTTTCCTTTTTTTTATTTAGCCAACTTTGCCAATGCGCGTTTTAAACGAGCAATTCCTTCATCAATATCTTGTTCAGGAATAATCAGAGACGGTGTAAAACGAACCACGTTTGGTCCCGCGATTAAAGCAAGTAAACCTTCTTCACCTGCCCATGTGGTAATGTCTTTCGCTTTCCCTGCATACTCAGCTTTTAATACACAACCAATGAGTAAGCCTTGACCACGAATTTCTTCAAAAATCGGGTACTCAGCATTTAATTTATTTAATGCGTCGATGAAATATTGATGACGATGTTTTACACCCTCAAGCACTTCAGGGGTATTAATAAACTCAAATACTGCACCAGCAACCGCACTTCCTAACGGGTTACCACCATAAGTCGTACCATGTGTACCGACTGAAAAATGCGGAGCAAACTTATCGGTTGTTAGCATTGCACCTACTGGAAAACCACCACCTAGTGCTTTTGCAGTCGTTAATATATCTGGAATAACACCAGAGTTCATGTAGGCATACAGTGCACCTGTACGGCCAACACCGGTTTGTACTTCATCAAAAATCAGCAATGCACCAAACTCATCACACAGTGCACGTAATCCCTTTAAAAATTCGATGTCAGCAGGAATAACGCCGCCTTCACCTTGGATCGGCTCAACAATAACTGCACACGTTTGATCATTAATGACCGCTTTTGCAGCTTCTAAATCATTAAAGGCAACATGGTTGATACCATTTGGAAGTGGTGCAAAGTCTTGTGAATATTTAGGTTGACCACCCGCTGAAACGGTAAATAAGGTACGGCCGTGGAACGCATTGTTAAATGCCACAATGCCACTTTTGCCAGCAACGCCGCTGTCGAGTCCAACTTTACGCGCCAGTTTTAATGCCGCTTCATTCGCTTCTGCACCTGAGTTACAGAAGAAAACCTTGTCTGCAAATGTATTTTCGGTGAGTTGTTTTGCAAGGCGCAGAACGGGTTCATTTGTATAACCGTTGCCTACATGCCAAAGTTTTGTTGCTTGTTCTGTTAAAGCATTCACTGCCACTGGATGCGCATGACCTAATGCGTTTACTGCAATCCCGCCTGCAAAATCGATATATTCTTTATTTTCTTGATCCCAAATACGTGAACCTTCGCCACGTACCGGAATGAAATTTGCCGGTGCAAAAACTGGAACCATCCAGTCGTTAAAGTTGCTTCGAGTTACAGAAATTGGCTGTTCCATGCTTACCTCAGTATTTATTTAATATATTCGATAACACTTAAATTTGAATAATTCAGAAAAAGGGAATGAGCAAATAAACCCTATAACATCCTTTATATTTGCTCAAACCACTTTTTCTAAAGTAATTTCCGCAGATTAGCCTGGGAAAATACCGCGTTCTTTACGAGCTTTTAAGATACGCTCACATGCCAAGATGTAAGCTGCTGTACGTAAAGTACAAGCGTTGCTGTTCGCTGTATTCCAAACGTCATCCATAGCTTGAACCATCAACTTGTCTAAACGCTCGTTGATTTCTTCTTCGCTCCAGAAGTAGCTTGCCATGTCTTGAACCCATTCGAAGTAACTTACAGTTACACCGCCGGCGTTACATACCACGTCAGGAACTACAACAATGCCACGCTCAACTAATACATCTTCAGCTTTAGGATATGTCGGGCCATTTGCGCCCTCTAAAATCAACTTAGCTTTAAGTTTTTGAGCACGTTCAACAGTGATTTGGCCTTCTAGTGCAGCTGGAACAATAATGTCAACTTCAGCTGTCCAGAAATCTTCATCAGCAATTGATTGCGCGCCAGCAAAACCACCAACACCTTGGTTTGCATTTACGTGATCACGTAATGCTTCAAGATCAATACCATCAGCATTGAAAATTGTGCCAGTGTGATCTTGAACGTGTGTAACTTTCGCTTTTGATTCAACAAATAAGAAAGCTGCTTCACTACCTACGTTACCAAAACCTTGAATAGCAACTTTCGCGCCTTCAATTGGTAAATTAATTTTTGCTGCTACTTCACGACCTGTAACGAATACGCCACGACCAGTTGCTTTCACACGACCTAAAGAACCGCCTAAGTGAACTGGTTTACCAGTTACAACACCAGTTACAGTGTGACCTTGGCTAGTAGAATAAGTATCCATCATCCAACCCATGATATTGGCATTAGTACCAACGTCTGGAGCAGGGATATCTTTTTGAGGCCCAATAATATGACCAATTTCAGTCGTGTAACGACGAGTCAAACGCTCTAATTCACGAGTTGATAATTTACGTGGATCAACACGGATACCACCTTTTGCACCGCCAAATGGCAAGTTCAAAACAGCAGTTTTAATTGTCATCCATGCAGACAACGCCATTACTTCATTCAAATCAACATTTGGATGGTAACGAACACCGCCTTTACCCGGACCACGAGACAAGTTGTGTTGTACACGGTAGCCTTCAAAGTGCTGGATCGAACCATCATCCATCACGATTGGCACGTCAACAATAAGCGCACGCTTAGGACGTTTTAAAGTATCAATATAATCAGCTAAGTGTTCTAAATATGGCGCTACACGGTCAATTTGTGCCAAGTAAGTTTGCCATGCATCGCTATGTTCGTTTACGTATGAAAGATCTGACATCTTTTTTCCTATATACCTTCATAGACTCAGATTTGATAAATCCGTAGTCTTTATTATTCAGCAACTAAAACCTTGCAATAACAAAGTCTTAGTTTATTTACTAAACCTTCTGCTCTTCTAAAGCATTAGGTTTTTTAAATTCCATTTGTTGATACTAAAAGTATGATCTACTTTTATATATCGATATCTTTTACAAGCTTTCTTTCATTTAACTTACTGTTTATAAAGCTATCTTTATAAAAGCAAAGTTTAACCACAACCCACTTAATCCAGTCGGCTGAAATATAAATACAAAAGAAATGGCATAACCGTTTGGGAGTTAAAAAGAACGATGATTTATAAAAAAATCATATGTCCATAAAAATTATTTTGACTAATCGATAGATCCCTCCATTAGTCTTTTTAAAAATAAACATTGTTCAATAATGCTACAGATTAATTATCTCTACACATACCGCTTAAAATTAAGCCGGAACATAGCTATAAAATCTTCCAATAAATATAGCATAGAGCACACTCATTTAGAACATTTTAAAATAAATAAGCAGAGAAAAAATAATCAAATCGTACTAATCCTTATAATAAAAAAACAACAAATATTAAAAAAAGCTTAACTTTAATAAAAAAAATTTATAGAAAACATAAAATCATAATTTTAAAAAATACACCAAATTTAAACCATAAATAACAACAACTTAAAAATTAATTATCTTCATGAAATTGTCAAAAAATTATACCTTCTCTACATTAAATCTATAATAAGTCCATTTCCAATTCATATTTCATAAAATCCCAAAAACCTCTTTATCAAATAACCAAGCTAAACATAGACTTAATTAAATATTAATAATAAATAAATATTAATAAGAATCCGATAAATGGTAATTTTACAAAACAATATTTGTTTTCATGATTAAAAATAAAACTTCATTTTAAAAAAAAATATATAAATTCCTTCTTTTTTAACTTCCAGTAAGACACAAAAAAGGCCCCTTACGGGACCTTTAAAAAGACATTCTTTAGACTCTAGAAAGCTCAGCTCTGCACCAGATCTTTCTTTCGATAAAAAATGAAGTAGCTTGCATAGCATAGAAGTATAAAAACAATACAACAGATAAAACCAACTTGCATGGATGGGTCAAAGACCATACTGATGCAGGTAACGAGACAGAACAATCCACCCACAATTGGGGTAAGAGGGAAAAGAGGTGCCGCGAAACGCAAATCTTTTGCTGTTTTTCCTGACTTATACCACTGTCTACGGAAGTTAAACTGCGAAATACAAATCGCAATCCAAACCACAACCATCGTAAAAGCTGCAACCCCCAATAGATTCTTAAAAATTGTTTCTGGTGCGAATTGTTCTGAAAGCAATCCAGGAATTGCACCAAACATAGTTACAGTAATGGCAACAATCGGTGTTCCAGAAGGAGTTAATTTAGAAAATATTTTTGGTAATTGATTTTTCGCCGAAAGCGACCACATCATACGTGAAGCAGCAAACAAACCAGAATTTGCAGCAGAAAGTAAAGCCGTAATAATTACAAAGCGGATAATATCTTCTGCATATGGAATACCAATATAGTTAAATACCGTCACAAAAGGACTATTACTTACTTCATTTGCACTAAGGCCTGCAAGTTGAAACGGCAGCAATGAACTAATCACCACAATTGTACCAACAAAGAAAATTAGTAACCGCCAAATAGCCGCATTGATTGCTTTAGGAACTGTCTGTGCTGGATTCTCAGCTTCCCCCGCCGCTACCCCAATTAATTCTGTGCCCGAAAAAGCAAAGTTAACAATAAGCATAGTGGCAAAAATTGGGAAGAGACCGTTTGGGAACCAACCGTGGGCAGTCAGGTTACTAAATAATGGCGCTGTTTCATGTCCGTGGTAAGGAATAAAACCGAAAATTGCCAGTAGACCCAAACCAATAAAACAGATGATTGTAATAACTTTGACTAGTGCCAACCAGAATTCAGATTCGGCAAATAATCGAGTTGAACTGATATTAAGGAAAAAAACTAAGGCACCAAAAAAAAGAGTCCAAGCCCATACCGAGGTAGATGGAAACCACTCCTGCACCAATAAAGCCGCTGCAGTAAACTCAGTCCCTAAAGTTGCAGTCCAAGTTAACCAATAGAGCCAAGTAATCATATAGCCCGTACCCGGACCAATATAACGACGTGCGTATTCACCAAAAGAACCTGATTCCGGCACATGAACCGCAAGTTCACCAAGGCATAACATCACGGTATAGGCAATTAAACCGCCCAAAAAATAAGAAATAATTGCGCCAATTGGGCCTGCTTGGGAAATTACATCACCAGACCCTAAAAAAAGACCTGTACCTATGGCACCGCCAAGGGAGATCATCACCAAATGTCGAGTACTCATTGCTCGTTTCAAAGGTGCAGAACTTCCATGTTGCGATGCATCATTATTCCGATAATTTAATGATTGCATATAAAAAACTGTAACGACAATTTAGTAAAAAATCATTTTAGGAGAAAAAAATAAATATGCAATTATCTTTGAATAGTGAACTTATTTTAACCAAGCTCTTTATGTAAAAATAAAATATATAGAAAAAACATTTATTTATATTTTTTTATAGCTATATCTGTATTTTAATTAATCTTATATTATTTCGACAATTTATGTAGTAGAAAAACCCATTTATCTTTAAATATAGTATTTATATATATTACTGGTTATGCCTACTTTAAATACAGCAGATCACTATATAACAAACCTACTATTTATTTAAATAATGAGCTTTAAAATAATATACAAATAAGTTTATAAAAAAATATTTTTTAAGCAAAAAATAAAGCCCAAACCTAAAGGTCTGAGCTTTATTTAGACACTATAAAGTTTTAATAGCTGATGGTGCTCAACTGTTCGGTAGATTGAATTGAACCTTCCGTAAACTCACACAGCCCTTGTTCATCACAAGATAAATTTAATTGCTTATAGCTAATCGCTAAAGAATCCGAATATTTTTTGATTACAAACGGACTCATATCCGATGTTAAGGGCTCTTCACGCTTGAACAATTTAATAATCTTACGATCATTCATCGCTAACAAATAAATTTCATTATTTAATTCAATGTGCACTACACCAGTTTGCTCAGCCACAATTGGAACCAAATAAGATTTATTCGCCAGTACAGTATCTACTGTATAACTTTCAAACTTTGAATTGATGAGGTTAAATACCAAAATTAAACCAAAGCTAGTCTGCAAGCCTTCTTTATAATTTGCATCTTCTTGAATTCGCTGTACTTTAATACCGAGCTTTTGAAAGTCCAACTCAGTTGCTTGATTTGTTTTTATCAGACTATGTGTAATAGCCTGTTTAAGTGGGTTATCAAAATAACGTTCATCTAACTGAAAATCATTTTGACGCAATATTTTTAACAACATTTCATCATGTTGAGTAAGAACATGCGCAAGTACATTACGGAAGTAAAACTTACTTTGTTTTTTGACCTTACGAACTTGCTGATAAAAATAGATTTCATCGAAATCATGTTCAATAAAATCATGTAATAAACTTGAACTAGCCAATACAGACAATGCTTCATGACCAGTAAATGGCAAATGAATCGTATGTAAGCTTGGTAACAGCTCTTTTATTTTTAAGTAATGTTCACGGTCAATTGAAAAGTAAGGGTCATAAACAATAATGTATTCACGCGCTGTATCGACATCTTGTGGCTGAATCTGCATGTCTTTATTTGCTATAGCATCAAAAAACTCAGCGTAACGTCGGTCTTCAACATGCTCTGGATCAATTGAATATTGAGGCACAAATGCAATCACACGGTTCATATTCAATAAATTAGAATATTTGATTGCCGCATAGCCGCCCATTGAACCGCCATAACCCACAATATTTTTAAAGCCTTCTAGAATAGGCGAAATTGCTTTTGCCAGCTCAACCATGCTTGCTTGAGGAAACCATGATTTTTGTTTTGGCATTACCCCAATAACATTATATTGGTATTTAATTAGAGACTTTTCAGCATTGATAGATAAGCCACTCGCTCGGGTAATCAAATCGCCAAAAGAGAGAACCAATGTATTAGAATCGCCTGGTAAAAAAATGGCTCTAATGTGTTCGTCTTCAAAAATAATTTGCTTATCCATGCTCACACCGAAAGAAAATTTACTCCCACATACAACGTCAAAAATGAAACAAAATAGGTGTTTTGCCAATTTATGATTGCGGAGTATCTTATTTTATAGATGCCAGTCAGATTAAAAAGCGCAAAATATGACACAATCCTTACATCCTGCCGCTCAAAAAGGCTTCAGTTCAGCTGCTGAACTATATCAGCAAGTTAGACCCAATTATCCCGCAGAAATAGTAAGTTGGCTGCAAAATTGCCTACAAATACAGGAAAACTCTACTGTTATTGATCTTGGATCGGGTACTGGCAAATTCTTACCCTACTTAAAACAAACGCATGCAGATGTTATTGCAGTTGAGCCAATTGGCGAGATGTTACAGCAGCTTCAACAAGTTTATCCTGATATCAAAACATTACAGGCTTTTAGCCATTCAATTCCTGTAGAAGATCATAAAATTGATGCCATTGTTTGTGCGCAATCTTTTCACTGGTTTGACAACCTTGATACCCTAACAGAAATGCATAGAGTATTAAAACCAGAAGGACATTTAGGGCTAGTTTGGAATCAACGAGACGAACGTACAGATTGGGTCAAGGCTTTAGCTGACTTCCTACTTCCACTTGAAGGTGACACACCTCGTTATCATAGTGAAAAGTGGAAACGCGTATTTGAACAACAAGATTTATTCGTATTTGATAGCCTACAAACATTCACACAGTCACAACACGGTTCTGTCGAACAAGTCGTAAGCAAACGTTTACTCTCTACGAGCTTTATTGCTGCAATGACTGAAAAAGATCAATTACAACTCAAAGCACAGTTTGAAAAAATTGTTTATGATTTTACGGGATTAGGTCCTCTAGATCAGATTGATTTTCCATATGTTACGTATGCATATCACTTTCAAAAAAGTACGTTACCCGTTAAATAATTAGTGAATAGGTTTGGTTGAAAGTTATGAAGAAAACACCTCAAATCATATTAATGTCTTTGCTTTGCTCTAGCCTATTTCTGACTGCTTGTAAAAAAGCGGATGAGCCTGCTAAGACGGAGCAACCTTCTGCCACCTCATCTACCGATCAGGTTTTAGAAAAACTAAATGAAAGACCTGTTAAGACCTTCCCTGCCACTGCTGATGATGCACACGATATTGCGCTCTTAGAGGATTATGACCGCCGCTTTACAGAAATGAGTGACGAGATGGAAAGTGAATTAGCAAAAATGCATGAAGCTGGAACCCTCACTACAGAGTTTGAGCAACAGCGTACTCTCGATAATGTGCGCTCTTCTCTGACCATGTTAAAAGATTTAGATTTAAAAACTGAGCAAGGTCGTTACATTCAGGGTCTACTTTATCAATATTGGGAAAACCAAGAAAAACACTTGAGTGATAAGCAAGCCACTAAAGATGAACAGATCAATGATCTTGCCGACTATTTACAAGCGCAAAATCAATTAAAATATTGGAAAGCATCGCAACAGAAATAAGCAATGTCTTGGTTATAAAAAAGCCTTCAAACTTATGAAGGCTTTTTTTTAAATTATATATTTTGCTTTTCAACCCAATGAATTGCCTGAACGCGGAATAACTCACATGCACCATCACCCGTATCAGTCGGCGTAAGTGAGGATTTCCAAACTAAGTTTTTGTCCTTAATCTCGACAAGATCACCTTTTAGATAAACTAAATCACCACGTTTAACCTGTTTAATCTGCTGAGCAATTTCAGGATTTGCAGGAATGATGTGCATGTTAGATACCATTTGCATTGCTTGCTCTGCTGGAACAGGTAATTTAGGAATTTTCCAGTTTAAATAACGGTCATATTGTTTCACTGAAATATGACGTGCGATTTCAGGCTTTGCAAACAATCCCCAACTTACTGCATAGTCGATAGGAGAAAACTTAGCTTGTTCATCATTTTGATAAACTTTTGAACCCAAGATTCTGAAGTTTCCTTGAAAAGGTTGTAATACAGAAATAGATTGATCTTTTTCTATCGGGCTCAAACCATTGGCAATATTATATTCACTTGAGGTCGATGCAAATGTTGAACTCATGCCAATCACGGCGAGTAAGCCCATCATCAAACTTTGTTTTTTCATCGTGTTACACCTCAAATATTGCTAGATCAAAGTGAATAGATCTTCAATTTATAATAGCTTTAAGCGATGAAAAAAATATCGAAATTTAGTAACAATACAGATCAATTTCGTCTATTTTTGTGCTGAATTAAACAGCTTGTTAATCTTCGAAATCTATTCTCAACGTTTCGAAACGAACCTTACCTTGTTGAACAGCTTGGGCAATTGCTTGTTGACCTTTCGTAAGTCTAGCTCCACCACTTTTTACATCAAGCAAAATAATATTGATGTCTTCTGCCGTACCATCGCCATCGCGGAAATCGGTATATCCATCAAAAATAATATAGTCCACCGGATCGCCCATGAATTTTGCATCACTTGGTAAATACTGAAATTCAGGTAAAACGGGAGCAAATTGTTCTGCCATTTTTCCTTTCAACACCGCACGACTTGTATTTACACTTCTCTTTTGTGCTTGAGTAAGCGCCTGTTGATGCTCTAGTTCAAGTTCAGCAATATATTGCTCATATTCAGCCTTAATTCGTCCATTACGTGTATTTGATAAAATAATAGTAGTGATGATAATACCAATGCCAGCACCAATAAGCATGGCAAGCCATACAGACATAAATTTTCCTTAAAAAGCGCGAATTAAGATTACAACTCTAATCATATCTAAAATAACGAAACAGCTTAAACTTTTGTCAAATGCAGTCATCTACTTCTCACAAAAAGATGCTAAGGTATAAAACATAAACAAATGTGCTGCTGAAAATAATTGGATTTATGAAAACGATACTTATTGCAAATCAAAAGGGCGGATGCGGAAAAACCATGACAGCCATTACGTTAGCAACGGCATTGGCACAAAAAGGATATAAAGTAGCATTAGCAGATTCGGACAATCAAAAATCGGCTTTACAATGGTTAAAACAGCGCCCTGATACTGTTGCAACGATTCAAAGCCTAGACTGGCGTCATGAAAAATCAATTGGTGATGCACCCAAAAATCTGGACTATTTAATTATTGATGCGCCTGGTGCTCTGTCAGGTGAGCATGCTGAACAGCTTATTAGTGAAGCGCATGCCATTATTACTCCACTTCAACCTTCATTTTTTGATATAGACAGTACTCGTCGTTTTTTAAAGCATTTACAAGACATTAAACGTATTCGTAAAGGTAAAGTTCAGATTTTACTTCTTGCAAATCGTGTAAAACCAAACAGTGCAAGTTCAAAAGATATCCAACAGTTCTTTGAAAAAATTGAACAGGAACCTGTTGCATGGATTGCTGAACGCACTGCGTATGGCAGCTTAGCAATGCAGGGTTTAAGCATTTTTGATAAACCGCAAAAGAACTTTATTAGTATCCAAAATCAATGGCAACCTGTTCTAAACAAGTTAATTGAAGATAAAGCTGAGTGGTTTTAATTAACTTTTAGCCTCTAAAAAGAGTTGTATAAGGTTTTTTACATTGTGACCTTAAAATTTGCCTCAGGTTATTTTTCAGTTAATATGACTTTATTCTACGTAGAAAATTAGAGAAATATTGTTCGTGCATCCATACGCTCCTAATTTACAGCGCGTTTTATTGTTTGGGCTGTTTTTTATTTTGATTTTTTTAGGATTTAATATCCTGAAATATTTTATTGTTCCTGTACTTTGGGCTGCCATCATTGCATATATGACTTGGCCTATTTATTTAAGAATTCAGCGTTTTTTTGGAGAAACCCGCAATACTTTAAATGCAACTCTAATGATTAGTCTGGTCATTTTAGTCGTTGGTGTACCCTTTACATGCGCTATTTTCATTTTGCAGCATGAAGGACGCAACTTATATTTTGACTTACAACGTCAGGTTTTTTCGGGCCATTTAAGCGTTCCAGATTTTATACGCGAGCTTCCTTTTGTAGGAAAAGAGATTTCTCGTACACTCAATGAGTTAAACAACGATCCTAATAGCACCATTCAAAATATCGCAGCTTGGGTACAAAGTCATTTAAGTTATGGCCGTGTACTGCTCGGTGAGATTAGCAAAAATATTGTCAAACTTGGCTTTGCCGTATTTAGCCTATTTTTCTTCTACCGTGATGGTCAAATGATTTTGTCTCAAGTGAGTAAAGCTTTAGAAATGGTCATTGGCCCTCGTATTCATCACTATCTTGATACGATTTCCGAGACAACTCGTGCAGTAGTCTATGGCGTAGGTTTAACTGCAATTGCTCAAGCCGTTTTAGCTGGATTAAGTTACTTCGTAGCAGGTGTACCAAACCCTATGGTACTCACTATTGCTACGTTCTTATTGGCTTTAATTCCATTTGGTACTCCAATTTCTTATTTAGGCGTAGGTTTATGGTTGTTCTCTCAGGGACAAACCATGGAAGCAATTGGGGTTGTCGTTTGGGGCGTGGTGATTGTCAGTAGCTCAGATAATGTGATTAGACCACTCGTCATTTCTGGCGCCACCAAAATTCCGTTCTTATTAATTATGTTTGGTGTATTAGGTGGTATTGCGAGTTTCGGCTTGGTCGGTTTATTTATTGGCCCTGTAATTTTGGCTATTTTACTGGCAATTTGGCGTGAATGGTTACATGAGACGATTGAGCCTGAACCTATGCCAAAAACGACCATGATTTATGATTCTGAGAGTGAATCGTCTAATGATGAAAAGTGACATAGAGATTTAATTTAAAAATGTTTCTAGATACAAATTAACTATTTAAATTAACTTGTAGGTCAGACCTGTGTTTGTTTGAATCAAACAATCATATATATTTATAAGGACATCCAATCATGCAGATGTTTAATAAAATTGGCGTAGTCTGTGCGCTTACAGCCCTTTTTACCGTTGGCTGTAGTTCGGTAACTAAAACTGTATCTGACACAGCCCAAGCATTAACCTCAATGCATACAAAAAAAGTGGTCGACGTAAATGAAGTGACAGCTAATGGTATTGGCAAAAAAATAGGTACGATTAGCTTTCAAGATAGTGACAAAGGTTTAATTATTACCCCTGCTCTTGCTGACTTACCAAGTGGTACTCGTGGTTTCCATATTCATGAAAACGCTTCTTGTGCACCTGCTGTAAAAGATGGAAAACCTGGCGCTGCTTTAGCTGCGGGTAGCCACTATAACCCGAACCAAGCCCCTCATCACGGTACTCCAACCACTGGCCATTTAGGCGATCTACCTGTTTTAGTTGTCGATAATACAGGTGTTGCAACAACTGCCGTAATCGCCCCTAGATTGAAACTTGCTGATATTCAAGGTCGAGCTATTATGATCCACGCTGGTGGCGACAATTATTCAGACTCACCTCAACCTCTTGGCGGTGGCGGAGCACGAATTGCATGTGGTGTGATTAAATAATTTATGTATTTTTCAAATTGTGGGTATCTAAAAAGATATCCACAATTTTGTTAATTTATTGATCATTACAACTTGATTTAAGTCTAATAAAATCTTAAAAAATGACTGACTTTTGTAGATAAAAAGAATAATATTTTTGAAGTAATAAAAATTTAAAGTTACATACTGCTTTCTCACGTATTCTCTAATTTAGAACAAAAGCCGTGAATTATCTGACCCAAATATTTAATAGCTTTAAGACAAACTCTATTTTAATTTATTGCCTGCAAATTCTGATTGTACTCACTGGCACAACTTTAGGTTTGCTGTGGCTGGGCTATAATCAACTTATTGTTCCCGTGACCTTAGGCGCAATTGCAGCAGCATTAACAGACTTTGATGATCGTTTAAGTATTCGATTACGCAACTTGGTCTATGTCTGTCTGCTCTTTTTTATAGTCAGTAGTATTCTTGGCTTTTTAGCTCCTTACAAAATTTTCTTTATTTTATATCTCTCTATCTCAAGCGCTTTTTTCATATTACTAGGCGCCTTAGGGCAACGTTATGCCACGATTTCTTTTGGCACGATTCTGCTCTCTATTTATAGTATGTTCGGTTTAGGCGAATACGTACATTGGTATCAACAACCTACTTATTTTGTTTATGGTGCTCTATGGTACGGTTTAACTTCTATTTTATTTTTTATTATTAAACCGACACTTCCCTTACAAGATAAGCTCTCACAAATTTTTAAAGAAATTTCTGTTCTACTACAAGCAAAAGCTCGTTTGTTTGATCCGGACAATAAAGAGAATGTTGAGCAGCTTTTATATGAATTATCTCTACAAAATACACAAGTTGCCCAAAGTCTCAATCAAATACGCAGTTCACTACTTACTCGGCTCAAAGCTTCCAGAGTCAGTAATAAAAGTATCTATTGGCTAAACCTATATTTTTTCGCACGAGATATTCACGAGCAAGCCACTTCAAATTATTTACATTACGAACATATTCAACAGAATTTTAGCCGTAGTGATCTTATTTTCCGTTTCCAAAAAAACCTGCGTCTACAAGCACAAGCATGCCAAGACTTAGCTCAATGTATTTTATATAACCAGCCATATCAGCCTTCGCAAGAAAGTCAGAAAGTATTGGGACATTTGGAAAGTTCTTTAAAAGATTGGATACAACAACATCCACAAAATTTTGAAGTTAAAAATTTAAAACTTATTTTTGATAATTTAAAAGGAATGCATGAACAGTTTGAACAACTGCAATATGCCCAACCTGTTCCTGAAAATAACACTCAAACAAGACAAGAACACTTAAATTTACTTGATGATGATATTCAAGGATTTTCAGATCTTATCTTAAAACTTCGGCAACAACTTACGCCACAGTCAGCGCTGTTTAGGCATGCCATACGAATTGCTGTGGTTTTCGCCGCAGGTTATGCAATTTCACTGTTACCCTTTGCGCAGCATGGCTACTGGATTTTACTCACCAGTTTGTTTGTCTGTCAGATTACTTATTTTGCGACTAAAAGCCGTCTTAAATTAAGAACGATTGGTACCCTACTCGGTGTTTTATTAGGAATACCTATTTTATATTTTGTACCGAGTATTGAAGGCCAGCTCATCATTACAATTATTTGTGGAGTCTGCTTTTTTTACTTACGTCAAAAAAAATATGCTTTGGCTACACTCATGGCCACCCTTATGGTGCTATTAATTTTCAACTTAAAAGGCGCTGGCTACAGTATTATTTTGCCTCGACTGATAGATACCTTATTAGGCTGCTTTATTGCATGGCTTGCCGTAAACTTTATTTGGCCCGACTGGAACTTTCGAAACATCCCCAATAATATTAATAAAAGCAGCAAAGCGACCTTAGATTATTTCAATGTGATTGTTGAGCAATATCAATATGGTAAAAATCAGGATATAGAGTACCGTCGAATTCGTCGTGCTGCGCATAACGCTCAGATTGAGCTATCCAACATGATTTCAAGCCTAAGTGCTGAACCCAACCCGAACCCTCAACTCATCCATTATGCTTTTCGTTATCTGGTTTATAGCCACAGCCAACTGAGTTACGTAGCAGCGTTAGGAAGCCAACGACAAAAAATTGATGATCAACAGGTATTACAACTCTTACTGGATTGTCAGCAAATTCTTAATCAGAGCTTATTTGATCCGGCTTATATTGATTTCAATTTCCTTGAGCAGACTTTAGCGCAAATTCAAAGCCTAACTACTCATGAGCACTTTTCAGAGAATTACACACTCGTGTTAAAACAAATCAGTTTATTGCTAGAAACCTTGCCTGAATTATTAATTCTCAAGGGTAAACTTTTAGAACAAGAGATTAAGTAGAATAAAAAAATACCGGAATATCACTTCCGGTATTTTTTTATTTAATTGTTGCCTTGTTGCAGTCTTTCTTGCATTTCCTGCTTCAAAGCACTTCGCGGTTGGCTAAACCAAAGAGCAATAAAGGTAAATGCAGACAATGCAAAAGCCCATAAATGAAATTGTGTATAGAGATAACGTACAAGCTCAATCATTGCAAAGAAGCTCATCATCAGTAACATTGAAACTGCTGCTGCAACTGTTCCTTTTGATACCTCAGATGACATGAGTGCAAAGCGATATAAGACTGAAAAGCTAATTCCCTCACCAAAACAGATGAGCGTCATGCCTGTAAGCAAACACGGTATGAGATAGGCTTGCCACACCACACCTAATATTAAAATAAGTGTACCAGTGAGCATAATCGGTAAACCCATCATGACGGTTTTACCCAAAGGCAAACGGTCAATAATTTTGATTAAGACAATGTTGCCTACAATCAAACCCAAAAATACAGGGAATTGAGCTAAGCCATATTGCACACTGGTGAGCTTTAATTCATCTACTAAAATGATTGGAGATAAAGCAATCCATAGCATTAAAGGCATACCCACTAAAGGTAATGCAAGGCTTAAACCTAAAAACCGGCGGTTGGTAAACACCTTTTTAAAATCATCAAAAAGATAACTAAAAGGTTGCTTGGTTACACTGACTTGCTGGCTTGGCATCTGTTTTTTCAACCCGATCCAACTGAGTAATGCCAATACTGCGATGGCGACAAAGCCCCAGTGCCATGACACATAATCAATTAAGAAAGCGCCAAGTACAGGTCCTAGCAAGGGTGCAAGTAATGAGATATTTGCCATGAGTGCCATGACTTTAATCGCATCACGTTCAGCAAAGCTTTCTTGAATAGCCGCATATCCAACTGCTGAAATTACGGTTAAGCCAATTCCCTGCAAAAATCTTAAAGCTAGAAATTGCTCGATTTGCGTCGTCAGTAAAATTAAAAAACAGCATAGAGCAAAGAATAAAACTCCTGCTAATAGTACTTTTTTACGACCGAGACGGTCCGACAAAGGACCAAGTAACCATGCAACAGATGCGCCACCTAATAAATAAAATGACATCGAAGATGGTGCCCAAGTTGCACTTACACCAAAATCTTCAGTAATTGCCAACATGGCTGGCTGAATCAGGTCATTACCAATATAAACCGCAAATTCAAATAGCACTAAGGCCAAAGGAAACATCAACGTTGTACGGTTCAACGTTGTCGTTTGAATATTTTTCATGAGTTGTACACTTCAAAATAGCGGCCATATGTCTGTACGACTACCTGTAAAATAAGATGTAGTCATGACGATGACATGTATGGTCAATCAATCTTTAGTTAAATTGTTATATGCCGTGAGAGTGCATGTTTAGAGTGTGAAACACCGTATTCACAAGGTGTCTAAAACGAGAAAAAATATATGACGTGAGATTCGGTAATTTTTACCAATTGGCACAATTGCCGAGCGCAACAATAGCACTTTTTAAATTGATCAGCAATCATGCAATTTCAAGAAGCTTAAATTTCAGTTTTGTGCACAAAAAGGCATGCAAATTATGCTTGTGCACAAACTCAAAGTTATCCACATATTCGATAAAAAATTAAGCATCATGGGCAAGGATTAACTTGAAAATCTGTAGTTTCCTCTCCTTTTGTACATTGATAGCTTTGCTTTTTATTCACAATTTTCCAAATTTGCTGATCCCGTTTTAATAAATATTCAGTACGTGTCTTCGACACCGCATCTGGACTAGGTTCTGTTTGCAAAATAGTAACTTGAGCATTGGAAGGATCATCCGAAGCATTCATTTGCTGTGAAATATCTAAATTGCTTGCATTATTTAAAAGATCAGGTTGATCGAGCAATACAGCCTGTATAGGACTATCAGCGAGTTGAGCAGAAGAATTTTGAGATGGAGCACAAGCAGTTAATATACTTAGGCTGAAAATAATCAACAAACCATTCTTTTTCATCACTCTTCCCCTCTATTTACTCAAAATTAATGCTAAAGATAATAGGCCACTTTTTCCTTTTGAGCTTTGTAAATAGGCATAAATTTATTGATATTAATGAGATAGATTAATTTTAAATAGTAATCCAATAATAATTATTGATTTTTTATCAACAATATTTTTCCTATTCATGCATTTTTCTACAACAGTAAATCTCATAGAGTATGCGTCAAATACAGGAATTTAATGAGAGCAACCTCCATGAGTAAGATTTTAGTGATTAATGGCGCTAAACAATTTGCCCACTCAAACGGTGAATTAAATGACACATTAACCACCCTAGCAACCACACATCTCACGGAACTCGGCCATGAAGTCCAAGTCACCCGTGCAGACAGCAATTATGATGCTGAAAGTGAAGTTGAAAAATACTTATGGGCAGATGTTGTTATTTATCAAATGCCAGGCTGGTGGATGGGCGCACCATGGACAGTCAAAAAGTACATTGATGATGTCTTTACCACTGGTCATGGTTCACTTTATGCAAGTGATGGGCGTAGCCGTTCTGATGCCTCAAAAAAATATGGTTCAGGTGGTTTAATTCATGACAAAAAATATATGCTGTCATTGACTTGGAATGCTCCAATGGAAGCATTTGAAGATGCAGATCAATTCTTCCACGGCGTAGGTGTAGATGGCGTTTATTTACCATTTCATAAAGCCAATCAGTTCTTAGGCATGAGCACCCTTCCGACATTTATTGTAAATGACGTCATTAAAATGCCTGACGTTGATAGTTATGTTGAAGAATATAAAGCACACTTAAATACTGTATTTGCAGCAGCCTAATAAGGAGAAATCTATGCTAACCATTATTGCGGAAATTCGTACTAAATCGGGTGGACAGCATCGCCAGAACGTATTGGATGCCTTTCAAAAAATCATTCCAACTGTTTTAGCAGAAGATGGTTGTCATGGTTATGAACCTTTAGTTGATCACAAATCAAATGCTAACTTCCAAACTCACGAGCCTGATACGATTGTCATGCTAGAAAAATGGGAAAGTGTTGCTCATCTTGAAGCGCATTTAGCTACACCGCACATGCAAGCGCATCATGCAGCCGTTAAAGATGATGTAGTTGACGTCAAAATTAAAATTTTAGAAAGCGGCGTATAATTTAGACTATAAAAAAGACGATATATTTATCGTCTTTTTTATTTTTAAGAGCAAAGCTGAGTTTGAAAACCTCTAGAGCCTTTCCCTCTCGCGCATTGATAGCTCTTTTGCTTATTTTGCAATTGCCACTTTTCATCAACCAATTTGAATGAATATTCTGTTCGGATTGCAGAAACAGAATCATCCATTAAACCTGTTTGGATAACGGTAATACGGGAAACTGTTGGAGATTCTACTCGGTTAAATACTTGCTGAACTGAGGTATTGTTATGCTCTTTTACGATCTCAGGCTGGGCTTTAAGTACTTGTTGCATCGGAGTTTCCGAACCCACAAAAGGAATTAATTTACTGGTCGTCGCACACCCAGTGAAAAGTCCAGCACAGAGCGCTGAAATTAAAAATAAACGTTGCATTTTTATCACCAAAAACAAAAGGCATAGCTTTATGATGCTATGCCTTTGTCGGTTACTCTGTAGAAACTATGTAGTCCTACAAAATAGATATAATTTAAAGATCAAATAACTTGCCTGGATTCATAATCCCTTTCGGGTCAAATGCCAACTTCAATGCTTTCATATATTCAATTTCTTCAGGCGAACGTGAATATTCCAAATATGGCTTTTTCGTCATACCTACGCCATGTTCAGCAGAGATTGAACCATCGTATTTTTTAACAGTATCAAACACATATTTATTAACCACCTGACATTTCGCAAAGAACTCATCTTTGGTTAAGTTTTCAGGTTTTAAAATATTTAAGTGCAAGTTACCGTCACCAATATGGCCGAACCAGCAAATTTCAAAGTCTGGATAGTTTTCTTGAACAATCGCATCAATTTCACGAATAAATGCAGGTACGTGAGTAATTAATACTGAAATATCGTTTTTGTATGGAATAAATGGCGCGATTGATTCAGAGATATCTTCGCGTAAACGCCATAAGCTTTCTACTTGGTCAAGGCTCTGGCTCATTACGCCATCAAGTACCCAACCCTGCTCCATACAATGCTCGAAAATTTCCATTGCTTTATCGAGAATCGGCTCATATGGAGCTTCAAACTCAAGTAATACATAGAACGGGCATTGAGTTTCAAATGGGCGTTGTACATGTCCATGATCTAAAACTTTTTGCATTGCAAGTTCACCAAAGAACTCAAATGCAGTTAAGTCGATGTCTTTTTGGAAAGCATGTAACACAGGCATTACTGCATCAAAATCAGGGACACCTAAAACTAAAACTTGTAAGTTTTGTGGTTGACGCTCAAGTTTAATTTCTGCTTCGGTCACTAAACCTAATGTGCCTTCACCGCCAATAAACAAATGCTGTAATGCATAACCAGTTGCATTTTTCACCATGCCTTTGTTTAAACGCAGGATGTCACCTTTACCAGTCACTACGGTTAAGCCAAGTACCCAGTTACGTGTCATGCCATATTTAATAACTTTAATACCACCAGCATTGGTACCAATATTACCGCCAATCTGACTAGAACCCGCTGACGCAAAGTCCACCGGATAATACATGCCTTGTTCTTCTGCATAATTTTGCAATTGCTCAGTCACAACACCAGCTTGAACACGCACCATACGGTCTGCCGGGAAGAACTCAAGAATTTGGTTCATTTTGTCCATGCTAATGACAATTTCACCATTAGTTGCTACCGCACCAGCAGAGAGACCAGTACGACCACCTGACGGTGTAATCGCAACATTAAACTGGTTCGCAAGCTTTACAACTGCCTGAACTTGTTCAGTCGTTGACGGAAAAACGATGACCGATGGGTTCGGATTAAAATGCTTGGTATGATCTTTACCCCAGTTTTCGAGACTATCAGCATCAGTTTTAATACGGTTTTCACCGACGATTGCTGTTAATTGGGTGAGTAACTCAGGTGTTAAAGCGACTGGAGCATTCATCGTTTGCAGACCTAGCAAGAAGTAAACTGTGGTGGGACTATGACCTCATAATTCTCAAGGTTCTCACCTGAGCAAAGCCATAATGTTCAAGGAACTCCTATATTCTACATGTATCCGCGCAAGCGATAAAGTTCAGAATAGAGATACTGTCACTACAAAACATGTTTAACGTAAATAAATGCTTTCTATGGGGCTTTCAGAGAAAAATCACATTTATCCCCCTACCAAGCATATTTTAAAATGCTCGACAAGCCATAAACAGAAGTGATTAGACATAGATAAAATTGCCATAAGGCGATGGTATAAACGAAATATCTATAGCACCGCCCAGTATGTTATTATACCGCCACCAAATTTGGCCTTTGTAGCGGAGCCGTAATGAGCCAACATCTTTCACTACCTAAAGATAAAATCCGTTTCCTTTTGTTAGAAGGCGTTCATCAAAACGCAGTCGATACTCTAAACGCTGCGGGTTACACCAATATTGACTATCGTAAAACTGCTCTTGAAGGCGAAGCGCTTAAAGAAGCAATTAAAGATGCTCACTTTATTGGTATTCGTTCGCGTACCCAATTGACTGAAGAAGTTTTCGAAGCTGCAAATAAATTGATCGCAGTAGGTTGTTTCTGTATCGGAACAAACCAAGTTGATCTTAAAGCAGCAATGGCACGTGGTATTCCTGTATTCAACGCACCGTATTCAAATACGCGTTCGGTTGCAGAGCTTGTACTTGCTGAAACGATTCTTCTTCTTCGCCGTGTTCCTGAAAAATCGGCGGCTTGTCATCGTGGTGGTTGGGACAAGTCTGCTGTCGGTTCTTTTGAAACTCGTGGCAAAACTTTAGGTATTGTGGGTTACGGTTCCATCGGCTCTCAACTTTCAGTTCTTGCTGAAAGCATGGGTATGCATGTTATTTATTATGATGCAGTAACCAAATTACCAATGGGTAATGCTCGCCAAGTTGGTTCTCTAGATGAACTTTTAGCAACTGCAGATGTTGTAACGTTGCATGTGCCAGATGTTCCTTCTACACGTAACTTCTTTACTAAAGAACAATTTGCGAAAATGAAAGAAGGTGCGATCTTCTTAAATGCTGCACGTGGTACATGTGTAGTAATTGAAGATTTAGCTGATGCAATCAAGTCTGGTCATATTGCTGGTGCAGCGGTTGACGTGTTCCCGAAAGAACCTAAAGCAAATGGTGAAGAATTCCAATCTCCACTTCGCGGCTTAGACAACGTGATTTTAACTCCTCACGTTGGTGGTTCAACCATGGAAGCGCAAGCAAACATTGGTTTAGAAGTTGCAGAGAAATTTGTTGCTTACTCTGACAAAGGTATGACACTTTCTGCGGTGAACTTCCCTGAAATCGCGTTACCATTGACAGCTGGTCAACACCGTTTATTGCACATCCACAAAAACGTGCCAGGTGTATTGTCTAAAATCAACAACTTATTTGCTGAACAAGGCATCAACATTTCTGGTCAGTCACTTATGACTAAAGGTGACATCGGTTACCTCGTAATGGATGTTGACGCTTCTGCTTCTCAAGAAGCTTTAGATATGTTGCATGAAGTTGAAGGTACAATTCGTGTGCGCGTATTGTTCTAATACCAACTGTAAATTCAAAAGCCACAGCATTGTCTGTGGCTTTTTTATGGGTATTTACATTATCATGTGAAAAGTATACCAATTGATCAAATAATAAAATGTCCACTTTAAACCAGAAATCTCAGCTACATGCTTTGGGTTTTCTTATTCTTGCCATGTTAAGCGTTCAAAGTAGCGCATCTTTAGCTAAAATTTTATTTCAGAACTTCCCTGTACTGACTGTTTCAGCAATGCGCCTATGTTTAGGTGCAATTATTCTCGCCATTATTTTTCAAATTTGGCGAATTAATTTTAGTCAGGTCCGCTGGAAAGCAATTTTAGCTTATGGATTTGCGCTTGCAGGCATGAACGCCTTATTTTACCTATCGATCGAACGCTTACCGATAGGAATTGCAGTTGCTTTTGAATTTATTGGCCCTTTAAGTGTAGCGTTATACCACGCACGGCAAAAATATGATTTTGTTTGGGTCAGCTTCGCAATTATTGGTCTTATTTTACTTTTCCCTTTTAATCAAGCACATAGCCTAGATTGGATCGGCGTCTTATTTGCGATCAGTGCAGGGGCTTGTTGGGCGCTTTATATTATTGCTGGACAGAAACCTTCAGGTATTTCAGGTAACCACACGGTCTGTTTAGGAATGAGTGTAGGGGCATGCATCTTATTACCCATTACCTTTTTTTCAGGCTCAATTGCACAAGTTATAGAACTTCCCTATCTTTTTTATTTTATTGGTTTGGCCATTTTAGCCAGTGCTCTTCCATTCTCTTTAGAAATGTTAGCACTGCGCAATTTGACACCTTTAAGCTTTGGAACATTAATGAGCCTAGAGCCCGCAGTTGCAGCACTATCTGGGTTTATCTTCTTGGGTGAATATCTTTTATGGAATCAATGGCTAGCACTTGCAACCATTATCACTGCTTCCGTTGGTTGTACCGTAACCACCCAAAAAGCTCGCCAAGAACGTGAAAAAGCAGCAAGTTAATTTAATAAAATCTGCCAGCTAAAACATAGTATTCGTTATAATTGTCCACCATTATTTTTAGACATCAGATGAAGCGCTAGAGTATTTTCCATGCAAAATCTTCCAATTATTGCTGTGCTGTATATGATTTTGTCGATGGTCTCATATCAAATCAGCGCTTCATTTGCTAAGCAGCTCATTGCAACGTTAGACCCTCTCACCGTTACAGTTTTAAGGCTGAGTTTTGCAACGGTTATTGTCGCAATTATGTTCCGATCTTGGAAAATCTGGTCACGCTTACCCTATTTAAAATGGCGTGATTTATTGATGTACTGCGCATCTTTAGGCTTAATGAATATCCTATTTTATACCTCACTTGGAAAATTACCCCAAGGTATTGCTGTTGGATTAGAGTTTATTGGTCCATTAGGCCTTGCGCTTCTTTCTATTAAACAAAAGAGTGACTACATTTGGGTAGCACTAGCCATGTTAGGCATTGTACTCATGGTACCTTGGCAAAACTCTATTCAACACCATTTCTCGTATGTAGGTGCAGCATGTGCGCTAGGTGCCG
Source organism: Acinetobacter sp. X9 (assembly GCF_054889255.1). Taxonomy (NCBI): domain Bacteria; kingdom Pseudomonadati; phylum Pseudomonadota; class Gammaproteobacteria; order Moraxellales; family Moraxellaceae; genus Acinetobacter; species Acinetobacter sp. X9. The sequence goes on along the minus strand of NZ_CM142679.1, from coordinate 367,583 downwards.
GACTTTGCTGGGCCTTCTATATCTATTTCGGTCATAAAGTTGTGACCCAAAATATCGGGATGCACGCCTTAACGATTGGGATCGGTGTATCTGCACTTGCCTTATTGCCAATTGGAGTCTGGCACAATGCTCCTGCATTACTTGAAACACAATACTGGGGTAAAGCCTTACTTATTGCGGTGTTAGCGACTGCAATTCCATATGCACTCGACTTAATGGCTCTCAAACAACTTAATAAATTAACTTACGGAACTCTAACGAGTTTAGCACCAGCATTGGCAGCATTAACGGGTTTCTTATTGCTTCACGAAGAAATCAGCATGCTGCAATGGGTGGCTTTGGCTTGCGTAATGCTGGCCTCTATTGGTGTTACTTTAAGAAGTACTAAAAAAGCTGCGTAGGTTTAATCTACTGCTGCTTTTTATACTTTTTATATTCCTTTAAATATTTATTACCCAGCGTTTCTTTTTCGCTGTCTTTAAGAATTTTTCCGGCTTGCTGGAAAAATTTATGCTCTTCTTCTTTTAAATGATGATGGACTTTTTCACTCAACTGTTTGGCGGTTGCTAACCAACTCGGGCTACTCATATCGGTTTTTTCAAGTTGTTCAACCAACTCATCCATTTCATGATGCTCAGATAAAGCATGTCTCGTAATATCTAAACCGACATCGTCAAACATTAAAGGAATATATAAATAACGATCTTCGGCAACTGAATGGGCATAAAGTTCATTTTTTAATGCATCAAATAATTCTTTTCGTTCTTCGGTTAAACCGTGTGTCTGAATGAGTTGTTCAGAAAGGTTACGTTGATTTTCATGGCTTTCTCTTAATGCTTCGAAAATATTCATTCTCTTCCTCATTTTTTAGCTAAAAAATCTTTTTTATTTCAAGGTTTATCATACATTGAAATTTATAATGTTTAAGTAGCTTAAAATGAGACTATTTTTTACACAGTTTTCTTTCTAGTAAATTTCTGTAATGATTTTTATATTTCTAGCTTTAAATGATACATAAAAGTATGAACTGCATTTTAGGGACAGCTCATACTTTCAATCTTATTTAACCCGTAACAAACATTTGATAGCCCAAACGGCAAATCAGAATACTCACCAAGATTAAAAAGATAATACGCACAAAACCACTACCGTACTTAAGCGCGGTACGTACCCCAACAATAGAACCAAGTACGTTAGCCGCTGCCATCATTAAACCAATATGTAAAATAGCGTGACCAGTTGGGATGAGGAAACTCAGCGCAGCTAAGTTAGTCATAAAATTACCGATTTTTGACAAAGCTGAAGCATGCAAGAAATCAACTTGTAAAAAACGGATAAAAAAGAAAATAAAGAAACTACCAGTACCCGGCCCAAAAATACCGTCATAAAAGCCAATAGCCAAACTACCAATAGCAGCTAAAATTAACATTTTCGTGGTAATTTTTTGCTCGGTATGAACTTGACCGAAGTTCTTTTTAACTAGGGTATAAATCGCAATCACAATCAACATCACGAAAACGAAAGGACGCAATACCGATTGAGGAATAAGTGACAAACATGCAGCGCCGGCAAAAGAACTAATCAAAGCACAAATGGCAATAACGGCTAAAAGCTTCCATTGCAATTTTACTTTTTTAGCAAATGTATAAGCCGCCGATGCAGTACCAAAAATGGATGAGACTTTATTGGTACCAATCACCGTAGCAGTCGACATGTTAGGAAAAGTGCTCATGATCCCGGGAATCTGGATGAGTCCACCGCCGCCTACAGCAGCATCAATTGCTCCTGCAGTAAACGCAAAAAAGATCAAACTAAGGATAACGTCCCATTCCATGCCCATGCTCTATACTCTACATCTACTACAAATTTAAGATACGCTTAGGTACCAACCGTTTTTTATCGGTAATCTCGGCTAAGCCTAAACAGCGCTCACCCGAAAACACCAAAACTTCTGCTTCTGCAGAATGCTCAATATTGCTTTCTAAACCGTTGCAAAAATATTTTTCACGCCCTTCCGGAACTTGAATTTTTAGGAAATGGTCAACTGGTGCATAAACTGGAAGTAGCAAAGCCTCTCTTTGCTCTTCTGTTAAACTTTCCAGATATTCAATGGTATAACTCGGTATAAGCTCAAAATGTCCTGTTTGAGTCCGGTTCAGCATCGTTAAATGCCCACCACAACCAAGTGCTTCACCAATATCTTCACCGAGTACACGGATGTATGTACCTTTAGAACAAGTTACATCCAGAGTGATACTATTTTCGGTAAATTCAATAAGCTCTAAAGCATAAATCGTGACTGGACGCGCTTCTCGCTCAATCTCTATACCTTTTCTCGCCAACTCATATAATGGCTTACCTTCTTTTTTCAAAGCCGAATACATGGGCGGAACTTGTTGAATATCGCCTCTAAACTTTTCTAAAGTTTGTTCAATAAGCTCTTGGCTGAGCACAGGAATAGGACACTCTTGTAAAATCTCCCCTTCCACATCACCTGTTGTTGTGGTCTGTCCCAATCGAACAGTGGTTTGATAACGCTTTGTTGAGTCCAGCAAATAATGTGAGAACTTGGTTGCCTCTCCCAAACAAATCGGGAGCAAACCTGTCGCCAAGGGGTCTAACGCTCCAGTATGGCCTGCTTTTTGGGCGCGATATAACCAACGCACTTTTTGCAAAGCCGCATTTGAACTTAAGCCTAATGGTTTATTTAATAGAAATACACCACTGATATGGCGACGAGAAATTTTTTGATTTTTTGTCGTCATTTTTACTGGAACACAAAGCTAGAAAAAAGTGCCGACATGTTAGCAAATTCGGCAAGATATTTTCACAATATTTAGGTGCCTTTTCACTTATTTTATGGCACATTAATGATCGAGTAAAAAAACAACAAATTAAAACTTAAGGAAGATATCTTTATGCAAGGGATGCAGAAGAAGGTATTGTGGTGCGTGCTCGGTTTTTTTATTTTGAGCCTCATTGCATGTGTCTATTGGTTAAAGCCTGACTCAAAAAACACATTAGCCCAAGTCAGTGAAACCACAGCTCAAAATTTATCATCGGCTCAACCCACAAATCATTCATCGCTAAATGCAGATGCTTACCATAGTAAAAGTCAGCAAGATACTGAAGTTAACTGTCAGTTAAAAATTGATAATTCCCAACATTTGGTTGTTAACAGTCAAACTCGTGACTGCTTTGAATATTTTATTACTCAATATGGAGAAAATGATTTAGAGCAAATTAAAAATCACTTTGGACAATTTATTCAGGGGAAATATTTAGAGCCAGCTCGCTCACAGATTCTGGATTTATGGACCCGCTACTTAAAATACCGTGAACAGCTTGCTCAAATCCAAACGCCTCCATCAAAACAACAAGATAAAAATTATTTTCAAAAGATCTTTAATTCAATTCAAGATCTAAGAAAACGTTTCTTTTCGTCCGCTGAAATTGATGGACTCTTCTCAACCGAAGATATCTATCAGAACTACACGCTAGATCGTATGCAAATACTTGAGGACTCATCTTTAAGCGAAATTGAAAAGGCGCAAAAGCTTAAAGAACGCTTTGAACAACTACCAGAAGACTGGCAACAGAACCTACAAGAGCTCTCTAAACTTGATGACTTACATGCACTGACCAAACAAATTAAAGCGCGCAATGGTTCAGCAGAAGAACTTAGAAAAATGCGTACAGCACTTGTTGGAGCCGAGGCGACTCAACGATTAGAAACTTTAGATACACAGCGTAGTGCTTGGCAGCAAAGGGTCACAAGTTACTTGAGTGGACGAGATGAAATTATTAAAAGCAATATGAGCGATAGTGCTAAAAACCAAGCCATACAACAATTACGCCAACAACAATTTAACTCATCACAAGAACAATTAAGACTTCGAACTTTTGAAACGGTCCATGATCAGGGAGGTGAACTGCCATTTAATTATTAAGCCTTTTCTTTTAGGAACTGGCTAAACAAGCACTAGCAGTAAGAAGCTGCTTTTCATACAAAATAAAAATAGTGAGTAAAAAATGAAAAGGAAGTTAACGTTTTTTTGCGCTGCAATGCTCTCAGGATTGAGTGTTTCAGCGGCCCATGCCACAAATGCTGAACAAGTTAAAAACTCGTTCGTCTATTCATCTTATGCACAAACCAAATATCCACTAGTTTTTAACCACGGTATGGCAGGTTTTAACCGAGTTGGAACAGATACTCTTGGTCTCGATTACTGGTACCAAATCCTTCCGGATCTTGCTCGTAATGGAGGAAATGTCTGGGCCACCAGAGTGTCACCTTTTAACTCAACAGAAGTGCGTGGTGAACAACTTGCCCAGCAAGTAGAAGAAATTATTGCCATTACTGGTAAGCCTAAAGTCAACTTGATCGGTCATAGCCATGGGGGCCCGACAATTCGTTATGTGGCCGGTATCATGCCAGAGAAAGTTGCCTCACTCACTACAATTGGTGCGCCTCATAAGGGATCACCAATGGCAGATCTGATCCTGAACGTTGAGGGTACTCCTCTGTCTGGACTGGCAACGTTAGTAAACTGGTTTTCAGCAGCCATTACTTGGGCAGGAGGCCTAGACCCAACAAGCTATCCGCATGACTCTTTAGCAGGTGCTCATAGCTTATCAACTCAAGGTTCAGCTCAATTTAATGCTCAATTCCCTATGGGTGTACCAACTACTTCTTGTGGTGAAGGGACATACCAAGAGAAAGGTATTTATATGTATTCTTTCTCGGGGAATAAAGCGCTGACCAACCCATTAGATCCATTTGATATTGCGCTGACAGGCAGTAGTTTAGTGGTTGATCCATTTGGTGATAATGATGGACTTGTTTCCCGATGCAGTGCCAAATTTGGTAAAACAATTCGTGATGATTACAACTGGAATCATTTAGATGAAGTGAACCAAGTACTTGGTATACGTTCTATTTTCGCTTCCGATCCTGTATCAGTTTATCGTCAACACGCAAACCGTTTGAAACTTCAAGGACTATAGTTTTTAAACAAAAAAATGCGCCAAAAGGCGCATTTTTTTACTCGCTATAAGCTTACGCTTTACGAGCTGGTAATTTTTCACGAATACGTGCAGCTTTACCAGACAAGTCACGAAGGTAGTAAAGTTTAGCACGACGAACGTCACCACGACGTTTCACTTCGATTTTAGCAACAACTGGTGAGTGAGTTTGGAATACACGCTCAACACCAACACCGCTAGAAATTTTACGTACTGTGAACGCAGAGTTCAAACCACGGTTTTTCTTAGCGATTACAACACCTTCAAATGCTTGAAGACGTTCACGATCACCCTCTTTTACTTTTACTTGAACGATGACAGTATCACCAGGAGCAAAAGCAGGGATATCAGATTTTAACTGTGCATTTTCAACAGCTTGAACTAAAGGATGTTTACCACTCATTGTGGGAATCTCCAATATGTGCGGAGTCAGAAGAGGTCTGAATTTCCGCTGGGGATAGAGGCTAAAGCGCATATCAACCCGTTTATCTTTCCCTTTACGACAATATGTCTATAAAGAGCCTTTAAATTTACATAAAACTATTCATTAAATAGAATTATGCTTTAACTCGAAGCATTGCTTCTCGTCTTGTTGCAGAACTTTCGTTCTTGAGAATAACGATTAAGAGTTACCGTTATTCACTTGCGTATCTTTTAGCCATTTTTTTTGCTGCTTAGTCAACTCAACCTTTTCGACCAACTCTGGTCGGCGCTCTAGAGTTCTTTGATATCGCTGCAAAAAACGCCATTTTTCAATATTGCCATGATGTCCAGATTTTAATACCTCTGGCACATCCAGCCCTTCAAAATGGTCAGGCTTTGTATATTGTGGACAATCTAAAAGACCGTCAACAAAAGAATCTTGTACTGCTGATTGTTCATCTGACATTACATTCGGCAAACGGCGAATAATACTGTCAAGTAACACCATAGCGGGCAGTTCACCACCAGATAAAACATAATCACCAATTGACCATTCTTGATCAACATAATGCTGGATCAAACGTTCATCGACTCCTTCATAACGTCCACACAGTACAATTAAGCCGTCATAATCAACAAACTGCTGTACTGCCTGTTCATTTAAGGTTTTGCCTTGTGGGGACATATACACCACAGGAACATGAACACATCCTGCTTGTGAGGCAAGCTGTTTGGCATGTGCAATTGCTTTCGCCAAAGGCTCAGCCATCATCACCATACCTGGGCCGCCACCAAATGGACGTTCATCCACTCTTCTGTAGTTTCCCTCAGCAAAATCACGAGGATTAATACAAGTGACTTGTACAATATCTCGTTTTGCCGCGCGTCCGCTGATGCCGTAGGCTGTAATCGCTTCAAACATTTCAGGAAAAAGCGTAATGACTGCAAAAAACATCACAGACTCCTCTATTTTCCTGCTGTATTAATCCTAAAAGGATTAATAATCTACGCCCCAATTGACGTAAATACGACCAGCTTCAAGATCAACACGTTGTACTACATCTTTATGCCAAGGAATCATGCGCTCTTCTGAATCTATGCTGTCTGGGGTAGCATGCACCACCATCACATCATTAGCTCCAGTTTCAAACAACTCATGAATTTTCCCTAAGTTCACTTCCTGTTCTTCTTCATCAAGACCTAATACAGTTAAGCCCTTTAAATCTGACCAGTAGTATTCATCTACATCTGCTTTTGGCAGTTGAGACTTAGCAATCCAGATATTAGCGCCAACCAAGCTTTCCGCTCCAGTGCGATCACTCACACCTTTCAACGCAACAACTAGGCCTTTGCCATGTGGTTTCCAACGTTTTACATCTATTGTTTGCCAACCGGCCTTGGTCTCAATGTACCAAGGCAGGTAGTCAAACATGTTGCTCATAGGTTCTGTATTTGAATACACCCAGAGCCACCCATTCAATCCATAAGCTGAACGTAACTGTCCAATCTGAATACGATCTTCGGGAACATTCTGTGTTGATGTCATGGGCTACCTACTACAAAAATTATGCAGTAGCTTTTTTAGCTTGAGCAGCTAAAGAAGCAACACGTTCAGAAGGTTGAGCACCTTGAGAAACCCAGTGAGCAAAACGGTCTGCATCTAAACGAAGTTTTTCTGCTTGACCTTGTGCAGTTGGGTTAAAGAAACCGATACGCTCGATGAAACGACCATCACGTGCATTGCGGCTGTCAGTCACAACGATTTGATAGAATGGACGTTTTTTTGCGCCGCCACGTGCTAAACGAATAACAACCATGATAAAAGCCTTATAATTCTTACGGATTATCCCTGCGCCGACCATCGGCAACACTTCAAACCCCTTTCATAGAGGGCGACATTCTACGTGATTTTCGCCCTGAAAGAAAGATTATTTTTTGAGTTATCCGCAGTTTTAAATTTAAATTAGCGACCATCCCAATTTGATGTTCCGGAAGGAACACAAGCGGTACCACTATTAATATCAGTCCCTTTTGTCCAGCAACGCTCACCACGATAATTTAAAACGATATCTCCATCACCCGACTGTGAAGTCTTTACAATTGGAGTCGCAGTTAACACCCATGTTTCAGCAGTTAAAGCACCAGAGGTAACAGGGGCCAAATCGACTGTATACAGAGGATTGCCCTGTACTGGATAAGATTCTGCTATATTGAAATCAGAACTTGTTGCACCTATTACTTTAAAATTTGCGATTTTGTAGCGTTGGATCTGCATAGCGATCTGTTGCAAAGTAGCTTGCATTTCCATACGTTTAGTACGACGAATATGCTCTTGATAAGAGGGATAAGCTATCGCTGCTAAAATCGCAATAATTGCTATAGCAATCATTAACTCAATTAAGGTAAAGCCTTTTGTTTTAATTACCATGACTCCCCTCCCGTACCACAAGTTGTATAAGTAACATTATCAGCAGCTTTATTCTTACAACGTAACCCGCTACTATTAAATAAAAAAGTAAAATTATAAGGATCGGAAGCCTCTGCCCGAATAACCCAATTTTGCCCTAAAACCGAAGTATCCATTAAAGTTTTCGTCGTATCGTCACCATCTCTTACCGTTATTTGATATTTAATAGCGCTACCAATCGCTCCAACAGGTAAAATTACTGGTGCGGTAGCACCAGTAGAAAAACCTCTATAATTAAAATTTCTAGATTTCTGACGCGCGAGTTGCATGGCGATTTGTTGAATTTTTTGTTCTGCACGCGAAGCATCAGCACGCAGAACATATGCTTGATATGAGGGCAATGCAATTGCAGCAAAAATAGCAACAATCACTACTACAACCATTAGCTCAATAAGAGTAAAGCCGAAAGAATATGTGAATTTACTTTTCATCACCCATTCCTTCTTAACGGACATACCAGCGCTGTGGTATTAAACACATTTTACTACTATTCGAGGCAATAATACCGCCAATAGTCGTGACACCACGATTACCCATATTTACACAATAATTTTTATTGTTAGTAGTATTACGATTTTCAGGAGGGGGAGGATCATCATCATTATTATTCTGATTCTCTTTGCCATCATCTACTACTGTAGTACCCTGAATACCAGCACCTTGTGAACAATCCGCACCTGGCGCACATTCCACATGACTATTTTCAGCTGTTAGAATAGATTGACTACATTGTCCAAAAGGCATACAGAACTGCGTTAAAAAGCTTTCTCCCTTTACCCCTGCTCCACAATCGCCAGATAAACCATCTTTACTTCCATCAAACGTTGAAACAAATAAACGATGATTTAGAACAATTGGTGTAAAAAATACTTTTGTTTGGCTACCGTTATAACGATAAAACCATCCACGTTTAGAGGAAAGTAAAGCTATTGCGCCTGCATCATATGTATTCCAATTATTATTAGTAATTTCACCAAGCTGACTAGTACTAATTACAGTTGAATCTTGATATTCATAATTTGATTGATATAAATTTCTCGCTGCCACATCCCGATCATAGATATTGTATACAGCATCATAGTTGCCTGAAGTTTTAGATGCCAAAGGAGTACTACGATCTCCACTACCAATTGAAATAACAGCAAATGTTACGCCATTATAATCATAAATAGAAAAAGCCGGCATTTCATAAAAACGAGGACCAGTCCCACCATTATGTAAATTCAATAATAATTTTGGCAGCTTGGCAAAGCTTGAATTTGTTGCAGCAGCATTATCTAAATCGATACGGAATAGTTGTCCACCTAAATCGCCAAAATAAAGATGATCTACTAAACCATCACCATTTCTGTCTTCTGTCCGGATTTCACTTACAACACTATATTGCAAGTTAGGAGAATACATTTTTTCCACACCTGATGATGCAGTTACACTATTAGTATTGGCACTTGCCCACCATAATAATTTACCATTATCCGCATCAAACATATATATGCCTGCGCCTTTGCTAATAGAGGGGTTATATGTCTCACTTTCATAACCTTCATCATAACCACCACCCACGAACATTACACGCTTCCGTTTCGTTTGGAATGTTCCTTGACTATTTTTTTCTTTCCAATTCACCCATGCAATAGCAGGTTTTGACCAACTCCCTCCCATATATTGTAATTCTGGATAGCTAGTAGTTGTGGCATTAGAATAAACTTTCTGATCTTTAGGAGAAATCTGAAACATTAGTTTTGGATTATTCATATCTTGTAAGTTTAGAGCATAATAACTACGCCCCCCCATACGCAAACCGCCATAAACCATCTGTTTACCTGTCTCAGACTGATAACCTGCTCCTACAGTTAATCCTTCTCGATTACTATCTAATACATATTCAGTATAACTAGTCCACGGTGCATCAATACCATAATAAAGGCTGTCGATCCCACCATCTGTAACATCATTTTTGAGAAATGCAGCAGGTTGATTTTCAACCATTTCATTTGGCACGAAGGTAAATACCTCCTTTCCACCTTCACTGTCCGCATCATTTTTTCCAGCTTTTACTACATGTAATAAACCTTGTGTTGTCCCAAAAAGCACATAATCATCTCTATCAGTAGTATCAATTTTACCGTCAAGATAAGTAATTTTTCCGCTATTCGTAAGTAGTAATGGTGAAGAATGCATAACTGCACCAATCTGGCGAAGTTCTGTAGTCATTGCATTTAATGAAGTTAATGTAATATTAGCGGGGTTTTCAGCATCTATTTTAGTAATTGGATACCCCAACAACGCCATTAAATAACCTCTATAACTATCAGTTTGATAATCTCCAGCGAGTAAACTAGCACGGGAGATTTTTTTTAAATCACCACTACTATTATCAAATGTCTTTGTTGAACTGTTATAAAAACGATTAGTTACTAATTTACGTTGCGAATCTGAATTATCGCTATTCATTTTTAATAAAAGCTTTGACCAAGCTCCACCTTTTAAGGCAAATTTTTTACTTCCGATTGTACTATCATCAGCATTAATATTAGTATTTGTGATTGCCTCTGACCAAAGATCATAATTAGCTTTAATAGTACCTGTGCTTTCAATAATATTGGTTCCATCCCTATCTTTTAACACACCATTGACAACATTATACTTTTTCAGGTTACCTGCCCAAAGTTGAAATTTCTTATCTGGTGTAGGCTGAAATTGGGGGAAATATGCTTCTTTTTGCAATACTGCCGGATTCAAACTATCTTTAGGAATTGTGGGTGAACCTGTTGTTACTGCCGGAATATCACTAGATAAGATTTTAATAAAGTTATTTACACTATTAACGACATCTTGTGAGCTAGAGCCAGAGTACCACCCTCCCTGTCCATAAATCCCCCACGCAGCAGCTTTCTTAACATCGCTATTGAATAAGGCAGATGTAATATCACTTATTCTAGTTTTATAATTCGCTGTGTTAGCGCCAAAAAGCATCTTATTTAAGTTCAATAAGCGATTAGCTTCTACAGAAAGATCTGTTCCATCATATGAAGTCATATTATTATAATCATTACCAAAACCCACTACAGCAGTTCTAATCTTTAATCCCAGTGGATTCATTGGCGTACTTGAAACATTTCCTGCTGTAGTATTATTTAATAGTAGCTGTGAAAAATCACTAATACATTCCCAAGCACTCTGTGATGAATAACTAGCATTCGCAGCATTAAATAGTGTGCCTGAACAAGTTAAAGCACTACTATAACCACTAGTCAAAGCTGTTTTCATTAATTCTTTTGCAGTTGTCACACTAGAACCATTGGGTTCACCATCTGTCAACATATAAATACCTTGCGCACTACAAGATTTATTTGTATTAGTACCAGTATTATTTACCTGTGCTCGAATAGGCCCGGGCATCTCATATAAAGTTTTATCAATAATTTTAGTATTATCTGCTGAATAAGCAAAACCACTACCAGTTGAACTAACCGATTTATAATAATAGGTTGTTACTTTAGAACGGCCACTTCCTGTTTGCATATAATAATAAACCGTCCCATTAGACGGGGAAGACGTGGAATAGTTAGATATACTAGGTGTTGTTGTTAAAAGAGATTGACAATCATATTGGTTGGTAGAACCACTGCTACCACAGCCATACCATTTAACCGTTCCAGTTATTTTTCCCATCATGTAAGCAGCAACCTCAGCATAAGCATTAGCTGTAGGAGTACTACCCGTTCCTTTAAAATCTGCTACAGCCTTTAATAAAGCGTCACGTTGAGTAGCATAGGAAATACCCTTATAAATAACATTGGGTGTATTTAAAGGTTGAGCTGGTAAAATAATATAACCAGCTGAGCTATTATAAAAACTAGATAGACCGATTACCTTATCATCTGATAATTTAGTGACTGTATTGCTTCCTTGTAATAAGTCCACCATAGCATTTTGAACTCGCTGTAAACGAGTATAACTTGTACCATCATAACTATTGGAGTCCGTCATACTCCCTGACGTGTCAATCATAAGTGTTAGGGTAATATTACCAGCTGTCGCTGCCTGATAAATTTTAATATCGCTAGCCTGACTTACGCTACTCGCTACTAATCCAGTGCATAAAGCGGCTACTGCACTTGTTAGAAGCTTTGAATGATATAAAAGTTTTAAGCCTTTCTTATCCATTATTATTTCCCCAATTAATTAAAATCTTGTGCAATAGTGTATTCAGTGACGTTCGTAGTGAATGGAACATTTAAGCTGGTTAAGCACTCTGCTACTGACTTTAGAGGATTATCTAAGTCGGATTTATTAGTAACATCTGGTGCTGGCGTTCCATCTGGGAGTGTCACTTCACTCATGTGTTGTTGTAAACACTTGTTAATATCAACCCGATTAACACTACTTAAACTTGGCATTAATGACACAGCAAAGATCTTGACTCGTTTGGCTTCCTGAACTTGTCCTTCTTTTTCATCAAGGCCACGAGTTTGAGCATAAAATGGATCATCCTCCCCAATAGTCGAAAATTTAATCGCAACCTGAGTCATGACTGCTTTACGACCACTGGTAAACCAGTTCTTGGTTGTATCGACTGCATCACAATATCCATCTGTACCTAAAGCATTATTAGTAGGTGTACTATTTCCATCTACCCACTGCATTAAACTGGCACGCCCAATATTAAAAAAGTCGCGTTGATCTCCACGATAACAAAAGACTAATTCTTTATTTTTGTCATTTTCATTGCTGATATAACCAAAAAGACCTGTCGCACTTAAGCTCTGAATTAGGTTAGTTGGATTCTCTATCTGAAAAAAAGAAGCATCCGAATTTTGCAATATCAATTGTTGTACTTGACTATTTGTCGCTATATTTAGATTAATCAAACCTTTACGAATTGCTATTGTGCCAATAATCATAATTGCGACTAAAAAAATTAGTACCATAATTAATGCCGAGCCACTCTGCTTCAGTTTCATTCACCACGCTCCCCAATTACATTACGCAAGGCAATAGTTTGTGATATCACTTGACGTACATATTTCTTGGTCGAATTCTCAGGCTTTTTTACTGTGATAGTTTGATCTAATACTGAAAATTGCTGGTCATCTTTAATTGCTACTTCTGCACCTACAGGTTGCAATGAGCGGGTTAATAATCCAATTTGTACAGAAACAATACGTGGACGGGGAGCTGTCAAATTCAAATAATCATGTATTGAAATATAACGTCGTCCAGTTCCCCCTTGAACATTAAGTAAAACCCGAAGATAATCCACACGTTTCATTACGATTTCACCTGCATCCCCATAACGAGTTATAGCAGATGGATTACCGGTTAATGAGTAATAACCAGCATCACAAGCAAGTGCCAAGGGTTGATTAGGCTCATCAATATTATTTTTGGCGTCTTTACGTAAAAAATAACGCTGAACAATAACTTGACGACCATTAGCAAGAGGAAAACTCAGATTATTTCCTTCACAATCTATACCACCTTTATATTCATCATCATTTTGAGTTGTTGTACCTTTGGTATCAACTATATATTGCGGTATATATTGAATAACGAGTTGGTCACTAGTGATATCACTTCCATTACTTTGGGCATTTGATGCTCCAGTCCAAGCATTACCACTACCAACACTATCCCCGTTACTTCTTGAAAGTAAATTAGTATTAGCAGTTACACCAACAATAGTTTTATAAAGATTGCTAAGTGGTTCATTAGCCGCATCTTTAGCTGAATTAATTGCGGAGGTTAAGACAATACCACCATAAGCAGTTTGGTCATTAATAACTGCTTTGGGATTATTTAAGTTGGCAAGACGAATATCTTGCGTTAAATAATTAAGACCAAAATTAGCATTATCCTGTATATCAGAAACACCTAGTTGCATAGATAAACTTTTTTGGCTTGTTAAAAATAATAGTATGGCTGCTGCACTAATTATAAGTCCCAGGGCTAAAGAAAGCATGAGTTCAATTAATGTAAAACCTTGATTTTTTATCATTTTAATAGGTCTCCATAATCACACAAGTTGAATTATCGCTATACGAAGTATCTTGAGTACAATCTCCCGGACTAGTGCCATTTGTTGCACTCGTATCGCCCCATGCAATATAAACACATTGACGATTATTAGTTTTTGGACAAGCAACCATATTCACAGTCATGCCTACAGAAGACGCACTTTTAACAACCTGTGCAACATCGAAATCTGCTAAATCTGTATCATTACAATTGTCCTGAAAGCAATTTTTAATAAAGTCTTTTTGCTTAGCAGGATCTTGAAGTTGCTGGTTATAAATAGATAAAGAATTACGATTAACTCTAATCCGTTCGGCTATATCCCGAGCGATCGTAATTGCTTGTACACGTGATGTGCTCTCTGCACTTGCTTCCAAAGCTCTATATTGCAAAGCAATAAATCCTAAAATCCCAATCGCCAAAATCAGTAAAGCAACTAGAATCTCAATCATCCCCATACCCTGTTGATACTTAATATTCTTCATGAACATGTTCCCATCATGGTTAACTGAATTACCCCCATTCTTGAAACACTAATAATTTTTGATTTATCACCACCTGCTTTATTACAAATTTCAAATGTAGTATCTCCGGTTGCATCTTTTACTAAACCAGACATCAAAAATATTAAAGAGGTATTAGATCCCGTCCTTAATTGAGCTTTCCCACTTGGCATCCAATTGATTTGATTATTAGTATCCGCAGTATAAGTAGAGTTTAATTGCACTTTTATTTGTCTACGCTCTAATACAGCTTTCATACGAGCTTGATCTATACTTGAAATTAGATCTTCCGTACTTTTATTCAAGTTTTGGTTAATCAACATATCCCCAAATAGTGGTGCAGCCATCATCGCGATAATAGCCATAACCGCAATCGTCACTACAAGCTCCACCAAGGTGAACCCTTCTTGCGGAAAAACTCCCCTCATCCCCAAAACCCCAAATAACTTAAAAATTTTTATTTATTGTTTAAATTTTACGTCTTATGTTTACAAAACAAATACAAAGCAGATAAAGGGTATAAAAAAACAGATAACTGTCATATCAACAATTATCTGTTTAACTTTTTTAAAATCAGTATGTTAAATAAATCACACTTTACGCTTGAGTCACATGAATGCGTAATTCTTTAGGGAGACTAAAGGTTATGTTCTCTTCACGCCCATCTAATTCTTTCGGTGCTTGAGCACCCCAATCTTGTAAACGTTGAATCACTTGCTTAATTAAAATTTCTGGTGCAGAGGCACCAGCGGTAACACCAATTTTACACGTCTCATTGAACCATGACTGCTCTAACTGATCAGCATTATCTACAAGGTAAGCGGCTTTACCCATACGCTCTGCAAGCTCACGTAATCGATTTGAATTTGATGAGTTAGGTGAACCTACAACTAAAACCACATCACACTTTTCAGCTAAATCACGCACAGCATCTTGTCTGTTTTGAGTTGCGTAGCAAATATCATCCTTACGCGGACCTTGGATCTGAGGAAATTTTGCACGCAAAGCATCAATAACTTTAGCTGTATCATCAATAGATAGCGTTGTTTGAGTTACAAATGCAAGTTTTTCAGGATGTCGAACGGTAAGTGCGGCAACATCTTCTTCATCTTCAACCAGATAAATATCACCGCCTTTTAATTTGTCATATTGCCCCATTGTGCCTTCGACTTCTGGGTGGCCTTCATGACCAATTAAAATAGCTTCAGTACCTTCACGCGCATATTTAGTCACTTCAATATGAACTTTAGTCACTAACGGACAAGTCGCATCGAAAACTTTTAAGCCTCGGCGTTCAGCTTCTTGTTGAACTGCTTTTGAAACACCGTGCGCACTAAAAATTACAATTGAATCATCTGGAACCTGATCTAACTCATCAACAAAAACGGCCCCTCTTTGACGTAGGTCGTCAACCACAAATTTATTGTGTACAACTTCATGACGTACATAAATAGGAGGATTAAAACATTCCAAAGCCCGATTGACGATTGCTATGGCTCGATCAACACCGGCACAAAAACCACGCGGATTAGCTAACACAATTTCCATAACAGCCTCAAAATTAATAAAACAGGGGAATTTCTCTTGAATATTTGCAATTAAAACTATTCAGTTTAAACGCACGGTACACTACAATAGCGAAGATATTTTATCATATCAGGAAAAATATCATGTCGGGTCTATTGTTTGTCGTTTCTGCTGCATCAGGAACAGGCAAAACATCTTTGGTGAAAGCCCTGCTTGACCGTGTAAGCAATTTACATGTTTCAGTCTCGCATACTACCCGAGGTCAACGTCCCGGTGAGTTAGATGGTGTTCACTATCACTTCACTACAAAAGATGAATTTCTAGACCAAGTCAACCATGATGGCTTTATCGAATACGCTGAAGTATTTGGTAACTACTATGGCACTTCTCAAGCTACGGTAAAGCAACAGTTAGCTCAAGGACACGATGTCTTACTTGAAATTGATTGGCAAGGTGCAGAACAAGTCCGCAAACTTTTCCCTGAATCCAAACAAATATTTATTTTACCTCCAACTCAATTTGATCTACGCCAGCGTTTATCTAATCGCGGCACTGACTCAGTTGAAGTCATTGAGCATCGTTTAAGCTGTGCCGTAGAAGATATGCAGCACTACACGAACTTTGATTACATCATTATCAATGATGATTTTAATAAAGCTTTACATGAGCTTGAAGCTGTGATTACAGCAAACCGTTTAGTGCTATCTCAGCAAGCAAAACGTCACCAAACTTTAATTCAAGACTTGATTACTCCTCAACCAAAACAGGAATAACTTGAGTCTAGATCGAAAGCCTTTTATACTATTTAGTCTGTTCAAATTTACCATTCCAGAACGAGAACTTTTATGGCACGCGTCACCGTTGAAGATTGTTTAGATCATGTAGACAACCGTTTTGAGCTTGTGCTCGTTGCAAGTAAACGTGCTCGTCAATTGGCACGTCAAGGCATGGAGCCAACTGTAGAATGGGATAACGACAAACCGACTGTAGTTTCTTTGCGCGAAATCGCGGCAGGGCACGTTACGAAAGAAATTCTTAAACAACGTGAGCAAGATTACCAAACTTCTAGTCTTGATCTTGCCCTTTCTACAAACAGCTTGAATTTAGAAGGTTTTTCTTTCTAATTCACCCTGTTTCATAAAAAAACCATCGTTTTTCTGCGATGGTTTTTTATTTGGCTTTGTCCCATATTTAAACATATTGAGAAAAGCAATTATTTTCATTGAAAAAAAAATACACTTTTTCAAATGAAAAAATTGACAAGTTCCGCAATATGCTTTTCATTAAGAAGCAGATAGATTTAGTTTTTCAGCAATAGGAAAAAGGGTGATTTATGCCAGGCGAAGAGGTCAGCCAAGCCAAGCAACAGCTCAAATTAATTATCGACCCTTACTTATCGGTAAGTGAAGTCGAAAAAGTGCTTGCTGCCTGCGATTTTGCCGATCTAGCACACACTGGCATTACGCGTAAAAGTGGCGAACCCTATATTCTGCATCCGATTGCTGTAAGCTGTATTCTTGCAAACATGCGTTTAGATGCTGAAACTTTAATGGCAGCACTTTTACATGATGTTATTGAAGATACTCAATATACAAAAGAAGATATTATTGAGAAGTTTGGCCTAACAGTTGCAGAGCTAGTCGATGGTGTAACCAAACTTAGCCAATCAAGCGATAAAGAATATAACAAGGCAGCTTCATTCCGAAAAATTCTGCAAGCAACCTTACAAGATCCACGTGTCATCATTATTAAATTAGCAGATCGCTATCATAATATGACAACTCTAGGTGCTTTACGTCCAGATAAACGTGCCCGCATTGCTCAAGAGACCTTTGATATATTTGTACCGATGGCAAGATTAGTCGGCATGAATGAAATGGGCGATAATCTAGAGAATCTCTGCTATCAAAACCTTGACCTTGATATGTTTGATAACGTTCAGAATGCTCTGCTACAGACAAAGCCAGAACGCTGTAAATATCAAAGTATTTGGGAACAAAACCTCGCTGAACTTCTGCATAATTATCATATTCAAGGCCGTATTAAAAAGAAAAATAACAATATCGAATTATTACGCCATTTCGTTAAAAACGAAATGGATCTCCAAGAGCTTACCCATAGTCATGCTTTTGAAATTGTTCTACAAAGCATTGCCGACTGTGACCGCTTAGAAGAAGCATTAAGAGAAAACTTTCAGGTTATCCAGTACCAAGACCACATTCGTCGACCATTACCCGGCGGTAATCAGTCTTTATTGATTAAACTTAAAGGCGAAAAAACAACACTATCTCTTACCATTCAAACCGAGCTCATGCGTAAAGCTGCCCGTTTTGGGGTAGTTTTAGGTGAAAATGCGCCGCAAACTTGCCGCTCTGCCATTCAGGCTTCAATGCAGAACTTAAATACATTGATTGACGGCGAATGTGCTAAAACAACTTTTAATGATTTGCTGGATTATCTACACCAAGAAAAAATCTGGGTATATACACCACACGGTCAACTGCATGAGCTACCGCAAGGCGCTACCGTAGTTGATTTTGCTTATTCAGCAAGCTTATTTTTAGGTAACCATGCGGTTGGTGCAAAAGTCGATGGAGAGATTAAACCACTCTCTACCCCATTAGTTAGTGGTCAGGTTATCGAGATTATTACGGATGTTTTAGCGACACCAAACCCAGACTGGCTAAGCTTTATTAATACGCAAAAAGCACGTCGTGCATTACAGCATGTACTAAAAGATCAAGATATCGAAGAACAACGTCTAGTTGGTGCACAAGCCCTTTCTCGTGCACTGAAACTTTTTAATCGTTCAATCAATGATCTTTCTGAAGCTGACTGGCTAGATCTATTGCAATGGCGCCATATCGATAATAAAAATACATTGTTTGAACAAATTGCGGTTGGCGATTTACTACCTCAACTTGTAGCAAACCACCTGTTTGCTCATGATAAACATCCACAAGTAGAAAACTCAGATCGACTTATTCAAAGCACTGAAGGAGTTGACGTTAAATATGCACATTGTTGCAATCCAATTTTAGGCGATCCAATTCAAGGACATTTAACACGTCGAGGGTTAATTGTGCATCGAATTCGCTGTCATAATTTACTACATGAGCAACATTTACATCCTGAAAATATTATGCCGCTTCAATGGAAAGCAGATGATGTAGATGATGTACGTTTTACAGCCTACCTCGCTATTTATATGGCAATGAATGATGAACAAGTATCAGACCTGATCTACCAATGTCGTAAAAATAACGCTGGGGTAGAGATGGTTCACTCAAATGAGCAAAGAACTTTTGTGAATATTGTAGTGAATAACCGTAAACATATTGCAAAAGTCATTCGTGATTTACGCATGCACTATGGTTTTCCACGGATTGAACGTTTAGACGCTCCTGCTCCGCAAATGGAAATTTCAAAAGTAAGCTAAATCTTTATAGAGACTATTGGTTATAAATTTTTGTTTCCTTAACAAAATCAAACTTTCCAAATTCACTTAATCAATTAAATCGATGATACTTTTGTCCAAAGCTATCATCGATTATGATGGAAATAGATTTAATCAAGGAGAACCAAATGTCCCGCCAAGTCATTCATACTGAAAATGCCCCTGCTGCTATCGGCACCTATTCTCAAGCTATTTTAGTAGATAATACGCTATATCTTTCAGGGCAAATTGGTTTAGACCCATACAGTATGGAACTTGTAGAAGGTATTGAAGCTCAAATTCGCCGTGTATTTGATAATTTAAAAGCAGTTTGTGAAGCTGCTGGTGGTTCACTTGCAGATATTGCTAAGCTCAATATTTTTTTAACAGATCTATCAAATTTCCAACTCGTAAACCAAATTATGGGTGAATATTTTGCTCAGCCCTACCCTGCACGTGCAGCGCTTGGTGTAGCAAGCTTACCAAAAGGTGCATTAGTAGAAATGGACGGAATTGTAATTATTAATCAATAAGATATAAATTTTTAAACCATCCAACTTTAAAATATTTAATTTTTAAAATACGAACCACCTTTGTATAAAAATCTAAATTCTTTTTAGATTTCCGCTTAGGTGGTATTTTTTTATCCAAAATCCCAATAATGATAAATGAGATTTTAAATGAATTTCATTGACAAACGATAATAATTATCAATAATATCAATTATCGCATTTATATTTGGGGATCACTCCCATGTACGTTTGCTTGTGTCGTGGCATTACCGATCAGGATATTAAAGACGCTATTGAAAATGGCGCTGAGAGCTATCGTGAAATTCGCGACTTGCTTGATCTTGGTACATGCTGTGGACGCTGTGCACCAGAAGCCCGCGCTATCATTAGCGAAGAATTAGCAGAAATCGCTGCTCGCATTTCTGTAGCTGCATAATAAAAATTAATATTTAACAAAATTTATTGACTCCTCCACCGCTTTTTGCGGAACCTTTATAGTTCCTCATTCAAGCGGTTTTTTTTGACATAAAAACATCCTTTCTAATACTGTGTTGTTTTTGATTGCGATTTTCATTTGCTGTTCCATAAATTACTCGCCATCTCCGTGATTGTTCACTAAAATGGATTTATAGATTGCCTTAATTAAGTTTGAGGCAGAAATTGTTTTGGAGTGGCTACAATGAAAGGCAATCGTGATGTCATTAATCAGCTCAATCAAGTGCTGTATCATCATTTAACTGCAATTAATCAATACTTTTTACATTCGCGTATGTTTAATGACTGGGGAATTGAGCAGCTTGGATCTGCTGAATATAAAGAATCAATTCGTCAAATGAAACATGCCGATAAAATCATTGAACGTATTTTATTTTTAGAAGGACTACCTAACCTTCAACATTTAGGTAAGCTTTATATTGGTCAACACACAGAAGAAGTTCTGCACTGTGACATTCGTAAAGTAAAAGAAAATATAGAAGCAATTCAAAAAGCGGTTGCTTTAGCTGAAACAGAGCAAGACTATGTCACTCGTGACCTTGTTCAAGAAATTCTAGAAAAAGAAGAAGAATACTGGGACTGGCTAGATACTCAAATTGATCTTATTGGCAATGTTGGTATTGAAAATTATATCCAGAGCCAAATGTAATTTCTCATAAAAAAAATCCCCTTATACTTAAGGGGATTTTTTATTACTTCTCTTTTAGTAATTCCGATAACGTTATTTTTTGCTTATAAAGATGTTGCAAAATTAATATCTGCTGCTGTGCTTGCTCCACTTTTCCATTGTGAGCGAGTAATTTTGCGTATTTACGTA
This sequence comes from Acinetobacter sp. X9, assembly GCF_054889255.1. Classification (NCBI taxonomy): domain Bacteria; kingdom Pseudomonadati; phylum Pseudomonadota; class Gammaproteobacteria; order Moraxellales; family Moraxellaceae; genus Acinetobacter; species Acinetobacter sp. X9. The sequence goes on along the minus strand of NZ_CM142679.1, from coordinate 346,360 downwards.
AGTTGTATGGAGTTGCTTTGTTCTTTACTAAATTTCCCCATTCTACTAAATCATTCTCAGATAAGGTAGTTCTAGGATTAAGTTCAATCCAACGTAAACGCTGCTCAAACTGTGTTAAAACAAAAATTTTATCACTTCCCATAAATTCAGCATTTGGACGTTTATTATTAAAAAGCAAATTACTATTCAGAACATAGACATTGTAATCACGTAGAATTGCAATAATAAGCAGCAAGCCTACAACCCATGTTAAACGAAAAAGATGTTTACTGAGGACAATTCCTTTAAGCACAGGAGTCTGAGCTTGCACTATACCAAGCAGGAATCCACAGGTAAGCAAGAAATAAGCGTAGCGCTGTGGAAACTCGAACATAGCATGAATAAGCACTGCGCATACCATCATAATCGCTATAATTGAGATAGTATTTTTAGCCTGTTGATTTAACCAAAGAAACCAAAAAACAAAGTAAGTAATGATTACAGCGCCTAATGGGATACCATTCCAGATGATGATATCCAGTAGCACATTATGAGCACTATTAAACCATACATGCACTGTCCCATATTGAATACTATCAACTACAGCAACGCTAGTTTGACTCCATCCATACCCTAACCATGGCTGTTGAGCTATAGCATGTAATATTTGTATCCACATCCCTATACGCTCATGCCCCGACCCCGCACGCGCGACAAACGAACTGGTTTCAGTAATTTCTGTATTTGTAGAGAATTCAATAAATTGAGTGATATAAGGTAAGATTAGCCCCGCAATTAGAAAAAAAGCTAAGCACCATAAGAAGCCTTGAGTAAATCCAAATCTTTTTTGCTTTTTAAATTGCTTAACCACCCAGTAGATGAATAGGAATGGAAAAACGATCCATGAAGTTCGAGACTGACTCAATGCAATGGTAAATAAAATAATCAATGCTGAAGGCAATAATAACCACAATGTTACTTTATTTTTTTCATATAAATATAAACATCCTAACAACCCAATAATTAAGAATGTCGCCATGTTGTTGGGTTGACCGAAATTACCGTAAGGACGATTACCAATTAGATGAAGTGTATAAATTAAATGTGATTCAATATTCAGCCACTGGAAAATTGCTATAAGACTAGTTAATAGCGATGTAATAATTACTAATAAGCTAAAACCTGAAAAAATTTGATCTCTCTTTTTTTGATCTAAAGATAGGTTGTAGCCAGCCAAGACCATAAACCAAAAACCTAATAAGTAAAATGTACTTAATAAAGCCGTACTTAAATCAAAAACTAAACCAAAGCCCCACTGGACAATAGGAATTAAAGTAAATGGCAGCAACAATAGTTGTGCTCTAGGAATTTTAATATTTTGTTGAATTAGAGCCGCCAATACACATAACCCGGCCCCAAAAGTACTGACTTCACTTGAGAACATCACCCAAGGGCTATAATGAAATGGAGACAACCATGCAAAACTCAACAGGATTGCAGCGAGGAATAGGAAGAATACTTGCATAGTAAAAGGTTAAAGGCCAAAACTTGGGAGAATTATACATGGAAGAGGATGATAAGAATTAAGTCCTATTTATATTCCCTCATCCTATGTCTTACTTTTACTTCCAAGGTCTTAGATCAACAATTTTAACAACCTGAGCAGAGCTCTTATTCATCAACACAACCATATCTATAGCATTCGCTTTTAAAGGAACCCAAGCATCAGCTGATGGATATTTTTTTAGAATTTCTTTTACTTGCTGTTTAGAATTAAATTTTTCAAGCTCATTTAAGTTTTGAACTCTATGCTGTATAAGAGGCTTAATTTGTACTAAATCTACATAAAGTTCTGGCCGTTGAGCAGAAGAAATACCACTAAATATTTCATCAAACATACTTTTATTGCGCTCTTCCTTATTTTTTGGCACTTCAACAGCGGCAAAGCTGGGCTTAAACCAAGAAGGATAACGGAATTGTGGCCGAACTGTTTGAAGATTGGTATTAGTAATTTCATTATTACGTACAAGCTCAAAACGATCAACATTATAGATCACCCAAGCAGGTCGACCTTGAACAATGCTATATAATCCATATCCTAAAGCTAAAATTTGAATTAGGATGATTACTGTTAAATCAAATTTAAGTGTTTTCTTTTCTTCTTTATATACAAAGAAGCTTAAGGCAGGGCCTAATATAACATCTATAGCTATTATCATTATAAAGAGGTGAATAGCTCCTACAGCTTTGGCTAAAGGTTCTGGATACCAAACAAGAAAAAAACAAATGAGAATAATTAAAGCTACTATCATCGAAATAGATAAGTGGCTTAGAAAGAACTTAAAGCGCTTAGACATCTTAATACTCTTAACTATTCTGTACTTAATAAAAAAGACCGAAAAAACGGTCTCTTTTATTCATCTAAAAATTAACGACAAGCAGCTGGAGCAAATTTTGCTTCTAATGTACCAGTACTTAAACCAGTCTCTAGTTTTGCATCTGTAGCAGCACTATGTGTAGCAGATGAACAACCCCAATCAATTGCTCCAGTCTCACCAGATGCTAATGCGGCATCTAATGCTACGCCTGGGTCACCTGCTTTCTTAGAACGAACATAAGGTTTAAGGAATAATTTATTAGCTGATGTACCAATACCAACGGCTGATGCATTATAAACAACTTCAATTTCGCCTGTAGATTCATTAATCTGTACAGAAGTAACATATTTAGAGTTTGCACCACTGCCTTCAGCTTGCGCATTCCAAGTAGCAGCTACCGACTTTAAATCATTTACTGAAGCAGCATCTGATGCAATCATTTGTTTTGCACTATCCGCTAAATTTAATCCCTCAGAAATACGTGTACGTACGGTATAATCTGAATAAGCAGGAATTGCGATCGCTGCCAAAATACCAATAATGGCAACTACGATCATGAGTTCAATTAATGTAAAACCTTTTTGTGCATTCATAGCCTTTTCCCCAAAGATTGTATGTATGTTTTTATGTAAGCTTTTTCAGCTATCAACTATATAGCAGCATCCATGCCAATTTTTATTTTAATTAAAAAACAAATACTTATATAAAACCCCACTATTCTTAAATATTAAACAGGTGTAAGTAAGTGACAAAAAATGTCATATAACTTTTTATAAAAACACTTCACGTATTAAAAAAAATAAAATACACAATTCAAAGTTTATATTTATTTATGTGAACAAAATATCTTTAAAAAATAAATAAGTAGGTGACATTTTTTGTCAGTCACCTTTAAAAGTAAAATTATGAAAATTAGCTAATATAAGAATATTACAAGGCGAGTTAATTAAGAATAATCGGAGCATTCCCCAATTCATTGGATTGATCGGGCATGTTTTCGTCATAAAACCGTGACATCACCTCTCCAATTTGTTGTACGCCCATCACTACAGCTTGTTGGTATTGCTTTTGCTTCAGCTTTTGTACTATTGCTTCACAAATCTGTTGCCAGACTTGATCATTCGTCGCATTTCTAATACCACGGTCAAATATAATTTCTACTGTTCTTTCACATAAATTTAGGTATAACAATACGCCACTATTTAAGGCGGTATCCCAAACGCCCAATTCTGCAAATAATTGCTGTGCTCTTAAACGAGTATTTTGTCTATAGGCTTGTGAACATGGAATATGGCCTTCAATTACAACCTGTATTTCTCCAACATGGCCATGTTCTGCCTGCTGTACCGCATCAGCAATAGCTTGCTTATCTTGTTTTGAAAAATAACGACTACTGGCAGGTAAATAGCATAGATGTTTAAACCAACGTTTTATGCTGGGCTCTACAGATTCCTCAATTTTTGGTTGAGTAATAATTTGTGTTGTTTCTGATGTTGTTACCATGAGCCTGAAGCACCTCCACCGCCAAAACGACCTCCGCCGCCACCATAGCCTCCGCCACCTCCGCCGAAGCCTCCTCCGCGTCCGCCACCAGAACCACTCAGAATGGCCTGTAAAATAAGTTGGGCAATTGATGTAATGAGTAAAAAGAAAATACCAAAACCAAGTAGTAAGCTAGTGACCAACCCTGCCCCATTTACGAATCCTGCTACAGCAGCAGCCACACCTGCTGTAGATGCACTAAGCGGACGACCAACAATAAACGAACCCACAATTCCAGCAACAAGGATAAATAAAGCCATTGTCAGCGTTGTCTGCTTGGCTTGCTGTTGTTCTGCAGCTTGATGCTGACGTTCTTTTAAATCTTGGGCAGCTTGCTGTGCTACTTCTGGATCAAGGTTTAAAATTCTTCCGATTTCATCAATACCTGCACTCAAACCTTGCGCATATTGGGCTTGTTTAAAATAAGGTGTAATTTGGTTTCGGATAATCCGACTTGCCACAATATCTGGCAACACACCTTCTAAACCATAGCCAGTTAGTATTTGTATACGGCGGTCATTTATAGCGACTGCAATGAGTAATCCATTGTCACGTTTAGATGATCCTAATTGCCACTTTTCACCAACACGTAACGCATAATCAAAGATATCTTCTTGGCCAGTGGTAGGAACAATAACGACACCAATCTGCGCTTTGCCTTGTTGGTATAAACTTAGAATTTTTTGATCAAGTTGCTGCTTCTCAGCCTCGCTTAAAATATTGGCTTGATCAATAATAGGCTGGTTTAAAGTTGGCAAATCACGAATTGATTCGCCATCAGCCATATCATTCGCAACTTTGACTTGAGGAGCAGAACTTGAAGCAGCTTGCCCTTCTAGTTTAGTTGCAGCAGCTTGAGTTTGTTGCTTTTGAATAATTTTGCCAGCAACTATTGCGTCTGCCTCATCGGTAGCAGTTGCAATGTTACTTTCACTCCATGCCGTATTCTGAAAAAGAACACCACAACAGAGCAAAATTAAGGTCGAAATAAAGACCTTAATTTGCTTTGATTGAAGCAATAGAGTATTTCTCATACGGCACTCCTTTGATTTATAAAATTAATCAAAAGAAACTTTTGGAGCCTGTTGTGCGGATGCTTCTGCAGAGAAATTGGCTTTTGGATGCATACCAATTACTTTTGCTGTTACTGCCTGAGGGAACTGACGCACATATGAGTTATAGTCTTGTACTGTTGTAATGTAACGATTACGTGCAACAGCAATACGGTTTTCCGTACCTTCAAGCTGAACTTGTAATTCTTGGAATTGAGTATTGGCCTTCAAATCTGGGTAATTTTCCGAAACAGCAATGAGTCGAGATAATGCCCCTGTTAATTGACTTTGAGCCTGTTGATATTTTTCAAGTAAAGCAGGATCTTCTAAAACTTCTTTATCAACTTTTAAACCTGCAACATTAGAACGTGCCTGAGTTACTTCGGTTAATACTTGCTCTTCGTGCTTAGCATAGCCTTTAACAACGTTTACAAGGTTTGGTACCAAATCTGATCGACGTTGATATTGGTTCTGTACTTCAGACCACGCTGCTGTTACAGCCTCATCTTTTACTTGTAGAGTGTTATAGCCACATCCCGAAAACAGTAAGGTACTGGCAAGTGTTGTTGCGATTGCAAATTGTTTCAACGTTTTCATCGTCACATTATCCTCAAGTTTTTCTTTATATTTTTAACCTCTTTACCTGATTGTATGATGAATTAGGCATTATTGTGTTGCTTTTATTTTATTGATTTAAAAAAACCGGATTTTTAAATCCGGTTATCTATTAGCTCAATCGCTGATCTTTTTCTTGTTCAAAACTTGCCATTTGATATTCTTCTGCTAAAGAGCTTTTCCAATAATTAACCATCCTGCCATAATCTTTTTGACTCGGATGAAAGTCTTTTTTGTAATATGCGATGTATTCAGGCATTAACTGAATAAGCATCTTCATCAGCAAATATAATCCAAATAAATTACCCCCGATTTTAGGTAAGCTATTCCATTTATCTTGCCAAAATAAACGAGTTGTCCCATAAAAAGCGAGACTCGCAAATCCTGTTGTGACACTACGCATGAGTAAACGACGGATACGATCATCACCATATACATGTTGATAAACATCAAATGCGACCGAACGATGTTCAATTTCTTCAATCGCATGCCATACCCAAAGTTTTAGCGCATCTTCATCTAGGGTTTTTAATAACTCTGGATGTTGTAAAACATATCCCCCAAGTAAAGCAGTGAAATGTTCAAATGCACAGGTGAGTGCCAATTGCAGCTTAGGTGGAATTGTTCTTAAATATTTATCGCGCTCATTTAGCCAATTTTGAAAACTGTCCAGATTATAATCATCACGTCGCCAAGCTTCATTAAACTCACCATGTGCTTTGGAATGCATGGCCTCTTGTCCAATAAAAGCTGCAATTTGCGCTTGTAGCTGAGGATCCGAGACTTTATCACGCACATTACGGACGCTATTTACAAAAAATTGCTCACCCACCGGAAACGTTGATGAGAGTGCAGTTAAAAAATGCGACATGAGGGGTGAATTTGCAAAATAGTGCCGCTTGATGGCCTTTGGATTAAATTCAAGACGACGCACTGTAATACCCAACGCTTTTCGACGATTTAAATATGATTTTTCTGCCGTCATACCTGCGATGTTCATATTCAACACCTACTGTATTGAAGAAGGAAATTTCGAGTATGTCGCGAGCTTAAAAAGCTAAAAAGGGCAAAAAAGCTTATTATATTTGCCAAAAACATCAAAGTGACTAATGGTAGACAATAAAAAAGCCTACTTGAAGTAGGCTTTTTTTAGTCATTTAACAAATGTCTTTATTAAACACCAAGATAATCCAAAATGCCTTCAGCAGCTTGACGACCTTCCCAAATAGCAGTCACGACAAGGTCTGAGCCACGTACCATATCACCACCAGCAAAGATTTTTGGGTTTGATGTCTGGAATTTGAATTCTTGCTTTTCAGCTGCGACAACACGGCCTGAACCATCAAGATTAATATTCACATTACCAAACCAGTCTGCTGGGCTTGGGCGGAAACCGAAAGCAAGTAAAACTGCATCAGCTGGTAATACCTCTTCAGAACCAGGGATTGGCTCAGGGCTACGACGGCCACGACTATCTGGTTCACCCATTTGTGTCGTTACCACTTTTACGCCTGTCACTTTGCCATTTTCACCAACAATTTCGACTGGTTGACGATTGAATAGGAATTTCACACCCTCTTCATAGGCATTTTTTACTTCACGCGCAGAGCCTGGCATGTTGCTTTCATCACGGCGGTATGCACAAGTTACATCGTGAGCACCTTGGCGTAATGAAGTACGGTTACAGTCCATAGCGGTATCACCACCACCAAGAACAATAACTTTTTTACCATCTAGGCTAATGTATTCACTTGGATCTTTTTCCCAACCTTGGCAACGGTTCACGTTAGAGATTAAGAAATCAAGTGCATCATAAACACCATCAAGATCTTCACCTGGGAAGCCACCCTTCATGTAGGTGTAAGTTCCCATACCCATGAATACAGCATCATATTCTGCAAGTAATTCATCAATCGTGATGTCTTTACCAATTTCAGTATTTAAACGGAATTCGATGCCCATACCCGTGAAGATTTCACGACGGCGTTTCATTACGTCCTTTTCCATTTTAAATTCTGGAATACCGAATGTAAGTAAGCCACCAATTTCAGGACGCTTATCAAATACAACTGGTTTAACACCACCGCGAGCTAGAATATCCGCACAGCCTAAACCAGCAGGACCCGCACCAATAATTGCAACTTTTTTGTCAGTCCATTTTACGCCTGACATATCTGGACGCCAGCCTAAAGCAAAAGCTGTGTCATTGATATATTTCTCAGCATTACCAATGGTTACTGCACCAAAACCATCATTTAAGGTACAAGCACCTTCACACAAACGGTCTTGTGGGCATACGCGACCACATACCTCAGGTAGTGTGTTGGTTTGATGACAAAGCTCAGCAGCTTGGAAAATTTGGCCTTCAGCGATCAGTTTTAACCAGTTTGGAATGTAGTTATGTACAGGACATTTCCATTCGCAATATGGGTTACCACAACCTAAACAACGATGAGTCTGATTAGTGACAGTTTCCGATGTAAAAGGTTTATAAATTTCCACAAATTCTGCTTTGCGGACAGTAATATCTTTTTTCTCTGGATCTTGGCGTGGTACATCCAGAAATTGAAAGTCATTATTTAGGCGTTCTGCCATGTCTCTCTCCGTGGGTAGGCGCGGATTTCCTTGTTGCCCGCACCTGCCTATGTCTTTGCAGTCGTGGAATTATTGTGGGTCAGCTTGTGTTGTTTTCAAAAGCGTTTGCAAATTAGCAGCTTTTGGTTTCACAAGCCAGAATTTACGGCTGTAGAAATCGAACTCATTGCGGATTTTATAAGCCCAAGCACTACCAGTTTCTTTGATATGCTCATCGATAATACGCAACAAGAACTCTTTATGATCTTCCATAGATTCTGTTGAGATACGATTTAAATCAATCAATTCATGGTTGTAGTAATCTACGAAGTCATTATCGAGGTCAAGTACATAAGCAAAACCACCAGTCATGCCCGCACCAAAGTTATGGCCTACTTTACCAAGTACAGTCACAACACCACCTGTCATATATTCACAACAGTGATCACCCGCACCTTCGATTACAGCAAATGCGCCAGAGTTACGAACTGCAAAACGCTCACCCGCTGTACCTGCTGCAAAAAGCTTACCGCCAGTTGCACCATACAAACAGGTATTACCAATAATTGCTGTGTTTTGTGTTTGGAAAGGTGAACCTTGTGGTGGGAAAATCGAAATACGACCACCCGCCATACCTTTACCTACATAGTCGTTTGCATCACCTTCAAGACGGATGTGTAAACCACCAGCATTCCAAACACCAAGAGACTGACCAGCTGTACCAGTTAAGTTCATTACAACTGGATGTGCTTCCATACCCAAGTTGCCGTAGCGACGAGCAATTTCACCCGAAACACGAGCACCGATTGAGCGGTCACAGTTCACGACGTTGAAGTTGAACTGACCACCAGCGCTTGACTCAATTGCAGGCAGCATTTCAGTGACCATTCTCTCAGCCAATACACCTTTATCGAATGGTGCATTACCTTCTACTTGACAGTATTGTGCTTTACCTTCAGCAGAAGGATGAGAAGTTAACAGAGCACTTAAATCAAGGTGAGCATGTTTTTCAGTTTCGCCCGGTAATACTTCAAGCAAATCAACACGACCAATTAAGTCTTTCAATGAAGAAACACCTAGTGCAGCCAACCATTCACGAGTTTCTTCCGCAATAAAGTGGAAGAAGTTGATGAGCATTTCTGGCTCGCCAATATAGTGTTCTTGACGTAAATGATCTTGTTGAGTTGCAACACCGGTTGCACAGTTATTTAAGTGACAAATACGGAGGTATTTACAACCTAGAGCGATCATTGGTGTTGAACCAAAGCCGAAACTTTCCGCACCTAAAATTGCTGCCTTGATCACATCAAGACCAGTTTTTAAACCACCATCAGTTTGTACACGTACTTTTCCACGCAAGTCATTTACACGAAGTGCTTGATGCGCCTCACTCAAACCTAACTCCCATGGAGAACCCGCATGGTGAATTGATGAAAGTGGAGATGCAGCCGTACCGCCGTCATAACCTGAAATGGTAATGAAGTCTGCATAAGCTTTTGCAACACCAGCAGCAATCGTACCTACACCCGGCTCAGATACCAATTTCACCGATACCATTGCTTTAGGGTTAACTTGTTTCAAGTCAAAAATTAACTGAGACAAATCTTCAATTGAGTAAATGTCGTGGTGTGGAGGAGGTGAAATTAGCGTTACACCCGGTACAGAGTAACGTAAACGTGCAATTAAGCCATTTACTTTACCACCCGGTAACTGACCACCCTCACCTGGTTTTGCACCTTGAGCAACCTTAATTTGCAATACTTCAGCAGAAGTTAGGTATGCAGGAGTTACACCAAAACGACCAGATGCGATCTGTTTGATTTTCGAGTTACGAATTGTGCCGTAACGAACAGGATCTTCACCGCCTTCACCAGAGTTTGAACGACCGCCAATCGTGTTCATCGCGATTGCGATTGCTTCGTGTGCTTCTGGAGACAGAGCACCTAAAGACATCCCTGCCGAGTCAAAGCGAGGCAAGATATCTTCAACTGATTCAACTTGCTCAACTGGAATTGAGTTCGTTGTTTTTAACTTAAATAAGTCACGAATAGTCGCTACTGGGCGGTTATTCACCAGCTCAGCATATTCTTTAAAGTCTTCGTATTTACCAGAGCGAACGGCTTTGTGTAATGCATTAATTACATCTGGGTTGAACGCATGGTACTCTTTATCAAATACGAATTTGAGCAAACCACCCTGATCAATTGGCTTACGATTTGACCAAGCTGTCGCTGCTAATTTTTTCTGGTCTTTTTCAAGATCAGCAAATGTTGCACCCTGAATACGGCTTGGAACACCTAAGAAACATTGATCAACAACTTCAGATGACAAACCTACTGCTTCAAAAAGCTGACCGCCGCGGTAAGAAGCAACTGTAGAGATACCCATTTTTGAAAGAACTTTTAATAAGCCTTTCTCAATACCTTTACGGAAGTTTGCTTGCGCATGGATTGGGTCACCTAAAAGCTCACCTTTAGCGATCAAGTCATTGATCACGTCATATGCAAGATATGGGTAAACAGCCGTTGCACCAAAACCAAGTAATACTGCAAATTGATGCGGATCACGTGCAAAACCAGTTTCAACCATGATATTTGCATCAGTACGCAGACCAGTTTTAATGAGGTAATGATGTACCGCACCTGTTGCAAGTGCTGCGTTTGCTGGCAGTAAACCTTGACGGATATTTTTATCTGTTAAAACAATTAAAGTTTTGCCATCACGAACCGCTTGCGCCGCTTCTTCACAGATACGCGTGATCGCAGCTTGCAAGCCTTCTTCTTCAGCATAGTTTAAATTGATATCAACTGCTTCATAACCCGGACGCTCAATGCTACGGATTTGCTGCATTTTTGAATTTGACAATACAGGGCTAGAGATGATGATACGGTCAGCATGCTCAGGGCCTTGCTCAAATACGTTTTGTTCACGACCTAAACAGGTTTCAAGCGACATTACAATTGACTCACGTAGCGGGTCAATTGGCGGGTTTGTCACTTGAGCAAACTGTTGACGGAAGTAATCTGTTACGTGGCGTACTTGACGAGACAATACAGCCATTGGCGTATCATCACCCATAGAACCAACAGCTTCTTGTCCGCTTTCAGCAATTGGACGTAGCAACTGGTCGCGCTCTTCAAATGTCACCATAAACATTTTTTGAGCCGCTTTTAAAGCATCGCCAGTTAAGCCTTTATCGACTAATTGTTCTTCAAGTTCTGGGTTTGCATTTAAACGAATCGCATGATCACGTAACCACTCACGGTACGGACGCATGTTTTTCAAATGTGTACTAACATCTTTAGTATCAAGTACTTTGCCTGTTAAGGTATCAACTACTAAAATTTGGCCAGGACCTACACGACCTTTAGAAACTACATCTTCAGGCTCATAACCCCAAACACCGATTTCAGATGCCAAGGTAATGTAATCATTTTTGGTAATTACCCAACGCGCAGGACGCAAACCGTTACGGTCAAGCATACAGATCGCATGACGGCCATCTTGAATAACGAGACCTGCTGGGCCATCCCAAGCTTCCATATGTTTAGAGTTGAACTCATAGAATGCGCGCAAGTCTGCATCTAAAGTTTCTACGTTTTGCCAAGCTGGTGGTACGAGCATACGTAAGGCACGGAATAAATCCATACCACCACCGACTAAGATCTCAAGCATGTTATCTAAGCTTGAAGAATCCGAACCCGTACGGTTAACGATTGGGTTAAGCTCAGTAAGACCTGGTAATAATGGGTTTTCAAATTTAGGAGTACGCGCCAGCGCCCAGTTACGGTTTGCTGTAATTGTGTTGATTTCACCATTATGAGCAAGGTAGCGGAACGGCTGAGCCAACGGCCAACGCGGTAATGTATTAGTAGAGAAGCGTTGGTGGAATACCACGATATGTGATTTTAAACGCTCATCTGCTAAGTCTGTATAGAACTCAGCAATTGCAGCCGGCATCATCAAGCCTTTATAGCTGATTACTGTCGAACAAAGCGTAGTCACATAGAATGACGGATCATTTTGTAATTGTTGTTCTGCACGACGACGTGCTAAGAATAATTTACGGTTAAATTCAACTTCAGTCACGCCCATTGGACAGTTCACAATGACCTGTTCAAAAGCCGGTAAAGATTGAAGCGCAATTTCACCTAGTGCATCGTTATTTGTAGGGACAACACGCCAAGCCAGTACACGTAAGCCATCTGACTCAATTTCTTTCGTTAAAATATTTTTAGAATGTTGCGCTAATGCCGGATCAGTATTTAAAAATACAGTACCCACAGCAAAAATTTCACTCAGTGTAATATCACTCAGTTTTTTTGCTTCATCACGGAAAAATTGCTTTGGCATCGCCAATAATAAGCCGCAACCATCTCCCGTCTTGCCATCTGCGGCAATACCACCACGGTGCGTCATGCAACTTAAACTGTGAATCGCGGTTTCAACTAGATGATGACTTGATTCACCCTTCATATGGGCGATCAGTCCAAAACCACAGTTATCCTTAAACTCATCAGGCTGATATAAACCTTGAGCGGGAGCTACAGTATTAGGCGATGGCATGTGCATAGCGTACCCTTCTTTCAATAAGGCTCTTTCGAGCGTCAAACAAACAACTTCTTTTTGCGATAGTGCCTACGGACGACAGTTAGCTCAATGTTTCACAAAAAAAATTTTTGGGCTGATAAGCCAATATACGCTGTTCCATTTTTACGTACACTGGTTTTTGCTAGAAAAATGTTTTGACTTATTTCGCACTCTTTTAAAGCAGTTCGACCCCTCGACTCTGCATAGAATTTACTCTTTAGAGCGCTAAAATAGTTTACAGCACATTAATAAGCACAAGAATAAAGCAAAAACTATGCCAATGTTATTTTTTGCAATTAAGTATTTATAATTGTTGAAAATAGATCGATTTTATTCGCGTTATCATTTTAATAAATGACTAAATATGCACCACAGGTGATCAAAAAAGATATATGACTATTATTATTGCACCATATTTGTGCGATGCATCCTTATAATTAATTACCACTTGTGCCCTCATTTGTTGCATTTTTTACTGAAGGTTCTGTTGTACGATTCTGTTGAGCCTTTTTAGCCACATCAACCGCCGAATTAGACTGATGTACATCCACAACATTCCCCTCCGCATCTCGACGAATAATGGTTGTACGAGTTGTAGAGTTTGTGGCTGGAGCCGTCACTTTAGGTTGTGTAGCCACGCCGCCCCCTATGAGCAAGGACTCATCAATTTTAGGTAGAGCAGCTGGACGTAACCGCACTTCATAAGTTTGGCTAATACCACCTTTCATTTCATCCGCACCTAAATCATTGACTAATGGCGCATAGGTCGAAAATTGTTGCGGTTGGGGTTTAATTGATTCAGGTAAATCAAGATTAAGTTGGGTTAACTGCTGAATTGCATCTTCAGAACGTTTAAATACACCATATGTCAAAACATATTGTTCAGATTGTTTATCTCCGCTTAAACGGAAGTAGATAAATTTATTCCGTTCTGGACGATTTTTTAAAAAGTTTTTAATAATATCTTCATCAGACGCACGGAAAAGCTCAAGCGTCCATTGTTTCTTGTTTTCATTAATAAATTTTGTACCGCGGAACTCTGCCTCATGCTGACCAGAGGCAACCGTACGGGTTGTTAAATCAAGAGGTCTAACTTCATCAGCTAAAGCCCCTAAATTAGCCGTTGTTGCCACCTTCTCTGGCTGAATTTGCACTGGCGCATCCGAATCAGCTGATTTTTCAACTTCAACCAGCTTTTTACTATCGGTCATTACCCAAAAAATAAAAGCGAGCAACAAGCAGACGATACCACCCACCAACCAGATATATTGTTGAACATTCTGCCAAAGTGTACGTGATACAGTCATGTGTTACCTTAATTTATTATCCGTGTTGATTTGCCAAAATAGCTTGTTTCATGAGTTCAACATCAAAGTCTTTAGTAATTACTGCTTGCCCAAGTTGCTTTAACAGCACTAAACGTAATTGACCATTGAGAACTTTTTTATCATGCGCCATATATCCAAGGAATTCATCCAATGGAATTTTTGGACATGATATCGGCAAATTAGCGCGTTGAATAATTTTTTTTGTACGCTCTACATCATCGCTTGAAATCCAACCTAAACGTTGTGATAAATCAGCCGCCATCACCATGCCTGTCGCTACTGCTTCACCATGCAACCAAGTGCCATAGCCAAGGTAAGATTCAATCGCATGACCGAAAGTATGACCCAAGTTGAGTAAAGCTCGTTCGCCTTGCTCTTTTTCATCGTTGGCAACAATTCGTGCTTTATGAGCACATGAACGATAAACAGCTTCTGCTAAAAGTTCAGCATCTCGCCCAATTAACCCATCCATATTCTGCTCTAACCAAACAAGAAAATCAGCGTCACCCAACAAGGCATATTTAATGACTTCTGATAATCCAGCAGATAATTCTCGTTCTGGTAAAGTATCGAGTTGAGCCATATCAGCCAAAACAACTTGAGGTTGCTGAAATGCGCCCAACATGTTCTTACCAAGAGGATGATTAATCCCCGTTTTACCACCCACACTTGAGTCTACTTGTGAAAGAAGTGTAGTCGGAACCTGAACAAAGTAAACACCACGTTGGAAACATGCTGACGCAAAACCAGCCATATCCCCAATAACACCACCACCCAAAGCTAAAACCGTACAATCACGATTAAAACCAGCTTCAAGTAAAGCATCAAAAATTAAATTTAGATGTTGAATATCCTTATATTTCTCACCATCTGGCAAAATACAAGTCGCTACAGTTTTACCTAAACTTTTTAAAGCTTCTTGATAATGAGATAAATATAAAGGAGCGACCGTTTCGTTACTCACGATCATGACCTGTTGACCATGAATATAAGGCTCAAGCAACTGCTTAGGATCAAGTTGACTGCCAATAAAAATAGGATAACGGCGTTCGCCTAATTCAACATGTAAAGTTTGCATGAGTTTATAAAACCACAAGTAAGTTTGGCTATTTTAGCGGGTTGGACAAAATAAGTTGCAAAATCTTTTGAGCAAGATCACGAGCAGCACCCTGATTGGTTTCAATCGTGTAATGCGCAACTTCACGATATAAAGGATCACGTATTTTTAACAAATCACGTAATTTTTGTTCAGGGTTTTCAACTTGTAATAGAGGTCTATTTTTATCGCGGTAAGTTCGTTGTAATTGTAGTTCTACAGGAGTGTAAAGATAAACAACAATACCACGTTGCTTTAGAAATTCGCGGTTGGGTGCTTGAGTAATTGCACCTCCGCCTGTCGCCAACACTAAGGCTTTACGGGAAGTCAACTCATTTAACACTACGGTTTCACGAGTACGAAATCCAAACTCCCCTTCTTTCTCAAAAATCCAGGGAATAGTGGCACCTGTTTTGCGTTCAATTTCATGATCACTATCTAAAAATTCACGCCCTAATAGTTCGGCTAAATGACGTCCAACGGTTGTTTTTCCTGCCCCCATGGGCCCTACCAAATAAATATTTGGCAGGGTTTCAAACGCTTTGCTTGGCAAGGCGCCACCTATTTCAATTGCTTTCATTAAAAAATATATTAATGATTTCTCACCAAAGTGTCATTAACAATTCGTGGCGTAACGAAAATCAGTAACTCTTGCTTATCATCAGATTTCACATCTTTTCTAAACAAACGCCCAACCACAGGAATGTCTCCAAAGAAAGGAACCTTGGTTTGTGAATTAGAAGTCGTCTGCTCAAACACCCCTCCTAAAATGACTGTCTCACCATTATTAACAAGTACATTGGTATTAATATTATTCTTATTTAAAATTAATTCACCATTAGGTGCTTCACCAGCTACAGAATCCTTTGAAATATCCAATTTCATTTGAATTTTACCATCAGGTGTAATGCTCGGAGTAACATCCAAGCTTAGGAGCGCATCTTTAAATGAAGTAGTTGCTGTGGAACCCGCACCAGAAGTAGTCGTCATCAGATAAGGAACTTGCTGACCAGTAGCGACTTTTGCAGATTGCTTATCTGCGGTCATGACTTTAGGTGTGGAAATAACTTCACCATAGCCATCGGCTTGTAATGCAGAAAGTTCGAGATCAAGCATAAAATCAGACATACTAATCAAGCCAAAGGCAATACTTCCAGCTGGATTAGAAACCCCTAAATCGACATTTAAATTATCTGGACGTTCAATCGTATATTTATAACCACCGGTAGTATCATCTTTTTTGGGCTCTCGTAAATTCCATAAGGTTGTTTCGCTACCACCAACTAATAAATTATTATTGTTGGTAATCCCTTGCGATAATATTCCCCATTTGACGCCAAGCTCTTTGGTAAAAGAAGTAGAGGCTCTTACAATACGCGCCTCAACCATAACCTGCTTCACTTGTACATCAAGTAAATCAATCATTTTACGGATTTTATCAATGTTTTGTGCTGTGTCATTAATAATTAAAGTATTAGTCCGTGTATCAGCCACAGCACTACCGCGTGAACTTAGCAAGCTCTCCAACGCAAGAGAATCCGAGTTTGCAGTACGATTCGCAACCGCCCCCTTCCCGTCACGAGAATCCTCAATTAACTTAAGTAAATCGATGGCTTTGGCATAACTCAAATGAATGTAATCGGTTTGGATCGGCGCTAACTTAATCGTTTGCGCTAAAGCTTTTGCTTCATCATCTTCAGCCTTGATCAGTTCAGCAACTGGAGCAATCCAAATTACATTTCCATTTCTACGTTTATCCAGATTTTTAGTTTTTAAAATAATATCAAGTGCCTGATCCCACGGAACATCTTTTAACCGCAACGTAATATTACCCTGAACACTATCGGCAGCCACCATATTAATACCAGTGAAATCTGCAAGTAACTGTAGAACCCTACGAACTTCAATATCCTGAAAATCAAGAGAAAGCTTATTACCAGAATAATTAGATGGTTTAGATGAAGTGTTTACACTTTTATCTTGAGGACGTTTTAGACTAATTGTTAATTTATTTTCCGCCTGATAAGCCATATATTCATAGCTACCAGTAGATTGAATCGTAATAATACCATTGCCTTTATCATTATATGATTCAATGGTCGAAACAGGCGTTGCAAAATCATTTACATTTAAGCGTTTAGCTAAATGAGTAGGAATTTTAGAACCTAAAGTTCTTACTACAACTTTGCTACCTTGTTGCTGCACATCAACAGGAGTGTTACTTCCCAATAGGTCAATAACGATAAGACCTTCCCCTTGACTACCGCGTTGGAAGCCGATATTTGAAACGCCTTGGGGTTGTGCCGCACTTATTGCTACAGGTTTAACTACAGCTTGCGCAGAATTAATCTTTAAAATAAAAGTGTTGCCTTCAATACGAGTTGTAAAAGCACCTGCCTCTTTCAAATTTACAGTTAAACGTGAACGCTGATCATCAGAGCTTACATCGACCGAACTCGCTTCATTCGTTCCAATCGCTACTTTTGATTGGGTTAAATTCAGCTGCGCTTTATTAAAATCTAAAACCAAACGTGAAGGATTTTCAAGTTGATATGCTTGCGGTTGTGGCGGCAAGCCATTAAATATCACTCGAATTTCTGTACCTTGGCCCGCTATTTGCGTCGGTACAATATTGGTCATGCTGACCTGTGCAGATGCAACTTGCGTAATTGCAATCGCTATAGCCCCCATCGAAAACTGACGGAATACGTGATTCATTGTCTAACCATCCCCAATAAATAATCTTTAAAAATAATTTTTTCTTTGTTATTCCCTAAATTTTAGGGCGCAGGTCCAATTAACACTAAGGTTCTTGGTCTCTCCACATAGCCTTCTCGCCCATCAGGGACAATCTCCACCAGATCAATCTGAGTAGGACCAATATGGGTAATTCGACCTTGATTCATCCCAATATAATTCCCTACCTGTACTCGCTCAATTTGATGATCAGGTGTTTGGATCAGAGCCATGACTTGCCCGCGGCTGTTACGCATACTTCCTTTCATATTTAAGGACTCTAATGCATAGCTTTCGAGTGGCTGTGGTGCACGTGAGAAATTCGGATATACTCGTTTCCCCGCCATAATTTTCAGCTCAGCAGCAAGTGAGCTTGGTAAAAATGGGCTCTTTAACTGATGGGCTGCATAATTAAATTGTGGCACAGGCGTAAAAACAGGCGCTGGTTCTATGGCTTGTGGTGGCTGATTACGTATATCGGCCATTTGCTGATTTACGGCGTCGATTCTAGAATCGCATCCAGCTAAAGCTAAACATGCCAAAATAGAAAGAGAAAATTGTTTAAGTTTCATCGTAATTCCTCTATTTCGGCTGTGTGTTAGCAGTAGAAGAATCAGGTGCTACCGAGGAAGCCGAAGTATTTTTTTCCTGATGTTCAGGATTTTCTACAGCACCCATATAGCGATAAGTTTTTGCTTTGATAGAATAATTAAGCACAGGAATATCTGATTTACCATCCTTAACAGGAGCAGCTTCAACAATAAAATCATGCATCGTCACAATACGTGGTAATGCCGCAATACTGCTAACAAAAGCACCGAAAGCGTGATAATCCCCAGTTGCTTCGATCGTAATAGGCTGTTCAATAAAAATTTCCTGCTTCACTTCATCTTCTAAGCGGATATTTTTAAACTTCAGACCAGAATTCACCCCCGTTAAGTTAATATCTTCAACTAAACTTGGAATTTCGGTTTCTTTTGGCAATTGTTCTAACTGCTGATTGAAGTTGGCTTGCATCTCTTGAAGTTGAAGCTGGTATTGCTGCAAGTTGCGTAATTTTGAGTCTTTTTCTCGAAACTCATTTAATAAATTACTTTCTTGTGCTTGAGCATTATCAATTGCTTGTAGCTTTGGTTGAATAGCAACAAAATACCCCAAAGCCAATACAGCAAAGAAAATAAAAATCCAACACGTAATTTTCACAGATAATGGCCAGCTGCCATAACTGTTCATATCGAGCGTGTTAAATTGCTGAAGAAATTTTTCTAAGGTGATCTTTTTTTTCTTAGATGGAGCTTGTTCTAAAGACAGCTCATGAAGTTCATCAGGACTCATTTTGCCACCCCCTTATCCGTACCTAAAGGCGTATTGGCGGTATCATCTGTTGTGGTCACCCCCATTTCCCCTACATCAACAGTAACAACAAAACTGCCATAGCTATCTTCAACTCTAGGAAGCAAAGAACTGACAGCCTTATCTTTTTTCTCTTCGGTCGCCAAGAAAGAACTCATAAAAGCGTTGCGATACCATGGCGATGCTTCGAGATTACGTAATAACTCTGCAACTGTATTTGGACTTTCCGCTTTACCTTCAATCGTAAATTTATCTCCGGTTCGGCTGAATTTAGTCAAATACATGGCTGCCGGAGTCACACGTACTAATTCATCCACCAAACGCACAACGACCGGACGTTGGCTTTGCAAACCTTGAATGAGCTTCATACGCTCAATAATTGCGTCCCGCTGTTCTTGCAAGCCATTTAAGGTTTTAAGTTGTTGATCTAGATTCTGGTTTGTACTGATGATGAGCTGATTTGCTTGTTCTTGATCATCTAATTTTTGATTCAAATAAAACCACCCTGCAAATACAGTGGTTATCCCAAAAACAACGACCCCAAAACATAAAATAATAAATTGTTTTTTACGCTGCTCCCTAAGCCCATCACGCCAAGGGAGTAAATTAATTGTTGCCATTAATCAAAACTCCTTAAAGCCAAGCCACATGCCACCATTAATGAAGAAGCATCATTTTCAATTTTTTGAACGTCGACTTGAGGAGAGAAACCCATTTGTAAAAATGGATTGGCAATAGTGACTCGGTAACCGAGTTTCTGCTGCAACAATTTAGCAAGCCCTGGAATGTTGGCATTGCCACCCGCTAGCAAAATATGGTCAATTTCATTGAATTGGGATGAAGAGAAGAAAAATTGTAGAGATCTAGCAGCTTGCTGAACTACAGCATCTAAAAATGGTTCTAAGATTTCGATGTCATAATCATCTGGCAAAGAACGTTCTTTTTTAGCGCGTCCCGCTTCTTCTAATGACAAACCGTAACGGCTTTGAATTTCCAAAGTAAGCTGTTTACCGCCAAAGACTTGTTCACGGGTATAAATGATTTTGCCATTTTGCATAACCGATAATGTGGTCATGGTATGGCCAATATCTAAAATACCAATTGTATTTGCACCCATGGGTAAGCTATCAGCAAACACACTAAAAGCACGCTCGACAGCATAACTTTCAACATCAGCAAGCTTAGGCGTTAAATCAACCAGTTCCAATACTTCTACACGTGTTTCAACATTTTCTGTTCGTGTTGCGACTAAAAGTACATTCACACGATTTGGATTCGGCAGTCGATCTGGTAAAACCTCAAAATCAAGGCTCACCTCATCTAAAGGGAACGGTATATATTGCTCCGCATCTAATCGAATCTGAACTTCACGTTCATCATCGTTCATATCTGCATCCATTTCGATGGTTTTATGAATAACCGTCGATGTTGGAACAGCAATTGCAGCGTTAGTGGTGTGGGGATTTGCTAAATTCATCGCCCGTTCCAAAGCTTCTGCAACTGCTTCTGGATTCAAAATATTTTTTTCAACTACACTGTTCTCAGGTAAAGGCGTTAAAGCATAGCTTTCTACCCAATATTTACCGTTCTTAACAGAGAGCTCTAACAACTTAACAGAAGTCGAACTAATATCGACGCCCATTAACCCCTTATTCGGTTTACGATATAACCTGAGCACACTATTGTCCTATTATTTTTTTATCCCCAAAAAAAATTACAAACCAATAATCTAGGTCTTTATTTTTACACGGATACAATATCTCATCTAACAATCCGCATGTCTAAAGGCTATACTGACCACAATTAGTTTGTATTCGATCTTATTAAAGCTTACTTATCATGAAAAAGCTATCCAGTTTGGGCTTCGTGCGTCCAATTTTTTTGATCATTATTATTATCTTAGTCTCACTTCCGATGGGCTTTTATGGCATGTATCTCTATATCGCCCCATCGCTTCCAGAAATGAGTTCACTAAAAAAAGCTCCCCTTTTAAAACCATTACAGGTCTACACCTCAGACAATCAACTGATTGCTGAGTACGGTGGTAAGCTTTCTATTCCGGTTGAATACAAACAAATTCCCCCTGCTTTTATTCATGCATTTTTAGCAGCAGAAGACTCTTCTTTCTTTGAACATAGCGGGATCAGTTTTAAAGGTTTAGGTCGTGCTTTGAGCGAAAGTGTGACGGGTTCAGATGTGCAAACTGGTGGTTCAACGATCACCATGCAAGTTGCAAAGAACTATTATTTGAGTCCAGAAAGAACTCTAAAACGTAAAATAACCGAAATCTTTTTGGCTCGAAAAATTGAGCAAAATTTGTCTAAAGAAGAAATTCTCAGTCTCTATGTGAATAAAATCTTCTTAGGGAAAAATGCGTATGGTATCGCGGCAGCAGCTAAAATTTATTATAACAAAAGCATTAATGAGCTCAGCATTGCTCAAATGGCAATGATTGCAGGTTTGCCAAAAGCACCTTCTAAATATAACCCTGTAGTTAATCCTGAGCGCGCACTCGAACGACGCAACTGGATTTTAGGCCGTATGTTACAGCTGGGTTATATTTCTCAAGCAGAATATCAAAAAGCAGTTGCAGAGCCGATCAATTTAAATATGCCCAATCGGGATTTAAATAATATTCATCCCTATGCTGGGGAAATGGTTCGTTCAGAACTTGTAAAGCATTTTGGCGAACAAGCCATTGATTCTGGTTATAAAGTCTACACAACAATTAATGCTAAACGCCAAGCGATTGCAGAAAAAGCTGTGCAAGATGGCCTTGAAGCTTATGACCGTCGTCATGGCTGGCGTGGTGCAGAAGCACATGACAAACCGTTAACTGAATTTAGAGCATATGCCAACACCTATCCTGCACAAGTTACTAAGGTAAATAGCAGCTCTTTTGAAGCATTAATGCAAGATGGCTCAACCGTTACGGTTCAATGGTCAGGCATGTCATGGGCACGTCCCTATCGCAATGCAAATAGCGTAGGTGGCGCTCCTTCACGTGCATCTCAAATTGTTAAAGTTAAAGATATTGTTCGTTTACGCCCAAATGATAATAAAACCGCATGGTCTTTAGTTCAGGTTCCTAAAGTTCAAGGTCAACTCATTGCAATTAACCCAAATGATGGCTCAATTGAAGCAATTGTAGGTGGCTATAACTTCTACCAATCAAAATTTAACCGTGCCTTACAAGGCTGGCGCCAACCGGGTTCTACTATCAAGCCATTCCTCTATGCTTTAGCATTAGAAAGAGGTATGACCCCGTATAGCATGGTGAATGATAGCCCTATTACGATTGGCAAATGGACACCGCGAAACTCTGATGGGCGTTACTTAGGTATGATCCCATTACGTCGTGCTTTATATTTGTCTCGTAATACCGTATCAGTAAGACTTCTACAAACTGTAGGGATTGAACGTACTCGCCAATTATTTATGGATTTCGGTTTACAGGAAGATCAAATTCCACGCAACTACACCATTGCCTTAGGTACTCCTCAAGTATTACCAATTCAAATGGCAACTGGTTATGCAACGTTTGCAAACGGTGGCTACCGTGTTCAACCGCATTTCATTCAACGTATTGAAGATGCTTACGGCAAAGTCATTTATGAAGCTAAACCAGAATACGCGTGTATTCCATGTATTAATGCACCTGATACAACGGATGAAGAGCAAAAACCTAAAACGACTGATGATGAAGTCATTGAGGTTACGAATAAAAACATAGAACAGAAAGAAAACGCAGCTAAGCAGCTTAATCTTAAACAGACTGACAAAAATAACAGTCAATATCGCCAAGCTCAACGTATTTTAAAATCAAGCTCTGCTTATGATATGGCGAACATCTTACGTGATGTAATTGAGCATGGTACAGGTCGTGCTGCACTTAAAATTGGCCGTAGTGATTTAGGTGGTAAAACAGGTACTACGAATGATGCAAAAGATGCATGGTTTGCAGGCTTCAACGGCAAGTTAGTGACTGTAGCATGGGTTGGATTTGACCAACCGACTACGCTTGGCCGTCGTGAATATGGTGGTATTGCCGCATTGCCGATCTGGATTAACTTTATGGGTCAAGCATTGCAAGGTACGCCAGCAGCTTGGGTCCGTTTAGATAAAGATGCTAAAGGTCCTATTTCACGTGACCAACAAGAAACCGTGACAGAAGTAGCTGATAAGAAAACTTATCGTGCGGCGCCACCACTAGCACGTCCGCTTTATCGACCAGCACCGCCACAACCAAAATTAAGCAATGACAATGACTTTTCTGATTTACCAGGTGAAGAAATTGTTATTCCGTCAAAAGCTGCGCCTCCTGCCATGAGACCTTCACAGGAGTCCGCTCCTAAGCGAGAAAAAGATGAATTAGAAAATCTGATTAATCAGATTGAATAGCAAAAAAGAAGCCATCATCAGATGGCTTCTTTTTTGCGCTCTTAAAATAGATCGTTATATGGCTTTTTTATTGCGCTTCTGAAAGACATAAATTTGAAATGATGCCGTTACTTCTAATTGCAATTGCTGCTCTAACTGCAAGCGACGCTCAGGAGAAGCTTTATAAGCATAAGGTGTCATAGCAATCAGATTTTTTAAGGCTTGTTGATCGAGCACAAAAGGCGCATCAATAATTTGCTCTTGCTTTAACTCAAACAAATTTTGTAGTTGCTCTACAAACTTTTCTGGTGTGTGAGGATTAACTTGCTCAAATAAAGCCTCACGCATGGCATACAAATGTTCAGAAGCAGGTGTAACAACAATTAAATAGCCCTCATCTTTTAAAACACGCGCAATTTCTGCTTGCGGAATTGGGCTAAATAAACTGGTGCAAGCATCCATACTCCGATCCAATACAGGTAAAGTTGCTCCTGTTCCCACCACCCAAGTTACTTCAGTGTTGAGCTTTGCCGCACGTTGTACCGCGTTTTTTGCAATATCAACTCCAACACACTGCTCAACGACTTGCTGCATAGCACTTGTATAGTAGCCCTCACCACATCCAATATCGAGTATTGACTTTACATCTAGTTGCTTTAATAAAGCGACTACAGCTTGCTGTAAAGGCTGATAATAACCACCTTGCAAAAAAGCTCGTCGCGCATCTACTGACTCGGGTGTATCCCCTGGGTTTTTACTATGTTTATGTTGCACCACATGTAAATTGACATAGCCTTGTTTAGCTACATCATAACTATGTCCTTGCTCACATCGCCAAGTTCGTTCAGTTAAATTCAGAGACTGACGACACACAGGACACATTAAAATTTGCTTAGCCACGTTTAATTATTCTCTTGTTCTTTTTGTTGTAAATAAGTCTTTGCGTGTAGTCCAACAAAGGTGCGACCTGCATTTGTACCATTAATCCATTCATCTACCTGAAACAAATCAAACAGACCTACTTTGACTAACGTTGGAATTGCGATCTTTAGCTCTTCCTCAATTTGTCCTCTTTGCCCAGCATTATATAATTCAATATTGTGCAACATTGTCGCTACAGTTCCTGTTTGCACCTGACTTCCATCTTTAAGTACAACTTGAGGTAATACTTCGCCCTCTCCAACTACTTTTTGATTAATCACAGATAATTGGTCTAGACCAGCAACTTTTGTCATTCACCTCTCCAATAAAAAAAGCCAGTAGAACTGGCTTTATATTGACACTAAAATAAGATCTATCGCAATTTTAAAGTCATTAGACCTAAAACTACTAATATAATTGTAATAATCCAAAAACGGATCACAACTTGCGTTTCTTTCCAGCCCTGCTTTTCATAGTGATGATGCAGCGGCGCCATTAAGAACACACGTTTATTACGCATACGTAAGGAGCCGATTTGTAAGAATACAGATACTGCCTCCATTACAAATACACCACCCATAATTGCAAATACGATTTCTTGACGAACCATAACCGCAATTGTTCCAAGCATCGCACCTAAAGCTAAAGCACCGACATCACCCATAAATACTTGAGCAGGATGCGCGTTATACCAAAGGAATGCCAAACCTGCACCAATCATGGCAGAACAGATTACTACGAGTTCAGAGGTATATTTCACATATGGAATATGTAAATAGTTAGCGAAACGGATGTCACCAGACAAGTAAGCAAATACGCCCAAACCTGTAGCCACCATGACAACTGGCATGATTGCCAAGCCATCTAAACCATCTGTTAAGTTAACTGCGTTAGAAGCACCATTAATCACTAGATAGGTAAATACAATAAATGCCAGACCTAAAGGAACAATTGAGAGTGGAATTGAAAGATTCTTAAAGAATGGAATCAATAAATCCAACATGTTTGCGGTATGTTCTGCATTGGACTGTTGAGTTGCGATTAAATATAACGCAATACCAGCACCCAGCGATGCAACAGAAGTCCAGAAAAACTTCTTACGTGCAGGTAAACCTGCATTGTCTTTATAGCGAATTTTAATCCAGTCATCTGCCCAGCCTACAGCACCGAATACAACCATTACACCAAGCACAATCCAGACATAAGGGTTAGATAAATCAGCCCATAGTAAAGTACTAATACCAATTGAAAGCAGAATTAAAATTCCGCCCATCGTTGGTGTACCCATTTTTTTAGCATGATTTTCAGGAGCAAACGAACTTACTGCCTGACCGTATTTTAACGCTTGTAATTTACGAATCATGATCGGCCCAAGGACCAGACCAATGGTCAGTGAAGTTAATACACTGAGTAAAGAACGTAATGTTAAATAACGAACGACCTGAAACGAGCTGTGATAGCCCGCAAGTTGTTCAAACAACCATAACAGCATTTAAAGTTTCTCCATCAAATCAGCCATCAACGTTTCCATATGAGTAAAGCGAGAACCTTTAAACAGGAAACTCATGGACTGGGGTTGATGTGTTTGGATTAGATTGATTAAAAATGGAAGCGCCTCAGCTTGTGTCTGAAATGCTTTCACTTTATTAGAATGAGAGTCTGCACCCTCGAGAGCAGCTGAAGCGAACTGTCCAACTGCAATAATATGATCTAAAGGAAGTTCGGCAAGATCACGACCTAAATCATGATGCTCTTGCCAACTGCTATCACCTAACTCACCAATATCCCCCATGACCATCACTTTTACGCCTTGTTGCTGCAACAACACTTGTGCAGCAGCGCGCATAGAAGTCGGATTGGCATTGTAGGTATCATCAATAAATAAGTAAGGTGACTTTTGAATAAAGTTAAGACGACCTTTTGCTCCCTGAGCTTGCTCTAGTCCTTGGACAATATCTTCTAGTCCAATACCAATTGCTAAAGCAAAAGCTACAGCTGCGGTCGCATTTTGAACATTATGCTCACCCGCAAAAGGAAGCTTAACTGCACTGCTACCTTGCGGTGTATGAAGGTTAAAATTCGTTGATTGAGGCAATAATTCCACATCTGTTGCATAGACATCACCTCCTACGCCAAATGTAGAAATACGATGAGCTTTTGCAGCATCAAGAATTTCGGCAGTGAAGTCATCTTGTTGCGGCACGATTGCAACGCCATTTGGTAAAATATGACGATAAATTTCCGATTTTGCGCGGCAAATACCTTCACGACCACCAAACTCGCCTAAATGAGCTGTACCAATATTTAATATGCCCGCAACATGAGGCTGAACGAGTTTTGATGTGTAATCAATCTCGCCTTGATGGCTTGCACCCAACTCCATCACCGCATATTGATGTTCCTTGCGAAGCTCTAGCAACATCATTGGTACACCAAGGTCATTGTTTAAATTGCCTCGGGTGATTAGTGTCGGTGCTAAGCGCGACAATATACTTCCCAGCATTTCTTTGGTTGTAGTTTTACCGCTACTCCCCGTTAAGGCAATTACCTTTAATTGTGAGTTTTGCTCACGGCGATACGCTCCTAATTGCCCTAAAGCCAATCGGGTATCTGCAACAACGAGTTGTGCAATATCTACATCTAGCGGACGTTCAACGATAGCTATTTGACAACCATTTGCAGCAACTTGTGTAACGAAATCATGCGCATCGAAACGCTCACCTTTTAGTGCTAAAAAGGCATCCCCAGTTTCCGCATGACGAGAGTCCGTCAAAATACGTTTAATTTCAGTTTGAGGTATCTGGTCTTTATGCCAGTAGCCCTGTGTCGCCTGTTGTAATTGTTGAGCTGTCCACGGTTCCAAAGGTACGGTACTGGTGGTTGAAGTATGCATAAATAATCCTATTGTGCAGGGTAAGCAGCGTCTACAGTGTGATGTTGTGCATCTATCGCAGAACGCACTTCAACAACATCATCAAACCAGTGACGTACGCCATTAATTTCTTGATAATTTTCATGTCCTTTACCAGCAATTACAACAATATCACCAGCCTGGGCCTGCTGTGCAACAAATTTAATCGCTTCACGGCGGTCATGAATTTCATGCATACGGTGCCCTGAAAAATCGATTCCTTGCTTCATATCAGCAAAAATTTGTTCAGGGTCTTCTGTTCTTGGATTATCCGAAGTCAAAATAACTGGATTTGCGCCATCCAGAGCTGCTTGAGTCATGAGTGGACGCTTACCGCGATCACGGTCCCCACCACACCCAAATACGGCCCAAAGTTGATTAGAAACATGACGCTTTAATGTTTTAAGCACTTGAATTAATGCATCTGGTGTATGTGCATAATCAACAACAAATAAACGCTCACCATCACGAATAACTTGCATTCGGCCAGGTGCACCAATCAGTTTAGGAACAAAAGTAGCTAATGCTTTCAAATCAAAGCCTGCTTGCTCAGCAGCAATAAGTGCTGCAATCAAGTTTTCGACATTAAAATGTCCCAACAATGGACTTTGCACAGCAAAAGAACCTTGCGGGCTCACTAAATTAAATGTCGCTCCTGCTAAACTATAACTCAGGTCAGTAATATAATAATCAGCAGTATTTTGAGTAAGTGAATACGTTAAAATTTTCGGTTGAGCAGGATTTTGCTTTGCTGCATTGATCATGAAAGCAGCATGCTCATCATCTAAATTAATAACAGCTACTTTTAAAGAGCTAAAACGAAATAAAAGAGCCTTCGCTTCTGCATAAGCCTCTAAAGTGCCGTGGTAATCCAGATGGTCACGACTCAAATTACTATAAACAGCAATTTCAATCGCACAACCATTTAAACGACCTTGTTCCAAACCATGTGAGCTTGCTTCTAAAGAAGCAAAAGTCGCACCTTGTTTTGCATAATCATGCAATGCATTTTGCAGTTGTAAAGCATCAAGCGTAGTGTGAGTTGATGGTGTTAAGTCTGGCAAAATACCATTGCCTGTAGTACCCATCACAGCACAGCGCTGTTGTTGTGAACTAATTAATTCAGCCACTAGACGCGAAATTGTGGTTTTACCATTTGTACCAGTCACTGCAATAATACGCACTGGTACTACAGGATCTATATGCTGTAAATAACGTTCTTGCCATTCACCCATACGTTGACGCACATCAGAACACACCCACTCATTTGCTACGCCCAACTCAGTCTCGCTAATAATGGCAAGTGCACCATTAGCTAAAGCTGACTCAGCAAAAGCGCGTGTTTTTTCAGGTTGGCTATAACTGGTCAAAGCGATAAAGATCTGGCCTGACGCAACCTTACGGCTGTCTAAACTAAAGCCTTGAAAAGGCTGTTTAGACCACTGTGCATCGATCTCGACGGGATTAATTTCTTGGAAAGAAACAGACATAGCTTACCTGCGAATAGGATGTTCTGGAGTATCAAGGGGCTTATCAAGCGGCACATTCATTAAGCGCAATGATTCTTGCATAATGCGTGCGAAAACAGGGGCCGCAACCAAACCACCGTAATAACGGCCTTGTGGATTTTCAACAACTACAATAACCGCTAAACGAGGATCACTAATCGGAGCTACACCTGCAAATAAAGCACGGTATTCATTATTTGAATAACCTTTACGGTCTGCACGAAGTTTATGAGCCGTACCTGTTTTACCACCAACGCGGTAACCCGGAATATTAGCTTGCTTTGCAGTACCACCCGGCATCGTCACCTGCTCAAGCATAAGCAAAACCTGATCAGCAATTTTTGGAGCAAGAACTTGCTCACCTTTAGGAGCTTGGTCGAGTTTATGCAAACTTAGAGGCATTTTTACCCCATGGTTTGCAAGCATTGCATAGCCTTGCGCCAACTGAAGAATAGTTGCATTTAGACCATAACCATAAGCCATGGTACCAATTTGGGAAGAGTTTAATTTGCTTACAGGAAGTACTAAACCAGAGCTTTCACCAGGGAACTTCACAGCAGAACGCTTACCAAAGCCAGCACGGTTAAAGAAGCTTGGTAATGTTTCCTTAGGAAGTGACAACGCAATTTTTGCCGAACCCACGTTTGATGACTTAATAATTACGCCACTAACAGTCAAAGCACCATAGTTATGCGTATCACGAATAGTATGCCAGCCTAGACGCATTGAACCTGGCGAAGTGTTGACAATCGTATTTGGGGTATATTGTCCAGTTTCGAGTGCAGCAGAAACTGTAAAAGGCTTCATGGTAGAACCCGGCTCGAACATATCAATCGCACCGCGGTTACGCATGGCATCTTTATTAGATAAACCGTTTTTATCATTCGGGTTATAAGATGGCCAACTGGTCATGGCCAGAATTTCGCCTGTTTTAACATCAACAGCAATTGCTGTCGCCGAACGAGCGTTATTTGCAACACCAGCAGCAGTCAACTCACGGTACATAATATATTGCAAACGAGAGTCGATACTTAAAGTGATGTTTTCGCCTGGTTCACCCTCACGAATAACCTCTGAAACCTTTAAGCGGTTACCACGCTTATCACGAATAATTTTTTGTTCGCCATCTACCCCAGAGAGTTGTTTATTCAACTGCATTTCCAAGCCTTCAATCCCTTGGCCTTCACTATTGGTTAAACCAATAATCTGAGCATTTGGCTGCGGTTGAGGATAATAACGTTTATATGTTTTCTCGGCATAAACGCCTTGGAAGTTACCCTTTGTAATAAGATCTGCCTGTTGCGGCGGAACTTCTTTTTTCAAAACCAAATAACGAGAACGTGGACGCGCATTCATCTGTTTTTTTAGATCTGCACGATCTAAACCAACCACATCCGCTAACTCATCAAGGTTTAGGTTTTTATCTGGTAATTGTCGTTTTAACTTACGATTATTTGGATCTTTTTTTAATTCCGCTGTAATTTCGTCATATAAATGCTTGGTATCAAAGTAATCACGTGGATCAATGACAATTTTCATAATAGGCGTACTAATGGCCAAAGGCACACCATGACGGTCGCTAATAACCCCACGCATTGCCTCAATACGTTCCGTACGCAAAATATTGGCATTGGCCTTGTTTTGTAAAAAGTCTTTATTAATCACTTGCACATAAAATGCACGTGCAATTAATACAACAAAACAGAGCAGTACTGTTGCCCAGAGCAGATAAAACCGCCACATATCGAAGGCAAGAGTTGGTTTTTCCGAAATAGACTGCTGTTTTTTCCGTGTTTGCTTTGTTCGCTTATCTACCATACAGCAAGGCCTTACTTATTTTGCTCTGAGGTCATCGGTAAAGAAATTACCACCGTTTCTGCAGCAGGTGGCGAAAACATGCGTAGTTGAGTTACAGCACGCGTACCAATCTGTGCTGTTGCACCGAAGGTTTGTTGCTCAATAAGCAAACGCCCCCATTCAGCATTGAGATCATCACGTTCACGCATATAAGAGCTAAGCTCTCTATAATCATGACGATATTCAAATACTTGAAATACCACCATCATGGCACTGATAAAAACAAGCGCCACTAATACGGTGTATGCCACAACTTTTTTCACCACTTTATTTTCAGTGGTTTCAATTTCATCACTGCTTTTCATTACGCGCCTTTTTGTTCCAAGCGTTCAGCAACCCGAAGCCATGCACTACGTGAACGTGGGTTCGCTTTTACTTCTTCTTCACTCGCACGAACCCGTGAAATTTTCTTTAACCTTCTTGTATCTACCTGTTGCTGTGGCATTCCCCAGCCAATATCTTCTGCCAAAGTCGATTCTTTTTGAATAAATTGTTTGATCAAGCGATCTTCAAGAGAATGAAAGCTAATCACAGACAAACGCCCTTTTGGTTTTAGTAAGTCTACAGCTTGCGGTAAAAATACTTCAATATCATCTAGTTCTTTATTAATAGCAATACGAATTGCCTGAAATGTACGTGTTGCTGGATGCTTATGCTTTTCCCATTTTGGATGAGCTGTTTTAACAAGTTCTGCCAATTGGGCTGTTGTATCTAGTTTTCCAGCTTGTTTAATCGCTTTTGCAATACGTCGACTATAACGTTCTTCGCCATATTGATAAATAATATTTGCTAATTGCTCTTCTTCAATTTCAAGCAACCACTCAGCTGCGGTTAACCCCTTAGAATTATCCATTCGCATGTCTAGAGGACCATCTTGCATAAAACTGAAACCACGTTCAGCTTGGTCGAGTTGAGGAGATGACACTCCTAGGTCAGCCATAATGCCATCAACACTCATCACACCAATTTCCTGCATTTTTTCTTTAATATCAGCAAAACTGGCATGAATAATGGTAAATCTTGGGTCTTCTTGTGCCAAAGCAGCCGCAACTTCCAAAGCTTGAGGGTCTTTATCAAATGCATATACTCGTGCATTTTCATCAAGTTTCGAGAGCAATAAACGTGTATGCCCACCTCGTCCGAAGGTTGCATCGATATACACCCCTGTTGTGCGATCTGCCAATAAGCTCTCAACGGTCTCAAAAAGTAAGACAGAAATATGCGACATAGGTGTTAAATCATTGCGTAAAAATGTAACTGCACATTATCACCTTGTTTATGACCAACGCCAAACGGCTTTTTGTAGGAAAATATTAATTTTTCATAGATAAAACCGTTTTGTTAGCATTTTTTAAGCAAAAAAATAAAGCAAGCTCACTTTTTTAAGTTTGCTTGCTTTCGTTATAAATATTTAACTTCTAAGTTTTGTTTTGGGACTATTGTTTTAGATCATTTTATTTACTGCTTGCCATCATAAATTTGATCAAAAATAGCACCATTTGCAAAGTGAGTTTTCTGAGCTTTAGCCCAACCACCGAACACATCATTAATGGTAAATAATTTAATTTTTGGAAATTGCGCTGCATATTTCGCAGCCACTTGAGCATTCCGCGGACGGAAATAATGTTTAGCAGCCAATTCTTGGCCTAAAGGTGAATATAAAAAGTTCAGATAACCTTTTGCCAAGGTTCGGTTTCCATCTTTATCTACTGTTTTATCTACAATCGCTACGGATGGTTCGGCCAAAATTGAAATTGATGGATAAACAATTTGATATTTATCTTTATCAGGTCCTTTCGTCGCCAACAAAGCTTCATTTTCCCAAGACAACAAAACATCACCAATGCCACGTTCAGCAAATGTCGTAAGTGAACCACGAGCTCCCGAATCTAGAACTTTTACATTGTGATAAAGCTTTTTCACCAACTCTCGAGCTTTAGCATCATTTCCACCCGGCTGTTTTAAAGCATATCCCCAAGCAGAAAGATAAATCCAACGCGGTGCGCCACCTGTTTTAGGGTTAGGAGTGATAATTTCCACGCCTGGTTTTGTTAAATCATTCCAATCGCGTATATTTTTCGGATTACCTTTTCGTACTAGAAACACGACAGTTGACGTATAAGGGGCAGAATTATTTGGAAATTCTTTTTGCCAGTTCGGCTGAATAAATCCAGCTTTCACAATCTCATCAATGTCATTCGCTAACGCTAGCGTTACTACATCAGCTTCAAGTCCAGTGGCTACCGCGCGGGCTTGTTTACCAGATCCACCATGTGACTGTTTAAATTCAACATCTTGCCCTGTTCGCTGTTTCCAAAATTTACCAAATGCTTGGTTATATTCTTGATAAAACTCTCGAGTCGGATCATAAGAAACATTTAAAAAAGAGGTAGCTGCTTGAGCCGCTGTTGTCGCTATTCCCACATATAAAGCGACAGCTATTATTGATATTTTTTTCATTTACAAAATCCATCATTCGTTTTAGTTTAACTATATTTTTAATTTTATTTTTTACAATCAATTACTTATATTTATATATTTTTTATTAATCTTTTTTAGATATATAGCTTAGAATGTCTAAGTTATTTCATTTTGAAAAATTTTGTAATTATTCTTACAACTTATTTAGGACCTTCACTTTATCTACACATTAATTTGTTAAATAATGAAGCGTAAAGGATACATATGGTCTACATTTGAGTCGACCAATTTAAAATATAGGTAAATTTTGTAAAAAGTGTGACACAGTTCCACTTTTTTATTAATATTTATGTTTAAATCGTAGCATTACCGTAATTTTACATTTTGTTAAACTCAAAAAATAGATGAAATGTAATGAACAGAGGGGATGATTAACAATGAAAATTCATTATGGAAAAGCTTTAAGCTTAAGTTTGGTGCTGGGTTTAGCATCACAGTTTTCTGCAGCAGCAGTACTTAAAGACACTCCAAACAAAACAGGTTCAGATAAGCAAACTTCGCTTATTGAAAAAGCTTTAGATCAGCAGAAACGTAACCCTATCGTGTTACCTTCTACAAATGATGAGCTTAAGGTTCTTAATACTATTCGCGTTACTCCAACCCAAAATTTTCTTGCTGCACAACACGAACGTTTTTCACGTTTTGTTCAGGCAATCTTTCAGCCGCATACTTCTTAAAATCTGAAACATCCCCTCTTCGTTTCAGTCTTAGCCC
The DNA here is from genome assembly GCF_054889255.1 of Acinetobacter sp. X9. NCBI lineage: Bacteria > Pseudomonadati > Pseudomonadota > Gammaproteobacteria > Moraxellales > Moraxellaceae > Acinetobacter > Acinetobacter sp. X9. The sequence goes on along the minus strand of NZ_CM142679.1, from coordinate 312,345 downwards.
AGACTGACGTTAAATAAAACGTCAGAATACTGGGCTTTTTCGTTATAATAGTTTCAATTTTTATTCTGACCCATTATCTATGAAAGTTCGTACTCGTATTGCACCTTCCCCTACCGGTTTTCCTCATGTTGGCACAGCCTACATTGCTTTATTTAACATGTGTTTTGCGAAACAACATGGCGGAGAATTTATTTTAAGGATTGAAGATACAGACCAACTTCGTTCTACACCAGAATCTGAAAAAATGATTTTGGATTCATTACGTTGGTTAGGTCTGAATTGGTCTGAAGGTCCAGATGTAGGTGGCCCACATGCGCCATATCGCCAATCTGAACGTATGGGAATTTATAAGCAATACGCATTAGAACTTGTTGAAAAAGGTCATGCTTTTTACTGTTTCGCAACAGCAGAAGAACTTGATCAAATGCGTGCTGAACAACAGGCACGTGGCGAAACACCAAAATATGACGGCCGCGGTTTAAAACTTTCTCAAGAAGAAGTGACTCGACGTCTTGAAGCAGGTGAACCTCATGTCATTCGTATGAAAGTGCCTGAAGAAGGTGTTTGTAAATTTAACGACTTGCTACGTGGAGAAGTTGAAATTCCTTGGGCTCAAGTCGATATGCAAGTCCTTCTAAAAACAGATGGTTTACCAACTTACCACTTGGCTAACGTTGTTGATGACCATTTAATGGAAATCACTCATGTATTGCGTGGTGAAGAATGGCTTCCATCTGCACCGAAACATCAGTTGCTTTACCAATATTTTGGTTGGGAAATGCCAACACTTTGCCATATGCCACTGTTGCGTAACCCTGATAAATCAAAACTATCTAAACGTAAAAACCCGACATCAATTAACTACTACCGCGACATCGGTGTATTACCTGAAGCCTTATTAAATTATTTAGGCCGCATGGGTTGGTCAATGCCGGATGAAAGAGAAGTTTTCACATTACAAGACATGATGGACAACTTTGATATTCAGCGTGTATCACTAGGTGGACCAATTTTTGATGTTGAAAAACTGAACTGGCTTAACGGTCAATGGATCAAAGGGTTAACTCCAGGTCAATTATTAGACCGTTTATTAACATGGAAGAGTGATCGCAACACTTTAGAAGACATTGCTGCCGCTATTCAACCACGTATTAATTTACTTTCAGAAGCTGTAAATTGGGCTGGTTTTTATTTTAACCATATGCCACAAATTACTGCTGAAATGTTTGAAAGTAAAAAATTGACTCAAGAGCAAGTTCGTCAAAGTTTACAATTTGCAATTTGGCGTCTTGAAGGTCAGTTTACTTGGAATAATGACACCGTTAGCCAAACCCTGATGGATCTTGCGAATCAGATGGGCATTAAATTACGTGATTTCATGCCAACGTTCTTTATTGCAATCGCCGGTTCAACGAGTTCGACCCCAGTGATGCAATCAATGGTTACGCTTGGACCTGATTTAACTTTCGCTCGCTTACGTCATGCCCTAGAAATTGTAGGCGGACCAAGCAAGAAAGAAGTTAAAAATTGGGAAAAACTCAATGAGAGTTTAAAATTGCCGAAAAATGACGCAACTAGCGAAGTTTAATTCATTTTTTTGTTGACGTGTGAGCACATTCACCCTAAGATTGCGCTCACACAAACTGGGGTCATAGCTCAGTTGGTAGAGCGCTACAATGGCATTGTAGAGGTCAGCGGTTCGATCCCGCTTGACTCCACCACGCTCCTTTGTGTTTGCCTCATCAAGTCCCTATCGTCTAGAGGCCTAGGACATCGCCCTTTCACGGCGGTAACCGGGGTTCGAATCCCCGTAGGGACGCCATATTCTGCTTTAAAAATTATAAAAAGACTCTATCGTCACCTTACTGTTTATTCTTTATCTCTTTCTAGATTGCACATTTGTCTATTTTATCTAAAATAGCGTCTTTCTTAATTCTCTCAATGTGTAATATGCAGCCATCTGACAATCAACTAGATGCTCATCAGCATCAGAACAGTACTGCACCTTTAAAAAGAGCCATGAGCACTCGCCATCTTGTGATGTTATCACTGGGCGGAGCGATCGGAACTGGTCTATTTTTAGGTTCAGGGGAAGTCATTTCACAAACTGGAGCTATTGGCGCAATTATTGCCTATATTCTTGGTGGCGCGATCGCTTACATGGTCATGCTCTGCCTAGGAGAACTCGCTGTACACATGCCTGTTTCAGGTTCTTTTGGTGCCTATGCCAAAAAATATATCAGTCCAAGTACTGGCTATATGATTTCTTGGATGTACTGGCTCACATGGACTGCAACGCTTGGAACCGAATTCACTGCCGCAGCCCTACTCATGCAAGAATGGTTTCCACAGATTTCTATGTGGATTTGGACAATTATTTTTGCAGTTACTATCTTTGGCTTAAATATTAGTTCAACGCGTATTTTTGCTGAATCTGAGTTTTGGCTGGCTCTTGTTAAAGTCGTTACTGTCATTGCCTTTATTGTGCTCGGCCTATTAGCAATTTTTGGTTTAATTCCATTCCATGGTGCCCAGACTGCTCCACTATTTAGCAATCTTACGGCTCAAGGCTGGTTCCCTCATGGTTTAATTCCTATTTTTACGACCATGTTAATTGTTAACTTTGCTTTCTCAGGAACCGAATTAATTGGTGTAGCAGCTGGCGAAACAAAAGATCCGGCTCAAAATGTACCAAAAGCGATTAATGCCGCGATCTGGCGCCTCCTTATTTTCTTTGTGGGTACCATCATTGTCATTAGCGCCTTACTTCCTTTCCAACTTGCAGGTTTAGGCGGTGACGGTGTAAGTAGCAGTCCTTTTGTGACGGTATTTAATTATATTGGCATTCCATATGCGGATGACATTATTAGGTTTGTAATTATCACAGCTCTGCTTTCAGCAGCCAATTCTGGCCTATATGCAGCTTCACGTATGATGTGGTCTCTGTCAGAACAAAAATTACTACCTAGTGTGTTTGCGACTTTATCAAAAAGTGGAACGCCAATCGTAGCTCTAGTTGTAACTATGTTCGGTGCAATTCCAGGTTTATTATCAGAGCAATTTGCACCTGAGACTATTTTTAAGAATCTGCTGGGTGTAGCTGCTTTTACCATGGTCATCGTATGGATGAGCATTTGTTTAAGTCAGTTCAATTTCCGCCGCCAATGGTATAGATCAGGTCATACAGTTAAAGACTTACAATATGCTGCGCCTTTATTCCCTATTGTGCCAATTTTAGGTTTTGTTTTCTGTTTCATTACTTGCTTGAGTATGGCAGCAGACCCTGAAATGCGCGCTGGTTTTGTAGGCTGTCTTATTTTTACAGCTTTATGTTATGTCAGTTATTTTATTTTTTATCGTAATAAAGACTAAACCAGTCGTTATTCAATTAAAGTGTAGCAAAAAGCTACACTTTTTTTTGCCTATATACTGGTTTTAAACAACATACCGTTGTAGATTAAAATTTATATTAAAAACAAAATCTTGTATAGAATGAAAATTATATTTATCCACGGGATGAATCAACAAAACTACACAGCACATCGCTTGAAAGAGCATTGGTTAAAAGTATTCAAGCTCGGCCTGAAACAAATGCCTTGCAAAGTTAATGTCCGCGATCTTCATATTCACATGCCATTTTATGGCGACTTAATGACCAAATACCAATTAAGTAACCAATTAGACCTTAACACGTTATTACCTAAATCATTTTTTAATAATTATTTCCCTATTAACGTACACCCAAGTAATCCTCCTACTAGAGAGCACACTCCATTTGTTCCGTTGTTACGTCCCTCAACCGATCAAACTGATAAAAGCTTCTCAGAACGGCTTTATCTCACTTCTCAATTAGTTAAAGATCGTGTACTGAAAGAACTAGTTGTTTTATTAAATAACTTTCCTAAACTGCATGAAAGTTTGATTCAACAATTCCTCATCGAAACCTATATGTATCTATCTAATCCAGAGTTTATGGAGGAAGTACATCAAAGAATTTTAAAGAAAATGCGAGAAGAAGAAGATTATGTTGTGGTTGGACACTCTCTCGGTTCAGTTATTGCTTTTCAATTATTATCTGATCCCTCTTATCACTTTTCGGTTAAACGCTTTGTCACCTTAGCTTCTCCTTTATCTTTTCGCGTAATTCAAAGTAAGCTCCCGAGTCCAATTTCTAGACCGCCATGTATTTACGGTGATTGGTTTAATTTTTACTCTCAGGATGATTTTTTGACTGCATTTCCATTGTGTGAAGCCCCATTTAATTTTGAACCTGCCATTATTAATCAGAAAATTTATACTTTCGCCAACCAACCTCATGAGATTTTAGGGTATCTACAACATCCGTCGGTCATAAAGGCAATTATTGAGCCTTTTCAGAAAAATGAGGGCTAAATGTATATATTTTCTACAATTTGAGTTATTTTTAATCGCTTGACTGTTTTTTTTAATATTTCTTCAGAAAACTATTTGACACTTTTATTAAATCGACCTAATATACGCCCACCTCTGAAACGTCCCTATCGTCTAGAGGCCTAGGACATCGCCCTTTCACGGCGGTAACCGGGGTTCGAATCCCCGTAGGGACGCCAATATTTTTTCAGATGTATGCCTCATATAAGTCCCTATCGTCTAGAGGCCTAGGACATCGCCCTTTCACGGCGGTAACCGGGGTTCGAATCCCCGTAGGGACGCCAAATTCTAAAAAGCCACTGCATAACGTCAGTGGCTTTTTTCTTGCCTAAAAAATAAAAAGCCAATCAATGATTAGCTTTTTTATATACTCTATCAACCCGCAATTCCCACTTGTACTTCAAGGCGACCTGACTGCACTCGTAGTCCTCTAATTTCAAACTGATCGACTAACTGCTGCACAAGCTCGCGACTTTCTCTCAAAATATTCAAGCCCGGTAAAATACTAAAATCAGTCAAACTTAAAAGCTTTTCAACCATCCATGAACGGTTGTTAATAAAGTCAATAAATCCTGCTTGCTCTAGGTCAATAAACCACATGCGGTGGCCATCGCGTTGGATTCCGGGAATATCACCAATCAAATGATTAATAAGTGATGGAATAGGCAACATATTTACCACTTCGAAACCAACTCGACCAATACGGCGCACAGCCCAATTTGACAAGGTACCGCCATGTCGAATCTGCACATCGAGACTTTCATCCATTTGTCGCAAGCGTAAGAATTTTTCCTGCCCAATACGGCATTCCAATACTTTAAAATCCAAACTCAAACGATACATGAAGCGATGATAATGCCCATCGATCTCGACTTGGAAACTGTCATTGCCGCACTTGATTTTAATATCATCAATTTCTGAGCGATCAATACGCTTACGAATTTGATTATTTAATAACATTTCGGGTAAGTACAACGTTAAGGTACTTTTGCCCAAAAAAGTTCGCGCCATAATCAACGCGACTTGGCGTGCTGTTTCACTGGTTTCAGACACCATATCTCTTACCGTGCCTGCTGCCAGATTTGTCATTCCGACAACTCCACGTCGTGTATGAGTAGTTACTTGATCGAGCGCGTCCAAAGCAGCATCAGCAACCTCTGCAATATTACGTGTCGTGTCGCTAGCAAACCCAACTGCATCTTGGGCATGTTGCAATGTCTTATGCAGTAATCGACGAGATAATGACGGTTTAGCGGTATCTGGGGTAGCTAAAACCGATGCTGTCGTTGTAGGCTGCGACTTATTGTCATCTTGTTGACCCAAGTCCCTCTCTCCTTTTTATATTTATCCCACATCCTATTCGAGTATTTAAGCTCATTTATTGTGCTAATCACACTTCATTTTTCTGTAGATTAGCATGCTCTACAATATTATTTTAATTTTTATGTGTACGGATAAATCATCTGTTTTTTATATTTCTTTGTTTATTCATAAGTAATTTTTCTGCTAACTCAACGCATTTCATCGATATCTTACAAATTTTTTTCTTTCTGCACATTTCCGTTAGAATAGATTCAAACTAAATGTGGAGTTCTCATGCAATATCGTTGCCCTAAATGTCAAAGTGTTAAAATTATGCCTGTGAGCCAAGGCGTGAACAGCGCAAAACCTGTCGTTCCTAAAAGTCTGGTTATCTTGATTCCTGCAATTTTTGTGCTTTTATTGTTAGTAGTCATTAGCATCTTTATGTGGATTTTTGGCAATGGTGCAGGTAGTTCTCTTCAAATCGCAACAGTAGTTGCATTTGTGGTTACTGTAGGGGCAGGTTTTATGTTCTGGCGTGATTTGCCTGATTTTAAACTGTCTATGCAAGCATTTATGCAGTCACAAAAACACTGGAAATGCCGTGACTGCAATAACGAATGGGAAATTTAAAAAAACTGTTCACATCAGCTTAATGCTGATGTGAATGTGTATTGTCTGCATCATCATGTTTGTGCGAAGCATGCTGAGCAATATGCTGGCAATTAATCTCGGCATCGTCCTCAATTTGCAATGTCACTTCACCAATACCATGTTCATGAGAAAGCATTTCAACAGCATCTTGATACAACTTGGTACGGTCAGCTTCTGGCGCAAATAAGTGCACGGTTAAATGGATGTTTTTAGACGTAATCGCCCACACTTTGAGTTGGTGAATACTCTCAACACCATTTAAAGAAAGTAAATCTGCACGTAGCTTCTCAATATCGACCTCTTCGGGTACACCTTCGAGCAAAATGTTAATACTTTGCTTAAGTAAAACCCATGTTCTTGGCAGCACCCAAAATCCAATCAGTACAGCAATAAGCGTGTCAATCCAGTACCAATTAGTGAAGTAAATAATAATTGCACCAATAATAACGCCTACCGAACCTAGTGCATCACTCAATACTTCTAAATAAGCACCTTTCACATTTAGGCTGTTATTGGCACTCGACATCAGGATTTTCATTGAGATGAGGTTAATTACCAAACCAATAGTCGCTACAACCAGCATGCCCACACTTTGAATTTCAGGTGGCTTAGAGAATCGGATATAGGCTTCATATAAAATATAAATTGCCACCACGAACAGCATGAGTGCATTAAATAAAGCAGCCAGAATTTCAAAGCGTTGATAACCAAAAGTACGCTTATTATCAGCGGGACGTTTTGAAATCTGAATTGCGACCAGAGCAATTGCCAAAGCAGCTGCATCTGTAAACATATGCGCAGCGTCAGAGAGCAAAGCCAGACTTTGTGTGATTAAACCTGCAATAACCTCAACAATTAAAAATGTCGTAGTAAGCGCCAAGGCAATCGTTAATTTCTTGGCATTACCTTCAGTCACTACAGCATGACTATGGTCATGACCATGTTGTCCACCCATTTTGCGGACTCCTTATTATTTATCTTTATGGTGAGGTAAAAGTAACCATGAATTCATGTTTACCTTTACCTGTTTCAAATACTTTTCTGACTCAAACTTTTGCATCAAAAAAGATATCTCAAATCGATGACATTATGAATGCCCAACTTTATTCGTCTTGCTTTCATTCATCCATCGATAAATGACTGGCAATAAAACCAGTGTTAGTATCGTAGATGAAATAATGCCACCGATTACTACCGTTGCCAAAGGTCGTTGTACCTCTGCACCCGTTCCAGTTGCCAAAGCCATTGGAATAAAACCGAGGGAAGCAACGAATGCCGTCATTAATACAGGGCGTAATCGCAGTACAGCACCTTTCCAAGTTGCAGCATGAACATCTAGAGTTGCTCTTAGCTCTTTAATGAATGTGAGCATTACCAGACCATTCAATACCGCAACACCTGATAGAGCGATAAACCCGACTCCAGCAGACATAGAAAGCGGAATATCTCTCAGCCATAAAGCCACTAATCCACCGGACAAAGCGAAAGGAACCCCGCTAAATACAAGTAAACTATCTTTAAAGTTACTAAATACCGCCATCAGCAATACAAAGATCATGATGAGCGCCATCGGCACAACGATTTGCATTCTTGCAGTGGCAGAAGCAAGATTCTCAAATTGTCCTCCATAACCCAACCAATAACCGCTAGGTAGCTTTTGCTGCGCCAGTTTGCTTTGCATCTCTTGTACAAAAGACCCAAGGTCACGATCACGCACATTTGCTGTCACAATCACTCGGCGTTTGCCATTTTCACGGCTCACTTGAGCAAGGCCCAGAATATTCTCAACCTTGGCAACATCTTGTAACTGGATCAGACCGCCGTTTGGTAAGCGAATAGGTAACTGAGCTAATTGCTGAGGCGTACGCATGTCTTCCTGCAAACGAATCACAAAATCGAAACGTCTATCACCCTGTAAAATTTGACCTACACTCTGTCCTCCAATACTCGCAGCGACAATATCCTGAATAGACTTGACTGATAATCCATATTGAGCAGCTAGTGCATGATCAACATCTACATTCAGTAGTGGTAAACCCTCAGTCTGTTCAACTTTGACTTCACTAGCACCTGGAATACTACGTAGCTGTTGGGCTATTTTTTCCGCTTCCTGATTGAGGACCTGCATATCATCCCCAAAAACTTTCACCCCGATATCACTACGTACACCTGAAATGAGTTCATTAAAACGTAGTTCAATCGGTTGCGAGAATTCACTGTTATTACCAGGAATCTGATTCACGAATTGCAGCATTCTGGTACGCAATTCATCTATCGTTTCTTTAGGGTTTGGCCATTGATCGTGTGGTTTTAATAGAACAATACCATCGGAAATATTAGGAGGCATGACATCGGTAGCAACCTCGGCTGTTCCTGTTCTTGCAAAAATGGCTTTAATTTCGGGAAAAGCTTTCAGTAACTGCTTTTCCACATTCTCCTGAATCTTAAGTGACTCTTCTATGCCTGTGCTCGGTGCACGCATGAGTTGTAGTGCAAAATCACCCTCACTGAGTTGAGGTGCGAACTCACTCCCCACTCTTGTTGCAATAGCACTTGTCAAAATTAAGATGCTGACCGCTGCTGTGACAACAACATATCGAAAGGCATATGCTTTATCGAGTAAGTCTGCATAACCTTTTTTCAGTGACATCATCCAGCGGCTTTCTTTTTCCTTCACCTCACCTGTAACAAACAAAGCAACAGCTGCTGGAACAAAAGTCACGGATAAAATAATTGCTCCCAATAACGCTAAAACAACGGTCATTGCCATAGGATGGAACATTTTTGCTTCTACGCCTGCCAAAGCAAAAATTGGCAAGTACACGACCATAATGATGATCTGACCAAATATTAATGGTCGTCGTGCTTGTTTAGCGGCTAGAAAGACCTCCGTGAAACGTTCTGAACGTGTTAATAAACGACCTTTTAAATGCTGTGCTTCAGCCAAACGCCGAATACAGTTTTCAACAATAACAACTGCTCCATCAACAATGATCCCGAAGTCCAAAGCACCCAGACTCATCAGGTTGGCACTGATTTTTTGTTCTGCCATCCCTGTTAAGGTAAAAAGCATTGCCAATGGGATAATACACGCAGTGATCAAAGCGGCCCGAAAGTTTCCTAAAAAAATAAAAAGGATAACGATGACTAAAATCGCCCCTTCAATTAAATTTTTAGCTACTGTTTTAATTGCTTTATCTACGAGACTACTACGATCATAGACTGTTTCAATCACAACGCCCTGAGGGAGTGATCTTTGAATTTCCTGAACTTTGTCATCAATCGCCTTGGCAATGGTTTTACTGTTTTCACCCATCATCATCATGGCGATACCTAAAACAGTTTCCTGTCCATTATAGGTAGCACCACCCGTACGCAAATCATGACCAATCGATACTGATGCAACATCTGCAACCCGTATGGGTAAACCGTTTTTAGTGGCAACCGTAACGTTCTGGATATCTTGTATTGACGTCAGCATACCGGGAACACGAACGGTGAGTTGCTGGCCATTTTCTTCAATAAATCCAGCACCACGGTTTTCATTATTATTTTGAAGCGCATCCTGTAAATCAGTGAGTGGAATTTGCAACTGTTGTAACCGTGTCAGATCTGGAGAGACCACATAGGTTTTGTTATATCCACCAATGCTATTAACTTCTGCCACTCCTTGTACGCGTTGTAACTGGGGCCGAATAATCCAGTCCTGAATTTCGCGCAAGTCCATCGCGCTATAGGCTGAACCATCTGCCTTTTTAGCATTTGGCTCTGCTTTTACAACCCATTGATAAATCTCACCGAGTCCAGTTGAAATTGGAGACATTTGCGGATCAATGCTATCTGGTAAAGCACTCTTTGCTTCTTGTAAACGCTGGTTAATCAGCTGTCTTGCCCAGTAAATGTCTGTGCCATCTTTAAAGATAATCGTGACCTGAGAAAGGCCATATCTGGAAATTGAACGAGTCTGTTCCAGATTTGGAATACCAGACATGGCATTTTCAATCGGATAAGTAATCCTTTGCTCAACTTCCGGCGCAGTAAAGCCATTAGCCTGACTATTGATTTGTACCTGTACATTGGTGATATCAGGCACGGCATCAATTGAAAGTTTTTGGTAGCTATAAATTCCGACACCAATCCAAGCAATGACAAACATCATGACCCAAATGGCGTTGTTAATTGAAAACTGAATAATTCGATCAAACAAACCTTCAGCCTTTGGCAAATCAGGTTTATTAATGTCCATGCTCAGCCTCCCCTTTTTCAAGTTCGGACTTGAGCAAGAAACTACCTTGAGTCACATATTGCTGCTTTTCAGTAATTCCAGATTTAACCTCTACCCAGTGTGCATCTGAAGAATAATTACCTAACTCAACTGCAACAGGAGCAAAATGAATTTTGTCCTTCTCTTGTTTTGCAATAAAGACGACATTCTTGCCATCAATCTGTTGTATCGCTGTCTTGTTAACTCGTAATACAGTCGCTGCATTATTTTGTTTCAGTAACACATTGACCATTAAGTTAGGACGTAATTCTTTTGAAGGTGTGAGTACCTTGGCACGAACCTGTAGACGACCAGTTTGAGTATCTGCTTCTGAAGTTAAACTTTGTACCTGTGCTTTAAAAATATTATTCGTTTGCAGTGATTTAAATTCAATTTCCTGATTAGGCTGAATATTGGTATTTGCACTTGGTAGCACAAATTCAACCCATAACTGATCTAGGCGATCAATAACAAATAACTGTTTTTCAGGACCAATTTGCTCACCAATGACAATATCTTTACTACTGATTACACCGCTTAAAGGTGCAGTTAAAACATATCGACCTTTACTTGAGCGATTCGCTCCCAAAGCAGATAAGCGGCTATTTGCAGCCTGCACCTGAATCTGTGCCTGACGATAAGCATTGTAAGCGCGCTGGTAATCTTGACGTGCTGAAACCCCTTGTTCCCACAATTGTTTTTCACGTTGATAATCTTGCTGGGCTAATGTCAGTGCTTCTTGTGCCATGCTTAAGTTAGCTTGTTGATCGACTAGATCCGGCACAAATAAAGTCGCAAGTGCCTGCCCCTTTTCAACTTGTTGTCCCAGCGCAACATTTACGCTGTCTACTCGTGCAGAAAAAGTTGAAGAGACATGTGCTTGCTGGTCTGTATTTACAACAAGTTTGGCAGGATACGAGAGATTCTGCTCAACTTCTCCACGTCCTACTTGCTCTAACTTCACTCCATATTCAACCAGTTGCTTAGACGTGAGGTTTAAACTGCCTTCCTCTTTTTCAGATTCTTCATGACCAACTTCACCCTCTGCATGCTCTTCTTCACCTTCATCAGTATTAGGCTGTTTTTTTCCAGAGAAAAATAACCAAGCACTTAAAGCAAGGCAGACAATCAGCAATAAAAGAGCAATAAGCCATTGGTTTTTCATTTTTTTAACTGACATTACTCTGCCCCTCCAACTGTCGGCAACTTATAGGTGTCTTGCCATAAATTTTGATTAATTTGATTTAATGCATCTCCAGACATCACCATATTTGGATCGATCCCGAGAGCTAAACTTTCTGCCTCAATTGCTTTTTGCCAAGCAGATTTAAGGAGTTGAACTTTCTTCAAACGTTGTTCTTGTAATTGAAGGGTAGATTGCTGAACATCGGTAATTGCAAATTTACCGACTTTAAAGCCAAGCAACATTTTCTCTTGTACCGTCTCTGATAAAGGGACTTGCTGCTCATTCATTAAATTATATTGCTGCTTTAAACCCGCTAACTCGTACTGTAGAGTACGAATAGAATTCTCGCTTTGCTTTTTATAAAAGCTTTGCTGCTGGTCAATTAAATCGAGTTTGCTTTGAGCAACTTTGAGTGCATATTGCTGGCGATTAAAAATATTTAAAGGAACTGCAATACCTACTCGAATCTGATTTTCGGTACTACTCGTTTCTGCGGTTTTACTACGAACCACGCCCATATTTACAGTAGGCGTAGGCCGATTTTTTGCCTTTAAATAATTAATTTCAGAATTTTGTTGTATTGCTTGAAGCCGCAGGGACTGTTCTAACAAATTCTGTTTTAGATATTGATCGATATCACCTTCATTTTTTAAAGGCCATGCACTTTTTATATCTGGACGTAATGTGAAGTTATCTTCTGTCTCACCCCATAAGTTAGCCAATTTTCTTTTAGCACTACTCAGTGATAATTCAACTTCCTGATATAAACGCTGATTTTCAACATGCGTCATGAGAGTTCGATCTAAATCAACCTGAGCAATACTGCCTGCCTGAAAGCGTAAGCGGGTAGCATCTAAAAGGTTCTTACTCGTTCTTAACTGGGCTTTAGCAACTTCATGTTCAAGCTCTAAAATAGATACTTGTGACCATAAATATTTTACCGCCAGCTTCAGTTGAGCCTCATATAAAACCTGATTTAACTCAACTTGATTTTGCTGAACACTTGCTAGTTTTTTTGCTGCGGAACGTACACCAAAAATATCTAGTTTTTGCGAGATCCCAAGTTCTAATTCCTGATCTTTTCCAGATTTAAAACCCGTTTGCTGTACAGAAACCGTCGGATTTTCCCATAGCTGGCTCTGTTTGATATTGCTCTCGGCGATATCTTGTTGAGTTTGCCAAATTCCTGTTTGAGTCTGAAACTGCTTAACCTGATCGAGCACCTGTTCAAACGTTAAAACCTTCTGTACACGCTGTGGTTGTGTATTCTCAGCAAGGTTCTGATTTGAACTGGCTGCGTTTGTTACGACACCAGTTGAAAGTGCAACAGCAACAACTAATGATTTAAATATCCAAGACGTACTCAGACTAACGAAACGTTTTTCGTATAAAAAAATAGACATAAATTAACCCTATGAAATAAATAATATTTCTGGTGGGTTATTTTTCGGCTACCCCACCTATAGCAGGGTTAAAACAGGAGGCGGGTCTTGTTTAGAAATATGAGGGGACTTATAAGAATTGGACCAATAATATTGTTGTTTTGGCTCAGATGACTGTATTAACGGCGAAATAATTTTTTCTTGTGCTTCTACAATCACAACATGAAAACATGAAGGTAAATGGTCATGATGATCAGACAAGGTTAAAGGAGCTTTATGTGTCCCTACGATATCTGTCTTTTCCGTATGGCTATGCTGTGAAGCTTCATAACTCAACGCTGCATGATGACCAAAATGATGTAATGCCTTTTCCTGATTTTCATGGGCGCAAAATGCCGCTGCCACATTCCATAAACTTTGGAATATAAGCAAACAGAATAAGACGGACATGAAAAGTGCAGAACGTGGCAACAGCACACCATTAAACTAAGAAGTTGAACAAAGCCACTATAGCAGGCAGTGGGCATGTAATAAAATTACATCTATAAGTAGCAGTATAGAAATGATTCTAATCTCGCTTGAGTAAAGATAAGAATAAATCATTAAGAATCTTTATCTTTACTCATAGGAAACTAATTATTAATTAATTAGTTTCCTACAAAAGAAATTATTTACGCTTACAAGTTAAATGAGGGTTCTTACTTTCTTCAGCTTTAGCTTTTGTTTCTTGCTGAGACTTAATATTCTTTTCGAGGAATATTAACCCTCCATCAGCATGAGCCAAACTTGTTGAAAGAAGTAAAACCATCAAAGCCGATTTTGTATTTAGTTTAATAGACATAATAATCACCAGATCTAAATATTCCGAATTTATTTAAGGGCTTAGCCCAGAAATAAAATTAATTTTTCGCATGCTTTAGTTAATCAATTCAGGACAAATCTTCTGAGTCTCTAAGAAGCATGCGGATATACTTTCATTTCATTTTTAGAACCAACTAAACAATGAAGGGAGAACACCGTGCAGTCGCAACTCATCAAAAAGTTGGACTAAGGCCGCAACCCAGATAAACCACACCACCTGCGTCAAAAAAATACGGAAATGCTTCGGTGAAACCTGATAGAACTCAGGCTCTTTAAAATTTTTGAAACTTGGTAAAAAGCGTGGAATTGTCTTTATATAATCTGAATATGCAGTTCCATATTTTTCACTCAGGAATGCTTCTTCTTGGCGTATAACAAAATGGTAATAACAGAGAAAATAAAGCGTGAATACTATTGGAAAGATAAACGTCTCTGTAATCAACATGATCCCGACTCCACCCAGATAACTAAACAGATAGAGTGGATTTCTACATAAAGAATAGGGACCGTCTGTCACCAACTTGGCATTCTTAAATCCGGAAATGTAAAGACTGCACCATATTCTTCCCATTACTCCGATGCCCACAAAAAACCATCCAAAGAACCATAAAATATGTTCTATAAATGCCGCTTGGAAATGCCATTTACTAAAACTTAAAGCAAGAATAATAGCTAAAATCAGCCCAATCACTCGGGAGCTCACAGTTCTAACACGGGGGGAAAATAAAATATTCATTTCCATAAACCTCCATCACTGTGAATCATCAGAGATGAGATAACCGACTCATTAAAATGATATTTTTGTTTTCCCGAAAGATTTGACAGAACCTTATATCCCGCCTTGTCATTAACATAAAGACGTGAATGTTTAAGCGAGTAATCTACATAGAAGATTGCTGCGCTTTGTTTGCACATATAATTAAGCATAAAATAACCCTTTGAAATAAATAAATTTCTGGTGGGTTATTTTTCGGCTACCCCACCTATAGCAGGGTTAAGACAGGAGGGGGATTTAAAGAGCCAAGATACGGAGACTGATAAGAATTAGACCAGTAATAGATTTGTGAAAGCTCATGTACACGCACAAAAGGTTCTTGAGCTTGTTGTGCATTTTCAGTCATCACTACATGAAAACATGAAGGTAAATGATCGTGATGATCTTGCCAGCTTAATGGAGCATTCTCAGAATTTTCTACAATACCCACATGTTCAGTCTGCATATGGTCTGAAGATTGATATACATTTAAATCTGCATGATGACCGAAATGTTGTAATGTCTTTTCCTGATTTTTATGCACGCAAAATGCCGCTGCCACATTCCATAAGCTTTGGAATATAAGCAAACTAAACAAGACGGACATAAAAACTGTAGAACGTGGCAACGGTACACCATGACAGTAAATTGCACAAAGTCACTATAGCAAGCGATAGCAATGTAATAAAATTACAAAATGATTTTTGGTTAATTTATCGCTGTTTTAAAAAAGTTTTTTCTTTAGAAAAATTAATTTCCTGTTTGAGTTCCTGCAATGTATAAACTATTTTCCACCCTACTCGTTGTCGTCTGTTTAAATTTGAGTGCTTGTGCCACGACATTACTTTCAGAAGCTTTACCTAACGAAACCACAAAAACCGAGAAAATCATTTTAGCAAAAGATCAAATCATTGCTTTAGGACAAGCTGTTCAAAACCAGCAAGAACAAGGGATCGTCTTTGTAGGTCAAGATTTTAGTTATTTAATGACCGAGGGAAGCGCTGAGCTATCAAAACTTCTTCATGCAATCCCAGCAGACCAACGAAGTCTGACCAGTCCATCCCCACTGGTACTGACCATGGATGATCCCAATCATTTTCATGGTGTTTTACAAATACGCTATAACACGCGTATGGTTGATTTAAATGACTCGCAAAAAAAATTATTAAAGTCTCTCGCCTTTAGACAAAATTTCGATATCATTCAAAATCAACAAACGGCACCTTATCCTTATATCAATATTTTCTTTAAAGGCCAGCTTTATCAATCACAGGAAGCTAAAAAGGTCCAGAAAACCTTAGCGCAACCCTATCCGATTATCCTGCAACAGGAAAATAAAATTACCAAAAAACATCCTTTGAAAAAGGCGACCCGTATGGTGCTCTATCCATTTGCCATGACCTTCGACGTGATTACGGTCGTTCCGTCACTGATGTGGGCTGATTTACGAGGCGAATTTAATAATTAATATTTCCAAATCCTTAAATAAAAAAACCAGCCCTTAGGCTGGTTTTTTTAAATAAAAATCAACTAGCAATATATTATTCCAAATGGCTTATTTAACTAACCTAGGATTTATTGCTGTTTTTGCAGATCAGAAGAGAAACGAATTACAACATCATCAACAACTTTATTAAATGCTTGATTGATCGACATTGGCTGCACATTCTCAATAGGCGCTTTTTTATTTCCAACGGTTGTTAAAATCATATGTGGGTAACGTTGAGAAGTTTCTTTACCTTGAGCATCAACATAATTAAATTTAAACTCATATTTATCAGCAATCGCATTACCAACAGCGCCAAAAGTCAAACCAGTTAAAACTCCTTTACCTGCAGCTTCACCCAAATCGGCCACATTATTCGCAGTTAAATGTAATTTTGCCTGCTTCTCGCCATTCGACTGAGCTGTTGGAGAAAATACGCCTGTTGCTCTTAAACTACGCTCAACTGCAGATTGTAGTTCTTTACCTGCTTTTGGAATAACCTCTCCATTCCTCTGAAACTCAGTAGTTAAAACCACTGGAATAGGTTGAGCTGGTCTTTTAATTTCCGAATAAGTGACAGACTTATAAGCAGGATCAACATACGATTTTACTGAAAGGCATCCAGTAAGTTGTGTAGCTACAGCTACCCCTAAAGCAATAGTATAAAGTTTAATTTTTTTCATGATTTTCCAAAGAGGTATATTTACCTTTTAATAAATTGAGACACAATATTAATCTTAATAAATTAAAAATATAAGTATAAATTCAATCACTTTAGAGATTTTTAATTTCTCATTTCTTAATATTTTTGAATAGGAAATAAAAAACCAGCCCTTAGGCTGGTTTTTTAAATTTTCAGAGATTATCCGCTAATTTTTTTGTATTTAGTACGTTTTTGAACAGCGTCTTCACCTAAACGTGACTGACGGTATGCTTCATATTCTGCATAGTTACCTGTGTAGAATTCTGGCTGTTCATTTTCGAATGACAAGATGTGTGTCGCGATACGGTCAAGGAACCAACGGTCATGCGATACCACCATTACCGTACCTGGGAATACAAGAATTGCATCCTCAAGCGCACGTAAAGTTTCAATATCCAAGTCGTTTGATGGCTCATCCAGTAAGATAACGTTTGCACCTTGCTGTAAAATTTTCGCAAGTTGTAAACGGTTACGCTCACCACCAGACAATTCGCCTACACGTTTTTGCTGGTCTTGGCCTTTAAAGTTAAAGCGGCCGATATAAGCACGTGAAGCAATTTCATAATCGCCCACTTTCAAGATATCTAAACCACCAGACACTTCTTCC
Organism: Acinetobacter sp. X9; assembly: GCF_054889255.1. Lineage (NCBI taxonomy): Bacteria > Pseudomonadati > Pseudomonadota > Gammaproteobacteria > Moraxellales > Moraxellaceae > Acinetobacter > Acinetobacter sp. X9. The sequence continues at coordinate 294,736 of NZ_CM142679.1, read as the reverse complement.
CAAACAGTTTTGTTATTGTCTAGAGTGTCGCGAATCTGCCCCACGTAAGCCACTTTAACTGACTCACCTAAAGTCACAGTACCTGTATCAGGTTGCTGTTCGCCAGTCATCATACGGAATAAAGTCGTTTTACCCGCACCGTTTGGACCAACGATACCTACAATTGCTGTTGGAGGTACAGTAAACGATAAGTTTTCGTACAATACGCGGCCGTCAAATGATTTGCTGATACCTTCCACTTCCACAACTTTATTACCCAAACGAGGGCCAGGTGGAATGTAGATTTCAGACGTTTCATTACGTTGCTGGAATTCTTTAGAGTTAAGCTCTTCAAAACGCTCCATACGCGCTTTGTTTTTCTTTTGCTGACCTTTCGCATTTGAACGAACCCATTCAAGTTCTTTTTTCAAAGCTTTAGCAAAAGATTCTTCTTGTTTCTGCTCTTGTTCTAAACGAGCATTTTTTTGCTCTAACCAAGAAGAATAGTTACCTTGGTAAGGAATACCATGTCCACGGTCAAGCTCCAAGATCCACTCGGCAACGTTATCTAAGAAATAACGGTCGTGCGTAATCGCAACGATTGTGCCAGGGAAATCTTTCAAGAAGCGCTCTAACCAAGAAACAGATTCTGCATCTAAATGGTTCGTCGGTTCGTCAAGAAGCAACATGTCTGGCTTCGAAAGCAATAAACGGCAAAGTGCTACACGACGGCGTTCACCACCTGAAAGCTTAGTTACATCCGCATCCCAAGCTGGAAGGTTCAAGGCATCTGCCGCGATTTCAAGCTGGTTATTTAAGTTATGTGCATCCCAAGCATGGATAATTGATTCTAATTTTTCCTGCTCTTTTGCAAGTGCATCAAAATCAGCATCTGGATCTGCATATTCTGCAAAAACCTGATCAAGGCGCTCTAATGCATCTAAAGCTTCACGCACGCCATCTTCAACGTTACCACGAACGTCTTTAGTCGGATCAAGAGGTGGCTCTTGCTCTAAATAGCCGATTTTAATTCCAGGTTGTGCACGAGCTTCACCAGAGAAATCTTTATCTACGCCAGCCATAATACGAAGCAAGGTAGATTTACCTGCACCGTTCAAACCGAGCACACCAATTTTGGCACCCGGGAAAAATGATAAAGAGATATCTTTTAAGATTTCGCGCTTTGGCGGAACCATCTTAGACACTCGGTTCATCGTATAAATATATTGGGCCACGCAGGACTCCTCAATTGAAAAACCAATACATCGCATAAGCGATAAATAATCGCGCGTATTATACGCTGAAAACCTCGATGACTTGAAGTTATGATTTCCATCGTACGGATTTATCAAACAATTTTCTTTTTCAATAAGTTGCAAAATGTTTATGGATAAGATTTGTACAGCGTTTCAGCGTATATTTTTCTATCTATATTCCTAAAATTAGAAAACAAACCAGAATTTGTGCAATTTTCTATTTAACTTTTAAGCTAGACTCGCTCAATATTTAACTCACGAAGATGAAGTAATCATGACTTATAAAGATGAAACCTTAGCCATTCATGCTGGCTACTCACCCGAAGCAACAACAAAAGCGGTTGCAGTCCCTATTTATCAAACCACTTCGTATGCATTTGATAATACACAGCACGGTGCCGACCTTTTCGATTTAAAAGTTCAGGGCAATATTTATACTCGCATTATGAACCCGACCACTGCTGTGCTTGAGCAACGCCTTGCTGCACTCGAAGGCGGAATTGGTGCTTTAGCCTTGGCTTCTGGAATGGCAGCGATTACCTATGCTGTCCAAACGATTACAGAAGCGGGAGACAACATTGCCTCCGTCTCAACTTTATATGGCGGAACTTATAATTTATTTGCCCACACCTTACCAAAACAAGGCATTGAAGTTCGCTTTTTTGATTATCAACAGCCTGAAAGCTTACGTAACTTAATTGATGATAAGACTAAACTTGTTTTTGTTGAATCAATTGGGAATCCACTCGGAAATATTATCGATTTAGAAGCAATTTCAAAAATTGCACATGAATATGGCGTACCTGTCATCGTCGATAATACGGTTGCCACCCCTGCCTTATTAAAACCATTTCAATATGGCGCCGACATCGTCATCCATTCGCTTACTAAATATATTGGTGGTCATGGCAATAGTATTGGTGGTGCAATTATCGATAGCGGTAAATTCCCTTGGGGTAAATATCCAGAGCGTTTTAAAGTTTTGAACACGCCAGACCCAAGTTATCACGGCGTTAATTATGTTGAGGCATTAGGTGAGGCTGCCTATATAGCACGAGCTCGCGTTGTACCATTGCGTAATACAGGTGCTGCAATTAGCCCACTGAGTGTTTTCTTGATTTTACAAGGTCTAGAAACTCTAAATCTCCGCATGGAGCGTCATACTGAAAATGCGCAAAAAATTGCAGAGTATTTACAGACCCATCCAAAAGTAAAATGGGTGAATTACGCAGGTTTAAAAGATCATCCACAGCACCAGCTTGCTCAAAAATATGTAAAAGGTAAACCTTCTGCAATTTTATCTTTCGGTGTACAAGATGGGCGTGAAGGCGGTACTCGATTCATCGATGCACTTCAGCTATTTACTCGTCTGGTGAATATTGGTGATGCTAAAAGTTTGGCTTGCCACCCTGCAACTACGACTCACCGCCAGCTCAATGAACAAGAGCTTAAATCTGCTGGTGTAAGTGAAGATATGGTTCGTCTTTCCATTGGAATTGAGCATATTGATGACTTAATTGCCGATTTAGAACAAGCACTTTCAGCTGTATAACTTTTAAACTATTTATCAAGCCTCTGGAAATAGAGGCTTTTTTATGGCTATATTAAATTCAATTTAAATCTATATTCACTTGAAACAGCTAATTGATCTATTCATACAAAACAATTAATTCAAGATGAAAGATAAAAAATAAATTTAGCCCGATAGACGCTAGGACTAACACCTACACTATTTTTAAATCGAGTTCGAAAAGTGACAGGAGAATTAAAACCACAGCATAAGGCAATTTCTTCAATCGACTGTGAAGAAGTTTCAAGTAATTCCTGAGCTCGTTGTATGCGCATGGTGAGCAACCATTGTAATGGTGTAGTTCCAATCTGTTCACGGAAACGTCGGGCAAATGTTCTTGGGCTCATATTTGCTTTACAAGCAAGTAATTTAATATCAATCTCGTCATCTAGATGAGTGTTCATCCACTCCAATAGCGTCGCTAAGCTATCACGTGTCTCTGGTATTTCATATTGGATAAACTGCGCTTGTCCCCCATCACGATTTAATGGAGCGACAGCAAGCTTTGCAGCCTGAGCAGCCACGCTTTGCCCATAATCCCGACGCACAAGATGTAAACACATATCCAGTCCAGATGAAGCCCCAGCTGAAGTTATAAGACGCTCTTCATCAACGAACAATACTTTGGGATCGACCTTAATCTTGGGATATCGAGTAGCCAGCTCCTCTGCAAGCATCCAATGGGTAGTGGCCCGATATCCATCAAGAAGGCCCGTTTCTGCTAAAACAAACGCTCCCGAACAAATTGAAGCAATTCTTGCTCCTTTTTGCCACGCTTTAAGAATTGCAGTTTTTACTTTGGGATTAAGGGGCTGTTTAGGATCTTTAATACCAGGAATAATAATGGTGTCTGCATCAATAAGATGATCAAGCCCCAAATGTGCCTGAAGCGTAAACGCTCCTGTATTTACATACTCAGCTTCGCCACAAACTTTTACACAATAGCCCATTTCACCATTTAATAACCGTACAAAACCAAAGACTTCGCATGGAATACCCAAATCAAATGGAATGAAATCATGTAAAGCTAAAATGGCTACCGTATGCATTGGTGAGAGCTCAATTAAAAACTTTTCCTATCTTGGCAGAAATCAAATTGGCAGTAAATGAACGGTTATTGTCATTTCTGCCACTCATAACAATAGGTTAATACTGACAAAATTATCCGTAGTAATTTTTATGTCAAAACTATGAATGGAAACACTATTCTCTCAGCTCAGCTTGTCTATTTTCAAAATATAGAATGAATAGCTATCTCCCCCCATTCTTAGTATCGATAAATTAAATCTTCAAATGGGCTAGATACGGATCAATAAATATGGCTAATCCGAAAGCACAAAATATTACTCAATTTCAAAAATTGAAATTTTTTTCACTATTAGAGACAATTTCTTTGCTGTTATTGGTTGTTGTTGCAGTACCTTTAAAATATTTCAATGGATGGGATACAGGTGTTCATTTTATGGGGCCTATCCATGGGCTTACATTTTTTGTCTATTTATGGTTCGCGGTACAAACTATAACCGAGAGCAAATGGACACCATTAGAACTATTAAGATTAGTGGTAGTTACACTTATTCCGTTCGGTGTTTACTTTAATCTATCATTTATAAAAAATAAAATGACTAATGTAGACGAAGCTCAATCATCATGATCGAGCTTTTTACGACATTAAACCCATGGCTTAAAGCTATACATATAGTATCAATGACCATTTTTATAAGTGGCGTTCTTGCTGCTTCGTTTTCATTTAAAATAGATCTGGATATTACTGAAAATATCCATATTCCTATTTGGGCTCAGCGTGAGTATCGATGGGATCAAATTATGACGACCCCAGCGCTCTTTATTACTTTTGCCTCGGGTTTAATCATAGCAATTCATGGTCAATGGTTCAGCTCTAAGTGGCTACCTGCAAAAATTGTATTCGTACTTATTTTGGCAGGTATTCATGGATTCCAAGCTAAGCTTTTACGGCAGATCGCAAATGGTATAAATGTAAGAAAAAAACAAGCAACATTGATTATCCTCATCTGTACTATTTCAATCATCGTTCTTGCCATTATTAAGCCATAACATTGCTGTTCATTATTTAAGCAGTAAAAATCTATTAAACAATTATCATATTATTCAGAAGATTAGAGTAAATAAAATAATATCTCAATCTACATTTTAGAGTTTTTACTCTAAATAAATTGTTAAATTTCATATATTTACAGACTAGACAATTTTTAAACATCTATTAAGATAAAGACAATATTTATGAGTTCATCTGGATGAATCTACGGTTGTAAAAAATAAAAATTACATACCGGAATAAATAGTCCCTGCCCCTACTTAGGTAAAATGCTGTGAATAAAAAATTAGAAGCTCTGTTCCAGGAAAAGGTACAAGATAAAGTCATTTTAGTGACAGGCGCCTCGAGTGGAATCGGATTAACGATTTCAAACAAACTTGCTGATGCTGGTGCCCATGTTCTACTGGTTGCCCGTACTCAAGAAACTTTGGAAGAAGTAAAAGCAGATATCGAAAAACGTGGCGGTAAGGCATCAATTTTCCCATGTGATCTTAACGATATGGAAATGATTGACCAAGTCTCTAAAGAAATTTTAGCGACTGTTGATCACATTGATATTTTAATTAATAACGCAGGTCGCTCTATTCGCCGTGCCGTACATGAGTCTTATGATCGTTTCCATGACTTTGAACGCACCATGCAATTAAATTATTTTGGCGCAGTACGTTTAGTTCTCAATATTTTGCCGCATATGATTCAGCGTAAAGACGGGCAAATTATTAATATTAGCTCGATTGGTGTTTTAGCAAACGCTACTCGCTTCTCTGCATATGTCGCATCTAAAGCAGCGCTTGATGCATTTAGCCGCTGTCTATCTGCCGAAGTTCATGCACACAAAATCGCAATTACTTCAATTTATATGCCATTGGTTCGTACCCCAATGATTGCACCAACTAAAATTTATAAATATGTTCCAACCCTTTCACCTGAGCAGGCTGCTGACTTAATTGCTTATGCAATCGTGAAACGTCCAAAACGTATGGCAACCAACTTAGGCCGCTTAGCTTCAATGACTTATTCTGTAGCGCCAGGCATCAATAATATGTTTATGTCGATTGGTTTCCGTTTATTCCCAAGTTCAGATGCAGCGAAGGGACAAAAAACCGAGAAATTAAACTGGGCACAAAAAGCTTATGCACGTATTTTCCCAGGTGAACACTGGTAATTTTGAGTTAAACTCATAACGAATAAAAAGCGCCTTAACTAAGGCGCTTTTTTAACTAAAGGACTGATCAATCAAGAAACTGAACGTGCCCTGTTTTTACATCGTAAATTGCACCCACAACTACGATCTCACCTCGATCAACCATATCTTTAAGCACGCTGCTATTATTAATAATGTACTGGATGTTGTAATGAACATTCATTGCTGTGACTTGACTAATAAAAGCATTACCTAATTCACGTGGCTGCATAATGTCATATACGCTATCAACCGAATGCATTAATGGTCCAAGTACATATTGAATATGTGGCATTTCCTTCACATCAGACACTTGCTTTTGCTCTAAACGCAATTGACATGCACTTGTTACTGCACCGCAATCGGTATGTCCTAAAACAACGATGACTTTAGAACCTTTAGCCTGACAAGCAAACTCAAGTGAACCCAATACTTTTTGCCCAGCAATATTACCTGCAATTCGTAAGCTAAACAGATCACCAATACCGACATCAAAAATCATTTCGGTAGGGGCACGTGAGTCCATACACCCAAGGACTGCTGCAATCGGATGTTGCCCTTCATCTGCAGTCACACGAATTTGTCGGTAAATATCTCGTTGTAGACGTTCATTTTTTACAAAACGTTCGTTCCCTTCTTTAAGTAGGTTAACGACCTGTTGTGGACTCAGCTTTTGTTGTAAATCATGCGTACTAATATCAATATCAAGTACCGCATCATCAACATCTTGATAGTGCTGTTTGAACCCGACCAATTTAAGGTTTACCTGACGTTTAATAGCCGTTTCACTTTGATAATCTTGAATAACTTGATAGATATCAGGATCAATCGAATCACACTGAGTTGCATCAATAATGAGTTGTTGATGTTTATGTACATGTTCTAATGCCGAAATAAGCGCAGATCGATTAAGAAAGGTGACTTGTGAAGGAAGCTCAATACGAGTCACTACACCATGCAAACGCTTCTCTCTATAAACACGAATACCTTTATTAAAATTGCCATAGAGAATAAAAGCACTACTGGTGAACAGACCAATTAAAATTCCCATTAAAAGATCGGTCAGTAAAATTGCAACTAAGGTAATAATAAAAGGTAAAAACTGTTTCCAACCTTTTTGATAAAGCTGTTTAAATAGTTTTGGATGAGTAAGCTTAAAGCCTGTGACAATAAGGATCGCGGCCAATGCAGACAAAGGAATCATGTTCATTAATGGCACAAAGAACAAAACCGCCAACAGCAACAATACCCCATGAATAATGGTAGAGCATTTACTACGCGCGCCTGTATTTGCATTCACCGAACTACGTACAATCACTGAAGTCACGGGCATGCCACCTATTAAACCCGAAACGATATTCCCTGTGCCTTGTGCCCAGAGTTCACGATTAGGAGGAGAAGAACGTTTCTGAGGATCGATTTTATCTGCTGCCTCTAAATTCAATAAGGTTTCTAAAGATGCAACGACAGCCAGAGTGATTGCCCCTGTGTAAATCATAGGCTCAGCTAAATAGCTAAAATCAGGGAAAATTAATACTTCTTCGGGTGCTTGTAAGATATTCGGTAATTGAATGAGATTATCTATTTGCACTGCCCATGCAGAGCCGATACTCACTAAAACAAAATTTAAAACTGCTGCTAGCACAACTGCAATTAAAGCCGAAGGTAAAGCTAATTTTTTAAGCGGACTGCTATCCCACGCTAAAATTAGAAATAAACTGAGCAAACCAATAAGCGCAGCACCTCCATCAAAACGTTGAAGGAAGGCATCTGGTGTTGAAGTCCAAACTTGTTTCCATGAAAAATCAGAAAGTCCAAACAGATAAGGCAATTGCGTGGCAATCAGGATGACACCAATAGCAGCTAATAACCCTAAAATGACATTATTTGGAATAAAGTTCGCAAAAAAACCTAACTTAAATAATCCAAATAGAATTTGTAGGACACCGGCAAAAATAATACATAATAAAAAGGCGGCATAATTGCCGCCTAATTGTTCTAACTGTACAAGGATGACAGCAGTCAGCCCTGCCGCTGGGCCTGCAACGCTAATGTGAGAACCACTTAGTAAACCCACAATAATGCCGCCCACAATACCTGCAATAATACCAGAGATGATGGGAGCACCTGAGGCTAAAGCAATACCCAAACACAGCGGTAATGCGACGAGGAATACGACAACTCCGGACAAGAGGTCTTTTAAATGAAATCTATTTTTCAGGTTTAAAACCGACATAAAACAACCATTTATAATATAAAGAAATAAGCAAAGTTGTACTATTACAGCCTGAAAGTGAGTAAATGCTTCAAGGCTGGGTTGATGATGTCTAACAACTGAATATCATTAAAGTTTAGTTATGCTATAACGTTGTGTATTTAATTGTGTATTTAACAACGATTTGTTGATCTTAAGATTCACCTCATCTTTACGACTGTTTTTTTCTTATTTCGCTTTTATATAATTATTAAAAAAGTAATATTTAACCCATAAAAAAAGCCTCCAATTGGAGGCCTTTTTATCAATTAAAGACTCTTATTTAGAACCTTTAATTCCTGCTTGTAATAACAATGCACCTAAACCACCAATCTTTTGTTCTTGTGGTTTCTCTTGCTTGCTACGCTGAGGGCGTTCAGCTTGATCTTTACGTGGTTGAGGACGTTTACCTTGAGGCTTACGTTCAAAACGCTGTTCTGTATTTTGTTCACGGCGTGGTGGACGCTGTGCTTTTACAGGTGCAGAACCTTCAGCACGCATACTTAAGTTCACGCGGTTACGTTCAACATCAACCTGCATAACACGCACTTGTACGATCTGGCCCGGTTTTACAACTTTATGCGGATCAGAAACGAATTCATTCGCTAATTCAGAAATATGAACTAAACCATCCTGATGTACACCAATATCAACAAAGGCACCAAAGTTTGTGACATTAGTAATCACACCCTCAAGTTGCATACCTTCAGTTAATTGGCCCACTTCAGTGATATCTTCGCGGAATTTAGCAGTACGGAACTCTGGACGCGGGTCACGACCCGGTTTTTCAAGTTCAGCTAATACGTCTTGTACTGTTGGCAAACCAAATTTGTCATCAACAAATTCATCAGCTTTTACTTGGCGAATGATTTCGGTATTACCAATGATGTCTTTAACAGTTGTCGCTTTTGCTGCAACAATTTTCTCAACAAGACCATAACTCTCAGGGTGAACCGCAGAAGCATCTAAAGGTTCAGAACCATTTTGGATACGTAAGAAACCAGCTGCTTGCTCAAAAGTACGCTCGCCTAAACGTGGTACGCTTTTCAAAGCTTGACGGTTATCAAAACGACCATGCTCTTTGCGGTATTCAACAATTTGCTGAGCAATCGCTTTGTTTAAACCCGCAATGTAAGCCAAGATTGCTGGCGAAGCAGTATTTACATCAACACCAACAGCATTCACACAGTCTTCTACTACAGCGTCAAGAGTTTTTGCTAAACCAGTTTGGTTTACATCGTGTTGATATTGACCTACACCAATTGATTTCGGATCAATCTTAACGAGTTCAGCAAGTGGATCTTGTAAACGGCGAGCAATCGACACTGCTCCACGAATTGAAACATCAAGCTCTGGAAGTTCTGCCGCAGCAAGCTCACTTGCAGAGTAAACAGATGCGCCCGCTTCACTTACAGTCACACGTGTTAATTTGAGGTCGGTGTTTGCAGCCATCATTTCAGCCACTACAGCTTCTGTTTCACGGCTAGCAGTACCATTACCAATAGCAATAAGCTCTACATTATATTCACGGCATAGACGTGCAAGTTCAGCAATAGAACCTTCTTTATCTTCTTTAGGCGCAAATGGATAGATCGTGCTATGAGCAAGTACATCACCTGCATCGCTTACTACCGCAAGTTTCACACCAGTACGAATACCAGGGTCAACACCTAAAGTAGTACGACCACCTGCTGGCGCTGATAATAATAAATGACGAAGATTTTCAGCAAATACCTGCATTGCTTCTGCTTCGGCAGTAAGTCGTTTCTCTGTTAGCAATGAATGCTCGATTTGAGGACGAACTTTACCCAACCAGAATAATTTTGCAGTTTGTTTTAAGAAATCTTGACGTGCTTGAGGTTGAATTTGCTCAAGGTTGTATTCAGTTTCAATACGCGCTAATGGTGCATCATCTTCACCATCTACTTTTAAACCTAATACATTTTCTTGACGACCACGTAACATCGCTAATAAACGGTGTGAAGGTAATTTGTTTAAACCTTCAGAAAATTCAAAGTAATCGCGGAATTTTTTACCGACTTCTTTCTTTTCTTCAGAAGCAACTGTACTTTTTAAAACCGCAGTTTTTGCAAAAGTTGCTTTTAATTCTGTAGTAAGCGCAATATTTTGTGCCCAATCATCAATCAGAATATGCTGGATCGCATCTAACTGACTTTCAACATCTGGATAGTCTTCATGACTAAAACCAGCCAATGCTTCTGTCGGGTCAACTTGTTCTGCAATAATTTTTTCAGCAATCGGTCCTAAACCTGCTTCTTTTGCTTTAAAAGACTTACTTGTACGCTTAGGACGATACGGTGCATAAATTTCTTCTAAAGCATTTTTTGTTTCGGCTGCATTCACCCGCGCCAACAAGTCATCATTCAATTTATTCTGTTCTTGCAATGACTGAATGACCTTTTCACGGCGCTCATATAAATCACGTAAATACGCTAAACGAGTATCTAATTGGCGTAACTGCGTATCATCTAAACCTTGTGTTACTTCTTTACGGTAACGGGCAATGAATGGAACACTGGCACCTTCGTCAATTAAGCGGATGGCAGCTTCTACTTGGTTTGGACGTACGGCAAGCTCACTTGCCAACTGCTGAACTAAGTCAGTCATCGTGTTTGATCCCACAAGGATAAAGTTTAAAAGCACTGATTATAAAGACCAAGCCCATAAAATCCACACTTGTTTGCGTATTCAAAACGTTTTTTTGTATTGACTCTGAATATTTATACTTTTTACGACTACTAGAGCACGCAAAAACAGTGATTTAAGTATGAAAAAGTTAAAACTGAACCCTACCTTTTAATCTTTAAAAAATATAAACGTATGACTTGTGTCATGAACGTGACAAAAAATTAATATAATTTATGAGAAATTGATCATATTGATACATAGCCCAAAAGACAAAAATATTAAGGTTGAGCACTACTTTATTCTTCTAATTTGTTATTTACTCAGTTTTTTTATCTTATTCAACAATCAAAAGCCTATTATATTTATTTCAAATAACTGATTTGAAACAATTAGTTATTACTATTAAGTAATTAGAAATTTATTGAAAATTTAACTATTTGTTGTTTTAGATCTATCTTTGCTAAATTATGGGCTTAAGATGTTGTTTTTTGGTTTCAAACCACCTTGAAAATTGTAATTTTGAGCAAATTGATACATAGTCTAAACAAGAACATCGGCATTATACTGAGGGCTTGTTGGCAATAAGCCTATCCGACCCAATAATATATAAATTATGACTTTAAAAGGGAGTACATCATGAGTTTAGTTGTACCTGCTGAACATCCTGAAACCGTACACAACGAAACGGATCGTGTCGAACGTATTTTAGTGGTCGATGACGATGTGCGTTTACGTACCCTCTTGCAACGTTTTTTGGAAGATAAAGGCTTTGTTGTAAAAACTGCCCACGATGCTTCGCAAATGGACCGCCTATTACAACGTGAGTTATTTTCACTTATCGTACTCGACTTTATGTTACCGGTTGAAGATGGTTTAAGTATTTGCCGTCGTTTGCGCCAATCAAATATTGATACGCCAATCATCATGTTAACAGCACGCGGTAGCGATTCAGACCGTATTGCAGGTCTTGAAGCTGGTGCAGATGACTACTTGCCAAAACCATTTAACCCAAATGAACTTTTAGCACGTATCCGTGCAGTATTACGTCGCCAAGTTCGCGAAGTTCCGGGTGCACCAAGCCAACAAGTTGAAGTTGTAAGCTTTGGTCCATGGTCTCTAGACTTGTCTACTCGTACGCTGACACGTGAAGGACAAATCGTTACCTTAACAACTGGCGAATTTGCAGTATTAAAAGCATTAGTACAACACCCACGTGAACCATTGACACGGGATAAACTGATGAACTTGGCGCGTGGCCGTGAATGGGGTGCAATGGAACGTTCAATTGACGTTCAAGTCTCTCGTTTACGTCGTTTAATTGAAGATAACCCTGCACGTGCACGTTACATCCAAACTGTATGGGGTGTCGGCTATGTATTCGTTCCAGATGGTGCTGAATAAGCTTGAGATAAGATAGAGTGAGTTTAGAACCAATCGCCCCACAGAACTTTACCGATTACGTGACCTACTCAGAACGTAAACGGACTCGATGGGAACGTTTTCTCGACAAAATAAAGCCACGTTCTGCTGCCATGCGTACCACTATACTGGTACTGCTGGTGGTGTTCTTTAGCTTATTTATGTCGTTATGGTTCTTTTGGCGAACTCTGTATTTACCTGAAATTCAACAGCACGCCCGTTATCTTGCGGTCGAGCTTGAGCTCGTCAATAATCCTGATATACGAATTTTTCATCGTGAAAATGAAGTAGATATTGATGCGTGGTTGCGTAATCGAGTCGGTATTGAATACGTTACCAACCCCAAAGAATATCCAAGTGTCCGAGAAAAGGTCATTGCCGAGTTTTTTACCAATCATGTCGAAAAAAAGCTGGCAAATGAGATTGGGACTAAAGACGTTACCGTTTACTTTCAGTTTAAACCGAGCCCACGCATTTGGATTCAAACACCTGAAATGCATGGGAACTGGGTTCGTGAGCCTTTAAAAACCTATGCCAACTACAGTCCTGAACTTTTAGTGGGTTGGGTCGTGGGTGTTCCATTACTGTCGGCTATCATTATTTTAATTTTGGTTCGACAGATGAACCGCCCTCTGCGTCGTTTGCAAAATGCTGCCAATGAATACAGTAAATCTGGAACAGCGCCGTACCTTGATACCAATCACGGTCCATTAGAAATTCGTCAAGTAAACCAAGCCTTTAATCGTATGGTCTATACACTCGATCAGACTGAGCGTGAACGACGTATTATGTTGGCAGGTATTTCACATGATTTACGCACCCCTCTTACACGCATACGTTTAACAGCAGAGATGCTGCCTGATGAGTTTTTGCGTGAAGGTTTGGTTTATGACGTAGATGATATGGATGCAATTCTTAATCAGTTCATTTCATACATGCGCGATGGTTCAGATGAGGAGTTGAAAGACACCAATATCAACATGCTTTTGCAAGAACTTGTTGTGCAATTTAAACCTCTCGATATTCAATTCGAGATGCAGGATGTACCTATTATTCCGGCACGTAGTCTTTCTTTAAAAAGACTTATTGCCAACTTGATTAATAATGCAAAACGCTATGGTGCTGAACCGATAGAGCTCAGTGCAAAAGTTGAAAATGAATCTATTTTAATTACCGTTGCTGATCATGGTGAAGGCATTCCGGCAGATCAAATTGAAGAGTTAATGCAACCTTTTGTTCGCGGTGACTCAGCAAGAACCATTCAAGGTAGTGGTCTTGGGCTGGCTATTGTTAAACGTATTGTCGATATTCATCATGGCGAGATTCAAATTCATAACCGTGAACAAGGTGGTTTAGAAGTTATTATTTCTTTACCAATCCCAAAATCGAGTACCGAAGAAAATACCTCAACCAATCCATTGGAAAAAATAAAACAAACTTTAAGTGAGCGCTTTTAATTTGATCAATCAGTAATTAAAAGCCTTGGTTTAACGACAAATAAAAATAATAAAAATCAATTAAATATAAACCATAAATATAATTTATACCGCCATTTATTTACAAAATTAGACCTTAGCCTAACACCTATGCACTTTTCAATTTTTCATAGCTAAAATCCCGTATGTTTTGACAATATTGAGGATGTCCAATGTCTTTAAGTCGTATTCGCCTAGCTTCTCTTCATGACAAGGTCATCAGTGCTGAACAAGCTGCGCAATTCATCGAAAATGGAATGACTGTTGGTATGAGTGGTTTTACTCGTGCCGGTGAAGCTAAAGCTGTTCCACAAGCACTTGTAGAGCATGCAAAGAAAAATCCGTTAAAAATCACGTTAATTACGGGTGCTAGCTTAGGTAATGACTTAGACAAACAACTCACGGAAGCAGGTGTTTTATCTCGTCGTATGCCATTTCAGGTAGACAACACTTTACGTCGTGCGATTAACAACGGCGAAGTTATGTTTATTGATCAACATTTATCAGAAACTGTTGAGCAAATGCGTAACCAGCAACTTAAACGTCCAGATGTTGCGGTGATTGAAGCAATTGCGATTACTGAAGATGGCGGCATTATTCCAACAACTTCTGTGGGTAACTCTGCAAGCTTTGCTATTTTTGCCGAAAAAGTTATTGTTGAAATCAACACCTCTTTAAGCGAAAGCTTTGAAGGTTTGCACGACATCTATATTCCAACTTATCGCCCAACACGTACTCCAATTCCATTGACAAAAGTGGATGAGCGTATTGGTACAACAGCAATCCAAATTGATCCTGCAAAAATTGTAGGTATTGTATTTAACGATACACATGACTCACCATCAACAGTAACTCCTCCAGATGATGAGACTCAAGGCATTGCAAACCACTTAATTGCTTTCTTTAATAAAGAAGTTGCAGAAGGTCGTTTACCGAAAAACCTTGGTCCATTACAAGCAGGGATTGGCTCTATTGCCAACGCTGTACTAACAGGTTTAAAAGATTCTGATTTTGAAGACCTCATCATGTACTCAGAAGTACTACAAGACTGTACTTTTGAACTCATTGATGCAGGCAAAATGAAATTTGCTTCTGGTAGCTCAATTACCCTTTCTGCGAAATGTGGTGAAAAGGTTTTTGGCAATATCGAAGCTTACAAAGACAAATTAGTGCTTCGTCCACAAGAAATTTCTAACCATCCTGAATTAGTTCGTCGTTTAGGGATTATCGGCATTAACACTGCGCTTGAGTTTGATATTTACGGTAACGTGAACTCAACTCACGTGTGCGGTACTAAAATGATGAACGGTATTGGCGGTTCAGGTGACTTCGCTCGTAACGCTCACTTGGCGATCTTTGTAACCAAATCAATTGCTAAAGGCGGCGATATCTCTTCTATCGTGCCAATGGTGAGCCACGTTGACCACAGTGAACACGATGTTGATATTTTAGTGACAGAGCAAGGTTTAGCTGACTTACGCGGTTTAGCGCCTCGTGAACGCGCTCGTGCAATTATCGATAACTGTGTACACCCACTTTATCGTGATGCATTAAATGACTACTTTGACCGTGCATGTGCTAAAGGTGGACATACCCCTCACTTACTTCGTGAAGCATTGTCTTGGCATGCAAATTTCGAAGAAACAGGTCAAATGCTTCAAGCAGCACCAGTTGCAAAATCAGCTTAAATCACTGGTTGAATCCAAGCACTCCTTCGGGGGTGCTTTTTTATTTGTTTAAATTATTAATAAAAAACTGCTCAAGCCCGAATTTTTATTTTATCTTTTGAGCACATCAAAACAAAAAGTAGAAATCCATATGTTTATTATTCGTCAATTTACAAATGCAGATCTGGATGATGTCGTTATTTTATGGGAAAGCTGTGGACTGACCCGCCCTTGGAATAATCCGGAAACCGATATTTTCAGGAAAGTCTCGCAACAGGATGATTTGTTTTTGGTTGCTATTAAAGATGAGCAACTGATTGGCACGCTTATGGGCGGTTACGATGGCCATAGAGGCTGGATTAACTATTTGGCTGTTCACCCCCACCAACAACGCTTAGGAGTCGCTACAGCGCTCGTTCAGCAGCTTGAGAAGCGCCTTATCGCTCGCGGCTGCCCAAAACTTCAATTATTAGTCCGTAAAGACAATTTGAATGTATTGAATTTTTACGAACAACTTGGCTATGATGAAGTAGAAGCCGTGTGTTTAGGAAAACGACTTATTCGTGATAGTTCTCATGATTAGAACCACGTTTCGGCTGAGCCATTTTTAGAAAGTTAAGGCGATATTGGGAATAACCCTCTTTGCTTGTGGATAAAATGAGATTTATACACAGGTAAAGTCTTAATCTTATTGTTAAATAAACAGGCATGAAAAAAAGCCCCATACATAATGTATGAGGCTTTTTCGAATATGGTGGCGAGACCCAGGATCGAACTGGGGACACACGGATTTTCAATCCGTTGCTCTACCTACTGAGCTATCACGCCGATGGCCTGTATTAAGCCGTATCTCAGAACAATAGTCAACAATTATCCTGAGTTTCTGATTTAAATGAGTATTTTTTATACTTAAAAAAAATCCCTGATGGGATCAGGGATTGAAAACACAAATAATGGTGGCGAGACCCAGGATCGAACTGGGGACACACGGATTTTCAATCCGTTGCTCTACCTACTGAGCTATCACGCCGAAGTGGGCGTATTAAACAATGTTTATAAGAAGACGTCAAGCAACTTCCGCGTTTTTTGTAACAAGTGATTATTTTTAAATCACAACTACAAAATAATAGAAATTTTTAGTGATGTAGTTTACCAATGTGAGCCAAACAGCGATGAATCGCGCCACAGCCTGGCTCAAAAGTTTTAACACCTTTTGACTCTTCTATGCGGCAAGCTTCTTCAACTAAGCGCTCAGCTACCCCACGACCACGGTTAGCAGGGTGCACAACAATATATTCAAGAACCTTGCTTTCGCCTTGTCCTGAAGACCAAATTGCACCTATAATTTTGGTGTTAAATTCGGCAGTGTATAGCGTGGTATACTGTTGTAAATCTTGTTCAAGTTGTTCAATCGCATCGTGCCCGTCACCAAACTCCGGGCTTGTATCATACAGTCGCTCAAGCTGATCGCGGATCTCTGAATTATCTAGAGAACTATAAGCATGTACGGTAATAGGCATTGATTAACCCTCCTGAGCAAACTATGATGCTGTCACGAATTCGTCACAGCGAAATTGTCGTTAACATCCAATCATTTTTGACGTTTTTTGAGGAACGTGTCCATGACGCAACGTATCAGTGAAGTGGTTAGAAATACCAATGAAACCAAAATTCGAGTTCGTTTAAATCTCGACGGTACTGGTCAAGGCACACTAAACACTGGAGTTCCATTTTTAGACCATATGATTGATCAAATCAAGCGACATGGCTTATTTGATATCGATATTCATTGTGACGGAGACCTCGAGATTGATGATCACCACACCGTAGAAGACTGTGGTATCACGCTTGGACAAGCTTTTGCCCAAGCTTTAGGCGATAAAAAAGGTTTAAAACGCTATGGTCATTTTTATGCACCATTAGACGAAGCTTTATCTCGCGTTGTTGTAGATTTATCTGGTCGTCCGGGTTTATTCATGGATATTCCATTTACCCGTGCACGCATCGGTACCTTTGATGTCGATTTATTTTCTGAGTTTTTCCAAGGCTTCGTAAACCATTCGCTTATGACCTTACACATCGATAACTTAAAAGGTAAAAATAGCCATCATCAAATCGAAAGTGTTTTTAAAGCACTTGCTCGTGCTTTACGTATGGCATGTGAAGTTGATCCACGTGCAGAAAACACGATTGCATCGACAAAAGGTAGCCTCTAATGACACGTATCGCGTTACTTGATTATGGCATGGGCAATCTACACTCAGCAGCTAAAGCACTTGAGCATGTGGGCGCTACAGTCGATGTAACCAATGACCCAAAGTTAATTGCACAAGCTGACAAAATTGTTTTTCCGGGCGTTGGTGCAATGCGTGACTGCATGCAAGGTATGCGTGAAGCAGGTATCGATGAAGTCGTACGTAAAGCCGCTTTTAATAAACCTGTTCTTGCGATTTGCGTAGGCATGCAAGCATTACTACAAAGTTCAGAAGAAAATGGTGGTGTAGACGCATTAGGTATTTTTGATGGCGTAGTAAAACATTTCCCTCAAATGGAAGGTTTAAAAGTACCACACATGGGCTGGAACCAAGTTCACCAAATGGACCCAAGCCATCCAATGTGGAACAACATCGAACAAGATGCTCGCTTCTACTTTGTACATAGTTATTATGTCGAACCAAAAGATCAAAGCTTAGTTGCTGCCACATGTGAGTATGGTGTGAACTTCTGCACAGCCATTCACAAAGATAATTTATTCGCAACTCAATTCCATCCAGAGAAAAGTCATACTGCTGGTTTGCAGTTACTTAAAAACTTTGTGGAATGGAATATTTAATATGATTCAAAACTGAAAAAGATCAGGTCGAGATGGCCTGATCTTTTTTTTTATTTATAATAACAACTAATCATTTATAGAATGATATTTTATTCAACAAAATATTGAATATTTATACTTTTAAATAAAACCAAATGATCAGGAAAACAAAATGAATTCACCTTTTGAAAATCAGCCACTTCAACAAGATTCACCCTTTAAAGCTAGTGGTCGTTTTGGACGACTCTCTTATGCTGCTTGGACATTCTTATTTTCACTCGTCATCGGTATCGCTGTTGTCATCATAGCTTTTACTTTTGGATTTACATCTAGTCAGGAACTAACAGGCCTTTCTACGGCAGGCATGATTGTTATCGCCATTCTTTATATTGTTTGCCTCTATGTAAGCTTTATCTTTACCATCCGCCGTTTGCATGACCGCAATAATACAGGATGGCTATCGTTACTGATGTTGATCCCTGCCGTAAACCTCATTTTTATGATTTATCTCTTTGCGGCAAAAGGTACGGAAGGCAATAATGATTATGGTCCGCAGCGCCCTACCCCTGCTTGGGAACGCGTTTTAGGCTGGATTTATATTGTCCTAATTCCACTTGCTTTTGTTTTTGCCATTGTTGCTACAATCATGGCTCCGACCTATGAAGGCTATGTTGAGAAAAGCGAAAGTGTGGTCATTGGTACACCGTCTCAATCTCAATAATTTTTAAAGAAAGTCATAAAGCCTAGTTCTCTAGGCTTTATTCATATATAAAGCTAATAGCTCAATTCATTTGTATGCTATTAAATATGTCCGAAGCCGTTGCCCTCCTTGATAAAGCCTCTATTCAGCAGCTCCCTCCTTTTGAAAATCTCACCTATCAAAATATTGTCGTGATTGAAAATATTGAGCAATGCAAAACTATTGAAGAAGAATTAAAAAATGCTGTAATTTTGGGATTTGATTCTGAATCTAAACCTACATTTAAAGTGGGTGAAATCTCAACTGGGCCACACTTGATTCAACTTGCTACAGCACAAAAAGCCTATTTATTTCATGTCAATTCATCGACTTTAAAATTCTTGCAGCCCATTTTATCTAACCCAAAACAAATTAAAGTTGGCTTTGGTCTTAAAAATGATAAGCACATTTTTCATAAAAAAGGCATAGAGCTAGAAAGTTGTGTTGACCTTGCCAAAGGATTTAGTCACTTTGGTTTTAAACAGCAGATCGGTCTACAAAAAGCGGTAGCACTGTTATTTGGACAATATCTGGCAAAGTCGAAAAAAGTCGGGACTTCAAACTGGGCACGAAAGCCACTTACATCTCAGCAAATAAATTATGCCGCCGCTGATGCTTATGCTGCATTACTGGTATTTGAAGAACTCAGAAACCAAAAACTATTACCCGCCCGCATTTCACAAACGATTCAAACCGTGCTTCAGGCGTAAAGTAATAAAAGTCTTTTCTAAGGCTTAGCGATTGATCAATACTTTGCTAAGATGTGCACAATTTCATAATCATGATGAAGCAAGGAGCGGAAGCATGCTAATCATTCCAGCAATTGACCTGAAAGATGGTAAATGTGTGCGTTTAAAACAAGGGCGTATGGAAGACGATACCGTTTTCTCTGACGATCCAGTTGCAACTGCCCAGCATTGGGTAAATGAAGGCGCGCGCCGTTTGCATTTGGTTGATTTGAATGGTGCTTTCGCAGGTACTCCTATTCATAAGCCTGTTGTTGAAGCGATTGCTAAAGCTCAGCCAGAATTACCAATTCAAATTGGCGGTGGTATTCGCTCATTAGAAACGATTGAACACTATTTAGAAGCTGGTGTGACTTTTGTCATTATCGGTACTAAAGCAGTTCAAGAGCCTGAATTTGTAGAAGAAGCTTGTAAACGCTTTGCTGGTCACATCATTGTTGGTATTGATGCCATGAATGGTATGGTTGCAACTGATGGCTGGGCAAACGTTACTGATGTGAAAGCAACTGATTTAGCGAAACGCTTTGCAGATGCGGGCGTGTCTAGCATTGTTTACACGGACATTGCACGTGACGGCATGATGCAAGGTGTAAACGTTGAGCAAACTGTAAACTTGGCTCGATACTCAGGTTTACCAGTAATTGCTTCTGGTGGTGTAACCAACCTTGATGACGTTCGTAACTTAAAAGGCCAACCGGGCATTTTAGGTGCGATTACAGGCCGCGCAATTTATGAAGGTACTTTAAATCTTCGTGAAGCTCAGCTTTTGTTGGATGAAAACCGTCTTTAATTTTTAAGATGTAAAAAAGAGCCGCTTTAGGCTCTTTTTTATTTTTTGATTATCTTTAGTTTAATAACTTTTCTAAATCGATTACCTCATCCGCAATTTCCATCGCATACGGTGAATGCGTAATCATGATCACGGATGGAACAACCTGCTGAATATATTCAAGTATATTTTTTGCAGTATCTACATCCAAGGCGGCAGTTGGTTCGTCTAGGATGATGAGCTGCGGGCGAGCTAAAAGACCTCGAAGAATGCAAATCCTTTGCTTTTCTCCTCCTGAAAAATTCTTATAAATTTCAGCTAAATCATCATCGAGCGTTAGTTGATGCTTTTTCAAAATATGTAATAGATTAAATTGATCAAGCATCTGAAGTAAGTAAGAATCCTCATATATGTGCGAGGAGTTATAAACTAAATTATCTCTAAGGGAATAAGGAAAAATAACTGGTTGCTGTGCAACGTAAACAACCTCATCAAAAATATGCTTAGAGAAATTTTGGCTAATATCAATATTCTTATAGCAAAGCTGCCCTGATTGAATCTGGTAGACACCCATTAAATAATTCATTAGAGAAGTTTTTCCCAAGCCAGTTTGCCCAATCACTACATACGTTTTATTGGGTAATATTTTTAAATTAAAATGATCTACGGCTCGTTTCCCAAGTAAAAATTTAACATTTATAAATTGAAAGAGAACGTTAGAGTCTTGAACGATAGAATGCGTATAATTTTCTTTATTGAGATCAAAGTATTTTCGATATTTTGCTAAGGCGACAAAGTTGCCATT
This sequence comes from Acinetobacter sp. X9, assembly GCF_054889255.1. NCBI lineage: Bacteria > Pseudomonadati > Pseudomonadota > Gammaproteobacteria > Moraxellales > Moraxellaceae > Acinetobacter > Acinetobacter sp. X9. The sequence continues at coordinate 273,336 of NZ_CM142679.1, read as the reverse complement.
TAAACGCATCAAGCTTTGGGAAACCGCCAGAAATGGATTGGTGAGTTGAATAATATAGGTACTTATCAATACAAAAGCACCCGGTGTAAGCTGCTTTTCAGTTGAAAGAAATACGGTAAATAACATAAAAAATAGTAAAAAAAGAAAGATCAGAAACAATTGAGAAATCATCAATAGCCCTATTTTCTTGTTCCTATCTTTAGCTGTTTTGATGAATGAGTCTAACGTGGTATTAAATTTTGATAATTGGAACGGTACTGCATTTTTTACTTTAATTTCATATGAATTTGAGATCTGATGTATCAAATGGCTATTTACCTGATTATCTTGTTGATACATCGAATCGAATAAAGAACTGCTTGTTTTATTGATATGAAAGGAAACTAAAAAAATAACAATAGCTACCAATAAAAAACTGATACTAAAAAGTAAGCTAATGGTTGTAAATAGCACTGCAAAGATCATAACCAATTGAAAAATGATCGGTCCCAAATGAAGCAATAACGTTAAATTAATCTCACCAAAAGCAGAACTTCCTCTTGCTAGATCACTGATCACTGTTCCAGCCTCAATTTGATCTTGCTCATCTTTTTTAAGATTTAAATAATTTTTTAGTCCCGCAAAGATTAATGCACTTTTGAAATCAACCATCAAATAAGCACTAAAAATATTTTTCGTCCAATTACATAACTCATTCGCTAACCATGCTGCCGCATATGCGAGTACGATTAGATATAAGAAATTAAATGGAAGTCGAATATCTAGTGAAAAGTTATATGCCTGTGCAGAGTAATCAATAATAATTTTTAATAGGTATGGCAATAATGTCGTAAAGAATGCTGTAAACATCACTAATAAAAACATGAGAAACATACTACCTTTCTGTTTCTTATAATTTTCTTTAGAAACCTGCCATAAAAATTTATAGTTTTGAATATCTTGCGAACTTAATAAAAACTTCATTTCTATATCTTTTTTCTATTAAAACGAGTTAAAAATAATTTCATTACACAAGAAATATCATAACTTGCCTTAGTTACTCTTATTCATATTTTTTTGTTTAAATTGAATTCGTAGATTTTTAAGATAGGTCATATGCATCATATATGCCTTCAATAAACTGCATAAATTTTAAAAACATATATTTTATTAAAAAGCTTAAATTCCAAATCAATACACCACATTACGAGTAAATTTAAGCTCTTGGTTACCACTATTGATATAGGTATAAGTAACAGAACTTTCAAAAATAAAAGACGAACCAGCAGATATTATTTTTTTGCTGTCAGTAAATTGTATGGTCAATTCACCTTCTAGTACGTAAATAATTTCCTGCCATCCATCTGCATCTGCTTCCGCCACGTAAGACTCTCCCACTGCCAAAGACCATATCCAAAGCTCAACTTGGGAACGAGATGGAACTGAAGCGAGCAAGGTTGCTTTACTTTCTTCATCTTTACCCTGCCAAGCGAGTGCATTTACTACAGCATGTTCTTTTAGCTCAGGCGCACTCACAATTGTTCTAAAATCTACTCCCAACACTGCCGCAATCGCATCGAGTTTAGCTAAGCTAATGTTGACTTGGCCTGTTTCCAGAGCAGCAATGGTACGTCTACTTACACCTGCCCGATCAGCCAAGTCCTGTTGGCTTAAACTGCGCTCATCTCTTAATGAACGGATATTTGTGCCTACATGTTGTAAAACGCTACTCGACTGGCTCATAAAATAGATGAATAAAGAAAATTTGAGCAATATATTGCACAAAACAGAAGAATAGCGCAATATGTGCAGTATATTGCACAATTCCTTTTAGTTTGAGTATGTCACCAACTTATCAGAGTTCAAGCAAAGTTCCTCAATTAGCTCTCATTTTGATTACGGTCATTTGGGGTGGAACATTTCTAACTGTGCAGTACGCACTGAATTTTTCATCACCTATGTTTTTTGTAGGCTGTCGTTTTGCTGTAGCGGCTCTTACTTTGCTTCTTATTTCATTAAAAAGTATGAAAGGTGTTACTTTAAAAGATTTAGGCGCTGGTAGTGTGATTGGCCTTGTGATTGCGGCAGGCTACGGCACCCAGAGCATTGGTCTACAAACCATTCCGAGTAGTGAATCAGCATTTTTAACAGCGCTATATGTTCCGCTTGTTCCTATTTTAATGTGGCTCATCTTTAGAAAAACTCCACATATTATGACTTGGGTGGGAGCTGCTCTTGCGTTTGCTGGCCTTGTTTTCTTAACGGGAAATGGTTTTGAGCAAATTTCATTAAGTTTTGGGCAGCTGTTAACAATCTTGGGTGCCTTTGCGATTGCTTTAGAAATTATTTTTATTAGCTACTTTGCTGGAAAGGTAAATTTACGCCGCGTCACAATCATTCAACTTGGTGTCGCTTCTCTACTTTCTTTCGCCATCATGCCTGTAGTGGGTGAACATACGATTCCAGCATTTTCATGGCCCCTAGTACTGATTGCTATTGCATTAGGTTTAGCGAGTGCACTCATTCAATTTATTATGAACTGGGCTCAACGTGTGGTTGATCCTTCACGTGCTGCAATTATCTATGCAGGCGAACCCGTTTGGGCGGGCATTATTGGCAGAATTGCCGGTGAGCGTTTGCCATTGATTGCCCTTTTTGGGGGTGCGTTAGTGGTCTTAGGTGTTTTAATCAGTGAGTTAAAAATTAAACTACCAATTAAAAAAAATAAAAGTATTCAAGAATAAAAAAGAGAGCTTAATGCTCTCTTTTTTACTATCTATTATTTTTTCTTCAATGAAATACAAGGCTGGTAGTACTCAACCATCGGCATTGGATCATAAAATGGATGGAGTAAAGTCTTCCATTCCTGATAAGCCTCAGACTTCCTAAATCCTTCTGTATGATTTTCGATTTCATCCCAGAAAATCATTAAAATATAATGATGGGGATCGGTTGCATGCTTAATCAGTTGGACCGCATTGAAGCCTTCCATTGGATAAACAATATGTTTAGCCTGCTCGAATGCTTTAAGAAATGCTTCACTTTGCCCAGACTTTATACTCAGATGCACATGTTCAATAATCATGATTTATTGATACATCGGACGGTTATCGTTTAACGCAATCAAACCACGAATGGCACGATATACAATCCAGATCCACGCAGCACCAATTACGCCCACACAGAATACGGTCGATGAAACGGCAACGCCTGCAAATAGATTAGTATTTTCGCCCGTAAAGAACAGGAAAATAAACGGCAGAAAGGCAATAATATTCCAAGCCAGATACCACCAGAATGTTCTAATTTGCCATGTAAAGTGGCTCGCGAAAATCGAGCCTTGTACATCAGAACGTTTTACGTAGTTAATAATTAAAGCAATAACCGCAAGTAAGCCGCCTGTAAAAATGGCAACAATATAAAGTACATATAAAATAAGTGTTAAAGTACGATTTGGATCTTGGTCGATAGAACTATTCATTTTTATACCTCTCAAGTTTAATAAAACGATTTACTTTTATGAGCCCCGCAATACGTTTAAGGGAGAAATTAGCCACAAAATCAAAAGTAAATGAAAGAATATGGTACAAAAATAAATCTTACGAAAGGGTTGTTTTTGTGTTTTATGTCTCAGTTTTTGTTGTGCCCACCATGCAGCTGGCCAACCTCCTAAAAAGCTAACAATGTGCAATGTTTGTTCAGGTACACGGCGATTACCCAATTGTGCGGCTTCTTTGTCTTGTGAATAGAGCCAATAACTTAAGGCATTCATCATTAAAACAAATAACAAGGTGTAGGCGGGTAAAATATGAATAAAACTCATAATTCCCATTAAAACGAAATAAAACACGATCCCCATTTGCATTGCAGACCAAGGGCTAGCTTGAAAAGAAGATTCTGCTTTTGCAGGTTTGGACGCTTTTCGAGTTTGAGATGCTTTTAAATAAGTGACCTGCTGAGCACGAAAACGACCTCGTTCGTCGAGAATCACCCGATATTCCAGTGCACAGCCAATAATTGGCCGAGGTCCGGGGCGTGCAAAATCCTTGATATGCAAAAAGACTCGTTCTTTTTCAGCATCATCCGGCTGAATAAAGCCATAACCTTTTTCGTCGAACCATTCGACTAAACGCCCCTGATCTCGCATCTTTATTCCCTTTTATGCTTTTACATGACTTAAACGGTCTTGCATCATTGCTCGCATTTCTTGCGGGTCTTTTTGCAAAATGTCATCGCCGGTACGTCCTTCTTCTTTATTTTTTTGAGCAACTTGCAAACGCATTGACCAAAAACGGCACGCTGCCATTGCCAAGAATACATCTAAACACTCAAGTTCATCTGAAGTCAGCGCACGAACTTTCTGGTATGCCTCTAAGTAAGCTGCTACCTTATTTGAGTTTAAATGCGCTGCCGGATATTCGGTACAAAAATCATTGATGGTAATCGCAATATCAAATAGCAATTCATCTTGATTTAACTCATAAAAATCTAGAATACCTTGTAATTGCTCACCTTCAAACAAAGTATTGTCGCGGAACAAATCAGAGTGAATAAAACCTGTTGGTCGATTTAAATACTGCGCTGTTTTCGCATTAAAAGCTTGATAGACCTGCTCAAGTAAAGTTTGATCATCTTGAGTCATGCTTGGTTTCAGCTGCTCTGCAACACCTGTCCAGTATTGGTGATCACGGCGATATTCACGTTCAAGTGGAAAATCTTGTAAAGCCACATGCAGTTTCGCCTGTGCATCTGCAATCGCTGCAACTTGCGCTACTGTGGTTTGCATGGGATGGTGACCCATTAAACGTGGTGCAATCTGTGCAGGCTTGTCTGCAATCACATGAACCGCTTGTCCGCTATGTTTTAACGGCACAGCAACGGGTACATCATGAGTTCCTAATTGTTCAAGTACAGGAATAAGTTCGCCCGCCCCTTGTGCATCTAACTCTTCAAACACGGTAAGTACATATTGTTTGCGGTTTACATCAACCAGAAAATAATTGGTGTTTTGAATACCTCCCTGAATTGGGTTCAGCTCCAACACCTCTAATCCATAAGGTGCAGCAAAGGTGCGAACTTCATCTAAACTCAACGGGGTATAAACCGACATGGAAAACCTGCAAAAAACATCTGTGAAGTTTGATAGAATACCTCTTCCCTCCATGAAGGTGTAGCGCCTGTGTAGGAACTTTCACCAACGGCGATTATTTTTGGAAAAAGCTATGCTTGCTAAACGTATTATTCCTTGCCTAGACGTTGATAACGGACGCGTAGTTAAAGGCGTTCAATTCCTCGATATTCGTGATGCTGGCGACCCTGTTGAAGTGGCACGTCGCTATAACGAACAAGGTGCAGACGAAATTACTTTCTTAGACATTACCGCTACACATCATGGACGCGATACCACTTATCGTACTGTTGAACGTATGGCCGAGACTGTATTTGTGCCATTAACTGTCGGTGGTGGTGTACGTAAGGTTGAAGATATTCGTGCGTTATTAAATGCAGGTGCAGATAAAGTGAGTATTAACTCAGCTGCCGTATTTAATCCGGAATTTGTTCAAGAAGCTTCTCAGCACTTTGGCGCGCAATGTATTGTGGTTGCGATTGATGCCAAAAAAACTGGCGATAACAAATGGGAAATCTTTACTCACGGTGGCCGTAAACCAACAGGTATTGATGCCATTGAATGGGCAGTAAAAATGGCTGACTACGGTGCGGGCGAGTTGCTGATTACCAGTATGGACGCGGATGGTACTAAAGCAGGTTACGATATTGCATTAATGCGTGCTATTAATGACCGCGTTACCATTCCAACGATTGCCTCAGGCGGTGTAGGTAACTTACAACACCTTGCAGATGGTATTTTACAAGGTGGTGCCGATGCAGTATTGGCGGCAAGTATTTTCCACTTTGGTCAATATACGATTCCGGAAGCTAAACAATATTTGGCTGAACAAGGCATCGAAATGCGCTTGTAAGCTTATTTATATTTAAAGGGGCGATATGCCCCTTTATTTTTTATGCCGCACCATTTATTTCTTTCACTTCACCAGGAAGTTCTAGTTTTTCTTTTTTCTCGACCCATTTTGCTGGAAAGATTTTTTCTACAGCTTGAGTTAACGGTTTAGCAAATAAAGTAGGCAACCGAATACCCGAAGGGTTTTGTTCTTTTAAATCTGCTGAAGACACCACACGTGTTCCCATTACATAGTCAAACCAAGGCTTCGTGACACACCAATTGGCGTCTTGATTAGAGTTCATGTGGTGGTCGTAATGCCATGGAATTTTACGCTTTGCCCAGTCAGGCTCTAAATGTGCACGGCGATGAATATAATAATAATTTCCTGCACTGTACCAAGCTGCGAGTGCCATACCTTTTGAAAACGGATAGAAAATTGCACTTGAAACGGTTGCCACCACAGCAAGCGAAATTAACTCATTTTTAGTTCGCCAGTTTCCCACTCCCTCAACATAGCAATCATCATGAAATTGTTGTTTGCGGACTTCACGATGGTGTGCCCAATGAGATTCCATACTTTTTGGTACTGGGCTATAACGTGGTTTTCCAGCACGGTGTACACCATGCAAAATATATTTGTGTGCTACCCATTCAAATGCATTCGCAACTGCAATTCCGGCAATAAACCCTTTTAACATCACCTAACTCCTTTTCTTTTTATTCAGCATATAAAATTCGTTATGCTAGGTATTGACCAGAACTTATGGTTTCATTGACAAATCACGACAAGAAAGAGGTGGTTAGGGATGCCACAACTAAAGAATTATACAGGCTCAGTGTATGGAGGGCTGGGACATCTATTAAAAGCTTATTGCGAAGCAAATGAATTAGCTATTCCAGAACAATTAGAACAAATTCAAAATCTGGAACGCTTTGACTATGTGGTTTGGCGTGATCTATTAGAAGTGATTTATAAACTAGACCCAAAGCCGGGTTTAGGGCTAGAAATTGCCAAATATGTGCAACCCAAACACTTAGGGATTATTGCTTACCTCGCGCTCTCTTGCGACAACTTAGGTGAAGCCTTAATTCGCTATCATGATTTTCACCGTCTGATTTATGACGGGAGCCCATTAGTGGTTGAGCTACAAGGGAGATATGGTTCTATTCGCTGGGAAGCGACTGAGCTACACCCTACCCAGCTTACCGATGAAATCGCGATTGCGTTGGTGATTCAGTTCTTACGTCTTTTTATGTCTCATGAAGATGTGCATTTACATGAAGTACATTTCTTAAATGCTGCCCCTAAAAATATCAGGGTTTATGAACAATACTTCCAATGTCCCGTTCGTTTTAGCCAACCACGTACAGAGTTGCTCATTCCAATTACAGAAATTCATAAGCCACTTAGCAGCGCTGACCACACATTGCAGCAACTATTGGTTCAGCAAGCACAAGCACTTTTAGAACAATTACCAAATTCGACCCAACTTGATCAGCGTTTACAGCATTCAATTTTGACTGGGCTACAAAAGAATCAATATCAAATTGAACATATTGCTGCTCAATTAGGCCTATCAGTTCGACAACTCCAACGACACTTACAACAACAAGACACCACCTTTCAGGAACGCGTTCAACAAGTGCGCTTTATGCTCGCAACCGAGTATTTAAAAGATCCGCATTTAAGCTTACAAGAGATCGCACTTTTACTTTGTTATTCAGAACAAAGTGCTTTTCAAAGAGCATTTAAACATTGGACCAATCAAACACCCCAGCAATGGAGGGATCAATTTTTAGACAAAGAATAGCCAACCAAAACTTACAAATCTTTTCTTGATTAAAACAACACTGAAAACAAAAATTTCATATAGTCACATGCTTAATTTTTTGTGACATATTTCACACTAATTAAAAAATACATCAATAGATGAGTAATCACAATGAATAAATATTTTGCTGAATTCCTAGGTACGTTTTGGCTAGTCTTTGGTGGTTGTGGTAGCGCAGTTTTAGCCGCAGCTTTCCCTGAACTTGGTATTGGCTTTGCAGGTGTAGCCCTTGCCTTTGGTTTAACCGTACTCACAGGTGCTTATGCTCTAGGGCATATCTCAGGTGGACATTTTAATCCCGCGGTAAGTGTTGGCCTTTGGGTCGGTGGCCGCTTCGATGTTAAAGATTTAATTCCCTATATCGTTGCTCAAGTGGTCGGTGCGACTGCTGCTGCATTTGTTCTCTATATTATTGCTCAAGGCCAAGCAGGCTTTAGCGGTGTTGGTGGTTTTGCTACCAACGGTTTTGGTGACTTATCACCAAACAAGTTTGGCTTAGGTTCTGCTTTCATTATTGAAGTGGTTCTTACAGCTTTCTTCTTAATCATTATTTTAGGTGCAACTGATCGCCGTGCGCCTAATGGCTTCGCTCCTATTGCAATTGGTTTGGGCTTAACACTCATTCACTTAATCAGTATTCCAGTGACGAACACTTCGGTAAACCCTGCACGTAGTACAGGCGTTGCGTTCTTTGCTGAAACTGCTGCGTTAAGTCAATTGTGGTTGTTCTGGGTGGCACCGATTCTAGGAGCTGTGATTGGGGCAATTATTTATAAGGTGGTAGCTGGCGATAAAGATTAACTTTACCTAGACTCAATCTACTATCGCGGATAGGTGACATGGATGTCACCTGTTGAACAGGGGTACATGGATGTACCCTCTGATCAACAAAGCCTTTTGTTTACTTTTGGGCTTTCAAAAGTAAAAAATGTCTATACACATTTAATAAAGTTTAACGTGGTATTAAAGACTGTATGGCAGCACGCCCATGTTAAATATTACGCATAGCATGCATAAATTATAAAAACGGATTATTAATTTCTTGTTCAGCTGGACGTTCAATTTTCTCAGGCAATTCTTCTTTTTCCAAAGCCGCAACAACATCATTTAAAAAGCTCTGCAATGCCTTTGCCTGTTCTAACCCAACTTTGTCTTTGGTAATTTGCAAGTTGCCGTAAATGCTGATGCAATCGACATCATTTTCTAATGTTAAATCTTCAATTGAAGAAGACTCTGTACCCTTTTCAAATGGCTTAAACATAGGTCTTATCTCGTTGTTATATCTTCACAGTGTAATACGATCAATTTAAAAAAAATCGATCAAAATTAAAAGAGCCGATAAAATTAAAAAAGCGCCCATCAAGATATTAAAATATTTCAAACGGTTGCCCTGATTGAGCACCACTGAAAATTTATCACCACAGAACCCCCAAAAGAACAAACACGCGTAGCAAGTGAAAAAATAAATAACGATAAAGATCGGCAACGACTGCGGGTTTTCAATGCTAGTAAACATGGTAATGCCTGACACACAAGCCAACCACGCTTTGGGATTCAGCCATTGTAATAAGAACCCATCTTTAAAATTAGGAATAATCATTTGTTCTACAGGAGCACTGGAAATAGAAATATTTGCAGCAGAAAGAATAATTTTAATCCCGATATAACAAACAAATAGCGTTCCACAAACTGCAAGAATCTTTAATACAACAGGAAACTGAGTTAATAAACTCTGAAGACCAAATGCCATAAAAATTAAAAGCAGGGTAAAACCAATTGTGGCGCCTGAAATATAGGGAAGCGATCTTTTTAAACCGTGATTTAAACTGGTCGATAAAATGACAGTATTTACTGGCCCTGGGGTTATAGACATTGCAAATGAAAAAAGAAACATCGAGGCAAACATTGTTATTGTCCTTATTAAAATAGAATCCATAGACAGATCTGTCTATGGATTCTATTTTAATCAATTACGGTGTTGCAATAACAATCAAAAAAAGCTGCTTATTTCATTATTTGCAAGAAATAGTTCACCAAGGCTTCTACCAGTTGTTTCACAATCGCCTTTCTCGTTTCTTCATCAATTGTTGGAACTTTTGCTTCCATTGGCTCCGAAGAACCAGTTTTTTGCTTTTTAAATTGGTCTTGTAGCGCTTGAATCTGGTCAGCGTTTAGGTCTTGCTCACACTGACTTTCGCCATCCCAGTGTAAATAGTCTAGCTTTTGATTTGGCTTAACTTGGCTCGCTGTTAAAGGTAGACGATAAACATTACGCTTTTGTTGCTCGGTTAACTGCGGGAACAGATTAACGCCTAAGCGCTCCTCGAGGTAGCAAACACTCACAACCTTCACTTGTAGAGAGTTATTGTTAGGTGCGTAGTAAGCCCCAATAGCGCCAGTTTTTGGCATATACACCGCTTTATAAACTGCGGTAGGAACAATGACACCCTGCCCAATCGTCTTAAGACGCTTGCCTTCAAAAACAGGACCGGTCACCACATAAACATCTTGTTTTTGTTTAGTGGCAATAGCACGGGTCGCTTCTTCGAGCTTACGCCAGACTTCTTGGTTATTTTTAGGCGCTTGCGGCACCATGTTACTGAGCGAGAAACTATCAGATTGGGATTCTTTATTTGGCATATCACCATTTGGCGCCATATGCCCACGGTCATAGCCTGAACCGCGATAGTCACTTAACAGTGCCCGATGTCTTTGAGCAACACGGGTTTCTTCATGAAAATTATCTTCACGCTTAATTTTGACACTTAAACGTTCTGCATTTAAATGCTCTGCCGACCACAACGGCGTTTTAGAAATGCCTGAATACAAAACGTTAAAGCCATTAAAACACAGCGGATAACTGTCTTTTTTTAGGCTGTCTTTATTTAAAGCAGGTGGAACTTCACGATAGAACTGATTAAGACAAGTCGAGTTAGTCGTTAAAGGTGAAAACCACTGCGAAATCTTTTCACTACCAAAAGCAATCGCAAAACTTCCCGCAGCAATACAAGCAAGAATAATCTTGCCAAAATGCTGACTTATAGAGAATGAGTTTGTACCTTTACTACGTTTTTTACTTGCCATGTTTCTATCAATACCACTGTCCACACGCAGCTTAACAATCCTGCTTTTTTAAGTATATCTCTTATCTTTCAAATGGTTAAAACATGGTCATCTTTTTTGTAACTCCATTACCCATTACGTAACAATCTGTTGGAATTATGAGAGCCTTTGGCTATTGAATTGCGCCAATTGCGTATCTTTCGTTGAAAAACACTGATTGCTTATGACATGGTTAGCTCCACAAATTTGGATAAAAATATAATCGGAGTCCACTTAATGATCCATTCAAAGATTATTGGTATTGGCGTAATCACGGGATTATGTAGTATGGCCGCTTTGGCTGAGCCAGCAGTCCAGCCAGGAGATACTTTAGAAAGTTTGTCTAAAGTAAAAGTAACCACAACCGTAAATGGCCAACCAGGCTCTATTAGCGATTTAGTCAATAGCGGACAAGTACAGCAAGTTTCTGCTGCACCAACAAATGCAGCGCCTACAGGTGCTCCTATTCCTGCGGACGTTCCACCAGCGCCTCCAGCAGGCGGTGAAATTGCGCCACCAGCAGCACCAACTGATGCAGTACCACCTGCACCGAACCAAGCGCCTCCAGCGCCACAAGATCCGAACACTCCACCGCCTCCGGCAGATCCGAGTCAGTCGGCAGACCCGATGGCAAAAGACGGTGCTTTACCAGCAGATGCACCTATGCAACAAGCTCAATAATCAGAGCCATAAAAAAAACCAAGACTTATGTCTTGGTTTTTTTTATTACATCAATTTTTATATTTCGATTTGACTACCTAATTCAACCACACGGTTGGTTGGAATCTGGTAGAAGTCACTCACCGGACTGGTATTACGCTGCATAGAGATAAACAGTTTTTCTCTCCATGGAGACATACCATCGCCCACCGAATGAACAATACGATCGCGCGAAATGAAGAAGCTGATGTGCATCAAGTCATATTCAAGACCGAGCTGTTCATAGGCTTGCATCAATGCTTTTGGTACATTCATTTCATCTTTAAAACCGTAGAAGATTTTAATACGGAAGAAATGTTCAGCTAAAGTTTCAGTCGTAATACGCTCTTCTGGCGCAACAAACGGTACATCTTCAATCACTACCGTCACCAAGATATTACGCTGATGCAGTACCTTGTTGTGCTTGATGTTATGCAGCATGGCATGCGGCACAACGTTCGGTGTACCTGTCATAAAGACCGCATCACCCGGCACCCAGTGCACGCTATTACCAATACTTTTCACAAACAAATCTAGAGCCAAGGTGTCATGTTCAAGCTTAGCAAATGTAAGCTCACGACCACGTTTCCATGTCATTAAGATGGTCACGGCAATCGCACCAATGAGTAATGGCACCCAACCACCTGACAAGATTTTAAGTGAAGTTGCACCGACCAATACCGACTCTAAAACAAAGAACGGAATAATCAGGAGCAGCACTTTTGGCAAGCTCCACTTCCAAGCCGAGTAAATAAATACCGCAACCAAAATCGTGTCACAAAGCATCGTCAAGGTCACAGCTAAACCATACGCACTTGCCAAGTTCGAACTGCTTTTGAAGATCAAAATTAGGATAATAATTGCGATTAAAAGTAACCAGTTTAAGAAAGGAATATAAATCTGGCCTTCTTCAGACTCAGACGTATGTTTAATACTTAAACGTGGTAAATAACCCAATTGAATCGCTTGGCGCGCAAGAGAAAACACCCCAGAAATTACAGCTTGAGAGGCAATTACCGTTGCCATGGTTGCCATAATAATCATTGGGTAAAGTGCCCATTGCGGAACCAATAAATAGAACGGGTTTTCAATTGCCGCTGGATCTCTGAGTAATAATGCACCCTGTCCTGCATAGTTTAAAACCAAACATGGCAACACCACAAAGAACCAAGCTAAACGAATCGGCACTGGTCCGAAATGTCCCATATCGGCATAAAGTGCTTCACCGCCAGTTACTGTTAACACTACAGCACCCATCACAAAAAATGTCATGATTGGATGGTGATAGATAAACTGAATGGCCCAGTGTGGACTGAACATGCCCAGCACAACAGGGGTCTGAATGACGCTGTGAAGACCCAATAATCCTAAAGATAAAAACCATACCATCGTGATCGGGCCAAAAAACTTACCGACAAAGGCCGTACCGTGTTTTTGTACTAAAAACAACGAGATGATAATGGTAATCGCAATCGGCATGATGAATGGGTCAAACACATCAGTTGCAATAGACAAGCCTTCAACAGCTGACAATACCGAAATGGCTGGGGTAATAATACCGTCACCAAAAAACAGCGATGCACCGATAAATCCAATGGCAATCATGTAGATTTTTTTGTTGTCGGCAATTTTGGCTTTACGTAAGTTCAATGCGAGTAAGGCCATGATCCCGCCTTCGCCGTTGTTGTCTGCACGCATGACAATCGCGACATACTTGATGCTGATGATCAGCATTAAGCACCAAAAAATAATAGATAAAATTCCTAATACGTTTTCAGGCTGAATTCCCAACCCATGCGCTGCATGGAAGGACTCTTTCAAGGCATAGAGCGGACTTGTTCCGATGTCTCCAAAGACCACTCCAAGAGCTGCCAAAGCCGTGGCAGGCAAGGTCGCTTTTTTGGCCGTATTTTGCATTGTGTAATTAAACCAATATGATTTTTAGCGCAATCTTATCACCTCTATTATTTTTTTTCTGTAATGCTCGTCTTAAATCTTGGCAGGACTCGTTTTTTTAGTTACTATCGCACGCCTTGGTGAGGTGTCCGAGTGGCTTAAGGAGCACGCCTGGAAAGTGTGTATACGTTTGCGCGTATCGAGGGTTCGAATCCCTCTCTCACCGCCAGAATTCAAAAAAGACCTAAATCGTTTAGATTTGGGTCTTTTTTATTTAACTTAAATAAAATTAATTTAATCAACGATAAGTAACTTCGCACCATTCAGGCTAAAAGACTGGTGTGGCTCTGAATTATCTCCTACTTGATAACTCATACCTGAAGTTAAAGTAAATGTTCGCCCATCTTTCAACCTACTTTCTAGCTCACCTTCTAGGCAAAATAGTATGTGCCCTTTTTCACACCAATGGTCAGCCAAGTAGTTTGCTGAGTACTCGACAAGTCTTACTCTAATTTTATTTGTTTCTTCACCAAAAAATTGAGTTTTCCAATAAGCTTTTCCTGTTTCACCACTATATTCAGTGACTTCAATTTCTTCCCAATTTGTAATTTGAAATGGAAAAGGTGCGATATTCATAGTTTTTCCAAAGACGTATTATTGTGTTTTCAACTTATAGACAAAATTGGTTTTTGCAAACACTTTAAAAATATTATCTCTTAAAGCCAACGCCCAACTAAGAAAGAAACTCATTAGATTTCTCTAATCAGCCTTAATCCAGATCAAAAACTTCTAATGACTCTACATAAGGCAAAATAAGATATTCATGATTAGATAAATGTTGTTCTAGCTGGTTATGAGTTGTTTGGTTGAATTGATAAAAGTTGCTCAACTCATTAAGCAATTGAGGAGTTTTATTTGCATCAAATTTTGATGTTTTAATAAAGAATAATAAGCTTGCCCCTAAACCCACATACTCTAAGCCATAGTTTTGATCTAAATGCTCAATCAAGCTAAAAGACTCAAAAGGGTTCAAATCACAAGTAAAGTAACCATTGAGGCATGCTGCAAATTTTTTACTTTCAGTTTGAATATTGACTAACTTTACTTGAATAACTTCATCTAAAATTTTTTCTGGTTCAGCATTGATCTGTAGCAGAGTTGCCTGATCTTCATCGCTATAGTTAAGTTTTTTTGGTAAGTTATTAAAGTTTAAATAATTTTCTGGCTTTAATAATTGTTCAATATGGTATCGCAGCTCTAAAGGTCGAGTATTTTCCCAACTTGCTGCACTGTCATCTTCAACGAATTCTGTGGTATCAAAATAAAGCCCCTCTCCCATTGAAGCATGCATAGACGTGTATTCGCACTGTCCTATATCTTCTAAAAGTAATAATACTTTTTTAGGGAAATGTTTCTGCTTAATTTCTGAATATAAGTTAACAACATCGTTCCATGAGTTTATTTCACTGATTGTTGCGTAGCATATTAATTCATGAGCATCTTCAGTTATAAGGGAATTTTCTTTTTCTTTAATGCGAAAAACGGTCATAATTTTTTAAATTTAATCTATATTTAACGAACATTTATATCATAAATAAATCGTATATTTAACTTAATACCTTAATCCATGTTTTTAAAAAATCTTCTATATAAAAGACCCAAACCTCACGCTTAGGTCTCCTCCTCTTAAAAATTACTCAGACAACGCTAATAACTTCTTAACATACTCAATCGCATTATTTTCGATGTCTTGATGAGTCGGAACATCGTCGTCTTCAGAAGGGTTAGTGTCTAAACCATAAAATGCATGAAGCGGTTGATAATCCGCGCCAACATATAAAGCCGTTAGCTTAAATGGAGTAAAAATCTGCTCTAAAGAAAGCTTGTATTCACCATACTCTGAATAAACTTTTTCTTTCACACCAGCAGATACAGCCAACATAAATTTCTTATTTTTAAGCTTATCGCCTGTTGAACCATACGCCCAACCATAGGTCAAAACCTCATCAAGCCATTGTTTCAAAAGCGGCGGGCTGTTAAACCAATACACTGGAAATTGAAAGACTAAATTTTCGTGTTCTTCTACCAATGCTTGCTCTTTGGCAACATCAATTACCCCATCTGGGTAGGCTTGATAAATTTGGTGAACTGTAAATTGGTCTGGGTGTTTTTCTAATTCCTCTACCCATCTTTTATTTACAACTGATTGGTCTATGTGAGGATGGGTAACAATGACTAATGTCTTTTTCATTATGAAAACACTCTTATCGAAAAGTAGATAAATCGATTATAGAAGTGTGCTTTCCTAAATATAAGTACGGTAATTTATGTTATATACTATACCAAAAGATAGTGTAGATTTTAAAAATGACAGAATGCGTTCCATCACATACGCCATTAGAAGAGACAGGTTTCGGCTACACCCTTTCTTTAATTAATGGCAAATATAAAATGATTATTATGTATTGGCTGTATGAAAAAAATGTCATGCGTTTTAATGAAATGCAACGCTGCATTGGCAATATTTCGTTTAGAACGCTCAGCAATACACTTAAGGAGTTAGAAAGAGACAAGCTTATTATTCGCAAGGAATATCCTCAAATTCCGCCTAAGGTTGAGTACCGTCTTTCAGAAAGGGGACAGTCTTTAATTCCTTTGTTAGATATGATGTGCGATTGGGGCGAGCGGAATATGAATTCTTAGTTTTATAGACTGAAAGTGATACTCAATATGAGAAATGAATTAAGAGAAATTTTTATTAAGGGATGCGACGAGAAAATTGAAAAGAAGGGAGACAATGTTGGTCTGTCTTTTTATGCTTTTTTTAAAAATAAGAATGATAACCCTGAGCTACTGATGGAAGCAGCGCATTGGTGGATTATGGAGCATAAATTAGATCACTTTGAGAAGGCGGTTAAGATTAAACAGTTGGTTTTGAGTGAAAGCTAAAAATAGAATTATTTAAAAGGCTTAAATTTAAGTAATTTAAGCCTTTTCATTATTTTAAAAAGATTTACTTAACATATGACCAAACATCAGGATCTGTATATTCTTCATCGATATGATAACCCTCAGCCTTAGCTTTTCTCTCTTCCTTTTCCCGATATTTTTTATTTTCAATTAATCTCTTTTTAAACGCTTGCTCAAACTCACTAGGCGTCATTTTATCAGAGTCAGGAATTGAGTCTCTTTCATTGTATCGAACACTTTGAAAGCTAAATCTAAGCATATATTGCTGTTCATTACGCTCATTCTTAGCTGTTCTTTTTAAACTGATATCTAAAATAACCCCATTAGCATACAACCTATAACCCAATGATTTTGTCGGGCTGTTGTTTATTATATTTTTCCACTCCTCAAAGCTAAAAATATAACTCGGGTCAATGACATCACGACTTTTCGATAGATGTTTAATATTATCTTCTTTAGCGATACGCGGAGCATCTGTAAAGAAATAGTTTTTCCAACCAGCCTGATTAATACGTTTCATTAAAGCTACATAGCTTTGATAAACCTGCTCTGGGGTAGCAAATTCTTCTTTTGTGAGGCCAGCATCAATATCTAAAACTTGGATCCCTTCATTTTTATCATATTGAGTTCCTAATACAGAGAAAACATGCTCAATCGATAAAGTATTAGAACCATTCTCTATAGTTATTTTTCCTAAGTTAGGAGGAGAAAATTGAAGTTCTCTAAAGCTAACGCCAGCTGGATGATTATCGACATTGCCATCACTATATTTTGAAAAATCTTGAATACCTTGTTCACCCATATGCAAAGTGTAGGCTTGCTGATGGGAATCTAAACTTTCATTATGTTTTGCGGCTGGCTGACAAGCGGAAACTAGTAATCCAAAAATAAAAATTAAGAAATATTGTCTAAATTTTACCGTCATTACCAACTTCTCTACTTTGCTATTTCCCGACTCTGCGATAATTTTTAATCTTGGACGATAAAGTTATATGTCTTGTCAATTTCAGCATCACCACCTGCATAGAAATCAGCTCTTATATGAATTCTATATTCTCCTTTGTGCTTAGGGGTTCCTTTGATTTGTATAACATTATATCCATCCAAGTCATCAACAGGTTTAACTGTTACGCCTAGGTCTTCGGGTATATTAGTTTCTAATTCAGCGTATTTATCAATAACTTTCCCACCAGAAATCTTAATAATTTGTTGATATTCTTGATTAATACGTGCAACTGGCAAGTCTTCTGGAGTAATCGTATATTTTTTCCCACAGCCTGTAAGTATAAAAATAATGGAGAAAATAAATATTAATTTATGCTTCATTAGAAACTTTCCTTTTAAGGAGAGAGCAAAATAATTTTATTATCAAAAACTAATAATCTTTGATTACTTATAAAGTGTGATAGATAAACTAGAACAGTATAGTATGCTAGTTTATAAAAATTGAAAGGATAAAAATGTTTATAGAGGCTTTATCTAGCTTTTTTGAAAAATTAGCTTCAACAGAAGAATTAGACGAATGGTACTTATCTACTTTCATTGATGAAAATGTTTATACGCTATCAGCAGCAGAAGCTTTTGAATTTTCTTCACATATTCTAAAGCTTCTTAAAGATGACGCTCAACCAGACTATACATATGAATTACTTACTATTTTATTAGCTCTACAACGACAGTCTGACACAACACAAATACCTGAAATTCTAAAAAATAGTCCTAATTTTTTTGATGAAATTATTAAAAATAATCCTGAAAAATATATTCTAAATCTAGTTCATGAGTTGGCTAAAAACTATCGTATTATTAACCTCTATAGTAATTAAATAATCTAATTCATATATAAAATAGGGTTAAAAAACTTTTATTAATTTTCTGTAGAAAGCCCAACTCTCGTTGGGCCCTCCCCATCAAACCCTTTTTAAAAAATACTCAAGCAATGTATCTCTGTCCTTTGCCTGATCTGAACCTAAAAGTCCAAAAATCGCCCCATCAATCATAAATACAAAAATATCAGACTCTTCATAGGTGGCTCTTTTTTTAGATTCCCTCAGTATCCAGAAAATTTCATTTTTAAGCCAGCGCCTATATCTGAGTGCAGTTTGATAGGCATTTGGATAAAGCTTTTTAATTTCAAAAATCGCTTTAAACAAAAGGTAGTACGCACCTTTTAAGTCGGCATGTAAAAGGTAAATTTGCCTGAGTTGATGAACCAAATCTGGATATTGACGAGCTTCGCTTATCGCCCTCACTTTTTCTTTTAACTGCTCTTTTTGGACCAACAAACACATTTCAATCAGCCTTTCTTTGGAGTGAAAGTAGTTGTAAAAGGTGGCTTTAGTCATTTTGGCCTCACTAACAATTCGGTCCACCCCGACCTTGTTAAAGCCATGTTGTTTAAATAACTCTGCTGCTGTGTATAGCGCCCGCGTCGCTCGAAAGGAAGCTTCTAAATTTTTCATGTATACCGTTTAAAATAATTTTTTGTTGTAAATAAAAGAGATAGGAATTCTGTCACTCTTAAATTGAGCGCTAAAAACAGGCATGCAAAAGCCGCACAAAAAGGTGTGCTCGCCTATCTCAGGTTTTATTGTTGCTATGATTTTTTAGTCGTAATGACCTATGGTTTAAAACCTAGAGTCGATTAAACCGTTTTAAAGACCAGTTGGGTATGGACGTAAAGACTTTGGCAAAGGTTGCCAATGAGAGAGATGAAATAGTACGCATAATGGCGGACTCCTTGTGTATTAAAGAAGAACTACCACGATTACTGCTAAATAATGGTGGCAGAACGAAAGGGGTTAGCAGACTGGTACACAAGGACCCAGCACGCGCAAGCGCGTCCCCCTCCGTCCTACCATAGAAAAAAGGGGGACGTAAGGATCCAGTACTGAAAAGCAAGCTTTTCGTACTCTTGTGTAAAAGGGTCTGCTAAAACCCACTGGCAATGTGGCCAGCAGGCAAAGGATAATCCGCGTGTTTTGGAGTGTCAATGTGATATTGGCTATTCATTTATAAAGATTATTTTATTTTTCATTGGTATAGTGATTTAACAATATATTTTCTTAAAGTTTAGTTTGTCTCGTTATTTCATTATTAATTTATCGTTCATTTTCAAAACTGTTTAAATGAACAGATTGATCGCGCTATAAATAAAAGCTACAGTAAATAAAGTTTGAATTTTATAACTTTAAATAAATTGATAATGCATGCAGGCAAAGACATGGAAACCATACATGATTTTTATCGCCGCTTTTCTTTAACCAGAGATAGCGATTACTCGGTTCCATCAACTTCGTTTGGACATTTTAACGTGTTCCAACGCGATGCCTGCTCGTTTCTCACACCTTATAGCCGCCGCGATTATTATAAAATTTCACTGGTTTTAGGCACAGGTGAACTTCATTACGCCAACCGCTGGATACGAGTCGACCGCCCTGCTTTGCTGTTTTCAAACCCGATGGTGCCCTACGCTTGGGAAATTAATTCGCCCGAACAGGCAGGCTGGTTTTGTCTATTTACCGAAGAGTTTGTAAACCAAGAATCTAGACAAAGCTTTTTAAAAGACTCACCGCTGTTTAAAGTCGACGGCGACCCGCTATATTTTTTAAACGATCAACAGGTTGAAGAAATTTCATTTATTTTCAAAAAGATGATGAATGAAATAAATTCAGACTATATTCACAAATACAACGTTTTAAGAAACTATTTGCACCTGATTGTGCATGAAGCCATGAAAATGCAACCAACCCAACAGTTTGAAAAACATAGCAATGCTGCGGTTCGGATTTGCCACTTATTCTTTGAATTATTAGAACGCCAGTTCCCGATCGACTCGCCCCATTTTCAGCTTAAACTCAAAACTGCAAATGACTATGCCTATGGTCTGTCGGTGCATGTGAACCATTTAAACCGAGCTGTAAAAGAAGCCACAGGTAAAACTACGTCTGAGCATATTAGCTCGCGTATTACGCAAGAAGCCAAAGCATTGCTACAACACACCAGTTGGAACATTTCCGAAATTGCTTATAGCTTAGGCTTTGAATATTCAGCGTATTTCACCAACTTCTTTAAGAAAAATACCGGTTTTTCACCTAAAAAATTCCGCGAAGACTGTGTGGCCTAAAAACAGATTATTTGAATTTTATAATTATTGGTTTGAATGTTATACGTCAGTTTGAGCCAAAGCATTTTATAGTTTTTCTACTCAAGTGATTTTGCAAAAAGAGTGTGAAAAATGAAATATAGAACTTTAGGACAAACAGGCGAAAAAGTATCAGCACTTGGTTTAGGTTGCATGGGAATGAGCTTTGCCTATGGTGCCTCAGACGACACACAAAGCATTGCAACTTTAGAAAAAGCCTTGGACCTCGGCATTAACTTTTGGGACACCGCCGACATGTACGGCAATGGCGCAAATGAAGTTTTACTCTCAAAAGTTTTAGAAAAACACCGCGACAAAGTGTTTTTGGCGACCAAATTTGGCTTTCGCTATAAAGAAGACAACCTTAACCCACAAAACTCTTTAGAGTCTTATATCGACGGTTCTCCAGAGTGGATTAAAGTTGCAGTCGAAAACAGTTTAAGACGCTTAAATACGGACGTGATTGATTTGTATTATGCACACCGCATTGACCCAAATGTTCCAGTCGAAGACACCATTGGCGCAATGGCTGACTTGGTCAAACAAGGTAAAGTTCGTTATTTAGGACTCAGTGAAGCTTCGGCTGAAACCATTCGTAAAGCGCATGCGATTCACCCGATTGCAGCGGTTCAACATGAATATTCGCTACTTACCCGTGAGTTTGAGCAAACTCATTTGCAAACCATTCGCGAGTTAGGCATTAGCCTTGTGCCGTATTCACCGCTGTCACGTGGTTTAATCACCAATACGCTTGATGTGGGCAGCCTAGACGAAAACGATTTCCGTCGTCAGTTGCCACGCTATCAAGGCGATAACTGGAAAAATAACCAAAGCTTGGCACAAGCATTTAGCGAGTTTGCCCAAAGCAAAAATGCGACAGCGGCTCAACTGGCTTTGGCTTGGATTTTGGCGCAAGGTGACGACATTATTCCAATTCCGGGTACACGTAAAATTGAGCGTCTTGTGGAAAATGCAGGCGCTGTAGATCTTCATTTAACAGCAGCAGATTTGGCAGAAATCGAAGCGATTATCGCAAGATATCCAAATATGGGCGCACGCTATAACGCTCAGCAACTTGCTGCGGTGAACCACTAAAATCTAAGCTATAAAAAAGTCCGACTTAGTGTCGGACTTTTTTATTTAGTCTTTGCTATATGTACCTTGCTGGCGTCCACCTTCCCAGATCGCGTCTAAAGATTTGTCAGAAATCGTTAGGCTTTCAGGAAAAATACTTAAATCCTTTTTAAATTTAGAGTCTGGTTTTAAACCAATACAGTCCCCGTTTTTCCACCATGTGCCTTCAGCATATTGATCTAAAGCACCAACAGCGAGCATCCATTGAAACTTGCCGTTTGGTTGAAGTAAAAGTTCCGAACCAACTTCCATCACGCCATTTAAATAATAGTGCCCACTCCAAGCCTCGTCAGCTTTTTGGAATTTCACTTCTTTGCATGTGCTAGTTGGCTCTGCATAAATGTGAGCAGAAAAAATAACCGTCGAAAGAAGTAGTAAAGGCGCAAATATATTTTTCATTATTGTGTTCCTATCGTTTTTATTTTCCAGACTCAACTTTTAAATACGTTCCATCGGCATAAACGTTATGTCCAAAGCCACAGCCCGACTCGCCTTCGCTTTGTTTAACTTGAATATAATTTCCTAATTTCGCGTTAGATTTAAAATCGAGCTGAATGCGGCAGTCTTCATTTTTATAAACCGTTTGCTTTTTATTAGTCGGCATTTTGGTGTCGAACTCACCCATGTTTGGGCCATAAATTAAGCTTCTAAGTCCCATATATAAACCGGTATAGCTGATTGCATATTGGCCCTGCTTACGGCTTACCGTGATGTGGTCCCACTCACCAAAACCTGAGTATCTGACATATTCACCTGATAGGTCATTTGATGCTTTAGGTGCAGGTAATTGCTTAAGATTAAACTGACTCGACTTTGATTTTTCATCGAGCATAAACCACGATCTTGCCCAAAGTGGCTGACCCAATTTGGCATAGGCTAAGCCCACATTATTGTTGGCAACTTCAATATCACGGTCGGTAAATTTAACTGTGGTTTCGTCTGCATTGGCTTTACAAAATGCAGTCCAAGAGGCTTGATTCTGGAAATTTTCGAGCGCTTTTTTATATTGTTTTTGGTCGTAGAATTTCTTACCTAAACTCGCGTATTGCTTCACTTTATTACAGCTTTGTTGTAGCTCTTGTTCATAAGAAAACTCTGCATGCGTGACCGCCAAAGCTGAAAGTGTAAGAACCGCGCAACCTGAAATAATCGATTTAATCATTTTTAAAATTCTTTAATAATTAACTAATTATATAATATGAGTAAGCTCCATAAATCACAATTATTTGAAACAAAAGTCCTTACAATGGTCGTTAACTTAGATTATTTCTTCATGTCATATAAAAAAGGCCTGAACATTTTAGCCCAAGCCTTTTGTTTAGTAGAATCAAACCAAACTTAACTAAGAAGATTCATTTAGACTCAAATTAGAATGATTGCTTTGAGCAATTGCACTTTGCAAAATTTTCATACTGGTTTTAATCGCATCTTCAACCTGTATTTGGCTATCTCCCATAAAGTGAATTTTGGCAGGGATATTTTCATAACTAAAATTGTTATGGTCACCACTTTTCGACTAGACTCGTCTAAAAGACCTACTTTTTATTAAAGTCATTAACTATAGATGAGCCTCCTATTAAAAATTTACACACCTAAAGTAAATCGTTTGAATTGTGGATAAACTCAAATTTATCCACAATTATCGAACCTAAAGATATGCCATTTTTAAAATCTAGATATGTGTTTGAACTTATAAAAGGTACTTTAAGAATCTAAAAATAATATTAAGCTGGATTCTCTTGATATTGAGGTGCCGAGTCTGCAATGTCATACCAAACAGGTTTAGATGAGACAAAAACATGGAACTGGTTCCGCAATCCAGGATCATCATCTAAGCAATTAACAGGCACTGGAAAAGAGTCATTTTCTGAACCAATTTCACCTAACGCTGTTCCACATTTCTTACAAAATGTTCTTACATAACTAAATGGTGATTCAGGTTTATATATTTCTATAAATTCTTTACCCTGAATAAGATTAAATGATTCTTTTTTTACAAAAATAATGGTACTAGAACCTAATTTTCTACAACGTGAACAATGACAAGTTCCCATCATATCTGGAACAGTACTTATTTCAAATTTAATAACACCACAACAACAACTGCCCTTAATCATATTCATCCTATATATAAAGAAATATACTGTTTTTATAAATCGTATTACTATCCAACAATTAACTTTAATAATTTAACACACTCTTTAATATATTTTTTAAAATTTTAATACGTCAATATTTTTTAATAAAAGTAATAAAGCATAATTCATTCAAATTATTAAGACAATCTATTATAAGTGAATTTTAATAATTCACTATAAACAAGTTAAACATCATCTAAAATCTATGATTTAAAAATAATAAAATAAAAATATTATATAAAGTTTCATTCTACCCTCATGAGTAACTTTTTAATTATATTAAACTTATCGATTCTTAAATATTTAATATAAAGAACATTGAATATTCATCTAAAAAATAATGTAGACTGCATGTGTAAAACTTAGGAAGAATTATAAGAGTGAATAATTTAATTATTGGAACCCTATTTGCACTTTGTGCGGCCGCACTCAATGCCTCTATTGGTGTAATTAGTAAATTACTCATGCACAGTGGTTTAAACCCACAAGACATTGCCTTTTTAAAAACCATTATCGCCTTTTTCTTTTTAAGTGTGTTTTTATTTAAAGTGCCAGTCAGCCAAAAGCTTGCCTTTATTAGCAGCACACCAAGTAAACTCAGCGTTTTTACTCAAATTGCCATATGTGCTTTTTTAGGGATTTTCTCTTTATTCTTTTTCGAAACCATTGCCTACAACCACGGTGCTGCGGCCAATGTGGTGGTGGTCCTCATGGCTTCGGCTGCCATCTCTGCCCTATTTTTTGGTCGGTTCATTTTAAAAGAAAGTATCTACATTCACTCTCTTATTGGAACATTATTGGCTGTCGCGGGGATTAGTATCATTTCGTGGAAAGGTGAAAATAGCCTTTTAATGCTGATCAACGCTTCTATTGCCGGTACGGGTTATGGCTTATT
This sequence comes from Acinetobacter sp. X9, assembly GCF_054889255.1. Taxonomy (NCBI): domain Bacteria; kingdom Pseudomonadati; phylum Pseudomonadota; class Gammaproteobacteria; order Moraxellales; family Moraxellaceae; genus Acinetobacter; species Acinetobacter sp. X9. The sequence continues at coordinate 248,585 of NZ_CM142679.1, read as the reverse complement.
TTCGGTTTTAGTAAAAAAGTTCAAATTAAACGGCGGGCTGTTTCTGACTAAATATTTATTGCTGTTTGGCAGTGTTTACCTTGCGGTTCCGTTTTTAATAAACTTGCATAGCATTACTTTTAATAGTGACATTGTTTTAGGTTTGATTGGTTTAGCTGTCCTGCCGACCATCCTCGGCTTTTTCTGTACCACTAAAGCGTTGTCTTATATGAGTGCCGCAAAGGTACAAGTGACCGAGCTTTCAGAACCTATTTTTGCAGCACTTATGGCTTGGTTTTTCATTCATGAACAGCCGACTTTATCGTTTTTATATGGTGCGATTTTTATTATTTCAGGCATCTTTTTAATGAACAGAGCGTCTAAACATTGATATCAATTTTACGGCTATATTACTGAAAAATAAAATCTAAACTCTCTTTAAAACATAAATGATAAATTTTAGAGAGCTTTAATTTAAACCGAATTTTTCTTACGCAGGACAAAGTATTTTAGAAACTGAAAGTAATAATTCTTCAATTTGCTGTAAATTCAAACCCGCTCTAGCTCGAATACCAATACTATGTGCAGCCGAAGTCATTAAGAAAGCTAAGGCTCTAATATCAGTATCACGAGGTAATTCAAGATTTAGCCGAGCCATATCCAGACGTTGATACAGCTGTTCATCCATTTCCGTTAAGACCTCTTTTAATACAGCCTGAATCTCATTATCTGCCAGCGCATCAGCCATGGCAGTAGATATAACTGCACATCCGCTTAAATTAATATCTTCATGGTATCCATCCACTTCAAGGGCTGTTTGCAAATATCTCAAAATCACATCGGCAAAAGTGCGATCCGTATCTTTATATTCCAGCGCCTTACCAAATTCTGTCTTGGCATATTTCTGAAAATAACGCATAGCTTTTATGTAAATTGTACGTTTATCTCCTAGCCCTGCATAAAGACTCGGTCGATTTAATCCTGTGACCAAAGCCAAAGTGTCTAGAGAAGTTCCAGAAAATCCACCTTTCCAAAATGCATGTAAAGCACGCTCTAGTACTTGTTCAGGATCGTAAGAACGCGGTCTTCCTCGTGATTTAGTTTCCATTACCCATCACCTTGAAAAATTCATTGACTATTTTATACAAATCAGTACAAAATTCAAATATTTTGCGAACCAGTACAAAAATATTTCTCTGAAAACTTTAGTTATTTAAAAACTCCCTTTAAGGACCTATGAAATGCCTCCAATAGAGTTTAAAAATCAATTGAAATCATTAGAACAAAATATCTATATGATTTTTATAGTTTTAATTTTCATAAGTTTTATTTTCTTTGTTGGCTGTAGCCATAAAACCGAGGAGCCAGAAAAGATTATTGCGGTTCAACTCACCACAGCATCTCCTGCTGGAGAACTCTCTAATTTATCTTTTTCCGGAAATATTGTGCCTCGAGTTGAAAGCCAACTCTCTTTTCGGGTAGCAGGTCGTGTCATAAAACGTTTAGTTGATACAGGCGCAACCATTAGCAAAAATCAGCCATTAGCCCAGTTAGATGACACCCCTTTTAGGCTTAGTATTCAGGAAGCATCTGCTGAATTGCATCAAGCTCAAAGTACCCTCGCGAGAGTACAAAGAGATCTACATCGCAATCGTAGTCTGGTCGAAATAGGTGCTATTTCACGAGCTGATCTCGATAGTTTAGAAAACTCATATCAAAACACTCAAGCACAGGTAAATGCAGCTCAAAGCCGACTTGATCGGGCACAAAATGATCTAAGTTATACGACTTTGCGTTCACCAGCAGCGGGAACAATTGCGGAAGTTCAGGCAGAAAGTGGGCAAGTCATCTCAGCTGGAACTCCTATATTTAAACTGGCTCAAACTGGTGAAAATGAAGTACAGATAGATGTTCCAGAAAGTCAGATTAATCAACTGAAAATAGATCAACAAGCTAGCATCAAATTACTTAGCTTATCCGAGCATACATTTACAGGTCATGTGCGTGAGATAGCGACTGTTGCAGACCCGAACAGTCGAACTTATCGCGTTCGTATTTCTATATCGAATTTACCTACTGTAGCTAAATTAGGTATGACAGTAACCATCCATTTTTTAAACAACAATGTAAATCAGGAAATTATTTTACCTATTAGTGCCCTGTTTCAAAAAGGACAACAAACCGCGGTTTGGGTACTCCCTCATGGTGCTAAAAATCTACAACTCCGCCCCGTATTATTGAGCAAAATCAATACTGAAACCATTACGGTTGCCAAAGGAGTTGAGGCTGGTGAACGAGTTGTCACGGCTGGGGTACATCGCCTAGACAGTAAGTTGGCTGTAAAAGCATGGGATGGGAGGTTGCCTTGAAAGGATTTAACTTATCCAGTTGGGGACTCCAGCATCGAACATTGGTTATTTTTGCGATGCTACTTTCCCTACTTTTAGGTACCGTGGCTTATTTTAAATTAGGGCGCGCCGAAGACCCTAATTTGACGATCAAAGTCATGACAATAGACGTCAATTGGCCTGGTGCTACCACACGCGATCTAGAACAACAGGTGGTCGAAAAGATTCAGCGCACGCTTCAAGAAGTACCTAATTATGATTATGTACAAAGTTATGTACGCCCAGGTCAAGCAACTATCTTTTTAGTTCTGAAGGATTGGACCCGTAAAAGCCAAATTGAAGAAAGCTGGTATCAAGCACGCAAGCGTGTAAACGATATACGACAAAATTTACCCAAAGATATTCAAGGTCCTTTTTTTAATGATGACTTTGGAGATACGTTTGGATCTATTTATGCATTTCATGCTGATGGATTTGACGATGTCAAAATGAAGCAGGTTCTTCTTTCTACAAGAGACCATCTTCTTCAGGTTCCTGATGTATCAAAAGTCATGTTGTTAGGTATTCAAGAACCTCGCTTTTATATTGAATTTAATTATGCCAAGTTAGCCCAACTGGGTATTTCACCCTTAGACCTAGTCAATGATTTACAAAAACAGAATGCGGTTGAGTCAGCAGGAACTTTTGAAGGTCCTCATGCACGTATATATGCCCGTGTTGATGGAGATGTAAAAACCATACAAGACTTAAAAAATATTGTAGTTCAGGTTGGATCACACAATATTCATTTAGGAGATGTTGCCCATATTAGTAAAGGGTTTATTGACCCTCCCCAAACCTCCATGAGACGAAATGGCGAACGAGTCACTGGACTTGCAGTTTCAATGACAGAAAAAGGCGATATTCTTGCTTTAGGAAAACAGCTTGATCAAAGTATTAAAGAGGTACAAGAAGCCTTACCTGCTGGCATTACTATTGAAAAGATAGTAGACCAGCCTAGTCTTGTCGAACATTCGGTAAATGAGTTTCTCGGACACTTTTTGCTAGCACTAGCTATTGTTTTAGCTGTTAGTTTATTTGCTTTGGGTGTACGAACAGGGATTGTAGTTGCTTTATCTGTACCTCTGGTTTTAGGTATTACCTTTTTCTTGATGTGGCGCCTAGATATCAATTTACAAAGAATCTCGTTAGGTGCACTTATTATTGCCTTGGGCTTGTTAGTTGATGACGCGATTATTGCAGTCGAAATGATGCAAGTTAAAATGGAAGAAGGTCTGGATCGTTTTAAAGCTGCCAGTTTTGCCTGGAGTAGTACAGCTTTTCCAATGCTAACAGGCACATTAATTACAGCCGCTGGCTTTGTCCCAGTTGGCTTTGCTTTATCTTCAACGAGTGAATTTACCGGATCAATTTTTTGGGTCGTTGGGATTTCTTTAATAGTTTCATGGTTGGTGGCAGTATTATTTACACCCTTTTTAGGCACAATTTTACTTCCTAAAGTACAAGCCCATGACCCTCATTCCGCACAAAATTCCTATAGAGATAAACTCTCACAATGGTTTAGCCGTAAAATTGTATGGTGCGTCAAAAACAGAAAATGGGTTTTACTGGCTACTGTTCTCAGCTTTGTTTTATCTTTAGTTGCATTTCAATTTGTTCCTCAACAATTCTTCCCTGATTCTCCGCGTGAAGAAATTTTAATTGATGTACAACTCGAAGAAGGCGCGAGCTACACAGCAACTTTAAATGCAACAAAACAAGTTGAAAAATTACTTTCCAGTGATCAACGAGTACGCGATTTCACAGCTTATGTGGGAACTGGTTCTCCCCGTTTTTATTTATCTCTTGATCCGGAAACACCTAAAAATAATTATGCTCAGTTAATTGTTTATCCCAAAGACATTAAACAAGCGAGTCAGCTAACTTCTGATTTGCATAATCGTCTTGCTCAACAATTTCCGCATATTCGCACACGGGTTTACCGACTAGAGTTAGGACCAACAGTCGGCTATCCTGTACAGTTTAGGGTCCGTGGTAAAGACCCAGAAAAAGTTCGTGAAATTGCTGGCGAAGTCCGTGACATTATGCGTCAGCATCCAAATGTACGCGATGTCAATTTTCAATGGAATGAACGCAGTAAAGCCATCAGATTTATCATTGATCAGGAACGTGCCCGTAGTTTAGGAATCAGTTCGCAAGATATTTCACGTACCTTACAAATGTTATTAAGTGGTTATACCGTCACTCAAATTAGAGAAGGTACCGAATTAATTGATGTGGTAGCAAGAGCGAAAGCAGATAATCGGCTTGATACAGCTCAAATGGGCCAAATTACGATTCGTGCATCAAACGGAAGAAATATTCCTCTCGACCAAGTTGCTGAACTTAGACCCGTATTAGAAGAAGGTGGTATCTGGATACGTAATCGCTTACCAACTCTCAGTGTTCGTGCCGATGTAAATGATGCTCAAGCGCCAGATGTTTCAAAGCAAATAGAACCGACGCTAAATGATCTTCGTAAAATGTTACCTATTGGGTACAGTATCGAGACTGGTGGAACGATTGAAGAAAGTGCTAAAGCAGATGCAGCCATTCAGTCTGTTATGCCTGTTATGTTACTACTATGGGTAATATTCCTGATGTTACAGCTGCAAAGCTTTAGCCGCATGTTTATGGTGGTATTAACAGCCCCACTTGGCATGATCGGAGTAAGCCTAGCCTTATTGATTACTCGTGCACCATTCGGTTTTGTGGCCACATTAGGCGTAATTGCTCTAGCGGGCATGATTATGCGAAATTCAGTTATTCTAGTTGATCAGATAGATAGGAATATTTCGACAGGTCAATCACCTGAACAAGCAATTATTCAAGCCACTGTAGGACGTACTCGTCCTGTTCTACTCACAGCTTTGGCTGCAATTTTAGCAATGATCCCTCTAACACTTTCCACCTTATGGGGTCCGATGGCAATTGCAATTATGGGCGGTTTAGCCGTGGCGACTATATTGACGTTATTCTTTGTACCAGCACTTTATGCAACTTGGTTTAGAGTGAAAAGCTAAATTTATTTAGCACGAGAGAACTAAATAAATTTATAGCTTAAAAGCACAAATAGATTTTTCTATTTGTGCTTTTTCAATGGTTTGTAAAACTAGGATTTCCGTATTTCTAAAATATATAAAACGATCAATACTTCTCTTTAAATCTCCAGTTGCCGATTATCAAAATGACAAGCGACTTGCACCACACTGGCAAAGTTAATCGCCATTTGTGAAGGGGCATGTTTCTTATAAGCAAGCCCTAACCCCACCGTAGGTATAGGTGCTTTCAAAGAGCGATATGCCACACCCTGTATTTGCAATTGTTTGGTCGACTCAGGAACCAAAGACACCCCCAAATTTGCAGACACTAACGATAAAATCGACACAATTTGCGGAGCATTTTGTCCAATTTTCGGTTCAAAGCCACGCTCATGGCAGGCCTGTTTAATCGCATCAAAAAGCCCTGCACTAATGGATGGTGGCGAGACAATAAAATCAAGCTCTCGTAGTGCCGTTAAATTAATTTCTTGCGTTGAATCATCTAGACTCAAAGACTCAGAAGGTAAAGCGGCAATGAGTGGCTCTGCTAATAATTCTTGGAGAATTAAACTATCTGGAATATTTCGTGGTGAACGAATAATCGCAACATCTAAGCGGTCTTCGAGCAATAAATCGATGAGAAGTAAGGTGTTGGCTTCTTCAAGTTTTAAATTTACTTTCGGGTATTGCTGCTGGAAATAGCGAACACATTTAGGAATGAGAGGGTTCAGCATTGAAGTGCCTGTAAAGCCTAATCGCAATTGGCCCACTTCGCCATTTGCCACTTGTTTAACTAAGCTCGCTGCATCTTCTACACGCTGCTGTACTGGCTGAATTGCATTTAAAAAGGCAAGCCCCGCTTCGGTCAGCTCTACCCCATGAGGTGATCGAATAAATAAATCTGCACCTAGCTCTTCTTCTAAGTCTCGTATTTGCATGCTTAAAGGCGGCTGGCTCATGTTTAAGCGTTGCGCAGCTTTGGTAAAGTTTTTTTCTTCTGCTACCGCTAAAAAGTAGCGTATATGCCTGAGTTCCATCGCTATATATAAAACATATCATGACCTATTATTAAATATATTAGAAAAATACCACTCAAATTGCTAATTTTAATTTATCGAATTTTCTCGATGCAGCACGCCTTCAAGCACTGCTCTTTCTTTCTGTCATGGTCATGATATGAGTTCTTCATCTACACCCAGTACCTTAAACACTGAGGCAACTTCTGTTCTTTCCCGTGAGTGGATTCACAAAGGGACTAAAGCCTATAAACACGCAGGATTTGCTTTATTCCTCGTAGGTTTTGCTAGTTTCTCTCTGATTTATTGTGTACAGCCACTCCTGCCCGCATTTAGCCAAAGCTTCCAGATTAGCCCTGCGAGTAGCTCTTTAGCACTGTCATTAACAACTGCTTTTTTAGCGATTTCGATTGTACTATCAAGCGCCTTTTCACAAGCCCTTGGCCGCCGCGGTGTAATCTTTACATCAATGCTGTGTGCAGCAATTTTAAATATTGTCTCAATGTTTACCCCTAACTGGCACAGTTTGCTGATGGCACGTGCGTTAGAAGGTTTATTGCTTGGTGGTGTACCCGCAGTGACAATGGCTTGGATTGCCGAAGAAATTGCACCTGAACACTTGGGTAAAACCATGGGGTTGTATATTGCAGGGACAGCTTTTGGCGGCATGATGGGCCGTGTCGGTATGGGTATTTTGGTTGAATATTTTTCTTGGCGAACTGCTTTAGGCTTACTTGGAGCAATCTGTTTTATTTGCTCAATTGCCTTTTTAAAACTACTGCCTGCTTCGCGTAATTTTGTGCAGAAAAAAGGGCTAAATTTAGATTTTCACATGCAAATGTGGCGTGCTCATTTAAGCAATACTAAATTATTACGCCTGTTCGCCATTGGGTTCTTGCTCACTAGTGTGTTTGTGACCTTGTTTAACTATGCCACTTTCCGTTTAAGTGGAGCGCCTTATTCACTCAGTCAGACGCAAATTAGCCTTATTTTCTTGTCGTATAGCTTTGGCATGGTGTCTTCATCGTTGGCAGGTAGCTTAGCGGATCGCTTTGGCAAAAAAACCATGATGATGAGTGGCTTTGCCTTAATGATTGTGGGTAGTCTCATGACCCTACTCAGCTCGCTTTTTGGCATTATTATTGGTATTGCATTTATTACTACAGGTTTCTTTATTACCCACTCACTCACCAGTAGTTCTGTTGGAGCTGAAAGCAAACAAGCTAAAGCACATGCTAGTTCGCTCTACTTACTTTTTTACTATATGGGTTCAAGTATTGTCGGTTCGGCAGGTGGTTGGTTCTGGTTGCACGGTGGTTGGAATGCGATTGTTGGCTTAACCGTTGTACTGTCATTACTTGGGATATTTTTAGTAATTTATACAAAACACGCGAAAGCGCATTAATGCGTTGAAACCCTAACTTTTTCAGGCTAAACCCTATGAGAATTTAAAAATGATATGAAAAAATTTAAATGCTCATTTTTTGGCTTGTAATTTTTTTAAGAAACTGTAAAATTCACTCCACATTGCCGGCATAGCTCAGTTGGTAGAGCAACTGACTTGTAATCAGTAGGTCCACAGTTCGAATCCGTGTGCCGGCACCATCATTAAACCTCATAAATATTTGATTTATGGGGTTTTTTGTTGTCTGTGGTTTTAGGCATAGTATATTCATACTGTTTTAAATAAAGGTATTTATCTAAAATTTTATTATAAACTCGAGCTTCAAAATTTTTTTTCTAAAAGCAATTTATTCTTTTAACAGAAAAATCTACGTTCTTAATTTATAAAAAAATATAATTTTAAAATAAGAAATATGAAAAAGATAAGATTATAATGCGCCACCAAATAAGGTCATATAAATAAGACCTATTTTATAAACTTTAATTCATTAAGATACCAATACGGAAAAGTATGAAACTTCGTTTTATTTTACCTGCTTTATTTCTAGCATTCCCTTTAACAACATATGCTCAAGAAACTACATCTCAACCTCAAATTCAAACCACTACAAACCCACCCATTTGCTTAATTGAAGGTAATCCTTCAGCAGAGCACTATAAATCTATTAAACGTATTAAAGCCGCAAAAGGAACCTATGGTGGCTTTGAAGAAGTAAAACCTAAATTAGCTAACGTTGCCCGTAAGTATGGTGCAGATGTGGTGATTAATTATCACCAAAGCCAAAGATTTGGTTTCTGGCCTTGGCGTATTGTTCGCCCAGTACTCACAGGTACTGCTGTGAAATGGAATACACCATTTAACTGTGCTGCCTTAGGCGGTAAAGAAATTCGTTAATAAGAAATGAAAAAAGCCCAACATCCTGTTGGGCTTTTTTCGTATTTCGTTACTAGGTACACTTCCTGTAATACCTCACGTCCTGATGCTTAAACTTATTATTGTTGTTTTACGTTTCGGAACTTCCTATTCCTGATGAGTTCATCATAGGCAATTTATCACGTCATAAAAAGACGCCAATTTCCCGAATATATGTACGAAAAAGCGTACATGATTCTTTTAAATTTAAAACTTGATTTATCTATCATGGAAATAAAAATATGAATTTATAAACAAGTTCTGTTCGTCAATTAAATAAGAAAACGATATAATGAGTTTATTACTTTATTTCTAAAATAAATTTAAAAACAACAATGAACGAGATGTTTACTTTACCATCAAATATTTTTCAGCCCTTAGTGCTCATACTCGCATGCCTTATTTTCATTGTAAGTAAAATGCCGCAGCTAAAATATAGAAAAACTATATTATTTTTAGCTATTGGTAGCCTTACTTTAATGATTGTTTTAGGAATATTTGGCTTTTTTAATTAAGCTTTATTTCTTGCTCTTCTCTATCATTTTTTCAAAGTGTTTAAGGTTTGGGTTCAACGTATCCCATGCATAGGCTTGGCTCACAAACACCTCTGCTCTAGGCTGATAGAGACTCGGGTCATCAAGCGTACCTGCACGTATTGAAATCATTTCAGGCGCAATTTCAGGTAAGCCAAAAAGCTGAGAACCACACGTCGGGCAAAACGCTCTTTTAATAGCTCGGCCAGAAGATCCCAAAGTCTCAAAATATTTCAGCTCACCACTTACTTTCAATTCAGATTGGTGAAAAAAAGCGATTGGTGCATATGCTGAACCTGTGGCCTTTTGGCAATCTCGGCAATGGCAATTAAAGCTATAACGTGGCTCCGCTTCACTTTGGTAGCTCACAGCTCCACATAAACACGATCCTTGATATTTGGCTGACATGGCTCATCCTATTTTTTTATTGCTGTGATTTGAATATAACGTACATATCCATTTTGGTAGAGTTGTTGGCATAACTTTGCAGTCATTTGAATTTTAAAATTTGCCAATCCTCGGCTTTGTTTTTGTCCTTGTTGATTTTGAATATATTGCGAAAAACCGAGTAATACATGCTCTGATAAATCTTCAATTTGAATATCGACAAAACCTTGTTGTTCCAAGGTAGCTCTGAGCATTTTTTCATTTGGCACACTATCCCAAGCGACATTTGCTGCTTTGAGTAAATAACGATGCTTTTGTTCTTGTAAAATGGTCATGTTTTGACATGAATCGGCACGCATTAGGTAGTGAAAACCTAATCGTCCTTTTGAATTTAAAACTAGAGCGATGGAATCTAGAAATGAATTTAAATGACTGTGATAAGCCGCATCAATACACATCACCACATCGAAGTATTGTTTAAATTCAAATTGTTTTAAATTTAAAAATGAACCACAGAAAATCTGGCTTATTTCGGGTGTAAGCTTTTGAATTTTATGAACACATTGGGTTTGCAATTCAACTGCACTGAGGCTTTTAGGCTGATAATGCTGTAACCAGTGTAACAAACTTGCACCCTGTCCGCAGCCTAAATCTAAGAGATGATCTTTTGAATTTAAATTGATAGCTTGTGCCAAATGGTCAGCCAATTGGCGACAAGCTTCACGGTAGTTTTGGGTATTTTTCCAAAAACCCAAATTTGTCCAAGCAAGCTCTTGATCATCCCCTAAGCTTGATGCATCAATTGCATATTTATGAGGGATGAATCGAGAGAGAGCTGCTCGAACTTTTGTTTTCACAATTTTAGTAGCCGAGTTCTGGGGCAACTTCCACCTTAGGTTTTAAGCCTACAAATGGTAAAGGTGCACCTAAAATTTCAGCAATATGCATGGCAGAAGTAACTGCTGACTCTAAAATTGGCAAGCCATCACACGACCATGAACCACAGTAGAATACTTTACGGCTTGGGTCTAAATGGCGTTGTTGCAATTCTTTGTTTAAAGCAACCGTTTGTGAGTCTACAACCGCACGCGTTAAAGTCACTTTTGAAATAACTTTTTTAGGGTCAATATCAACCACTGGACGCCAAGTTTGGAATACAGGATTTTTACCCACGAGTGTTGGCTCAACCGCATTCATCCAAACTGTAAATTGCTGACGCGTAAACTTACGGTCCATCATGTAGCTCAGCACTGACCAGTCCTTACGGCGTGGTGGCATAACGGTCGCATCGGTATGAATGACAAGATCGCCTTGCTCAAAGCGGAATTGCTTAAGCAGGTTCATATCTTCTGCAAATTGTTCAGGATTTAAAAACTCATCGATTTTAGAGGTTGGCGTTGCAACAATTACTCGATCAAATAAGTTCTGTTCGCCTTGGCTGTTTTCAACCAGTACTTTTTCGCCTTGTAATTCAACTTTTTTAATTGCTGATCCGCTATGGATATCGATGCCTTTAATCAAGCTATCTACAAATGCAGGTGTGCCACCTTTCATGCGCAATAACATGTCGCCATCAGTTAAGTGACGTAAAAACTCAAGTAAGTTTTTTGCAGGCCAATCGCCAATTGTTTTTGGATTACACGTACAAATTGTATAGAGCACTGGCATAACCACACCGTGCCAGAATACTTCTTCAATATCGTTCTGATTAATAAATTCAGCGAGGGTAATATCTTGATTTTTAGATTTGAAAAACTGGTGAATCGCAGTTTTTAGTTGCAACATCCCTTTCACAAGACGCCAGCCATATTGCTGAATGCCTTTACGGTTATTAATAATCGGGAAATTACCAATACGGCTACGAGATGTCGTTAACCATGTTTCCGTACGATCTTCGAATAACCAGCTACATGACATATAAGTACGAACTGGGAAGGTTTTAATGCCTAAATGAGCAGCAAGGCTGAGTGTATTCTTCCACAGATGTGGATTCATCACACGTAGCGGTGCATCAATAATTCCACCATCGAACTCAATGCTATGGCTATCCATTCCCCGGCCAGGAAGTGCTTCAAATATCGTGATCGTATGCCCTGCATCTTTCAGAATTCTTGCTGCCGCAAGCCCTGCCATTCCACTGCCAATAATTGCGATATTCAAAATGATGTCCCATTTTTCGAGAATTTTTTTGATTATCACTCATACCCCCAAAAAACACCGTATTAAAAACTACCAGATTTTTATTTTTTGCATCAATTTATATAGAAAAAATTTAACAGATCCGCCCAAAAGTTTTTCATAAAATTTTACAAAAGAGGATGAGTGTATAAAAATCTATATTTTTTAAAAATTTAAAAAAAATCTTTTAAATAAAATAAGATAATTTAACTATATTTATATCATTTGTTTTACAACTATCTTTTTTTAAGATATCATTAGCCCATAATAATGAGAAGCAAATCACACAAAACAATGCCGAGAGAATAATGAAAACCATCATAAAAATAGAATCTTTACAGCGAAAAAGCCCGCTATTCACACTTGATAGCGGGCTTTTTATTACTTTGCTTTAATAGCCAATTAAGCACAATTAAACAATTTAACCTTCTTGCATGAGTGAACCGAATTTTCCACGATTAAAATCATTAATCGCTTCCATAATCTCGGCTTTGGTATTCATGACGAATGGTCCATAACCTTCGATTGGTTCATTGAGTGGTTGGCCAGTCAACACTAAAAATTTAGTGTCTTCTTCTGCATTTAAACTAAACTCAACGCCCTCACGAGACAAAATCGCAACGGTTTTACCTTCAAGACGATTTGCATCATTAACCACAACCGCACCATCTAATATCACAACAAGCGTGGTGTGACCTTCAGGTACATAGAGGGTATGTTTTTGGCCTTTAACCAATTTACCATCCCATACATTTAATGGACTAAATGTAGTTGCAGCACCTTTTGCATCTGCATATTCACCTGCAATAACCCGCAAATGACTACCTTCTTCGTCTAGTGCAATGTCTGGAATATCTTTAGCTTCAATCGCTTGGTATTTTCCAGGCGTCATTTTTGAATGAGCAGGTAAATTTACCCACAATTGCACCATTTCAAAAAGACCACCATGCTCAGCAAATTCAGGAGAATGGAACTCTTCATGCAACACGCCTGCACCCGCAGTCATCCACTGTACATCACCAGTTTTAATGGTTCCGCCGCCGCCACTTGAGTCTTTATGGGTCACCTCACCTTGGTAAGCGATGGTCACTGTTTCAAAGCCACGATGAGGATGCGAACCTACGCCTTGCTGTTCAGTCGTTGGCGAGAATGTGTAAGGCGCTGCATAATCGAGTAGCAAAAATGGGCTTAAGGTTTGGCCTAAACGGTCATAAGAGAATAGGTTATATACAGGGAAACCATCACCCACCCAATGCATGTGGTTATTTTGATATGCACCAAGAAATTTCTTCATCTGATCTCTCCTATATATGTAGGATTTTCTTGAACTGGTATTGATTTTACGCCTCAATAATTGCAGTTTATAGATCAGGATTAGCAACACATTATTTCATCTATGAGACAATCTAAGAATTTAATGTGCTCTTTTTAAGATCGTCCTATTTTTAAAATTCTTAATCCTATTTTTTAGACTTAATCACGACATAAAACTCAACTAGCATAATTTTAGGCAATAACGACCTACTCAATAATTTTTGATTATTTATTTTGATAACATGAGGACATAAAAAATGGCTCAAGATTACGTGCGTTTAGACAAGGATAATGCTGCGGTTCTTTTGGTTGACCATCAAGCAGGTTTACTTTCTTTAGTTCGAGATATCGATCCGGATAAATTTAAAAACAATGTATTAGCACTTGCAGATGCTGCTAAATATTTTAATTTACCAACTATTCTTACCACTAGTTTTGAAAACGGTCCAAATGGTCCTTTAGTTCCAGAATTAAAAGAACTTTTCCCAGATGCACCATTTATTCCACGTCCTGGTCAAATCAATGCATGGGACAATGAAGACTTCGTAAAAGCTGTCAAAGCGACAGGTAAAAAACAACTGATTATTGCAGGGGTAGTGACTGAGGTTTGTGTGGCATTCCCAGCTTTATCTGCACTCGCTGAAGGCTTTGAAGTGTTTGTGATTACCGATGCTTCTGGTACTTTCAATGAATTAACACGTGATGCTGCTTGGGACCGTATGTCAAAAGCAGGTGCTCAGCTTATGACGTGGTTTGGTATGGCGTGTGAGTTACACCGCGACTGGCGTAATGATGTGGAAGGTTTAGGTGCGTTGTTCTCAAATCATATCCCTGATTACCGCAACCTGATGACAAGCTATAGCTTTAATACCTCACAAAAATAAGTTCTATTGCCAAGATTAGAGTGCTTAAGCGCTCTAATCTTAAAGTTAAATGGATTGATCGGACATTGATAAGCTCTTTTGATGATTTTTATTATTTCTATTTGGTCGTAAAACACGGCGGCTTTAGTGCGGCCAGTGATGCTGAAAATATTAGTAAATCTAAGCTCAGCCGACGCATTATTGACCTTGAAAATAAATTTAATGTCAGCCTGATTCAAAGAACAACACGTCATTTTAAGGTGACCGATTTAGGTCAAGAATTTTACGAGGAATGCTGCAAAGTTATTACTCAAGTTGAATGTGCAGAAAACGTGTTATTAAAGCAAAAAAGTGAGCCTCAAGGTTTGGTAAAAGTAAGTTGCCCACCTCTGATGATGCATTTTCAAATTAGAAAAATTTTAAATCAGTTTTTAAAAACCTACCCCAAAGTTGAAATAGCACTCGAGCTAACCAGCCGTCGAGTCGATATCTTGCATGATGACATCGACCTTGCGATTCGGACCAATTTCGAACCCAATGAGGACTCAAATTTAATTGTTCGGGATGTAATTAAAACCGATCACTGCCTAGTGGCTTCGCCTGAATTACTGCAAGGTCGCATCATTGAACATTATTCTGAATTACAAGATTTCCCAAGTATTAGCTTAGGTACGCAAAAGCAAAATCCTATTTGGCATTTATGCAATATTCGTAACGGCGAATCGGTTGATGTGCCTTATCAACCACGAATCAAAAGTAATGATTTGGCAGGCGTTTACTATGCCGTGATGGATGGTTTAGGCATTGCCGACCTTCCTTTTTTAACCGTCGAATCTGAAATTCGTAAAGGTACGCTTATCCATATTCTTCCTGACTGGAAGTCGAATATTGGTACGCTGCAATTGGTTTATGTTTCGAGAAAAGGCCAACGTCTTGTGGTTGAAAAACTCATTGAAACGCTGATTGATGAACTCAGGCGTTTGCCTGAAAGTCGTGATGGCTATCTATCGACTTAAAATAAAAAACCGGTCATGAATGGGCATGACCGGTTTTTTGTGAAACATCACATACAGCATAACTGTATGTTTTCGTTCAGAACAAAGCGAACTCGCTTTATTCCTTACTCAGATAAGTCTACGCAGAGGTATTTCATTTCGACATATTCTTCGATGCCGAATTTTGAACCTTCACGGCCTAGACCTGATTGTTTTACGCCACCAAACGGAGCAACTTCATTTGAAATCGCGCCCGTGTTAATGCCGACCATACCATATTCGAGTGCTTCACCTACTCGCCATTGACGAGCTGTGCTTTGCGTAAACAAATAAGCAGCTAAACCAAACTCGGTATCGTTCGCCATTGCCACTGCTTCATCTTCAGTTTTAAAGCGGAATAGTGGTGCAAGCGGACCAAAAGTTTCTTCTTTAGACACTTTCATGTCTTGCGTTACGCCTGTTAACACAGTCGGTTCAAAGAATGTACCGCCAAGTGCCGAACGCTGACCACCAATACGAACTGTCGCGCCTTTCTCAGTTGCATCTGCAATATGAGACTGAACTTTTGCAATCGCATCTTCATCAATTAAAGGCCCTTGAGTTGAACCTTCTTGACGGCCATCGCCAACTTTAAGCTTAGACACAGCTTCAACCAAACGCTCTGCCAATGCATCGTAAATACCGTCTTGAACATAAATACGGTTAGCACATACACAAGTTTGACCGCTGTTACGATATTTACTTGCCATGATGCCCTGAACTGCTTGCTCAAGATTAGCGTCGTCAAATACCACAACTGGTGCATTACCACCGAGTTCAAGTGAAAGCTTTTTAATGGTCGGCGCACATTGTTGCATCAAGATACGGCCAACTTGAGTTGAACCTGTGAAGCTTAACTTACGAACAATATCGCTTTCGCATAGGGTTTTACCCACTTCAACCGCATCACCACTAATGTTAATTAAAACATCAGCTGGTAAGCCTGCCTGTAAAGCCAATACTTCAAGTGCATAGGCGGTTAACGGCGTTTGTTCTGCTGGTTTAACCAACATTGAACAACCCGCAGCAATGGCTGGACCTGCTTTACGCGTAATCATGGCAGCAGGGAAGTTCCACGGCGTAATGGCAGCAGTAACTCCAATCGCTTGTTTAATCACGAGCAGACGTTGGTTTGGCAAGGTTGGCGTCAACACTTCACCATCAATACGGCGAGCTTGCTCGGCAAACCATCGTATAAAAGATGCTGCATAACCAATTTCACCACGTGCTTCTGCTAATGGCTTACCTTGCTCAGCTGTTAAGATTTGAGCCAGATTTTCTTTGTGCTCAAGCATGAGGTTGTACCATGCCAATAGCACATCAGCACGAGCCAAGGCAGTTTGCTTTTTCCAAGCAGCCTGCGCTTTTGCTGAACGGTTAATTGCGGCTTCAACTCCTGCACGGTCATAGGTTTTTACCCATGCCAAAGTTTCACCTGTAGCAGCATCATTAACTTCGATATAGTCATTTGATGCAGGCGCTTCTAATGAAATATCAGGATGTTTTAATAAATACTGCAAAGTATTTTGAATCATGCAGATTGCTCCATTGCTTTTGCACTACCTGCTTTTAGAGTTGCAAAACCTTGTTTCAAGATATCAAGGCCTTGACGGAATTGTTCAGCAGGAATGGTTAATGGATATAAGAAACGAATTACATTACCGTATTTACCACAAGTAAGAAGTAACAACCCGTTTTCCATTGCATAGTTTTGTACAACTTTTGCTTGTTCAGCTGTTTCAAGCTCTACCGCAACCATTGAACCTAATGCACGAATATCAGTTACGACATCGCCTGTTGCTTGTTGAATATCTTTAAGTGCGACAACTAACTCTGCACCTAATTCATTTGCACGGTCGCATAAGTTTTCTTCTTCAATCGCATCAATCACTGCGTGCGCAGCAGCAACTGCAATCGGGCTACCTGCGTAAGTACCACCTAATCCACCTGGGTTAGGCGCATCCATCACTTCTGCACGGCCAACAACACCTGAAATAGGGAAACCACCGCCCAAGCTTTTCGCCATCGTGATGAGGTCTGCTTTAGTCTCGTAATAGTTCATTGCAAATAATTTACCAGTACGAGCAAAACCTGATTGCACTTCGTCAGCAACCAATAAAATACCGTGCTTGTCACAAATTGAACGTAAACGTTTTAAGAACTCAGCTGGCACAACATTGAAACCGCCTTCACCTTGTACTGGCTCAAGCACAATTGCCGCAACATCATGTGGTGCAATATCTTCACTGAAAATATCTTCAACGCTTTCAATTGCCGCGTCTACTGAAATACCTTTAGCAGGCACTGGGTAACGTGCATGGAAAACACCCGCTGGCATTACGCCGAAATCACGTTTGTAAGGAGCCGTTTTACCTGTCATTGCCATCGTCATAAATGAACGACCGTGGAAACCGTTACCAAAAGTGATAATGCCGTGACGACCTGTGTAAGAACGAGCAATCTTCACCGCATTTTCAACTGCTTCTGCACCTGTAGTGAAAAAAGCAGACTTTGCAGGACCAGCAATTGGCGCGCGTTCATTAATACGCTCAGCTAAAGCGACATAGCTTTCATATGGTGTTACTTGATAGGCAGTATGCGTAAATTTAGTAAGTTGTTCAGTCACCGCTGCAATCACTTTAGGGTGGCGATGGCCTGTATTTAAAACCGCGATACCACCAGCAAAGTCGATAAATTGGTTGCCTTCCTTGTCCCAAAGCGTAGCATTTTCAGCTTTTTCCGCATACCACTGGCACATCACGCCTACACCACGTGGAGTTGCTTGCTGTTTACGTGCGTTAAGTGCAGAATGTTGATTATCCATTTGATTCCCTCATATTTTCATCATCAGTTGCAGCTTTGGTTTCTTGCATCCTGTGCTTAATTTTCAGGGTGCTTTACAACGACTGCCTATGCATGTAATTTCGCTCGTCTGATGCCAACTGACGAGAGCCACTTTTTAACTGTAGGAGAGAGCCAATTGCGTAGTTTACTTGGAGATCATTTGCTGCAACGACTCCAACAGGACACTGAAGGGAAACTACATCAACGCCTTTTCCGTTGCCTGCGTGGTGCTATCATTGATGGAGTCATCCAGCCCAAGACTCGTCTACCTGCATCACGCGACTTAGCCAGCGAAATTCATGTTTCGAGAAATACAGTGCTCACTGCCTATGAACAGCTACAAGCGGAAGGTTATTTAGAGGCTCGTACAGGCCATGGCACATGGGTTGCCGAAAAATTACCAGAGAGTTTTTTAAATACACAAAACAAGAAAAAAGTGGTTTCTAGCCCGAAAGCTCAAAGCTCCTATGCACTATCGCAGCGTGGTTCCAACTTATTAGGCTATGCAGCAGCGTCGCCACACCAATGGGGCGCTTTTGTGCCGGGAGCACCGGATGTGACCGAGTTCCCACATCATATTTTTAGTCGTATTCAAGCACGCTTAAGCCGCGAACCCGACATTAACCGCCTGATTTATAGCAATGCAGGTGGATGTATAGAGCTTCGAAGTGCGTTGGCAGATTACTTGCGTGTTGCACGTTCAGTCCAGTGCGATGCGGACCAGATTATTATTACCGAAGGCATTCACCAAGCTATTGATTTAGTCTCGCGTGCGCTCAGTGATATGGGGGATAAAATCTGGATTGAAGATCCTGCTTATTGGGGAATGCGTAATACGTTACGAATTAATGGCCTTGATATTCAACCAATGCCTGTCGATGCTGAAGGCATTATTCCTGAGGAAAATCCGGCAAAGCCACCAAAACTCATTTTTGTCACGCCTTCACACCAATATCCGCTTGGCTCTCATTTAAGCCTCAACCGCCGACGTAAACTGATTGAGATTGCACGTCAGCACAATAGCTGGATTGTAGAAGATGATTATGACAGTGAGTTCCGTTTCTCGGGTCAGCCTTACCCCTCTTTACAAGGTTTAGAAAATGATGCGCCTGTGCTGTACATGGGCACGTTTAGTAAAACCATTTATCCATCCTTAAGAATTGGCTATCTAGTGGTGCCTAAGCCGTTATTTTCACCATTACGTATTGTTGCAGCCGAGCTTTATCGTGGTGGGCACTTGCTTGAGCAAAAAGCCCTAGCTGAATTTATTCGTGAAGGCCATTATGAAGCGCATATTCGCCGTATGCGCCTGCTCTATGGTAAACGCCGTGACTACTTGGTGAGCTTAATTCAACGCTACCTTGGTCCCGAATTTATTCATGAATATGATGAAGCGGCAGGATTGCATCTGGTTTTAAAACTACCAAACGCTTGCGATGATGTCGCGATTGCGGCGACTGCACTTGAACGTGGTGTCAAAGTTCGTCCTCTTTCGCAGTATTACATGCAGTCGCATGCACATGCCGAACGTGGACTGCTCATGGGCTTTGCCTGTGTAAATGAAAAAGATATGGTGATGGCTTTTGGTGTCTTGCTTCAATGCTTACGTGAAGCAGGTGTACCCACATTGAATTAACTGTTTTCTTATAAGACAAATAAAAAAGAGCCTGTTTGTAAGGCTCTTTTTTATTTAAAAAATTTAAACTAACTTTTCTTCATGGCTATGAGTTAAATGAGTCGCTCTACGCTCTTTACCCCAACCCAGTTTTTCAGACAACAATCCGAAGAACACAATAATGCCGAACAGAGCTGTGGTGTAAATCACTTCTTTAAAATAGGTGCCTTCAATCAACATGGTAAGAATTGCACCAATAATTGCAAAAATCACCACGTAAGTTAGATAAGGGAACATCCACATTTTAAAGTCAATTTTCACGCCTTCAGCTTCTAACTTTTTACGCATACGAAGCTGAGAATAAGCAATAGTCAGGTAAACATACAGTGTTGCCGCGCCTGTTGTTAACATGAAAAAGTCATAAACATTCATACTCTCGGTTGCAGTTAAAACTACCGCAATCACAGAGAAGAAGCATGACACAATCACGCCTACCCATGGACTGCTTTTACTGTTTACAGAACCAAAACTTTTCGGTGCATCACCACGTTTAGCCAAAGAGAACAACATACGTGAACACGTATAAAGAGCTGAGTTAAAGCAGCTACATACCGAGGTTAGAACCACAAAGTTTACGATATGGCGCGCCCCTGGAATACCAAGTGCAGACAGAGTCACGCTATAGGTTCCCCAAGTTGAATCTTTCAAAAGTTCATTGTTGTGAGGAATCAAACATACTGCAACAAACATAGAGCCTACGTAGAATAAAATAATTCGCCAAACCACCGAGTTCGATGCTTTACGAATTTCTTTCGATGGATTTGCCGACTCTGCTGCCGCTACCGTAACAATTTCAGCACCAATGTAGGCAAACATGACCCCAAGCAAGGCTGTAATAACGGATGAGCCGCCATTTGGCATAAAGCCTTGAGAGGTTAAATTACTCATACCAGAAGCAGCCGGATTACCCCAAGGCCACAAGTGCATGATGGCTAAACTACCAATCACAAGGAAAATAACAATCGCAATGACTTTGATGAGGGCGAACCAAAACTCAAATTCACCATAGTTTTTCACGTTTTGTAAATTAACAACAACCAGTGCGCCAATCACCACGACCATATAGACCCAGATCGGTATAAACGGGAACCAATTGTTTAGAATTTTTCCTGCCACATAGGCTTCCCACCCCATGAGCATGGCCAGAGTACACCAGTACAACCAGCCAATTGAGAAACCTGCCCAACGGCCAATCGCACGGTCAGCATAAGTTGAAAAAGAGCCACTATCAGGGTTTAAAACGGCCATCTCGCCTAACATACGCATGATGAACCAAACGAGTAGACCACCTAAAGCGTAAGTTAAGAAAACTACAGGTCCGGTATTGTAAATAATACTGCCTGAGCCCACGAATAGAGAACCACCAATAACCCCTGCAATCGAGATCATGGTCAGGTGGCGTGATTTGAGTCCATGTTTTAAACTTTGGGAGTGATTGGCTTCAGAACCATTTTGATGAGCTGCCATATCATTTTCCTTAATATATGGAGGATATCGGCTAGTCTCGGAAATCCTCCGAAGCCAAAAAATATCCCCTAAAAATTTAGCCGTTCTGCCCAATTCCTAAAACAGTAAATTCACTGAGCTTATCCGGCGCTTCCGTATGCATACTTCCAATAGCTTTAATTTGTCGTTTCGGCACTCAAGAAACGAGAGCCATTTTTGTAATAAAAGAGAGAGCCAATTGCAAAATTTATACGCAAAATTGGTCTAGATTCTTTTCATGAATTTAATATTTCTATAAATAATTTACATAAAAATTGAATCAGATTTCCAAATATGAAATATCGATGTGTTTGGTTAGAAGTTATAAAAGTACCTTAAATTTATAAAAAATAACTTATAGGTAATCGAATAAGAATAAAACATCAAAATTTTAAAATTGCAATTAGTAAAATAATAGTATATTATTTTACTATTAAAGTTTTATTTAAATGTGACTGGTGATATCAACTCATTCCGAGCTAAATCTGTCATTCAATAACAACTGATTATTCTTTAATAAAACTATTATTAACTTATATAAAAGGCAAAATTAATGAACAATAAACTTAAAACGTTAACATTTAGCTATAGTATTAAGATTCCAAAAGAGTCCTTTCCACTTATCTGGAAGCACTGGAATGATATTGCCAACTGGAGCAACTGGGATAAAGGATTACTAGAAACCCAATCCGATGGAAACAAAATAAAACTCGGAAAAAATATTAATATTCTTCCCTACGGAGCACCAGATTTAATTTCCGCCTATGTAACCTCATTTATTGATGGACAGCATTTTACAACAACTAGTTATACGCCCATAGGTGCTATGTCTATTGGACATTCACTTATCGAAAAAGGTGCAGCCTGTCCAGATGATAGGGTTGAACATACTCTCTGTATTCAGCCTCATGATTATGAGTTTTTTAAAGATAAAATTTGGGAAAACTTAAAGCAGAACATTGTTCAAAGTGTTAATAACCTCGTTGAAATCACAAAAAAGAGTTGAGCCTATGAAATCCTGGATTGCTGTGATTTCTTATGAGCATGCGTTAATCGCTTCAAAGTTAAATATCCTTCAAGTCTGCCATGGCCGAAAGAGTCCGCTCATCGCGACTAATGCTGGTGATGAGGTATTTATATATTGTCCACGAACTGAAATGCGTGCTGGCAAAGAATTAAAGTTAATTGCCTTTAGATGTTCTTTTTTAAATAATGATATTTATCAGTTTGAACAAACTCCAGACTTTAAACCCTTCAGAAAAGATGTAATTTTTGATTTAGATTTTATACCTAAGCCCATCAAAGACATTAAAGGATTAGAACTTACAAGTAATCCAAACTGGGGAATACTTGCACGAAAAGGTTTTTTTGAAATAACTCAACACGATGCAAATTTAATTAAAAGCAGTAAATTATAGGTATGCTTGTTAAATTAAAGGCTGATCTGGACAAAATTATTCAAGGAATTTTAAATATCTAGAATAGAAATTTTCAGTCAGGATGTAATTAAGTGACTTTTTATTTCCTCCCGCTTCTTAGGAAGCGGTAAGATTAAAAAATGCTAATTATCAATAGAATTTGCAGTGATTTGATTCATTATAAAAATCATGCACTATTGTAAAATCAGCTATAATCGCTTTTGCTATAAGTCTTTAAAAATTATAAATTTACTTAATAGGTCCTATTAAAATGGTAAAGCTTGATATATTTACGCATACCTCTCCAGTGGAAAGTATAGGTTTCAGGTTTTGGCAAACATTTATTAAATGGCAAAGACAAATTGATATAGTTCTAGCCCCATTAGATTTGACTCAACCAAGCTTCAGCATACTGGCTCTTATTGGTTGGCAATTACAACAAAATATCTCTATTTCTAGTCAACATGTTCGGCAGAAAGTCATCGTTGATATGTCTGGTATGCCCAAAATGCAAGTTTCACTTATTTTACAACGCCTGAAAAAAAGTAAATTAATTACTATTTCACCTTATCCTTTAGATTTACGTGAACAACAAGTCCAACTGACCGATGAAGGGTTAGCTGTACTTCGAAAAGCAATTACTCTGGTTGAAGAAGTCGACAATAAAACATTATCCCAAGAAAACTTAGTTAGATTGATTGAAACAAATGAATAATAGATGTTTAAATTCATTAAAAGAAAAGACTTCACTTGAATGAATTTAAAGCTACTAGTTTTGTTCAGAAATTAATAATGCCTTTGTGCCTGTTTCTAAGGCTCTAAATATATGCTTTTGATCGGCTGGATAACAAATATAGTCTCCAACTCCAAGCTCAACAGCTTCATCAATTAAGCCCACTAAAGCTTTACCTTCAACCACAATAATATGCTCCACAGAGCCAACCGGATGCGGTTCTGAAAGACGGTCTTCGCCTGGCTCAACAATCAGTAAATACACATCTCGGCGCGCATGTGGCGGACAAGTCGCCAACAAAATCGCTTTGTAATTGGCAATCTCAGAACTCACTGTTGGCCCATCACCACAGCGAATGACTTGTACCTGATTACTCGGTTCTTCCATCAACCTTGCAAATGGAATATTGAGCGCCACACAAAGTGCCCATAAGGTTTCAATGCTAGGGTTTCCTTGCCCTGCCTCTAATTGAGAAAGTGTAGATTTGGCAACACCTGCACGACGAGCAACCTCTGCCAATGAAAGCCCTGCTCTTTGACGTTCACGCGTTAAACCTTTGGCAATAATTTCGATTGGCTGAGACATTCACCACATCCGTTCTATAAAAAAAACGATCGTTCGTTTTGACAAAACGATCAGACTTATTCATTATAATGGAAAATCGTTCGTTATATCATGCTATGTCCACATACTCTCTAATTAAAAAACTTAGTAAAGACACTACCCGCTCGATTTTCTTTGTATGTCTAGCGACGAGTGTCGTTGGTATGTCTTTAGGTTCACTCGCTGCAAGTTATGGCTTAGCGCTCTGGATCCCGCTTTGTCTATCCGTGTTTGTGCTCGCAGGAACTGCTGAATTTATTTTTATTGGTTTCTTGGCTGTAGGTGGTAGCCCAATTGCAGCTGCGATTGCAGGACTACTCGTCAATTTAAGACATCTACCTTTTGGTATTGCAGTCAATGAACTAATCCGTGGCAAATATTCTCGATATTTCGGGGCTCATATCATGAACGATGAAAGCGTTTTGTTTGGCATGGCACAGCCCGATTTCGAAACAAAAAAGGCTGCTTACTGGTTATGTGGTATTTGCATTATGCTGAGTTGGCCACTGGGTGTCACTGCGGGTTATTTCATTGGAAGTGCTATTCCAGACCCTAAAACATTTGGCTTAGATGCCATTTTCCCAGCGATTTTAATTGCACTTACTTTTAATGCTTTAAAGAATAAATCTACTCGAAAAGCTGCATTTGCCGGATCAACTTTAGCGCTGATCACCACACCTTTTTTGGCCTCAGGACTTCCAATTCTGATTTCACTTTTTGGCTTGATATTTGGTAGAAAGAAATGAGTCAACAATTACTAATTATTTTAGGTATAGGCTTGCTAACACTTGGAACGTATGGGATTCGCTTTGCTGGGTTTCACTTGGGTGCCAAGTTCTCTTTTTCTGAAAAATACCAAGTTTTACTCTCAAACGGTGCGACTGTTTTGCTCTGTGCGATTGCAGTGACGACAACATTTTTTGAAGGTCAACATTTCGCAGGTTTTGCACGTATTTTCGGTGTTGGCTTAGCACTGTTCTTAGTTTGGAAAAAAGTACCGCTGTTATTAGTGATTTGCTTGGCAGCTGCCGGCACGGCACTTATACGTTTGCTTGGAATTGAGTAATAAAAAAGGCGAGATAAACTCGCCTTTTTTGAAACTTTGATTAGAACGGTAAATCGTCGTCTAAATCAGCTGGTGCAGAAGCTGGTTGTTGCGGAGCTTTAGGCGCAAAACCACCCGCTTGAGGGTTGCTTCCACCATTACCGAAACCACCTTGGTTACCATAACCACCGCTGTTTTGGCCATAGCCGCTACCTTGGTTGTTATTATTTTGATAACCATTACCACCTTGTTGAGGTGCGTTAAAACGTGGTTGATTAAAATCATTACCGCCAGCGAAACCTTGTTCACCTTGTTGACGAGCATCTAACATTTGCATCTGGTCGCCACGAATTTCTGTAGTGTAACGCTCTTGGCCATTTTGGTCTGTCCACTGACGCGTACGTAGTGAACCTTCAATATAAACCTTAGAACCTTTACGCAAGAACTGCTGAGCAATTTCCCCTAAACGGTTATGCAAAACAATACGGTGCCATTCTGTTTGTTCTTTACGTTCACCGGTATTTTTATCAGTCCAAGCTTCACTTGTCGCGATTGAAAATTGGGTCAACGAGCCCCCATTTGGAAAAGTTTTTGTTTCAGGATCACGACCCAAAGTACCAACCAAAATAACCTTATTTACACCACGCATTAGCTGTCTTCATCCTATACATTTCTATGTTTTACTTTATAAGAGTTATGCTTAAATGGCTACCTCTTTACCGAACAACTGCGTTAAATCACGTCGCGCAGCATCATCTAGAGACTGTTTATCGACTTTAATATAAGCAACTTGCTGGTCAGGCATCACCACAACTTCTTCGATACCACGAATTGCCAATAGCTGTGTGGTCCACTCATTCACCTGTTGCACTTGCGGCAATGGCAACACAATCGATGACAAATACCGCGGCTGAGCTAAACCAAAACTAATTAGCAACCATATTATAGCAATCCCTGCTAAGACACTCCATCCAATCGCAGTATTATGTAACATCAATAATTGACCACCTAGTGTGCCACCAAAAAAAGCGCCTAAAAACTGACTACTGGCATTTACGCCCATAGCCGTTGCTTTTGACTGGATTGGAGCAGATTTTGACAGCCAAGAAGGCAATAAAGCCTCCATCACATTAAATGCAATAAAGAAAATTCCTAAGCCAGCGAGTAATACATATTTTGATTGATAACCAAATATGAGCAGCAGCAAACCTGCAATAATCCCTGTAATTGCTGTTAAGAAAATCCCGCGCATTTTGCGATATTTTTCAGCAATGATGATGCTTGGAAATGCAAAGAACAGGCTAATGACTAACAGCGGCAAATACACCAAACCATGGCTCGCCAAAGGAATATGCGCAAACTCGATGAGCTGTGAAGGCACATAAATAAACATGGCTGTCAGCAATAAATGCAATGCAAAAACCGAAACGTGTAAACGGTTTAAATCACCCATTTGAATGACTTGCTTAAGCTGTGCCATGTAGCCTTGCTGATAATTACGATGATGGCGAGTGACTTTAGGCACAAGCAATAACATCGCAATCGCAATTAAGCCCATAATGGTTGTCACAAAGAATAAGCCAGAAATACCGACAAGGCTTGTGAGCCAAGGCCCAAGGCTAAACGCCACTACAAAAGACAGACCAATACTCATGCCCATGGCAGCCATGGCTTTAGTACGCTGCTCTTCACGCGTCACATCGGCTAAAAGCGCCATCACGACTGCTGAAACTGCACCAGCACCAGCGATAGCACGGCCAATAATTACGCCATAAATGGTGTCAGATAAACCAGCAATTGCACCACCAATCGCAAACAGTAATAGACCAAATACTACAAGCGGTTTACGGCTAAAACGGTCTGCCAGTAAGCTAAATGGAATTTGCAAAATTGCCTGACTTAAGCCGTAGACACCTACAGCCAAACCAATGAGTGCTGGAGTCGCATATTGATATGACTGCCCAACTACAGAAAAGACAGGAATAATCATGAACAAGCCCAACATGCGTAGTGCAAAAATACTACTTAAGGCAAAAGTTGAGCGACGTTCCAAAGCATTCATCATATCAATACACGTTATCAAACTAGGTAAATTATAAGCCGATTCGTTTCTAAAAATACGGAACACCTTATTTAAAATAACGATTTGGGCTTAAAAAAATAAAGAGGCATTTAGCCTCTTTATTCTATCGAACTTTACTGAAAATTAGCTTAAGGCGACTGTTGCTCGCGCTTTGAATATTGAATTGAAGCAATAACAGCCCAAACAATAAACGCTACACCAATTAAACCAGTAACAACTTCAGGTACATGTACGCCTGTACCACTTGCAATCATAATGAATGCTAAAGCACCAATCGCATAATGCGCACCATGTTCTAAGAACACATAAGCGTCTAGCGTGCCTTTTTCTACAAGGTAAACTGTCATTGAACGGACAAAAATAGCACCGATTGCAAGACCCAGCATAATCACAACAACGTCGCTAGTAATTGCAAAAGCACCGATCACACCGTCAAAACTGAATGATGCATCTAATACTTCAAGATATAAGAAACCCCCTAAACCGGCTTTTACAACACCTGAAGCAGCCCCTGATCCATCTTGTAATACAGCATTACCATTTTCATCAATTTCAGGCTCACCACCTAACAAATGACTTAATACTTCAACGCCAATATAAACCACAATGCCCCAAATACCAGCCATGGTGACTGCTAAACGTTGGTGGTCATCTACATAACCTGCCATCACAATGAGA
The DNA here is from genome assembly GCF_054889255.1 of Acinetobacter sp. X9. Classification (NCBI taxonomy): domain Bacteria; kingdom Pseudomonadati; phylum Pseudomonadota; class Gammaproteobacteria; order Moraxellales; family Moraxellaceae; genus Acinetobacter; species Acinetobacter sp. X9. Next base: position 220,972 of record NZ_CM142679.1, on the reverse strand, counting down.
GCAATCAAAGCAATAAACACAGACATTGCTGGTACGCTTGCTAAACTAGAAAGTTTAGTTTCAAGCCATCTAAACCAATGGGTTTCTTTTTCATCATCGAAGAAGAAGTTTAAGAACACCAATAATAAGAATGTTCCACCAAAAGCCGAAATTTCAGCGTGGTGTGCCATTAAACGTTCAGAATAAGTTTTCGGATCATTGAGTGCCAATTTAGCTACTTCAATAACACCCATATCTGCAGTCACTGCAACAATTACAACAGGGAAAACTAAACGCATACCAAAAACGGCGATTAAAATACCTACCGTTAAAAAGATCATTTTCCAGAACGGGTCCCAATTACGTAGAACCGATGCATTTACGACAGCGTTGTCAAAAGATAAAGAGACTTCCATTACAGCTAAAATGGCTGTAATGGTTAAAGCTTTAAGCATGGTAGACACGCCCGCTTCAGGTCCGTGGGTAAAACCCCAATACGCGGATAGTGCTAAACACACCACTGTAAAAAATATCGAAAATCGGAAATGCTTCATGGATCAGACCTATACCAAGAATAAATTTAATCTTTCTTAAAACCGCCGCTATTATATCGATAATTAACCACAAAACGATGTTGTTTTGTGCCGTTATTCCCTTTACTTTATCTCTCTGTTTAATAAAGAATTTTATAATTTTTAATTAACTCATTAATCGTATTAAATATTTTCTTTCGATATATCTATCATTATTATTTTTGTATTTTAAAATTGATTTAAAATCTGGTTCAGCTGTCTTAATTTAAATGGAATGTTTTTATGCTTTTTTCTCAAGAACTCTGGCAACGTAATTTAAATTTATATCAAAAAATTCTCGACCTGCCTTTTAATCAGGAACTTGCTAACGGTACTTTAGATAAAGAAGCTTTTTGTCATTATGTTATTCAAGATGCTCAATATTTAGTGGCCTATGGTCGTGTGCTTGCTGTTGCAGCAGCAAAGGCGTTTGAGGCTGATGATATTATGCAATTTTCAGATGCAGCTAAAATTGCAATTGTGGTTGAACGTAGCTTGCATGATGACTTCATGAAAAACTTTGGGGTAACTAAAGAAGAATTTCAAAATACACCATTAACTTTGGCAGGTCACCACTACACTTCATTTTTAACAGCAACTGCTTGGTCTGAGAGCTACCCCATTGTACTTGCTGCGCTTTTACCTTGCTTCTGGATTTATGCCGAAGTCGGTAAAGATATTGTAAATAAATCAATTCCGAATAACCCTTACCAAGCATGGATTGATACCTATGCAGGTGAAGAGTTCCATACAGCTGTTCGTAATGTGATTGCGACGGTAGATAAAGTTGCAGCACGTTGTGATGCAGATACTTTAGAAAAAATGCATGCAGCCTATACGATGGGTGCAAAACTTGAGTGGTTATTTTGGGATAGTGCCTATCACCAGAGACAGTGGTTAGGTTTAGATCAGATTTAAAACTTCAAAAGAATCGGTCAGTGCACTTAATAGCCTGATCGATTTTCAATAAAATGCGAGACAGATATGTATATCGGCGAATTAGCGGCTTTGACTGGAGCCACTCCTAAGGCCATTCGGCATTATGAGAAATTAGGCTTACTGCCAGTCGCAAAAAGAAAAGGCAATTATCGTATTTATGAAGAGATTGATGTTCAATCGGTTAAGATGATTCGCCTTGCACAAGCTGTTGGATTTAGCCTTTCCGAGCTTTATGACCTGTCAGCTTTAAAATATAAAAATAATCGTTTTCCTGTAGAAATTGCACAGCAGCTTATTCAAAAAAAGAACCAACAAATTATTGAGCAAAAAGAAGCTTTAAGCCGTTTGCAAAAAGATTTAAAACAACTAGAAGATGAGATTATTCAAACTTATATTACCAATAAGATTTCTGCTTAAAACAGTTTATTAAAATCTAAAAATAGCTTTCAAAATGAGTGCTTGACTCTGCCCTTAGGGACAAGGTTTATGGTAATAGCTTCTTTTATTACGGACCAATAAAATGAGCACTCACCTTTCTACATTTAAAAATTCAACAGCATTAATCACAGGCGCATCTTCAGGAATAGGCAAAGCCTATGCTCAAGAACTTGCATCTTTAGGAATTCACCTGATTTTAACGGCACGCTCTGAGCAGAAACTGACTGATTTAGCCGATGAACTTAGCAAAAAATATAACGTGAATGTTGAGGTGATCGTTTTAGATTTAGCTCAACCCAATTCAGCTCAAAGCTTATTTGATGAAGTGCAAGCCAGAAAATTATCGGTAGAGATTTTAATTAATAACGCAGGATTTGGTAAATGGACTAAATTTCTAGATCAATCTGTATCTATTTATCAAGAAATGATTACGCTAAATATCAGCAGTGTAACGTCTTTATGTTATTTATTTTTGCCCCACATGCTTGCGAACAAAAAAGGCATCATGATTAATATTTCATCTACAGGTGCGTTTCAACCTCTGCCTTATATTGCTGTGTATGGGGCAACTAAATCTTATGTATTGCAATTTACTGAGGCTCTTGCAGGAGAATACGGCTCTTCAGGAGTTAAATTTCTGGCGGTTTGTCCGGGCAATACCCAAACCAATTTTACTCAGGTCGCAAATGCCGATACCAGTGGTATGAAAAGCTCTACGGTTGAAGACGTTGTGTCTGCAACAGTTAAAGCATTAGATAAGAATAAATCAACGGTTGTGGTGGGATGTAGCAACTATTTGACGTCTCAATTGCCTCGAATTCTTTCCCGCAAAAAAATGATCAATTTAGTTGAAGGCATGCTCAGAACTCGTGTTGTTGAGTAACCATAAAAATGGTTCGATTTAAAAGATTAAGGAGTTTTCCTTAATCTTTTAATGCTGAAATAACTGCCAGCCGTAAATCAAACCTGCCGCAGCCACAACCCAACATAACGTTGCTACTCCTAGACACGACCACATCGACATGCGTGTTGCCAGCACATAAACGGCAACTAAATAAATAGCATAGGGAATAAGTGACCATAGACCAAACAGAGCCGTTTTTTGTAACGCCTCAGCCCCTTTTTGCTGATAAACAATCACATGAGCAATCAAAGCGAATGTAGGAAAAAGCGGGACTAAGCCTGCAATATAAAATGCCTTACTTTTCGATAAAATCGAAATAATGAGGACAACCCCAGCCCCCAACATACACTTTAAAAATAACGCCCACATGCGCTGATCCTATCTGGCCATTCCAACTCAAAACGCTGTATTTTGCGCTTTTTAAAGAAAATTAACAGCGACTAAAGCAATCAATGCGGGAACTGCCTGAATATAAATAATCTTTTTGCTGGCAGTTAAACCACCATAAATACCTGCAATCAGTACACAGCCTAAAAAGAAATTGGCAATAGATGTCGCAAATGGCGCATCGGCCAATAAAGACCAAAATAAACCTGCCGCTAAAAAGCCATTATAAAGACCTTGGTTTTGTGCCATCACTTTGGTGAGTTTTGCTTTTTCGACATTATTTCCAAAGGCTTTCATGCCATAGGGTTTGTCCCACAAAAACATCTCTAACACTAAAATATAGACATGTAATATTGCGATAAGCGCAATTAAAATTTGTCCGATCATACGATTTTCCTTTTTATTTTAAAAATATGAAAAAAGATCAGTCTCTCGACTGATCTTTTAGTGTTTTACGGCTTTAGCAATACTTTGCCTTGACGAGCTCCTTGTGTTGCTCTTTGAGCAGCTGTTTTAATCTCATCAAAACTAAATACACCTTCTACAGGCAGAATTAATTTTTTCTGAGTCGCTAGTGTTAGCAGCTCAACGATCAGTTCCTTTTTACGAGCTGCTGGCATTTCTTTATTGACCACACTCGCCCAGAAACCTTTTACTGTCGCTTGTTTGAAAATCAAATCGCCCGATGAAATCTGCATGGTTTCGCCAGTCATACTGCCAAAAGAAACGAGTAGGCTATTTTCACTGAGTAAATTCAGCATTTCGCCACTTGCGCTGCCACCAATCGAGTCCACACCAGCAATAAGAGGTTGGTCGCCGTGAATCTGTTTAACTTGTTCTTTCCAGTTAGGCTGATCAGTCGCAACAACATGCTGAATACCTAGTGCTTGCATCTCTGCAATCGCATCAGTACGACGGACCAGATTAATGACAGGTAAACCACGTGCCTGAGCAATCATGGCAACTGTTTTACCTACTGCACCATTCGCTGTGTTTTGGATTAACCATTGACCCGGTTGAACATTTACAAAGTCGAGTAGCATGAGAGCACTAATTGGCATACCAATCAGCTGTGCTGCAGTTTCATCATCAATTTCATTATTGAGTGGAATAATCCCTTGAGCAGGCGCAATAAAGTATTCAGCCCAACTGCCATGCACAGCTGCAACTGCAATACGTTGCCCTAACTGCACATGTTCAACACCTTCACCTAACGCATCTACAATACCAACTGCCTCACTGCCACCAATCGCAGGTAAGGTTGGTTTATAGCCATAACTTCCGCGTACTGTCCATACATCATGATTATGGATAGGAGACATGATAGTTTTAATACGCACTTCGCCTGCTTTCGGTTCTGGCTTTGGCATATCCGCCTGCTCTAAAACGTCTACAGGTTCGCCAAAATTACGATGGATAATACTTCGCATGCTTTATTCCTCTATCGGTTTTATGAGTTGTTGGGTCGTTTCTAAAGCTAGATGTAGATGTGCTTTGTCTTGCGATAATTTTGTGAGTAAAGCAGCACCTAACCATAACTGATACATGACTTGCGCAGTTTTTAAAGGCTCAACGTGTTTTGGAATTGATCCTTCTTGTTGCCCTTCTTTGAGTAGTAGAGCCAAACGTTGCGTTAGTTTGTGCACACCGTCATTGAGAATTTGGCGCATGTCTTCTGATAAGTCAGAAACCTCTGCCGCTAACTTCACAATCAGACAGTTTTCAGCCCAACTACCGTGTACCGGATCATCAATCCATGCCTGCCATAGGGCCATTAAACGAGCATGGGCACTTCGCTCACTGTGCTGCCAAAGCTGTTCCATACGAACTTTATAGTCAGCCATGTATTGCTCGAGCAACGCACAGCCGAACGCCTCTTTCGAAGCAAAGTAGTGATAGAACGAACCTTTGGGTACGTCACAAGCTTTTAAGATCTCTTGCAAACCAACACCCACAAAACCTTTATGCAGTACCAGCTCAAAACTGGTATCTAAAATGTGTTGTCGCGTGGTTTCACTTTTATTTAAACGTTTCATGCCAACATCATAAACAACTATTAGACCAGTCGTCTAGTAAAGTTATGTTGCTGGTTTAATTTTTTCTAGAGTAGAAATCTGAAGTAAGGAATGTTAAAAATACAACCTGCTTATTTAAACAAATTTTGTCGATTGTCGTTTAACCGTCACAATTTGTCGCTTTAAATCATTTTGTACCACTTGAACAATTTTAAATCGTTATCATATATAGGGTCTGTTGTTTATAACCAGTCACACCTCTCTGCGACTGAGCAATCAGCACCTAAATTTTCATCAATATATAATTGAGATGTTTTATGAGCCAAAGTCATATCCGTATTCGAGGCGCACGTACCCATAATTTAAAAAATGTGTCTCTCGATATTCCACGCGACAAATTTGTGGTAATTACGGGGTTATCAGGTTCAGGAAAATCTTCTCTTGCCTTCGATACCCTGTACGCCGAAGGACAACGCCGTTACGTCGAATCACTTTCAGCGTATGCCCGTCAGTTTTTATCTCAAATGGAAAAGCCTGAAGTCGACTCGATTGAAGGTTTATCGCCAGCGATTGCCATTGAGCAAAAATCTACCAGCCATAACCCACGTTCAACGGTTGGTACGATTACCGAAATTTATGACTATTTGCGTTTGCTTTATGCACGTGTTGGTACCCCTTACTGCCCTGAACATGACTTACCAATGGTTGCGCAAACTGTTTCTGAAATGGTCGATGCGGTAAAAACGCTTGAAGAAGGCACAGCACTTATGTTGCTTGCCCCAGTGGTTCGTGAACGTAAAGGTGAATACAGTAACTTGTTCGAGCAGCTACAAGGTCAAGGTTTTGTTCGTGCCCGTGTGGATGGTGAAATCATTGATATTGATACACCACCAGAACTCGACAAAAAGAAAAAACATACCATCGAAGTTGTAGTCGACCGTTTCAAAGTGCGTGAAGACTTAGGTAACCGTATTGCCGAATCATTTGAAACCGCACTACGTTTAGGTGGCGATATTGCTGTTTTATCGTGGATGAATGGCGAACATCCTGATCGTGTTTTTTCTGCAAAGCACTCATGTCCTGAATGTGATCGCGCAGTCGCAGAGCTTGAGCCACGTTTGTTTTCATTTAACAACCCGTTTGGTGCCTGCCCTGTTTGTGATGGTTTAGGTACACGCAGTCATTTTAGTTCTGAAAAGCTCATTCCAAATCCTGACCTTGCGATTAGTGAAGGTGCTATCCGTGGTTGGGATCGTCAGCGTCCATATTATTATTCGATGCTGCAAAAAGTTGCCGATCATTTTGGTTTTCAACTTGATACACCTTGGAATCAGTTAGATAAAGATACACAAAAGAAATTCTTACAAGGTACAGGTAAAGAAAAAGTCGATTTAAGCTATATCGACGAACGTGGCCGTAAACATACTCGCGTGCAACCATTTGAAGGAATTTTGCCGCACCTTGAACGTCGTTACCGTGAAACTGAAAGTAACTATGTACGGGATGATTTAGCTCAATATCTCTCTAATGCAGCGTGTGATGCATGTGATGGTTCACGTCTCAATGAAATTTCACGTCATGTTCGTGTGAAAGACAAAACCATTGCTGACATTACCCGCATGTCGATTGGTGACGCTGAAAGCTACTATCAAGGCTTAAACCTTGAAGGTGCTAAAGGTGAAATCGCAGATAAAATCTTTAAAGAGATTCGTGAACGTTTACACTTCTTAGTGAGCGTGGGACTTAACTATTTAAGTCTAGCTCGCTCTGCCGAAACGTTATCAGGCGGTGAAGCGCAGCGTATCCGTTTAGCCTCACAAATTGGTGCAGGTTTAATGGGCGTCATGTATGTGCTCGATGAACCATCAATTGGTCTACATCAACGCGATAATGACCGTTTATTACAAACCCTGATTCGCTTACGTGATTTAGGCAACACAGTATTAGTTGTTGAACACGATGAAGATGCAATCCGTGCTGCTGACCATATTATTGATATCGGTCCAGGTGCTGGTGTACACGGCGGTGTGATTATTGCTGAAGGTACTTATGATGAGTTGGCTAAACATGCCGACTCTCTTACAGGACAGTATCTTTCTGGCAAACTCAAAATTGAAGTGCCAAAAAAACGTACTGAATCACCACGTCCAGATGAAGTCATCAAGCTTTCAGGTGCAGCAGGTCATAACTTAAAAAATGTCGATTTAACGATTCCGCTCGGCATTATGACCTGCGTAACCGGGGTTTCAGGTTCGGGTAAATCGACGTTGATTAACCGCACATTACTTCCATTAGCAGCGACACAGCTCAATGGTGCAACAACTTTAACAGCCGAGAAGTTTGACTCAATTGATGGGCTTCAACATCTAGATAAAGTTGTTGATATTGACCAAAGCCCGATTGGACGTACCCCACGTTCTAACCCAGCGACTTATACAGGGTTATTTACGCCAATCCGTGAGTTATTTGCTCAAACCCCAGAGGCAAAAGCACGTGGTTATAGTGCTGGTCGTTTCTCGTTTAACGTGAAAGGCGGACGCTGTGAAGCCTGTGAAGGCGACGGCATGATTAAAGTCGCAATGCACTTCTTACCAGACATGTATGTGCCATGCGATGCGTGTCATGGCAAACGTTATAACCGTGAAACGCTTGAAGTCGGCTATAAAGGCAAAAACATTTCTGATGTTTTAGAAATGACTGTCGAAGATGCTGCTGAATTCTTTAGTGCCATTCCAGTCATCCACCGCCGCTTAGAAACCTTAACTCAGGTGGGCTTAGGCTATATTCGTTTAGGTCAAGCTGCTACCACTCTCTCTGGTGGTGAGGCACAACGTGTAAAACTCGCACGTGAGTTAGCAAAACGAGATACGGGTAAAACTTTATATATCTTGGATGAACCAACAACAGGTCTACATTTCCATGATATTGCCAAATTACTCGACATTTTGCATGAGCTACGTAACAAGGGTAATACCATTGTGGTGATTGAACATAACCTTGATGTGATTAAAACAGCCGACTGGGTTGTCGACTTAGGCCCTGAAGGTGGTTCAGGTGGCGGTATGATCATTGCTGAAGGCACACCTGAACAAGTGGCTGAGGTTGAGATTTCCCACACAGGTCGTTTCTTAAAACCGATGTTGAAGTGATTTTCTGACTCCTTTTCTTCTAACTTCGTTCTTTAATGTGTGAGGTTAGAAGAAAATGGATAATAAATTATTTAAGTCTTTGTCATTAAATGATTTTCAATAATATCCTGCATATATCTTTTGTTAAATTCTGATTCCTGACCAATTTTCTGTAGAACCCTTACAATTATTGAATCTATAGAATCATCTTCTCTTGTTATTAAATATAATCTTTTTAAATACTGTATCAGGCTATCATTTCCTTCAATGAAAAAAGGTTCCTCATAAATTTCTTCAGTCAAATATTTAAACCATTCATTAAATGAAAATTTTCGTAAAAGATCCTTATCATTTTCACTTTTAAAATTACCCCACTTTAAAAAGTAAGAGACAATCTCCCCTAAAGTTTTTTCTTCAATATAATTTTTAGCTAAATCGTCAATATATGTATAAAAGATATTGTTTTCATTTCCCCATAGTTCCCGTTCTTTATTTGCACGAGTAATAGAGTTTCTTAAATTTGAATCAATGTGACTTAGCGTCCTTGCTTTGAACATTTCAGCTTTCGATTTATCAGCTAGATATTTCTTTATAATTTCATACATTGAGGCGGTATTATGAAAGCTTTCAAGTTTTACACACTCATCAGCAAGAGAAACAATATATTCCAAATCAGCTTCTTCTAATTTCAAATCATGACGTTTAGCAAAAATATCCCACATTTTATTTTTAATATCTTGATTTTTCTCTGATATAAGTTCCGAATTAGCCAGCTCCCTTAATTCAAAAAAATCTATCTCACCCTTTTGATCAAACCATTTTTGAAATTCAATTGACCAATTATCATTATGATTAAATGAGTCAGAAACTTTTTGTAAGCTTTCATAAGTTTGTCTTTTCTTATCACTCCAATTTTCTTGTTGCTTTTCTGAGAAATATTTACAATCATCCCAAAGATAATCAAGGCCGGAATAATCCTGAATTAAGTAGCCTTGCAGAATTCGAATTAGAATAATTTCTTTCGTTGAATAGGCAATTTCTTTTGTTAACTCAATAAGAAAGTATCGGAATAATTTAATCACTTTCTGGAAAAAGCGAAAATTATGAATATCTAATTTTTCAGCGAAATCTATCATCAAATTTACTAATTGCTCATCGATACCTTTAGTATTTGCCCGAATCAAAGGTTCAACAGAGTTTAAAATTATCGTTTCATCAATTAACTTTTCTTTATAATCACCATATTTTCTCTTATTTTCCGTCTCTGTTTTATCTTCATCTAATATCAAAATAATCTGACAATTTTTTTCTAATTTTAGGTAGTTTGCCAAACCCATAACATCTTTAACATCCAATTTATTAGACATACGCTCAAAGTCATCAAAGCAAATAATGGCATCTTTCACTTGTGCAAACATTAAGCTATCAATCAATTTAACTGGTGCATTAATTCCCAATTGTGTAATACGAGTATCTTTAAAAATTGAAGGTAAGCTTTTAATCCATTTAGGAATTTCTATTGATGAGTGATAGCTTTCTATACTGCTATAAATCTGAGTTCTAAGATCACTTAAGGACTCCAATCCAAAGAGTGATACATAAGCATATTTCCGATTGAATACATTATCGTTTTTATAAACTCGCTCATCAGATAATTGTTTATCTAAAAAACTTCTCCAAAAGAAAGTTTTACCAATACCCCAAGACCCAGTAATCGCAATGGCCGTACCATTTTTTTCATTTCTTATATTATTTTCCAATAATTCTTTTAGGCGTTGTTCTTTTTGTAATGTATTCATAATTCGATATTTTTCAAGCTAACATGTACTGAATAAAACCACAGATAATTTTATTTTTCAAAAGCTAACTGAGTAAAGTTTTAGAAGTTACCCCTCAACTGCATTCCGTCCTCGGGCCTTTGCTCTTAAAAGTGAACGGTCAGCTTTCTCTAAAAGATCTATCCAATTCGCCGCGCCTATGGCAAAACCAATACTGACAGATACATGCAATTTTTCTTCTGAACCAGATAAACAAATTTCTTCTAAAGAAATCGCAATCCGAATTTTCTCTGCTAAAAGACGAGCATCTATAAATTGTACTTGCTCTAACAATATTAAAAATTCATCACCCCCATAACGAACAATTAAATCCGAACTTCGAATATTTTGCTTTAATTGCTCGGCAATACTGACAATGACGCGATCACCTACAATATGCCCATATTGGTCGTTCACCTGTTTAAAACGATCAATATCAATAATCATTAAACAGGTTTGCGTAAATTTTTGAGGATAACTTTCAACAATTTTTAAATATTCAGATAAAGCTAAACGATTGGAGACTCCAGTGAGTGGATCAGTATTGGCAATATTCTTTAACTGAAATTCAAAAGCGTCGCGTTGTTGCAACATACGTTGTAATCGGTCAATTGCTTCAAATAGAGAAAAAAATTCACCTTTGGTGTCGACATCCATCTCATCTTTACAATGATCAGAACTATGCGATAAATCTAAAATTAAAGTTCTCGCTTTAATTAAAGGCGAAAATACTCGTCTTTGCGCATATATCAAGGTAAGTAATGCAGTAGCTAATGAAATTAAAGAAATAAATAAAGTTAAAAAGAAACCATTTCGAGCAATCGCATTTTCTTGAGCGGCAATGACTACACTTTCATCAAGAATATAACTTTGCAAATCAACCACAGTAGTAAATTTATCAACGATTGCTTCCGTTAATTGGGTACCATTTAAATAATATGGCTTCCCCTTTTGGCTTTCTTCTAATAGCTTTTCTACAATCGGTATACCCTGATCTATAAATTCGGATTTCACTCGGGAATATAACCGACGATATTCTGGAGTTTTTGCCTGTTCAGGCTGCAAGGTATCGACCAAAATCCACAAATATCTAGCTTGATGCTGAGTTTGTAGCGAACGAGCACGATTATTACTTGGAATTTCTTCATTAAAACTTAGAGGGGCAATAATATTAGATGCCATACGCCCAGCCTGATCACGCATATCAGTCAGAACGATAATGAGTGTAAAGTAATTAGAAATACGGCTATCTTTACTTTTTAACTGCAACATTAGTTTTTGCAGTATTTCCCTACAATTATCCCATGCGCCAAACATCCCTAAAATGGCATTATCCAGTTGAACAGAAGTTCTTGCTGTATATGGAGTTTCACCGTAATAATCAACGACACGTCGGGCTTGTCTAAGATTTTCTTTAAAATTAGTTTGTAGCTCATTGGCTAAGGAAACATAACCAGCTTGTTTTAAGATAAGAATGCTTGTATCAATTTGCTCATCAACAATTAAACGAAATTTTTTTAATTCTTGCTGATTTTTTACCAAATCATGAGGACCACTCGACATCATTTTATTGGCAGGAGCACGTTCTTTAGAAACTTTATAGGCAATATCGGCAACTGCTCTTAAACTTTTTATTTCAGCTAGAGCTTGTCTAGTTTTTATATAATCCTGATAGCTTCCCACAATAAGAGGTACTGCCATGAATAATAAAGATAAAATAATAACCAGCATAAAAAAGAACAGTCGATTACTAATATGCTCTGAACGTAATCCTGACATTTCTAGCTGGTACTCCGTAAATGCCCTGCCATTTTTAATACGATATAAATTAGGCTTAAATCCATCCTAGCATTTTAATAACTAAAATTTCATCATTAGACCCTTCATTTCTCTTTTAATAATTATACGATTCCTACATTTTAGTAAGCTTAAATAATAAAATGAATCGAAAAATTGAATGATTTTATAAAAAACCTTACTTTAAAAATCAAAGTTTTTTTACTTATGATAATAAAGTATTTACTTGCCTCTTAAACATTTCTCCCCTCACACAAAATCCAGCTTTAAAATGGGTTCTTTTTATACAAAGCAAAAGATGAATTTTCATGTAATTTTTTTTAATAAATGTTAATGTTTTCTTATAGATAAAAAAAAGCTCAACCTTGGGGAAAGTTGAGCTCATAAAGTCTGATGTGATAACACATCGTATCTAGAAAAGTACTTCTAACCAAAAATATGTTAGGCAGTAAACTTTGTAATTGAATTATGTGACTTATCTCTAATTTCGTAAAGTAGATTTAATTGATCAAAATCAATTTATTAATCGTTTTTTCAACTTAAAACCCTATTTTTTTTGATTTATTAACTTATATAATAATCTAAAATAGATAAATTATTTAGATAAACTTATCAAAATAGTGATAACTATTACTCAAAACATATAAAAATTAGAACAAGAATAATATTTAAATGATTATTTATCGAACAGATCAACAAATCAATTAACGTTAAATCCGATCAACGTGATCATTTTTTCCAATTATAAATGTAATTATTTTGAAACTATTTAATGCCAAATCCTTATGAAACTTAAGGTTTAGCTATTTGTTAATGTTCATTTTTTTATCAGGTTGACATCATATACTTCGATTGATTGTTTTTTAATCATTTTTAACATAAGTATCAAATTTCATTAACATTACCTTTTATCTATTATTGACTTCATAAATTGTTACAATACAATGACCCCAGCTTTATCTCTTGTTAATGCTGGAAATGATTATGAAAAAACTTGGTTTAGCCACTGCTGTATTATTAGCCATGACCGGTGCTCATGCTTATCAATTTGAAGTTCAAGGTCAATCTGAATATGTTGACACAACTGCAAATGATAAAAACTTCACTGGTGACGTTGCTGGTACATACTATTTAAAAAATGTTGATACCACTAAAGGTCCTTTAGCTGAAGCAGCTTTCTTGAACCAAGCTTCTAACGTATCTTTAGGTTACAGCTACCAACAATATGACCAAAACAACGTAAACTACCACGTAGGTACATACGGTGTTAAAGGTGAGGCTTACGTTCCTACTCCTTACCTTCCTGTATATGCTAGCGCAACTTACAACCACACTGATGTTGATGGTAAAAACAACTTCTCTAAAGATGACAACGGCGACCGTTATGCATTAGAAGTTGGTGCTATGTTGTTACCTAACTTCTTGATGACTGTTGGTTATACAAGCGTTGCTAACCAATTCGCTTTAGATAACTTCGGTATCATCAGCAACGGTATCTACTCTGCTGTGAACCAAACTGCTGCGATTCAAAACGACCAAGATGCTGTTACAGCACGTGCTAAATATGTAGGTCCAATTGATGGAACTAACATGGCAATTGGTTTTGAAGCTGCTGGTGCTTTCGGTCAAGAAAACCAATACGGTTTGAAAACTGACCTTTACTTAACTCCTAAGTTAAGTGTTGGTGCATCTTTCGTGGGTAACGATGGTGTAGCTGACATCAAAGGTAATGACCTTGGTGAATTCCGTCAAGCTTGGGGTGGTAACGTAAACTACTTCATTACTCCAGCTTTAGCAGTTGGTGCATCGTACATGAAAGCTGACGTTAAAAATGCTTCTACTAGCTACGATACACAAACTATCGGCTTAAATACTAAATTCCGTTTCTAATTTAATTTAGAAATCGAATTAAAAAAGGACTCAAATGAGTCCTTTTTTTACAGCTAAATATTAGCTTCGTACAATATTTAAGAAATACAGATGACGTTCATATTGATCAATAATGTCCTGGATCAAATCTTCTTGAGTCCAATCCATTACATCATAGTTCTGCCCACCCTCTCTTAAAAATACTTCGGCTTGGAAATATTGCCCATCTTCGGCTTCAGTACGTCCAATTAAAAAACTTGGTGGCACTGTTTCACGTGAAACAACTTTATAAATAAAATTAATTTCATTGTGATGATCGACTCGAAGTTGCATCCCATCCTCAAGTTGAGTAATTGAAACTTCTAAATGACGGCGTCTAAATTCATGTTTGATATTTTCAAACGCACGAGCCACTTGTTTTTCGATATATTCTCTAACCTCTTCTTCACTATGAGGATAGTGCATGATTAAACCTAGCCGCTGTTGCCAGCTTCTTGGATTATGAATGGCACGTGGGGTAATTCGAGCTTCCTGAATTGCTTGCATTTTCGTGACATCAAGATGCAATGCTTTTATTAATCCCCAACTCATGAACAGCATAACCACAGTAAATGGCAATGCGCTCATAATGATTGAAGATTGAAGCGCAGCCAAACCACCGACTAACAATAAAATAATGGCGAGTACAGCCATCAGTACTGTCCAGAACAAACGCTGCCAAGTTGGTGAATTTTCAGTTTTTGCAGTTAAGTAGTCTGTTACCAATGCTCCCGAGTCAGCAGAGGTCACAAAGAATAAAACAACTAAAACGGTAGCCAAAATATTCATGACACCTGACCACGGTAAGTGTCCTAAAAACTCAAATAGAGCTACTGATGAGTCTTGCTGAACAGCCTGAATAAGAGTGTTTTGATGTTCATGAATAATGCTAAATAATGCAGCGTTTCCTAAAAAGCCCATCCAGATAATGGTAAAGCCTGTCGGGATGAGGAGAACCCCTACAATAAATTCTCGAATGGTACGACCACGTGAAACCCTTGCGATAAACATACCCACAAATGGCGACCAAGAAATCCACCAAGCCCAATATAAAATTGTCCAACCACCAATCCATCCATTCGGCTGATAAGCGTATAAATTGAATGTCATGGTAAAAAGGTTAGAGATATATTGCCCAGTGTTTTGAATAGTAGTCTGGAGTAAATAAATACTAGGACCAGCGATAAAAACAAAGACTAATAATATTAAGGCTAAGACTAAGTTTAGCTCTGATAAACGTTTAACCCCTTTATCAAGACCTAAGAACACAGACAAGGAAGCTAAAATGCTCACAAAAATAATCAGTAATACTTGAATATGGGTGCTTTGCTCGACACCGAACAAATAATGTAAACCCGAGTTAATCTGGGTAACGCCAAACCCGAGAGAAGTTGCTACACCAAATACCGTACCAATGGTCGCGAATATATCGATGCTGTCGCCCCAAGGCCCATAAATCTTCTTACCAATGAGAGGATAAAGGGCTGAACGGGTCTTTAACGGTAAATTATGTCGATAAGCAAAATAAGCCAATGCCAATCCGACCACTGCGTAAATAGCCCACGCATGCAAGCCCCAGTGGAAGAAGGTCACCCTTAATGCTTGCTGTGCTGCCTCAATAGTCTGAGCATCTCCACTCGGTGGATTAACATAATGCATGACAGGTTCGGCAACTCCGAAGAACATGAGACCGATACCCATCCCTGCTGTAAACAGCATGGCAAACCAAGACCCATTATTATATTCAGGCTGACTATGGTCAGGTCCTAATTTAATTCGACCTATTGATGAACAGGCGATATAAATCAATAAAATGAGAAAAAAGGCTACAGATAAAACATAAAACCAGCTAAATGAATCGGTGATCCATTGTTTTAATTGCTGCGTTAGAAGTTCAAAAGAACTCGGGGCGATCACAACAACTGCCAAGAACAAAGCAATGATAATGACCGTACCAAAAAATACGTTAGGATTAACGTTTGCGAACCAACCTGGTTGTTTGGAAGGCATAACTCCTCCATGTTATTTTAATGAAAAGTGACAGGCATAAAGCCAATAAAGACATTCACAGAATGAACAAAGTTAAATCTTTCAATAGAGAAAGCCGATAATACTTTAAATAAACTTAAATAATATTGCAGTTACAAAGGTGTAAAAAATTAAAACACCTTCTCCTTTATTTGTCAGAATCCTTCTTTGTTGGATGGGCAATGTACTGTAGAGCAATTAAACGTGTGACAATCAAAGCGAGATACATCACACCACAAAACATTTGTAGCATGGCTAAAACGCGTGCTGGTGGACTAAGCGGCATTAAATCAGATAAGCCTGTTGCTGACTGTAAGCTAAAGCTCAGGAACAATAGATCTAACCAAGTCTGCAAATGATGAGCATTGTTTGGATTTTGGAAGCTCGCAGGAATCAATAACTGACAAATGTTGTAGAGGAATGCAAAGCCCCAAGCAAGCAAAGTAAAAACTGCAGCAGCTGCAAATAATTCATCTCTTGTTAAGTATCGATCAGCAAACATATAACGAAATAAACCGTAAGCAGCCGAAAAGTAAGCTAGCGCTTCACAACTATGAGCAAATATCTGGATCGTTAAATTGCTATAGCCCAATAAAATAAAGACTGAGGATATAATCGCTCCACTGACAAAAGTTAATCCCAGAAAAGTAAACATTGGGGTTTGGCGAATCACTTTGGCAATAATAAGTAAGGCAAGCACTCCTAAAGCCCACGTTAGGGTCCGGTAAAATACATCGTGAAAAGTCAGCATGGCCAAAATGAGTAAGATAAATTGCACAAGCAGCAACCATGCAGAAGGTAGCAGTCGAAAGCTCGCCCAGAAGTCCATGATAGATCGCATTTAATTATTTTCCTTTTTCATTATGTTTTGAATTATAAGAAATCATACTGTACAAAAAATAGGACAAACAAGTTGTTCTTTATTAAAGAGCTTCTTTCACTTTAAGTTATACGATCAACAAAAAAAGCCCCGCAGGGCTTTTAATGAGATAGATATTTAATCCAGTTTGATTTTAGTGATCTGAGGCACCAGAAGCACCGATACCTGTCATTGAACGAACATATTGGGCATCGAATGCAGCACGCTCTTTTTTAGCACGTGCAGAGTTGTCAGTCACCGAGAAGAACCAACAGCAAAGGAATGACAATGGCATCGCAAATAATGCAGGACCATTGAATGGGTTAACTGGTGTATCAGAGATTTTTAAAGTATCTACCCAAACCGCTTTAGACAGAACAATAAGTACTACAGCTGTTACAAGACCAACCACACCACCTATAACTGCACCACGAGTGGTTAAACCTTTCCAGAACATTGAAAGAACAAGAATCGGGAAGTTTGCACAACATGCCACAGAGAATGCTAAGCCCACCATGAATGCTACGTTTTGTTTTTCAAACAAGATACCCAAAATCATGGCAAAGATTGCTAAACCAAGTGTCGCAATTTTTGACATACGAAGTTCTGAAGCTGGAGTCGTTTGACCTTTCTTGAATACGTTAGCGTATAAGTCGTGTGAGATTGCAGATGCACCTGAAAGTGTTAAACCAGCAACAACAGCAAGAATCGTTGCGAACGCTACTGCTGAAATGAAGCCCATGAATAAGTCACCGCCTAAAGCATCACTTAAATGCACGGCTGCCATGTTGTTACCACCAACAAGTTCAAGCTTGCCTGATACTGCCATTTTTGCAACATCAAGGAATTGAGGGTTGTTTGATACGAAAAGGATCGCACCGAAACCAATAATGAAAGTTAGAAGATAGAAGTAACCAATGAAACCTGTCGCTACTACAACCGATTTACGCGCTTCTTTTGCGTCTTTTACAGTGAAGAAACGCATAAGAATATGTGGAAGACCCGCTGTACCAAACATGAGTGCCAAGCCAAGAGACAATGCATCAATCGGGTTTGCGGCAAGTTTACCCGGACCCATAATTTTTGCAGCTTCTTCAAAGCTTACGCTGTGAACTTTACTGAATACTTCAATTGATTGAGTGAACATATTGCTAAAGCTGAAACCAACCGCTTTCATTACCATGAATGCCATGAAAGTCGCACCACTGAGCAACATGACCGCTTTAATGATCTGTACCCATGTCGTTGCCAACATGCCACCAAAAATTACGTATGCCATCATTAATAGACCAACGATGACAACAGCGATGTTATAGTTCAAACCAAATAGTAATTTGATGAGCTGGCCCGCGCCTACCATTTGAGCGATCAAGTAGAATGCCACAACCACAAGCGAGCTTAAGGCAGCTAAGGTACGGACTGGTTTTTCTTCAAGACGGAATGACACTACATCTGAAAGGTTGTATTTACCAAGGTTACGTAAACGCTCTGCAACCAAGAATAAAACGATTGGCCAACCTACCATAAACCCAAGAGAATAAAGTAAGCCATCAAAACCCGAACTAAACACCATCGCGGAAATACCAAGGAAAGATGCTGCTGACATATAGTCACCGGCAATTGCCAATCCGTTTTGGAAACCGCTGATTCCGCCCCCTGCGGTATAGAAATCTTGTGCTGATTGAGTTTGTTTCGCAGCCCACTTAGTAATAAACAAAGTGAAACCAACAAAGATGACAAACATGATGATAGCGTGCCAGTTAGTGGCTTGTTGCTCTGCTTCACCTAAGTCCGGGCTTGCCATAGCAACAGTTGAATATAGCGATGCTGCTGCCAATAAGGCTTTCGCTTTTAATGAATTCCATTTCATATTAGTGTAATCCTTTCTCATGCGTGATGGCTTCAACTTCCTTCAACGCTTCTTCACTCAACTGGTCAAGGGTATTGTTTGCGATATAGGAATACACGCCACACAGTAGGAAAGATAAAACAATAATTCCTAAGCCTAGTGGAATACCCCATGTCGTTACACCACCACTAAATGAACTCATTAAAAATTCTTTGTTGTAGCCAACAAGTAGCATAAAGCCCACATAAAGCACTAACATAATGATTGTGAGCGTCCAGCTTAATGCACTTTTTTTCTTGACCATCTTTTGAAACTTTGGATTGCGTAGAATCTGTTCTACTTGGCTCTGATCCATAACCAAACTCCTTGCCTGTGCCCAACCTTGGTCACTTTTTTAATAGTAGTTTCTCATTATTAAAATTAGCAAAATAACGTGTAATTCGTAACTTAGACTTTGGTCGTTAAAATTTAATCAATTTATAGCTTTGTTTCTGCTTGCGGTATGATAGGCGCAAGGTTTTAATCATGTAGGTCATATGAACAGCTGGCTGATTATTGGGGTACTCACTCTTTATATAGCACTCTTATTTATTTGTGCTTTTTTTGGCGAGAAGCATGCTAGCCGCCTGAGTACACGTGGCCGGATGTTCTTGTTTAGTTTGACCTTAGGTGTTTACTGTTCATCTTGGACATTTTACGGTGCAACCGGAGCTGCCGTCCGAGAAGGCGTCATTTTCTTACCTATTTATTTAGGTCCGCTGTTATTTGTTTGGTTTGGTTACGATATCTGGCGACGTTTAGGCCGAGTACGTCAGCACCACGCGATTTCCTCAATTGCCGACTTTGTTGCTGCGCGTTATGGCAAAAGCGGGGTATTGGCATCGCTGGTTACGATCTTGGCAGTTATTGCGATTATTCCCTACCTCGCCTTACAGTTACGCGCAATTGCCTTAAGTACCTCAGTCATTTTGGAGCAAAATGCTCATATTCATACGACCACCAATAGCGTATTGCTATTAACCAGTGTCCTTGCGATCTTAGCCATGATTTTTGGCACAAGGCAGATCGCGAATACCGAACAGCATGGCGGCCTCATGTTAGCCGTTGCATTTGAATCTTTTGTAAAATTATTCGCCCTAATCTGTGTCGCTTTATTTTTTATTTTTGAAGCACCCGCGAACTTAGTACAAGTCTCAGCCGACGTAAACCAAACCTTCCAAGAAGTTCAGTTATTTGGGGTGCCTGAAACTTTCTGGATTCAGACATTATTGGCAGGTCTAGCAATTATCTGTTTACCCCGTCAGTTTCATGTGGCTGTTGTCGAATTACGCGATGAAAAGCATATTCGTGGTGCACGTAAATGGTTTGCGGCTTATCTCATTTTAACGATTTTAGCTATTATCCCGATTGCAAGCTGGGCTTTGCATGCAGCGCCAAAATTCCTAACTGTGCCTGATGTGGCAGTACTCTCATTACCATTGAGTTATAACCAAGAATGGTTAGCCCTACTGGCCTTTTTAGGTGGGTTCTCTGCATCAACAGGCATGTTACTGGTGTCATCAGTTGCATTATCTATCATGCTCAGTAATGACTTGATTATGCCCGCACTATGGCGTTTTAAGCTGCTATCACGTCACGATAAACATTTACCTAAAGTTCTTAAATTCAGCCGCCGCATTAGTATTGTCGCGGTGATGTTACTTGGCTTTTTATTTTTCCACTTCTTTAATGATATTAACCAGCTTTCAGTATTTGGTTTATTAGCGTTTAGTGCGGTTGCTCAATTCGCTCCTGCACTAATTGGAGGATTATATTGGCGAGGTGGAAGTCGCCAAGGCGTTTATGCAGGTCTTATTGTTGGCTTTTTAATGTGGAGTTACACATTACTATTTCCAACCATTTTACGTAGTTTACCGGAAGCCTATCAAGAAACAGCCCAAAGTATTTTGCTTTTTGGTCCTTTGGGAATTAATGCTTTACGCCCAGAGTCACTTTTTGGTTTTGAATCATTTGCACCTTTAACCCACGGCGTTATTTGGTCTCTCGGTTTAAATATTGTTTTATATATTTGGATTTCTAAACTTTATCGCCCAAGTGTAGCAGAACAAATTCAAGCAGAAAGCTTTTTTTATTATGAAACTAAGCCTCTGCCATCTCCACATACTTCTACCGATTTGACCTATTTACCCCACGATGCTGCACGTTTAAAAGTAGGTGATCTGTTCGCCCTTGCTAAAAGAATTACGGGTGAGCAACCCACAACACAAGCGTTCGAGAACTTTTGTGAACAAAATCATCTCACGCTTAACCCGAATAGTATCGCCAATGGCATGTGGTGGCGGTTCACCGAACAATATCTAGCTGGCATTATCGGCGCAGCCTCTGCCCGTACTTTGCTCACTACAGCAATGATTAATAATGGTTTGGCATTAGGCCAAGTCGCCAATATTTTAGACCAAGCCTCGCAATGGCAACGTTTCAATCAAAACTTGCTGATGACCATGATTGACCACATGACCCAAGGGGTAAGTGTGGTTGATAAAAACATGTGTTTAGTCGCATGGAACAACCAATATTTAAAACTATTTGGCTACCCAAAAGATTTAGTCTATGTGGGTTGTCCAATTGCCGATCTGATTCGTTATAACGCTGAACGCGGCGAATGCGGCCCCGGTTCAGTCGAAGAGCATGTTCGTAAACGTTTGCACTGGATGAAAGTCGGAAGTGCGCATGAATTTGAACGAATCCGTAAAGACGGACGCGTTATTCAAATGCGCGGAAATCCTATTTCAGGTGGTGGATTTGTAACTACCTTCGCCGACATTACGGCTTTCCGTGCGAATGAGGCAATACTTGAAGCCCGCGTAAAAGACCGAACCCAACAACTTGCCGATGCCTTAACCGAGCAACAGCTTGCACGTGAACAAGCCGATATGGCCAATATGTCAAAAAGCCGATTTATTGCTGCGGCAAGTCATGACTTATTACAACCAATGCACGCTGCCCGTCTGTTTAGTACTGTTCTTGAACAAAGCATTGCGACCGAAGAAGACCGTCAAACTCTACAGCAACTTGACCGTGCTCTATATGGTGCAGAAAGCATGCTCTCTGCTCTACTCGATATTGCGCGTTTGGAAGGCGGTACCATACAGCCAAAAAGACAGCCTTATCCTCTGCACGATTTATTAAGCGACCTCGAACTACAGTTTAAATCGATTGCTGCACAGCGAAATATTTCATTAAAAGTTCATGATGTATCATTCTGGATTGACACAGATCCACAGTGGATACGACGTATTATCCAAAACTTTGTAAGTAATGCTTTGCGTTATACAGCCAAAGGCCGAGTGATTGTGGGGGTATTACGCTCAGCTCAAAAACCTGGACACATTCGAATTGGTGTTTGGGATACAGGTCCCGGAATTGCTGAAGAACAACGTATTAAACTATTTCAAGAATTCGAACGCTGTGGGCATTTATCACCTTGGGGTGAGCAAGGTCTCGGTTTAGGTCTCGCGATTGTGCAGCGTATGACGGGTTTACTGAATTATCCAGTCCATGTCTACTCACAACTTGATAAAGGCTCCTGCTTTATGATTGAGGTTCCGGTGGTAGAAGCTCCAAAAGTGATAACCCCAACCGTACAAGCAGTGCCTTTAAAAACTAAGGCTTACCGAATTTTATGTTTAGACAATGATGAAACAATTCTTGAGGGCATGAGTAGCTTATTAGGTCGATGGGGTTACGAAGTTTTTAAAGCCACTGAACCAGAACAAGCATTTGAGATTATTCAAAAAGAGAATATTCAAGTCTGGCTTATCGATCAGCATTTAAATAATAACCAACTCGGTGTCGATTTTATTTTGCAAAATCGTCAACATGATGTTCCGGTTGCTCTGATTACAGCCGACTCTCATCCTGAGTTACCTCAACAATTGAAAGAACTGAATATTGTTTTACTCAAAAAACCGCTTAAGCCAGCCTCTCTAAGAGCATGGCTATCGGGTCTTAAAATTGCCAGTGAGACAGATTAATTTTTTTCTCCCAAATCTTTAATAAGTTTGGGAGGAATTTTTGGCAAAAATTATAGAACTAATTTAAGCCAATAGGCAGAACTGCTCAAAAAGTCTACTTTTGTTGATTAAATAATTGGCCAAACTTTCCAATAGTCCTTTTTCTATGGCAAAGCTCACCTTTTTTGTAAGTGAACACTTGTACACTTAGTTACAATTTCATAAGCTACTGTTTTTTAAAATTATAATTAGCACAAAATAACTATATACGACTTTAGTCGTATTCTACTTGCATTCTTCATGACACATAAATATTCAAAACCTATTTATTAAATGTACAGTCATTTTTATAACCCATTTCCATATTAAGCACCCCTGCTCACGAATTAATGCAAAGGACAATTGCCATGAATATTTCTGATAACAGCCCACAAGGCCAACTTTCGTCTCAACAGTTTTATCGTCAATACAGTGCTAATGCTTTACTTCCTGAACTAGATTGGCAAAGTATTTTCCCCCACAGCAAGCTCAATGAAGCAAACATTAAAGCATTAAATACAATTTATCAGTGTGCCGTCCCGCTGGCACTTAATGTATTTCATGATCTAAATTTTGATGTATTTGCACCTGCGGCTTATCATCCGCAAGGTTTAGGTTTATTTGATAAATTGGCACAACAAGAAGAAAATTTCTTAAAAGTTCTTAGCGCTGAAAGTGAAAATCTTGATCATGACACACGTCATCAAATCTGGAGCATGCTACTCCGTGGCGGTGCTGTACTCGTTTTCAAAGCTTGGCTTGGTCATGTCAAACTTGGCGAGAATCAGTTAGATATGACTCAGTTTGATGAATTATCTGACTTACTCTTTATTAAAACGCACCCCGATCAACTTGCTGAACGACTACATGTTGATGAAAAAGCAAAACTCGACCATATCTTCTTAATGTACGGCAATGACATTTTCCTTGATCGCTTTAACAGCCTCGAAACAGCTGCACTTTTTGTAGATTTAGGCGTTTATGACGCAGCCTTCTTAAGCTTACGTGATGACCGCGTGGCTGAATATTTAAAAATGAAAGGCTATGTGACTCAAGAACAAATTGATGATTTGCAATGTGCGCTTAACCCTTTGTACTGCGACAGCCTAACACCAAAGCAAGATTGCCTTGCTTAAGTGGCACACATAAAAAAGACCTCAATCGAGGTCTTTTTTCTTTTTAGATTTTCTTATCTTCAATATTGAGTGCGCTAATCGCCAATACGGCTTGTGTACGGTTTTGTACACCTAATTTTCTAAAGATAGCCGTTACGTGAGCTTTAATCGTTGCTTCTGAAACATCTAGCTCGTATGCAATCTGCTTATTTAACAAACCTTCCGCAACCATCATCAAAACACGGAATTGTTGAGGTGTTAATGATTGAATACGTTCAGCTAAAGCAGTTTCATCTGCTGCTCTTGGGTCAAGGTTAAGATTAGATGGCAAATTAGGTGGTAACCAGATATCACCTTCTAAGACTTGACGAATCGCTTCGCCAATATGGCTTGGATGAGCCGACTTAGGAATATAACCCATAGCGCCATGAGCAATCGCACGTTGAATGATTGAAGTTTCTTCATGTGCAGAAACAACAATAATCGGAATAGATGGATACTGTGCTCTTACATAAACCAGAGCCGAAAAGCCTGAAGCACCGGGTAGATTTAAATCGAGTAATACTAGATCAGGTTCTGCCCCATTTTCCAAACGCTCATAAAACTCATCAACCGAGGCTGTTTCATGAATTTGTGCCTGTGGCAGGCTATAACGTACTGCTTGAATTAAAGCATGACGAAACAAAGGATGATCATCAACGATTAAAATATTCATAAGCGATTAAAGTAATCTTGAGCATAAGTATGGCCTATTGTAACCCTACTATTTAGATGAAAGATACGTTCATCTTATCCATTTTTATGCAAAATGTTGATAAATGCAGAACTTAGCCAAGATTTTGAGATGTTTTTTAACTTTTAATCAAAATTAATCTGTTTTTTATATAAGCTTCCTTTTTATTATAAAAAATATATCACCTATAATTATATAAAATAAAAACAGCAACTTAATAGAAAAACAAAGTATAAAAATCCACTATTTATCTTTTATATTTAAAACTGATAAGGTTGACCAATTTCGTTATTTTACAGTTTACCGTCGTTGTTGATTAATAAGTCCAATCTCTTGTTTTAGGCTTAGGAACCAAATTATGACTGGTATCACATCACCAAAACCTTTAAATATCGTTGCTGTTTCTGGTGGATTAAATACCCCATCTAAAACGGAAAGTCTGGTTCAAGCCATTCTTGATGAATTATCAGAAGCAATCGATATTAAAGTTCACTTTATTAAATTAAGCGAAATCGGGCCTCTATTAGGCGGCGCATTTTATCGCAACCAACTTCCACAGCGTGTGCAAGATGACCTTGCAGCAGTTGAAGCAGCAGATGCTTTAATTGTAGGTACACCCGTTTACCGTGCTTCTTTTACAGGTCTTTTCAAACATTTCTTCGATTTTGTTGAACAGACTGCTTTAGTCGATGTGCCTGTACTTTTAGCAGCATCGGGCGGTAGTGATCGTCATGCACTCGTACTTGAACATCAACTACGTCCATTATTCAGTTTCTTCCAAGCACAAACTTTACCAATTGGCGTATATGCGACCGATCGTGACTTTACTCCTGAATATACGGTAAAAAGCGAGCAATTATCAGATCGTATTACGTTAGCAGTGGCACGCGCATTACCAATTTTAGAATGGGCGCCAGCGAAAGGTAAACGTGCTGAAGTGGTTAAATCTAAATCACAGCAAGCAAATCAAGAGCTTGGTATTAACAAGCAAATTGAACAAGAAGAAGTATTACCTTCAGCGGCTGTACCAGACCTTGATGCGGCAGAATCTCGTTTGCATCACAAGTCTGGCAAATCATTAACGCATGTTGCTTAAGCGCAATATCGCTAAATAAAAAGAACGAATGGGGAGAGCGAACCATGACGCAATTACAACAACCAATTAAATTTGCTTATTGGGTACCAAACGTAAGCGGTGGCCTTGTAGTGAGTAACATCGAACAGCGTACAGACTGGAGTTATGACTACAATATTCGACTTGCACAGGCTGCCGAAAACAATGGTTTTGAATATGCGCTCACCCAAATTCGTTTTACGGCTGGGTACGGGGCAGAAAACCAACATGAATCGGTAAGTTTCAGTCATGCATTACTAGCAAAAACTGAAAAATTAAAGGTCATCGCGGCTATTCTGCCCGGCCCTTGGAAACCGGCACTTGCGGCTAAACAACTTGCAACGATTGATTATTTAACTCAAGGCCGTATTGCGATTAACGTAGTGAGTGGCTGGTTCAGAGGTGAGTTTGATGCCATTGGTGAAGAGTGGCCTGAGCATGATGAACGTTATGTTCGCTCCGAAGAGTTTATTCGCACTCTAAAAGGAATCTGGACCACCGATAACTATAGTTTCGATGGTAAATACTACCAGTTCCAAAACTACACGCTTAAACCAAAACCTTTGCAAAAGCCTTATATCGAAGTTTTCCAAGGTGGCAGTTCACGTGCTGCACGTGACATGGCGTCTCGCGTATCTGACTGGTATTTCACTAACGGTAATACGGTAGAAGAAATTCAAAAACAAGTCGAAGATATTCGCACTAAAGCAAAAGCCAATAATCACCATGTCAAAATTGGGGTAAATGCTTTCATTATTGCTAGAGATACCGAAGAAGAAGCAAAAGCGGTACTTCAAGAAATTATTGATAAAGCCAATACTGAAGCGGTAAATGCATTTGGAGATGCTACACGTGAAGCAGGTGCTGCTTCACCAGAGCAACAAGGTAACTGGGCAAAATCAACTTTTGAAGACTTAGTGCAATACAACGATGGCTTTAAAACCAATTTAATTGGTACGCCGCAGCAAATTGCAGAGCGTATTGTGGCACTCAAAAATGTAGGGGTTGATTTGATTCTTTCCGGATTTTTACACTTTATTGAAGAGGTGGAATATTTCGGAGAAAAAGTTCTGCCGCTCGTTCGTCAGTTAGAACTTCAACAGGAAAAGGAGGTAGAAATCCAAGCTAAATCAGCCTAAAAAACCCCAGTTAAAACAGCGCAAGATAATAAAAACAATAAATTAAAAATAAAGAATTTATTGGCTCCAAGACTCGGCTTGGAGCTTTATTTTTTAAGATTTTTCGACTTCTCGAATCACAGTTTCAACTGAGTAACGGCACCATTTTGAAAGTTTTTCGATAAATTCATTTAATGCTGCTGGCTCAAAATGGCTTACGATCATATAGCAAGCATTACCCATGACTTTAAAGCATTCATCGATTTGTTCATATTGCTTCACTAAATTTTCAATTTCTTCAAATGCGCGTTGTTCATTTAAATGCAAATGAATAAATTGCTTATGCGAATATTGCACGGCAATGGTGTAGTTTTTGATAACACCAGCATCCATTAACTGAGCAATTCGAGCGCCCACCGCCTGCCCTGTTCGATGGACACGCTGCCCAATTTCTTTATTTGTCAGACGAGAATCTTGTTTAAGCAATGCAATAATTTTTAGATCAATCGGGTCTAATTCAATATTCATTTTTCATGGCGAAAGAAAACTAGCGTTAATGCTTTCATAGGACTATAGCCGATTTTTCAAGCAGAGAATAATCTTGTTTTATCTCATATCAACAAGAGTGACCTCATGAAACAAGCTCTATTAGTTATCGATGTACAAAATGATTATTTTAAAAATGGCAAAATGGAATTGGTTGGGCCAGATCAAGCGCTCGATAAAATAAAGCAGCTTGAAAAATATTTTAATGAGAAAAACTTACCGATTATTTATGTACAACATATTAACCCACCACAAGCGAGTTTCTTTCAAGAAAATACAGATGGGGTTTTACTTCATCCTGAACTTAGTGCTGATAGTGATTCATTAATCGTGACAAAGTATTATCCAAACAGTTTTTTAGAGACCAATTTAGAAGAACTCTTAAAAGCACATCAAATTGAGCAACTCGTGATTACAGGCATGATGACGCATATGTGTATTGATTCAGGTACACGTGCAGCCAAAGAACTTGGCTATCAACCCATCTTAATTACAGATGCAACCGCAACTCGCGATTTAAGCCATGACGGAAAAACTGTAAAAGCTGAAGACGTACAAACTGCTTTTTTAACTGCGCTAAGTACGTTTGCAAATGTACAAAATACTGCTGACTTTTTAGCAAGCTCTTAGTAGAAAGCAATAAAAAAGCCCCAGATGGGGCTTTTTTAAAATTAGTTCTGCTTATCAGGATAAACCGTTGTAATTAACTGATCTACCACTGCAGGTTCAGCCAAGGTTGAAGTATCACCTAAACTATCTAACTCATTCGCTGCAATTTTTCTTAAAATACGGCGCATGATTTTACCGGAACGGGTTTTCGGTAATGCTGGTGCCCAATGTAGTGCATCAGGTGAAGCCACAGGTCCAAGCACTTTACGTACCCAGTTGATTAACTCTTTACGCAGTTCTTCCGACTCTGGAACGCCCGCTTGCAAGGTCACGAAAGTACAAATACCTTGCCCTTTAATATCATGCGGCATGCCAACTACAGCTGCTTCTGCGACTGATTCATGCGAAACAAGAGCACTTTCAATTTCAGCTGTGCCCAGACGATGACCTGAAACGTTTAAGACATCGTCAACACGACCTGTGATCCAGTAATAGCCATCTTCATCACGGCGAGCACCATCACCCGTAAAATAAGTATTTTTAAAGGTCGAGAAGTAAGCCTCAATAAAGCGGTCTGGGTCACCCCAAATGGTACGCATCTGGCCTGGCCATGAATCTTTAATCACAAGGTTACCTTCAACCGCACCTTCTAGCTCATTACCCTCACCATCTACAATGGCAGGTTGGACCCCAAATAACGGACGTGTTGCTGAACCCGGTTTTAAAGCTGTTGCACCCGGCAATGGCGCAATCAAAATACCGCCTGTTTCGGTTTGCCACCATGTATCAACAATCGGGCAGCGGCCTTCACCAACAACGTTGTAGTACCAGTTCCAAGCTTCAGGGTTAATAGGTTCACCGACCGAACCGAGTAAACGCAAGCTGCTACGGTTACTTTCGCGTACAAATGAATCACCCTCTCGCATCATGGCGCGAATTGCGGTTGGAGCTGTATATAAGATAGAAACTTTGTGTTTATCGACCACATGACCAAGACGTGCCCATGTTGGATACTGAGGTACACCTTCAAACATTAAGGTGGTCGTACCATTTGCCAGCGGCCCATAAATTAGATAACTATGCCCTGTAATCCAACCGATATCGGCTGTACACCAATACACATCATCTTGTTTTAAATCGAAGACCTCTTTAAAGGTACTGGTTACATAAACTAAGTAACCGCCTGTCGTATGCAACACACCTTTCGGTTTACCTGTCGAGCCCGATGTATAAAGAATAAATAAAGGGTCTTCTGCCTTCATCGGCTCTGGAGGACAGTTTGCATCAACCTCCATAATAATGAGGTGATACCACAAATCACGACCAGGCTTCATTTCAATCGGGTTTGCATTGCGGTAAACCACAATCACATTTTCAACACACTCAGTACCCGGCAATGCTAAAGCCAAATCAACATTTTCTTTGAGCGGTAATAGTTTTCCGGCACGTAGACTTGAGTCTGCGGTAATCACCAGTTTAGCTTGGCTGTCTTCAATACGACTTGCTAAAGAATCTGGCGAGAACCCACCAAATACCACACAGTGAACAGCACCAATACGGGCACAAGCTAACATGGCAATTGCAGCTTCTGTCACCATTGGCATATACAGTACAACGCGGTCACCTTTACCAATGCCATATTTCTTTAAAACGTTGGCAAAACGGCAGACTTCGTCGTGTAATTCTTTATAAGAGACAATCTTATGACGAGAAGGATGGTCACCTTCCCAAATAATTGCAGGTTTATGTGGATGTTCTTTAAGATGCCTGTCTAGGCAGTTTGCTGACACGTTCAACTCACCATCAGCAAACCATTCAATTTTAAAATTGTCTTTGTCAAAACTAGTATTTTTAACTTGGGTAAATGGCTTTATCCAATCGACAATTTTAGCTTGCTCTGCCCAGAATTCATCTGGGTTCTCGATAGAGTGTTGATAACGTTTAAAGTAGTCTGCTTCAACAGTACGAGCTGTTTTTTTAAATTCCTCTGGTACTGGATAGATCTCATTCATACGCAACTTCCTTGATCTTGTGCATCCCATCTCGAGACTGTGGCTATTATTTTACTGGATCTTATTTGCATGCCTTTGCAGTATGATGACTCATTCAAAGCCTAGACAATGCGACTTTGGTCATATATTAACCACTTACTCAAGCATACGAAATTATGAACATTTTTATAAAATTAAGTTGATTTAAAACATTTGTCTATAGCTTTTACTTTTATAATTTTTTCAATATTTGATGGTTTTGATCATCAACAAAGATTATTTTGTCTCTCATATGCAACCTAGGAATAAAATAATATGTTTGCCCAAACAACTTCCTCACGCCCACCACAGCTGCCTTTAAAAGATAGCCCTTTTTCAATTCATGGCCGTTTTAACCGTATGAGTTATTTAGGTGGATATGGACTGATTTATTTAGTCACAATCGTGGGTTATTTTATTCTGGCCTCCTTTCTTGGCAGTTTTCAGCTTTCAAGTAATTTATTTAATTTTGAGTTTTATAGCTCTCTATCTGGCCTCAGTGCTTTGGTGGTATGGGCTTTTTGGCTATTCCTGATTTATTTAAATGCTGTTCTCGTCGTGCGACGTTTGCATGATCTAAATAAAAGTGGTTGGATGGGATTACTACTATTCATTCCAGTTGTTCAGTTCTTTTTTATGATTTATTTACTGCTTGCCTCAGGTACGGCAGGTCCAAATCAATATGGTCCTTCTCGACCATCAACGTTCATAGAAAAGTTAATGGCTTGGTTTATTTTATTCGCTATTTTAATTAGCCTTATTTCTACCGCAGGCTTTTTTTACTACTTCTCTGGTACCGATACTATTCAAACCCCGTCACAAATCTTACAAAAAGGAACGGAATACTTTTAATTAAAAAACACTTTATTATTCAGATGAACTCATTATAGTAGGCGCACATTTTATCTCCTACTATGATGAAAGCCGATCATCGCTTTCATAATTTTTTAAAATAGAGACTTGTCGTGGCTGATGAACAAAAATCCTTAACGGATGTTGCAAAAAATACAGGCGAACTTTTGCAAGAAGCAGGTACTAAAACCACTCAAACGGTTTTAGCCCATACCGAAAAGTATCATGATGCCTATACCACTATTGATAAAATCGTGGATAGCTTCTGGGAACGTGTGCCTTATATTTGTATTGCGATTATCGTTTTTATTATTTTTTGGCTACTTACCAAATTATTTAAGTTCTTTGTTCGTAAAACCTTAGAAAATCGCTCTTATACGCGCCAAAACCTAGTGTTGGTTCTAAACCGTGTAGGAAGTACGACAATTTTATTTTTT
This sequence comes from Acinetobacter sp. X9, assembly GCF_054889255.1. Taxonomy (NCBI): domain Bacteria; kingdom Pseudomonadati; phylum Pseudomonadota; class Gammaproteobacteria; order Moraxellales; family Moraxellaceae; genus Acinetobacter; species Acinetobacter sp. X9. Next base: position 189,746 of record NZ_CM142679.1, on the reverse strand, counting down.
GGATTCTTAATTGCACTTGTCATCATGATCCCAGGTTTTACACCAGGACAACTTATGAGCGCATTAGGGATCGGTTCGGTCGCAATTGGTTTCGCATTTAAAGATATTTTCCAAAACTTGCTTTCAGGTATTTTGATTTTATTGAGCGAACCCTTCCGTATTGGCGATTCAATCGTGGTCAATTCACTTGAAGGAACTGTTGAAGATATCCAAATTCGTGCAACATTCTTACGCTCGCCAGATGGCCGTCGTATTGTTATTCCAAATGCCACTGTTTATACGAGCGCTTTAACTGTAAATACGGCTTATCAGCAACGACGTTGTGAGTTTGTAGTTGGCATTGGATATGACGACGATGAACAAAAAGCTAAACAGATTATTTTAGATATTCTTAATAATGACCGAAATGTACTGAGTCAACCAGCCTTCTCGGTTAACGTTACAGCTTTGGCAGATTTCTCGGTTAACCTGACTGTACGTTGGTGGGTTGATACCACTGAAACTGATATGTCCTCATCTACAAGCACAATTCAAGCTCAAGTAAAACAAGCTTTCAATGAGAACGGAATTAATATTCCTTACCCAATTCAGGAATTAAAAATGGCTTCAAATCAGCCACTTTTAAACCCAGAAGCATCAACTAAAGAGACGACCTAAAATATAAGAAATAGACGTTTCAGTTCTTAAAATACGGTTGCCTAAGCTCACAGCTTGGCAGCCGTTTTTTGTGAGCAAATCAATTTCATAGGGAATAAAGCCGCCTTCGGGTCCAACGACTATACTGCACGCATGCGGAATATTAACTGGCATGCTCTGCTCGGCATACGGATGAGCCACATAGGCGGGACTTTCCTTTGAAATTAAGTTTGGTAAAACATCTTCAACAAAAGGTTTAAAGCGTTTATATAATTGAATTTCAGGAACAATGGTGTCGCCTGCTTGCTCAAGCCCTAAAGTCACATAGTTATCAAGTTGTTGCAAAAATGGAGTTTGCCAATAGCTTTTATCTACACGATAACTATGAATCAAACTAATTCTTTCAACCCCCAAAGTCACACTATCCATAATTAAACGGCGTAAAACTTTGGGCCTTGGTAACGCTACGATTAAATGTACTGGAAGTTTTGCAGGTACAACTTCTTCAGTGATAGGCCGTATACAAACTTCATGCTCATTCATCGAAACAATTTCAGTGGTATAACGTGCGCCATTACGAACACCAACTTTTAGATTTTGGCCAACCGTAATATCAAGGTGTTCACGCAAATGCTGTAATTGGCGCTTTGAACGGATTGACCATAAATCTGACTGAACATCGTCAGGTTCTAGTAAAACGATATTCATGGTTTTTCGGCCAAATACCGGTTAATTACACCAATATGCTTTTGTAATGAACCTTGGTTACGCTGCAAAACTTTATGCGCCTGCTCTACCACCTGCTTTGCTTCTTCAGGCTCGGCTAAGCATGCCATCCAGATTGCTACAACTTGCTCAGCGTCTTGAGCAATGAGCACCCCGTTTTCATCAATGAATTCATCAACAATGGTTTGGAAATTAAAGTAACGAGGTCCTATTACGGTCGGTACATTTAAAACCATAGGCTCTAAAATATTATGCCCACCACCCGGTTCATTAAGTGATCCACCAACAAAACACACCTGACTTAAAGCATACCATAGCCAAAGCTCACCCATACTATCTGCCAGATAAACCTGTGTGCTAGCGTGAATACTATGATTCATACTTCTACGATGAGTAATTAAATCTAAGTTCTGACAAATTTCAAATACTTCATCGAAACGTTCAGGATGTCGAGGCACGACAATACAAACTAACTCTGGATCTGACTTTAGATAAGGTGCAAGTGCCTGCAAAATTTGTTGTTCTTCTGGCGCATGTGTACTGGCAATTGTTAGGACTTTACGCTGCCCCAAATACCATTGTTGTTGTAATTGCTCAGCCTGATTTATAAAAGCCTCAGGTGCATGGATATCAAACTTAATATTTCCAACCACCTGACTTTTTTGTTGATCTAAACCAAGTTCTACATAACGTTGTCGAGTCGCATTATCTTGTGCCAGCACCCAGTCAATTTGCTTCAGCATTCCCGCTGTTAGCCCTGAAACGCGGCTATAACCTTTTGCTGATTTTTCTGATAATCGCGCATTTAATAATAAACAAGGAACCTGTTGTAGCTTGGCTTGATCAATTAAATTTGGCCAAAGCTCAGTCTCAACCAATGCTAAAAGTTTTGGCTGGTACAACTCAAAGAATTGCTTTAAGAGGTGCTTTTGATCAACCGGCAAATAAACTGCTTGAAATAAATCTAAATAAGGTGCTTTTAAAAATAACGATTTAGCACGCGCCTGCCCCGTCTTCGTTGTATTGGTAACTAATACGGGTTGACCAAGTTTAAGATAATGTTCAATTAAGGGCTGTGCTGCATTGGTTTCTCCAACCGAAACAGCATGGAACCAAATTGCTCTTACATTTTTCGGAGACTCAAACGGCCCAAATCTTTCAAGACATTCCTGATTATATAATTCCTGGCTTTCTGCACGTCTTTTTATCCGCCATTGGTAAAAAGGTTTTAATAAATGGAGTGCGGTGTTGTACCAAAAAGGGGTCGCCAAGCGGTTTGCCTCAAATAGTCAAAGTTTAAAACTGGGGAAAATATAACATAGATAGAAAAAATGGCAGAGTTTCGATACCTAAACTCTACCATTACAAGAAAAGCGATTTACTGAGCCCATAAATTAAAGAGGTCAGTAAATCATCTGTTCAAAAAATTACGAAGCTTCTAGTGTTGGATAGTCTGTATAACCTTCAGCACCTTTCGCATATAAAGTCGTTGCTTGAAGTTCGTTTAGTGGCAAATCTTGCTCTAAACGCTGTAAAAGATCTGGGTTAGCAATATATGCCTTACCAAAAGATACAGCATCTGCCTGACCTTCACGCAAGATACGTTTTGCTGACTCTGGTGTTAGGTTCTCATTGGCAATCCATACACCATTAAATTTTTCGCGAAGTTTAGGACTAATACTATCAGCAGCTTCATATTCACGAGAGAAAATGAAAGCAACATTACGTTGGTTAAGTTGTTCAACTACATAACCAAAAGTTGCTAATGGGTTTTCATCTCCCATATCGTGTGAATCACCACGCGGTGCAATATGAACACCTACTCGGCCAGCGCCCCACACTTCAATAAATGCATCAACGACTTCTAATAATAAACGTGCACGGTTTTCAACAGGACCACCGTATTCGTCATCACGTTGGTTGGTATTACTTTGAAGGAACTGGTCAATTAAGTAACCGTTCGCTGCGTGTAATTCAACACCATCAAAACCTGCTGCTTTAGCCAGTTCTGCTGAATGTTTGTATTGAGCAATAACTTCTTGAATCTCTTCAATTGAAAGTGCACGCGGTGTTACATAAGGACGTTTAGGACGTAATAAACTCACTTCACCCGCAGGTTGAATTGCACTTGGTGCAACAGGAATATCACCGTCTAAAAGTTCAGGATGCGAAATACGGCCTACATGCCAAAGTTGAGCTACAATTTTTGAACCTTGAGCATGAACTGCCTCAATAATTTTATTCCAAGCTTGTGCCTGCTCTTGTGACCATAATCCTGGGGTGTCTGCGTAACCCACAGTTTTTGAACCAATCACTGTTGCTTCAGTCAAAATTAGACCAGCATTTGCACGTTGTTGATAGTATTCAACCATTAAATCATTAGGCACTCGGCTTTCACCACTACGCGCACGCGTTAATGGAGCCATTACCAATCGATTTTTGATTTCAAAATCACCAACCGTTAAAGAAGTATTGAGTTCAGCCATAATCGCCTCGACTTACACTTTTAATAATTTAAAGTGTTTGTTTTAAATGTTCGATATATTGCTGAATCAAAGCTTCGTTACGTGAAAAATAAGACCATTGACCATATTTTTGGACCTGAATAAGCCCCGCCTGCTGTAATACAGACAAATGATTAGACATCGTAGACTGAGCTACTTTACCCAAACGTTCAATATGACCTGCACAAACACCCTTCTCAAAACTACCACCACATTCTTCCACCGGTAAATAATGTGCAGGTTCTTTTAACCATTGCAAAATTTGCCGACGTAGAGGGTTGGAAAGGGCTTTGCTAATTGCATCAATATCCATAGGCTCAACACGTCTTTTAAACGAACAAAGCTTTGTTCAGCATTTCGAAAACATAATATCGCATTTTTTCGATATTCATATCTATTTTTTTCGATATTCATATCGCATTTTTTCGATTAACATTCGAAGGCTGAACTGCTTTGCCGTTTTAATCGCTAAAAATCCAAGAGTTCTACATATTCATAGATGAACTGTATTTAAACTAAAAGTTCAGCAGACTCTTATAAACCTTGTTTTAAACTCGCTTCGATAAAACGATCAAGGTCACCATCAAGAACAGCACCTGTATTAGAGTTTTCAACCCCCGTACGTAAATCTTTAATACGAGAATCATCTAATACATATGAACGAATTTGGCTTCCCCAACCAATATCAGACTTCGAGTCTTCTAGAGCTTGAGCTGCTTCATTACGTTTTTGCATTTCTAATTCATATAAACGCGCACGTAACTGTTTCCATGCATGGTCACGGTTAGCATGTTGCGAACGCTGGTTCTGACATGCCACCACAATACCTGTTGGGATGTGGGTCAAACGTACAGCCGAGTCGGTTTTGTTAATATGCTGACCACCTGCACCAGACGCACGGTAAGTATCGGTACGAACATCAGAAGGATTGATATCAATTTCAATATTGTCATCAACTTCTGGTGAAATAAATACCGCAGAGAATGAAGTGTGACGACGGTTGCCACTGTCAAATGGTGATTTACGAACTAAACGGTGTACACCTGACTCTGTGCGTAACCAACCGTAGGCATATTCACCTTCAACACGAATCGTTGCTGATTTAATACCAGCTACGTCACCATCAGACACTTCCATAAGTTCTGCTTTAAAGCCATGACGTTCAATCCAGCGCATATACATACGTAAAAGCATAGACGCCCAATCTTGTGCTTCTGTACCACCTGAACCTGATTGAATCTCTACATAGCAAGGATTCGGGTCCATCGGGTTACTAAACATACGACGGAATTCAAGTTTAGCCAGTTCATCTTCGGCAGCACCAAGCTCCGACTGAACATCTTCAAGCAGGCTTTCATCGTCGGCTTCTACAGCCAAATCTAACATCGCTTTTGCATCTTCAAGCTGTGTAGATAAGCCATCCAATACATTAATAACGTTTTCTAATTCGCCCTTTTCTTTCGCCATCGCCTGAGCGCGGCTTTGATCATTCCAGATCGCAGGGTCTTCTAACTCACGTAAAACTTCTTCTAAACGTTCTTTTTTCAGATCGTAGTCAAAGATACCCCCGTAGTGTTTGGCTACGATCAGTTAAGTCTTTCAATTGGTTTAGATAAGGATTAATTTCCACGCGAGTGTTCCCATAAGAGCAGATAAACAGTCAATTATTTTAGCATAGCTGCGGTTATCTACGAACCCGCTTTGTATTTCTCATCATATTTCATCAATTTGATTTATAAATTTTCTTCAGTTCAATTTAAGATTAATTGGTAACATCCTCATACAAAATTGGGTACTTTTACAGCATTTTTTATGATCTACACAAAATATCCTCAATTTTAATAAAATAAAACATTATGTTTTTATATTTTAAAATCAATAGCTTAAATTAAATTAGTTTACATAAATATCACACGGTTACAGTACGGTTACTTGCGCAAGATTGACGACAAAGCTTTTTCGTCTAGACTAAAAGTTGTAACAAAACATTTATAAAATCGCTTTTTAGAGGGGAGAGATTCCATGAAAAAACTAGCAATTGCATCAGCTCTTTTATCTGCACTCGCAGTGAGTGGCGCAGCAAACGCTTACCAAGCTGAAGTTGGTGGTTCTTACAATTATCTTGATCCAGACAACGGTAGCAGCGTAAGTAAATTCGGTGTTGACGGGACTTATTACTTTAATCCTGTTCAAACTCGTAACGCTCCACTTGCTGAAGCAGCTTTCTTAAGCCGTGCAAGTAACGTTAACGCCCTTATCAACTATGGCGATAACAGCGGTACAAAAGATACTCAGTATGGCGTAGGTGTTGAATATTACGTTCCTAACTCAGATTTCTACCTTAGCGGTGATGTAGGTCGAAATGAGCGTGAAATTGATAACACTAATTACGACCAAAAAGTAACTACTTATGCAGCTGAAGTAGGTTATTTACCAGCTCCAGGTTTATTACTTGCTCTAGGTGTTAAAGGCTACGACGAAAAAGACGGTAAAGACGGCGCTGATCCAACAGTTCGTGCTAAATACGTAACTCAAGTAGGCCAACATGACGTAAACCTTGAAGCGTTCGGTGCGTTTGGTGACCTAGACGAATATAAAGTTCGTGGTGACTACTACATCGACAAAACTTTAAGTGTTGGTGCTGATTACTACAACAACGACTTAACTGATAAAGATGAATTTGGTATCAATGCTAAAAAATTCTTAAATCAGCAAGTAAGTGTTGAAGGCCGTGTTGGATTTGGTGATAACGACAACACATATGGTGTTCGTGCAGCATACCGCTTCTAATCAAGCCTAAAGTCATAAAAAAAATCCGCTCAATTGAGCGGATTTTTTATTGGTTTAAATGTACGATGCGTAATTGTAAATTCACATTACCATTAAATGCATTATGATCTATTTCATAGACCAAATGTACATGATCACGCATTGGATCAAACTCAAAACGGCCCGCTGCATTAAAAGCAATTGCATCAAAACTGTATTGGTCGAGTGCCAACTTAAGTTTCAAATGCGTTTCTTTAAGCCAGCGATAATCAACAACTTTAAAATGTCCTTCAAATTGTGGGAAAGGGAATTTTTGTCCCCACGGTCCCAACTGTTCTATCCAATTTAAAGTATCTAGCTGTAAGGCAGAAGCAGGAAGTTCGCCATCTGTCCATAGCGTTGCTTGAAACAAAGACTCTTCCATTGCTGCAATACAATTGGTAAAAGCTGTTTTAAAAGCTTCGAAGTTTTCTTTACGTATGGTTAAACCTGCTGCTGCTGCATGCCCACCAAAATGGCTCACCAATTCTGGATGTTGTTCAGCAACCTGTTCAATCGTATCTCGAATATGCACCCCATCAATTGAACGTGCAGATCCTTTTATATGAATACCATCTTCATCAGGTGCAAATACAATAGTGGGGCGATGAAACTGCTCTTTTAAACGCCCCGCTACAATTCCAATCACACCTTGATGCCAGTTTTCTTCGAAGAGTATAAGAGCTGGAGGAACGTCTTCCTTTGAGAGCTGCAAGCTATCTAAAGCAGACAAGGCTTGTTGCTTCATCTCCCCTTCGATTTGACGGCGCTCTATATTTAATTGATTTAACTGTCTCGCGATTGGATAGGCAGATTCCATAGTGTCAGCTAATAAACATTCAATGCCTATACGCATGCTCTCCATGCGTCCAGCAGCGTTAATACGCGGACCCAAAACAAAACCTAAATCTTGTGCACGCAAAGATGAAGCCTCACGGCCAGCAATATCTAGCAACGCCAATATTCCGACTCGGCATTGATGTTGTTGAATACGTTTTACACCTGCGTCGACTAAAATACGGTTGTTATAATCTAGAACAGCAACATCCGCATACGTTCCCAAAGCAACCAAGTCTAGATATTGAGTGACTTTACTTGTACTTTTGTTTTGCTTGTTACGTAAACTTGCTAAATTGGCCAGCACATAAAATGCAACTCCAACACCTGCAAGCGCCTTACTTGGGAACTCACAACCTAACTGATTTGGGTTTACAACTGCTTCTGCAAGCGGTGTTTCTTTAGTGGTTAAATGGTGATCTGTAATAACTACTTGCATGCCCAGTGCATGTGCCGCATTAACACCAGCATGGCTGGAAATCCCATTATCGACAGTAATTAATAAATCGGGTTGATAAGTTTGATGTGCAAGCTCTGCAATTGCTGGAGTAAGTCCATAACCGTATTTAAATCGGTCTGGAACCAAATAGTCAACTTGCGCCCCCATATCGCGAAGCACCAATACCATTAACGCTGTACTGGTTGCTCCATCGGCATCGTAATCACCGACAATAACAATTTTTTTCTGCTCATCAATAGCTTGATCTATTAATGCCACAGCAGTTTCTAATCCCTTGAGCTGCGGAGCTAATAAATTCTTAAGCTTTAACTCTAATTCCTGTTCAGATTGTACTCCACGCCTTGCCAAAATTTCGGCAATAAACGGAGGCACGCCCTGAAACTGTTCAGGGCGTGTCAATAAAGGTCTTTGTTTGATTTGTATTTTTGTCATTTAAGGCATCAGTCGGTGCAGCGTCCATTGACCGTCGATTTTTTCATAACTCAAGCGGTCATGTAAACGATTTGGTCGCCCTTGCCAGAATTCATAATAATCTGGCTGCAAACGATAGCCTCCCCAGAACTCTGGTTTATCAAGCACTTCACGACTTGTAACTTGCTGTTGTAAGTCTTGAAAACGTTGCTGTAACAGCTCTCGGCTTTCAATCTTACCACTTTGCGGAGTACTGATATGCGCTGCAATCTGGCTATCACGTGGTCGTTTACGATAGTAATCTGTAGACTCTTGCTCAGCAATTTTGACTACATGACCACCAACTCGCACCTGACGCTCTAGACTTGGCCAGTAAAATAATAATTCGGCATATGGGTTTTCTGCCAAATCGATACCTTTTTGACTGTCATAGTTAGTATAAAAATCATACCCAGCTTCTGTAGCCCCACGTAACAAAACTGTTCGAACATGAGGTCTGCCATTCGCACTTGCTGTCGCTAATGACATTGCATAGGGTTCATGCAAATTGGCTGCTAGAGCATAGTTAAACCAACCAAGAAACTGCTGATGAGGATTAGATTCAACTTGCCCCTCATGCAATTCTCCTTGCTCGTAGCTTAAGCGTAATTCACTTAAATCTTTAATGACATCACTCATGTCATGCACCTTATGCGACTTGTGCTTGTGAACGAACTGAATCTGCTAAATGCTGAGCTAAAGCATTCACTTCTTGCTCATCATCACCTTCGACCATAACACGAATTACAGGTTCTGTTCCTGACTTACGAATCAAGATTCGTCCACGTCCTTTGAGCTGTGCTTCTGCTTTATCAAACTCGGCAACCAATGCAGGGATAGAATACGGATCAAGCATTTGTTCTAAACGTACATTCACAAGAATTTGTGGGAATAGTTTAAAGTCTTGAACCAGTTCATGAAGAGCCTTATTTTGCTCGACAATCACGGTTAAAACTTGAAGTGCTGCAATAATCGCATCACCTGTCGTACTCTTGTCTAAAGTTAGAATATGGCCAGATGGTTCCCCACCAGTAACCCAACCATTTTCTTCTAGGGCTTGTAATACATAACGGTCACCAACCTTAGCACGAACAAAACCAACATTCGCTTTTTCAAGTGCGACTTCGAGTGCCATGTTACTCATGACAGTACCCACTACGCCTGCTGGCTTATTTTGAGCCTGAGTCGCTAAAATATATAAGATATGGTCACCATCAATTAAGTTACCAAACTTATCCACCATCACGACACGGTCAGCATCACCATCAAAGGCAATCCCTAAATCTGCTTCGTGCTCAACTACAGCTTTTTGTAGTTTTTCAGGATGTGTTGAACCACAACCTTCATTAATATTTAAACCATCTGGCTCATTATATAAAGCAACAACTTTTGCCCCTAACTCACGGAAAACTGAAGGGCCAACGCTATACGCCGCACCATGAGCACAGTCCAATACAATCTTTAAATTATTTAAGTCAAAGTGGTAAGGGAAAGTAGATTTACAAAATTCGATATAGCGGCCATTCGCATCATTTACACGAACACTTTTACCTAAGTTTGCTGTGTCCTCAATATATAAATCTTTTTCTAATTCGATGTTAATTTCTTCTTGTAGAGCATCTGGTAATTTTTTACCTTCGCTTGAGAAAAATTTAATCCCATTATCAAAATATGGGTTATGTGATGCAGAAATCACGATACCGGCATGAGCATGTAAAGCACGAGTAAGGTGCGCAATTGCTGGGGTTGGTAATGGGCCAAGTAAATGAACATATACGCCAGCAGCGTTTAACCCCGCCTGCAAAGCAGACTCTAAAATATAACCAGATAAACGAGTGTCTTTTCCTAATACAACAAGTGGCTTATTTTTTGGACTCGTTCGTTTTAATACCTTCCCTGCAGCAAAACCGAGTTTTAAAGCAAACTCTGGAGTAATAGGCATTTGCCCAAATTTTCCACGAATACCATCCGTTCCAAAATAACTCATAGCTTATCTCATTTTTACGCCACTTCAGCCGTGGCTTACTTCATATATGGCAATTCCGCCATATCTCTTTTCGTCAGATTTACTTTACACCAAAAACAAAAAGCCGTCAGTGTAATGACGGCTTTCTTCATTGTTTTGGTTACGAAAATCTAACCAACACGATAGTTTGGAGCTTCTTTAGTAATCGTTACATCATGAACATGTGACTCAGACATGCCTGCTGAAGTAATTTTCACAAATTTCGCATTTTGGCGAAGATCTTCAATCACAGCTGAACCTGTATAACCCATCGAAGAACGTAAACCACCCATCATTTGATGAACGATGTTACCCATTGGGCCTTTATATGGAACACGGCCTTCGATTCCTTCTGGTACTAACTTCTCGGCACCCGCTTTTGAATCTTGGAAATAACGGTCAGCAGAACCAGTTGCTCCCGCCATTGCACCTAATGAACCCATACCACGATATGCTTTGTAGTAACGACCTTGGAAAAACTCAACTTCGCCCGGCGCTTCTTCAGTACCCGCAAGTAATGAACCAACCATGATCGTACTTGCACCCGCACCGATCGCTTTTGCCATATCGCCAGAGAAGCGGATACCGCCATCTGCAATTAAAGGAATTTGATCTTTTAGTGCACTAGCAACGCTGTCAATCGCAGAAATTTGTGGCATACCGATACCAGCCACAATACGTGTTGTACAGATAGAACCAGGGCCAATACCTACTTTTACAGCATCTGCACCTGCATCTAATAATGCTAATGCAGCATCACCAGTTGCAATATTGCCACCAATCACTTGTACTTGAGGGAAGTTTTGTTTCACCCAACGTACACGTTCAATTACACCAGCAGAGTGGCCATGCGCTGTATCAACAACAATTACGTCAACACCAGCTTCAACCAATGCTTCCACACGACTTGGTGTATCAGCACCAGTACCTACCGCAGCACCAACACGTAAACGACCAAGATCATCTTTACAACTGTTTGGATAGCTCTCAGCTTTGCGGAAGTCAGTTACTGTAATTAAGCCTTTAAGTTCGTTGCTCTCACCAACGACTAAGACTTTTTCAATACGGTGTTTTTGCAATAATGCTTGAATATTTTCTTTAGACTCGCCTTCACGTACAGTCACTAAACGATCTTGGCCTGTCATGATGTTGCTAACAGGTTGCTCTAAATTGGTTTCAAAACGCGTATCTCGGCCTGTCACAATACCAACAACCTTGCCGTCTTTAACAACAGGTACACCACTAATGTTATTAGCGCTGGTAATTGCGATGAGTTCACGTACTGTAGTTTCAGGAGTTACAGTGATAGGATCTTTCACCATACCCGCTTCGAATTTTTTCACACGGCGTACTTCTGCAGCTTGAGCAGCAATATCCATGTTTTTGTGCAAAATCCCGATACCACCATTTTGTGACATAGCAATCGCCATACGTGACTCAGTCACTGTATCCATTGCAGCTGAAACTAATGGGATATTTAAATGAATGCCGCGAGTTAAACGTGTCTTTAAAGAGACATCTTTTGGGAGAACAGTAGAGTAGGCAGGAAGTAATAAGACATCATCGAAGGTTAGCGCTTCTTGAACGATGGTCAGCATAACAATCTCACTGGTAAATTCCGTGAGCTATTATAAACAAATTTCAATGCAATTTTCATATTATCTTTGCCTTTTTCAGCAATAGATATAGAGCTTCTCCAAATAATTCCCACTTATTATAGTTTTAACGTTATTTTTTAATCGAGGTTTTTGCAACCCAGAATTTTATCTGGGTTGATCATTAGTCATAATATTTAGGTAGGACAGCTAAAAATTTGCTCAGTCATTAAATCTACGCCGCATGGCAAGGTCTCAATCCAGTCTAAAAACTGATTGACCATTTCTTTACCCATAAATGGACTACCGTGCTGAGGCACAATCATTTCAATATCCATTTGGCGCACCATATTGACCCACAAACGGATAACTTTGTTGGAACACATATAGCGTTGGTGAAAAGCCTTCATTTTCATGACATGCGTATCGAAATCTTTTAAAGGCTGATTAGCATCTTCAACAATCGAGGCACCCATATCGCCAGAAAACAGAATCTTAGCAACTGGATCATAAAACTGAAAATTACCCACCGAATGTAAGAAGTGAGCGGGAACTACCACAAGCTTGGATTCTCCTAGAGTAATCACTTGGCCGCGGTCAGGTAATTCAATAAGACGATCTTCCCAATTCCCTTTCATACGCTCACTCATAAATGAGGAATTTAGGTGCGGTAAAAAACGTGCCCATAATTTTGATGCAACGACTTTAGCATCGGTATAAACCAGCCAGCGTGGCATTGAAGTAATAATGTCCGGATCTTGATGCGAGGCCATCACATAGTCTAGATTTTTCAAACGTGTATATTTATTTAATTCCATCGTTAATGGAACATAGGTCAAATCGCCACCCGGATCGATTACAGCAGCGCGCTCATGGTCAATAATTAAAAATTGATTGGCTTGGATGCCTTCCCCTTTAACCAAGCTGGTAAAACTAATACATTTATGTACGCCATTATCAAATAATATCTGCGATGTTGTTTTTTCAAACCCCATACAATTCCCCAAAAAAACTTTAAATATTAGATATTTTTATATCCATACTAAAATAAAGGGATTCAAAAACACTTGCAACAAATTGATTGATCTTTCTCATAATATTTTAAAATTGATTTTGCTTTTCTTATTTTATAAATGAATCATAATGTTATTTAAAATTAAACCACAATAAATTAAAATAATTCTCATTATCAAATTTACTTTTTGTGCTGCTTAGGCCTCCCATGAATCAACCCTTCCGTTTTTCGACCTCAAAAACATTGTTAGCAGTTGGTATTTTCACTTCGATGACAGCAAGTCACGCTGATGAAATAGCAGAACAACAGAATTCGACCAGTGTTCTCCCCACGATTTCTATTCAAGCGCAAAAAGAAAGCACTTCACCTTACGTCGCAACGAAAGCAAACTCTGCTTTAAAATCAGACGCACCTTTATTTAAAACTGCTCAGTCGGTTTCGGTAGTAACCCGTGAGCAACTTGACCAAAAACAAGCAAAGACACTTACAGATGCACTTGAAGGTGTTGCTGGTGTTGGAGCTGGGAAACTTGGTCGTCGTGGTTGGGATGATTTCATTATTCGAGGACAAACTTCTTCTGATTCAGTTTATGTAGATGGTTTAAGAGTAGGCCAAAGCTCTCCAACTCCATCTGTAGCAGCTGAAATATCAGGTATGGATCAGGTACAGATTTTAAAAGGGCCTGCCTCTATTAATTTTGGTTTAGTTGCTCCAGGAGGTATGGTCAACTTAGTGACTAAACGCCCTCAAGCTGAAAGCTTTGCGCGGGCCACTATGACTTATGGCAGCTACAACCTTAAAGAAGGTACGTTCGATTTAAACTATAGTCCTAATAATAGTGAAAAAGGTGCTTTCCGTTTAAATGGTCGTATCTCGGATCAAGATGACCCAACAGATTATGTATATTTTAAAAATTACTACATCTCCCCCTCTTATAACTTTGACTTAGGGGATAACACTGATCTCTCTGTCATCGCAAGCTATCAGCATCGCGAATACATTCGTCAACAAGGCTTGCCTGTCATTGGTACTTTAAAAGATAACCCTAACGGCGCTATAGACCGAAGTTTATATATTGGCGACCCTAATTTTGGTAAATATGAAGCAGATGTTTACCGCACTGGTTATACGTTTAAACATGTCTTTGACAATGGCTGGAACTTTAACCAGAATTTTGCTGTACAAAAAACTGAAATGGATGGTAAAGCGGTTTTTGCTCGTACAGGTAGTAACTTTTGGGCAGATAAAAACTACACCACCATAAGCCGTAAAAATAACAGCCGCCACCAAATTATTGATAACTTAAGTTTTGCCATCGATAACCGTTTAAATAAACAGTTTGATTTATATGGCATGCAACATGACTTTAATATAGGTGTAGATGCCTTCCAAGAAAAAAGTGATTACACCAATAACCGTTGTAATGTAGGTGATTTAAACATATATGCTCCTGTATATGGGCAAACTGTTACTTGTTCCAATCCTGTCAGCAACCATGATATTAACCGCTTAAAATACGCAGGCTTATATATTCGTGACCGTATTCAGCTTAATGACCAATTACTTTTAAGCTTATCTGGTCGCCAAGACTGGGCACAAACTCAAACTACAAGTTTGGTTAATAGCAATACGAGTAAACAATCAGACAATGCATTTACGGGCAGCGCCTCTGTCATGTATACCCTTAATGATATGGTGGCTCCTTATGTCAGCTATGCCACTTCATTTACCCCAAATAGCGGTACTGATGTAAATAACAATCCATTCAAACCTGAAGAAGGGAAACAGGTTGAAGTCGGAATGAAATTACAAAGCCCAGATCAACGAGTTCAAGGTGCTATCGCCTGGTATGATTTAAAACGTCAGAATGTTGTAGTTAATGATCCAATCAATACAAGTGAGAAAGTTCAGCGTGGCGAACAATTAACTCGTGGTATCGAGACTGAGCTCAGCGCAGAAATTTTAGAAGGTTTAAAATTAACAGCTGCATATACTTACACCATTGATGCTGAAATTAGTAAAGATGCAAACACAAGCAATGTAGGAAAAGCACTAGATAATATTCCTGAGCATGCTTACAGTCTGTCGGCTCGTTATAAATTTGACCCTGCCTCAAAACTTGGTTGGTATGTCGGCGGTGGATTCCGAGGTGAAACCTATAAAACTATGGATAAGTTAGATGTCCATATTCCAGGCTATACCGTATTTGATACAGAAGCTGGCTACGATGCAGGACACTGGGGTGCTCAACTTGCAATCCGTAATTTATTCGATAAAGATTATTACGCAGGCGCCTTAAATGAAAATTTGGTGACTTTAGGTAATCCACGTCAAATTAACTTTACTGTGAAATTTAACTATTAAAATTACCTATAAAAAAACGCACTCGATTCGAGTGCGTTTTTTGGTAGCTTAAAATGCGTTAGAAGAAGTAATACTGCACTAAAGTTGAGATACCTACAATTAAGAAAATAGCAGCACCAATTTTATGAATGAGCGAGATAGATAAACGTTCAGCTAATTTATTACCAATAAATACAGCAGGTGCATTGGCAATCATCATCCCTAAGGTTGTACCAAGCATAACCCAGAAAATGCTGTCATAACGTGCCGCTAAAGCCACTGTTGCAATTTGAGTCTTATCACCAATTTCTGCTAAGAAAAACAAGATAAAGGTTGCACCAAAAACACCAAATTTTTGCCATTTATTAATACTATCTGTTTCATCATCGAGCTTATCTGGAATAAGCATCCAGAACGCCATACCAATGAAGCCAGCGGCAAGGACCCAGACTAAAATTTCGGGGCTCAGCACGGTTGTAATCCACTGTCCAAGTACAGCAGAAATACCATGATTAATTAGAGTAGCTAAAAGAATCGCAATAAGAATAGGGATTGGCTTACGGAAACGTGCAGACAGTAAAAGGGCCAATAATTGGGTTTTATCGCCCATTTCAGCGAGGGCAACAATTGAAGTAGAAATCAGAAATTCTTGCATGTCGTTTCTCTGGCTAGCATAAATGCCCATGACCTACCCCTCCTGCTAGCCAAATATCTGCAGAGTGGTAAATCAAAGGTCTTGCCAACTCGGAAACGATGAGACGTTTAAGCTATGATGACCATGTTCTGTTGAACAATTATGTTGATCATCACCTATTCATTTAGAAATGAATAGCGGCTACTCCCCAATGAAGTATGCGTTTATTATATTCGAGTAGTTCTATTTTTCAAACATTCAGGCGAAAAATTTTATCCATGCCCAAACTAACAATCGTCCTAGACCCAATAATAAAGCCAAACAAATACTTAAGTTAATAAATCCAAAATGATTAATGCCAGTTACGTGCTGAGATTGAAATTCAAATGGCAAAATAAGCATTGCTACAAATACTTCCAAGCCCATTGCAACGTAAGTCATCCATTCCCAAGGAAAGTGTAAAACACTCACCCACAACCCCATTAATAAAAATACAATTAATAGAATCGGCACCATGATTTTTAAAAATCCTACCATTTATTCTTTCTCCTTTACCGACTAACGAGAAATTTCTCCTCTCTCGACACTTCATTTTTCGTCTTTAGATTAACTTAAAACCAATTAAATTAAATATCAAAATAAAACCCCGCCGAAGCGAGGTTTTAATGATTCATTTAAAAATATTAGATTAATAAAGTACGAATATCTTTAAGAAGTTTCGTAAGTTTATTTGTAAAGCGAGCTGCATCTGCACCATTAATTACACGGTGGTCATAAGACAATGACAACGGCAACATTAAACGCGGATCAAAGTCTTTACCATTCCATACTGGCTGCATTGTTGCAGGTGAAATACCTAAAATTGCAACTTGTGGCCAGTTCACAAGAGGTGTAAATGCTGTACCACCAATTGCGCCTAAACTTGAAATGGTGAAATTCGCACCTTGCAAATCTTTCGGTGTTAATTTCTTATCACGCGCTTTTTGACCTAACACACCCAATTCAACTGCAATTTGCTTAATTGATTTTTGGTCTGGGTTACGAAGTACTGGCACAGTTAAACCATCAGGTGTTGCTACCGCAATTCCCATATGGATTTCATTACGCAAGAGCACTGATTTACCGTCATCAGATAGATGACCTGCGAATTCACGCTCTTCTTTCAACAAGTACGCAACCGCTTTGATAATGAATGCCATAATCGTCAGGCTAATACCTTCTTTTTTGAAGTTGCCTTTCAGTTCATTACGCCAATCTTCTAACTCAGTAATATCAGCCAAATCAAACTGGGTGACTTGCGGAATAAAGTTGTTCAACGACAATTGCGGAATTGATACTTGCTGCAAACGCGTCAGTACTTTTTCTTCTACTCCACCAAACGCAGTGAAGTCAGGAAGCTTTGGCAAACCCGAAACCGCTGGTGCCGCCGCAGCAACTGATGCCGCTTGCGGGGCAGTTAAACGAGTCTTCACATACGCAAAGATATCTTCTTTAACAACACGGCCATGTTCACCAGAAGTTTTAACTTGAGATAAAACTACACCAAGTTCACGAGCAAGCTTACGCACAGCAGGGCCTGCATAAACTTTAGCGTTTTCGGCTTCTTGCTCTTTGGTTAATTTATCATTACCAGAAGAAGCAGGAGCAGATACTGATTGAGTCGGAGCAGGAGTTGCCGCTTTAGGTGCTGCTGCCTGCGGAGCTGGAGCTGATTCTGCTTTCGCCGCTGGTGCAGCAGCAGGTGCTTGGCCTTCAGCTTCAATTGTTGCCAGCAATACACCTTGTGAAACTTGTTGGCCTGCTTGCAAGTGAATTGCTTTCACAACACCAGCAACAGTACTTGGAACTTCCACAGTTGCTTTATCTGACTCAACAACAACAAGGCTTTGGTCTACATCAACTTTGTCACCAACCTGAACCAAGATTTCAGCAACAACTGCTTTATCTACAC
This sequence comes from Acinetobacter sp. X9, assembly GCF_054889255.1. Lineage (NCBI taxonomy): Bacteria > Pseudomonadati > Pseudomonadota > Gammaproteobacteria > Moraxellales > Moraxellaceae > Acinetobacter > Acinetobacter sp. X9. The sequence goes on along the minus strand of NZ_CM142679.1, from coordinate 171,782 downwards.
CCAAATCAGGAACGTTAATGTCAACCGGTCCAGATTGAGTAGCAGTCGTTGCTACAGTTTCTTGCTGAGCTGGTGCAGGTGCTGCCGCTGGAGCTGCTGTTGTAGAAGCAGGTGCCTCAGCTGGTGCACTAGATGCAGACGTTGTTTTTACTTGAATAAGAACAACACCTTCTTTAACTGTATCGCCTTCTTTAACTTGAATGCTTTCTACAGTACCTGCAACACTGCTTGGTACTTCTACAGTTGCTTTGTCAGACTCAACCACAACGATGCTTTGTTCAACATCAATCTGTTCGCCAACTTTTACTAAAATTTCACCAACTAGTGCTTTTTCAACACCAATATCGGGAACTTGAACTTCAACCACTTGGCTAGTGGTTGCCGTTGCTGGTTGAGCAGCAGTTGAAGGCTGTTGAGCCGCTGCCGGTGCTGCTGTTTGTTCAGCTGCTGGTGCAGCTTTTGGAGCTTCTTCTGCTTGAGTTACTGGTGCAGCACCCTCAGCTTCAAGTTCAAGCAATACCGTACCTTCAGTTACGCTATCACCTTCTTTGATTAAGATGCTTTTTACCACACCTGCTGAAGTGCTAGGCACTTCAACAGAGGCTTTATCTGACTCAAGCAAAACAAGGCTGTCATTTTCTGCAATGCTGTCGCCAACTTTTACTAAAATTTCAGCAACAACTGCTTTATCTACACCAATATCAGGGGTCTTAATTTGCATGCTTAGTTCCCCTCACCTGTTTGCGTTTCATTATATTCAGCAACTGCCTGAACTTCTGGATGCGCTTGAGGAGCCCATGCCACTGGACGGTCAGTATCTAACTCAAAGTTAGAAATTGCGTCTTTAACTAAACGTGCATCCACTTCACCTTCGTCAGCTAATTTTTTCAAAGTAGCAACAACGATATGTGCAGCATCAACACCAAAGAAACTACGTAAGTTAGCACGTGTATCTGAACGACCGTATCCATCTGTACCTAATGCAACAAATGGGCGACCATCTGGAAGATAAGCACGGATTTGTTCACTGTAAGCACGCATATGGTCTGTTGCTGAAACAACGATACCTTCTGTACCACGTAACTGTTTAGATACCCAAGATTCTTTCACTTCTTCAGAAAGTGGGTGTAAACGGTTGTATTCTTCACATGCCATACCATCACGTGACAACTCATTGAAGCTTGTTACACTCCAAACGTTTGAGTGGATTTGATATTCATCACGTAAGATTTTCGCAGCTTTGATTACTTCACGAAGAATTACACCTGAACCAAGTAATTGGACAGTTGCTTTTTCATCTTTTTCGAACAAGTACATACCACGTTTAATGCCTTCCTCAGCGCCTTCAGGCATTGCAGGATGCTCGTAGTTTTCATTCATTACAGTTAAATAGTAGAACACACGCTCTTGGTTCACATACATACGTTTTAAACCGTCATGCACGATTACAGCTAACTCATAACCAAAACATGGATCATAAGATACACAGTTTGGAATAGTGTTCGCCAAGATATGTGAATGACCATCTTGGTGCTGTAGACCTTCACCGTTCAACGTTGTACGACCAGCAGTTGCACCCAACAAGAAACCTTGAGCTTGCGCATCACCTGCTGCCCATGCAATGTCACCAATACGTTGGAAACCAAACATTGAGTAGTACATATACATTGGAATCATTGGCAAGTTATTCGTTGAATAACTTGTTGCCAACGCAGCCCATGCACTCATCGCACCAGCTTCGTTAATCCCTTCTTGAAGCATGTGACCATCACTTGCTTCACGGTAATGCATTAACTGTTCTTGGTCTTCTGGAGTATATTTTTGACCGTGAGCAGCATAAATACCAAGCTGACGGAACATACCTTCTAGACCAAAAGTACGTGCTTCATCTGGAACAATTGGTACTACGCGGTCTTTAATCGCTTTTTCTTTGAGTAAAGAAGCAATTAAACGAACCATCACCATAGTGGTAGATTGTTCTTTACCACCTGAACCATTTAATACAGCATCAAATACAGATAATTCAGGAATCGCTAAAATTTCACTCTCTTTACGACGTGCAGGTAGGTAACCACCTAACGCTTCACGACGCGCCTTCATGTACTTCATTTCTGGAGAGTTTTCACTTGGGCGATAGAATGGAAGCTCTTCTAACTTATCGTCTGTAAATGGAAGATTGAAACGGTCACGTACATATTTCAAAGAGTCGATCTGCATTTTTTTGATTTGGTGAGTTTTGTTCACCGCTTCAATTTCTTCAGACAAACCGTAACCTTTAACAGTTTTCGCAAGAATAACTGTTGGTTGACCTTTAGCTTTCATTGCTTCTGCATATGCAGCAAACACTTTGTAAGGGTCATGACCACCACGGTTAAGATTATCGATGTCTTCATCGCTTAAATCTTTTACAAGTTCCGCAGCTTCTGGGTACTTGCCAAAGAATTTCTCACGCGTGTATGCACCACCTTTCACTTGATAGCGTTGGTACTCACCATCAACTGTCTCTTCCATTACCGCTTTTAAAGCGCCTGTGCTGTCTTTTGCAAGTAGTGGGTCCCAATGACGGCCCCATACCACTTTAATAACACGCCAGCCCGCACCACGGAATAAAGATTCTAGTTCTTGAATGATTTTACCGTTACCACGTACAGGACCATCTAAACGCTGTAAGTTACAGTTAACAACCCAGATAAGGTTATCAAGCTTTTCGCGACCAGCAAGTGAAATAGCACCAGTACTTTCTGGCTCATCCATCTCGCCATCGCCAAGATAAGCCCAAACTTTACGATCTTCTTCTTTGATCAAGCCACGGTTCATCAAATATTTTTGAATATGTGCTTGATAAATCGACATGATTGGACCAAGACCCATTGATACAGTTGGGAATTGCCAATAGTCAGGCATTAAATATGGATGCGGATAGCTTGGTAAACCGTTACCGCCAACTTCACGGCGGAAATTACTTAACTGTTCTTCAGTTAAACGTCCTTCAAGGAATGAACGTGCATAAATACCAGGAGCACAGTGCCCTTGGTAATAAATCATATCTCCGCCAAAGCTATTGCTGTTTGCGCGGAAGAAATGGTTAAAACCTACGTCATATAATGTTGCACTTGATGCGAAGCTCGCCAAGTGTCCACCTAAATCATCACCTGTTTTATTCGCGCGAAGTACCATTGCTAAGGCATTCCAACGAATCAATGCACGAATACGGCGTTCCATATCTTGGTCGCCTGGCATTGCAGGTTGTTCTTCAACAGAAATTGTATTTAAGTAAGGTGTATTGAGACGTTGAATTGGAACATGCTTAGCAATTGCTTGTTGGTAAAGTTTTTCCAACAAGAATGCCGCTCGTTCAGTTCCCATATGTTGTAAAACTGAATCGAATGCATCTTGCCATTCTTGGGTTTCTTGTGCGTCGGAGTCACCGTAAAACGCCATAATTCACCTGTTCCTTGTTCTCTAATCTACTTTGTATTTTTACCACGTTTTACCCCTTTCAAGTTATTGCCTCGGGTGAATGTGAGGGGGCCCTATTATTTTCTGAATGAATAGTCATTGACCGAGCAGTAAACAAAATAACAAAAAAACGCCAATAATGGCGTTTTTTTATACAATCTTTGCGTTAAAAAAGGTTTAGCTTAGTTTTAGATTCATAAATTTAATAACCTTACCTTTTTAACTATGCTTTTATGGAAGCATCGCCAAGTAAGTAGTTGGGTTCTTACGTTGACCATCTTTTACTACTTCATAGTGCAAATGTGGACCAGTACAGCGACCTGTACACCCTACATTAGCAATATGTTCACCTGCAGAGACTTGGTCGCCTACACGCACCATTAGACGTGAAGCATGAGCATAACGCGTTAAATAACCATTGCCGTGGTTAATTTCAACATATTGACCATAGCCAGTGCCCCAGCCAGATTTAGTTACAATACCTGGGCCTGTAGCATAGATTGGCGTGCCACTCGGAGCAGCCATATCTAATCCGCCATGATGTTCTGCACGACCACCCATAGTGCGGCCACCAAAGTTTGAAGAAACTCGTACAGTATCAGGAAGAGGGTGAGAAACTAACCAAGAGTAAGAATTTGAAGAAGAGGCATTAAAAGAATTTTTTGCGGTTGTATTACCGTACTTCTTTGCAAGTGACTCATTGTTGAGTTCAACCGTTTTTTGGCGTAAGGTCACTGAAACTTTCGCACTCGCCGGAAGATCTAAATCATCGGGATGAGTATATGAACCTTGAGATAATGTTTTTGATAGCTGTTCCAATCGATCTGAATCAGTAGATTGGTTAATTGTTTGATAATCTGCAAAAGCAACTGATGCTGCCGAAGCGGCAAGTGAAAACGCTAATAAAATACGACGCGTGTGCATAAAAACCTCTTGAAACTGTTCTTACTCAAGTTCCTTATGATCTCTTCCTTGATATCAATTGAAATGAACGCTTAAGATTAAGACAAGAATCTATCCGAGAATGACCATGTCCAAACCCGATAACGTTTTTCAACAAACCGGAAAACACATAAAAACAGGAAACCTTACGTTTCTAACAACGCAAGTCGCGCAATGGCAAAGACTTACGAAAATTATCCAACCCTTATTGCCCCAACCGGAACAATGGCAGGTTGTGTGTTATCAAAATGGCTCTTTAATCATTACTGGTGAAAATCAAGCGATGATTAGTCAACTCAGTTATTTACAGAACCAATATGTATCTAAATTATCTCAGCTCGAAGGGCTAAAAGACCTACAAAGAATTCAGGTTCGATTAAGAAATAAAAATATTCCAAACGCACCTTCATCTGAGCCATCTAAACCCATCCCCCCGGAAACACAAGAAATGTTACGTAGTGCAGCCGACTTTGTGAGCGACCCTAAGCTTAGCCAAGCTTTACTACGTTTGGCAAGCAATAAAAAATGATGAGCTTTATATTTCTTAATTAGAATCATTATTATTATGTGATAAAAATCACACTTTTTAATGTTACATTATAACATAGCCAAGTAAAGACAATGACTTATGTCACGCTCACATATGGAATTGGACATTGATTCTCGTCATCAAATGTTACAATTTCATAATTACTCGGATCACTTTGAACATTGCGTAACAACTGATTATTTAAAGCATGTCCTGATTTATAGCCATCGAACTTGGCAATAATTTGATGACCAAGCAAATACAAATCACCTACTGCATCTAATATTTTATGTCTAACAAATTCATCAGCGAAACGTAAACCTTCTTCGTTGACCACACCTGTATCATCTACACCAATTGCATTATCTAAACTTGCACCTAGTGCTAAATTATTTGCCTTCAGGTAATCCAGATCTTTCATGAAACCAAAAGTACGTGCTTCACTGACTTCATAAACAAAAGTTTCGGTCGAAAAGTCGATCGTGGCAGATTGATATTCTTTAGCAAATGCCGGATGGTCAAAATCAATCGTGAAATTTAATTGAAAACCATTGTGAGGGCTGAAAATTGCTTTCTTATCATCGATGAGTGCTTCAACTGGTTTTAATATTCTTATGAATTTTTTTGGTGCATCCAGTTCACGTAATCCACCTTGCATTAAAAGGTAAATAAATGGACCAGCACTTCCATCCATAATTGGAACTTCAGAAGCTGACACCTCAACAATCAGGTTATCAATTCCTAAACCTGCAATTGCACTCATTACATGCTCAATTGTTCCTACTTTTATATCTCCCGTTACCAAGTTGGAACACATAAAAGCTTCTTGAATCAATAAAGCATTGGCAGGGATATCGACAGGTGGATCCAAATCGATACGGCGAAATACAATACCTCCATCCACGGTATGTGGAATGAAATTGATCATCACTTTTTGACCGCTATGAAGACCTATTCCACTCGCTTTTACCACACGATTGAGAGTACGTTGTTTCACCATGCTTTGTAACTTCTTTTTTAAAACCGCTATACGTTAGCATATTTAGTCATTGATCAAAAATAAAAAAAGGCAGTGTTTAAACACTGCCTTTCATTAAATCTAACGATTATTTACTTACGTTGCTGATTTTTCAAGTAATCTTGAATACTCATTGGAGAAGAACGCGGAGTAGAACTTGCTGTGCTACTGACTTCATTATCAGCGTTTTGACGCTTATTGATTGCAGGAACATCATCTTCATCAACAGATTGAGCTGATTGAGACGATGCATGGCTTACCGTATTACGTTTTCTCGGTTCAGCATCTGCTGCATTACGAGTTAAACCAGTTGCAATCACTGTTACGCGTAATTCATCACGTGCATCTGGATCAAATACTGTACCGTAGAAGATTTCACCTTCATCAAGGTCAACAATCTGGTTCACCACGTCAGTAATGATTTCAGTCTCACGTAGTGTAATATCATCACCACCCGTAATATTAATTAACACGCCTTTGGCATTAATAATATTTACGTTATCAAGTAATGGACTACGGATCGCTTGTTCAGCAGCTTGACGCGCACGATCTTCACCACGACCTAAACCAGCACCCATCATTGCGTAACCGCGAGTACTCATTGCAGTTTTCAAATCGGCGAAGTCAAGGTTAATGTGACCACGGTTAACAACCAAGTCAAAGATACTACGTACAGCGTTTAACAATACATCATCAGCTTTTTTATAAGCATCTTTCATTGAAATATCGCCATATACGCTTAATAAGCGTTGGTTAGGGATAATAATCAATGAGTCAACATGTGCTTCAAGTGCTTCAATACCACGTTCAGCAGACTTTAAACGACGGCGGCCTTCAAAGTTAAATGGTGTTGTAACTACACCAACAGTCAAAATCCCCATTTCTTTGGCAACTTCAGCCACAACAGGCGCTGCACCAGTACCCGTACCACCACCCATACCAGCGGTAACGAAAACCATATCGGTACCTTCAAGGTGGTGACGAATGATTTCACGGCTTTCTTCTGCTGCAACTTGCCCTACTTCGGGGTTAGCACCAGCACCTAGACCACGTGTACTTTGCTCGCCTAACTGAATTTTGAAAGGTGCATTCATACAGTCCAGTGCTTGTTTGTCTGTATTGGCACAAACGAATTTAACACCTTGAATATCAGACTGCACCATATGTTGAACGGCATTACCGCCACCACCACCTACACCAAATACAGTGAAACGGGCTTGACCGTTGCCATCGTTTAGTTCATCTTCTATAAATTCAAATGAGGCCATGACCTTTAGGGTTCCTAATACATTATGGCAGTCACTTCAGCCCGTATACTGCCTTGATTTTCAAAAATAACTAATTTTAAGAATGCTGTGCAATACCAACCTTGTCAAGTACAGCGGTTTTCTCTTACAACTTCCTAACAATTCTACCAATAAATACATACATCCTAAAAAATGGCTTTTAACTTGCTATTAAACGCATTCCAGCCATTTACCATTCGTTCCCATACCGAACGGTCATTTGCCTCTTCAGGCTCTTCAACAGCATCTTGCAACTCACTTTGGCTAAACATGAGCAAACCAGCTGCTGTTGCATACATAGAACGACGTAAGGCTGCTTGATGTTGATCATCAGCATAAACCTGTAACGGCGGATTACCCAAATGTGCAGATACACCCAACATACGACGAGCTAAACTCACCATACCTTCTATTTGACAAGCATCCCCTGTCAATACTACTCCATGGTATAAACCATGAATTGCACCACTTTGTTCGAGTTCATCGCGAATCTGGCTAAAGATCTCTTCATAACGGGCAATAATAATTTCTGACAACTCAATTCGGCTAATTGTTTGAGGGCCATCAATTCCTTCTACCTGAATCATGTGATCTGGCTTAACAGCACTTAAATCAACACAACCATACAGAATTTTAATACGTTCAGCTTCTTCTGTTGTAGTTTGCAATACAGCAGCAATATCACGCGTAACGTGCTCACCACCGCGTTGCAATGTACGTGCCAGAGCCAAACGTCCATCTAGATAAACCGCAAGATTGGTAATACCTGCGCCAATATCGACCAGACAAACACCATACTCTTTTTCATCTTTGAGCAAACTTGCTTCAGCGGTTGCCAAGCAAGAAACCACCATTTTTTCAACACCAATGTTCGCACCTTTCATGGCACGATCAAGGTTCTGCATAGTAGCGATTGGCATCATCATGAGTTGATAGTGACCAGTCATACTATGGGCAGTCATATTAATTGGATTCTGCACCCATTCAGCAGAATCACCTAATTCAAAGCCTAACGGCACTGCACTTGCTAAATAGTAATCAGAAGTCACATGACTTGCTTTTGCCAATTCTAACGCGCGCACGACTTCATTTGTTGTAATCACATGTGCTGGATTAGATACTGGTGTGCGACCAGAGGCATAAAAACTTTGCAACTCGGTACTCGGAATAGATACCCATGCGCTATGAATGCGACATTCGGCCATATTTTCCGCTTCAGCAACAGCATTTTTAATCGCAGCAATGACTTTATCGAGGCTTACAATTTTTCCTTTATTCATGCCTCGATTGCGAGCAGTTGCCATACCGATAACTTGAATGTTATCCGGCGCATGAATTTTTCCAATCAAAACTGAAACTTTATGCGTCCCAATGTCAATCGCAACAACTGAGGGAACAGCTTCACTCATCACTCATACCATTTCTTTGTTGTTTAATACCAGGCAAATTGCCTATTTTAAAGCCACGTATTATGGCTTTGCTTTTGTTCCACCTGCAATGCTTGTGTCATCACTCGTTACAACAAACTGACCATTCACAATTTTAGGTGGTGTTGCGTTCTTCCATTGAATAGATAATCCATTACGATATCGCAAATCAATGGCTGAGATTTTCGACCACACCGGTTTTAAGTCAGATTGTGCCAGATGACTTAAACGTTGCAACTTATTCATTGTTTGATCTTGGTCAACAATAATACGCAAACCAGAATCAAATTGCATAAACCAAGTCATTCGCTCAGTCAGATATAACTCTTTTAAGCGTAAATTAACAGGATGGAATAATTGATTAATTTCATTATAGCGTCGCATCATCATTTTTGACTGACTTACCGGCCCATGAAGCAACGGAAGTTCAGGATGAATTGTCGGCTCCGCCTCACTAAATACATCGCCTCCATCGCTTAACAAGCGACCTGTTCCCCAACGGGCGATAGCATGTCGAGGCATGACACGAACACGAATACCATTGGGCCAAGCACGAGATACAACAACTCGGTCTACCCATGAAATTTCTAATGTTTTGTCACGAATCTGTTCTAAATCAGATGTGAAATAATTCGCTTTTATAATTGGAGCAACATGTTGCATCACTTGTTGGGTTTCAACAGAAGATGCTGAACCTACAACTTCTAGTTTTGCAACTGTTGCATCTGTAATAACTTTATATAACCCATAAATTCCGACTGCCAGCACTACAAAAGCAATAACCAACAGCACCCATCCACCAGCATTCGCAAGCTTCTGCTTACGCGTAGGCGGTTTATCATGAATAGAGGTGATGGCCGCACGTTTACGGCGCATGGAAGCCGGAAGTTGTGCCATATTTAAGCCGTACCTTCCAATGTTTGCTCAAGAATCGCAACACACAATTCATCAAAGCTATAACCCACAGCTTTAGCAGCTTTAGGAACTAAAGAGTGACTGGTCATACCTGGAACAGTGTTTACTTCTAAAAGCCAGAAATTGCCTTGCTCATCCTGCATCGCATCAATACGGCCCCAGCCTTCTGCACCCACTGCCTGAAAAGCACGCAAACACAATGCCTGTAGGTTTTTCTCTTCAGCCTCACTCAGACCACAAGGAATACCATACTCTACATCGTTACGTTGATATTTCGCTTCATAGTCGTAGAAAGCAACATCTGCTGGTGGTTGCAAACGAATAACGGGCAAAGGCTGTCCATTTAAGAATGAAATTGTGAATTCACGACCAGTGATCCATTTTTCTGCCATCACCACAGCATCGTGCTGAGTCGCCTTTTCAATTGCAGCAGCAAAGTCTTCTGCTTTCTCAACCTTACTCATGCCGACACTCGAGCCTTCATGTACAGGTTTGATAATGACAGGTAAGCCTAAATCAGCAATCACCGCATCTAAATCTGTTTCTTTAGTAATAATGCGATATGGCGCTGTAGGTAAATCGCTACCTTGCCAGATTTGCTTGGTTTTAACTTTATCCATGCCAATAGCAGAACCTTGCACGCCTGTTCCTGTATAAGGCAGATTTAACCATTCAAGCACACCTTGAATTTGGCCATCTTCACCGCCGCGACCATGCAATACAATAAATGCACGATCATAATTTACAAGTTCAGTCACACTGCGGTCTTGTGGATCAAATGCTTCAGCCTGAACACCTGAACGTAACAAAGCGTCCAAAACTGCCTGACCACTATCCAAAGACACAGCACGCTCAGCCGATTTCCCACCAAACAACACGGCAACTTTGCCGAATTTTGTAGCATTTGACACGTTTAAATCCTTAACCCGATTATTCAATACTTTTTGTTTATTTCACATACAAATGGTGTTGTGCAAGTTCTACTGAAATTGCTCCCACGTTACCCGCACCTTGTGTTAATAACAAGTCATTTGGTTGTAACACATTTTGCATGATGTTTTGCAAATTACCTTCAACCGGATCGACCAAAATTGGTTCTACTTGTCCGCGTAAACGAATACTACGCGCTAAAGTACGGCTGTCTGCACCCACAATAGGCTTTTCACCAGCAGGGTAAACTTCCAACAATAATAATTGATCAACTTGAGAGAGCACTTCAATGAAGTCATCAAAACAATCGCGGGTACGAGAATAACGATGTGGTTGGAACAACATAACCAAACGACGGTCCGGATGGCTTTGGCGAGCAGCTTTAATAGTTGCTTCTACTTCTTTCGGATGGTGTCCGTAGTCATCAACTAACTTAACGTTGCCATCAGCAAGTTCAAATTCACCTTGCACTTGGAAGCGACGACCTACACCACTAAATCCTTCTAATGCACGGCTAATTGCATCATCAGAAACACCTTCATCTGTTGCAACACCAATTGCTGCCAAGGCATTTAAAACATTATGTAAACCTGGTTGATTAATTGTTAAACGCAATGGTTCACGACCTTTACGCAACACAGTGAAGTGCGATTGCATACCATCTTGTTCAATATCAACTGCACGAATGTCATTATCTTCATTAAAACCATAAGTAATAACTGGACGGCCTACACGTGGCAGAATTTCACGAATGTTCGCATCATCACCACAAACTACAGCCAAACCATAAAATGGTAAGTTATGAAGGAACTGTACAAACGTATCTTTTAATTTATCAAAACTACCTTCATAGGTGTCCATATGGTCAGCATCGATATTGGTTACAATGGCTGCCATTGGTTGCAAATAAAGGAAAGATGCATCTGATTCATCAGCTTCAGCCACGATGAAACGGCTTTCACCTAACGCTGCATTTACGCCTGTACTGTTAAGTAAGCCGCCAATAACATAAGTTGGATCAAGGTTTTCTTCAGCCAACATTGTCGTCAAAAGACTTGTAGTTGTGGTTTTACCATGTGTACCAGCCACAGCAATACCGTGACGGTAACGCATAAGTTCACCTAGCATTTCTGCACGACGAACAATTGGAATACGCTGTTCAATTGCAGCTTTAATTTCCGGATTTTCCGGATCAATTGCTGTAGAAACTACAAGCACATTGGCATTCTTAATATTTTCCGGTTGATGGCCAATATAAACTTTGATGCCATTTTTCTCTAATTGTTCTGTAGTTTTAGACGCTTTAATGTCTGAACCGGAAATTTTATAGCCTTGGTTACCCAAAACCTCTGCAATGCCACACATCCCAGCGCCACCGATCCCCACAAAATGAATGTGTTTGATACGGCGCATTTCAGGCACTTTAATCAGTTTTTTTGCTTGGTTCGCAGCTGTTGATGGAGACATAGTAAATCCGATTACATTTTTTGGATAAGATCAACCACATGCTGAGTCGCATTTGGTTGGGCATGTTGACGCGCTTTCACTGCCATTTCAGTAAGTAATTGGCGGTTCATCAGCGAAGTGAACAATTCATTTAAAACATCTGGTGTCATGGTCGATTGCTGGCAAATTTTCGCAGCACCGACATCCGCCAGAAATTTGGCATTTGCAGTTTGATGGTCATCAACTGCTATAGGGAGTGGTACAAAAACTGCGGCTACACCTGCTGTTGCAACTTCTGTTACCGTGAGTGCTCCAGCTCGGCAAATAATTAAATCTGCCTCGCTATAAGCTTTTGCCATATCTTCAATAAACGGCAAAACGTGTACAGTTAAATTAGCTGGTGCATCTGCATAAAGTGCTTGAGTTGCCTCAACTTGTTGCTGACCACACTGGTGAAAAATATTGAGTGGAACTTGTAATTGTTTTAATGCTGGAGGTAAGCGTTCATTGAGTGCTTTGGCACCTAAAGACCCGCCCACAATTAAAATTTTTAAAGGCTTGCCTGCTTGCTCACGCTCATCATAACGCCACTTTGGGCTTAAAATATCCGTGATTTCACGACGCACAGGGTTCCCTGTGGTTACAACTTTTCCACCAGCAGGAAAGGTATTTGGAAATGCTTCGCACACCACTTTAGCAACACGAGATAACTGTGCATTGGTAAAACCTGCAACTGCATTTTGCTCGTGAATAAGTACAGGAATGCCTAACAAACGTGCGGCTAAACCACCTGGACCAGCGACATAACCACCAAAGCCTGCAACCGCATCAACTTTAAGTTGTTTCATATAGCGCATTGCACTAAAAGTGGCTTTTAAAATTTTAAAAGGTGCAGCAACTTTACGGACTAATCCATTGCCACGAACACCTTGGATATCAATTTGATATATTGGAATATTTTGATCTTTTAATAACCGATTTTCCATACCAGTTGGCGTGGCTAACCATGAAACCTGACAACCTTGTTGTTGAAGTTGTTTGGCTACGGCGAGGGCTGGAAAAACATGTCCACCTGTACCGGCAGCCATCATCATGACATGTTTGGGTTTGCTTTGCTGTGAATTGGTCACGGTCTAATTCTTCAACTCAAAAAACAATGGAAATTGTCATCTATTTTTGTAGCCGTTTATTTTAATCCTAAAGCTTCATTAACGAAAAGCTAATTTCACTCGTTTATAACAGAAAGATGTGCTTTTTTGAAAATATGCCTACAAAGCTGTGGTGTATTTAGTATTGTTATTTTATTAATTCATATATTTTCAGGTGATTTCCAATAAATACCGCTGAAAATCACCTGAAATAAATAATTAAGCTGTACGGCCAGCTTCTAATACATCAAATAGATCATCGGCAATTGACGTACCAAATTGAGCATCAATTTCGCGGATACAGGTTGGACTAGTGACATTAATTTCAGTGACATAATTACCAATCACATCTAATCCTACAAAAACTAAACCTTTTTCGCGCAAGAAAGGACCAATTTTAGCTGCTATCAACTTATCATTTTCAGTAAGCGGACGCGCTTGGCCTAAACCACCTGCCGCCAAGTTACCGCGCACTTCACCATTTTGTGGAATACGAGCTAGACAATAAGGAACAGGTTCACCATTCACCATTAAAATACGCTTATCCCCTTCTACAATTTCAGGAATATAACGCTGAGCCATAATTGGACGAGTACCTAGCTCTGTAAGCATTTCTAGGGTAGAACCAATATTTACACCGTCTTGGTACAAACGGAAAATACCCATCCCCCCCATACCATCAAGTGGCTTAACAATTACATCGCCATGTTCTTTAATAAATTCACGAATTAAACTTTGTTGCGATGTTACAAATGTAGGCACTTGTAGTTCTGGAAACTGCGTTGCAAAGAGTTTTTCATTGCAATCACGCAGTGATTGAGGCTTGTTAATAATCCATGAACCTTCGCGCTCAGCTTGCTCAAGCACATAAGTCGTGTAGACAAAATTCATGTCAAACGGCGGATCTTTACGCATGAGCACAACATCGTAAGCCGCAATAGATTCTTTTTTCTTTTCGCCTAACTCATAGTAATGGTTGTAATCTTCGAACACCTTTAACGGTGAAATGAGGCCGTAAGCTTTGCCTTGATCGATATATAAATCTTGTTGTAATGCATAACCTAAGTCATGTCCACGACGGCTCGCCGCCCACAACATTGCCATGGTTGAATCCTTTTTAAGGTTTACGGTTTCAATCGGATCCATGACGACAAGTACACGCATGCTCAAGCTCTTCTTAAAATTTAAATTAGCATGAGTATAACTGAGATTTTTCACTGGTTTTTCTTAATTTCAGTAAAACCTTATCGGTTATTTCTTTATCTTGAATTAAGGTAAATTCAGTTAAACTATGATCATAAAATATTATTTTTAAAGGCTAAACATGAAACTTTATCGCTATTTAACTGGTCCTGATGACTCTGCTTTTTGTGCGCGAGTAACTAAAGCTCTGAATCATGGTTGGGAGTTATATGAAGCACCCACTATGACCTTTAACGGCACGCATGTCATTGTGGGACAAGCAATTTGCAAAACAATTGATGAAAATTATGATCCAGAAATGGATATTTTAGATGTTCTCAAAAATAACACGTAATTCCAGAAGGGTGCTTTTAATCGATGAAAAGTCCCCTTTAAAACCCAATTAACAAGAAAAACTAATGAGTCAACTCATACAATTCGTTTAATTTTCTAATTAACTTATTAGAAATCAGTTATTAAAAAACAAATATGTCATTTTTTAAAGTAATAGTTCTTTTATTCTAAACAATTAAATGATTATAATTATCATTTATACTTTTATTTTTGTTAATTGATTTTATTTTTATGTTAAGAATTTCTATACCATCTCCCCAAATGAAGCGTCTTTTCCCGCTGAGCTTACTCAGTTTAATGATCTTGAATATTCAAGGTGCCTACGCAGAAGATGTGACTGACTCATCAAAATTAGCAGCCACCATGCCCACCATAAAAATTGAGGCCATGAGTGAGCTCGACCCAATTAAAAGTTATATCGACTATGACAAGGCCAATGTCACACGTAACGGTTTAGACAAAAAAGATATTCCTCAAACCGTTGATACGATTGATGTTCAGAAATATAAAATTTATGGATCAAATGATTTAAGCGTTATGCTGCAAGGTACCCCTGGCGTATCAACTAGTTACGATATGCGCGGTGATGGCATCACGATTCGTGGCTTTGGTGCCGATACAGGCGATATTTACCGTGATGGCATACGTGAAAGCGGACAAGTACGTCGTAGTACAGCAAATATTGAACGTATTGAAATTTTAAAAGGCCCCGCCTCTGTTTTATATGGCCGTAGTGCTGGCGGCGGTGTTGTGAATATGGTGAGTAAATTCGCCAATTTTGACTCTAAAAGTTCAGTTGGTGCATATGCTGGTTCATATGATAACTACGGAACAACGGCTGACATCAACCAAGTACTTAATGACAATTTAGCAATACGTTTAACTGGAGAATATGGCGAGTCAGGCAGCTTCCGCTCTGGTATTGAAAATAAGATTGAAATGTTTTCACCAAGTTTTACTTATAAAAATGATGATGGAACACTCACTTGGACCACACAATACACCTATGACAAATTAGTTCGTGTACCTGATCGCGGACCATCACGTGACATTCTGCCTGCAGGGACTTCAATTAAAATGGGATTTGCCCAAGACGGCGATTATGTGGATGATATTTTGCAAGTGGTCCGCACCGATGTGAATTATCAATATGCGCCTGATTGGAACTTTCACTGGGCAGCAAGTTACCGACAAGCAGAACAAAACTTTGACCACTTTTATTTTGGAACTTATTGTGGCCTCGATGGAAATGACTTGAAAGGCAAAGAATGCAACACCAAAAAAGGTTATATCAATCAGAATTACTACTGGCAACAAACCAGCAATAAGACCACCACCAATACATTTGATATTAAGGGCAAGTTCAAAACAGGCTCGCTTGAACACCAAATTATGTTGGGTACAGACTGGACGTATGAACAGCGAGAGCCACGTCTAGCCAATAAAACTCAAAATGGGTCAGCCATTTATGGTTACGTTAATCCAATCACTGGTGAACGAGAGTACAGTCGTGGCAATGGCCCATTAAAGATTAGTCAGCATAACTATAATGAAGGCACAACTTATGGCGTATTTATTCAAGATTTAATTGGTCTAAATGACCAACTTAAACTCATGCTGGGTGTGCGCTACGATTACTTTGACTTTTCAACCACCAACAAGCTGACTAAAGAACACCGTAATGTAAAAGATGGCAGCTTTAGCCCAAATGTTGGTTTGGTATGGCAACCGCTTCCTGAACATAGCTTTTATACGTCTTATTCTAAAAGCTTTGCTCCATTTGGCGGACAAATGGGTGTTAACCAAGTTACTGGAAACACCGATGTCACAAAGATGGATAAAGAACCTCAATATAACGAGCAATATGAAGTTGGGGTAAAAAGCGAATGGTTAGATAATCGTTTAAATACTCAATTTTCTGTCTTTGATATTCGTAAAAATAATATTCGCTATAAACCAAATCCTAATGAACAGCCAGATGTATGGGCAACAGCTGGTCAGCATCAATCCCGTGGTCTTGAATTTAGTTTTATTGGCCGCGTACTTGATAATGTCTTTGTCCGTGGTGGTTATGGTTACACAGATGCAAAAGTGAAAGAAGATAAACAAAAGCCTGAACAAGAAGGTAACTATTTAGCCAACACATCTAAAAACACGGGTAATTTATTTGTTCGTTATTTACCAACCGAACAGTGGTATACCGAGGTAGGTGTAACCTATGTAGGTTCGTATTATCCAAATCTTAATAATCAAGTAAAAATGGAAGGCTTTAACCGTGTCGATGCAGCAATTGGCTACAGTGCAGACCCATGGAATGTCACACTTGCGGTAAACAATTTAACCAATAAAGAGTACTGGCGTTCAGACAGCATGCCAGGCACGCCACGTAATGTGTTATTGCGTTTGAATTATCAGTTCTAAATAAAAATATTAAAAAGGCATACCCCTATTTAGAGGTATGCATTTTTCTTTTTAGATACCGTATTTTTCGCGATAAGCTTGCATGTTTGCTAGCGCTTCTTTTTCACCTTTGGGATGGCTGAACAAGATCAAAAAGACAAGTTGAGCATGACGTTTGAGTGTAAGAAGTGATTCGCATATGAGATTTTATGTTAAATAGTTTTGAAATTTTTACCCACAGATATTATCCAAAGTGATGTGTCATCGGTTATTCCATCTAACTGTGAAATTTTTTTCTCTAAAATTACTTTTAAGATTTCAATATCTTGAAGTTTCCAAAAGCCATCAGATGCAATGATATAGGTATAATTATTTTCAAGATCAAATGAGTTAAAGCTCATAGGTTTTAATCTTTTTGTATTAAAAGATTTAGTGACAATATTATTATCAGAAGATGACTTGAGAATAGGCTCAATATCTTTGAGTCCTATTTCTGTATGTAAACTCATTGTTAAATTATGAGGATATGTAATCCAATAAATTTTTTTACTGTTGTCAAATTTTCCTAGCCTACAATCACCTAAATGAGCAGAGTAGACTTTTTTAGAACTAAAAATCGTCATACAAAGACTCATTGCAGCTGGAATTAATTTTCCTCTGTTTTCTATAAAAAAATTTAAAATTAAATCATTAAAAAAAGACTGAATATTTTGTTCATCATCATCTAATTTTGAAAAAATATCTTTTAAAGAAGCTATGTAAGTTTGAAATTTTTTAACTAAAATATTGCTATTTGGGCAACTACTATGACCGTCTAAAACATAAAAAAATTGAAGATTTGTATTCTCGGTCAGCTTACCTATCGCATCACTACCAAATTTACCAGGTAATACAATATTATGAGTAAGGGGATAAGAATATATTAATATGCTTTCGGCCATTGTTTTTTTATCGCTTGAATTACTTGTAGTGCTCTTTCTTTTGAGCCAAATCTACACTGATCTTCCATTATGATTTCAAAATCAGATAGTTTAGTTATTTCATCAAACTGTACTGATAAGTAATCTCTTAATTTTGGTGAGGCATTATAAATTTCTTCAACCAATGAAGATCTTCCTAAGCAAATAGTTATAATATCTTCTAAGTCTTTACTACAGAACGGATCTTCACCACGACCATTAAAAGCTTCAAATTTTGTTGCTAAAAAATATTCTGGTTTCAGTGTGTTAATGACTTTATTATTTTCTAGTTTATATGTCACCCTATTTTCAAAGGCTTCGTTATACCAATAATTTGAAAATCCTAAAATTTTTTCATCAGTAGGCATAAAATCTACAATTAGATCCTCTCCTAGCTGATAACGACAAGTAACATCCTGCTCAAATGGGTCAGGACTTTGATAGTTTTTAAATCCTAATTTTCTAACTTTCTCATCTAATTCATACCATTGTGTTGTAGTCCTAATATCTACGATTAGATCCACATCTTTTGTATACCTTGTTACTAAAGCTAAATTATCTGGATCTAAAAATAAACTGGTAGTACAACCACCAATAAAAACCATATCTTTTATTAGATTATCACTAAGAGCATTAACTACGATTTCGAGCATTTTTATTTGAGTTAAAGCATTATTCATAGTAAATACTCACGTAATAGATTTTCAGCAATTTTCTTTTCTCTTGGAGAGCCTATCCTAAATACATCAATCAAAGAGAAAATTTCGTATAAAAAATTATCCTCTAATGATGCATAAGGTACAGATTTATGTAATGGTTGGACAGATAATCCAGAAATTGAGCGATAGCTTTGAGCAGGCCAGACATAGGGCAAGGAAGAGCTGTAAGATAAATACTCTGAAAGTTTCTTATTATTAAAAACAGTAGGTATCCCTATATCAACAGAGCTAACTTCTGTGTGGAAAAAATATTGAAAGCTGTAAAGGATTAATTCCAGTAAAGCTTTTCTATTAGTTTTCCAAGTCATTTCTTCTAAATTTAATCTCTTCAACGGATAAGAAGAACTTACAATTAATAGGCCTACTTTTATTAAGCGTTTGAGGCATTCAGAAACCTCACTTTTACTAATGACTATAGATTCGGATAATCCTCTAACTGATAAAGAATCATAGAACGCCCTTAATTCAATAAATTCATCCAATTCAGCTTCATTCAAATCATCAAAATCCACCTTTGGGTTAGAGTAAAAATTATCTAATTTAATATATTGTTTTTCAATGGAAATAAGCTTTACGAGTACAAGGATATCTTGCGATTTAATCATAAAAAACTCAATTGTCCTTAATCCTTGGACAGGATTTATTATTGATCAATAGATTATACACTATGCAAGAATTTTTACTATATATCTTATAATTTACAATATTATCAATTATATATACTGATTCTTATTAGCTAGAAATGAAAAAACCCCGACATCTTGTCGGAGTTTTTTCGTATTGGGCTATTAAGCATGACTCCTGTCTTGCTTCACGATCCTAGTGTGTTTATTTCTTATTGTTATCTGGAACATCCTGTTCTCAATGAGTTCATGATAGAAAATTGAACTGAGTGTGGCTATTAGTGAATTTCCTGAATGGTTGTACGCCAGAACGTACATGGACATATCTTCAAATTATCCCAATATTTGTCCGCAGCAAATGGGGTTAATTTCACAAATGAAGGCCTTTAGAAATCAAGAAAAGGTGCGATTTTGACCATTTTTCAATCAATTTTATTGGCGGAAACTATCAAAACTACTTAAAAAAAAGCCGACTTATGTCTAAGTCAGCTTTTTACTATTTTTTAGGGTGGTATAAATTTTTAAGCTATTGATTTAATTAAAACAATTAAGGTTTATTTCGGATAACGCCCATTATGTTAAATGTGGGGATTTTTATTGCATAAAGTACTAAGAGTTCTTTACTTTGTAATTGATGAACTCTAATACTAATTCAGGAAATGAGGATTCCACTAGTTGTTGAGTTTTATAGATAGTTGGCCAGAGTATATCTCCTTTCTCGCCTTGAGTAATAGAAACCCAAATAGTAGGAAAATATCTTACCAACATACTCATAGTGAACGATGCAATATATAACAGTCCAATTTCACACACATGTTTATTGGATGGTAAAGGAGGTGAAAAATGAAGATGAGGTATACTTCCAAACATCTTATTAAGATTAGTATGTGTAAAAGTCAGATGTGCTTCTTGAAAGATATCACTAGTAGCTGATATGACTTTCGAATCTTCTGAAATCGTATAATTATACTTAAGTAGTTCTGAAGCTAAGTTATTATCTACCTCAGAGTAAGTATTGATTTTTAATCCTTCGCTTATAGTGAATGAGATAGCACTAATTGGAAAATTTAGAGGTGAATGATTGGCAGTTAATAAATCAGAACGTATATCTGCTAACCTTTTTAAAATGTCCCCAAATGTTAATTCATATTTGTCATTGATGGGATAAGTAATGTGCCAATTAGGATCACTCCCATTTGTATGTATACAAGACGTATTTTCAATTGCAGTTATTAAGTCACAGAATAGTCCAGAGCTTGAGGAAATTTTTAAGTCTAATAAGGAACTAAGATTCTGTTCCATATTACCTGAAAAAGTATCTCTCCAAGCTTCCGTAGTTAATCCATGTCCCATACTAAGAGTTTCTTCACCACCACTCCTTTTTAACAATAAAATCAATGATCTGCTTAAGCTTGCTATTCCGTAAAAAGTCAATAATGGCTTTACAGTGTAGTTCGAATTGTAAGCATTTCTAAAATATTCTCTAGCTTGTTTTGCGGCATTAGTAATTGCAATAGTTCTTTGTGCATTAAGAGTTCTAGAGTGAATTTTTGTATATAAGTTTGAAACAGAATCTCGACTTTCTAGGATAAGCAACTCTTGCCAAATTTTAGAATCCACATTTACCTCTTAAAATATAAATAATTTTATTGACTACAAGTATATGTTAATAAAAGCAGCTTTTAATTTTTCTAAAATTAACATAATACGCCTTATACGAAATTATTAAAATTTTAGTCAAAACCGTTCTAGGATTCAGCGCACGGGAACGGTTTTTATGATTTTTAACACCCTACGACTTAGTTTAACCAACTCAATAATTTGATTAAATTATAAAAAAAGGAAGCCATCGCTTCCTTTTTTCAATTCAATATAGACTTAGATACCGTATTTTTCACGATAAGCTTGCATGTTTGCTAGCGCTTCTGTTTCGCCTTTCGCTTCTAAATAATCCATTAAATCTTTCATGGTAATCAGTGCATGCACAGGAATTTCTAATTCTTTTTGAACTTCTTGAATTGCAGAAAGCTCACCTTGACCACGTTCTTGACGATCTAATGCCACCAAAACACCCGCAATAGTTGCGCCAGCGTTTTTCAAAATCGTTACAACTTCACGAATCGCTGTACCTGCGGTAATTACGTCGTCAATAATCCAGACTTTTTTACCTTCAACCGCAGCACCGACTAAAACACCGCCTTCACCATGATCTTTCGCTTCTTTACGGTTAAAGCCCCATGGCACACTTTTGTTATGGACTTGCGACAAAGCAACAGCAGTCGCCGCTACAAATGGAATACCTTTATAAGCTGGTCCAAAAATCACATCAACATTTTCACATTGTGTTAATTTATCAGCATAGCCTTGCGCTAAAAGAGATAAAGCTTCACCATCGTTGAGTAGGCCTGCATTAAAAAAATAAGGACTCACGCGTCCAGATTTTAAAGTAAACTCACCAAATTTAAGCACACCGCGTGATAATGCGAGTTCGATAAATGCTTGCGGGTGAAATGACACAGGCGTTGTCATGAGGTGCTCCAAATTCACAATTGAGGTTAAATTTTCGCATGATACCAAAGGATCAGTATCCAAGTGATGTAAAAATTCTTCGAGTCGTTTCCATTAACGTAAATGGCTTACGTTCTTCAGTAACGAAAGGCTTACTTGAATGGTTAGAACAATCAGATGCCGATGTCGTATGCATGCAGGAAAGCCGCATTACCCATGAACAATGGACTGAAAAATTCAGACCCGAAGGATGGCATACCCATCTCTTTCCAGCAGAGCGTGCAGGTTATGCGGGGACTGCAATATATAGCCGCTTACCCTTTGTCTCTGTTAAAGATGGATTAGGGTTTGAGCTGGCTGACAGTCAAGGCCGCTTTATTTCTGCGGAATTCGATTTAGGTTTGTCACATCCAGTACATATTGCGTCATTATACTTACCTTCGGGCTCAAGTGGTGAAGAAGCGCAAGCACGTAAAGATTTATTTTTAGGTGAATACGCAAAAATCTTGAAACAATGGCGTGATGAAAACAAGTCAGTCATCATTTGTGGTGACTACAACATTGTTCATAAACGTATTGATATCAAAAACTGGTCTGGTAACCAGAAATCTTCTGGTTGTTTACCACATGAACGTGCGTGGCTTGACCATATTTATGATGAACTTGGCTATGTCGATACTTTCCGTGTAGTTCGCACAGAAGCGGAACTTTATTCATGGTGGTCAAATCGCGGTCAAGCGCGTGCAAAAAATGTAGGGTGGCGTATTGATTACCATGCATGCTCGCCAGACTGGAAAGCACGTACAATTAATGCTTGGGTTTATAAAGATCAATGGTTTAGCGACCATGCACCCGTTATTATTGACTATAAAATTCAAGAATAAGTGAACACTCGTTCACTTACATTGTCGTTTTCGCTTACAGCATATGTCGTTTTTGAGTATTTTTCTTACACAGCTTTAACGGCATTATAGCCCCACGGCACAGGGAAGCAGTCAGGATGACGCAAAAGGATAGGACGCCGTAGGAAGATAAAATAAACTTATGATAAGTTTATTTGCAAGGATGTGACATTGGACGTTGAAATGAGACCCGCATGATCAGGATGATTAAATGCGGGTTTTCTCTTTTCTGTCTCTTATTTTGCGCTAAGTTCTTTGTTCTTTTAGTTTTAACTTCTTCTTATTAAGCTCATTATTACCTTGTCTTATGACAATAACATGACATTTCTCTTTCGATTAATCATTAATTTTCATTTGTTTTAAAAGTATCGGTATAAAGTAGTGCTTAAAAGCATTTTGGGTTAGGCTGTGTGCTCTCTCTTTTTGACATGGTCCGATAAAATGTTAAAAATTTATGGAATTAAAAACTGTAACTCAATGAAAAAAGCATTCGATGCCTTACAGGCTAAAGGGCTTAACTATGATTTTCATGATTATAAAAAACAAGGCATTGATGCAGATACTTTAAAAATCTGGTTAAAAGAAATTGGACAAGATACTGTTCTCAACAAAAAAGGCACGACATGGCGCAAGCTTTCAGAAGAAGAACAAAACCGTGCTCTAAGCAGTGAAGATCACCTGATTGAAGCACTTATTGCTCAACCAAGTTTGATTAAAAGACCTGTTTTAAAAACTTCACAGGGTTTTATTGTGGGTTTCGATGAAACCACCTATCAAAATATTCAAGCCTAAAAAAACGAGCCATTTGGCTCGTTTTTTATTAAAACTTTTAGTTCGCGCGAATCCATGTTTGGTTACGACCAAGTGCAGAAACGCCAATATAACCACGTAATTTAAGCTTTTTGCCGCCATCGGTTAACTCACCTTTCAGTTTGTAAGTTTTACCTGATTTTGGGTCTAAAATCGTACCGTTTTCATAACTGTTACCACCTACATTTTTTAAATTATGTACAATGGTGACACCTTTAAGCGGTTTGTTTTTGTACGGACCTTCACATTTTGTACAAGCGTTTTCTTCACCCGGTGTCAAAATGTTCTGAATGGTTGCAGTTAAGGTTCCGTCCTTCTGTTCCGTAAATTTCACTACGGCTTTTGGCTTGTTGGTCTGATCATCAATCGTTTTCCATACCGTTCCATTGAGTGAATCAGCCGCATTGGCAAATGCAGCCATACCAATGAGTCCTAAAGCTAAAGCAATCTTTTTCATTTTTGTAATATCCTTGGGTCTTTCAAGATTTTTAGTATTCAGAAGTCGCAAAGATATTGCAATTTTTGAATGTGACTGTTTCGTGTAACCTTGTAATCTTGCAAAATAAAATTTACAAGAAAACAAGAAACTAGCATAAAAATGGATGCTATATGAATATATCAAATGTTTGGAAATATTATTTTACAGAAACTTTTCTTAAAACAACAATTCGCAAGCCAAGCCAGCTAAATTTGCCGGCTACTGCCTTACGCCCTGTGCTGGATCAGCTGTGTCGTGCTTTCCCACGACAAAAAAATGTATCCGTGCGCCCGATTCGACTAGCAGGTATTAAAGGTGAAGAAATCAAGCCGCAAGATTCTGCGACTCAACTAATTTTTCACATTCACGGCGGTGCTTTTTTCCTTGGTAGTGTCAAAACACATCATGCTTTTATGACGGATTTAGCTGCCCGTACTCAAATGCAGATTATTCATGTGGATTATCCTCTTGCACCAGAGCATCCATACCCTGAGGCAACCGAAGCTCTATACGACATCTATCAGTCTTTGGTGGTACAAGGCATTCAGCCGAAAGATATTATTTTATCAGGTGATTCATGCGGAGCAAATTTAGCGTTAGCACTTTGCTTACGTTTAAAAGAACAACCCGAACTTATGCCAAGTGGCCTGATTTTATTGTCACCTTTTCTAGATTTAACCCTAACCAGTGAGTCTCTTCGGTTTAACAAAAAGCATGATGCTTTATTATCTATTGAAGCCCTACAAACAGGCACTCAGTACTATATAGGCAATCACATCGCAGCCGATGACCCGCGTGTTTCACCTATTTTCGACGATTTGCATGGTCTTCCACCAACTTTGGTTCAAGTGGGCTCTAAAGAAATATTATTAGACGATGCCAAGCGTTTTAGAGAAAAAGCTGAAGATGCTGGTGTTAACGTTCAATTCAAACTTTATACGGGCATGTGGCATAACTTCCAGATGTTTAATGCTTGGTTTGATGAAGCTAAACAAGCATTGGCAGATATTGCTGAATTTGCCCATGAGCTTGATAAAACTTAATTTACTGATGAATGATGTGAATAGTCCCAAAACTTTTCACATCATTTTCTTTATAAAAGACATCATGTATAAATTGAAAATCATGTTATGTTTAAAATATAAATTATTTATACAATCCAATTTTAGGATGGTCTAACAAAGAGGCATCTATATTTAGGAGCCCTTATTTATTATGAAAAATCGTTTAATCACTTATCCCGTAAATAGAATAAAACAGGTGATAATCGATTTCATCCACAATAATCACATCATTAACTGGACGCCATTACAAAAAAGCGCACTGATGCTCACACTTGCCTGTGCAATGAATTTCAGTTGGATTTTATGGAAAGGTTATATTTTAATTACGCCAAGCGTCTGGCAATGGGCGAATCTGCCTTTAGTTGAATCACAAATCTGGCTCAATTTATTTACCTTATTTTTATTAGTCTTTTTGATTATTCCCTGTTACCGCTACAAAAATGATGAATGGGCTCAAAAAGTTATTCCTTTCATTAGCGTGCAGTTCTTTGCACTTATGCTATGTCATGATGGATATTTAATTGGCAGTATCAGCCCTGCCACTATGGTCGGTTATGTAGGTACCATCGGTGTGGGTTTGGTGTTATTTGAACGTAAAATTGTTTATAGCGCTCTTGTACCTGCAACAATTATTTTAACGGTATGTACATATTTAAGTATGACAGGGGTTATCTCATATGCGCCCCTATTTAATTTTACAGCGATGCGTCATGCCCAAACTAATCAGTTTTGGTTAGGTAGTATGGCTTTTTTTATTATGCCTATTTTATTGGCCTGTTTTGTTTTATTTGAAATATTACTCACCCAATGGCGTCAGCGAGAAACTTATATTCAACGTCTAAGCCAAATCGACCCTTTAACCAATGTATTAAATAGACGTAGTTTAAACATGCATTTGGAGTCGCTACACCAACAACAATTTGATTATGCTGTGGTACTTCTTGATATCGATCATTTTAAAAAGATTAATGATATATACGGCCACCATCAAGGTGATCAGGTCTTAATTGAAATTGCTCAATGTCTTTCTGAGAATTTGCGTAGCGAGGATATTATTGGTCGATTTGGTGGAGAAGAATTTATTTTACTACTCCCCCATACAGATATTATTCAAGCAGAAAAAATTGCTGAGCGTTGTCGCCAAGCCTTGCAAGAATTACCTGTTTTTACCGCTCAAAATAATCCTATTCACATTAGTGCGAGTTTTGGAATAAGCAGTTCAGCTTTTGCACAAGATCCTTATCTGGTTATTCGGCAGGCTGACCAAGCACTCTATGCAGTAAAAGCTTCGGGACGTAATCAGGTACGTACATTTCATCAGACAGAAGCTATCGATACCTTATGATTCTTTGAATTTTGCCAAACTCGCAAGTTGCTGCAAAAGCTCTTGCTGACTAAAAGCGCCCGTTAAACGTAAAGCACGAATCTCTTTTTGCTCTGGACTTAAAAATAAATAGGTCGGTGGTCCTAAAATATTCCACTGTTTGAGTAGCGCTTCATGCGACTGATCATAATGGCTCAAATCAAGCTTAATTAAATAATAAGGTGCAAGAGCAGATTGAACCTCTGGTGCTTTTAAAATACGGTGCTCAATTGGCTGGCAGGCAACACACCAATCTGCATATACATCAACCACAATAGCCCGATCAGTAGGCGCTGCCGCTAAAATCTTTTGGAAGTCTGCCGCGCTAGTCGCAACATGCCACTCGGCCATGTGGGCAGAACTTTGCAAAGTTCGATTTTGAATATGTTGATATTGGTTATAGGCTACAAAAGGTGTAACGATTAATAATAAAATCGCGTAGAGCCATTGTAGTTGCCCTTTTTTCCAGAAAAACTGATAAACAGCATAGGCGATAAAAGCAAGGCCTAATACGAGGCTAAGCACTTGCATGCCCAAATCTGGCAGCAAAGGACGAATAAAATAAAGACTTAACCCCAACATCAGAAAAGCAAAAATTACTTTAATCTGATGCATCCAGTCGCCCGCTTTAGGCAAGAATTTTGCCCCTAAAATACTTGCGAGTAACAGTGGAATTCCCATTCCAAAGCCTAGGCAGAATAAAAGCAAAGCACCTTGCCACTGATTTTGCGTTTGAGAAATAAATAATAAAGTTCCAGCGAGAGGTGCGGTCATACAAGGACCCACCAAAAGCGCAGAAACGACACCCATAACCCCAGCGCCGACCAACGTGCCGCCTTGTTGCATTGACTGAATACGGTCAAGTCGGTTTAACCATGTCTGAGGTAAACGAAGCTCAAACAAACCAAATAAGTTCAGAGCAAAAACAATAAACAGCAAACTAAAAGCAATTAAAGTCGCTGGCTGTTGTAACCAGCGCTGGAAATTTAAGCCTGCCGAAGAAGCAATTAAACCCAAGCCTGCATAAACCAATGCCATGCTACACACAAAAGTAAGCGCAATGGTCCAAGCCTTTAAACCTTTATGTTCGCGAATAATCAGTGAAGTTAAAATAGGAAGCATCGGTAAAGAACATGGCGTAAATGCGAGCAACATGCCTAAACCTAAAAATAATAAAACTCCATACCAAAGCGAGTGTTCAATTAATTTAGCTGACCAGATCTGATCTTGTGCAATTTGAGGTGTAGTTGTATCAGCTGCTGTCTCTGTACTCTGCTCTTTTTCTAAAGATTCTGAACCCGAGGAAGTGTCGGATTGTGTATTCGCTAAATCTAGTAATCGTTTTGGCGCTGTTCCTGCTTGGTTTTGCACACCCACCAAGCCATCTGCATCGGTTTGAAACTCAATGGTTTGAGGTGGATAACAAATACGGTCTTTGGCACAGCCCTGCCAAGTCACACTATAGTGCTCTGAAGGCTTAGTCTTAATTTGGAAATTAACTTGATGGTAGTAAACCTGACTTTGCCCATAATTTTCATCATATTGGGCAACCGCTTTAGGTAACTTTAAAGTTAAAGGTTGAGTACCTTGTTGTACGGAAAATTTATGCTGATAAAGATAATAATTTGGCTGAATCTGCCAAGACAAACTCGCAGTATGCGGCTCAGAAGATTCAACCGAAAATGAAAAAGCTTGTTCGGGTGAGAGTAGCTTATCTTGCGCAGAAACCAACTGGCTAAACACACAAATAGCAAATGCTAGAAAATAAAGAATTCCCTGATGAATAAGCTTTTTCATTAACATAAATTTAAATTGCTTCGATTAAAACAAGAATGCCACGCCTAAGCCACCGTTATAGCTCTTGTCTTGACCCTCTAAATCAACCCCGATACTTGCATCGAGCTGAGTACGATCATTTACGGCGTAGACTAAACCTGTCCCTAAACCATATTCGTAGTCTTGGCTTTCAGCTTTACGGTAAATGAACTCAGAATAACCTGACAGCTTACCTGCGATTTTATAATCAATCGTTGGAATTGCAGTTACTGCCCAGTTACTATTTTGTACTTCGTAGCGCATGGTAATTGATGTGCCTACTAAGTCATTATATTTATAAGCGACTGCTGAACTTAGGCTATAAATATCGTCATGTGCAGTAAATTCATCATTTCCAGTGGCAATGATCGCTTCAGCTAACACAGCCATTGATAAATTTTCATCGTTTAGATCAATTGCTTTTTTCAAACCGATGCTGACATCACCAAAGCCTGAAGTGTCATGTTTTTTACCAGCACGTTTAGTTTGAGTCCATGCTGGACCTTGCCATCCTAATTGTAACTCCAAACCATCAGCTAAACCGGTACGGAATAACATATCTTCATTTACAGTTACGGTCTTTTCTTTGACGCCATCAACCGTTGACTCTGTATAAGTTGCACTTGGCAAACCTTGTTCCCAAGCCAATTTACCAACCGGAGTAATCCCTGTTCCAATACCAGCACCTGGGCGGTCAAAAGAAAACTCCGCAGCG
Source organism: Acinetobacter sp. X9 (assembly GCF_054889255.1). Classification (NCBI taxonomy): domain Bacteria; kingdom Pseudomonadati; phylum Pseudomonadota; class Gammaproteobacteria; order Moraxellales; family Moraxellaceae; genus Acinetobacter; species Acinetobacter sp. X9. The sequence continues at coordinate 142,790 of NZ_CM142679.1, read as the reverse complement.
AAAGTACTTCCAGCAGCAACAGTGGTCAGAGCAAAAGTTAAAATTTGAAATGTTCTCATTCTATTATCCAATCAAGTAGTTAGTTCTTTTGACATTTTTGCCCCATGTTGGCGCAATAATTCTAATGTTTCACGCTCTTCTTGAAGCGCTTCTGACCAATCTATTTCATCAAAGTCGCAATCAAAGAACAACTGACTGATTGAAGATAAAATAGTGAGTCCCTCTTCATCACGTGTATTTGGATCAACTTTTTCATTTAATAAACGTTGAACGGCTGGCGCACATGCCGAGCTTGCTGCATCCCATAAAGGACCATAAAACTCTTCTGCATCCCAAAGGTGTACATTCGCTTTGGCTTGAATCAACGCTTCGAGTATATCGAGGTAAACCTGTAATGATTGTTGTTTTTCTTCTTGTGATAGTGGTGTACCCGCTTCATAAGCTTCTGATACATCTTCCCACCATTTAAAAATTCCATCACAAATGATTGATACAGGTGGTCCTTGTTCCGGATCAATAAAGTTCGGATCAAGTCCTTCAGCAAGTAATTTTTGCACTTGCGCGAGTTCTAATTCTTCTATGGCTTTAATTAAAGCTTGCTGCTGGGTGGTTAACATGACCATCTCTCAAAAATATATTAGGGCTATTATGCCTAATCTCTTCTGAAGATTTTAGAGGTTGATTGCATCGCATTGCAAACCTAATGTTGTGAATAGTTTTATTTTCATTAAATATAAAAAAAAGCCCCGAAGGGCTTTTTAGGATTTTAAATTAAACTTCATCATCAATGAATTCTGGTTGACCACCTCTCGGGTGTTCCTTTTTCTCAAAAGTATGTTCAAGGCTACGTTTTAATTTTTCAATCGCTCCATGAATTGAAGCATCAATATTTCCTGCTTTATGGTGTACTGCAACTGGTTTCAAACCTGAAGGACGTGCTTCAATCATACAGTGGATATCTTTGTCACCACCTTTGTCCCCATTTTCATCACTAAAATGAACCGAGAAATGCGTAATACGTTCGCTATGACGTTGGAATTCTTGAGTAAGTTCTGCACGTACATAAGTAATTAAACGTTCACTGTTATGGATGTTTTTATCTGTGCGGATTTCAATATTCATAAATACCATCCTCTCTTTCTTACTGTGGATCTTTTCTATGCAAAACTTTTTTATGTTGGCATGTTTTAAGCATGCATGAACTGACTTCAATTGTACATTTTGATGGTGTAATGGTTTGTTATCTCCTGACTTAAACGTACTGCTTTTAATTTATTTTGAAGATCTTCATATCTTCAATATCAGTCCATCTATAAAAATATGCAAGCTGATTTTTTAAATTTTTATGAAAAATTGAACAAAAGGAGAGCAATTGTGTCCGAATCTTATCTATCTGGAGCAGAACTTATTGAGCAGATTCAAAAGTCTCCTTATTCACGTGATTTAATCGGTTATCACGGGCAACCGCCACAGGTTAAATGGCCTAACAATGCCAAGGTTGCTGTGCAATTTGTGCTTAATTATGAAGAAGGTGGCGAAAAACATATTGAGCACGGCGATGAGGGCTCAGAACAGTTTTTATCAGAGATTATTGGTGCCGCAAGTTACCCAGCTAAACATATGTCGATGGACTCTATGTACGAATATGGTTCACGTGCTGGATTTTGGCGCATTCATAATGAATTCCAAAAGCGCAAACTTCCAATGACCATTTTCGGAGTTGCAATGGCGCTTGCCCGCAATCCTTATATTGTAGAAGCAATTAAGCAAGCTGACTATGATGTTGTTTCACATGGCTACCGCTGGCTTCACTATCAAGATACTGATATTGAAGTCGAAAAGAAGCATATGGAACAAGCTTTAACTGTTTTAGAAAACTTGTTTGAAAATAAAACTATAGGTTGGTACACCGGACGTGACAGCCCCAATACACGTCAGTTACTCGCAGAGTTTCCACAAATACAATATGACTCTGATTATTATGGCGATGACCTACCTTTTTGGACAACGCTTACCGATACTACAGGTGCATCACGCTCTCATCTGATTATTCCTTATACTTTGGAATGTAACGACATGAAGTTCTGCTCACCAGGCGGATTTAATAGTTCAGAACAGTTTTTTCAATATTTGAAAGATAGTTTCGATGTGCTGTATGCAGAGGGAGAAACTGCACCAAAAATGATGTCGATTGGAATGCATTGCCGCATTTTGGGGCGTCCGGGCCGTTTTAAAGCATTACAAAAATTTCTCGACTATATTCAAATGCATGATCGAGTATGGGTATGTCGTCGACAGGAGATTGCCGAACATTGGTATAAAAATCACATAACTAAATAATTGATTTTTAATTTTCAAAATTCATAAGCGAATTAAAACTCGCTATTGGCACTGTTATTGCTAAAACTCCATATCAAGACAACGAGTTTAGGAATAACAGTGTTTTTAGCCGAGTTTAATCAAGCCCCACCAGAACAACTCAAGACTTTGTTAAAAAACTGTGTCCATATTCAAGCATGGGCCGAAAAAATCATCTCAAAACGTCCCTATTCAACAAAAGCATCTCTTTTGGAATATGCAGAACAATTAAGTCAAATGTGGTCATGGCAAGAGATTCAAGCAGCTTTAGCAACTCATCCAAAAATTGGTGAACGCGAAGCTAAAAAACAACTCAATGCAAAAGAGCAAGATTTTTCATCTAAAGAACAAGCTGGCATTTCTTTAGGTGAAAAAACACAACAAGCTCTGCTGCAAGGTAATCTTGATTATGAACAAAAGTTTGGCTTTATTTTTTTAATTAAAGCGGCAGGCCTCAGTAGCGATGAAATTTTAAAAAAGCTACATGAACGACTACAAAACGACTTAGCTATTGAAAAAACAATTGTACATGAGCAACTCGCAGCGATTGCTCTATTACGTCTAACTCAGGAAATACAAGCATGATCAGCACTCATATTTTAGATACGAATTTAGGTAAACCAGCTGCAGACGTAGAAGTAAAGTTGTTTCATGCAGCAACCCATGAGCTGATAGCGACAGCCACCACTAATCAAGATGGTCGAGTGAGTGATTTTGGAATAACAGACTTTGCAAAAGGTGCTTATCAGCTTGAATTTGAAATTGCTCCTTATTTTTCATCGCAGCAAGTCAAAACTTTTTTCCCACGTGTTTGTATCCAATTTTTTATAGAAGACATCAATCAGCATTATCACATTCCATTACTGATTAGCCCATTTGCTTACTCCACTTATCGCGGTAGCTAACTCAATTATAAATAGGAGAAAAATATGAACCATCAGCAAAAAAATGCAATTTCTCCAGAGCATGAATATTTAGGAATTTCCAAAAGTTTTGCTTACGGCTTACAGCATGTGCTGACCATGTATGGTGGCATTGTAGCCCCGCCTTTGATTATTGGAACGGCAGCTGGCTTAAGCTCAGTACAAATCGGAATGTTAATTGCAGCGGCCCTATTTGTAGGTGGATTGGCAACCCTGATCCAAACAATCGGAACCAAATATTTAGGCGCAAAATTACCTCTCGTACAGGGTGTATCTTTTGCGGGTGTGGCCACCATGGTCGCGATTATCACCACAGGCGGTGGTTTACCTGCTGTCTACGGTGCGGTCATTGCAGCCTCTTTAATTGGGCTATGCCTTGCACCTTACTTTTCAAAAATTATTCGTTTTTTCCCACCTGTTGTGACGGGATGCGTTATCACGATTATTGGTCTATCTTTGTTACCCGTTGCGATTCGCTGGATGATGGGTGGCAACAACAAAGCGCCCGACTGGGGTAGCGTAGAAAATATCTCTTTGGCACTGCTGACCTTAGGCATTGTGATTGTTCTAAATATGCTGCCGCAAGCAAGCATTCGTCGTTTATCAATTTTGTTGGCTATTGTGGTTGGTACTACCCTCGCCTACTTCATGGGTTTTGGTGATTTTAGTCAGGTGAGTTCAGGCGCATGGCTCCAATTTCCGCACTTATTTGCATTTGGTTTACCGACTTTCGAGCTCAGCGCTATCTTGTCGATGTTGATCGTCACTTTGGTGATTATGACTGAAACCACAGCCGATATTATTGCTGTCGGAGACATTGTAGGAACTGAAGTCGATTCAAAACGTATCGCCAATGGTGTTCGTGCAGATATGTTTTCGAGTGCTTTTGCGCCTATCTTTGGTTCTTTCATGCAAAGCGCTTTTGCCCAAAATGTTGGACTGGTTGCGATTACAGGCATCAAAAGCCGCTTTGTAGTCGCAGCAGGGGGTGTCATTCTGATTATTTTAGGTCTACTACCTATTATGGGTCGTTTGATTGCAGCGATTCCAATGCCCGTACTTGGTGGTGCAGGTTTGGTCTTGTTTGGGTCGGTTGCAGCGAGTGGAATTCGTACTTTGGCAAAGATAGATTATAACGATCAGAAAAATTTAATTATTGTCGCGACCGCTTTATCAGCTGGGATGATCCCGATTATTAACCATGAGTTTTATGCTCATTTCCCAGTTTGGGTACAAACTTTGTTCCATTCGGGCATTAGTTCAACTTGTATCTTTGCTATCTTGTTGAATTTATTATTTAATCATTTACCTTCATTTCGCAGCTCGCGTACCCCACATTTGAGCCAAACAATAAACACAAGAAATACTCATTAAAGATTTAGTTTTTAGCGCCCCACTTCGGTGGGCTTTTTTTTAACCGTTGATCAAATTTGGCTTCATTTTTGCTTAAGACCCTGTATCCTTAGCGTGCTTTATTTGGGGGGAGATCATTTAAATGCAATTAAAGCAACTTGCGGCGACTTGTGCCTTGTTATCTGCAACTGCCATGGTTCAGGCAAAACCAATTTGGCAAGATTTTAGTGTGACTGGACTTTATGGCGAAAACTATGAAGTTGTAGATGACAAAGAAACCACGATTACTTTGGAATATGCAGCGAAAGTTAAATACGCTGATGTATTTTTCTTCATGGACCACATGCGTGGCGAAGATGATCATAAAAGTACATATTTTGAATTATCACCACGTTTAAGCTTAGGCGAAGTGTCTGGTAAAAAACTGTCGTATGGCCCAATTAAAGATGTACTCATTAGTACTACTTGGGAGGGAAATAGAGAAAATGGTAATAACTTCAACAATTTCTTGTATGGTTTTGCAGTTGACTTAAATATCCCATATTTCCAATATGCAAATTTAAACTTCTACCGTGCAGATAATGACAAAACTGACGACGATTATCAAATGACATTCGTTTATGGTATTCCATTAAAATTAGGATCTGAAGATTTCTTGGTAGATGGTTTCCTTGACTGGTCAACTGCTGAAGGCGACCATGCCAGCGAGTTGAACTGGACAACTCAGTGGAAATGGAATGTAGGTAAACACATTTCTCCTGACACACGCTTATACCTCGGTATCGAGCACTCAGTGTGGAATAATAAATTTGGCCTTCAAGGCCGAGATGAAAATAACGTCAGTGCATTGGTTAAATACCACTTCTAAAATCCAAATTTAGAAGATAAAACAGCAAGGAAAGTTCCTTGCTGTTTTTGTTTTTAATCGAGTGGATTACCTACAATATTGCTAATAATCCCCTGCATAATATGTCCACCTTGTTCACGGCGTAATTCTTCATACCAAGCTTGTGTAACGGCTTCATCTTTCATATGCGTCACATCACAACGTTTGCGTGCACGAAGTACCAATTCTTTAGCACGTTCATTGCGCTTGTTTTGATAACGTCGCAAAGCATCTTCTAGCCCTAAAGTGTTAATTTGCAGAGAACGCGCTAAATAAATCGCGTCTTCCATGGCCTGGCAACCGCCTTGCCCAATATCAGGTGTCGTGCTATGTGCAGCATCACCCAAAATCACCACGCGACCTTTATAAAATTGAGTGAACGGTTCAATATCATGTATTTCTACCCGGTTAGTCTTTTGCGGGTCTAAGCGTTCAATAAGCTGCTGTACGGGTTGGCACCAATCAACAAAATATTGTTTTAAAAGTTTTTTATATTCATCTCGATTATTATCTAACCCTGCTGGTAAAGGCACATCTAAAAAGAAATAGAACTTTCCATCTGCAACTGGCATTAAAGAAGCTCGCTTGCCTTCGCCCACATAAGTCGTCCATTGCTGGGCTGGAGCCAAATCTTCAGAGATCTCAACCAAACCATTCCAATTTACATATCCCGCGTAACGACGCTGTACTTGCTGCCCCAACACATAGGTCCGTGTAAGTGAATGAGTGCCGTCCGCCCCAATTAATAGGTCGGCCTGCGTTGAGCTACCATCTGCAAAATGAACTTCTACATAATCAGCTTTGTCTTCAAGACTGACCATTTTTTTGCCTAAATAAATCTGATCACGACCAAATTCATCCATCAACATATTTTGTAGATCAGCACGTGCAACCGGATAAGGTCGTTGGCCCACTTCTTCAATTAATGGCAATAAACTGAATTGTGTCATCACATCTCCAGTTAAACCATCCACATAGGCCAAATCATCCATTTGTCCACCAAGTTTGGCGATTTTGTCAGTTAATCCTAGATAGTTCAGACATTTCACACCATTCGACCAGAGCGAAATTGCCGCGCCGACAGGAAGAATTTTTTCAGTTTGCTCAAAAATGCGAACTTGGTGACCAAATTTCTTTAATGCAATGCCTGTGGTTAGACCTCCCATTCCTGCACCAATAATCACCACATTCATAACACGCTCCTATAGATATTCACCTATAGGGTGCTTATGCTAAAAACATGCCATCGTTCAAAATTTATTTAGCTTTTCCACAAAACTGGCATGCACCATGCTTATATATTTATGTATAAAACTCGTCTCAGCACACTCTGTGTTGGCGCAGTTTTAAATGAAAAATCATGTTTTTAACAAGAAATACGGATACTCCATTATGGCAACATTGCACGCTCCAGCTTTTGAACTTCCTGAGATTTTGAATACGAAAACCAATTTGGCAGATGCTCGAATTGGTGCACAAGTCATTGAGTGTTCAGATGATTTCTTTGCAGAAGCAAAGCGTATGCTGCAATTTGATGCACCTATTTTTGTTGAAGATAAATTTGATGATAACGGCAAATGGATGGACGGCTGGGAAACGCGTCGTAAGCGTCATGCGGGCTATGACTGGTGTATCGTAAAGTTAGGCGTAAGTGGAAAAATCACTGCTCTTGATATTGATACCAGCTTTTTTACAGGAAATTATCCTGCCTCTGCATCATTAGAAGCATGTTATGCACCAAATGGGGACCTGACAGGAGCAGAATGGGAAAATGTTTTAGAAAATACTGAACTCGGCCCAAGCCAACATCATATTTTTATGGTCAATAATGATGCACTTTTCACTCATATACGTCTCAACATTTTCCCAGATGGTGGTATTGCCCGTTTGCGTGTCTATGGAGATGTTCATATTCAGGTAACTGACAGCGAACAAACTCTCGATTTATTGGCTCTCGAAAATGGTGGCCGTGTAGTTGCTTATAGTGATGCTCATTTTGGACACCCGCGTAATTTGATTAACCCAGGCCGCGGAGTCAATATGGGCGATGGATGGGAAACCAAACGCCGCCGTGCACCGGGTTATGACTGGTGTATTCTTGCGTTGGGTAAAAGCGGAAAAATTGAAAAGCTTGAAATTGATACAGCTCATTTTAAAGGGAACTTCCCTGCCCAAGTATCTATTCAGGCGGTTTACCTTGAAAACGCAACCGATGCACAGTTAATTCCTCAAAGTATGTTCTGGTCTTACTTACTAGAAGCCCAACCGATGCAAATGGATCATATTCATGAATATGTGAATGAGATTTTACAACATGAAAAAATCTCGCATATTCGTATTAACATGATTCCAGATGGTGGTATTAGCCGTGTCCGTTTATGGGGGAAAATTGCCAAGTCATGATCATGAAGAATATTCAAATTCAGCCTTTAACCATTGAAAACTTCCAGCCCTTCGGAGAAGTCATCTGTTGTGACGGGCATGACTTTTTTCATATTAATCATGCCCACACCGAGCGCTACCATGCGCTCGTTGAAACTGAAATTGAAGGGGAAGCAAAGGCAGGAATTAGTATTTTCCGTAATATTAAAGCCAGTGTGTTGCCTCTAGAAATTTCAATGCTAGAGCGTCATCCCAAAGGCTCTCAGGCATTTATTCCACTACAGCAACAAAAGTTTTTAATTATCGTGGCACCCGCTTTGGACGAAAACACCCCTGATATTTCAAAACTATGTGCTTTCGTCTCGAATGGAAAGCAAAGTATTAATTATCGGGCAGGCACATGGCATCATCCTTTGCTTACCTTCGAGGCACCCAGTGATTTTGCAGTGGTAGATCGAATTGGAGGTGGAGCAAATTGTGATGTTTTTCAATTTCCACAGGTTATAAAAATTACGACCTAAATTAAAATATACAAATCTGTCTACTTTAATTTAATGGCAAAAACCGTTGTGGTGATTTCCAACAATTTAGATTTACATAAAAAAATCCCCGCCAATTGAGCGGGGATTTTTTACGCCTTTTTAGACAGTGATATCAGCTAAGTTACCCTTCTGCTCAAGCCACTGCTTACGATCTGCCGAACGTTTTTTCGCAAGTAACTTGTCGAGTAAACCTGCCGTTAGATGCACATCATCTAGATCGAGCTGAACTAAACGACGCGTGTTCGGATCCATAGTCGTTTCACGTAATTGAATCGCGTTCATCTCACCCAATCCTTTGAATCGGGTAATTTGCGGATTACGATTACCTTTAATATTTTTCAAAATAGTTTCAAGTTCATCATCATCAAGCGCGTAATGAACATCTTTACCAATGTCGATACGGAACAATGGTGGCATTGCCACATACAAATGTCCTTCTTCAACCAATGCTGGGAAGTGTTTAACGAATAAAGCACAAAGCAAAGTCGCAATGTGTAAACCGTCCGAGTCGGCATCGGCCAAAATACAGATTTTACCGTAACGTAGTTCAGATAAATCATCACTGCCCGGATCTACACCAATCGCAATCGCAATGTCGTGGACCTCTTGAGAAGCGAGTACTTCATCTGAAGAAACTTCCCACGTATTTAAGATTTTTCCACGAATCGGCATGATCGCCTGAAAGTTTTTATCGCGCGCTTGCTTGGCACTACCGCCAGCAGAGTCCCCCTCGACAATAAACAGTTCACTGTCCTCACGTGTTTGACCAACACAATCTGCCAATTTACCCGGCAATGCAGGACCGGAAACAATTTTTTTACGCTCGACTTTCTTTGCTGCTTTTAAACGACGACCTGCTTTAGAAATCGCCATTTCTGCCAACTGCATGGCAATTTCAGCATGTTGGTTGAGCCAGAGTGCGAAAGCATCTTTAGCAATATTTAAAACAATATTTGATGCTTCTCGACTCGAAAGACGCTCTTTGGTTTGACCTGAAAACTGAGGCTCTTGGAACTTGAGCGACAAGATATAGTTCACACCATCCCAAACATCTTCTGCCGAAAGTTTGAGGTTTCGTGGTAGCAAATTACGTAACTCACAGAACTCGCGCAATGCCTCGGTAACACCTGAACGTAAACCGTTCACATGAGTACCGCCTTGTGCAGTTGGAATTAAGTTGACGTAACTTTCTTGAACCTGCTCACCGCCTTCTACATTCCAGCAAATCGCAAATTCACACGCCGCACGGTCTGCCTGACCATTACTCACAAAAGCGGGATTTGGCAAAATTTCGCGGTCTTGCAACTCATCCATCAAATAATCGACGAGGCCATTTTCAAATTGCCATTCGATTTTTTCATCGTTAATTTGATCGATATAGATAATTTTTAAACCAGCCGCTAACACAGCTTTGGCTTTTAAATTATGTTTAAGTGCCTTTAAAGCAAATTTTGGACTATCAAAATATTTCGCTTCCGGCCAAAAATGTACCGTTGTACCTGTCGCGCGTTTTGGAGCTTTACCTTCGAGAACAGCTAAAGGTGCTACTGGTTCACCTTGCTCAAAGGCCATTTGATATAGGTTGCCCTGACGCTGAACTTCGACCTCAACACGTGTTGATAAAGCGTTTACAACTGAAATCCCCACACCATGCAAACCACCTGAAAACTGGTAGTTATCGGTACTGAATTTACCCCCCGCATGGAGCTTGGTCAGAATGATTTCGATACCACTTTGGCCATATTCAGGGTGAATATCCACTGGCATACCACGGCCATTATCTTCAACCGACAACGAACCATCTTTATAAACCGTGACACATATTTTGTCGGCATGACCAGCTAATGCTTCATCAACAGCATTATCAATAACTTCTTGGGCTAAATGGTTAGGTCGAGTCGTATCGGTATACATCCCTGGACGACGACGAACAGGGTCTAAACCAGAAAGAACTTCAAGCGATTGAGCCGTATATTGTGTCACGTTGTACGTTTTCCTTATTTGATGGTGTGCGCAAAGAATTCGATCACTAACGGTAATTTTTCTTCAAAATCTTCCATAGCATGATTGCCATGAGCATCCGTCAAAATCAATGAGGATGGCGTTGCAGCACTATAATAGCGTTGTGCTTGACGATAATCCAAAATTTCGTCGCCTTGTTGCAATAAGACGAGTATTTTGTCGGCATTTTCAGGTTGATTCAGTTCCAGTTGTTGTAACTGACGTAACTGAATATGGTCAATTGACCATTGATCATTCACCACATAGGGCATGCTTTCAACTTGAAATAATTCATCAAACAGTTTCCATGGTTGCATAGCAGGATTAATCAGTACAGCTGGAATATTATATTTCGCGACAAAATATGTCGCAAAAAACCCGCCGAGGCTACTGCCCACTAAAGCCACATCTTGTAAAGACTCAATCAACTCTGAAACTTGTTCAACCACTAGATCAGGAGATCTGTTTAAATCTGGCAAATGCACATTTATGCCCAATTCGCTACAATACTGCTTAAGGCTCAGCCCTTTAATTGAAAGAGAGCTACTATTAAAGCCATGGAGGTAGATAATATTCATATATTTTCCCTCTAAATTGAGAATAAACTCACATTTTTGTTCTCAGTTTGTATATAAAAACACTATTGTCAGACAAGAAAAACCACTCAACTAACCATTCATCAGTATTTTAAAAACATGTGTTATTTAAACTACTAAGATGGAAACGTTAGCTGCCGTTGATAAAAAGTACAGCTTAAAACGTCGGTTATAACGTATATGGGGAAAAGATATGCCGAGCTTAACACCACTACATGAAACTTATTGTAAATGGGATCGTACGCCACCTAGTCAGGCAGACGTATTAGAAGGTTTAGCTCAACTGTTCAGTACCAGCTTAAATGGTGTACATGAATTAATTCAAGTTATTAATATTGAAGTATTAAAAAATGCTTTTGGTGTGAGTACACAAAATGCTAAAAACTTTCAAAAACGACCATTTGTGCAAAAGGCATATCAATTTTCTTATGGTGCTTTACAAAAATACGGTAGCTGTTTTTTAGCGCCAAGCTTACGTCATATTATTGAAAAATATCCTACACTTCACGAAAAACCACTCACCCCAAGCCTACATTTTTTAGTCGGCATTTTGAATGGGATTTTTGGGGATTATCTACTGAAACAGCATAGCCCCCTCGCCTTACCCATGGTGCTATACGATCACTACGGTGCAATACAACAAGGGGAACTTGCAGGCCGTATTGTGATTTTAGCTCATGGTTTGTGTATGAACCATCTGACTTGGTCAAATGCACACTATGGTGGAATTGGAGAGCGCCTGTTAGCGCAGCGTGACCATAACACCATGCTGTATTTAAATTACAATACAGGTCGACGTATTTCAGCCAATGGACGCAGTTTTTCGAATTTATTAGAAGACTTGGTACAACGTAATCCAAGAATTACCAGCATTGATATCATTGGCCATAGTATGGGCGGACTGGTTTCCCGTAGTGCCTTGTTTTATGGCAAACAAAATATGTATCAATGGATCCATATGGTCGAGAATCTAGTTTGTATTGGCTCTCCACATCATGGGGCAGTTTTAGAGCGCTTTGGCTTTACCATACAAGATAAACTTGGGGCTTTCCCTTTTGTGGGCTTACTCGGTCAACTGGTTAATATTCGTAGTAATGGTATTCTAGACTTACGCCACGGCAGCGTTCGTGATGATGATTGGGAACATATGGATGCCCGTATTGGTATGATGGATGATAACCGTGCTCCTGCTCCACTACCTTCCCATATCAACACCTTTTTAGTGGCAGGGACCTTAGAATTTGAAAAAGTACGCAACAAAGCGTTGACCGTAATTGGCGATTACTTGGTGAGTGTGAAAAGCGCGCTAGGTGAACACCCTAATCCACGTTTTCAGCTCAAAGTTCCAGACTCTCATAAAGCCGTATTTTATGGTTTAAATCACTTTGAAATTCAGTATCACTCGAGTGTTGCGGAACAGATCACTCGCTGGTTATATCCTCATGCTAATGATTACGTTCAAGAAGGTATTCAAACCCATATTATTGATATGCCGAACTATAAGCTCGAAGATTTAGAAGGGATTGTAGAGACGTAAAAAAAGCCCAACTTATGTTGGGCTTTTTCTAAATTGTATAGTTTACAATCATTTAAATCTGTCATAAGTTTTATATTTAGAAAGATTTTAAATCTTCGCAATCATTCTTTTTATTATTCACAAGCTTTCTTAATTATTTTATTAAAGTATAAGCTATCACCATTTTTATCAACATCAGCTAACATTGCTACTAAATGTAGCTGTCCTTGATCATCAAAATATGAACTTTCTTGAAATGAGTTATATATACCAACATCGATTGGAACATTATTAAATTCTTTATTTTTCAAATCAAAAATCATTTTTTTATTTTTATTAAAAAGTTTTCTAGCATAAATAAGATTTCGTTTAGAGTCACTTTCAACTAGGCAATTATTATTTTTATCTAAAGTAATAAACTCTTTAGTCTGATCTTCCTCTGTTTTACTTATAAAAAAATGATATTGACATGGTGACCCACAACTACCATAAGTATGAAAAATATTTTCATTTACTTTATCAACCTCCGGGTATCTCATATCTCTTAAAATAAAATTATTTTTATTATCAGCATTTTTTACGACATCACAATATTCCTGATCATGCCCTTTACATTTCAATTCAACATTAAATGTCTCTTTTGCATAGATGGTTGAACAAATAATAAATCCAAAAAATGTAAGAGCCAATATAGTTAGCTTCGTAATATAAAAAAGGTAAAATTTTATAATTTTATTTTTCAAATATTTAAGCAGGTTTATGTTTTTCTCTATAACCATGAACACTAATCTCTTAATCATCAAAAGACTCAATTTTCTAACCAGAAATTAATTCTGATACTTTTTTTAACACTTACACTAGACCTAAAAGAAAATTAGTATTTCTATCAACTAAAGGCACTAAATAAATTACTTCTTATCACCACCACAAGGATTTTTTATTTTCTTTTTAACCAATATTTCCCTATAATCATTTGCAATTAAATTTAAACTACCATCAGGTGAGAAAAAACTTTCCTCCTTAAAATAAGTATAATAATCAAACCTTTGTAACAACCCATTAAATTCTTTGGTTTTTAAATCGACAATTTTTCTAGGCTTATTTGTAAACAATTTTCTTGCATAAATGACTTTTTTCTGACTATTACTTTCAATTAAACAATTATTTTTATTATCAATAGTAATAAATTCGTCTGTGGAATCCTCTTTATTTTGACTATAGAAAAGCGTAACTAAACATGGAGACCCACAAGATGTTTTCACTTTATATAAGTTTTTATTTATTTTTGAAATATTTAAAAGTTTGACATCTTTTATAACTATTTCATTCTTACTATTTATAGTTCTCACAATGTCACAATTAGAACTATATTCATCTTTACATTTTGCAGAAACTACAAAAGTATCATCATTTGCATATATGTTAAAACTAAAAATAATTCCGCTTAATAAAAAAATTGATATAAAAGTCTTTTTCATATTAAATCCTGTAACTTCCGTTATTTTTCGTTTAAATATTTCAATCATATTCTATCCTATAGCTACTTCCATAAATATCTTCATCACTTAGGTATTAAAACCTTCATCTTAGATATGCCGAGTCATATGCTTAAATGTTGACAATAAACTGTAAAGATATATAAAAAGTGAACTTATGTTAGGCTTTTTTATAAAATTTTAAATCTTTTCTTATTTTTTCAAATATTAAAAAAAGAAAAGGTTATAAAGAACCCTATATCAATTATTTATCCTTATAAAATAGATTATCTTTGATATCTAAAACTTCATCGGAATAAAGATAATATTTTCCTTTCTTAAAGACTACTTTTCCTAACTTTTCACCACTTTGAACTTTAAAGAAATATAGTTCGTTATTTTTCTTTTTCACTTTACATATATAAGATTTATCAACCTGAAAGCCAGCAATAGAATACTCACACTTTTTGGGTGTTAGCGTTAAAACCGATTCTATCGTCACAACATTACCACCCAGCAACTCTTCTGAACTATAATAATGATAAGTACCATTCCACTTATCTGCATTTGCAAATGTGGTAACAGAAAGAGCCAGCAATAATAAACAAAATTTTTTCATTTAATTAATTTATAAATAATCAAGTCAAACTATTATAACTAAATTACAATACAATAAAATATTTTATTGCTTTATAAATCAACTATTAAAAATACTCTTTTTTGAAAATTAATTCTTACCACAATTACCAAATCTAGAGAAATATATGAAAGAAATTGTTGTTTTTGACTTGGATGGGACATTACTATCGGGTGACTCTACAAAGGCATGGTTAACAGATAAATTGAAATCTAATCTTCTCAGATTTATCGCTGCACTCATTGTTACGCCGGTTGCTTTGCCTCTTATGAAATTTAAGAAGTATAAATCTAGAGGTGCTTCATTATATTTATGGATTGCAACGTATGGTGTGAATGAAGAAGAATTAGAATACAGTTTTAAAAATTTTTCCAATAATATCAAAGATATTACTTCTGATTCATTATATTGGTTTGAGCAAGGTATAACTGAAGTTAAAGATCATTTAGCACATGGAAGGATTGTGTTTATTGCCACGGCTGCACCAGAAAAGTTAGCGAATGTTTTACTCGAGTCTATCAATTTAGATGTACAAATTATTGGTACTCCTTTGCAAAAGAAACTAGGAGGATGGATAAGTGGGATACATTGTAGGTCGGAAGAAAAAGTAAGAAGATTGAATAAACTTGATATCAAACAACCTTGGTTCGCGACATATAGTGATGATATTGAAGATGACTTGCCTATTTTGATGGGTGCCAAACTCCCCTATTTAATTAATAGTGATAACAAGAAAATTAAAATTAATAATTTAAAAAAATTAAATTGGTTTTAAATAAAAAAGGATGCTTCGAATAGCATCCTTTTTTATTTACATTTAACTAAGAAATTCTATTTATTTTTACCAAATTTAATTATTGGATAAAAACGGAATAACTGCCATAAACAGACCAGTAATAGTAAGAGGAAGTAGACCAATGACCAAACTGGTAAAGATTGACCTAAAAAGGTCCAATCAATTGCTGCACATTCACCTGAACCCGACAATACTTCTTGTAAAACCGTTTTCATTGGTAAGGCATCAATTAAATAATTTAAACCTGGGCCACAGCTTGGTACTTGATCTGGTGGTAAATGTTGTAACCAGACATGACGTCCTGCCACACCCACTGACCATAAAATTGCAATGCCTGCTAAAAATGCATAAAAACGTTTAACCGCATTGGAAACTGGGTTATGCAAAAAGGCTATGAGTGCTACAAGGCCCATCGCCATTAAGCCAACACGTTGAAAAATACAGAGCGGACATGGCTCTAAACCTTTTACATGTTCCAGATACAACGCAAAAGACATGCCGACTATACTTGCTAAAACAAGTAGTCCACTCACCAAACGGTAACTTAATCGCATGTAAAACCTCGTTTTATTATCGATATTGTTCAAGATATTGATCAAAACTGATCTTGGTATCTTGCTCAAGTTTTTCTTGCTGCTGTAAAGATTGCGCAGCCAACTGTTCAAAATGTTTCAAAGTTTCCACACTAAGCTCGTGCTGTTCATAACTTTCAGCATGTAACTGAGCCATGTGGCTACCAAAACTCCAAGTTCCACCATGCTTTAACGTATCGTCAATGACATGGGCAGATAAAGTTTCATCAACTTCATCAATTCGTGCTTGCATGACCGCCAAAGCTGAACCATACAAGTCCGTTGCATAGGTCTGATCGAGTAACTGTGCACAATCTTGCATTTTTGCAATATATAAACGTGCCCAATCTTCAATGTGATATGACCCTGTTAAATCTGTAATGGTTGCATTTGGCGCTCGACCTCGGTTGACCACCTCTGTCTGATTTTTCTCAACCAAGTCTTGTTCAGGACATAACAGATCTGGGCTATCACTTAACAGACAATAAAGTGCTAACACTTCAAGAAAGCCTGCTGTCGTTTCATCAACGCCAATTGCCGAGTATGGATTTACATCTACAGCACGTAACTCAACATAACCAACGCCTCGATTTTTTAAAGCTTGAGACGGTGTTTCACCTGCTTGAGGCACCTGTTTTGGACGTACTAGACTGTAATATTCATTCTCAATCTGCAAAACATGATCATTAATTTGCAACGGCTCACCAGATGCATCATTTAACCCTAAACGGCTAAATGGTGGGTAAGGAGAATGAACGGCTTTTTGTAAACCATCCAGATAGCCAGACAAATTGTTGTAATGAATACCTAAGCTTTTTTGTGCTGAGTTTTGATAGCCTAATCGCCCCATACGGAGTGCTGTAGCATACGGTAAATAGTATGAACCTTTGATTAAAGGCAACAAATGATGTTTGTGTCCGGTCAAGAAACAACGACAGACTGTTGGGCTTGCGCCCACCAAGAACATGACCAATGGTGTTAAACGAATAAAATTACGAATAAGGCCAAAATAACGATGGCTACGGTAATCCTGCAAACTTAATGATTTTAATTGTTCGTCAGTTTCATGAGCTTGTAGCTCAGCAAAAAGTGTATCTGGGAAAGATAAGTTGTAATGCACCCCTGAAATGGTCTGCATACGACGACCATATCGAATTCCTAACCCACGGCGATATAGTGTTTTAAAACGGCCAATATTAGAAGTGCCATATTGCGCTAGACGAATGCGTTCTTCATTGTCGTCTAACATACATGGCATAGACAGCGGCCAGAGTTTTTCACCATTTTCTAAATGACGATGTACAACCGCATGAATATCGGTGAGCTCATGCAGAGCTTCTTCAATTGTTGGCTTAGGTGAGGTAATAAACTCCATCAACGCTTCTGAATAATCAGTCGTAATTTTTGGATGTGTTAAAGCTGAACCTAATGCTTTCGGATGTAACTCTTGTGATAAGAACCCATTACTTTGCATACGTAGGCTTTCACGCTCTATTCCACGTAACATGCCTTGTAGTAGCGACGAATCCACCCAAGCAGGAATAACTGATTGAGATGGTGTAGTGGGTTGACTCATGCATTTGCTCGCTTATTAAAGATCACTATATACAAAATCGTGAGATGATACGGTTACTTATATAATCACATCATTCCAGTTTGGCAATTTTTATCACAATCTTGTTATTTAAGACACGAAAGAATTGTGATTTTATTGAAGAATAATTGCTAAAGAGTTGTCAATATCATGAACGAACAAGACATTTTAAACTTCTGGTTTTCTCCTGAACACCGTTCACTTTGGTTTGCAAAAAGTGATGATTTTGACAAAAAAATCCGTGAAAATTTTTCTGATGTTCATCGACAGGCAACTCAAGCAGAACTCTGGTCTTGGCGAAAAACGGCTGAAGGTCGTTTGGCAGAGATTATTGTACTAGACCAGTTTTCTCGCAACATCTATCGTGATCAGCCCCAATCTTTTGCCTATGACAGCTTGGCATTAGCTTTGGCACAAGAAGCAATTAGTTTGCAACTCGATGCACAACTTAATCCAGAGCAACGCTCTTTTTTATATATGCCGTTTATGCATAGTGAATCAAAATTGATTCATGAGTTTGCCTTGAAACTATTTCAACGTCTCGGCAATGAAATTAATTTAAGCTTTGAGAAAAAGCATAAAGTGATTATAGATCGCTTTGGACGTTATCCTCATCGCAATACCATTCTCGGACGTGTTTCTACTCTAGAGGAAACCGAATTTTTATTAGAACCGAACAGTAGTTTTTAAAGCTTCTTAATTTTTAATGCTGAGTCATCTTTGTTTTAATGCTCAGCTGGGAGTTCACCATGAAATATCTCTCTCTTTGTTTAGCCTTAGGCACTGCCTTAACCTTAACTGCTTGTGCAACGACTCCAAGTAAACCAAAAACCTTTGATCAACTTGGTCAGTTTTCCGCATACCCTTTAAATGCGCAAACGTTTCGTATTAGTTTTCAAGCCGATCCGAATATGAGTTACGGTGCAGCTGAAGAAATCACTTTGGTAAAATCAGCGCAAACGACCGTACAAAAAGGTTTCCGCTTTTTTAAAGTACTGAATGACCCAAGTAACCAAAGTCAGAAACCACCACGTCAGGCTGTGGTTTATCCATCTGCTCCAAGCTTTTATCCTTATGGCTATGGTCGTCGCTATCCAGGTTTCTGGCATGATCCGTTCTATGATTTCCCACAAGTGGTCAATATCGACCCTGTTCAAGTGTCGTATACTATTGAATGTTATCGGGATCAAAAGCAAGCTCCTCAAGACGCTTTTGATGCAACCTTGATCTTGAAATCAATCGGACAAAAATATGGATTGAGTCCGACAGGAGCGCTGTTGCCACCACCCGAGCCTCCAGTAAAACAAAAATGAATAGGATAAATTTATGAGCATGGCAGAAGAAGTTCACCACGTGCCCAGTCTTAAACGTAGTAAATATTTTGCTACCCTAGCGCTGATCATCGTCGTTGTGCTGTGGATTGCACTGATGGTAGCCGACCGTTTTCTGCCAGAGTACACAGGTTTTATTCATATTTTAATGCTAGGGGCCGAAGCAGGTGTAGTTGGTGGTCTAGCCGATTGGTACGCGATTACAGTTCTGTTTCGGAACCCTTTTGGTAAGTTACCGATTCCTAAGTTTTTACGCGACCATACCGAGATTATTCCGCGCAATAAGGCACGCATTGCAGAGTCAATGGGCCGTTTTGTACAGGAAAATTTTCTTTCGCCTCAAGTAGTCGAAAGAAGCTTAGAAAAAACAGACTTAAGTCTCGCAATTGGT
This sequence comes from Acinetobacter sp. X9, assembly GCF_054889255.1. Taxonomy (NCBI): domain Bacteria; kingdom Pseudomonadati; phylum Pseudomonadota; class Gammaproteobacteria; order Moraxellales; family Moraxellaceae; genus Acinetobacter; species Acinetobacter sp. X9. The sequence continues at coordinate 123,437 of NZ_CM142679.1, read as the reverse complement.
CAATGGTTGGCAAGTCCGCAAAACAATACGCAAGTGGTGCAGCTCATTCAGCAAACTGTACCGAAAATTTTTGAGTTTGTGAGCCAAGAGCAAATTGCTAATTTTGTGCAAAACAACAGTGTGCAATGGGTACGTAATACCCAAGTCAACAAACTCGCCAGTGAAATGCTGCGTGCAGTATTGGAAAATGATTTCCACCAAGACGTTTTACAACGTGGTCTCGATATCGCTCATGAATGGGTCGTACAAAATCCAGATAAAACCCGTGAATTAACCCGAAAAATGTTTAAAGCACTGGGCGTCTGGTCACTTGCAAGAGGCGCAAGCTGGATTGGTATTGATGTTCAACAACGTACCATCGACTCATTGGTTGAAAAAGTAGAATCGATGCTGGCCGACCATGAACACCCATGGCGACAAGAAATTGAAATCATTGCGCATTCACTCATGCTGGAGCTAGCGAAACCCGATAGTGTTGCCAGTCAACGCCTTAACAGCGGTAAAGATGCGCTCCTTGATAGTCCTCAAGTTCTAAATTTTATTAGTGGTGCTGTCACCATTTTGTGTGATGCCATTAAAGAAGATTTAATGAAAGAAGACTCTGGCATTGCAATGAATCTGCGAGCTGCCATTCAGCAGCTCGGTGAAAACCTTGTTCAAAATGTAAAAGTACGTGAAGTTCTCAACAAAGAAATGACAGGACTTGCCATGAATTTTACGGATCAATATAGCCATAAAATCATACGCTATGTGAGTGAACGCATTCATGAATGGGATTCACGTGAAATGATCGGGAAAATTGAAAATGAAGTCGGTGGCGACTTGCACATGATCCGAGTAAATGGTGTGGTAGTGGGTGCATTTATTGGTTTGACACTTGGTGTAATTCGGGCAGTGATTGAATCAATTTTATAACTTTAAATATTTTTAATAAGAGAACAATATGCTTCAGCTACAGTCAAAATTGGCCACTCAAGGCGTGACTATTTTTAGTACCATGACGGCACTGGCACATCGTCTAGGTGCACTCAACCTGTCACAAGGCTTTCCAGATTTTCCGGCGCCACAAGCCTTACTTGAAGCCTTATCTCAAGCGACTTTAGCTGGACATAATCAGTACCCACCTGGCGATGGTATTCTCGGTTTACGGGAGCAACTCGCTTTACAATTTCAGCAGCGTGATCGGCTTCAACTTGATCCTGTTACTCAAATCACAATTACACCAGGCGCAACCATTGCAATTTTTTGTGCCATACAAGCCTGCATCAATGCAGGTGATGAAGTCATTATTTTTGACCCAAGTTACGACAGCTACGGCCCTTCTGTGCAGTTAGCAGGTGGTAAAGCAGTTCATATCGCACTTGAGGCACCTGACTTTAAGGTGAACTGGCAACACGTTAAAGATTTGATTAATGACAAAACCCGCATGATTGTGGTGAATACTCCCCATAATCCAACAGGTACGATCTGGGATAAACAAGACTGGTTAGAACTCATTGAACTGATTCAAGATAAAAATATTTTGGTTTTATCCGATGAAGTCTATGAACACTTAGTTTTTGATGGTCAACAACACTTTAGTGCATTGCATTTTCCAGAGCTCAGAGAGCGTAGTTTTGTAATTGGTTCTTTTGGAAAAACCTTTCATGTGACAGGCTGGAAAACAGGTTATTGCGTCGCTTCACCTGAGCTGATGCGTTTATTCCGCCAGATTTATCAATATGCGAATTTCTGTGGTACGACTCCTTGTCAGATTGCGCTAGCACAATATATGGAGCAACATCCAGAACATATTCAAGAGCTTTCGCAGTTTTACCAAACGAAAAGAGATCGATTTAATCAGGCAATTCACAATAGTCGTTTTTTACTTAAACCTTCTCAAGGTACTTATTTCCAAAACCTCGATTACAGTCAAATTCGTCCCGACTTAAACGATGTAGAAATGTGCCAGTTTCTTGCCGAACAACATAAGATTGTGGCTATTCCAGTTTCGGTTTTCTATCAGCAAGCGCCTGAGTCTTTACGCTTGATTCGATTCTGCTTTGCTAAAAATGATGAGACTCTGAAAAAAGCAGGAGAAATTTTGAATCAATGTTAATAAATTTAGCCACTTAGCGCTGTAAAAATACTACAAGTCATTCACTCCAACTATGCTAAGTTGAATATCCGCCCAGCTCAACAAAGAGATGGGCGATGGAGAATACATGCCACCAAGACAGTCCTTAATTCAACAGCAAAATCTATGGAAAACATTTTTTGTTTTCTTGCTACCCTTGATTGCAACCAATATTTTGCAGAACTTGTCGGGAACTATTAACACCATCTTTGTTGGTCAAATGATGGGAGTTGATGCGATTGCTGCCGTCTCGGTTTTTTTCCCTATTTTGTTTTTGCTCCTCGCTTTTATTATCGGGATTTCAACAGGTACGACTGTTTTAGTAGGGCAAGCATGGGGCGCGCAAAATATAGAAAAAGTCCAAAGTGTGGTTGGTTCTACCCTGTTTATGACCATCATTGGTGGAATTATTACCGCGATTATCGGTGTGTTTTTCGCCCATGATATTTTGGAGCTTTTAGGGACAGATCCGAAGGTCATGCATCTTGCTTTGCCTTATGTGCAATGGATGCTGGCAGGTAGCCCACTTCTGTTCGTTTATATTATCTATACCTCAATTTTACGTGGTGTGGGAGATAGTACGACCCCTTTACTGGCCCTTGCTCTAACAAGTGTAATTGGTTTAGTAATTACCCCAATATTACTTAAAGGTTATTTTGGCTTACCTGCTCTTGGGATTATTGCTCCAGCAATCGCAACGATCATGGGTTATGTGGCTATTTTGATTTTTCTCGCGATTTATCTAAATAAGAAAAATCATCCACTCCGGCCGAATCGTCAACTTCTGCAACATATTCGTCATAATCCAGAACTGAGTAAAATCATTTTACGTTTAGGCGTCCCAACTGGTATTCAAATGATTACGACCTCAATGGCGGGTTTAGTTATTGTTGGGTTGGTTAACCATTATGGTTCACATGCTACAGCAGCGTATGGTGCAGTGAATCAGGTGCTCAACTACATTCAGTTTCCAGCGATTTCGATCTCCATCGCAGCCTCAATTTTTGCAGCGCAAGCGATTGGTGCGGGTAAATCAGATCTACTCGCACGTGTTACACGCACCGCTTTAGGTATGAACTTTTTATTTACAGGTGCCTTAATTGCACTTGGTTATCTATTTTCAAAATATTTGATGGCTTTATTCATCACAGACCCAACTGTGGTGGTATTAGGTCAACAGCTTTTGTTTATTGTACTTTGGGCAATTTTATTCTTTGGCGCAGGTGCCATTTTTGCATCTATCATGCGTGCGAGCGGCACCGTGACTGTTCCAATGCTAATTAACATCTCTGCCATTTTATTTATTGAAATTCCATGTGCTTACTGGTTTAGCTCAATGTGGGGACTTAAAGGCATTTGGGTTGCCTATGCCTTGGCATTTGTCAGTCTATGTATTATTCAAGGCTTGTATTATCAATTTATTTGGAAGAAAAAGACGATCAAAGTTCTTATTTAGAACCATCCAAGCCACATAAAAAAAGCCATCATTTGATGGCTTTTTTTAATTTAAAACTTATTTCATCCATTTGGTCACAACGGTTGAAGCGCGTTGATATCCTGTTGGGAACAAACGCTGCAATGCATCAAGAAATTTTGCATCACTACCAATCAATAAACGGCGTTTATTTTTCAAAACAGCATCCAAGATTTGACGAGCCGCTTCTTCTGGTGGAGTACGTAGGAACTTATCAAAGTTTTGAATCGATTTAGCTGGGTCCATACCTAAAGTACTCAAGCTATCACTCATTTTTGCAGCTTTAGCAATATTGGTGCGAATTCCCCCCGGATGTACGCACAAAGAACTCACACCACTTTTTTCAATATCTAACTCTTGGCGTAATGATTCGGTAAAGCCACGTACAGCAAATTTAGTTGCGTTATAACCAGATTGAGTCGGTTGAGCAGTCAGACCAAATAAGCTCGAGATGTTAATAATGTGCCCATCTTGAGTTTGCTTAATGAACGGTAAAAATTCTTTAGTACCGTATACGACACCCCAGAAGTTAATCCCAACAATCCACTCTAAATCTTCGTAGGTCGCGCCTTCGACAGTCGAACCTAACGCAACACCAGCATTGTTAAAAATCAGGTTAACAGAGCCGTGATCTTGTACTGTTTCTTGCGCCCACTGCTTTACCGCTTCACGGTCAGACACATCAAGCTTTTTGGTAGTAACAGTAATATTGCTGTACGGCTTTAAAAGCTCGACAGTTTGTTGTAATCCTTTTTCATTAATATCACTCAACGAAAGATGGCAGCCCTGTTTTGCCAAAAGAATTGCTAACTGTTGCCCAATGCCAGAACCCGCGCCCGTAATTGCAGCGACTTTGTTTTTAAAATTTTTCATTGTCCATCCTTTGTTTTTCGATTTGCACAACCGGTTCATTGCATGTGCACTTTAGACACCTTCAATATAATTTTGACAATACACATTGTCAATATAGTACACTGTAATTTCAGATAGAATGGCACAATTCTGCTGAGGGCTTTATCATAGTGAGCATATTTGGCCAAAACCTATAAATTAGGAAACCATTCTTTAGGAAACAATTTATTTATGGCGACTAACGACTCAACCAGTAAAAAGAAAACAAAAAGTGTGAGTAAAGAACGTCAGTTCAAAGGGTTATCTCTATCTGAACGTAAAGAGGCACGCCGTGAAAAACTGATTGAAGCAGGTATTGCGACCTACGGAACGCTCGGTTTTTTTTCAGTGACGGTAAAAGATGTTTGCCAAGAGGCAAAACTCACAGAACGTTATTTTTATGAATCATTTAAGAAAAGTGAAGATTTATTCCAAACCATCTTTTTAAAAATGATTGAAGAATTACAGCAAAATCTGATGCAAGCCGTGATTAAAGCTGCACCCGATCCAGAAAAAATGGTCGATGCGGGTTTAAGAGCACTGCTGACCACCTTAAAAGATGATCCAAGATTAGCTCGTATCATCTATGTCGATGCCGTTTTGGTACAAGAATTACATAATCAAGCCACCATTCAAGAAACGCTTGCGCAATTTGATCGCATGATTCAGGCCTTTGTTATGCTAACCATGCCGCAAATTCAACACCATGAAAATGAGCTCTCTTTAATCGCAACTGGCTTGAATGGATATGTCACTCAAATTGCGATTCGATGGGTCATGGGAGGATTTGAGCAGTCTCTTGAGCAGGTTTTAACCGCATGCCGTATTGTTTTCTTATCGCTATTAGCCCAAGTTTCAAAATAATATTAAAGTTTTTTGACAGCTAATAATCTAAAAAACCGGTTAAGCAATTATGGTAATAACCCATTGAATGAATTTAAGAAGTTTAAAGTTTATATGTCATCATTTGGTCATGCCTTTGCCTCGGTTTTGTCACAAATTATTGCTAAATTCAATTTTATAGACTTTTCTGCAATGAAATTGTCATAATTAATCTTTGTAATAAGCCTGTCATAACTACAAAACGGTTCACCGTTAAATCTATAGGATATTGCGCTGTGAAAGATGACTATATTTTAATTGTCGATGATGAGCTCCCTATTCGTGAAATGATCCATACTTCTTTGGACATGGCAGGCTTTCAGTGTTTACAGGCTGAAGATGCCAAACAGGCTCATCAAATTATCGTCGACCAACGTCCGGCGCTTATCTTGCTTGATTGGATGTTACCTGGAGGCGTAAGTGGTGTGGATTTATGTCGCCGCTTAAAACGTGATGAGAACCTAGCAGAAATTCCAGTGATTATGCTCACCGCTCGTGGAGAAGAAGACCATAAAGTACAAGGTCTTGATGCGGGTGCAGATGATTACATGACGAAGCCTTTCTCAACACGGGAACTGGTTTCACGTATTAAGGCAGTTCTACGTCGTGCAAATGCATTAAGTGGTGAAAAAACAATTGATGCCAATGGTTTAATTCTTGATCCTGTAAGCCAGCGTGTTAGCTTTGGCAACAGCATTTTAGATATGGGCCCAACTGAATATCGCTTACTTGCGTTTTTTATGACCCATCCAGAACGTGCATATACGCGTGCCCAGTTGCTCGATCAGGTATGGGGCGGTAATGTATATATCGAAGACCGCACTATCGATGTGCACATTCGCCGTTTGCGTAAAGTTTTAGAACCTTTTGGTGTAGACCGATTTGTTCAGACTGTGCGTGGAACTGGCTACCGTTTCTCAACACGTGCAGATTTAGCCGCAGGTTAACCAAGATTTATGTATGAACCCTACCCCGTCCCCGAACAGGTACGTGAACAAAAACTTTCCCGCTACAGTAGTTTATGGACGTTTGCCAAACAAGATTTACGGCTCTTATTATTTTTTCTAATTATTGCCGGTTTAGTCGGTTTAGGTGTCGGGTATTTCTGGAGTTGTATTTTTATCGCCTTCGTAGTGTTTTTTACACTCCAGTTGCGTTCTTTATATCTGGTCAATGACTGGATTGCCAATAAACCTTATGATGTGCCTCCAAATCTTAACGGGATTTGGGGTGCATTATTATTTAATGTTTACCGTGCTCAGCGTCAGGAACGAATTGTTCAGGCCGAAATGGTCGGTTTAATTGACCGAGCTCAGTCTTCATTAGTTGCCCTTGCTGAGGCCGTAGTTTTAATTGATGACCAACATCAAATCGAGTGGTGGAACCCTGCTGCTGAACGTTTGTTAGGAATCAGCCCTCTCGATCGTGGTCGTAACTTATTAACGATTTTGCGCCAGCCTACTTTTATAGAATATTTTAACAATATTGATCAGGCACCTGACGGCATTAAGCTGCATTCCAACTTTGACGATGACCGTTATGTGCAGGTTAAGCTCACAAGATTTGGTGGAGAAAGTCGTTTATTGGTGGCTTACGATGTGACGCGTATGCATAACCTTGAGCAGATGCGTAAAGACTTTGTCGATAATATTTCGCATGAACTTCGTACACCATTAACCGTACTGAGTGGTTATATCGAAACCTTTACCGATCAGGAAGATATTAGCCCACGCTGGAAACGTGCATTTGACCAGATGCAATCACAAACCAAGCGTATGAATGCTTTGGTCAATGATTTACTGCTATTATCGAATTTAGAAAATAATAAGAAAATCGCAAAAAATCAGATTATTGAAATGCCGAGTTTAATGAGCCAACTCTTTGATGATGCTCAGGCCTACAATGCCGATTATGGACACACGCTCAATTTACACATTGATAGCCACTGTGACTTGATAGGTTCCGACATGGAAATTGCTAGTGCATTTAGTAACTTAATTACGAATGCCATCAAGTACACGCCAAAAGGTGGAACCATTACCATTGGCTGGCATGATGATGGCGAACATGCTTACTTTAGTGTACAAGACACGGGCATCGGAATTAATCCTAAACATTTACCACGCCTGACTGAACGCTTCTATCGTGTGGACAGTGACCGTAGTCGTCAAACAGGTGGTACAGGTTTAGGCTTAGCAATTGTAAAACACGTGCTGATGCAACACGGTGCGTATTTAGATGTGCAGTCTAAAGAAAACGAGGGATCAACATTTACCGCAGTTTTTCCAAAAGAAAGACTATATAACATGACCTAAAACTATTCCCTGCACATATAAAAAGCCGACTCATGAAAAGTCGGCTTTTTTGTATTATTTAAACCAATTTACTTAAGATTCGAGCAATACGATTTTGTCTGATTTTTCTCTATTACATTTAAAAAGTGAGTGGCAAAAGTATTACTTTGACGCAGTGCATCGCGATGATCTCCGCCATCAATCGTTTGATATATAGTTGGTTTTTTTAATTTACATAACTGCTGATAATAAGCAGATGTGCCTCTAGGGTCGACTAAATGATCTTTAGAGCCCTGAACAATCATTAACGGCACAGTCGGCACCATATTTTCAATTGACTGTTGTTTTAGATAAGCCAGAAGAGGTTTTAAGTCTGCATTAGGCAGAAATATGCTAGAAGGAGACTTCTTCAAATCAGATTGAAGTTCAGATAAACAGCGACTGCGCGCTTGAGTTAGCACCGCATTCATTTCTGCACTGACTAAGTTTTCAGGAACAATACTTGGTTCTGCTGCTTGTGCTCCCAATAACACAATCGGGAAAAAAGCGGCCACACTAGGTTCTGGGTTCGGATTAGTTTTCACATATTCTGCAATGCCTTCATATTGATAGCCGCCTGGCGCAAGAGCAATTGCCCCTTTTAAATCTAGTTCAGGTGCATCTTTTTGACCATAGGCAGACACTGCAATTGCCGCAGCCCCTCCTTGACTGTGCCCCATCACCAACCACTGTTTATTAAAGCTCTTGGGCTTAAGCAAATGTAATGCCCGCACTGCATCGACAACCGTATGTAGTTGGCTCTTTGCATTCATATAAGGATGCCCGCCCGGTGTACCTAAGCCCTGATAATCAGGTGCAACAATTGCATAACCACGTGCAAGCCAACCATCTAAAGCTTTTGAAGCAACTTCTTGATATGAGTGAACTGGTCCACCCACATAGTCACCCGAAGGTGCACAAGTATCAGCAACTCCAGTCGTACCATGCACCCAAGCCAGTATCGGCCAGCCATTTTTTGGTGGTGTTCCTTTCGGTAATAAAATAAAAGCCGATGCAACAATAGGCTCGCCCTGAATACCTCGACTACGATAATTAACCAACAAGCGCTGATCTGCATGAGGAAATAAATCTGTCACATCTTGTTGTGCTATAGAGAGTATTGAGCCTGGTTTTTCGTTCACAATTTGCTTACCCAAATCGGTAATTTGAGCAGCCATAGCAGAGCCAGACACCAAACAAATACTGCTAAATAAAATTTTAAAAAAAGAATTACTTTTTTTAATCAAGGGATTACTCCTCTATTATTTACATTACATCTATTTAAATAATTAATTTATAAAATATAAATTACCATAGAATCTTCTATATTTATATTTAACTCAAAATAATTTACATTTATATATAGTCTATTAAAATCTCATTAAATATATTTTAAAGAAATGTATTATAAATATCGTTGCAAAAATTAATCCAATTTCAATAATAAAAAATATATGCTGATATTTTCTTAATTACTATAGTGATTAAAATGTCAAAACAAAAATTTATACCCTACCTGATTTTTCTTATTCTCGGTTCTCTATCTATCCATAGTTTTGCAGACGTACAAGTCTATGGTCCGGGTGGGCCCGCACCCGCCATGAAAGAAGCCGCCAAACAATTCACCAATAAAACTGGCATAGCAGTCCATGTGACTTCTGGTCCTACTGCTCAATGGTCTGAAAAAGCGAAACTAGATGCAGATGTTATCTATAGTGGTTCCGAAGCCATGATGTCTGATTTCGAAAATACCTTTTCTGATCAAATTATAAAAGACTCGGTTGAACCTTTATATTTACGCCCTGCAGCCATTTTAGTACGCAAAGGAAATCCTAAAAATATTAAAGGATTTAAAGATCTAGCTAAATCTGGCGTTAAAGTTTTAGTTACTCATGGTGCGGGTCAAGTCGGTATGTGGGAAGATATCGCTGGCAGAACCGGAAATATTCAATTAACAAAAGCTTTTCGAAAAAATATTGCCACCTATGCAGCCAACACAGGTATTGCCAAGAAAAAATGGGAAGAAAATAGCAGCTATGATGCTTGGTTAGTCTTTAATATTTGGGGAATCAGTAACCCAGATGTTGGACAAGTTATTCCTATCGAACCAGAGCTAGTTGTCTATCGCGATACAGGTGTAGCCTTGACTAAACATAGTTTAAAAGATGCCGAGGCTAAACGTTTTGTAGAGTTCTTATCTTCACAACAAGGCAATACTATTTTCAAAAAATATGGTTGGACTAAATAATTAAAAAAAAGGGAGCCAAGCTCCCTTTTATTTTTTAAAATTATTCACTCTAGTTCACCTAGAATATATTCGTTTCAAATTAAATATACACCTGCGGCATATAAAGCGCCCAATATTAAACAAAAGGCTGAGCTGACATACCAAAATAAATCACTATTACCGACAAATTTTGACTTTAACCATGGAAAAGCAAAACCACGGATAAGAAACACTGCTGCAACAAGCGACAAAATAATTTTTGTAAAAGGTAATACCTGTATTCCCTTTGCTGCAAAGAAGGCATATGTAGCACATACTGTTAGAATTAATCCCACAGTTATAGCTGTAAAATTAGGATACCAGTGCCCTCTTTCGGCCATCTGGACAATACTTTTCCCCGCCCCTAAAAACCGAAAACCATTTGCTCCCCAGAACACACAAACAAAATGAAGTAATGCGGCACAGAATGTTAATAGTGCAGCAAGATATAGTAGAACGTTCGGAAGTGATTGCATTAGATTTTATACTAATCAATATATGTGAGATTTATTATACTTAATTATAAAATATATAAAACTTATAAATAGTTAAAATAAAATTAACTTGGTATTTAATATTTTAAATACCAAGCTTGGGTCATCTCAATTATTTACTCTCAAACTCTTTAAAATCAGCTTTTCTGATTTTTGCATGGATCCCTTTGATTTTATCTACTACTTGTGAAACTTCAAAATCAGTCGCGGCACTTAAATAGGCATACGCTGTCGCTTCATCAATACCGTATTCTTGGTTTAAGAAACGAATGGCTTCACGTGTAGATTTCTTCATCGCTTCATCAAGATCTTCATCAAGTCCCGGTGTAATCCAAAACTCAGCATTTTCAGCTAAAGGTTGTTTTAAATCTTTGCCCGGTATTTTGTCCTTACCTGCTTTAAGTAAGGTAAATTTCAACGTGGCGCGGGCTGAAGCTTCTAGTGCCGTTAATGCTACTTCGCCATCCCCTTGCGCGAAATGACTATCACCCGTATAGAATAATGCACCTTTAACCTGAACAGGATAATACGCAGTTGAACCTGCACCTAGTTCATTAATATCAATATTTCCGCCATACATTGCAGGCGGTACAGAGTGAACAGGCTCAGACGTATTGGCTGCTACCCCCATAATCCCCATAAAAGGATAGAGCGGAAAACGTATTGATTTACCAGATTCTGTTTTTAATACACCTTCGTATTCACCTTTAGCATTTTTTTCGATTGGGGTGAAAATCGATACATTTCCATAGCGTTCAGGATGCTCAGCCGATGCATTTTCTTGCTTTGCTTTTTTAGGAAACTCCCCTACTAAAGCACCTTTACCATGTCGATTTGAAATCACACCGTAAGGAACACGTGGCTCAACTTTAAGTACTTCAACTTTCAGAATATCACCGGGCTGTGCGCCTTCAATTGCAACAGGGCCTGTCACAATATGCGGCCCATCTTTATGAAAATCATGCTTTAAATTTGACTGCGTAATTGTTTTTGCATCTTCCAAGATTTCATTAGATTTGACACCTTTCGATTGAAAGAACTTTTCAGCATTACGCCCTTGGTCTTCAAGCAAACCTTCATGAGAAACCGTATCAAATGTCACAACACTACCCGACGGAACAGTAAGCACGGGTTTAGCATCTCGATTTGGTAAATAGCCCCATGTAATGGTATTTAAAGTAGATGGAACATAATAATTACCTTTATATTCCCCAGTTTGAAGTTGAGTAGGCTGTTTTGAAATTTGATTTAAAACTTTAAAATCATTGGCATGAGTGAGTGAAATACAAAGTACAGATAAAACTGAAGCTGTCAGACATTTAACTTTTAACATGATTTCAGAACCTAAAAAATATGAAAGTTACAGTAAAGTCCTGAATAATTAGCAAGCATTGTGCCAAGGCTAAAGTTGTGTAATATCTAAAAAGTGCTTCATGCTTATAAAAAACTAAATAATTTTTTTAGATTTAATAACTTATCTTCAAATAAAATTAAAACCTCGACTTAAGTCTAACTTAAATATTTCATTCTATTTTTATTTATTAATTTTTAATCATATTAATATTTTTGCTCTTTTCAGATACATATTTATAGACTAGCTTATATAAGGTACTCATTTAGATCACTTAATAATAATTATATTTTCATATAATATAAATCCAAACATAATTATAAATTTTAGGTTTATATAATTTAAATCAAAAAAAACCCTGAATAATTAAAATCAGGGTTTACTTGTTTTTAGGGAGCAATATAACGGACTAAATGGTATGTCCCATGCGCTCGCCCATTACAACTACAGACTCAGCTTTAAAACGTTTTTCCCATTCGATCTTATCTTTTTCAAATAAAATAACAGCTGTAGAACCTAAATAAAAACGTCCAAGCTCAGCACCTTTCTCTAGCTTTAACTGATGATGTTGCAATTCAATACGGCCTGAAGGTTTTACCTTGCCTGTTGCCACAGTTTCAATACCTGCAACAATCATCGCACCTACTAGAACAACAGCCATACGGCCAAGTTCAGTATCAAACAAACACACCATACGTTCATTACGAGCAAATAATCCAGGTACATTTTCAGCAGTGACCTGATTTACTGAAAATAACTCGCCTGGCACATATAACGTTTCTGTTAATGTCCCTGCAAACGGCATATGAACACGATGGTAATCACGCGGTGATAAATAAACTGTCGCGAACTCACCGTCTTGGAATGGTTGAGCAAGTTGTGGATCGCCAATGAGTTTCTCTACAGAGAAACTTTGACCTTTTGCTTGAAAGACTTCACCCGCAGTAATTTTACCAATTTGGGAAATTGCGCCGTCCGCTGGTGAGACAATGCTATCTGTATTTTCATCAATCAGACGTACCCCCTCTTTTAATGCACGGGTAAAAAAGTCATTAAAAGATTTATATTTCAGTGCATTGCCTTGTTCAGCAATCGATAAATCAATCCCATATTTAGCTTTAAACGCATGAATAGCAGCGTTTTTCACAACTGGATTTTCACTCGCAGCAACTTTACCTACCACACGGCTCAATTGATGCTGTGGTACAAGGTTTTGTGCCTTAATAAATAATTCTTTTTTTAATCGAGATGTGAAACTCACGACGGTGATTCTCCAGTAATAATAGGACTATCGAGGCGATTGCCCCATTCACTCCACGCACCATCATAGGCTTTTGCTTCCCAGCCCAAGAGTCTAGCCAGAATATAGGCCAAACCGGAACGGTGATGTGACTGGCAGTACACAACTACAGGTTGTTGTAAATCGAACCCAAGTTGTTCAAGGCGCTGCCGCGTGCGTTCAAGCGGATGCAATTTTAGATGATTTTGACGATTAAGTGCAGTACTCCATTCAAAATGGAGAGCATTTGGAATGTGACCGCCGCGTCGCGCTGCTAAACGGACACCACTATATTCATCACTCGTCCGGCAATCCCACAGTTGCACACTTTCTTGCTCAACTTGTTTGCGTAGCTCTTCATAGTTCACTCGGAACTGCGCAGCATGTGATAAATCAATCTGAATTAAGTCTGTAACAGGAGAAACTTTTTCGACTTCTGCTGTAGTGGGTAAGCCTGCACCTAACCATGCATGGATACCGCCGTTAATTAAACTGGTACGGGTAAATCCTAAACAGTGCAAATTCCAGATTAAACGCCCAGCCCATGCTCCGCCTTCATCGTCATAAACCACGACATGATGATTAGGTGAAATATTTAATTTTTCAATAAGTGCTTGTAAGCCCGCTTCATCTGGCAAAACACCAGTAGCTTCTTCTTGTTGAGCCACTAACCATTTAGGCTGTAAATGAATGGCATGTGGAATATGGAGTTGTTCATAAACCGATGCACGGCTCAAATCTATAATGCGAATATATTCATTGCCTAAATAAGGCACTAATTCTTCTGCTTCTATTAATAAATCGAGTTTAAAATCAGGGAGTGTCATCGTCATGGTTTCTTTTTATACCAGCTTATTTTCAATCTTAGCATAAGCATATATCTAACAAACTCTGATTTTCTGCTACGCTTTAGCAGAAAATCAGATATCAGCATTCTCACTTTTAAAAATAAAAATAGCGAGACTACTTTTTATTTAAACCACTTCTTCAAGTTCTTCGATTTCAAAAACCTGACGTAAATAGGCCAAGAAAGTATCGTTGTCAGTCATGGTTTTACCCGGACTATCAGAGATCTTCGCAACTGACTGACCGTTACATTCAACCAGTTTCAACACAATATTCAGTGGCTTTTGCCCCATATCGTTGGTTAGGTTAGTACCAATACCGAAACTCACCTGAAAACGATCTTTAAAGTATTGATGCAACTCCCATGCCTTTGGCAAATTAAGGCCATCGCTAAAGGTCAGCATTTTGGTTTTGGTATCAATTTTTAATTTACGGTAATGTGCATACGCCTTATCACCCCATTCATACGGGTCGCCACTGTCATGACGTAAACCATCAAATAGTTTGGCAAAATACAGGTCAAAGTCGCGTAAGAAAGCATCCATCCCTACCACATCAGTTAGGGCAATTCCTAAGTCTCCACGGTACTCTTGTACCCACGTTTCCAGAGCAGCTTTTTGGAAATCACGCAAACGTACATCAAGTGCCTGAAATGCTTGTAGGAATTCATGTGCCATGGTCCCGATTGGAGTAATGTTAAGCTCTTTAGCAAGCAAGACATTACTTGTACCACGGAACACATTTGGTACAGTTTTATGAAATGCCGCTACGACATGTTTTTGCCAAGCAAAGCTATAACGACGACGTGTACCAAAATCAGAAACTAAAAACGGTGGATCATTTGGTTGTTGAGATTTTTCATATTGCTGAATCAAATCGAGTTTTGCTTGTAATCGGCGTTCGCCTTCGGCCCAAACTTGGTCTGTTTTGATACGGCTAAAATACAACTCGTTTACAATGGCTAGGACAAAAATCTCGAACATCATCGCCTGAACCATCGGTCCTTCAATATGAATATCTAAACGGCCTTCTGCATCAATACTAGCCTGAATAAAACGACGTTTGAGTTGGAATAATTCTAAGTAATCGACAAAGTCGCTTTTAATAAAGCGTAATTTTCTTAGATATTGTAGCTCGTCTTCTTTATATTTGAGATTACATAAATGGTCGAGTTGCTCGTTTAAGTCATCCAAAATATCCACTAATGGATAGACTGTATCTTCTAAGTTTCTGCAACGAAAATGATAGACACTATGTGTTTGCGGGAATTTATGCAAAACCACTTGTAGCATCGTAAATTTGTACAAGTCTGTATCTAGTAAAGAATGGATAATTGGAGACATAGTCAATGATTATTCGCTTGCTTCTTAGCATTAAAGCATATTTTTATGGATGAATTACGAGGTTTTATACCATTGTTGCAGTTCCATGAAATTTCCTTTTAAAAATCATTTAATTTAAATTCTGCTAAACTACGTTAATTCAATTAATTATAGAAATTTGCTTTAACTATGCGCGCTTTAATACAACGAGTTCTTGAAGCCAAAGTGGTTGTAGACGGTGAAACTACAGGCGAAATCCAACACGGCCTACTGGTTTTCTTAGGCATTGGCCGAGATGATACTTTGGCTATTGGTCAAAAGCTTATTGATAAAATTTTGAAATATCGAATTTTTGATGATGAACAAGGCAAAATGGGTTGGAACGTGTCTCAAGCAAATGGTGGAATCTTGCTTGTGTCACAATTTACCTTGATGGCACAAACACAAAAAGGTTTACGCCCAGACTTTGGTCCAGCCATGCCACCTAGCGACGCAAAAGCGTTATATGAACAATTGGTTGAATATGCACATTCTCAATTTGAAAAAGTTCAAACCGGAATATTTGCTGCTGACATGAAAGTACACCTCATTAATGATGGTCCGGTGACATTCAATCTGGAAGTCGAAGCATAAATATAAAAAAACTCCCAAAATGGGAGTTTTTTTATAGCTGGATATTAACGTCCAGTTTTCTCTTTAATGAAAGCACGCGCCTGACGTACTTTATCTTTTACTGGTTTTGGTAACTTAGGTGGAATGAGCTTAGCAACTTGGTTGAACCATACCAATAGGCTGAAGTCACCTTCCATTTTAATGCTGCCGTCTTGCATACCCGTCATAAATGCTGTTGGGTCACCTTTGATCAAAGTTTTTACACCTTGCTCACTGTCTGCAAATTGCAAAATAAAATCAGCTTTTTCAGGTGCGCCTGCAACAGTATCAATCTGACCATTATTAATAATGATCTGACGTGCAACACCTAAATCTGTACCGATCTGAATACGGAATGCGCGGTCATGAATCAGTTCAATAAACTTAGGGCTAGTACGCGCCAACTGCTTCATACGCAGCACTAAACCTGCTACCAACAAATCTAATGGGTCTGTACTGACATCAACAAGAGGTAACTTGACTACAGGTATGGAAGAAAGTTTCATGAACATTCACGCCTATTGTATTTTTATGAAAACTTTAGAGCAAAACTTAGCAAGGACATACCATTGCCTGTGTTTTATGCATCAATTGATATTTTTTAGCTGGCAACGCAATCTAGATGAAACGTCAACAGACCCATCTATCGTAGCATAACTGGCTATTTTTTAATAAATGCTTTGTATAATAAAAATCACGTTTCGTAAATAAAAAAGGCATGCTGTGCATACCTTTTTACCTTTAGATAACAATTTAATTATCGGCTAGAACATTGCTGCTGATCATCTTCATATACTGGCGTGTGTTCTATATATTGGCGATTTGCCAATGCCTTTTGTGCTTGTTTATCCTCACGTAACAAAATAAATGTAACCATTACCATCGCTAGACTTAATGCAGTTAAATAACTATATGTGACTGGCATTTCAAAAGTGACTTGAACTCCAAAACGGACCACTTCCAATAGCCCCCAAAAGAACATCCCTGCAAGCATAAAACCAAGCCAACGACGGTAAGGAGAAAAGAAAACAGCAACAAGCGCGACAGCAATTAAGCTGAATCCGGCGATAGCGGCAAAATTCGCTGTTACCATAGAAACCTCCGTCTTAATGAAAACGTCTAAAAACATTCGGTCTTTAATACCCGACCTCATTCCAAAAACAACTTTAATTCATGATTTGTGTTGAAGCTTACGATGCATTATGGATGTTTTTTTTTAGAAAAAAAGACCCGTTTTTTCTTAATGCGACATACTTTGTCGCAACATTCTTTTGTCATTACATTTTTGCAAAATTCAAAAAGTTCGATTCCCTATATGGCATCAATTCTGGCGTGTCATTACAAAAAAATATGCTGTTTTTAAGGACCAAAATAAGTTTTTTTCAGATTTTTTTATTGCCTTTTTTCTGTGCAAAATTTTGTCATAACTTGCTTGTTTTTATGACTATTCTGCATAAAAAAAGCGCTACTCTGAAGTAGCGCTTAAAGCTTATCCATATAGGTTAAGCACGATTTAAATCTTTATCATGCATACCGAGTAAATAAAGCACACCATCTAAACCAACACTTGAAATTGCCTGATTTGCGTTTTGGCGTACTAATGGTTTTGCACGATAAGCAACCCCTAAACCTGCAATCGCAAGCATCGGTAAATCGTTTGCACCATCGCCTACGGCCATCGCTTGCTCTAAAGAAATTCCCATCTTATTTGCAAGTTCGCGTAATAACTCAGCTTTACGGGCACCATCAACAATTGCACCTTTTACTTCGCCTGTTACGAAGCCGTCTTGCACATCTAAAATGTTAGCGTGAACTTCATCAATACCGAGTTTGCCTTGTAAATATTCAGCAAAATACTGGAAACCACCAGATAAAATTGCTGTTTTATAACCAAGTGCCTTTAAGGTCGAGATAAGACGCTCTGCACCTTCGGTAATGGTTAAACGCTCTGCAATTTTAGGTAAAACAGCAGCATCAAGCCCTTTTAATAATGCAACACGTGCACGGAAGCTTTGCTGGAAATCAAGCTCACCTTGCATCGCTCTTTCAGTAATTTCAGCAACTTGTGCGCCTACCCCTGCTTCAATCGCCAACTCATCAATCACTTCTTGTTCAATTAATGTTGAGTCCATATCGAAACACACCAAACGGCGGTTACGGCGATAAGCGTTGTCTTCTTGAACAGCAACATCGATATTTAGTTCGCTTGAAAGAAGTAAACATGCAGCACGCATGGCTTGTGCATCTAAAGTTGGGCCGCTACTTAGACCAAACTGTACACAGGCACGACGTGGGAATGCGCTATCTCTTTCGAAGTCTACACGACCTGATAAACGCGTTACTGTTTCGATGTTAAAGCCTTGGCTAGATACAATTTTTGTAACTGCTTGTAAGTGTGCCGCAGTGAGTTCTGGGGCTAAAGCCGTGACGATATAACGGGTCCGACCACCTTCACTTACCCATTGATCGTATTCTGCGCCCGTGATTGGTTTAAAGCGCACTGTTAAGCCAATATCATGTGCTAAAATCAGAATCTCTTTCATTGCCAATGCGGTCGCAGTTTCATTATCAGAAGCGACTACAATGCCTAATGTAAGTTGATTATGAATAACAGCCTGACCTACATCCAGTATTTGCAATGAATGTACGGATAGTACTTGCATTAATCGGGTAAACTGGTTTGGTTGGTCCGGTCCTAAAAAGGATATAAGAATGATTTCTCGCATGAATTGACTCTAGTCTGAGTGACAACTATTGTAAGAATCATAATCGAATTTCAATATAATTGCCTTGGAAGTTTAACTTGATTGCGCCTAGACAAGGGCTATTTGCTAGCCTACTGATCGTTAGTTTTGCATTGCATACCTTTTTATTGGTCATTGCAACGACACACCAGCTTAATGAAAACCGTGCGAGTCAAGGTCAGCTCATGACCAGTCAGCTCGTTGCAGACAGCTTATCTGAGCTTGAACCTGCTAATACGGTGTCTTTAGCTCTGATTGCCAATCGCTATGCGACCAATCCAAGTGTTGCGTCTATTCGCATTCTTGATGCGAACAAACAGGTTCTAGCAACAAGCGGAATTTCAAAAACCCGCCAAGGCGAAATTTTTGCTCGTGATGCCCTTCAAAATGAAAAGAAAGTCGGATCTATCGAAGTTACGTTGATTCAGCCAAGTATCGGAGAAATTCTTCGTACTCAATGGCTTGCAATTTTAGCTTCTCTGTTTTTGCATGTTTTATTGTGGCTTGCCTATCGCGCGATTGCTCGCCCAACACGAAGCGAATATTTGGCACGCATTAATGAAGAAAACCGCTTGAAGCATGAAATTCAGCAGTTAACTCAAGCATTGGCTCTAGAAAAACAAAATACGGTAACTTTGGTTGCACAAGCGCAGCAACAAGCGAAAGCGAAACCAGCAGCTCGCCAACAAGCCGAGAAAACTTCAGATTCAGCTGACCAACATACGTTGGCACTCAATATTCAGTTTTATGATCCTAAACAGTTATTAAGCAGTGTTAACCAATCGGTATCTGTTCCTTATTTCAAACTCTGCCAGCTCTTTTTAAACAAGAGTATTGAGTTATGCGTTAAGCATTACCAATTGAAGCTCACAGATATTGAAGTAGTAGATGAGTTTAATGCCGAAGGCGCGACACTTGCGATTTCAACCTCTCATACGCATGCCGTAGAATGTCTGCTTATGATTGGAACCGTATTCCAATTACTTTCAGATGTTTTATATAAACGTTACCGTGAAGATAAACGTTTTGCGCTGCAAACTCGTAGTGCAACATGTAATGCTGTAGAAGCGATGCAAATCGATGCAAAAGAAGCTGCTCAACGTTTAGCACAACATCTTCACGCTAAAGAGTCGGCTTTATATCTCGAAAATGAACAACTCAAAGCAATTCAAGACAGCTACCAACTTGTTGCAATGCCAAACCCAAGCAATGTGATGACACGTCACGCATTTATGATCAATGGTATGAATGCAGAATGTGCTGAACTTGCTCAAAATATCCGGACTGAAATTTTAATGGGGAAAAAATCAATCCCACAAAATGATAGTCCAAGTAGTGCAGCTTCATAAAAAGTAACTACGCGCATCAGAACCTAGCCTTTTGGCTAGGTTTTTTTTATTTAAATTCATGGCTTTTATTTAAAACCACTCCATTTTCTTATGATTTATTTGTATAAATAAATCTCGATCTATTCTTAGATGTCACAAATTTGGATAAATCAGAATCATAGGCAAAATTCTCTAAACAGCGTAAACTATGCAAAATTTATTAAATAGAAATTGTCTTACGACAAAAAAAGGTGAAAGCGAATGCCGCTGAGTCGTGTTGAAGATCTTGTCGCCGATATTCGTGCAGGCAAAATGGTTATCTTGATGGATGACGAAGATCGCGAAAATGAAGGTGATCTTGTCATTGCAGCAACGCATGTTCGTCCTGAAGATATTAACTTCATGATTACCCATGCACGTGGTCTAGTTTGCCTAACGCTAAGCCGTGAGCGCTGTAAACAGTTAAACCTTCCATTGATGGTTGACCAAAACGGTGCTCAGCACAGTACAAACTTTACCTTATCAATCGAAGCCGCTGAAGGGATTACCACAGGTATTTCAGCAGCAGAGCGTGCACATACAATTCAAGCTGCTGTCGCAGCGCATGCAAAACCAACTGATATCGTACAGCCGGGTCATATTTTCCCGTTAATGGCACAACCAGGTGGTGTTTTACATCGTGCAGGCCATACCGAAGCAGGTTGTGATTTAGCACGTTTAGCAGGCCTTGAACCGGCTTCTGTCATTTGTGAAATCATTAATGAAGATGGCACAATGGCACGCCGTGCAGATTTAGAAATTTTTGCTGAGAAGCATGGCTTAAAAATTGGTACAATTGCGGACTTGATTCACTACCGCATGACTAATGAGCAAACGGTTGAACGTCTGGATCAAAAAACCATTCAAACAGAATATGGTTCATTTGAACTTTATCGTTATCGTGAGATTGGTAACCCGGACATTCATTTGGCTTTAGTTAAAGGCGAGCCAAAAGAAGGTATTACAACAGTACGTGTGCATGGTTTTAGTCCAATTCGCGATTTGCTTAAGCTAAATAAAGCTGATGGTGAACCTGCGTGGAACTTAGACCGTGCCCTACAGACGATTGCAGCGAGTGATCGCGGTGTTTTAGTCTGGATCGGTCAAGATCATTTGCAAGACTTGGGACCAGCGTTGGATGATTTAAATAAGCCAAAACCGGTGAAATCCAATGCAGCACTTTCACATCAATATCAAACCATTGGTGTCGGTGCTCAAATTTTGCGTGATTTAGGTGTTGAAAAAATGAAGCTTCTTAGCTCACCATTACGTTTCAATGCCTTATCTGGCTTTAATTTAGAAGTAGTGGAATATGTCACTGCTGATCAAATCACAACGAAATAATCGAGGTTGCTATGGCAATTCGCCGTATTGAAGGTTTATTACATCTCGCAAGCGAAGGTCGTTATGCGATTTTAGTGGGTCGTTTCAACAGCTTTGTTGTTGAACACTTATTGGATGGTGCAATCGACACATTAAAACGTCACGGTGTAAATGAAGATAACATTACTGTTATTCATGCTCCTGGCGCATGGGAACTCCCGATTGTTGCTAAAAAATTAGCTACATCAAACCAGTTTGATGCAATCATCGCACTTGGCGCAGTGATTCGTGGTAGCACACCACACTTTGACTTCGTTGCAGGTGAATGTGCAAAAGGTTTAGGTGTAGTCGCGTTAGAAAGCAGCTTGCCTGTCATCAATGGTGTATTAACTACTGATAGCATCGAGCAAGCCATCGAACGTTCAGGTACAAAAGCAGGAAACAAAGGTAGCGAAGCTGCTTTAACTGCAATTGAAATGGTTAATTTATTAAAGGCAATTTAAAGCATGTCTCAAACACTGCAAGCCGCTTATGCAGCAAAACGTAAAGCACGTCGTTTTGCTGTACAAGGTATTTATGAGTGGCAAATGAGTCACAACCCTGTACATGAAATCGAAGCACGCACCCGTGCTGAAAATGCAATGCACAAGGTAGACTTAAACTACTATCACGAACTGCTAACACAAGTGATTGCACAGCACGAAGATCTTGATGCATTACTTATTCCGGTACTTGACCGTGAACTTAGTGCACTTGATGGTGTAGAGCTAGCAACATTACGCTTGGGTGCTTATGAGTTACGTGATCATTTAGAAGTACCTTACCGAGTAGTTCTAGATGAAGCTATTGAACTCGCTAAACACTTTGGTGGAGCAGATAGCCATAAATATATTAATGGCGTTCTAGATCGTTTAAGTTCAACACTACGTAGTGCTGAAAAACAACAAGCAAACTAATAGGTTTGAAGTTGATATGGCTGAGTTTTCTATTATTGACCAATACTTTAACAGACAATCTTACACAGATGTCACCTTGGGTATTGGAGATGACTCAGCCTTAATTACCCCTCCCGTAAACCAACAATTGGTGATCTGTGCAGATACACTCGTTGCTGGACGTCATTTTCCTCTTGATACCTCTGCCCATGCAATTGGCTGGAAAAGCGTAGCTGTCAATCTTTCAGATATTGCAGCAATGGGGGCAAAACCGCATAGTATTTTACTGGCGCTCAGCCTACCTACAATTGATCATGAATGGCTTGAAGGATTCAGTCAGGGAATTTATGACTGCTGTAATCAATTTGGGGTTGCTCTCATTGGTGGAGACACGACCCAAGGCCCTCATCTCACCATTACTGTCACAGCCATGGGCTGGGTTGAAAACGGACAAGCCGTTTTACGTTCAGGTGCCAAAGTCGGTGACTATGTTTGTGTGAGCGGTCAAGTTGGTGATGCCGCGTATGGTTTACAGCACCTAGGTCATCCATTACAAGAAAGACTAGACTACCCGACACCACGTTGTCAGCTTGGACAACAGCTGAAGGGATTAGCATCTAGTATGATTGATATTTCTGATGGATTAGCCCAAGATTTAGGCCATATCTTAAAAGCTTCAAACGTCGGTGCCCGATTACTTTTAGAAAAGTTACCAATTGATTCAACGCTACAAGCACTACCAGAACAACAGCGCTGGCAATATGCTTTGGCCGGTGGTGATGATTACGAATTATGTTTTACAATAACACCGCAAAATTATGAAAAACTTTTGCAAAAACAACTAGACATTAAGATTACAATGATCGGAGAGATCATTGAGCAAACACAACTAACTTTTGAGCACTTGGGTTCAGATTACCCATTGCAAATTCATGGATACCAACACTTTGCATAAGCCACCGATTCATTTTAAGGACATGTCTTGGTTCAACCGCTGCATCGTTTTCTGTGGAGTTGGTTTCGGATCTGGTCTCGCACCTAAAGCTCCCGGTACTTTTGGCTCTGCCTTTGCCCTACTTTTCGTTCCAATCTGGTTATCGCTTGGCTTTAACTTAAGCTTGATCGCTATCCTTATCATGTCCTTGGTAGGAATTTATATTTGTGGTCAAACTGCAAAAGTTATTGATGTACACGATGATGGTCGAATTGTGTGGGACGAGTTTGCAGGTCAATCTATTACCTTCCTTCCCCTGCTTTATTTACAACAAATGAATTGGATGTGGGTGATTGGGGGATTTATATTATTTCGGATTTTCGATGTTTGGAAACCTTGGCCTATACGCGTTATTGATCGTCAAGTGCATGGTGGTTTTGGTATTATGCTTGACGATATTATTGCCGGTGTATGGGCTGCTCTTTGTACACTAATTATTATCCATTTGAGTTAAATCATTAGAGTTATTCATGTCAACTACCGTCATTATTCTTGCTGCAGGCAAAGGAACGCGTATGCGTTCTCAGCTTCCTAAAGTATTACAACCTTTAGCGGGTCGCCCACTTTTAGGACATGTCATTCAAACAGCAAAAAAAATACACGCAGAAAATATTATTACGATTTATGGACATGGTGGTGACCACGTCAAACAAACTTTTGCACAAGAAAAGATTCAATGGGTTGAACAAGCAGAACAACTAGGTACAGGTCATGCGGTACAAATGACCTTACCCGTACTTCCTAAAGACGGTATTTCATTAATTCTTTATGGTGATGTACCTTTAGTACGTCAAACAACGCTAGAGCAACTTGTTGAAGTTTCAAGTAAAACGGGCATTGGCATGATTACTTTACATGTCGACAACCCAACAGGTTATGGTCGTATCGTTCGTCAAGAAGGTAAGATTCAAGCGATTGTTGAACATAAAGATGCAACAGAAGCTCAGCGTCAGATTCAAGAAATCAACACAGGTATTTACTGTGTTAGCAATGCAAAACTTCATGAGTGGTTGCCTAAACTTTCAAATGAAAATGCGCAAGGCGAATATTATCTAACTGACATCGTAGCAATGGCTGTTGCAGATGGTCTAGAAATCGCATCTATTCAACCAGAACTCGCTTTTGAAGTTGAAGGTGTCAATGACCGCTTACAACTTGCTGCACTTGAACGTGAGTTCCAGCAACAGCAAGCAAAAGAGCTTATGCAACAAGGCGTAACTTTTGCTGACCCTGCACGCTTTGACTTACGCGGTTCTGTGAAAGTTGGACATGACGTTCGTATTGACGTAAATGTGATTATTGAAGGTGACTGTGAACTGGGCGATTTTGTAGAAATCGGCGCTGGATGTATTCTAAAGAATACAAAAATTGCCGCAGGCACCAAAGTTCAGGCCTATAGCGTTTTTGATGGCGCAGTTGTAGGCGAAAATGCTCAAATTGGACCATTTGCACGCTTACGTCCAGGCGCTAAATTGGCAAATGAAGTACATATCGGCAACTTTGTTGAAGTTAAAAACACAACGATTGGATTGGGTAGTAAAGCCAACCATTTCACCTATTTAGGTGATGCAGAAATCGGTGCTGAATCGAATATTGGGGCAGGTACGATTACTTGTAATTACGACGGTGCAAATAAACACAAAACCACTATTGGCGATGCCGTTTTTATCGGTTCTAATAGCTCGCTGGTTGCTCCGGTAACCATTGGGAATGGCGCAACAGTTGGTGCGGGTTCTGTGATTACGAAAGATGTAGCCGAACAAAGTCTCTCCTTTGAACGTGCGCAACAAATTTCAAAAGCAAATTATCAACGTCCCCAAAAGGTTAAAAAATAAGAGGATTGAAGTATGTGTGGTATCGTCGGAGGCGTTGCAGAACGTTGTGTAACCGAGATTTTAATTGAAGGTTTAAAACGTCTTGAATACCGCGGTTATGATTCTGCGGGTGTTGCTTTACTGAATAACCAACAAATTTTACGTGAGCGTCGTGTAGGTAAAGTAATCAATCTTGCCGATGCAGTTGCTGAACACCAGCTTACAGGGGCTATCGGGATTGCACATACCCGTTGGGCAACACACGGTAAACCAACTGAAAACAATGCTCACCCGCATATGTCTGGTAAGGTTGCTGTTGTACATAACGGTATCATTGAAAACTACCAAGAATTAAAAGATGACCTTCAAGCTTTAGGTTACGTTTTTACTTCTCAAACAGATACTGAAGTTGTTGCACACTTAGTTGCTGAAGCATTAAAAAGTACAGATAGCCTTTTAGAAGCTGTTGAAACTGTTGTACCTCAGCTTAAAGGTGCTTACGCGCTAGGTATTATCCACAGCGATTATCCGGATGAACTGATTACTGTACGTGAAGGCTCACCACTCGTGATTGGTGTAGGTATTGGTGAAAACTTTATTAGTTCAGACCAACTTGCACTTTTGCCTGTAACTAACCGCTTTATGTACCTAGAAGAAGGCGATATTGCACGTCTTACTCGTACTTCAATTGAAGTATTTGCAAATGGCGAACGCGTTGAGCGTCCAGTACGAGAGCTTGATGCAACTGTAAGTAGTGCATCAAAAGGTGAATACAAACACTACATGCTCAAAGAAATTTATGAGCAACCAGAAGCAATCAAGCAAACAATTTCTCAAGCGCTTGATGGCAACAGCTTACGTGATGATTTCTTGAAAAATGCTGATGCAGATTTCAACAAAATTCAAAGCGTACAAATCATTGCGTGTGGTACAAGTTACCACTCAGGAATGATTGCGAAATATTGGTTTGAGCAACTGATTGGTGTGCCTTGCCAAGTTGAAATCGCAAGTGAATTCCGCTATCGCACTCCTGTAATTGTTGAAAATACACTTTATATTTGTATTTCACAGTCAGGTGAAACTGCCGATACTTTAGCTGCACTACGTGAAACTCAAAAGCGTGCGAAAGCAAACAATATCGATATTCAGACTTTGACTATCTGTAACGTTGCTACGTCTTCAATGGTTCGTGAAACTGATCATCACTTATTGACGCTTGCTGGCCCTGAGATTGGTGTTGCATCAACTAAAGCGTTTACGACTCAGCTTGCTGCGCTTATGTTGTTAATCTTGAAAATTGGTCAAGTTAAACAACGTATTAGCCCTGCTCTTCTTGAAGAAATTACACGTGAGTTATGGCACAGCCCGAAAGTTATTCTTGATACGCTTAAACATGATCCAGAAATTTTGCGTTTGTCTGAATTATTCGTTGAAAAAAATCACTGCTTATTCTTAGGACGTGGTACGAATTATCCAATCGCATTAGAAGGCGCATTAAAGCTAAAAGAAATTTCATATATTCATGCAGAAGGCTATGCAGCTGGTGAGTTAAAACACGGCCCATTGGCACTTGTTGATAATGAAATGCCAATCGTGATTCTTGCTCCAAATGATGAAATGCTTGATAAGCTCAAATCAAATATGGAAGAAGTTCAGGCACGTGGTGGTGAATTATTTGTTTTCGCGGATGAAAATAGCGGAATCAGTGAAAAAGACCGTCAACACGTTGTACATATTCCAGCAGTAAACGAATGGTTAGCTCCAATCGTTTATAGCGTACCAGTTCAGTTATTGTCTTATCACGTTGCTGTATTACGTGGTACAGACGTTGACCAGCCACGTAACTTGGCTAAGTCAGTAACTGTAGAGTAATAATCAGACATGCTATCTATGCCATAAAAGGTGTAGATCGCTTCTGTTGATTAGAAAGCCCGATATGCATTAATTGCCTATCGGGCTTTTTTATTGCGTTCATATCGCTACACAAGCGCTTTTACGTGAAAGAAAATCTAGTTTGATAGTAAAGCCCCTCTAGGACCCTGTGTCACAACGGACTTTTACTTTTGCGCTGATTTAAAGTTTGAGAGATCATTGCGACACAGAGATAAAGGAGCTAAGCGAACTTAGCCCATTTCAGTTTTGTCGCAGCGTCGAATGATGCCGAACAAGTTAGGGGCAAAGTCCTGTGGGAGATCAGGACTTTGCAAACTGGTGTGTTTTAAACGTTGTACGGTTTGAGGCGAATACACCTGTGCAAGCTGTTGGCAAATACAATCGCAACTGGCTTGCATGTGTTCACCTGATAAACAAATTCTTTTAAATTCCTGCTGAGCATTGGCTTCATCATTTGTAATACTGTAAGCACCGACCACAAGGTTTAAAACTAATATAAATTTATGAAGTTTCATATTATTCTCATGATTATTTATATCTTTAAATAAAATAAAAATATGATCAATCTTAATATTAAAATAATTTTTTAAATAACAATTAACCCTCCCATAAATATAGGAAAATAAAATAATTAAAATTTTAAAATAAAAATAATTTATAAATTTAAAAAATCAGGTTGAAAGAGTCCCAATTTTAAATAAATAAAATTATTAACTGAGAGAGAAAATAAGTTTAAATAGTGGCATGGCCAACTCCTTAAAAATGGAGTCCTACCACCAAATCACCGTCAATTGATTAGGGTGGCAGAACGAAAGAGGGTTGACAGACTAGACCTAGCGACCAGCACGCGCGAACGCGTCCCCCTTCCGCCCTACCATAGAGAAAAAGGGGGCACAAAGGTTCCACATGGGAAATACTCAGAAAGTATAACCCATTTGCTAAGTACGGTCTGTCAAAACCGTCTGGCAATGTAGGCCAGCAACGAAATATTAATCTGTATAATAAAGAACGTCAATTTATTTTAATGAAAAAGTTTAAATATAATAATTTAATTAATGTTTATATAATATTTTCCTTATTTTATATTTATAGCTTTTAATAAAATTTAAAATATAAACATGAGTTATATATATTTAGTTAATAAAATAGATTAATCGTTAATTCTAATTTAACAGTCTATATAAATATATAGAGAGATATTGCCCGATCATGTAACTTGGCTAAGTCAGTAACTGTAGAATAATTTAAAAATATCGTGTTATGAAAGTCACCTTTGTTCTGATAATTCATCTATTAAAAAGCCTGATATGTCTTTGAAATACATACTGGACTTTTTTATTACGTTCATGAAACTTTAGAAAATAGTGGTATCTTCTTCTTAAGATATTCTAATAAATACAAATAAATCAATATGTTATATACAAAAACCAACAAAAACACTTGGATTTATATGTGAAAAATTATGGTATAAATCACGCTTCGAAATTTACTTGATAACTATTAATTTCGACAACTACAAAAACTTTCTAATTATAAGGAGCAACTCATCATGGCTAATGGATTTCCAAGTGGAGACTTTAGAATCGTTAACAAAGAAACAGGTGCATGTATCGCAAGTGCATACGGTGGACAATCCCATGGTGTAGAAACGGTATCTAGACGTGGTCAAACAGCTGAGTTCAAATATTCTCATACAAATGACCGACTATTTATGGTACATGACAAGGTTAAAAACATAGACGAAGAACTTTGGTATTTTGACAGCCACGTATATATCGGTCGTCGAGAGAATAAACTATTCAACAAAGTCAGTGACATACGTTCTAATTGGGTATTAGGTGCTATCGTTAATACAAGACCAATTGAATATAAATTACGAGACCACGACTTAGAAAATTTTCTTAGTCTTTTACCAAAGCAAGATGAAGAAACACTAGCACATTTAAGAACCAGTGATTGTCTTGATATTATTGAACTATTAAAAACTTTATTAAGCAAATTGATCTATACTAACAGTGAAGAAACAATTCAATCTGAACTGCTCGGTAAGCTCGATGATAAGAAGTTTGATGACTATTTAAATAACACTTTGGTTGATGACTTAGTTGAGAAAAGCAGATACGGATTCGAAGAAGATTTAAGCTTTCGTTTTGGCTACTACGATTCCGCTCATCTTTCTGAAAAACTCTACAAAATATTTGTTGCTTCTAGCAAATTAGATATTTTGAACCAACAAAGTTATAGCTCATATCCTGTAGAATTTCGATTACGTCTAAGTCAGCAGAATATCATTACACTTTTAGAAAAATTAAAAAAAGAAAGATTCTGGGAGCTATCAAACAGAGAGGAAATAGACGACAACATTGAAGATCCGATCCAAGAAGCAACGAAAATCATTCAAGAGCTTAGAAACGATCTAGATTTACATACTTTTGAAAACAATTTTAATACTGCCAGAAAGATTTGGCAGACAGGCTTAAAGTCAAATGAGTCTTTTGAACAAATCAAAGCCGCATTAAAGAGTATGAATAATATAAAGTTACAAGCAGTGAATAGGCATAGTGGCAAGGTTTTCTTACAAGGCGCGGGTCTCGATTACCAAACTAGTTGGGCCTTTGAAGATGGTTATATTTTTGTAGAAGGTCAACCAGATGCTGTACTAACACATAGCTCGGGTTCATCTGTAAAGATTAGCCATCGATCTAATGACCCAAAACAGCGCTGGGAACTTAAAAGAGCTTAATAGGCAGCGACTCTAAAAGCTAAATAAGCTTATTTTCAATCATCCAAAGAATTTAAATCATTCTTTGGATGATTTTGAGTTTTATAGAAATAAATCTGCTTATAAAATTGAAATACTTATAAATTTCTTATACTTTAAATTATTTAAAATTCATTCAAAAATAGCAACAATAAGATAGGTAAAACATGATTTCTTTAGAGTTATTCATTACATTTTTAATTACTACAATTATTTTTGCTTATATTCCGGGTCCAGCAATGCTGTATACCGCTGCACAAACGCTTTCTCGCGGTAGAAAATCTGGTTTAATGGCAGCATTTGGAATTTTCTTAGGAGGCTGCTTTCATATCATAGCGGCGTCTTTAGGCTTAACGACCATCTTTCAAATTATTCCAAAACTCTATGATATTATTAAAATTTTAGGTGCTTTGTATTTAATTTGGTTAGGTATTAAATTAATTAAATCGTCCTCGTCCCCGACTCTTCAGCAAAATGCTGAAAATGGTCAGTTATCTTTAAAGCAGAGCATTCTGGTCGAAGTCTTAAACCCTAAAACCGCTATTTTTTATATCGCCTTTTTACCTCAATTTATTAATACCTCATTAGATTTTCCTGTTTGGTCTCAATTCATCATTTTAGGACTGATTGTTAATCTAATCTTTGTTTCTGCCGATGTTGTTTGTGTGTTTTTAGCCAACTACATTAGCCAAAAATTAACTAAATCAAAGAAGCCCCAAAAATCTATGTCAGTGATGGGTGGACTCATTTTTATGGGGCTAGGCGTTTTTCTTGGCTTTAAAAACCAGTAGTTTTTACAGGTAAATGCTTACCTAACAAAGAGAAACTAACATCCGCAACTTCCAACGGGTCTGAACTGGTCCAAATAATATGATTCCCCTCATTTGGACTTTCAGAACTTAAATGATATTGATTGAGCTGCCGAATTAATTGCGCTGTTACAGCTTCCGAAGGCTCAATAATTTGAATATCACGACCTACAATTTCCTGAATCGTATCTGAAACAAATGGATAGTGTGTGCATCCTAAAATAATCGTATCGGCTTTTTGTTCGACCAACGGCGCCAAAATATTTTCTAAATAATCCTTAACTTCCGCTGTATGCGCTTTACCCGTTTCGATTTTTTCAGCTAAGCCAATACAAGGCACTAAAGACACTCTAATATCTTGCGCATACATTTCAATTAAACTTTTTAAATTTTTACCCTTTACCGTGGTGGCAGTTGCCAAAACCGCAATATGCTTACTTTGAGTGATTGCCACAGCTGGTTTTACGGCGGGTTCTATTGCAATAAGTGGCACATTAATTTGCGCTCTAATCGTTTCAATCGCTACAGCCGTCATGGTGTTACAAGCAACCACAATCGCTTTGCAATTCCCGTCATTTATAAGATTTGAGATTAAGTGAGTGGTTCGTGAAACAATCCAGTCGCTTTCTTTGTCTCCATACGGGACATATTTCGAGTCTGCAAAGTAAATAATATCTTCATTCGGAAGGGCCTGCCGAATATGCTTAAAGAGAGACAACCCGCCTAAACCAGAATCAATCATTCCAATCGGGTTGTTATTGTTATTCATGGTTTGTCCTGCATTTCATATATTTAGAAAAATCTTTTCATGGTTGCCAAGTCTGTTAGCACGACTTTGGGCTGAATGGTTTTTAATTTTTCAGCCGATGTATACCCCCAACCGACCGCAGCAAAATCAATACCTGCTTTATGTGCAGCTTCGCCATCCGTGGTTTGGTCGCCGACATAAATTGCTTGGTTTTTACTTACATCCAAAATGCTGAGAACACGCTTAATTCGTTTAGCTTTGCCAAATATAGACGAGCCGCCATCAATATGGCTAAAAAGCTCACATAGTTCTGTACCCAAAAGATTTTGACAGTTTTCTTTAGAGTTTGAAGTGATAATTGCGAGTGTATATCCCCGCTTATGCAGTTCAATTAAGTGGTCCCGCATGCCCTCAAACATGTAAACGTCTTGATCTCTTTCTTTCATTAAACGAATGAAATCTTTGGCAATCCAAGGCAGTTTCCATCTGGAAACATTCATCTCTTTCATAATTTCTTTTGGTGAAAGATGTTTGTACTGCTCTACTTCATGTAGCTCTACAGATTTAAATTTATACTTCTTGGCAAGCTGATTTAAAGCACCTAAAAAAAAGCTAAAGGAGTCGACTAAAGTACCGTCCATATCAAAAATAATAGCTTGGTATTCTTTTAAAGATTTTTCCATTTTAAAGTTCTGAAATAAAATATATTTTTTATTATTATATTCTGTTTTCTAGCAGTTTTTAAATCAGGCCCAACGAGGACCTGACCTAAATTTCGATTTTTGTTTTAAGCTGCCGCTTTTTGTTCCTTAATCCAATTTTTAATACGTGCATCCAGAATATTTAAAGGCAATGTTCCTGCATTTAAAATCATGTCATGGAATGCTTTGATATCAAAACGATCTCCAAGCTCCTGTTTCGCGAGCTCCCGTAGCTCTAAAATTTTTAGTTGACCCATTTTGTAGGCTAATGCTTGGGCAGGAATAGCAATATAGCGATCTGTCTCTGCCTGAATATCTGGTTCATCTAAAGCAGAATGTTCACGCATAAAATCAATCATTTGCTGACGGGTCCATTTTTTATAATGTACCCCAGTGTCAACCACTAGACGACAAGCACGGAACAACTCACTCGATAGTCTTCCATAGTCTGAAAGCGGGTCTTTATAAAAACCAACATCTTTACCCAACTGCTCTGCGTAAAGTGCCCATCCTTCAATGTAGGCGGTGTGGTTGGGTTGCTTTCGGAACATCGGTAAATTTGGCAAGTTTTGGGCAATATCAATCTGCATATGGTGGCCGGGAATTGCTTCATGGTAAGCAGTCGCTTCCATTGATATTTTGGAACGTTCAGAGAAGTCGCCAGTATTCACATAGACTTGTCCGGGGCGTGAGCCATCAGGCGTACCTTGATGATACTCCGCACCTGCCGCTTCTTTTTCTCGATATTGCTCTACAGGTAAAACTTCGACTTTATTTTTGGGTAATAAACCAAAGAGCTTCGGCAACTCTGGTTGCATTTGGGCAATATATCCCCGATAAATCTCTAAAATTTCTTCACGAGATTTTGGGAAAACAGCGGGATTTGTTTTTAAGGATTGTTGGAAACTTTTTAAGTCATTGAAACCTTGTGCTTTAGCAATTTTCAGCATTTCCGCTTCTATACGAGCAACTTCTTTTAACCCAAGCTGATGAATATTTTCAGGGCTTTCAGAGGTTGTCGTATTGTTTTCTACATAAAAGCGATAGAGCTCGTCACCGTTTGGCAAGCTCCATATACCCTCATGTTGTCGGCCATGGGGTAAGTAATCTTTCTGAATAAATGTTCCAAGTTTTTGATAAGCAGGCCGAACATTCTGATCTATGGCTTGTAGCACTTCACGGCTTAAACGCTCTTGTTCTGCTTTCGAAATATTTTTTGGAAATTGCTTTAATGGAGAAGCAAACACACTGTCTTTCCCTGCGGGAGTTGCAATGCTATTAATCTGCTTTGCCACCTTTTCAATTAAATATTTGGGTGGCATCAAACCATCTTTTTGTCCTTGTTTCGCTAACTGAATACCTTGATCAAGAATAAGAGGAATTTGTTTTAAACGAGAAATATAGTCTTGATATTGCTTAGCATTATCAAATGGAATCGAACTAATAAATCCCGGAAATTGTAAATGTAGGCCCCACATTTGATTAAAAGGCATCTCATACAATTTCAAATCATAATTTTTAAGTGTTTCTTTCAACTGATAAATCATTAAATCTTTATTTAATTGATCAGTTGCTGAAAACCCTGTGCTATCAATCGCTTCAAAACCTTTTAAAAAATTTTGAGTAGTTTTTTTATCTTTCTCAATCTGATTTTTTGAAAGCTCTGTCCATCGATCGTTGTAGCGTAAATCTCCTAAAACGGTTGCAGTTTCAGGACTATTTTTCAAAGTATATTCCCACTGTTCCTGTAAAAGTTGGTTTAAAGCTTTCACCCGAACAGAGATATCACTCTTTTGTTTAGATTGTGATTTTTCGATGGTATTTGTATTTATTTCGGGGGTTGTAGCATTAGAAGAATGAGACATCCAAAATAAAACACTGATACAAGCCAATTGTAAGGTTCTGTTTTTCATTTAATTATCCAGAAATATTTAACAAAGGTTAAAATAAAGACAAAACAAATTACGTGCCAAGCAGCATATAAAATGGTGTAAAAATCGAGTATTTTTTTAACTAAATGATTTTATAAATTAATTTTCTTTTTAATTATATTATTTATAGTTGCTATCTATATTCCACATCTGACTTTAATAGACCAAGAACTTAAAAAAAGTGCACATGAGCAATCTCAGTGCACTTTTTCATTTCTACATTAAAAATTGTTTCTCAAGAAAACAAATATTGATAAACAATATAGGCAGCCAGTTTTGCTGTTCTATTGTCTAAATCAAATTTTGGATTGCACTCGGCAATATCTAAAAGTTTAATTTTTCCAGTCTCTTGAATATGCTTAAAAATCGCTTCAAAAGTCGCTAAGTCAATTCCTTTAACAGCTGGTGCACTGACCCCCGGTGCAACCGCAGCCGCGAAGACATCTAAATCAATCGTAACGTACAAACAGTCTACTTTTTCAATAAAAGCATCAACCGCTGCGAGCACGTTGTTTAGGTTAAAAATATTAACCTCATGATCACGTAAATATGCACAATTTAGAGCATCGGCCGTATCAAACAAAACTTTAGTATTGGCATGGTTGGCAACCCCAATACATAAATAATTAAATTGTTTTTGATGCTGTTGTGAAAGTCGAGCTGCCTGTAAAAATGGTGTTCCAGAAGTTGCATGCTCAGCTTCACGCAAATCAAAATGGGCATCGAAATTAATAATGCCTATTTTTTTATCTGGTGCGTGGGCTTGTACATATTGGAACAGACCGCTAAAGCTACCAAATGCAACCTCATGTCCACCGCCCAATACAATCGGTTTCAAACCATTTTGTAAGCTGTTTGCGACTTGTTCAGCTAACTCAGCTTGTGCTTGCTCTAAATTGTCATATTCGCAGGTCACTGTACCCAAATCGACAATACTGACTGGACGATGAATCGGTAAGTTAGCAAGCTGATTACGGATTGCGTCTGGCGCATCGGCAGCACCGACTCGGCCTTTATTGCGCTTCACGCCTTCATCAGAACTAAAACCAATCAGCGCAAATTCGGCATGTTGGGTTTTATTCATAATATGGTGAATACGTTGGTGTGCTTTACCCTCGCCATCATGGCGACCTTGCCATTTAAATGTGTGATTCATGTGACACCGTTTAAAAAATAACTTCTTGTCCATGCTGAACGACTCGCTTAGGCAAATCGCCGCCCAGCCAGTAAACAATTTCAGATGGATGCTCAATATCCCAAGCCACAAAGTCAGCGACTTTACCCTGCTCTAAACTGCCGTGTGTTTGCTCTAAACCGAGCGCTTGTGCAGCATGAATGGTGACACCCGCTAATGCTTGCTCAGGCGTTAAGCGGAAAAGTGTGCTGCCCATATTCAGCATTAAACGTAAAGAAAGTGCTGGAGATGTACCCGGATTTAAATCACTCGACAGCGCAATACGCACTCCGTGTTTAATAAGACTTTCAATCGGTGGATATTGTGTTTCACGTAATAGATAAAAGGCGCCCGGTAATAACACAGCAACCGTACCCGACTCTGCCATTGCTTTGACATCATCTTCGGTCATGTACTCTAAATGGTCTGCCGACAAAGCATGATAACGTGCTGCCAAACTTGAGCCACCTAGCGATGAAAGCTGTTCAGCATGAAGCTTAACCGGTAGATTCAAAGACTGTGCTGTTTTAAAAACACGTTCAACCTGAGCTGGTGAAAATGCTAAATGCTCACAGAAAGCATCAACTGCATCGACTAAACCTTCAGCATGCAGTTTAGGCAACATTTCTGTACAAATATGCTCGATATAAGCATCGCTTTGATCTTTGTACTCTGGCGGTAAAGCATGTGCAGCCAAGCAAGTACTTTTGACCGTCATTGGTAAAGCTTCACCAATTTGACGGATCACACGCAGCATCTTGCGTTCATTTTCGTAATTGAGTCCGTAGCCAGATTTGATCTCGATGGTTGTAACGCCGTCTTGTTGCATGCAACGAATACGTTTAAGTGCTGAATTTAATAGTTGTTCTTCGCTTGCTTCACGCGTTGCACGTACTGTACTAGCAATACCGCCACCGCTTGCTGCAATTTCAGCATAACTTACACCTTGTAAGCGCTTTTCAAACTCAACACTACGGTTGCCACCAAATACACTATGCGTATGACAGTCGATGAGCCCTGGGGTTACCCAAGCGCCATTTAAGTTAACTGTTTCGGAATAAGTGTCGGCAGGAAGTTGTTGTTGTTTTCCAATCCAGTGAATGAGATGCCCTTCTGTGACGATTGCAGCATCTTCAATGTAGGAATATTGCCCATTTTGCATGGTCGCAATGTGGCAATTTTGCCAAAGTTTTTTCATTAGCCCTTCCTCAAAACTGCCCAATAGTTCAACCATTGGGCAGTTCATTTGTTAGCTTTCTATCTCAACATTTTGCTGGATAGGATTACTTTCCTTTCCCAAGCTTTGCTCTGGCTTGACCCAAATGCGATAAGCAATCGTTAAGAGAGCAAGCCAAGTGATTCCTACATAAATTGCAGGACGTGAATCTGGGAAATACCCCATCATGACTAAGATGAACGCCATAAAACCAATCGCAAACGCAGGTGCATATGGCCAACCCCATACAGGGAAGTCAAGTGCTTTAATTTCAGCAGTAGATAACTTACGGCGCATTGCAACTTGTGAAAGCAAGATCATGAGCCACACCCAAACGGTTGCGAAAGTTGCAATTGATGCAATGATCATGAATACATTTTCAGGAATCAGGTAGTTCAGCACCACACCAATTAATAGCACACCTGCCATAACCACGACGGTCATCCATGGCACGCCATTACGTGATAATTTCTGGAAAACTCGAGGCGCTTGACCACGATTTGCCATACCATAAAGCATACGGCCAGCACCAAATACATCACTATTAATTGCCGAGATCGCAGCGGTCACCACCACCATATTTAAAATATGCGCAGCAGATGGAATTCCTAGGTTTTCAAAAATTTGAACGAATGGACTACCTTGGCTACCAATTTGATTCCATGGGAAAATCGACATGAGTACAAAAATGGTTAGTACATAGAAAAGTAAAATACGTACTGGAACTGCATTAATTGCTTTTGGTAAAGTGGTTTTCGGATCTTGTGACTCACCTGCTGTAATACCAATAATTTCGATACCACCGAAAGCAAATACAACCACAGATAAACATGCAACTAAGCCGGCAATCCCATGCGGCATAAAGCCATCATAAATCCATAAGTTTTGAATCCCCGGAACTACACTGCTATGGTCAGCATGGAAGCCGTAGAACATTAAGCCTATTCCACCTAAAATCATGGCAACAATGGCGCTCACCTTGACAATAGACAGCCAAAACTCGAGTTCGCCAAAGACTTTAACGTGAATGAGGTTAATGGCACCTAAGAACATAATCAGGGATAAAATCCAGATCCACCGTGGTACATCGGGATACCAGAACCCCATATAAATACCAAAAGCAGTCACATCGGCAATTGCAACAATCACCATTTCAAAGACATAAGTCCAGCCTGTCGTAAAGCCAGCCAATGGACCAATGTACTGTGATGCATAGTGGCTGAATGAGCCAGAGACAGGATTATGGACAGCCATTTCACCCAATGCGCGCATAACGATATAAATTGCAATCCCTGCAACGATATACGCAAGTAATACTGAAGGCCCTGCCATTTTAATGGCAGTTGCCGAACCATAGAAAAGCCCAGTTCCAATTGCTGAGCCCAATGCCAAGAAACGAATATGGCGGGTGTTTAAACCCCGCTGTAGTGTGGAGTTTTGTGACATTATAATCTCCAATCCTTGAGGATATTTAGTTAGATTCGGCCACTCCATGTGACCGTTTTATCAATCACACTTCAGATAAACTAGGGAGTAGTTTTGGAATAATTAACTCGTTTAAGCAGCCGCTTGAGAGTAATTCACTTGCTTGCTCAATATCAGGAGCAAAGAAACGGTCTTCACTGTAGTAAGGCACTTGAGCGCGCAAGATTTTACGAGCTTGTTCAAGTTTAGGCGAGCTTTTTAGGCCTTCACGGAAGTCTAGACCCTGACAAGCGCCTAACCATTCAACAGCTAAAATGCCACGGACGTTGTCAGCCATATACCAAAGACGTTTACCCGCATTCGGAGCCATTGATACATGGTCTTCTTGGTTGGCAGAGGTCGGCAAGCTATCCACACTTGCCGGATGTGCAAGCGCTTTGTTGTCACTCGCAAGAGCAGCAGCAGTTACTTGAGCAATCATAAAGCCTGAGTTAACACCACCATTTGCCACCAAGAACGGTGGAAGTTGTGACATGTGACGGTCCATCATCATCGAAATACGACGTTCAGACAGTGAACCAATTTCTGCAATTGCCAAAGCTAGATTATCAGCCGCCATTGCAACAGGTTCTGCATGGAAGTTCCCACCAGAAATCACGTCACCTTGTTCAGCAAAAACAAGCGGGTTATCAGATACAGCATTTGCTTCAATTTCTAATACTTCAGCAGCCTGACGGATTTGCGTTAAACATGCACCCATCACCTGTGGTTGGCAACGTAAAGAGTATGGGTCTTGAACTTTGCTACAGTCTTCGTGTGAATGCGCAATTTCACTTGAGTCTGTTAATAGGTCACGATAAGCTGCAGCTACATCAATTTGGCCACGTTGACCACGTACTTCATGAATACGCGCATCGAATGGTGCACGTGAACCCAGCATTGCTTCAACGCTTAAGCCACCACAAACTGTTGCAGCTGCAAATAAATCTTCCGCTTCAAATAAGCCGCGTAAAGCATAAGCGGTTGAAACTTGTGTACCATTTAAAAGTGCTAAACCTTCTTTAGCTGCTAAAGAAATCGGTTCTAAGCCTGCAACTTTTAAAGCTTCAACTGCTGGTAACCATTCACCTTTATAACGCGCCTTACCTTCACCAAGTAACACTAAAGACATGTGTGCAAGTGGTGCCAAGTCACCTGAAGCGCCTACTGAACCTTTCAGTGGAATGTGTGGGTAAACTTCGGCATTAATTAAAGCCAACAAAGCATCAATCACTTTACGACGAATACCAGAGAAACCACGCGCCAAGCTATTTGCTTTCAACAGAATAATTAAACGAACCATTGCATCATCAAGTGCTTCACCAACACCTGCGGCATGTGAAAGAACTAATGAACGTTGTAACTTTTCTAAATCTTCAGGAGCAATTTTGGTTGAAGCAAGTAAGCCAAAGCCCGTGTTAATACCGTAAGCTGTACGTCCTTCATTTACAATTTTCTCAACGCAAGCCACGCTTGCATTAATTGCAGATGAAGCACTTTCATCTAATTTAACTTTAATTGGGTTGAGGTAGGCTTGACGTAAATCGGCTAAGGTCAGTTTTCCCGGTTGGATCAATAATTCCATGTTGGCTTCCTAATTTTTTGCACTATATTCTGCTGAGGCGGTGCTTTTCACAATTGCAAAAAGCACCGCCAGTTCTTCCGTGTATTTTTTATTGCGTGATCATTGGCAAGTGGAGGCCTTGCTCTTTCGCACAGTTAATCGCAATTTCATAACCTGCATCGGCATGACGCATAACACCTGTTGCAGGGTCATTGGTCAGTACGCGAGCAATACGTGCAGCAGCTTCATCTGTACCATCACACACAATCACAACGCCTGAGTGTTGAGAGAAGCCCATACCTACACCACCACCGTGATGTAAAGACACCCAAGTTGCGCCGCCTGCCGTATTGAGCAACGCGTTTAATAAAGGCCAGTCTGATACTGCATCTGAGCCGTCTTGCATTGCTTCAGTTTCACGGTTTGGACTTGCAACTGAACCTGAGTCTAAATGGTCACGACCAATCACAACTGGTGCAGACAATTCACCGCTACGAACCATTTCGTTAAATGCCAAACCAAGTTTTGCACGTAAGCCTAGACCAACCCAACAAATACGCGCTGGTAAACCTTGGAAGCTAATACGTTCACGTGCCATGTCTAACCAGTGATGTAAATGTTCATCATCAGGAATTAACTCTTTAACTTTGGCATCTGTTTTATAAATGTCTTCTGGGTCACCAGAAAGCGCTGCCCAACGGAATGGACCAATACCACGGCAGAACAATGGACGGATATATGCAGGTACGAAGCCTGGGAAATCAAAAGCGTTTGCTACACCTTCTTCTTTCGCCATTTGACGGATGTTATTCCCATAGTCAAAAGTTGGAACACCCATTTTTTGGAAATCAAGCATCGCTTGTACGTGCTTCGCCATCGACTGTTTTGCAGCTTTTACAACAGCTTCTGGTTCAGTTTTCGCACGTGCACGGTATTCATCCCAAGTCCAACCTACTGGTAAGTAGCCATTAAGGGGATCGTGCGCACTTGTTTGGTCAGTCACCATGTCTGGACGTACACCACGGCGTACAAGCTCAGGTAAAATTTCAGCAGCGTTACCATGAAGCGCAATTGAAATTGCTTTACCTTCTTTCGTATAACGGTCAATACGCGCTAAAGCGTCGTCTAAATCAGTTGCTTGTTCGTCTACATAACGCGTACGTAAACGGAAATCGATACTTGCTTGTTGGCATTCAATATTTAAAGAACATGCACCTGCAAGTGTTGCAGCTAGAGGCTGAGCACCACCCATACCACCTAAACCAGCAGTAAGCACCCAACGACCTTTTAAGTCACCGTTGTAGTGTTGGCGGCCTGCTTCAACGAAAGTTTCATAAGTACCTTGTACAATGCCTTGGCTACCAATGTAGATCCATGAACCTGCTGTCATTTGACCGTACATTGCAAGTGCTTTTGCGTCTAATTCGTTAAAGTGTTCCCAGTTTGCCCAGTGCGGTACAAGGTTTGAGTTTGCAATTAAAACGCGTGGTGCATCTTTATGAGTTTTAAATACACCTACTGGTTTGCCTGATTGAACCAATAAAGTTTCATCAGTTTCAAGATTTTTTAGCGTATCTACAATTTTGTCGAAACATTCCCAGTTTCGTGCTGCACGGCCAATACCACCGTATACAACCAACTCTTTCGGGTTTTCTGCAACGTCCGGATCAAGGTTATTCATCAACATACGTAATGGAGCTTCAGTTAACCAACTTTTAGCCGTCAATTCAGTGCCGCGTGGCGCACGAATTTCTACATCACGAAATTTTGTTGTCATTGTTGTCACAGGCGGACTCCTTCCTTTGAGCTTACATCAGCAGAACATCACTTGTTTCTGCATTTGTATAGTAATGTATTAACTTGTATATACATCTATATACTACACAAATATTTTTCGGCGTG
The DNA here is from genome assembly GCF_054889255.1 of Acinetobacter sp. X9. Classification (NCBI taxonomy): domain Bacteria; kingdom Pseudomonadati; phylum Pseudomonadota; class Gammaproteobacteria; order Moraxellales; family Moraxellaceae; genus Acinetobacter; species Acinetobacter sp. X9. The sequence goes on along the minus strand of NZ_CM142679.1, from coordinate 82,192 downwards.
AAGAGGTTTGCTCATATTTTTTTGAAAAATTTGAATAAGCTCATGAATTAAATTAATTTATTTTTATATCAAGCATAAAAAAAGCACATATCTTTTCACGAGACATGTGCTTTTGAATAAGCAAATTACTTAAGTTTTAACGTTGAATTAGCTCCATGACATAGCAGCTTTTGAGTTGTTTTTTGGGAAAACTAATCGATGTCACGCCAGCGTTTTTCTCAATTTTTAGTGTTTCTTGAGCAGCAAGCTGAACGGAATGATCATCAACGTTCACTTCCGTTTCACTACCCTGATTAAAAATGAAAATCAGGTCTGCCGAACTGATAAATGCCTGCTCCGCTGCATCATTCAACCACTGAAAACGAGCATAGAACTTTGCGGGATCATAAATTAAATTTAAATCTCGAATTGCACCGTCGACCAGTTCACTTTGGACCTGACTCTCGCCATGGAAAGCAAAAATATCGCCTTGGTTCAGCGTTTTGGCAGGAAGATCATCGACATGCAGTACCATACCCTGTCCATCGAGTACGCTAATAATGCGCTGCTTATTGGGAAATAGCGAAAATGGCCCAGAAGTGGTCACATCTGCCATCGAAATACGCCAATCGAAATCAGCTTCACCTTGGCTTCTGGCAATTTCTAAAGTAAAACCTGCACCATTTTTCCAAAGCATTTTTGTATATTGATCGGCCCTGATCAATTCAATCATGGGTTAAATTTCCCTTCGAGATAGTAGCGGCTACCCGGATAAATCAGACGCGCACTTGAAATGAGTTGTTTGTTTGACCATGTACGGCGACGGATCAGTAAGCATGGTTCAGCTTTGGTAATCTTTAACCACTTGCACTCTTGAGGTGATGCTAAAACTGCCTCAACAATATGCTCACCTTCTGACACAGGTGCTTTTGCCATGAGGTAAGCATTCGGGGTAATGGTTTTAAAATCTTGTTGTAGATAATCTGGAATCAGTGCTGCATCAACTAAACGATCTTCGACCTGAACAGGTACATCATTTTCATAATGCACAATAATCGAATGAAATAATCTTTGCCCTTCACGAGTCTGCATTAACACGCTTTGCTCTGCATTTGCATAAATTTGTTCTAAGACTAAAACTTCAGCGTGGTGCTTATGGTTTCGTGCAATAATCTCATCGGCAATATTATTAATTTGAAAAAGTGCAGTTCGGCCTTGCCCTTCAGCTACGAAAGAACCAACGCCCTGAATTCGAACGAGTAAGCCTTCTGTTGTTAACTCACGTAGCGCACGGTTTACCGTCATACGGCTACAGCCAAGTTGATTAACTAGTTCACTTTCCGAAGGAATTTTTTTATTTACAGCCCACGAGCCTTCATAAATCTTTTGTGAAATCAGCTGTTTTACGCGTTGATATAAAGGAACTGGACTATCAGCTTCAATCGAAAGCTCAGCATGTTCTTGTTTTGATGTTCTGGGCATAACAAATACTCAAAAAGGCGGCAGGCAAAAAAGTATTTTAGTTGACATGCTATGTATATACAACCACATACAACATGTTAATTTTTGAAATAAATAGATTTTAAAAAGTTTAAAAAATAAACATAGCTCAATAAGAGCTAATTTAAAGTTTTATGTAGAGAAATTCAAATATATAAAGACTTTATCAATATTTATTTAATGGTTATTTCTGCTATGCCTGTGCTCAATTCAAGGATGTAAAAAGTATTGTCTTTTCTGATTTACGAAATGATGCTTAAAACTTTTATTTAAAATAACTGATCGATAGTATTCTTCTGCCACACAGTATATTAATAAAACTGGAAGCACATCGAATGCGTAATTATAAAATAGATATTCTTCGAGGAATTTCTATCCTTTTGGTTCTTTTACACCATTTTAATATTCCCTATAAACTTAAAGATACATGGTTAGGTTTTGATTTCTTAGGTGAAGCATTTAGCACAGTCATCGCAAGAAATGGAAATTATGGCGTCACCATGTTTTTTGTGATTTCGGGTTTTTTAATTACCCATCACACTTTAAAACGAGACAAACAATTTTCTGCAATTAACCTCAAGCATTTTTATATCCGACGAGCAGCGCGTATTTTACCGTGTCTGGTATTACTCATTTTAGGTGTAAGCATACTTGGTTCATTTGACTTAAAACCCTTTATGAACCAAGCGCCGAATGGCATTGAGGTCTCTTATCCTTTAACCATATTTGCAGCCTTAACTTTCTGGATGAATATCCTGATTATTAAATTCGGTTGGGTAAACTACGCTTTGGGTGTGTTGTGGTCGCTCTCTGTGGAAGAAGTTTTTTATTTTGTTTTTCCATTATTGTGCTTGCTTACGCATAGTAATAAGGTCTTTGTTGCTGTACTAATTGGAGTCATTTTATATGGCCCTTATTTTAGATCTTTGCATTTTGGAGAAGAAAGCGGCGCCTATTTATATCATTATTTTTCGAGTTTTGATGGTATAGCGGTAGGCTGTTTAACTGCCATTTTTTCTTATAAATATCAGCCAAATTGGACCTATAAAAAACCTCTTTCGTGGTTAATTATTTTGAGCATGACCGCTCTCTATTTATATGCGCCAATTAAAGAAGTCAGTACATGGGGTATTAGCTTATTTACTTTTGCTACTGGCTTACTTATTTTGTGTTTTCAACATCCTGCTGGAACGCATGCGCACAACCTATTTACCAAAGTGATGGTCTGGTTGGGGCAAAGAAGTTACGAAACTTATTTGTTTCATCTGGTTGTATTGGGCCTTATGAAAGTTGCGTTTATTCCTGCTCAAACCGACTCTAGCATCAAAATTATGCTTTTAATTAGCTATCTGGTTTTGACTTTTATCATTAGCGCAGCAATTGAAAAATATTATTCCACACCACTTAACAGCTACATTCGAAAGGTTTTTATTAAAGATAAATCATAAAAATAAGCCCCTTTAAAATAGGGGCTTATTTAATTAAGCAATCAACATGGTTTCATCTTCTTGCTTAAAAGGATTAGACCAGCTCTGCCAAACTTGCGGACCTAAAGCCATTTCTTCATCGCTTAACAAGCAGCGATCCAAGCGTTGTATTAAAGCTTGCTCATCCATTTGCATACCAATTAAAACCAGCTCCTGACGCGCATCACCTGTGCGGGCATCCCAGTTTTTCTTAATTTCTTCAATACTGGCTAGATCACTCGGCCAGTCTTCTTCTGCAACGGCTGCCCACCAATAACCAGCTAAACCGTGTCGAGCCATTGCACCCGCTTGTGACCATGAATAAGCCAATGTAGGTTCAGCAGCCAACCAGAAAAAGCCTTTGGAGCGCACGACTCCCGGCCATTCAGCCTGTACCAAATCATAAAAACGTTCTGGGTGAAAAGGTCGGCGGGCACGGTAAACAAAGCTACTAATTCCATACTCTTCAGTCTCTGGCGTATGCTCACCACGTAACTCTTTTAACCAGCCTGGTGCTTGGGCAGCTTCATCAAAATCGAATAATTGCGTATTTAAAATTTTATCTAAAGCGATCTTTCCAAATTGAGCAATTTCAATTCGGGCACGCGGGTTTAGAGTTCTTAAAATGGCGATAAGCTGGTCTTGCTGAGCCCGATCAATCAGATCAATTTTATTCAGCACAATCACATCACAAAACTCGATTTGATCAATGAGAAGATCGACTACAGTTCTTTCATCTTGCTCACCTAATGATTCGCCACGTTGTTGCAGTGAGTCAACTGAACTGTAATCTTTAAAGAAGTTAAAAGCATCGACTACCGTGACCATGGTGTCGAGTCGAGCGAATTCATTGAGTGAGTTTCCATCTTCATCTTCAAAGGTAAACGTTTCTGCTACAGGTAACGGTTCTGAAATGCCAGTTGACTCAATCACCAATTGGTCAAAGCGCCCTTCGTCGGCTAAACGTCTCACCTCAACCAATAAATCTTCGCGTAACGTACAACAGATACAGCCATTACTCATTTCAACCAGCTTTTCATCCGTTCTTGAAAGCTCCGCCCCACCTTCGCGTACTAATGCCGCATCAATATTCACCTCAGACATATCATTGACAATCACGGCAATACGGCGGCCTTCACGATTATTTAAAATATGGTTGAGTAATGTGGTTTTTCCTGCACCCAAAAAGCCTGATAAAACAGTGACGGGAAGCTTGGCAAATGAGTTGGCGATTGCAGTGCGCATGGCTTGATCTCTTCGAATAATATTTAAACTGATCATGGCTGGCCATCTAGGTATGGCCAGATCACAGGCGTAATCTATTTCTAAACCACAATAATGTTATGTTATAACATAACTATTGATCAAGTTTTTATTCCGCTTTTATTTAAATCAATTTACTTAGTCGTTGAAAAAATTGCTTTTATAGTCCCTGACAAATTGAGGTTTTGTAGTGATGGTCAGGCCCCCATGCACGGAATCCTTGGCTATCAATATGGATTTGTCCTGAAGCATAAACACCTAGTCCCATATTAAGCGCTTGGCCTTTAGTCGCCCAGAACTGACAAAGCTTAGTTTTAGTTTGCTGAATATTGAATTGGTCTAAATCGGTAGGCTGTTCTGGGCCAATTCGGAAATCAAGCGCTGCATTAAAGACATGTCGAGAAGCATCAGCACCACCTGCACAGCGGTTTAGAGACAACGCTCGGTAGACCGAAGTCACTTCAAAATCATTAATTACGCCATCATCAACTAACGCTTTTAAAATGCTAAACGTCGGAACGATATTGGACCAAATCTCTCTTGGTGGCACCGCATAAGGCTCAACTCCACATTTTTGCCAATCGCGAGCCGAACTTAATAATTCATGGTCTGGCACTAAATCTGCAAGTCCCTTTTGCTTAAGAAATTGCTTGTAAGCTTGTACAGCCTGTCGATGGTCTGCTGAAGCTAACCACGCAACATACGCCTCGGGTTGAGACTTTATTTTGACCAATGTTTTTGTAGTTTGAGGTAAAGATGTTTGGGTATGCAGAGGGGTTGTTGGCTTGGGTGTTTGAGTGCTACATGCTGTGAGAGATAATAAAATTAAACCGAAATAACGCTTCATAAATATGCTCTATCTTCACCAAAAATGGGAAAATTGCTCATCATTAAATTAATGAAATGTTATATTATAACAATAATAAAATCCTTTAATTTCTGTTGCTAAATTTTAAAAATAAAAAGGACGTCTCTCAGACGTCCTTTTTAGATACAACTCAATAACTTATTAAATATCTGCTTCTAAGGCAGGTACAGACTGCTCAGCTTTTAATTTTCGGCGTTTAAATTGGTAAGCCACCATCAAACACAAGATCCAGCCAGGAATCATCATGACCGCAACACGCATATCTGGTGTTAAAGACATCACGACCAAAATGCCAAGCATAAATAATATGCATAAATAGTTGCTAAACGGATACATAAAGCTTGGGAACTTCGTTGTTTGCCCTTGGCGCTGCATATATTTGCGGAATTTTAAATGCGTCCATGAAATTACAACCCAGTTAATCACAATCGCTGCAACCACAAGCATCATGAGTAAACCAAATGCTTTTTCAGGGAAAATATAATTTAACAATACACATAAAATAGTGACTGCCGCAGAAAGGATCACTGCATTGGTTGGAATACCGCGTTTATTAATACGTGCAAATACTTTTGGTGCATTTCCTTGTTGCGCAAGGCCTAACAACATACGGCTACTGCAATAACTTGTCCCGTTATAAACTGAAACAGCAGCAGTCAAAATCACAAAGTTTAATAACGTTGCAATTCCTTGGCTATCTAAAGAAGCAAAGACCATTACAAACGGGCTTCCGCCTTGTGCCATTTGGTTCCATGGGAACAGCGAGAATAAAACAAAAAGCGTCGCAATATAGAAAATCAAAATACGATAAATAATTTGATTCACAGCTTTAGGTAAAGTTTTATCAGGGTCACGTGCTTCAGCTGCAGTAATACCGAAAAGCTCAATACCACCAAAAGCAAAAATAATGACCGCCATTGCCATCACTAAGCCTTCAACACCGAACGGGAAGAAACCGCCAAGTGCCCAAAGGTTTGAAATGCTTGCCTGTGGACCTGCTGTGCCTGTTGCAAGTAGATATGAACCAAAGCCAATCATTGCAAGAATTGCTAAGATTTTGACAATAGAAAACCAAAATTCCATTTCGCCAAAAAACTTAACGTGTAGCAAATTAATGCCGTTAATTAAGACAAAGAAGGCTAAAGCAGATGCCCACGTCGGGATTTGCGGCCACCAATATTGAATGTAAAGACCAATTGCGCTTAGTTCTGCCATACATACGAGTACATTAAGTACCCAATAGTTCCATCCTGACATGAACCCTGCAAATGGTCCCCAATATTTGTAGGCAAAATGACTAAAAGATCCACTAACTGGCTCTTCTACCACCATTTCACCAAGCTGACGCATCATTAAAAAAGCAATAAATCCTGCAATGGCATAACCGAGGATGACCGATGGACCTGCTAATTTAATCGATTGTGATATACCAAGAAAAAGCCCTGTGCCAATCGCCCCACCCAATGCAATAAGCTGGATGTGCCGATTACTCAAACCATGTTTCAGGTTTCCTTGCTCTTGTGCTGACATATGATTATTCTCATCCGTGTCACGTAATTTTTTTCCAATAAATTACGTATATCATAAATTGATCAAACTTTCATAGAGATTCATGAAAAAATAATTGCGTGACTTTTCTCATGACCGCGAATGAAAACAGAAAATACAAGAAATGACAATTATTATGAAATGTGTAATTAAATTATGTATTGCGTAATTTGATGAATTCAGTATTATAGAGACATGAAGCAATTGGTTGTGCTCGGTCTATATCAAACTCATAAGACAAAAGATGATCTAAGCAAAGGTTAAAACTTATTGAGTAGCTCAGTCCTAGACCGAACTTTTATTTGTATAAGACCCGAGATAAAGACAAGGAAGCGAAAATGGAACAAAAACTAAACTCTTTTATTGAAGTTTCACCTCAATCAGATTTCACTATTCATAATTTGCCTTACGGTGTTTTTAGCAGAGCTAACGAAAGTGAGCGTCAAGTTGGTGTAGCTATTGGTGATTGGGTGATTGATCTCGCTGCTCTTGAAAAGCATGGTCTTTTAAAACTTTCAGAACAAGACACATACTTTAACCAGCCTACTCTGAATAAATTTATCGAGTCTGGCAAAGCCAACTGGTCAAAAGTTCGTAAGACACTACAGTCTCTTCTCTCGGTTGAAAATTTAACGCTTCAAGAAAATGAAGCATTGCGTCAGGAAGTTTTGGTTAAGCAAGACAGCGTTACTTTGCATTTACCACTTCAAGTATCTGGTTATACCGATTTCTATTCTTCTAAAGAACATGCCACCAATGTAGGCTGTATGTTCCGCGACCCTAAAAATGCTTTACTGCCAAACTGGACTGAATTGCCTGTTGGTTATAACGGCCGTGCTAGCTCTGTTGTCGTCAGTGGCACTCAAGTCGTGCGTCCATCTGGTCAAATTAAACTTCCAAATGAAGAGCGCCCAGTTTTCTCAGCTACGCGTAAACTCGATTTCGAACTTGAAACAGCATTTGTTATTGGTAAACCAACAGAGCTTGGCCAGCCGATCTCGATTGAAAATGCTTGGGATCATATTTTTGGAATGGTATTACTCAATGACTGGTCAGCACGCGATATCCAGCAATGGGAATATGTGCCTTTAGGCCCTTTCAATTCAAAATCATTTGCTAGTGCCATCTCACCTTGGGTAGTCACACTTGAAGCACTTGAGCCATTTAAAGTGGAAGGCCCAAAACAAGAGCCTAAACCTTTAACGTATTTACAAGAAAATATCGCGAATAGTTATGACATTAATTTGAGTGTTGAAATTCAAAGCCCGAAATCGGCACAAGCTGACATGATCTGCAAAACCAATTTTAAATATATGTATTGGTCTATGGCTCAGCAGCTCACTCACCACACCATTGGCGGCTGTAACGTTCAGGTTGGTGATTTAATGGGTTCAGGTACTATTTCAGGTTCTACACCAGATTCGTATGGTAGCTTGCTTGAGCTTACATGGAACACCACCAAGCCTTTAACACTTGCCAATGGTGAAACTCGTGGTTTCTTGCAAGACGGCGATACCCTGATCATGAAAGGTCACTGTGAGAAAAATGGTATTCGCATTGGCTTCGGTGAAGTTCGAAATACAGTCCTTCCTGCATTAAATTTCGATTTTGCAGAAACTTCGGAGCCTGACTATGAAGCTGTATAGTTACTTTCGTAGCTCTGCAGCCTACAGAGTACGGATTGGTCTAAACATTAAAGGTTTAGCTTATGAGACTGTTCCGGTTCATCTGGTAAAAAACGAACAGCAAAGCGAAGACTATTTAAAGTTAAACCGTAGTGCTCTAGTTCCGACTTTAATTGACAGCGATTTAACCTTGTCTCAATCGTTAAGTATTTTGGAATATCTAGATGAGCAATATCCAGAAACCAAACTACTTCCAAATGATGTGCAAGAGAGAGCAAAAGTTCGCGCTTTTGCTCAAGCAATCGCTTGCGATATTCATCCATTAAATAACTTACGCGTACTGAAATATTTAAAAAATGACTTAAATGTTTCAGATGAGCAGAAAAATTATTGGTATCAGCACTGGATTATTGAAGGCTTTCAAAATCTCGAACAGCTACTTCAAGATTCAAATGGACAATTCTGCTTTGGACAACAAGCAACAATTGCTGATTGCTGTCTGATTCCACAGGTCTACAACGCGAAACGCTTCAAGATTGATTTATCTGCGTTTCCAAAAATTGAATCGATTTATCACCATTGTTTGTCTATCCCAGCCTTTTATAACGCGGCGCCAGAACAACAACCAGATTGGGAATAGTAAAAAGGAGTTTTAATATGACATTTGCCATTAAAAAAATACATCACGTTGCATATCGTTGTAAGGATGCGAAAGAAACTGTTGAGTGGTATAAAAAAATGCTCAACATGGACTTTATTTTAGCTTTTGCTGAAGACCATGTGCCGTCAACTAAAGCCTTTGACCCATACATGCATTTATTCTTAGATGCTGGTCAAGGCAACGTTTTGGCATTTTTTGAATTGCCAACTCAACCAGAAATGGGCCGAGACGAAAATACGCCTCAATGGGTACAACATATTGCTTTTGAAGTTGAAGACTTAAATGCGTTGATGGCTGCCAAGCAACATTTAGAAGAAAATGGTGTGAAAGTTTTGGGTGTGACTAACCATGGCATTTTCCACTCAATTTACTTTTTCGATCCAAATGGTCATCGTTTAGAACTGACTTATAACGATGCTCATGCTGAAGAAAAAATTGCAAAAATTACTGAAGAAATGAAAACTGAAATGCTAGAGGAATGGAGCAAAACCAAACGCGCTCCGCACCATACTCATTTCTTGCATGAAGAAGAGTTAGGAACCTAATTTTTAAAGAGCGTAATAAAAAATCGGCATTGATTAGAATTGTTTTAAGAGCAGTTCTATATCAATGCCGATTTATATTATTTAAAACCGCTAAATTTCTAGAAAATTGCGCTATAAATAAGAGCATAGTGATTTTAAAAAATTGTTGGTTATTAAACATGTCAATTTCGCTAATAGAAAAAGGTGATTTCTATTTTTCACTAGGCTCAGGCATGATGTAAAACGCGCCAATTTCAATTTATGTTTTGATCGTCACTGTTTAACAGCTAAAGTAAATTTATTAAGGGTATTTAAATGATTGAAGAAAAAGTATCTGGGGGGGTTCAATCACTTGAAGTCGGTTTATCTGTACTAAACGCCCTTTTGGAACACAATCAACCTATTATTCTCAAAGATCTGTCTAGCAAGCTAGAAATGCATCCTGCCAAGGTTCACCGCTATCTGGTTAGCCTTATTCGCATGGAATATGCAAAACAGCTTGATGATGGACAATATGCTTTAGGTGATCAGGCATGGCGCTTAGGTCTCAACTGTGTTCAACATAGCGACACCCTACAGCTGGTACAGCATTTAATTTACGACCTACAAAACAAAATTGGTTGCGGCATACAAATTAGTAAATGGTCACCTAAAGGCCCTGTAGTTGTTCAATCGATTGAATCAAACCACCCTATTTCGATTGTGACTAAAGTCGGCTCGATTATGCCTTTAGTCAATTCTGCTGCGGGACGTCTATTTGCTTCTTATCTTCCAGAACATTTTGTTCGTCCCTTAATGGAAGCAGAATGGCAAAAGCATCAAGAACTTGGTCTGCACATCGCACCACAAAACTGGCAAGCATTTACAGAGCTTAAAGACACTATTCGCCAGCAACAAATGTCGGCAGCGAAAGGCGATTTATTGACAGGAATTAATGCGGTAGGTTTACCTGTGTTTAATTCAAACCAAAGCATCGAGTTTTGTATTGTCGCACTGGATAGCGAAATGTTTTTACCAGTCGACCCTCACAGTAAAACGATTGAAATCTTGAAAAATGAAGTGAACCTCATTAATCAATATATTAAAAGTCGCTAATCAATAGTCATAAAAAAACCAAGAGATCAAACTCTTGGTTTTTTTAGATCAGGAATAAAGCTCAGCTTATTTATTTAGTTTCTAAAACACCACGGCGAATTTGGTCACGTTCAATCGACTCAAATAACGCTTTGAAGTTACCTTCACCAAAGCCATCATCATCTTTACGTTGAATAAATTCAAAGAAAACTGGACCAATCATGTTTTCAGAGAAAATTTGCAATAACAGCTTTTTCTGACCGTCTTTAGTATTACCATCAAGCAAAATACCGCGCTGTTTTAATTCATCAGTCGGTTCACCATGCTCAGGTAAACGATCTTCTAGCATTTCATAATACGTATTTGGCGGCGGAGTCATAAATTTCAGACCAAGGCCTTTTAACTTATCCCAAGTCGAGATTAAGTCATCACAAATAAACGCGATATGCTGAATACCTTCTCCATTAAAGTCAGATAGAAACTCTGCAATTTGGCCGTTTCCTTTGTCAGAGTCTTCGTTTAACGGAATACGGATCTTACCGTCTGGTGCAGTTAATGCTTTAGACGTTAAACCTGTGTATTCGCCTTTAATATCAAAGTAGCGAATTTCTTGGAAGTTAAAGATTTTTTCATAGAAGTTTGCCCAATACTCCATACGGCCTTTGTAGACGTTATGAGTTAAGTGGTCAATCTCATTTAAGCCTGCCCCTACTGGACGTTTCTCGGCATCATCAAAGAAAACAAAGTCATTTTCATAAATATCACGGTCAACTAAAAAGATTGGCATACCACCAATACCTTTAATTGCCGGGATGTTGAGCTCCATTGGCCCAACTTTTGAATAGATTGGTTCAGCACCAAGCTCTACTGCTTTTTGGAAAGCTTTTGCTGCATCACGTGTTTTAAAACCCATCGCACAAGCAGATGGACCATGTTCATTAAAGAAGAATGAAGCATAAGATTCTGGCTGATAATTCAGGATAATATTGATATTTCCTTGACGCCATAAGTACGCTTCTTTCGATTTATGCTTGGCTACTTTTGAAAAGCCGATTGTTTCAAACACTGGATCTAATTCATTTTCTTTTGAAACAAACTCAATAAATGCAAAACCGCATAATTCTAATGGGTTCTCTAAAATATCCATCTAGTTTCCCTCTGGTGATTACCTGTTCCGTTTATCTCTATTGCTGATGAACTCAGCTCCTTTCTCTATAGAATACGTTGCTATTGGGTGAAGACTTGAACCGTCAAATTGGCTTAACCCAACGCATCCTATGAGAAAAAAACGAGTCATTAAAATGAAGATATAATGAGCGTAGAGCTTTTAATGATTAATTTCCGTTCCATGTGGTGTTTGTTTTCCATACACACTGTCCTTTGTTATCTAAAAGTACGATTGAGATTTTTCAATAAACCTTTAAAAATCGTCTTTTCCTAAAAATCATTTATAGATTTATGGAGACCAACATCCTTGTTGGATCTCCAATGGCCATTTACCTTGAATTAGATGCTACTAAAAACAATTAAATTATGCAATACATAACTTAATTATGAATTACATAATTTTAGTAATCTTTTAGTTTGCCTGTTTTTAAAATCAATTATCATATTCGATATTCTGTTTATGATTCTTTATCTTCAAAAATCTCTCTTGCTTTGAGTTTGGAAAACTATGCTTTTAGTCAGTGCATGTTTAATTGGTGAACCTGTTCGATATGATGGTAAATCCTGTCCAAATACCCGACTAAAGCAGCTATTAATCAATAAAAAAGCCCAAGCATTATGCCCAGAGCTATTAGGTGGTTTTACCACTCCCCGTTTACCCGCAGAAATTGTGGGCGGAACAGGTCAAGATGTGCTTGATGGGAAAGCAAAAATTACCGATTCATCTGGTTTAGATGTAACAGAATTATATTTAAAAGGTGCTTACCGCACCCTAGAAGTTGCACAGCAAATAAAAGCAACTTGTGTGGTTTTAAAAGAAAATAGCCCATCTTGCGGTAGCCAAAAAATTTATAACGGTACTTTTCAAGGTGAGAAAATTACGGGAGTTGGAATCACCACAGCGCTTTTGCAGCGCCATGGCTTTGAAGTAATTTCTGAAAACGAAATTGAAGATTGGTTAGTAGAACATTCTCTTTAAGAGTGTGTTGATCTACCTAATCAAAAACCTCTTAATTGTTTTCTAAAATGGAAACAGATGGCACTCATTAGACAAGCCACTAAATAACTTATAGCAGCCATCCACCAGAAGCCATAAATTCCCATCGCAGAAATCGAGATATCCTGCCAATGCAGTCCTTTATAGGCCATCCACCAACCACCGCCTAATCCGAAACATAACACCACGACCAAGAAAATCAGCATTGGTAAAATCGACACATCCCAACAGCGCAACAAAGAGGTCAATAACGTCATTAAGCCATCTAGAAAGTGAGACAGACACACAATCAACAGCAGTGATGCAGCCAAAATCTGCACGGCCAAATCGTCTGAATAGAACGTAACAATTAAGTCCCGTTCCAACCATAAACACAGGGACAAACTGCCACTCACTGCCATAATCACCCATATACTTTGTCTGGCAATTTTGTTCGCTTCTTGCATGTTCCCGCTGCCCATAGATCGTGACACCAAAATACTATAAGCCGAGGCAATTGACGAAGGAAAAATAAACATGAAGCCGCCAGTACTCGCGACAATTTGATGTGCCGCTGACACCACACTCCCAAAAGGCAAGCAACCGAACAAAATGCAACAACGTCCATCAACGCCATGATCGCAGTCGGGATACCTATTTTTAAAATCATACGCAGACTTTGGCGGCTATCTTCAACTGACTGTTCGGGATGCTCAATAAAGATGTATCTTTTCTCCAGAAAAAACAGGTAGTAAACAGCCAACATAAACCACCGTACAATGAGAGTAGCTAACAAAGCCCCTATGGCACCGAGTGGCGGAATTGAAAATAAAGCGACACCATAAATCAAAAGATAGGACAAAATAATTTTAAGAATGAAGAAAACACTATCTGATAATAAAACCTTATGCGCATTTTCAGTGACCTGAGACAAAGCTGTAAATAAGCGCATTAATAAATGCGCGGGTAAAATAAATACCAAAAGCCAAATACAGTTTTTAGTAATTGAAACAACATGTTCAGATGCACCAAACAATTTGGGCAGATCACGGAACAAGTAAAGCAAGCCAATACTCAGCAATGCCGAACATAACATCAGCCAAAGGCCTTGAATAAAAATTTGACGAATACGTGGTATGTCATGGCAACCATAAGCTTCTGAAAGCTTAAGTATCACACCTTGTAGAATCCCCATACCAATGACATAGATCACTGTATATAGAGATAAAGTCACCGATAATGCTGCTACATGATCGTTACTAAAATGCCCTACATAAGCAATATCAACCAATCCACTTAAAACTAGAATTAAATTGCTTGAGAGCATAGGAATAAATAATTTAAAAATCTGGTTCATCAAGGAAATGCCTTATTTTTCTTTACGATTTATACTCATATTCACGTTATTTTTAGTGCATCAATCCAAAGCAAAAGACATACCAGTTCTAAATTAAGCTCCTATAAAATCTGCTTTAAATGAAAAGGCCAAACTATTCGTTTGGCCTTCTTTTGTCATGTATGTTGTTTATACAGTTATTCTTGTTTGTGTTTACTTGCCCAATAAGTCGCTAGTGCAGGCCCAGAAATATTATGCCAAAGACTGAAAATCGCGCTTGGTACTGCTGTAATCGGAGACGCAGCAAAATGGACTGCTGCGAGCGCAACACCTAAGCCTGAGTTTTGCATCCCCACTTCAATAGCAATCGCCTTACTGTCCGCATAAGGTAATTTAAAGAAACGCGCTGCGGTAAAACCTAATAAATATCCAAGCCCATTATGTAAAATCACCACAGCCAAAATAAGCAAACCCGACTGTAAAATTGCTGCTTTGCTTCCACCAATAATCGCGGCCACAATCGCTACAATTGCAATGACCGAAACTAAAGGCATGACTTGAATATAAGATTCGACCTGACGTTTAAGCCATGTTCTTAAAATCAAACCAACGATAATAGGTAGTAGCACCACCTGCAAAATCGAAATAAACATCGAAGCTGCATCAATCTTTAGCCATTGGCTGGCAAGCAGATAGAAAATCGCTGGTGTTAACACTGGTGCCAAAAGTGTTGATACCGATGTACAGGCTACCGATAACGCCACATTGCCTTTAGCCATATAGGTAATCACATTTGAAGCCGTTCCCCCTGGGCAACAACCCACCAAAATGACCCCAACCGCAATTTCAGGCGGTAAATTAAATAATTTACATAAAACATATGCCAAGCCAGGCATTACGACAAACTGCGCTACCACCCCAATCAATACCGCTTTAGGGCTTTGTAATACCCCTTTAAAGTCATCGACGGTCATGGTCATTCCCATACCAAGCATAATAATGCCCAATATCCATGGAATGTACGCTTTGAGCCAGACAAAAAATTCAGGCTGCCATAGCGCTAGCGCTGCAAAAACAATCACCCATAGGGCAAAAGTTTTTTGAATAAATTGGGTAAAGCGTAGGAATGCAGCCATACTTTCTATCCCTAAAAATTAAAATATGAAAGTTAAAAACTAGAGCAATATAATTAGCGCTCACTCAACAGATCAGTCGACTGAATACGGACAACACCTTGCTGCTGCATGGTTTGCCATGCTTGTTCTAACGAACCATTCAGATCAATCCCTTTACAAGCATCTTCAACCACTAAAGTTTTAAAACCTTGCTTAACTGCATCCAAAGCAGTCCATGCTACACAAAAGTCCGTAGCAATTCCGACCACATAAACTGTATCAATACCACGCTCTTTTAGGTAACTGGTTAAACCCGTCGTTGTAGAGTGGTCTGCTTCCATAAAAGCCGAGTAGCTATCAATATGTGCATGAAAACCTTTTCGGATAATCAGTTGAGCAGTCGGAATATTTAAAACAGGATGAAACTCGGCATCTTGAGTACCTTGTACACAATGCTTAGGCCAAAGCACCTGCTGTCCATAGTCGAGTTCAATGGTTTCAAATGGCTGTTTGCCCGCATGATTTTGTGCAAAAGAGATATGATTATCGGGATGCCAATCTTGTGTCAGAACAATATTTTCAAAACAATCAGCAATTTGGTTGATTATTGGAATAATTGTATCGGCATCGGCAACTGCCAAGTTTCCACCCGGTGTAAAACCATTTTGTACATCAACTACGATTAAAGCTGCATTTTGGGGTTGTTTATTCATGCTCATGTCATCTTCAATCCCAACCGGGGAAATTGCATTCTATCTTGCCATAAAAAAAGCCCATATTAAGTAAGGCTCAGTCGAATCAAGCCGTATTGTTATGTTTACTGGGTATTCTTAGCGCGTAATAATGAAAACATCCTATCTTTTCCTCAAGTTTACACCGCGATTATCCGTTAGGCGTATTGTTCTTATGCGTCTGATCAGTCATAATTTGCATAATTGTCATTCAACAATCTGTTATTGTTAGAACTGGACAATCAAAATACTGCAACCATCCCACATTTTGTTTTTCTTACCTCAGATTCGGATGGATAAATAGGATATTTTTAAAAATGACTCAGCAAGCACAGACCATTCAAGGCTCAATCGTCGCAATCGTCACACCAATGTTGAAAGACGGCGGTGTAGATTGGAAGGGTCTTGAGAAGCTGGTTGAGTGGCACATAGAACAAGGTACAAACAGTATTGTAGCCGTCGGTACAACCGGCGAAGCCTCAACATTGAGCATGGAAGAGCACACACAGGTTATTAAAGAAATTATTCGTGTAGCCAATAAACGTATTCCAATTATTGCCGGTACTGGTGCAAACTCAACCCGTGAAGCAATCGAATTAACTAAAGCTGCTAAAGAGCTTGGCGCAGATGCTGCTTTACTTGTAACACCATATTATAACAAGCCAACCCAAGAAGGCCTTTACCAACACTATAAAGCGATTGCTGAAGCTGTTGAATTACCACTTATTCTCTATAACGTACCTGGTCGTACTGGCGTAGACCTTTCAAACGACACAGCTGTACGTTTAGCAGAGATCTCGAATATTGTTGGCATTAAAGATGCAACAGGTGATGTACCTCGTGGTAAAGCTTTAATTGAGGCATTAAACGGCAAGATGGCTGTGTACTCAGGTGATGATGAAACAGCATGGGAACTTATGCTTCTTGGCGCTGACGGTAACATCTCGGTTACTGCAAATGTTGCACCTAAAGCAATGAGTGAAGTATGTGCTGTCGCGATTGCCAAAGATGAACAACAAGCGAAGACGCTTAACAATAAGATTGCAAATTTACACAATATTCTATTTTGCGAATCAAACCCAATTCCTGTGAAATGGGCACTACATGAGATGGGACTGATTGATACTGGTATTCGTTTACCACTCACTCCTCTCGCTGAGCAATATCGCGAACCTCTCCGCAATGCCCTAAAAGATGCGGGAATTATTTAATAAGAGCAATTTATGATGCAATTACGTCTTGGTTTAGTCCTTGCAGTTTCAGCCTTAAGTTTAGCTGGTTGTGGTCGCTTCGCAATTAATAATCACTCTTTAGATTATAAAAATGCCAAGCAACTCGCCCCGCTTGAATATCCTGCCGATGCAACTGTACGACCAGCGACACCTTTGTATCCTGCACCAACTGTAGAACAGCGCGCTATCGATAACGCACCGAAGTTTGAAAATAAGCGTGGCAACCGCTATGCACTGCCACGCCCTGAACAAACGCAAGGTAATGCGACACTAGATGCCTCTGCTCAAACGACGACTGCGCTTGGACGTCCTCAGCTTGTGACTGACGGTAATAAAAACCCGTTGTTAAAAGTTGATGGAAATACAGCCGAGATCTGGCAATACACCAAAGCAACTTTAAGTACTTTAAATTTCAACATCATCGCTCAAGGCAGTAATCAAGCGACGATTAAAGTAAATGACAATACTTATGTGCTTAAACTTACTGGTGTAGGTTCTAGTCATACTCTTGCTCTATTTAATGTAGATAACACTTTTGCAAGCCCAGATGTGGCTGCTGAAGTGCTAAACCAGATTTACCAAAATTGGCCAGCCTAGTCGTTTACTAGGCATTTTTTTTAAAAAGGTTCCCTCATGTTAAAACAAACCTTGCTCTATACTGGTAAAGCAAAATCTGTATATGAAACAGACAATGCCGACCATCTGATTTTAGTCTTTCGTGATGATGCCTCTGCGTTCAACGGCGAAAAAATCGAACAACTAGATCGTAAAGGCAAGGTGAACAACCGTTTTAACGCCTTCATCATGGAAAAACTTGCTGCTGCGGGTATTGAAACGCATTTTGAAAAATTGCTTTCTCCAACTGAAGTGCTTGTTAAAAAACTTCAAATGATTCCAGTTGAATGTGTAATTCGTAACTACGCAGCTGGTTCTCTATGCCGTCGCTTAGGTGTAGAAGAAGGTAAAGAGTTAACTCCTCCTACATTTGAATTGTTCTATAAAGATGACGGTCTAGGCGACCCAATGGTTAACGAATCTCAAGCGATTGCTTTAGGTTGGGCGACTGCTGAACAGTTAGAACAAATGAAAGTTTTAACTTATAAAGTAAACGATGTATTAAAAGCATTATTTGCTGAAGGCAACATGATTTTGGTAGACTTCAAGCTTGAATTCGGTGTTTTCCATGACCGCATCGTGCTTGGTGATGAGTTCTCTCCAGACGGCTGCCGTTTATGGGATAAAGACTCTAAGAAGAAACTCGACAAAGACCGTTTCCGTCAAGGTTTAGGCGGTGTTGTTGAAGCTTATGAAGAAGTTGCTGCTCGTTTAGGCGTAGATTTATCTGACATCTAATCAGTAAAACTTCATAAAAAAACCGGGCCAAAGCCCGGTTTTTTATATTCAGCGCCATGCGCCCCAAACAATGTAGACAGATTTGTCTATTTCAATAAATTAACACTTGCATAAGCTTAATTTAAAACACTAAAATCTAAAAAAACACAAAGCACTTCACAATAATTAAATTTAAAAACTCGGATGAACCTATGGAATTATCTAAGCTTGAAAAGAGATTAATGAATCATCCAATCCATTTTGGTGAAAATCCTTTGGTCTTATTAAACAACTTTAGCACTTCTGCCTTAAAACAAGGATGGAGCGAAGCTGAAGTAGAAACCGTCATTTCTGAAGCTTCTCAAGGTGACTATATGGCACTTATCCGTACTTTAAGAGCTTATACTTTTCTTTGATTTTGTTATTGATGATTTAGCCATTGTGCATTCAATTTATAAAAAGACACATAAAGCTGTTATGAATAGACTAGATTTATCCTGAACACTGCCTTAACAATAAATAAAACAATAAATATAAGATATTTATTCAGTAAGGAGTAACCCTGATGGACCATGAAATAGAGGAAAAGAAAGTCGAGAAAACTTTAAGCTGGCGTGAAAAAATGGCAGTCGAAGAACATGAGAAACTGTCACCCCGTCTGGTTTATGAAATTATCCGCCGTGATGGTGCCGAAGAGCTTGATCGTCCAACAACTGCACTGATCTTTTCAGGGATTGCCGCAGGTTTAGTCATCAGTTTTTCATTTGTATTTAAAGCGATTATTGCTGCTTATCTCCCAGCTGATGCAGTCTGGACCGATTTAATCACTAATGTGGGTTATACCATTGGGTTCTTGATCGCTATTTTGAGCCACATGCAACTCTTTACCGAAAATACCATCACCACAGTTGTGCCTTTATTTAATCCTTTTACTTTCGATAAATTACGAGCAGTGGGCCGCTTATGGGGCATTGTGATTCTATGCAACATCATTGGAACAGCTTTGGCGAGTTTATTTTTCCTAACTACTCACCTGTTTACGCCAGATATTGATAAAGCACTAGATGAACTCGCACATCATGTGGGTTCCTTTTCTGCAACCCAGAATCTGCTCAAAGGCATTATGTCAGGGCTGTTAATTGCTGCATTGGTCTGGATGTTGCCTTCAGTCAGTAATAAGTTTCTGCTCATCTTTTTTATGACGTATTTGATAGGACTGGGTGACTTTACCCATGTAGTAGTTGGTTCTACAGAAATGTCCTATCTAGTCTGGCAAGGAGAAGCCTCTATTAGTAAGTATCTGTTTACTTTCCTCGTCCCCACCACCATTGGTAATATTATTGGCGGTACAGGTGTGTTCACGCTACTGATTTATGGTCAAGTCACTGAAGAGCTGGAATAGCATAAAGCAGGAACTATTGTTCCTGCTGCCATCTGCGTTGCTGTAAGCGCTCACCTTCAACCTCACGCTTATTTCTTGCAGACTCATAGAGTTTGGTCCCTTTTAACTCAGGCGGCAAATAGTCTTGCAGCACAAAGTGCTCAGGGTAATCATGAGGATAGAGATAATTAATACCATAGCCTTGCTGTTTCATAAGCTTGGTTGGCGCATTTCTCAAATGCAAAGGCACAGGTAAATTTGCCGTTTTTTCAGCAAGTTCTAGAGCCTTATTAATCGCTAAATAAGTACTATTACTTTTTGCACTCGTTGCTAAGTAAACTGCTGTTTGACCTAGAATAATTCGAGCCTCAGGCATACCCACCGCTTGTACAGAGCGGAAACACTCACCTGCAAGCAATAGCGCATTTGGGTTGGAGTTTCCGATGTCTTCTGAGGCTGCAATCAGCATACGTCTTGCAATAAAAACTGGATCTTCTCCGCCTTTAAGCATACGTGCCATCCAATATAGCGTTGCATCTGGATCACTGCCTCGAATTGATTTAATAAAGGCAGAAACAAGGTCGTAATGCTGCTCGCCCGATTTGTCATAACGCGCAATATTTTGCTGAGCGACTTTCACTACTACCGCATTGGTAATCGTGTTTTCAATTTCTGGTTCAAAAGTACTTGCGATCAAGTCCAGTAAATTAAGCGCTTTACGTGCATCACCTGCTGCGAACTGAATGAGCGCATCATATTCTTCTATATGAATGTAACGTTCTTTTAAGAATCTATCGCTTTGAAGTGCATTGTTGAGTAGTGTCTGAATTGCCTCACTGTCTAAACTATTTAAGGTATAGACCTGACAGCGTGATAAAAGCGCGCTATTCACCTCAAAAGACGGGTTTTCAGTTGTTGCACCAATTAAAGTAATTTTGCCTTTTTCAACTGCACCTAATAAAGCATCTTGCTGTGATTTATTAAAACGATGAATTTCATCAATAAAAACAACAGGTGTCAGTAAATCACCACTTTCTGCAATCACTTCACGTAATTCTTTTACGCCCGTATTCAGCGCAGACAAGCTCACAAATGGACGGTCTATTGCCTGCGCCAAAAGTAAAGCAATCGTTGTTTTACCAACGCCTGGTGGTCCCCAAAAAATAATAGAAGGCAAATGTCCCTGATCAATCATTTGACGTAAGGGCGCATGTTCACCTAATAAATGATCTTGCCCAATAATTTCAGACAAGTCTCTTGGGCGCAGGCGTTCGGGAAGTGGAATATGGGTGTCTGACATCTCAAATGGCTTTATCGTCTTTTCACTATAGTCTATTGTGTCTCACAGAAATCTACAATTTGAATCTATGAGACACGTTCTTTATTTACAGGCTCTTGCTTAGCATTAAGAGGGTTTCTTACTCAGCTTGAGTAAACGCGCATTTGAGCCATCTTCAATCACCCAAATCGAACCATCTTTTGCTTCATGCAACCCACGAATACGTTTTTTCATATCCAATCTTTGCACTTCTTTCACGGGCTTATGCTCTAAATCCACCACAATAATCGCTTCGGAAGATAACCCGCCAATTAAGGCTTTATTTTGCCATGCAGGAAATTGTTGTCCGCGATAAATGATCATACTCGATGGAGAGATAACAGGAGTCCAGTCAATTTCTGGTGCTTTAAACTCTGGCCGAGTGTGATGATCTGGAATAGGTTGGCCCGAATAATGGTCTCCATTTGAAACGATTGGATAACCGTAATTTTCACCTTTGGTAATAATATTAAGTTCATC
This sequence comes from Acinetobacter sp. X9, assembly GCF_054889255.1. Taxonomy (NCBI): domain Bacteria; kingdom Pseudomonadati; phylum Pseudomonadota; class Gammaproteobacteria; order Moraxellales; family Moraxellaceae; genus Acinetobacter; species Acinetobacter sp. X9. Next base: position 60,616 of record NZ_CM142679.1, on the reverse strand, counting down.
ACCACCTTTAGGCCCCATCTCAACCACCCACAGCTGTCCTTGGCGGTCAAAAGCCATACCTAACGGGTTACGGTGTCCCAGTGACCATATTTCAGCAGTGACCCCGCCTTGCTTATAAAAAGGGTTATCTACAGCCGCGGTGCCATCCTCATTTAAACGCAAGATTTTACCTAAGTTACTTTTCATGTTTTGGGCAGGATCAAACTTTTGTCGCTCACCTGAACTGACCCACAGCTTACTATCTGTACCAAAAAGCATGCGATGTCCATAATGGCCTTGTCCCGAGACTTTAGGTACTTGCTGCCAAATCTGCTTTATACCGGTGAGTTTTGGCTGATTAGGATGAGATAAATCTAGTTTTGCACGTGAAATCACTGCGCCAGATCCACCTTGCCCTTTTGTAGCATAGCTGAGATAAACCCAATGATTCTTGGCAAAGTCAGGGTGTAAAATGACATCTCCTAAACCACCCTGTCCTCCATAGTTCACCGCTGGAACACCTTGCACGTCCAACATTTGCTTATTTTTAGGGTTAAAAATTTTTAATTTACCTTGCCGTTCAGTCACTAATAAACGCTGATCAGGCAGACTGGTCACAGCCCAAGGCTCATTAAAATGTGAGACTGCTTCAACCTGATAAGTTTGTTTGATGGCAACAGACTGATCTGCTTTTGCAGTCGTATTTTGTTCAGGATTTTTTGAATTGGTATTATTAGACCCACAGGCCATTAACAAAAAAAAGCTACTACATAATAAGGGGGCTGCTAATCGTCTCATCATTTTTATCTCCTTTGTTTTTATTGTTATATTACGGAGATGAGCAAAAAAATTACGATAAAAGTGTTACTTTATTATACGCTGTAATCAAACATTCTCTTTTAAGACTAAATTAGCGCACCCACCGCACAATATAATCTTCAAGATCATCTTCATGGACATCAACTTCAGAAATACAACGTCCTGCAACTGACTTTTTCGCCTTAACCACGCTTTGCCTCGAACCCGTATTTAAATAATGCCAAGAAGGTAAATTCTTGCCTTCATTCAAGCGCTTATAGGCACAGCTTGAAGGTAACCAGTGGATTGTTTTTAAAGACTCTACCGTTAATTGTAGGCAGTCAGGTACTTGCTGCTGACGGTTTGGATAGTCCGTGCAACGCCCTGTACCACAATCAAGTAACTTACAGGCCACTTTGGTATAAGCCACCTCATGCGTATCTTCATCTTCTAGTTTTACCAGACAGCACAAACCACAGCCATCACATAAAGCTTCCCACTCAAGTTGAGTCAGTTGCTCTAACGGATAGTTTTTCCAAAAGAGTGGTCGGAGTGAGGTCTCGGTAGACATAATCTTTTAACAGCTGATGAGATAAAACGATGTATCAGTATAGCATTGAAGTGGTCTGTACTAAAAAAGAAGCTGTATTTATGACATCACAAAATGATTGTTTAATATACATTTCAACCACATAAACGACACATTCCGAGTAAAAAACACGCTATATAGTTAAATGACAATGAAAAATAAGGAGGACAGCATTATGTTCCGTTGGGCGATAATTTTTGCAGTAATTGCACTCATTGCCAGTCTATTAGGGTTTGGTGGTGTTGCAGGGCTATCTAAAGACTTTGCCGTGATTTTATTAGTTGTAGCTGTAATTCTAGCTGTAATTGGGTTCATTTCTCGAGGCCGAACCTAATTCAATCATGACTACATAAAAAGAAGGAACTGGTTTCCTTCTTTTTTTATTGCTTATAACTTTGTATCTTTTTCTTTTGATGTAGATTTTTACATAGTTATTTATTTTAGTTCTTAATTTTTATGCTTTAATCAAGCGTATTTAAATCGATTTAAATTTCAGGATTAATGTCATGAGTACTGCAATTAAAACCCGTGAAATTCAATATACTGCACCAGACGGTAGCCATTTAATTGGTTACTTTGCGGCTCCAGATAGCGAAACACCTGTTGCGGGTGTGATTGTTGCTCCTGAGTGGTGGGGACGTAACGAATATACAGAGCAACGCGCACGTGAACTTGCTGAGCACGGCTATGCTGCGCTTGCAATTGATATGTATGGTGATAAAAAAGTTACAACGACCGCAGCTCAAGCCTATGAATGGATGATGCAGACATTTGAAGAGTTAGACACGGTGACTGATCGTGCCAATGCTGGGCTTCAAACTTTAGCTGCTCAACCGGAAGTAAACAGTGAAAAAATTGCCGCTGTCGGTTACTGCTATGGTGGTAAAGTCGTATTAGATCTTGCGCGTTCAGGTGCTCCACTAAAAGCAACTGCAACTTTCCATGGCACATTAACGCCTAAAGCTCCTGCTCAAAAAGGCGACATTCAAGGTGAAGTTTTAGTTCTACATGGTGAATTAGACAGTATGGTCACCTTAGAAGATGTTGCTAATTTTGAAAAAGAGATGCAAGCTGCTGAGGTTAAACATGAAGTAGTGGTTTTAGAAGGTGCTAAACATGGCTTTAGTAACCCGCTTGCCGATGAAAGAGCTAAAGCGAACGGTGTGGACCTTGGCTACAATAGCGAAGCGGAAAAACAAGGCCTTGCTAAAATGTACGCTTTATTAGATCGTACTCTAAAATAAAAGAAGCAAATTTGGAGCAAATGATTTTTTTGCATTTGCTCCCTTAAATGTTTATGACTTTGCAATATTTTTACTGTATTTTTTAAACCATACTTCAATAACTATACTCCCGTTGAGCTAGAGCAAAGCCTAGTCTTATTTCCCGCACTCGGGGTTTAATGGAATAACATGAGAGGATACAACAATGACTGACAAGAAATGTCCGTATTGCGAATTTGATGAATATGACATCATTGATAAGAATGAATTTGCCGTAATTTTGCCTGATTCTAATCCGTTATCTAAAGGCCACTGTGTCGTAACTCCATTACGTCACGTCAACTCGTTCTTTGATATTACCTCTAAAGAACATCAAGGCTTACTTACACTTCTTGAAATTGCCCGTCATGAAACCCAGCTTCGTCATCAACCAGATGGCTTTCATATTGGCTTTAATGATGGTGAAGTTTTTGGAAAAACTTCAGATCATTTCCACATTCATGTCATTCCTTACTATAAAAACCAGCCGTTGAAACTAGATCAACGTTGGGGCGTAAAAGAGGATTAATCCTCTTTATGCTTGAAGCAGAGACCACTTATTTTCAAGTGATCTCTGTTTTAACAGGCTCGTTCTGGTTGCCTGCTTTAAACAAAACTTCTCTCCAATTTCAGCTATAATTTAGCCCTTACTTCTCTTCTATAGCTGTTCATGCCTGAATTTTCTTTTTCTGATGCCCTCTTAAACTGGTTCGATCAACATGGTCGTCACGATTTGCCTTGGCAAGTTGCCGATGATCCGTACAAAGTTTGGGTTTCTGAAATTATGCTACAACAGACTCAGGTGAAAACAGTTCTGCAATATTTTGACCGCTTTATGGAGCGCTTCCCAACTGTAGAAGCTTTAGGTCATGCAACTTGGGATGAAGTAGCACCTTTTTGGGCTGGCCTCGGTTACTACGCTCGTGCACGCAATTTGCATAAAGCGGCTGGTCTTGTCACGCAGCAAGGTAAATTTCCTGAAACGCTAGAAGAATGGATTGCGTTACCTGGCATTGGTCGCTCTACCGCAGGCGCGCTCATGTCTTTAGGTTTACGTCAGTACGGCGTCATTATGGATGGCAACGTGAAACGCGTCTTAGCTCGTTTCTTTGCAATTGAAGATGATTTAAGCAAACCACAGCACGAGCGTGAAATGTGGAAACTGGCTGAAGAGCTTTGCCCTACACATCGCAATCATGACTACACTCAAGCGATTATGGATCTCGGCGCAACCATTTGTACGCCTAAAAAACCGCTATGTTTATATTGTCCAATGCAAGCTCACTGTCAGGCTTATCAGCAAGGGTTAGAACAAGAATTACCTTTTAAAAAACCGAAAAAAACACCGCCTGTTAAAACAGCAGATGTTCTTATTATTCAGTGCGAAGGTGAATGGTTCTGGCAACAACGTCAAGCTCATGGTCTATGGGGCGGTTTATTCTGTTTACCTATTTTAGAAAATGAACATGAACGACTGAGCATAAGCCAGCAATATAAATTACAGCCTCAAGCACAAACTTTTCAGATCAGCCATAGCTTCACTCATTTCACATGGTTACTTAATGCTCATGTGTTCCACGTGGAACCTGATCAAAAAGAACATCTGGCTATTGAACTTGAAGGTCAATGGTTGAGTCCGGAACAAGCCATTGCCAAAGGTGTTCCAACCGCTATGAAAAAATTGATCTCGACAAGCCGTTCATGACATAGTGAGTAAAATAATTTTGATATGGGTGTGACAGGGAGTATTTTGTGCGACGTTTTGTTTCTCATTTCTCACTTGGTTTTCTGATTATTCTATTGGCGGCCTGTGCCAGTGCACCTAAAAAACCTGCCCCACTTCCACCTGCTGAAGTCATCAAACTCAAAAGTATGCAGCTTCCAAGTCGACTACCTGTACCTGTAAAAGGTATTGACCGGGATGAATTAAAAGACACATGGGGAGCTGCTCGGAGCCAGGGCCGTAGTCACGAAGGAATTGATATTTTGGCTCCACGTGGAACCAAAGTGTACAGTGCAACCGAAGGACTCGTTGCAGATCTTCGTAATAACAACTTGGGTGGCAAAGTCATCTGGATTTTAGGCCCAGCAGGAACATGGCATTATTATGCTCATCTGGATGGTCATAAACGTGGCTTAAACGTAGGCGACTATGTCAAAAAGGGCGACCTCATTGGCTATGTCGGCAATACGGGCAATGCACGTTATACTTCACCTCATCTTCATTATGGTCTTTACCTAGATGGTAAAGGACGTGGTGCTGTTAATCCTTATTTATATTTACGCTAGGAACATTTTATGTCGGAAGCGCTGATCAATCGCTTAGTAGAGTTTGCCGAGTCTGGCAACCAGCAAAAGATCATTTTAAATGGCAATAGCTATCAAGGCTGGATCATGGAAATCAGCGATGATGCCCTACTGATCAGTACCGGTTTTTCAGACAAAGTTGGCAAAGACTTTTGGCTAAAGTTTGAAGACTTAACACAAGCAGAACTGTATTATTGGGATACTCGCCCGAATGAATGGGTGCTATTTAAACTTTAAAATTCTAAGATAAATATAAGGAGCATTATCATGAAAACTCAACGTTGCGGATGGTGTTCCGACGATCCACTCTATATTGCCTACCATGATGAAGAATGGGGCAAACCCGAACACGACGAAGCACGATTATTTGAAATGCTCTGTCTTGAAGGTCAGCAAGCCGGCCTATCATGGATTACCGTACTGAAAAAAAGAGAAAGCTATCGTCAGCATTTTTTTAATCATCCGATTGCAGACATTGCTTCATTTACAGATGATTTTCTAGAACTAAAATTATCTGATGCTGGCTTAATTCGTCACTTAGGTAAACTCAAAGCCATTCGTGATAATGCTATTGCTTGGCAAGCGCTCAAAGCACAAGTCGGTGATGTTCCTACATGGCTTTGGCAGTTTGTAGATGCAGCTCCACAAAACAATGATGTTGTAGATTATCGTAAGGCCCCTGCTCAAACCGAACTGAGCGTAAAACTTTCCAAAACTCTTAAAAAGAATGGTTTCAAATTTGTTGGCCCAACCACCTGCTATGCTTTTATGCAGGCAGTAGGCATGGTCGATGATCATGAAAACGATTGTCAATTTAAAGCTTCATAACCCACCAGAACGGTTCAAAGCCGCTTAAGGAGTTTCCGATGAGCAATAATACGATTCAAGCTTATGCTGCAATGCAGGCAGGTGAAAAACTGGTTCCCTATCAATTTGACGCAGGTGAATTACAACCGCATCAGGTTGAGGTAAAAGTTGAATATTGTGGTTTATGTCATTCTGATATTTCTGTTTTAAACAATGAATGGCGTTCGACCGTGTACCCTGTGGTTGCAGGTCATGAAATTATTGGACGAATTGTTGCTTTGGGTTCAGAAGCAAAAGGTCTACAAATTGGGCAACGTGTCGGCATTGGTTGGACAGCTGAAAGTTGCCAAGCCTGTGATGAATGTATTGGTGGTCAGCAAGTACTGTGTACAGGTGGAAATGTTGCAACAATCGTGGGGCATGCTGGTGGCTTTGCCGATAAGGTCCGTGCAGGTTGGCAATGGGCCATTCCCCTCCCTGAAGATTTAGATGCTGAAAGTGCAGGTCCTTTACTTTGTGGCGGAATTACCGTTTTTGACCCGCTACTCAAACACAAAATACAGGCAACGCATCATGTCGGTGTAATTGGTATTGGTGGTTTAGGTCATATAGCCATTAAGCTACTTAAAGCTTGGGGCTGTGAAATCACTGCTTTTAGTTCTAATCCTGACAAAACAGAAGAACTCAAAGCAATGGGAGCGGACCATGTGGTAAATAGCCGCGATACAGAGGCGGTAAAAGCTCAAAAAGGGAAATTCGATTTATTGCTAAGTACCGTGAATGTGACTCTAAATTGGTCTGCTTTTATTGCAACACTGGCACCAAACGGAACCTTACATTTCTTAGGTCTTACGCTTGAGCCTGTTCCTGTTTCTGTTGGCTCTCTTATTGGTGGTGCTAAGTCAGTGACTGGTTCACCTACGGGCTCACCTGCTGCACTACGTCAGCTTTTAAAGTTTGCTGCACGCAAAAAAATTGCGCCTCAAATTGAGCTATTTCCAATGTCACAGCTCAATGAAGCAATTGAACGTCTACACTCAGGTCAGGCACGCTACCGCATTGTACTTAAAGCAGACTTTGCAGAATAAAACTAACTCGCTGTTTTAATCTGTTGCCGTGACCAGTCCGCTAAGTCTTTAATTGCTTGGCGGACATCTGCTGTTAACTCATGACCTGCATTTAAACGAATAAAATGCCGATAGCGTTCATCCTCACCAAAAACATGACCGGGAACTACAGTAATTCCGTGAGATTTTGCAGTGTAATAGAGCGCCAAACTATCTACAGTTTTAGGTAACTGCATCCATAAAGCATAACCACCTTCTGGTTGACTCAGTGCAATTGGAATATCTTCAAATGCATTTAAAATACAACTACGATAGTCCTCGACTTGCCGCATCAAATTCGGTCTTAACTGCTCTAAATGCTCCCTATAACCACGACTATAAATAAAATCAGCTAGACCTAATTGTAGCGGTGTATTGACCCCAATATTACTGGCTAACAGCTCAAGCCTTAAATGTTCTAACTTTGTTGTTAAACAGAACCATCCTACGCGATACGCACTCGACAATGACTTAGAAACTGACCCACACCAAATCACATAGCCTTCACGGTCCCAATAGCGAATAGGTAATGGTCGTTCACCGCTGTAACCACACTCTCCATAAATATCATCTTCGATAATAAAGCACTGATACTTTGCTGCTAATTCGGCAATCTTTTGTTTTTCTGCATTACTTAAACAATATCCTAGAGGGTTTTGATAGTTGGCTGTCATTAAGCAAACTTTAGCCAAACCTTGCTTCATAAATGATTCTAAGCGCTCAAGATCGATACCACGATGATGCGCTGGAATTTCAATAATCTGCCGTTTTAAACTGGCTATAAGCTGTAGTTGTCCATTAAAAGTAGGCGTCGGAATTAAAATACTATCGCCTACTTCTGTTAGATGTTGAATCACCAAAGATAAAGCAGGCATGCAGCCATTGGTAATAAAAATATCTTCTACCGCGATAAAAATCCCATCTTCACGCCAATGATCAGATAACGCTTTTCTTAATTGCTCATGCCCTTGTTTATTACAATAAAGAAAGTCTTGAGGCTGACAATTTTTTAAAGCCCGTTGAATAGAACGACGTAAACCTTCCACAGGAATAAAATGAGGTGTTAACTGAATAGAGCCTAATGGTACAAGATGGCTTTGTAAGGCAGCTTCCTGAATTTGATTATGCAATTCCAGATTTGAAACTTGTCGAGGTAAAGACAAGAAATCTGGACTTTCAGGAATGGGACCCGATTGTGCACGAGCAACCACAAAATAACCTGACTTCGGCTTTACATAAATAAGCCCCCTCGCCTCAAGTAACTCATAACAACTTTTTGCTGTACTTAAACTAATGCTGTGCTGACGAGCAAAATCTCGTAAAGAAATAAGTTTCTGGTGAGGTTTAAGCTCATCTTGATAAATACGATGTGCTAATTGATTGGCAAGAACCTGATATTGGAAAGTCATTCTGTGCTGCTTTTTTAAAAATTTCTGTATCTGTACTGGTTTATAGAACACCTTTAGGCTATAGAAATCAACTCAGAAAGTAGCAAACTCATGAAATTAAAAGCTATATTGTTATTTACTATTGTTTTAGCTGGTTGCCAAACTGAGCCACAAAACGAGCAGTACAGACATACCGTTTGCCAAAGCCTGATTGAAGGTTATTTAAAAATGACCAATCAACAAGACTATAAAATGGAGCAACGCACTGATGATGAGGCTAGTACGATTTCTCATTATCAATATAAGCGTAATAGCTCTAATGAAGTTGTGATGGTGAATTCGACTTATTCCAAATTATATTTTAGTTGTCGACAACAGCAAAAAAGCTATTTTCTGTCTCAACATTCATCACAAGGACAAACGACCCCACTTTTAGAAGTTCATTTTCCAACTGACAGTTACACTACTTTTAGAGAGCGTTTTTAAAACCGTCTTTTAACTGTTCTGCCAAAAACTCAATAAATAAACGAATTCGTTTTGGTAGATGCTCTTGTTGATAATACACAGCATGGATGCTTTGGTATTGATGTTCAATTTGGTCTTCGAATAATGCAATCAATCGCCCTTCTTCAATATCTTTCCAAATTTCAAATTCAGATAGTCGTGCAATACCATGTCCTCTAATCGTCAACTGACGTACCGTCTCGCCACTTGATGCTTTAATTTTTGATTGTGCAAAAAAATATTCATCACCAACTTTAATCGGCCAACTATTGATATATGCAGGCCTGGTAAAACCAATCAAATCATGTTGTTCAAGCTGTTCAGGTTGTGTCGGTGTACCCTTAATTGCTAAATACTCAGGGCTTGCAACGATAAATAAGCGACTTTTACATACTAATTTGGCATGAAGACTTGAATCATTAAGTTCCCCAAATCGGAATGCAACATCGGTTTTATGTTGCAGTAGATCAATCACCTGATCATTACTATTGAGCTCAATTTCAATGTTTGGATAGCACTCACGAAACTTATGCATTAATGGCGCAATTACGTGTAAGACAAACGGCGTTGCTGAATCAATGCGAATGAGTCCCGCAGTCCCCTGATCAGATTTTTGTAGTTCTTCTTCAGCCGCATTTAGCTCATTTAAGATTTTACGGGCCTTTACCAGAAACTGTTGTCCTTCTTGAGTGAGTTTCAATTTACGTGTAGTTCGCTCTAACAAAGTCACATCTAACTTAGCTTCTAAGCGTGTTAAAGATCGACTGACTCCTGAAGGCGTTTGTTTTAAATGTTCTGCCGCCGCAACAAAAGAGCCTGTATCAACGATTGCGATAAACGCGACCAGCTCTTCAATTGTTGATTTCATGTCTTATTCCATTATTGACTAATGATCAAAGATATTTTGCTTATTCATCTATTTTTTCGCAACAATAAAAAAAGCAAAATGCACATCAAGTTAAATGATTATTCAAATTTAGGTAAACACATGAATATCCCACGTTTTGGTCTAGGAACTTTCCGTCTTAAAGAACAAGCAGTTATTGATTCTGTTAAAACAGCTTTAGACGTAGGTTACCGTGTCATTGATACAGCTCAAATCTATGAAAATGAAGCTGCGATTGGACAAACCATTGCTGAAAGTGGTGTAGCGCGTCAGGACTTATTTCTAACCACAAAAATCTGGGTAGATAATTTTGCGCAAGATAAGTTTATTCCGAGCTTAAAAGAGAGCTTACAAAAGCTTCGTACTGACCATGTCGATCTTACTTTGATTCACTGGCCAGCACCAGATTTAGGGGTTTCGATTCCTGAAATTATGCAGCTTTTACTTGAAGCGAAACAACAAGGTCTTACCAAACAAATTGGTATTTCAAACTTCAATATTGAGCTTACCCAACAAGCCATTGACACCATCGGTGTAGAGCATATTGCGACAAATCAGATTGAGCTAAGTCCTTATCTTCAAAACCATAAACTTGTAAATTTCTTACAAGACAAGAACATTGATGTCACTTCATACATGACTCTTGCGTACGGTAAAGTGCTTCAAGACCCAGTTCTCGCTGAAATTGCAGCAGCACATAAAGCAACGACAGCGCAAATTGCACTAGCGTGGGCATTGCAACGTGGTTTTGCAGTCATTCCATCTTCGACTAAACGTGAAAACCTGATTAGCAACTTAAAAGCACAGGATATCGAGTTAACTTCAGCTGAAATGCAAATGATTGCTGAGCTCGACCGCAACAGTCGTGAAGTTAGCCCAGAGCCATGGGCACCTGTTTGGGACTAAACTCATGAACACTCAATCAAATACGGCGTTCTCGTTATTGGCATTGGCAATTGGTGCCTTTGCCATTGGCACCACGGAATTCTCACCAATGGGACTGTTGCCGAATATCGCTAATGATTTAGGAATTTCAATTCCAACGGCCGGAATGTTAATTACGGGCTATGCACTTGGCGTCATGCTAGGTGCGCCTTTCATGACCTTGTGGTTTGGTGGTTTTGCACGACGTAATGCGCTTATTTTGCTGATGGCGATCTTTACGGTCGGTAACCTAATCGCAGCGTTTTCACCAAGCTATATGAGCTTATTAGGTGCTCGTCTCATTACAAGCCTGAACCACGGTGCCTTCTTCGGGATTGGCTCTGTTGTAGCGGCAAGCATTGTACCCGCACATAAACAGGCCAGTGCTGTAGCAACCATGTTTATGGGTTTAACCATTGCCAATATTGGTGGTGTACCGTTAGCAACATGGGTTGGGCAAAACATTGGCTGGCGTATGTCTTTTCTTGCGATTTCTTTGCTTGGCGTAATTACCATGCTCGCTTTATGGAAAGCGCTCCCACAAGGTATGGTTGCCCAAAAACCAAATGTGAAAGCTGAATTAAAGGTATTAACGCGTACTCCTGTGGTCCTTGCGCTACTCACCACCGTACTCGGTGCAGGTGCAATGTTTACACTCTACACCTATATTGCGCCAAGTTTGACTGAGTTTACCCATGCTTCACCGACTTTCATTACGTTCATGTTGGTGCTGATTGGTGTAGGTTTCTCAATTGGTAACCATTTGGGTGGACGTTTTGCAGATTTGTCTATCAACAAAACTCTGATTGGTTTCTTGGTTCTGTTGATTGTGATGATGGTGACTTTCCCAATTCTTGCGCAAAGCCAGATTGGAGCAGCCATTGCATTAGTGACCTGGGGTGCAGCAACCTTTGCTTTAGTACCACCTTTGCAAATGCGTGTAATGTCAGTCGCTCATGAAGCACCAGGACTTGCCTCTTCAGTGAATATTGGTGCGTTTAACTTAGGTAATGCAGTAGGTGCAGCAGCAGGCGCGTTAGTACTCGATCTAGGTTGGGGTTATAGCGCAGTATCTTTTGCTGGCGCATTGTTGGCTGGGTTAGGTTTGTTATTGGTTTTATTTCAAATCAAACGCGAAAGCAGCCCTGCACAAGCTTTACAGCAGTGTTCAGATTAATAAAAAAGCGCCTGATCTCAGGCGCTTTTTTTTTAAGCTATTTATTTTAAAATATCTGGTAATTTAGGGTGTTCATAAATCGGACTGGTTACTTCCCGCTTCATTTTGAGCAGCATCTGGTAAGGTTGCTGTTGAACAAACATATTTACAAAGCTCAACGGAATTGCACCAGCAGGATCAGCATAACCACTGGTCGTTACTTTCACCTTATTATTTGCAAGTTTCTGGAATGTCCAATCCCCTTCATAGCGTGTTAAGCGCACTACATCAGGTTGTATCGGATAATTTCCACTAATTGCAGTATTTTTAATTGTTACAACGCCATTTGCAGCCTTGCTCATTTTTCCTTTTACAACCACATCGCGATCTTTCAAAGGAAACGGAAAATCCAACACCATATACAGTGTGAACTCACCTTTTTTCTCATCTTGAGACAACATTTCAACTTTGCCCATATAGGGCACCCACTGGTCAGCACGATTTACATCTAAAATCACAGCAACAGCGCGTTCAAGTGGCACATCAAATGTGGTTTCTGCTTTATATTGAAAGACTGGATTATCAGTTTTTTGATAGGTCCAGACTTTAATATTATTACGGTCTAAGCTGAGTTTAGCTTTTTCAGTAGAAGCAGCCCCCGTCCAGAGACTGCTTAAGCAAAGAAGAGTGGTCAAGGCAATTTGTTTTTTATTCATGTTCTGCTCTATCTTGTTTTTCTCGCTACACATGGAATACGTACAGGGTTTTATACCTGTACGTCGTTCAATCCTAAAACATCTTTCATGTCATATTTACGCGCTTCACGGCCCACAACCCATGCAGCAGCTCGTACTGCACCAGCAGCAAAGTTCATACGGTTAGTCGCTTTATGAGTCACTTCAACACGCTCACCTTCACCAATAAACATGACAGTGTGTTCGCCAACGATGTCACCACCACGGATAGTTTCAAAACCAATCGTTTGACGGTCACGTGGGCCTGTATGCCCTTCACGTCCATACACAGCAACTTCTTTTAAGTTACGGCCTAAAGTATCTGCAATTGCTTCGCCCATCATTAATGCTGTACCTGACGGCGCATCTACTTTATGACGGTGGTGCGCTTCAATCACTTCAATATCTACTGTATCGCCAAATACTTTTGCTGCAAGCTCAAGTAACTTGATTGATACATTTACGCCCACTGAATAGTTCGCAGCGTAAACCACAGGGGTATGCGTAGCAACTTCGTCTAGCTCGGCTTTTTGCTCATCTGACATGCCCGTTGTACCAATAACCATGGCAACCCCAGCTTCACGACAAAGCTTTAAATGCTGAGCAGTTGCAACGGGTGCAGTAAAATCAATGATTACATCGCAGTCTTTAAGAACTTCTGCCAAGTTTCCTGAAACTTTCACACCCACTGAACCAATACCAGCAAGCTCACCTGCATCAGTGCCCACCAAACTACTTTCCGGACGCTCTACCGCAGCAGCTAATTGATAGCCTGCCTGTTGAACTGCTTGAATAAGCGTACGGCCCATACGACCGCCTGCACCTAAAATACCAATGCGTGGAGCTGCTGACATAATCTTCCCAATCTTCGGTTTTATGTAATTTGTCTACTATATCAAAACTCTTTGCTCATCTTAAAAAGTAAAAATTATTTTTTGAGTTAGGACGAAATTTAATCTGTTTTCACAAAAGTTAAAGAATTGATCGGCAGACTACGGAGCCACGAATGAGAAAAAGATGACTATAAGGAGTTCAGCATGCATTCGAGAATTATTGGCTTTACAGTAATGATGGGGATTATGAGTTCAGTGGCATTTGCAGAGCCTGCAATCCAGCCAGGAGACACATTAGAAAGCTTATCTAAAGCGCGTATTACGACAAACGTAAATACTCAAACAGCAACGCCTACAGCTCAAACAAATGATGCCAATGCTGACGTTAAAGTTGAAGATATTGACCCAATTATTGGCGAAACAACAGCAGAAGCACCGAAAGTAGCTGTACAGGCAGAAGCAGTAGCCGCACCAGTGATCGAAAATGCTCCTACTCTTGCCTCTAGCGAACCGACTGTAAGTGTTGACGACATTGATGTTGCTCACCCTACAGAGTAAGCAGACGTAATTTTCTTTTAAGCAGAATAAAAATAATAAGATGAATCAGCGCAATAAAAAGGCGGATATTTTATAAATATCCGCCTTCTTTTTAATTTCTTGTCTAATCAAGCATTAATCGAACAAACGATCAAAGAATGATTTTTTCTTTGGTGAAGAAGCACTGTCTTCGCCATCAAAAGAAGCTTGCAACTCTTTAAGTAATTCACGTTGACGAGAATTTAAGTTGACTGGTGTTTCTACCACAATACGGCAGAGTAAATCACCGACCATGCTGCTACGTACTGGACGAACGCCTTTGCCACGTAAACGGAATAATTTACCTGTTTGAGTACCCTCAGGAATTTTCAGGCTAACACGGCCTTCCAAAGTTGGGATTTCAATTTCTTTACCAAGTGCAGCATCAGCAATGCTCACTGGTACGTCCATATAAAGATCTGCGCCATCACGTTGGAAAATTTCGTGTTCACGAACGACGACTTCAACGTACAAGTCACCTGATTGGCCATCACGAATTGCTTCGCCTTTACCACTCAAACGAACGCGGTCACCATTATCTACACCCGCTGGAATTGTAACTTCCAACGTTTGCTGGCGATCGGCAACACCTGAACCATGACATGCCTGACAAGGGTTTTTAATAATTTTACCTTGACCACGACACGTACCACATGTTTGTTGAACAGAGAAGAAACCTTGCTGCATACGAACTTGTCCTGAACCATGACAAGTTTTACAGGTTTCAACATCTTTTGGATTTTTAGAACCTTTACCATCACACACATCACATGGTGCTGGAGCAGTAAAGGTAATGGTTTTTTTCACCCCTTTTACAGCTTCTTCAAGGGTAAGTTCCATTACATAGCGTAAATCTGATCCGCGACGTTGACGCTGTTGACGTCCACCACCACCGAATGCGCCACCGAAGATATCACCGAACTGGCTAAAAATATCTTCTGCACTAAATCCGCCGAAGCCACCACCGCCCCCGCCAAAGCCACCTTCGAACGCATTATGTCCCATTCGATCGTACATGCTACGCTTTTCGCTGTCCGATAAAACTTCATAAGCTTCAGCAGCTTCTTTAAATTTCTCTTCAGCTTCGGCATTGTCAGGGTTTCTATCAGGATGATATTTCATCGCCAATTTACGGTAGGCTTTTTTGATCTCATCATCACTTGCGGTTTTTGAAACGCCTAAAACCTCATAATAATCACGTTTAGCCATTTTTGGCGGTGCTCCTCACGGAATTTTATCAATACTCTATTGCCGACTAAATGGGGGGCTTTAGCCGAATTTACAAGGGGGAAATGTTTAAAAAATAGATATATTAAAAAACTGCCTTATTTTTTAAATATTTAGACAAGCCTTTTAACCATGCATTTAATAGAAATAACCACGCAATAGCGCTAAAAACTACGCCAGCAACCGTAGAGGCTGTGACCCAAAGATTACTATCCCATGCAAAGAAGAAGAGCGGAATAAACCAGACAACAGCAAAAACTGACATGAGAAGGAATAGAATACCATTGCGCATAATCCATAGCGCATGCGCATGAATCCAAACTTCTGCATCATCCACAACAGCTACTTTGCGAGCGACCAGATAAGCCAAAGCCGCAAAGATAACCGTAAACAATGCAAGAAACATGAACGCATAAGAAATTACAATATAACGGCGATGCTGTTCGATATGGTCTTGCCCCATCTGTATTTCACCTCAATTCACTGCATTGTGCCTATTTTTTATGCAGCGAAATAATCCTGTATTTTTTGTGTAAAGACAGGTGCTACTATATTGAACTTTTCAATATTTCGCACCTTTATTCACAAAAAATTTATGTATTTTATGCGGTTTTTTTCACCTTAAACCATGCTGCATAGAGTGCAGGTAAGAAAAACAATGTCAGTAGGGTGGCAACAATCAATCCGCCCATGATCGCAACTGCCATCGGACCAAAGAAAATACTTCGAGAAAGTGGAATCATGGCCAGAACAGCGGCTAAAGCAGTCAAAATAATTGGACGGAATCGACGCACTGTCGCTTCAATAATTGCCTCCCAAGTTGGATGTCCCGCTTGTCGGTCCTGCTCAATTTGATCAATCAAAATAAGCGAGTTACGCATGATCATGCCAGAGAGCGCAATTGTGCCTAACATGGCCACAAAGCCAAATGGTTTGTTAAATAACAGTAAGAATAAAACAACACCAATTAAACCCAGTGGAGCTGTTAACAACACGATGGTCGAGCGAGACAAGCTTTTGAGCTGAATCATCAGTAATGTCATGACCACTGCCAAGAAGAGTGGCATACCCGCATTCACAGAATCTTGCCCACGTGCAGACTCTTCTACGGTTCCACCCACTTCAATGAGATAGCCGCTTGGCAATTCAGCACGTAACTTATCCATTGATTCAGCTAACTCATCCACAACGGTAGCAGGCTGTAAATTGGTACGAATATCTGCGCGAACAGTAATCGTCGGTAAGCGGTTACGATGCCAGATCAAACCATCTTCAAACTTATACTCAATCTTCGCGATTTGAGCTAAAGGTACAGTGGTTCCATTGTTCGTTGGCACAGCTAAGCTTGCCAGTGAAGCCACTTCAACGCGCTCTGCTTGGTCCCCGCGTAAGCGAATTTCAATGAGTTCACGTTTTTCACGATATTGCTCAATCGCACTACCTGTAATTGATGCATTAATGAAGTTCGCTAAATCCAGACTAGAGACACCCATTTGTCGAGCACGGTCTTGATCAATTTGAATAGAAATGATCTTACTTGGCTCGCCCCAATCTAAATGCACATTGGTGGTATTCGGGTTTTCACTCATTACTCTAGCGACTTGCTGCGCTTCTTTACGTACCAGATTTAAATCTTCACCTGACACACGATATTGCAATGGATAACCCACAGGTGGGCCATTTTCGAGTAATGACACACGAGTACGGACTTGTGGGAGTAACTGCTTAATTTGTGTTTCTAACGAACGACGAATGTCATCACGATCATCAAGTGATGATCCGAGTACAACAAACTGAGCAAAGCTGGCTTGCGGTAATTGCTGGTCTAAAGGTAAATAAAAACGTGGTGAACCTGTCCCTACATAGGCCACATAGTTATCAATACCTTTTTGTTTAGACAAGAATTTTTCAACCTTTTTCACAGCTTGTTCTGTTGCTGTTAAAGAAGCACCTTCTTCAAGCTTTAAATCGACTAAAATCTCAGCACGGTTTGAAGGCGGGAAAAACTGCTGAGGTACCATCTTAAACATCAGCACAGAGAGCACAAAAATCCCCACCGTCGTTGCAATCACGGTTTTACGATAGGTCACACAAAACTCGACCATCTTTCTAAAACGTAAATAGAAACTAGATTGATAAGGATCGTAATGATGGTCCTGTGAAATTGCCACAGTTTGCGGTTGTGGTTTTTTAGTTAATCTTGCCCACAAACGGACATACCAAGGGGCCTGATGTCCTAACTTGGTAAAGTCTGGTAATAGCTTTTCACCTAAATAAGGTACGAATAAAACTGCCGCGATCCAAGACACCAATAAAGCAATGGTCACAACCTGAAAGATAGAGCGTGTGTATTCACCTGTACTAGACTGAGCCGTAGCAATCGGTAAAAAACCTGCCGCGGTAATCAATGTTCCCGTGAGCATCGGAAATGCGGTAGTTTTCCACGCAAATCCGGCGGCTTTAATCCGGCTATAGCCCTGCTCCATCTTAATGGCCATCATCTCGACGGCGATAATGGCGTCATCGACTAACAGACCTAACGCCAAGATCAAAGCACCAAGTGAAATCTTATGCAGTCCGACATCGAATAAACTCATACCGGCAAAGGTCATTGCTAAAACTAAAGGAATAGAAAAAGCGACCACCAATCCCGTACGGAAGCCTAAAGAGAAAAAACTCACTAACAAGACAATAATGACTGCTTCAGCGAGTACCTTCACAAACTCATGAATACTGCGTTGTACTGCTACAGGTTGGTCAGAAACTTTTTGCAATTTCATGCCGAGTGGCAAGGTCTTTTGCAGTTGGGCAAATTCTGTTTCTAGATTTTTACCAAGGGCAATAATGTCACCGCCCTTACGCATCGAAACGGCAATGCCAATACCATTTTCACCCATGAAACGCATACGTGGTTGAGCAGGCTGACTAAAACCACGATAGACATCCGCGACGTCACCAAGCTGGATGGTTTTATCTCCGACCAATAAAGGTGTTTTTTTAATTTCATCAATGTTTTGTAGATGACCACTTACTCTAATTTGAATACGGTCTGTACCCGTTTCAAAAAAGCCCGCACTTGCCATACTATTTTGCTTTTGTAAGGCTTCTTGAATCGCTGTAACTGGAATTCCGAGCTGCACCGCTTTAGTGTTAGAAATCTCAACCCAGATTTTTTGATCTTGCAGACCAATCAATTCGACCTTACTGACATCTTTGACTCGTTGAAGCTGTAATTGCAAACGATCTGCATATTCTTTCAAAAGTGCATAGTCAAAGTCTTTGCCTGTCAGTACATAAATATTACCGAAAGTGTCCCCAAATTCATCGTTAAAAAATGGGCCTTGTACACCGTTTGGCAGTTCATGGCGAATATCATTCACCTTCTTACGAACGTTATACCAAACGTCAGGGATCTGTGCCGATGTCAGCGAGTCCTTGGCAACAAACGTGACCATAGACTCACCTGGGCGGGAGTAAGCCATAATCTTGTCATACTGCCCTGTTGTCATGAGTTCCTTTTCGATACGGTCAGTCACCAGCGTTGAAACTTCTTTCGCTGTTGCTCCCGGCCAATAGGTTTGTACGACCATGACTTTAAAGGTAAATGGTGGATCTTCACTTTGTGAGAGTTTTGAATAAGAGATCGCGCCGATAATGCCAAGTAACAGCATAAAATAAAGGACGATACCTTTATTATTTAATGCCCATTCCGAGAGATTGAATTTCATGGCTGGATTGCTCCCTGAATTTTCACCGCACGGTTTTCACGGTCAATCGGGTGAATCTTCTGCTTATCGCGTAGCAAATGCACACCACCAATCACCACCCAATCATTTGGTGTTAAACCAGATAGCACGGGTACACTGTCTCTGCCATATGCACCAACCGTTACAAATACTTTGCGTAAAGTTTGATTCGCATTAACAACCCAGACATAAGGCTGATTATCTGTTGCTGAAACACTCGAAAGTGGCACACTCATCACGTTGGTTTGAGTTGAGGTAAAAAATACACGTGCACTTTGTCCAAGTTGGATAACAGACTGCCCTTCTTTGAGTGCAACTTTCACTGTAAAGGTACGAGACTGATCAGCTGCCGGAGAAACTTCGCGTACATATCCAGCAAACCTTTCATTCGGTTTAGACCACAAGGTGATCCAAGCGCCTTGACCAACTTTAATCTCGGTAACTGCTTGTTCCGGTACGCCAATAACAACTTCACGCTCTCCATCAATTGCAAGTTGATAAGCAGCTTGTCCTGCTGCAACCACTTGTCCAATTTCTATGTTTCGCGCAGTAATCACCCCGTTTTTATTAGAAACGAGTTGGTTATAACCAGTTTGGTTTGCAGAAACTTCATAGTTAGAACGCGCTTGTTGTAGAGCCGCTTGTGCCGCGTCGTATTGATTTTTTACCGTATCAAATTGTGAACGGCTCACTGCATTAATAGGGAGTAATTGTTGAAAACGTTTAAGTTCATCTGCTGCTGTTTTTGCTGAAGCCTGTGCATTATCCAGTTGGGCTTTAGCAGCATTTAATTGTAACTGGGCATCTGCCACATCGAGTTTTGCTAATACTTGTCCAACTTTAACTCGGTCGCCTACATCCACATAGCGCGCCGTAACTTGTCCACCAACCCGAAATGCCAAAGCCGTTTGTTGTCTAGCCTGCACATCCCCTGCATAGCTTTTTTGTTCATTGAGTGTGGTTAATGGCTGCGCCACCATCACATAGGGTATTTCTTCTGTTTTGGGTGCTTCTTTACTGCATCCCATTAATGTGACCGTACAAACAATCACCATACTCATGATGAGAGGTTTTAACAGATTCATATCTTATCGCTCTTATTCAAACTGATTTTTTAAGGCACAATATGCTTGCATCATAGTTTGTTTGTTTTTTAATTAATATACCTACGAGTACATTAATTAAAAAAAACTTATAAATATTTATTTTTCTAAACTTTTATTAGAGGGTTTTGTGCAAACAGTTAATCAAAGTGGTCGTCCCAAAGATCTGGAAAAGCGTGCTCGTATCCTACAAGCCGCGAAAGCTATTTTTTTAAAATCCGGCTATCACGGAACCAGCATGAACCAGATTGCACAGGAAGCAGGCGTTACTAAACTCACGGTTTATAACCACTTTCAAGATAAAGTGAACCTGTTTATCTGCGCGATTACGGAAACTTGTGAAGAGACACTGTGCACTAAACAATTTGACTTAGATACATCGGCAGACTTCTATCAAACACTCTTTATTGTATGTTCACGTGCCTTACAAATTATTTATTCACCTGAAGCATTAAAGCTTGATCACGTATTGTTGGAGCTTGCAGCCGAACAGAACCCACTCGCCTTACAGTTTTTTGAAGCTTCACACACACGAATGGAGAATCAATTAGCTGAGTTTTTTCAAAAAGCTGCTCAATTAGGTTTCATTCAAGCCGATGATCCGATCTATCAAACAGAACTGCTTTTGACCTTATTGCTTGGTGTACGCCATCACAAGGTTTTACTGGGCATTACTGCTGCCCCAAATGCACAGGAGCTAGAGCAAATTATTCGCGACGCAATTAATTTATTCTTGCTCAAATATCGGAATTAAACCAAAGTCCGATTGTCAAAAGTTGCGCTGAGTGCATGCCAGCTTTTAAGACACTACAAGCGAATTAAATGTTATTTTTTAAGCAAAAATTCACATTTTCTTACGCTCAAAGCTTGGAATGTTTGTTAATCGCGCTATATTCGATAAGAATAAGAACAGGAGAAAATAGCATGGTTCAGCAAATCGATGCGCCACTGCGTGAGGATGTCCGCTTACTTGGTAATTTGTTAGGTGAAACCCTAAAACAACATGCAGGACAAGAACTGTTTAATCAGATCGAGCAAATCCGTGCTCTTGCCAAAGGTGCACGTGATGGTCAAGCTGAAGCCGAAAAGCAACTAGAACAATTATTTTTAGAACTGCCCGATGAAGAGTTACTTCCTCTCACCCGCGCTTTTTCTCACTTCCTCAATTTTGCGAATATTGCCGAGCAATATCATGTGGTCCGTAGCCGCAGACAGGCAGAGTTTGATTCGGATGCAAACTCTCCGAATCCGCTGGTTCACTTATTTCAAAAATTTAAAGATAAAAGTATTTCAACAGAAAAACTATTCCAGCAAATTTGCGATCTTAAAATTGAGTTAGTACTTACGGCGCACCCAACTGAAGTGAGTCGTCGTACCCTCATTCAAAAATATGATGATATTAACGCTTGCCTCTCACAGCTTGATCAGCAAAAACTCACCCCACGCGAACGCCAAAATGCACTTGCGAATTTAAAGCAACAAATTAGTTCGGCTTGGCAAACAGATGAAATCAGACAGCACCGTCCAACTCCAGTTGATGAAGCAAAATGGGGGTTTGCCACAATTGAGCAAACACTTTGGAATGCTGTACCTAAATTCATTCGCGAGTTAAATGAATTAGTTCAAGAAAACTGCCAACTTAATTTACCACTGAATATTGCACCAGTACGTTTCGCATCTTGGATGGGTGGAGATCGTGATGGCAACCCAAATGTTACCCATCAAATTACCCAAGAAGTACTGTGGTTATCACGCTGGCAAGCTGCCGATCTCTATTTAAGAGATATCGAAAACTTACGTTGGGAACTTTCAATCCAGACGTGTTCCGAAGAAATGATTCAGGCAATTGGTAGCCAACATGCAGAACCTTATCGCGAATATTTACGTGCTACACGAGAACGTTTAAAAGCAACTCGACACTGGTTAGCGCAGCGCCTACAAGGCTTAGAAGCAGACGACAGCAATGTCATTAAAAGTAAAGATGAGCTTTTACAACCATTATTGCTGTGCTATCGCTCTTTAATCGACAGTAACCTACCTGAAATTGCGAATGGTCAACTGCTCGACTTTATCTACCGTGTGAACTGTTTTGGTATTGAATTACTTAAACTCGACATTCGCCAAGAATCAGGCCGTCATCGCCAAGCGATTTCAGCCATTACCGAATATTTAGGTTTAGGTAATTTTGAATCGTGGACTGAACAAGCGCGCCAAAATTTCCTCATTCAAGAATTACAAAGTAAACGCCCGCTTTTACCGAAATATATTAATGAGCCTGAAGGTAGTTTGATTGGTCATCCAGATGTTCAAGAAGTATTTGCAACCATGCGTACTTTGGCAGACCAACCGCCTGAGTCTTTAGGTGCATATATTATTTCAATGGCTGAATATCCAAGTGATGTTTTAGCTGTGTTGTTATTGCAAAAAGAAGCAGGTATTCAGCACCCTTTACGTGTAGTTCCCCTGTTTGAAACTTTAAAAGACTTAGATGGCGCTGCAACTACCATGAATACGCTATTCAATATGCATTGGTATAAACAGCACATTCAGGGTAAACACGAAGTCATGATCGGCTACTCCGACTCTGCAAAAGATGCTGGCTTCATGTCTGCCAACTGGGCACAATATCGTGCTCAAGAAGAGCTGACTGCAATTGCTCAAACACACGGCGTACAGTTGACACTATTCCATGGTCGCGGCGGTTCAATTAGCCGTGGTGGGGCACCAACCCAACAGGCTTTGTTCTCGCAACCTCCTGGTTCAATTTCTGGGGCAATCCGTGTCACAGAACAAGGTGAAATGATTCGCTTCAAATTCGGTCTAGAAGGTATTGCGATGCAAAACCTTGAAATCTATACCGCAGCAACACTTGAAGCGACCTTATTACCACCACCAGAACCTAAAACTGAATGGCGTGAACTCATGAACCGTATGACAGATCATTCTGTTAAGGTTTATCGCCAAACAGTCCGTGAAAATCCACACTTTGTGAAGTATTTACGTACTGTCACGCCTGAGCTTGAATTACAAATGTTGCCGTTAGGCTCGCGTCCTGCAAAACGTAAAGTGAGTGGTGGCATCGAGTCTTTACGTGCGATTCCATGGGTGTTTGCATGGACTCAAATCCGTTTGATGTTACCTGCATGGCTAGGCACTGGCGCAGCTATTAATGAAGTGATTGCCGATCAGCAAAAAGCGACACTTGATGAAATGCTCCAGCAATGGCCTTATTTCCAAACACTCATTGATATGCTGGAAATGGTATTGTCTAAAGCCGATGCCAACATTGCACTCTATTACGAGTCTCATTTGACTGAAGATGAAGATTTGAAAGTGCTCGGCAACCAATTACGCCAACGACTAAAAGATGCTGTTGAAACCTTGCTTGCATTAAAAGATGAATCAAAGCTTCTGAGTAATAATGATGTTCTTGATCAATCTATGCAGGTTCGTAAGCCATACCTACTTCCTTTGCATCTTTTACAGGCTGAACTCATGAAGCGTCGTCGCGATTATCTAGCGCAGCGTCAGGCAGAGCACACCCCTGTCGACCATGCACTTATGGTGAGTATTGCAGGTATTGCCGCTGGATTACGTAATACGGGCTAGGCTGATTTTACCGATTGTTTTATAAAGCAGTGCGTCCCGATGTGCTGCTTTTTACTTGCAAAATTCTCTATTTTTCTTAAACTTTCCTCGATTTTCTATTTTTTTGAATATTTTTTAAAAATCATAAAATTAATTTTTATGAGAAAAAAATAACTAAATACGTATATTTAGTTTTTAAAAATTATACCAATCGTTAAAAAATAATTATTTTTCACTTACATACTTCTCACTAGAGATTAAATGCTTTCCCAAGAAAGAGTATCATTGCAGCAATTAAAGAATAATGAGCTCATTTTATGTCCAATTGGTTTCCAAAATGGCAGCCTTACCAAGGTGATATTGACCATCGGCCAGTCTCTACCAATGAATATCTCCCACCCGTTCAAAGTGCTGTTTTGGGTATTCAACATGCATTTGCCATGTTTGGGGCGACTGTTTTAGCACCGTTACTTATGGGTTTTAATCCTAACCTTGCTATTTTAATGTCTGGCATCTGTACCATCTTGTTCTTTTTAATTACAGGTGGTCGTGTTCCAAGTTACTTAGGTTCAAGTTTTGCCTTTATTGGTGTGGTTGCAGCTGCAACTGGACATATTACAGGTTCAGGTGCCAATCCAAATCTATCCATGGCTTTAGGTGGAATCGTAGCATGTGGTGTTTTTTATGCCATCATCGGTTTTATTGTGATGCTTACAGGTACACGCTGGATTGAAAAACTCATGCCACCTGTGGTGACTGGCGCCATTGTGATGATTATTGGTCTAAACCTTGCACCTGTTACGATTAAAGGTGTTGCAGGCCAACCATTTGAAATGTGGATGGCCTTAATTACAGTACTTTGTATGGGCAGTATTGCAGTCTTTACTCGTGGCCTATTGCAACGTTTACTTCTATTGATTGGTTTGATCTTGGCCTATGTGATTTATGCCATCACCACTAATGGACTAGGTTTAGGTAAACCAATCGATTTTAGCCAGATCTCACAAGCCGCATGGTTTGGGATTCCAAGCTTTTCACATCCTACCTTTGACACGAATACTATGCTAATTATTGCACCAGTTGCACTTATCTTAGTAGCAGAAAACCTAGGACATATTAAAGCTGTTGGCGCGATGACTGGTGAAAACCTGACTCCACAATTAGGTAAAGCATTTGTTGCAGATGGTTTGGCAACAACACTATCTGGTAGTGTCGGCGCTCCGGGGATGACCACTTACGGTGAAAACATTGGTGTGATGGCAGTCACTCGTGTGTACTCAACCATTGTTTTTGTGATCGCAGGTGTCTTTGCAATTTTCTTAGGTCTATCTCCAAAATTTGGCGCGGTGATTAGTACGATCCCAAGCGCAGTTTTAACAGGTGCATCTATTGTTGTATTTGGTTTGATTACCATTGCCGGTGCAAAAATCTGGATTGAAAACAAAGTTGATTTTTCTAACAATAAAAACCTGATTGTTGCTTCGGTCACGATTATTTTAGGTGCTGGTAACTTTGAATTATTGTTCGGTAATTTCAATTTAGGTGGTATTGGTACAGCAACTTTTGCGGCCATTATTTTAAATTGGCTGTTTAGTTTAAAAGATAAAACCTAAATTCAAAAAGGCAGCGCAAGCTGCCTTTTTTTATTACGATTTAGTATGATGACTTTTTAGCCTTCAATACGTTCCCTGTCATGCGTTTTGATTTTTTTGATTTACAGCTGGTTCTTCATATTGTCTCTACAGGTAGTCTAACCAAAGGTGCAGACCGCTCTGCGATTTCACTTCAAGCCGCAAGCGAACGTATTAAAAAACTCGAACAATATTTTGAAACACCCTTATTTATTCGTCACACCACTGGTGTAGAGCTCACCACAGCAGGACACGCTTTTGTTGAGCATGCACGTCAACTTATTGCACAAAAAGAGCAGCTCGAACAAGAAATGCAGCGTTTTAAGCCGCCTACCACAGAGTCATTAACGCTTTGGTGTAACTCTTCTGCTCAAAGCGAATATTTGCCTCCGTTATTACCACAATATTTGGTGCTTCATCCCGAAATGAACATTGATTTACACGAGGCAGAAAGTTCAGAAATTGTAGAGGCATTAACGCAAGGAATTGCGAGCCTTGGCTTGGTCTCAAGCTTTTTTGATACCAGGCATTTGCAAACTAAGGAATTTGCTAGCGATCCATTAGTTCTGATTTGTCCTCCTACTCACAACTTAGCTCAACACCAAGAGCTGAATTTGGTAGAGGCTTTAAGTTATGGTTTTATTGGCCTTAAACCCCATCATTCATTGCAACAGTCCATCGAAACTCAAGCTAAGCTATTAGGCTTTAACATACAGTACCGTTTGCGCTTACCTAATTTTGGGGCGATTGCTGAGGTAGTCGCCAAAGGTGTCGGAATTGCGATTATGCCAGCTCGCGCTGCCCAGCGTTTGCAATCGGACTATGACTTTCATTCCATTCAACTGCTAGGTGCTTGGGCAAATCGTAAACTGCTTTTGGCTACACAAAATTTCAATCAGCTCCCTAACAGTTATAAGCAATTTGCCGATTTTTTATTGCAACATCGCCCTTAAAAATTTGGTTTAGTGCAAAATCATATAAAGCCCTAATGACACCAAACCTATAAAAAAGATACGACGAAATAACTGCTCATTTAACCGATAACGGATTTTTTTACCTAACCACATTCCAACGAGCGCCGCCAACAATGCAGCGAAAGATAAACGATAATCCAATGTGATGCCCGACATCGGGTTGTGGTGTAAAAAGACTGCAAGACAAATTGTAGAGACAGTAAACGTTAGTCCTAAAGCCTGAACCAACTCATCACGCTTTAAATGTAAAGACTGCAAATAAGGAACGATTGGAATAATAATGACACCAGTTGCTACAGTCACTGCCCCGCCGATATATCCAATAATCGGTGATAGCCAACGTTCATACTTCCCTAAGTGTGGAAGTTTCTTCACGCACAGACCATAGAGTCCATATAAGGCCAACATACAGCCTAATAAAATCTCACTACTATGCCCATGACTTTGACTTAAAGTGGGTAGAAAGCTCCATATTGAGCCCACAACAATGCCCACAAGCAAAGTCCAGAAACGGCGAATAAAAGCCCAGACATGTCCTTCAGCAAAAAGTTGCCAGACATTGGTGACCATTGAAGGAACTATCAGAAGAGAAGCTGCCTGAAAAGGGCTCATTGCGATGGTCAGTAAGCCCATAGATACTGCGGGCAATCCTAAACCAATCATGCCTTTAATCATGCCAGCGAAGGCAAAGACCACCATAATAATTGCTAAAAAAGTCACTGTTTATCTCCGATTCCTTAAAGGATATGCTACGGAAAAAACAGGTATTGCCCTATTCTTGTTTTTAGAAGTAGGCCTCAATTAAAAGTTGAGGCTGTTTTATATTTCTCTTCTAATACATTACTAAAAATACTTTCGATCATCCATACACGATACAAGCTATTAAATACGTAGCTCTGACCATCAATACGCAGCTCTAAAACTGGCAAATCAGGCTGATGCTTGTCTTTGCAAAGTGCATCATTCTGCGCCAAAACAGATTGCACATCTTGGTCGGTTAGCTGCTCAATCCCAAGTTGTTGCTGTAACTGTTGGAAATGTTTTAAGAAAGATAAATCTTTTCCTTTTGTCCAAACTGCCTGCAATATCGTAAAAATTGTATCGATTTGCTGATTCTCTTGCACACTATAGAAAAGCTTTGCCATCTCTAATGTGCTTTCCTCAGTAGGGCGACAAAATGGCGTAAAGGCCACACCTGTTCGTTTAGAAACACGTGTCGCCAAACTCCAGTCAAACCAGTCTCGACCTTGATAACTTAAAGGGTAAACTTTTAGTTGAATATCATAATAATCAGCCAGCTCTTCCTTAATATAGGCAAGTAACAGCCAACTCATTGGATCTTCTAAAGCAATATAGATATCAAGCTCAGGATGAAGGGTCTGAATCTCGGTAAGTGCTTCAGCATCATTAATCAAATGTTCACGCCATTCGATATGATTAATTAAAAAAATTGGATTGCCCGTCAGTAACTTTTGCTGCTTCAGACGACGAGTTAAACGTAATAAATCATCTACTGCGTGATATTTACGTCCACCAAATTCAAAGTATGCTGCAGGTACGGGCTCATCCGTAAAAATACGTTCTGAAAAATGTTGAGGAAGCTGATGTTTAACTGCCATGGCATGTAAAGTACGCAACTTTCCATATTGTTGTTGCCAAAGCATGTGAAAAATATCTTCTAGTAAATGGAAGAAATTCTGACCTTGTAATGGGGTTCTTTTTAATATGACTGCCGCTTGTTTTAAAGATTCTGGGCTTGGGATTTCTGGAAATTCATCAAAACCGAAACGATGTTGTTTGGCTAATATCTTGGCATCATTTAGACAATAATTCTGCCACTCTTCATGCGACATACTGTTTGGAGGTTCAGAAGCCGTATGCGAAATAATAATTTTTAAAGGCTTAAGTTCATCACTTAAAATTTCATCTAGCTGAGACAATTGCTGAACAGCCAAATAGCTATACACATCATCAAGTCGTAAATAAATACTTAAACCATTTTCCGTGGGTAACACCGCTTGACGAGAAGGCTTTTGGTAAAACCAGCTCGATCGAATAGGGTCAAACCAACGGCGTAGCAGTGACATGAGTTGTGCCTCTAAAAATAAATCCTAAGCGAGATCAAAGATTGTTTTGATCATAATGCAAGGTAAAACAGTAGTCGAGATTGAAATATAACTACCTTAGTTCACGCAGAAAATAAGTCATGTTTTTAGCAAGTTTCTACGTAGGTGAAGATTTTATCACCATTTTATGGCAAACCCATAGAATGATCTAAAAACACCTTTTTCTACAAGCTGATTTTTTTTACCAGACATGAAAAATGCACCCCTAACATGATAGCAATTCATCGTGTTAAAGGGTGCATGATTCCTAATCAATTATTAAAATTGAATATTTTATAGAACGCGTACAGCTCCTTTCGCTGCACTTGTTGTATGCATTGCATAAACTTTTAACGCTTTTGATACTTTACGTTTACGTTCTTCTTTCGGATGCCAGCCTTTCGCTTCTTGCACTGTACGGCGATGCGCCATAGTTGCATCATCAACGTTTAAGTGAATGGTACGGTTTGGAATATCGATTTCAATGGTATCGCCATCTTCAACCAAACCAATTGCAC
This sequence comes from Acinetobacter sp. X9, assembly GCF_054889255.1. Taxonomy (NCBI): domain Bacteria; kingdom Pseudomonadati; phylum Pseudomonadota; class Gammaproteobacteria; order Moraxellales; family Moraxellaceae; genus Acinetobacter; species Acinetobacter sp. X9. The sequence continues at coordinate 31,875 of NZ_CM142679.1, read as the reverse complement.
CACCTTCAGCTGCTTCTGGTGAAACGTGACCAATCGAAAGACCTGATGAACCACCAGAGAAACGACCATCTGTTACCAATGCACAGTCTTTTCCTAAACCTTTCGATTTAAGATAGCTAGTTGGGTACAGCATTTCTTGCATGCCTGGACCACCACGTGGACCTTCATAACGAATCACAACAACATCACCAGCTTTAATATCATGACCCAAAATTGCGTCTACAGCCGCATCTTGGCTCTCAAATACACGCGCTGTGCCCGTAAATTTCAAGATTGATTCATCAACACCCGCAGTTTTCACGATACAGCCATCAAGCGCGATGTTACCGTATAGAACTGCTAAACCACCATCTTTAGAGAATGCATGTTCTGCATTACGGATAACGCCTTTTTCACGGTCGCCATCTAACGTTGAATAATAGCGATTTTGCGAGAATGCAACTTGCGTTGGCACACCACCTGGTGATGAACGATAGAATTCATAAACGTCTGCATCTTCAGTACGAATAATATCCCACTTATCCAACGCATCTTTTAAAGTTTTCTCGTGTACAGTCGGTACAGATACGTCAAGCAACTTCGCACGATCAAGTTCGCCCAAAATAGCCATAATACCGCCAGCACGATGAACATCTTCCATATGAACGTCTTGTTTTGCAGGTGCTACTTTCGACAATACAGGAACTCGACGTGATAACTCGTCAATATCGTCCATTGTAAAATCAACTTCTGCTTCACTTGCCGCAGCCAATAAATGCAGAACGGTATTGGTTGAACCACCCATTGCAATATCAAGGGTCATCGCATTTTTAAATGCAGCCTTGGTTGCAATCGAACGAGGTAAAATACTTGCGTCGTTTTGTTCGTAATAGCGCTTAGCCAATTCAACAATAAGTTGGCCTGCTTTTAAGAATAGTTTCTTACGATTTGCATGTGTCGCAACAATCGAACCATTACCCGGTAAAGATAGACCTAAAGCTTCTGTTAAACAGTTCATTGAGTTTGCAGTGAACATACCTGAACATGAACCACAGGTTGGACATGCCGAACGTTCAAATTCTTCAACTTCTTCGTCTGTATAACTTTCATCAGCCGCAACAACCATTGCATCAACAAGGTCAATCGCTTTTTCATTACCGCGGAACTTAACCTTACCAGCTTCCATTGGTCCGCCAGACACGAAAACAACAGGAATATTCAGACGCATCGCAGCCATGAGCATTCCCGGAGTAATCTTGTCACAGTTTGAAATACACACCATGGCATCTGCACAGTGTGCATTCACCATATATTCAACTGAGTCAGCAATCAAATCACGTGATGGTAAAGAATAAAGCATGCCGTCATGCCCCATTGCGATCCCGTCATCTACTGCGATCGTATTGAACTCTTTAGCAACACCACCTGCTGCCTGAATTTCTGCTGCGACAAGCTGCCCTAGATCTTTAAGATGTACATGGCCCGGCACAAATTGAGTAAATGAGTTGACCACCGCAATAATCGGTTTGCCGAAATCCTCATCTTTCATTCCTGTTGCACGCCATAAGCCACGTGCGCCAGCCATATTTCTTCCGTGTGTCGATGTTTTTGAACGATAGTCAGGCATTAGTGTTTCCAACAAGTTGTGCTTGAGCGGAATTTTTCCCGCTCTGGCGGATGATACTGATATAGCGTTAGATCAGTCGGAATATTGACTCATCATCATAATTTGATCATTCTCCATTCTATAGAAGCAAATAATATTCTGAAAGCCAAGAACAGTAATAGACAGTCAATATTTAGCAAAACTTACATGAATAATTTTTTATTTTTTCATAACCTTTTTTTATCAATAAAAGTTTTTCAATAATTTTTTGTTCACTATTTAAAAACTAAAATGCTCAATCGCCATGAGTTTAGGGCTTCAATCGTTTTTCACGTATACTACGCCTAAACTCTTTTTGGATTGCATTTGTGAAAATTATTTTTGCTGGCACCCCCGAATTTGCTGCAACAGCATTGGCGGCTTTATTAAAAACTTCCCATGAAATTATCGCGGTTTATACTCAGCCAGATCGTAAATCGGGTCGTGGACAAAAACTAACGCCATCTCCCGTAAAACAACTTGCACTTGAGCATAATATCCCTGTTTATCAACCTCTTCACTTCAAAGCTTCAACCGAAGAAGGGTTAGCAGCTCAACAAGAACTGGCAGCTTTAGGCGCAGATGTGATGGTGGTTGCAGCCTATGGTTTAATTCTTCCACAAACTGTGCTCGATACACCTAAATATGGTTGTTTAAATATTCACGGTTCATTATTACCACGCTGGCGTGGAGCAGCACCAATTCAACGTGCGATTGCAACGGGTGATGACGAAACTGGTATCACCATCATGCAAATGGCTGCTGGTTTAGATACAGGCGATATGATGTATAAAACATACTGCCCAATCACTGCCGAAGATACCTCAGCGACTTTGCATGACAAACTCGCCGCTCAAGGTGCAACAGCAATTTGTACGGTACTTGAGTCAGAAGAAACACTACAAAAATATTTGGCAGAACGCGAAGTTCAAGACGAAAGCTTAACGGTCTATGCTCATAAGCTCATAAAATCAGAAGCTCGTATTGATTGGTTAATTGATGCTGTTCAAGTTGACCGAAATATTCGTGCATTCAACCCTTGGCCAGTTGCCTTCATTCAGTTAGATGAAAATAATGCTCTGCGTGTCTGGAACTCTCTAGTTTCTAGCCAAAGCAAAGCGAATGCTCAAGCTGGTGAAATTATTGCAATCGATAAACAAGGTGTGCATGTTGCCTGCGGTGAAAATACATTTATTTGTCTGACTAGTGTGCAGTGGCCGGGTGGTAAAGCATTAAACGCTCAACAAATTGCACAAACTCAAAAACTTCACGTAGGACAAATTTTGCCATGAGTCAGGTTACCTCAAATTCCTCACGTTTTAACCTGCGTGCTCAAGTCGTCCAGACATTATTAAAAGTTCAGCAAGGCCAATCACTCGCTAGTATTTTAAATACACAGCTGAATCAGGTCGCAGAGCGTGATCGTGCTTTGTTTCACGAACTTGTTTTAGGCACATTGCGCCAATGGTTTGCACTTAAATCAATTAGCCTACCTCTACTCAGCAAGCCTTTAAATAATGAAACAGTAGAAACTTGTCTTTATGTTGGTCTTTATCAAGTTTTATGCACGCGTATTGCAGCACATGCTGCTATTTCAGAAACAGTAGATGCGACAAAACAACTTGGTTTCCCTGCACTCAGCGGCATTGTGAATGCAATTTTACGCAGAGCTACTCGTGAAACTGATGACTTTCAGCAAGGTTTACAGCAGGCGCATGGCTTACCAAGTTGGCTTTTCAAACGCTTAAAAAAGGATTGGGGTGAACAAACGGAATCTCTCTGCCAATCTTTGAAGCAAGTCGCTCCTTTAACCTTAAGAGTGAACCAGCGTCCTATTGGCCGCGATGCTTATTTAGCAAAATTACAGAGTTTAGAAATTCAGGCACGTGCATGTACTTTGTCTGAGACAGGTATTGTTCTTGAACAGTCTGTACAAATTACTCAACTACCCGGTTTTGAACAAGGTTGGTTTTCGGTACAAGATGAACACGCTCAGCTTTGCGCAACATTATTGCCAGATTTGAACGATAAAATAGTAGTTGATGCTTGTGCTGCCCCAGGCGGTAAAACTGCTCATTTACTTGAAAAATTTAAACCTGCTCAGCTCATTGCGATTGATCAGGACCCAAGCCGTTTAGTGCGTGTAACTGAGAACTTAAATCGCTTAGCACTTGATCAAAGTCATACAGAGATTTTAGCAGCCGATGCAACTCTATGGGTACCTGCACAGCCAGTAGATTGTATAGTGCTCGATGCACCTTGCTCTGCTACAGGGGTTATTCGTCGTCATCCTGACATACGCCTATTACGCCAATCTAGTGATATAGCTCAAACGATTGAGCTACAAAAGCAGATCTTGGACCACATGTGGCAACAACTCAAAGTTGGCGGTACATTGCTTTACATCACCTGTTCAATTTTAAAAGCTGAAAATGAACAGCAGATGATGAAATTTTTTGCTGAAAATCCAAATGCAAAAGAGATTAAAATTGAAGCCGATTGGGGAATTGAGCAAACCTATGGTCGCCAATTACTGCCAGAAGCGCAGTCTGGTGATGGGTTTTATTATTGTAAAATCCAAAAAATTGCATAAAAAAAAGCAGGCTTTAAGCCTGCTTTTTTACTCGATCAGCATTAAAGTGTGTGCTGATCTTTTACTTCTTCTAAAACGTCATCTAACTCTTCAGGATGTTTCGATAAATGGATAATGGATAAAGCCAAGCCGCCCCATAAAAACACCATCGAAATTACCATCATCACGATTGCTGAAGTATTCATTATTCTATCCTCCTAGCGATCTTTCATTTTGCTTAAAACGATTGCAACGACTGCACAGAAAATCACGCTTCCCCAGCCGAATACACCTTGTAAGCTCATACTATAAGTATCATAGCCATTTTTGATCAAATTAAATACAGTCATACTGAGTGTAGTTAACAAGATTAATGATGTAATGACTGTTAAAGTGAAATCCCATCCCTTACCTAATTGAATAGTTGAGATGCGATTAACGTGATCACGAAGTTCCATTAGAGCAGAACGTTTAAACCAAGCCACGGTAATAATAGAAAGTAAAGCACCGCCAATAATACCGATGTTATTGATAAAGTGGTCAACGATATCAACCAGTTTAATTGCGTTTACACTTGAGAATAAAATAATTGATACAAGCGCACTACCACCACCAATAATGGTTACAGCTTTTTTACGACCCCATTTCAATTTATCTTGCATTGCTGCAATAGGTACTTCCAAAATACTCACCATCGAAGAAATACCAGCGACGAAAAGGGAAGAGAAGAATAAGAAGCCAAATAAATCGGCACCTGCACCTAAACTTGAAATAATTTTAGGGAATGCAATAAATGCTAATCCAATCCCGCCACTCACCACATCTTTAACTTCAGTACCTGCAGCATGTGCCATAAAACCAAGCGCTGCGAAGATACCAATACCAGCCAAAATCTCTGTTGATGCATTTGCAAAACCAACGATTAAACCAGAACCTGTTAAATTCGTTTTTGGTTTCAAATAAGATGCATAAGTCACCATGATCCCGAAACCGACAGAGAGGGAGAAGAAAGTATGGCCATAAGCCGCTAACCAAACTTTATAATCCATCATTGCTGACCAGTTCGGCGTAAAGAAAGCATTTAAGCCTTGAACCGCGCCTGGTAAACGTAATGATTGAATCACTAAAATAGTGAAGAGAATAAATAATAAAGGCATGAAAATCTTATTTGATAATTCCACACCTTTTTTCACACCACCATAAAGAATGATTAAAGTAAGTGCCCAAATCCCAACAATCGGCCAGAATAAATGGCCTACAAACTGTAAATCAAAACCAGTTGCTTTTGTGGTTTGCAAATAGGTATTAAAGAAGAAACCTTCTGGATCACTTCCCCACATTTGGCCAATAGAGAAATAAACATAACTACCAGCCCAAGTGAGTACACTTGCATAGTACAAACCAATGATGATACAGACACAAACCTGCCACCAACCTAAAGTTTCTCCGCCTTTAAATAGGGCACGATAAGCTTTAGGCGGGGAGTTAGTACTACGATGACCTACCGCATAATCTAAAAATAGCAACGGTAAACCAGCAGTAATGAGTGCCAATAGATAGGGAATAAGAAACGCACCGCCACCATTTTCATAAGCAACGTATGGGAAGCGCCAAATATTACCTAAGCCTACAGCCGAACCAACGGCTGCAATAATAAAACCAGATCGTGACGTCCAGTTTTCACGAGAATCTGTCATAGAACACCTAATGTTAAAAGATTACTTATTTTTACTGCTATTGTTGATTGTTATTCCGCATGCAAAAAAAGAACCAAAAAATACTTTTGTGTTTGTAGAAAATAAAAAGCACCTTTTGAGTATTTTTATTCCCTTAACAAACAAGCAAAAATAGAAAATTCTTCCTTAAAGATTTTTGTCCATTTTTTGCCCCTATATAGCTGAACAATACCTGTTTTTATTTCTTTTTACTGTAATTTCCGTCAGAAATTTTACGAATTTTCTGAGTTTTTTTCACAATTGGTTATTTTTCAGCTAATATTTACGTTCTACTACTTGTAGCTCAACATTATTGTTCAATGACATTTTCTGCCAACTCTTAAAAAAGCTCCTTTAATTACTCAACTTATCCACTAATTTATTTTTAACTCTCCAGTTATCAATTAAAATTTAATAAGTCCGATAGGATTGACAAAATTTATACTAAATTTTCTAAAAGATTAAATTCATTTAAATTAGATAGAAAATATTAATTCTTTGAAATAAATAAACTTTTTTAAGGATAAAAAATTTACTCATATCACACACCTCAGATCTTTATTTTTTATCAATGCATCTGTAGCAAGATGTCTATATCATGCGCTCAAAGATTTCTTTTATGTGGATGTAAAAATGAAAATATTAAAAATATCTTTATTAACGCTCGGGATGGGCTTAAGTGGCTTTGCTCAAGCAGACTTCGTAGGAATAAAAGGAGACGTCGGTTACTGGTTTTATGACGGTAAAGCGAATATGTCTTCTCAATCATCCGAAGATCAAGACTTAGACCAAAAAGGTAGTGCTCAAATCTCATTAGCAGTAGAGCACCCAATTCCATTTATTCCCAATGCCAAAATTCGTTATGTAAATTTAGATACCGAAACTAAATCAGAAACTTTAGGTCAAGCCAATTATAAAGTTGATTTAGATCATAGCGATTTTATCCTCTACTACGAGTTACTAGATAATATCGTAAGTGTAGATGCTGGTCTTGGTGCCACTGTATTAAATGGTGATATTACTGCGTATACAGGTAAGCGCGTGGATATTGATAAAACATATCCTATTGCTTATTTGTCAGGTGAAGTAAAACTTCCATTTACAGGCTTAAGTGCTAAAGGTGAAGCAACTTATACAAACTTTGATGATGCACGAATTACAGATGCACTGGCAGAAGTAAAATATAAATTTGCAGATAACCTACTCATTGATCTGGGTCTAACAGCAGGCTATCGCGTACTTAATATCGACTTAGATGACTACGATAACAATGACCTTAAATTTGAGTTTAAAGGCCCATATGTAGGCTTGGAAGCACACTTCTAAATTAGAATTTCAGAAATAAAAAAGAACTCTATATGAGTTCTTTTTTATTTAAATCATATCTACATAACCTAAATATTTTCGAATCCTTTGGCACCACGCTTGAATATTTGGATATAGCTCCAAATCAAAACCACCTTCCTCCGCGATATGCGTGTATGCATACAAGGCAATGTCAGCAATGGTCAGTTCATTTCCAACAAGATAGTCGTGATCTACTAAAGCTTTATCCATAATAGATAGTGCTTTATGGCCTTTTGGCTGTAAATTATGGTATTCCTCTATTCTTTCTGGTGGTAACCCTAAATATTTATTAATAAAACGAGCAACTGCAATAAATGGTTCATGACTATACTGCTCAAAGAACATCCATTGGTACATTTTTGCTTTAATAAAAGGATCTGTAGGAATAAATTTTGTTCCTTCAGCCAAGTAACCTAAGATAGCATTCGACTCACTCAAAACACGACCATCTTCTAGGACTAATACAGGTATTTTTCCATTAGGATTTAAGGACAAAAAATCAGCTGATTGAGTTTCTTTGTTTAAAATATCAATGTGGATCCATCTATGATTAATATTTAATAAGGAAAGTAATAGTTTTATCTTATAGCAGTTACCCGAACCGACATCACCATAAATTATCATAGATGCTCTTCCCTTATTATGCATACTTAAAACATTAATTTTCTTATTATTTATAGCACAACTCTTCCTTAGTATTTTTATATTTATTCCCCCCAAATATATTTTAGGCATAAAAAAACACCCCCATTCATTGGAATGGGGGTGTTTGTAATAATGAGCTGGCGATGACTTACTCTCACATGGGTAACCCCACACTACCATCAGCGCTAAGAGGTTTCACTTCTGAGTTCGGGAAGGGATCAGGTGGTTCACTCTTGCTATGGTCGCCAGCACAACTGTTTATGGATACTTGCTTCGTTTTATTCACTGTGTGATACGTTGCGTTTTCCAAATCTTTACAGATGGGCTGATTGAATCTGATTTTTCGTTGTTCATTTTAGCTAAGTGTTTAACTAAATCAAGTTGCTTTGCATATTTATGAATCGATTGATGCTTCATATACAACTGCTTGGGTGTTGTATAGTCAAGCCTCACGAGCAATTAGTATTGGTCAGCTTCACATATCACTATGCTTCCACATCCAACCTATCAACGTCCTAGTCTCGAACGGCTCTTTAGAGGAATAAATTCCTAGGGAAATCTTATCTTGAGGTAGGCTTCCCGCTTAGATGCTTTCAGCGGTTATCCCTTCCGAACATAGCTACCCGGCGATGCGACTGGCGTCACAACCGGTACACCAGAGGTTCGTCCACTCTGGTCCTCTCGTACTAGGAGCAGATCCTCTCAAATTTCCAGCGCCCACGGTAGATAGGGACCGAACTGTCTCACGACGTTCTAAACCCAGCTCGCGTACCTCTTTAAATGGCGAACAGCCATACCCTTGGGACCTGCTTCAGCCCCAGGATGAGATGAGCCGACATCGAGGTGCCAAACACCGCCGTCGATATGAACTCTTGGGCGGTATCAGCCTGTTATCCCCAGAGTACCTTTTATCCGTTGAGCGATGGCCCTTCCATACAGAACCACCGGATCACTAAGACCTACTTTCGTACCTGCTCGACTTGTGGGTCTCGCAGTTAAGCGCGCTTTTGCCTTTATACTCTACGCGTGATTTCCGACCACGCTGAGCGCACCTTCGTACTCCTCCGTTACTCTTTAGGAGGAGACCGCCCCAGTCAAACTACCCACCAGACACGGTCCTCGTCCCGGATAACGGGACAGAGTTAGAACCTCAACATTACCAGGGTGGTATTTCAAGGACGGCTCCATTGGAACTAGCGTTCCAACTTCAAAGCCTCCCACCTATCCTACACAAGTAAGGTCAAAGTTCAGTGTCAAGCTGCAGTAAAGGTTCACGGGGTCTTTCCGTCTAGCCGCGGGTACACTGCATCTTCACAGCGATTTCGATTTCACTGAGCCTCTGCTGGAGACAGCGCCGCCATCATTATGCCATTCGTGCAGGTCGGAACTTACCCGACAAGGAATTTCGCTACCTTAGGACCGTTATAGTTACGGCCGCCGTTTACTGGGGCTTCGATCAAGAGCTTCGCTTACGCTAACCCCATCAATTAACCTTCCAGCACCGGGCAGGCATCACACCCTATACGTCCACTTTCGTGTTTGCAGAGTGCTATGTTTTTAATAAACAGTTGCAGCGGCCTGGTTTCTGCGGCTGTCGTCAGCTCAGGAAGCAAGTTCCATCACCAACAACAGCGTACCTTCTCCCGAAGTTACGGTACCATTTTGCCTAGTTCCTTCAGCAGAGTTCTCTCAAGCGCCTTGGTCTACTCGACCTGACCACCTGTGTCGGTTTCGGGTACGATTCCTGTGTAACTGAAGCTTAGAGACTTTTCCTGGAAGCATGGTATCAGCCACTTCACTGTACAAGTACAGCTTGCTATCGGATCTCAGTATAGAGTACCCCGGATTTGCCTAAGATACATACCTACATCCTTCCACCTGGACAACCAACGCCAGGCTGACTTAACCTTCTCCGTCCTCTCATCGCATTACACAGAAGTATTGGAATATTAACCAATTTCCCATCGACTACGCCTTTCGGCCTCGCCTTAGGGGTCGACTCACCCAGCCCCGATTAACGTTGGACTGGAACCCTTGGTCTTTCGGCGAACGGGTTTTTCACCCGTTTTGTCGTTACTCACGTCAGCATTCGCACTTCTGATACCTCCAGCATACTTCTCAATACACCTTCATCGGCTTACAGAACGCTCCCCTACCACTTGACTAATGTCAAATCCGCAGCTTCGGCACATAGTTTTAGCCCCGTTACATCTTCCGCGCAGGCCGACTCGACTAGTGAGCTATTACGCTTTCTTTAAAGGGTGGCTGCTTCTAAGCCAACCTCCTAGCTGTCTATGCCTTCCCACATCGTTTCCCACTTAACTATGATTTTGGGGCCTTAGCTGGCGGTCTGGATTGTTTTCCTCTTGACTACGGACGTTAGCACCCGCAGTCTGTCTCCCGGATAGTACTCATAGGTATTCGGAGTTTGCATCGGTTTGGTAAGTCGGGATGACCCCCTAGCCGAAACAGTGCTCTACCCCCTATGGTATTCGTCCGAGGCGCTACCTAAATAGCTTTCGGGGAGAACCAGCTATCACCAGGCTTGATTAGCCTTTCACCCCTATCCACAAGTCATCCCCTGGCTTTTCAACGACAGTGGGTTCGGTCCTCCAGTTAGTGTTACCCAACCTTCAACCTGCTCATGGATAGATCGCCTGGTTTCGGGTCTATACCCAGCAACTAAACGCCCTATTAAGACTCGGTTTCCCTACGGCTCCCCTATACGGTTAACCTTGCTACTGAATATAAGTCGCTGACCCATTATACAAAAGGTACGCAGTCACACCACGAAGGTGCTCCCACTGCTTGTATGCATGCGGTTTCAGGATCTATTTCACTCCCCTCACAGGGGTTCTTTTCGCCTTTCCCTCACGGTACTGGTTCACTATCGGTCAGTCAGGAGTATTTAGCCTTGGAGGATGGTCCCCCCATATTCAGACAAGGTTTCACGTGCCTCGCCCTACTCGTCATCATTATGTGTGCCCTTTCGTGTACGGGAATATCACCCTCTACGTTCGCACTTCCCAGAGCGTTCCACTAAAACACACATAACTTAATGGGCTGATCCCCGTTCGCTCGCCGCTACTGAGGGAATCTCAATTGATTTCTTTTCCTAAGGGTACTGAGATGTTTCACTTCCCCTCGTTCGCCTTGCAACACTATGTATTCATGTTGCAATACCTACCTTAAAGTAGGTGGGTTCCCCCATTCAGAAATCTCCGGATCAAAGGATATTTGCCGCCTCCCCGGAGCTTTTCGCAGGCTATCACGTCTTTCATCGCCTCTGACTGCCAAGGCATCCACCACATGCACTTAATTACTTGACTATACAACCCCAAACAGTCGTCAACACCTACAAGTGAGTGTTGTCCGTGCGATTCTTCATCGCTACTATCTGTTGTCTGTGTACTTAAACACTGTACAGCTTCAATCTAAATTCACATACCAAAACGCTTGATTCAGTTAATTTGCTAGTTCTCAATTCATTTAGATTAATTGCTTAATCCAAACTCTTGAGTGAACAATTTATTTCAGACTCAATTTTGCCAATCTGTTAATGAATAAACACGCCTTCGTCAGGTCATGCTTAATACCGTGATACTTAAATCACAGAAGTTAATAAACCAAGATCTAAATCTCTATTTACTAATTTCTGTAATCCGAACTTCTCTTAAGTTCTGGTGGAGACTAGGAGAGTCGAACTCCTGACCTCCTGCGTGCAAAGCAGGCGCTCTACCAACTAAGCTAAGTCCCCAGCTTACATCATCAGTCATGTATCTTTTATCTATAACTTCAACCAGTCAAAGTCATGGTGGGTCTGACAAGACTTGAACTTGTGACCCCACGCTTATCAAGCGTGTGCTCTAACCAACTGAGCTACAGACCCTCAGATACATCTATGAAGAACAACTTGTTGTGGATTCTTACCAATCGTCAATCTTTCGTTAAGGAGGTGATCCAGCCGCAGGTTCCCCTACGGCTACCTTGTTACGACTTCACCCCAGTCATCGGCCACACCGTGGTAACCGCCCTCTTTGCAGTTAGGCTAGCTACTTCTGGTGCAACAAACTCCCATGGTGTGACGGGCGGTGTGTACAAGGCCCGGGAACGTATTCACCGCGGCATTCTGATCCGCGATTACTAGCGATTCCGACTTCATGGAGTCGAGTTGCAGACTCCAATCCGGACTACGATCGGCTTTTTGAGATTAGCATCCTATCGCTAGGTAGCAACCCTTTGTACCGACCATTGTAGCACGTGTGTAGCCCTGGCCGTAAGGGCCATGATGACTTGACGTCGTCCCCGCCTTCCTCCAGTTTGTCACTGGCAGTATCCTTAAAGTTCCCGACATTACTCGCTGGCAAATAAGGAAAAGGGTTGCGCTCGTTGCGGGACTTAACCCAACATCTCACGACACGAGCTGACGACAGCCATGCAGCACCTGTATGTAAGTTCCCGAAGGCACCAATCCATCTCTGGAAAGTTCTTACTATGTCAAGGCCAGGTAAGGTTCTTCGCGTTGCATCGAATTAAACCACATGCTCCACCGCTTGTGCGGGCCCCCGTCAATTCATTTGAGTTTTAGTCTTGCGACCGTACTCCCCAGGCGGTCTACTTATCGCGTTAGCTGCGCCACTAAAGCCTCAAAGGCCCCAACGGCTAGTAGACATCGTTTACGGCATGGACTACCAGGGTATCTAATCCTGTTTGCTCCCCATGCTTTCGCACCTCAGCGTCAGTGTTAGGCCAGATGGCTGCCTTCGCCATCGGTATTCCTCCAGATCTCTACGCATTTCACCGCTACACCTGGAATTCTACCATCCTCTCCCACACTCTAGCTAACCAGTATCGAATGCAATTCCCAAGTTAAGCTCGGGGATTTCACATTTGACTTAATTAGCCGCCTACGCGCGCTTTACGCCCAGTAAATCCGATTAACGCTTGCACCCTCTGTATTACCGCGGCTGCTGGCACAGAGTTAGCCGGTGCTTATTCTGCGAGTAACGTCCACTATCTCTAGGTATTAACTAAAGTAGCCTCCTCCTCGCTTAAAGTGCTTTACAACCATAAGGCCTTCTTCACACACGCGGCATGGCTGGATCAGGCTTGCGCCCATTGTCCAATATTCCCCACTGCTGCCTCCCGTAGGAGTCTGGGCCGTGTCTCAGTCCCAGTGTGGCGGATCATCCTCTCAGACCCGCTACAGATCGTCGCCTTGGTAGGCCTTTACCCCACCAACTAGCTAATCCGACTTAGGCTCATCTATTAGCGCAAGGTCCGAAGATCCCCTGCTTTCTCCCGTAGGACGTATGCGGTATTAGCATTCCTTTCGAAATGTTGTCCCCCACTAATAGGCAGATTCCTAAGCATTACTCACCCGTCCGCCGCTAAGATCAGTAGCAAGCTACCTCTCTCCGCTCGACTTGCATGTGTTAAGCCTGCCGCCAGCGTTCAATCTGAGCCATGATCAAACTCTTCAGTTAAAATCATTTTGTACCTTATTTAAAGACAAGGTACCAATTCTGGCTCATCAATTACTGACTTAAATTTCGCTCAAATAAACTTCGAGTAATTTAAACCAATCAATCAATGAAAATTATTTCGATTAATCAATCAGTAAAAATCCACACAAGTTGTTCTTCAATTCTCTTAATGATCTTCTTCCTGGTTCGTCACCAGCAAGCTAGGTCGGCTATATTACTCTTAATCTCTTAAAAGTCAACAGGTAATTTCGATATTTTTAAAACTTATCTCTCAAACCAACTTACCATCAAATTCATCACTTAAAGCAACCAACTCAATTCCAAGTAACTGTTTTTCAACAAGTTTCTATCTGCATCACCGCCGATGGATGTGCATTATAGACCATTAAATTCCCTTTGCAAGGGGTATTTCAGCCTTTTTCACTTGAGTGCCGTTTTTTTCTACTATTTTGCGAAAAAAGTGATATATATGGCTTTTTTTTAGGCATTTTCACTACCTTTTATTAGTTTTTATATTTAAGAATTTGGGACATTTTTAATTTTCTATGTCTTTAATAAAGTTTATAGACATATATAGTCCCTTAATTCCAAAGATTCCAAAGATTCCAAAGATTCCAAAGATTCCAAAGATTCCAAAGATTCCAAAGATTCCAAAGATTCCAAAGATTCCAAAGATTCCAAAGATTCCAAAGATTCCAAAGATTCCAAAGATTCCAAAGATTCCAAAGATTCCAAAGATTCCAAAGATTCCAAAGATTCCAAAGATTCCAAAGATTCCAAAGAAATAATAGAGTAAACACTCTATTCCCAGCTATATTTCTTCTTACTTTTAACTTACTTCATTTATTATTAATTATGTTTAGATGGTTCCACGTGGAACGCTTAATTGGTTTTGTGATCCAGAAATAAAAAAAGCAGGATTACTCCTGCTTTTTTAATCTATAACTTTTTTATTAGTCAGTGAAAATTACACGTGCAATTGCTTTTTTACCTGATTGAATAATAAAGCTTCCTTTTTCTTTTACAGAGAAGCTTGCATCAACAGCATTCCAGTCAACTTTTACCGCACCACGAGCAACCGCATCTTTTGCCGCAGCTGCATTTGGGTTTAGCCCCGCTACACGTAAAATCGTAGCAATAAAGATTTCTCCTCCAAACTCCCCAAGTGAAATAGTCACTTCTGGTGTGTCTTTAGGTACTTCACCTTCTGTAATACGGTTACCAGCACTCTTATGGGCATTAGCAGCAGCTTCTGCATCATGGAAGCGTTCAACTAACTCAAGTGCAAGGATGCGTTTTACTTCTTGCGGATTACGACCAGCAGCAATTTCATCTAATAAAGCTTTGATCTCATCAAGAGATTTGAAGCTTAATAAATCGAAATAGCGTTCAATTAAAGAGTCTGGCATTGATAAAACTTTTTGGTACATTGCCCCTGGTGTATCAAATACACCAATATAGTTACCTAAAGATTTAGACATTTTATTTACGCCATCTAGACCTTCTAGAATCGGCACAGTGATACATACTTGAGATTCTTGGCCATAACGGCTTTGTAAAGTACGACCCATAAGTAAGTTAAAGGTCTGGTCTGTACCACCTAACTCAACGTCAGCTTCAAGCGCAATTGAGTCATAACCTTGAACTAAAGGATATAAAAACTCATGAATTGCAATTGGCTGATGGTTGCTATAACGCTTAGTAAAGTCATCACGCTCTAACATACGTGATACGGTTTGCTGACTTGCTAATTGAATAAGGTCAGCAGCAGACTTTTGATTAAACCATTCTGAGTTAAAACGTACTTTTGTTTTATTCGGATCTAATATCTTGAAAACTTGTTCTTGATAAGTTTTAGCGTTGGCTTCTACTTGTTCACGTGACAACGGCGGACGAGTTGCGCTTTTACCAGTTGGGTCACCGATCATCGCTGTATAGTCACCAATTAAGAAGGTAACCTCATGGCCCAAGTCTTGGAAAGTTTTTAGTTTATTAATAAGAACCGTATGTCCTAAATGTAAATCTGGTGCTGTAGGGTCAAAACCAGCTTTAATTTTAAGAGGGCGATTCTCTTTAAGCTTTTTCAGTAAATCTTCTTCTGAAATAATTTCGTGCGTGCCTCGTTGGATGAGGGCAAGCTGTTCTTCGGCGGGCAAGAAATTTGACATCACAAAACCTAAACACATCAGTTATTCAATTTGTGCGATATACTAACATTTTTTCAGCGTCTTGCAGGGGAAGTTGCATATGAGCGCAATCTATATCGGCGTAATGACTGGCACTAGTATGGATGGTGTGGATATTGTTGCGGCTTCATTTGAGCCACTACAGCTTCATGCCACTCTTACAGTTCCATTCGAACCCGAGTTACGTGATGAGCTTATGGCATTAACTTTACCTGATGACAATGAAATTGACCGCATGGGTAAAGCTGATGTTGCTCTAGCTCAAATGATTGGTCATGGGATTAATACTCTCATTGAAAAGCACCAATTAGACCGTAGCCAAATAAAAGCAATTGGTTCGCATGGACAAACTATTCGTCATCGTCCAGAACATGGCTTTACGCTACAAATTGGTGATCCAAACATTATTACTGAAATTACTCAGATTCCGGTTGTTTCAGATTTCCGTCGTAGAGATATGGCAGCAGGTGGTCAAGGCGCGCCATTGGTTCCGGCTTTCCATCAAGCATTATTTCAACATCCAAGTATTCATCGTGTAATTTTGAATTTGGGTGGTATTGCTAATGTGAGTATGCTGCCTGCCAATAACAGTGACGGCGTATTTGGTTTTGATACAGGACCTGCAAATATTTTGATGGATGCGTGGTGTCATCGCCATACAGGTCATCCATATGATGAAAATGGTGATTGGGCTGCCTATGGTCACCCTATTCGCTCTTTACTCGACCGTCTCCATGCCCACGAGTATTTTTCTAAAGAACCACCTAAGAGCACAGGACGTGAAGACTTTAATATTGATTGGTTAGATGATCAGTTAATCGATTGGCGAAATGATTTAACTTACGATGAGTTAGAAGATACCCCTGAAAACATTCAAGCAACCCTATTAAAACTTACTGTGCGTGCCATTCAAAAAGCAATTTATCGTTCTGAGATGGAAACAGGTGAAGTATATGTCTGTGGTGGTGGTGCTTATAACTCTTATTTGTTAGAACAATTACGTTGGCGTTTACGTAAACATAATTGGTCTGTTCAACCTACCGATGTGTTAGGACTTTCCCCTACTTGGGTCGAGGCTACAGCATTTGCATGGTTAGCAATGCGCTTTGTAGATGGTTTAAGTGGTAATTTGCCAGCAGTAACAGGTGCTTCGGATTTCAGAATTCTAGGTACGATCACGGCGGTATAAAGCTATTTATCGATTTGATTGGTCAGATTCGACCTCATAGCACATTTACTGACCCGAAATGCTGTTATGTAAATGAGCATAAGAACTCATGATAAATGCCAACAAAAATGATTTAAGGCATGTTTTCATGGATCTGACCAAACGTATTCATCAATACACACGTGGGGTTTGGACATTCGATGTAATTGATTCAGGCCCTATAGATGGTCCACTCGTTGTTTTATTGCATGGTTTTCCAGAAACTGCTCATAGTTGGGAGCAAACCTCTGAATTATTGCATCAGCATCAATTTAGAACACTTGCAATTCATCAACGTGGTTATAGTTTAAATGCTAGGCCTCAAAGCCGATTTCAATATTCATTGAGTGAACTTGTAGAAGATGTGGCAAGTTTCATTGAGCAGCTTGGCCAGCCAGTTTATTTAATTGGGCATGACTGGGGCTCGGCAATCGCTTCGGGCATTGCTATGAAGTATCCACAATATATTCAGCATCTCACTTTAGTTTCTGTGCCCCATCAAGCTGCTTTTTTAAAAGCTTGTTTAAGCAGCAGACAACTTTTTAAATCTTATTATTTTGCAATTTTTCAGCTACCCATTCTGCCCGAACTTTTATTTAAAAAGATACCTAAATTGGGTCGTAAGTTTCTAAAGTCATCAGGCATGACTGAACAGCAAATTGCTATATTCGAGACTGAGTTTATAAAAGAAAATAGATTAACTACGGCGTTGAATTGGTATCGTGGCTTTTTTTGGGACAAACCTCAAAATCCGTTTAAAGCCATAGATGTTCCAACTCTTTTTATTTGGGGTAAACATGATATTGCCGTTACAGAAAAAAGTGCCGAGCTAAACTCACATTATTTTAAAAATAGTTATAAAGCAGTTTTTATGGATGCGTCGCATTGGATTCCATATCAGGATGCGCCTGAGCTCGTACAATATTTTTTAGAATCTGTCTGTAAAAGATAATGATCTGATCAATAAAAAAACCTCTCAAAATAGAGAGGTTTTTTAAATTTTAAAATTCTTTTAAATCGAGAATGAAGAACCACAACCACATGTTGTTGTTGCATTCGGGTTTTGTACGATAAAACGTGAACCCTCTAGGCCCTCTACGTAGTCAACTACTGAACCAATGAGGTATTGATAGCTAAGTGAGTCAACCAGCATTTTTACATCGCCATTTACGAATTCTGCATCATCTTCATTTACGCTTTCAGCAAAATTGAAGCCATACGAAAACCCTGAACACCCGCCTCCTGTTACATATACACGTAACATGAGATCGTCATTCCCTTCACTATCACGGAGTTGGCGTACCTTATTGGCAGCATTATCTGTCAAAACTAGAGCTTGGGCATTCATGATGATTGTTCCTCGGATTTTGCTGTGCCTTTCAAAATAAAAAAGACCCTATATTGAGTATAGCATAATCAATATAGGGTCTGTCTTCGAAGTTTAAAGCGAATCTTGAGTATTTTTATCAAGATTATTTGTAATTCTCATCCTGTAAGCCACATTCGAAGTTTTTAGCATCTTGCTTACAACGGAATTGCCAAAGGAGTTTCATCATACGTTTATCGTATACACCACGTTGTGTAAGGTTAATTCGAGACTCCCGCATAAGCTTTTGGTAGCCTGGCTTATCGGCTGCTGGGACATCCATCCAGTATTTTTGTGGAATATCCGCTTTCATCTTACCCAAGATGGTAAAAGCACGTGGTAGCTGACCCGAAACCCATTCCCTAGATTTCTGGCCAAAACCAGCTGGGAAGTTATCAGGACGGATAATAATATTTCCTGTGACCTGTAAGATCGGATAATTCACGATAGCACCTTTTGTTCCTAAACCTTTTTGTAGTTCTAAAGGCTTAAATGCTGCTGCTGGCGCACCAATAATATCAACTTGATGATTATTAAATTTCGCACCAAAATTTGTTACATCAGCACTAACAGCCTGTGCCCCGACCTGCTGAACCATAATTTTTTGTGCTTCATCATAGTCAAGCACAGCGATTTTTTTACCGGCTGCTTTCGCTACTGTATTGATGCTACGGTCATTTACTAAAAGGTAAGCATCACCAACGGGAATAATACCGACGACCTCATAGCGTCCATTAACCATATATTTACTAAAAGTTTGGCTCGCTAAGCCTTGCATGACTTTAACAGCAAGTTTGAGATCTGGAATCGCACCAATTGCATCTAATGAACCAGTAAATGAGTTGAATTGACGCCCGCGCATTCCTGACACGCTAATACCATCACATTTACCCGCTTTAAAATCTTCAGCAATCACGGCTTCATTCTGGTTTACTTTAAGCTCGATATCAGCTCCCCAGTTTTTAGCGGCAAGCTGATAATCCCTCATCAGCGCATAGACATCGCCATTTTTACCAACGAAGTCAAAAACACATACTGTTTGTTTAGCCTCGGCTGCAAAAGAAACTGTTGTAAATCCCAGCGCAAGTAATAGCTTTTTGGAAAATTGCATATTCTTTTTCCTTTCCTTGTGGAGTTTTTGTTTTTCGATACCAAGAAATTTCACACCGATAAGGAGTGAATCGGATAGTCTTCATATAAAAATCATGTTGGAATATTTTTATAGACCGAATTTGCTTTTATGATTTTATTTCCATGAAAAATAGATAGCGATTAACCTACCTATTAGCAATTATTTTAATCACTCAAGTCCTTGATCCATTTTTATACCTTCATGTTTCCTTATGAAGTTTTTATCTAAATTTAGCTTAACGTCTTTCTAACTAACCACAATGGCATAACTGACAGCGTATATAAAACAAAAAGCCTAGAACTCAGTCTAGGCTTTCTGAATGAAATTAGGATTATTCACCAGGCATTGAACATTCAAAGTTAGCCTTGTCTACAGAACAACGTGCTTTTTTGAGTACAGACATCATTCCAGCATCGTAAACACCACGTTTAGTTAAGTCCATACGGCCATCACGCAACATTTTTTGATACTTAAGTTTATCTTCTGCACTTAAGTTCATTTTGTATTTGCCAGGAATTTGCGCTTCTAAACGGTTGATCATTGCAAAGCTCTTCGGTAACTGTTTAACAAACCAGTCACGAGATTTTTGACCAAAACCAGCTGGGAATTTATCAGAACGTAATACTAGATCTGCTGTAACGTGTAATACAGGGAAGTTCCACATTACACCGTTTGCGCCTAAACCTTTATTTAATTCTAATGGTTTGTAAGCATAAGCAGGCGCACCTACCATATCTACCTGACCATTGTTAAATTTAGCAGCAAAGTTTGAGATATCAGAAAGAACTGCTTGAGCACCTACACGTTGCACCATAATTTTTTGTGCATCGTCATAGCCAAGTACAGCGAATTTTTTACCCGCAGCTTTTTCAACAGAGTTGATATTTTTGTCACGTACGAAAATGAATGCTGAACCTAGTGGAGAAATACCAGCAACTTCGTATTTTTTACCACCCATATTTGTGGTCATTTTTGCTGCATTACGCGCATCTAATACATAGGTAATTGCACGTTGAGCGATTTGGTTATTTGGAACACCACCAAGTGAGTCGATAGATCCTGCGAATTTGTTATATTGGCGTGCACGCATTGCTGTCATTGCCACAGCATCACACTTACCCGCTTTAAAATCATTATCAGCAACAGCCTCGTCCTGACGAGGAACTAAGTTAATTTCAGTACCCCAGCCTTTTGCAGCAAGAGCCCATTCTTCCATCATTTTATATGAGTCGCCTGCTTTTCCTAAGAGGTCGAATACACATACGGTACTCGCTGCTTGCGCTGAAGCAGAAAAACCAACAACAGAAGCGGCAGCCATAGCAAGTACGATTTTTTTCATTTTCTTCATCCTTCCACGGAACAGATTTTTTGTTTGAAGTTTCCTTTCAAACACAGATATTAATCATGTTTTTTAGAAAAAAATAGAGCTTTTACTCAAATATTTTTATCTCATTGAACCATTGTTTGTTCGATTTAATTTATTTATTAGCAGTAAAAATCACTAAGTTTCCGTAAGTTACTTTTTATATTCACAATTTTCATACCCATATTCAGCTTTGAAATATATGTAGCGTTTTTGTGTTTAAAAAATAAACTACTCTCCATTAAGCGTACATTCAAAATTTGTCCGTTCAACTGTACAGCGGGCACGCTTTAGCACACTCATCATTGTTGCATCGTATACACCTTGTTTTGTTAAGCTGAGGCGACCTTCACGTAAAATTTTTTGATATTTAGTTTTGTCTTCTGCTGAAAAATTAATTTTAATTTTTGAGGGTACACCCATTTCTAGCCGCTTTATCATGGCAAAATTCTGAGGTAATTTTTGTATAAACCAAGCACGTGACTTTATACCGAAATCTGTGGGGAACTTATCACTTCGGGCAATTAAATCACCCGTAACGTTAACTACGGGGAAAGTAAACATTGCCCCTTTCACGCCGACCCCTTTACCAATCTCTAAAGGTTTATAAGCATAGGCTGGTGCCGCAATTGCATCGACTTGGCCACTATTAAACTTTTTCACAAAATCGGTAATTTCTGAAGGAATGGGCTGAGCGCCAACGCTTTCCACCATAATTTTTTGTGCTGCGTCATATTGCAAAATAGCAAACTTAGTCCCACGTACTTTTTCAATTGAGTTGAGGTTTTTATCTCTTACAAATAAATAAGCCAATCCAATCTGAACAATACCAACGACCTCGTAATTGGTTCCAGTTTGTGTAGTCACCATGCGATGTTTATTACGCTTATCCAAAACATAACTAATAGCTTTTTGGGCGATTGCATTACTGGTTACCCCTCCAATCGCATCAATTGAACCTGCAAATTTATTATAATTTCGCGCCCGCATGGAGGTCATATAAGCGGCGTCACATTTTCCTTCACGCAGTCTACGGTCAACTAAGCCTTCATCTTGAAATGGAATTAAAGTGATATCTGCTTGCCATTCTTTCGCTGCAAGCGCCCACTCTTCCATCATTTTATAGGATTCACCTGACTTTCCTAACAAATCAAACACACAGACACTTTGCCCAGCATGTACTGTCCCCACAGCACAGCAAAATACTGCACCAATTATCCCCAATCTTTTTTTCATTTGACTTTCCTTAGTCTAGTTTTATTAGTAGCTCATTAATCAACCAAATTTCAAACTGTTTTTATTTTAGCCATATTTTTTTAAAAGTATTCTATCTTGTTCAATATTTTGAAAATTTCGGATGAATAGCGAAATTTAGAATGTCTGGATATATGTAATTATTAACAGCTGCTCACTAAAATCCGGAAAGTTTTGTTTTCATCGGCAGTTCTCTTTAAAATACAGCATCCCTAACTCACCTCGATACAATAAGATGATTCAATTTGACCAAGTTTCTTTACGCCGCGGTGGACGTGTTCTATTTCAAAAAGCGTCTATGCAATTACACCCAGGTTGGAAGATTGGTCTAACTGGTGTAAATGGCGCAGGTAAATCGACCTTATTTGCTGCATTACTTGGAAGTTTAGGTGCAGATGAAGGTTCACTTACTCGTCCGACAGGCTGGACCGTGGCGCATATGGCGCAAGAAGTAAAAGCCCTAGATATGCCTGCAATTGATTTTGTTCTTTCAGGTGATGAAGAGTTTTGGGATATACAAAATAAGCTTGCTCAACCAGATCAACTGACTGATTTTGAATTGGCTAAATTGCATGGCCGTTTTGATGAAATCCATGGTTATTCAGCGCCCTCTAAAGCTGCGCAGCTCATGGCAGGCCTTGGTTTTCTAGAAAATCAATTACGTTTGAACGTTGAGAGCTTCTCGGGTGGATGGCGTATGCGCTTAAATTTGGCGCGTACCCTCATGAGTCGTTCTGATCTACTCTTACTGGATGAGCCAACAAACCACTTAGATTTGGATGCAATTCTGTGGTTAGAAGATTGGCTTAAAGCCTATGAAGGTACACTCATTCTAATTTCGCATGACCGCGACTTTTTAGATGCGATTACAGATCATATTCTTCACATTGAAAATCAAGAACTCACGCTTTACACCGGAAACTACTCTACATTTGAAACCACACGTAGTGAACGTCTTGCCCAGCAACAACAAGCTTTTGAAAAGCAGCAAGAAACACGTGCTCACTTACAAAAGTTTATTGACCGTTTTAAGGCAAAAGCAACTAAAGCTCGTCAAGCACAAAGTCGTATTAAACAACTTGAGCGCATGCAGCAGCTTGCACCAGCCCATGTAGATACGCCGTTTACATTTAGTTTCCGTGAACCGACTAAAATGAGTTCACCGTTGCTGACTTTAGATAATGCCAGTATTGGTTATGGTGATAAGCAAATAGCCGAAAAAATTAGATTACAAATTACACCGAACTCACGTATTGGTTTGCTTGGGATGAACGGCGCAGGTAAGTCAACATTGATTAAGAGCTTGGTTGGTGATTTACCACTCTTGGCAGGTGAACGTAAAGCTTCCGAGCTGCTTAATATTGGTTACTTTGCACAGCACCAGATGGATGCTTTAGATGGTCATGCTAGCCCAATGCTACAGCTTGCTCGTATAGCAGATAAACAAATTAGTGAAGCCACTCTACGTTCTTTCTTAGGTAGTTTTGGCTTTAGTGGTGAACGCATGGATACGCCATGTGAAAGCTTTTCTGGTGGAGAACGCGCTCGTTTAGCCCTAGCACTGATTGTATGGCAGCGTCCAAATGTTTTAATTCTCGATGAACCGACGAACCATTTAGATCTTGATATGCGTCATGCACTGAGCATGGCATTACAAGATTTTGAAGGTGCCGTTGTTCTGGTTTCCCACGAACGTCAACTTATTGCAAGTGTATGTGATGAGCTTCTTTTAGTACACGGCGGTAAATGTACTGAGTTCGAGGGTGATTTACAGGACTATGCTAAATGGCTACGTGAAGCACGTCAGCAGCAAATCAATGCTCAGACTGCCGTCGCACAGAATAATTCGTCCTCTGCCGCTCCAGCGCCTGCTAAAGTTGATAAAGAAGCACAGCGTAAAGAAGCAGCTCGCCGTCGTGAACAGACTCGACCTATTCGTAAAAATATTGAAAAGGTTGAATCACAAATTGAAAAGCTACAACCGCAGCTCGCCAAAATTGAAGAATCCTTAGCAGACACATCTTTATATGATGCTGCACGTAAGGATGATCTACTCAAACTTATGAATGAGCAGACAGAGCTGAAAGCTAAACTTGAGCAACACGAAGAGCAGCTTTTGGAACTTATGATGGAGTTAGAAGAAATGGAAGCTTCTTTTGATTAATCCATTTTCTAAAATAAAAAAGCCGATT
The DNA here is from genome assembly GCF_054889255.1 of Acinetobacter sp. X9. Lineage (NCBI taxonomy): Bacteria > Pseudomonadati > Pseudomonadota > Gammaproteobacteria > Moraxellales > Moraxellaceae > Acinetobacter > Acinetobacter sp. X9. The sequence goes on along the minus strand of NZ_CM142679.1, from coordinate 7,786 downwards.
TCTTAATCGGCTTTTTTATTTGTTAATAAGGCGTATAAAAAGCCCCTAATTCATTTAAATTGGTATTGATCGGTAAAGGCCAAACATTGCTTGATAGACTGTCAGCAATATATAAATCGTATCCGCCTCGACTTCCTGTTTGTCCTGCAAGAGACACTACCATGTAACGCTGATCTAAAGGAGCTGGGTCGGAAGTATCATAATTGGTGTTGTTAAATGGCAAACGTGTAGTTTGTTTATTAGCCATATCATAAATATAGATCTGGTCATGAGGATTTGTTGGGCTATACCAGCGCACATATAAGAACCGACTTCCTTGCCACCATACTGGATAATATGAAGCAATATTGGTCAGCTGTGTATCATAAGCACCCGACTGATCAATACTAAAAATTCTAGAATTATTTCCAGCACCTTTCGCATACAAAATTTGGGTGGTATTCACCATCGGATAAGGCATCGATTCTTCTATATCCCAACCATTTTGAGTCACAGAAGTCATCGTCCGATCCGTCATTTTAATGATTTTTAGATCGCCATTTTGTTTAAAAATAATACGCTGGTTATCTATGAATTTAGGATCTTCATCGCGCTTATTATTTCCTTGGGTTAGGTTAATGGGTAACTCAGTGCTTCCGACCTTCCATACATATACATCCCATGCATCACCATAATGCTCCCCAGAGTTAACTCCCATGAACGTCAACCATTTTCCATCTGGAGAAAAATGACCATTCATCATATGATCAATTTTCCAATTTGCACCGAGTAATGTGGTCTGCTGTGTTGTGAAGTTATAAAGATAAAGCTTACTGTCCCATGCCTCATAATCACTATAACGATGAAATACTAATTTTCCATAAAAGGTGGGGGCTATCGCAGCATGCAATTGAAACACACTAGTGACAAAAACAATGCTACCCAATATAAGTTTATAAATCTTTTTCATAATTATATTTCCTATTGTTATTAGAAAGTACCGCATAGAGAATATAACTTCGAATAGTTTACTTGTTAAACAAAATGCTTTTTTTGGATACAAAAAAGGGCTAATAATGATTAGCCCTTTACCATAAAAAATCAATTATCTAAATTTTTTATGATTTTCATTTCGTATTTTGACTAAATTAATTGCTTCGGTCTTGGCTTGATCTAATTGTCCTTGCTCAACTAAAACAGTTACTTTATCAATTTCGGCAACAAGCTGATCTAAACCAGCTTGGTACTCTTTTACCTTTACATTTTCTGATGGCAAACCTTCGAGTTTATGCGGCAAATATTGCTTAGAAGAAACTGCTGCTTCACGCATTACAACAAGCTGTTGTTTCGCGTTATCAGTATCTTTCGCTTCGGCAAATGCTTTAGTACTCTTAGCTAAAGTTTTCATATTCGTTTCTAGGTCTGCTGCCGAAACAGCAGAACTTCCTAAAACCGCACATGAAATTAAAAGACTAGCTAATAATTTCTGACTCATCATTCTCTCCCTAGACTGATTTAGAATCATGTTATGAATTAAGCATCAATATCCGCATTTAAAGCATTCTCTTCAATGAATGCACGACGTGGTTCAACATCATCACCCATTAAGCAAGAGAACATACGATCTGCTTCAATCGCATCATCAATTGTCACCTGCAACATATTACGGTTTTCAGGGTCCATTGTTGTTTCCCACAGCTGTTCAGCATTCATCTCTCCAAGACCTTTATAGCGTTGGATCATCATACCGCGGCGTGAATCTTGTAAAATATGTTGCCAAACTTGATGGAAGTTAGCCACTTGAATACGGCGGTCGCCTTTTTGTAAAAAAGCACCATCTTCAAGTAAAGTGAACCAACTCTTCGAGTTTTTCAACAAACGTGCATATTCAGCCGAATTCAATAAAGCTGCATCAAGCAAGTACGCATGTGGCAGGTTATGTACATACACCGTAATACGTGGCCAGTAATGTGCAGATTTTTCACCTTGAGCATTTTCACGCTCAAATGCCTCTAAAGAGATTTCTGGACGTAAACTTGGCTGTAATCTGGTAATGATATCGCGTACCTGATCTGCCCATTGTTGTACATAAGCTTCATCATGGTTTTGATCACTCTTGAATGCTTCTACTTCAAGTAAAGCATCCAGTAAGCTAGCTGGATAACGTAAAGTTAAGCGCTGTAAGCTCTTTTGTGAAACTTGATAGTCTTGAATCACTTTCGCCAGTGCTTCACCAGTAATTGCAGGTGCTTCAGCATTGGTATGTAGAGATAGCTCATCAATTGCATTTGAGATGAGATAAGTTTCCAACGCATCATTATCTTTGATGTATTGTTCTTGCTTACCTTTCTTCAATTTATACAAAGGTGGCTGAGCAATATAAATATGCCCACGCTCAACCAATTCTGGCATTTGACGGAAGAAGAACGTTAACAACAAGGTACGGATGTGCGAACCATCGACGTCGGCATCGGTCATGATAATGATTTTATGATAGCGAAGCTTATCAGGGTTATATTCTTCACGGCCAATACCACAGCCAAGTGCAGTGATTAAAGTACCGACTTCCTGACTAGAAATCATTTTGTCAAAGCGTGCACGTTCAACGTTCAGGATTTTACCTTTCAACGGTAAAATAGCCTGCATTTTACGATTACGGCCTTGCTTAGCACTACCACCAGCAGAGTCACCCTCGACTAGATATAATTCAGAAAGTGCTGGGTCTTTTTCCTGACAATCTGCCAATTTACCCGGTAAACCAGCAATATCAAGTGCACTCTTACGACGCGTCATTTCACGTGCCTTACGTGCAGCATCACGTGCACGCGCAGCATCAATAATTTTACCGGCAATTGATTTTGCAGCTTGCGGGTTTTCAAGTAAGTAAGCAGAGAACTCTTTGTTCATTGCTTGCTCAACCGCTGGTTTTACTTCACTCGATACCAGTTTTTCTTTAGTTTGAGAAGAGAATTTCGGATCAGGTACTTTTACCGAAATAATCGCCGTTAAACCTTCACGGGCATCATCACCTGTCACATTGACTTTTTCTTTCTTGAGAATGTTTTCGTTTTCAAGATATTGGTTAAGACCACGTGTTAAAGCCGCACGGAAACCTGCTAAATGAGTACCACCATCCTTTTGAGGAATATTGTTGGTAAAACAACGCACGTTTTCTTGATAACTTTCATTCCACTGCAATGCAACTTCTACACCAATACCGTTTTCTGTATCAGCAGTGAAATGGAAAATCTCGTTTAGATGAGTTTTACCTTCGTTAATGTATTTTACAAACTCAGATAAACCACCTTCGTAGTCATATACATGCTCAAGGTTAATACGTTCATCACGTAAAACAATACGCACACCCGCGTTTAAAAATGAAAGCTCTCGTAAACGACGCGCTAAAATTTCAACGTTAAAAATGGTTTGACTAAAAGTTAGCTCACTTGGCCAAAAACGTACAGTTGTACCACTGCTATCCGTTTCACCAATCACACGTAATGGATATTGCGGATCACCGTGGTGATACTCTTGTTCATGCACTTGGCCAGCGCGATTAATAATTAAATGCAATTTACTTGAAAGCGCATTTACAACTGAAACGCCTACGCCGTGCAAACCGCCTGAAACTTTATAGCTGTTATCGTCAAACTTACCGCCTGCGTGCAAGATCGTAAGAATTACTTCCGCTGCAGATACCCCTTCTTCAGGGTGGATATCGGTTGGAATACCACGGCCATTATCAGAAACACTTACCGATTCATCTTCGTGAATCGTGACAATAATTTCGTCACAATGCCCAGCTAAAGCTTCATCGATTGCGTTATCGACAACCTCGAATACCATATGGTGTAAACCGGTACCGTCGTCTGTATCCCCAATATACATACCCGGACGTTTACGAACTGCATCTAATCCACGTAATACTTTAATACTAGAGGAATCATAAGCCTTTTCATTGGTTTGTTCTGTTTGAGAGGCTGATTGAGACTCTGAACTCATGGTTTCTCCCTAGCAAATATAGGTTTATTCAAAGATGGGTAACATCAAAAAATTATGGTGAAGCAAGACTAACTTGACCGGATTCAACATTGAATAATTGATATGAAATAGACAGATCATGTAAGTGTTTTTTTACCGATGCATGATCTAAAGTTGTCATAAAAACCTGGCTACCAAGTTGGCTTAATCGTTCAATTAAACGTTGTTGTGCGGTTAAGTCTAATTCTGCTGTCAGATCATCTAATAATACCACAGTTTCCTTATTACTCGCATGTAACATTGCAATTTGTGACAGTTTTAAGGCAATAATCAAGAGTTTTTTCTGACCTCTTGATAAAACTACATCAGCATGTCCAAACGGGGTTTTTAAGCGCAAATCTGCACGATGTGGGCCATATTCGGTATAGCGTCGTTCGATGTCTTTTTGGTGTTGATTCAGCAAGTCTTGCATGAGTCCCTGCTCTGTATGAAAACCGGGACTATATTCCAGTTCAATCTCTAGATCAGGTAGCAATTGACTTAAATCATTTTGAAAAAAGACATTCCATTGTTCCACAATACTTAAACGCTGAGAGTGTAAAATTTCACCATAATCACTCAACATTTTATTCCACGGCTCTAAATCCGCTAGAGAAATATTCCGTCTGGTTTTAAGTAAAGTATTACGCTGCTTTAATGCACGAGAATAATATTGCCAAGCAAAATAAAACTCAGGTTCCACGTGGAACATCAGCCAATCTAAAAGCTGGCGCCGAGGTTTCGCCCCATGGTCAATAATATCTGTACTTTGTGGATCAATATGCTGCAAAGGAAGCAGTTTAGCGAGTTGTCCTTGTGTAGCCACTGTATCGCCATTGACCTTCATCAACTGCTCACCAGAGGCCAACTTTTGCATGCCAATTTTTTCAGTTGCAGATTGCGCAAAAACAATCGCATCTTCAGCAGAGTATTGAATATAATTTTTAGGTATGTGGGTGCGGAACGACCGCCCTGTTGCAAGCAAATGGATTGCTTCCAGTATTGAAGTTTTTCCTGAACCGTTAGCGCCATAAAATACATTAAACGGTTGCAACCCTTGGAGTGCAACCGTTTTTAAATTACGCACACGTTCAATATTTAAACGCGTAAGATGCATATTAGATAGCCAGATTATACACGCATCGGCATAACGACATAGGTTTGATCAGGATGTGCCGGATCTTGAACCAATACAGATTGATTTGCCTCAGTCATGCTCATATTTACATCATCACCATCAAGCACACCTAAAACATCCAGCAAATATTGTGCATTAAATGACATTTCAAGCGGTATGTTTTGATACTGAATCGCTAAATCTTCAATCGCTTCGTCTTGTTCAGGGTTATTTGCACGTAGCTGTAAAGAATCTTGATTAAAATTCAAGAAAACACCACGTAATTTCTCATTACTCAAAATTGCGACACGTTGTAATGATTGTTTGAACACATCATGGCTAATTAACACATGTTTATCGCCACCACGTGGAATTACACGACGATAATCAGGGAATTTTCCATCAATCAACTTTGTAGTAAAGCGAACAGTGATATCGCCCTGCTCTTTGTCACGGCTTGGCGTATTAATTGTGACATTTAACAATTCACGACCAATCAGCAACGTTAATTGTTCATCTTCAATGCTAAGTAAACGCTGTAATTCACCAACAGCTTTACGAGGCACAATTGCTTGGACCAATTGAGATGATGTAGAAGAAGCAGTAATTTCACAAAGTGCTAAACGGTGACCATCTGTTGTTACTGCACGTAATTGATTTTCATCAATTTCTAATAAAGTACCCGTTAAATAGAAACGTACATCTTGTACGGCCATAGCAAAAGCCGTTTTTTCAAATAAACGCTTTAACTCACGTTGAGTGACCTGTACTTGTGTACCTTGACTATTTTCAGTGGTCAATAATGGATAATCTTCTGCCGGTAAAGTACCTAATACAAAACGGCTATTACCAGATTTTAAAATACATCTTTGATCTTCTGTAATTTGTAAGTCAATCAATGCAGCTGTAGGCAATGATTTACAAATTTCCATCAACTTACGAGCAGGAACAGTTGTTTCACCTGCTTCAATGCATGCCCCTTCTGTTAAAACAGTACTGGCAACCAGCTCGACTTCTAAATCAGAACCGGTAATGGTGAGTGCCTGAGCATTAGCCTGAATTTTGACGTTTGAAAGAATATTCAATGTATGACGACGTTCTACCGCCCCAACAACATGCGATAAAACATTGAGTAAGCTTTCTTTAGCGATTTTCAAACGCACGATTCATTCCTCTAGCAACTTGGAGCAAATATTTCATTTTTTAGCTGTGTACTATGCTGCACTTACGTAGACTTTGCAACAACGTCTTATCATTTCATTAACTCTGGAGTAGACGCAGTAAATTTTTATAGTCTTCGTCAAAAATCGGATCTTCTTCTCGTAGACTCACAACTTTTTCACAGGCGTGCATTACGGTACTATGGTCACGTCCACCAAAAGCCATTCCAATTTCGGGAAAACTATCACCAGTCAACTCACGAGCAAGTCCCATTGCTAACTGACGTGGTCGCGCATAGATTCGAGTCCGCTTTGGTCCTACCAATTCTTTTAAAGGAATACGGAAATATTCACTAACCACACGTTGGATATTTTCTACACTAATTGTACGTGCACGGATTGCCAACACATCTTTTAAAGATTCGCGGACAACATCAAGATCAATTGGTGCACCTTTAAAACGAGAAATTGCGACGACTTTATTGAGTGCACCTTCAAGTTCACGTACGTTAGCAACTACTTGTTGTGCAATAAATAATGCACAGTTTCGAGGTAAATCAACGCCGCTATTTTCGGCTTTTTTCAATAGAATTTCGATACGAGTTTCAATATCTGGCGGTTCAACGCCTACAGAAAGTCCCCAAGAAAAGCGTGAAACCAAACGTGGATCCAACTCGGTCAATTCTTTTGGATAACGATCTGAAGTTAAAATAATCTGTTTAGATTCATCAAGTAAAGCATTGAATGTATAGAAGAATTCAACCAAGCTGGCTTCTTTACCGGCTAAAAGATGAATATCATCGACCAACAATAAATCTAAAGAACGGCAATTTTTCTTAAATTCTTCAACTTTGCCTTTTTGCAAAGAACTTACAAAATCCTGAACAAAGCTCTCAGAGGTCATATACATCACCCGTGCATTAGGCTTGGCTTGCAATAAAGCATTACCAACTGCCTGCATCAAGTGAGTCTTACCCAATCCTGTCGGACCATATAAGAATAAAGGGTTATGCTGTGAAGCACCTAATTGTGTTAATACCTTTCTACATGTTTCAGCAGCCATCTGGTTCGAACGGCCTTCAACAAATAAAGAAAAAGTAAATTGGGGATTTAATAGTTTCTTTTTCGGTGTTTTTGGGTTCACTACACTATTAGTAGTAGGTGAACTGGAAATAGAATCTGGTTCTTTTTTTACTTTAATACTTTGTTGGGGCGCAGTTTGCAAAGCAGCAGTTGTAGTTGCTGGCTGCTCACCTGATGACAAAATACTACCAGGACGAGAATCAACTAAAATCTCAACCTGACGTACTCGCCCTTCTGATAACTGTTCGGCCAATATAGAAATTAATTCTAGATGGTTCTCTTGAATGTAACGCGTCCAATAAGGATTAGGTGCATAAAGACGCAGTGTCCCTTCTACTTCTTCAGCAACTAATGGGCGAATCCACATCGCAAAGACGTTATCAGAGAGCTCTTGTCGCAAGCGAGTTAAGCAGTCTGTCCAAAGCAT